>NZ_CP187146.1:0-3375170 GCF_049603855.1 Haloarcula salina | reverse complement strand
GACGCAGGCCTCGGCGACGTAGAGGCGCTCCGTCTCCCCGTCTTTCGTGGCGTCGACGCCCACGTAGTCGAGGTCGCCGTCGACCGCGACGAACGTGTTGGCGACGATGGTCCACGGGGTCGTCGTCCAGATGACCAGACTGCCCTCGCGGTCGCTGAGACCGAATTTCACGTAGATAGAGGGCTTGCCCACGTCGTGGTACTCGACCTCGTTGTTTGCGATGCCGGTCTCACAGCGGGGGCACTGATTGATGGAGCGCTGGCCCTGCTCGACGAGGCCGCGCTCGTGGGCGCGCTGGAAGCCCCACCACGCGGCCTCCATGTACTCGGGGTTGACTGTCTTGTACGGGTCGTCCCAGTCCATCCAGACGCCGAAGTCCTGAAAGTCCGACTGGAGGCCCTCGAGTTGCTCCTCGGCGAAGTCCTTGCACTCCTCGATGAAGTTCTCCTCGCCGAAGCGCTCGATGTCCTTCTTGTTCTCGAAGTCCAGTCGCTCCTCGACTTTGGTCTCGATGGGGAGGCCGTGCATGTCGTAGCCCGGCCGGTCCGTCACGTCGTAGCCCTGCATCCGCAGGTAGCGGATGTAGCAGTCCTTCAGGGTCTTGTTCCAGGTCGTCCCCATGTGGGCCGCGCCGGAGGTGTACGGCGGCCCGTCGACGAAGAAGTAGTCCTCGCCGTCGGCCCGGTGGGCCTTCGTCTGCTCGTAGGCGTCGACGTCGTCCCAGTAGGAAAAGACCCCCTCCTCCACGTCCTCGGGGGCGTACTGGTCGTCGACAGCGGCGAAACGTTCCATACCCGTTCCATCCGCCGCCGGCAATAAAGGACAATCGATTGTGTGCCTGAGCGGCCGGGGGAGCGGAGGTCGAACAGCCCGTGCCGAGGCTTAGACCTCGCGCTGGAGGATGAGTCCGGCGGTCTGCCCGCTGTTCTCCGTTATCGGTGCGACGACTTCCCAGCCGGCCTCACCGAGGTCGTTCAGTTCGTCGATGGGAACGCTGCTGCCACCGAACATGCCGGTGTCGACGTCGAGCGTCTTGTATTCGTAGGAGGGCATACACGCGACGTGGCGGCGACCAGCGGCAAACGTCTTCTGGTAGCGCGACCGCCATCGCTTTGCCGCCGACGGCCGTGCCCTCGCGTGTGCCAGAGTTCCCCGACGACGAGGCGAGCCACGCCCTCGCCGCGGACTGTCAGCGCTGTCCCGAACTCGCCGGGAGTCGAACCTGCATCTCGTGGGGCAACGGCCCGCTGGACGCCGCCCTCGTGGTCGTGGGTGAGGCGCCGGCCGAGGGCGACCCGGACGCCGAGCGCTGGCGCGGCGGCAATCTGACCGGCATGGCCTACACCTCGCGGCGCTCCGGCCGGAAGGTCCGCGACCTGCTCGCCGACGCCGGCTACGGCCACGACGCGTGTTACTTCACGAACGCGGTGAAGTGCCATCCGCCGGGGAATCGCGACCCCACCGACGCGGAACTGGCGAACTGCCGGGCGTACCTCGTCAGGGAGGTCGAGGCGGTCAATCCGACGGCTGTCGTGACGACCGGGAAACACGCCACGGAGACGGTGTTCGCGCTCGACGACGCACCCCTCGACGGCTTCCTCGACAGCGTGCTCGACCCCCGCCGGAGCGAGGCGCTTGGCCTGCCAGTCGTCCCGCTGCTCCACCCCTCCTATCAGGAGGTGTGGCTCTCGCGGCTGGGCTACGACCGCGAGGAGTACGTCGAGGCCATCGCCGAGACGGTCGGCCGCGCCGCCGGGACCTAGAACCTTCATGTGACCGCCGGTCGCACTGCCGCCCATGTCCGAGGACTGCATCTTCTGTCAGATCGTCGCCGGCGACATCCCCAGCCGCACCGTCTACGAGGACAACGCCGTCCTGGCGTTCCTCGACGCGAACCCGCTCGCGCCGGGCCACACGCTCGTCATTCCGAAGGCCCACCACGAGCGCCTGAACGACACGCCCGCCGACGTGGCCAGTGAAGTCCTCTCGACCGTTCACGAACTCGTCCCGGCCGTCGAGGATGCCGTCGACGCCCCGGCGACCACCGTCGCGTTCAACAACGGCGAAGAGGCGGGCCAGGAGGTTCCGCACGTCCACGCCCACATCGTCCCGCGCTTCGCCGAGGACGGCGGCCGCCCCATCCACGCGCTGGTCACCGACCGCCCCGACCTCTCCGACGACGAACTCGACGCCATCGAGGGCGACATCGCCGCCGGCCTGGAATAAGTTTCCGTATCTTTTTATCGAAAGATACCCCACGAGAAACGGTATGGGGGTTTCGACGCTCGCGTTCGTTGGGTGTACCGGAGGGGCGGGAACGACCAGACTGGCGGTGGAGACGGCGGCGACGCTGGCCCGCGGCGGTGAGCGGGTCGCTGTCGTCGACGCGGCCTTCGCCACGCAGGGGCTGGCGACGTACGTGGAGGGCCGCATCGACGCCGACGCGACCGCGGTGGCGCTCGGCGACGCGCCGGTCGACGAAGCGCTGTACGAACTGGGACTGGACGCCGACGGCCGTGTCGCGCTGTGTCCGGCCCACGCGCCGTTCGAACGGCTCGCCCGGGCGAAATCGTCCGAGAGCGCACAGACGCTGGAGACCGCGGTCGACGAACTGGCCGACCGGTTCGACCGCGTCGTGCTGGACGTGCCGCCGGTCGCGGCGAACCAGGCCGTGGCGGCCGTCACGACCGCCGAAACGCGCGCGCTGGTCGTCCCGGAGAGCGAGCGGGGAAGCGACGCGCTCCCGCGACAGCAGGGCCGGCTGCGAGACATCGGTGCACCGGCGGACGCCGTCGTCGCGACGGGGATCGACGGCGACGGTCCGGCGCTCTCGGACGCCGACCACACCGTCCCACACATCGGCTCGGACGCGCCGATCCCGCTCGCCACCGATCCCGACACGGCGGTCGCACCCATTCTCGCTTCGATGACCGAGGACCTGCTGGGCGTCGATCTGGGACTGACCTTCGAGGAGTCGGGGCTGTTCTCGCGCTAAGCGGGTGGGACGACAACGGCGGGCCGACCGATTCGCGCGACGAGCGCGCTGGCCGTCTCCCCGATCTCGTCGCCGTCGCCGCCCGCGCCGAGGAGGACTTCGTCGGGGTCGTGGTCGTCGACTGCCGCGAGGAGTTCCTCGACCGGGTCGCCCGCTCTCGTCTCCGTCGTGGGCACGAACTCCGCGAGGCGCGAGCGCGCCACGTTGACGGCGTCGCCCGCGTCGCGGGCGGGGGCGTCGGGTTCGCTGACCGCGACCACGACGACGCGGTCGTCGCCGCCCGGGTCGAGTCGGTCCTGGAGGTAGTCGGCGGCGGCCGCGGTGACGTGGACGGAAGTCGTCGCCAGCAAGAACGTCGTCATACCGGAACCTGCGGCCGCCGACCGCTTCGTGTTTTCGCTCGCTCAGGCCGCGGCCAGGACGAGCTGGAGCGCCTTGGGGAGCACGACCCCGACGACGAGCTGGGACCACATCGTGAACGTGGCCGGGTACTCCCTGGTCGCGGTGACGAGTTCGACCCGCTCGCGGTAGCGCTGGTACTCGGGCGGCGGATCGAGCGGGTCGAACGCCCGGATGTCCCAGGGGTCGTCGACGTGGGCTCTGGCCCGCCGGTCGAGCTCGTAGAGGCGCTCGCGCTTCTGGCGCGCCATGTGCTGGTGGAGGACGTAGATGCCGAAGGCCATGACACCGACAGCGACCAGCCAGACGGCGGTGAAGAGGGCGTTGACCGCCAGCCCCGGGGCGTCGAGCGCGCGGTAGGCGAGCGCGCCGCCGAGGACGTACGGGCCGTACGTCGCGACGGCGTAGGCGACGAGGCCGACCATGAGGTAGTAGTACGCCAGCTTGACCAGTTCACCGACGGGTCGCATGCCGCCGAGTCGCTCCGGGTCGAGGTAATCGAGCGCCACGTCCGCGGCCGCGATGCGGCGGGGAAGTATCACCTCGACGGCGACGTAGGTCGCGAGGAAGGTCGCCAGTACTGGCACGTAGCCAAAGGGGGTCACGACGAGAAAGCGGAACACGCGCGTCGCGCCGCCGGCGGCGTAGAGCTGTGGAATCGTGAGGATAGCGACGGCGTTGACGAGCGTGAACCCCACGCCGAGCGCGACGAGGAGCGCCGTGAGGCGGTCCGGGACGAGGCCGTCGAAGCGGTCGGGGTCAGTGACGCGCTCGGCGATGTTGCTCCGTTCGAGCGCCGTGTCGTAGCGACGGTAGAGGCTCTCGGTCGCCAGCGCCGCGCCGAGCAATACGAGGGGTCTGATCAGCCACAGCGGGTTCTGGACGAACGTCAGCACCTGCCCCGACGCCAGTCGGTAGCCCTGGAGACCCACCAGTTCGACCGCGACGACGACCAGCGCGTACCCCGTGAGCGGCCCGATATCGACCGGGACCCGACTCGTCGGGACGAGACGGGTGACACCGGTTCGGTGGAGAAGGCGAGCGACCAGCGGCTTCCCGGCACTGATCCCGGTGTCCGAGGCAGCCCCACCTCCCATGCCCTGATATTCAAACCCTTCCGATATTCAAACTATGGAAAACGGTAGCACGGGTCGTGATGACGGCCGGACATCACCGTCCGAACGCCGGCCAGCTATATCAATAGCGTCCTGGTGCTGAGCGCGAAATACACATAGCATGTTTGGGTTTCCGCGTGCGGGCCGTCTGTTCAGCCATGCCCGAAGCCAGCCACTCGCGGTTCGTCTGTCCCCTCTGTGAGCGAACGTTCGACCGGTCGCGGTCCGCCTGCACCCACTGCGGGAGCACGGTCGTCGTCCCGCTGGACGATCAGACCGTCTACGACAGCGTGCTCTCGATGTGCGGCCGGTAGCGACGGACGAGAGCACGCACCGACGGGCTTACATACGGCCTGGCCTGTACCCGAGAGCGTGCGCGTCGAGAACAGTTTCATCGGTACCGACGGCGTCGGCGAGAAGACCGAGCGGTCCATCTGGGAGGCGGGCGTCACCCACTGGGACGAGTTCGAACCGTCCGTCGTCGGGGGACAGCGCGGCGAGCGCATCCAGCAGTTCATCGACGAGGGGCGAGACCGCATCGCGGCGACGGACGTGCCGTACTTCGACCGGGCCTTCCCGAGCGGGGAGCGCTGGCGGCTGTACGAGACGTTCAGCGACCGGGCCTGTTTCTTCGACATCGAGACGACGGGGCTCGACCAGGACCGCAATCAGGTGACGACCGTGAGCCTCCACCAGGACGGCGACACGGAGACGCTGGTGGCCGGCGACGACCTGACGACCGAGAACCTCCGGGCGGCCTTCGACGGCGCCGACCTCCTGGTGACGTTCAACGGCAAGCGCTTCGACGTGCCCTTCCTCGAATCGAACTTCGACGTCGACCTCGACCGACCCCACCTGGACCTCATGTACACCTGCAAGAAGATCGGTCTCTCCGGTGGACTCAAGCAGGTCGAACGGGACATCGGCATCGAGCGCGACCGACCAGACATCTCCGGGCGGGACGCAGTGCGGCTCTGGCGCGAGCACGAACAGGGCCACGACGGTGCACTCGAAACGCTGGTGTCGTACAACCGAGAGGACACCGTGAATCTCGAGACGCTCGCTGATACCGTTACTGAACGGCTCGACGAGCAGTTATTCGGTGACTACTACTGACGCGGGATGGTAACTCATACCCCCTTCGTTTCGACTGGAGAATTGTCGACGACCCTGAGCGGCAGTCAGAGCTTGACGGATGGTCTGCGAATTGCGAAGCGCAGAGCGAGCGGTTACGAGCGGGTCCAGAACGGCGAGTGGCCGTGTCCGAGGAGGATGCTAGCGATGTGCAGCGCGAGGAGTTCGAGCAACAGCGGTCGGTACCCGACCGCGCCGACCCCGTAGAGCGCGGGCAGATACACCAGCGGGAGGAGGACAGCCCCCCAGAAGGCGACGGGACGGACAGCGAGGAGAGCGAGTCCCCACCCCCAGCGCGCCACAACGGTGACGGTGCGGGCGGCGGCGGCGCTCACGGAGCGGTCAGACTGTCCCGTTCCCCCCGGAGCGGGGAGCGAGTGGCCGTCGCTACTCGACTGGTCCACGGTCGGTCTCCTTCGTTGGTGTCGGTTGCATGTGTTCGGTAATCGAGGGAGTTCGGCTAATCGGTGGTTACTACACCTATACCCCGCCGGCATCGGCGTGGCTATACACATTCACGCATCGCTGGCTGGTCGACGCGGGCCGGCTCACACCGGCGTCACCGGCGCGTCGCACGTCGGACACTCGGCGAGCATCCGGGGCCAGTCGCCCGCGGCCTCGTACGCGACCACGAGATTCTCCGTCGGGATAGTCTCGTCACAGGCCGGGCACTTCCCGAGCGGTGGGTCGGCTGTTTTCGTGTTACGCTCCCGCATGTATCGCTGTTCGTTCGCTGTGCATATTGTTATCAGGCGTCTACCAGCTTCGGTGATCGCCGTCCCGTCGTGCGACGGCGGGCGTCGTCAGGTGGTGGCGCTCGGTATCGGTTCGCGGGGCTACGCCGGTCGGAGCAGATGAACGCGACCGGCGAGGACGCCGAGCAGGAGGCCGGTGAAGTGGGCGACCAGCGCGACGCCGGGATTCGCCGTCGCGAGCGTGATCGCGGCAGCGACGAGTGCGGCGAGGGCGAGCTGGACGCGCGCCGGTAGTTCGAACCCGCCAACGAGGGTGTCGGTCAGGCGGTTCGCCGCGAGCAGGTAGCCAAAGAGCGCGAAGACCGCGCCGCTGGCCCCGAGCACCGACACGTGACTGACAATCCCGGGGACGAACGGCCCGACGACGCCGGCGAACGAGACCTGCGAGACGCCGGCCAGCGCGCCGGTCGAGGCGAAGAAGGCGTGGAATCTGGCCCGCGTCGCCCGGCGCTCGACGATGGCCCCGGCCAGGGCGAGGCCGACGGCGTTCGCGAGCAGGTGCGAGAGGCTGGCGTGGGCGTACACGCTGGTCACGAGCGTCCACGGGCGGCTGAACAGCGGCGGCGAGAGGGCGAACAGGCCCCGCACGGGGGCGACCAGCCCGACGACCTGCTGGACGGCGAAGACGCCGACGAGCAGCGCCAGCGTGACCGCGGTCGGACTGTCGCGAAGCGTTGGCATCGGTCCGTGTTGTCGCCGAGCGCACAAGAAACGCTCGGGCGGCGGGGGGAGCGGCGGACGAGGACGCCACACTCGCCGCAGACGGTTCCAGAACGCATACGTGGCCCCGACGCGTTGCCTCGCGTATGTCCGACCTGCGCGAGACGCTCGCCTCGACGTTCGCTGAAGAGACCGACGACGAGACCGCACAGACCGCCGCCGAGAACGCCGCCGCCTTCGCGGAGGAGTACGACGAGGACCTGACGGCCGACCGCGTCACCGACCTACTCGACGACGCGCCCTACGAGGCGTTCGAGCACCGCTTCGACTGGGTCGTCGGCGAACTCGCCGCCGAGAACGAGGACTGTACCGACTCCCGAGAGTTCCGCCTCGACGGCTTCGACGCCCTCGCCGCCGACGCCGACATCGGGGCCTGAGCGGGGATGTCCGGGGGGACGTACACGCTCGTGCTCGAACGGCGCGCCGACGACCCCATCGAGGTCGGCGCGCTCGGCGAGCGGCCGTTCCCGGCGGGGTGGTACGCCTACACCGGGAGCGCGCTGGGAAGCGGGGGCTTCGGTCGCATCGACAGACACCGCGCCGTCGCGGCCGGCGAAAACGACACTCGCCACTGGCACGTCGACTACCTGCTCGGCGATCCGGCCACCGCCATCGACCGCGTCGTGACGACCGCGGCCGACGCGGAGTGTACCGTCGCGTCGGCGGTCGACGGTCCGGCGGCGGACGGCTTCGGCCGCGTCGACGACTTCGGCTGCTCGGACTGCGACTGCCGCTCGCACCTCGCGTACCACGAGCGCCGCGACCGCCTGCTCCACGCGGTCACCGAGGCCCACGACGCCGTCCGGGGCGACGCGACGACCGCGAGCGACTAGGATGATTCGCCCGGTGTAACGGCGGTCAGGCGGCGGCGTGGCGACGCGACGCCCGAGCGCCCCTCAGGAGATGTGGATGGCGGGCTTGTTCGGCCGGGCTTTCGCCGCGAGGTCGTCGCCCTCGGTCGCCCGGCGGACGGTCACGTCGCTGCCGAACTCGTCTTCGAACAGCCACGCGGCCTGCCGGAGCACGTCGAGTTCGCGCTCACCGTCGATTATCGGTTCCAGGCCGGCCCCGCGGTCGGCCAGGTCGTCGGCGAACGCGGCGGCCGCGTCACCGTGTTGTTTGATCGTCTCGTCGGCCATGATCGCGCCGACGATGGCGTCGTCAGGGTCAGCCGCGCGGGCGATTTCGTAGGCCCGGTACTTCCAGTCGGCGGCGACGACGAGTTCGATCTCGTCCGGTTCCTCGATGTCGACCACTTCGGTGATGTCCCGCACGTCGTCGAGCGTGCGCCGAACGACCTCGCGTTCGATGCGGTAGTCGTCCACGTCGCGAAGCGGTTCGGGCCAGCGGTGCTCGGCGACGAGGCCGTCCTCGTCGAGCAGGTGCCACATCTCCTCGGCCAGGAACGGCGCGATGGGGGCGACCAGCGCGGTCAGCACCCGCAGACCGCGGCCGTAGGCGAACCTGTAGGGGCGGTCGTGACTCGCGTACCGGCCGAGCAGGCGGGCGAAGCGCTGGAGTTCGCCGACGACGCGGTGGAACCGGAAGCGCTCGTACTCCTCGGTGACCGCCGCGATTGTCCGGTCGATCTCGCGTTCGAGGTAGGCGTCGTGGTCGGCGCTCTCCGTTCGCGCGTCCATCCCGTCGGCGTACTCCGCGACGAGTCGGTACAGCGTCTGCTGGAAGTCGTAGGCCGTCGAGACGTCCTTGACGGTCCACTCGAAGTCCTGGGAGGGGTGGGCCGCCGAGAGGACGAACAGCCGCGTCGTCTCGGCCCCGTACTCGTGGGGCGCGATGTCGTTGCCCTTCGACTTGGACATCTTCTCGCCGCCGTGGAGCACCGTGCCCTGATTGATGAGTCGCTCGACGGGTTCGTCGCAGTCGAGCAGGCCGATGTCCGAGAGCGCCCGGGCGAAGAAACGGATGTACAGCAGGTGGAGGACGGCGTGTTCCTCGCCGCCGACGTACACGTCGACCGGGAGCCACTCGTCGGCAGTGGTCTGGTCGAAGGGTGCGTCCTCGAAGTTGCTCGCGGTTCCACCGCTCGCCTGTTCCGAGGCCCGTTGGGCCTCGTCGTGCGGCGACAGGTATCTGAGGAAGTACCACGAGGAGTCGACGAACGTGTCCATCGTGTCCGTCTCGCGGAGGGCGTCGCCGCCACAGTCCGGACAGGTCGTCTGTTTCCACTCTTCGGCCGCGTCCAGCGGATTTCCGGTCGTCTGGACGTACTCCGGCAGTTCGACCGGCAGGTCCTCCTCGGGGACGGGGACGTGGCCGCAGTCGTCACAGTGGACGACGGGGATGGGCGTCCCCCAGTAGCGCTGGCGCGAGATGAGCCAGTCCCGCAGGCGGTAGGTCACCGCTTCCTCGGCGGCGTCGTGGTCCAGCAGGCGCTCGCGGGCGGCCGAACTGGCGAGGCCGTCGTACGCGCCGCTGCCGGTGAGCATCCCGTCGTCGGTGTAGGGCGCGTGCGGGAGGTCCGTCCCGCTGCCGTCGACCGGTTCGACCACCTGCTCGACGGGCAGGTCGTGCTCGCTGGCGAAGGCGTGGTCGCGCTCGTTGTGCGCGGGAACGCCCATGACCGCGCCCGTCCCCACGTCGTCGAGGACGTACGCCGCGACGTAGACCGGGAGTTCCTCGCCGGTGTAGGGGTGCGTGGCAGTCAGGCCCGTCTCGACGCCGCTCATCCCGGCGTCGTCGGTGGCGGCGACCGAGTCCACGTAGTCGGCGACGGCCTCGTCCTCCTCGGCGAGCGCTCGCGCGAGGTCGTGGCCGGGCGAGAGCGCCAGGTACGTCGCGCCGTACGCGGTGTCGAGGCGAGTGGTGAAGGCGTCGACCGTCGGGTGGTCGCCGTGGTCGACGGCGAAGCTGACCCGCGCGCCCTCCTGACGACCGATCCAGTTGCGCTGGCTGTCGCGGACGCCCTCGGGCCAGCCGTCCAGGTCGTCGAGCCCCGCGTACAGGTCCTCGGCGTAGTCGGTGATGGAGAAGAACCACTGGTCGAGATCCCGCTGCTCGACGGCCGTGCCACAGCGCCAGCAGACCCCCTGCCCGTGGGCGTGACTGGGGCCGCCCGCGGCGTCGTCCGGCGTCTCCACCTGTGCGTCGGCCAGCACCGTCTCGCAGTCGGGACACCAGTTCACCGTCGCCGCGTCGTACTCGACCAGCCCCTCGTCGTAAAAGCGCGTGAACAGCCACTGGTTCCAGCGGTAGTACTCCGGGTCGCAAGTCGTGATCTCTCGGGACCAGTCGTAGCCAAAGCCCATCTCCCGGAGGTCGTCTTTCATCTGATCGATGCAGGTCCGCGTCCAGGACTCGGGGTCGGTGTCGCGCTCGTAGGCCGCGTTCTCCGCCGGGAGGCCGAAGGCGTCCCATCCCATCGGATGGAGCACCTCGTCGCCGGCCATCCGCCGATATCGGGCGTACGCGTCGGTGATGGCGTAGTTCCTGATGTGTCCCATGTGGAGCGAGCCGGAGGTGTAGGGGAACATCCCCAGCACGTAGGTCGGGTCGTCGGCGTCGGCCGGGCACTCGAAGACGCCCTCCCGCTCCCAGACCCGCTGCCAGTACTCCTGGACTCGCGCGTGGTCGTATCGGCGCGACATTTGCTAGTTCGTGGTGTGCCGCCCGCGCACATCAGTGTTCGGCTATAGTAACAATTGAAACGAATTACACACCGATCGCACTGCAGTCGTGCGATCGGGTGTGCATTGACTTTCAATGGCTACTATAGTCGATGTCGGTCACGTCACGAAAAGTGCGTGCGTACACTGCTGTAGAACGTCCGACTGCGGGCGGTCGTCACGGGAACGGACACGTCCGTCTCACTCGTCTTCGAGTGCCGCATAGATTTCCGCGTGGCGACGGGCGTCAAGCTTCCCCATCTCGAGGGCGATCTCTCGGCGTTCGGCGTCGCTCTCGGCCGCCTGATACCGCTCGTACAGCTTTCGGACCTCGTCGTCAGCTGCCGTCGAGGAATCGGTGCTAGACGCCATCTCTCTGTCTGTTACTACCCAGTGTATCCCTTTATCAGTTGCGACGAGCACAGGCCCGGAAATAGATGACCGCAGTGCCTGTGTCGACTGCGGCTTCGTCAGTTGCGAAACGGTGCAAGAGGGCACGGATTTCGTCACCGTAGTCGAACGCGTATCCGTTCATCATATAGAAGACGACCACCGTTCGGAGTGCTGTTCGCTTGTTCCCGTCAACGAACGGATGATCCGCAACGAGTAGCCGCATCAGGTGGACCGCTTTGTGATGGATCGTCTCAGGAACCTCACCGAAGAACCCCTCCGATATACTGCAGTGCGGATGTAATCGCGTCCTCCGAGCGAATCCCCGATTCCGTGGTGTCGCCCTCTTTCACAATCTGTTCGTGGAGATCGAGAATAAGTTCGACAGAGGGATACGCGAGATCGTCAGTCACACGTTCGGCTTTTTCACGCACCTCGTTAACTATTTCTCAGCGGTTGAGGTCCGCTTTTGTTGTCGAGAGGGGCGTACGCATACAGACCACTGTGTGCCACTTTTCATCGACTGTCCCAGTCAGCAGCGGCAGGGACCGAGCCCTGCAACTACTCCTCCCCGGACTCGTAGTGGTCGCCGGCGGCCTCGGGCAGGCGGGTGCGACCGACGAGCGCGAGCACGAGGATGACGGCGACGAAGGGGATGGTCTGGACCAGCGAGTCGGGGACGGCGATCACGTCGGCCGTCTGGAGGCGCAGTTGCGTGGCGTCGAGGCCGGCGAACAGCGCCGTCGAGAGGAGCGCGCCGACGGGGTTGTAGTTGCCAAAGAGGTACGCGACGATGGCGATGAACCCCTTGCCGTTGACCATCGTCGGGCCGTTGCCGGTGAACTGGCCGATGTTGAACGCCAGCGCGGCCCCGCCCATGCCCGAGAGGACGCCAGATAGCAGGACGGCGGCGTAGCGGACGCGGGACACGCCGACGCCGGCGGTGTCGAGGGCCTTCGGATTCTCGCCGGCGGCGCGGACCCAGCGGCCGAAGGTGGTGCGATTCAGGACGTACCACGAGGCGAGGACCGCGAGCAGCATCAGGTAGACGGCGGGCGAGGCGTCGAAGAACGCGCCGAAGAACGGGATGCTCGCCAGCCCCTCGACGGTGATGGTGTCGAGCGTCCCGACGTTGGTGGTGTTGGGGCCGCCGTAGAACACCGACGAGGCGAAGGGCGCGAGGCCGAGCGCGATGAGCCAGACGGCCAGTCCGGCGATGATCTGGTCGGCGCGGAACTCGATGCAGACGACGGCGAACAGCGCCGCGAGCAGGGTCGAGGACAGGATGCCGATGAAGAAGCCGACCCACAGCGACCCGGTCACGTCCGCGCCGTAGACAGCGCTGAACGCGGAGATGATGAGCAGGCCCTCCAGTCCGATGTTGATGACGCCGCTCTTCTCGGCGAAGATGCCGCCCAGCGCGGCGAAGACGATGGGGACGGAGAGGCGCAGCGTCGCCGACAGCGTCGACTTCGAGGCGAGGACGAAGAACAGGCGGCCCGCCGTCGAGTCCGGCGCGACGAGTCCGGCGACGCCCAGCGCCAGCAGGGCGAGGCCCGCGACGCCGGTGATGAGTACTCGCCCCGACGCGGAGCGGAGGCTGTTCAGGAGCCCGTCGTCAGTCATCGGTCCCACCTCCCGCGGTGACGGCGGTGCCAGACTCCGGGTCGCTGGCGGCGAGTCGCCGGCCGATGAGCCGGAAGAACTCCGGCATCGCGACAAACAGGATGATGAGCCCGCGGAGGACGCCCACCAGCTGCGGCGGGACGTTGGTCGCGAAGGACACCACGTTCGAGCCGGACTTGAGGACGCCAAAGAGGAACGCGGCGAAGACGGCCCCGATGGGGTTGTTGCCGGCGAGGATGGAGACGGTGATGCCGTCGAAGCCGTAGCTCGGGATGCCCGTCTGGAACTTCCCGAGGGTCATCATCACGAACAGCGCGCCGCCGACGCCGGCCAGCGCGCCCGACAGCGTGAGCGACGACAGGACGGTCCGCGGGGCGTTGACGCCGCCGTACTCCGCGGCCGCGGGCTGGAGTCCGGCGGTCCGCAGGTCGTAGCCGAACGACGTGTGTTCGAGCAGGTAGTAGACGCCGCCGACGAACGCGAGCGCGAGCAACAGCGCCAGTATCGAGAAGTCGGTCCGCGGGTCGAACAGGATCGCGGGGAACTGCCCCGCGTCGGGCAGCGTCCGGGTCTGGGTCGCCTGACTCGTCGGGTCCGCGAAGTGGTTCCTGACCAGGTAGCGCGTGACCAGCGTGGCGACGAAGTTGAGCATGATGGTCGTGATAACCTCGTTCGCGTCGGCGTAGGCCTTCAGCGCGCCCGGAATCGCGCCGTAGAAGCCGCCGCCCAGCGCGCCGGCGAGCAGGCCGACGGGGATGAGCGTGACGAGCGCGAGCGTGCCCGAGACCAGCGAGGCGGTCCACAGCACGGCCAGCGCGGAGGCCAGCGCGCCGACGACGAGCTGGCCCTGCGTCCCGATGTTGAAGATGCCCGCGCGGAAGGCGAGCGCCACCGAGAGTCCGGTGAACACCAGGATGGTCGTCTCCCGAAGCGTCGCCGCGAACTGGTTGTTCAGCGGCGACCAGCCGCCGGTCAGGGGGTCGCCGAGCGCCCCGAGGAACAGCCGGTCGAAGACGAAGAACGGGTCGTAGCACAGCGTCGACCCGCCGATGGTGAGCGCCGGGTCCCGGCAGGTCGCCAGGACGCCGGCGACGAGGACGATGACCGTCCCGACGGCCATCGAGAGCACCAGCGCCGAGAACGCGATGAGGACGCGTTCGCCGACGGAGGTCTGGCCCAGCCTGACGAGCCGGCGGCGGGCGGCGTCCCACCGTCCGCCGTCGGCGGAGTCGTCACCACCGGCCGCAGCGGCCCGCTCGCCGTCGTCGTTCGGCGGGCTGTCGCCGTCCGTCGACGGCCCGTCGCCGCTCATCGGCGCACCTCCCCCGCGGCGGCGATGGACGGGACCTCGTCGGGTTCCTGGCCGGCCATCAGCAGGCCCAGTTGCTCCTCGGTCACCGCGTCGGGGTCGACGATGTCGACGAACTCGCCCTCGTAGATGACCGCGAGGCGGTCCGAGAGCGACTGCACCTCGTCGAGGTTCGAGGAGACGAGCAACACGGCGCGACCGTCCTCGCGCAGGCCGTTGAGACGGTCGTGGATGAACTCCATCGACCCCACGTCGACGCCGCGGGTCGGGTGAGAGGCGACGACGAGTCGGGGGTCGCGGGCGAACTCCCGGCCGACGACGAACTTCTGCTGGTTGCCCCCCGAGAGGGACTCCGCCTCGGCGTCGGCGTCCGGCGGGCGGACGTCGTACTCCTCGATTATCTCCTCCGCGTGCCCGCGCGTCCGCTCCCAGTCGATGCGCCCGTTCGAGGCGTACTCGTCGGCGTGCTGGCTCCCGAGCAGACCGTTCTCGACGAGGTCGTACTCCATCACCAGCCCGCGCTCCTGGCGGTCCTCGGGGACGTAGGCCATCCCGGCCTCGATGCGGCTGCGGCGGCTGTCAGTGGTCCGGTCCACGTCGTCGACCTCGATCCGGCCGTCGTCGGGGGTGCGCAGGCCGGTGATCGCCTCGACGAGTTCCGACTGGCCGTTGCCGTCGACGCCGGCGATGCCGAGGACTTCGCCCTGCCGGACCTCCAGCGAGAGCCCGTCGACGGCGCGCACGCCGCGGTCGTCCTCCACGACGAGGTCGTCGACGTCGAGGACGGTGCGCCCCGGCTCCGTCGGCGAGCGGTCCACGTCGAGCAGGACCTCCCGGCCGACCATCATCTCCGCCAGTTCCTCGCGGGTGATGTCGTCGGCTGGGACCGTCCCGACGTTCTTCCCCTCGCGGAGGACGGTGATCTCGTCGGCGGCCGTCATCGCCTCGCCGAGCTTGTGCGTGATGAAGATGATCGTCTTGCCCTGCTCGGTCAGTTCTTCGAGGACGCGAAAGAGGTCCTCGACCTCCTGCGGAGTCAGGACGGCGGTCGGCTCGTCGAGGATCAGCACGTCCGCGCCGCGGTACAGCGCCTTGAGAATCTCGACGCGCTGCTGGACGCCGACGCCCACGTCCTCGATGCGGGCGTCCGGGTCGATGTCGAAGCCGTAGCGCTCGGCGAGTTCGACCACCTGCTGGCGGGCCGTCGTCCGGTCGACGGTGAACCCGAGCCACTTGCGCGGCTCGTTCCCGAGCGTGATGTTCTCGGTGACCGTCATCGGATCGACGAGCATGAAGTGCTGGTGGATCATCCCCACGCCCTCGTCGATGGCGTCACGCGGGGAGTCGAAGTGCTGTTCCTCGCCGTGGACGACGACGCGACCCTCCGTCGGTCGATAGAGGCCGTAGAGGACGTTCATCAGGGTCGTCTTGCCCGCGCCGTTCTCGCCGAGCAGCGCGTGGACCGTCCCCTTCTCGACCGCGAGGTCTACGTCGTCGTTGGCGACGACGCCCGGGAACCGTTTCGTGATACCGTCGAGGTGGACGGCCTGTTCCATACCCAGTGGGGTTGACTGCCTGTGGTTTCAACTTCACGGTCACACACGGTCGCACACTGCGCCACGGGGCGGCGTGCGGCCGCGCAGCGGCGATAGAATTGCGTCGGTTCGGGCCCCGATCAGACGTTGCCCGGGTCGGTCGGAACGCTGATGTCGCCGTCGATGATGCTCTGTCGGGCCTCGGCGACCTCGTCTTTGATCTCCTGTGGAATCTCGGAGCCGAGCTGCTGGCCGTACACCGCTTCGACGCCGTTTCGCTCGAGGCCGAGCGTGTTCACCGAACCGCCCTGGAAGTCGTCGTTGACGACGGACTCAGCGGAGGAGTAGACGGCGTTGTCGACGCGCTTGACCATGCTCGCGAGGATGACGTCGCTGAAGGACTCCTTCGTGATGGACTGGTCGCGGTCGACGCCGATGGCGAAGCGCCCGGCCTCCTGGGCCGCGCGGAACACGCCGGTCCCGGTGTTGCCGGCCGCGTGGTAGACGATGTCGGCCCCGGAGTTGTACATCGACAGCGCGGCCTCCTGGCCGCCGGAGGGGTCGGTGAAGCCGCCGACGTAGGCCGTCTGGACGTCCACGTCCTCGCTGGCGTACTTCACACCGGCGGTGTAGCCGGCCTCGAACTTCTTGATCAGGTCGCTCTCGACGCCACCGACGAAGCCGACGTTCGTCGAGTCGCCCGCGGTGGAGCCGGCCCCGGCGGAGAAGGACTGAGTCGTCAGGCGACCGGCCATGAGGCCGACGAGGAACGAGCCCTCGTGCTCGGCGAAGACGTAGGACCCGACGTTGTCGGCGTCGACCACGGAGTCGACGATCATGAAGTTCTGGTCCGGGTAGTCCTGGGCGTTCTGGGTGAGCGCGTCCGCCTGCAGGAAGCCGATACAGCAGACCAGGTCGTAGTTCGGGTTCGTCGCCTGGGCGTACTGGGCCTGAAGGTTCGAGAAGTCCTGGACCGCTTCGGGCTGGGACTCGGCGTAGGCGATGCCGAGTTCCTCCTCGGCGCGGATGATGCCGGTCTGGGCCTGGTCGTTGAACGAGCCGTCGCCGAGACCGCCGGTCGCGTACACCATGCCGACCCGCGCGGCCGGACCGCTCTCGGTGCTGCCGCCGTCGCCGGACGCGGTCCCGTCGCCGCCGGTGCTGCCACCGTCTCCGCCGTCGCCGCCGTCGCTGCCGCCATCCCCACCGTCGCCGCCGCCGCTACACCCGGCCAGGCCGATCGCCGTCGCCGTTCCGATGCTACTGATGAACGTACGTCTTCGTTGTGACATGTGCCACCTGCAGAGTGGGCGACCGTTAAAGACTTCGGTGCCACACACCGGCCACACCGGAGACAAATCCTGCCACAGCGCCCCGGTGACCGCCGTCACTCACTCCGCGCGAGCGATTTAACTGTTCCGGGCGTGAACTCCGGCCAAATGGCCACGTCGAATCCCCGTCAGACCGCCGGTCGCGATCGAACCTGGTGCCACACGGCACCGGACGAGCGGTGGTAGCCGTCGTCTTCTGGGCGCTCGTCGCCCTCGCGACGGTCACCGGAATCGTGACGGCCTGGACGCTCGGGGCCAACAGCAACTCGCCACCGTTCGCCCCGGCCATCGGCGCGAACGCCATCTCGACGATGCGCGCGGCGTTCCTCATCGGCATCCTCGCCGCGCTCGGCGCGCTCACGCAGGGCGGCAGCATCTCCGAGACGGTCGGCGCCGGCCTCATCGACGGCGCGACGATTTCGTCGCTGGCGGCCGTCGCCGGCCTGCTGACCGCGACGGCGTTCATGGCCTTCGGCATCTACTCCGGCTACCCCGTCCCGGCGGCGTTCGCGACGACCGGCGCGATGATCGGCGTCGGCCTCTCGCTGGGCGGCGACCCGGTGTTCGACACCTACCGCCGCATCGCGACGTTCTGGGTGCTCGTCCCGCCGGTCTCGGGCGGGCTCGCCTACCTCACCGCGACGCTCCTGCGCCGCGACGACATCCCTGAGACAGTCGGCGTCCCGCTGCTCGCGGGCGTCGTCGGCGGCATCGTCGCCAACGTCGAACTCAGCGTCGTCCCCTCGCCGCCCGGGAGCGAGCAGGGCTCGCTCGCGGGCTTCGCCGCCATGGTGGTCGGCACCGAGGTCGCCGCCGTCGTCCTGACGCTGCTCGTCGCCGCCGGGAGCTTCATGTTCATCCGCCGGCGGACCCAGGCCTCCGTCGACAAGGGCATCAAGACGTTCCTCGTCGCGCTGGGCAGCGTGGTCGCCTTCTCCAGTGGCGGCAGCCAGGTCGGCCTCGCCACCGGCCCCCTGGAGAACCTCTACCGCGTCGAACTCGGCCTCCCCGGCCTCCTCCTGCTCGCGCTCGGGGCCGCCGGCATCCTCGGCGGCGCGTGGATGGGCGCGCCCCGCCTCCTGCAGGCCACCTCCCGCGAGTACGCCCAGCTCGGCGTCCGGCGCTCCATCGCCGCGCTGGTCCCCGGCTTCATCATCGCCCAGGCCGCCATCACCCTGGGAATCCCCATCTCGTTCAACAACATCATCATCTCCGGCGTCATCGGCGGCGGCCTCGCCGGCGGGTCGGCCGGCGTCTCCCGGCGGAAGATCGGCATCACGATCAGTTTCTGGCTCATCACGCTCGTCACGAGCGTCCTCGTCGGCTACGGCGTGTACCAGGTGCTGGACGCGGCGCTCGGCGGGCAGGTCTGAGATGCTCGCCCGGCCAGCGTCTCCTGCTACCGCACGACCGTCACCGTCACCGGTGCCTCGCTGACGACCGCCGTCGCCACGGTCCCGAGCAGCCGCCGCGCGAGTTCGTTGCGCTCCCCGCCGTGACCGCCCATCACCACCTGATCCACATCTCGCTCCGAGACCGCGCCGAGAATCGTCTCCGCCGGGTCGCCGGTCTCGACGGCCGTGTCGACTTCCTGGTCGCGCTCGGCGGCCCGCCGCCTCGCTCGCTCGACGAGGTCGTCCGCACGCTCCATCGCCGCCGCGCGGCGCTCGTCGCCGGGTTCGAGCAGCCCACCCTCGCTCATCCCCGCGTCGAGGGGCGCGACGACGTTCAGCACCGTTATCTCGCAGTCGAAGGTCGACAGTGCGTACGTCAGCGCCTCGTCAGAGAGCGGTGATCCGTCGAGCGGGACGAGGACGTGACCGGGAGCCATACGCGTACTCTCGGGGCGAGCTACAAGTATCCGGGGTGCGAGCGACGGGTAGTGTGTACGGTAGGAGGACGCAGTTCTGAGCGCCAGAACGCCCCACCCGTAGCCGGTTGACCACCAGGCATCGGGGAGGACTGAAAGGGGCGGCTGGCTCCGGGAAGACGGCCGACGCAAGGACCGCAACGGAGTGAGGACCGCAGCGAGGCCCTCGACTGGAGCCAGCCGGGGCTTTCTGGCTGTTCTCACTCAGATACCCGTACCGAAACACCACCGACCGACGCGCCGCTGGCCCGTTGTCGCCGCAGAAATAGTCCATCCTGGATTCGAACCGACTGCAGACTCGCTCCGCTCGTCTGCCGGGGCTCGAACCAGTACTTGCGAATTCGCGGCTCGCGAGTTTGCTCGCCGCAGAAATAGTCCATCCTGGATTCGAACCAGGGTCGAAGCCCCCAGAAGGCTTCAGGATTGGCCTCTACCCCAATGGACTGATACGTTCGCCACCTTCGCACGTGGTGACGTGTGGTATTTTCTAATCCCGCAGCCGTATTTCAGTGTTGCGGAGTCGGGCGACTGTGTCACTCGCCGGCATCCAACGCGTCAGTCGCGGGCCGTGTAACTGTCTCCGGCACTTCGTAATGCTCCTTCCTGTGACAATTCGCACAGAGGATGTCGCATTTCGCCATCTCTTCGGTGAGTTTCGCCTTCGAATAGCCGTAGGTGATCATCTGCGAGATGGTCATTTCCTTTTCTTCCTCGTCTCGGTGGTGGAAGTCCAGACAAGCCGGGTCGGTCTCGTCACAGCGTCTGCATCCGCCGCTGTCTCGTTTCTGTTCGTATACCCACCCGCGATGTCTCGCCCGCCGGTCAAGGGTCTGCTGTCCGTTCGTCTCGACATTTTTGTAGTGCCAGCGCTGGTCCTGTGTGAGGGCAGCCCACGAACAGTCATCGGGGAGAGAGACATCCGCGGGCTTCTCGCCAACGCGGGACCCCCGGGAGTAATTCGTCTCCAATCCAGCCGCTCGCTTCGCCTCGTTCCAGCTTCCCGCTACGCGCTGGATCGTCGCCGAGGCAGGAGTGAGTCCGAGTTCCTCGTACTGTGCCTTGGTTGGTGACTCACCGAGGGCTTTCGCTGCGGAGCGGAGCGCGTCGAGACAGTCCTGTTCAGTCGTCACGAATTGGAATCATTCTCGTTCGTATTTCAAATCGCGTCAGACAAATTATAACAAGTCTCGGAGGACAGCACCGTCCTGTGTTCGCCCGACATCGACACCGCTTTTTCCGGGTGTCGACCACAGTCGGGTATGTACGTCGGACGATTCGTCGTCGTCGGCCCCGAGGTCGGCGCGTATCGCGTCTCCTCGCGCTCGTTCCCGAACCGCCAGGCCGTCCAGCGAGACGGCACCGTGACCGTCGAACCGACGCCGGACGCACCGGAGACGGACAACCCCTACATCTCCTACAACGGCGTCCGCGTCACCGAGCGCGGCGCGGTGGTGGGCAACGGCTCGCACGTCGATCCCATCGCGGAGAAGCTCGAACTGGGCTACCCGGCGCGAGACGCACTGGCGGAGCCGCTGCTCGCGCTGGACTTCGAGAAGGACGATTACGACACGCCACGCATCGCGGGCATCGTCGGCGTCGACGCGGCGGACCCGACGACGACCGCCGAGGGGCCGGGCGCGGTCATTGGAACCGTCCGCCGCGACGCCCTGCTGGTCGAAGAGGTCACCGAGCCGACGCTCGTCGCCACCTACGAGGAGGACAGTCCGACCGCGTTCGACCTGGCCGCGAACGAGGCCGACGCGGCGGCACGCGAGGTGTACGGCCACGAGTACGAACACGCCGTCTGTGCGGCCGGCGTCAGCGGGACCGCGGGCGCGTTCGACGTGGCCGTGTACAACGGCGAGTGACACGGTCGACACAGCAACTGAGTCAGCACCGACACTCAAGACCCCTCAGTGGATAGAAACGAACAATGAAGCTCGGAGTGCTTTCGGACGTTCATGGGAACAGGGTGGCGCTGGCGGCGGTTCTCTCGGATATGCCGGCCGTCGACGGACTGGTCTGTGCGGGCGACGTGGTCGGGTACAACCCCTGGCACGCCGACTGCGTCGACGCGATTCGGGGCGAGTCGGCGGGGCTACCGGAGGGAGTCCCGTGGCCGACCGAGGAGGTCCCGACGGTGATGGGCAACCACGACCGGGCGGTCGCCGGCGAGACGCCGTTCGCCTTCAACGGCATGGCGCAGGCCGGCGTCGAACACGCCACCGAACAGCTCTCCGACGAGCAGCTGGCGTGGCTCGCCGACCTCCCCGACGAGCGTCGGGTCTGTGACGGTCGGGTGAAGCTGGTCCACGGCCACCCGGACGACCCGGACCACTACACGTACCCCGGCGAGTTCGGGCCGGACCTGCTCGGCGACGAGGACGTGCTCGTGATGGGCCACACGCACCACCAGCACCACGAGGTGTACGACGCGGGCATCGTGATGAACCCCGGGAGCGTGGGACAGCCCCGCGACGACGATTTCCGGGCAGCCTACGCGGTACTCGACCTCGACGAGATGACCGTCGAGGACCGGCGGGTCAAATACGACACCGACGCAGTCATCGAGGCCGTCGAAGACGCCGGCCTCCCGCGGAAGATCGGCTTCAGGCTGGTCAAGGGTCGGTAGCCGCGGAGTCGCTACTGCGGGTCGCCAGCAGAAACTGTAGCGAGAGGAGGGGATTTATGTCCGTGCCCGCTACGAGACGGTGTGGAGTCCCCATTCGAGGTGCTCGGGGTCCCGCCGGACGCGGACGACGACGAGGTCGTCGACGCGTACCGGGAGCGTGTCAAAGACGCACACCCCGACCAGGGCGGGTCGATAGCCGAGTTCCAGGCGGTGAAGACGGCCTACGAGCGACTGCAGAACGGCTACGAGCCCGGCGACCCGCTGCCCGAGGAGGACACCGAGAGCGAGGCCGAACCGGCCCCGCCGGAGCCCGACGACCCGCTGGTCGAGTTCCTCAACTTCGAGGTGCTCGACGACCGCGGGTGGGCGCTGGACGACGACGACCTGTTCGAGAAGGCGGCGGCCGCTGACCTCGATACCGCGGATTACGGGCGGTTCTACGTCGAGCCCAACGACACGCTACTCGAAGCGGCCGAGAAGAACGAGTTCGCGTGGCCCTTCGCCTGCCGCGGCGGCGCGTGCACGAACTGCGCGGTCGCGGTCGTGGAGGGCGAGATGCCGTCGCCGGCGAGCCACATCCTCCCGCCCGATCTCACCGAGAAGGGAATTCGGCTGTCGTGTATCGCCGCGCCGGTCTCCGACGACGCGAAGGTCGTCTACAACCTCAAGCACTTACCGGAGGTCAGCGAGCTGCTGCTGCCCGCGAGCCGGTTCGAGCAGGCGTCGACGGACTGAGTCTCAGAACACGTCCTGGACCAGCGAGAGCGCCTGCTCGCGGTCCTCCCACGGGACGAACACGGAGACGGAGGTCGCCGACGTGATCACGTCGTAGAGGTGGATGTGGGCGTCGGCCAGCGGTTCGGTGACCTGGTGGGCGAGCGCGGACTGGCTCGGGTCGCCGCCGGTGACGCGGATGACGGCGATTTCGTCCTCGACGGTGACCGACGAGAGCGTCTCGTCGTCGACGATGCGCTCGTGCAGCAGGGCCTCGGCCTGTTCGGCGTCCTCGCCGTCGACGTAGAACGTCAGCGAGTCCATCCCGGAGGAGTTGGCCTCGATGTTGATGTTCTCCTCGGCGATGGCCGAGGCGAGGTCCGCGAGGATGCCCGGGCTGTTGCGGATGGCGCGCCCGGCGACGGTGACGCAGGCGACGGACTGCTCCTGTAGGTCGATGAGGTTCTCGAACTCGCCCTCGATGGACGTGCCGCCGCTCAGCAGGTCGCCGTGCTGGTAGTGGACGACGCGGACGCCGAGGTCGCCGGTCTTGTACGACAGCGCGGATGGCGCGACCACCTCGGCCCCGCGGAACGACAGCGAGCGGAGTTCGTCGACGGAGATCTTGCCGACGTTCCGCGCGCCCTCGACGACGCGGGGGTCGCCGGTCATGACGCCTTCCACGTCGGTGACGATGACGACCTCGTCTGCGTCCATGTAGTCGCCCATCATCACGGCGGTCGTGTCGGAGCCGCCGCGGCCGAGCGTCGTGACGTTGCCCTCGTGGTCCTCGGCGAGGAAGCCGGTGATGACCGGGACCACGTCCTGGAGCTGGCCGGCCAGCGCGTGGGCGCGCTTCTGGGTCTCCTCGACGTCGACCTCGCCGAACTCGTCGGTGATGATCGGCCAGTCCTCGCTGCCGGGTTCGAGGAAGACAGCCTCGATACCGCGGGCGGCGAGCGCACCCTTGAGCATGCGGACGGAGGTCCGCTCGCCCATCGAGACGATCTCGGCGCGGTCGGCGTCGTCGGCGTCGTAGTTGATCTCGTCGAGCAGTTCGTCGGTCGTGTTGCCCATCGCCGAGGCGACGACGGCGACCTCGTGGCCCTGCTCGATGGCCGTCGCGATCGAGTCGGCGGCCCGGTTGATCCGGTCGCCGCTGCCGAGGCTCGTCCCGCCGAACTTGGCAACTACGCGCATGCTACCACCGTGTCTGTGTATGTGTGACTCATTGAAACCGGGTTATCCGTCACTCGGGATAACTGTGTTCATCTCCGGTCGTCACCTGCCCGAGGGCGCGGACGGCGAGCAGTCACCCGCCCGCAGTCGATGCGCCGGCGAGCGCGACACACCGTTTATTTGCATGGGGTTCCCACACACAGGCATGGAAATCCGCGACGCTGTCGAGGACGACGCCGAGCGGCTGGCGACCCTCGCCGACGGGCCGCCGGACGTGATGCGAAATCTCGTCCACGACCGCACCGTCCGTGTCGCCGAGGAGGGCGAGGATACCGTCGGGTTCGTGAGCTTCGACGCCGAGCGAGGGACCGTCCACGTGACGCAACTCGCCGGGACGAGCGAGGCCTGTGAGCGACTGCTCGCCGACCCGATCGAGTTCGCCCGCCGGGAACACATGTCCGTCGAACTGCTGGTCCCGGAGAGCGATCGAGAGGTCCGTGACGCCGTCGAGACGGCCGGCTTCGACTCGACGGGGACCGGGCCGCGTTTCGACGGGGAGGAGACGACGCGCTATCGACTGGAACCCGAGCGCGCGGAGCACTGACGGGGTCGGTTCCCATTACTGCGGCGGCAGGCGGTCGAGGTCGCGGACGAGACGCAGGTCAGCGGGCGTCTCGCCTCGGTCGGTTTGCTCCTGGGTGAACGTCCCCCGGTAGCCGAGCACGTGCCCGACGAGGGCGTTCTCGACGGTCGCGGTGACGTGGTAGCGGTCGTCTGCCTCGTCGTAGCGGTCCCGAACTTCCACGTCGGCGGCGAGCGGGCCGGGTAGTGGGACGTATCGGCCGCCTATCCTCGCCCACTGGCGGCCGCCGACGACGACGAGCGCGCCGTCCTCGACCCGTGGGTGCAGTTCGGTCGCGACGCGGCCGCGCGTCCCGAGGAAGTCGAGCAGGCGCTCGGCGTCGGCGTCCCAGACGGTCAGCGAGTCGAACACGCGCGTCGCGTCGCCGAAGTCGAACGCCCGGCGGGTCGTCATCGCCTCGTGACCCGCGGCGGTGGTGTAGGCCGCCGTCGTCACGGAGAAGGGAACGGCCCTCCCCGACTCGGGAAACAGCATATTCTGGGTCGCCATCGCGTACAGCGCCGGCAGGACGAGCGTCCCGCGGGTGATGTCCATCTCGCCGCGGCCGACGCAGACCACGCCGTCGTCCGGGTCGAGGGCGTATCGCTCGCGAACCTTCGGATGGAGGTCGGCAGCGGCCTCACCCAGCGCGCGCTCGTAGACCCCCGTCACCGTCTCGCCCCCGGCCGTCCGCGGCCCGCCTCCGGCGGTCTGGAATCGAGACGGTCGCGCGGCGGGCACGGGGAAGGACCAGTCAGTCCGTCCATCGTCGAGGCGTTGTCGGGCCGGATAGAAATCTCTGCTGGGGCAAGCGCGGGAGACGGCTGGCGGCGCGGGCGGTTACTCCGCCAGGAGATCCAGGACGGCCTCGGTGCTGTTTTCGACCGGCTCGGGGTCGTTGCCCGCCTCGGCGGCCGCGTCGGGGTCCTTGAGCAGGTGGCCCGTCGTCAGGCAGACCACCGACTCGCCCTCGTCGACGACGCCCTCGCGGCGGAGCTTTCGCAGGCCGGCGATCGAGGCGGCGGAGGCCGGTTCGACGCCGACGCCCTCCCCGGCGAGGTCGCGCTGGGCCGCGGTGATCGCCTCGTCGGAGACGGCGACGGCGGTTCCGCCCGTGGCGCGGATACCCGGCAGCGCCTTCGGAGCGTTGACCGGGTTGCCGATACGGATGGCCGTCGCGCGTGTCTCCACCTCGTCCCAGCGGGTGGTGTCCTCGGCCCCCGCCTCGACGGCCTCGACCATCGGCGCGGCCCCCTCGGCCTGGACGCCGGTGAGTTTCGGGACCTGGTCCTCGGTGATCGCGCCGGCCTCGACCAGTTCGCGGAAGCACTTGTACAGCGCCGCGGTGTTGCCGGCGTTGCCGACGGGCAGGACGATGCGGTCGGGGTACTCGCCGTAGTCGGCGTGGAACGCCTCCATGATCTCCAGCCCGATGGTCTTCTGGCCCTCGAGGCGGAAGGGGTTGAGCGAGTTCAGGAGGTAGGCCTCGCCGCGGGCGGCGAGGTCCTGGACGATGTCGAGACACTGGTCGAAGTTACCGTCGACTTCGAGGATGCGCGCGCCGTGGAGGCTCGCCTGTGCGATCTTCCCGGCGGCGACCTTGCCGGCGGGGAGGAGGACGAGCGTCTCCATGCCGCCGCGTGCACCGTAAGCCGCGAGCGCCGCGGAGGTGTTGCCGGTCGAGGCGCAGGCCAGTCGGTCGACGCCGACCTCCCGGGCGACGCGGACGCCGACGGTCATGCCGCGGTCCTTGAACGACCCCGTCGGGTTCATGCCCTCGTGTTTCACGCGGAGCGCGTCGACGCCGATGTCGTCTTCCAGCCGCGGGACGCGGTGCAGCGGCGTGTCGCCCTCGGGGAGCGTGACGCCCTTCTCGAACGGGAGCGCGGCGTTGTACCGCCAGACGCCGCGGCCCTCGAACTCGTCGAAGGTCGGCAGGTCGTCGTACCGAACTTCCAGCAGCCCGTCGCAGTCGTCGCAGGTGTAGCGAATCGCGTCGAAGGGGGCGAACGTCTCCCCACACTCGATGCAGGTCAGCCAGACGCCGTCGTCGGCCTCCGGGGGCACGTCGTCGGTAAGCTCTAGGTCGGCCATTGTCGGGGCCACGCCCCGGGCAGGCAAAAGTCGGACGGTTGCCGGCGCAGACGCGCGGTTCCGGCCCCGGCTACGCCGTCTCGTCGGCGAACTCCTCGATGCGGTCGTGGACGCCCGCGGCCCAGGCGTCGAGGGCCTCGTGCAGCAACTCGCGAGCCGCCGCGGGCGGCGTCGCCGTGTACTCGAAGACGTGGCCCCCGCCGTCGAGGAGGCGTCGCCGTCGGGTGGCGAGTCCTGCCTCGCGGAGCGTCGACAGCGACCGACTGACGTTCGAGCGGTCCCGGTCCAGTTCGTCCGCGAGGTCGGCGACGGTGCTGTCCGGGACCCGAAGCAGCGCGCGGTACGTTCGGAGTTCGTGAGCTCGAATCCCGAAGACACAGGCCAGCGCCTCGCTCAATTCGGGGTCGGTCTCCTCGAGCAGGTCACTGTCCCGGTCGGGCGCGGCGTCGACTGCCATTGGATGAGTGTTTCACCGCCGGGTGGATAAACGGAGCCGTTACCTCGAACTCACCCGGTGTCGCGCGCCGCAGGCGGTCCGGCGCGGTTGGGTCGTGCTCCCCCCTGGAACTGTGAGATGGTTTCGCACACGTAGGAAAAAGGCCATCGTTTCGACTGGAACCGAGCACCAGTTCGTCTGTCGCGGCGGTGGGGACCGTCACCGAAGACAATCGAGTGAAAATGCCGTTTCGACCGCCGTGAACGCCTTTCACGTCCGATCCGAACGGCCGAGTTCGACCAGGTGACACCGGGACTATAAATCAAAGTTTTTAATATGTGGCCATGACTGTCACTCTGAAAACAAGTAAGCGCATGGCCCACTGCGACGAGCAGCCGGGGGAAATGCTAATACTTGCGATGCTAGCAAACAATGAATTACAGGAGTTTCGATCATCTCAGCGCCGATACGCAAGAGTGGATTGTCGACCTGCCGGACGACCTCGACCTGATCGTCGGCATCCCGAGAAGCGGGATGCTCGTCTCGAATCTGTTATCGCTCCATCTCAACTTACCCATGACGGACATCGAGGGCCTGCAGGAGCACCGACTGCTGCAGACCGGCGAGCGATACACCGGCGAGTTCGACATCTCGGCGTTCTCGAAGATACTGATCGTCGACGATACCGTCTACAAGGGCGGCGCGATGACCGAAGCGCGTGAGACGGTCGAATCGCTCGGCCTTCCCGCAGAGACGTACTACGGCGCGGTGTACGTCGACGAGGGGTCCGAGCGGTTCGTCGACACGTACGCCCAGACGCTCCCGTTCCCCCGTGTGTTCGAGTGGAACATGATGCACCACGACTTTCTCGCCGACGCCTGCGTCGACCTGGACGGGATCCTGTGTCGCGATCCGACCCCGGCGGAGAACGACGACGGGCCGAACTACCGAGAGTTCCTGACCACTGTCTCCCCCAAGTGCGTTCCGTCGGTCGAGATCGGCCGCATCGTGACCTGCCGGCTGGAGAAGTACCGCGAGGAGACGGCGAACTGGCTCGACGAGCACGGCATCGAATACGACGAACTGGTGATGATGCAGTACCCCGACAAGGCGGCCCGCGTCGCCGCGGGGGACCACGCCGAATACAAGGCCGACGTGTACCAGTCGACGGACGCGAAACTGTTCATCGAGAGTTCGCACACCCAGGCCCGGAAGATCGCCCGCCGGACGAGCAAGCCGGTCTACAGCAAGGAGCGCAACGTGATGCTCCGGCAGGGCTACCTCAACCGGGTCGCCCGGGAAGGGCGCGCCTCGGTCGAGGCCGTCCAGTCGGACCCCGTCCGCTACGTCAACCAACTCAAGTCAGACCCCGTCGACTTCGTCAAGCGAGCCTCGTCCGTGTTCCTGTGACGGTTGGGGTGTGAAACAGTCCCAAACGTAGCGAAAAGGCCATCGTTTCGGGTGGAGATCCCGGAGACGTCAGGGCCGAAGGCGGATGCGAACCGCTTGCGCAGTAACAAGAAAAACCGCGTCTCACGCCGTTCGACGCGTACTCACTCCTGTTCGGCCAGCCACGCTAACAGCCCCTCCGTCGGCCACCTTTTCCGCGTCGGGTCGTTCGCTACGCTCACGACCGCTCGCGCAAAACGTGGGCGAAAAACCGCGTCTCACGCCGTTCGACGCGTACTCACTCCTGTTCGGCCAGCCACGCTAACAGGCCTTTCTGGGCGTGCAGCCTGTTCTCCGCCTGATCCCAGACGATGGCGTTGTCGGACTCGATGGTCTCGTCGGTCACTTCCTCGCCGCGGTGGGCGGGGAGGCAGTGCATGAACGGGCGGTCGCCCAGCAGGTCCGGCGTGATCTGGAAGCCGTCGAAGTCTTCGAGTTTCTGGCCGCGCTGGTCCTCCTGCCCCATGCTGACCCACACGTCCGAGTAGACCACGTCGGCGTCGGCCACCGCGGCCTCGGGGTCGTGGGTCGTCTCGGGGGCGTTGCCGAAGCCGGCGGCGCGGTCGGACACGTCGTCGGAGATGCCGTAGCCCTCGGGCGTGGCGACGGTCAGGTCGAGGCCGACCATCGCCGCGCCGATGACGAACGACTGGCAGACGTTGTTGCCGTCGCCGACCCACGCGACCGACACGTCCTCGAAGTCGCCGAACTGCTCGCGGACGGTGAGCAGGTCGGCGAGCGTCTGGCAGGGGTGGGCGTCGTCGGTCAGCCCGTTGATGACCGGGACCTCGGCGTAGGCGGCCAGTTCCTCCGCGTCGGCGTGGTCGAAGACGCGCGCCATGATGAAGTCGACGTAGCGACCGAGCGCGCGGGCGGTGTCCTTGACCGGTTCGCCGTGGCCCAGGTGGATGTCGTCGGGGCCGAGGAAGACGGCGTGGCCGCCCAGTTGGGTCATCCCCGTCTCGAAGGAGACGCGGGTGCGCGTCGACGGCTTCTCGAAGATCATTCCCAGCGTCTGCTGGTCGAGCAGGTCGCTGGTGTCCCCCGCGCCGTGGTCGGCTTTGATGGCCGCGGCGCGGTCGAGGACGGTCGCCAGTTCGTCGGTCGTGAGGTCGTCGACGTCGAGTACGTCCATCTCAGTCCTCCAGCAGGCGCTCGGCGACGCTCTCCAGGACGCTGACCGAGCGGTCGTACTCGTCGAGCGGCAGGCGCTCGTTCGGTGCGTGGTCGAGGTCGGAGTCGCCGGGCCCGTAGGTCGCCATGGGACAGTCCCACGCTTTCGCGTAGACGTTCATGTCACTTGTCCCGGTCTTGCGCAGCGGCGTGGGGTCGCCGCCGTGCTGGCGGATGGCGGCCCGGAACGCCCGGGCGACGCCGGTCCGGGGGCTCTGCATTACGGGTTCAACCTTGTCGTCCCAGTGCACGGTGCCGTTCTCCAGGTAGCCGTCGGCGATCTCCCGGATCTCGCTGGTGGAGTACTCCGGCGGGACGCGCAGTTGCACGTCCATCGTCGCCTCGACGCTCAGGCCGTCGTCGGAGATGCCGCCCTGGAAGTCGACGGGCTTGCAGGTGACACGCTCGAAGACGGGGTGCCACTCGTCCTTGGCGAACTCCTCTTCGACGGCCGCCCACCAGTCCATCGCGTCCTGGATGGCGTTGTTCTCCGGGCGCGAGGAGTGGCCGGACTCGCTCGTCGCGACGAAGGTCCCGGCGAGCAGACCGCGGTAGCCGAGCGTGATGCCCTCCCAGCCGGAGGGCTCGCCGTTGACGACGGCGTCGGGGGCCGTCTCGCGGTCTTCGACGAGGTAGCGCGCGCCGCGGGAGTCGACCTCCTCGCCGACGACGCCCACGAAGGACGACCCAGTGCGGACGGCGGCCACAGCCATCGCACACAGCGGGCCCTTCGCGTCGACGCTGCCCCGACCCCACAGCACGTCGCCCTCGTCGGTCGCCTCGACGCGCACCGGGATGTCGCCCGGCACGGTGTCGATGTGCGACGTAAGGAGGACGCCGTCGTCGGCGGGCGCGCGGACGTTGCCGACCTCGTCGATCCACACCTCGCGGTCGTGGGCCTCGAAGAATTCGGCCAGGCGCTCGGCGGCCGCCGCCTCGTCGCGGGTGACGGAGGGCGTGCGGACGATTTCCTCCAGCAGGTCGCGGGCCTCGGTGTCGACTTCGTGAGTCGCGGTCTCGCTCATCCCAGCACCTCCGTCATCGCCTCGACGACGGCGTCGGCGTGGCCCTCGTCGATGGTCAGCGGCGGGAGCAGGCGGACCACGGTTCGGCCGGCCGGTAGCGCCAGCACGCCGTGGTGCAGCGCGAGGTTCTTCAGCGCCGCGTTCGCGCCGCGGCCGACCTCGACGCCGATCATCAGGCCCTCGCCGCGGATGTCACGGACCTCGTCGCCGATAGCGGACTCCAGTTCCGTCTGGAGGTACTCGCCCATCGCGGCGGCGTTGTCCGGAATCTCGTCGTCGACGAGCGTCGAGACGGTCGCGCCGGCGGCGGCGGAGATGACCGGGCCGCCGGAGAACGTCGAGGCGTGCGAGCCGTAGTTCTCGGCGATCCAGTCGCGACACAGCGTCGCGCCGACGGGGAGGCCGTTGCCCAGTCCCTTCGCCGACGTGATCATGTCGGGCGCGACGCCGGCGCGCTGGGAGTTCCAGAGCGCGCCGGTCCGGCCCATACCGGTCTGGACCTCGTCGAAGATGAGGGCCGCGCCGGCTTCCTCGGTGATCTCGCGGGCCGCTTCGAGGTACTCGGTCGAGGCGGGGTTGATGCCGCCCTCGCCCTGGACCGGCTCGACGATGAACGCGGCGGTGTCCTCGTCGACGGCCTCGGCGAGCGCGTCGGAATCGTCGTAGGGGACGAACTCCACGTCGCCGATGAGCGGCTCGTAGGGCTTCTTGTACTTGCTCTTCCACGTCGTCGCGAGCGCGCCCATCGTCCGGCCGTGGAAGCCCTGCATCGTGGCGACGATCTTCGAGTTCCCGGTGGCCGATCGGGCGAACTTCAGCGCCGCCTCGTTGGCCTCCGTCCCGGAGTTACAGAGCCACGTCTTGTCGATGGGGTCCGGCGCGGTGTCGGCGAGCAGTTCGTACAGGGCCGTCCGCTCGGCGTTCGGGTACGACGCCTGTACGTAGGTGAGCTTCTCGAGCTGTTCGCTGACGGCGTCCTGAACCGCCGGGTGGCCGTGGCCGAGCGGGACACAGGCGTACGACGCGCCCATGTCTAGGTACTCGTTTCCGTCGGCGTCGTAGACGTACGCGCCGTCGCCGCGTTCGATCTGGATGGGTTTCTCGTTGAAGACGAATCCGCTCATGTGTCTGTTTCCTCCGTCGATTGATCGTCCTGTGCGAGCGCGTCGGCGTAGACGTGCGTGCCGCCGCCGTCGAGCGCCGAGCGAATCGGTTCGTCGGCGTTGGCGTCGGCCACGACCGCCTCGGGCGCGCCGGCGTCGAGGGCCTCCTCGACGGCCATGATCTTTCGGCCCATGAAGCCCTCGGCCGCGGCTTCGAGCGCGTCCCAGTCGGCGGCCGTCTCGACGGCCTCGATGAGCGTCGCCGGGTCGTCCGGGTCCGCGTAGACGCCTTCCACGTCGGTGAGGAGGACCAGCGTCGCGTCGAGTTCGCCGGCGATGGCGGCCGCCGAGCGGTCAGCGTCGGTGTTGACGGGGATTACCTCGCCGTCATCATCTCCGGCCATGGGCGGTGCCGCGACCGGCGTGTAGCCATCCGAAAGCAGCGTCTCCAGCAGGTCGCCGTTGACCCGCTTGATGGTCCCCGAGTGGTCGCCGCGGCGGATCTTGCGCTTGCCGTCCTCGACGACCCGCACCGCGGACTTGCGTGGCCCGTACAGCAGCTTCCCGTCGACGCCATTCAGTCCGACCGCGTCGACGCCCTGGCTCTGGAGCCCGGCGACGAGCTGGGTGTTGAGGTGACCGAAGGCCATCTCGAACACTTCCATCGTCGTCTCGTCGGTGAACCGGCCGACGACGCCCGACGGCGTCTCGACGTACTCCGGTTCGACGCCGAGTCGTTCGAGCGTCTCGTCGACCTTCGTCGAGCCGCCGTGAACCACGACGACCTGCTCTCCGTCCGCTACGAGTGATGCCACGTCCGCCAGCGCCCCCGCTGGGTCAACAGCGCGAGCGCCACCGACTTTGATGACTACAGTCATGAAAACTACCTCCAGGTGTTACGGTGCGCCGACGGGGTGGAGCCCCTGGAACTCCAGGCCCGCCGTCTCTTCGATGCCGAGCGCGACGTTCGCGGCGTGAACAGCCTGTCCGGCCGACCCCTTCATCATGTTGTCGATGGCCGAGAACACGACCAGTCGCTTGTTTCCGGGGTCGAGTTCGAAGCCGACCTCGGCCCGGTTCGTGCCCGCGACCGACTTGGGCTCGGGGTAGCGGTACACGCCGCCACCGCCGGCGACGAGTTCGACGAACGGTTCGTCCTCGTACTCGCCGCGATACGCGCCCCAGAGGTCGCCCTTCGAGACCGGGCCCTCGGGGAAGACGTGACAGGTCGCGCTCGCGCCGCGGATCATGTCCACCGCGTGGACGGTGAAGGACACGTCGATGCCGAGGAACTGCTGGATCTCGGCCTCGTGGCGGTGGCCCGTGGGCGCGTACGGGCGGACGACGCCCGAGCGCTCGGGGTGGCTCGACGCCTCGCCGCCGCCGGCCCCGCCCTCGCTGGAGCCGACCTTCACGTCGACGACGACCTGCTCGTCGCCGGAGAGGATGTCGGCCTCGAACAGCGGCAGCAGGCCCAGGATCGTCGCCGTGGCGTTACAGCCGCCGGAGGCGATGAGGTCCGCGCCTTCGAGGTTGTCGCGGTTGAGTTCCGGCAGCGCGTACTCGCTGTCGGCGAGCAGGTCCGGACGCGTGTGGCCGTCGTACCACTCGTCGTACTGTGCTTCGGTGTCCAGCCGGAAGTCGGCGGAGAGGTCCACGACGGTGCCGGCGGCCTCCTGGAAGCTGTCGATCTGCTCCATCGAGACGCCGTGGGGCGTCGCGGCGAACAGCACGTCCACGGATTCTAAGTCCTCCGGCGAGGAGAAGCGCAGATCCGAGTGCCGGAGGTTCGGGTGGGCGTGCCCGATGGTCTTGTTCTCCTTCGAGCGGCTGGTCGCCTGTGCCAGTTCGAACTCGGGGTGGCCGTCGAGCAGGCGGAGCAGTTCCCCGCCCGTGAAGCCCGAACCGCCGACGACGCTCGCGGTGTACGTCATGCGGTCACCTCGGCGTCGGCGCCGGTCGCGGCCCGCTGTTCGAGCCAGTCGACGACGGCGGCGGGCACGTCGATGTCCGTGACCTCGTTCAGCGCCTTGAACTCGACGGTGTGGTTGACCTCGTGGACGGTGTAGTCCTCGAACTCACGCGCTCGCGGCTCGTCGCCGCTCGCGTCCTGGGTGTCGCGTTGCGACACCCCAACCTCCATGAGGTCGATGCCGAGCAGCCCGCCACCGACGGCGTCGGAGGCCTTCTCGACCAGTTCGAGCGCGCGGTCGTCGAGTTCGAAGGTGTCCGTCTCGGCGCCCTTCGCGGCGTTGGTGAGCCAGTGGTCCGACGAGCGGACCATCGCCGCGACCGGCTCGCCGTCGGTGGCGAGCACGCGGATGTCGCGGCCAGGCTTCTCGACGAACTCCTGGACGTAGAAGATCTTGTGCTCGTAGTGGCCGAGGGTCTCCTTGTGTTCGAGGATGGCCTCGGCTGCCGAGCGCGAGTCGATCTTCGCCATCAGACGGCCCCACGAGCCCACGACGGGCTTGAGGACGCAGGGGTAGCCGAACTTCTCGATGGACTCCAGCGCGGCGTCCTTGGTAAAGGCCACGTCGGTGTCCGGCGTCGGGACGCCGGCCGCCTCCAGCGCGAGGCTGTTGTTGACCTTGTCCGCGCAGGTGTCGGCCACGTCCGGCCCGTTGACCACGGGGACGCCGTAGGCCTTCGCGAACTTCGTCGCGTACACGGAGCGGCTGGTGGCCAGACAGCGGTCGACGACGATGTCGAGGTCGTCGAACGCCTCGGGGGCCTCGCTGATGTTGAACTGCTGTTTGCGGACGTCGATCTTCTCGATCTCGTGGTCGCGCTCGCGCAGTTCCGACAGCAGGAGCTTCTCGTCCCGTCGGATGCGCGAGTAGAGGATTCCGACTTTCATGCTTCGTCCTCCGTCAGTTCGCGGCTCGCGGCCACAGGCGCCACGGTCGGATACGGCGCAGTGCGCCGCGCCACCGCGAACACCTCACTCACCCCAGTCCTCTTCGAGCTCGGGCGCGCTGTCGAGCTCGACGGGGTCGGTACCGACGACTTCCAGTTCGGCACCGCAGGTCGCACAGTCAACGATCTCTCCGACTTCGAGGTCGTCGTGCAGGGTCACGTCGGCCCCACACTCGATGCATTCTGCCATTGTGGTTCACAATCGTTCAGCGTACCACTTAAAGGCTTCGAACTTATCAGAATACAATTATGACATAGACGGCACGCTAACGCTTCCAAAAGGCAATATCCGCGACGTGACTGATACGAATATCAGAATTATGGTACTAAATCCCCTCGCGGGGATGGCGGTCGTTCAGGCATAGCGATCCACCTCCGTACGGCGTCGGTCGCGCGCCCGCTCGACGGCCCGTCGCCGGTCGGCGAGCGCTTCGTCGTCGACGGCGATGACGTCCTCGGCGGCCGACACCTGCGCGTCGACGGCGTCGGGGGCCGGCCCGCCGCGGGAGTCGCGCATGGCGACGCTCTCGGCGGGGTCGAGCGCGGCTTCGAGCGCCTCGCGGTCGACGTAGGCCGAGAGCGGGTCGCCGAGCACGTCCTCGGCGACGGCGGACAGCGCCTCGTAGTCGGGCGCGTCCTCGCCGGCCGCCAGTCCCGCCGCGGCTTCCGCGACGACCTCGTGGGCCGTCCTGAAGGGGACGCCGGCCATCGCCAGCAGGTCGGCCACGCCGGTCGCGGTTGCGAACCCGTCGGTGGCCGCGGCTTCGAGTGTCTCGGCGGGCCAGTCGGCCGTCGCGACCGCGCCCGCGGCGACTTCCACGCTCTCGGTGACGCTGTCGATGGCGTCCCAGGCGTGGCGGCCGGCGCGCTGGAGGTCGCGGTTGTAGGCGCGGGGCTGGCCCTTGAGGTTGGTCAGCAGGCCGTTCAGCCCGGCGACGGCGTCGCCGGTGCGCCCGCGGACCAGTTCCAGCGTGTCGGGATTTTTCTTCTGGGGCATGATCGACGACGTCGAGGCGTAGTCGTCGTGGAGGTCGACGTGGCCCTTGCTCGCCATCACGACCACGTCCTCGGCCAGCCCCGAGAGCGTCGTCGCCAGCGTCGCGACGGCGCTCGTCGTCTCGACGAGGAAGTCACGCGTCGCCGAGGCGTCCATCGAGTTCTCCGCGACCGAGTCGAACCCGAGCAGTTCGGCGGTGCGCTCGCGGTCCACGTCGAAGGGCGTCCCGGCGAAGGCGGCCGAGCCCAGCGGGTTCTGATTGATTCGTTCGTAGGCATCGAGCAGACGCGCGGTGTCGCGCCGGAGCGCCTGTTCGTAGGAGAGCACCCAGTGGGCGACCGTCGTCGGCTGTGCGGGCTGGAGGTGCGTATAGCCCGGCATCACCGTCTCGCGCTCGCTACGAGCCACGTCGAGTAACTGCTCGCGCGCGCCCACGACCGTCTCGATCAGGTCGAGCACGTCCGCACGCAGGCGGTAGCGGATGCAGGCCGCCACCTCGTCGTTGCGCGAGCGGGCGGTGTGCATCTTCCCGCCGTCGGGACCGACGCGCTCGATGACCGCGCTCTCGATGGCCTCGTGGACGTCCTCGCCGTCGGGGAGCGCGCCGTGACCGGCCTGCTCCACGTCGTCGAGCGCGGCGAGGATCTCGCCGGCCGTCTCGCTGTCGACGATCTCCTGCTCCGCGAGCATCACGACGTGGGCGCGGTCGACGGCCAGGTCGGCCGCGAAGATGCGCTCGTCGTCGGCGAGCGAGGAGAGGAACGAGCGGGCGGGGCCGCCGGCGAAGCGCTCGCGGCGGATGACGGTCTCGTCGCCGCCGTTCGCGTCTGCCGCGGCCTCGTCGCCGTCGGCCTCGCTCGCGTCGCGGTCCCCGCCGTCGCTCATCGGTCTACTCCTCCGCGCCCTCGCCGCTGCCGTCCGTGACGGCGGCGCCTTTCTTCGCGTCTTCGAGGATCTTGTTGGCGAGGCGGGACTGGAAGCCGTGGTACTTCGCGACGCCGGTGGCGTCCTGCTGGGTGATGCCGCCGGAGACGTCCTCCTCGTCGAAGGAGGCCGCCGACTCGCTGTAGACCGCGTAGTCGGACTCGCGCGAGACCGGGCGGCAGTGGCCGCCTTCGAGTTTCACGGTGACGGTGCCGGTGACGCGCTCGTTCGTGTCGTCGATGAACGCTTCGAGCGCGCCGGTCAGCGGCGCGTCGACGAGACCCTGGTAGGCCTTCTGGGACCACTCCTGGTCGACCTGGGCCTTGAACTGGCGCTCCTCCTGGGTGAGGACGAGGCCTTCGAGGGCCTCGTGGGCCGTCAGCAGGACGGTGGCCGCGGGGTGCTCGTAGTTTTCTCTCACTTTGAGCCCGAGCATGCGGTCTTCCATCATGTCCGTGCGGCCGATGCCGTGCGCGCCCGCCTGCTCGTTGAGTTGCTCGATGAGTTCGACCTTGTTCAGGTCCTCGCCGTCGACGGCGACGGCCTCGCCCTCCTCGAACTCGATCTCGACGAGTTCGGCGTCCTTGTCGGAGGGGTTCTCGGTCCACTTGTAGATGTCGTCGGCGGGGATGGTGCTCGGGTCCTCCAGTTCGGAGCCCTCGATGGAGCGGCTCCAGAGGTTCGTGTCGATGGAGTAACGGCCGCCGTCGCCGCCCTCGACGGGCAGGCCCTTCTCCGCGGCGTACTCGTTTTCCCACTCGCGGGTCAGCCCGAGTTCGCGGACCGGCGCGATGACGTCGAGGTCGGAGTCGCGCCAGATGGCCTCGAAGCGGAGCTGGTCGTTACCCTTGCCGGTACAGCCGTGGGCGACGGCCGAACAGCCCTCCTCTTCGGCGACTTCGAGGATGGCCTTGGCGATGACCGGGCGCGCGAGGGCGGTCCCGAGCGGGTAGCCCTGGTAGTCGGCGTTGGCCTTGACGGCCTCGATACAGAGGTCGGCGAACTCCGCCTTGGCGTCGACGACGAACTGCTCGACGCCCAGCGCCTCGGCGGTCTCCTCGGCCTCCTCGAACTCGTAGTCGGGCTGGCCGACGTCGACGGTGACGCCGACGACCTCGTCGTAGCCGTACTCCTCTTTCAGCAGCGATACGCAGACTGTCGTGTCGAGCCCGCCGGAGAAGGCGAGCGCGACGGTACCGTTTCCTTCTGGCATGGATAGTTACTGGGTGGGTTCCGTGGTGTGACTGTCGGTTTGGCGTGACGCGCCGGACAGTCGACCGGCGGCGCTTGGGGACGAGACGAACCGTGAGTCAGAATGTGGATAGTAGTGGGCCTAGCAGAGGCCCGGTCGTCGTCGGCGGCGTGGGGAAAAGCGGACGGACCCCTCGCTGTCCGCGGCGAGCGGCAGGGTATCGAGGGTCCGCGTCATGTACTTGCGACTACTGCGAGTCGGCTACTAATAGCTTCCGTGTTGCGGGCGGTGTGTGTATGCGCCACAGCCGCAGGTTCGGGCCGGCCGTGTCTACCGGTCGCTCTGGCCGTCGGTCGAGGGCCGGTCGGTGCTGTTCGTCGGCGCGTCCGTCGGCGTCTCGGCGTCCGGTCGACGGTCCGTCGCGTTCTGCTGGGGCGCGTCGCCGGCCGGGCCGGACTGCCGGTCCGACGCCGTACGATTTCCTCGGTCGGTCGGTCCGTCACCAACCACGCCGGGGCGGGCCTGCTCACCCACGCCGGGACCTGCGACCTCCCGTGCGATGGCGGCCACTTCGGGGCCGCTCAGTTCGTCCGCTCGCTGGGCGAGCGTCCGAATCGCGGCCGCGTCGACGCCGTTCCGTTCGAGCGCCGCGGCGGGGAGTCGGCTGGCTGTCTCGTTCGTCTGGCCGACCAGTCGCTCGACCGTCCGCGTCTCGGCGTGAAGCCGCGCGACCTTCGCGCGGTACTCACCCGTGGTCATCGAGCCGTTCGCGCGAGCGCGTTCGAGCGACTGTTTGCGCCGTTCGAGTTCGGCGAGGCGCTGTCGGGAGTCGGTCAGTTGCTCGGCGACGACGGCCGCCTTCGCGTCGTCGGTGGCCGCTCGCGCCACGCGGTGGCCGTACGTCCGCGACTGCACGTCGCCGTCGAGTTCCGCTTCCTGCACGCCGACGACGCCGGCCAGCTGTGCGCCCGGGGCGGCCGTCGCGTTCTTGGCCGCGCGCTCGGCGTCCGTCGCGGTTTCCTGTGCCATCGTGGCGACCGGCACCGCGGCGAGCGCGCTCACCACGAGCAAGAGTGCCACAGTGACCGGGGTCGCTCGTCTCATCACGTCTGGGATATCGCCCCCGAAGATCGTATAAATAGCCGGTCGTCGCCCCGGATTCACGCCGATTAAGCCGGATTAAATCGCCCGACAGCGACGTCTCGAGTCGCCGAGGGGCGTGAACCGTCGATAGAGTTATGTACTCTCCTCGTCGTCCGAGTCGGCGGCGTCCCCGTTCCCGCCGGTCAGGTCGGTGTCCGGGAGCGTCACGACGTTCTCGCGGCCGATGCGGAAGGTCTCGACCGCCTCGTCGTCCCGCAGACCGCTGATGACCTGACTGGTCTTGGCGTCGGTCCAGTCCAGTTCGCTCGCGACCTGTTGCTGCTTGAGTCGGCCGCCGTTCGCTTCGAGCAACTGGACGACCTGCTCCTCGTTGCTCAGGAGATCCGGCGGCGGGGCCTCCGCATCGGCACCCCCGTCCGCGTCGTCCGGCGGCGGGCTCGCTGCGTCCGCAGTGGTGTCCGTCGACTTCGTCGGTTCGGACCGATCCGCCGGTTCGTCGTCACGGGAAAGTCCGTATCGCCGGACAGCGTAGGCCGCCGCGACGAGAGCGAGCAGGGCGAGCGCCCCGCCGACGAGCAGCGTACTCGATCCGCCGTCATCGGACGCGGCGGACCCGCTGGTGACGACGACGCGGGGTTCGTCCGCGCCGAACTCCTGCTGGCCGCGCCACGTGACGGACGTGTTGGTCCGTTCGTCCGGCGACGGAGTGACGCGCTCGGCTTGGTACGCGGACGGCCAGCGCACCGTCAGCGAGGTCTCCCCGTCGAGGAACAGCCCCGAGAGTGAGTCGCCGATTTCGAGTCGGCCGCCCGAGGCCGCGGCGAAGTTCGTCCACGTGAACCGGTAGGTTACGACGCCGTAGGTCTGGCCGAGCGTCTCGGTCCGCGTACTGACAGTGACGTTCTCGATAGCCATCTCGCGCCCGGTGGCGTTCTCGGCCGCGCGTGCGGTGCGCTCCATGCGCCCCGCGAAGCGGTCCGTGTACGCCGACGAGTTGGCACGGATGTCGGCCTGCAGATCCTCGAACGCCGCCGTCTCGTTGTCGTCAGCCAACCGGACGCGGTAGGCCACCGCCCAGTCCGCGTTCCCGTCGGCTGCCACGTCCGCGGTCATCACGACCACGTCGGGATCGACCGACTGCTGGTCGAGCGCACCGAACCCGGCTCCGGTCGCCGTCGGGACGAGCAGCGCTACGACGACGATTCCGACCGCCACCGCTCCGAACGTCCGACCCATTCTACCGCGGCTTCCCGCTCGGCGGGTATATGGTTTATTGCCGATCGTGCGACGCGCTACCGAAGCGACTGCCGTGGGATTCGGCGCTACGGCCAAGCAGCGGTCGGCCCCGACAGCCACAAGGGGTTTGGCGCGCCCGCTCGACTCGTCGCCTATGAACAGAGCAGAACTCGACGTGGACACCCTCCTGAAGGTCGTCCTCGCGCTGGTCGTCGTCTGGCTGGCGCTGGAGATACTAGATGTCGTCCTCGGGCTGTTGACCGGTCTACTCGGGTTCCTCCAGCCGCTTCTCGGCGTGATTCTGGTCGTCCTCATCGTCCTCTGGCTGGTCGACCGGCTGTAGGACCGCGCTCCTTTTGCCGACGCCCGCCGTCCGCCGGGGTGTGTACAGCCTCAACGTCCCGCTACCGTCGGCGGTCACGTCGCTGGCGGCCGACCTCGCGACCGAGCTACCGCTGGCCCGGGCGCGGAGCCGGGGCGAACACACCCTCGTCGCCAAGCGTCTGGGCGGCGGCGACCACGCGGCCTACGCGCGACTGGAAGGGCAGGCGCGGGATTCGCTGCGCGGCCAGCCGACGTTCGAGGCGGCTGTGACGGGCGTCGGGCAGTTCGAGGCGGCCGCGACCGGGCCGTCACCGGTGGTGTACCTCGCGGTGGAGAGCCCGGGACTGGTCGCGCTCCACGAGCGCCTCTGCGAGCGGTTCGATCCAGTCGAGGGGCTCGAAGGCGAAGACTACGTCCCGCACGTGACGATCGCGCGCGGCGGCGACGCCGCGGCGGCCCGGCGGCTGGTCGAGCGGGACGTCGAGCCGGTCCGGTGGTCGGTCGACGCGCTCGCCTTCTTCGACGCCGATCGCGGGCAGGAAGTAAGTCGGGTCTCGCTCCCGGCGTGACGTGGCGAGCGCTGTCCAGTAGGTGTGGCGAACAGGCGGCACACGTCGCTCCCGGCGCGTCGTGCCACACGACCGCGTCTCGTGCCGGGGCGGGAGTCAGGCCACAGCACCGCTGGTTCCGGCTTTCGATATAAACGTCGGGTCGAAAGCAACGCTTTTGGACCGGCCTGTCGTTCAGTACGCATATGGATTATCGGGAAGTCGACAGCACGTCCGAGTACGTCTGCCGGCTGGAGCACGGGGCCGACTGGCGCGAGGAGATCGAGACGTTCGCCGACAGGCGGAGCATCGACGCCGGCTTCTTCTACGGCCTCGGCGCGGTGCAGGACGCCGAACTGATGTTCTACGACCAGGACCGCACCGAGTACGACTCGATGACGTTCGACGAGCCCCTGGAGGTCGCCGCCTGCATGGGGAACGTCTCGCACCTGGAGGGCGAGCGTTTCGCTCACACGCACGCGGTGCTCTCGCGACCGGACGGCGAGGCCATCGCCGGCCACCTGAACCGCGCGACCGTCTGGGCGGGCGAGCTGTACGTCCGCGCGTTCGACGCGAAACTGCAGCGAGAACACGACGACGCGACGGACCTCGACCTCTGGAACGTCTAGCATGCGGGAGGTCGACGAACGGTACTTCGAAACGCTCGAAAGCCAGCTCGAGGACGCCTTCGACGTGGCCGAGCGGGCGAAACAGCGCGGCGGCGACCCGAAGCCGGAGGTCGAGATTCCGACCGCGCGCGACATGGCCGACCGCGTCGAGAACATCCTCGGCATCGAGGGCGTCGCCGAGCGCGTCCGCGAACTGGAGGGCCAGATGTCCCGCGAAGAGGCGGCGCTGGAACTGGTCGACGACTTCGTCGAGGGGACCGTCGGCGACTACGACAGCCGAGAAGGCAAGGTCGAGGGCGCGGTCCGGACCGCCGTCGCCCTGCTGACCGAGGGCGTCGTCGCCGCCCCCATCGAGGGCATCGACCGCGTCGAACTGCTGGAGAACGACGACGGCACGGAGTTCATCAACGTCTACTACGCCGGCCCGATCCGCTCTGCCGGCGGGACGGCCCAGGCCCTCTCGGTGCTGGTCGCGGACTACGCCCGTGCGCTGCTGGGCATCGACCAGTACAAGGCCCGCGACGAGGAGATCGGTCGCTACGCCGAGGAGGTCGACCTCTACGACAAGGACACCGGCCTGCAGTACTCGCCCAAGGAGAAGGAGACGAAGTTCATCGCCGAGCACATGCCCATCATGCTCGACGGCGAGGCGACCGGCGACGAGGAGGTGTCGGGCTACCGGGACCTCGAACGCGTCGACTCGAACTCGCCCCGTGGCGGGATGTGTCTGGTGCTGGCCGAGGGAATCGCGCTCAAGGCCCCGAAGATCCAGCGCTACACGCGGAACCTGGACGAGGTCGACTGGCCGTGGCTCCAGGACCTCATCGACGGGACCATCGGAGAGAGCGAGGCCGACCAGGAGGGTGGGTCGGACGACGAGGGCGGCGACGACGCGAGCGATGCGGACGCCGGAGAGGGCGACGACGCTGAGGCCGCCGACGAATCGGAGGAGCAGCCTGGCCCGCCCCGGGTCGACCCCGCGAAGAAGTACCTGCGAGACCTCATCGCCGGCCGACCGGTGTTCTCGCACCCGTCGAAGCCGGGCGGCTTCCGCCTGCGCTACGGACGGGCACGGAACCACGGCTTCGCGACGGCGGGCGTCCACCCGGCAACGATGCACCTCGTCGACGACTTCCTCGCGACCGGGACCCAGATCAAGACCGAGCGGCCGGGGAAGGCCGCCGGCGTCGTCCCCGTCGACACCATCGAGGGGCCGACCGTGCGCCTCGCGAACGGCGAGGTCCGGCGCATCGACGACGCCGAGGAGGCCCTGGAAGTGCGCAACGGCGTCGAGAAGATCATCGACCTCGGCGAGTACCTCGTCAACTACGGCGAGTTCGTCGAGAACAACCACCCGCTCGCGCCGGCCTCCTACACCGTCGAGTGGTGGAGCCAGGACTTCGACGCCGCGGGCGCGGACGTCCAGGCGATGCGGGACTCCCCGCGGATCGACCTCGACGACCCGAGCGCGGACCAGGCCCTCGAGTGGGCCACCGAGTACGATGCGCCGCTGCACCCGAAGTACACCTACCTCTGGCACGACGTGAGCGTCGAGCAGGTGGGCGCACTCGCCGACGCCGTCGAGGACGGCCGCATCGCACAGGCCGACGGCGCGTACGCCGACCCGCAGGCGGAGGACGCGGTTGTCGACGACCACAGCGACGACGGCGCGCTGGTCCTCCCGCGGACGGACGCCGTCCAGGAGACGCTCGAACACTTGCTGGTCGAGCACACGCAGGACGACGACACGATTACCGTCACCGACTGGGTCCCGCTGGTCCGGACGCTCGGATTCACCCGGTCGCTGGAGCGCGACTGGACGCTTGCCGACCTCTCCGAGCACGCGCGGACCTACGGCGAGAGCGAGTCGATCGACGCTATCGGCGTCTCACCGGACGCCGAACCCGAAGACGGGCAGAACGCTATCGAGGCCATCACCGAGATTGCGCCCTTCGAGGTCCGCGAGCGCGCGCCGACCCGCATCGGCAACCGGATGGGCCGCCCGGAGAAGTCAGAGCGCCGGGACCTCTCGCCGGCCGTCCACACGCTCAGCCCCATCGGCGAGGCCGGCGGCGCACAGCGCGACGTGGCGAAGGCCACGAAACACGCAGACGACATGAGCGACACGCCCGGCCGCGTCGAGGTCGAGATCGCCCGCCGGCGCTGTCGGGACTGCGACACCGAGACCCACCACGCCTGCTGTCCAGAATGCGGCACCACGGCGGACCCGGTGTACGTCTGCCCCGACTGCGAATCTGAGGTCGACCCGGACGAGTCCGGCCGCGCGGAGTGCCCCCGCTGCGAGACGCTGGCCTCGCCAACGCAATACAAGGAACTGGACCTCCGGGCGGCCTACCGCGACGCCTTGGAGAGCGTCGGCGAGCGCGAGACCGCCTTCGACACGCTGAAAGCCGTCAAGGGGCTGACCTCCGGCGAGAAGGTCCCCGAGCCCATGGAGAAGGGCATTCTCCGGGCGAAACACGACGTGTCGGCGTTCAAAGACGGCACCGTCCGCTACGACATGACGGACCTGCCCGTGACCGCCGTCCGGCCGGCCGAACTGGACGTGACCGCCGACCGACTCCGGGCGCTTGGCTACGACGAGGACATCCACGGCGACCCGCTGACCCACGACGACCAGCTGGTCGAACTCAAAGTTCAGGACATCGTCCTCTCGGACGGCGCGGCCGAGCACATGCTCCAGACCGCCCGGTTCGTCGACGACCTGCTGGAGCAGTACTACGGCCTGGACCGGTTCTACGAGTTCGACGACCGCGAGGACCTCGTCGGCGAACTCGTCTTCGGGATGGCCCCCCACACCAGCGCGGCGACCGTCGGCCGCGTCGTCGGCTTCACATCAGCTGCCGTCGGGTATGCACATCCGTATTTTCACGCGGCTAAGCGTCGTAACTGCTTCCATCCGGAGACGAAACTCTGGTACGAGAACGAGAGCAACGAGTGGCGCTACGACGATATCGCGGCGTTCGTCGAGGAACGCCTGGACGACCCGACGGAAGACGACTTCGGCACGCTCGTCGCGGAACTCGACGGGGAGGTTCGAGTTCCATCGCTGGACGAAGACGGGAACGTCGTTCGGAAACCGGTCGAAGCTGTGTCAAAACACCCGTCGCCCGACCATCTCATCACCGTCGAAACGCGGAGCGGTCGTGAGGTCACAGTCACGCCCGACCACGAAATGCACGTCTTCGACGGCGACGGACTCACGAGCAAACGGGCGAGCGAACTTACCACGTCCGATTCGCTAGTGAAACCCAAAGCGGTCGACATCGAAGGCACCGGTGCTCGGTTCGACCTCCTCGAAGAGTTCATCGACTGCGACGACGTCCCCGACGAGTCGCTCATGGTGAAAGGCCTGGACAAAGAGGAGCTCTACGACTTCTTTACGGAGGCGCTCGAAGCAGATTGGGAGGGGACGTTCTATCCATTGAAGAGCACAGCAGAGTTCCTCGGGCTCAGCAAGAAGGCACTGAGCAACTACGTCTACCGAGAGAGTCTGCCCGTCTCTCTGCTGGTCGACCTGGTCGGCACGGCAGAGGCCGTCGTCGAGCGACTCCCGGAAGACATCAGGCTCGGCATGAAGCGCGACTCCGTCGAAATCGACCGGTTCGTCGGGCTCGACGAGGACCTCGCGACTCTACTTGGCTACTACGCGGCAGAGGGGTTTGCTCGCGAGCAGTCGACGGCGAAAGGGACGATTCATCAGACGACAATCTCGGGAGATGAGACGGAGGCACGCGACTTCTTTGTCGAAGCGTTCGAGGACGCGCTCGGCGTCGACGCCTTCCGAGAGAACGATGTGAAGGTCACCGTTTCGGGGCGACTGCCACGCGTATTCTTCGAGACGGTGCTCGGTTGTGGAACGGGTTCGAAGGACAAGCGAGTGCCACCGTGCATTTTCGACGCGCCCGATAGTCTCGTTACCGCGTATCTCAGCGGCTATTTCAGCGGTGACGGGACGGTTGAGAAGAACGCCCTAGCGGTATCGGCGACGACAGTCAGTCGGGAACTGAAAGAGGATCTGTTCGCCTTGCTCACTCGCCTTGGGATCACGGCACGTGTCACTACCCACGATCCTGTTCCGCTCGTCGAGAAATTCCCGGACTTCTACGATATTGACGACGAATCGATGTCGGCACCATCGTACGTTCTCCACATCACGTCGACCGATGCCGTTCGTTTCGCGGAGACGGTTGACTTACACCTCTCGCGAAAACGGAATCGACTGGCCAAACACGTTACGGAGACGACACCGGCCGGGCGGCGGGTCTTCGACGGCGGGAGCGGTGAGTATCTGGTCGACGAGATTACCGACGTCACGCCGGTCCAGTCAGACGCCGACCACACGTACTGTCTCACCGTTGCTGACACGCACTCGTTGATTGCGAACGACACATCGCAAAAGCAGTGTGACGGCGACGAAGACTGCGTCATGCTCCTGATGGACGGTCTGCTGAACTTCTCGCGGAAGTTCCTGCCGGACAAGCGCGGCGGGCGGATGGACGCGCCGCTGGTGATGTCCTCCCGCATCGACCCCAGCGAGATCGACGACGAGGCCCACAACATGGACATCATGGCGACCTATCCCCGCGAGTTCTACGAGGCCACGCGGGAGCTGAAAGACCCGACGGAGGTCGAGGACGTGATGAAGATCGCCGAGGAGACGCTGGGGACCGACCGCGAGTACACGGAGTTCATGCACACCCACGACACGACGAACATCGCGGCGGGGCCTGACCTCTCGGCGTACAAGACGCTCGGGTCGATGGAGGACAAGATGGACGCCCAGCTAGAGATTTCCCGGAAGCTGCGGGCCGTCGTCGAGAGCGACGTGGCCGAGCGCATCATCGAGTATCACTTCCTGCCGGACCTCATCGGGAACCTCCGGGCGTTCTCCAGACAGGAGGTCCGGTGTCTGGACTGCGGGGAGTCGTTCCGGCGCGCTCCGCTGACCGGCGACTGCCGGGAGTGCGGCGGCCGGGTGAACCTCACGGTCCACGAGGGGTCGGTCAACAAGTACATCGACACGGCCATCCGCGTCGCCGATGAGTTCGGCGCGCGCGACTACACGAAACAGCGACTCGAAGTCCTCGAACAGTCGATCGAGTCGGTGTTCGAAGACGACCACAACAAGCAGTCCGGCATCGCGGACTTCATGTAACGCGCCGGGCTGACGACCCTCACGGTTCGCGTTCCACTGACGAGCAGGCCGATTGTTGCCAGCGGGAAGCGGGAGCGAGCAACGCGTCGAGAGCGGGGCGACTGACGGGCGCGTGACAGTCGTCCGACGGGTATTTTTGGCCGTGGCAGCACTCCAGTCGGTATGGCCTCGTCCCGCAGCACAGTGTCGACAATCGACTCCGGGGACCGGTCGGGCTCCTCGGTACCATCGTCCCGACAGACGCCGAGTACGATCTATCAGCTACAGATCGCGATGTTACGCTCGCAGATCGCGATGCTCGAAACGGCTCTCGAGCAGGAGCGCGAGCACCGTCAGGCCGTCGTCGATAGATACGAGCGCGTCCTCGACGCGAAGTAGCCGACCGGCGATTCGAAAAATTCAGTCGCGTTTTTCTGCCTTACTCGTCGCCGAGCGCGACGTAGGTCGTCTCGATGATGCGGTCGTCGGACTGGAGTCGGTCGAGCACGTCGGTCGTCGGCGGCTCGTCGAGGTTGTAGACGGAGAGGGCCTCCCCGCCGATGGTCTCGCGGCCGTTGAACATCCCGGCGATGTTGATGTCGGACTCGCCGAGCACCGTCCCGATGAAGCCGATGGTGCCGGGCTCGTCCTTGTTGCGGACGACGAGCATGTGGCCGTGCGGGACGGCCTCGATGCGGAAGTCGTCGATGCGGACGATTCGCGGTTCTTCGCCGCCGAACTGAGTCCCGCAGACCGAGACGGACTCCTCGCCGTCGGAGACGGTGACGGTGATGAGGCTCTGGTAGTCTTCGGAGGAGCGGGTCTTGGACTCGGTCACGTCGATGCCGCGGTCCTCGGCGATCTGCGGGGCGTTGACGGCGTTGACCTGCAGGTCCGAGGGCGCGAAGACGCCCTTCAGCGCGCTGGCCGTGACGTACTCCACGTCCTCCCCGGCGATGTCGCCGGCGTAGGTGACCTCGACGGTGGACATGTGGCCGCCGAACAGCTGGACGGCGATGCGGCCGGCGGTGTCGGCCAGATCGAGGTACGGCCCGACCTCCCGGAACGTCGCCTCGTCGAGCGAGGGGGCGTTCAGGGCGTTCGCGACCGGCTCCTCGTTGAACGCGGCGACGACCTGGTCAGCCGTGGACGTGGCGACGTTCTCCTGGGCGGCCTCCGTGGACGCGCCGAGGTGGGGCGTGACGATGACGTCCTCCACGTCGAGCAGGGGGCTGTCCTCGGGGAGCGGTTCCTCGCCGAAGACGTCGAGCGCCGCGCCCTTGAGCAGGCCGTCCTCGACGGCCTCGGCCAGCGCGGGCTCGTCGATGATGCCGCCGCGGGCGCAGTTGATGACGTAGCCGCCCTCGAGCTGGGCGAGTTCCTCCTCGCCGATCATGTTCTCGGTCTCGGGGGTCAGCGGCGTGTGGATGGTGACGAAGTCGGCGGCCTCGAGACAGTCGTCGAGGTCGTCGACCAGTTCCGCGCCGAACTGCTCTGCGCGCTCCTCGCTGATGTAGGGGTCGAACGTGACGATGTCCATGCCCAGACTGCCGAGGCGCTTCGCGACCTCCTGGCCGACCCGGCCGAAGCCGACGACGCCGAGGGTCTTGTTGTTGACCTCCGTGCCGAGGAAGTCGCCCTTCGCCCACTCGCCGCTCTTGAGGCGGTCGTGGGCCTGTGGGATCGAACGCGCGGTGGCGAAGGCCATGGCGACGGAGTGCTCGGCGGCCGCACGGACGTTGCCCTCGGGGGCGTTCGCGACGATGACGCCGTGGTCGGTCGCGGCGTCGATGTCGATGTTGTCGACGCCGATGCCGGCCCGGCCGACGATGACGAGGTCGGGCGCGGCGGCGAACACTTCTTCGGTGACCTGCGTGCCGGAGCGAACGATGAGCGCGTTCACGTCGGCCACCGCTTCCAGGAGCGCGTCGCCCTCGACGTCGTAGGCTGTCTCGACTTCGTGGCCCGCCTCGCGCAGTCGTTCGAGGCCGGCGTCAGCGATCGGGTCCGTGACGAGTACCTTCATATCGAGTCGAACTTACCGGGGCGGCATAACGCTTGTTTTCTCCGTGCGAGCGGGGACTGTGCGGCCGTTTGTGACGGATTCGCAGGGTTTCACAGTCGGTGAGGCGGCGACCGTCGCGCCGCTCGCGCTCGCGGCCAGTCCACCCATCCGGCTAGTCGCTCGATTCGCCCTCGTCGCCGCGGGTGGCGCTGGACAGAGAGGGTTCCTCGGAGCGGTATTCGCGGCCAAAGAAGCCCCGCAAGGCCATCGTCGTTCCGATGTACGACGCCGCGACGAGGAGGACGAACCCGACGACGAACGAGAGGACGGTTCCCGAAAACATGGGCGAACGCACCGACTCGACGAGCAAAACAGTACCGCCGTCAGAACCCGATGCGTCGACTATCGCCAGGCCGGAAGCGAGGCCGCCTCTCCGAGCGGGACCGTCAGATACGCGCCGTCCTGTGTCACGTCCGCGATGATGAACTGGTCGGTCTCGCCTTCCTCGACGGAAGCCATGACCTCTGCGTCCGCGGCAACTTCGACTGAGGCAACCGTGTCCGGCTCCATGCATGACAATATGTAACAATCGTATAAAAATATAGCGAAACCCGTAGACGGTGGGTCGATTTGCTCCCACCACGCGTCTGACAATAGTTCGGGTGCTGTCAGAAACGGCGATATGACCACTCTTATTCCGACTCACTCCCAGACAGTGATTACCTGATAAGTAAAGTTATAGCGCCTGTAGTCTACGAACCGCTCGTCGACACAATCCCGTTCGCAAGATATGATATAATGGAAATACGTTTGCACAGGGCCCGAGGGAGACGACCCGGCGGCCCACGGGGACGGATCCCGGGGGATGGGAGCCCGACACTGCGGGGTGCCGTCGCCCGGTTTCGCCGGCCGCGTGGCGGGAAAGCGGACGGATGTTAAGGACTTAGTAGATGCGGGCAGGAGGTTTTGGCAGTATGAACGTCGCAGACGCTATGACGCCGCGCTCGGAGGTCGTCACGGTCTCGATTCCGGGCACCCGTGACGACGTACTGGAGTATCTACAGGAGCGGGGCTTCTCGTCGGTCCCGGTGATAAAGGAAACCGAGAGCGGTGAGGAGTTCCGCGGGATCGTCTCGCGGGACGCGCTCATCGAGCGCCCCGACGAGGACCAGTTGGCCCTCCTCGTCGAGGAAGTCCCGACCATCGGCGCGGACACGGCTATCGAGGACGCCGCCCGGCTCATGGTCGACGAGGGAGAGCGCCGCGTCCCGGTCGTCGACGGCCACCTCGAAGGCATCATCACGATCACGGACGTGATCCGCGCCATCGCCAACCGCGATGTCGACGGCGACCGGATCGTCGGCGACCTCGCGGAGCGCGACATCAACTGCGTGTACGCCGAGACGCCGCTGACCGTCGCCGAGCGCGAACTCTCCCACGCGAACGTCCCCTACGGCGTCGTCCTCGACGAGGACGGCGACATGACCGGGATGCTCACCGAAGTCGACATCATCGAGGTCGCCCGCGTCGTCGAGGGCGAAGACGACACCGGCGACTCCATCGCCAACCAGGACGACGAATGGGCCTGGGAAGGCATCAAGGCCGTCGGCGGACGCTACATGCCGACCCGGAACGTCGAGATCCCGGTCGAGCCGGTCAGCGAGTTCATGACCGGCGACGTGGTGACGGTGAACAAGCGCCGGACGGCGGCGGAGGCGGCACAGCTGATGATCGAGCACGACATCGAGCAGATCCCGCTGCTGTCCGGCGACGAGCTCACGGGCATCGTCCGGGACATCGATCTGCTGCAGGGCCTATGAGCGAGGGCGAGCGCCTCACCGAGCTCGCGAAGCGTCGCGGCTTCTACTTCCCGTCTGCGAGCGCCTACGGCGGCGCGTCCGGGTTCTGGACCTACGGCCCACAGGGGGCCGCGCTGAAGTCCAACGTCGAGGACGCCTGGCGCGACCGCTACGTCGTCAAGGAGGGCCACCAGGAGATCTCCGCGCCCACCGTGATGCCCGAGCCCGTCTTCGAGGCCTCGGGGCACCTCGACGGCTTCGACGACATGATCGTCGAGTGCGGCGAGTGCGGCGCGACCCACCGCGCCGACCACGTCGTCGAGGACGCCACCGACATCGAGGAGGCCGAGTCCCTCCCGAACGAGGAGGTCATGGACCTCATCGCCGACCACGGCATCGAGTGTCCCTCCTGTGGGGCGTCGCTGGCCGGCGAGCCCGTCGAGAACTTCAATCTGATGTTCGAGACGAACATCGGCCCCGGCACGTCCTCGCCCGGCTACCTCCGGCCCGAGACCGCCCAGGGCATCTTCGTCGAGTTCCCGCAACTGTCGGAGTACGCCCGGAACCAGCTCCCCTTCGGCGTCGCCCAGATCGGCAAGGCCTACCGAAACGAGATTTCGCCCCGCAAGTCGCTGGTCCGCGTCCGGGAGTTCACGCAGGCCGAACTGGAGCACTTCGTCGACCCCGAAGAAGACGAACCCCCGCTCGACGAGGTAGCGGACGTGACGGTGCCGCTGTACTCTGCCGCCGAGCAGCAGGCCGAGGACGGCGGCCAGCGGGACCTCACCGTCCGCGAGGCCGTCGACGAGGGTGTCGTCGCGAGCGAGTGGGTCGCCTACTACCTCGGCGTCTCGAAGCGGTGGTACGAGCGCATCGGCGTCGACATGGACCGCTTCCGGTACCGCCAGCACCTCGCCGGCGAGCGCGCCCACTACGCCTCTGACTGCTGGGACGCCGAGAGCGAGGTCGACGGCGACTGGATCGAGATCACCGGCTTCGCCTACCGCGGCGACTACGACCTCTCGAAGCACGCCGAGCACTCCGGCGAGGACTTCACCGTCTTCAAGCAGTACGACGAGCCGATCACCGTCGAGCGCGCCACCGTCGACCCCGATATGAGCTACCTCGGCCCGGAGTTCGGCGGCGACGCCCAGCGGGTCGCCGACGCGCTCGAAGCGCTGGCCGAGCGCGACCCGAGCGCGTTCGACGCCGACGAGGTTACCGTGGAGATCGACGACGAGAGCTACACCGTCCCCGTCGAGCAGACGAACTTCAGCGTCGACGAGGTGACCGAGAGCGGCGAACACGTCCGCCCGCACGTCGTCGAGCCATCCTTCGGCGTGGGCCGGATCATCTATACGGTCCTCGCACACGCGTACGAGACCGACGAGGTCGACGGCGAGGAGCGGACCTACCTCTCGCTGCCGCCCGAGCAGGCCCCGACGACGGTCGGCGTCTTCCCCCTGATGGACAAGGACGGCATGGACGACCTGGCCCGGGAAATCGCCGGTGACCTCCGGTCGGCCGGCCTCGCGGTGACCTACGACGACTCCGGGGCCATCGGTCGGCGCTACCGCCGCCAGGACGAGGTCGGGACGCCCTACTGCGTCACAGTCGACTACGAGGCGCTGGAGGAGGGCACCGTGACCGTCCGCGAGCGCGACACGACCGAACAGAAGCGCCTCCCCGTCGACGGCCTGGCGGAGACGCTCGAACAGCTCAGCACCGGCGACCGAACCTTCGACGACCTGTAGATGGCCGACGAGGTCTCACGACGGCTCGTCCACGTCACGGGTGCGACGGTCCCGCTCGCCCACCTGCTCCGCCCGGAGCTAATTACGTGGGACGTTGTCCAGGGCTTTCTGGCCGTCGCACTCGTCGTCGTGGTCGTCCTCGAAGCGGTCCGGCTGACGACCGGCCTCGACTGGGTGGTCTACGACCGCCTCACGCGCGAGTACGAGCAGGACAACCCCGCCGGCTACGCGCTGTACATCGTCGGGATGGCCGTCGTCGCCTTCGCCGTGGGACTGCCGGGCGTGACGACCGACATCGCCGTCCCCGCGATGTTGATGCTCGCTATCGGCGACCCCATCAGCGGCCTCCTCGGATCCGGCGACGCGAGCAGCGTCAAGCAGGCCTGGGTCCTGCTCGTGATGTTCGGCGTCTGTACGCTGCTCGCGGCCCCGTTCGTCTCCACCGCCGCGGCGGTCCTCGGCGGCGCAGCGGCCACCTTCGCCGACGGGGTCAAGCCCCGTATCGCCGGCTACGTCGTCGACGACAACTTCTCCATCCCGGTGTTCGGCGCGCTGGCGATGTGGGTCGGCGTCCACTACCTCCCGTTCTAATCGGGCAGTGCCCCGCCGTTCACTTTCACCGCGGTATCTGAACGCTTAACCGCGGCCGGGGCGAACGCGAGGGTAATGTCGACCGCCGACGCCGGTGGCGAGTACGTCGAGCGCCCACTCGTCGTCCCGGAGTTCCTGGAGAACCGCCGCTACCAGGTCGAACTGGCCGAGACGGCGAGTGCCGGCCACACGCTGGTGTGTCTCCCGACCGGGCTGGGCAAGACGACCGTCTCGCTGCTGGTGACCGCCGAGCGCCTCCACGGCGTCGGCGGGAAGTCGCTCATGCTGGCTCCGACGAAGCCGCTGGTCCAGCAACACGCCGAGTTCTACCGCGAGGCCCTCGAAATCGACCCCGATGAGGTCGTGGTGTTCACCGGCGAGGTCCGCCCCGACGACCGCGCCGACCTCTGGGAGGACGCCCGCATCGTCATCGCGACGCCGCAGGTCGTCGAGAACGACCTCGTCGGCAACCGTATCTCGATGGCCGACGTGACCCACTGCACCTTCGACGAGTGCCACCGCGCGACCGGCGACTACGCCTACAACTACATCGCCGACCGCTACCACGCCGACGCCGAGGACCCGCTCGTGACGGGCATGAGCGCCTCGCCCGGCGACGACGAGGAGGCCATCCTCGAAGTCTGTGAGAACCTCGGGCTCTCCGAGGTGGCCGTGATGACCGAGGACGACGCCGACGTGGCGGAGTACACCCACGACACCAGCGTCGAGTGGAACCGCATCGAACTCCCCGAGGTCGTCGTCGAGATCCGCGACGCCATCAACGAAGTCATCGAGGAGCGCCTCGGGAAGCTCAAAGAGCTCGGCGTCACGAACAAGTCCTCGGCCGACGTCTCCGAGCGCGAGATTCAGGGGATGCAGGCCGAACTCCGCAAGCTGATGGACAACGACCAGAGCGAGGGCTACCAGGGGATGAGCCTGCTCGCCGAGATCCGGAAGCTCCGGACCGCCGTCACCTACGTCGAGACCCAGAGCGTCGAGTCCCTGCGGCGGTACTTCGAGCGCCTGAAGGAGGCCGCCCGCTCCTCCGGCGCGTCGAAGGCCGACCAGCGCCTCGTCAGCGAGCCGAAGGTCCGCGAGGCGATGCGGAAGGCCGAGTCCTACGACGACCTCCACCCGAAGTTCCGCCAGACTCGAATGTTGCTCGCGGAGACGCTCGGTATCGAGAACGGCGAGCGCGTCATCGTCTTCACCGAGTCCCGCGACACCGCCGAGACGCTCGTGGACTTCCTCTCGAATCACTTCGAGACCGAGAAGTTCGTCGGCCAGAGCGACACCGACGGCAGCGAGGGGATGACACAGAGCCAGCAACAGGAGACCCTCGACCGCTTCCGAGGCGGCGAGTTCGAGGTGCTCGTCTCCACCTCCGTCGCCGAGGAGGGCCTCGACGTGCCAGAGGTCGACCTCGTGCTGTTCTACGAGCCGGTCCCGACCGCGATCCGGGCCATCCAGCGCAAGGGTCGGACCGGCCGGCAGGCCGAGGGCCGCGTCGTCGTCCTGCTCGCCGAGGACACCCGCGACGAGGCGTATTTCTGGAAGGCCCGCAACGACCAGAAGCGGATGAAACGCGAACTGAACGAGCTCAAGAGCGTCGCCGGCGAACTGGAGGCCGAACTCGGCCAGTCCGGGCTCGACGAGTACGAGGGTCAAGCTGAGGAGGGGACCGCTTCCGGTGGAACGGGTGGGGGAGAAACCACCACACAGGAAGGCGGTTCCAGTCGAAACGGTAGCGGTCGGACGACCGACACGTCGGGTGAGGACGGTGACGGTCAGGCCGGACTCGACGCGTTTGCCACCGACGCGGCCGCCGGGGCGAGCGAGGGCGACGGCGAAGGCGGGACCGACAGCGAGGACGAGTCCAGCGACCACCCCGACGCGCCGAGCGATGGCGACGGCACCGTCGCGAGCGCGGGGACCGACGACGACGGTATCGAGATCGTCGCCGACCAGCGGGAACTGGACTCGACCATCGCCCGCGACCTCTCGACGCGCGAGGGAATCGAGACTCGACTCGAAACGCTGGCCGTCGGCGACTACGTCCTCTCGGACCGGGTCGTCGTCGAGCGAAAGACCGTCGCGGACTTCATGGACACGCTGACCGGCGGCGACCGCTCGATGTTCGAGCAGGTCGGGGACGCCACCCGCCACTACGCCCGCCCCGTCGTCGTCATCGAGGGCGAGGACCTCTACGGCGCGCGCAACGTCCACCACAAGGCGATCCAGGGCGCGCTCGCCTCGCTGGCGGTCGACTTCGGCGCGAGCATCGTCCGCACCGCCGACGAGGCCGAGACGGCGGACTTACTGGAGGTCATCGCCGAGCGCGAACAGGACGTCTCGGACCGCGAGGTGAGCGTCCACGGGGAGAAACAGTCCAAGACGCTGGCCGAGCAACAGGAGTACGTCGTCGCCTCCATCGCCGAGGTCGGCCCGGTGACGGCGCGGACGCTCCTCGAAGCGTTCGGGAGCGTGGAAGCCGTGATGACCGCCGACCGCGAGGACTTACTGGAGGTCTCCGGTATCGGCGAGGTCACCGCCGACCGGATTCGCGAGGTCGTCGCTGCCGACTACGAGCCGTAATTTCAGAACGTCGCCGCGTCGAGCGCTTCGGCCGCCTCTCGCGCCGCCTGGAGGTGCTCGCGGGCCTCGCGCGGGTTGTCCGTCGCGGCGGCGCGCTCGGCGAACCGGTGAACCGTCTGTGCCAACAGCGTCGCCGCCGCGTCGAGTTCGGCGCCCGCGTCGTCACTCCCGGCGCGCGACCAGTGCTGTCGAGCGGAAACGGAGGGGTCCCGGCCGCCCGTTTCGGGTCGACTGCCCGAACCGGCGCGGGCGGTGGTATCGCTTGCCGTCCCCGACTCAGCGCCCGCAGCGGCACCCGAACGACCGCCCCGAACACCCTCCGGTTCGGGTGGAACGGACGTCTCGTCGGTCGGCGGGTTCGGTTCGGGTGTGTCCGCGACGCTTCCGCTGTCAGTGGGGGACTCGACAGACTGATCGGCCGCGGGAGCCGCGTCCGCTGGCGGCGTCGAATCGGTCGCCGTCGGGTCAGCATCACCGGACTCGCCGGGCGTGGCCTCGGCGTCGGCCGCCTGCGCGTCGTCGTCGGCACCGAACTGAACGCGGGCGTCGTCGCTCGGGTCGGCCACTTCGATGTGGTCGCCGTCGCGCTGCTGGCCTCCCTGCTCGCCGTCGGCCCCTTCGGCGTCGGCTGTGCCGTCGTCTGCCTGCGCGCCGCTCGCCCCCTCCTCGCGCGCAACGGGCTTCTGGCAGGTCGGACAGAACTCCTGGCCATCGTAGCGGAAGATGGGGTCGCCACAGTCGCTGCAGTGGGCGTTGGTCATCGTCGCGCCCTTCAACAGGAGTTCGCTCATCTGCTCGGTCGTCTGGCGCTTTTCGTCTTCCTTCTCGAACTTCTCCCGGAGTTTCTCGCGTTCGGCTTCCTTGTCGAAGTCGCTCATACCAGTCACAACGCCGCGGGGCTGAAAACCGTTTACGGGTACGGGACATGGAAGCGCGAGCCGAACTGCCGGCGTTCGCCTCGCCGTGGAACAGGGGTTTCGACACGTTTAACGTCCGTGCGAGTGGGCTTTCGAATGGTATGACAAAGGTAAGCGTAGTCGGCGCGGCCGGAACGGTCGGCGCTGCCGCAGGGTACAACATCGCACTTCGAGACATCGCCGACGAAGTCGTCTTCGTCGACATCCCGGACAAGGAAGACGACACCGTCGGGCAGGCCGCGGACACGAACCACGGGATCGCCTACGACTCCAACACGACGGTCCGCCAGGGCGGCTACGAGGATACCGCCGGCTCCGACGTCGTCGTCATCACGGCCGGGATCCCCCGTCAGCCCGGCCAGACGCGTATCGACCTCGCGGGCGACAACGCGCCCATCATGGAGGACATCCAGTCCTCGCTCGACGAGCACAACGACGACTACATCTCGCTGACCACTTCGAACCCCGTCGACCTGCTCAACCGCCACCTCTACGAGGCCGGCGACCGCTCGCGCGAGCAGGTCATCGGCTTCGGCGGCCGACTGGACTCGGCGCGCTTCCGCTACGTGCTGAGCGAGGAGTTCGACTCCCCGGTACAGAACGTCGAAGGGACCATCCTCGGCGAGCACGGCGACGCGCAGGTCCCCGTGTTCTCGAAGGTCCGCGTCGACGGGACCGACCCCGAGTTCAGCGACGACGAGAAGGAACAGCTGCTCGGCGACCTCCAGGAGTCCGCCATGGACGTCATCGAGCGCAAGGGCGCGACCGAGTGGGGCCCCGCCCGCGGCGTCGCTCACATGGTCGAGGCCATCGTCCGCGACACCGGCGAGGTCCTACCGGCGTCGGTCAAGCTCCAGGGCGAGTTCGGTCACGAGGACACCGCCTTCGGCGTCCCGGTCCGCCTCGGCAGCGACGGCGTCGAGGAGATCGTCGAGTGGGATCTCGACGGCTACGAGCAGGAACTGATGGCCGAGGCGGCCGAGAAGCTCTCCGAGCAGTACGACAAGATCGCGTAATCGGACGCGACGTTCGATTCGACCGCAAACGAGTCGATAGGACTCGAATGCGATCGCCCCGAATCAGGATCGAAGACGGCGGGACCGCGGTCGACCGGTCCCGTGTTCTCCCGCGGCGTTCGCGACGGCAGGCTCCGAATCGCCCACTGGCGAAGCTGGGAGCGCCCGCCACTCAGGCGCGGTCGTCCTGTTCGTCGAGTAAGTCCGCGTCGGAACTGTCGCACCCGGTGTCGATGTCGGTCCCGAGGAGCGACGCCCACTCTTCGAGGTGCGAGTCCGACGCCGAGAGTTCTCGGTGGCCCATGCGTTACCGGAAGCATCTCCGGCATATTATATAATGGTTGTGCCGGCCGCGGGCGCAAAGCCGTCGCTGGCCGGTCTACGGCGTGTTCAGGGGAGTCTAGTGACGTGTCGTGTGCACGCGAAACGGCGGGAGGCGGCCCGTTCACTCCGACTGGATGGGGTCCGGAACCTGGATGGAGTAGCGCCCGTCCTCCTGGAGCGCGATGATGTACTCCTCGCGGTCGTACAGCTCCATCAGGTTCAGTTCGTACTGGCCGGGTTCGAGCACCTTGATCGACTCGAACTGGTCGTTGAGTTCCTCGCGGAGCTCCTGGAGGTCCGGGCGGTCGTCGCGCTCTGGCTCCTCCGGCGGATCCGGGTCCGCGCCCACGGGACGGAACTGGTGCTCGTCGTCCGACGGTTCGGGCGCGGACGACGGGAGTTCGTCGGGTTCGACGATGTCCCCGCGCGCGCTCGCCTGCGCGGCGTCCTCCGTGGTCGAAGCCGGGCGTTCGGGTTCGGACTGGGATCGCTCATCGTCGGTGGCCGCGCCGGTGGAACCGTGATCGGGCGCGTCCGGCGAAGACGACCCGCTGACGAAGTCGCGAACCGAGGCGGCGGTCTTCCCGACGGTCCTGGCGACGGAGCTGTCGGGGCCCGGTGGTTCCGGTGGCTCCGCGTCCGGCGTCTCGGTGGCGTCGACGCCCTCGGGCTGGAACTGGAACTTGTTCCCGCCGCAGTCGGGACAGCCCGAGAGCATCTCCTTCGAGCCATCGTCGAAGCCACGGCCGCAGTTCGTGCACTGGTGGGGCATTATTTCCGAGAGACGAGGGCGCTGATGAGCGTTTCGTCCTTGTGGAGCGTCTCGATCTGGTTCGCCGGCCCGATGACAGTCAGCTTCTGGGTCGACTGTTTGCCCATCAGGCGATCGAGGATGCTGGCATCGGCGGTCTGGGACTTCGGATAGGTCTCGATCTCGATGCCGTTGAACTCGTCGGGGCTGATCTCGGTCATCGTCACTTCGATGAGCCGGGACTCCTCGTCGGGCGAGAGCCCCTCTTCGAGGATGACGATGTTCCCGTCACGGACGCCGTCGAGGATCATCCGAATTTTCTCCATCGAGGCGAGTCCGTCCATCCGCTCGCCGCTGATGAGGTCGATCTGGACGCCGTCGTCGGGGTCTTTGACTTCTGCCATCTAGATCACCCGAAGTACTCCGCGATCTTGTCGTAGACCTCGTCCATGTTGTCCCCTTCGAGCGCCGACAGCGGGATGGTCTCGTGTTGGGGGTAGGCGTTTCGAATGCGCTGGACCGACGACTCCTCTAGGTCGATCTTGTTCGCGAGGATCAACACCGGGAGGTCCTGGCTCTCGATGATGCCGATGAGCATCGTGTTGACCTGCGTGAACGGGTCGGTCGCGGAGTCCAGCACGTAGATGACGCCGTCGACGTCCTCGCGGAGCCAGTGCATCGCCTCGGCGACGCCCTCCGTGGCCTCGCGGGAGCGACGGACGGCGTCGTCTTTCTCCATGTCGTGTTCCAGGAACTCAGTGTAGTCGACCTTCGTCGTCACGCCGGGCGTGTCGACGATGTCGATGGTGACTTTCTTCCCGTCGCGTTCGATCTCGACGTTCTCCTTCCGACGCGCGCGTCGCGTCTCGTGGGGCACGTGACTTTCCGGTCCAACGGCGTCGCCGGTCCAGTCCCGAGCGATCCGGTTCGCGAGTGTCGTCTTGCCGGCGTTCGGCGGGCCGTAGATGCCGATTCGCTTGGGATCTTCTTCGGAGAACAGCGTCGATGCTGCACGTGAAATGCTATCTTTTAGGTTTGTAAGCAGTCCCATCCTATCCTCCCGCCGCCCGGAGGTGTCCGGTATGGCGGCTCTGCCCGTAAAAGATAGGCGAATTAACTTAAGCCTACGTCAGACAAACATATGTTCGCTGACGGGTGTCGAGGGGACTTTTCCGGTGGACCGCCGAGGACGACCGATCCGACCTTGAGCTGCGTGCCCACGACACGACTTACGGAGTGGGTGCAGACCAGTCGCAGATCAGACCCGGGCCAGACGGGATGCCCCCCCACCCCCTCGTTTCAGGTGGAACCGAAATCCCCTCCGGGGGGAGAACAGATTAAACCGGATTACAGTGGAAACGAGGGATGATTCGGTTCGAGGGCGTCGGTGGAATTTCCTAGCTAGGAGTGATCTATCCCTAGAACACACATCTAGATGTAGTCCCTAGTCTTCCTCCCTTTCTAGTACGGATTTGGTTTAATATATTGTGTATTAAATCTTTCCTCTCCTACCTAGAACGCTATCTTGGCCACCCCCTCCCCCCGTTCCTTTTCGTCGTTCCACCCGAAACGAGGGGGTGGGGGGGTCGACCCGATATCGTCCAGCGTTCCGGTTCGGACCGGGCTCGTCCAGACGCAGACTGCCGTGCGTCACGGCCATCTCGTTCGAGACGAAACGGCGACGTCGACACACCAACCTCCCCACCGTTTCCCGTCGAATCGCTGAACAACCTCTCTCCATCAGATCACTGGACACTTCCGACTGCTTTCTGAAGCCAGCTCGTCCGTGGTCCCATCTGTCGTCGGTTTGGTGAGCGGCTCCGCGGTCACCGCGCCACGCTCGGACGAGACTATATATTTCAACTAAAAAACACTATATCGGACGGCAACTATCCATCCGAAATCGGCGGTATCGGGTCACACGGCGGCGGCACAGTTGCTGGACCGAAATACTTAATATCTAATCACGGAACGGTTCATGTGGTTCAACTGGACGCCGGAGAGCGGCGATTCCCGCTAACGACGACGTTGACGAACTCCTCGCCCTCTCTACCGCGATCTCCGATACGCTCTCCACACGAAACGAAGGGGTACCCTCTCGATTATGACCGACGCAAGCGACGATCCTGATCCGACACCCGACTCGTCGACGGACGACACGTCGAACCCCGTCGATCAGCCTGTCGACGGGGAGCAACGGCGGGACGAGAGCGCAGCGTCGGGGTCGCCCGACCTCGACGACGTGATTCTCGACAGCCTCGATACCGGGACAGACGACTCCTCGGACGAGGCCTCTCGAGGACTGTTCGACGACCTCCTCGAAGGTGAACCGATCTTCGAGAACAAGGAGGTGCTTCGCCCGTCGTACACGCCCCATAAACTGCCCCACCGCGAGGAGCAGATCAACAACATGGCGACGATTCTCGTCACCGCGCTGCGCGGTGACACCCCGTCGAACATCCTCATCTACGGGAAGACCGGGACCGGCAAGACCGCCAGCGCGAAGTTCGTCAGCGAGGAACTGGAGACGACCTCCCAGAAGTACGAGGTTCCCTGCGAGGTCGAGTACATCAACTGCGAGGTGACAGACACACAGTACCGCGTGCTGGCCCAGCTCGCAAACAAGTTCATCGACAAGAACGCGGCGCTCATCGACGACCGCATCGACGAACTCGAAGACCTGCGGTCGCGCGCACGCGAAGACGATGACGCTCTTGACGAGGCCACCTACGACTCACTGGACGCGCTCGACGCGGAGATCGAGTCGCTGGAGGCCGACAAGGCGGAGTTCGAGGAGGTACCCATGACCGGGTGGCCGACCGACCGCGTCTACAGCTCCTTTTTCGACGCCGTGGACTACCACGAGCGCGTCGTCGTCATCATGCTCGACGAGATCGACAAGCTCGTCGAGAAGAGCGGCGACGACACGCTGTACAACCTCTCACGGATGAACTCCGAACTGGAGAACTCCCGTGTGTCGATCATGGGCATCTCGAACGACCTGAAGTTCACCGACTTCCTCGACCCGCGGGTCAAGTCGAGCCTCGGCGAGGAGGAGATCGTCTTCCCACCCTACGACGCGAATCAGCTCCGGGACATCCTGCAGGCGCGCTCGGACGTGGCGTTCAAAGACGACGCGCTCACCGAGGACGTGATCCCGCTGTGTGCGGCCTTCGCCGCCCAGGAGCACGGCGACGCTCGCCGTGCGCTCGACCTCCTCCGAACCGCGGGGGAACTGGCCGAGCGCGACCAGACGGACAACGTCCTCGAAGACCACGTCAGGCAGGCCCAGGAGAAGATCGAACTCGACCGCGTCGTCGAGGTCGTCCGAACCCTCCCCACGCAGTCGAAGATCGTCCTGTTCGCGATCATCCTCCTGGAGAAAAACGGCGTCCGAAACATCAACACCGGCGAGGTGTTCAACATCTACAAGAACCTCTGTGAGGAGATCGACGCCGACATCCTGACACAGCGCCGCGTCACCGATCTCATCTCCGAACTGGACATGCTCGGCATCGTCAACGCCGTCGTCGTCTCGAAGGGACGGTACGGCCGGACGAAGGAAATCTCGCTGTCCGTGCCCACAGAGGAAACGGAGGCCGTGCTCCTCTCGGACTCGCGACTCGGCGACATCGAGGACGTCCAGCCGTTCGTCCAGGCCCGCTTCGACAACTGAGTTCGACTGGGGGGAACGTGCCCGCTCGTTACGCGGGCGTGGTCACGTTCTCGTTGGTGGCGTTCGTCTCGGTCCCGGGCCCCGTCGCTCCTCTGGCCTCGCTCCACTGGAGGCGGATCTGACCCAGCACCGGGACCCGAAGCTCCGCGGTGCCGATGACCCAGGACGGCTTGACGGGGTCGCTGATGGGGTTCGACCCGACCTGGTCGTAGGCACCGTTGTTGTCGCCCTTGGTGATGAACCCCGAGTAGTCGGCCGGACAGGAAGTCAGTTCCTCGCAGTTGTCCGCGCCCCCGATGTACTCCGGATTGGCGCGGTCGTACCAGTTCTCGCCGTCCTCGACCCAGAGCATCGCGCGGTGGATGATCGGCGTCTGCCGGCCGTTCCCGTCGGGCTTGTACACGATCACGTCACCGGTGCGCTGGAACTTCGTGTACCCGCCGTCGCTCGCGGCCGTGACGACGCCGTGGCGAGCGTCGGGGCCGGGAAAGCGCGTCTCCTCCATCACGAAGACGAGGTCCCCCTCTTTGATGTGTGGATCCATACTCGGGCTCTCGATGGCGACGAGCGGGGGCCACACGCCGCTGACGGCGAACAGCAGGATCCCGACGAGCAGCACCGACCCGGCGCTGCTGACGACGTCGGTCACGTACACGATCCCACCCGGCTCGTCGTCCTCGTCCGACGACCGACGGTCTCGACCGGCCATTCCTATCGCGAATACTCGGAGGCCGCCAATCAACCTTCTGTTGTCACGTTGGCAGCTCCGACCGGCCGGGTCGCCGTCTGGTCGTCTCGGTCTCCCGGGCCGAAGTCCGGTGTCTCGGCGGCAGACCCCACCGACGGCCCCCCGGCCCCGGTGGGCCACAGCCGGACGAACCCGAGGCGGGGAATCCTGACGACACCGGTTCCGACGACCCATGCCGGCCGGACGACGGTGCTGGTCCCCGTCACCTGGTCGTAGGCACCGTTGTTGTCGCCCTTGGTGACGAAGCCGCTGTGGGGGGCCGGGCAGTTCCGCAGTTCCCGACAGCTATCGGCGCTCCCGACGGCGTCCGCGTCCACCCGGTCGTACCAGTTCTCGCCGTCCTCGACCCAGAGCATCGCGCGGTGGATGACCGGCGTCCGCCGCTCGTTCCCGTTCGGCGCGAAGACGATGACGTCGCCGGGCCGGTCGAAGGTTCGATAGCCGGTCTCGGTTCCGCGTTCGGCCGTGACGACGCCGTGGCGAGCGTCTGGGCCGGGGAACCGCCCCTCGTCCATGATGAACACCATGTCACCGGTGTCGATGTGTGGCTCCATGCTCCCGCTCTCGATAGCGACGAGCGGAGGCCACACGCCGCTGACGGCGAAGAGGAAGAGGCCGACCAGAACCACGGCACCGACGCTCGTCCCGACATCTCGAAGGTACACCGACCACGGGACGGCATCCGCTTTGGGTCCCCGTTGCTCGGACTCTGCCGGCGTGCGGTCCGTCGACGTGTCGGGGCCCATCCGTACCTCGCGTTGCCGACACCACGGCATCAATCTTGTGTCGGGCGGCGGTCCGCTATCCTTTTGCCCGCGGACGCGGAGTGTCGAACGTGCCTCTGGAGACGCCGGCACGCATCGTCAGCGAACTCGCGAGCCGTGGCTACAACGCCGAGCGGGAGGCGGTGACCCGCATCGCCGACACGCCGGACCCCGCAGCGACGCTCGACCGCGCACTCGAAACGCTCCCCGACGACGCGCTGAAACTGACGACGGACCACGTCGAATCTGTTGTAGAAGCAACAGAAACGGCACGGGGCGGTCCGAAAACCGAGTCTGGCTCGACGCCGGCGTCTCCGTCTGACGCGACCACTTCGGACGACCCCGACCCCCCTATTTCGACTGGAACGACCCCCCAGCCATCGGCCGACGAGGGTGGGAGCGTTCCACACGAAACGGGGGGGTCCCGGGATGTCGATCCATCGCTTCGCGCCATCGAAGTCGCGAACGACATGACCGGCCAGTCGACCGGAACCGGCGAGTACTCCGACTTCGTCACGGTGTTTCGCGACCGCTACGAGAAGCTTGCGAGCAAGCTTCGCGGCCGGGTGAACCACCGCCCGACCGACGCCATCGAGAACATGGCCGGCGGCAGCGAGGCCGCCCTCATCGGCATGGTTTCGGATATCCGCTCGACGGCCAGCGGCCACTGGCTGGTCGAACTCGAAGACACGAACGGCACGTTCCCGTGTCTCGTGATGAAAGACCGGCCCATCGCCGACCTCGTCCAGCAGCTCCTCATGGACGAGGTCATCGCCGTCGAGGGGACGCTGGCCGACGACGCCGGCATCCTCTTCGTCGACTCGCTGCACTTCCCGGACGTGCCCCGGACGCACAAGCCCTCGACGGCAGACCGACACGTCCAGGCGGCGCTCATCTCCGACGTCCACGTCGGGAGCCAGGAGTTCATGGAGGACGCCTGGCACCGCTTCACCGACTGGCTCCACACGCCCGAGGCCGAGTCCGTCGAGTACCTGCTCATCGCCGGCGACATGGTGGAGGGCGTCGGCGTCTACCCGGAGCAGGACAAGGAACTGGACATCATCGACATCTACGACCAGTACGAGGCCTTCTCGGAGTACCTGAAGGAGGTCCCCGGCGACATGGAGATCCGGATGATCCCGGGCAACCACGACGCCGTCCGGCTGGCCGAGCCCCAGCCAGGCTTTGACGAGGAACTGCGGGACATTATGACCGCTCACGACGCGCAGGTCCACTCGAACCCCGCCCTGGTCACCGTCGAGGGCGTCACGGTGTTGATGTACCACGGCGTCTCCCTGGACGAGGTCATCGCCGAACTCCCCGACGAGGAGGCGAGCTACGACGAACCGCACAAGGCGATGTACCAGCTCCTGAAGAAGCGCCACGTCGCGCCCCAGTACGGCGGCCACACCCGCCTGGCCCCGGAGGACCGCGACTACCTCGTGATGGAGGAGGTCCCCGACGTGTTCCACACCGGCCACGTCCACAAGATCGGCTGGGGCGAGTACCACAACGTCCTCGCGCTCAACTCCGGCTGCTGGCAGGCCCAGACCGACTTCCAGAAGAGCGTCAACATCGATCCCGACGCCGGGTTCGCGCCAATCATCGACCTCGATACGCTCGACATGACCGTTCGGAAGTTCACCTGATCGGCTCGTCGGCGAGGCCACATCGCTACACGCGGAGCGATGCCGGCCTCCGGGACCGGCCTCAGGTCGCCCCGTCCGTTCTGAACTCGAACTGCGCGCCCCCGGCCTCGCTCTCGGTCACGTCGACCGACCAGCCGTGGGCCGTCGCGATGGTGCGGACGATGTTGAGCCCGAACCCACCGTCCGCCATCGAGAACTCCTCCACGAAGAGGGAATCCCGTTCCGACTCGGGGATTCCGGGGCCGTCGTCGGCGACGAAGAAGCCGTCGTCCAGCGGGCCGACGGTGACGGTCACGTCGGCGTGGGCGTGGTCGACGCTGTTGCGAAAGAGGTTCTCGAACAGTTGCTTGAGCCGTGTCTCGTCGGCGTCGACCGTCTCGATGCCGTCGGCGACCGTGAGGCTCGCCTCGCGCGTCTCGCTCGTCAGCCACGCCTCCCGGGCGGCCTCGTCGACAGGGACTTCGGTCGTCTCTCCCACGAGTTTCCCCTGTCGCGCGAGCGTCAGGACGTTCTCGACCAGTCGTTCCATCCGTTCGAGCGCGTTCTCCGCCACAGCGAGGTGGCGCGACTCGTCGTCTCGTTCTCGTCTGGCGAGCTCGATCCGTCCGGTGGCGACGCTCAGCGGGTTCCGCAGGTCGTGGCTGAGGACGCTCGCGAACTTGTCGAGGCGCTCGTTCTGGCGCTCCAGTTCCCGCTGGTACTCCTTGCGCTCGGTCACGTCCCGGAGGGCGGTGACAGTGCCGGCGAACTCCCCGTCTTCCAGCGGGAGGAGCGCGAAGTGAAGGTCGAACAGACGCTGGTCCCCAGCCTCGGTTCGGATGGGGACGGCGCTCATCCGTGCCGTGTCGACGTCGTTCGACGGGGAGAGGAGGTCGCGGACCTCGTCGTCGTAGGCCTGCGAAAACCACGGCGGGAGGTGGCCGGAATCGATGAGCCCCCGGTACGGCGTCCCGACGAGTTCCGCGGGGGTCCGCCCCACCGTCGAAGCGAACGCCTCGTTGGCCCACAGAAACGTCCCGTCCTCGTCGAGGACGTGGATGCCGATGGGGGCCGTCTCGATCAGGCTCTCGCGGAGTTCGAGGTCCGCCGCTCGTGTCTCGTCCGCCCCGCTGGTGGGGTCGACTCCGTCGATGACAGCGCCGACGGCGTCGGTGACCGCTCGGTGCAGGTCTTCACTGTCGTCCGCGACGACGTAGCGGTCGATGCCGCCGTTGAGGGCGCGAGCAGCGAGCCGCTCGTCGCCCTCGAAGGCGACGAACACCGTCCCGGTCTCGGCGCCAGTCGCGTCTGCGATGTCAGCCACGTCCAGCGTCCCGGAACGGAGCAGGTCGTCGGTGACTACGATGCAGTCGGAATCGTCGTCAGATCGCCACAGCCACTCGGGGTGGTCGCTCCACTGCACGGCGACCGAATCGATATCGCGGAGGATCCGCCCGAGTCCCGCCCGCGTTTCGGGAGCGACGAGAACGACTGTCGCTCCCGACGGTTCGTTCATACCACCCATATTACACTACAGGCCTATAACTCTTCGAATACATAAGTGGGCCTGAGAATACAGGCCCGAATCCGTTCGCCCCGGTCGACAGAATCGCCGGTATCTCTCAGCAGTGGCGGCCCTCTCCGCTGGGGTCGGGATTAAGCCCCCACAGGTGCAGGACTCGTACGTATGACGGACGATTCAGACCGCGGCTTCGAGACGGACGCGCTCCACGTCGGACAGGAAGAACCGGACGCCGAGACGCGATCGCGCGCGCCGCCGCTGTACCAGACGACCTCGTACGTCTTCGAGGACGCCGAGGACGCCGCCGCACAGTTCGCGCTGGAGAAGCCCGGGCACATCTACTCGCGGCTGATGAATCCCACCGTCGGGATGCTTCAGGAGCGCCTCGCCGCCCTCGAAGGCGGCGTCGGCGCCGTCGCGACGGCCTCCGGGATGGCGTCGCTGAACCTCGCGACGTTCCTGCTCGCCGACGTAGGCGACAACGTCGTCACTGCGTCGTCGCTGTACGGCGGGACCTACACGTACTACACCCACACCGCCCCGCGCAACGGCGTCGAGACGCGCTTCGTCGACACGCTGGACTACGACGCCTACGCGGACGCCATCGACGACGACACCGCCTACGTGCACTGCGAGACAATCGGCAACCCCGCGCTCGTGACGCCCGACTTCGAGCGCCTGGCCGAAATCGCTCACGACCACGGCGTCCCGTTCTTCGTGGACAACACCTTCGCGACGCCGTACCTCTGTAACCCCATCGAGCACGGCGCGGACCTCGTCTGGAACTCCACGACGAAGTGGATCCACGGCCACGGCACGACCGTCGGCGGAATCCTGGTCGACGGCGGCTCGTTCCCGTGGGAGGAACACGCCGACAAGTACCCCGAAATCGCCGGCGACAACCCCGCGTACCACGGCGTGAACTTCCGCGATCGCTTCGGCGACGCGGCGTTCACCTACGCCGCCATCGCTCGCGGCCTCCGGGACCTCGGCTGCCAGCAGTCGCCCTTCGACGCTTGGCAGACGATGCAGGGTCTCGAAACCCTGCCCTCGCGGATGGACCGCCACTGCCGGAATGCGATGGCCGTCGCCGAGTTCCTCGACGACCACCCCGAGGTGTCGTGGGTCACCTACCCCGGACTCGACGACCACGAGACCCACGCGAACGCCAGCGAGTACCTGGACGGCGGCTACGGCGGCATGATCACGTTCGGTCTCGACGCCGGCTACGACGCGGCACGCTCGACTGTCGAGTCCACCGAGATCGCGTCGCTGCTGGCCAACGTGGGCGATGCGAAGACGCTCATCATCCACCCCGCCTCGACCACCCACCAGCAACTCACGGACGAGGAGAAGGCCGCCGCCGGCGTCACCGACGACATGGTCCGCCTGTCGGTCGGCACCGAGGCCGTCGAGGACATCAAAGCCGACCTCGATCAGGCGATCGGCCAGGCGACGAACTGAGCTGATCGACTCTCTCGGCTCCGCAGCGTCCGTTCGCACTCGATCTGATCCCATCCAGTGCGATCCCGAACTCATATTTCGAAATGACTGTTTTCGCGTGAAAATCTGGACGGACGTATCAGGGATTGGCAAAAATATGCCTGTTCAAAACGTTTATGTGTGGAGAGCGTTATTTCTTGGACAAGCCGACCGCTGGCGAGCGCGCGTCGGTTCACGCTCAACCATGTCTGTCATTGGTCCGACAACCACCGCTCGCATCCGATAGGGAGCAGTGCTCCCGGTTTCGAGTCGTCGCTCGGTCGCGTGTCTGTCAGGTCCGTCGACGGGCGACGCCTCGACGATTTTCCAACTGCGGCGTCAAGCGTTACAGAATCCCTTCGGCTTCGAGCACGTCGGACAGTTCTTCCATCGTCTCGACCGTCGTGTCACAGGACGGCGCGACGGCCGGTTTCGGGTCGAAGCCGACCGCCAGGTTCGCGACTTCGAGCATCGGGAGGTCGTTGGCCCCGTCGCCGACGGCCACCGTCGCGTCGCGGTCCTCGCCGACGACGGCCGTCAGGACTTCGAGCGCGTCGTCTTTCGTCCCGGAGATGAGTGGGCCGCGGACCTCGCCGGTGAGCTTTCCACCCTCGACGAGCAGTCGGTTCGCGACGATGGCGTCGACCTCGACCCCCTCCTTTTCGAGTGCCGCCGCGACGCCGCGCTCGAAGCCGCCGGTGAGGATGGCGACGTAGACGCCGGCCTCGCGGAGCGCCTCGATGACCGCGGCCGCGCCCGGGCGCAGGACGACCTCGTCGAAAGCCGCCTGGGCCTTCTCGTCCGGGAGGTCCTCCAGCAGGGCACACCGCTGGCGCAGGCTCTCGGCGTACTCGATCTCGTCGTTCATCGCGCGCTCGGTGATGTCGGCCATGTCCTCGGCCGTGCCGTTCTGGTTTCCGAGCAGGACCGTCATCTCCGAGTCGGAGAGCGTCCCGTCGAAGTCGAAGGCGACTAGCATTACCCGCCCGTTTCACGTGGAGGGTTTCAAACTATCCGGTTTCCGGTCGGTGGCGGGGCCGTCCGCGAGTCGGCGAGGAGGTCGGGGCTTCGGCGGCGGCCCATCGTAGTCGCCGGCAGCCACTTTTTGTGCGTCGGGTTGCCTCGCTCGCAGGGCTCACTCGACACCCGCTCGCACAAAAACACGGGGAAAAAGCGTGTTCTCGCTTCGCTCGAACCCGTACTCAAGGCTTCGGCGGCGGCCCGTCGTACGCGCCCATGTCCTGATAGAAGTTCAGCATCGCGAACTTGAGTTTGTCCGGGTCGATGTCGACCATCTCCCGTCGCTCCTCCGGCGGGAAGGTCCCGCGGACGGCGTAGTCGTGCATCTCCATCTCGGCGGCCTCCGTGTAGCGCTTGTCCAGCAGGATGCGCGCGCCGAAGTCGTCGGGCGAGCGGACGACGCGTCCGAGCGCCTGCCGCGTCTTTCGGATGGTCGGAATCTCGACGGCGTAGCGCCACCCGGCCTCGTCCTCGTCGTCGCCGAAGGCCACGTCGTAGGCGTCCTGGACGGCGTCCATCCGGTCGTCGAGGTGGGGGTACGGGACGCCGACGACGACCACGGTGCGGGCGTCGTCGCCGTCGTAGCTCACGCCCTCGCCGAGTGTGCCCCACAGCGACGTGTACAGCACGCCGTCGTCGTCGTCGGTGAACGCCTCGCGGAGGTCCCGGGCCTGCGTGCCCGGCTCGTCGAGATAGCGCGTCGCGCTCACGGCGACCATGTCGTGATAGCGCTTCGCCTCGCTGTAGGAGGGACAGAACACGAGCGTGTTTCCGGGAGTGAACCGGACGATGTCTTCGAGCGTCCGGGCGATGCGCTGCTGTGTCTCGGGGTTGTCGCGTTCGCTGGAGAACAGCGCAGGGCCGTCGACGGCGTAGGTCCGGCGGCGCTCCTCGGGGAACTGCGCGCCGTAGGCCATCGTCACCGGGTCGTCGACGCCGACCACGTCCTCGGTCACGTCGAACGGCCGGAGCGTGGCGCTCATCAGCACCGACGCGTGGAGGTCGGCGAACAGGTCGCGGGTGACGTTCTCGGGGATGCAGGTGTACAGTTCGGCCCGACCGTACACCTCGTCGGTCGACTCGTCGCGGCGGACGCTGACCACCGGGTACTGGCCCGACTCGTCGGACTCGTCGAGCCAGTCCGAGACGAACGCCGCAGCCTGGAGGGTCTGACACTCCTTTCTGGTGTCGAGGTCCCCCTCCTTGAACGCCTCCAGATAGCGCTCGTCGAGGTCCCGGCCGAGTGAGAGCGCGAGGTCCAGTTCCTCGTGGAACCCGGGGCCGGTGTAGCCCTGCAGGAAGGACAGCGTCAGGTCGTCGCGCCTGTCGTCGTTGGCGATGGTCACGTCCTCCCAGTGCTCATCGACGGCCTCCCGGTCGCCGAAGCCAAAGGCGTCCTCGTAGGTCTCGACCAGCGCGTCGCGGAACGTCGCGAGGACGTTGGCCGCGCTCTCGGCCCTGGCGTCGTCCTCGGCGTCGAGTTCGTCCAGGGCCTGGTCGAGCGTGTTCTCGGTCAGCGTCCGCCGGGCGTGGTCGCGGGCCGCCGACTCGACGTTGTGGGCCTCGTCGAAGACGGCGATGATGTCTTCGGGGTCCCGGCCGATCCAGTGGAAGAACTGCTCGCGGATGGTCGGGTCGAGCAGGTGGTGGTAGTTACAGACGACGAGGTCGACGCCGTCCATCCCCTCCTTGAGCAGTTCGTAGCCACACAGCCCCTGCTCGTGGGCGTACTCGTACACGTCGTCGGGGGTGCGCACGTCGTCGAACAGCCACGCGTAGAACTCGCTGGTGTCGACGGTGAGGTTCCGGTAGTAGTGGTCGCAGGTCGAGCGCTCGCTCTGGATCTCCTCTCGCTCGTCCTGCAGGTCCCGCAATTCTTCCACGACGGCGTTGCGGGCCTCCATCGCGTCGCTGCTGCCGGCCTGCCCGTCTTCGAGGAGTTCGCCCTCGCGCTGTTCGAGTTCGGCGATGTCGCTCTCGACCTCGACCAGGTCCCGCGTCGTGTCACGCAGGGCCTGACACTCCTCGTAGTCCACGTCGATGTGACACATCGAGCCCTTGCCGCGGAAGACCACGGCCCTGAGGCGCTCCTGGTCCGTGATCGCTCTGGCGTCCTCGACGAACTGGCGCATCTGCTGGTGGACGTTCGTCGTGATGACGACGGTCTTGCCCGTCTCGCGGGCGTGTTCGAGCGCCGGGACGAGCGAGGCCAGCGTCTTGCCGGTCCCGCAGGCTCCCTCGAACAGCACGTCACGACCCTCGTCGAGCGCGTCGTAGATGGTCCCCATCGCCTCGCGCTGGTGGTCGTACGGCTCGTCGAAGGGGAAAAAGCGCAGGTAGCCGTCGTCGGTCGTCGCCACGGGCCACGATTGGCCGTTCACCGGCAAAAGGGTTCGCCCCCACAGGTACTTGCGCGCCGCGGCCGTCGGTCAGTGTATGTGGCGGGCCACGCTCGTCGTCGCAGTCGCCGTCCTCGCGGGCTGTTCCGGACTCCTGCCGAGCGGGGCGACGGCGAGCGACGACGGGCCGGTCACGCCGGTTCCGGTCCCCACCAGTGCGAACGAGGCGTCGGTCTCCGTCCCCATTACCAACGGCACGGTCGACGTCGAGCGACTGCTGGAACGCCACCGCCTGGCGCTCGAATCGCGGAGCTACCACCGCCACGTCGAGCGCGCCGGCCCCCAGAACACGCTCGACGTGTGGGTCGACCGCGACGCCGGCGTCCAGCGCGTCCGCCAGCGATTCGGGCCGCTGACGGACGACGGCGTCATCGTCGACGGGACGCTGTACGTCAACGTCCGCGACGACCCCGACACGCCGTTCGTCGCGCGGTCCGTCCCCGCGAACGCGTCGCTCGTCGACTCGGCCACGGGCGTCGCCCTCTACCGACACCTCTTCGCCGGCGGCACGTACAGACAGGTCGACACCGTCTCACGAAACGGCCAGCCGGTCGCCGTGCTCGCGGCGACGGAGACCACGCGGACCCGGCCCGGTGAGAACGCGTCTCGCGTCGTCCGATCGCGCGTCTACGTCGACCAACGGGGCGTCATCAGACACGTCTCCCACGACGAGCGGCGGCCGGCGAACCGGGACCTCACGCTCGAAGTGACCGTCACCACCGGCATCGACCGCATTCCGGTTCCGTGGTGGCTCAAAGAGAACGACCCCTACACTTCGGGCTCGATGTAGACCTTCTTGACGTCCCCGTTGGCCGCTTTGATCGCCGCCTCGATGGCACTGATCGCGTCGTCGACCGACTCCGTGTCGAGGCCGGGGTCGAGGGCCACGTCGGCCGAGATGATGACCTCGTTCGGGCCGAAGTACACCGTTCGGAAGTCGACGATGTCCGTCACGTGGTCCTGTCGCGAGACGACCTCGCGGAGCCGGCGTTCCTCGTCCTGCGGGAGGCTCTCGCCGAGGAGCAGTCGCTTGTTCTCCCAGGCCAGCGCCAGCGCGAAGCCCATCAGCATGATGCCGATGAGGAGCGCGGAGATCCGGTCGAAGAACGGGTTCCCGGTCATCTGTTCGAGGAACAGGCCGACCAGCGCGATGACGATACCCGCCAGCGCGATGGTGTCTTCGGTCAGCGCCGTCAGCGTCGTCACGTCGCTGGTCTTGCGGAACGCCTCGCGATAGCCCGACCAGTCGTTGCGGTCGATCTGACGTTTCATCTCCGCGCGGGCCTTGACGAGCGCGTACGTCTCGAAGGCGAACGCGCCGAGCAGGACGGTGTAGTTGACCCACAGCGGATCGAGCCACGTGGGCGGCGTAAAGGAGAAAAAGAGGAACTCGACGCCCTCGCCGGCGTGTCCGCCGCCGCCGTGACCGCCGGCCGTGAGCTGGCTCCAGCCGTGCTTCGCGCTCTCCCACCCGGCGATGCCGAACAGGAACACGGAGACCAGGAAGCTGTAGAAGAACTGTGCCTTGCCGTACCCGAACGGGTGTGTTCGGTCGCGGTCGCGACCGCTGAACCGGATCCCGATGAGGAGGAACACCTGGTTCCCGGTGTCCGAGATGCTGTGGTACGTTTCCGATAGCATCGCGGCGCTGCCGGTCAGGAGGAAGCCGAAGAACTTGAGGATGGCAATCGCACCGTTCGCGATCAGGGCGGCGATGACGACTGATTTACTGCCTGCCATTATTTTTCCGTCACGACCAGAACGCAAAATGCTTCTGGATTTATAGCTGGCACCACAACGGCCCGTATGCTCACCGTCATCTCAGACACGCACGGGACCGACGGCCACCGCCTGACCGGTCGGACGCTCGACGCGGTCCGAGAGGCCGACCACGTCGTCCACGCCGGCGACTTCACGACGGAAGCGGTCCTCGACGCCGTCGAGGCCGAATGCGACCGGCTGACGGCCGTGATCGGCAACAACGATACGCCGACGGTCCGCGCCCGTCTCCCCGACCTGGCGACGCTGTCGTGGTCCGGCCTCCGAATCGTCGCCGCCCACGGGCACGAACACACGGAGACGTCCCTGGGACTGCTGGCGCGACAGGAAGACGCGGACATCGTCGTGGTCGGCCACTCGCACAAGCCCACCATCACCCAATTCGGCGGCTGGACGCTTGTCAACCCTGGAAGCTACGCCGACCCGCGACGCTACCGGCCGGCCCACGCGGAACTCACGACGGACGCCGGCGCGGTTCGGATCCGTCTCCGGTCGCCCGACGGGACGCCGCTCTCGACGGCCGTCGTCGAACGCTGAAATTCGCCGAAAAAACTGCTGGCTGCTATCGTTACTGGCGCACGTACCACAGTGCGGCCATCCCGGCGAGGACGAACGCGCCCCCGGCGAAGAAGGCGAGTCCCGGCGGAATCACGGCCGACGCGGCCTCCGCTCCGCCCTGTGCGGCCGTGTCGAACACCCCTGCGGCCGTCTCGAACCCGCCGTCGGCGACGGTCCCGTTGTCGACGTAGAGGTTCGGGTCGCGGGCGGCCGTGTCCGCGCTCCCGGAGGACACGGTCGGGCCGCCGAACAGCGAGTTCCCGAACACCTGCTGGACGAGCAGGCTGGCAAAGCCGATGATCGCGAGCCCGCCGATGAGGTTCGCGAGCGCCGCCCGCAGCCCCGAGGTCTCCTGTTCGTCCCCGGCGCAGATGACCAGCGGCTGGTTGGCCGGCGCGAACACGTCCATCTCGCGGCCCTTCTCGGAGTACGCCGTGTCGACTACCTCGACCGCGCCGGCGTTCTTGAGTTTCTTGAGGTGGTACTGTGCGTTCTGGAGCGACGTGTCGACGCGATCGGCCAACTCGGAGGGCGGCGCTGGCTCCTTGTTCAGTTCCGACAGCAGATTACGGGCCGTCTCTGCCGAGAGCGCCGACAGCACGTCGTCCGCGTCGTCACTGTCGACACCGATGACTCGGGGTTCGGCGTCCGGGGTCGCCGGGTCCCGAGAAGGCAGCAGCGACATGATAATCAATATGTTCTATGGGATTATGAGTGTTTGCCAATGCACAGTCGTCATTGTAGCTATCGGTCAAACCGGGATTTTACACTTCGATTTCGCCGGTCTCAGGGCCGGAACCGCCAGCCCCCGAAAGGACTTTGAGCGCCGCTCGACAAGCCGCCGGTATGGAAAACTGGCTCATGTACGGGGTCCTCGCCGCCGTCCTCCTGTTCTTCTTTTTCATGTACCTGATGCTCCGCCGGACCTTTCAGGGATTCAAAGAGGGGTTCCAACAGAGCAAGAAGAAGTAGCCGGGAGGGCAACGGGTAAGGCCCGCCGGCGGCCCCTAGCGGTATGGACCCGCGCATCCGCGAACACGCAGAGGTCATCGTCGACCACTCCATCGACCTGAGCGAGGGCGACAACCTCGTCATCGACGCCCACCCCGTCGCCGAGGACCTCGTCGTCGCGCTTCACGAGTTCGCCGCCGACCGCGGCGCGAACCCGCTCGTCGTCCAGGATCGACTCGGCGAGCGGTTCCGCCGCGCCTTCCTGCGGAACCGCGAGGAGTTCGAGACGCCGAGCCACGTCGAGGCGCTGTACGAGGAGATGGACGCCTACGTCGCCATCAAGGGCAGCGAGAACGTCACGGAGACGAGCGACGTGGACCCCGAAATCACGGCGGCCTACCAGCAGGCCCAGCAGCCGCTCCTCACCGAGCGGCTGTCGAAGACCTGGTGTCTCACCCAGTACCCCGCGCCCGCCAACGCCCAGCTCGCCCAGACCTCCACGGAGGGCTACGAGAACTTCGTCTGGGACGCCGTCCTCAAGGACTGGGACGCGGTCCGCGAGCACCAGTCTCAGATGGTCGACATCCTCGACCCCGCCGACGAGGTCCGCATCGTCTCGGGCGAGACGACGGACGTGACCATGTCCGTCGCCGGCAACCGGACGCTCAACGACTACGGCGAGAAGAACCTCCCCGGCGGCGAGGTGTTCACCGCCCCGGTCGCCGACAGCGTCGAGGGCGAAGTCCTCTTCGACAAGCCGCTGTACCACCAGGGTCGGGAGGTGACCGACGTGGCCCTCGAATTCGAGGGCGGCGAGGTCGTCGAGTACAGCGCCGGGAAGAACGAGGACCTGCTCGACGAGGTCCTCTCGACCGACGACGGCGCGAGCCGACTGGGCGAACTCGGCATCGGGATGAACCGCGACATCGACCAGTTCACCTACAACATGCTGTTCGACGAGAAGATGGGCGACACCGTTCACATGGCGGTAGGACGGGCTTACGAGGAGACTGTGGGCGAGGACAACGAGCGAAACGAGTCCGCCGTCCACGTCGACATGATCGTCGACATGAGCGAGGAGTCGTTCATCGAGGTGGACGGGCAGGTCGTCCAGCGGAACGGAACCTTCCGGTTCGAAGACGGGTTCGAGGGCTAACGACCGGGAATCAACCCTGTCGTCCGGTGCCGACACGCTCTCGGACCGGAAACTTATGCCGACAGACCGGGTAGATCGGGTATGAGCGACCAGCCGTCTCTATTCGTCCGCGCGGCGTGGTTCCTGCTTGTCGGGTGGTGGGCGACCGGTCTCTGGCTCTCGGTCGCGTGGCTGCTGAACGTCACGATCGTGGGTATCCCGCTCGGCATCAAGATGATCAACAGGGTGCCGTTCGTCCTGTCGCTGAAGCGCCGCGACCCGCTCGTGGAGTCCAGCGACGGCGGGAGACAGCACTCGCTGCTCGTCCGCGCCGTCTGGTTCATCTTCGTCGGCTGGTGGGCCAGCGGCGTCTGGACCGGCGTCGCCTACGCCCTCTCGGTGACCGTCGTCGGCCTCCCGTTGGCGATCTGGATGTACAACCGCCTCCCGTGGGTCGTCTCGCTGTATCACTACTGACCGGCGAAGGATACACGGTCGTCCAGACCCACGTGAACGTATGCCAATCGGGCAGGTCGAACTGGCGTTCCGCGTCCTCACGGGGCTGTTCGTCATCGTCGCTCCGGCGCTCCTGTTCCTGGGCCTCTGGCGCGGCCTGGAGGCGATGCGCGACGACGAACTCATCGAGCAGGCCCAACAGCGCGCCGAGACGCTGGAGCAGTCGCCGGCGGGGTCGCCGTCGGTCGCGCCCTCACCGGGACGCCACGCGTCCGCACCGTCCGCTCCGTCGGTCGTGCGGTGTCCGTCCTGCGGGACGCGGAACATGCGCGACGCCACGTACTGTCAGGAGTGCCTGGCCGAACTCGTGGGAACGTGACGGTCAGTCGGACCGGTCGTTCTCGTCGATGGTGATCGCGATGGTCGGCTCCGACCGCTCGGCGTCGCATTCGATGCCCCGCTCGACGGCGTAGGTTGTCGGCTCCGTCCGGTTCGCGTCGAGCGTGAACTCGCCGGTGAGGGCGTAGGTCCGCGTCGTCGACCCGCCGATGGTGTCCTCGTCCCACTCGATGTCGGTGCTCACCCACAGATCTTCACGGAGAGCGGTCTCCCCGACGATACAGCCCGAGACGTCCGGCAGCGAGAGCGCACGGGTGAACGGCGACGGGTTCGCGGCGGTGATCGCCCCGATATCGCGCGTGACGGACACGTAGTTTCCGCCGTGTTGCTCGCCCGCCGGCATCGTGACAGTGACCGACTCGTTCGTCTGCACGTCGTAGCGCACCCCGCCGGTGGCCGCGTCCGCCCCCACGAGGAGGACGCTCAGCACGACGAGTGCGCCGAGGGCGTAGGCCGCCGGCCGCCGCGACAGCGACGGGAGTCCCCGGCGCAGCGCGTAGCCGAGTCCGACGAACAGCACCGCCGACGCGGCGAGCAGGAGGAAGGTCCCCGTCTCGCCGGGGCCGTAGCGGACGACGACGTAGCCGACGAACACGACGTAGGTCACGCCGGCGAGCGCGAAGGCGACCACGTCCAGCACGTCCTGTTCCAGGGCCACGCCGGCGAGGACGAACGCGACGAACCCGAGCAACAGCAGCGCGGCCTTCACCGTTATCGAGAGGTCGAACACCACGTCGCGGACGAAGTACAGGAGCGCTGCCGCGGCGAACAGGACACCGAGTGCGTACAACAGTTTGCCGCTGTCGATAGCGAATCGCATGGAGGGCTTCGATCGCACCTTCTCATCATCTGATTATCAAATTGGCGGCTGGGTATCGCTCGCCACGGCACAGGCCGGGCTGCCGCACGAAAACGCACGTTCGACGGTCTCAGTCCCTCACACCGCGTCATCTGGCTCGTGGCGGTCACGCATCCGCTCGGATTCTGTCGCGTAGCGCTCTCGCCGCTCGGTCGTCTCGACCGGCCGCAACTCGTCCGATGACGCCTCGATCGCCGCGGTGACCTCGGGGGCGCTGCCGCCGAATCGGTTGAACGCACGCTCCTTCTGGAGGTAGCGCGCCCCGTCGGGCGTCGCGTACACGAGCACGAGGATGTGCGGCGAGTCCGCGGAGAACGTCCGCTCGACCATCCAGACCTGTTCGGTTTCGGCGGTCGGTTCTGTGTGACTCATACGTGAAGATACGCCGTCCAGCCCAGTCAGTCGCCGTGGCTGTTCCCGTCCAGTGAGAACCCCAGCGAAGCGCTTCGAGTACCGGATCGCCGTCCGTTTAGCCGTGCAGCGGTGCGTCGCCGTGCGGTCACTCGTCGGTCGTCGCCGACCGCTCAGTCGTCGGCAGGTGCTCGATCGCTACCTGAGCCACCGGACAGCGGCGTCCGCTCGACGACGGTCCGCATCCCACCTTTTTCTGCCTCGGGTGTGCTCGCTCCGCTCGCACACCGCTCGTTGAAAAATCTGGACCAAAACGGCCGTGACTCGCGTCGCTCGTCACGGTGAAACGGCTCCCTACGGTCGCCGTACGGTCAGTCGTCGGCAGGTGCTCGGTCGCTATCGGCACCACCGGACAGCGGCGTCCGCTCGACGACGGTCCCGTCGTAGGTCGGGTACTGCTCGACGATTTCGCCCTTGGGCACGTCGCCCTCCTCGACCATCTCTTCGAGGAGCCACCAGGCGAGTTCGACGTGCTCGGACTTGACGGCGTAGAACTCCTCGGGGACGCCCAGTGCGTCGAGGTGCGCCTCCGAGACCCAGGCCTTGCCGTAGACCAGCGTGCCGTCCTCGGTGACCTCGTCGAACTCTCGGCCGATGTTTCGGGCCATCCGTTTGAGCCGCGAGCGGTGCTGTGCGGCGTCCTTGAACACGCTCGTACAGAAGTACACCTTCTCGTGGTCGCCCATCGTCTCCAGAATGTCGTGGGACCCCTCGACGGCGCTCATGTGGTCCTCCTTCAGCTCGAAGCCCTCCTCCTGCATCCGGCGGTAGTTCCCGTCGGACATCTCGAACTCGTTGATGTTACAGAAGTCGGCCGCGCCCTCGTCTAAGAATTCGAGGAACTCCTCCTCGGCGCGGATGCCGGGAATCTCGAAGGCCGGCGTCAGCCCCTCTTCGCGGGCGATGTAGAGGATGTCTTCCCACTCCGTGCCGTGGAGGTCGCCCCACTGTTCCAGTGGCGGGTGGAACCGAATCTCGTCGAGGCCGGCCTCCGAGAGGCGGCGCATGTTCTCGCGGCCGCCGGGAATGCCGGTGTAGAGGTGGGTGTGGTGGTCCTCGCCGAACTCGTCTTTCAGGAGTTCGAGGTGGTGACAGGTCCGGTCGAGGGCCTCCTGCGGTTCGCCACCAGTGATGGACGTGCCGAGCGCGTCCATGCGCTTTGCCTCCTCGATGACGTCCGCGTCGGACTCGACGGGCCGCTCGTTGGCGTACATCTGGGTGACGTTCTTGCGGTTCTCCCCGAGGGGACAGTAGAAGCAGTCGCGCTGGTCGCAGTAGCCGTAGACGAACAGCACCATCTTGCCGCCTTTGGCGCACTGTTCGCAGCCCTCGGAGATCATCGTGTGTGCCTAGTGACTCCTCCCACCGGGAAAAAGCGTGCGCATCTGCATCGGTGTGGTGTTGGTCGACACGGCCCGGCTATCCCCCTCAGAATAGCCGGTCGAAAACCCCACCCAGGAGGCGGGTGGCGAGCAGCACACCGACGAGCAGCCCCACTGCGAGCAGGAAGTCGGAGGCGGTTCCGGTCCCCTCTAGCCCGTACTGCAACAGGGAGTACAACATCCTGACTGTTAGTATACATTTTGTATATATAGCCTTTCGGGCATCTCAGGGGCCGAGCTGTCGGAACACCGCCCGTCACACCCCAACGTCTTATCTTCACTCCACGCGCATGTGTGGCCATGTCCGCTGCCGACCGTCGCCGCGGTCTCGCCATCGTCTTCTTCGTCGTCTTCCTCGACCTGCTTGGGTTCGGCATCGTCATCCCCATTCTCCCGTACTACACGCGCTCGTTCCCCGGCGGGACGGAGTTCGTCATCGGGCTGCTCGCCGCTTCCTACTCCGCGATGCAGTTCGCGTTCGCGCCGCTGCTGGGGTCGCTGTCGGACCGCGTCGGCCGCCGACCCGTCCTGGTGGTGTCGCTGTGTGGCTCCGTGGTGGCCTGGACGGTGTTCGGGCTGGCGACCGCGCTCTGGGTCCTCTTCGTTTCCCGGATGCTCGCCGGCGCGATGGGCGGGAACCTCTCGACGGCGCAGGCCTACGTCGCCGACGTGACGCCGCCGGAGCGGCGGGCCGCCGCGCTGGGATTCATCGGGGCCGCCTTCGGCCTGGGGTTCATCTTCGGCCCCGGCATCGGCGCGGTGCTGAGTTTCGACGCCACGGTCGCCGCTGTCGACGCCCTCCTGCCGGCCGCCGTGCCGATCACCCGATTCTCGCTGCCGAGCTTCGCCGCCGCGTTCGCGAGCCTCTGTGGTGTCGTCGTCGCCCTCCTGTTCCTCCCGGAGCCCGATCGCCCGTCGTCGTCCGCGTCGGCCGACGGGCGGCCGTCGATGGTCGCACAGCTCCGCGCGGCGGTTGCGACCGCCGGCCTCCGGGACCTGCTCGGCGCGTTCTTCCTCGTCTCCTTTGCCTTCTCGGGCGTGCAGGTCATGTTCGTCCCGTACGTCGCCGACATCTACGGCTACACCGCCGCCCAGAGCGCGCTGTTGCTGACGTACATCGGCGTGGTGGCCGTCCTCACGCAGGGCGTCCTCGTCGGCCGGCTCTCGGCCCGGTACAGTCCCGTCAGGCTCTCGCTGTTCGGGACCGCCCTGCTCGTCGTCGGCGTCGGCGCGATTCCGGCCTCCCGGTCGCTCGGCTCCGTCCTGCCGGACCTGACCGCCGTCGTTCCCTTCCTCACGCCGGAGCTACTCGGCCTGCTGGTGCTGCTGACGCTGCTGCCGCTGGGGAACGGCGTCCTCTCGGTCACGCTGACGGCGCTCGTCTCCCAGCGGGCCGGCGCGGCCGTCCAGGGGAGCGCGTTCGGCATCACGCAGGGGGCCGGTAGCCTCGCCCGCACCGTCGGCCCGCCGGTCATGGGCGGGCTCTACTACGCCGTCGGCTACTGGTCGCCGTTCGTCGTCGGGGGCGCGCTGCTCGTGCCGGTGCTGTGGCTCGTCTCGCGGCTGGGCGACTCTGCGGACCCGGTCGACGCCCACCCGGCCGACCCTGGCCACGTCCGATAGCCCGACCCTCCCCGAAAGAAGTTAAACACAGACGGCGTAGCGCCCGTAGATGCTGCTGGTGCTGTGTATCGACCTCGACGACGACCTCGGCCGCAAGACCGGCATCGAGACGCCGGTCATCGGGCGCGACGAAGTCGTCGACGCGGCGGTCGCGCTGGCCTCGAACGACCCCGAGGACTCCGACGTGAACGTCCTGTTCGAGGGGGTCCACATCTACGACGACGTCGACGACGAGGAGGTCGAGGTGGCGGCCGTCACCGGCCTCGAAGGCAGCGACGTTGCCGCCAACCGGGCCGTCGGCGAGGAGGTCGACACGGTGCTCGCGTCGCTGGCCGCGAGCGACGACGTGCGCGCGCTCATCGTCACCGACGGCGCGCAGGACGAGTCGGTCGTCCCCGTCATCCGCTCGCGGGTCCGCATCGACGGCGTCCGCCGCGTCGTCGTCCGCCAGGCCCAGAACCTCGAATCGATGTACTACACCATCAAGCAGGTGCTCGACGACCCCGAGACCCGCGGGACGATCCTGGTCCCGCTCGGCATCCTCCTGCTCATCTACCCGCTGACCATCGCCGTCGAACTGCTCGGCTACCCCGGGTCGGCGCTGGGCGTCATCTCCGGCCTGCTTGGCCTCTACATCCTCGCCCGCGGCCTGGGAGCCGAGGAGATCCTCGACGAAGCCGCCGAGCGCGTGACGTCGGGGCTGTACGCCGGCCGCGTGACCATCATCACGTACGTCGTCGCGGCGGCGCTGCTCGTCATCGGCGGCGTCAGCGGCGTCCAGCGCCTCGACGCCCAGCCGGAACCGCACACCGTCGTCGAGGTGCTGGCGTCCCTCGTCGCCGGGGCCATCCAGTGGTTCGCCGCCGCCGGCATCACCTCCAGCCTCGGCCGCGTCACCGACGAGTACCTCGACGGGACCTTCCGCTGGCGGTACCTCAACGCCCCGTTCTACGTCCTCGCCATCGCCGCCGTCCTCCACGCCGTGAGCGCGTTCTTCCTCGGGAACCAGGACCTCCAGTACCTCGCGGTGATGCTGACCGGCGGGACCCTGCTCGGCCTCGTCAGCACGCTCGCCTTCGCCGTCGCCGAGGCCCGCTTCGACCGCCCCGACCAGCACAACCAAGGCCCCGGCGGCCCCTCCTCGGAGTGATGTACGTCTCCCGCGCCGTCGAGTCCATGCGCGCCGACCCCATCGAGGGCGAGTCCGTTGCCCTCGTGCTGGAGACCGCCCCCGACGCCGACCCGGCGTCCGTCGCCGACCGAGCGCGGGCCGCCGGTGCGACCGTCGACCGACACCTCCAGTTCGACGACCTGCTGGTCACCGCCCCGCAGGAGCGCATCGACGCACTCTGTGCCCTGGACGGCCTCGATGCGGTCCAGACGAGCGACGCCATCGCCATCACCTCGGTGGACGACGTCGAGGAAGACGTGGACCTCGACGAGTGACCCCGCGGCGATTCGCATTTCTTTTGACGCTACCCGGATTAGACGCCGGCGAGGGCACGTAGCTCAGTCCGGATAGAGCGTCGGACTTCTATCCTCGCCGGCCCCGCCGGTGGGGGAAGACATCCGACGGTCGTGGGTTCGAATCCCACCGTGCCCGTCCCGAAACCGTCGGATACGAACCTTCTCGTTCATATCCGATTTCTCAGGCCCTCAAACGCTCTACTTCCGAGTCTGAATTTCGGTTTCAGGCTCGATATTTGGTGCCCGTTCATCATCTGAACGGCCCCCGCCGCCGTCTGGCGAATTTCAGTCCCGGTTTCGCGTGCCCCGTGAGGTGGTCAGCGTGAGTTAGATATCGTCGTCACGTCGGTCCACCGTACAGCTGCTCGAACACCGCGACCGGCGAAGGCCGTACTAATCGACGAAGGCTCGACGTACTTCGACGCCAGGACGAACCGCCGAGAGGTTGCCGAACAGTACACGCCGTTGGCGAAGCGCTACGCGAAGATCGGCGTCGATATGGAGGCCGTCGTCGTCCACACCGGCAAGGACCTCCATCCCGAGCGGAAGCGCCTCTCGACACTGGCGATGTACAAAGCGGCCAAGAAGAGCGCGGAGTTCTTCGAGACGTGGCCTGCTGATGCTGACGCGCCGACTGACCGGCTATTCGGTGGCAGCCTCGAAGAGATTGAAAAGGCAACTGGCTATGATCCTGATGACGCCGCGCCGTGGTCGTGGAACCTTCGAGCAGGGCTATTCGAGAAAGATATTGAATGGTCCGAACTCCTCAGTCTACTACAAAATTGTGGACCAGAGTGATCTCTCCATACTAAGACTATACTTAGCCTTGAACAGGAAGCTATCCTACTGATAGCTTTATTTCAAACTAGTCTGCCAGTATGAACCATAATATTATAACCCTCCGGTCTACTAGTGCCACTCACGCTGAGAACCAGAGGCGAAAACTACAATGGAGATGACCTTTGAACCTGATGCGACAGAACACATATTAGCGAGCTTTGGGGCCTCCATTGATAATGAAGGATATGTAGTTGATGATTCCGGAGAGCGAGTCACTAACCCCGATGGGGAAGAAATCAAGGCTGAAAATGTTGCAATCATTGAAGAGGGATCTACAATCTTCGTTGACGATAATTTCGACTCTCTGGTGAAGCACGTTGAAAGGCAGCGTTCATAGAGGAAAATATGGGCGCTGGTGAAACCCTCGTTGCTTTAATCTCCGCATTATCCCCTGATGAAGTAAACATTGGGAATGATATTGATTTAACTATTGGTGATGATATTGATGTCGGAGACCTTGAGAATAGTGAGCTGTCTGTGGAGTCAGGGGAACAGGGTGATAAGCTTCTAATTGAACAGGATCGCTGTGTTATCTATCCTGACCAATTACAGGGTGATGAATATGCCTTATTTAACCAATTAGCTAGAGAGATTAAACGAGAAAGTGGATCTGTAGATCGGACTATAGAACATGAACAGACAAGGGCTCTAGAAGCGACCGATACCGTGACTATTGACGACATTGTCGGATTTTTTGATGGAATTATCTCAGAACACTATCTCTCGCTGTTACGAAGCTCTTTATATCTAAGACAAATATCAGAAAATAACCATCAATATCCTGACTTCGATATTAATGAGGAAAAACGAGAATTGAAAGATCGCTATGGATATGAGGCCTACTACGTTGCCCATCTGGCATCTTCTGGGTATTTTGATCAAGACCGATATTTTCAAAACCTACATGACGTGTTGGAATCTAGAACGGGTAACACTCCTGAAAGCTATCGTAGGGAATTCGAAATTACTGTTGGCGAGAAATTGATTGCTGTCTTCGTAAATGAGGATGATTCTACCTATGAAGTAGAGCAAGATTTCCGAGCAGCTGCTTATAAACAGCAAAGATATAACTTAAGATTGGACTTTGTTGATATTTGTGGATTTGGGAGTGTTTGCCAGAGCACAATTGATGAGTTTGTCGAAGAATTAGAAGATCAATATCCCACTGTTGACTACGAAAACTTGGATCGCGGTCAAGAGCGAGTTGTCAGAATCTATCCTGCCACATTAAATAATCAACTTTGATATTAAAAATAATACTTCTACTGCCTATCAACCGACTTGAGATTCCCACCCACCGACCCACCCACCATTTGTGTGGGTCTGATCAGATCGCTTGACTCCTTCTATTCCGAAATACTCTGTCAACCGTCGGCACCGGCCGATTCGCGGCATCAATCCGACCGTCTAAATACAGCATCCCGTCCGTCGTGATCTCGAACAGATCACCGTGCATCGAACTCACGAAGTCGACGTACCAGAGCATCAGCAGTCGGTCGCGGACGTGCCCCTCTGAAATGTCGATGCAGGCCTGTGAGGCGATGATCGAGGGCGACACCCGGCCTTCTTCGTCGAGATATTCGAGTATTCTATCGTCCTGTTGCTTCATCCAGTAAGCATTCTTGCGCAGTATTCACGAGTTCCCCGTAGATTCCGCGTCGTTCGCACCATTCCCCGTCCCGTCTAGCTCCTCTTCGGGAGCGTCTTCGTGTGAATCCAAATCGCCGACAAGGGGCGCTTCCTCTCTCCGCGATAACGGAGACTCCATTGCCGACGGTTTCAGCAGTCCACCGAGGCAATCCCGGTGTTTACAACTGACGCCCGACCAGCGCCGTGACGACGACCAGTACGAGCGCGAGCCACCCGCCAGGACTGACGGTGCGCTCGCCCGAGACCGGCGGCCCGAAGCGCTGGGCGTCACCGTCGATGGCAGCGGTCGAGGTGGCGCTCGGCTCGCTCGACACGGGTGCAGCGTTCGTCGCTCGCGGTGCGGTGTCTGCGGACCCGCGCCGCGTCGATTCGCTGTCGGTGAGCGCGTCGGTCCGAACGGACGGCGCGGGGCCGGTGACAGCCTGCCGGACGAAGGCGTCGAGGTCGTCGTCGGCGACGGCGGAGACGGTCTCGGCGAACGCATCGAGCGAGACGCGCTCGTCGCGCGCCACGAGCCGGACCAGTACGTCTTCGAAGGTCCGTTCGCCGTCGGTGGCCAGTCGGACGCGGGCGTCGATGGCGGCCACGGTGCGGGTGCCCTTGTCGTAGGGCACGGCGGGGCTGGCCCACTCCTCGGGACGGGTCAGGTCCGCCGACGCGTGGCGGTCCGACGTGACCCGGTCTCGGAACCGCTCGGCGTCGATCGCGCCCTGGCGGTAGGTCAGGGCGGCGGTGTGGTACTCGGCGCTGCCCTCGTCGAGCCAGTCCATCTCGGGCGTCGTCTCGAACGTCTGGCGGGTGTGGCGGTACTCGTGGACCCAGACGTTGATCGGGGAGCGGACCGGCTCGCCGGCGTTGACGATGACGTCGGGCTCGCCGTTCGACGGGGTGTAGCCGCCGGCGGCCAGCGCGTTCGGGGCGACAAACACGCGGACGTGGTCGTGGTCCGGGCCGGCCCGCGAGGCCAGCTTCGCGCGGCTCACGGTGTCGAGGACGGCCGTCCGACTGGGACGGAGGTCGGCGCTCTCGGGCACGACGAGGGTGATGCGGTCGCCGTCGACCGTTCTGGTCGCCGTCTCGTGGGGGCCGATGTAGGCGGCCGTCTCGCCGGCGACGCCGTCCTGACCGGGCGCGAGCGCGAGCGTCTCGTTCCACACGGGCCGTGGCCCGAGGTGCCAGCGCCACCGGGCGCGCAGGGACACCTCCTGGCGGGCCAGCAGCGTCCAGTTGGCCGTGTCGGCGGTCCGGCGGCCGAACGTCGTCGTCAGGCCGACCGGGACGGTGTAGACCAGCCGTGCGGAATCGGTCTCGCCGGTGAACTGCCACCGGGCTCCGTCAGGGTCGAGCCCGGTCGCGCGCTCGATGGTCGCACTCGACGGCGGACGGACCGAGAGCGTCGTCACCTGTCGGGGCCGGTCGATCCGGGCGGTCACGCGGACGAGGCCGGGTCGGTCCGGGAGCCGGTCGACCGTGTACCGAGCGTCGATCGTCCTCGTGTCGGGGTCTGCGAACTGCGGTGCGGGTGCGCCCTGGGCCGTCCCGGCGGCGGCGCTACAGATGAGAAACAGGCACCACAGTGCTGTCAGCGGCCGGGAGTTCATGTCTCGTCGGGTTCCTACGCGACACCCAGCCGCTCGGCGTAAAGTGTGTGTCGGCAAAAATATCAAACGTAATACTGCGGTGAGCGCCGGGAACGCGGGGTCGCAAGCGTTTTGCCAGCGGCCACTCTACGCTGAGTCATGCCCGATTGTCCGCTCGCAGACGACTGTCCCAGCTTCACCGAACGGATCGAGGGGATGGGCTGTACGCACTACGGCGACCGGGGTGGTGCCGAGTGGTGCAACCACTACAACCAGCCAATTTCCGACCTCAAGAGCCAGCCGGTCAAGATCGGCGAGGAGGTCGAGGTCACGGTCGAGGACATCCACGAGAGCGGCGCCGGCGTCGGTCGGACCGAAGACGGCTTCATCATCATGGTCGACGGCGTGCTCCCACCGGCGCGGTCGCTGGTCAAGGTCACGAACGTCCACTCGAACCACGCGCGCGCCGACGAAATCGAGCGCCTGGAACTGGACGAGGACGACGCCGAAGACGACGAGCCCGAGGCGTCGACGGCGGACGGCGAAGACGAGGAGGACGACCGCCGGCTGGGGAGCCGGGACAACTTCTGGGGAAGCTAAGCGCTAGCCGGGAGACCTTTGGGACAGTCGGTTCTTTCTGCGGGTATGGACTTCGAACTCGAAGGCAACGCAGCGCTGTGTACCGCCGCGACGAGCGGACTCGGACTCGCGAGCGCCGAAGCCCTCGCCGCCGAGGGCGCGAACGTGGCGATCTGCGGCCGGACGCCGGACCACGTCGACGCGGCCCGCGACAGACTCGAATCGGTCGGCGACGGCGACGTGCTGGCCGTCGAGGCGGACATCACAGACCCCGATCAGATCGAGGCGCTCGTCGAGCAGACCGTCGACACCTTCGGCGGCCTCGACCACGTCGTCACCAGCGCCGGCGGCCCGGCCCCCGGCCCGTTCATGGAGACGACCGAGCGCGAGTGGTACAGTGCCTACGACCTGCTGGTGATGAGCGCCGTCTGGACCACGCGGACCGCCTACCCGCACCTCCGCGACTCCGACGCCGGGACCATCGTCAACATCACGTCCCGGTCGGTGCGGGAGGTCATCGACGACCTCGTGCTGTCGAACGCCGTCCGGCGGGCCGTCATCGGCCTGATGAAGACCCAGTCCCGGGAGTTCGCGCCGGAGGTCCGCGTCAACGCCGTCCTGCCGGGCGCACACGAGACGCCGCGGATCGAGGAACTGGTCGAGGCCGCCGTCGAGCGCGGCGAGTACGACTCCTACGAGGAGGGCATCGAGTCGTGGTCGGACGCGCCGCTCGAACGCGTCGGTCAGCCCGAGGAACTCGGCGACGTGGTGGCGTACCTCTCCTCGGCGCGTTCGTCGTACGTCACCGGGACGGCCATCCCGGTCGACGGCGGCGCGATGCGGAGCTAGGCGGTTCCGTCGCGGGTCCCGCCCCTCGACAGCTCCCGGACCCGATCACCAGGTCTCGATCGTCCCGTCGCGGATGTCCTCGACGCAGCCCTGACAGTCCGGGTGATCGGCGTCGAAACAGACGGGCCGGGACTCCTCGTCCATCGCGGTGGCTCGGTACTCGGCGTGGCGGCGACAGACGATTCGCGCCCGCCCTTCGTCGTCCCGTGGGAGACCGGCCCGGGCCGAGCGCTTCCCGTTCCGGTAGGCGCGCTTGGCGTCCGAGAGCTGCCGGCCGGCCGACTGGAGCGTGCTCTTGATAAACCGCCCGAGGCGTTCGTCGTCGGCCATACTGTCCGTTGTGCCCGGCGACAAATCAATCTTCTCGCGCGGGCCGCCGCACGGTCACTCCTCGCCCGTCACGCCCGTAATCTCGAAGCGCGCACCGCCGGCATCGGACTCGGTCACCCGGACGGACCAGCCGTGTTCGCCTGCCACCTGTTCGACGATCCGCAGGCCGAATCCCGTCCCCGTCTCTCCCGTCGAGAAGTCGGCCTCGAACACCTCCTCGCGATGGCCCGGGGGGATGCCCGGCCCGTCGTCCTCGACGTACCAGCCGCCTTCGAGGTCGCCGACGGTCACCGTCACGCCCTCGCCGCCGTGTTCGACGGCGTTCCGCAGGAGGTTCTCGATCAACTGGCGCAGGCGGCTCCGATCGGCCTCGACCGTCCGGTCGGCCTGGATGTCGAGGGTCGCGTCCTTCGTCGCGACGCCCTGCCAGCACTCGGCGACGAGCGCGCCGAGGTCAAGTTGGTCCCCGTCGTCGACCGGGTCGCCGCCGCGGGCGACCGTCAGCAGGTCGTCTATCAGCGCGGCCATCCGCTCGTGAGCGCGCTCGACGTCGTCGAGGGCGTCGCTGTCGCACTCCGCCCGCGCCAGCCGCAGGTTGCCGCGGGCGACGTCCAGCGGATTGCGCAGGTCGTGGCTGAAGGCGCTGGCCAGCCGTTCGAGCCGTTCCGTCTTCGCTTCGAGCCGTCGTTCGTGGCGCTTGCGCTCGGTGACGTCCTCCTGGAAGCCGACGAAGTTCGTGACCTCGCCGGACGCGTCTCTGAGGGGTGCGACCGTGACCCGGTTCCAGAACTCCGAGCCGTCCGCGCGGTAGTTTCGGAGTTCGACCGTGACGCGCTCCCGGTCGGCGATGCCCGCGCGCAGTTCCGCGACCGTCTCGGGAGCCGTGTCCTCGCCCTGCAGGAACCGGCAGTTGCGGCCCCGGACTGTCTCGGCGTCGTAGCCCGTCAGCTCCTCGAACCGCTCGTTGGCGTACACGAGCGGGTTGTCCTCGCGTGAGGGGTCACTGAGCGTGATGCCGACGGGGGCTTCCTCCAACATTCGCGTCCGCTGCTGGAGTGCGTCCTCGCGCTCGCGTCGGTCCGTGAGGTCCCGAACCGTACAGACCAGGTCGCCGCTCGCCGTCTGGGAGACGACGTGGTCCTCGGTGAACGTGCTCCCGTCGGCCCGCAGGCCCGTGCTCTCGCCGTGCCAGTACCCCTCCTCGGCGACCGCCGGGAGGATCTCCTCGGTCGCGAGGTGGACTTCGTCGTCCGGATAGATGAGCGCCCAGTGTTCACCGTGCATCTCCTCGGGCGTGTACCCGTAGAGATCCGCGTACGCTTCGTTGACGTACCGAAACGTGCCGTTCTCGTCGAGGATGCTGATGCCCTCTCGCGCGGTCTCGATCGCTTCGAGGTGCCGTTCGCGCGCTCGCTCGGCGCGCGCTCGCTCGACGGCGTTCTCGATGTCGTTGGCGAGCAGCGAGTACTGTTCGAGCCCGCGCTCCTTCTGGAGGTAGTCGGTGACGCCGGCCGAGATGGCCTCGCTCGCGACCGCCTCGCTCCCCCTGCCAGTGAACAGGATGAACGGGAGCTCTGGATACTCGTCGCGGACCGTCCTGAGGAATTCGATGCCGTCCATCTCGGGCATGTCGTAGTCGGAGACGACGCAGTCGACGCCGCCCTCGGCGAGCCGGGACAGTCCCTCGCGAGCGTTCGTCGCGGTCGCGACGCTGAAGCGCTCGTTCTCGCGCTCGATGACGGCGGCGACCGTCTCCGCGAAGTCCGGTTCGTCGTCCACGTGCAGCACCTGAATCCGGCCGCCCGTCTCGGTCATGAACCCACCACGTGTCTGAATACTGTCGCATGAGTATTAATTTTCGCACATAGATCCCCTCTCTACACCGTTCGCGCGAGGCTCGGCGGCTCGGCCCCACTCCCTGGATCGGTTTCACTTTCACCCCGCCAGCCGAGTGTTTATAACCGAAGCCGACCAACCGTCACCTGTCTCCCAACGAAAACCAGGCGGAGACAGTGACAGCCAATGACTGAGTCAGATTTGCGTACACACGCGGAAGAGATACACGAGCAGTTTTCCGACCAGCTCGAGATCGATGTCGACGACGTCGTCGACAGGCTCGACACGCTGGTCAACGACTACCAGGTCCCGATCAGCGAGGCCCGCCGGAGCGTCGTCAACACGTACTTAGACGAGGCCGGCATGGACCGCGACCAGCTCGGCGGCGGTGGCGGCGGGAACGAGCAGGTGAACGTCGCTGACGTCGACGCCCCCGAGGAGTGGGTCGACATGCGCGTCACCGTGGTCGAGCTCTGGGACCCCCGCGCCGACGCGGTCGCTCAGGTCGGCCTGCTGGGCGACGAGACGGGGACGATCAAGTTCACCAAGTGGTCGAAGTCCGACCTCCCCTCGCTCGAAGAGGGGAAATCCTACGCCCTTCGCAACGTCGTCACCGACGAGTACCAGGGCCGCTTCTCCGTGAAGCTCAACCGGACGACGACCATCGAGGAACTCGACGAGGCGATCGAGGTCGGCGACGACAGCGTCGAGGCCGAGGGCGCGCTGGTCGACATCCAGTCCGGGTCCGGCCTGATCAAGCGCTGCCCCGAGGACGAGTGCACCCGCGTCCTCCAGAACGGCCGCTGTAGCGAACACGGTGAGGTCGAAGGCGAGTTCGACCTCCGCATCAAGGGCGTCCTGGACGACGGCGAGGACGTCACCGAGGTCATCTTCGACGAGGAGGCGACCGAGGAACTGACCGGCATCTCGCTCGAAGAGGGCAAGGAGATGGCGATGGACGCGCTCGACACGACCGTCGTCGCCGACGAGATGCGACAGAAGATCATGGGGCGGTACTACCGCGTCCGCGGGCCGACGTTCGGCCGCTACCTGCTCGCCGACGAGCAGGAGCGCCTCACCGGGCCGGTGGATGCAGACGAGATTCTCATCAAAGCGAGGTCGATCTAGATGGCGAGCACACCCACCCGCGAAGTCGCCCGGCGCGTCTTCGCACGCGAGTTCAACGACGCGAGCTACACGTTCAAGGAGTCGGACGACGACCGCGCGCCGGTGTACGTCCTCCTGCCGACCGGACAGCGGGCGAACCGCGTCTTCGTCGTCGGCACGCTCACCGAGACCGAGGACGTGGGCGAGGACAGCGAGTACTGGCAGGGACGGGTCGTCGACCCCAACGGCGACACGTTCTTCATGTACGCCGGGCAGTACCAGCCCGACGCGGCCTCGATGCTGCGCGAACTGGAGCCGCCGGCGTACGTCGCCGTCGTGGGCAAACCGCGGACCTACGAGACCGACGAGGGCGACGTGAACGTCTCCATCCGCCCCGAGTCCATCTCGGAGGTCGACGAGGCGACGCGTGACCGCTGGGTCGTCGAGACGGCAGAGCGGACGCTCGACCGCATCCAGCGCTACGGCGACGCCGACCTCGAGGACCCGGCCGTCGACGAGTACATCGCGATGGCCGACGAGGAGTACGACCAGCTCTCGATCGAGAACTACCGGCAGTCCGTCGTCGGCGCGCTCGAAAGCCTGCAGGACGAGCAGGCCGAAGCCAGCGCCGACTGACCGGCCGGCGATTTTCTCACGTTTCTAGCAGTTCGACCAGGTTCCCCTCCGGGTCCGCGAGGAACATGATCGTCGTCCCGCTCTCGGTGGTCTGCGGGCCGCTGATCGTCTCGACGTCGTCCGGAAGCGACGCGGCGACCGCGTCGAGGTCGTCGACCGCGAGTCCGAAGTGGGTCGATCCGGGCTGATTGAGCGCCGGGTCTATCGCCTCCCCCTCCGGCTCGTAGGTCGCCAGTTCCAGCCGAGCGCCGCCGGCGTCCAGGTGGACGATTTCGGCGCTGGCACCGTCGATACCGACGGCGGTCCCGAACGCCTCGTCGCCGACGGTAAAGCGCGTCAGCACGTCGAGACCGAGGACGTCTCGGTAGAATTCGATCGCTCGGTCGAGGTCGCTCACGATCAGGCCGTGGTGGTGCGCGGTCGCGTCGAAATCTGTCGCCATGTCTGTCGGGGTCCCCGAACCCCGTCCACATAAACTGCGTCGGTCCGCCGACCGGCGATAGGGTGAATGTCTGACAAACGATTAAATACGATGCTCGGTGAATATCACACAACTATGGGTAACAAAAACAAGACCATCTCCTTTCGCGTCAGCGAGGACAAGTTCGAGACCCTCCGCGAGATCGCCGAGGAGCGGGACATCTCGCTGTCCGCGGTCTTTCGAGACTACGTCGACACGCTCGTCTCCCACGACGGCCAGGTGAAAGTCGCGCCGGAACACGAGTTCGACGACGAGAGCACGGAGCGCAGCGCCGAGAGCTTCCCGCCGAAGGTCGAAGTCCCGAAGAGCTTCGTCCGCGAGCACGAACGGCTCGAACTCGAAGCCGAACACCTCCGTGAACAGCTCGAAGAGCACAAGCGCTACGTCACGAAGCTCCGCCAGCAACTGGACGAGATGGACCAGGACGAGGTCATCCACCTCGAAGACCTCGACCAGAGCGAAGACGAGGACGCCTCGTACCGAATCGGTAGCTTCGACGACACCTGAACACGGTCGCCCACCGCGTCGCCCGCGATTCCTCTAGCTATATTGACTATTTCTCCTGTATCGAATCTCACTACCAGTAGCGTAGCGAACGAACGACCACCAAGGCGGTTTATCCCCTCCCTCCAGTCTCGCACTTTGGGCTGCCCTAAACCATTGCCGTGCTGACAATACTTATCTGGCGCGCTCACCAAGGTCGACACATGACTGTGAGTTTCACGGGAGCGGTGGGTGAGGTGCACGGATGACGGAGGACCAACTCGGAATCATCCGCGAGCCGGAACGCGGCGACCGCCGCCAAGAGTGGGGCACGGTCGAGGAAACCGGCCAGCGACTCGACCGTGCCGACGCCGAAGCGGTCGTGGAGGCCCTCACCGTCGACTACGCGGGATCGTTCAATCTCTTCTACCTGCTGCGAAAGCACTACTGGACGGCCGAGGGTGCCGAGTTCGGCGACGTCGCCGCGTTCCTCGAGGACGCCTACAAGCGCGTCCGCGATATCAACGACGACCTCGCGGTCCGCATCGTGGAACTCGGCGGCATCCCGCCGAACACGCCCCCGACGATACAGGAGTACGCCGAGGTCCACCTGGAGGCGGAGGGTCTGTACGACCTCCGGCGCTCGCTCGCGGGCGACCTCGACGGCTACGCGACGCTGGTCGCGGGCATGCGCGAACACGTCGACGTCGCCGCGGACGTGGGCGACTCGGGGACGACGGAGCGCCTGCGGGACCACCTGACCACGCTCGAAGACGACGCGCACGTGCTGGAGCAGTTCCTCGAAGACGACGCGCTCGCCCGGCCCGAGGAGGTCGACCGACCATGACGAGTCGACCACACCTTCGGAAGCCCGACGACGAGCACCTCCGACAGGCGTGGGGAACCGTCAGCGAGAACGAACTGCGGATGACTCGGGCCGCGGCGGAAGAACTGGTGACGGCCCTGAACGCCGATCTCTCGGGGTTCTACCTCCTGTTCAATCAGGTCAGGAAACACGCCTGGACCGTCGAGGGGGCCGAGTTCGGCGACGTCGCCGCGTTCCTCGAAGCGGCCGCCGACCGCATCGCCGAGATGACCGACGACGTCGCGATTCGCGTCCACGCGCTCGGCGGCGTGCCGGTCTGTGGGCCGATGGGCGTCCGCCAGCACGCCCCGATGACCATCGAGACGCCCCACCGCTTCGACGTGCGGTCGTCGCTCGAACGGGACCTCGACGGCTACGCGACGCTCGCCGTCCAGCTGCGCGAACACGTCGAACTGGCCGAGCAGGCTCGCGACAAGGCCACGAGCGAACTCCTGCGTGGCCATCTCAAGACGCTGGAAGAAGACGCGCACGTGCTACAGCGATACCTCGCCGACGATTCGCTCGTTCGGCGCGAGTGACGGTCTCCAGAACGTTCGGCCGCTTCCTTCGAGGCCGTTACATCAGGTGGTTTCGCCGCCGCTGGACTGTTTCGGCCACGTCGTCGCGCCCGTCGACGTCGGCCAGCGTCTCGACCGCTTCGAGCGTCCGCACGGAGTTGTCGAGAAACGAGAGCACGTCGCCAGGATACGCGTATAGCATGTACTCGTCGCTCATCACGTCCACGATGGCGTCGGGACCCATGCCCTGCTCGCGCAGTTCCAGCAGATAGGCGATGAACTTCCGCTCGGCACAGCCACAGTGGGGGTTGGCCTCGCAGTCGCAGTCGAGGAAGTCCTCGGCGAAGTCGAGCACTCGATCTCGGGAGGCCTCGTCGAGCTTTGCCAGCCCCTCGCCCTGAAAGAGGATGTCCAGCGTCGCCCCCTTGAACGCCCCCTTCGGGAAGCTCGTCTCCAGCTGGGAGGCGAGCTGCTGGTGGTTCTTGACGTAGATCTTGTCCGTGATGGCCACGCGTATCGCGTCGTACGGGCCGCCCGCCCAAAAGCGTCTCGAAGCGCTTGGTCACCGCGGCGGCTCCCCGCGCGTTCCACCGCTGTCACGCGCTCTCACGGCACACCGCCCCCAGATTCGTAACGTATTTCCGTTCCAGCGGAATAGCTATGACTGCTTCAGCAGGCGCGTCCGGGTTGGGGTAGTGGTATCCTTCAGCCTTGTGGTGGCTGAGACGTGGGTTCAATTCCCGCACCCGGACTGTATAATAATTCTAACATCTTCTGTGATATCGTAGCGGCGTCACTTTCACTTTCAGTTCGGGGGGCTCAGTTTTACTCGATATCGGGATGGACTCTGGGGTATGTCTGAACATAATTGCCCCACCTGTGGACGGACATTCGATAGCCGTCGCGGATTGGGAGTCCATCATAGCCGGGTTCACGACCGGCGATTACCGAACAGGGAATGTAATCACTGCGGAGACGAGTTTTACTGTGACTACGACCGGGCGTACTGTTCGCAATCGTGCCACGATGACGCCGTAACATACGAAGGCGCGGCGAATCCGAACTACTCCGACGCGATGGAGCAGACGACGTGCGACATCTGTCAGGCACCCTTCGACTATTATCCATCGAACAAGTCGGGTCGATACTGTTCTGAGTGCGTCGAACATCGCAGTTGGCGCGACCCGCCGCAACAGACCGGTGCTTCCCATCCCGCTTGGAAGGGCGGCAAACTATCCTTTTCCTGTGACAACTGTGACTCCCACGTCGAACGGTACCCCAGTCAGATCCAGAGCGAAATCGTCCTCTGCAGCCGCGACTGCCACGCCGAGTGGCTCTCGGAGGCGTTCACCGGTGACGGGCATCCGAACTGGCGCGGTGGCGGCGTCGGCGACTACGGGCCGGGATGGAAGGCGGTCCGCGAGAGAGCGCTCGAACGCGACGGCCACGCCTGCGTCCTGTGTGGCACCGACGCGGACGACCTGGGGCGGAATCCGGACGTGCACCACATCCTTCCCGTGCGGTTGTTCGCCGCGGTGCCGGCGCTCACCGTCCGGGATGCACACACGATGGACAACGTCGTGTCGCTGTGTCCCGGCTGTCATCGCCGGGCCGAGTTCGGGCACGTCTCGCGGGCGGCGTTGCGGTGGCGTGCCGGCCCCCTCGATTCGACGACCGGCGGGACGCCGGCCTGACCGGAACTTACAGGACGCCGCCCGCCCCCAGTGCGGGTATGTCACCGACCGTCGACGACCTGCGAAACGAGATTCGCGAGGCAGTGGGCCGGTACGAACGCGTCGAGTCGACCGCCTTCACGAAGGAGGCGCTCGCCGCGATTTGCGAGGAGGTGGGGTACGACATCGGGTCGAACGGCCTCCCGTCGAAGCCGGAGATGCGGGCCGGCATCCTCTGGCGGATCGGCGAGCGTGACGAGGTCGACCCCGAGGCGAGCGCGAACGCGTTCCGGAAGGCGGAACTCGAAGCCGTCGCGGCGGCGCTCCGGGACGAGTAACGGGGCTGTCGAGTCGCGACGGGGGCGTGTCGGGTCGAGCGAGAGCCCAGGTACGGAACTATTTGTCCCGTGGTAGCGTACGACAGGATATGGTGGACAGCAACCGCCAGCCGGTCCGGTTCGCGGACAGGGAGGACGCCGGGAAACGGCTCGGTACGGCGCTGCGCGAGCGCGACCTCGGCATCGACATCGTGCTCGCGATCCCGCGGGGCGGGCTGCCGCTCGGTCGCGCCGTCGCCGACGCGCTCTCCGTCCCGCTCGACATCGCGGTGGCACAGAAGATGGGCGCGCCGGACAACCCGGAGTTCGCCGTCGGCGCGGTCGCCTCGGACGGGTCGGTCTGGCTGAACGACGAGGCGATCGACGGCCGCGGCGTCAGTCGGGAGTACGTCGAGCGGACGCGATTGGAGACGGCCGAAGCAGCCCGGCAAAAGGAAGCGACGTATCGCGGGTCGCGGTCGCCCCCGGAACTGCGCGGCAAGCGGGTGTGTCTCGTCGACGACGGCGTGGCGACGGGCGCGACGGTGCGGGCCTGTATCGAGCGTATCCGGGGCGAAGACCCAGCAAGAATCGTCCTCGCGGTGCCGGTCGGCTCACCGCGGACGATTACCGAACTCGAATCGCTGGTCGAGGAGGTCGTCTGTCTCGAAACGCCGTCCTCGTTTCGCGCCGTCGGGCAGTTCTACGAGCGTTTCGATCAGGTCTCAGACGAGAACGCGCGGTCGTACCTCGCGGGCTGAGGCGGTGGTCCGTCTCAGCGCTCGATGCGCGAGTCCGGCCGGACGGTCTCCGGTTCCGCCTCGCCCACGGCGGCGTAGTCGCTGCTGGACTTGATGATGGAGAGGGCGGTCATGATGTCCGAGCGCGTGAGCAGGCCCTGGAACTGCCCGTCGGCGTCGGTGACGAGCAGGCGACCGACGGAGTTGCCCTGCAGCGTCGTCAGCGCGTCCATTGCGTCGGTGTCGGGGCTGATCGTGATGATCTCGGTCGTCATCACGTCGCCGACGGTGTAGGCGTCGCGCTCGACCTCCCGGACGGCGCGGGCGTCTTCGAGCGTGACGAGGCCGACGACCTCGCCGTCGCGCTCGACGGGGTAGCCGGTGTGGCGCTCCCGGAACATCGTCTGAATGAGCTCGCGGACGGACACGTCCTCGGAGACGGTCGTCACGCGGTCGGCGGGCGTCATCACGTCCGCGACGGTGACGCCCTCGAAGGCCGCGCGCATCGTCGTCTGTCGGGACTCGCCCTCCGCGCCGATGTAGATGAAGAAGGCGAGGCCGGCGAGAAAGAGGTTGCCGACGACGAAGATGCCGGTGAGCCCGAGGAAGACGGCGAAGAGCTTGCCGACCTCGGCGGCAATCTTCGTCGCGCGAGCGTAGGGGCGACGGCGCGCGAGCAGCGCGCGCAGGACGCGGCCGCCGTCCATCGGGAAGCCGGGGAGCATGTTGAATGCCGCGAGCGCGAGGTTCATCACGGCGAGATAGCCGAGGATGAACCGCGCGGAGGCGACGGCTGTGACGGCCGTCGTGGTGGTGTTCGGAATGACCAGGAAGCCGACGTAGCACAGCGCCCCGAGGACGACGCTGACGATGGGACCGGCGATGGCGATGACGAGCTCCTGCTTCCAGTCCTCCGGCATCTCGGTGAGCTGGGCGATGCCGCCGAACAGCCAGAGCGTGATGGAGTCGATGGGGTAGCCATAGCGGATGGCGACGAGCGAGTGGCCGAGCTCGTGGAGGACGACGCCGGCGAACAGCCCGACGGCGGCGCCGATTCCGAGCACCCAGACCAGCGAGCCGCCGGTGAGGACCGACGGGTCCAGGCCGGCGTTCAGCGTCCCGTTCAACAGCTCCGTCGTCTGTTCGACCTGCGTGCCGATGATCCAGGCGAACAGCGGCAACACGAGGAGGAAGGTCAGGTCCAGCTGAATGGGGATCCCGAACACGCTCCCGATACGAAACCGACGCATGCGAAACAGTTGGCGGGGGACGGCCTTAAGCCCCCTTGCGGCTCCGGGCGCGCCGACACCGCTTTCCGCGCGGCCCGCCTCCCGCCGTCTATGAGCGACCCACTCGTTCGCCGAGCCGAAGACGTCGAGTACGAGGCCGTCGACGCGGCCGAGGGACTGTCGAAGGGCGTTCTCGTTGGAGCCGAACACGGCGCACCGAACCTGGCGATCAGGCGCTTCACGCTCGCCCCCGGCGGCAGCGTCCCGAGGCACACGAACGAGGTCGAACACGAGCAGTACGTCCTCTCGGGACGCTACACCGTCGGCATCGAGGGCGAGGAGTACGAGGTCGAGGCGGGCGACAGCCTCCACATCCCCGCCGGAGCCGTCCACTGGTACCGAAACGACGGCGACGAGGAGGGCGCGTTCATCTGTGCGGTCCCGACCGGCGACGACGACGAGATTCGGCTGGCGGAGTGAGACGGCGGCCCGATTCAGGCCGGTCACCGCGCGACCCGGGGACGGCAGTCCGCACCAGTCCGAACCGCTCAAGTAGCGCAGGCCCCTCGATACGGCTGTGTCACAGCAGGCCGCGCAGGTGGAGACGCTGTTCCTGCACGAACACGGCGAGGAGTTCCGCGTCGTCGCCCAGCGCGACGGCGACCGGCTGTTCCACGCCGTCCTCGAACTGAAAGCGACCGACGCCGGCCCCCGCCCGCGTCGCCTCCGGGTCAAGGACGGTGCGGACGAGGAACTGCGCTCGCCCGACCAGTTCGTGGACCTCGCCCGCCGCGCGGCCCGCATCCGCATCTCCCAGCAGACGAGTCAGCCGGCCCGCGACCGCGTCCGCGAGATGCTCGACGGGTACCAGCTCGACGCCAAGGTCGTCCGGACCTGCCGGCTCTGTGCGTCCGACGGCCGCTACTCGCCGATAACGAGCGAAACGGCCATCGAGAGCGACGACGAGACAATCTGCCCGGACTGCGCCCGCGAGCAACTGGACCGCGAACTCGCGTTCAAGGGGTCGATCAGCGCCGACGCCCGCGAGCGACTGGAAGACCTCCTGCTGGAGGTCCAGGACCTCGAACGCATCACGAACCTCCTTTCGGGACAGCTCGACCCGGATCTGACGAAGTTCGACGAGATTTCGGCGACCGTCGACGAGGTCGACCCGGTCCCGGTGGACTCGCTGAATCTCCACCCGGGGATGCAACAGCACCTCGAATCGCGCTTCGACACGCTGCTGCCGGTCCAGAGCCTCGCGGTCGAACACGGCGCGACGGCGGGACAGGACCAGCTCGTCGTGAGCGCGACGGCGACGGGCAAGACCCTCGTCGGCGAGATGGCCGGCATCGACCGCGTGCTCAACAACAAGGGGAAGATGCTGTTTCTCGTCCCGCTGGTCGCGCTCGCGAACCAGAAGTACGAGCAGTTCCGGGACCGCTACGGCGACATGGTCGACGTGTCACTCCGGGTGGGCGCGAGCCGCATCGCCGACGAGGGCGGCCGCTTCGACCCCCAGGCCGACGTGATCGTCGGAACCTACGAGGGCATCGATCACGCGCTCCGAACGGGCAAGGACCTGGGCAACGTCGGAACCGTCGTCATCGACGAGGTCCACACGCTCGGCGAGGACGAGCGCGGTCACCGGCTGGACGGGCTCATCTCGCGGCTGAAGTACTATTGTGAAACCGGCGGCTCGCCCGACAGCGGCGACACGCAGTGGATCTACCTCTCTGCGACCGTCGGCAACCCCGGCCAACTGGCCGAGAAGCTCCGGGCCACGCTCATCGAGTTCGAGGAGCGCCCGGTCCCCATCGAGCGCCACGTCACCTTCGCCGACGGCCGCGAGAAGATCGAGACGGAAAAGAAGCTCGTCAAGCGGGCCTTCGACAACAAATCCAGCAAGGGCTACCGCGGCCAGACCATCATCTTCACCAATTCGCGGCGTCGCTGTCACGAGATCTCGCGGAAGCTGGAGTACAGTTCCGCGCCGTACCACGCCGGGCTGGACAACCGGAAGCGCCAGCGCGTCGAGCGGCAGTTCGCCGACCAGGACCTCGCGGCCGTCGTGACGACGGCGGCGCTCGCGGCGGGGGTCGACTTCCCGGCCTCGCAGGTCATCTTCGACTCGCTGGCGATGGGCATCGAGTGGCTCACGGTTCAGGAGTTCCACCAGATGCTCGGCCGCGCCGGCCGCCCGGACTACCACGACAAGGGGACGGTCTACCTGCTGGTCGAACCGGACTGCTCGTATCACAACAGCATGGAGATGACCGAGGACGAGGTGGCGTTCAAGCTGCTGAAAGGCGAGATGGAACCGGTCGTCACCCGCTACGACGAGGGCGCGGCCGTCGAGGAGACGCTCGCCAACGTCACCGTCGCCGGCACGCAGGCCAAGCGCCTCAACGACCGGATGGTCGGCGAGATTCCGACGAAGCACGCGCTCGGCAAACTGCTCGAATACGAGTTCATCGACGGTCTCGACCCGACGCCGCTCGGCCGGGCGGTGACGCGGCACTTCCTCGCGCCCGACGAGGCGTTCCAGCTACTCGACGGCATCCGCAAGGGGCACGATCCCTACGACATCGTCGCCGAGATGGAACTGCGAGACGAGCACTGATCCCGCCGTCGGGACCTGTCGACCGAGTATCCTTTCGCCGTACCTTCTTGTAGCGGCGCGTGCTTCCGGTGCCCATGGGTCTGTTCGATACGATTCGTCGCGCCGTCGGGACCGACGACGTGGCTGACGGTGGCGGGCAGGCGTCCGACGGCGCGTCCGCCGGCGACAGTTCCGATGACGGGCCGACCGTGCTCGACACGCGCGAGATGGACCCCGCGGCGTTTCGCGAGCACGCCGACACCGTTGTCGAGAACGCTGCCCCGCTCGACTTCTCGACGGACGCGCTCGCCCGACTCGACGCGGCGATCGCGGAGAACTACGAGGGTCGGACTGCCGGCCCGGACGCCGGCGAGACGGCCTACACCGAGAACACCGTCCGCTTCGGGAGCTACCTCGGCGAGGTGCTCGTCCGGGCCTACGACGCCGAGTGGGTCGACACCGACGGGCGCTGGGGCGTCGTCGTTTCGGGCGCGGACGACGAGGTGACCGTTCCCGTCTTCGACGTGGCCGTCCGCTCGTTTAGCGACGAACCCGTGTTCGCGGCGCTCATAGAGCGCCTCGAATCGACGCTCGACCTCGACGCGAGCGAGTCCGGCGACGATGGGGACGGGACTTTCGAACCCGAATCGGCGGAGGAGCGCGAGCCGACCGCTGAGAGTGACGCGGCTGACGACACCGAGGAGAGTGACGCGCCGGAGGACTCGGATGAGAGTGAGGCGGCGGAAGACGCCGATGAGAGTGACCCGGCTGACACCGTTGAGAATGACGCGGCAGACGCCGACGAGAGCGACGTGGCTGACGCCGTCACGAAGCCGACACGGCTCGTCGACAACGAGGCCGAGTCTGCGGGAGGGGAATCCGAGTCGAAGCCCGGCGAGGCCGATGTGGACGCACCCGGTGCCGACGACGATCTTTCCGAGACAGACGACGACCCTGACTACCCGAGCGAGACGGCGCAGACACGCTCGGGTGGGTCCGGCGAGGCGGACGCGCCGGCCACCGAAGCGGACGCAACGCCCGCTGAATCGGCCGACGAAGAGCTGTCACCGGACCGGCAGTCACCGGACTCGCCCGCGGGCTCCGAGACAGTCGATAATGGTGTCGACGCATCGGAGTCGGAGATCGAGACGGCCCCGGAGCCTGAGACCGAGACGGCCCCGGAGCCTGAGACCGAGACGGCCCCGGAGCCGGAGACCGAGACGGCCTCGGAGCCCGAAGCCGAGACGGCCTCGGAGTCAGAGACCGAGACAGACCCGAACCCCGGCCAAGAAGCGGACCGGAGCCCTGAAGGAACGGAATCGGAAGCCGACGCGGCGTCGGACGGCTCGCCAGCAGCCACCGACGACGGCCAAGGCGAGGACGCCGTCGCTTCGAGCGCCGCCGAGTCAGCCCCGTCCGACGGCTCGTGGGACGGTGTCCGCACAGAGCACGCCGAGACGGCCGTCGACTTCGCCGAGTTCTGGGGCGAGCACGACCTCGACTTCTCGCCGGACTCCCTGTCGCGACTCGACGACCTCGTCGCCGAGGAGTGGGACGACGAGCGCTTCGCCGAGACGACGCTCGGGAGCGAAGATTCCTTCGACGATCGGGCGTTCACGAGCGTCGTCACCGAACTCGGGAGCTACTTCGGCGAGGTGCTCGTCCGCCACCTCGACGGCGAGTGGACCGCGGACACGGACCACGACGCGGCCGTCGTCGTCCGCGGGACCGAGGGCCGGTTCGCGGTGCCGGTCTACGACGTGGCGATCACGTCGCTCCGGCAACGACCGGTATTCGGACGGAGCTACGACGCGCTGCTCTCCGACCTCGGGCGCGACGGGCCGACGCGATAGGTGCTCCTTGCCACCGCAGAGCACCGCCGGTTGGTCACGCCGTCTCGATAGGCGAAACCGACGACTCGCCGCACTCCGGGCACTCGTCGTGGTCCGTGTAGAGGAGCGTTTCACAGGCGTCACAGCGGTGTGTCGCCTCGTCGTCAGACGCGCTCTCGACCTCCCGTTTCAGCTCCTCGACTTTTCGTCCCAGATCGTTGAACAGTCCCATTCGTGACCGTTCGGGACGGACGGGGATAAACGTCGGGCGCCCTCGGGTTGCGTCTCGTCTCTGGCGGAAACAGCACACCCTTTTCCCGCTGGCTGCGTACGCCACAGACGTGCCGCTGCCACCGATCACGCCGGGGATGTTGTTCGTATTCGCCGTCATCGTCGCGGCGCTGGCGCTGTTCGCGACGGAGGCGCTGCCCGTCGACGTGACCGCCATCGGCGTCATGGTCGCGCTGATGCTCGCCGAACCGGTGACGACGGTGGCGGCCGACGCGGGTCTGCTCGCCGACCCCGTCTACGTCCTTCACCAGCCCGGCGACGGCGTCTCGCCGCTCGACCGCGGGCTCTCCGGATTCGCCTCGACGGCGACGATCACCGTGCTCGCGATGTTCATCCTCTCTGACGGCGTCCAGCGGACCGGCATCGTCCAGATCCTCGGCGCGAAGATCGCCTCCCTGACCGGAACGAGCGAGTCGCGGCAACTGGGCGCGACGGTCGGGCTGGTCGCACCCATCTCCGGGTTCATCAACAACACCGCCGCCGTCGCAATCCTCCTGCCGATGGTCTCCGACATCGCCCACTCCGGGAAGCTCTCGCCCTCGAAACTCCTCCTCCCGCTGTCGTACGCCTCGATGTTCGGCGGGATGCTCACGCTCATCGGCACGTCGACGAACATCCTCGCCTCCCAGCTGTCGGCGGAACTGCTCGGCCACCCCTTCGGGATGTTCGAGTTCACGAAGCTCGGGATCGTCGTGACCGTCGTCGGCACCGTCTACCTCCTCACCGTCGGGCGCTACCTCGTCCCGGCCCGTATCCCCGCCGACGAGGACCTCACCGACGAGTTCGAGATGGGCGAGTACCTCACCGAGGTCGTCGTCCGCGAGGACTCCCCGCTCGTCGGTCAGACCGTCGAGGAGGCGCTCAGACTGTCGGAGTTCGACGTGGACATCGTCCAGTTGGTTCGCGACAAACGCACGTTCCTCGAACCGTTCGGTCAGAAGGCCATCCGGGGCGGCGACGTGTTCGCGGTCCGGACCGACCGCGACACGCTCGTCGAACTCCTGGACGCCGAGGGGCTGGACCTGCTCCCCGACGTGGAGGTCGACGACGCGGAACTCGAGTCCGCCAGCGAGCGCCAGAACCTCGTCGAGGTCGTCATCGCGCCCGGCTCCTCGCTCATCGGCGAGACGCTCGCCTCCTCGAACTTCCGCCAGCGCTACGACGCGACGGTGCTCGCGTTGCGCCACGGGCAGGAACTGTACCGCCAGCGCATGGACCGGGTCGGCCTCCGCATCGGGGACACGCTGCTCGTCCAGGCGACGGCCGACAGCATCGACCGCCTCAACCGCAACAACGACTTCATCGTCGCTCAGGAGGTCCAGCGCCCCGACTTCCGCCGGTCGAAGATTCCTGTGGCCGTCGGCATCGTCGCCGCCGTAGTCGGTGCCGCGGCGCTGACGCCGATCCACATCGTCGTCTCCGCGCTCGCCGGCGCGCTCGCGATGCTACTGACCGGCTGTCTCCGCCCGCAGGAACTCTACGACGCCGTCCAGTGGGACGTGATCTTCCTGCTCGCCGGCGTCATCCCACTGGGCATCGCGCTCCAGGAGACCGGCGGCGCGGACCTGCTCGCCGAACTCTTCGTCCTCGCCGCGCCGGGCCTGCCCGCGCTGGTCGTGCTCGGCCTCATGTACGTCGTCACGGCGCTATTGACCAACGTCATCTCCAACAACGCCTCCGTCGTCCTGATGATCCCCGTCGCCGTTGAGGCCGCTCGGCAACTGAACGCGAACGCCTTCGCGTTCGTGCTGGCCGTGACCTTCGCCGCGTCGACGGCGTTCATGACGCCCGTCGGCTACCAGACGAACCTCCTCGTCTACGGGCCCGGTGGCTACCGCTTCAGCGACTACCTGCGCGCCGGCGCGCCGCTCCAGGCCGTCTTCGCGGTCGTCACGACGCTCGGGATCGCGTACTTCTGGGGCCTCGCGCCCGCGTGACACAGTCGCTCGGCAACGAAACCCTTTACTCACTGTCGAGACGATATAGGGCACGGGATCGTGGGGTAGCTTGGTAACCTTCGGGCCTTGGGTGCCCGTACCCTCGGTTCAAATCCGAGCGATCCCATCTGTTCTGTCGACCGCCCCGAGAGCGACCGCCCCAAACTTGGTACTCCCGTGCGTCGAGGCACCGATATGGCAGACTACGCCGACAGCGCGTGGCTCCGCGAGCGAATCCGTGACGTTCTCGACTGCTACTACCCGACCTGTCTCGACGACCGTCACGGCGGGTTCGTCGCGCAACTGGACGCCGAGACGGGAGCGGTGTACGACCGCGACAGCAAGCACCTGGTGGCGACGGCGCGCTTCACGCGAAACTTCGCGCTGGCGAGCGAGCTATTCGGCGACGATCGGTGGTCCGAGGCCGCGGCGCGCGGCGTGGCGTTCCTCCGCGAGGAGTTTCGAGACGCCGACCGCGGCGGGTACCACTGGCTGCTCTCGGGGACCGCACCGGTCGAGTCGCGGCGCGTCTGTTACGGCCACGCCTTCGTCGTCCTCGCGTACGCACGCGCTTCCGAAGCGGGCGTGCCGAACGCCGAGCGGTATCTCGACGAAAGCTGGGCGCTGCTGGACGACCACTTCTACGAGCCCGACCACGGCCTGTACCGGAGCGCGTACGACGCCGACTGGCGCGAGTCGGAGCCCTACCGCGGCCAGAACGCGAACATGCACGCCTGCGAGGCGGCGCTAGTCGCCCACGAGGTCACCGGCGAGGACCGGTACCTCGACCGCGCGGCGACCGTCGCGGAGTCGATATGCGTCGATCTGGCGGGCGAGTCCGACGGCCGACTCTGGGAGCACTACGACGCCGACTGGACGCCGGACTTCGGATACAACCGCGACGACCCGGCTCACCAGTTCCGGCCGTGGGGCTACCAGCCCGGCCACCACGCCGAGTGGGCGAAACCCCTCTCGATTCTGGACCGCCACCACGACGCCGATTGGCCGGCCGAGCGCGCCACCGAACTGTTCGACATCGCACTCGACGGCTGGGACGACGACCGCGGCGGCTTCTCCTACACTCTCGACGAGAGCGATGCCCCGGTGGTCGACGACAGGTACGGCTGGGCAGTCGCGGAGGCAATCGGTGCCGCCGCCGCGCTCGCGGAACGCACTGGCGACGAGACGTACCGAGAGTGGTACGACCGCTTCTGGGACTACGCCGTCGAGACGCTGGTCGCGCCGACCGGCGCCTGGTACGAACGCGTCGACGCCGACAACGAGGCGTATCCCACCGGCGACGGCCCGGCGGTCGAACCGGGCTACCACCCCATCGGCGCGTGCTACGAGGCGATTCGAAGCCTCGGTGCGTGACGCCCGAGAGCGGTTCGAGACAGCCGAGTACTCCGCCCGCTGTTCGGTAGTGATTCCGGCTTTCGTCCGCCTATCGGTCACTTTCACCGACCTTTGCGAACCTTCTTAGGCGAGTGGGAACAACCACTGTCCACTCAGATGGCGACCGCCGAGAACACCGAACTCATCGACCGCTTCGAGGAGTTCTACCGCAACTACTACCGCAACGAGATCGGTGAGCTCGCCCAGAAGTACCCAAACGACCAGAAGTCTCTCTACGTCGACTGGGACGACCTCTACCGCTTCGACCCCGACCTGGCCGACGACTACCGAACGAAGCCCGAACAGCTCCAGGAGTACGCCGAGGAAGCGCTCCGGCTGTACGACCTCCCCGTGGACGTGTCGCTCGGCCAGGCCCACGTCCGCGTCCAGAACCTCCCCGACGCGGAGGACATCCGCGACATCCGCCACGAGCACCACGGCAACCTCATCGCCGTCCAGGGCATCGTCCGCAAGGCGACCGACGTGCGCCCGAAGGTCGTCGAGGCGGCCTTCGAGTGCCAGCGCTGCGGGACGCTCACCCGCATCCCGCAGACCGCCGGGGACTTCCAGGAACCCCACGACTGCCAGGGCTGTGAGCGCCAGGGTCCGTTCCGGCTCAACACCGAGCAGTCCCAGTTCATCGACGCCCAGAAGATCCGCGTCCAGGAGTCCCCGGAGGGACTGCGCGGCGGCGAGACGCCCCAGTCCATCGACGTGAACATCGAGGACGACATCACCGGCCACGTGACCGCCGGCGACCACGTCCGCGTGACCGGCGTCCTCAAGCTCGACCAGCGGGGATCGGACAACGAGAAGTCCCCGATGTTCGACATCTACATGGAGGGCGTCAGCGTCGAGATCGAAGACGAGCAGTTCGAGGACATGGAGATCACCGACGCCGACAAGAAGGAGATCGTCGAGCTCTCCAACGAGTCCGACATCTACGACAAGATGGTCGGCGCAATCGCGCCCTCGATCTACGGCTACGAGAAGGAGAAGCTCGCGATGATGCTCCAGCTGTTCTCGGGCGTGACCAAGGACCTTCCTGACGGATCTCGGATACGTGGGGACCTCCATATGTTGCTGATCGGGGACCCCGGTACAGGGAAGTGCGTCCACGGCGACACCCGCGTAACGCTCGCGGACGGCCGTGACGTGGCCATTCGTGATCTCGTCGAATCGAATCTCGACGACCCGAAACCGATAGACGACGGGGTCTGGGACAGCGTCGACTTCGAGGTCCCGTCGCTAGCGACCGACGGGACGATAGCGCCCCAACGGGCGACGAAGGTCTGGAAGCGCGGGTCACCGGATGTCCTGTATCGGATACAGACCGCCACGGGTCGCGAACTCGAAGTCACGCCGTCCCATCCGCTGTTCGTCCAGTCCGACGGGGGATTCCAGGCGAAACGGGCCGAGAACCTTGGCGAGGGAACGTTCATCGGAGTGCCGCGAACCCTCCCGACTGAGGGCAACGACGAGCTGGATGTCTCGTTTCGAACGTCGAACGCCCACAACCGGATCGACCTCCAGTTACCGTCGGTGTGGACGCCGGCTCTCGCTCGCCTCCTCGGATACATCGTCGCTGAAGGGTACGTCGAACAGCGGTCGGACAACACCGGTTTCGTCTCGATCACGAACAACGACGACGAGGTCCTCGACGACACGACCGAGATTCTGGAGTCGCTCAATCTCAACGTCACGGTGCGCGAATCTCACGAAGGGAAAGACGCCCGAGAATTGATGTGCTCTGCCGGCGAATTCGTCAGTTTCCTCCGCTCTCTCGACGAGTCGCTGCTGTCTTCCTCGGCGAACCGACGCGTTCCGCAGGAACTGATGGGCGGTAGCGATGACGTCACTGCTGGCTTCCTGAAGGGATACATCGAGGGTGAGGGCCACGTCTCTGCATCGCAGCGCGAGATAACTGTGGCTTCGATGAGCGAGCAGTTACTGGAGGACGTTCGAACGATGCTGCTCTCGCTCGGAATCCCCTCACAGCTTCAGCCGCGCGCAAACGGGAGCTATCGCCTGCGAATCTCCGGAGAGGCGTTCAGAACGTACGTTAACTGTATTGGGTTCGTCACGGACCGGAAGACGGTGGCTGCGGATACCTTCGACGGGATTGACGGGAATCCGAATCTCGATGTTGTCCCGGATGTTGGCGTCGTACTCCGACGGATTCGCGATTCACTCGGACTCACGCAGTCGGATTGCGGACTCCCGCGTTCGACGTATCAGCATTACGAACGTGGCAGTCGAAATCCGAGCCGAGAAAGTCTCAAAACGGTCGTAAATGCGTTCGACGCCCGTCTCTCTGAACTTGACGGAGCGGCTACCGATACATCGGATGCAGTCACAGACGGTGGTAGTCTCGATAGTCTCCGCAGGGATATCGACGGGCTTCGCTCGCTCGCTGACGGTGATCTAGCCTGGGACAAGATCGAGTGTATCGAGGCCGTCGAACCGGACGAAGAGTGGGTCTACGATCTGGAAATCGAGGGGACGCACAATTATCTCACCAACGGCGTCGTCTCGCACAACTCGCAGATGTTATCATATATCCGAGAAATAGCGCCGCGCTCGGTGTACACCTCCGGAAAGGGGTCGAGTTCGGCTGGACTGACGGCCGCCGCCGTCCGCGACGACTTCGGTGACGGCCAGCAGTGGACGCTCGAAGCGGGTGCGCTCGTCCTCGCCGACCAGGGCATCGCGGCGGTGGACGAACTCGACAAGATGAGCCCGGAGGACCGATCGGCGATGCACGAGGCGCTCGAACAGCAGCGCATCAGCGTCTCGAAGGCCGGGATCAACGCCACGCTCAAGTCGCGCTGCTCGCTGCTCGGGGCGGCCAACCCCAAGTACGGCCGCTTCGACCAGTACGAACCCATCGGGGAACAGATCGACCTCGAACCGGCGCTCATCTCGCGGTTCGACCTCATCTTCACCGTCACCGACAAGCCCAACGAGGAGGACGACCGCAACCTCGCCGAGCACATCATCCAGACCAACTACGCCGGCGAACTCCACACCCACCGGACGCAGAATCCCACCTCGAACTTCAGCGAGGAGGAGGTCGACACGGTCACCGAGGAAGTGGCCCCGACCATCGAACCGGACCTCCTCCGCAAGTACGTCGCCTACGCGAAGCGCAACTGCTTCCCGACGATGACCGAGGAGGCGAAATCCCGCATCGAGGACTTCTACGTCGACCTGCGACTCAAGGGGCAGGACGAAGACGCACCGGTGCCGGTAACCGCCCGGAAACTGGAGGCGCTGGTCCGCCTGGCCGAGGCCTCCGCGCGTATCCGCCTGTCCGATACCGTCGAAGAGGCCGACGCCGACCGGGCGGTCGACATCGCCCACTACTGCCTGAAAGAGATCGGCGTCGACCCCGAGACCGGCGAGTTCGACGCCGACGTGGTCGAGACGGGGACCTCCAAGAGCCAGCGCGACCGCATCCAGAACATCAAGGGAATCATCGCCGACATCGAGGACGAGTACGACGAGGGCGCGCCGGTCGACGTGGTGGTCGAACGTGCCGAGGAGGTCGGCATCGACGAGTCGAAGGCCGAACACGAGATCGAGAAGCTGAAACAGAAAGGCGAGGTGTACGAACCCCGCACCGACCACCTCCGGACGACCTGACGATGGACCGCATCTCCGCGCTCCGGAACGTCGAGGAGGCGCTGGCCGCCTTCGAGGACGGCGAGCACTCACTGGCCGACCTCGAACGGGACGTGCGCGGGATCCTCCGAACGTACGCCACGGAGTTCGAGGGCGACCTGCGCGCCTACCGGGCCAGCGGAGCGGCCGCCGCGGACGGCCTCGTCGTCCTCGCGCCGTCTGAGTCGGTTGCCCGCCAGCGCGTCCGCGACCTCGTCGACGACCCCGGCGAGTTCTCTGTCGCACCCGTCGAGTGAGCGGTGAGCTTTTGCCGTGTTCTGCCTCTCGGTGCCGTGGCTCGCGGATTAAAAATACAGACTCTATCCGATAAATTTTATACACTGAATGTAGTACGACTACTCAGTGATACTGGTCGTCGCGCACTCGCGGGCTGGACGCAGGGACCTGCGGAACGTCTGCCGGTCCCACGAGGACTGCGTCGTCCGGCAGTTCGGGCGGGCCGCCCTGTTCTCCGCGACCGAGTTCGGCGCGTTTCAGGCGCTGCGGCTCCACGAGAAGCACGGCCTGGACATCCAGCTGGGACGTGTGGAGCCGTTCGAGCCGGCGGACGCGCCGAGTCACCTCCGCGAGGCCGCCCGGCGCTACGAGGACCGCGACGAACCGTCGACCCCGTATCGGCAGTTCGCGGCGGGTCGCGACCTGCCGGACCCCGACGAGATGTGCGGAGCGGACCTGTGAGGGTACAGGTCGGCGCGACGACGTACGAGGGGGCCGTCGTCGACCTCCGCGGTCGTCGCGTCTCTGGGGCCGCCGTCGCCGCGAGCGTCCGCGGCGAGCGGTGCCTGCCGGTCGTCGCCTGCGCGTCGCCGACCGCCGTCTACGAGTACGCCGGCCGAGTCCACCCGACGATGGGACTCCGGACGCGGACGGCGCTGGCCGCCGCTGCTCGGACACGCGGCGAAGAGACGCCACACGATGCCGAGATCGCCGCCCGCTGCGAGGAACTGGCCGAATTCGACCCGTCGCCACCCGATCTCGTCGAGGCCGCCGATCCGGTCCCGGACGCGGAGATCGCCGATCTGCGGGAGACCGTTGCGTCCCATCGTGGTCGGATCACGGCACGCCGCGCCGTCGGCGAGGACGCTGACGACGCGCGGGCCGACCTCCGGGACGCCGCGACGGCCCTCAGCGAGCGGGAGACACGGCGGGCCGCGGCCAGGGAGACCCGAGAACTTCGCCGCGAGGCGGCGCGCGCCCACCGCGACCGACTGGAGCGGCGTCGACAGGTGGCCGACGCCCTCGCGAACGCCCGGCGGGCTGCCAGAGCGACACTCGTGGACCGGTTCACGGACGAGTTCGCCGCCGCTGTCGCGGCCGTTCCGGGACCGACGCCGGACGATCCCTTCGACGCGTCGCCGGTCACGGCCGCGCTCGCCGTCCTCCGGATCGCAGAGACGCCCGCGCCGGTCGTGCTCGAAGTCGACCGCTTCTCGTCGCCGACGGCGGCGTCCGAGGCGCTCGACGCGCCGGTCGTCCGCTGCTGACGTTTAAATCCGAATGCGCGGCCAGTTGCGGTATGGTTAGCTTCGACTGTCGCGCCGAACGGCTGGACGGGGTCACGCTCGTGACCGCCGTCGTCTCCGGCGTCACCGAACCGACGCGTCTCACCGTCGCCAACCGCCTCGACGGCCCTGTCCACCCACCCCGTCGGCAGGGCGTGCCGGAAGCCGGCTGGACCGACGACGGCTTCGAGGGCGTCGTCGGACCGGGGACGTGTGCGTTGGGGTACGCGACGCCCGCGCCCGCGGCCGACCCGCCGGCCGAACTGCTGTCGGCAGAACCCGTTTCCGATTCACCGACAGACGACCGACTGGACTCCGACGAGGCGCTCATCCGTGAACTCGGCGACCCGTCACCGCCCGCCGACGCCGTCCCGGAGGGCGACGGGGACGCGCCTCCGAGTGCCGAACCGACGAGCGATACGGACGCGACTCCGAGCGCCGAACCGACGGCCGCCGGCCCATCGCCGACTTCACCTGCCGACCGCCCGGAAACGGCGACACAGCCGCTTCCTGACGACGTGTCTCGCTGGCTCGATACCGTCTCTCGGCGGGTCGACCGCGCCGAAAATCTCGCCGCCGCCGACTCGCTCGACGAGGCGGCCGAGGCGGTCCGGGCCGTCGACGGACTGGCCGGCGTTCGAACCGTCGCCGCTCGCGGGCCGGTTGACGAACGGTGCCTCCGGGCACTGGCGCGCCGGGCCGACCGTCTCGCGGATCGACGGGCCGCCGCGACGGTTCCGGTCGAGACGCTGGTCCGACTCGCATGATTCTGGCCGTCACCGGCGGCAAGGGCGGCGTCGGCAAGTCGACGGTCGCCTACAACCTCGCGGCGGAACTCGACGCGGTCGCGCGGGGACCTGACGGCGGCCGAGCGACAGGCGGGCAGTCCGGCAGCGTCGTCGTCGACGGGGATCTCGCGATGGCGGACTTGCCGGGGGGACGCGGCCCCGATCTGCACGACGTGCTCGCGGGGCGCGCCGACCCAGTCGAGGCTGTCCGCACGGACGGGCCGGTCACGGTCGTTCCCTGCGGCCGGACGCTCGCTGGCGCACGAAGCGCCGATTTGCGCGGCCTGCCCGACGTGTTCGCCGCCCTGGAGCGGTCGCACCGCTGGGTCGTCGTCGACTCGCCCGCCGGCCTCCACGCGGACGTGGGACTGCCCCTTTCGGCCGCCGACGCCGCGGTGCTGGTGACGACCCCCGAGCGAGCGGCGCTGGCCGATGCGCTCCGGGTCAGGGCGCTCGCCCGCGAACTCGACGCCGGCCTCTGTCGCGTCGTTCTCAATCGCGCCGGCCCGACGCCGGCGACCGACGCCGTCGCCGACCGCTTCGGTGCGCCGGCGGTCGCCGTCCCGGAGAGCGACGCACTCGCCGCCGCACAGTCGCAAGGGCGGCCGCTCAGCGAAACGGCCCCCGAGTCCCCCGCTCGCAAGTCACTGCGAGAACTCGCCGCCGCCGTTCAGTCCTGTAGCTCGGTGTAGGTCCCGCGGAGCGTGGCCGGCGTCACGTCGGCCACGTCCGCTGCCTCGGCCTGTGTCAGCGCCGCGTCCAGTTCCCTCGCCGCCGTGTACAGGCAGGCCGCCGCGACGCCCGCGGGGTTGCGCCCACTGACGAGGCCGCGCTCGCTGGCCTCGTCGACCAGTTCTTCCGCGCGCCGTCGGACCTCGGTCGAGAGGTCCAGCGTCGTCGCGAACCGGGGGACGTACTCGCGCGGGTCGATCGGCCCCGTCGGCAGCCCGAGATCCCTGTTCAGCGCGTCGTAGGCCGCCCGAAGCTCCGCTCGGTCCGCGCGAGCGACGGCACAGAGTTCGTCGACGGTCCTGGCGACGCCGTCGGTCCGACAGGTGGCGTAGACGGCCGCGACGGCGAACCCCTCCAGCGTGCGGCCCTGGAGGAGCGACTCGTTCTGTGCGGATTCGAACAGCACGCAGGCCCGGTCGCGGATGGCCTCCGAGAGCCCGAGCGCGCTGACGATGCGGCGGATCTCGGTGAAGGCGTACACCTGATTGCGCTCGCGCTTCGAACTGATCTGGGCCCGGTTATGCTCGCGCCGGAGTCGCGAAATCTGGCGGCGCTTGCGCCCCTTCAGCCGCGTCGACCGACCGATCTCCGTGGAGAGGCCCCTGTCGTGACGCGAGCGCGTCAGCGGCGCGCCCGTACGTGCTCGATTGGTGTCGCCGTCCTCGAAGGACCGCCACTCCGGTCCGGGGTCGATCGCGTCCTCGCCGACCACCAGGCCGCAGTGGGCACACACCGATTCACAGCCCTGCTGTTCGACCGACCCATCACATTCCGGACAGTCAGTTGCTGTCGCGCTCATGGTTCGATCTACGGCCGGGGTGAAGGTTAAAAAGGCGATGCTTCGGCCGGTGAAGCGGTGTTTTAACCAGAATTCACCGACCGGTAACCGGTTGGTGGCCGCCGCCATGAAATCGAATAACTCTCGGGATATCGACAGCATTAAATTACGACGAAAGAAACGAAATATCAATGGCGCTGTCGGACATCGCTGCCGGGCTCGAAGTCACCGCAGAGCAGCACGACCGCGGCGTCGCTGCCGTCGACGGCACGGACGCCCCGCTGGCCGAGCGACTCTCGATCGTCGGCGACGACCTGCCGTGTTCGCCGTCTGCGGCGGCCACGGTCGTCGAGGCCTACGCGGCCGGCAAGAGTGTCGGGGACGCCGGCCGAGCCGCCGGCGTTGCGCCCGTTACCGCCGCCAAGTCCCTCCATCTCGTCGGCGAGCAGGTGTCACCCGTCGGACCGCGGGGCCGCGAGATGGTCCGCGACTGGCTCGCGGGGGACCTCTCACGGAGCGACGCCATCGCGCTCACCGGCGTCTCCGAGCGGTCGTTCGCGCTGGCGGCCTACGTCGAGACCCACGAACCACTGCCCGAGGCGCGCGATGCCGTCGAGGGCGCACTGGCGACCGAGGAGTGTGATCCGCTGGGGGAGACGATGAGCGACGTTGGCGAGCTACTGTGAGTGATGGGTCGAGGAACGCTCGGCAACGTGGCGAGTGAGCGACGTTGGCGAGCTACTGTGAGTGGGAGATTGAAGAACGCTCGGCGACGTGGCGAGTGAGCGACGTCGGCGAGCTACTGTGAGGGAGAGCGTGTGAGACGTTCTGTACCGCTCGTCTCCGCTGGGGCATCCTTAACACCGGGGAACGCAAACCCGCGCGTATGTCGGCTTCGGAACTGGCCCGACGGGTGGCCGAGGCGCTGACCGTCGACGGCGAGGAGTTCAACGAGCGGGCGCGCGAGGAGGCGGAGCGACTCAAAGAGGAGGTGCGTGCCGGGACCTTCGACAACACGGAGGCCATCGTCGGGATGGAACTGGAGCTGTACGCGGTCGACGACCGGACCGACGCGCTCCAGCGCGTCCCCCGCCAACTGCTGGAACTCATCGGCTTCGAGAAGGAACTGGGGCTGCACAACGCGGAGATGCAGACCAGTCCCCAGCCGCTCAACACCCACGGGCTGGCCGCCCAGCGCAACGAACTGAAGGCGTCGCTGATGCCGGCCCAGCAGCGGGTGCGAAACGAGGGCATTCGCCTCGTCTCCGACGGGATGTGGACCGTGCCGCCGACCGGTGAGACGGCCCGGGAGTACCTCTGTGACGCCGTCGAGCAGGACGGCGTGCGCATCGGGACGAACATGTCCGACTCGGTCCGGTACCACACGATGGCCAACGCCGACTACCCTTCGGCGTTCGAACTCGACGCCCCGAACGTCTCACTACAGGCCGAGACGGTGATGCCCGAGGCGCTCATCACGTCTATCCAGCCCCACTATCAGGTCCCGCACGCGCCGGATATGCCGGAGTACTTCAGCTACGCCCTGCGCGTCGCCGCGCCGCTGTTGGCGCTGGGCGTCAACTCGCCGTTCTTTCCACCCGACCTCTACGACGACACGCCGGATTCGGAAATCGTCGCCGGCGCGCACATGGAGAACCGCATCGGCGTCTTCGAGTCGGTCCTCAATCCGCCCGAGAGCGACCCGACGCCGCCGAAGGTGTGTTTCCCGCCGGACTTCGAGACCGTCGAGGAGGCCATCGACGACATCGTCGAGGACGACACCATCGTTCCGATGGACCTCCAGCCGGGGACCCGATTCGACGACGACTTCATCCATCTCCGCCACAAGCACGGCTCCTACTGGCGGTGGGTCAGGCCGGTGTTCGAGGGGGCGACCCGCTCGGCGGCTAACGCACGCATCGAGTTCCGTCCGCTCGCGGCCCAACCGACCGTCGACGACGCCGTCGGCTTCGCGGCCGTCTTCGCCGGTCTGATGGAGAGCCTGCCACGCCTGGAACACCCAATCCGGTCCCAGGACTGGGAGACCGCGAAGAAGAACTTCTACACCGCTGCGCGGAACGGGCTCCAGGCGAAGATCGAGTGGATCACGGCCGACGGCGCGACGACGACCAGTACCGACGAAATCTACGGCGAACTGTTCGAGCACGCGCGCGAGGGGCTCGAACAGCGCGGGCTCTCGACCGAGGAGGCCCACGGGTACATCCGGCCGCTGCGAGAGCGCGTCGACCGGCGGCTCACGCCCGCGCGGTGGAAACACGACTACGTCCGCCGCCGCGTCGAGGAGAACGTCCCGCTGGCCGAGGCCATCTGGGGGATGCAGGCCACCTACATCCGCCGGCAGGAGGAGAACCTGCTGGACGGCACCTTCGTCGACTGGTTCGAGTGAGCGGTCGTCCGTGGTCGGCTCCGACCGCGTGATTGCCCTCGACGGTACCTGTAAAATCGTGGTCACCCGACGCAGAGCACAGGGCTTTCGTCGGCAGCCCCGGTTGGTTCCGCTATGGTCCCCTCCACCAGTCGACGCCGGCTCCTCCAGACCGTCGGCGCGACCGCGACCGCCGCGCTTGCGGGCTGTACCGCGCTGGACGCGCTCGGCTCAGCGGACTCCGCCGCGGAGTACACGCTCACGGTTGACTCGGTCGACGCCTCGCCCGTCGAGCACGCACTGTACGAACCGAACGACGGCGCGCTGTTCGGTGACCCGGCGCGGGCGGCCCGCTCGGACATCCTCCCCGAGGGTCGGCACACGACCTACGGCTACGAACCGCTCCCCGAGGACGCCTATCTCGAACACGACGGCCGATACTACCAGACGGAGACGGTCGTCACCGGGCGACAGTCGGTCGAGCGCACGCTCGTCAGCGCGTCGCCGCTCCCGGACGATGCGACCGTTCCCGACGACGCGGTTCAGGTCGACGCGCTGGACCGGCCGAGCGCCCGCGTGGTAAAGATCCTGCACAGCGACGCCCAGTCGGACGGCCAGGGCGCAAGTGCGGACCTGCTCAGGGACGGCGCGTACGTCCTCCGCAGGCCCGCCGAACTAGAGAGCCAGCTCGCGACCGGCGACCTCGACGGCCGCGTCGTCGTGATGAAGGCCGGCGGACCGTGGAACTACCGCATCGAGACGGTGACGCGCTCGATTACAGAGACGGAGTACGCCACGCTGGCGCTGGAAGTCGCGGACTCGCGCGAGGCGTTCCGGGAGGTGGTCTTCGGCTCGCGAATCGACGCCGAACTCGCGCCGGCGACACTCCCAGAGGGCGTGCGCTCGACGCTCGACCACGCCATCGGCCGCGGGCAGTACGCCGAGCGGACGCCGCTGTCGGAGTCGTTCGACACGCTGCTCGACCGTCTCGGACTGGACGGCGTCGAGACGGCGGCGAACGGCCGGTTGCTGTGGTACAATAAGTCGCTGTACCGCTACGGGCTCTACGTCGACGACTCCCCGGACGCGTAGCGTTACTCCTCCTCGTCTTCGTCTGCAGCGGCTTCGAGTTCGTCCTCGGTGTCGTCGGTCAGTTCGTCCTCGGACTCGTCGTCACCGTCCTCGGACTCGTCGTGTCCGGCGAATTCGACCTCGGCCTCCAGTTCGATTTCGATGCCGTTGCCTTCCAGTTCCGCCTCGAACTCGGCGGCGTCTTCGACTTCCGCTTCCAGTTCCGCTGTGTCCACTTCGACCTCTACCTCCACGTCGACGGTTACGTCGTCTCGATCCATACACCCAGTCAGGACGGCTGACATATTTCCGTTGTGCAAGCGGCACTCGCGTGTCGTTCCGACACGGCTATGTGACTGACCCGTCGAGCGGACGGCATGAGCGACCCCGTGGACGTGACCGTCGACACCGACGACGAGTCGTCGTCCGTCCGAGTGCACGACGACGACGGCGAGGTGGAAGCGGGCGACGCGACGGTTCGGTTCAGTTTCTCTGCCGGCGGCTCGGACGACGCCGCGGACGAGGCGGACAGAAACGATGCCGGCGACGCGGACCCGCGCCACATCGCTGCCCTCGACGCCGTCCCGTCCGACAGCACGCTCGTTTTCGAGGCTCGCGACGGTCGACGGGGCGTCGAGTGCATCCTCCACCGCGCGGGCGACGCCGTCGTCGCCTGGAAGAACGCCTGTCCGCACCAACCGGAGGTCCCGCTGGACAGGGGCCGCGGCGCGACCGTCCGCGGCGACCGGCTGGTGTGTCACAAGCACGGCGCGCAGTTCGAGCGCGAGGACGGCGTCTGCACGCACGGGCCCTGCGCCGGCGACGTCCTCGACGGAATCTCCGTCTCGGTCCGCGACGGTGACGTGTACCTCACGGACGACCGCTTCGAGCGGGCCGAACGGCGCTGAGAAGCGGCATCCTCCGGTCGCTCCACCAGCGGAACGCACAAGGCGGCTGACCGACTACGGTGACCCGTGGCAGGTCCCTTACGCATACGACAGTCGAACGAGCGCTGGAGCGAGGACCGGGTCCGCAGCGATCTGCTGACTCCGCTCCAGAACTCGTTCGGCGCGGAACTGAACGGTCCCTGGTTCGCCCCGCCGGAGGGGTGGGCCGCGCGGCGGCTGGAGATGGACAACGGCGACATCGCGCTGTTCTGCTGGAACGGGCAGCGGGCCTACTGGGTCGGAAACACCGAGACGCCCGAACCGCTGTGGCGGACGAACAAGGTGACGTTCGACGAGGCACCGGACGACATCAGCGAGTGGGTCGAGCGCGAACTGCTCGCCCAGCTCGACGTGGAGGACGGCTGGCTCACCGACTACGAGCACCTCGCGCACTTCTTCCTCCCCGTCTTCCTCTCGAAGGACGGCCGGGACTCCACGCGGAGGTTCTTCCGGGATCACGCCGGCGGCTTCCCCGACGCCGACCGGGAGGCGGGGCTGGCGTTCTACGACGACTTCCTCGCGACCGGCGCGCTGGACGACTACCGCTACACGATGGCGAGCAAGCTCGGGACCAGTCAGGGGTTCGACCTCTCGCGGATGCGGGCGACGATGGGCGAGTTCAACGTCGCGAAGCTCCTGCTGGACGCCGGCAACGACATCGAACCGGAGGTCGAACTGGACTCGGGCCACTCCGTCGACTTCCGCGTCGAGGACACGCTGGTCGAGGTCACGCGGCCCCGACCGCCGTCGCGCCGGCAGGTCGATACGGCCGTCGGCGCGGTGAAGGTCTCCGGCGACGCCAAGACGCGCGACCAGCTGGCGGCTCACCCCGGGGCCGTCCTCGTCGTCGACTGTAGCTCCTTCCGCGACGACGAGTGGCGCCGCGTCTCCGGCGAAGCGCCTGACGTGGGCTACTCGCCGACCGTCGTCTTCCGCGCCCGACCGGACGGGACGGTCGAGGGCTTCTCCCACGGCTCCGTCCCGTTCCCGCTGCCCTTCTGAGGCGGCTCGAACCTTGGCCACGACGGGCGTAACATATAACGCGACAGACCGGTTACGCTGAGAGAGATAGCCGTGGTGGACGACACAGAACGGGCGAACTCGGGCGAAACGGGCCAGTCGGTCTCGGACGTGATGGACCGGCTCGAAGCGCTCCGGTCGGCGGAGGAAGAGCGCGCCGAGAGCGCGTCCGCCGGCGTGTTGCTGGACCAGCTTCAAGAGGTCGAACAGCGACTCCTCGCCTTCGGGGAGGCCCTCGGCGGCACGGCCGACACCGTGACCGACCTGCCGTTCACCGAGGAGGCGGGGCTGGACCACATGCCCGAACCGCTGTACGTCCGTCACGACACGGAGATGCTGAATCAGGTCACCTCGTGGCTGCTGCAGGACCAGCACATCGGGCTGGTCAGCCCCTACGGGACGGGCAAGACGGCGTTCCGTGAAATCGTCCTGCGTGACCTCTCGAATCACGAGGGATTCGTCATCACGCACCTCGACAACCCTCGCGAGACGACGCCGCGGAAACTGTACCAGACGGTGCTGACCGCGGGCTACGCGGCGGGTTACTCCGTCGACCAGGCCAACTACTCGCAGGTCCGCAACGGCATCCCGTGGGCGACTGCGGAGGCCAAGGACGCCGTCCACGAGATGGTCCGCCGCGTGCGCGAGGACGGAAAGACGCTGTTGCTGGTCGTCGACGAGATCGAGGTGCTCGAGGTAGACCTGCTGTCGCCGCTGCAGGTGGCCGGCGACGCCGGCGTCCGCCTCTTTCTCACCGGGACGCCCGAGGGGAAGCGCCGCGTCGCCGAGATCCGCGGGACGCTCGACTCGCGGCTGCGCTACTACGAGAACATCGATCCGTTCTCGGCCGACGACATCGCCGAGTACATCGCTCGGTCGCTGGCGTACTTCCGTGGCGAACCCTACGAGGGCCAGTCACCGGACCTCTTCACCCGCGCCGCCATCGAAGACCTCCACGAGCGGACCGATGGCAACCCCCGAGAGGTCCGCATCGAGTGTCGCGAACTGTTCACGCGGGCGGCGTTCGTCTGGTACCGGACGGGCCAGGACGTCTCGCGCATCCAGATCACCCCAGAACTCCGCCACCGTCGCTTCGGAATGGGCCGCTGAGCGTCCCTCGGACGGTATATAAACCATGCTCGTTACTGCCTGTCACACCGTCGTGTGTGGGTCGCAGTGTCGAGATATATCGGCCGGCACAACAAGCTTTATATAGAATCACATTCAATCATCGTTTGACTATGGCTCAACAGCAGATGGGCAACCAGCCCATGATCGTACTTTCCGAGGAGTCCCAGCGGACATCCGGGAAAGACGCGCAGTCGATGAACATCACGGCCGGGACGGCCGTCGCCGAGGCCGTTCGGACCACGCTCGGCCCGAAGGGTATGGACAAGATGCTCGTCGACAACTCCGGGTCCGTCGTCGTCACGAACGACGGCGTCACCATCCTCGACGAGATGGACATCGAGCATCCCGCGGCCAACATGATCGTCGAGGTCGCCCAGACCCAGGAAGACGAGGTCGGCGACGGCACGACGACGGCGGTCGTCATGGCCGGCGAACTCCTCTCGAAGGCCGAGGAACTCCTCGACCAGGACATCCACGCCAGCATCCTGGCCCAGGGGTACCGCCAGGCCGCCGAGGAAGCAAAGGAGATCCTCAACGAGAACGCCATCGACGTCGACGCCGACGACACCGAGACCCTCGAGAAGGTCGCCGCCACCGCGATGACCGGCAAGGGCGCGGAGTCCTCCAAGGACGTCCTCTCGGAGCTCGTCGTCCGCGCCGTCCAGTCCGTCGCCGACGGCAACACCGTCGACACGGACAACATCCAGATCGAGACCGTCGTCGGCGGCGCGACCGACGAGTCCGAACTCGTCGAGGGCGTCATCGTGGACAAGGAGCGCGTCCACGACAACATGCCCTTCGCCGTCGAGGACGCCGACATCGCCCTGCTGGACACCGCCATCGAGGTCCCGGAGACCGAACTCGACACCGAGGTCAACGTCACGGACCCCGACCAGCTCCAGCAGTTCCTCGACCAGGAAGAGGCCCAGCTCAAGGAGTACGTCGACAAGCTCGCCGAGGCCGGCGCTGACGTCGTCTTCTGCCAGAAGGGCATCGACGACATGGCCCAGCACTACCTCGCCCAGGAAGGCATCCTGGCCGTTCGGCGCGCCAAGAAGTCCGACATCGAGGCGCTCTCGCGCTCGACCGGCGCGCGCATCATCTCCAACATCGACGACATCGAGGCCGACGACCTCGGCTTCGCCGGCTCCGTCGCCCAGAAGGACATCGCTGGCGACGAGCGCATCTTCGTCGAGGACGTCGAGGACGCGAAGGCCGTCACGATGATCCTCCGCGGCGGCACCGAACACGTCGTCGACGAAGTCGAGCGCGCCATCGAGGACTCGCTCGGCGTCGTCGCCGCCACGCTGGAGGACGGCAAGGTCCTGCCCGGCGGCGGTGCCCCCGAGACCGAACTGGCCCTCGGCCTGCGCGACCACGCCGACTCCGTCGGCGGGCGCGAGCAGCTCGCCGTCGAGGCCTTCGCCGACGCCATCGACGTCATCCCGCGCACGCTCGCAGAGAACGCGGGTCACGACCCGATCGACTCGCTGGTCGATCTCCGTAGCAAGCACGACGGCGGTGCCGTCACCTCCGGCCTCGACGCCTACACCGGCGAGGTCGTCGACATGGAAGAGGACGGCGTCGTCGAACCCCTCCGCGTCAAGACGCAGGCCATCGAATCCGCCACCGAGGCGGCCGTGATGATCCTGCGCATCGACGACGTCATCGCCGCTGGCGACCTGAAGGGTGGCCAGGGCGACGACGACGAGGACGAAGGCGGACCCGGCGGCCCCGGCGGCGCGCCCGGCGGTATGGGCGGCGGCATGGGCGGCATGGGCGGCGGCATGGGCGGCATGATGTAAGCGAGGGGCCGAACGAAGTGAGGGCCCTCGACTAGCGAGCGGGCCATTGGCCCGCGAGCAGGGCAATCGCGCGGTTCGATTGCCGTCCGCCGACGCCGCACCGTAACTGACTGACTTTCTCTCTATCCGTTTTGAACCACTGCGGAGTTGTGGCTCTGTCTCGGTTGCACCGTGCTCCGGGCAGCCCTGCCCGTCACGACTCGGCGGTGTCGGTCACGGCGTCGGTGAGCGCCGACCTGACCTCGGCCGCTCGCTCGGCGTCCACGAGGCGCATCTGGAGTTGCCCGTCCCATTCCCCGTCGGCAATCGCCGACGCGAGCGACTGGGTGACGCCGAAGCGCCCGATTTCGCGACCGTCGTGACGCTGGACGATTTCGAAGTCGTCGGTGTTCTCGGGGACACCGGCCGACCGGAACGTCGCTGCCACGTCGGTCGTCGCGGCGTCGCTGAGTGAGACCGTGACCCGGTTCTCGGTGACCGGCCCGACCGATTCGATGTCACTGCCGTCGAACAGGAACCGAGTCCGCTCGGGACCGTGCAGTCGTGCCTCGACGACCGACTCGTCCGCCGTCGTCGGGATCTGGGTCTCCGTACCGCCAGCCGCCGTCGGGACTGCTGTCTCGGCACTACCCCGGTCGCGCGTTACGCATCCGGCCGCGATGCTGAGCGGAACCGCGGCGATGAGCCTGATCGCGGCTCGTCTGGAGGGCTGCATACGGTGACGATAGCTTTCGGGCCCGGTATATGGTTTCTGTTGCCATCGCAGCCTCGTCCCGGGCGAGCGGTGCCATCACTCGACGGCCGACTCCACGTACGCGACGGCGTCGGCGGGCGTCTCGACGTGTTCGATCCGCTCGCCAGTCTCGCCGTCGATCCGGTGGGTGCCGAGGCCGGCGACGGGTCGCCCCTCGTCGAGGGCGTGGCCGAGTTCCGAGAGCGTGCCGGGGCCGCCGTCGACGGCGACGACCGCCGCTCCGTTCAGCACGACGAGGACGTTGCGGGCGCTGCCCAGGCCCGTGGCGATTGCCGTCTCGACGTGGTCGTTCGCGGCGGCCCGGCGTTTGCCGGGGAGGATGCCGATGGTGTGGCCGCCGGCCTCGCTCGCGCCGGCGCAGGCGGCTTCCATCACGCCGGTCAGACCGCCGCAGACGACCGTGTGGTCGTGCTCGGCGAGGCGGCGGCCCACCTCGCGTGCCTGTCGGTACTGTTCGTCGGTGACTGTCGACCCGCCGATGACGGAGACGCGCATGCCCCCGGTTCGGCCGGAACGGAGAAAAACGGTCGCGGTTACAGCTGGTCGAGCCAGTCCTGCGCGCGGGACTCGCTGGTCTGTGCGATGTCGGCCAGTTCGGCGGCGTCGCGGTCGGCGAGGTCGTCGACGGTCTCGACGCCGGCCTCCCGCAGGCGATCCGCGTAGGTCGGGCCGATGCCGTCGACGGTCTCGACGCCGGCCGCGCCGTCGGTGTCTCCGGTCGCATCGACGTCGACATCGTCCTCGTCGCTCTCCTCGACCGCGTCCGTGATTTCGGACTGCTCGCTGTTCTCCGCGTCGTCCTCCGACTCGGATTCGGGCGACTCGACCTCGATGTCGACCTCGCCGTTCTCGTTGCGCTCGCTGTACCACTCGGCGACCTCGGGCCAGAGATCCGCGTGAGTCGACGAGGACACCGAGAGGCCGATGTGGCCAGTCGAGAACTCGATGGTCTTCGTGTCCTCGCTCGCGATCACGTCGTTGAACGGCTTGGAGGCCTCCGGCGGGATGAGGTGGTCGTACTCGCCCATGAGCTGGAGGACGGGCATGTCGATCTCGTTCAGGTCGACGTGCTTGCCGTTCAGCTCCAGTTCGTTCTTGTAGAGCTTGTTGTCCTGATAGACGTCTTCGAGGAACTGGACGTAGGCCTCGCCGGCCACGTCGATGCCGTCGCCGAGCCACTTCTCCATCCGGCCGAAGTTCTCGACGAAGCCCTCGTTCTCCAGGTTCTCCGCGAGGCGGATGTACTTCGAAACGTAGTTCTCGACGGGGTCCATCAGCGCGAAGCCGATGTCGAGCATGTCCGCGGGGACGTTCCCGTAGGTGTCGGTCACGTCGCTCGGCTCGTAGTACTCGTCGGAGCCCCACTCTTCGAGGACGCCGCCGGTGTGGTCGAAGCATAGCCCGGCGGCCATCAGCCCGAGCGCGTTGACCTTCTCGGGGTGGAGCGCGGTGTACATGACCGACATGGTGCCGCCCATGCAGTACCCGAGGACGTTGATGGCGTCCTGGCCGGAGCGCTCGCGGACCACGTCGACGCAGTTGTCCATGTAGCGGTTGACGTAGTCGTCGAGCGTGAGGTGCTGGTCCAGCCGCGAGGGCTCGTTCCAGTCGATGAGGTACACGTCGTGGCCCGCTTCGAGCAGGCGGCGCACGACCGACCGCTCCTCCTGCAGGTCGAGGATGTACGGACGGTTGATGAGCGCGTAGACGATGAGGATGGGGACCGCTTCCCTGTCCTCTTCGGCGACCTCGATGCCGGCGGCCTCGGCGTCGTAGTGTAGCAGTTCCAGCTTGTTCTCCTCGTAGACGACCTCGCTCGGCGTCTGACCGACCTCGACCGACTCGATGAGTTCGAGGCGCTCGTCGGCCACCTGTGCGGTCTCGGTGGCCTCGGTCATCGCCTCCAGCGTGTTCGACTGCCAGTTGAGCGCGGCCGCGAAGGGGTTGAAGGGGTTACTGGACATGGCTTACTCTTCTAACTGTTCGAGGATGCGGTCGAGCTTCTGTTCGACCGCGTGCTGGCGGCGCTCCAGTTCGATGAGGCGCTCGCCGACCTCGGTCACGTCGTCGCGCGTGGGGAAGCCGAGCTGTGCGAGCGTGTCCTGGCTCATGTCGTCGGCCTCCTGTTGCATCTCCATCATCGACTCGACGAGCTGGCCGTTGGCCGCCGCGAACGCCGACGTGCCCATGACGTGCTTGAACGCCTCGTTGGCGGACTGGAGCCAGATGTCGCGGAACTCGGCGGGATCGACGTCCTCGCCCTGAGCGGCGTCGGTCGAGCGCTCGACCATCCGCTCGGCGGCGTCGATCCACTCCTCGTAGGCGCGGTTGTAGCCGTCCATGCCCTCGGCGAGTTCGTCCTCCTCGGGAATCGTGTCTTCGACTGCGTCAGCCCAGGACTCGACGAAGGCGGCCTGTGCCTTCATGTTCTGCTCCATCGAGTCGGCGACCGCGTCGTTCATCTCCGCTACCATCTCCGTCCATTCTTCCTGTATCTCGTTTGTGTTGCTCATGATAGTGGTTCCGCGCTGGGCGCACAAAAAAACCGGCCTGTTTCGTCGTTACGCTTCGACGTCGACGGCGTCAGCGGCTTCGGCCTGGACCTCTTCGACCTGGGCCTGAATCTCCTCGACCTGCTCCTGGACCTCTTCGAGCTGCTCGCCGAACTGTTCGGCGGCCTCGACGGACTGGGTCTCGAGTTCCTCGTGGGCCTCGACGAGCATGTCGATCTGCTCGTTGACGGCGGTGAGGTACTCCTCGGTCATCTCGTCGTAGGTGTCGACTGTCTCGGTGAGCTCCGACTCGACGTTGTCGAACGCTTCGGCGTGGTTCTCGAGCAGGAAGTCGTACTGCTCGTCGACCGTCTCGCGGATCTGTTCGACGCTGCTCGAGACGCCGGGGACGGTCGTCGCCAGCGCGTCGAGGTAGCTGTGCAGCGCGGTCTGCTGCAGTTCGACGCCGCGGCGCTGGGCCGACTCCTGCGTGTCGAGGCTGTCGATGACCGCGCTGTTGACGTTCTTCTGGAAAGAGACGCTCTGTTCGAGCGCCTTCTGGCTCTGTTCGATCGTGGTACGCTGCATCTCGAACGCTGTCGTGACGGGGGTGGTGTAGTCTACCATTGTGGATTACTCGGTGTTGTTGTTAGTGACCGGGAGGACGACGGCTTGGACGATGTCGCCTTCGTCGATGCCCAGGGCTTCGCGCTCCGCGTCGGGGATGCTGATTCGACCGCCGCTCTGCACGCGGGTCTTGAACGTCGCCATCTGACTCATGGCGCCGAGCTGATTCATATCGAAACTCGGCATGCCACCGCTGGCGAACATCTGTTTCATCAGCTGCTGCTGCTGTTCCATCGCGTTCTCGCTCGCCTGCTGCATCCCCTTGAACATCGGGGGCCACATCAGGCCATCATCCTCATCGGCCATCGGTCACTTCCATCTACTCCCTTCAACGACATAAAACTTCCGCAGAATACCATCTGCTACCATTCAATACCATCAGATGGTTTCACGACCTGAGCGGCGCTGAACGGACTGTTCCGTCCTGTAGCATCGATAACTGGATTGCCAAACACGCGTCTGACGCCCGTTAGACGGTGTTTACCGCACGTAGAGGCGAAACCAACACCAAGGTTTAATACTCGGACCAATTAACTACTACAATAGATGAGTTCTGAATCGCACCGGAATCCGCTGTTAGACACATGGACTGAGACATCGTCCCATATGTTCAACAGCGTCGTGGCCGCTAACCGGGCGGCGTTCGCTGCGTTCGGGGTACAGCAGGACGACGAAAACGGTCTCACACCGGCAGAGCGGATCGAGCCGGACGAGGACTTGCCGGAGTGGCACGTCTCGATCTCCGCCGATCATCCCGGGCAGATGGGTGTCGGCGACCACGTCGACTTCACGAAGACGATCTCGGAGAACGACGTCCAGCAGTTCGCCGCCGCAAGCGGCGACACGAACCCCCTCCACCTCGACGACGAGTTCGCCGAGCAGACGCGCTTCCGCGGGCGCATCGCCCACGGGACGCTCGTCGGGAGTCTCATCAGCGCCGCGCTCGCACGACTCCCGGGCCTGACGATCTATCTCTCGCAGGACCTCGAGTTCCACAACCCCGTCCGCATCGGTGACCGTCTCACCGCGGAGTGTGAGATCGTCGAAGACCTCGGCGACAGCCAGTACCGACTGACCACGCGCGTGCTCTGTGAAGACGAAGTCGTCATCGACGGCGAGGCTGTCGTCCTCATCGACGAACTCCCCGAGTAACTCAGCAGAACGCCCGTACCGCCCGGTTGAACCGCTCCGGTCGTTCCCGCGGCGGACAGTGTCCGCAGTTCTCGAAGATCTCCAGTCGACTGTCCGAGACCGCTCCAGCGGCTCGCTCGGACCAGTGGCGGGGCAAGAGTGGGTCGGCGGCCCCGTGGACCAGCATCGTCGGCACGTCGAGTTCGTCCAGCCGATCCGAGTAGTCCGTTCGGAACCCACGACACTGGAACTCGCTGCGCTGCCAGCGTCGCATCGCGCGGACCGTCTGGTAGTCGATGGCGTCGTCGACGTCGTCGACCAGTTGCTGTGGCGGCTCGCCGGACCCCATGCTTCGCAGCCCCGTCCTGATCGCCGGCCGCGACGTGCTCACGCCCTGCCAGAGCATGTTTCCGAGGATGGGTGTTTGCAACACGCTGCTGGCCATCGTCCGCCAGTAGGCGTCGGCTCCGAGCCCGTAGCTGTCGACCAGCACGAGGCGCTCGACCGGGCCGCCGTCCAGCGCGTGGCCGAGCGCGAGCGCCCCGCCCATCGACAGGCCGGCCAGCGCCGGTCGCTCGACGCCGACGGCGTCGAGGAACTCCGATACAGTCTCCAGATAGTACGCCGTCGTGTACTCCCGGTCGGGCTTGTCGCTGTCACCGTGGCCCGGCAGGTCCGGCGCGTACACCGTCCGATCGTCCGCGAGGGCGGGCAGCGCGTGTCGCCACGAGACGGTCGCGGCGTCCAGGCCGATACCGTGGAGGAAGACGAGCGGCGCCCCCTCGCCGCCGGTCCGGTAGTGCAGGTCGATGTCCTCGCCGTCGACGGACAGGTCGACGCGCTCGGACGAAATTGCGGTCATCGCCCTCCGCTCGGGCCCCGACGGTGATGAGTCTTTCCGCGGCTCAGTCCGGGCGGTCATACGCGCCATCCCGCCGGAGTCGAGCCTGTTCGCGGACGACCGACGGCGTCCGACAGCGCCCCGGCTCGCCGGTGACCTGCGGCACGGTGCAGTTGTTACAGCTCGCACACAGCGCGTCTTCGCCGGCCAGCAACCGCGTGCCGAGGCGCGGTTCGGCGTAGAACGGCCGCGCCATCCCGACCATGTCCGCCGCCGGCGTCGCCTCGGCTCCCGCCGCCCCGAGGTACCGGTCGCAGTCGTCGCGCGTCCGAAGTCCGCCCTCCAGCAGGACCGGCACGTCGACGCGCTCGCGGACCGCGCGGCAGAACGCGGCGTTCCACCCCGGGTCGCGGTCGAACCGGCGCGCCTGCAACCGGTTCAGAGCCTCGACCGCCCGCGCACGCACGCGACTCCCGAACACCGCGGCGTAGTCGTCCTGTAAGTCGTCGGCCGCCCAGGCCCGCTCGGGAAAGGCTCCGCGAACGATGCTCATGTCCCAGAACGTCGACACCTCGACCGGGACGAGTCCGTCGTAGCCGATTTCTGCCGCCCGCTCGGCGATTGCGACCCCCTCCTCGCGAGTGAGGTGCCTTCGAACGAAACTCGGTGCAGCGGTCTCTGCTGGGACTTTCGTCACCAGCGGCACGTCCCCGGCGTGGTCGCGGACGGCGTCGTGGACGGCTTCGAGGAACCGGACGCCGTCGCCGAACTCGTCGTCCCGGCGGTTGTAGAACGGCGAGAGGAACTGCTGAATCAGGCTCATGTTCGCCGCCGAGAGATGGATGCCGTCGTAGCCCGCGTCGACGGCGTAGCCGGCACAGCGACCGAACTGCTCCGCCAGACCCCACACTTCCTCGGTCGAGAGCACGTCCGGCTGCAGCGAGACGAGGCCAGCCCGGTCGAGCGCCCGGAGCTGCCAGGGCGGGCGACTGACGGCCAGCTGCCGCTGGTCGGGGTGGCGTCGGCGGTACTCGGCGTGCCACGTCGCCATGCTCCGGAGGCCGCCGTGGGCCAACTGGACGAAAATCCGGCCGCCGTGGTCGTGGATCGCGCCGGTGAGCCGGGAGAGCCGCGAGACGAACGTCGGGTCGTGGACCCGCGTCATGTTCGGCGCGGCACAGCCGCCGCGTTCGCTGACGACGCTCGCGCCCTGGAAAATCAGCCCGACGCCGGAGGCCGCCGTCGGCTCCAGTTCGTCGATCAGCGTCTCGACGGCCCCCTCGCCGTTCCCCGCACACTCCAGGACCGGGGCACGGTAGAGCCGGTTCGGCACCTCGACGCCGCCGATGTCGAGCGGCGCGTCGAGCGTTGTCACGACTGGCCGCGCTCGTCGACCGCCACGTCGGTCAGTGATCGCGTCGTCGATGCGAACTGCTGCAGGACCATGCGCGACAATACCATGGCGACGCCCAAAACGCTACCGTCACTTCTCGACCGGCAGGAGCGCGACGCGCTCGCGGACGGCGTCGGCGAGGTCACCGGCCGTCGCGTCGAGTTCCGAATCGGTCACGTCGAAGAACTCCCGAACCAGCGCCGTGTCGTACTCGCCCAGCGTCGAACCGGGTTCGAGCCGGTCGCGGACCGCGGCGGCCGCGGCCCCGGTCGCGCCGTCCTCGGCTTCTTCGCCGTAATTGCCTACGTGCAAACCCTCGTCGATTCCGGGGACGACCGCCACGACGACGGGGCACTCGCCCTCGCTCACGCCCATCTCCAGGGCGCGGTTGATCTGCCGGCGGCCGGCCGCGTACAGCAGGATCTCGACGCCGAAGTCCTCGGCGATGGCGTCCTCGCGGGCGTATGCTCGGGCCGCGAGTTCGGCCGCGAGTTCGAGGTGCGCACGGTCGACGACGTAGCGGGCGTCGAAGGCCTGTACGGTGACGCCGTGGCGCTCGCCGACCGCACCGAGCGCGGCGACGAACGACCCCACGTCCTCGATTTCGGCCACGCCCTCGACGGCCCGCATCAGAAATCACCCAGGCTGGACTGGTCGTCGGCGGTCTCGCTCTCGTCTCCCCCGCCGCGGTCGTCCCCGTCGTCGACGTCGACGGACACGTCGGGCGCTGGCTCGACACCCTCCATCGAGGGGTTCCGGTGGCCGGCGTTCTCGAGGACGTTCTCGGCCGTCTTCCGCCGCCCCCGGAGCGCGGCCAGCACGACCGACTTCTCGGCGTCCCGGAGGGCCGCCCGGTCGTCGATGCCGGCCTCGAACAGCCGTCGGGCGCGCTTGCGGCCGACGCCGCGGACGCCGGCGAGGTCGACCAGTTCCTCGCGGACGCCGTGTTCGACGCGGATGCGCGCCTCGCTGACGGCCCGCGCTGCGTCGAGGCCGACCTCGCTCGCCAGCGACTCCGCCGCTCCGAGCAGCCACTGGGCCGTCTCGACCTTCCCGCGGATGTCGCCCGGGCCGACGCCGTAGCGGTCCGTGATGGTCGACTCGTCCACCTCCGTCGCCCAGTCTTCGAGCAGCCGCGCGGTCTTCAGCGCCGAGAGCCAGTCCTCGAAGCGCCCCTCCTCGTACTCGGAGGGCGTCGGCCCGAGCAGTTCGGCCTCGCGCTCGAACAGTTCCATCTCGTAGTCCTCGCGCTCGCCGGACCGGAGGTACAGCTGGTACATGTCCGGCGTGCGCGAGACGAGGTGATAGAGACCGAGCGCCGAGATGTCGTCGGGATCGGCGTCGGCCGCCGCCTCCGCCTCCTCGGCCAGGTCGCTCGCCGTCGTGAAGCCGCTCTCCGTGGGAGGCTCCGCCTCGTCGCCGGCTGCCGCCGCCGACCGGCCGCCGCGTCGCTCCCAGTCCCGGAGGCCGTCGACGATCTCGGCGGCGCTCATCGGGTCGAGGTACAGGCGCGAGACGGTGTGGCCCAGCGACGTGGCGTCAAGCTCACCCCCTTCGATTTCGAGAAAGCCGTTGCGCTGGAGGTACGTCAGCACGTCGTCGACGACGCGCTCCAGCCGTCCGCTCTCGTCGGTCTGGCTCGCGTACAGCGTCTGTTCGAGGAACTCCAGCAGGCCCGACCGCGAGCGGGCGAAGCCGGAGGCGACGGTCGCGAGGATGTGCGTCCGTAGCGCCGGCTCGGCGGCGAGTTTCGACCGGACCGGCTCCGGGTCGGCCCAGACGTAGCGCTCGAACAGCTCGTCGACCTCGTCGTGGCTGTTGGCGATGAGGACTGCCTCGCCGTAGGGGTCCATCCCCGGCCGGCCGGCCCGCCCCATCATCTGGTGGACCTCCAGCACCGACAGCGGGGCCATCCCACCGGCCGAGCCGTCGTAGCGCCGCCAGTCGCGGACGACGACGCGCCGCGAAGGGGTGTTGACGCCGGCCGCGAGCGTCGGCGTCGCACAGACGACCTTCACCAGCCGGTCGCGGAAGGCGTCTTCGACCAGTTCTCGGTGGCCCCGCGAGAGGCCGGCGTGGTGGAACGCGGCCCCGTCGGCGACGGCGTCCGCGAGGTCGTCGCTGGTCTCCGTGTCGCTCACGTCGCGAATCTCCTCGGCGACGTCGGCCAGCCGCTCGCGCTCCTCGCCGGAGAGGTGCGGGCGGACGGTACTCGCCAGCCGTCCGGCGGCCGCCTCGGCGTTGCGCCGGGAGTTGACGAACACGAGCGTCGATCCCCCTTCCTCGACGACGGTGCCGTCCTCGTCGACTTCGTCGGTGAGCGTGTCGCGGACGATCGCCGCGGTCGGCTTCTCGTTGTTGCGGACCGAGAGGCGCTGCTGGCTGCCGTCCTCCAGGTGGAGCGCCTGCCCGTAGTGGACCCCCTTCTGGAGGTCGATGGGTCGCCAGTCCGAGTCGACGAGTTCGGCGTCGAGCCAGGTCGCCAGCGCCCCGGCGTTGCCGATGGTCGCCGACAGCGCGACGGTCTGTAAGTCGGGGTTGAGCCGCCGGAGCTTCGCCAGCGTCACCTCCAGCGTCGGTCCGCGCTGCCCGTCGTCGACGAGGTGGACCTCGTCGGTGACGACGCAGGTGAGGTCCTCGATCCACGGCGCGTCGTTGCGCACGAGCGAGTCCACCTTCTCGCTGGTCGCGACGACGATGTCCTTGTCGGCGAGCCAGCCGCCCTCGGACTCGTAGTTGCCCGTGGAGACGCCCACGTCGAGGCCGTACTGCTCGAACTCCTCGAAGTCGGACTGCTTCTCGCTGGCCAGCGCCCGCAGCGGCACGATGTAGAGGGCTTTGCCGCCGCGAGCGACCGACGACAGCATCGCGAGCTCGGCGATCAGCGTCTTTCCGCTGGCGGTCGGAATGGCGGCGACGAGGTTCTGACCCTCGGTGACGCCCGCCTCGACGGCCTCGGCCTGCGGCGGGTACAGTTCCTCGATACCGTCCGCGCGCAGGTGCTCGGGCAGCCAGTCCGGCACGCCTGACAGGTCCGCGACGTCCATTACCCCTCGGTTCGGTCCTGTCCCGATTTAAACTGTCGCACTGTCGCGGCCGCAATCGATATGAGGACATACTCGTATACTGATCTATGAGATCTGGGCCCGAACGGCGAGGGGGACGGGCCGGGTCGACCGACGAGGGACCTGATTCGGTTCGTGTGCTACTCGTCGACGACCAGCTGGACGTCGCCGAGACGACGGCTCTGCACCTGGAGCGTCGCCGCGACGCCTTCGAGGTGCTCGTCGAGACGGGCGGTCCGGCGGCGCTCGATCGACTCGAATCGTCGGCCGTCGACTGTATCGTCAGCGACTACGAGATGCCGTCGATGGACGGGCTGGCGCTCCTGCGGGAGGTATCGTCTCGTGACGAGTCGGTCCCGTTCATCCTCTTCACCGGCAAGGGCAGCGAGGAGATTGCGAGCGAGGCGATTTCAACCGGTGTTACCGACTACCTCCAGAAGCGGGCGACCGCCGACCAGTACGACGTGCTGGCGAACCGCATCGAACACGCGGTCGCCCGACGGCGTTCCGAGCGCGCACACGCGGAGACGGAACTCCGCTACCGGCACCTCGTCGACACCTCTCCCGACGGGATACTGGTCCATCGGGACGGCGAGATGCTGTACGCCAACCAGACGCTCTACGAGTTCGCCGGCATCGACGACCCCGCGACCGGCTACGAGATCGATCCGCTGTCGTACGTCCACCCGGACGACCGCGAGCGCGTCCGGGAGCGACTGGAGACGCGTCCGCGGGCGACCGGCGAGAACGGCTGGCTCAGCTGGCGGCTCCAGCGGCCCGACGGCGAGGTTCGCTACGTGGAGAGCCGTGGCGCACCGATCGAGTTCGCCGGCCGGCCCGCCACGCAGGTCGTCGTCCGCGACGTGACCGCTCACCGGGAACACGAGCGGCGACTGGAGTCGCTCAACGCGGCGACGCGGGATCTCTTTCTCCTCGACTCCCGGGAGGCCGTCGCCGATCGGGCGCTCGCCGTGGTCGAGGAGATCCTCGACGAACCGATCGCCAGCGTCTGGGCGTACGACCCGTCCACGGAGTCGCTGGTCACCATCGCTGCGACCGACGGCGCGCTCGACCTGATCGCGGCCGATACGGGTATCGACGTCGCCCCCGATGCGGCGTTCGATACCATCCGGGAGATGGCGTTCCCGTCGGACTCCCTCGAGATGCGCGTGTTCCGCGAGGGCGAACCGCGCGTGTTCGAAGACTACGGCGACCGCGACGACGCCGTCGTCGAGAGCATCCGCTCGGCGTTTCTCTTCCCGCTCGAATCCCACGGCATGCTCGGTGTCGCCTCGACGGCGGGGACGGACTTCGAGGGCTGGAAGCGCGACCTGCTCGACGTCCTCTGTCGGTCGCTCGTCGCCGCGCTCGACCGTCTCTACGAGTGAGAAGGCCTTTGGCCGCGACCGGCAAAGAGGCGGTATGCGAGTCGAGTACGACTACGACACCTGCATCGGGATGTTCCAGTGTGTCGCCGAGTGGGACGCCTTCGAACGCGACGAGGACGCCGGCAAGGCCGTCCTGGCCGACAGCGAGGAGCGCGAGGACCAACTGTTCGTCCGCGAGGTCCCCGACGGCGCGGAACTGGACGCGAAGTTCGCCGCCCGGGCCTGTCCGGTCGACGCCATCGCCGTCTACGACGACGACGACGAACAGCTCATCCCCTGATAATTCCCTCGACGGTCGCTTCGAGAACGACCTCGGCGGCGGCCGAATCGTCGCCGTCGGCCAGCGCGTTCGCCTCTTCGTTCCTATCTCCGTCCGCCGATTCGGTGCGCTGACCCACGCGGCGAACCGTCACGTCGCCGGCGACGCTCGCTCCGCCGTCGGGACGCGGTTCGGCGGCCGTTATCGTCATCTCGCAGACGACAGTCTCGCCGGTGTAGACGGGTCTGCGGAACTGGAACTCCATCCGCGAGGCGAGCACTTCGAGGTCGCCGCCGATGCTCGTCAGCAGCGACGCCGTGAGCAACCCCTGGACCATCCGGCGGCCCCGCTCGTCCGACTCGGTGTGGCGGGGCTGGTCGTCCCCGGTGACCGCGGCGAACCGGTCCACGTCCGCGGGCGTGAACGTGCGTCGCTCGGTGACGGTCTCGCCGGCCTCGACGGGGAGCACGTGTGGCCTGTCACCGCACACCGAGAAAAGTCCACGGGACGACCCCGAAACCCACAGGGGGCTGGGGCCCGGAGCGCGTACCGATGTCGGACAGTGGCCCGCTCCGCCGCCTCCTGACCGCCGTCCCCGCGATGCTCGCGAGCGCCGGCCTCGTCGACCGCGAGAAGGCGACCGCCGCGACCGACCTCGCCGCCCCGGTGATGGTCACGGGCGGCCTCCGCGTCCTCCTGCGCCTCGCCGACTTCCTGATGGTCGGCCTGGCGCTCGGCGACGCCGCCATCGCCGGCCTCGAACTCGGCTTTCAGTACTACTTCCTCGGCTTCGGCCTCTCGCTTGCCGTCTCCTCGGGGACGATCAGCGTCGTCTCTCGCCTCCAGGGTGCCGGCGAGTCGGCGCGAGCGGATCTCGCCGTCAAGCAGTCGCTGTGGCTCGCCGTCCTCATTTCCGCGCCGCTCTCCGTGGTCTCCTGGCAGTACCCCGAACTGCTGGTCGGCCTGCTCACCGACGACGCCGAGACGATCCGCCTCGGCGGGACGTACCTCGCCATCGTCATGCTGTCGCTCGCGCCGCGGTTCTGGAGCATGGTCGCCTCGCGCGCGCTCGCCGGGAGCGCGGACACGAAGACGCCGATGTACGTCCGCCTGCTCACCCTCCCGACGAACGTCGCGCTCAACGCCGTCCTCATCTTCGGCCTCGGGCCGTTCCCGGAACTGGGCATCGCTGGCGCGGCGTGGGGAACGGCCGTCGCCAACACGCTCGCGGCCGCCATCTTCCTCGCTCTGCTCCTGTCCGGCCGGTACGTCGTCACGCTCTCACTCGGCGGCCCGCAGTTCGACGCCGGCCTCGTCCGCGAGATCGTCCGCGTCGCCCTGCCGCTGTCCGGGATGCGCCTGCTCCAGACGTTCGCTCGCTTCCCGTTCCTGTTCGTCCTCGGCACGCTCGGGACGCCGACGGTCGCGGCCTACGCCATCGGCCGCCGGGTCATGCTGCTCGCGCTGATGCCGGCGTGGGGCTATGCGACCGCCGCGTCGACGCTGGTCGGCCAGTCGCTCGGGGCCGGGGACGACGACGAGGCGACCGCCTACGGCTGGCAGACGCTCCGGGTGGCGCTGGCCGTCCAGCTCGTCGCGGCGGTGGTGCTCGTCGCCTTCGCCCGCCCGATCGTCTCCCTGTTCGGGACTGCCTACCCCGACCTGGCGGCGCAGTTCGTCCGCGTCTTCGGCCTGCTCGTCGCCGGCTTCTCGATCTCGCGGACGATGCGCGGGAGCCTGCGCGGGGCCGGCGACACGCGGTGGCCGCTCTATGGCACGTTCGTCGGCGGCTACTGCTACCGCCTCCCCGTCGCCGCGCTCGCCCTGCCGCCGACGGTCGTCGTGACGATTCCCCTGGTCGGCCTCTCGTTCTCGCCGGGACTCGGACTTGGCCTCCCGGCCGTCTTCGCGGCGCTCGTCGGCGACTTCTACCTGAAGGCGGCGGTCAACACGGGCCGCTTCTGGTCCGGTCGGTGGCGCACCGTCGCCCGTCGGGGCATCGGGGCGGCCGACGACTAGCCGGAAGCGGCTGTCCGCTGTCGCCCGCTCACTCGACCTGTGCGACAGCCTCGACTTCCACGACGGCCTCGGGCGCTGCCAGTCCGCTCACCTCGACCATCGTCGCGACGGGCCGCACGTCGGCGAAGAACTCGCTGTGGGCCTCGCCGACCCGCTCCTGATCGGCGATGTCGGTGACGTACAGCCGCGTCTGGACCACGTCCGCTATCGCCGCGTCGAGGTCGGCGAGCGCGTCGGCAACGATGCCGAAGGCGTGTTTCGTCTGCTCGTAGGCGTCCCCGGGCGCGACCACGGCCCCGCCGTCGTCCATGGCGATGGTTCCGGCCACGCGGACGGTGTCGCCCGCCCGGACCGCACGCGAGTAGCCGACCTGCTCCTCCCAGTCCGTCCCGGTCGAGACGCGAGCTCGATCCATACGTCGAGGCCCTCGCGGCGAGCGCAAAGGCGTTTCTCAAGATTTAACACCTGCCACGAGATACCTCCTCACATGAGCACGGCCACGAAAATCGTTCTCGGGACCATCGGCGCGTCTGCACTGCTCTCGATCGCTATCGTCCTCAACCTCGTCATGTTCTCGGCGTAGATGTTCACGGAGCGCCGGCTGACCGGCGAGTGCGCGGCGGTACGGGACGCCTACGCCCCCGACGCGCTCGTCCTGAACTGCGACCGCGACTTCGAGACGCTCGATCCGGCGGTCGCCGAGGAACTCCTGCTCGTGACCGACAGCGTCGACCCGATCTCCTACGACGGCGACTGGCTCCCGCCGTCGGCCCCCGAACTGCTCCGGCGCTACGCCGGCGGCGACCTCACCGTCGGGATGCCCGGCGACGGCGGCGTCGCCTGGACCCGCCAGACGACACCGCCCTGTGTATTCGTCAAGCCGCGCCTGGAGACCTCTCCGGACCCGTTCGTCTCGTTTCTGCTCGCCGAGGCCCTCGTCGAGGTCGGACTCGACGAACCCGAGCACTTCCTGGGCTTCTTCGGCGAGCGCTACCGCGACCTCGTCAGCGCCACCGACGACCGCCTCGACGCGACCGACCAGTACCAGCTCGCGGCGGCGCTGTACGACGCCTACCTCGGTCTCCAGACCCGCCGCGAGTTCGCGGACTGGGCCGACGACTACCCCGACCTCCACGCGGCGTGGGCCGACGCCGGCGAGCGGCTGACGCCCCGGCTCGACGACCTGCCGGCCGAGATGGCACAGGGCCGGACGGCGTTCGCCGCAGCCGCCGAACTCGCCTGTAGTGGAGTCAAACACGGCCTCGACCTGCCCGCGCCGTTCGCCGCGCTCGACACCGACGCGTACCTGCAGTACGGGGCCGACTACGCCGTCCAGTGGGCCGAGACGACCTTCGAGAAGATGGCGTGACTCCGCGGATACGTTTTGATACGCTGTATTACAGCCGCTCCAGCACGGCGTCCGCGTCGTAGTTGAGCGTCAGTTCCCGCGAGCGACCGCGGCCCTCGACGTTGGTGTAGTCGGCGTCGATGATGTCCAGCTGGTCGAGCTTGTTGATGATCTCCGAGTAGCGGGTGTAGCCCAGATCCGTCTGCTCGGTGAACGCCTCGTAGATGTCGCCGGCGCGCTGGCCGTCGTGGTCGGCGATGACCTCGACCAGCGACGCCTCGGACTCCGAGAGCTCGCGCAGTCGCCGCGAGAGGTGGACGTACTTCGACTTGTCGTAGGCCGCCTCCACGTCCTCCAGTTCGACCGAGCGGGAGGCGCGCATCTCGGCGTTCATCCCGGCCCGCCGCAGGAGGTCGATGCCGACGCGGAGGTCGCCGCCCTGCTCCGCGGTCAGTTCGGCCACGCGGTCGAGCACCGTCGGGCCGACGACGCCCTCGTTGAAGCCCCGGTCGACCCGCTCGTCGAGAATGTCGACGATCTCGGCCTGCCCGTACTTGTTGAAGTACACCTCTTCCGGGCGGAACACCGACTGGACGCGCGTGTCCAGCGCGTCGATCACGTCGAGGTCGAGGTCCGAGGAGACGCAGATGACGCCGATCTTCGCGCCGGAGTGGGCCTCGTGGGCGCGCAGCAGCGAGTACAGCGTGTCGCTGGCCTCGTTCTCGTAGAAGAGGTAGTTCACGTCGTCGAGCGCGACGACCAGCACCTCGTCTTCCTCGACCAGCTTGTCCGTGATCTGGGAGAACAGCTTCTTGAAGGAGATGCCCGAGGCCGGCGGCTCGTACTCGAATATCTCGGCGAACAGCCGCGAGAAGACGGCGTAGCGCGTCGAGTCCATCTGGCAGTTCACCCGCACGGCCTTGACCTCGGTCTGTGCGGTTAGCTCGTCGAACATGATCTGCGTGGCCGTCGTCTTGCCCGTCCCCGGCGGCCCGCGGGCGATGACGTTGAGCGGCCGCGAGCCGCGGACGGCCGGCCGGAGCGCGTACTTCAGCGTCTCCATCTGCGTGTCCCGGTGTTTGAACGTCTCCGGGAGCCAGTCGATCTCGAAGACGTGTTCGTCCCGAAAGACGGACTCGTCCCAGCCGAGCATCCGGTCCTCGGGATCGTCGCTCATCACTTTCACCGAGCTTCGCAGCGCACTTAACCATTTGCCACGGCTCAGCCAGACGTGACAGCCGGACGACTCGATTTCCAGCCGCTGCCGTGGCCGCAGTCGCCTAGTCGAACTTCGAGAGCAGGTCGCCGTAGAAGCCGTCGTCGCTCCCGTCGTCCTCGGCCAGCTTCTCCACGATGAGCTCCGGCGTCGAGCGGGCGAGCTTGCCCTTGACCGGCGAGCGGTTCACCCGGAGTTCGCCGTCGACCAGCCCTTCTGCCTCGATGCCGTCGATAGCGAGGTCGGCGTCGGCCGCGTCGCGGATGTCCTCGGCGAGGTGGGAGACGAAGACGGCCGTCGCCTCGCGCTCGGTCAGCGATTCGAGGATGCCGGCGACGATGGTCGCCGCCGCGCCGGGCTCCGTGATGGACTCGAGTTCGTCGACCAGCACCATCACCGGCCGGTCGGCGCTCACGTCGGTCACGAGGCCGCCGAACTCCCGGAGCGTCGCCTCGAACGCGCCGGCGTCAAGCGTCCCCTGCGTCTTGGCGTGGTAGTGCAGTTCCGAGACGCGGCCGACGCGGGCGGCGTCCGCGGGGACGGGCAGGCCCATGTGCGCGAGCGTCGTCACCAGCGCGACGAGGTCGAGCGTCGAGGTCTTCCCGCCGCTGTTGACCCCGGAGAGGACGGTCACGCCGTCGACGGCGTAGTCGACCGGCTCGACGGCCTCGAAGGGCACGTCCAGCAGCGGCGAGCGCCCGCCCTCGATAGCGAATCCCCCGTCGTCGGTCAGCTCCGGCATCGTACAGTCGAAGTCGGCGGCGAAGCGAGCCACCGCGAGTTCCACGTCGAGTTCGAGCGCCGCGTCCACGAGCGTCTCTGCGTCCGTGCGCATCTCTGCGAGGTCGTCCGCGAGACCCCGCTTTCGCCGTGTCGCGCGCCGGTCGCGCGCCGCGGTCAGCTCCTCTCGGAGCCGGCTGACGACGCTCTCGTCGCGCTCGACCGGATACGTGGGTTCGTCGGGGAACGCCCGCCGTGCCGTCGCCTCGGTGTCGCGCAGTTCGAGCGCGTCCACGAGGTGGTCGCGGGCTTTCTCGACGGCGGCGGCGTACTCGTCGGCGAGTTCGCGCTGCAGGAGCGAGTCGACGCCCGCGCCCCGCTCGACCAGCGACAGCAGGTCCGTCCCCTCGATGGTCACGTCCTGCTCCTCGATGGCCTCCCGGAGGTGGTCGTTGGCGACGCTCTCGGCGGTCGACACCGCCGCGTCGAGGTCGTCGACCGCGGTGGCGAGGCGGTCGAGTTCGTCGTCGCCGCGGACGCTCCCGTCGTCGTCGAGCTGGTCGAGCGCCGACAGGAGCGCATCGAGGTCACAGGGCGCGTCGAGGCCGGCGACGCGGTGGACCTCGGCGGCGGCCCGGATCCGGTCGCGGTTGCGCGCGAAGAACGTCAGCACCCGCTCGGGGACGACCGACGCCGGCTCCGCCAGCGCGTCCGGCTCGACGCGCACGTCGCCGTCCACGTCGACGCCGGCGAAGGCCTCGTCCAGCGCGACGACGGTCGAGTACGAGCGGGCGAGCTCGGCCAGCTGACGGGCGTCGTCGACGACCTCGACGCTGACCTCGGGGATGGCCGCCTGCGCGTCGGCGTAGCGCTCGGCGTCCCGCGTCGCCAGACACCGGTCGCGGACGCGCACGTCGCCGGGCTCGGCGAGCGGTTCGACGGATTCCAGCGCCTCGGCGACAGCCTCGTCGGGGTCGCGCTCCATCGCCGCCTCGGCGAACGCCCGGACCTCCTCGATGCGGCTCCGGACGCCGCTGGGGTAGATCGTCTCCAGGCGCTTGGCGGCGTAGTCGGTGACCGTCCGCTCGGTGAGCAGGCCGAGGGCGGCCTCGTGAATCTCTCTCGCTCGGCTCGTCGCGGCGAACCCGCCGGGGTCGTCGTGCTCGGCGCGGATCGCACCCCGGGCGATTCGGGCAGCCCGCCCCTCGCTGATTCCCGGTGCGCGAGCGAGCGAGGCCACGTCGCCGTCGCGCAGCGCCCCCTCCGGGTCGTCCAGTTCCCGGAGCGCCGCGGCCGTCTTCGCCCCGACGCCCGGGACCGATTCGAGCTCCATCTGCCCGCTCATTCGACGCCAGCGAGAAAAAACCCGTCGCCGCCGTCGCGGCCGCCGCCCGCGATGCGGAACGCGAAGGCGTTTTTGCCGTCCGCCGAGAAGGGATGTCCATGTCTGCTGTCCCGGAGAAGCTGGCGGCCGCCCGCGAGGACCTCGAATCGCGCGACGGCGTGCTCATCGCCTTCTCCGGCGGTGTGGATTCGAGCGTCGTCGCCGCGCTGGCCCACGACGCCCTCGGCGACGACGCTGTCGCCTGCACCGCCAAGTCCGAGACGCTGCCCGCCGCCGAGCTGGAGGACGCCACCCGGGTCGCCGAGGAGATCGGCATCCGCCACGAGATCGTGGAGTTCTCCGAGCTCAGTAGTGACGAGTTCATGCAGAACGACGACATGCGCTGCTATCACTGCCGGTCGATGCGCCTCGGCGCGATGTACGACCGCGCCCGCGAACTCGGTATCGACGTGGTCTGTGACGGCACGAACGCCTCCGACGTTGGGGAGGGCCACCGGCCCGGCCTGCGCGCCGTCGAGGAACTGGACGCCTACTCGCCGCTGCTGGAACACGACATCGAGAAGGAGGAGGTCCGCGAGATCGCCCGCGAGTACGACCTCTCGGTCGCCGACAAGCCCTCGATGGCCTGCCTCTCCTCGCGCATCCCGACCGGACTCGAGGTCACCGAGGAGCGCCTCTCCCGCGTCGAGAAGGCCGAGCGCCTCCTCCGAACGTGGGGCTTCGAGCAGTTCCGGGTGCGCGACCACGACGGCCTCGCCCGCATCGAGGTCGGCGAGGCGGAACTCGAGACCGCGCTGGACCCCGACTTCGTCCGGGCCGCCCGCGACCACGTCGAGGACTGCGGCTTCGACCACGTGACGCTGGACCTCCACGGCTACCAGACCGGGAGCGTCAGCCCGGAAGACGAGGGACAGACCGAAGAAGACGTGGTCAGCGACGTGTTCGACGCCGAGTATCCCTCGGTCGACTGACGACGGGCCCGCTCACTCCAGTCGCGCCCGCCAGCCGGTCAGTTCTTCGCCGACCAGTTCCGGGCCGTCGTCGAGTCGGATCTCGTTGACGGCGCAGTTGTCCTGTGACCCCTCGGCGAGCGCCGCGTCCGGGTCGCGGTCGGTGAGTTTCCCCAGCAGCACCTTGATGACGCCGCCGTGGGTCACGACCAGCGTCGTCTCGCCCGCCCGCGTCGCCTCCATCGTCCGGACCCACGCCTGCTCGACCCGCTCGCGGAACGCCCGGACGCTCTCGCCGTTTTCCGGGTCGGCGTCGAGCGAGATGACGCTCGCCGTCCGGTCGTGATCGGGGAACTCCGCGAGCACCTCCTCGGCGAACAGGCCCTGGAGGACCCCGAAGCCGCGCTCGCGCCAGTCGGCGTCGTAGCTCGGTTCGGGCAGTCCGTCGGCCGCACCGCGGGCCTCGGCGGCCGTGTCGCGGGTGCGAGCGAGGTCGGAGGCGAGGACGCGGTCCACGTCGTAGCGGTCGTCGAGCCACGCCCCGAGCGCCGCGGCCTGCCGGCGGCCGTCGTCCGTCAGTCGGCTCGGGGCCCAGCCCTGGACGCGCCCGTCGCGGTTCCACGTCGTCTCGCCGTGCCGGGCGACGAGCAGGGTCGCCACCGTCACGCCTCCGCGGCCCGTCGCCGCATGACGAGGATGCTGGCCTCGTAGAGCGCGATGAGCGCAGCGGCGACGGCGACGGCGGCCGTCCGGCCGAGGCTGAACTGGTTCACGAGGCGGAACAGCGTCGGGTCGGGGCTACCGAGGTAGCCGACGACGATGGCGACGCCCCACACCGGCAGGCGGGCCCGCCGGAAGCCCCGCCAGAGCCGAACGGAGCCGTAGTAGTTCTTGTTGAGGTACGCCAGCGCCTCGAACAGGACGATCATGCCGCCGCCGACCAGCATCGGCGTGGCGTTCCCGAGGCCGACGGCCGCGAGCGTCTCGGTGACGGCGGCCGGCAGTTGCTCGTAGTACCCGGTCGGGACCGGCGCGGGGCTGAGGACGTAGCCGGCGAGCGCGAACGCCAGCCACGCGATCGGGCGGCGGGCGGTGAGGTCGTCGGCGGTCGGCACCGGCGAACTGCTTCCCGTCCAGCGCAGGAGCAGGAGCGTCCCCTCGAACAGCCCGATCATCGTCACCGCGACCATGAGCGGGGCCATCCCGGTCGGGTCGGGGCTGAACAGGAACGCCACCGCGGCGAACCCGCCCCAGAAGTACAGCCGCCGCTGTTTGAGCCACTGGCGGGTCGTCACGCCCATCATCACCGCGAGCATCACGAACAGCGGGATCTGGAAGATGAGCGCGAACAGGCCGAGCATCAGGATGATGAGGTTGAACGTCTCGCTCAGCCCGAACGCCAGGTCGGCCGCGCGGTCTGAGTACGTGATGAAGTAGTCGAACATCGCCCGCAGGACGGCGAAGTACGCGAAGCCGACGCCGACGGCCGCGAGCACGAGGCTGGTCGGGACCGCCGCGAGGTAGTAGCGCCGCTCGCGGGGGTACAGCCCCGGCCGCATGAACAGGTACGTCTGGTAGACGAACACCGGCAAGGCCGCGATGAAGCCCACTAGCGAGGCGACTTTCAGCCGCGCGAGGATGAGCGCGAGCGGGTTGTAGACGTGCGGACAGTCCGCCCCCGCGACGGTGCTGCCCTCGACGTCTGTTACGACCTGTCCGCAGGCCTCCGCCGGGCCGTCGAGGAACGAGTACCACAGGAAGTTGATGAGTTCGTCGGAGTAGGGGAGCGCGATGACGGCGACGACGGACATCACGCCGACGACGACGAACAGCCGCATCGCCATCTCCTCGACGTGGTCGGCCAGCGGCATCTCCTCGTCGTCCGGTGCGCCCTCGTGGACGGTCTCGTCGGAACTGTAGCCCGAAGACGCGCCCGTCGCGGTTCCCGACGCGGTGGCGGTGCTCGTCGTCGCGGTCGGCGTCGCGCCCCAGTCGCTCGGCACGTCGGCCGGGACCGCGGCCTCGATCTCCGCCGGATCGCGATCGAACAGGCCGGCCCGCGTCGACGGCGGGAGCGCGTGCGACCCGACAGTGCCCTCGTTCCCGCCGGCCGGGGCTGATTCCGGGCTGGACGCGTCGCTCTCGCCGTCGCGGTCAGCATCGGCGGCGGCGACGGGGTCCGTGACTGGGGCGTCGTCTTCCCCCTCGGTCACGTCGGACGCCGCATCGTCATCGGCCGTCTCGCTCCCGTCCGGGCGGTCGGTCGCGCCCCCGGGTTCACTGTCGGACGGTCGCACCGACTCTTCGGGGCCCCGACGCTCGCCGTCTGCGTCACCGTCCTCCATCTGGGCCCGATTTAGACGGTGGTAGTTGTAAACTTTCTTTTCGCGCGGCCGGTGTCGATTCGATGAATAAATTGATAACGCCCACTGGGCTAGGCACAGGAAAGATGGCGAGTGCTATCGACGAGGACACCGTCCAGACGGTCCAGAGCGGGCGCGCCACGCTCGGTGCGATGCTCCGCTCGGCCCAGGTCCACCTCCAGAAGGTGTTCATCGTCTTCGTCGTCGGCATGATGGGAACCATCCTGGCGCTGCAGTACGGCGTCTGGGACCGGCTCAAGGCGGACCTCCTGTACTCGCAGATGGACCTCACGACTCAGGAGGCCACGAGCGTCGTCGCGGTCACGCCCTTCGACGTGATCCTCTTGCAGGTGAAGATCGGTGCCGTCGTCGGCATCCTCATGGCCCTGCCGCTGTTGATCTACTTCGGCCGCGACGGCCTCCGTCAGCGCGGCTGGTGGCCCGCCCAGCACATCCCCGTCTGGAAGGGGACCCTGTTCGTCACGATCAGCCTGGCGCTGTTCGCCGGCGGCGTCGCCTACGCCTACGAGCTGTTCTTCCCGCTGATGTTCAACTTCCTGGCCGGCGACGCCTACGCCGCCGGGTTCACGCCGCAGTACTCCATCGTCAAGTGGTTCCAGTTCGTCTTCCTGCTGGCCGTCTCCTTCGGGCTCGCCGCCCAGTTGCCGCTCGTGATGACGGTGCTCTCCTACACCGAAATCGTCCCCTACGAGACGTTCCGCGACAAGTGGCGCTACGCGGTGCTCGGAATCTTCGCCTTCGGCGCGCTGTTCTCGCCGCCGGACCCGTTCACCCAGATCATGTGGGCCGCGCCGCTGTGTGGCCTCTACGGGCTCAGCCTCGCGCTGTCGAAACTCGCCGTTCTCATCAGGCGCTCGGGCGACCTGGTGAGCACGCCGGCCGTCGCCCGCGAGCACTGGAACACGATTCTCGGCGGGGCCGTCCTCAGCGGGGGCGCGGTGTACTACCTGCTCGCGACCCCGGCGTTCCAGTACGTCCAGGCCTTCGCCGAGGTGTTCCCGTCGGACCGGCTCACCGGCGACATCCAGCCGCCGGCGCTGTTCGGACTCCCCGTCGAGACGACGGCGATTCTCGTCGCCGCCGCCGTCGGCCTCGTGGGGGCCGTCGCGGTGCTGTACTACCACGTGCTGGGCGCGCTGGCCGAGCACAGCCCGGGCAGGGCCGTCGGCGACCCGTCGGCCATCGACGTCGGTGAACTCGACGCCGCGGCCGTGGAGGTGGCCCCGCCGGAGGTGTTCGAGGAGATGGCCGAACACGAGGCGCTGGCCCACGCCGACACCGCCCTCGCGAACGACGACCGCGAGAAGGCCAAGGCCGTCCTCGACCGGTGGGACATGGTCCACGAGGACGACGTGGACGCCGCCGAGGCGACGGCCGAAGACGCCACCGCAGGCGAGGGCGCAGCGGCGGACGACGAGGACGGCGGCCTGTTCACGTCCACGGCCGCCGGCATGGCCGACGCCTTCACCGAGGACGAGACCACCGAGGACGACATCGGCGGCTACTACTACGACATCCAGTTCATCCTCAGTGCGCTGGCCTCGCGGGCGTTCGTCATCCTCGGCATCTTCGGCTTCGTCCTCGCCGCCGGCTTCATCTTCCTCTATCAGGGCGGTATCGGCCGCATCCAGCGGACGTTCGTCAGCCGACTGCCGCCGGAGATGGCGGCCGACGTGAGTATCGTCACGCTCCACCCCGTCGAGCACCTGGTGTTCATCGTCAAGTTCTCGACGATCCTCGGCGCGGTGTCGGTCATCCCGGTCGTGCTGTACTTTGCCTGGCCGGCCCTGCGCGAGCGCGGCTTCGTCGTCGGGAACCGGAACATCCTCGGGGTCTGGGGCGGCACGCTTTTCCTCGCCCTCATCGGCGGGAGCCTGCTCGGGTTCCTCTACGTCGCGCCGATGACCATCTCGGCCATCGCCTACGACCAGCTCAACTCCAACATGGTCATCGCCTACCGGGTGAGTAAGTTCGGCTGGCTCGTGTTCTTCCTCACCATCGGCATCGGCCTGCTGGCCGAGATCCCGGTGACGATGTTCCTGTTCCACCGCGGCGGCATCATCCCCTTCCGGCTGATGTACGAGCGCTGGCGCGAGGTCGTCATCGCCATCGTCGCGCTCTCGGCCATCCTCTCGCCGAGCGGCATCTTCACCATGTTCATCGTCGGCATCCCGACGGCGCTCGCGTACCTGCTCGGGCTCGGCATCCTCTGGGTGTACACGCTCGGCGGTCGACGCACGATGGAGCGCCGGAGCGAACCGGCCGACTGACGGTTGCCCGACGGAGCGCCGGAGCAGTCGGCTCGCGGTGAGCCGCTGCCCGTCGACGAATCCCGACGTATATTACGCGAGTATTCGTAGGCGCATCTATGCCCAAGATCAGCGTCGAAGTGCCCGAAGAACTCCTCTCTGACCTCGACGCGCACGTCGGCGAGGACGGGAAGTTCGTCAACCGAAGCGAGGCGATCCGCGCGTCCATCAGGAAGACCCTCGACCTGCTGGACGAGATCGACGACCGGCAGGGTCGACTCGACGATGAGCAGTGAGCGCTCGGAGGCCGTCCGCGTCGGCCTCGTCGCCCTGTTCGTGACCGCGCTGGTCACGTCACAGCTGACGGCCTCGAAGCTACTCGCGTTCTCGTTGCCCGTCTCGCTGCCGCTCGCTGGCAATATGCTCGTCCTGCCGGGAGCGGCGCTGGCGTACGCGCTGACGTTCTTCGCGTCGGACTGCTACGCCGAACTGTACGGCCGGCGGGCCGCTACCGTCGTCGTGAACGTCGGCTTCGCGATGAACTTCGTCCTGCTGGCGCTCGTCTGGAGCACCATCCTCGCGCCCGGCCTGCCGGGTCAGCCGGTCGACCCGGCCGCGTTCCGGAACGTTCTCGGCGCGAGCACGGCCATCGTCGTCGGGAGCCTGTCGGCCTACGTCGTCAGCCAGAACTGGGACGTGTTCGTGTTCCACTGGCTCCGCGAGCGGACCGACGGCGAGATGCTGTGGCTGCGCAACGTCGGTTCGACGGCGTCCAGCCAGCTCCTCGACACGGTCATCTTCGTCGGCGTGGGCTTCGTGCTCCTCCAGGGACTCCCCCTCGGCGAGGCGCTGGCGCTGATCGTCGGCCAGTACGTCCTGAAACTCGCCATCGCGCTGCTCGACACGCCGTTCGTCTACGCCGTCGTCGGCTTCGCCCGCCGCAACGGCCACGCGCCGGCCGCGCCCAGCGCCGAGTGACTCACTCGACCGGCTCGGCGAACGCGTAGCGCGGCTTCACGTCGTCGACCCGCACGTCGACCGTCTCGCCCGCCTCGACGCCGCTGACGAACACGGTGAAGTTCTCCACCTTGGCGATGCCGTCGCCTTCCTCGCCGATGTCCTCGATGGTGACCTCGACGATGTCGCCCTCGCGTACCGGCGCGGTCAGGCGGTGTTTGGCGACCAGATACAGCTCAGAGGAGGAGTCCCGCGAGGCGTCGGGGCGGACCTCGCGGACGTACTCGAACTCCGGCTCGATGTCGGCGATGAGGTCCTCCAGGTCCTGCCCGTCGAACACCTTCGCACAGAAGTCCCCGCCGGCGTCGAGCAGGTCCGTCGCCACCTCGAAGGCCTGGCGGACGAGGTGGACCGAGCGGGCGTGGTCGAGGTCGTACTGGCCCGTCATGTTCGGGGCCATGTCCGAGAGGACCACGTCGACCGGGCCGCCCTCGCCGTCGCTCTCCCCGACGACCTCGCGGATCTCGGCCTTCGTGCTGTCGTCGGTCATGTCGCCGCGGACGTACTCGACGGACGGTTCCGGGTCCTCAAGTTCCTCGATGCGCTGGCGGTCGACGCCGACGACGGTACCCCGCTCGCCGACGCGCTCGGCCGCGACCTGCAGCCAGCCGCCGGGCGCGGCCCCGAGGTCGACGACGGTTCGCCCCTCGCCGAGCAGGCCCGCCGTCTCGTCCAGTTGCTTGAGTTTGTACGCAGACCGCGCTCGATACCCCTCCTGCTTGGCCCGGTTGTAGTAGTCGTCTTTGCCGGCCATCGCTACGGTGTCACTCCTCGGTCGATCTGGCGTCTGCCGCTCGCTGCGGACGTGTTCGGTTCGGTCATACGTCACTGCACGCCGCGCGCGGCAAAATGGCTGACGCACTGGCGGGGCACCTGTGGACGCGCGACACTCAGGGTGCGACCGCACCGCGCGCGACTGGTCTGTGGCCGACACGGCGCCTTCGAAGGGAGTGTCGAACCGATCCGGTTCGGACCATCGATGCTGGTGACCGTTCGTTTATATCGTTAGCCCGAACACGTTCACCGCGGTTCCTGTGGGACGAGAACGGCTACCACGGCCTGAGAACCCCCGTCTCGGTATATATCTATCCGAGTCAGACCTGTTCCTGTAGGGAGTCCCACCAATGTCAACCATTCCGACGGCGACCCGGCGACGGGTGCTAGAGGCCCTGGGTGTCGGCACGGCCGCGCTCGCGGGCTGTGCCGGCGCACCGGGTGCGCAAGAGGAGCCGACCGAGACCAGAACGACCCCACAGGAGCCAGCCATGAACGCCGCCCAACAGACCGACGTGGACCGTATCGCCGCCGACCCGACCGACATTCCGGACCCCATCGACCGCTCGGAGCCGAAGACGGTGTCGGTCGAGATGACGACCAAGGAGCAGGTCGCCGAGATCGAACCCGGCGTCACGTACACGTACATGACCTTCGACGGGCAGATTCCGGGACCGATGGTCCGGGTCCGCCGCGGCGACACCGTCGAACTCACTATCACGAACGAGGAGGGCAACTCGATGCCGCACAACATCGACCTCCACGCCGTCCGCGGACCCGGCGGCGGCGCCGAGGCGTCGATGGTCACGCCCGGCCAGACCAAGACCTTCCGGTTCAAGGCGACCTACCCCGGCGCGTTCATCTACCACTGTGCGGTCCCGAACCTCGACATGCACATCTCCTCGGGGATGTTCGGGATGATCCTCGTCGAGCCGAAAGAGGGGCTGCCCGAGGTGGACCACGAGTTCTACTTCGGCCAGCACGAACTGTACACCACCGGGGCCGCCGGCGAGAAGGGCCACCACGACTTCGACATGGACGCGATGGCGGCCGAAGACCCCACGTACGTCCTGATGAACGGGGAGAAGTACGCCATCACGCCCGACGTCCGCGGCGCGCCGACGATGCAGGTCGGCGAGAACGCACGGGTGTACTTCGTCGTCGGCGGGCCGAACCTCGATTCGAGCTTCCACCCCATCGGCTCCGTCTGGGACGAGGTCTGGCAGCAGGGCTCCATCGCCGGGCCGCCGAACAAGTTCGTCCAGACCACCCCGGTCAAGCCCGGATCCTGCGCTATCGCGACGATGCACGCCGAGGTCCCCGGCCCCGTCAAACTGGTCGATCACGCGCTCTCGCGGGTTGCTCGCAAGGGCATGATGGCCGTCATCAACCGCGAAGGGGAGGCGAACCCCGACGTGTTCCAGCCCGAGGCCTGATCGGCTATCGCGACGTGTCTGAATCGCCCGCGCGCACGCGGATTCAATGAGGGACTTTTTAATGGATGGGGGCGTAGCCCGGTTCAAGATGTTCAACGCCATCGTGAGCGCAGACACGCTCAAGGCGGCTCTCGACTCCGTGAGCGTGCTGGTGGACGAGTGCAAGATCCACCTCGAAGAAGACGGGCTGGAAATCCGAGCTGTCGACCCGGCGAACGTCGGCATGGTCGATCTGCGGCTCGACGCGGCGGCGTTCGAGTCCTACGAGACCGACGGCGGTCTCATCGGCGTCAATCTCTCTCGCCTCGAAGACATCGCCGGCATGGCCGACGCCGGCCAGCTCGTCCACCTCGACCTGGACGAGAAGACGCGCAAGCTCCACATCTCTATCGACGGTCTCGAATACACGCTCGCCCTCATCGACCCCGACTCTATCCGCCAGGAGCCCGACCTCCCGGACCTGGACCTCTCCGCGAACATCGTCATCGAGGGCCGCGACATCGACCGCGCCGTCACCGCGGCGGACATGGTCAGCGACCACATCGCGCTGGGCGTCGACGCCACCGAGGAGCTGTTCTACGTCGACGCTGAAGGCGACACCGACGACGTGCACCTCGAACTCACTCGCGACGACCTCATCGACCTCACGCCCGGCGACGCCCACTCGCTGTTCTCGCTCGACTACCTGAAGAACATGAACAAGGCCATTCCGAAGGACGCCGAGGTCGAGATGGAACTGGGCGAGGAGTTCCCCGTCAAGATGCACTTCAACTTCGCCGAGGGACAGGGCCGCGTCACCTACATGCTCGCGCCCCGCATCCAGAGCGAGTAGGCACCCATGCGGTCCCCGCCGCAGGTCCCGGCCGCCGACTGGCGGCCGACTGACGACGACACCGCCACGCTCTCCCTCTCCGACGACCGCCGACTGGCTTACGCCACCTACGGCGACCCCGACGGCGACCCGGTGCTGTTTTGCCACGGGACGCCCGGCTCACACGTCGTCGCGCGCCTCCTCGATGCTCCGGCCCGCGAGCACGGCGTCCGATTGATCGCCCCCGACAGACCCGGAATTGGCGGTTCGACGGACGCCTCCGTCGGAATCGCCGACTGGCCCGACGACGTCGCGACCCTCCTGTCACACCTCGGCGTCGAGTCCGCGGGCGCGGTCGGCTTCTCCGGCGGCGGCCCGTTCGCGCTCGCCTGCCACCGCCTGCCCGAAATCGAACGCGTCGCACTTCTCGGCTCCAGCGGTCCTCCCGATGTCGGCTCGACCGGCCGCGTCCAGCAGTTCGTCGGGACGTTGTCCCGCCACGCGCCGTGGGCGCTCGGGCGGCTCTTTCGCCTCCAGCGGTGGGTGGCCCTCCGCCGGGACCCGTCCTACGCCGTCGAGTTCGTCGCCGACGAGACGCCCGAGACGGACGCGCTGGGCGCCGACGAGGTGGCCCGCGTCGTCCGGGCGGACATGCTGACCGCGATGGCGCGCGGACCGAGCGCCGTCGTCCGCGAGCAGCGCCTCCTCTCTCGTCCGTGGCCCGTCGACCTCGCGGACGTGTCGGTCCCCGTTGCGGTGTATCAGGGCCGCGACGACGCTAACGTCTCGCCGTCGACCGGTCGGGCGCTCGCAGACCGCCTCCCGCGGGCCTCGCTCGAACTGGTCGACACCGATCACCTCGGGACACTGACAGCCGCCGGTGACGACGCGCTCGCGGCCGTCCGGCGTCGCACGCGCGTCTGACGTATCGTTTTGTGCGTCGCCGTCTAACGGGCCGGTATGGAGAACCTGGGGGACGCGTACACGAGTCGGCGCTGGGAGGGCCGCGACCCGCGCCGCGTCGTCGCCGGCGCGACCCTGGGCGTCTGCGGCGCGCTGGCCGTCGTCGCCGCGATTTTGCTCGTCACGACGCCGCTGTCGGCGTTTCTCGGCGCGACCGCCCCCCACGCCGCGGAGAAGCTCGGCGGCACGCTCGGTGGACTCGGCATCCCCGCGATGCTGCTGAGCGTCGTCGCCGTCCTCCCGTCGAGCCGGCGCGAGCAGGTCGGCGTCGGCTCCGGGGCCGCGCTCTGTCTCGTCGGTATCGCCCTGTTCCAGGTCGCGTACCCCTACAACTGGACGGTCGGCGGGCAGACGTTCGCCTTCGAGACGACGATGGCGTACTTCCTCGGGTCATGCGTGGCGTTCTGGTTCGTGTTCACCGCGATGGCGAGCTTCCGCCGTCGGAACGACCCGCACGGCACCGTCAAGCTCGAAATCGCACACAAGGGCGAGACGAAGACGGTGCAGGTCTCGCCCGAGGAGTACCGGCGCTACACCCGGGCGGTCCGGGGCGACGGCGGGACCACCGACCAGGTCGTCCGGGAACTGGAGTCCCGGCTGGAAGACTGAGCAGCGCGGCTACTGCCCGTTTCCGTTTTCGCTGGCTGATTGATTCCCGCTCTGGCCGGCGTCGGTCTCCACGTCCGGCGTTTCGGTCTCCGATTCCTGTTCCGTCGCCTCGTCTTCCGTCGTCTCTTCGTCCGGCGTTTCGCTCGCTTCAGTCTCCGACTCGGGCGTTTCAGACCCGTCGGCGCCGACTTCCTCGACGGTCACGTCCGTCCCAGCGACGCCGCTCTCGGAGATGACCGGGAGGAGATTGTAGCCCCCGTTGCCCTTCTTCACGACGTTGATGTCGAAGACGAACGAGACGGACTCGCCGGCGACGACTTCGAACGGCTTGGTGAGCTGGAGCTTCCCGCTCGGAATCTTCACGTCGACCGCTTCGCCGTCGACGATTCCCTCGACGGACGCGGCGTACAGTTCGATCTTGCTGTAGCGGCCCGCCGATAGCTCGCCGTCGAGAACGCTGATGGCCTTCTCCCCGACGACCTCGGTGAGGTCGACGGTCGCGCCGCCGAGGTCGCGCACGACGAAGCCGTCATCTTCGCTGTCGTCGGCATCTTCGGATTCCGGCGTCTCGGTCGGTTCGGGTGTTTCGGTCGGCTCGGGCGTTTCGGACGGTTCGACCGTCTCTGTCGCCGTGCCGTTCGGAGTGGCGGTCGCCGTCTCCGTGCCGTTCGGAGTGGCGGTCGCCGTCGCTGTGTCGGCGGTTCCGGTCTGCGTTTCCGCCTCGGTGGCGTCGGCTTCCTCGGTCGCCCCGTCGCCGGCCCGGAAGATCCGCGCCTTCGAGAACGAGACGTTCAGCGAGTCGAAGTCGCCGATGTCGGCCGGCCGGTCGCTGATGAGCAGGCGGAACGAGCCGACGGCGGACCCGTCGCCGGACGTGGTCTCCGTCTCGCCATCGCCGTCCGCGCCGTCGCCGCTCGTCCCGTCGCCGCCGGTCCCGTCGGTGTTCGACCCGCTACAGCCCGCGAGCAGGCCGACTCCGACGCCGGCGCTCGACGCGAGGAACCGTCGTCGCCTCATCGGTCTCGACCCTCCGTGAGATTCGCTCCCGGTCGCTGTCTGGTCGGCTTCACTGTGCTGTCGACTCCCGTCAGGCGCTGGCCGCGGCCCGACGTGACTGCGTTGACCCAATCCATGCCATCGGTCTGGAGGACATCGAAGGGGATATGCCTCGCGATAGGTCAAACGGCGGCCGTTCTCTCTGAACGGTTTGAACGGTCCTGGCGTATCTGAACGGTTTTACCGCCGACGGTCCACGGACTGATAATGGCAAACTCGAACGCGAAGGGCGACCGCCGCGAGCGCGAACTGGTCAACGCCCTCGACGAGGCGGGGTTCGCGGTGATGCGCGCACCCGCGAGCGGCAGCGCCACCGAGCGCGAACTGCCGGACGTGCTGACCGGCGACGGCGAGACGTTCTACGCCATCGAGGCGAAATCCAGCGCCGGCGACCCCATCTATCTCACCGGTGAGGAGGTCGAGGCCCTGCTCTTTTTCGCGCGGAACTTCGGCGCGAAACCCCGCATCGGCGTCCGCTTCGACCGCGAGGACTGGTACTTCTTTCACCCCGGCGACCTCCACACGACCGACGGCGGGAACTACCGCGTCAAGAAGGAGACGGCCCTCGCCGACGGGACGGACTTCGAGGAGTTCGTCGGCCACTCACAGAAGGTCACGCTGGACGAGGTGGCCGACGACGGCCCCGACCAGAGCGTGCTGGACGTGCTGTCGGCGTTCGAGCGCGGCGACCTCTCGAAGGAGGAGGCCGCGGCGATGCTGGAGTAGGGTCGGTCAGCTATCCACGGTATCGACGAGACGCTCGTCGGTCCGCTCCAGTCGCGAGTGCGGGAAGGCGTACCGGCGCGGGTCCTCCGAGCGAATCGCGTCCGAGAGGTACGTCGCCTCCACCACGAGGTCGTCCGCGGGATAGCCGGCGTTGGTGTCGTAGGTCGCGACCGTCTCGCCTGTGGCCTCGACGACGCGCTCGCTGGCGCGCTCGTCGGTCACGTGGCCGACGACGAGTCTGTCGCCCGTCTCGCGGTCCCGGACGACGTCGCCCGGCGTCAGTCGACACCGCTCGCAGAGGTGGGGCGGGGCGGCGTCCTCGGCGACGAACGTGACCGCCCCGCAGGCGTCGCAGGTCGCCCGCTGCTTGCCCGGCGGCGCGATTCGACGGGCGGTGATCTCGATGGCGACGCGCCGCAGGTGCTTGCAGCGCTCGCCGCGGATGCGGTTGTCGGGGCAGGAACAGGACCGCCGTTTCACGTCGACGAGATACGTGTGGCCGCTCTCGGTGGTCACGGCGTACGTGCTCTCCCCGCGTGGACTGACGGCCATCCGCTCGGTCCAGGCGCGCGCGGCGCGGTCGGGGAGCGCTCGGAGGTCCGGTGCGAGTGCAGTGCGCTCTCTGTCCGCTGTTGGTTCGATGAGCGTCATAGGTGCGGACACGGCTGTGTTTCGGTGTGTGTCCAGTCGAAACGTAGGTTCTCCACGGAGGTAAATCGCTCGCCGATCCGGCCCCGCTCGCGCGCTTCGATACCCTTTTTGCCGGGCCTGTGGAATCGCGCCACATGGATATCGAGCGGGAGACGGTCCTGCAAATCGTGATCTCGGCGATCGCCGTGGTGATATTTATCGCCGCGGCAGCGTTCGTCTCGCAGACGTACATGGTCGACACCAGCCTCGAACCCACCGGGGGAATCGCGCTCGTGGGCGTCATCGGGCTGTTCATCGTCGTGATGACCGTCGCCGGGCTCTGGCTGGAGCGCCAGCAGTTCTAGGCGTCGGCCTCGTCTTCGCTCTCGCCGTCCTCGCGCCAGTCGACCAGTTCGTCTTCTTCGGCGTCGTCTAGCTTCTGTTCGTAGTAGCCCATCGGGTGCGAAATCGTCTCACAGAGGTCGTCCTTGTTGACGCAGTCGCCGTAGGACTGCATCGTCGAGCACGCCGGCGTCGAATACTCCGTCGGGCTCGTCTCTCCGCGGATGTGGTCGACCTGATAGCGGGTGGCCTCCTCGCCGAAGCCGGGGTTGACCTGGAACAGGTCGACGATCTCGTCCGTCGTCATCCCGATGCCGGTCAGAAACGCGGCGATGGCGAACCGGGAGTGGTGTTCGAGGTGTTCGCCCTTCTGGACCTGATCGAGGAGCGCCTTCATGCACGGTGGGAACAGGTCGGGGACGACGGTGTCGATCTCCCGCGTCAGGTCGAGGTCGGAGAGGATCTCCTGGAGGTACTCGACCTCCTCGTCCAGTTCCCCGGCGATGGCGTCGGGGACCTCGAAGGGTAGCCCCTCGGTCACGCGGTGGCGGATCGCCTGCTTCAGCAGGACGTTCAGTTCCTCCGCGGTGACCCGGACCCAGCCGTCGGCGAGCGCCCGGTTGACCAGCCGCCACGAATCGCCGCGCTGGTCGGCAGCGAGATCGAGATACGCCCCCACCTCGACGCGGAAGCCGTCGCCCGCCGCTCGCACCGCGCTTGCGAGGTCGAACTCAGCGAGCAGTTCGTCACGGTCCAGTCGGGCGCTCTGCGTCGATTTCAGCTCCGTCGTCGTCGCGAACTCCTCGGTGAAGCGCTCGTAGGCCGTCGCGGCCTCCGCCTGCGCGTACCGGCGGGTGCAGATGTGCACGTCGACGAGCGACACCAGCACGCGCGCGACGGGGTAGGACAGCAACTCCACGCGGGTCCGGCGGTGTGGTTCGCCGATGGTCCCGTCGGTGATGGCCGTCTCGACGCGTTCCAGCGCCCGCGTCGTGACCGCCTCGTTCGTCGCGACCACCTCGCCCAGATCCACCGCTGCCGCCTCGACGGCCGCCCGCGACTGCTCTAGGAACGGATAGCGCGCGTGCAGCGGTTCCATTGCCAGCACCTTTCGGACGGGGGCGAATAAAATTGCCGTCACCGAGCGGGCCGGCGCGTGCGGCGCGGTCCGTCACTCCAGATCCGACCGCGACGGCGGCGAGACGACCCGGCCAGTTCAGGGCACACTATACACGTAGCGTCTCCGGGTCCCCGACCCAATACAGCTAGCAGACAAGCGGATACCCCGTTCCCTTCTCTCTCGATGTGTGGTAAGGACGAGAGGGGTGGTGGTTGGGACGCCGCCCCTCGACGGGTAACTGCCCACACAGGCACACATGACGCACACACACGACACCGATTCACGGTCTGGCATCCGAGCGACCTTCGAAGAGTACGACGTCGGCGAGAGCACGGTCGCCCACATCGGCGACCCGGAGAACCGGTCGGCCTGGATTCAGTCGACCGTCTCCGTCGACGTGCAACGATAGCGGCCGCCCCCTCACTGACACTACGGAGTTCTGGCACGCTGCTTCGGCCCTTCGCTTTCTGCGTTCTACGGTTCTTTCTCTCGTTTGCTCTCTCTGTCTCGCGGCGTCGCCGCTCGACTGCCAAGTGGTCTTCGCTGCGCTCAGACCACTCTACGTCCCTCACGGGTCACTTCGTTCCCCGCTCGGGTATTCGAGGCCTCCCTTCGGTCGGCCTCGCTATTGCTCGCGGCTTCGCCGCTCGACTAAACGGCGGTCCTCACTTCGTTCGGACCGCCCTACGTCCCGTGCTGCCAGGAATCCATATACTCGGCCTGCGTGTCGGTCAGCGCGTCGAACTCGACGCCTTCAGCGTCCAGTTTGATCTCGGCGACTTCCTTGTCCAGTTCGTCCGGGACGGCGTGGACGCCGGCGTCGTAGTCGTCGCCGTTCTCGATCAGTTCGCGGACGCAGACGGCCTGTACGCCGAAGCTCTGGTCCATGACCTCGACGGGGTGGCCCAGCGCGATGGGCGTCGCGAGGTTGACCAGACGGCCCTCTGCGAGGACGTTCAGACGGCGGCCGTCGGCCATCTCGTAGGTCTGGACGCCGTCGCGGGACTCGTAGGTGTCGCTGGCGAGGTCCGACAGCGCGTCGAGGTCGATCTCCACGTCGAAGTGGCCGGCGTTGGCGAGCAGGACGCCGTCCTGCATGGCCTCGAAGTGCTCCTCGACGATCACGTCGCGGTTGCCCGTCGTGGTGATGAACACGTCGCCGACCTCGGCGGCTTCGGCCATCGGCTTCACGTCGTAGCCCTCCATGTGGGCTTCGAGCGCGCGGCGGGGTTCGACCTCCGTGACGACCACGTCGGCGTTCTGGCCCGCGGCCTTCTTCGCGACGCCCTTGCCGCAGTAGCCGTAGCCGGCGACGACGACGGTCTTGCCGGCCCACGAGAGGTTCGTCGTCATGGCGATGGAGGCCAGCGAGGACTCGCCGGTGCCGTGGACGTTGTCGAACAGGCGCTTCATCGGCGTGTCGTTGACGGCGAACACCGGATACTTCAGCTCGCCGTCCTCGTCCATGGCACGCAGGCGGTGGACGCCGGTGGTGGTCTCCTCGGCCCCGCCGACGATGGTGTCGATGAGTTCGGGGTAGTCCTCGTGGATGGCCGCGACGAGGTCCATGCCGTCGTCGACAGTGATGGTCGGGTCGTGGTCGATGACGGCCTCGATGGCGTCGTAGTACGCTTCGTCGTCGACGCCCCGCTCGGCGTAGGAGGTGACGCCGTCGACGGCGTCGAGCGCGGCGCTCACGTCGTCGTGCGTCGAGAGTGGGTTACAGCCTGTGATGGCGACCTCCGCGCCGCCGGCGGCGAGGATTTCGGCCAGGACGGCGGTCTTCGCTTCGACGTGCATCGCCATGCCGATGCGCTCGCCGGCGAAGGGCTGGTCCGCTTCGAACTGCTCGCGAAGTGCGTCGCAGATCGGCATGTGCTGAATGGCCCAGTCCATCTTCTTGCGGCCGGACTCACGGGCCTCGTCGGCGTCGTCGAGACGATCTGAAATCGGGGCTGTCATGCCCGAATAGTCGAATAGATGTCGTAAAATCCTACCGAAGCCGCTCAGTTGCCGCGGTCGCTCGGCGGGCCGTTCCCGTTTCCGCCGGTGTTCCCGTTCCCGCCACCGTTCCCGCCGCTGTTGCCGTTCTCACTGCCGGACCCGTCGTTCCCGCGGTCGTCCGACGCGTCGTCGTCCTCGGCCTCGGTTTCCGTTTCGGTCTCAGTCTCCTCGTCCGTCTCGCCGTCCGGTCCGCGGTCCTCGGGCGGCCCGCGGCGCTCACTCGGGTGGGTCTCGTTTTCGTCTTCGGTCTCGTCGTCAGCCGCGTTCGGGCCGCGGTCTTCCGGCGGGCCGCGGCGTTTGTCGTCGGTCTCGTTGTCGCCGTCATCGCCGAAGATGTCGGCCGGCGGGCCGCGGCGGTCGCTCGGATGGGTCGCGTTCTCGCTCTCGTTCTCGCCCGTCACGTGCGCCGGCGGGCCGGCGTGGTCCGGCGCGTTGCCGGGGTTGTTCGCGGTGACGAAACTGGCGACGGCCGGTCCGATGCCGCCCGTTCGGTTCTCGTCGCCGAGCAGGTCGGCGACGAACGCCGAGACTTCGAGCCCGAAGTTCGCGAACTCCGTCTCGTTCGTCGCGTTCGTGGGCGCGACCGTCAGGTCGGCCGTCGTCACGGCGGTCCGGTTGTCGGCGGTGGCGTTCACCTCGACCGTGACGTTCTGCTCGGGCGCGGGCAGCCCGACCGTGCCGTTCTCGTCGGTCGTGTAGTCACCGGTCCCGGCGTAGGACGCGTTGTCGACCGTCTCGACGGCGACCGAGGCGTTCGCGACGCCCGTGTCGTTCGCCGTGACCGATACCGTCGCGCTCCCGTCGTCGGCCTGCGTGACGCCGACCGCGAGCGCGTTCCCCGCGGTGTTTCCGGCCGAGTCCGCCCCGGCGACCAGGCCCGGGCCGGCGGCCAGTGCGATCAGTCCGACGGCGGCGTACAGGGCAAACAGTTTCGTGCGCATCGTACCCTGTACCTCCACCGAGACGGCGATAAACACCCCCTCTCGTTCAACTCGTTCACCTCGTTCGAGGCGGGAGAGAAACCGTCCGAGAACCGCCGATACCGTTTATACACTGTTCTCGCCGTTTAGTTACCACTTCACTTCGATCGGCTAGGACTCCGCGCGCTCGACCAGTGCTTCGGCGCGCTCGGCGGCCCGCTCGCGCACCGCCGCCTCGTCGAACACCTCGACGGACCGGTCGCGCATGAGTACCTCGCCGTCACAGACCGTGTGGCGCACGTCGCTCCCGCGGACGGCGTAGGCGAGGTGCGAGACGAGGTCGTGGGCCGGCGTCAGGTGCGGCGCGTCGAGGTCGATGACGGCGAGGTCGGCGTTCGCATCGGCCTCGATGCGGCCGCTGTCGAAGCCGAGCAGGTCCGCGCCGTTTGCCGTCGCCATCTCCACGACCGTGCCGGCGTCGACGGCGCTGGCGTCGTCGGCCGCCAGCTTCCCGAGCATGGCCGCGTCGCGCATCTCGTCGAACATGTCGAGGTCGTTGTTCGAGGCCGCGCCGTCGGTCCCGATGCCGACGGTGATGCCGGCGTCGAGCATGTCCTGGACGGGCGCCATCCCGCTGGCGAGCTTCATGTTCGAGGCCGGGCAGTGCGCGACGCCGGTGCCCGTCTCGGCCAGCAGATCGATCTCGCTGTCGTCGACGTGGACGCCGTGGGCGATGTACGCGTCGCCGTCGAGCAGGCCGAGGTCCGCGGCGTAGGCGAGGGGGCGCACGCCGTGTTCGTCGACGATGGGCGTCACCTCGTCGCGCGTCTCGTTGGCGTGGAAGTGCAGCGAGCGGTCCGCCGAAAGCGCCTCGGGAACGAACTCCCGGAAGTACTCCTCGCCGACCGTCGTCAGCGAGTGGGGCTGGAACGTCGTCCGAACCCGGCCGTCGGCTGCGCCGTCGAGTCGCTCGGCCACGTCGAGGCTCTCTTGCAGGTCCGCCCGCGCGCCCTCCTCGTCCTTCCCGACCGTGACCGCGGTGAACCCGAGGACTGCCCGCATCCCGGCCTGGTCGACGGCCTCGGCGATCTCCTCGACCTCGAAGTACATATCCGAGAGGCTGGTCGTCCCGGACCGGATCATCTCGACCAGCCCGAGTTCCGCGCCGGCGCGGATGTCTTCGGGCGTCAGTTCCGCCTCTACCGGCCAGACGTCCTCGCGGAGCCACGCGCCGAGGGGCTTGTCGTCCGCGAGACCGCGCAGCATCGTCATCGCGACGTGGGTGTGGGCGTTGACCAGCCCCGGGATGACGAGGCTGTTCTCGGCGTCGAGTTCGTCGTCGCCGTCGAGCGTGCCGGGGTCGTCGACCGCGACGATGTCGCCGCTGTCCTGTGAGACCAGTACGTCCGCTCGCTCGACGGTCAGGTCCGGCTGGAGGACCCGCCCGCCCGTGACGAGGAGTTCAGTCATGGGCGGGGCTTCGCCGCCGCCGGTCTTAGTTCGACGGGTCTGCACCGCTCCCGTCGTCCGGTGTCGGCCCGCCGCCGCTTCCGCAGGGGTCTTTCGCCTCCGTCACGTTCGGGAGCACACGATGGCCATCGCCGACCGCATCCACCGGCGCGTCCGCGGCTTCCGCCGCGAGAGCCCGGGTCGGCTGCTGGGAGCCGTCGCCGCCGGGTGGTTCCTCGTCCTCGGGATGCGCTTCGTCGTCCCGGCCGTGCTGCCCACGATACGCGAGGAGTTCGTGGTCTCGAACGCCCAGGCCGGGCTGGCGGTGACGGTCCTCTGGCTCACCTACGCGGCGATGCAGTTCCCCGCCGGCGTCCTCATCGACCGGGTCGGCGAGCGGACGCTGCTGGTGGCCGCCGCGCTCCTGTCGGCCGTCGGCCTACTGGGGTACTTCTTCTCGCCGGTGTTCTCGCTGTTCTTGCTCGCGACGGCCGCGTTCGGATTCGGCAGCGGACTGTACGGGCCGACGCGCGGGACCGTCCTCGCCCGGACCTTCGACGCCCGCGAGGGGACGGCCTTCGGCGTCGTCATGGCCGCGGGGTCGATCGGCGCGGCGGCCCTGCCCGCGGTCGTCGCGCTGGTGACGACCCGCTACGGCTGGCGGCTGGCCTTCGCCGCCACCGCGCCGCTGTTCGGCCTCGTCGCCGTCGCGCTCTGGCTGACGGTCTCCGACCGCCCCGACAGCGAGACGACGCGGAGCCTCCGGACGGACCTGCGGGCCGCCGTCGCCGGCTTCCGCCACCGACCGCTACTGCTCGCCGTCGCCGGCGAGACGCTCATGCTGTTCGCCTTCCAGGCCGTGACGGCGTTTCTCACGACCTACCTCGTCACGGTCAGGGAGTTCCCGCAGGGGACCGCCGGCGCGCTCCTGTCGGTCCTGTTCGTCGGCGGCGCGCTCTCACAGACCGCCACCGGCCGCCTCGCCGACCGCTACGGGACGCCGACCGTCCTGACCGCCGTCGCGCTCGTCAGCGTCGTCCCGCTCGCGCTCGTCCCGTCCGTCGAAGGGCTGGTCCCGCTTGCGGCCGTCGCCGCGGCCATCGGCGTCCGGATGAGCGCCGGTCCGCTGTCGAACGCGTACATGGTCGACTCGCTCCCGGACGCCGTCCAGGGGACCGGCTGGGGCCTGCTCCGGACGGCCTTCTTCGCGGTCAGCTCGCTCGGCTCGACCGCGGTGGGCCTGCTCGCCGACCGCGGCCTGTTCGACACCGCCTTCTACCTGCTGGCCGGCCTGACGCTGCTGGCGGCGGGCGTGTTCGCCGTCCTGCCGCGCCGTGAATCGTAGCGAGGGGAAAGACAGTTGCCCCGCGGGGTGCCAGTGAGAGTATGCGAATCGCCGTCCCCAACAAGGGCCGCCTGCACGAGCCGAGCGAGGAACTGCTCGAACGCGCCGGCCTCCACCTCGTCAACGGCGCGGACCGCCAGCTCCACGCCGAGACCGTCGACCCCGACGTGACCGTGCTGTACGCCCGCGCCGCCGACATCCCGGAGTACGTCGCCGACGGCGCGGCCGACGTGGGCATCACCGGCCTCGACCAGGTCCGCGAGTCCGTCCCCGAGGAACTCGTCGAACTGCGCGACCTGGAGTTCGGCTCCTGTCGGCTCGTCCTCGCCGCGCCGGAGGACAGCCACGTCGAGACGGTCTACGACTTCGAGGGCGGCCGCATCGCCACGGAGTTCCCGACCGTCACCCGCCGGTACTTCGACCGCGTCGACGTCGACGTGGACGTGACCGAGGTCTCAGGTGCGACGGAACTCACGCCACACGTCGACATCGCCGACGGCATCGTCGACATCACCTCCACCGGGACGACGCTGCGGATGAACCGCCTCGAAGTCGTCGACGAGGTGCTCGAGAGCTCTGTGCGCCTGTTCGCCCGACCCGAGACGGCCGACGACGAGAAGGTCCAGCAGGTCGACACCGCGCTCGGCTCCGTCCTCGCCGCCGAGGACAAGCGCTACCTCATGATGAACGCCCCCGAGGACGCCCTCGACGACGTGGAGGAGGTCCTGCCCGGCATGGGCGGGCCGACCGTGATGGACATCGCCGGCTCCGACCAGGTCGCCGTCCACGCCGTCGTCGAGGAGCGCGCCGTCTTCGAGACCATCAGCGCCCTCAAGGACGTGGGCGCGAGCGACGTGCTCGTGACGGAGATCGAACGACTGGTGGAATAGTACCTTTTTACGGCGCGGGTGTCCTCGCGCCGACGGCGCTGCGGGCACCCCCGCCGCAAAAATCTACGCTAAAACGGCTCCGAGCCGCGGCCTGCGGCCGCGCTCGGAGTGAAACCGCGCCTTCGGCGCGGTATGCTAGTCGCGTCCGTCCCGCGCCGCAAACGGCCGCGGGCGTCCGGCAGTCGTTCTCCCACTTCGCGTTTGTTCCGAGGCTCAGAAGAACCCGAAGATGTTGTTCAGCGCGAACCCGAGCACCGCCGCGAACGCGAGGTGTAGCGCGACGAGCGGGGCCGTCGAGCGGGTCGACAGCCGGTAGGAGAGGCTGATGGCGATGCCGTCGGCGACGAGGGTGAGCAACAGGACGACCGCGACGCCGAGGTCGGCCGAAACGACACCCGACTCGACGCCCCAGCGCTGGAGAATCAGCGAGACGATCGTCGGCGCGACGGCGGCCTTGGCGGCCAACTGGCTCGGCACGTCGCCGATGAAGAACGTCGCGGCGAGGTGGAGCGTGACGCCGTAGAACAGCCAGGTGACGAGGACGGTCACGAGGACGGCGACGATGCCGCCGCCGGTCAGGCTCGGGGACCCGGACTGGAGCATACTCGGGGTACGGCGGGGCGGCGTTTGTGCGTTGTGTTCGCGCCGCTCGGCGGCGGACCGGCACGCTCATGCCCGCTCGCCCACACGGGTCGGGCGTGTACGTCCTCGAACTCGGCGGGCAGGACGACGCCTTCGCGGCGCGGGAGGCGGCGAGCGCCGCCAGCGCGGTCGACGTGCTCGCGCCCGGCCTCGCGACGGCGCGCGGCGTCAGCGACCGCGTCCGCCATCTCGCGTTCACCCACCGGGCCTGCGACCTGCTCGGGACCACAGATCCCGCCGTCGAGAGCGCCGAAGCGCTGCTCGACGCGGCGACGATAGAGCGCGAGGGGAGCGTCGCGGTCCGCGCGGTCGACGTGCGAGCGAGCACCGGAATCGACACCCAGCGCGCCGAGCGGACGCTGGGCGGTGTCCTGACCGACCGCGGCTTCGACGTGGACCTCGAAACGCCCGAGAACGTCCTCTACGCCTACTTCTCGGACCCCGATGGCGACGAAGAGGGCGGGACCGGCGAGGCCTGCTGCGCCCTCGGCTGGCTCGCGGCCGAAAGCGTCCGGGACTTCGGCGAGCGCCAGCCCACCGACCGGCCCTTCTTCCAGCCCGGGAGCATGGACCCGCTCGAAGCCCGCGCGCTGGTCAACGTCGCCGGCGCTCGGCCGGGCGCGACGGTGCTCGACCCGATGTGTGGCACCGGCGGCCTCCTGCTCGAAGCGGGGCTGGTCGGCGCTCGCGTGGTCGGTGGCGACGCACAGGAAAAGATGGTTCGCGGGACGAGCGAGAACCTCCGGTACGCCCTCGACGACGACGGCCACCCCGACCGGGCGGCCTACCCCGAATCGGGGCCCTGGGACGTGTTCCGGGCCGACGCGGCCTCGCTGCCGGTCGCCGACGGAGCCGTCGACGCCGTCGTCTTCGACGCGCCCTACGGTCGCCAGTCCCGAATCGAGGGCGACCTCGACCCCCTCGTTTCCGGTGCGCTCGGCGACGCGAACCGGGTGGCGTCGCGTTGCGTGCTCGTCGCCGACCGCGACTGGCGCGACGCCGCGACCGGCGCCGGGTGGACGGTCGACGGCTACTTTCGGCGGCGCGTCCACCGCTCGCTCGTCAGGCACGTCCACGTCCTGGAGTGAACGTTCGTCCACTTTTGGTGAACGTTCGGTCGCAAAATCCGTGCTGTGAGCAAGGTTTATACGGTAACAAGTACCATGTGTGTGTAAGTATGCCAACCTGGTCGGATCCGGCGCCCTGTGACGACGACGAACAGCTCTTCGAGTGCCCGGACTGCGGGAAGCGGCTCTGTAGCGAGCTCTCGGCGGTGACCTGTGACCGCTGTGAGACAGAGATGCAGAACCTCAGCGTCCCGCGGCCGGAGTAATCGTCAGCGGCCGCTTCCTATTCTCCGAGTAACTCGAAGGCCCGCTCCGTGTCACCGTCCATCCGCTCCAGCAGCGACCGCGCGCGTTCTCTGGCCGACTCGTCGCAGGTGACCAGCACCATCCCTTCGTCAGGCTGACCGTAGACGACGCTGGCCCCGGTAGGCGCGACGATCACGGCCGGGAGCGCGGCGAGGTCTTCTTCGCCGTCCACGTCGAGCAGCGTCGTCTCGTCGCTCTCGATCCCGTCCCGGATCGCCGCCAGCAGCGCCGCGGTCAGCGTCGCCGCCGGGTTCTCGACGGTCCGCTCGACGTCGAACCCGCCGATGGCGGCCGTCACGTCGCCGTCGACGGCCGAGCGCTTGGTCTGCTCGTCGACCAGCGCGAGGTCAGGGACGCGTCCGCCCTCGATCAGGTGGTAGGTGACCATGTCGCCGACGGCGATCAGCGGCTCGCCGGCGTCGGCGAGCAGCGCGGCTGTGTCGGTGTAGATCGGCCCGAGCGGCTCTTTCAGTTCGCTTCGCAGGCCGCGCGGGAGTTCGAGAACGGTGTCTGGCACGTTAGCGGACTTTCAGCGCGTACTTGCCCGGCTTGGTGACTTCCATCTCTTTCGCGATGTCGGAGCGCTCGGGGTGGGCGATGACGACGTAGCCCGCCCAGTCCTCGGTCAGCGACGTGCCGCCGCAGGCCTCGCACTGGCTCTCGATCTCCGCGCCCTGGACGCGGTGACAGTCGCGACAGACGAGTCGGTCAGCCATCAGCTATCACCGGCCTCGGCCGTTCCCTCGCGCCGCTCGCGCTCCTCCTGGAGCCAGCCGTGCTTGCCCAGGCCGACCTGCTTGGCCGTGAGGCCGATCTTGGAGTCGCGCGGGTTGCGCTCGTCGATGCTCTTCGTGACGATTCGCGCCCGGACGGCGTCGCCGACGGTGAGCGTCCGATTGGACTCGCGGGAGGCGAGCTGCTGGTTCTCCTCGTCGTAGGCGAGGTACTCGTCGGAGATCTGCGAGACGTGCAGCAGGCCGTCGACCGGCCCGATGCCGATGAACGCCCCGAAGTTGACGACCTCGACGACCTCCCCGTCGACCACTTCCTGCATCTGCGGATCGAAGGTCAGCGCGTCGAACTCGGCCTCGTAGTAGACGCCGGGTTCGTTCGGCAGGACGGCCCCGTCGCCGATGTCGTGGACCTCGATGACGGAGACGACGCTGCCCACGTCCTCGTCCATTCGACCTTCGAGTTTCTCCTGCAGGAGCTTCTTGACCAGCCCCGGACTGACGTCTGCCAGAAACCGCGGCGGGACTTCGACCGTGTCGCGTAGGCGTACCCGTTTATACATGTGTTATGGTTGAGTGATACCCAGTTTGTTCCGGCCCCTTAAACTAATTACTGGAACGCCCGCGTCGAGCAGGCGGCGTTTGAGGGGTTTGTCGTTCGTGACTGCGTGCGTCGCGTCGTCGCGCCGTGCGAGTTCGAGTACCGCGTCGTCTGCGTAGTCAGCGTCCGTCTCCCGGACCGTACAGCGCTCGAGCAGGTCCCGACCGACGGCGGCCGCGGTGGCCTCCTCGCCCGCACCGTCGGCCAGCTTCTCCAGTTCGTCGCGGACGGCCGCCGGGACGACGTGGTCCGTCGCGCCGACGACCCTGTCGAGTTCCTCGAACAGTCGCACGTTGCATTCGATCGGCATCATCAGCGCGTTCGTGTCCAGCACGATCATCACCGCAGCGTGCCGACGCCGATGAGTCGCCACCGCGCGCCGACCCGGCGGTTGATGGCGATCTTCGCGCCCGACTCCGCACAGACGGGGCGCTTGAGCGCGACCTCGCACTCGTCGTCCCGGGCGCTCGTGACCGAGCCGACAGTGGTCGCGGTTCCGATGGTCAGCATCAGCGGTTCGCCGGTCGAAATCTCGTCGACCTCGCCGCCGTCGTCGCCGACGATGCGTTCGAGCAGGTCCACGTCCATCGTGAACGTCTCGCGGGTCGGCGGGAGGCTGCCGGGCGGGCCGGCGACCTGGCCGGCCAGCGCGTCGCCCTTGGTGATCGAGGGATCGAGCCCGGTGCCGACGCCGAGCAGGCCGCCCGGCGTCACCGTGTCGACGAACTCGCCGCCAGACTGCAGCGACCGGACCGTCGTCGTCACGGGCTGCCACTCCGTCTTGCCGCCCTCCTCGACCTCGCGGCCGGGGCGAAGCTCGATCTCGTCGTCGACGTCCAGTTGCCCGCTGACGAGCGAACCGCCCAGCACGCCGCCCATCAGGTCCTCCCAGGTCGTGCCCGGGCGGTTGATGTCGAACGAGCGCGCGACCATCATGCGGGCGTCCGCGTCGGGGTCGCGCTCGGGGGTGGGAATCTCCTCCTCGATGGCCTCGATGAGCAGGTCGATGTTGGCCTCCTGGCCGGCGCTGATGGGGACGACCGGCGCGCCCTCCGCGACGGTCCCCTCGACGAACTCCTGGATCTGCTCGTAGTTCTGTTTCGCCCGCTCCTCGTCGACGAGGTCGACCTTGTTCTGGGCGATGACGATGTTGTCGATGCCGATGATGTCGAGCGCGCTCAGGTGCTCTTCGGTCTGGGCCTGCGGGACGGGCTCGGTCGCCGAGATGACGAGGACCGCGCCGTCCATGATGGCCGCGCCGGACAGCATCGTCGCCATGAGCGTCTCGTGGCCGGGGGCGTCCACGAACGACACCGTCCGGAGGTGGTCGGTGTCGACGTCGTGGTCCTCGCAGTGTTCGTCGACAGTAAAGGCCTCTGGCTCCTCGGCCTCCGGGCAGCGACGGAACGTCGCGTCGGCGTAGCCGAGTCGGATAGAGATACCGCGCTTCATCTCCTCGGAGTGCTGGTCGGTCCACTCGCCGGACAGCGCCTGTACGAGCGTCGTCTTCCCGTGGTCGACGTGTCCGACGAGTCCGATGTTCACCTCCGGTTGTTTGTTCGATGTCATTTCGAGAGTAATCTTGGTTGAGTTTCGCCACGTGCAACTGATAAACCTACTGTTTGCGCCCGGAGACCGCCCGTCGTGACCGGCCCGCGACCGCCGAGGCGGCCGTTCGCCGGGCGATGGGACGTCGGGAGGGTGCGGTTCCCGCGGCTCTGGGGCGCGAACGGAAACTCAAAACTTAACCGCGCGGACTGGAAAGGGACGCGCATGGCTAGCTTCGAGAAAGCGTCCGACCGAATCCTGAGCAAGCAGATCTGCATGCGGTGTAACGCTCGCAACCCCCAGCGCGCGCGGCAGTGCCGCAAGTGCGGCTACGGCAAGCTCCGCCCGAAGGCCAAGGAACCGCGCAGCGCATAACGCCGCCGTCTTTCTCTCGTCGAGTGGTCAGCCGGATCCAGCGGCGGCACTCGCCGTCGAAGCCGTCCGTCTCGCGTGGTTGTCCTGTCGAGTCGCTACCGCAACCGCCGCTCGTCGGCCGCGTCGTCGTCGAGCGTTCCGATTCGGACCGCCGCGTGCGAGACGATGAGTTCCAGCAGCTTGCGGTCCTCCTCGGCCACGGCGGCGTCGCCGGTCGTCAGGGAGACGACGACGGTCGCCGCGTCGCCGTCGTCGTGGACGACCGCGGACACGCCGCCCGCCACGCGCTCGGGGAGGTCGACCGGGAATCCCTCGTCGTGGACGACCACGTCGCCCTGTGGCTGGGTCCGAATCGCCTCGGCGAGCCGTCCGAGGGCCCCCTCGTCGACGGTCCGAATCGTGTTCGCGAGCGCCACTGCGCCGCCGTCCTCGACCCGGACGACAGCGGTCTCCTCCATCCCGGTCATCGTCCCGAGCGCCTCGACGACGAAGGCGGCCACGCCGTCGACGCGCTGTGCGCTGGCGATCGCCCGGCCGTAGTTGTTCACGTCCGCCGCTTTCCCGGCGAACGCCTCGATCCGGTCGCGCTCGCGTTCGAGTTCGCGGAGCCGGGCTCGGCTCTGTGCGTCGTAGAGGCCGACCAGCACGCCGGCGAGCGCGCCGACCGTGGCGAGGTCGACGGTGAGCACCGACGCCCGGGCGAGCGAGCCGGTGGCGACGCGCTGGCTGAACAGCACCAGCGCCGCGACCGCCGCGAGCGCGACCGTGCCGCCGACCGCCCACGTCGCGACCCGCGTCGCCGCCCCCTCGAACGTCGAGTCCCGGGCCAGCCAGACGCCGGCGTAGGCGACCGCCAGCGCCATCGCGGCGAACGGCAGCGCGTCGAGGGCGACCGCGACCGGGATGTCGGTCTGCTGGACCGCGTGCAGGACCTGGATCGCGGCCAGCGCGACGCCGGCGATGGCCAGCGCCGCTCCCGTCCCCTGTCGCTGATTCATGCCCGTACCTGACGCCCGAGCGAGTAGAGCGTTACGCCGGCTCCGCGCTCGAACGGCCGCCGGTCCGCCTCACTCGTCGGGATACTTCGGCTCCCGGCGCTCGGCGCGTTCCAGCGCGCGTTCGACCACCGCGCGAACGTCGCCGCGGAAGACGCCGCCGTGGCCCGAGTACATGTGCTCGACGCCGTCGGGCAGCCGGGCGAGCAGGTCTTCGATGCTCTCGATGAGGCGCTCGCGGGACTGGCCCGGCCGGTCCGTCCGGCCGAAGGAGCCGTCGTCGAACGCGCCGTCGTCGTGGACGACCACGTCGCCCGAGAACAGCGACGACGCCGAGACCAGCGAGACGTGGTCGTCGGCGTGGCCCGGCGTGTAGACGACCTCGCACTCCTCGTCACCCACGAGCAGGGTGTCGCCGTCGTCGAGCGCGCGGTCCCGCCGGGGGTGAGCGGCGTAGGCGTACAGCGGCGCGTCGAAGGCGTCGAGGACGGCGTCGAGTTGCTGGACGTGGTCGCCGTGCTGGTGGGTCAGTACGACGGCGTCGAGCGAGTCGGCGTGCTCGCGGATCGCGTCGACGACGCCGTCCATCGCGCCCGCGTCGACCAGCGTCGTCCGCTCGCCGACCGCGAGATAGGCGTTGCAGGTGAACGTCTCCGCGTCGGCCGTGACGTTGTGAACGTCCATGTCCGGGTCCAGTGGCGCGGCCCGCTTGAGTGTACTGTCCGGTCGTCGGCCGGGGTCGCTGGCGAGCGATGGGGCCATCCTCATCCCCGTCACGTCCTTCGATTACCCGTGTTCTGCCCTCACGGAACGGACGGAAACGGGCCGCAGGGGCCGCCAGACGGTGAAACCGGCGAGTGATTTTTCAACATGAACGTCATAGTCCTACACGTACCATGGGGTTCGGGAGCTACGACGAGTCGGAACAAGACAACCAGGAGTACGACACAGACTTCGAGGACGAGGACGGCCTCGATGCTGAAGAAAACGCCCACGAGGGCGACGTGGAGTTCGAGTTCACCGCGTCGAACGACGAACTCCTCGACAGGCTCAAAGACATCAAGAACGACCAGAACACGTGACGCGGACCGCCGTGAGTGAGCGCCCGAGCGGCCCCGCGACGCTGTGCTGTCGCTCGGGAACGCAGGCACGGCCGTCCGCATGAAAGCGGGGGTTCGCGCCCTCGGCATCGCCGAGTCGTACAGCGACGACACTAGCCACCTCGCCGGCGCGGTCGTCCGCGCCAGCCGGGTGGTCGACGGCTTCGTTTTCGGGACCTGCGCGGTCGGCGGGAGCGACGCGACCGACGCCGTCTGCGGGATGGTCGACCGCCTCGACCGCGAGGACGTTCGCTACCTGCTGGCGGCCGGCATCGCGCCGGCGTGGTTCAACGTCCTCGACCTCGCGGCGATCGCCGACCGCACCGACCTGCCGGTCGTCTCGGTCACCTTCGAGTCCTCGCCGGGGCTGGAGGGAGCCATCCGCGAGGCGTTCGACGACCCCGAGACGGTTCGGGACCGACTGGCGACCTACCGCGCCCAGCCCGAGCGCCGGCCGGTGTCGGTGAACGGCGAGACCGTGTACGTCCGGGCGGTCGGCCTCGACGACGGCGAGGCGGCCGACGTGGTCCGCGCGTTCACGCCCGAGGGCGGCCGACCCGAACCGCTACGGGTGGCTCGGCTGGCCGCCCGGGCGCGCGAATCCGAGCGCGACTGACGGCCCCTCCGCAACCGAGCGCCGGACCACCGCGTTTGATACCCCCCGGCCCGAACGGCGGGTATGGAGCAGATGGACGGCCTCGACGTGGTCGACTGCGAGCGCTGTGACGACCTCTGTGCGTCGCGCTCGCGCATCGTCAACGGCGTCGGGCCAGCGGACGCGGACCTGCTGTTCGTCGGCGAGGCCCCCGGCGCGAACGAGGACGAGCGGGGCGAGCCGTTCGTCGGCCGGAGCGGCGACGTGCTGGACGAGACGCTGCGCGAGGTCGGACTGGACCGCGGCGACGTGCGCATCACCAACTGCGTGCGCTGTCGCCCACCGGACAACCGCGACCCGCGGACGGGCGAACTCGCGAACTGCCGGGAGTACCTGGAGACCGAGATCGACCGCGTCGACCCCGAGGTCGTCGTCACGCTCGGGAAGGTCCCGGCCGAGCACCTGCTGGAGCGCGACGTGGCCGTCACGGGCGAGGCGGGCGACGTCTTCGACGTGCCCATCGCCGGCGAGCCCCGGCGCGTCCTCGTCTCCGTCCACCCGGCGGCGACGCTGTACGACCCGAGCCAGACGGAGACGTTCGAGGCGGCCCTCGAAACCGCGGCGGAGTTCACCGACGCCCGGAGCGGGCAGTCGCGGCTCGGTGAGTTCTAGCAGGCCGTGAACGGCCCCGTTACGGACTTGCGCGAACAGGAAGTCACTTATCCGCCGTCGGCGAACGAACGGGTATGAGTGTCAGACAGACGACCGCGGACGTGGTCGTCGTCGATTACGGGCTTGGGAACCTCAGGAGCGTCACGCGCGGCCTCGAACGCGCCGGCGCGGACGTGACCCTCTCCGAGGACCCCGCCGAGTTCGACGCGGCCGACGGCGTCGTCCTCCCCGGCGTCGGCGCGTTCTCCGAGGGAATGGACAACGCCGGGCCCTTTCGCGACGCGCTGGTCGAGCAGGCCGAGTCGGGCACGCCGCTCTTTGGCATCTGCCTCGGGATGCAGATGCTCCTGACGACGAGCGAAGAGGCCGACCACGCCGGTCAGGGCGACGCCGAGGGGCTGGACCTCATCCCGGGGAAGAACGTCCGGTTCAGCCGCGACCAGACCGTCCCGCACATGGGCTGGAACGAACTCGACGTGGTGCGCGAGCACCCGCTCGTCGAGGGCGTTAATGGCGAGTACGCCTACTTCGTCCACTCCTATTACGCCGTCCCCGACGACGAGGGCGCGACGGTGGCGACGACGGACTACGGCGTCGACTTCGCCTCCATCGTCGCCAACGAGGCCGGCAACGTCTTCGGCACGCAGTTCCACCCGGAGAAGTCCGGCGAGACGGGGCTTCGCATCCTCAGGAACTTCGTCGACTACTGCATCGACCGCTGACCGCACCACCCGTTCGCTGCCATGACTGACGACGACGCCGTCGCGCTGATCACGGGGGCCGCCTCGGGCATCGGCGCGGCCACGGCACGTTCGTTCGCCGACGCGGGCTGGACCGTCTACGCGACGGACGTGCGCCCCGAGTTCCCGGACGACGTTTCCGAGCGCTGCCGCTGTCTCGAACTCGACGTGACCGACGAGGAGCGCTGTGTCGCGGTCGTGGACAGAATTTTCGCCGAGTCGGGCCGACTCGACTGTCTGGTGAACAACGCCGGCTACGCGGTCGCCGGCCCCGTCGAGGACGTGTCGACCGACGCCGCCCGCGAGCAGTTCGACGTGCTGGTCCACGGGCCCCACCGCCTCGCTCGCGCCGTGCTCCCCCGGATGCGCGAGCGCGGCGGGCGAATCGTCACCGTCTCCAGCGTCCTCGGCCAGACCGCCTCGCCGGGCCTCGGAACGTACGCCGCCGGGAAGGCCGCCGTCGAGTCGCTGACCGACGCGCTCCGGGTCGAACTCGCCGACGAGCCGGCGGTCCACGTCTCGCTCGTCGAACCGGCGTGGGTCGACACGGGCTTCGCCGACGGCGCGCTCGACGGCCTCGACGCGGCCGACCGGACGCCGGCCTACGACCGAACCTACGAGGCGCTGGCGGACGGCTGGGTCGTCGACGGCGGGCCGCTGGCCACGTCGCCAGCGGCCGTCGCGGCGTCGGTGCTCGCCGCGGCGACCGACGACTCGCCGCGGGCCCGCTACCCCGTCGGGCCGTTCGCCGCGTTCGTCCGGTGGACCCACTGGCTCCCGGCGCGGGTACAGGACCCGATTCACCGCTGGTTCGGCCGCGTGAGCGCGACGCTGGGGCGATGGCTGTGACGCGCCGCCCCGTCGACGGCGACCGGGTCAGGCTCTCGACCGGCCACGAGGTGACGCTACCGCTCGTGACCGAGGCGACGATGACCGGCGCGGTCCTGCCGGCGGACGCCGACGCCGTCGCGTCGTTGCTCCCGACCGGACTTCACCCGGTCAGCGTCACGCCGCGTCGGGCCGGGGTCGTCGTCCTCTGTGTCGAGTACCGCCGCATCGGCGACGACGCGATGGAACCCTACGACGAGTTCGCCGTCGCGTTTCCGGCGACGACGGACCGCGCCGCCCCGCCGCTCCTCCCGCTGCTCACCCGCGCGGCCGGCGGCTACGTCTGGTCGCTCCCGGTCACCTCTGAGCCGGCCCGCGCGCTCGGCGACGAGGTCTGGGGCTTCCCGAAGACCGTCGCCGACATCACGCACCGCGACGACGCGACTCGCCGCGAGACGACGGTCGTCGAGGACGGCGACCGCGTCGCGACGGTCGCCATCGACTGGCCGCGGTCGCTGCCCGCCGCGGCGACGACTCACAGTTACGCCGTCCGGGACGGTCGCCTGCTTCGGATTCCGGTCGGGTTTCGGGGGCAGTTGGGCGTCGCGCCGCTGAGCGCTCGCGTCGCGGTCGACCCGGGTGACCACGACCGCGCCGATGCGCTCCGGTCCCTCGATATCGGTTCGCGGGCCGTCCTCTCGTTCTCCCTCGACGGCGAACTCACGTACGGCGCTGGTCGGCCGGTCGAGTGAGCGTTGTGTGCGTCGATTCGTGCGGGGTACGAAGCGGAACGGGGTGGTAGCGGTGCAGTGGCGGGTACAACCACGAACGTACGGCGGCCGCAGGCCGCGACTCGGAGCCTTTTTAGCGTAGATTTTTGCAAGCGGGGGTGCCCGCAGGCCGCTTCGCGGCCGAGGACACCCCCCGCCGTAAAAAGGTACTACAGGAAATCCCGAACGTCCGAGTACCACATGTCGTGCTCGTCGACGGCGTCGATGGCCTCGGCGACGTGGACGGCGATAGCGTGCCAGCAGAGCTGATCGGGGTCCTCGGGGTCGAGGTTGTACTCGCTGTCGGCGCAGGTACAGCCGTCGTCCTCGACGATGTACTCGTCGTCGTGGCCGACGACGACCGTGAAGTCGCGGTACTGCTTGACCCGGCTCTCGCCGACGGCCTCGATCGCCTGGCTGCCGCGGTCGCCGTGGGCGTCGACGATAGCCGAGACTGCGTCGGGGGTCAGCTCCCCGGCGGCGCGCAGGTCGGCCACCCACTCCTCGACGGCGGTCACACTCGTGATAGGCAAAGGGGTGACAAAACGGCGTCGGCTCTCGAACGCGTCCGACCGCAGGGGTCGAATCACTCACTTTACGTGACCGTGGAAGAAATGTGACTGATGCACATGTGTCGTCCTGACCGTCGCGTCCCGGGGTGGGCGCGACACTGCCCTCCAGCAGCGCGTATCGCACGGCGGCCCGAAGAAATCGCTGTCGCGCCCGGTTCTCGGCGGCGAACGACTGGCCGGTTGCCGCTCGCGATCCGCGCGTCCCCGGGCCGATCCACTCGAAGCGGAGGCGGGATCGATGTCTGAACGCGGCGGCTCGTCGCTCGCCGGTCGCGTCCCGGGCGGACTCTGGGTCGCCCTTCCGGCGCTGGTCGTGGTGGGCCTGCTGTGGTTCCTGCGACCGTGGCTTCACGGTCTCGTCTACGCCGTCTACACCACGCCGGTGCTGGTCGTCCCGCTCGTCGCCGCGGCCCTGCCGTTCGTGGTGCTCGGCCGCGGCACCTCGACGAACACGATCAACGCCGCCGGCACGCTGTTCGTGGCGACGCTGGTGGTCACGAGCGGCGTCACCGGACTGCTCGCCGGCGAGACGCTCGGGACGGCGACGCTCGACGGGGCGGAGACGACGTCGGCGCTCGACGAGTCTGACCCGGCGAACCCGCGGGTGGTCACTCGGCAGGTCGCCTCGCGGTACGCCTCGAACACGCTGAACTTCCCGCAGTACCGGGTCTCGAACAGCGACATCACGGTGTACAACGGGTCGGTGTACTGGTCGTACGCGCTGTCGCCGGACGGGCTGTGGAACCACTTCACGAAGAAACAACACGGCACGGTCCTCGTCGACATGGCCGAGCAGAACGCCGACGTGCGGACGGTCACCGGGGACCTGGCGGCGGGGATGGGGACGGCCTTCTACAACAACCACCGCTGGCGGACGCTGAAAGAGGGCCAGTATCTGGTGAACTACCACGACTCGTTCATGGTGGTCCACGAGGGCGAGCAGTACATCGCGACGCCCTACACGTCGCCGGAGTTCCACTGGCTCCCCGTGCCCTACACGACGCCGAAGTGGGGCGGAGTCGTCCTCGTCGACAGCGACGGGACCGTCCGGGACCTCACGCCCGAGGAAGCCCGGAACACGGAGGTGCTTGCGGGCCAGCGGCTCTACCCGTTCTCGCTCGCCCGTGACCGCGTGGCGGCGACGAAGTACCGCAACGGCATCGTCAACACGTTCACGAGCCACGAGGGCGAGATCGAGGTCGCGCCGGTTCCCGGCGAGGACAACGACCAGCCGTTCTACCTCCAGACGGCGGACGGGCCGAAATACGTCGTCGCCGTCGAGCCGTACGGCGAGGCACAGGGGCTGCGCGAGGTCTGGACGGTCGACGCCCGGACCGGTTCCTACGAGCGCTACTCACCGAACGCGTCGCTGTTCGGCCCGCGGAAGGCGACCGACTACGTCCGGCAGGCCGCGCGGACGACCGACTGGAACCGGTTCCAGCCCAGCGAGCCGATCCCCGTGGTCGTCGACGGCCAGCTGTACTGGGAGGTCCGCGTGGTCCCAGAGGACGGGAGCGGCGTCTCCTACGTCGCGTTCGTCAACGCTCGGACGAGCGACGTGACGGAGGTCGAGACGACGCCGCAGGTCCGGCAGTTCATGCACGGGGAGCCGCCGACGGAGACCGAGCAGCGGCCGTCCGAGGGGGCCGAGCCAGCGCTGATCGTGCGACGGGTGGCCCCGAACGGGACGGTCCTCGACGAGATGGCGGTGTACGGCAACGAGTCCGTCGCGGTCGTCCGGGCCAACGCGACCGACGGGACGTGACAGCCGACTATCCACTTTCCCGAAGGGTAAACAGGGTGTAGGCCATTCCACAGCTATGGTATTCGGGGTCCCGTGGCTCGCGCTCGGCTCGGTCGCCTCGGGGCTCGCCTCGCTGTATCTCCTCGCCCAGTTGCGCGGGCACAGACAGAAGCCGGGCGCGTGGTGGTTCGTCGCGACAGTCGCCACCCAGGCCGTCTGGTGTCTCGCTTACGGCGCGGCGCTGGTGACGTTCGACCCGACCGCGCGCCTCGCCCTCGAGATGGTCACGTGGCTCTGTGTCCTCTGGATCGGCTTTTTCTTCCTCTCGTTCGCGCTGGGCTACACCGGCCGAACGGCCATCGTCGAGAGCAGGTGGTACCTCGCGGCGGCCGGCCTGCCGCTCGCGGGGTCGCTGCTGGTCGTGACGAACCCCGTCCACGCCGCGATGTGGCGCGACTTCGCGGTCGTCTCGACGCTCGGTGCGGCCGGTGCCGAGTACGCCGTTCTGCCGCTGGGGCTGCTCGCCATCGTCGTCGCCATGCTGTTCGTGAGTTTCGGGACGCTGCTGGTGCTCGACACGGTCGTCAGTTACGGGCCGCTGTACCGACGCGAGGCGCTCGCCGTGGGGCTGAGTCCGATTCCGCCGGGGGCCGCGGTGCTGCTGTGGGCCGGGGGCGTCGGCCCGCTCTCGGCGGTCAATCTCACGCCGCTGCTGTTCCTGCCCCACGTCGCGCTGGACCTGTACGCGTTCGTCCGGAGCGACATGTTCGAGTTCCACCCGGCGACCCGGCGGGCCGGCGAGCGCGCCGCCATCGACGACATCGCCACGCCGGTCGCTATCGTCGACGACCGGGGCCGCGTCGTGAACCTCAATCCCGCCGCCGAGCGGATGCTCGCCGTGGACAAGCGCGACGCGCTCACCGACCCGCTGAACGACCTGCTGGTCGGCGACGGCGTCCCGGCCGACGGCGGGAGCGGGCGACTCGGCATCGAGAACGGCGGCCAGCGCCGCGAGTTCAAGGTCCGGCAGACGCCGCTGCGCGACGGGTCGGGGACGCGGCTCGGATACACCGTCGTGTTCCAGGATGTCACCGAGGAGATCCGACGAGAGCGCCGCCTCGAAGTCCTCAATCGCTTCCTGCGTCACAACGTCCGAAACGAGGGCGTCGTCATCCGGGGCCGGGCGGAACTGCTCGCGTCGCAACTGGACGGCGACCGGGCCGACTATGCGGCGACAATCGAGAACTCGATCGACCGCCTCGTGGATTCCGCCGAGAAGGCACGCACGCTCTCGGACGCGGCGGCCGACGACGCCGCCGTCGAGTCGGTGGCCCTCGATTCCCTCGTGGTTGACGTGGTCGATTCGCTTGCGGCGGCCGACGGGGCCGTGACGATCGACGTTCCCGAGGACCTCCGCCTTCTGACACGGCCCGCGCTGCTCTCCGTCCTGCTCTCGAACCTCGTCGAGAATGCGCTCCAGCACGTCCCCGACCCGACCGTTTCTGTCGCGGCGACCGTCGATGGCGGGGACGTGGTGCTCTCGGTCAGCGACGACGGCCCCGGCGTCCCCGACCACGAACTCGGCGTCATCGAGCGCGGCCGCGAGACGGACCTGCACCACGGCAGCGGTATCGGCCTCTGGCTCGTTCGCTGGACCGCGACGACGCTCGGGGCCGACCTCGACTTCGACACCAGCGACGGGACGACCGTGACCGTTCGCCTGCCGCTTGAGCGGGCCGCGAGCGACGAGGATGCCGACGCCCGCGAGGCCGACGACTGACGGCTTCGGCCGGAGGTCGAACGACTTAACGGCGCTCGCGCGGACCGAGCAGTATGCGCGTCAGCGAGGGCCGGGTGTCGGTCACGGTGCCGGAACAGCCCGACGCGGGGAAGGGCGCGGACGTGTTCTTCAACCCCGTCCAGGAACTGAACCGAGACCTCACCGTGGCGGCGCTGCGGGCCTACCGCGAGCGGACGCCGCGCGCGTCGACGTACCTCGACGCCACCGCGGCCAGCGGCATCCGCGGCGTCCGCGCCGCGGCCAACGACTGGGAGACGACGCTGTGTGACATCGACGACGACGCGACGGCGCTGTGCGAGGAGAACCTCGCGCGCAACGACCTCGCCGCCGAGGTCCGCCGGGCGGACGCGAACGTCCTCATGCACTCGGAGGCGTTCGACGTGGTCGACGTGGATCCCTTCGGAACGCCGATTCCTTTCGCCGACGCTGCCGTCCAGGGCACGAAACACCTCCTCTGCGTGACGGCCACCGACACGGCCCCGCTGTGTGGGGCCCACTTCGAGAGCGGCGTTCGCTCCTACGGCGCGGTCCCGCGCAACACGGAGTTCCACGCCGAGATGGGGATGCGAGTCCTCCTGTCGGCGATGGTCCGCACCGCCGCCCGCTACGACATCGCCGCCCGCCCGGTGCTGAGCCACGCCACGAAGCACTACGCCCGCACCTACCTCGACTTCGAGCACGGCGCGCGGGTCGCAAACGACTGCATCGACGACCTCGGCTACGTCCACCACTGCCAGCACTGCCTCTGGCGCGACCACGACCGCGGCCTCATCGCCGACGCGCCCGACGCCTGTCCCGTCTGCGACGAACACCTCCAGACGGCCGGCCCCATCTGGCTGGGTCGGACCTGCGACCCCGACTTCGCCGACGCCGTCGCCGAGCACGTGACCGAGGACATGGGAACTGCCGAGAACGCCCGTGAACTCCTGGCGACGCTGGCGGCCGAACTCGACACGCCGACGCACTACGACCAGCACCGCCTCTGCAAGCGCTGGGGCCGCGGCGCGGAGGCGATGGATACCTTCATCGAGAAACTGCGCGAGGCCGGCTTCGACGCCTCGCGGACGCACTACGGCGGGACGACGTTCAAAACGGCCGCGGACGTGGTCGAAATTCGCGACGCGACGGCGGAGTAGCCCCGCTCAGTTCCCGAGGCCGAGCAGGAACGCCGTGATGACGATGGAGATGATCGCCGTGAGGACGATGAGCAGCAGTATCACTAGCACCGGCGAGAGCGCGCGGGCGTCGTCGCGAACGGTGTCTGGAGTCATGTGTCGGGTGGCCGTGGCTTCGGTCGTTCGAGCGCACGGCGCGTCGTTCGCACGTACGCGTCAACGGACTAAAACGTTCTCGTCGGGACCAGCGGGACCATCGGTCCCGCGTGCGCCTGAGCCATCGACACGCCGCGCTGTGACCTATCGGCTCGCACCGGCGTCGTAGTAGTCGTCGAGGAACGCCCGGATGCGCTCGGTCACGCGCGCTTGCCCGGCCGGCGAGAGGAAGTGGCGCTCATCGCGGAGCGAGATGCACTCGACGAGGCCGGGGAGCGCGTCTGTCGCGCGCCGACAGACCGTCTCGGCCGGGAAGAACGGGTCCTCCTCGGCGGCGATCACCAGCGTCGGTGCAGCGAACTCGGACAGCGCCGCGGGGTCGTCCGGTCCGGGAAATTCGGTCTTGACGTCGCCGGTCCTGAGCGCCGTGCCAACGGTCTCCAGGATCACGTCGTCGACCGTGTCGATCGGCTGGGTGAACATCGGTGCGAGCGCGCGGTCGAGGAGGGAGCGTCGCGGAACGACCCGATAGGCGAGCGACGGGAGGACGATCCGCAGGAGGTCGAGCGAGAACGACACCCCGAAGCCGGCGGGAACGAGCAGGGCCGCGGCGGCGATCCGGTCCGGATCGTGGGCCGCCAGTTCCAGTGCGACGCCGCCGCCGTGTGACGTTCCCACGACCGCCGGTCGGTCGAGGTCCAGTCCGTCCAGCACAGCCGCCGCCCACCGTCCGTACGAGTGCGGTGGCGGCGTCGCGGCGGTCCCCGGTTCGCCCGGCGTATCCGGCGCGACGAGGAAGTAGTCTGCGGCGAGCGCCTGGATCCACGACAGCGTGATCGGCGTCGTCACGTTGCCGCCCTGAAAGACGACCACGGGCGGTGCGTCGCTCGATCCGGCCGTCAGAACGTGCGTCTGCCCGTCGCCGGTCTCGACTGTTCGCGCCGTCAGTTCCACGTCGAGCAGCGTCGACGCGGCGCGGTCGTACAGCGACTCGAAGGTGGCGGCGGGCATCCGATACCGCCTACCGACTGTTCGCGCGTCCCGTCCCGCCCCTGACCGCCGAGACGAGGTCGTACCCCAGCAGGTACACCGGGCGCAGGAAGTAGTTCGCCATCCCCGCCAGCCCGAGCAGGCCGCCGATAGCCTGCACCTCGCCGGGGGTGGCCGACAGGCGGACGACGAGGACGGCTGCCACGATCAGCGGCCCGAGCCACAGCGAGTGCAAGATGTCACCGACGTGGATACCGGCGACGGGATCGAATCGGTCGGGATCCGGGCGGAGGGCGTACAGCCCACCGGCGAGCGCGAGGAAGCCGACGACGACCGGGAGCGACGCGCCGACGCCGCCGACGCCCAGCCCGATGGCCAGCGCGGCCGCGACGAGCAACAGCGCCGTCACCCGCATCGTCCCGTGTCTGATGGCCGCTTCCGTGTCCATGTCCGGTGGTTGGCGGGACCGTGCATAAACCCTGTGAGCGGCGACCGGCGCCCCTTTCTTAACACCTATCGGCGTCGACCGCAAAGCGACGCCGAAGACGTGCGTCTCACACTCAATCCAGTGCGCGGTGTCCTGCTGTTCGTCGGCGCGCTGCTGGCACGGGTCGGTCTCGTCGAGCGCGAGCGGATCCGCCGGGCAACAGACCTGTCCTGGCCCCGCATCGTCACGGGACTGGCGCGGATGTCGAAGTCGACCGTCGACGTGGCGATGGTCGGCCTCGCGCTCGGCCCGACCGCTATCGCCGGCGTCGGCTTCGCCGCCCCGTTCTGGGGACTGGTGTTCGCGCTCGGCGGCGGCGTCGCCGGCGGGACCATCGGGATGGTGTCACAGCGCTTCGGAGCCGACGCCGACGAGGAACTGGCGCTGACGGTGACGACCAGCGCCGCCGTCGTACTGGCGCTGACGCTCCCGATGGCCGCCGCGTACTGGCTCGCTCCGGACCGTCTCGTGGACCTCGTCGGGACGGGCGCGGGCGCGGTCGACTACGGGGCGCGATACCTGCGCGTCGTCGCGCTGGGCGCGCCCTTCGCCGCGCTGAACCTCGTGGGGAGCCGAACGCTCGTGGGGGCCGACGACGCCTGGTCGCCGATGGTGCTGCGAGCGGGCGGCGCGATCGTCAACATCGCACTGAACGCGGTGTTCATCTTCGTTCTCGGCATGGGCGTCGTCGGTGCGGCGCTGGGCACGGTCGTCGCGAACGTGCTCGTCTCGGTGGGGTTCGCCGTCGGACTGGCCCGCGGCGGGCTCCCTGTCATCGGCCGGTTCCCGGTCCAGATTCCGGTCTCCCGGCCCTTCTTCGACGGGGGACTGGCTCGCGACCTCGCGCAGACTGGTTCGCCGCTCGTCGGCGCGAACCTCGCCCGGACCGGGGCGCAGTTCCCGCGGCTGTTCATCGTCGGCCTGTTCGGCCCCGCGGTCGTCTCCGCCTACGTCGTCGCGCTCCGCGTGCGGGCGCTGCTCGACACGCCGAACTGGGGACTGAGCCTCGCGTCGAGCAGCCTCGTCGGACAGGCTCTCGGTGAGGGTGACGAGACCGAGGCGACCGTCTGGGCCCGGACCGTGCTCCGCCTGAGCGTCGGCGTCTACCTGGTCGTCGCGGCGGCCCTGCTCCCCTTCTCGCGGCTCGTCTCCCGGCTGTTCGTCTCCGATCCCGCGGTGCTCCCGCTCGTGACGGTGTTCGTCGCCGTCGCCTGTGCGAGCGTCGTCTTCCGCGGCGTCGACGGCGGGTCGACCGGCCCGCTCCGGGCCAGCGGCGACACCCGCTGGCCGCTGTACTCGCAACTGGCCGGGATGTACCTGTTCGCGCTCCCGGTGGCGTACCTCGGCGTCGTCACGCCGCTCGACGAACTCGCCCTGTACGCCTCGCTCGTCGTCGAGACGGCCGTCCCGGCGGCGGTGACGTACTACCGCTTCCGGTCGGGGACGTGGCGGATCGTCAGCCGCTCGTACCGGCCCGACGCGGCGCTCGACGACTGAGACCGACTGTTGACGACGCCGCACCGCGTGCCCTCAGCCAGTCGACAGGATATTTGTGACGCCGCCCCGAGGAGACTGCGTGGACCGCACACGCGCCGTCTCCGTCGCCAGAACTGTCGTCCGCACCGTCCGGGAGGAGGAGATCTCCTTTCTGGCGGCCGGCATCGCCTACTACATGTTCGTCTCGCTCCTGCCGCTCCTGTTACTGGGACTGGTCGTCGGGACGCTGGTGGGCGGTGCCGCGTTCGCCGCGCGGATCGTCAGCGCCGCCGGAGCGGTACTCACGCCCGCCGCGTCGACGCTACTCGAGGACGCACTGACGAGTGGCGCGGGCCGCGGGGGAGCGACGGTGCTCGGACTGGCCGTCACGCTCTGGAGCGCGCTCAAGGTGTTCCGCGGTCTCGACTCCGCGTTCGCTCGCGTCTACCGAACCCACGAGCAGCGGTCGCTGGTCGACGAACTCGTCGACGGCCTGTCGGCGCTCGCCGGAATCGGCGTCGCGTTGGCGGGACTCGCGGCCGTCAGCGCTCTCGGGGCGATCCTCGGGCTCCGTGTCGCGCTGGGCGGATTCGCGCTCATGCCCGTACTCACGGTGGCGTTCCTGCCGCTGTACTACCTGTTTCCCGACGAGCAGATGTCGCTCGGGAGCGCGCTGCCCGGCGCGATGTTCGCTGGTATCGGCTGGACGCTCCTCGGAACGGGGTTCAGCGTCTACGCCGCACAGGCGGACTCCTATCAGGTGTACGGCGTCATCGGCGGCGTCCTGTTGCTGGTGACGTGGTTCTACTTCGCCGGGCAGGTCCTGCTCGTCGGCGCGGCGCTCAACGCGGCGCTCGCGGACCGGCAACTACAACAGGAACCGCGCCGACGGTCCGGCAAAGCGATGAGCGAGGACGCTGACGAGCCAGATTCGCCCCCGCCGGACGGGGGGGCCGACGATCCCGCATCGGGTGCCGACGACCTGACGGAGGCGGAACTGCGCGAACTGCGCGAGGAGTTCGAGTCGTTCCGCGACGACGTGGAGGACCGCACGCTCCACCGTGACGAGGTGAAAGCCGACCTCAAGCAGTACGTCCGTCGCCGGATGCGTCGCGGCCACGCCCGCCAGTGGGGCCCCTACGTCGTCCTGCTGTACGGGACCGTGATGACGCTGGGCGCGTTTTACTACCTCGAAGGGCTGTGGGCCGTGCTGGCGATGCTCGTCGTCTGGCTCTCGACGCTCGGCCTGTACGTCGTGATGATCGCGGTCGGCGTCACGTTCACTGCGACCGGCCTCCCCGGACGCCTGCTCGACCGCGTCCGCGACTGGCGACAGTGATGCGGACCATCGGCGTCACCGAGGTGCTGTCGGCGCTGCCCGGCGCGGTGGTCGTCCTGTTCGCCCTCGTCACGCAGCTCGGGGACTTCTGGTTCACCTTCCTCTCGTGTAGCCTGCTGTACTGGATCGGCTCGCAGACGCCGCGCGTCGGTCGCGGGCTTACCCGCGAGCGGGCGGCGATGCTCGTCGCGCTGCTGGCCGGCGCGGTCGCGCTGGCCGTCTCGCTGAAGGCGGTGTTCGCGCTACCCCGCCCGCCGGGCGCGGGCACGGCCGCCCACGCGGACCTCCTGCCGGCGGCGGTCCGCGGCGTCTACGAGTCGATGGCGACCGGCGAGGGCTACGGCTTCCCCAGCGGGCACGCGACCGTCTCCCTGCTCGTCTGGGGCGGCTTCGCGTGGGCGCTTCGGGTCGGCACGCGCCGGACGCGCGCCGCCGTCGCGGGAACCGTTATCGCGCTCGTCGGGCTCTCGCGACTCGTGCTGGGCGTCCACTACCTCGCCGACGTGCTCGCTGGCTTCGCCATCGCCGGCGCGTTCCTCTGGGTCGCGCTCGCGGTGCTCGCCACGCCGGCCCGGGTGTTCGCGCTGGCCGCCGGCGTCGCGACCGTCGCGGTGCTCACCGCGGGCTTCACCACCGACACCGCGGCGGCGCTCGGGCTGACCGTCGCCGGTGCAGTGGTCTGGCCGCTGGTCGGCGACGACGTCCCGGAGCCGACGGGTCGCGGCGCGGCTGTCACGACGGTCCTCGGGTTCGGAACGGTCGTGGTCATCCTCGGTGCGACGCTGGGGCTCGATCCGACACCGGGCGTCACGGCGCTGGCCGCGGGCCTGGGGACCGGACTGTTGCTGGCGCTGCCGCTGGCCGGTGAGCGTCTCGCGAAAAAATACTGAATCGAGTGCCGCTTAGAACGTCTCGAGGTACTGGTCGAGTTCCCACTCGGAGACCTCGACGATGTAGTCCTGGAACTCCTGGCGCTTGGCCTCGACGAAGTTCTCGTAGACGTGCTCGCCGAGGGCGTCCTGGACGACTTCGTCCTCTTCGAGGGCGTCGACGGCCTCGCCGAGGTTCGACGGCAGCGTGGTGATGCCGTACTCCTCGCGCTTCTCCTCGTCGAACTCGTAGATGTTCTCGCGGACGGGGTCGTCGCAGTCGAGGTCCTTCTCGATGCCGTCCAGCCCGGCGTGGATGAGCGCCGCGAAGGCGAGATAGGGGTTACAGGACGGGTCGGGGAAGCGGGCCTCGATGCGGCTTGCGGCCGGCGTGCGGGCGGCCGGCTTGCGGATGAGCGCCGAGCGGTTGCGGTCCGACCAGGCGACGTAAACAGGGGCCTCGTAGCCAGGGACGAGTCGCTTGTAGGAGTTCACGGTCGGGTTCGTGACCGCGGCGAGGGCCTCGGCGTGCTCGAGGATCCCGGCGGTGAAGCTCTTTGCCGTCTCGCTGAGGTTGAACTCGTCGTCCTCGTCGTGGAACGCGTTCTCGCCGTCCTCGGTGAACAGCGAGATGTGCGTGTGCATGCCGGAGCCGTTGATGCGGGCGATGGGCTTGGGCATGAACGTCGCGTGCAGGTCGTGCTGGGCCGCGATGGCGCGGACGACGGCGCGGAAGGTGCCGACGTTGTCGGCCGTCGAGAGCGCGTCGTCGTAGGTGAAGTTGATCTCGTGCTGGCCCTGGGCGACCTCGTGGTGGGAGGCCTCGATGTTGAAGCCCATGTCCTCGAGACCGTAGATGATGTCTCGGCGCACGTCGCTGGCGAGGTCCTTCGGCGCGAGGTCGAAGTAGCCGCCGGCGTCGTTGGTCTTGGTCGTCGCGCGGCCGTCCTCGTCTTCCTCGAACAGGAAGAACTCCGGCTCGGGCGCAGCGTTGACCGTATAGCCCATCTCCTCGGCGCGCTCGATGGCGCGCTTCAGGACGCCGCGCGGGTCGCCGGAGAACGGCTTGCCGGTCGAGGTGTCCATGACGTCACAGATGAGTCGAGCGCTGGAACCGCCCTCGACGTTCTCGCGCCACGGAAGGATAGCGAACGTCGACGGGTCCGGGTCCAGACGCATGTCGGACTCCTGGATGCGGACGAAGCCGTCGATGGAGGAGCCGTCGAAGTAGATGCCCTCTGTGAACGCCTTCTCCGCCTGGTCCGCCGTGATGGACACGTTCTTGACTGTGCCGAGGATGTCTGTGAACTGGAGTCGCAGGAAGTCGACGTTCTTCTCTTCGATCTCGTCGAGTACCTCCTGTGCCTCCTCTGAGAGTTCGCTTGTCATCTTTGGACAGTCGATAGGAACATTGCTACTACTAAAACCCTGCTGATTTGCGCAAAGGTTTCGGACCTTTCGCTTACATTTGGACATTCGTAAAATTCTAAACCCTGGGGGACGTTCTCGGATGTAATGACGTACGAAAATCTCGACCGTGAGCTAGTGAATGCCCTTCTGGGGGACGGCCGCGCGAGCCTCCGAAGCCTGGGCGAAGACCTCGACGTCTCGGTGACGACCGTCTCGAATCACCTCTCCGACCTCGAGGACGAGGGGATCATCAACGGCTACACGCCGAAGGTCGACTACGACAAGCTCGGCTACGACGTGACCGCCATCATCCAGCTCAAGGTGGAGGGGTCCTCGCTCCCCGAGGTCACCGAGAGCCTCAGAGAGCACAAGCAGATGATCTCCGTCTACGAGGTCACCGGCGACTACGACATCATCGCCGTCGGGAAGTTCACCGACACGGACGGCATGAACGCCCAGATCAAGGAACTGCTCACCGACCCGGAGATCAAGGAGTCGAACACGTCCGTCGTGCTCAACGCCGCGAGCGAACACGAGCAGTTCGAACTCGACCTCAGAGAGTAGTCCGAACCGCTTCTCGCCGTCGCGCTCGACCCCCTCCGAGCACCGCAGTGGTGTTCGATACCCCGTCGCAATCGTGTCACGAAATCGAACGGAGACCGGGAACCGACGACTACTTGACTGACCGGTCAGTTAGCTAGCCGTAATGAGCGACAGCGGCACGGCCGACGACATCATGGGGGCGACCTACCGTGCGCTGTGTTCCCACGGCTACGCCGACCTGACGATGCAGGACATCGCCGACGAGTCGGACAAGAGCAAGGCCTCCCTCCACTACCACTACGACAGCAAGCACGACCTCCTCTGTGCGTTCCTCGAGTACCTCTACGACGGCTTCGTCGACCGCGTCGGCGACCCCGAGGGCGAGGACCCTCGGGCGCGCCTGCTCGCGCTCGTGGACGCGGTGCTCGACAAGCCCGAGGACGACAGCGAGGCGTTCGGGACCGCGATCCTCGAAATCCGCGCGCAGGCACCCTACGAACCGGGCTTTCGGGAGCGGTTGACGCGATTCGACGAGTTCCTCGTGGACGAACTCGAAGCGATCCTCGAAGACGGGGTCGCCGACGGGACGTTCGACGAGGGCGTCGACCCCGAGGAGACCGCGCGGTTCGTCGTCACCGTCCTGACCGGGGCCGCGACCGAGCGCGTCACGGCCGGCCGACCGACCGAGTGCACCCGACGCATGCTCGCGGAGTACGTCCAGACGCACCTGCTGGCTGAGTCCCCGGAGGTCGAGGCATGAGCGACGGCCGCGGCCTCGGCGACCGGATCGGGGACCTGTTCAAGGGACAGGAGGACCTCGACCTGACCAGCGGCGACATCGGCAAGCCGCTCCTGTTCCTCTCGCTGCCAATCGTCATCACGAACCTGCTCCAGGTGGCGTACAACCTCGCGGACACGTTCTGGCTCGGCCAGTACTCGACGACGGCGCTGGCGGCCATCTCCTTCGCGTTCCCGATGATCTTCCTGCTCATCTCGCTGGGGATGGGGCTGTCGGTCGCCGGGAGCGTGCTGGTCGCCCAGCACACCGGGGCCGAGGAGCACCGCGAAGCCGAGTACGCCGCCTCCCAGACGGTGACGTTCGCCCTGCTCGTCTCGGTGGTGCTCGGCGTGACCGGCTACTTCTTCGTCGAGGACTTCCTCAGCCTGCTCGGCGCGTCCGAGCAGGTCCTGCCCGGCGCGACCGGCTACCTGCAGGTAGTCTCGCTCGGTCTGACGGCGATGTTCGGCTTCTTCGTGTTCATCTCGCTGATGCGCGGGGCCGGCGACACGATCACGCCGATGCTCGTCATGTTCGGGACGGTCGTGCTCAACATCGTGCTCGATCCGTTCCTCATCTTCGGCTGGTGGGTGTTCCCCGAGATGGGCGTCGTCGGCGCGGCCATCGCGACCATCTTCTCCCGCGCGGTGGCGCTGCTGGTCGGGCTCGGCATCCTGCTGTCGGGGTCGCGCGGCGTGCGCATCCGCGCGGGAGACATGGCCCCCGACCTGTCGTATCTCACGAAGCTCCTGCGCCTCGGCGTGCCGGCTTCCGTCGAGGGAACCGGACGGGCGCTGTCGGTCAACGCCATGCTGTTCGTCGTCGGCACGTTCTCGGTCACGGTCGTCGCGGCCTTCGGCGTCGGCATCCGCGTGTTCTCGCTGGTGTTCATGCCCGCTATCGCGATGGACCGCGGCGTCGAGACCATGACCGGACAGAACCTCGGGGCGGACCGTCCCGACCGGGCGGCGACGGCCACCCACTTCGCGGCGCGCGTGTCGTTCGTCTTACTGACGGTGCTGGGCGCGGTCACGCTCTTCGCCGCGCCGGCCGTCGTCGGCGTCTTCAGCGACGACCCCGAAGTGGTCCGCATCGGGGCCGAGTTCCTCCAGTGGGTCGCGCCCACGTTCGGCTTCATCGGCATCGTCAGGGCCTACTCCGGCAGCTTTCGGGGAGCCGGCAAGACGCTCACCGCGGCCGCGCTGGCCGTGCTGATGCTCGGCGTCATCCGCCTGCCGATCGCCTGGATCGCTTCCCGCCCGGTGGCCGTCCCGGCGTGGCTCGGCCCGCAGATCGTCGACATCTTCGCCTACTCGATGGCCGAACAGGGCATCTGGCTGGCGTTCGGCGTCTCGAACGTCCTCGCCGCCGGCATCGCGGCCGCGTGGTTCTTCCGGGGGACGTGGCGCGACGCCGACCCGCGCTCGGCCGGGGAACCGACCGTTGCCGACGACTGATCCTTTCCGCTCGTCCCTCTAACGGCCGTATATCGCGGATAACTCCACGGGACGGCCGTCACGGACTGTCGTGGTTCGCTCGCGTTTTCTTATCAATTGAACAACTGTTGCCACACCACCGTTACATTGATAGGTACTAACTGCCAAACTCGAGTGTGGTAACCTATGTCGATGGGCGCGTATGACGACGACGAACACGAACGCCGTGAGCGCAAGAACAGCGAGGTCGACCTCTCGGAGGACGACGACCGGACAGCGTATCACGGGACCGTCGACTACGACGGAGGCGAATCCACCGAGGAACTGCTGGATCAGTTCAAGCAGATCAACTCGGACTAGCGGCCGTTCTCGACCGGACTCGTAACAGCGTCACAGAGACGGCCGTCACGACTGTCACGGCCACGACGTGACCGACCAGCGCCGCGAGCAGGACCGGCTGGTCCAGTACGAACGGGAGGAGAACGAGCTGGAGGACGCCGAAGCCCCAGGTCTCGAGGTCGGCGCGGACGAACACGCGCGCCGTCTCGGGATCGAACCGATAGCGGGCCGAGCGCCACAGGCCCGTGACACTGGCCCACCAGCCCGTGCCGATGCGGTAGCTCACGTCCCAGAGGACGAGCAGCGTCAGGTACACCACCAGCACCGGCGGCTCGGGACCGAACAGGCGCTCGAACAGCGGCGTGGCGCTCACCCGCGGATCGAATACGAACAGGTGCGTCAACAGCGCGATGTACGCGAGGACGGACAGCACGACCTCGACGTTCGAGGAGAACAGCAGCGCTCGGTAGGTCTCCGGGACGTCGATTCGGCGGACGAGCGTGCCGATGCGAAGCATCTCCGCGCTCCCGATGGTCGCGACGAGCACGACGGCAGTCCCGGCGACGGCGGCGCTCCAGACTCCGTAGTACCACGACAGGCCGACGATGGCCACCTCGAAGACGAGCAGCTGTATCGCCATCGCCGCCCACGTGGGTAACTGGATACCTGGGAGCGCGCCGACGATGCTCTCGTACACCCACGTCTCGCCGTACTCGGGGTGGGGACCCTCGCCGCTCATCCGCTCGCACCACCCGCAGGTGCGGCCGCGCGGGCCGCTTCCAGACACCGCCGCTCGTCGAGCGCCAGCTTCACCGCCTCGTCGAACGGGGTCAGCTCGACCCCGAACACCTCGCGGACCGGCCCCGCGTCGGCCACGACCGGCGTCTTCAGGCCCTGAATTAGCGGCCGGGCCACCGTCGAGGGAACGTCGGTCATGAGCCCGACCCAGTACGCCGACAGCCGCGGCGTCAGCACCGGGACCGGGACGATGACCGGTTCTCCGGCCCCGACGAGCCGCCCCGTCCGCTTCAGAATCTCGGCGTAGCTCATCACGTCTGGCCCGCCGATTTCGTAGGTCTCCCCGCCCGCCGCCGGCGCGTCGAGCGCCCGCGTGAGGTAGGCGACCACGTCGTCGATGGCGATGGGGTGGCAGTCGGTCCGGACCCACCGCGGCGTCAGCATCACCGGCAACCGCGCGGTCAGTTCCCGAATCATCCGGAAGCTGGCCGACCCCGCCCCGATGATGATGGCCGCTCGGAACGTCGTCAGGTCGTACGCCCCCTCGCCGAGGATGAACTCGACCTCGCGCCGGGAGCGGAGGTGTTCCGAGAGCGCGCCGTCGTCCTCGCCGAGGCCGCCGAGGTAGACAACGCGGTCCACGCCGGCGTCGTCCGCCGCCTGCTGGAAGTTCCGCGCGGCCCGGCGGTCGCGCTCGGCGTAGTCGTCGCCGGCGTGCATCGAGTGGACGAGGTAGTACGCGGCGTCGACGCCGTCGAGGGCGGCCTCGAAGCTCCCGGGGTCGAGGAGGTCGCCCGTGACGACGTCGACGCTGTCGGGCCCGTCGTACCGCTCGGGATCGCGGACGAGCGCCCGCACCTCGTGGTCCGCCGCGCGGAGCGCGGGCACGAGGTGGCCGCCGACGAACCCCGTCGCCCCCGTCACCAGCACGTGCATACCCTCCCTGCAGGTCGGGACGGGGTTAAAACCGTGGCCTGTTCCTGTCGCCGAACGTGAGAGTGTCTGTTCCTCGTTCTAACAGGCCTATCCGTCTCAGTACGCCTCCGCAGCTACTCCGTCAAACTGCTGGAAATCGTCGGTGTTCCGGGTGACAACCGTCGCCCCGCGCTCTTTGGCAACGGCGGCAATCAGCACATCGGCGGTGAGGGAATTAATCTCGTCCTGGTTCACACTCTCATCCTGCTGGAGTTCCGATTCCAATTCACCGGCGATGAACGCATGCTCCAGTCGAAACGGGACGATGGTCGTCCAGTCGAACTTCGTTCGAATCTCTACCGGGTCGAGTTTGTTCTGAGCTGCCCGACCGACGGCGATTTCCTTGATGTTCAGAACTGTCGTCACGAACGCCTCTGTCTCGTGTGCTTCGAGGTACTCTCTCACTGCGTCTCGACCAGCCCAATAATGAATGAGAAACGTCGTATCAAGCAGTTTCATCGTCTGCCTCCGCATCTGCCAGCTCCGAGAGCGCCTCCCGCTGTCTCGCAGAGAGCCCGTTGCCCGTTCGCTTGCGGGAGCGTTTGACAGCCTGTTCGAGTTCCTCGGCTGTCTCTTCGGAAAGCGTTCCGAACCCCTCTCGCCAATCAGTCGTCGTTTCGTCCAGAAGACGGTCTACGAGGTCGGTAAAGCTCTCGTCCTCCCGTTTTCGAGCCTTCAGCTCCTCGTACACGTCCTCCCGGAGCCCGATGGTCTTCGTCCCCATACTTTGTGTTTGTGCACACAAACACAATAGATTTTCTCAGGACTGGCGGACGAGCGGCTCGTACCAGTCGCGGTTCTCGCGGTACCAGTCGATGAACTTCGCGACGCCCTCCCGGATGGTGTGGTCCGGGTCGTAGCCGAGCAGTTCCTCGGCCCGGTCGGTCGCGGCGTGGGTGTGCTCGGCGTCGGCGTCGTGGCGTTCCTCGTACACGAGATCGAGGTCCGGGTCGATCTGGTCGCGGATCTCGGTCGCGAGCGTCTTGATCTCGATGTTGTCCGTCGAGCCGATATTCAGGGCCATGCCGTCGGCGGCGTCCTCGTGCAGCAGCGTCATGTTGGCCTCGATGACGTCTTCGATGTAGGTGAAATCGCGCGTCTGCGTGCCGTCGCCGTAGATAACCGGTGGCTCGCCGTTGTGACACCGCGAGACGAAGTTCGAGATGGCCATGTTCGGGCGCATCCGCGGGCCGTAGACGGTGAAGTAGCGCAGCGCGACGGCCGGGAGGTCGTACACCTCGCTGTAGGCGCAGGCGTAGCGTTCGGCCGCGAGCTTCGACGCGCCGTAGGGCGAGACCGGTGTCGTCGGGTGCTCCTCGTCGTAGGGCAGGTACTGGGGCTTGCCGTACACCGACGATGAGGAGGCCATTACAAAGCGTTCGATGCCCTCGTCGCGGCAGGCGTCGAGGAGGTTCAGCGTCCCGTCGACGTTCACCTCGTCGTACTTGCGCGGGTTCTGCACGCTCGGGCGGACGCCGGCCTGGGCCGCCTGGTGGTAGACGTAGTCGGCGTCGGCGACGAGGTCGGTCACCAGGTCCGCGTCGCGGACGTCGCCTTCGATGAACTCGTAGCTCCCGTCGCCGTCCGCGGCGGCCGTCTGTCCCGTTTCGATGTTGTGTCGCTTGATATCGAGATCGTAGAAGGGATCGCGGTTGTCCAGTACGACCACGTCGTGCCCGTCGGCCGCGAACCGCTGTGCCAGGTGTCCGCCGATGAAGCCGGCACCCCCTGTAACGAGAATTTGCATTACCTGCAAGCAACCCAGCAGGCGACAAAAGTATGTCGAGAGTTCACCGTGTTGAACGGTTCGAAGGGCCCGTCTACATTGAAGTATACAGAGTCCATAACTATACCCTGATGGCGTCTCGGCCCTGCGACGGTTGCGGACAGAAGGTGTCCATAGCCGGCGGCATCGCAGATATCTGGTCGCTGACGAACGATCCCACCGAGGGGATCGTCCTGGAACTGGGCGACGACACCGAACACTTCCTCTGTTACGACTGCATCGACCGCCTCCCCGACGACCGCGAGGTGACGGCGGGAGACGTAGCCGACCTCTAACGTCGTCACGGCTCGCGGTCGGAGCTGGGCGTCCACTGCGTCACGCGCTCGTCGATACCGAGACCGCCGGCGCGCCAGCGGACGAATGCCAGGACCAGGAGGCCGCCGAGAGTGACGAAGAGCGAATAGACGATCCCTTCTTCGCCGACCCAGCGTGCGGGGCCGACGATATCGACGGCGAGCAGTTCGGGCGTCCGCTGTGAGTGGCCGAGGCCGAACACCGCGCTCTTGCTGAAGTTGTACCAGACGTGAAAGCCGGTCGGGAGCGCGAGGTCGCCGGTGAGCACGTACGCGCCGCTCAGGACCAGCCCAGCGAGCAGGTAGTAGCCGTACTGGCTCGGCTGGTCGACCTTCCCGCCGTGGAGAAAGGCGAAGACGAGCGAACTCACGAGCACCGCCACTCCGACCGCGGCCCACCGCGGGAGATGTCCGTCCGCTCCTTCGGCGAGGTTCTTCAGCATCGCCCCGCGGAAGACGACCTCCTCCCACGCCGACGCCAGGGCGACGTAGGTGAAGACGACGGCCATCGCTGGGAGGAAGGGGAGGTCGCCGGCACCTTCGGCGACGCCGACGACCGTGGCCCAGCCCGCGCCGACGGCGACGGCGAGCGCGCCGGCGTTGACGACGGTCGCTATCGCGCTGCCGACGGCGAACGAGCGCCACCAGCGGCGGTCGAGCGCCAGTCCGTACTCGCGGACGGGCCGTCGGTCGATGAGACGTGCGCTGACGAACACCGTGGTGACGAGAATCGCCCCGATGCCGGCCGCTTCGACCGACTCTCGGATTGGGTGCGCGAACCGCGCTCGAACGGCAGGCTGGAGCACCGCGAGGGCGAGAAACGACAACACCACCGGAAGCACTGCACGGAGCGCCGCTCTGAACCGCCTGTCTGCACTGTTCCATATCGGCCAGCGAAGTCCCGAGACGACCCGCTGTATCACGCCCGCGGTCGCCCGATTGTCCCTCCGCTCCGGTGCGTTCGGTGACATACACGGACGGCCGGTCGGGACCGACGTATCACTGCGGGCACCGCTTCCGATCCGGAAGCCGGTGGAACGTTTTTATTGCGCCTCGCTCGCTGGACGCGACCATGGACGCGGTCGGCGACGACGAACTGCTCGCGCTGCTCGAAGACGAGTACGCGCGGGCCATCATCGCCGAACTCACCACCGGGCCGATGTCCGTCTCCGAACTCTGTGCGGCCTGCGAGATGTCCGATCCGACGGCGTACCGCCGCCTCGACCGACTGGAGGCCGCCGACCTCGTCGCCGAACGGCAGGCCGTCGACCCCGACGGCCACCACTACAAGCGATACGTCGCGACGGTCGAGGACGTGACTGTGACGTTCGCCGACGGAACGTGTGACGTGGCGGTCACGCGGTCCTCGCAGGACCCGGCGGACCGATTCACCGACCTGTTCGAGGGGCTGTCCTGAGATGTTCGCCACGCTACTGCAGATACGCACGGGCGGGACCGATCCGGGAATCGCCCTGGCCGTCGTCGCGCTCTCTGTCCTCACAGTCGTGCTCTCGGCCGCCATCGCCGTCGTCCTCGTCCGCGGCTACCGTCGCGGACCGGGCCGGACGGGAATGCTGACGCTCGCCGTGGGGCTCCTCCTCCTCACGACCGTGCCGGAACTCCTCCGCATCGCGCTCCCCACGGCCACCGGCGTCGGCGTCGTCGGCCGCTCGCTCCTCGTCAGCGCCTGCGAACTGCTGGGGCTCGGAACGATCCTGTGGACCGTCTACGGGGGTGGATCGTCGTGATGGTTCCCCTCGACTTGCTCGCCCCGGACACCGTCGCGGAACTCTCGCGGGCGCTGACGGCCGTCGTCGGACTGTTCGTCGCGTCGCTGGCCTATCGCGGCTACCGTCGCAACGCCGCGCCAAGGATGCGGTGGCTCGCCGTGGGCATCGCGTCGCTGACGGCCGGTGTCTACGCCGCCGTCACCGTCGCCGACTGGGCAGGCGCTACGACTGGAGTCGTGTTACTCGTCAGGGGACTCGTGACCGTCGCAGGGCTCTGTGCCGTGCTGTACGCGCTGCTCGTCGAGTGATTCCGGATAAGAACAAGTGTCAGATGTGGTCGCTGAGACGACCGGAAATCTGCTTAGTTGCGGACGACGTTCGTCGCGCGGGGGCCCTTGTCGGCCTGTTCGATGTCGAATTCGATCTCCTCGCCTTCTTCGAGGTCCGGACCGCCGACGTCTTCCATGTGGAAGAACACGTCATCGTCCGCGTCGTCAGTCGAGATGAAACCGTAACCGCCTGTGTCGTTGAAGAAATCAACCTTACCGTTTGCCATTGCATATATTCGTACAGGGGGTATATGTAAAAGGCTTCCGAGAGTTGCAGTACCACGACCGTGTGGGTGTGAACACGACCCACGACAGTCGGACCGCTCTGGCGACGAGAAAGGTTTAGGCCGCCTCGGCCGTTGCCTTCTCGCGTGTACCCCGCGCGGATTCACGACGAGTTCCCGGCCCCTTCCTACCGGGGCAACCAGAAGCAGGCCCTCTCCGACATCCGCGCGGCCTTCGAGCGCGGCAACGACGTGGTTCTCGTCCGCGCGCCGACCGGCAGCGGAAAGTCCCTGCTCGCCCGGGCTATCGCCGGCTGCGCCCGGACCGCGGGCGAGGCCGCCCCCGAGCAGGTCGTCGACGCCTACTACACGACGCCGCAGGTGTCCCAGCTCGACGACGTGGCCGAGGACGCCCTGCTCGAAGACCTCTGTGTCATCCGCGGGAAGAACAACTACGACTGCATCCTCCCCGGCGAGACGGACACGCCGGTGAACCAGGCCCCGTGCGTGCGCGAACGACAGTTCGACTGTCAGGTCAAGCACCGCTGTCCGTACTTCTCCGACCGCGCCATCGCCTCGAACCGCCGCATCGCCGCGATGACGCTGGCGTACTTCATGCAGACCGCCGGCAGCGACGTGTTCGGCAAGCGCGACGTGGTGGTCATCGACGAGGCCCACGGCCTCGGGGAGTGGGCCGAGATGTACGCCACCATCGACCTCTCGCCAGAGACCATCCCGATGTGGCGCGACCTCGACGTGCCCGACATCGACGGCCTGGACGAGGCCGTCGCCTTCACCGAGCGCGTCGAACACCTCGCCGAGCGCCGCGTGAAGGAACTGCGCCGGAAGGAGGAACTCACCGGCGACGAGGTGGCCGAACGCGACTCGCTGAACACGCTCCGACAGGACCTCCAGTGGTTCCGCGAGGACTACACCGACACCGAGAGCGCGACGACGTGGGTCGTCGACCAGCCAGACCGCGAGAACGCGCCGGTCACCATCAAGCCGATGAATCCCGAGCGCTACCTCAACCACACCGTCTGGGAGCGAGGCAACCGCTTTGCCCTCCTCTCGGCGACCATCCTCAACAAGGAGGCGTTCTGTGCGAACGTCGGGCTCGACCCCGACAACGTCGCGCTCGTGGAGGTCGGCCACACTTTCCCCGTCGAGAACCGGCCGCTGTACGACGTGGCCCAGGGGAAGATGACCTACGAGCACCGCGACGACACGCTCCCGAAGATCGCCCGCTCCATCGTCCGCATCATGGCCCGCCACCCCGACGAGAAGGGCCTGATCCACTGTCACTCCTACGCGATTCAGGAGCGACTGAACGAACTCTTAGACGACCTCGGCGTCGGGGTCCGTGTCCGTACCCACGACAAAGCGGGTCGCGACGGCGCGCTCTCGGCGTGGAAACGCAGCGACAACCCCGACGTGTTCCTCTCGGTGAAGATGGAGGAGGCGTTGGACCTGGAGGGCGACCTCTGTCGCTGGCAGGTGCTGTGTAAGGCCCCGTACCCGAACACGCGGGACTCCCGCGTCGCCCAGCGCCTCGAAGACGGGCAATGGGGCTGGTACTACCGGGCGGCGCTGCGGACGGTCATCCAGGCCTGTGGCCGCGTCGTCCGCGCGCCCGACGACCACGGCGCGACGTACCTCGCGGACTCGTCGCTGCTGGACCTCTTCGAGCGCGCCGACCACGACATGCCCGACTGGTTCCGCGAGCAGGTCGACCGGCTCTCTGCGCCCGACCTCCCGCGATTCGCGCCGGACCGGGCGCTGACCGGCGTCAGTTCCGGCGCGAAGCGCCGCCACGACCGCTCGCGGTCGCGCTCGGGCGACGGGAGCCATCCCCTCTCGGACGTGTGGGACTAGAAGAAGAAGGTGAGCCCGTAGGCAAGCGACGACCCGAGCATCAACACGACGAGCGTGATAGCGATGATCTGCTGTCTATCCATACCCCCTCTTGAGCGCTGGCGTAATTAGGCGTTACGCCCGGTTCAGTCGAGCGTGACCCACGCCAGGAACGTCAGGGCGGCCGTCTCGAGGACGTGAAACGCCACCATCGCCTGCCAGGCCGGGTCGGGGACCTTCGTGCTGAACCACGCCGACAGGAGCGGATCGAGGAAGTAGACGTACAGCGCGAACACGTTCTCGACGCAGAGCAGCGCCGCGAACACGAGCATCCCGAGCGTGTGCTTCGAGCGCAGTCGGAGGTAACTCCGTGCCCACACCGCTCCGAGCGCGAGGAGCAACAGGACGTTCAGGGCGCTCGCGATGCGGGCCAGGTCGAGCCAGAGACTCATCGGCGCGCCTCCCTCGGCGGATCGCCGGTCGTCTCGGGGCTGGTGGGGTTCTCAGTCATTGTCGAGTGTCTCGAGGATGTCTTCGACGACGGTCCAGTGGTTCCGGGCCGTCTCGGTCGGCAGGTACACCGCGCCGTAGTCGTCGCCGCTGGCGGTCACCACGTCGTTGTCGGCCAGCACGTCGAGGTGGTGGCGGACTGTGTCGTAGTTGAGGCTCAGGTCCTCGGCGAGCTGATTGGGGTTCCGGGGCCGCTCGTCGATGCGGCGCAGGATCCGGGCGCGGTTGTACCCGCCGCGCGTCCCCGCGAGCACGTACCAGAGGACCGCCTCCATTGCACTCGACCACTCGAGCGTCCTACCTAAGGCCGTCGACTCGATCCGTCACGTCCGATCAGTTCTCGACGATGAACTGCCCGGCGACCTCGGTGACCTCGGCCATCGTCTGCGGCTCGTCGACGGCCGCGGGGAAGGGCGACTCGGCGTTGAGTTCGTTGAGCATGGCGGCGTGACGGGCCTCGACGCTGTGGATGCCGATGGCGGCCGAGAACACCTGGTCGTTCGACACCGTCGGCGCGGCTCCCTTGTAGGCGGCGACGCCGGTGTTCTCCAGAGCCCTCGCGACTCCGAGGAACTCGCTGGGGGTCTCGTAGCCGAAGTCGTACTCGGCTTCTTCGACCGGCGTCCCGCCGAGTTCGGTCACGGTGTCGCTGATGGCGCTGACGTGGGCGGCCTCGTGATCGCCCACGGTGCGGAGGTGATCGGGCACCATCGCGCGGACCCCGTCGGCGAAGCCCGAGAGCGCGTCGGCGCTCATCAGCTCCTCGTCGCTGAACGTCTCCAGGCCCTCGCGGTAGAAGGCGTTCTCCAGGTGTTCGAGCGTCAGCGCGTAGTTCAGGACGTTCACGTCCGAGGTGTCGTCGTCGGCCTTCCGGTCGGGCGTCGCCCGGTCGTCGCCGAGTTCGTAGACGCTCGCGTCGACCTCGCTCGTGACGAACTGGCCGGCGACCTCCAGCACCTCGCTCATCGAACTGGCCTCGTCGACGGCCGCCGGGAACGGCGACGAGCCGTTGACGAGGTTCAGGAAGGCGGCGTGACGGGCCTCGACGCTGTGGATGCCCGCCGCCGCCGCCAGCACGTCGTCGTTCACGACCTTCGGTGCGGCCCCGGCGTAGGCGGCGACGCCGGTGTTCTCGAGGGCTTCGGCCACGGCGAGGAACTCGCTGGGGGTCTCGTAGCCGAAGTCGTACTCGGCTTCCGCGACCGGCGTCCCGTTCAGCTGCTCGACGGTGTCGCTGATGGCGCTGACGTGGGCGGCCTCGTGGTCGCCCACCGTCCGGAGGTAGTCTGGGACCTCCATGCGCACGCGCTCGCCGAAGTCGGCGAGCACGTCGGCGTTCATCAGTTCGTCGTCGCTGAACGTCTCCAGGCCCTCGCGGTAGAAGGCGTTCTCCAGGTGTTCGAGCGTCAGCGCGTAGTTCAGAACGGGCACGTCGTCGGCCGGCGGCGTCGGCGTCTCGGTCTCCTCCGTCTCAGTCGACATCGCCTCCGTCTCGGTGTCCATCGATTCCGTCTCCGTCGCGTCCGTCTCCGTCGTGCCAGCACCGCTGTCGCCGCTCCCCGCGCAGCCGGCCAGCGCGGCCAGGCTCAGCGAGGCGGTCGTGCCGAGGAATGCGCGTCGCGTCCGGTCTGCCGTGTCGTCGGATGGGTTCATGGCTACAACACTACCGAGGCACGCCCGTCCTAAACCAATTTTCCGAAATCTGACATGATTTCCTCCGAACTGCGGCGAGACTCCGTCCGGACTCTCTCCCAATTTCACCGGGTGACGGGATCGGCTGACCCGGGTGTAGTCGCCTAGGTGGCGTATAGGTGGGCCGAAAACGCGGTTTCCGAGGACGGGCTCGTGTCAACTCGTTCTAGCTGGAGACGTGAACGTATGGTCCGTGCCGTCGCCCGATACGGTATCAGAATAATTATAAATTTCGTCTCCAGGGTCCCGAGGACCTTGCACCGGAACCGCCCACTCGGGGACTCACTCGATCCTGGCGTCGACGACGACGTGGGCGACGCCCTCGCTGTACTCCTTGACCCGGCGGGTGTCGAGGACCTCGACGGATCGGCCGGCATCCGCCGCCGCGGCCTCCAGTCGGTCGAGCGGGCGGTCGAACACCAGCGGGTCCGGCGTCGCCTCGTGCATGTGGAGGACGCCGCCGGGCGCGAGCGCGGCGAGCGCGCTGTCGAGGTACTCGTGCGCTTCGTAGAAGCCCATCACCACGCGGTCGGCGCGCCTCTCCTCGGCGAAGCCCTGACTCACGGGCCGCTCCGCGTCCCGTTCGTCCGTCTCGCGGCCCTTCCCTTCGGTCAGGCCCGCGCGCACAACATCCCGACAGTCGGCCCGGTACGCGTGGACGCGCTCGTCGACGCCGTTGAGCCTGACGTTCTCCACCAGAAAGCGGAACGAGGTCGGATTGCGCTCGACGGCCGTGACGCGTGCGCCGGCGCGGGCCATCGGGAGCGTGAAGTAGCCGATGCCGGCGAACATATCGAGGACGCGTTCCTCGGCCGCGACGAGTTCGCCCATTCGCTTTCGCTCGGTTTTGTTCCCCGGCGAGAACATCACCTCGGAGAGGTCCATCGCGTACCGGGTCCCGTGTTCGGTGTGGACCGTCTCGGTGTCGCCGACGCCGGCGACGACCTCGACGCTCGGCTCCCGGTGCTCGCCGGAGATGCCGTGACGGGCGAGTACCGTGTCCGCCTCGCCGTGGAGCGAGAGCAGCGCCTCGCCTACCTCCTGGGGGCGCGGGCTGTCGCCCATCTCGACGAGCACGACCGAGCCGAGCACCGCCCACGACCCCGGTGCGGCGTCGATTTCCGAGTCGGTCCAGCCGCGCTCGCGCAGGTGGTCGTCGAGCGTGCGCAGGCGGCGCTCGCCGACCTGCCGGACGACCTCGCGGACCGGCGTCTCCGCCGGCGGGGCCGTCACCGGGACGGCGACGGTCTCCGCGGTCCACTCGACGACGCTCCGGGCGTCGTCGTAGACGCCCTCCTCACGCAGTGACTCTATGGCGACCTGCGAGCGGGGCTTGGCGACGACGGCGGCGAGGTGCTGCTCGTCGGTTTCGGCGTCCGCCCCGGACAAATCGTCCTCACCCATCGTCGTCGGCGTCGCTCCCGTCGTCGGGAAGGACGTGCAGTCCGGCCTGGCTCTTCAGCACGGGAACCTCGTCGGCGTCGACGTCGAGGTAGTCCGGGCGCGGAACGGTCACGCTCTCGAACGTCTCGGGGTCGAGCACCTGCACCGCGTTCTCGTCCTCGACGGCGACGAGCGTCGTCGGCACGGCATCCTCGCGGAAGCCGAGGCGCTCGGCGTCCGGGGCGTCGCCCGCCTCGAAACTGGCCTCGTAGTCCGCGCCGGTCGCCAGCCGAACGCCCTTGAGGTTCCCCTGGACCGAGCGCACGAGCACGGGGCCGTCGCCGTCCTCCGGGTCGATGATCTCGCCCTGCCGGTAGCGGGGCAGGCGGACGGCGTAGGTCATCCGGTACAGCTCCTGGCCGTCCTCGTCCTCCGTGATGAGGCGCCGGGAGTCGGAGTACGACCCGCCGAGCTGTGCCGTGATGCGCTTTGCGATGCCCAGGCCCATCTGGTTCGTCGAGATCTTCATGTTCAGCCCGTCGTCGACCTCCTTGACCTCCGTGACGAAGGCGTTGCGGTCGCCGGTCTCCTCGCGGGCGGCGACGTACTCGCGGGCGATCTCCTCGGCGCGCTCGCGCTCCTCGTCGGTGGGGGCGCGCTCGTCGGCTCGCACCTGGACGATGCTGGCGAAGGAGCCGCCGGCGATCTTCCCACAGCGCTTGCAGGTCTGGCGGGAGATCCTGACGGGGACGGTGACCTGTTCGGTGACGGGCGTCCCGCGGATGACGCCGGAGAACTCGGCGTGCATTCGGATGTTGTTCTGGTCGACCTGCTCGGGTGCGACCTGCCAGGCGACCGACTGGGCGTCGACGTGGACGCCAAGCGCCTCGCTGACCTGCTCGACGGCGATGTCGGTGTAGTCCTCCGCCCCGATGTCGACCCAGCGGTTCCCCTTGTGGACCGCGCCACAGCGCGAGCAGACGCGGACCTGGACGGTGTCGGGGGCGTCCACGAGGTCGAACTCCTCGAAGTAACAGGCGTCACAGAGGACGCGCTCGGTGTTGCGGCCGCCGCCGGCCCCGCCGAGGTCGGGCCGCTCGTCGGCCGCCTCCGGTATCTCGTCGCCACAGCGCGGACAGAACTCTCCCGACCGGCTCATTACCAGACGTACTGTGCTGAGCCGTTTAAGCCGTGCGTTCACGCGGCGGGTGACCCGCCTCGCTCAGTCGTCACACGGCGGCGTCGCGGTCGGCGTCTCGTGCGTTCGCTCGCGGAACCGCCGGACCTCCGCGGCGAGCGTCTGGCGCTCGATCAGCGCGAAGCCGGCGACGACGACGGCGAAGCCGACCGCCGTCCACGGCGACACCGCCGCACCGAGCACCAGCCAGCCCGTGAGGGCGGCGAAGACGGGGGCGACGTACGCGACGAGGTTCGCCCGGACCGGGCCGACGCGGTCGATGAGGCCGAAGTAGATGGCGTAGGCCACCGCGGTCGACGGGATGGCGAGGGCGAGGACGCTCGCGACCGTGGCGGGTCCGACGGCGAGTGCGCTCGCCTGTGCCTCGCCAGCCGCGAGGCTGACGACGTGGAGCATCACTGCACCGACCGCCATCGCCCACGCCGTGAGAGCGACGCTCTCCATCCGGGGGCCGACGCGCCGGAGCAGGACGCTCCCGACTGCGACCGCCGCGGCCGCGCCGAGGACGAGCAGCTGTCCGACCGCGCTCGCGTCGGCGAGCGTCGCCGGCGACGGCCTGACGATGAGGACGACCCCAGCTAACGCGATGCCGATGCCGAGCGCGCCGACCGACGAGAGCCGGTCGCCGAGCAGCCACCACGCGAAGATCGGGGCCAGGATGGGGTTCAGGCCGTACATGACCGACGCCACCGCCGGCGTGGTCGTCCCCTGGCCCAGGAACAGGAAGCCGTTGTTGAACGCGATGAGGAACGCCGCCGCGGACGCGATGCCGAGCAGGTCCCCGCGGGTGCGCGGGAGCCACGCCGACCGCGGCCGACTGACGGCGACGTAGGCGAGCAGCGCGAGCGCCGCGATATCGAACCGGAGGCCGGCGAACAGCACCGGCGGCAGTTCGCGCAGTCCGGTCTTGATCGAGACGAACGACGCGCCGAACAGCGCCGCGAGCAGGACGAACAGCGCGGCGTCGCGGTAGCGAGCGTAGACGGCGAACCGGCTCGTGAGCGCGGCGCGAGTGGCAGACCAGTTCAGCGGAACCACCCGCTGGCGTGAGTAGTAGTCATTACTGACGGTAGGCGGTGGACCGTGAAGAGGGCTGTGCGAGTCGTGCTGTCACGCGCCCAGACGGCGCGTTCGCGGGCTGTACTGGCCGTGACCGAAATCGACCGACGCGCCGGCGACGGCCACCGGCCCTCGGAGGCGAAGCGCCGCCGGCAATCGTGTGTCTCGATCCCACGATGGCGAGGTTTTAGAGTGTCGCCCGACTACGTCCGGGTATGGAGTGGCAAACAGACTGGGGGCTCCGCGGCCGGATGGCCCTGACGATGTTCCTGCTGTTCGCGCTGTACATCGTCTTCCTCGGAGCGCTCACGCTGTATTTCACCAATCTCGCGGCGATCGTCGTCATCATGGGACTGTTCCTCGGAGCGCAGTTCTTCTTCAGCGACAAGCTCGCCCTGTACTCGATGGGTGCCAGAGAGGTCGACCCGGAGGAGTACCCCGAACTCCACCGGACCATCGACCGGCTCTCTCAGCAGGCCGACCTGCCGAAACCGAAGGTCGCCGTGGCCGACAGCCGCGTGCCGAACGCCTTCGCGACCGGCCGGTCGAAGAAGAGCTCGGCCGTCTGCGTGACGACGGGCATCATGAACACGCTCGACCAGGAGGAACTGGAGGGCGTGCTGGCCCACGAACTCGCCCACATCAAGAACCGCGACGTGATGGTGATGACCATCGCGTCGTTCCTCTCGACCATCGCCTTCCTCATCGTCCGCTGGGGCTGGCTGTTCAGCGGCGGCCGAGAGCGCGGCGGGCAGCAGGTCCCGGTCATCGTCGCTATCCTCGTCTCGCTCGTGGTCTGGATCGTCTCCTTCCTGCTCATCCGGGCGCTCAGCCGCTACCGCGAGTACGCCGCCGACCGCGGCGGCGCGATGATCACGGGCAAGCCCTCGGCGCTCGCGAACGCGCTGATGAAGATCGACGGCCGGATGGACAAGGTCCCGAAAGAGGACATGCGCGACCAGGCGGAGATGAACGCCTTCTTCATCATCCCCATCAAGGTCGGCTGGATCGGTCGCCTGTTCAGCACGCACCCCTCGACGGAGAAGCGCATCGACCGCCTGCAGGACCTCGAACGCGAACTCGAAGGCCGATAACGTCGGTCGAGTCTCTGATTTGCTGGCGGTCGTCTATGCGATAGTATGGATTCTCATCGTGCCGCAATACAGAGCCGGAAAGCCCCCGTGCTCTCGGCTCCCGCGGCTTGCTGCGCTCCGGTAGGTGCTTGCGACGCCGGTTCGCCGAGAAAACGGCCCCTTTCAGTCCCACCTGTGACCGGCGGGTCAATCCGGGGTGGGAGGGACTGAAAGGGGCGAGACGCTGGGCGTACGAGACGACGCAAGCACTGGAGCGAATGAACTGAGCGAAGCGCGCAGCGAGTCACAGGAGCCCAGCGTCTCGGGGCTTTCTGGCTATGAGAATACTCGGTACCGCACTCACGCATTCCAACTAGCCGAGACGCAAACCACCTTGGTCCCCGGCCCGTAGGGGCTCGCATATGGGACTGCTCGACGGACTCAAGAGCGTCCTCGGGGTGAAAGCCGAGGCCGACGCGACGCGGGACGCGGATCCCGACGACCTGTTCGGAATGAGTACCGCCTACATCACGATGGAGGCCGACCTGGGATACGAACCGACCGGCGAGGCGGCGCTGTGCTTCGCCGACGTGGACAGCACGGACTTCCAGGACGCGATGGACGAGGTGGAGTCGATCCTCGACGCCGGTCGGGTCGAGACGGGCACGCGAGCGACGTTCGAGACCGACGACCACGGCTATCAGTGGGTCGTCCTCCACGACGACGACTTCGAGGACCTCCTCACGTCGATCCACTTCGCCGCCGACACGCTCGTCGAGCGCCGCTACGGGTCGCGCCTGCTCGCGGCGCTGTTCGCCTTCGAGGACGCCCGCTCGGACCAGGTCGTCTACTGGGTCTACTCCTTCCGCCGCGGCGCGTACTACCCGTTCGCGCCGGCCCCCCACGACGACCACGAGCGAAACACCTCCGCCGAGTTCAAACTCGACAGCAACCTCGGCGACGAACTCACCGTCGAGTCGGACAAGGAGTACTGGTACCCCCTGTGGCCCGACCGCCCCGGCTACCATCCCTGGGAGTGAGACGACTACCCGGCTGCTGGTGTCAACGCCGCCAACCATCTCCGGCCTGACGCTCACCGCATTTTCGGAGCCGATTGGCCGACCCTTCCCATCTAAAGCTCCCGATTCCGCTTCGACAGACACCCGCCACGTCCGGCAGTTTCACTTTCACTCTACTGTTAACGAGGCTTTATACCCCCGGACGCACAAGCCACATCCATGTCCGCAAGTGAGGACCTCGAGGAGCTGCCGGGCGTCGGTCCGGCCACAGCAGAGAAACTCAAAGAGAACGGCTTCGACTCCTACCAGGGCATCGCCGTCGCCTCCCCCGGCGAACTGTCCAACACGGCCGACATCGGCGAGTCGTCGGCCGCCGACATCATCAACGCCGCCCGCGAGGCCGCCGACATCGGCGGCTTCGAGACCGGTTCGGCGGTCCTGGAACGCCGCGAGCAGATCGGTAAGCTCTCCTGGGGCGTCAGCGAGATCGACGACCTGCTCGGCGGCGGCGTCGAGACCCAGTCCATCACCGAGGTGTACGGCGAGTTCGGGGCCGGCAAGTCCCAGGTAACCCACCAGCTCGCCGTCAACGTCCAGCTCCCCGCCGAGCACGGCGGCCTGGAGGGCAGCGCCATCTTCGTCGACTCCGAGGACACCTTCCGTCCCGAGCGAATCGAGCAGATGGTCGAGGGACTCGAAGACGAGGTCATCGCCGACACGATGGTCCTCCACGGGATCGTCGAGGAGGAGGAAGACGCCGACCCGACCGACGAGGCGCTGCTCGCCACGCTCGTCGAATCCGTGCTGGAGAAGATCCACGTCGCCAAGGCGTTCAACTCCAACCACCAGATCCTGCTGGCCGAGAAGGCCCAGGAGATCGCAAGCGAGAGCCAGGACGAGGAGTTCCCGGTCCGCCTGCTCGCGGTCGACTCGCTGACCGCCCACTTCCGCGCCGAGTACGTCGGCCGCGGCGAACTGGCCGAGCGCCAGCAGAAGCTCAACAAGCACCTCCACGACCTGATGCGCGTCGGCGACCTCAACAACACCGCCGTCGTCGTCACGAACCAGGTCGCCTCCAACCCCGATTCCTTCTTCGGCGACCCGACCCAGCCAATCGGCGGGAACATCCTCGGTCACACCTCGACGTTCCGCATCTACCTCCGCAAGTCCAAGGGCAACAAGCGCATCGTCAAGCTCGTCGACGCGCCGAACCTCCCGGACGGCGAGGGCGTCATGCGCGTCGAAGGCGACGGTCTGATGGACGAGTAACCGCTGTTAGACCTACCGGACGCTTTTAACGGTCTCGGATCCTATTATCGGTCGTGACTGACGATCTCCCGGTTCGAACGCGCCTCGCTGAGGCGGTTTTCGACGAACACCCCGACCAGATCGCAGTCATCGACACGGACGGCGTCATTCAGGCGACGAACCGCGCGTGGGAGACGTTCGGCGTCGAGAACGGCGCACAGGTCGGGTCCGACATGGTCGGCGAGAACTATCTCGCAGTCTGTCGGACTGGCGACGACGAGATCGGCACCAGAGCCGCCGACGGCATCGAAGCCGTCATCGGGGGCGAGCAGTCGACGTTCTCCCTCGAATACCCCTGCCACGCTCCGGACGAGAAACGCTGGTTCACGATGCGCGTCCGGCAGTTCGAGTTCGACGGCGACCCGCTGGTGCTCGTCGTCCACGCCGACATCACCGACCGATACCTGGCCGAGCAGGCGGTCGCGGAGCGAAACGACTTGCTGGAACTCGTCACCGGCATCCTCAGCCACGACCTCCGCAATCCGTTGTCAGTGGCGCTGGCGCGCAACGAGATGCTCGAAGACGCCGAGGACGGGCACGTCAGCGCGGTCGAACGGTCGCTCGAACGCATGAACGACATCATCGACGACGCGCTGTTCATCGCTCGGGAGGCCGAGGTAGCGGACCTCGAAACGGTCGCCCTCGGTGACGCCGCCCGCGAGGCCTGGTCGCACGTGCGGACCGACAACGGGGTCCTCAACGCACCGACGGACGCGACGATTTCGGCCGATAGGACGCTCTTGCTGCAACTCTTCGAGAACCTGTTCCGCAACAGCATCGAACACGGAACGACGGACGACGCGGACGGCGATGGCGCGGCGACCGTCACGCTGACCGTCGCGGTCCACGACGACGGCTTCACCGTCGCCGACGACGGACCGGGAATCCCCCCGGACCAGCGCGAGCAGGTCTTCGAAGCCGGGTTCACGACCGACAGCGGGGGATCCGGGCTGGGACTGCTCATCGTTCGCGAGATCGCCACCGCCCACGGATGGGAGATCGACGTGACCGACGCCCCCGACGGCGGCGCGATGTTCGTCGTCTCCGGCGTGACCGTCAACGACTGACGACGCGCTCACTGCCTGCTTTTGCACGCCGGCGAGTCACCTCTCTGTGGCCCGGGCTGTGGGGGCTGGTCACGCGGCCCGAACCCCTTCGTTTCACCTCGAACCCGCCGCCGTCTGCCGTCTTGCGAGTGTCTGACGGGGCGGAGTGAAAGTGAACTCACGTGCGACAAACCGCCCGACGGCGGTCTATCTCCTGTCGAAACGGTGGGGTGACGGCGAAAAACCGACGGGTGGAGAGCGGATACGTCGAGGCGTCGAGGGCTAGTGTGTCACCTGGAAATATCGTCCGGGCACCACGTCTGTGTCGAGAACCCGCTGTCGACGCGAGCGGTCGCGGGCCGCTCAGTCGCCGGCGGACTTCATGCCGGTATCTTCGAGGTCGGCGCCGCCGACCGACGAGCGCAGCGCGTCCATCCCGTCGTCGCGGTCGACGCCGAAGTTGTCGGCGTACAGGTCCTGGACGCGTTCGTACTCCTCGTCGCTGAGCGGCGGCGTGTCGGGCGCGCCGGCCCACTCGTCGATGTCGGCGGTCGTTCGGAACGTCGGCGTGACAGAGGGGACCTCGTCGTGCGCGAGGAGCCACTGGATGGCGGCCTGGCCCATCGTCCGCGCGCCGTCCCGCTCTAGGAAGCGGATTTCTTCAACCTTCTCCCAGCCCGTTTCGTACCACTCGGTCGGCCGGTGGGCCCGGTGGTCGCCCTCGCCGAGTTCGGTGTCGGGGGTGACCTGCTCGTTCAGCAGGCCCGAGGAGTGGGGGACGCGGGCGATGATCGACGTGTCGGCGTCGCGCTCGCGGATGGTGTCGACGAAGTGCTGGCCGGGAGTCTGCTCGAAGAGGTTGAACACGGTCTGGAGCGCGTCGAACTCCTCGGCGACCGCGGCGTCGCCCTCGGCGAGCCAGCCGATGGAGGGGCCGAGCGCCCAGCCGATGGCCTCGACCTTGCCTTCCTCGCGGAGTTGGTCGAGGGCCTCCAGCACGTCCTCGTCGACCTCGTCCACGTTGGCGTTGTGGAGCATCAGCAGTTCGACGTGGTCCATGTCGAGGCGGTCGAGCGAGCGGTCGAGCGCGGTGTGGATCCACTCGGGCGTGATCTTCTTGGGGAGTTCGCCGTGGCCGGCCTGTGGGTTGTTGTAGAAGTCGTAGCCGATCTTCGTCGAGACCGTCACCTCGTCGCGGTGCTCGGCGAGCGCCTCACCGATGATCTCCTCGCTGTCGCCGTGGCCGTACACGTCGCCGGTGTCGAAGAAGGTCACGCCCTCGTCGAGCGCGTGCTGGACCATCTCGACCGCGTCCTCGCGGGTGCGGTCGCCCCACCAGTCGGTGCCGACGACCCACGCGCCGAAGCCGACTTCCGAGACCTCGACGCCGGAGTTCCCGAGCGTATCGTACTTCATACACCGCCGTTGTGGCCACGGAAACTTATCCGTCGCGGTTCCCGGGGCGCTCGCGACGCACCCGGAGGTCGGGCACCGCGACCGATTCGAGCAGGTCGACGCGACCGTACTCCCGGCGGACCCACCAGTACAGCGCGGCTCCGCCGACGAGCAGGAGCGGGAGCGCGACGAGGCCGCCCTCCGGGCCGAAGTTCCCGCCGGTCAGCAGTCTGGGCCCGGTCTGTTCCGTCGAGAGGAGCCTGACGCCCATGCGGATGCCGCTGACCGGGAGGCCGAACAGGGCGAGGGTGTAGTTCCAGGCGACGTGGAAGCCGCTGGCGACCCCGAGCCGTCCGGTCAGGACGTAACACGCCCCGAGCAGGAGGCCGTACAGCGTGATGTTGGTCACGCTGAGCAGCGACGCGCTCGGGTTCGTCCAGTGCAGCACGCCGAAGAGGGCCCCGGTCAGTCCCACTGCGACGAGGACGGCGCGTCGCTGGCCGACCCAGCCGGCGAGCCCCTCGGCCGCGTTCGTCAGGAGGTAGCCACGGACGAGGACCTCCTCGGCGGTCGCCTGCACCAGGAAGAACGCGCCGAGGACCAGCAGGGCCGCGACCGGGCTGAAGGCGGTCAGCGGGAGCGTCCCGCTGGGGGTCGTGGCGAGGGCGACGCTGACGCTGGCCGCGCCAGCGGCCACCTCGACGAGCAGGATCAGCGTCGGCAGGCCGGCACCCAGTGCCAGGCCGAAGGCGGCGTCGCGCCACCACTGCCGGTCGAAGCCCAGCCCGTAGTCGGCGAGCGTCCGGCGGTCGAGCAGGTAGCCGACGCCGACCGCCAGGACGGTCGCCCCGGCGAGGAGTCCGATCTGTCGGCCCACCACGGCGACGGCCGCGTCGCTCCCAAGGGGTGGCCAGACGGCAGCCAGCGCCCAGACGAACCCGGAGAGGAGCACGACGCCGAACCCGGCGACGGCCGTCCAGACGGTGACGCGCCACGGCGCTCGCAGTCGGCGCTCGTCGGGGTTGACCATGTAGCGCCGTACCTCGATGAGGAAGTCCGACCTGCCCATGCCGTGGTCTGGGACGGCGGCGGCTTATACTGTTGGCTGCCCGAAGGCGTGCCAGTCGGTGTCGTATCGCCGGCGCTACCGGGTTTCGAACACGTAACGGAAACCCCTATCTGCCCGCGAGGCCACGTACCCGATATGACGAAGCGCCACGTGTCGCTGCCACCGCTCGCCGAAGAGGGGCTTCGGGCGTTCATCGACGAGGTCGACGAGCGCCTCTCCGGTGACGAGGACACCTGCGACGTGGTCACCGACGTGCTCATCGACCTGCACGGTGACCGAGACGCCTACGAGCGCTGGCAGGACGGCGCGGACATCTCGCCAGCCGAGCGGGTCCGACTCCAGGGATACGACCCCTGTAACACCACGCTCGAGAGCGAGTACTACGCCGAGAAAGACGAGGAACGCTTCAAGCGCTCGAAGCACCTCCAGTGGCTCTGGCGGCAGTTCGACGCGACGCCGATGGCCGACAACGTCGAGTTCGCCGTGCGGTTCCGGCGGATGCTCGCCGACCACCTCTTCGACTCCTGTGGCGAGGGCTGTCGCTTTTTCAAGGGCATCTCCTTCACCTACGGCCACAACATCGAAATCGGCGACAACGTCGTCGTCCACGACGACGTGCACCTGGACGACCGCGGAAAGCTCACCATCGGCGACCGCGTCTCTATCTCCGACGACACGCACATCTACAGCCACGACCACGACGCCGTCGACCAGACCCACGTCGACAACTACCACACCATCGTCGAGGACGACGTGCGCCTGACCTACGACTCGATGGTCCGGGCAGGCGTGAAGGTCGGCGAGAACGCCATCCTCGCGGCGAAATCCGTCGCCGGCAAGGACATCCCCGCCCACCACATCGCCGCCGGCACGCCGGCGAAGTCCCTCGCGGTCAAGGATGGCTGGGAGTCCGTCGCCGACCCCCTCGACGGCGCGAACGTCGACCGCCGGGCCGAGCGGAAACTCGACTACGACCTCCCCGACGGCATCGACCCGTTCGACGAGTTCCAGCGCGACCTCTCGCCACCGGACCGGTAACCGACCCCGCCGGACCGCGGATTCGGGCCGCCCTCCCGACCGCGACTGCAGTATCAGTCCTGATTCTCCGCCCAGTACAGGGAAGTACCTGGTTCGGAAAGGGTGGGCCATGGACGTGTGGATCTGGCTCGCCGTCTACCTCGTCGTCCTCGCCGCGCTCCAGGTGGGGCTGTACCGGTACTTCAGGGGACGGTCCCCCGCGCCGGACCCGACCCCGCAGGGCACATCGAACGCCCGGTCGGGCTACGGAGGCCCGTCGCCGGCACGCTCCGGGATTCCCTGCGGGGAGTGCGGGACCGTCAACGACGCACATTCGTCGGTCCGGTACTGTCGGTCCTGCGTCGCCGACCTGCGGTAACGGCGGCGCGTCGCCAGCCCTTTCTCCGCGGGAATCTACTCTCGGCCATGCGCGGCATCGCCATCAACGTCGGCGCCAACACCAACGAACCGGGCTTTCGTGGCCCGCTGTTCCCCGACGGCACCTTCGAGTACATTCCGATTCCCGAGTCGAAACCCACGAGCGCCCCCGTCCCGACGTACGGCGACCTCGACCTCGCGACCGACGTGTCGGCGGTGGCGGACCGCCCCGTCCACTTCGATCCGGAGTTCCCGGAGGCCGGCGGCGAGCGCTACACGTACGGCGACGACCACGGCGTGAAGGCCGGCCCGCTCTCTGCGCTCTCGGCCGGCGACTACCTCTTCTTCTACGCGACGCTCACGACCGCCGGCGACGCGCCGGCCTGGGCCCCACCGGAGTGGGGCGCGTACGTCGTCGGTCACTTCCGCCTCGCTCGCGACCCGGTGACCGGCGAGGAGTATCGGTCGCTTCCCGACGCCGAACGGGCGCGGTTCGCCTCGAACGCCCACGTCAAGCGCGACCCCTTCGACGCGCGCGTTCTCGTGCTCGGAAGCGACGAGGACTCGCGGCTGTACGACACGGTCGTCCCGCTGTCGGAACCGAGCGGGGGCACGGACGCCAACGCGCTCGTCACCGACCTGTCCTCGGATTCGGGGAAGGGTCCGTGGTGGCGGCGACCGATGGGGTTCGACGAGACCGGGACACGGCGACTCCTCGATCTCGCCGACGCTGAACCGGACGCCGTCGAGGCGTGAGCGGGCCGAATGAGTTATCACCGCTGAAAACAGAAGGTGAAAGCATATGTCCAGACGGACACAGGTGGCTGATATGCGTCTCTCTAGCGGGGTTCCCGGCTTCGACGATCTCATCGAGGGAGGACTTCTCCCGAACCGCCTCTACGTCATCAGCGGGCCGCCCGGCAGCGGCAAGACGACCTTCTGCTCGCAGTTCATCACGCAGGGCGTCAAGGAGGGCGAGACCTGCCTCTACGTGACGATGCACGAGACGAAGTCCGAACTCATGCAGGACATGGCGGGCTACGACTTCGGGTTCGACCGGGCGATGCAGTCCGACGCCATCCAGTTTCTGAACCTCGTCACCGAGAGCGGTAAACGCACCATCACGCAGTTCGGCAGCGAGGGCGGCCTGACGAATCGGCTCGTGGCGTACATCCGCCAGAACGACATCCAGCGGGTGGTCATCGACTCGACGATGCTCCTCCAGCACTTCATGAACAACGTCGACGACGAGATCACGGGCTTTCTCTCCGCGCTGAAACAGACCGACGCGACGACCCTGCTCATCTCCGAGATGACCGACCCGTCGTCGTACAGCGACGAGCACTACCTGGCCCACGGCGTCGTCTTCTTCCACAACTTCCTGGAGGGCGGAACCATGACCCGCGGCGTCCAGGTCATCAAGATGCGGGGCACCGCCATCGACTGTGACATCCGCGAAATCTCCTTCTCGGACAGCGGATTGCAGGTCCACGCCGACCGCAAAGTGGAGACATGAGTCTCTACGAGCGCGAGTTCGACACCGGGTGGGACGACCTCGACAAAGACGAGGCGACCGACCGGGCCTACGCCATCGGCGTCGCCGAGCGCCTCGGGGAGTTCAACCGCGAGGAACTGGAGGCTATCTACGCCGAGATGAACTCCGCGTACCACAAGAGCATGGTCGAACTCGCCTACGACGAGGGGAGAAACGAGGCCAAGCGGGCGGCGGAGACGACCAGCGCCGACCGTGAGGCCCTCTGGAACGACCTGGTCACCGGCGAGACGGTCTACATCGACGAGGACGACGTGCCGACGGGCGGCCGCGACGGCCTGCCGTCGGCCCTCGAGAAGTCCGAACTGCTCGATCGGCAGTCCGTCGACAGCACCGAGGCCGTCGACCGGCCGGACTTTTTAGAGCGATAATCGCGACGGGGGTCGAGGTGTGACCGCGCGAGAGCGACGGCTGCGTCGCTCAGTGGTGTGGAAAAACGAATGGAGACGGTGTGACCCGTCCAGAGCTGGGGCCGCGCGGAGGCGCGACCGAGGATGACTGTGACGGCGCGAGGCCGGCAGTCGAACCGCCGTTGGAACCCACGGAGGCCGTCGAGAGCGCGTGGCAGGGCACGCTCTCGACACGTCGTGGCCGGTGTCTCAGAACGAGACTTCTTCCGGCCCGTCTTCGCCCATGCAGATGGGGTCGCGGTCGGAGTAGCCCTTGCGGCCGATTGCCTTGCTCGAAACGCCCGAGAACGCCGCGAACTCGGCGTCTTCGGCGCTCTCGAAGGTCTCCGGGGCCGAGCGGCTGAGCGCCTCGCCCAGGCTCTCGGTGCCGTTCGGGAGCTCCAGTTCGATGTCGCCGTCCTGGTCGATGATCTCGTCGGCCGAGACCGGGTAGTCGTACGATTGGAACGCGTCGGTTGCGTCGGTCAGCATTCGCATATGAGTGGGAATGTAACGGTCGATAATAAACCCTAACTATTTATGATTATAATGAACCCTAGTGCGTATAAGGAACGAGGGGTGCATGTGGACACGTGACGTGGGCGCGGCCGAAACGCCTTCTGTCTGGGCGGTCAGGTCACGGTATGGTCGTCGCTGATCTCCACGTACACACCACGCGGTCGGACGGGACGCTGACGCTCGATACCCTGCCCGACGCCGCGAAGCGGGCAGGCGTCGAGGCCGTTGCCCTCACCGACCACGACCGTCTCCAGCCGGGGCTTGACGGCCCGGTCAGCCGCCGGGACGGCGTGACCGTCGTCCACGGCGTCGAGCTTCGAGTGGACGCCGGCGACCAGCGCCTCGACCTGCTCGGCTACGGCGTGGACCCCACCGACGAACTCCGGGACGTCTGCGAGCGCATCCAGCGGAACCGTCGCGAGCGCGGCGCGCGCATCATCGACAACGTCGAGGACCGTCTCGGCGTGTCGCTGCCGGTCGAACCACGCGACGGCCTCGGCCGACCCCACATCGCCCGCGCCATCGCCGAGGTGTCAGAGTACGGCTACCAGGAGGCCTTCGACGACCTCATCGGTGCGGACTGTCCCTGTTACGTCCCCAGGGAGGTCCCCACCTTCGAACGCGGGGCGGGCGTCCTCGCCGACGCCTGCGGGCTCGTCGGCCTCGCACACCCGTTTCGCTACCCCGACACCGAGGCCGCGCTCGCCCGCTGTGACGCCCTCGGCGCCGTCGAACGGTGGTATCCCTACGGCCACACGGTCGACACCGGACTGCTCGACGACGCCATCGAGCGGTACGACCTCGTCCCGACAGGCGGGAGCGACGCCCACGGCGAGACCGTCGGCGACACCGGCCTCGACGCGGACGCCTGGGCGCGGGTCCAGCGAGCCCTCGACGTCTGACGACTGGCAGACGGAACCCGAGGGTTCAATGTCACGCGGCCCCTCAGTTCAGATATGCAGTGTCACTACTGCGACCGTGAGGCCGACGTCGCCGTCGAGAGCGACGGCGTCAAAGTCGGAGTGTGTAAGACCCACTTCCGCGAGCAGATGGCGGAACTCGAAGACGCCGACTGGCTCGACGACCTCGAAGAGGAACTCGACATCGATCGGCGAGAGTGACCTCTCCTTTTCCGACGCGCGACTGATCCCGACCAACGATTAACAACGCCGGCGGCGTACGTGTCCGCTATGGAGAAAGTTACCATCGACGCCGTCGAGTCGCGCATGGGGCCGGCGTCGGTCAAGCGCGCGCTGACCGGCCCGCTCGACGCAGACGGTGTCGCGCTGAACCACTACGAACTCGAGCCCGGCGAACGCTTCGGGTTCGGCTACCACCGCCACCCGAACCAGGCGGAGGTGTTCGTCGTTCAGGCCGGCACGGCGACCTTCGAGACGGAGGACGGCGACGTGCGCGTCGAGGCCGGTGAGGCGATCCGGTTCGCGCCGGGCGAGTGGCAGCTAGGGCGCAACGACGGCGACGAGCGCGTCGTCGCGCTCGCAATCGGCGTCCCGAGAGAGATGAGTGACACCGAGATGCTCCGTCGCTGTGAGGCCTGTGGCGGGCGCACGCACAACCGCGTCGAGATGGCGGACGACCGCGAGGCGCTGCTGACGCGCTGTACGGAGTGTGGCGCAGAGACTGGGCGGTTCACCTGAACGCGACGCGTCGAACGGACTTCTCGCGGCGGGTCAGCGGCGCCGACCGTCTCAGTCGTCGGCCGCGGCCGAGGCGGTCCCGCTGTCCTCGGCTTGCCGGCGGACGAACTCGGTGAAGTTGTCGAACAGCTGCTTGGCCTCGCAGGCGGCGCGGTAGTTCTCCTCGGTGATGCCGTCGAGCACCGCCTCGATGCGCTCCTCGGAGAGCTGGTCGTCCTTGCCCTTCGTCACCGTCTCGGCCGTCTCGGGGTCGTACTCGGGGTGGAACTGCACGGAGAAGACGTTCCCCTTGCGGAAGCCGTGGACGCCGTAGTCGTTCGCGGCGAACTGCGTCGCGCCCGGCGGCAGTTCGGCGACCCGGTCCGAGTGGGTCGTGAAGACCGTGAACGACTCGCTGACCCCCGTCAGCAGGTCGCTCTCGCCGTCGTGTTCGACGGTCCGGTAGCCGATCTCGTACTCGTCCATCGGCTCGACGGTCCCGCCCAGCGCGTGGGCCAGCAGCTGGTGTCCGAAACAGACGCCCAGGAACGGGAGTCCGCGGTCGGCGGCGTCGCCAACCCAGGATTCGAGGTCGCGAATCCACGGCTCGTCCCAGTAGACCGAGGCCCGCGACCCCGTGACCAGACAGCCGTCGAACGCGAAGGTCTCGGGCAGTTCGCGCTCGGTCACGTCGTACTCCACGAGGTCGGCGTCGAGTTCCCGCCGGAAGTTCCGGCGGTTGTCCTCGCCGTCGTGGGCGGCGTTCAACAGGGCGATTCGCGGACTCATTACCTGTGCCCAAACACTCGACACCTAAAAACGTGCGTCTCGCCGGCAGTACCTGCCGGCCGCTGTGACGCCGGGCGTGGCGCTGGTGCCCGTCGACTGGTCTCGACCGTTTCCGATCACGACGCGCCGCTCTCGACTCGCTGCCGCCGAACGACGGCCGCACCGCTCTCACCACGCGAATCCGTAGAACAACGCCTCGCCCGCTCGCCGACTACTGTCGATACCGGTCTATCGTCGGTCCGATTCGGGGTTGTTGGTGCGGCGGTAGGAGCCGACCATCTTCCACAGCGTGTCGTTGATCTCGCCGTCGGCCGTTTCGCTCTCGAGCTGCCGGTACAGGTTTTCCGAGACTTCGATACGGGGCATCGAGTGAGTATACCGGCCGCGGGTAAATAAATCTCTGCTGACACGGAATCGAGTAAAGACTTCGAAGACGGCCGTTAGGGGCCGTATAACCATCGTGCACCGTACGAGACGAACCACGCCATCCAGACACAGAAGATCACGAGCCACGTCCCGTACTGGACCGTCGGGTCGGGGACGGCGACGTACGCGACCGCAAGCAGCGCGACGACGGCGGCCGCGGCCGCGGCGTCCCGACGATCCAGTGCGGGCGGCGACACCATGCCGGGCTACTGCGAGATACCGTAGGTGTCGCCGGTCCAGTCGTAGACGCCGGTGTCGTAGACCGCCTTCTCGCGCTCGATGGCGTCGATGCGCTCGCGGTCGGCGTCGTCCATGTCCCAGTCGAACAGGTCGAGGTTCTGGCGGACGTGCTCGGGCGAGGAGGACTTCGGCAGGACGACGACGCCGTTCTCGACGGCCCACTTGAGGACGACCTGGGCCGGCGACCGGTCGTATTTCTCGGCGACGTCCTGGACCGTCTCGTCGCCGAAGACCTCGGTTCGCGCGAGCGGCGCGGCCGCCTCGACGACGGTGTCGGTGTCGCGGCAGTACTCGACCACCTGGTCCTGGGTGTTCCAGGGGTGGTACTCGATCTGGTTGACCGCGATGGGCACGTCGGCGACGTGCTGGGCGGCCCCGAGCTGGTACGCGCTGAAGTTCGAGACGCCGACGTTGCGGATCTTGCCCTGGTCGTGGAGCGTGGCCATCGCGTCCATCGTCTCCCGGATGGAGACCGCGGGGTTGGGCCAGTGGACGAGATAGAGGTCGAGGTAGTCGGTCCCGAGACGCGACAGCGAGGCCTCACAGGACTCGATGACGGACTCGTAGTCGAGGTGTTTCGGCAGTACCTTCGAGGTGAGGAACACGTCCTCGCGGTCGTAGTCGGCGAGCGCCTCGCCGATCTCGTCTTCGTTCTTGTAGCCCTCGGCCGTGTCCACGTGGCCGTAGCCGGCGTCGAGGCCGGCCCGGACGGAGGATTTGACGGTGTCGCCCGCGATGTCCCACGTCCCGACGCCGGCCATCGGCAGTTCGTCACCGCTCGGCAGTGTCACTGTTGGGGGTGTCACATTCGTGCCTCACTCGCCGCCGCAAAAACCGTTTCGCGCCGCGCTCGTCGGGCCGGTCGGAATCGCGCCCCGGCGCTTGCGTCCGGTTACTCCGAGCCGGCCACGTCGACCGGCTCGCCGCGCTCGGCGCTCCGGGCCAGCGCGTCGATGGCGCGCATGTTGCCAAGCGTCTCCTCGCGGCCGAGCGGCGGACTCGCTCCGCTCTCGACGGCGTCGGCGAACGCCTGGACCTGCAGTTCGTAGTGGTCGACGGGGTCGAACGTCTCGGTGACTTCCCGGCCGTCCACGCTGTAGGTCAGCGACACCGACTGGTCGTGTTCCGGACCGAAGCAGTTCGGCGCTTCGAGCCAGCCGTCGTCGGTCTCGACGCGGTAGTAGTCCCGGTCCGGGCCGTCGAAGCCACAGGAAACCGACGCGACCCGCCCGTCGTCGTAGGACAGCACGCCCGCGAGGTTCGTGTCGACGCCCGAGTCCCAGGAGTCTCGTGTGTGCGCGAACGCGCGGTCCGGCTCGCCGAGGAAGCCCCGCGCCGCGCTGACGGCGTAACAGCCCACGTCCATCAGGCTCCCGCCGGCGAGATCGGGGTCCAGCCGGATGTTCTCGGGGTTGTCGAGCGGGAACTTGAACGAGGCGTCGACGGTGTGGATCTCGCCCAGTTCCTCGTTGACGATTTCCCGCGCGCGCTCCGTGCGCGGGTGGAACTGGTACATGAACGCCTCCATCACTTCGACGCCCTGGTCGGCGCAGTACTCGAAGAGGTCCGCCGCTTCGGCGGTGTCGACCGTCAGCGGCTTCTCACAGAGGACGTGGAGCCCGTGGTCGGCCGCCGTCTTGCTCCACTCGGCGTGGAGGCCGTTGGGGAGGGGGTTGTAGACGGCGTCGATGTCCGCCTCGGCGAACATCGTCTCGTAGTCGCCGTAGGCGGACTCGATGCCGAGGTCGTCTGCGACCTGGCGCGCGCGGTCGGCGTCGCGCGAACTGATCGCCGCCACCGTGTGGTCTGACTTCTGGATACCGGGAATCACGTCTTCGCGTCCGATCTTGGCCGTCGAGATAACTCCGAAGCGCATACGGTTTATCCGCTCGCGCCCGGGATAAAACCGTATCGTCGAGAACGGTCGAACGGCTGACGAGAACGTGGATCTTCGCGGCCACTGGCGGCGGTTTCGGTGGTCAGTACGGCTGGCTCCGGTCGGTCGGTCGGCTCTGTGGGGAGCCGCTGGACAGGTCGGCGACGCACTGCCGGCAGAACTGGTAGTCCCGCTCGTTCGTCGCGCCGCAGTGCGGGCAACTGATGGCTTCGGTGTCGTCGTCGGTGGCCGTCCCCCGGCGCGTCTCCCCGTCGCTGCTGGCGCTGGTCCCGGCCGGGTCGCCGCGGTGGCGGTAGGCGTACAGCATGGTCAGGACGTGGAGGCCGACGAGGAGCGCGATCGCGCCGTAGAGCCACTCGCTCACCATCATATATGTACGTACGGTGACGTGCTACTTGAGGGTTGTGCTGAGTTAGCATGACTCAGATATACCGGCGGTTTCAGACTCGCTCTGACGGGATTGGGAGCCGACTCGGTCCGATCGAGTGGTCGGCCCAGTGTTGAAATAGGAGCACGCGGCCAGACCCGCCATGTCAGTGCACGTACTCGGAGGGCCCTGATGGGCCGCCGTACGCTCGTCGCCGTCGCCCGCGCCGACGGTCGCTACGACTGCCGATACGCCCACTGGGGGGTCGACGCCGACCCGGTCGCGCAGTCCCGCCCGCTGGGAGAGGGCTGGACAGCCGCGGCGGTCCTCGAACCGCTCGACGCGACGTACGAGCGGCTGGTGGTCCGCGACGAGAGGGTGCTGACCTACGCGGTCTGCTGGCTCGACCCCGCACTCTCGGACCCCGACGACATCGCGCTCGCCCGAAGCGACGACCTCGCGGCGCTCCGGGACTGGTGGGTCGACCGCCGGGACGCGGCCGCCCGCGCCGTCGACGCTGGACGGACTCCTGACCGCGTCCGCACCGACCTGCTCGCGGGGCTTCGGACGCGGGCGGCGGCCGTCCACCTGCCCGACGACGCGTCCTTTTTACGCGGGGGTCGCTAACCGCCACACGTGACCGCGGTCGAGACGCTGACGTACCCTGATCCCGCCGCCGCCGCCGACCTCGCGTCGCGCAACGCCGAGCGGGGCGCGCTGGTGACGCTCTTTGGCACCTGCACGGTCGAGTACGAGGGCCGAGCGGTCAGTTCGCTAGGTCCGGGCGACCGGCACGTGATGCTCAAGCCCGACGGAGCCGCGCTGGTCCACACTGACGAAGGTCAACAGCCGGTGAACTGGCAGCCGCCGGGCTGTGAGCACAGCGTCGTCGTCGACGACGACTCGCTCGTCGTCCGTTCCACGCGGTCGACGCCCGAGGAATCGCTCGAGGTGGTCTTCGAGACGGTCGCCCACGCCGCGGCCTTCGACGTGAGCGACTCCGCGGACCTCGCGCTCACCGGGACCGAGGCCGACCTGAAAGAGCGCATCCTCGAAACCCCGGCGCTCGTCGAGGAGGGGTTCACGCCGCTGGCGACCGAGCGCGAGACGGCCGCCGGCGCGGTCGACGTCTACGGCGAGGACAGCGAGGGGCGGACGGTCGTCGTCGAACTCAAGCGCCGACGTGTCGGTCCGGACGCGGTCGGCCAACTGGGCCGCTACGTCGAGGCGCTCGAACGCGACTTACACGCCGACAGCGAGGTCCGCGGCGTCCTCGTCGCGCCGTCGGTGACCGACCGGGCGCGCCAGTTGCTCGCCCGGAAAGGACTGGAGTTCGTCGCCGTCGAACCGCCCTGACTCACCGCCCCACGAGTGCCGTTCGTCCGCGGTCCACCGGCTGACAGCCGTCAGTCCACCGTGACGGTCCTGTCGGTGTGAACGACCACGCGGTGGCCGCAGTAGTCGAACGCGACGTACCCGTCGGTGTTCGAATCGACGATACACGCCGTCAGCGCGTCCGGGTTGATGCTGTGTGCCAGCGGCGGGAGCGACCCGGTGGGCCGCCCCTCCGCGGCCGCTACCGCCTGGACGACCGCAGTGACGACTGACTGGTCGCCCGCGTGCGTCTCCGTGACGGATCGGGTACTGTTGGACACTGTTTGCGGTCCCTCGTGTTCCCTTCTCGGACGATTCCGATGACCTCTGTGGCTAGTGTATTTAATAATTTTTCGTGACTCATGCTAGGCTATTTTCTGCGATTGAGACGTACTGTGTGGTATGCCCTCACAGAACGGTGGCGAGCGGACGGTGACCCGCGTCGAGTTCGACCTCTCGTCCGGGGAGTACCCCTTCGTGACGCTCTCCGAGCGCGAGTCCTGTTCCGTGCTGCTGGAGAAGTGCCTCCCGCAAACGGACGGCGTGTACGCGGAGTTCTTCTCTATCGACGGCGCGCGGCCCGACCGACTCACGGACCTGGTCGAGGCCGACGACCGCCGAGCGGCGCGAGTGCTGGGCCGGACCGACGACGGCGGACTGGTCGAGGTAGACGTCCAGGACCACTGTCCGATTGTCTCGCTCGCCGACGCCGACGCGGTGCCACAGGCCGCCCGGAGCGTCGACGGCCGGGGAACCATCGTGGCAGACGTGCCGCGACAGACGGAGACCGCGGCTGTCATCGAGTCCTTTCTGGACGACCACCCCAGCGCCGACCTCAGGGCGAAACGGCAGTGCGACTCGGTCGTGCCGCTGTTCGGGTTCCAGAACTACGCCGCCCTCACCGAGTCGCTGACCGACCGACAGCAGGAGGTGCTCGACGCCGCCCACGAGGCGGGCTACTACCACTGGCCGCGCGAGGCGACGGCCGCGGACCTCGCGGAGTCGCTCGACGTCTCGGAGCCGACGCTCCACAAGCACCTGCGGGCGGCCGAACGGAAACTCGTCGCGGCGCTGTTCACCTGCCCGCACGAGGACTCGCTCGGCGAGGACGGGGCCGGCCGCTGACCGACTCAGTCGTCGACCCGGTCCTGTAGGTCCGCGAGCGCGTTCATCGCCTCGATGGGCGTCATCGTCGCCACGTCCAGTTCGGCGAGGTGCTCGCGGACCGACTCGGGAACCTCGCCGCCGGCCCCGTTCGCTCGGACCGTCTCGGCTGACTGGCCGTTCGTCGCTGCGACTGGCGCCGTCGCACTCCCCGCGGAATCGGTCGATTCGGCCGCCCTGTCCGTCTCGCCGGGCGCATCAGCCGAGTCCGCCTCTGCTCCGTGAGCGTCCTCCGCCCCGGTCGGTCCTTCCGTCTCGGCGTCGGTCAGGAGCGCCCGCGACCGCTCGACGACGGCCTCGGGCACGCCCGCCATGTCGGCGACCTCGACGCCGTAGGAGGCCGCCGCCGGGCCGGGTACGAGTTCGTGGTCGAACGCCACGTCGCCGTCCTCGCGGCTGGTTTCGAAGTGGCGGTTCGTCGCGCCGGGCAGGTCGGCGGCGACGGCGGTCAGGTCGTGGTGGTGGGTCGCGAACAGCGTGTACGCGCCGACCTCGTCGTGGAGATACTCGGTCACGGCGCGGGCGATGGCCAGTCCGTCGGCCGTCGACGTGCCGCGGCCCACCTCGTCGAGCAGGACGAGCGAGTCGGCCGTCGCTTCGTCGAGAATCGTCGCCAGTTCGGTCATCTCGATCATGAACGTCGAGCGGCCGCCGGCGATGTCGTCGCTGGCTCCAACGCGGGTGAACACCCGGTCCAGTATCGGGAGGTCGGCCGCCGCCGCGGGGACGAAGCTCCCGGCCTGTGCGAGCAGGCACAGGAGGGCGACCTGGCGCATGTACGTCGACTTCCCGCTCATGTTCGGGCCGGTGACGACGGCGAAGAAGGGGTCTTGCTCTCCCTCCGCAACCGGTCCGCTCCCGAGGTGCGTGTCGTTCGGCACGAAGGCGTCCTGGGTCCGCTCGACGACGGGGTGGCGGCCGGCGGTGACGTCGATGCCGTCGCTCCCGACGGTCGGCCGGCAGTAGTCGTACTGCGCCGCGACGGCGGCGAACGAGACCAGCACGTCGAGGCGGGCGAGGCGGTCCGCGAGCGCCTGCACGCGCTCGGCCTCCTCGGCCACCTCGTCCCGGACCGCACAGAACAGGTCGTACTCCAGGTCGTCGGCCTCGCTCTCGGCGCGCAGGATCTCCTCCTCTCGCTCCTTGAGTTCGGGCGTGTAGTAGCGCTCGCTGTTCTTCAGCGTCTGGCGGCGCTGGTAGTCGTCGGGCACGGCGTCGAGATTCGCGTTGGTCACCTCGATGTAGTACCCGTGGACGGCGGTGTGGCCGACCTTCAGCGAGTCGATGCCGGTCCGCTCGCGCTCGCTCGCCTCCAGGTCGTCGATCCATGCCTTGCCCGACTGCTCCGTCGACCGGAGGTCGTCGAGTTCCGCGTCGTACCCCTCGCGGATGACGCCGCCCTCGGTCACCTCCTGTGGCGGATCCGGCCGAATCGCGGCCTCGATCTCCTCGCGAACTTCCGTGAGCGGGTCGAGCGTCGCGTGCAGGTCCGCGAGCAGGCGCGCGTCGGCGTCGGCCAGCGCGTCCCGGACCTCCGGCACCACGGCGAGCGTCGACGCCAGCGACCGGAGGTCCCGCGCGTTCGCCCGGCCCCGCGAGACGCGCGAGACGAGCCGTTCGAGGTCGTACACCTCCGACAGCAGGGCAGATAGCTCTTCTCGGCGCGCGGGGTCACGCTGGAGTTCCGCGACCGCGCCGTGTCGCGCCTCGATGCGGTCGGCGTCGAGCAGCGGGCGGCGGAGCCAGTCGGTCAGCTTCCGCCGCCCCAGCGCACAGGCCGTCTCGTCGACGGTGTCGACGAGCGTGCGGTTCTCGTGGCCCCGCACCGACCGGCGCTCGAACAGTTCGAGGCTCTCGACGGCCACCGCGTCGAGCAGCATGTACTCCCGCGGGTCGTAGCGCGTGAGGTGATTGAGGTAGTCGAGCGTCCCCGCGGGGTCCACGTCGGGGTCGACCGGCTCGCCGTCGGGGCCGACCGCCCCCGCGCTGCCGCGCGTGTACTCGGCGTAGGCCAGCAGCGCGCCGCAGGCCCGGACTTCCGCGTCGCCGGCGAGCAGGCGCTCGGGCGGCCCGAAGTACCGTTCGACGCGCTCGTCGGCCCGCTCGCGGTCGAAGGCCGATTCCTCGTAGCGCGTCACCAGACAGGCCGGCCCGAAGACGGCGTCGCGGTCCACGTCGACGCCGGGGCCGACGATGGCCTCGGCTGGGGCGAACCGGCTGAGTTCGTCCGCGACGGCGGTCTCGGAGGCGACGCTCGTGGCGTAGCAGTCGCCGGTCGACACGTCCAGCAGCGCCAGCCCGTAGCGCTCGCCGGCGGCGAGTGCGGCGACGTAGTTGTTGTCCGCCCCACCGAGCAGTTCGCTCTCGGTGAGCGTCCCCGGCGTGACGATGCGCGTCACCGCCCGCTCGACGACGCCGCTGACCTCGTCGGGGTCCTCGACCTGGTCGGCGATGGCGACCCGGTAGCCCGCGTCCAGCAGCGTCTCGACGTACGACTCGGCGTTGTCGATGGGGATGCCCGCCATCGGGTACTCGCCGGTCGAGTCCTCGCGCTTGGTCAGCGTAATCTCACACAGTCGGGCGACGCGCTCTGCGGCCCCGCAGAACGCCTCGTAGAAGTCCCCGACCTGAAAGAGGACCAGCGCCTCGTCGTACTGTCGACACAGCTCGTAATACTGCGCCATCATCGGTGTCAGCTCGCCCTCCAGCTCGGCCATCTTCGCTGGCGGGCCAAGCGCAGCGTCCATAGCCGTGGCCAGCACCTCGGCCCTCATAGGCGCTCCGCTCCTCGTGGTGTTTCGGGCTGTTGACTCTCGAAACGATCGACCGAGGCAATCGCTGGCCCGTCTGGCCCTCGCCGCGGAGTATTTCGGCGTGCGCCGCGTAGCTTCCGCATGACCGAAACCACAGACGCTCGCCCCCGAACTGTCGAGACGCGGGCCGACCTCGACGACGTGCTCGCGGCCGAAGCGCGCGTGCTGGTGATGATCCGAACCGCCGGCTGTGCCATCTGCCAGTCGATGGAGCCGATTCTGGACCTCGCGGCCCGGGCCACCGACGCCACCGTCGTGGTGTTCAATCCCAAAGACGACCTCGACGCCGTCGCCGACTTCGAGGTCCGGAGCGTCCCCACCTTCCTGCTGTTCGAGGACGGCGACCTGGTTGCCCGCCGCGCCGACGGCTTCGTCCCGACAGAGGACCTGGTCGCGTTCATCGAGAACGGGTCGTAGGCCGGCCGCTCGGCGCATTCTGCCGTGGCATGACCTGTCGGCCCGAGACAACGCTTTTGTCGCCGGTCGGCGAATCCCCACGGTGATGGCCCTCCAGATTAGCGCCGCCCTCAGCGAGGCGGCCCACAGACTCCTCAGTCGTACCGGCGCGATACTGCTCGGGGCGTTCCTCGTCCTGATGCTCGGCTTCCAGGCGATGTTCAACACCATGGTCGCCGTGGTCCTCACGGACATGGGCTACGAGGAGGTCCGCACGGCGCTCCCGCTCGTCCTCGACCTCCCGCTCGCGGTTGCGGGGGCCGGGATCACCCTCGGTATCCTCCTCTCGGCGTACCTCTCGATCGTCGCCTTCCGGACGTTCATCGCCGGCGCGCGCGACAGCTTCCCCACCGGCGCGTTCACCCGCAACATTCCGCTGGCGCTGGTGAACCTCGCCGTCGGCGGCTTCGTCTACAGCTTGCTCGTGTTCGTCGGCTCGCTGCTGTTGCTGATCCCCGGTATCTTCGCGTACGTCGTGTTCATCTTCATGGCCCCGTACATCGTCGAGGAAGACCGGAACTTCGTCAGCGCGCTCAAGGCGAGCTACCGGCTCACCGAGGGCGAGCGCCTGGCGCTGTTCGGTCTGATACTCATCGTGGTCGCCGGTGCGGGACTGGTGGGCGGCGTCATCGGCTTCGTCGGCGGGCTCGCGCTCTCCCCGGCGTCCTCCCAGTTGCTGAACGTCGTCATTCAGGTCCCGGTGTCGCTGTACGTGACCGCGGTCATGGCGGTCGCGTTCCAGCAACTCCGCGACGACGAGGGCGCGTCGCCGTCGTCACCGAGCGGCGTCGACGCGCCGTCCACGACGGCCTGAGAACGCGGTTCGGTCGGTCGGCGACGCCGGCTCCCCGGACCGTGACCGTCTTGTCGCTTCAGTCACCTACCGTGAGCACATGCGACGCCATCGGATCGGGACGAGCCTGTACGCGGGCGTGCTATTCGTCGTCCTCGGGGCTGTCGCGTGGGCGAGCGGCCAGCCGTTCGTCTTCCCCAGCCTCGGTCCCTCGGCGTTCGTCCTCGCCTTCGAGCGCGACGGAGACTGGAACCGTTCGTCGCGCGTCGTCGCGAGCCACCTTATCGGCGGCGTCGCCGGTCTGGCCGCGTACACGCTCCTCGCGAGCGGCGTCTCGCTGACGGCCGACCCCGCGGCGTTCTCGTCGGGCGGCCTCCACCTCGTCGCCAGCGCGACGCTCTCGCTCGTCGCCACGAGCTGGGGGATGATAGCCACCGACACCGTCCACGCGCCGGCGTGTGCGACGACGCTCATCGTCTCGCTCGGCCTGCTGTCGACGCCGGGGGAGGTCGCGGTCATCGTCCTCAGCATCGTCGTCCTCGTCGCGTTCCACCAGGCCGTGCTGTCGATGGTCCACAGAGTCGTCGGCACGCCGCCGGCCGGCTGGGTCGACGGCTGAAAAGGAACGGAGAGCCGCTGTGATCTACGCCTCGGGCAGCCGGACGGTCAGCACCGGGACCGGCGACTCGCGGACGACCGTCTCGGCGACGCTCCCGATGAGGTAGTGGTCCAGGCCGGTTCGGCCGTGAGTGCCCATCACGACGAAGTCGACCGATTCGTCCTCGGCAAAGCCGACGATTTCCGTCGTCGGGACGCCCTCTCGCGTCGCCGTCTCGACCGTCACGTCGTCGGGCAACTGCGCGACGGTGTCTTCGATGGCCTCCGCGGCGCGCTCGCGCTCGGCGTCGAGCCACGCGTCGGCGGAGAGGCCGCTCGACGGACTCTCGAAGCGATTGCGCGTGTCGACCACGGAGAGGACGTGGACGGTCGCGTCGAACTTCGAGGCGAGTTGGCCGGCGTGGGTCGCCGCGGCGTCCATGCCGTCGCTGCCGTCGGTCGGCAGGAGGATGTCGTCGTACACGGTCAGGCCACCCCCGCGGCCATCAGGAACAGCGCGACGGCGATGATCGCGAACAGGCCGCCGACGAACTTCTTGATCGTGCCCGTGTCGAGCGCCGTCGAGACGTAGGGGGCGATCTGGCCGCCGGTGACCGTCGCCGGGACCGTCCAGACGACCATGTTCCACGGCGTCGAGGCGAGATCCATCGTGTGCCCGCCGGGGACCAGCCCCCCGCCGAAGACGTGGACCACCGACGCCAGAACGGCCGTCATCGCGACGACGATGTGGTTCGTCCCGATGGCGACCCTGACGGGGACGTTCGTCCGCAGCATCGAGATGATGCCGAGTTCGCCGACGCCGAAGCCGGCGAGCCCCTGGAAGACGCCACCGACGCTGTAGTTGGCGAAGCGTTCGAGGTAGCCACCGCGCGTGTAGCCGTAGTCGTTGCCGTCGCGGTCCACGCGGGTGACGGTGCCGTCGTCGGCCGTCTCGACGCCGGCCGGACCGAGCTTGTCGTCGTCGTCGGGCATCCCCGCCCCTGGGCCGCCGTCGGCCGACACTTCCGGCTCGCCCTCGCTCGCTTCACCGGGCTCTTCGTGGCTGAGGTCGGCCTTGAACAGCAGGACAGAGGCCGCGATGAGCGCGATGCCGAGCAGTGCGTGAAACAGCGGCTCCGGAATGACGAAGGAGAGCAGCGCGCCGGCGACGACGAACGGGACGCTCCCGAGGACGAGGCTCAGCGCCAGGCGGCGGTCGACGAGGCCGTACTGGATGAACGCGAGCGCCGAACTCGACAGACCGAAGGACTCGCTGATGAGTCCGATCTTCACGAGCGTCTCCGGCGTGAGCGACTCCCCGGCGATGACCGGGAAGACGAAGATCAGGAACGGGACGAACAGCGCCGACCCGCTAATTCCAACCGTGTTGACGATGGTCGCGCCGGTGACGAACGCCAGGCACAGCCACCAGTATTCGAACCAGTAGCCGGACCCCGCGTCGGCCGGGGTCGGCGCGGCGAAGTACACGCCGACCACGAACAACAGCGGTGCGAGGAACACGAAGATGTGCTGGTACTTGAGAAACGCCTTCTGGAGGCGGCTGGACGATGACGACGTGGTCATTGAGTCGTGAGCCCAGTTTTCGAAATTGGGGTATAAATCCTTTGTCGTCTGGAACGACTCACGCGAACGTTCGTGACCGTTTCGGAGGCTGTCGCGGCGCTCCACACCTAGAGGATGCCGCCGCTGGCTGGAACCCCTAATATATCGGATACAGACTGGAATCCTTAATATCGATGGCGTGGAGTTGAATCCCTAATATTTATTTTATCCCCTGTGCTAACAACTATCGTAATGAGTTTTCCAGAAGGGCCTCTCGAGACGGACGCGCAGTCTTCCTACGACGACAGCGACGCGGTCGACCCTGCCCCGACGGACGGACTCATCGCCTCGGTAACACGACGGCTGCAGGCGTTCTCTGAACGCTGGTCGCGCCGGTACGTCGAGATGCGCGTCGACGCACAGATCGGCCGCCGGGACTGAGCGGCGACCGCGCGGCGTTTCCACGGCAGTCTTCCCGGGAGTAGCGACGTCCATTCCCCGGTCGCGGGCGACGCGTCGCTCTCCGGGATTGAGCGAACGCGAAGCGTTCGCGATGTTCGGCGGGTCCATGACTGAGCGAACGAAGTGAGCGAAGCAATGGACCCGCCGGGAAAGCACTATCCGCTCGACGCGCACAGCAGTGCGTATGGACATCGCTCGAATCGCCGTTCACGACTCGGTCGCGGCGGCCTGCCCGCCCGAAGGGGTGGCCGAATCGCTCCGCGGCCTCGACCGAGCGGTCGAGGTCGTCGGCGACGACGCCTCGTTCGACGCCCGTGACTGCGTCGTCACGTTCTCACCGCGGGATGCGTTTCTCGACGCCGCCTGGGTCCACGGCGTTCGCGCCGGCTACGACGCGTTCGACGTGGCGGCCTACGAGGCCGCCGGGACTGCCCTCACCAACAGCACCGGCATCCACGGCGACACCGTCCCCGAGACCGTCGTCGGGTTCATGACGGCGTTCGCCCGGCGGATCCACGTCTACCGCGACCGCCAGCGCGAGCGCGAGTGGCGACAGGAGCCCTACGACGCGGCCTTCACGCTCTCCGGCGAGCGGGTCTGCGTCGTCGGGCTCGGGACCATCGGCCGCGGCGTCGCCGAGCGGGCCGACGCGCTGGGCATGGACGTCGTCGGCGTCCGCCGCTCGGCCGACCCCGTCGACGGCGTCGAGCGGGTGTACGCGCCCGACGACCTGCACACCGCCGCCGCGGACGCCCGCTTCGTCGTGCTGTGCTGTCCGCTCACCGAGGAGACCGAGGGACTGGTCGACGGGGCCTTACTCGCCGAGATGCGCTCGGACGCCTACCTCGTCAACGTCGCGCGCGGCCCCGTGGTCGACGAGGACGCATTCCTCGACGCGCTCGACGCCGACGAAATCGCGGGCGCGGCGCTCGACGCGCACTGGGAGGAGCCACTCCCGTCCGACCACTCCCTCTGGGACCGCGAGTCCGTCCTCGTCACGCCCCACGTCGCCGCGGCGACGAACCGCTACCACGAGGACGTGGCGGCTCTCGTCAGGGAGAACGTCGAGCGGGTGGCCCGCGGCGACCCGCTGACGAACCGGGTCGCCTGACGCTGGGGGGCCTCCTGGCGGCGAACGGCGGGATCGAGGCCGTGCGGCGGCGTCGCTCAGGCCCCGTCGACCAGTCGCTCCAGTTGCTCGGGCGGGACCGCGCCGCGGGCGGCGTGCCCGTCGTAGGCGAAGGTCGGGACGCCGGTCACGCCCTGCCGGCGAGCCTGTGCGAACCGGTCGTGGAGTTCTGCGCGCAGGGCGTCGTCGGCGAGCGCGGCCCGGACCTCGTCGCCGTCGATGCCCGCGTCCTCGGCCAGTTCGACCAGCACGTCCGCGTCGCCGATGTCCCTGCCGTCCTGCCACAGCGCCTCGAGGACCGCCTCGTCGAATGCCAGCCACGTCTCGTAGTCGTCGTGCTCTTTGACGTAGTAGGAGACGATCTGGGCCGACAGTGAGTCGATTTCCCGCGAGAGGTCCAGTTCCATCTCGACGTCGTAGCGCTCCTGCAACCGCCGGACGCCCTGTTTGGCCTGCTCGTAGTACTCCTCGTCTTTCCCGTTGTCGACGGAGTGGTCGATCTCACCGTCGGCGTCGCGCTGCTGGCTACGCAGGTCGAACGGCTGCCAGTCGATTTCCAGGGGTTCCTCGCGTGTTGCCTGATACTGGCGCAGCGACTCGCGGCCGAGGTAACAGAACGGGCAGACGTAGTCCGAGTAGACCGTGATCCGCTCGCTCGTCTGTGTCTCACTCATGCGAACGGGTTGGCGCTACGTCCGGTTAAGCGCGGTCCCTGATCGCGCGGGTCACGAGGGTCTATATAGCTCTCATAGCAACGCATTACGCGGTGGCCGGTCCCAACCGAGTAACGACGTGACTGCCTCGAACTGCCCGAGCTGTCGGCTGCGCCGCCCACTCTGGGCTCTCGGTTCGCCCGCGGCGACGAACGAGGTGGGGCTCCGGTGACGGGCGTGTGGCGGCTGACGCGCAACCGCTACGGCCGCGCCGTCTACGACGCGCTGGCGCGGGCCGGCGTCACGGCGACCTGGATGTACGAGTACGTCAGGCCGCTCGACGCCCCGATGGAACGACCCGAGCCGACCGCGTTCACCGTCGAAGTCTGTGCACCGCCCCGCGTCGCGTCGCTCGACCCGCCCGTCGGCGAACTGCGCGACGGCGAGGCAGTCGTCGGCGCGTTCGACGGCGATACGCCGCTCGGCTACCTGTTCTGTTCCGTCGACGCGTCTCACGACATCGCGCCGCTGGACCGGACGCTGTCGTTCGACGGGGCCTATCTCCGGCGCGTGTTCGTCGATCCCGCGTCTCGGAACCGCGGCGTCGCGACGGCGCTGGTCGCCCATGCCTGCCGCCATGCGGCCGACATCGGCGCGGCGGACGCCACGGCCCTGGTCGCACTCGACAATCGCCCGTCGCGGGCGCTGTTCGAGGGGCTCGGGTTCGGTGCTCGCCGGGCCAGGCGCTACGCGGCTGTCGGTCCGCTCTCCTGGCGCTCGGTGCGGTCGGTGTGACCGGTCGGCTATCGAGGTTGGTATAGACGCACGTAGATATATAGATAAGTACTAAGTACATATTTCTCAGGCAAGATTTATACTCTGTTGGCCGGACCGTCCACGTGGGCCGATGACCGAGCCACTGCGGGAAGCGATCCAGGGCGTCCGTGACCGCGTCGACCTCGCGGACCGCCGGGTCACCGACACGACAGAGCGGACGGACATCGTGGGGCGGTTGACGGGGGCCGACTACATCAGCCTCGCAGCGCTGTTCGTCGGGTGGGCGAGCGCGCTGCTGTTTCTCCGCGGCGAACCGAACTGGGGGATTCTGGTCATGTTCTGTGCGTTCTTTCTGGACAAAGTCGACGGCTGGTACGCCCGGCGGACGGGCACGTCGTCGCCGTTCGGTCGGCAGGTCGACTCGTTCATCGACATCTTCGCGTATCTGCTCCCCGCGGCGCTCCTGTATCACGTCTCGCTCGCGCCGTCGCTCGCCGCGAGTCTCGTCGTCGGCTTTCTCATCCTCGCGTTCGGGGGGCTCCGACTGATTCGCCACAACAACGAGGGGTTCGGCTCCGATAGCGGCAGCAGCTACTACCACGGAACGACCGTCGTCCACACGAATCTCCTCGTCGTCCTGAACTACGTTCTCCTGACGTTCGTCGGCGTGTGGAACGGCTGGATCGCCGGCCTGCTCGTCGGCGTCGCCTGTCCCCTGATGGTATCGGACTACAAGGCGTACAAGACCGACGTCAGTCACGTCCTGGCCGGGCTCTCGGCCGCAGTGGCGGGTGGACTGGTACTGGCACTCGAACTCGGATACCTATGACGCGGCGACCGGCAACGGGGGACGCGTCCGGCCGGACGGTCCACGTCGACGCGCACCTCCACACGGTCGCCTCCTACGACGGACACACGACCCCGGACGAACTCGTCTCGCGCGCCGCGGAACTCGGTCTCGACGCGATCGTCGTCACCGACCACGACACGGTCGAGGGCGCACGCGTCGCAGCGTCTCTCGCCGAGGACCTGCTGGTCGTCGTCGGCTGCGAGGTGTCGACCGCCGACGGACACCTCCTCGCCATCGGCGTCGACGCCGCTCCGGAGCCGGGTCAGCCGCTCGCCGAGACCGCGCGAGCGGTCCGAGCGCGCGGCGGCGTCGCCGTCGTCCCACACCCGTTCCAGCGCTCGCGCCACGGTGCCGGTCGCGCGGCCATCGCGGGCGTCGACGGCGTCGAGGTGTACAACGCGCACACGCTGACGAACATCCGGAACAGACAGGCGGCCCGCTTCGCGGCCGCGGAGTCCTACCCCGCCTTCGGCGGAAGCGACGCGCATCGAGTCGATGGCATCGGCCGCGCGGCGACGGCGGTCGACCTCCCGCCCGATACCCCGCTGACGACCGACGCGCTGCTCGCGGCGATGCGGGCCGGCCGGACGGCCGCCGTCCACCGCCGCCCGTCGCGCTCGCGCTACCTCACGAAAGTCGTCGAAAACGCCACGCGGAAGACGCTGGCGCTGCTCTGACCGTGTCCCCTTCCGAGTCGTCGGACGGCGAGCCGACCCGCTTTTTCAGGTCCAGAGCGGCGCGTCGCGACGCCGCCGTCAGGGGAACGGCGCTACTCGCGCTGTTCGTCGCGCTCGGCGTCGGCCTGCACGCCGCCGTCCCGCGCCTCTTCGACCCGACCTGGCTGCGGCGGCAGGTCGCCGCGTTCGGCGCGTTCGCCCCGCTCGCGTTCGTGGCGCTGCAGGCCGGCCAGGTGCTTCTGGCCCCGATTCCCGGGCAGGTGCTGGGCGGCGTCGGCGGCTACCTCTTCGGCGTCGTCGACGGGACGCTGTACAGCCTGCTCGGCGTCACACTCGGGAGCACGGCGGCGTTCTCGCTGGCCCGCCGCTACGGCCGGCCCTACGTCGAGGGGGTGATGCGGCCCGAGGCTCTCGCGCGCTGGGACCGATTCCTCGAACGGAACGGCCTCGTCGGCCTGTTCGTCCTCTTTCTCCTCCCGACGTTCCCGGACGACCTGCTGTGTTTCGTCGCGGGGCTCTCCGACCTGCGTCTGCGGACGTTTCTCGCGCTCGTCGTGGTCGGCCGCACGCCGTCGTTCCTCGCGGCGGCGTACGCGGGTCAGTCGCTGGCCGGCGACCGAGTCGGCTCGTTCGCCCTCGTCGTCGCGGCGCTCGCCGCGCTTTCGGTCGCCGTGTTCGTCCTGCGCGACCGCCTCGTCTCGCTGTTCGCCGACCCAGAACCCGGCGAGTGAGCGGCGCGCGCAGTATTTATCTCTCCCGAGCCGAATGTAGCGGTCAGTAGACGATGATGGCGACGACGCACGCGTTCACCACGGTCGCCCTCGCGGCGCTCGCCGCCCCCGCGCTCTCGGAGTACGCCGCCCCGCCGCTGGTGCTCGCCGCGGCCTTCGTCGGCGGCCTCGCGCCCGACGCCGACCTGCTCGCCACCCACCGGAAGTCGCTTCACTTCCCGGCGTATTTCTCTGTCCTCGCCGCTGTTCTGGGAGCCGCTGCGCTCGCGACGGGCACCGCGGCGCTCGTCCTGTGTACCGTCGCCGTCGCCGCGGCGGCCGTCCACTCGCTGTCGGACGTGTTCGCCGGCAGCCCCGAGGCCGAACCCTGGAACCCGACGAGAGACGTGGCGGTGTACAACCACCTCCTCGGCCGGTGGCACCGCCCGCGCCGGTACGTCCGGTACTCGGGCGCGCCGGAGGACTTTCTGCTCGCCGCGGTCGGTGCCGGCGTCGCCGTCGCCTCGCCCGCGACGCCCGGGCCGGTCGACGGCGCGCTCCTCGCCCTGCTCGCGGTCACCGGACTGTACTCCCTGTCGCGCAAGCACCTCGCCGCCGTCGCTGCGGCGGTCGGCTCGATCGCGCCCGGCGTGCTCCCGTCCGTCGCCGTCGAGGAAGCTGACGACGGCGGGTCGCGGCTGGCCATCCGGTTCCGGTAGCCCGACGCTCACTCCAGGACCGTCACGTCGTTGACCTCGAAGCGCGCGCCGCCGTCGGCGGACTCCGTGATGCGGATGTCCCAGCCGTGGTCCTCGACGATCTGCTTGCCGATGGCGAGGCCCAGTCCGGTCCCGTCTTCGGCCGACGACCGGCCGAGATCGAACGCCTCGCCGCGGATGTCGTCTGCGAGCCCCGGGCCGTCGTCGGCGACGAAGAATCCGGCCCCGTCGTCCAGCGCTCCGACGGTGACCGTCACCTCACCGTCGGCCGCGCCGTCGTCGCTCGACGCGGTCCGCCCGTGGTCGAGCGCGTTCTGCAGGAGGTTCTCGAGCAACTGCCTGAACCTGACGTAGTTGGCCTCGACCGTCAGGTCGGTGTCGACGACGAGCGTCGCGCCCGCGGTGTCGAGCGTCTGCCAGCAGTTCCGCGTGCAGTCGGGCAGCGATATCGCCGCGACCGCCATGTTCGCCTCCTCCCCGTCCGTGGCCATCGCCAGCAGTCCGTCGATCAGCTGTCTCATCCGTTCGACGGCGTTCCGACAGCGCTCGAAGTGCTCCGGCTCTCCGGTCTCCTCCGCGAGGTACAGTGCCCCCTGGAGCACGCTCAGGGGATTGCGGAGGTCGTGGCTGACGAACCTGGCGAACGTCTCCAGGCGCTCGTTCTGCCGTCGGAGGCGCTCCTCGCGTTCCTTCCGGTCGGTGATGTTCTGTGCGACCGCCATTCCCGAGACGATGTCGCCGTCGCTGTCGCGGATCGGGAACGTCTGGACGTGGTAGTACCGTCCCTTGAAACTGTCTTCGAACGACTGGCGCTCACCGTCGAGGGCCGCCTCGTAGGCCGATTCGAGGAGCGCGGCGTTCTCCGGCGGAAACACCTCTGACGGGCGACGCCCGAGCATCTGCTCCTCCGAGAGGCCGACCGCCTCCACGTCGACGCCGCCCGCGGCGGTGAACCGACACTCCTCGTCGAACAGGAAGACGCCGCCGTTGGGGAACGCCTCGACGAGCCCCTCGTAGCGCTCTCTGGTCGCTTCGAGTTCCCGCTCGCGGCGCTTTCGCTCGCTCGTATCTCGGAAGAACACGGATAGTCCGTCCTCGTCCGGATACGCGGTGACGGTGTACCAGCCGTCGAGCGGATCGCAGTCCGTCTCGACCGTCGTCGGTTCCACCGCGTCCGCCGCCGATCGAAGCGCGTCCTCGACGGGCGATCCGCGCAGGTCCGGGACGGCGTCCCAGAGGTGCTGGCCCGTGACTCTGTCCCGCGCGACGCCCAACTGTGTCGCGCCGGCCCCGTTGACGAACTCGACTTCCCACGCCCGGCTCAGGACGAGGAAGCCGTCGCTGACGCGCTCACAGCTCCGGCGGAGTCGTCGCTCCCTCGCTGCCGCGGCCCGCTCTGACCGGTGTCGTTCGACGGCGTCCCGGACGCGCTCGGCGAGGGCGGCGAAACCGTCGTCGCCGCCCTTCTGCAGGTAGTCGGTGACGCCGGCGGCGATGGCTTCGCTCGCGACCGCCTCGCTCCCGTTCCCGGTGAACAGCACGAACGGCAGCCGTGGGTGGTCCTCGCGGACGCGTCGGAGGAACTCGATACCGCTCCCGGTCGGCAACTGGTAGTCGCTGACGACGCAGTCGACGTCGCGCTCGGCGAGTCGCGCTCTCGCTTCGTCTTGCCCGGTCGCGGTGACGACCTCGAAGCGGCCGTCCTCGCGTTCGAGGTACCGCTCGACGCGCCCCCCGTGCTCGGGGCCGTCGACGTAGAGGACGCTGATCCGGTCAGCCGCGGACTCGGCCGGGGGCTGCTCCGCGGGACCCGTCTCAGGGGGCGGCATTGCCAGTCAATGTCAGGCACCTACCATAACACTTACCCTAATTTCAACGGTCTGAAACGCCGGTCCACGAACCGGATCCAGTCGCGGCTGCGGTCGCACGACGCCGGCCCAGTCTCACGGCCGCTCGACCGCTGACTGTACCGTTCTCACGCGTGAGACGAGTGCGTCCGCGTCGGCCGCGAGCACCATCGCGCTCGCCTCGACGCCCACGTCGCCGCGGTCGATGACCGCGACCGGCGTCTCCTCGCTGGCCTCGAACGCGCGGCCGACGTCCCAGCGAGTCGTCTCGGCCGCGCGACCGTCGGTCGACCGCTCGGCGGGGTCGTACGACGGCACGGCCCCGCCCAGTTCGCCGAGCGCGTCCTCGACGGCCTCGGTCAGTCGGCAGTTGACGGCGAAGCGGACGGCGGGGTCGTGTTCGCGCGCCGCGAGCAGGAAGCGCGCGACCGTCGTCGACGCGCCGAAGCGGACGCCGCGGTTCGGGCGCACGCCGTCCATCGTCCGCGTGATGCGGCCCTCGACGGCGGCGACCGCGTCCGGCGTCTCCGCATAGGGAGTCGCCCCGGCGACGGTCATGCCCACCTCGGGGACCAGCGGGGACACGTCCGCCTCGACGAGCGCCGAGACGGCGCGCTCGACCGCCTCGCTCGTCTGGTGGCGGGCGGCCTCGTTACGCGTCTGGACGAGGTGGTGGACCGCACCCGGTCCTTCGCCCACGTCGAGGTTGTAGCGGACCGCGCTCGAAAGCAGGTCGATGCCGCTCGCGACGGCCTCGGTCCGGTCGTCGCCGTGGGCCAGTCGGGTGGCGATGGCCGACGAGAGCGTACAGCCGGAGCCGTGGGTCGCCTCGGTGTCCACCCGGTCGTGGCGGAACGTCGTCACCTCGCCGTCGGTCACGAGCGTGTCGACCACGGCGTCGCCGGGGACGTGCCCGCCCTTCACGAGGGCGCTGTCGGCCCCCATCGCTACGAGGTCGCGGCCGGCCGCCTCGGCGGCGTCGGGGTCGTCGACCTCGCGGTCGGTCAGCACGGCGGCCTCGTCGGCGTTGGGCGTGACCACCGACGCCGCCGCGATCAGGTCCTCGTAGGCCGCCTCGGCCTCGGGTTCGAGCAGGCGGTCGCCCGAGGCCGCCACCATCACCGGGTCAACGACGAGGTTCGGCAGGTCGTCGGCGTACTCGACGACCAGTTCGACGACGTCGCTCGTCGCGAGCATCCCCGTCTTGACCGCGGCCACGTCGAAGTCCTCGAGCACCGCGGTCAACTGGGACTCGATGTCTTCCAGGGGAAGCAGGTGCTGGCCCTGCACGCCAGTCGTGTTCTGTGCCGTGACGCTGGTGATCGCGCTCGTCCCGAAGCCGCCGCCGGCCTCGATGGTCTTCAGGTCGGCCTGGATGCCCGCGCCGCCGCCGGAGTCGCTCCCGGCGATGGTCAGGACGACCGGCGGCGCGACCGGTGCGTCGGCTCGTGTCATACGCGTGGGCTGTGCCGGCGACCCCAAAGCGATGCTGGTCTCGACCGCGCCGGAGGTTACTGCCTTCGAACCCAGTATATTCGACCCCACGATCCTAGTATGCTAATAATACTCCATATCACATTTGAGAAACGCTTATGTTTGCCTGTCGCAGAACACCGACCGTACGACAATGGAACCGGCATCGAGCGATACCAACGATTCCGACGAGCAGTACGGCAGCTTCACCACCGGCGGCGGCGACGTCGTCGTCTACGACACCGACAACCCCACGGCATGGCTCCAGTCCAGCTATGCGGTACAGATCGGACCCTCGTCGGAACCGAAATCGGCCTGACTTTTCCGCCACCCGCTTCCGGCGGCTACTGTAACACGGAGGACCGCCCGGTCACGTGACGACGCGCGAGCGGTGCGTGTGATCTCACTCCTCGGACTGCTTGCCCATGTACTCCTCGAACGTCCCCCAGAAGGGGTCCACGCCGGGGTGGTCCGTGGGCTCGCCGTCGACCACCAGTCCGCTGCCGGCAGTGACCTCGCCGGCCGCGGCGGCCGGGATGCCTTCCTCGGCGAGCGCCGCGAGCACGTCGTCGACGCCCGCCGGGTCGACCGCCGCGAGCAGGGTCCCCTCGCTGATCGAGATCCACGGGTCGATATCGAAGAACTCGCAGGCCGCTTCGACGCCCGGCTGCATCGGGACGCGGTCGGTCTCCAGTTCGATGCCCACGTCGGCGGCGCGCGCCATCTCGTAGAGGCCGCCGTAGATGCCACACTCGGTGGCGTCGTGCATCGCCGTCACCGGCCCGGCCGCAGCGGCCGTCAGCGCGTCCCGGACGGGGCTCATGTCGTAGAAGCGGTCGGTGGCGTCGTCGACCGCGGCCCCGTCCAGTTCCTCGCGCATGAGCGACTCGAACTGGATCGACAGCAGCCCCGTCGCCTCGATGGCCGGCCCCTTCGTGACGACGATCTCGTCGCCGACCGACGCGCCGTCCGGCCGGACGAGGTCCGCGAAGTCGCCGACTGACACGGCGGTCCCGCCGCCGACCATCGGGTAGTTACAGCCCGCGTAGCGGCCGGTGTGGCCGGTGACGACCGAGACGCCCAGGTCGCGGGCCTCCGCGTCGAACGTCTCCCACACCGTGCGGAACTGCTCGTCGGTGATCTCCGGCGGGAGGTTGAAGTCGACCGAGAGGTGCGTCGGCGACAGCCCGGAGACGGCCACGTCGCTCATGAGAATGTGGAACGCGAACCAGGCGGCCCGCTCGAACCCGAGCGACGGCAGTACGAAGACGGGGTCGCTGGCCATCGCGGCCGCCGTCCCGTCGATATCCACGACTCCGAAGTCGACGCCGTGTTGGGGGCCCAGCGTCACGTCGTCGCGGTCGGCCCCGAGGTTCGGGTAGATGTACTCGTCGAAGAACGTGCGGTCGGCTTTGCCGAGATCTGGCATGGCCCGGCCTATTCGCCGGTGGTACTAAGCGGTGGCCATCCGTCAGCCGACGGAGATCATCGCGATGCCGAGGATGGCCAGCCCCGCGGCGGCCAGGCGGGCGCGGAAGTGCGCCTCGTCGAGGACGATGGCGCCCAGGATCACGGCGATGATGGCCTGCCCGTTGACGATGGGCGAGACGATGCTGGCCGGAAGCTGCTGGAAGGCCAGCAGGACGACGTGGTTCGAGTAGGCGACGAACACCGCCGCGACGGCGAACTTCGGCAGGTCCGCGCGCCACGTCGCCGGCACGCCGTACCGGGGCGCGAACGGGGCCATCAGCACGGCGATGCCGACTCCCATTACCGGGATGTACGTCGTCGGCTCGATCGCCAGTTCCTGCATCAGCACCCGCTTGCCAACGTCGACGAACGCGAACGTGGCGGCCGACAACAGTGCCAGTTGTGCGGGCCGGGACTGCCAGGCTCGTCTGAGTGGGGCCAGAAGTGCCGTCCCCTGCCAGTTGGCGACGTAGACCGCGACCGTGGCGACGAGCACGCCGGCGATCTGGAGCGGCGACAGGTGCTGTCCCAGGAGTCCGACTTCCAGCGGGAGCACGAACACGGGGACGATCTTGCTGATCGGCGAGACGTACGACACCTCGCCGATGCGGATCGCCCGGAACAGGGTAAGTAGGCCGATGGCCGTGATGCCGGTCACGGCGAGTATCGACGTGAGGACGCTGACGCGATTCCCCGCCGGAAGGAACGGCGCGTCGGCGACGGCGACGACCGGGAGGTAGACGACGGGGACGAGGAGATACGTGATGAGCAGGAACACTGGGGACGGGTAGCCGGTGAACCACCGCTTCATCACGAACAGGTACACGCCGAACAGCAGCGCGGAGAGGGCGGCGTAGGCGATTCCGACGTTCACACTCGAACGCGGCGGGCCGGGGGCAAGAGCCGTTCGCTTCGCGTCCGTTGCCGACGCCGACTCGTGAGCAGTGTGGCGTCCGTCACCGCCGACGCGCGAGCAACGCGGCCGCCGCCACCGCGAGCAGCGCGAGGGCGACGGTGAAGCCGTCGCCGCGGCCATTCGTCGTCCGCTCGACGGTCGTAGTGGGCGCGGGAGTCCGCGTCGGCTCGGCCGTCGCCGGGGTGACGGTCACGTCGACACTCGGGCCGGCGTCGCGGCCGTTTCCGGCAGACAGCGAGACGGTTCCGGGCCGCGACAGCGTCACCGGCTGCGTCACTCGCGTCGTCGTCCGCGGCGCGAGCGACACCTGGTGCTGGGCGACCGCCGTCTCGTTCTGGGTGAATACGACGGTCGCCGCCGCCGGCACGTCGCCGTCGTTCGCGACGGTCGCGGTCACCGTCACGGACTCGCCTTGCCTGACCGTCAGCGAACTGACCGCCACCTCGGTCACGGTGGCCTGGCCCGGGTCCGTCACCACCACCGTCACGCGCTCGCCGTCGACGCTGACCTCGTATCGGCCGGGGTCGGTGAACGTGTGCGACAGCGGGACGACGACGCGCTCGCCGGCCGCGAGCTGCCCCTGCTCAGCGGCCACGGCCGTCCCGTTGACCGCGAGCGAGGCGTTGTACGCGCCCGCCGCCCCGCCGGCGTTCTCGACGACCACGTCGACGACGAGCGTCTCGCCGGTCACGAGGCGGATCGGCTCGCTTCCGCCGACCGGCGCGCCGGGTCGGTACGGACCGCCCGCACGGTAGGCGTCGCGCTGGTCGACCGGCGGGAGGCTGTATCCGATGCGGGCGGGGATTTCACCGAACAACCGCTGGTGGGTGGTCTGGTTCCACACCGGCGTTGCCGCTGTCGTCTCGGTGTAGCGAACCGTGTCGTTCCGGGCGGGCGCGCCGCCGGCGGCCTCGACCTCGGCGAGCAACTGCGCTTGCGTGACGGGCTCCTGTCGGCCGTTGAGCCCGCGCGCTACGTTCTGGAACGTCCGGTTTCGACCGGTCTCGGCGCGGATTCGTCGGTCGATCTGTCCGGCGGCCAGCCCGCCCTTGTTGTAGTTCGCGTTCGCGGTCCAGCTGTCGGGGTCCGCGAGGGCGACGTCGTCGTAGACGGACCGCGTCCCGAGCGACAGCCGCGAGCGAAACGACGCGAAGTCGATTCGGTCCTGCTCCAGCGTCAGTGCGGCGGCGTAGTACGTCGCCATCCCTTCCGTGAGCCAGCGCGTCTCCCGCGTCGGCGTGAACGACTGCCTGGTGTGGACGTACTCGTGGAGCCAGACGTTGTTCGCCGAACTGAGCCGGCGGTCGGACTGGATCCACATGTCCGAGTCGCCGAGCTGGAACCCCGCGACGCCCCACGGGACCGCCGTCGAGGGGGCGGCGACGACGAACACGCGCTCGTCCCGGTCGCCGATGCGCAGGGCGTTCGACGCGTTCGTCAGCGAGTCGAGGACGGCGATGGGCGAGGACACCATCGTCGTGCGCTCCGGGACGACGAGTTCGATGGTCTGGTTGTGCGCGGTCCGCTCGAACGTCGCGACCTCGCCGAGGTAGACGAGTTCCTCGCCGGCCGCGCCCGGCCCGGCCGTCTCGACGGTCCGGTTGAATCTGACCGGGTCCTGTCCGACGTAGCGCCACCGCGTCGGCGTCCGCGACCGGGTCAGCAGCGCCCACTCGCCGGCGTCGACGCTGACGTATCTCCCGTCCGCGCCCTCCGGGCCGCTCTTGCTGACCGTCCGATTGGGGTTGATGCGGTAGCGGATCACCGCGCGGGTCGTCTCCTCGTCCCACTCGTAGGCGGTCGCGTTGACGCGGCGGAAGCCGTCGGCCTCGGTCACGGTCGCGCCATCGGGGACCCGCGTGTCGAGTCCCACGACCCGGTCGGGGATCTCGTAGGTCAGTCGCACCGCCACTCGGCCCGGCTCCTCGGTGATGCGTGCGTAGGTCTGGGTCTGGCGGATCTCGTCACCGTCGGTCTGGGCCACCGCCGTGTCGCTCGCGGCCGCGTCCCGACTGGCGGGCGTCGCGGCGACCGACCGCGCGACCGCCGTGTCACCGTGCCGTCGCGTCGTGATCGGCGCGATATCAGCGCTCCCCGCTCGGACCCCGGCCCGGTCGCTCCGGTTCGCCGTCTGTCGGTCGGGGGACTCCGGCCGGTCGCCCGCCGCGGTTTCGGCGGCGACCGCCGCCTCAACTTGGTCGACCGCGGGACCGTCGACCGCCACAGGTTCCGCGGCCGACAGCGCCGTGGCTCGCGGCGGGACGACGCCGCCGACGAGGAGGACCACTACGAGCCCGACGGTCAGCCACCGCCGGGTGAGGGCGTGCATTGAGAACAGTTATCGCCTCGTGGTTGAAATAGCTGACCGCCGTCTATGCGGGTTGGTAACACTGTACTATGTGTGCTGCGGGTGTCTCCGCCGGTATTTCTCACGACGGCATTCGAGCGCCGTGGCAGTCGCTCGACGCGGAGCTATCGCGAGAACCGTTACAGTCTGGAGTTCAGGCGACGTTGAAGCCCTTGTCGCGGAGGAAATCCTCGACGCGGCCGGTGTGGTTGCCCTGGAGCTCTATCTGTCCGTCCTCGACGGTGCCGCCGCAGGCGAACTTCGACTTGAGGTCCGAGGACAGCGAGTCCATGTCGACGTCTTTCGGGTCGAATCCCTCGATGATCGTTACCTCCTTTCCGTAACGGCGCTCGTCGATGCGGATGTTGATCTCCTGGGACTCTTTGGCGACGTCCTCACAGACGCAGAGCTCCTCAGGCAGCCCGCACGTCGAGCAGACTTCCGACATTACAATCGCGCCTACGAACACGACCTATTAAACACTGTCGGGGACAGGCCGGGCTTACCGATCCGAAACGACGGTATCGGCGATTTCGACGGCCTCGTCGGCCATCTCCTCGGTCACTTCACCGCCGTAGCGGACCCACTCCCGGAGCGACGCCAGCCGACGGACGCGCTCGTCCGCGCCGACCGCGTCGAGGTACGCCCGCACCGTCTCCCCGCTGTGTCGGTTCCGGTGGCGCTTCGAGAGGACGTACATGACCCGCTGGAACGCCCGTTCCACGTCGGTCTCCGGGTCCTCTCGGCGCTGATAGCGCAGCCACACCGCGCGGTAGGCCCGTTCGCTCAGACCCGAGCGGCGTGCGCCGGCCGCGACGCCGAGCAGCGCGACCACGCCGAGCGCGGCCTCCTCGCGCGAGGGGAGGTCCGGCAGGCCGAGGCCCGCCCCGCCACCGTCCGTTCCGGTCGCGTCTCCCGGGTCGGCGGTACCGGCCTCGGTGGGCGTAGGGGTCGGCGTCGGCGTGGTGCCCTCGTCGCGCTCGGTCAGCGGCACCGGCGTGGGGGTCGGCGTCGGCGTGAACTCCGACACCGGCGTCCCATCGGCGACCGATGGCCCGCTCGCGTTCGCCTCCTCGATGCGCTGCTGTCTGATCTCCTCGCGCGGGCCCGAGGGCGTCGGGTCGAACTCCACCCAGCCGTGGTCGGGGAAGTACGCCTCGACCCACGCGTGGGAGTTGAGCCCGCGGATCACCCACTCGTTCTGGCCGGTCCGCTGGCCGGTGGTGTAGCCGACGGTGAACCGCGCCGGGATGCCCTGGGTCCTGAGCATCGCCACCATCGTCGTCGCGAAGTAGACGCAGTACCCCTCGTCCATCTCGAAGAGGAAGCTGTCGGCGACGCTGTAGTCCGGCCGGTCGACCGAGAGCGAGTACCCCTTCTCCTCCTGGAGCCAGCGCTCGACGACCAGCGCCGTCTCGTAGGGGTTCTCGGCGTTGGCGGTGAGGATCGACGTGCGCTCGGCGACGCGATCCGGCGTACTGTCCGGGAGCTGCGTGTACAGTTCGGAGACCGCGTCGCCGTAGTCCGTCCCGGCCTCGCGGAGTTCGGACGGGGTCGAGACGAGCACCTCGCTCTGGACCTGGTAGCTGTCGCCGCTCGCCAGGTCGGCGTCGGGCTGGAAGCCGCCCTCGTTCGTCACCGAGATCGACGGGTCGCCCGAGTAGCGGACGGGCTTCCAGGCGGCCGGGACCGTCCCGATGGCCGACTCGGCCCGGAACTCCTGTCTGAGGGTCCGCGTCTCGCCCGGCGGCCCGTCGAGGCGGCGGTCGTCGTAGGGGCGAGGGTTCCCCGTGCGGACCCAGCCGTCCCCGGTGTACCGATCGTAGGACGCGACCCGCCAGAGCCGGGGCTCCTCGGCCTCGACGGTGAACCGCACCGCCGTCGTCAGCGAGATGTCGCCGAGGATGGAGATCGACTCGCCGGCGTCGAAGAGGCTCCCCTCGACGGTCTGGCCGCCCGAGCCGTCGTCGTAGGAGAAGGAACTGTCTCGGGCCAGCGGGAGCCGCGAGAGCGCGGCCGGCACGACGATGATCGCTGCCAGCTGTTCGAGGACGGCCCGTCGGCCGCTGTCGACGCCCTCGTCGTCCGCGGACCCGTCCCCTCGCGAGTCGGGAGCGGTGAGCGACTTCGGCCGGCGGCTCGGGTCGACCGTCTCCTCGGTCGAGAGCGTGTCCAGCGTCCCGAAACCGATGGTCGCGGCGACGCCGACGACGCCGAGCAGCGTCGTCACCACGCCCGCGTCGGTCGTCAGCGCGAAGAACGCCAGCCCCGCCCCGGCGGCGAGCGTCGACGTGACGTACCAGCGCCGGAGCGCGAAGTACCAGGTCAGGAACACCGGAGCGGGCGCGAACGACAGCACCCACAGCCTGACCTTCGCGATCTGGAGCAGCGACCGTCCGGTCAGCAGCGACACCGTGTCCGCGAGCAGCGCGGTCGGCGCGGGGTTCGTCGAGAGGCTCAGCAGGTACGCCGCGAGGCCGCCGGCGAACAGCACCGTACCGACGGCGATGGCCAGCGTGGGTCGCAGGACCCGCGCCATCGCCGTCGCGGCGACGAACGACAGCGCGGCCACGACGAGGAACAGCGCCGGCGAGCCGACCACGTCGCTGAGGTAGTACATCGTCCGCAGCGGCGCGCCGATGGCCAGCGCGACCGCGAGCAGCGCCAGCAGCCGCGACGCGCTCCAGGGCAGGCGGTCGCGGAGGCGGTTGAGCGGGCTCATCCGCCCACCTCGCTGGCGATCGGGTTGTCGCGGCTCGCGGTCACGTCCGCGAACGAGCGCTGGCGGCCGTCGACCGAGACCGTGACGCCGTCGCCGTCGGCGCGGATCGCCACGTCGGCGTCGGCCGCCCGGTCGGTTCGGCCAGCCTCGGCACGGGCGAGCGTTTCGAGCAGGCGCGTCCGGTGCGTGTCGCCGTAGCCCTTGCTCACGGCGGCGTTCGGGACGGCCAGTTCGACTGCGAGGCCGTGTTCGAGGGCCGCCATCGTTATCGTGGCCGCGGCGGCCGCCATCTCGTCTGCGCGCCCCTCGCTCGCCTCCGCGACGACAAGCAGGCCGCGGTCGCTGCGGGTGTCGGTGAACTCCTTGACCAGCAGGTCCTCGCGCTTGGCGCTCGACTTCCAGTGCACGTCCCGCAGCGAGTCGCCGTGGACGTACTCGCGCAGGCGGTCGAACGACTGGCGGTCCTCGCTCTCGGGGGTGAACGTCCGCGCGAACGCCTCCGGCCCGCCCAGTCGGTAGACCGGGGGGTACACCAGCACCTCACTCGTCTTCTCGACCGTGTACTCCCGCCGGACCAGCCCCAGCGCGTCGGTCACTGTCACGTCCACGGGACCGACGCGGTGCTCGCCGCGGGCGCCGTAGGTCACGTCGTAGCGCACCGTCGCCGGCAGGGAACGCGTGGCGCTGGCTTCGCCGTCGAGTCCCTCGGGGAGCGTGTCACTGATCGCCGCGATACCGCTGCCGTCGACGCGGAGCTCGACGCGTTTCGTCTCGCCGGGGAACCCACGGCGGAGGCGGCTGCGCTCGACGGCTGGCTCTCCGGCCCACAGGACCTGGACGGCCGCGGCGAGGACCCCGACGAGCAGCGGGCCGGCGACGGCACTCAGCCCCGGCTGGCCGAACCGGGCGCTGACGAGCAGCGCAGTGACGGCCACGGCGATGACGGCGACGCCGCGTCGTGTCGGTCTCATTCCACGTCGACGGTGTCGAGTGCCTCCGCGACGAGCGCGCCGGCGTCCTGTTCGCTGCTCTCGGTTCGGATGCGGTGGGGTAACACGACGGGCGCTTCCGTCTGGAGGTCGTCCGGGATGACGTAGCCGCGCCCGTCGAGGACCGCGCGGGCCTGAGCCGCCCGCAGCAGCGAGATGCTCCCGCGCGGGCTGACGCCCAGTTGCGCGTTCTCGCGGGTGTACCGTGCGAGCCGCGTCGCGTACGCGCGGATGGGCTCCTCGACGGTCACGTCGGCCACCGTGTCGCGGGCCGCCGACAGCGCGTCGAGGGTGGCGACAGAGGTGAGTTCCTCGATTGGATGGTGACCGACCACGTCGCCGAGCATCGCCGTCTCCTCGGCCTCCTCTGGATAGCCGAGGTGGAGCTTCGTCATGAAGCGGTCGAGTTCGGCCATCGGGAGGTCGTAGGCCCGGTTCTGCTCGACCGTGTTCTGCGTGGCGATGACGGTGAACGGCTGTGGGACGGGGTGGGTCGTCCCGTCGACCGAGACCTGCTGTTCCTCCATCGCTTCCAGCAGAGCCGACTGGGTCTTCGGAGGCGCGCGGTTGATCTCGTCGCCGAGGACGACGTTGGCGAAGATCGGACCGGGCCGAAACTCGAACTCCTGCGTTTTCTGATTGAAGACGTTGACGCCGGTCACGTCGGTCGGCAGGAGGTCCGGCGTGAACTGGACGCGCTTGAACTCGCCGTCGAAGGAGGCCGCGACGGAGCGCGCCAGCATCGTCTTTCCGACGCCGGGCACGTCTTCGAGGAGGACGTGGCCGCGCCCCAGCAGCGCGATGACGATGTGCTCGATGGCGTCGTGCTGGCCGACGATGACCTGCTCGACGTTCTCGATTACCTGGTTCGCGACCCGCGTCGCGTCACGGAGGGAACTGTCCGACTGTCGGCTTCCTGTGGTGTCCGTGTCTGTCATTGTCGTGGTCTCGTGGGACGACGTGCCGGAACGGGTGGGTAGCATATCCTGCCCGGGGCGACCAGTAAGTGTCTTGTGTGGCTGTGGCCGTGCACCGCACCGTTCTATCGTAGCCGCTCTTAAGGTGTGTGAGTATGTAACTCTGTGGATGCGTGTGAGACATACACAGCCGATAGCCGGGCCGTCGAGGCCCGCTACCAGGACTTGCAGGCTCCGCAGACGAGCTGGCCGTCCTGCTCCCAGCGCCGCTCCACGACCTCGCCGCAGTCCGCGCAGGCCGCGCCCTCGGGTGACCACGCGTAGGTCGTCACCGCGGGTTCGACCGTCCCCCGATCGGTCGACTCCGAGGCGCTCGCGTCTCCCTCACCGTCGCTCTCGTCGGGGCCTGCCTCGGGTTCGCTCGCGGCGTCCGCTTCCGCCTCGTCGCCGTCGTCACCGGCGGCGCTCTCGCCTCCCTCGCTCTCTTCGCCCGCGTCGAGAAAGTCGTCCAGCGAGGCGTCTTCGCCCATACGTCGTGGTTCAGTCCGCCCCGCAAATACACTGTCGGTCGAACGGGCCACAGCACCGAGAGCGGGGCCCTATGCCGTCGCGACGCCGACGGTCAGCAGCGTGCCCAGTTCCCGGTAGCGCTCGACCATCGCCTCGCGCGTCTCGAAGTCGTCGGTCGGGAACTCGCTGGCCGGCGGAATCTCGATGTCGCGGTCGGGGATCATGTCCTGCGAGGCGACGGCCAGGCCAGCCTCGCGGAACGCCGCGCGGTACTCGTCGGCGCTCCAGCGGGTCATCTCGATGTCGATGAAGTCCTGCCAGCCGTGGGAGTGGACGTTCTCCTCGTAGTAGTTCACGGCGACGTGGGCGGTCCCCCCGGGCCGGAGGACGCGGGCGATCTCTTCGAGCGTGTGTGGCGGGTCGCTCGCGTAGTAGAATGCCTCCATCGAGAACACGTGGTCGACGCTGTCGGTGGCGAACGGGAGGGCGTCGAAGTCGCCGCGCAGGAACCCGACGCCGTCGTCGTCGGTGTACCCGCGGGCGTTGCGGAGCATCTCCGGCGACCCGTCCAGCCCGTAGCACGGGCCGGCCGCCTTGGTGTCTCGCAGGGCGCGGAGCGCGTAGCCCGACCCCGTTCCGAGGTCGAGGATCGTCTCGCCCGGTTCGACCGGCATCCGGGCGAGGACGTGCTTTGCGGTGTGCCAGTGGCGCTCCTCCATGCCCCTGTCTTTCCCCTCGGCGGCCCAGTCGTCGAACTCCTCGCGGACGCTCATGTTGGACCCCAGCGGGGCGAGGACCAAAACCCCCGCTGTTCGGAGCCGCGAGCGGAACGCAAACGCAAAGTGGGGCCGCGCTAACGTTCGACCAATGCAATCGCTCCTCTCGGAACTGCTCCAGAGCATCGTCGCCATGCCGGCGCGGTTCGTCGACGTGGCGCTGAACGACCCACTGGCGGCGCTCATGCTCGTCGTCGGCGCGGTCATCACGACCGCCTCCGTCGCCGTCTTCGGCTACCTCTCGCTGGGGGCCGTCCTCTCGCTGTTCACCGGTTCCGGCGGTCGATCGCCGCCCCGAGCAGGGCAATAGCGGTCTCGATATCGGGGCCGAGCGGCGAGGCGAACACCACGCTGTCTGCGTGTTCTTCCAGCGCCGCCGTCCGCTCGGCCACCGTCTCCGGCGTCCCCGCGATACAGAACGCGTCCAGCATCGGCTCGGTCACCCGCTCGAACGCGTCGGCGAACTCGCCGGCCGAAATCGCCTCGCCGATGTCGCTCGCCGCGTCGCGGTCGATGCCGTGGCGGTCGAGCACCGGCGGCGGTGACCCGGCGGCGACGAACGCCACCGGCGGCCGTGCGGCCTCTCGCGCCGCCGCCTCGTCCTCGGCGACCGAGACGCTCGCGTAGGCCGCGAGATCGAACGTGCCGTACTCGTCGGGGCGCTCGTCGGCCATCTCCTCGACCTGCTCGCGCGCCCACGCGAGATCTTTCGGGTGCGCCCCGTTGTACAGTGCGCCGTCGGCGTGCTTGGCCGCCATCCGCGTCATGTGCGGCCCCTGCGCGCCGACGTACACCGGAACGTCGCCGACCTCGTAGTTCAGGCCCGCGTCGACCGCCTCGAACGTGCCGTCGTGGTCGACGCGCTCGCCGTCCCAGAGCGCCCTGGCGGTCGTGACCGTCTCCAGCACGCGCCGGAGGGCGTCGTCGTGATCGAAGCCGAGGTTGGCGAGCGTCGACTTGTCGCCCGGGCCGACGCCGAACACCGCTCGCCCGTCGCTCAGTTCCTCGAGCGTCGCGACCCGTGAGGCCAGCGTCACCGGGTGCGTCTCGTAGGGGTTGGCGATGCCTGGGCCGAGCAACACGTCGTCGGTTCGCTGGGCCATCGCCGTCAGCGCCATGAACTGGTCGCGGTTGTTGTAGTGGTGGCTGGCGAAGACGGCGTCGAGACCGTTCGTTTCGGCTCGTTGTGCGAACGAGGCGAGCTGGTCGACCGGGTGCTCGGGGGTGAGTTCAATCGCGTACATGTGACCACTCTCTGAGCGCCTTCCGTACCACGTCGTTCTCGGGGTCGCGAAACAGCTGCTCGCTGGCCGCGTGATCGCCGAACTCGAAGCCGCGGACGACGGCGACCGGCGTGCCGCCGTCGCCCTCGCCCGTGACGAGGTTCGCCGCCGCCGCGAGTTCGTCGACGACCGCCTGCACGGTGGCTTCGAGTTCGCGGCCCTCGCGGTCGTGTTCCCCGCGCCAGTCCCGCGAGGCCGGGAGGCCGGCCCACCCCAGCGCGACGCCGCGCTGCCCGAGGCGGAACGGCCGCCCCGACGTGTCGGTGACGATGACGGCCGGCGCGACGCCGGTCCGTTCGCGGATGCCTGCCCGGATCGCCTCGGCCTCGGCCGCGGGGTCCTCGGGGAGCAACAGCAGGTCCGCGTCGGGGACGTTCGAGCGGTCGATGCCCGCATTGACGGTGATGTGGCCGAACCGCGTCACGCCGAGGACGAACGGCGCTTCGACCAGCACCTCCTCGCACTCCTCGATGATCGCCTGAGCCAGTCGCGGGTCCTTCTCCTCGCCGGCGACCGCCTCGATGGACTCGGCGATGCGACGGGCCTGCTCGCTGGGCTCGTACTCCGACAGCGACGCCTGCCGGCCCTTGGCCTTCGAGACGATGGTGCTCGCGACGCAGACCACGTCGTCGTTGCGGAGGTCCGCTCGCTCGACGACGAGTTCGGCCACGTCGTCGCCGGGCCGCACCTCCGGCAGCCCCTCGACCGCGAAGACTTCCATACCGTCTCTGTGACCCCTGCGGGAAAAAGGTCCGCGTTCGCTGCAAAGCCGCCCAACCGCGGCAACTGCTGCCGGTACGCGTCCGCGGCCGCTCGCCACCGCCGGCTCCGTCCGTCACCGCTCGGGGCTACAGTTCGTGGAGCGCCACGTCGAGGGTCCCGTCCGCGACCGTCGCGGTCATCATCGTCGCCCGGTCGGCCGGTGCGGCCCCGGTCACGCTCCCGGGGTTCAGCAGCCTGACGCCCTCGTGGACCGTGTCGAGGACTTCGTGGGTGTGACCCGAGACGCCGACCGCGTCGGCGTCGGCCTCTGTCAGTACCGCCGCCGCGACGCGGTCCTCGTACCCCCGCGGCGACCCGGTCCCGTGGGTCACGACGAACGTGACGCCGCCCAGTTCGACCGTCGCCCGCTCGGGCAGACCGACCTGCGGGTCCATGTTGCCCGCGACGGCGGTCAGGTCCGACGCCATGTGCCGGAAATCCGCCAGCGCGCTCTTGCTGTCGAAGTCACCGGCGTGAACGACCCGGTCCGCGACCTCGATGCGCTCGCGGAACGACGGTGGCACCTCGTGGGCGCGCGACGGGACGTGCGAATCGCTGACCAGCGCGACTTCCATAGAACCGGGTAGCGCCCCCACGGAGATATGCGTGCCGGCCGTCACTGGCTGGCGTGACCGGCCCCCGACGGTCAGTTCTCGACGGACCCGACGACGTTCTTGAGTTCGCTCAGTCGGCCGACGAGATGGTCGATGCCCTCGTTGATCTGTGCGACGTGCTCGTCGATGTCGTCAGCCGGGATCGCGCCCTGGGGCGTCGGCTCGATGAGTTCGTCGTCCTCCAGCATCCGCAGCGAGTACCGCACCTTGTGTTTCGGAATCCCCGTTTCCTCCGCGAGCCGGACGATGCCGATCGGTCCGTTCTCGATGACGGCCTCGAGGATCGCCAGGTCCCGGCTCTCTTTTTCGACCTGATTGCCCAGTCTTTCAATGCCCATTGAGAATCGTACCTGTGCGTATTGCTCGCCGCCATATAAACGCCCCAGTTGTGGACCCGCCACGTTCGCGTCGGACGGCACGCTCGCGTCCGAGCGGGGCCGTCTTCGCCCGAACGCTATTCGTCGGAGACCGGCGTGCGCCGGAGTTCGTCGAGCTGGTCGCGGAGTCGGCTCAGTTCCGTCTCCAGCTCTTCGCGGCGGTCGATCAGTTCGCTCAGCTCCTCGGTGTTGACTGAGTAGTCGCTGTCCATCGCGACGTCCAGCGCGTCGGTGGTCGCCGCGGTCAGGTCCGAGGCGACCCGCAACACCTCGCTCGGCGTCCCGCGGGACTCGAACAGTTCCTGTTCGCCCGACAGCGGCCGGTATGTCACCATCGGTGACTCGACGCCGCGATGGTAGCTCACCGTGTAGCTCGTGTCGGTCACCGGATTCAGCCGGTCTTCCGCCCGCTCGGTCCGGACGATGTTGAACGCCTCGGCGAGCGCCGGGTAGGTCTCGGCGAGGTCGCGCAGGCGGTCCGCCGCGCCGACGCCCAGTTGCGCCTCCACGTCGCCGAAGAACTGCCGCGAGTTGGTGAGCGTAAAGGCCACTGTGTAGAACACCGACTCGTCGCTGTCCGCTAGATTGCGAACGCGCTCGCGGACCGCCTCGTGGCGGCCCTCGATCGTGAGCTTCTCCAGTTCCTCCAGTAACGCCCGGACGCCCTCCTCGCGTTCGAGGAACGCCTCGACGATCGCGCCGGGCATCTCCTCGCCGTCCACGTCATCCATGCCCCTCCTTTCGCGGGGGCTCGTAAACAGTTTGTCGCCGCGGACACCGGATTCGACCGAATCGCGGTCGTGCTGGGCTACGTGGCGGCCCCCTGCTCGTGTGTTACTGACACAAGACCTATGCCGTCACGCGTGAACGAACAGCACGTCCGCACCTCGTGGTGGGCGGACACTATGACAGGGCGGGGGCGCTCGCCCCCACTCGAACACTGCTCGTGAGCGTGTCGGATTGGTACTCGGTCTATAACGACTCGTAGGCGATCTTTACTGCCACTTTCCGCTCGCTCGGCGACGAGACGCCTCGCTGGGGAGTTGAGTTCGACAGAAGTACGCCCGGAGCGGGAGTGAGCGAACGCAGCGCGTTCGCGAGCCTCGACGGACTGCGTCCGTCGGTGTTTGAACCGGAGCCAGACGTGCTCGCTCACTGCTCACGGCTTCGCCGCTCGCGTCGCGGTTCTCGCTATCGCTTCGAACCGCGCTCTCGCTGTGCGCGACTGGCAGGGTTCAAATCCTCGCAGTCGCACACAGAATGGAGCGGTCGCGGTTCGATGAAACGCACCGCTTGTCGAGTTGAATTCAGAGAAACGCCCGGAGCGGGATTTGAACCCGCGTCACGACCGTGACAGGGTCGTATGATGGGCCACTACACCATCCGGGCCTTCGCTGCACTTCTTCGTATCCCGGTGTTGGTATTAAGGCTTTCCAAAGGAAGGCGCCCTGTGATGAGTGCACGTGACGAGACCCAAAGTAATATGTCGCCACTGGTTCAATCGACTGCTACGCGAGTCGCTCCCACGGTCCATGTTTGGTCTGGGTGGGGGCCCGGTAGCTACGGCAGGCCAAGTTGGTAAGCGTTATATGCTGGCCGACAATATGGGCCTGTAGTATCTCGTGACAGCCACTTTCTCCAGCAGCAGGCCCAACGCACACACATGGTAGATGTAAGTCAACACGACCTCGTTCCAGACCACAGCGTCGTCGACGAGGCAGATCTCGAAGCAGTGCTCGAGGAGTACGACATCAAAAAGACGGACCTTCCGAAGATCAAGCGCACCGACAAGGCGTTGCCAGACGACGCCGAGGTCGGTGACGTGATTCGGATCGAACGCGACTCCCGGACGACCGACACCGCAGTTGTCTATCGACTGGTGGTAGAATAATGGACACACAGGACCGCCGCGCGATCTCGCGCGAGTACTTCGCGAAGGAACGGCTCGCCGAACACCACTTCCGCTCGTTCAACGCGTTCCTCGACAGGGGGATGCAGCAGGTCGTCGACGAGAAAGAGACCATCGACACCGACATCGGCGACAAGGAGGGACAGGAACCGGTGTGGGTCGAACTGGGCGACGTGCGCGTCGTCACCCCGCGGGTCCGCGAGGCTGACGGCAGCGAGGAACTGCTGTACCCACAGGAGGCCCGCCTCCGCAACATCACCTACTCCGCGCCGGTGTTCATGGAGATGGCCATCGTCCGCGGCGGCGAGGAGGAACCGGAGGAGGTCGTCGACCGCACCGAGACCAAGATCGGACGGATGCCGATCATGGTCGGCTCGAACAAGTGCAACATCGCGGGCTTCACCGAGGAGGAACTCATCGACATCGGCGAGGACCCCGCCGACCCCGGCGGCTACTTCTGTGTCAACGGCTCCGAGCGGGTGCTGATGACCAGCGAGGACCTCGCCCCGAACAAGATCCTGGCCGAGTACGACACCAAGTACGGCGACGAAGTGCAGGTGGCGAAGACGTTCTCTCAGCGCCGGGGCTACCGCGCCCTCGTGCTGTGTGAGCGAACCCGTGATGGACTGCTCGAAGTCTCCTTCCCGTCGGTCTCGGGCAGCATCGACTTCGTGACGCTGGTCCGCGCGCTCGGGCTCGAATCCGACGAGGAGATCGTCCACCGCGTCAGCGAGGACCCGGAGATCGTCAAGTTCATGCTGGAGAACTTGGAGGAGGCCGAGGTCCAGACGACCGAGGAAGCCATCGAGACGCTGGGCAAGCGCGTCGCCTCCGGGCAGGGCAAGAACTACCAGCTCAAGCGGGCCAACTACGTCATCGACCGCTACCTCCTGCCGCACCTCCACGAGGAGGGCGTCGACGAGGAGGAGGTCCGCATCAACAAGGCGTTCTACCTCTGCCGGATGGCCGAGGCGTGCTTCGAGCTGGCGCTGGACCGACGCGAATCCGACGACAAGGACCACTACGCGAACAAGCGTCTGAAGGTCAGCGGCGACCTGATGACCGACCTGTTCCGAACGGCGCTGAACAAGCTGGCACGCGACGTGAAGTACCAGCTCGAACGGGCCAACATGCGAAACCGCCAGCTCTCCGTCTCGACCGTCGTGCGGTCGGACGTGCTGACCGAACGGCTCGAACACCCCATCGCGACGGGGAACTGGGTCGGCGGCCGCTCCGGGGTCTCCCAGCTGGTCGACCGAACCGACTTCATGGGCGTGCTGTCACACCTTCGACGCCTTCGCTCGCCGCTGTCGCGATCGCAGCCTCACTTCGAGGCACGCGACCTGCACGCGACCCAGTGGGGTCGCATCTGCCCCTCCGAGACGCCGGAGGGACCGAACTGCGGCCTGGTGAAGAACTTCGCCCAGGCCATGGAGCTGTCACAGGACGTCGAGGACGCACAGCGACTGAAACAGGAACTCGCAGAGATGGGGGTCCAGGGCATCCCCGGCATCGAGTCGATCGAACAGCAGCCCGCGGACGATTAACATGAGTCAGGGACGCGAAGCCAAAGTATACGTAAACGGTAGCCTGGTCGGGACACATCCCGACCCCGAACAGCTCGCAGAACAGGTCCGACAGGCTCGACGCCGCGGAGACGTCTCCCAGATGGTGAACGTCTCCGTCAAGGACCGGACCGAGGAGGTCATCATCAACGCCGACGCCGGTCGGGCACGCCGCCCGCTGCTCGTCGTCGAGGACGGCGACCCACTCATCACCGACGAGGAGATCGAGCAGGTCAAGGACGGCGAACTGGAGTTCGAGGAACTCGTCGAGCGCGGCCTCGTCGAGTTCATCGACGCCGAGGAAGAGGAGGACATCCTCGTCGGCGTCAGCGAGGAGGAACTCACCGAGAACCACACCCACCTCGAGGTCGACCCACAGCTGATGTTCGGGATCGGTGCGGGGATGATCCCTTACCCCGAGCACAACGCCTCGCCGCGGATTACGATGGGGTCGGGGATGATCAAGCAGTCGCTGGGCCTGCCGAGCGCGAACTACCGGATCCGCCCGGACACGCGCCAGCACCTGCTTCACTACCCCCAGCTCTCGATGGTCAAGACCCAGACCACCGAACAGATCGGTTACGACGACCGCCCCGCGGCACAGAACTTCGTCGTCGCCGTCATGAGCTACGAGGGGTTCAACATCGAGGACGCGCTCGTCATGAACCAGGGGTCGGTCGACCGCGCACTCGCCCGCTCGCACTTCTTCCGCACGTACGAGGGCGAGGAGCGCCGCTACCCCGGCGGACAGGAGGACCGCTTCGAGATGCCCGACGACGAGGTCCGCGGCGCGCGCGGCGAGGAGGCCTACACCCACCTCGACGACGACGGCCTGGTCAACCCCGAGACGAAGGTCGGCGAGAACGCCGTCCTGCTCGGCAAGACCAGCCCGCCGCGGTTCCTCGAAGAACCTGACGACATGGGCGGGCTCTCCCCCCAGAAGCGCCGCGAGACGAGCGTGACGATGCGTTCGGGCGAATCCGGCGTCGTCGACACGGTCACGCTGATGGAGGGCGAGGACGGCTCGAAGCTCTCGAAGGTCTCGGTGCGCGACGAGCGCATCCCCGAACTCGGGGACAAGTTCGCCAGCCGCCACGGCCAGAAGGGCGTCGTCGGTCACATCGCGCCCCAGGAGGACATGCCATTCACCGAGGAGGGCGTCGTCCCCGACCTCGTCATCAACCCCCACGCGCTCCCCTCGCGCATGACCGTCGGCCACATCCTGGAGATGATCGGCGGGAAGGTCGGCGCGCTGGAAGGCCGGCGCGTCGACGGCACCGCCTTCACCGGCGAAGACGAGGAGGAACTGCGCTCCTCGCTGGAGGAGCACGGCTTCGACTCCTCGGGCAAGGAGACGATGTACTCCGGCGTCACCGGAGAGAAGATCGAGGCGGACATCTTCGTCGGCGACATCTTCTACCAGAAGCTCTACCACATGGTCTCGAACAAGCTGCACGCCCGCTCGCGCGGGCCGGTGCAGGTCCTCACCCGCCAGCCCACCGAGGGTCGCGCCCGCGAGGGCGGCCTGCGCGTCGGTGAGATGGAACGCGACGTGCTCATCGGGCACGGCGCGGCGATGGCGCTCAAAGAGCGCCTGCTCGACGAGTCCGACCGCGAGTGGATCAACGTCTGCGGGAAGTGCGGCATGACCGCCGTCGAGAACGTCGAGCAACGGCGCGTCTACTGTCCGAACTGCGAGGAGGAGACCGACATCCACGAGGTCGAGATGTCCTACGCGTTCAAGCTCCTGCTCGACGAGATGAAGGCGCTGGGTATCGCCCCGCGGATCGAACTGGAGGACGCCGTATGAGCTCACAACAGACACCACAGGAAATCGGTCAGCTCAGCTTCGGGCTGATGGACCCCGAGGAGTACCGCGAGATGTCGGCGACGAAGGTCATCACGGCCGACACGTACGACGACGACGGTTTCCCCATCGACATGGGGCTGATGGACCCCCGGCTGGGCGTCATCGACCCCGGGCTGGAGTGCAAGACCTGCGGCAAGCACAGCGGGTCGTGTAACGGCCACTTCGGTCACATCGAACTGGCCGCGCCGGTCATCCACGTCGGCTTCGCGAAGCTCATCCGCCGACTCCTGCGGGGTACCTGCCGGGAGTGCTCCCGGCTCTGTCTCGACGAGCACGAGCGCGAGGAGTTCGCGGACCGACTTCAGCGGACGCGTGACCTCGGTCGCGACTTAAACGACGTGACGAAGGCCGCCATCCGGCAGGCCCGAAAGAAGGACCGCTGTCCGTTCTGCGGCGAGAAGCAGTACGACATCAAACACGAGAAGCCGACCACGTACTACGAGGTCCAGGACGTGCTGGCCTCGGACTACCCCGAGCGGATCGCGGAGGCGATGGAGGAGTCCGAAGACCCCATCTCGCCGATCGACCTCTCCGACGAGACCGGCATCGACAGCAGTCGCGTCCAGGAGATCCTGAGCGGCGAGTTCCGCCCGCGACAGGAGGACCGCCGCGCGCTGGAGAAGGCCCTGTCCGTCGACCTCACCGAGGAGGACATGAACAAGCTGATGCCCAGCGACATCCGGGACTGGTTCGAGGACATCCCGGACGAGGACATCGAGGTGCTGGGCATGAACCCGGCCCGCTCCCGGCCGGAGTGGATGATCCTGACGGTCCTGCCGGTGCCGCCGGTCACCGCTCGCCCCTCGATCACGCTGGACAACGGCCAGCGCTCCGAGGACGACCTGACCCACAAGCTCGTGGACATCATCCGCATCAACCAGCGGTTCATGGAGAACCGCGAGGCCGGTGCCCCACAGCTCATCATCGAGGACCTCTGGGAGCTGCTGCAGTACCACGTCACCACCTTCATGGACAACGAGATCTCGGGCACGCCGCCGGCGCGACACCGCTCCGGCCGGCCGCTCAAGACCCTCTCCCAGCGCCTGAAGGGCAAGGAGGGTCGCTTCCGCGGCTCGCTGTCCGGGAAGCGCGTGAACTTCTCCGCCCGGACCGTCATCTCGCCGGACCCGACGCTCTCGCTCAACGAGGTCGGCGTCCCGGACCGGGTCGCAAAGGAGATGACCCAGACGATGAACGTCACCGAGCGCAACCTCGACAAGGCGCGCCGGTACGTCGCCAACGGGCCGGAAGCCCACCCCGGCGCGAACTACGTCAAGCGGCCCGACGGCCGCCGGCTGAAGGTGACCGAGAAGAACTGCGAGGAACTGGCCGAGAAGGTCGAACCCGAGTGGGAGGTCTCCCGGCACCTCGTGGACGGCGACATCATCATCTTCAACCGCCAGCCGTCGCTGCACCGGATGTCCATCATGGCCCACGAGGTCGTCGTGATGCCGTACAAGACGTTCCGGCTGAACACGACGGTCTGCCCGCCGTACAACGCCGACTTCGACGGCGACGAGATGAACATGCACGCCCTGCAGAACGAGGAGGCCCGCGCGGAGGCGCGCGTCCTCATGCGCGTGCAGGAACAGATGCTCTCGCCGCGCTTCGGCGAGAACATCATCGGCGCGATTCAGGACCACATCAGCGGGACGTACCTGCTGACCCACACGAATCCGAAGTTCAACGAGACGCAGGCGCTCGACCTGCTACGGGCGACCCGGATCGACGAGCTCCCCGAACCGGACGGCGTCGACGACGCCGACCAGGAGTACTGGACGGGGCGCTCGCTGTTCTCCGAGCTGCTGCCCGACGACCTGAACCTCGAGTTCACGTCCTCGGCCGGCGACACCGTCGTCGTCGAGGACGGCCAGATGACCGAGGGGACCATCGACGAGGACGCGGTCGGCGCGTTCGGTGGCGAAATCGTCGACACCATCGCCAAGGACTACTCGCGGACCCGCGCCCGCATCCTCGTCAACGAGGTCTCCGCGCTGGCGATGCGCTCGATCATGCACTTCGGGTTCTCTATCGGGATCGACGACGAGTCCATCCCGGACGAGGCCGAAGAGCAGATCAACGACGCCATCGACAGCGCCTACGACCGCGTCGAGGAACTCATCGAGACCTACGAACAGGGCGACCTCGAATCCCTGCCGGGTCGGACCGTCGACGAGACGCTGGAGATGAAGATCATGCAGACGCTCGGCAAGGCCCGCGACTCCGCCGGTGACATCGCCGAGGACCACTTCGGCAGCGACAACCCGGCCGTCATCATGGCCGAGTCCGGCGCGCGTGGGTCCATGCTGAACCTGACCCAGATGGCCGGCTGCGTCGGCCAGCAGGCGGTCCGCGGCGAGCGCATCAACCGTGGCTACGAGAACCGCACGCTCTCGCACTTCGAGGAGGGCGACCTCTCGGCGGACGCCCACGGCTTCGTGGAGGCCTCCTACCGCTCCGGGCTCTCGCCCAAGGAGTTCTTCTTCCACGCGATGGGTGGCCGCGAGGGGCTGGTCGACACGGCCGTCCGGACCTCCAAATCCGGATACCTCCAGCGCCGCCTCATCAACGCGCTCTCCGAACTGGAGACGCAGTACGACGGCACCGTCCGGGACACCTCGGACACCATCGTTCAGTTCGAGTTCGGCGAGGACGGTACGTCGCCGGTCGACGTGTCCTCGAACCAGGACGAGCCGGCCGTCGACGTCGAACAGATCGCCGACAGCGTCCTCAACGAGGAGTTCGAGAGCGAGAAGCAGAAGGAGAGCTTCCTCGGGACGCGAACCGAGCGGACCAACCTCTCGGAGCACGCCGACGACTGGTGGATGGCGGAGGGTGACGACTAACCATGACAGCACGAGACGTTTCAGCAGACATCGAGGCCGTCGTCGAGGACACCGACCTCCCGCGACGGCTGAAAGACGAGGTGTACAGCACCGTCGAAGCGCGCGGCGTCGGCGTCGAGGACGCCGACCGCATCGCGAAGGCCGTCGAGTCCCGCTACATGGACACCCGCGTCGACCCGCTCGACCCCGTCGGGACGGTGTCGGCCCAGTCCATCGGCGAACCGGGAACGCAGATGACGATGAACACGTTCCACTACGCGGGGGTCGCCGAGATCGACGTGACCCAGGGGCTCCCCCGGCTCATCGAGCTGGTGGACGCCCGGAAGACGCCGGACACGCCGATGATGACGGTCCACCTGGACGAGGAGTATGCCGAGGACCGCGAGCGCGCACACGAGGTCGTCTGGAAGATCGAGGCGACGCGCATCCTCGCGCTCGGTGACATCTCGACGAACGTCGCGGACATGCTCGTCGAGATCGACCTCAACGAGGACACCCTGCTCGAACGCTGGCCGACGGTCAACGACACCGACGCCATCGCCGAGGAGATCGCGGAGACCATCGAATCGAACCTCGGCGTCTCCGCCCGGCAGGTCGGGACGGTCATCGAGTTCGGTCCGGAGGAGCCCAGCTACCGCGACCTGCTGCAGCTGGTCGAGGAGCTTCGAGAGATCGTCTTCAAGGGCATCGAGGAGATCTCCCGCGTGGTCATCCGCAAGGAGGAGACCGACAACGGCGAGGAGTTCGTCCTCTACACTGAGGGCTCGGACTTCGGTGAGGTCCTCGACATCGAGGGCGTCGACGCCTCCCGCACCACGTGTAACAACATCCACGAGATCTACCGGAACCTCGGCGTCGAGGCGGCCCGCGAGACGCTCATCAACGAGACGATGAACACGCTCGAAGAGCAGGGGCTCGACGACGTGAACGTCCGGCACCTGATGCTGGTCGCGGACATCATGACCAACGAGGGGACCATCGAGTCCATCGGCCGCCACGGCATCTCCGGGTCGAAAGACTCCGTGCTCGCCCGCGCGGCGTTCGAGGTCACCGTGAACCACCTGCTCGACGCCGCCATCCACGGCGAGGTCGACGAGCTGGACGGCGTCACGGAGAACGTCATCGTCGGCAAGCCGATCAAGCTCGGCACCGGCGACGTGGACCTCCGCATGGGGACGACGCAGGACTGATGCGGGTCGAACTCTCGGACGAAGCGCGCCGACTGGTCGCCCTCTTCGAGGACGAGGCAGGCGTCACCGTCCGGGACTGCGTCGTCGACGAGGACCACGAACAGGTGGTGTACATGGTCAAGCGCGGCCAGATGGCCGACGCCATCGGGCCGGGCGGCCAGACCGTCACCTCGGTCGAGGAGGCCATCGGCCGCGACGTGAAACTCGTCGAGGCCGCAGAGACGGCCGAGGACTTCGTGGCCAACGCGCTCGCCCCGGCCGCGGTCTACAACGTCACCGTCTCGGAGAACGGCGACACCGTCGCCTACGTCGAGGTGGCACAGGCCGACCGCGGCGCGGCCATCGGGAGCGACGGTCGCAACATCGACGCCGCGCGCAAACTGGCAAAGCGTCACTTCGACATCGACGACATCGAACTGACCTGAGCGGTTCGCTTTCTCCGGCTCTCGGACGACCGGTAGAATTGCGGACTGCGCGTCGCGAGAATTTCCTTCGACAGCGATGTCCGCGAAAACCTGCCTTCGACAGCGATAGCCGCGCGAATACCAAGGAGTGTCAGTCGTCGCCGACTGACGCGCTCTCCGCGTCGTAGACGTCCGTGTCGCTGTGGGTCTCGACGTCGAACTGCGCGAGCAGTGCGCTGAGGTCGCCGGCCTGCTCGGAGAGGGAATCGATGCTGCTCGACACCTCGTTGATGGTCGCGGTCTGTTCTTCGGCCGCGGCCGCGACGTCCTCCGCCTGGCTGGCCGATTCTTCGCTGATGGTGCCGACCTCGTCCATCATGGCGACCGTCTCCTCGGTCGAGGCGGCCTGCTCGTCGGTGGCGTCGCTGATGGACTGGATGCCGTCGTTGACGTCCTCGACGCGGGTGACGATGGCTTCGAGGGACTCGATGGCGTCGTCGACGGTGACGATGCCCTCGGTGACGGAATCGCCCATCTCCTGGATGTCGTCGACGGCCTCACCGGTGGTGTCCTGCACGTCCTCGATGACCGTCGAGATCTCCTCGGTGGCCTCGGTGGTCTCCTGTGCGAGGGTCTTGATCTCGTCGGCGACGACGCCGAAGCCTTCGCCGGCCTCGCCGGCGCGGGCCGCTTCGATAGAGGCGTTGAGCGCGAGCATGTTGGTCTGCTCGGCGATGTCGTCGATGAGGTCGACGATCTCGCCGATCTCGGTCATCTCCTCGTCGAGGGACTCGACGCGGTCGATGGTCGAGTCGGCGCGCTCCTCGATGTCGCTCATCACGTCGGCGGCCTCCGCCGCTCGTTCGCTGCCGGTCTCGCCGATGTCTGCGGCCTCGTCTGAGGTGGACGCGACCTCGTCGGCCTGCGCGGCCACTTCTTCGATAGTCGCCGAGAGATCGGACATCTCCTCGGCGGTCTCCTGGATGTTCTCGTACTGGGTTTCGGCACCGTCGGCGATCTCCTGAACGGACTGGCTGACTTCCTCGCTGGCGTCGCGGACCTCGGAGGCGCTGGCGGTGATCTGGTCGGCGGAGCCGTCGACGTCGTCGGCGAACTCGCGGATGTGGACGACGGTCTGGCCGAGTTCTGCGAGCATGTCGTTGAACGCAGCGGCGATAGACGCCATCGCGTCGTTGTCGGCGTCGGCGTCGAGTCGCTGGGTGAGGTCGCCGTCGGCGGCTTTCTGCATCACGGCCGAGAACTCCTCGGCCTGCCGTTCGAGCGACTCGGCCAGCTGCTCGGCTTCCCGCTGGGCCGTCTCGGCGTCCGTCTTCGCCGTCTCGATCTCGTCGATGAACTGCTGGAGGTCCGCCCGCATCTCGTCGAGCGATTCCCCGAGTCGGCCGGGTACGTCCTCGTCGAGTACCGGGTCGTCGAAGGACTGCGCCGCGAGCGCGTCGGCCTGTGCGGCGACGGTCCCGAGGTACGACTGGATGTCGACGAACGCGTCCTGTACCTGGCCGATCTCGTCGAGTCGATCGCTGTTCTCCCCATGGTCGTCAAGTTCGCCGCGGGCGAGGGCCTCGGCGCTCGACGAGACGGCGGTAAGCGAGTTGCGGATGTCGCGACCCACGAAGGCCCCGAACGCGAGGAAACTCAGGAGCGCCAGCCCGATGAGCGCGAAGATGTCCGTCTCTACCGTATCGCGCAGTGCGTAGGCGCTCTCGACCGGCGCGCGTTTGACGACGACCCAGTTCATCCCCTCGATCTTGGCGTAGCCCCACACCTCGCCGTTGGCCTGCAGCGTGCCGGTCATCCTGTCGGCGCCGTTGTTCGTCACCTGCTGTTCGATCGCGCTGTCGTAGCGGTCGAAGATCCGGGAGGTGTTGTCGGCGAAGATCACTTCGTTGCCGTCGTTATCGTACTCGATGACGTGTGTCTCCCCTCCGTCGATCGAGTTCTCGAAGGTCTGAGAGCGCTTGCTCACGTCGTAGAGGAGCAGCGTCCGGTAACTCGTCCGCGGGACGTTGCTGATGAACGCGATGTAATGTGTCCCGTTCTCCTCGAACACCCGGGACTGCGAGACCGCGTCTTCTCCGCTCAACAGCAACGTCCCGCTGCTCGTTCGCCACTCGACCCCCATGTCTTTGAGCGTTCGCCCCTGGTACGTCTCGTTCGTGGCCACTTCGATGGTCCCCGTGGAGCTCTTGACGAACGCGATCGTGTGAAGCGAGCCGCCGATGCGGCGTTCGGAGGCCTGAAACGCTCGCATTGCCTGGCTCGACGACGCGCTACTCACCTGGTAGTGGTTCGATAGGAGTCGGGTAGTCCGGCGAGATTGCTCGATCCACCCCTCCATCGTGTTCGCCTCCTGCTGGGTCGTCGTTTCCAGTTCGTTCAGTCGCTGTTCAGTCAGGTCGTTCCCGATAGCATCCCCTGCCACCAACCCCGCGCTACTGACGACGAGCGCGATGACGACGACGGCGAGACCGAACTTCCGGAGGTAACTCTTCCGTACCGCCGCGGGTAGAAGTTTTGTAGCTTTCATATCTTCTATGGAAATAGCTATCGGTCCATCTCTCTAGGTTGTCCATAAACTTCCCTCCCTCATTATCAAAAATAATCACAGAGGAGATATCGAGTCGCGGTCCGCCCCGCTGTGGCACAGAACGCCACACGCACCGGCTGTCGCGCCCGGATACAAAAGAGGAGTCTTAAGTATCTCGGCGGGATACGGAAGCGTACTATGGCAAACGGCAAATACGCCGCGCGCAAACTCAAGAAGGACCGCCAGCAACACCGGTGGTCCGACTCTGATTACGCGCGCCGCGAGCGCGGGCTGGGCAAGAAGTCCGACCCGCTCGAAGGGGCGCCCCAGGGTCGAGGCATCGTACTGGAGAAGGTCGGCATCGAGGCCAAGCAGCCCAACTCCGCCATCCGGAAATGCGTCCGCGTGCAGCTCATCAAGAACGGCAAGCAGGTCACCGCGTTCTGTCCCGGTGACGGCGCGATTTCGTTCATCGACGAGCACGACGAGGTCACTATCGCCGGGATCGGCGGCGCGAAGGGTCGCGCGATGGGCGACCTCTCCGGTGTCAACTACAAAGTCGAGAAGGTCAACGGCGTCTCCATGATCGAACTCGTCCGCGGGAACGCGGAGAAACCCGTCCGATAACCATGAGTGCCGAAGACACATCCGAGGCCGACGCGGCCGAAGAGAGCGAGTCGGAGACGGCCCGCGCCAAGCTGTTCGGCGAGTGGGAGATCACGGACATCGAGTACCGCGACCCCTCCACGGAGCGCTACATCACCGTGACGCCCATCGCGCACACGATGGGTCGCCACGCCGACAAGCAGTTCCAGAAGAGCGAGATCAGCGTCGTCGAGCGCCTCATCAACCGCCTGATGCAGACCGACGAGAACACGGGCAAGAAGCAGCTCGCGACCTCGATCGTCACCGAGGCGTTCGAGATCGTCCACGAGCGCACGGAGGAGAACCCGATTCAGGTCCTCGTCCGCGCCGTCGAGAACAGCGCCCCCCGCGAGGAGACCGTCCGCCTGAAGTACGGTGGCATCTCCGTCCCCAAGGCCGTCGACGTCGCGCCCCAGCGCCGCGTCGACCAGGCCCTGAAGTTCCTCGCCGAGGGCGTCTACGGTGGCTCGTTCAAGACCACCACGAGCGCCGCCGAGGCGCTCGCTCAGCAGCTCGTCGGTGCTGCGAACGACGACGTCCAGACCTACGCCGTCAATCAGAAAGAAGAGAAAGAACGCGTCGCGGCCGCCGCTCGCTGATCTACGCGACTGTCTTCTCGAACTTTTCTCTCGGCTTGCTACCGCAGGAGCCGTCTTTTTGAGTGGCCCGGGCCTCTCCCCGGCATGGTCTCCGAGCGAACTACCTGGGAGTACGAGACGCTTCGACCCCGCCGCGGATCGACGAAGAAGGAAGCCGTCGACCCGAAAGCGGAACTGAACGAACTCGGTGCCGAGGGGTGGGAACTCGTCGACACCGTCGAGTACGTCGGCGGCGGGACGAAGTACCTCCTGTTCAAGCGCCCGGCACAGGACGACGACGAATGAGTGATGGCTCTCGAAGCGACGTCGACGCCGATCCCGAGTCGGACACCGAGATCGAGACAGGCGGGAACACGGACATCAGCACGGCCAACACGATGCGAGAGCGGGCCGACGAGAGCCGGACCAAGCTCTGGGTGATGCTCAGCGCCAACCGCCTGGTCATCACCGCCGTCCTCGCTCTCGGAGTCTTCACCGCCTTCGTCTCCATCGGAACGTTCGTCGTTCCCGAGTTCGTCTCGACGCTCCAGTCCGGGGACACGAAGTCGACGCTGTTCTCGACGATGCTGGGTGCGATCATCACCGGGACGACGCTCATCGTCACCATCAGCCAGCTCGTCATCTCACAGGAGAACGGCCCGCTCGGTGACCAACACGAGCGAATGAGCAATACGATGGACTTCCGCGATTACGTCAGCGAGCTGTTCGACGGCCCGACGCCGGCCGACCCGTCGGCGTTCCTGCGCCAGCTCGTCGACGAGACGCGCCGGCAGACGAAGGCGCTTCGTGACTCGGTCTCCGGGCACGACGACGAGGACCTCCGGGAGGAGATTGACGAGTTCACCGACAGCGTCACGGGCAACGCGGACGAGGTGGGCGATCAGCTCGACGGGGCGACCTTCGGCACCTTCGGGGTGCTGTTCGCCGCGCTCAACTTCAACTACGGCTGGAAGATCTTCCAGGTCGAGCGCCTCAGACACGATCACGCCGACAGCATCGACGAGGAGACGGACCTGTTGCTGTCGGAGCTTCGGACGACGCTCTCGATGTTCGGCCCGGCCAGAGAACACATCAAGACACTGTACTTCCAGTGGGCGCTGATCAACCTCTCACAGCTCATCCTCTACGTGGCGGTGCCAGCGCTCGTCGTCACCGGCGGGATGCTCTCCTTTTTCGGGAGCGGGCCGATACTCGGCACGACGCTGGGCGTCCAGAACGTCCTCTGGCTCGTCGGCGGGGCGTTCACCGTCTCCCTGCTCCCGTTTCTCTTGCTCGTGTCGTACATCGCTCGCATCGCGACCGTCGCCAAGCGGACCCTCGCGATCGGGCCGTTCATCCTCCGCGACTCCCAGCGATGAGCGGGGCGGTGAACCAGTGGCTATATCTCGGTTGACGAGAGAGGGTAGCGCATGTCACAGCAACACGAGTCCGTCGATCTGGTGGGCGACGAGACGGTCAAGTACTTCACGACTGCAGTGCTGCTCGCGGCGCTGACGGCGGCGCTCTCGCAGGTGTCGATCCCGATTCCGGGGACGCTCCCGCCCTTCTCGTTGCAGCCGTTCGGGATGTTCTTCGCCGGCCCCCTGCTCGGCCCGCTGTGGGGCGGCCTCGCGCTGCTGTTGTACCTGCTCGTCGGCATCGCGGGCGTCCCGGTGTTCTCGAACGGCAACGCCGGCCTGGGCTACGTCGTCGCCGGCCAGGGGACCGGCGGCTTCCTCGTCGGCTTCCTCGTCGGCGCGGTCGTCGCCGGTGCGATCGCCCACCGAGGCACCGAACCGCGCGACCTCGGTGAGATCTCCGTCCCGGTGCAGATCGCCGCGCTGTTCGCGGCCGTCGTCGTGGTCTACGCCATCGGCGTGCCGTGGCTGTCGATGGTGACCGGCCTGCCGCTCGTCCGCGCGGCGACCGTGATGGCCCCCTACGTCCCCCTCGACCTCGTGAAGCTCGCAGTCGCGGTCGCCATCGTCGAGGGCGGCTACCTCGCCAGTCGATGATCGAGATCCGGGATCTGGTGTATCGCTACGGCGACGCCGCCGCCCTCGACGGACTCTCGCTGTCGATTCCCGACGGCGAGTTCTGCCTGCTCGTCGGGCCGAACGGCAGCGGCAAGACGACGCTCGTCCGGCAGTTCAACGCCCTGCTGACGCCTGACTCGGGGACGGTCCGGGTCGACGGGACCGACGTGACCGCGGACCCGGTCGCCGCGCGCACCCGCATCGGGATGGTGTTCCAGCACCCGCGCGACCAGTTCGTCGCCGCGACCGTCGGCGCGGACGTGGCCTTCGGCCCGGAGAACCTCGGGCTCGACCGCGAGGAGATCGACCGGCGCGTCGAGTCGGCGCTCGCGGCCGTCGACCTCGACGGGCGGGCCGACGCCCGCATCGACGCCCTCTCCGGCGGTGAGCAGGCCCGCGTCGCCATCGCCGGCGCGCTGGCGATGGAGCCGGACTTCCTCGTGCTCGACGAGCCGCTGGTGGGACTTGACTGGCCGGCGCGGCGGTCGGTGCTCGACCAGCTAGACGCGCTCGCGGCCGACGACACCGGCGTCGTCGTCGTCACGCACGACCTGCGCGACCTCCACGAGCGGGCGGACCGCGTCGTCGGGCTGTCCGACGGCCGGGTCGTCCTCGACGAGTCGCCGGCGGCCGCGCTGGAGGCGCTTACGGACCTCGGCGTCCGCGACCCGCGATGCTGAGCTACCGCCCCGGGTCGTCGCTCGCCCACCGGCTCGACCCCCGGTCGAAGCTCCTCGTCCAGTTCGGCCTCGCCGTCGCCGCCGTCGCGTACCCGACGCTGCCGGGAGTCGTCGGCGCGACGGTGGTCGGGCTGGCCGCCCTCGCCGCCGCGCGCCTCTCGCCGCTCGCAGTCCTGCGGTCCTATCGCGTCGTCGTCGCCGTGCTGGCGCTCGCCCCGCTCGTCGCCGGCGTCGCGCTCGGTCCGCCGTGGTTTCGGGTCGAGCCGGCGCTACGCTCGGCGCTGTACGTCGGTCGCGTCTTCCCGATACTGTTCGTCAGCGCCGCCTACCTCGCGTCGACGCCCGTCAGAGAGACGCGAGCGGCCGTCCAGCGACTCGTTCCGGGGAAGCCGGGCCAGCTCCTCGGCGTGGGAATGGCGCTCGTCGTCCGGCTGTTCCCCCTCGTGCTCGCGGACGTGCGCGAGGTGCGCGACGCGATCCGCGCCCGCGGCGGCGAGCGACGGCCGGTGTGGGTCCGGGCGCGGTTACTCGCCGTTCGGTCTTTGGCGCGGACGCTCGACCGATCGGACCGGCTCTCGCTCGCCCTGCGCGCCCGCTGTTTCGCGTGGAACCCGACGCTGCCGGCACTGGTCTTCGCGCGTCGCGACTACCCGGTGGCGTTCTTCGGCCTCGCACTGGCGCTGTCGCCGCTCGCCCGCCTGCTCCCGCTCTAGTTCGGCGGTCGCGCGTTGCCGGTCTCCGTCCGGGTCCGCCGGTCGAGCGCCGTCTCGACCCACGCCGGCCGTTCGACCGTTCGTGGCCCGGCGTCGTAGCGGATCGTCGTGACGACGGCGGCGCGTGTCCCGTCTAGCGTCCCGGTGTAGCGGACCGTCGCCCGCTGTACGAGGCCGTCCTCGGTGACGACGACGCGGAGGCTACTCGTCTCGGTGTGGTCGAGCGCCGCGGTCGTGGCCCGGTAGCCGGTCAGATTCCGTGCCAGCAGCGTGAACGTCGTCGGATCGGCGTTTGTGTCGGTGTCGACGAGGGACGCGTTCTCGGTGACGAGCGACTCCGAGACGGCGAGCCCGGTCCCGCGGTACGGGTACTGCTGGTCGGCCGTGATGACGGTGTACCGGCTGGTGTCGTTCGCGTACTGGAACCGCACGACCTGCACGGACGCGTTCGCCCACGTCTCCTGGCCCACGACGCCGGTCGCGCCGCGTTCGGCGCGCACCGCGTCGCGTTCCCACGTCCGGCTCGCTCCGCCGTCACCGACCGTTCGGCCCCCGACCGACCGCCGGACGGTCGTCCCGTTCGCCAGCCGGACGGTCCGCGAGAACTCGACCGTGTAGCCCTCGCCTTCGAGGGCCGCTCTGTGGGCCGCGTCGAGGCGCTCGTAGTCCTCGACGCCGCTGGTGGTCACGCCCGGCGGGAGGGACGGCTCGGGCGTCGGAACCGGTGCGGGGGTCACGGCTCGGACGGGCTCCGACTCGGCCGCACCGAACGCGCTACAGCCGGCCAGCGCGAAGCAGAGCGCCACCGCGACGACGAGCGAGCGATGTGACACGTTCGCGTGTATGCGCCGCAGGGTCAAACCGCTATTGTCGGGGTCCGGGAGCGGATCGCCGCCGTCGGCTCGGTGTCGCCGCTGCGGCCCGGTCGCCCGTCAGTCGGCGGCCCGACCGCTCTCGCTGACCGCGTAGGCCCGCGTCACGTCCACCAGGGCCTTGCGGAACTCGGACTCGTCGGGGTCCGGCGAGAGCGACGCGAAGTGCTGTTTGAACTCGGTGAGGCTGACCTCCGTCGCGTCCTGTGCGGCCGCGTGGGCGAGGTCGTAGAGCCTGTCGCCCTCGTCGACGAGCCCGTGGCGCTCGCACAGCGCCAGCGCGAACGCCGCGTTGACGGCCGTGATTTCGGGGTCCGCGGCCGGCGTGAGCCGCGCCGGGGGCGTGGGCCGCCGCGTCCGCGTCGGCGAGTCGGCCCGGTTCCACGACGGCGGCTCGCCCGGTCGGTCCGCGACGGCGGCCGCGAGGCTGGCCTCGAGGAACGGGACGAGCTTGTCGCCGGGGACGACCGGCATCCAGACGTCGTCGGCGTACACGTCCTTCATGTGGTTGGCGATCTGGTAGCAGTGCGTGAGCTTCCGGCGCTCGACCGAGCGGCCGGCCAGCGCGAGGTAGATGGCCTCCCGCGTCGACTGGGTGTGCGAGGGGTGCTCGCGCTCGTGGTGGTGCATGTGCGCGTACTCGTGGAGCGCCAGTTCGCGTGCCATCGCGCTCGTCGCGGCCTGCCGCGAGATAGTCAGCCGGTGGCCCGACTCGCCGTGGCTGACGCGCGTCCGCTCGTCGGGGTCCTCGCGGATGCGAACCGTGACGGGTCGGTCGAGGTCGTGCTCCGTCGAGAAGAGATCTCGCGCCCCCAGAAACGGTTCGGCGGGGCCGCCCTGAACGTGAACGTCCATGTGTGATGTTTGCACGGCTCGGACAGCTATTAATCCACGGATGGGGGCGACGTTCGCGGCGGCCGCGTGAGAACAGGCGGATCGGACCCATCGGTCGGCCGACGTCACTGGCCCTGATTGGTCAACAGTCCGACCGAAACCGACGGAAACGAAGGGGGAACGGCCGCCGCTCCGACGGCCGATATTGCGAGAGGGTCCCACGCGAACGGGCGAATTTCGCACGGACGAGGCCGTGACGAAACACTATCCTTTTGACCCTGCTGTTGATAGGCATCTGTATAATGGGCCGACGCAAGAAGATCGTCCAGGAATGTGAGACACTGATGGACGACCCGGAGCACATCCGGAACATCGCCATCGCTGCTCACGTCGACCACGGCAAGACAACACTGACCGACAATCTGCTGGCCGGTGCCGGCATGATCTCCGACGACACCGCGGGCCAACAGCTCGCGATGGACACGGAGGAAGACGAACAGGAGCGTGGGATCACCATCGACGCCGCGAACGTCTCGATGACCCACGAGTACGAGGACCAGAACCACCTCATCAACCTCATCGACACGCCGGGCCACGTCGACTTCGGCGGCGACGTGACCCGCGCGATGCGCGCTGTCGACGGCGCGCTCGTCGTCGTCGACGCCGTCGAGGGCGCGATGCCCCAGACGGAGACGGTGCTCCGGCAGGCGCTCCGCGAGGGCGTCAAGCCGACGCTGTTCATCAACAAGGTCGACCGCCTCATCTCCGAGCTGCAGGAGGGTCCCGAGGAGATGCAAAAGCGCCTCCTCAACGTCATCGACGACGTCAACGACCTCATCCGCGGCATGACCGAGGAGATGGACGACATCGACGACTGGACGGTCTCCGTCGAGGAAGGGACCGTCGGCTTCGGGTCCGCCCTCTACAAGTGGGGCGTCTCGATGCCGTCGATGCAGCGCACCGGCATGGACTTCGGCGACATCATGGAGCTCGAACGCGCCGACAAGCGCCAGGAACTCCACGACCGCACGCCGCTGTCGAACGTCGTCCTCGACATGGTCTGTGAGCACTTCCCGAACCCTGTCGACGCTCAGCCCCGCCGTATCCCGCGCATCTGGCGCGGCGACGCCGAGTCCGAACTCGCCGAGGGCATGCGTCTGGTGGACGAGGACGGCGAAGTCGTCCTGATGGTCACCGACATCGGTGTCGACCCCCACGCCGGCGAGATCGCCGCCGGCCGCGTCTTCTCGGGCACGCTCGAGAAGGGCCAGGAGCTGTACGTCTCCGGGACCGCCGGCAAGAACCGCATCCAGAGCGTCGGCATCTACATGGGCGGCGAGCGCGAGGAGGTCGAGCACGTCCCCGCCGGGAACATCGCCGCCGTCACCGGTCTCAAGGACGCCATCGCCGGCTCCACCGTCTCTTCCGTCGAGATGACTCCCTTCGAGTCCATCGAACACATCTCGGAGCCGGTCATCACGAAGTCCGTCGAGGCACAGAACATGGACGACCTGCCGAAGCTCATCGAGACGCTCCAGCAGGTCGCCAAGGAGGACCCCACCATCCAGATCGAGATCAACGAGGACACCGGCGAGCACCTCATCTCCGGTCAGGGCGAACTCCACCTCGAAGTCATCGGTCAGCGCATCGAGCGCAACCAGGGCATCCCGATCAACACCGGTGAGCCGATCGTCGTCTACCGCGAGGCGCCCCAGCAGGAGTCCCGCGAGGTCGAGGGCATCTCGCCGAACCGCCACAACCGCTTCTACATCTCTATCGAGCCGCTCAGCGAGGACATCGTCGAGACGATCAAGATGGGCGAGGCCTCGATGGACATGCCGGAACTCGAACGCCGCGAGGCGCTGCAGGAGGCCGGCATGGACAAGGACGACTCCCAGAACATCGAGCACATCCACGGGACCAACATCCTGCTCGACGAGACGAAGGGGATCCAGCACCTCAACGAGACGATGGAACTCGTCATCGAGGGGCTCGAAGAAGCCCTCGACGAGGGGCCGCTGGCCGCCGAGCCGGTCCAGGGCTCGCTCCTGCGTCTCCACGACGCCCGACTCCACGAGGACGCCATCCACCGCGGTCCGGCCCAGGTCATCCCGGCCGTCCGCGAAGCCGTCCACAACGCGCTGGTCGACGCGAGCATCAAACTGCTCGAACCGATCCAGCAGGTCCGCATCGACGTGCCCAACGACCACATGGGCGCCGCGAGCGGCGAGATCCAGGGCCGCCGTGGCCGCGTCGACGACATGTACCAGGAAGGCGACCTGATGGTCGTCGAGGGCGTCGCGCCCGTCGACGAGATGATCGGGTTCTCCTCCGACATCCGCTCTGCGACCGAGGGCCGCGCCTCCTGGAACACCGAGAACGCCGGCTTCCAGGTCATGGCCGACAACCTCCAGCCGGAGAAGATCACCGAGATCCGCGAGCGCAAGGGCATGAAGACGGAACTGCCGGAAGCCATCGACTACTTCTAAGTACCTTTTTACGTCACCCCCTCTCCTCGCGCGCTCGCTGAGCGCGCTGCGGGGAGCGGGTTCGTAAAAATCTACGCGAAAAACTCCCTTCTCGCTCCCGCTGGTCGCGAGAAGTGAAACCGCGCGCCGTCGGCGCGCGGTATGCGGTCCGTGCCGCAACCTATCGCTTCCACCCACTTTCCCCACTCGCTTTCTGCTACCTGGCTGTTTCCTGCGCCCGCAACCGATCGATCCGGTCGCCGAGCGCCGGCGTCTTCGAGAGCGGGTTCGAGAGCCTGCGGCGATTGGGCTCCATCTCGTGGACGGCGGCGTACCGTTCGAGCGCGTCGGCGACGGTGTCGGGACCGACCCGCTCGGCGGCGTCGTCGTCCGCCGCGCGGACGCCGCGGCGGGTGAGCCAGAGGCCGCCGAGGACCGCTGCGACGCTCGCGCCGAGCAGCGGGAGCGTCGGACCCACGTCTTCGAAGAGGACGAACAGCGGGACGACCGCGGCGAGGACCGTCCCCATCGTCCGCGCGAGGACGCGGGTGCGAATTCGACCGGCCTGAATCGCGAGCAAGGCCGTCGCCGTCTCGTCGTCGAAGGCCTCGAGGAACGTACTCGTGACGAACAGCCGCCGGTAGCCGGGCGGCCCGCGGACGGTCGCGCTCGCGGTCTCCTCGCTCTCGGTTTCGAGGACGCGGGTGTCTCGGACCGAGAGGGCCGCGCGCTCCCGGAGTGTGTCGAGGCGATCGGCCGCCGCGTCGGTCGGTCGCCGCGTCGTGCGCAGGAGCGGAATCATCCACGGCGCGGCCACCTGGACGCCGCCGACGAAGACCGCGAGCAGCGCCATCGTCACGATCGTCGACGATCCGCGTTCGAGCGGGACGAGGACCGCTGCGGCGACGACGCTGACGCCGAGGACCCAGCGCGTCATCCGTGCCAGCGCCCGCCCGGTCGAGAGGTCGATATTGCGGGCCTCGCGGACGCCCCGGACGGTGGGTGCGTAGGCCGCGAGACCGACGAGCCCGGCGGCGAACAGTTCGAGGAAGGCAGTGAGGAGCGCGCCGAGCAGCGTCGACCCGTCTGCGAGCGCAGTCCCGAGTAGCGCCGGACCGAACCCCGTGGACCGCACGACGACGTACGCGAGCAGCGCGAACGGGAGGATCACGCCGCCGTACAGCAGGCGGTACTTCGAGACGGGGTTCGAGAGCCGGCGCGCGACCGCGCTCCCGACGAGTCCGAGGACGAACGCGACGACCAGCAACACACCCGCGGTCGCCACTGCAACCGCTATCGACGGCGGATTGGCCTGGAGGGCGTACACGAACGACACGCCTCGCCGCCGCGGCAAAAATGTAGCGCCAAGGGGCTGTCACGGTCGCCGGCTGTCGGTCGGCGGTATCGACGCCTTCGCACCGCCGTCTCCGACCAAACGGACGGTTTCTTATACGTGCCCCTGCTGAGTCACCCACAATGAACCGAGATCTCCAGGAGGTGAGCGGGCGATGAGCGACTCGACCGACGAGGTGCAGTCCTACACAGTTCGGCTGGAACTGGTCGACGAGCCGGGCGAGCTGCTGCGAGCGCTCGAACCCATCGCCGACAACGGCGGGAACCTCCTCTCGATCTTTCACGAGCGAGGGAACGTGACCCCGCGGGGGCACATCCCCGTGGAGGTCGACCTCGAGGCGACCCCCGAGCGGTTCGACGGGATCGTCGACGCGCTACGGGACGCGGGCATCAACGTCATCCAGGCGGGGGCCGAGCAGTACAGCGAGGCGCTCACGGTCGTCCTCACCGGCCACCTCGTGAACACCGACCTCTCCGATACGCTCTCGCGGATCCACGAGTCCTCGGACGCGACGGTGACCGATCTCTCGCTGGCGGCCCCGGCGGGGACGACCGACGAGTCCAGTGCCCGGATCCGACTGGCAACCGAGGAGGGGGCCGTCGACCGGACCATGTCGGCGGTCCGGACCGTCGCCGACGAGAAGGACCTGCGGGTCATCGAGCCGCTCGCGGCGGGAGGTGACCGATGAGACTCGCCGTGATCGGTGCGGGTGCGGTCGGGAGCTCCGTCGTCGAACTGGCCGCCGACTACGGCCACTCCGTCACCGCCTTCGCCGACTCCAGCAGCGCCGTCGTCGACGCGGACGGCATCGACACCGACGCCGTTCTGGAGCGCAAACGGGTCGACGGCGTCGTCGGGGACGGAGCGCCGAACGAGGCGCTGTCTGCCGACTACGACGCGCTCGTCGAGGCGACGCCGACGACGCTCGGGGACGCCCAGCCCGGGTTCGGCCACGTCGAGGCCGCGCTCGAACGCGACCGCCACGTCGTGCTGGCGAACAAGGGGCCGGTCGCCGAGCGCTACGCCGACGTCCGCACCCTCGAACGCGAGAGCGAGGGAACGGTGCTGTTCGAGGCGACCGTCGGCGGGGCGATGCCGATCCTCTCGACGATCGCCGACTTCGACCCGAGACACATCACCGCCGTCCGCGGCGTGCTCAACGGCACGGCGAACTTCATCCTCTCGCGGATGGCCACCGAGGGGCTCGACTACGAACACGTCCTTGCCGAGGCCCAGGACCTCGGCGTCGCCGAGGCCGACCCGACCTTCGACGTGGACGGGACCGACGCCGCGCTGAAGGGCGTCATCGTCGCCAACGTCCTCGCCGACGACGGCACGGAGTACACGCTCGACGACGCCGACGTCGAGGGGATTCAGGAGATCACCGGCAGCGCGCTCGAACTCGCCCGCGAGGACGGCCGGACGGTCCGGCTCATCGCGGAAGTCGTCGAGGGCTCCGTCCGCGTCGGCCCCCGGCTCGTCCCCGAGAACGCACCCCTTGCCGTCTCCGGCACGCGAAACATCGCCCAGCTGGAGACCGAACACGCCGGTCAGCTCAACATCTCCGGGCGCGGTGCCGGCGGCCCGGAGACGGCGAGTGCCGTCCTCGCGGACGTCGGCCGACTGGAGTGAGACGCTGGTCTCGGGACGATTTGGGAAAATATAATCGTATTTGCATTGCAAAAATGTTATGGCAGCAGACGATAGTTTAGGCCAATATGGCAACGGAAACAAGTTCCATGGGGAATGGTGCGAACGCAGATGATACGGTCTTCGGGCTCTCGGCTACGCTCGCGGCGGCGGTCGGCTACCTCCTTCCGATCCTCGGTATCGTCTTTCTGGTGATGGAAGACGATAACGAGTTCGTCAGGTTCAACGCAGCCCAGAGTGTCGCCTTCGCCATCGGTCTCTACGTCGTTCGGTTCGCCATCTCGTTCACGCTCGGACTGCTCCCGACGATCGTTGCGGCCGGAATTGGCCTCCTGATCAGCCTCGTCAATCTCGTCATCTTCTTCGGCCTCGTGTTTCTGGCGTACAAAGCATTCACCGGAGAGACCGTCGAGCTGCCCGTCTTCGCTGACATCGCGCGCTCGCTCGAATCCTCGGTGTGAACCCACAGCCGGTGTCGCTTTCGATTACGTCGTTTTCAGGTGCCACAGCGTTCGGAGAGTGACGACGCCGTCGGTAGATCCCGTGTGCGGTCGAGTAGGCCCCTGCTGGGGGCAACCGCACGTCGAGGGATCAGGGGTGACTTCCGTCACCATGCCATTGCCTGCCGAATCGCAGGAAAGCGACGGCCTGACGCTTACACGCTTTCGAAATCGTTTTATGAACCACCAGCCAACAAACCCGATACAGCGCCCCTGCGCGTGAGAGATAACAATGAGCGACGAACAACACCAGAACCTGGCCATCATCGGCCACGTCGACCACGGGAAGAGCACGCTCGTCGGCCGACTCCTGTACGAGACAGGATCGGTACCTGAGCACGTCATCGAACAGCACAAGGAAGAGGCCGAGGAGAAAGGCAAGGGCGGCTTCGAGTTCGCCTACGTCATGGACAACCTCGCCGAAGAGCGCGAGCGCGGTGTCACCATCGACATCGCCCACCAGGAGTTCACCACGGACGCCTACGACTTCACCATCGTCGACTGTCCTGGCCACCGCGACTTCGTGAAGAACATGATCACCGGCGCGAGCCAGGCCGACAACGCCGTGCTCGTCGTCGCAGCCGACGACGGCGTCCAGCCGCAGACCCAGGAGCACGTCTTCCTGGCCCGCACGCTGGGCATCGGCGAACTCATCGTCGCCGTCAACAAGATGGACCTCGTCGACTACGGCGAGGCCGAGTACAAGAGCGTCGTCGAGGAAGTCAAGGACCTCCTGAACCAGGTCCGCTTCGACACGGAGAACGCGAAGTTCATCCCCGTCTCCGCCTTCGAGGGCGACAACATCGCCGAAGAGTCCGAGCACACGGGCTGGTACGACGGCGAAATCCTGCTGGAAGCGCTCAACGACCTGCCGGCCCCGGAGCCGCCGACGGACGCGCCGCTCCGACTGCCGATCCAGGACGTCTACACCATCTCCGGCATCGGTACGGTCCCGGTGGGCCGCGTCGAGACCGGCATCCTCAACACCGGCGACAACGTCAGCTTCCAGCCGTCTGACGTCTCCGGCGAGGTCAAGACCGTCGAGATGCACCACGAGGAAGTCCCGAAGGCCGAGCCCGGTGACAACGTCGGGTTCAACGTCCGCGGCGTCGGCAAGGACGACATCCGCCGTGGCGACGTCTGTGGCCCCGCCGACGACCCGCCGTCGGTCGCCGAGACGTTCCAGGCCCAGATCGTCGTGATGCAGCACCCGAGCGTCATCACCGAAGGGTACACCCCGGTCTTCCACGCCCACACGGCACAGGTCGCCTGTACTGTCGAGTCCATCGACAAGAAGATCGACCCGTCGTCCGGCGAGGTCGCCGAGGAGAACCCCGACTTCATCCAGAACGGAGACGCCGCCGTCGTCACGGTCCGACCCCAGAAGCCGCTCAGCATCGAGCCGTCCTCCGAGATCCCGGAGCTCGGTTCGTTCGCTATCCGCGACATGGGTCAGACCATCGCCGCCGGCAAAGTCCTCAGCGTCAACGAGCGATAACGCATGTCCCAGCAGGCACGCGTTCGGCTCGCGGGCACGAGCCCCGAGGACCTCGACGACATCTGCGCCGACGTGCGGGAGATCGCGAACAAGACCGGCGTCGAACTCTCCGGTCCGGTTCCGCTCCCCACGAAGACGCTCGAAGTCCCGACCCGCAAGTCCCCCGACGGTGAGGGGACCGCGACGTGGGAACACTGGGAGATGCGCGTCCACAAGCGGCTCATCGACATCGACGCCGACGAACGGGCACTGCGCCAGCTGATGCGCATCCAGGTTCCCAACGACGTCTCTATCGAGATCGTCCTCGAGGACTGAGCGGACCCCACGGCGCGTCGTACCCGCGACGCCCCAGCCGTGTCCGCCCGAACCGCTGGCCGGGACACGCCCCGACACAGTGTGAATCGCTATCGAAGGCCGCTCTCACACGCAGGGTTTTTACAACTCCGCGTTCGAGTGGCAGACTGCGCGGGCTCGTAGATCAGTGGCAGATCGCTTCCTTCGCAAGGAAGAGGCCCCGGGTTCAAATCCCGGCGAGTCCATCTGAAATAAACCCTCTTTCGAGGGTCCATGATTCTCGCGTCTCTCACTCCAAGACGCTAAAGTTCAACTCGCCAACCCCGGAACTATCACCCCATCTGTCGAGAGTCCATGACTGTTCGGGAGCCACCCGTTCGCAGTCTGGCGAATCGCAGAGTGATTCCGGGTGGTCAGCGTGACGCCGGAGGTCACGCTGGAAACGCCGTGCCTGGCGAATGGGCGCTGGCAGCGGACCGCCGTCGACTCGACGCGTGTCGCCGACTTCGACTTCTGTAGTCAGTGCTTCCCCGACGGCGAGGCGACCGTCGACGAGAAAGGCGTCGAGACGTTCCTGTTTACCGCGAAAAACGGGTCGAAGCTCCACCGGAGTGTCGACACCGGCGACGACGCCGACACGAGCGAGTTCGGGAATCACGACTATCCCGACCAGAATCTCGCCGCTAAGCTCGCCGATCCCACCACGTCGCTCGACCACGAGTTCGAGTGGGACAAACAGGGAGGTGACGCGTAGATGGTCTCACACGACGACCTGTGTGAGTCCTGCGGCGACATCGGCCGCACCTGGCGGATGCGCTGGCCCGACGGCGAGACGCGTGAGATGTGCGGCCCCTGTGAGCGGCAGTGGCAGCTCATCTGGCGACACTTCTGTGAACGCCAGCCCCGGCAGGCCAACCGCGTTCGCGCGAAAGCGAACCGCGACAGTCTCGCCCGTCCCGACGGCGGCGAGCCGATGACCGACGGCGGGCAGTCTGCGGACGGTACTGAACGATGCCGGTCCTGTGGAGATGCCGTCGGACGTAACGTGTTCGGCCTCTGCGACAGCTGCTTCCGGAAGAGTGGCGTCACTCTCTCCCGGAAGGAAGATGGGACCTACCAGTGCAGCCTTTGTTCAAAAGCCGGACGAGAAACCTGTCTCGACTGGCGTGACCGGGAGGCGCACCTTCGAGATGTTCACAACGTGGAGAGTGGTGACCGCCTTCAGACGATTCGTGAGTATGAGCGGCTGAAAGACGGCAAGAGCCATCGACAAGTCAGTCTCGGGGAGGTGGCCTGATGTCGGACGGTACTGAGCACTCGCTGCTTCAAGACGACCGAGCCGACGCGGTCCTCTCCGACGATCGAGAGTACCGATACCGGCTAACCCGGACCTGGGACGCCGAGAAGCCGACGCTGGCGTGGATCATGCTGAATCCCTCCACCGCCGACGAGACGGAGGATGATCCGACGATTCGCCGGTGCATCGGGTACGCGAAGGACTGGGGCTACGGCTCGATCGTCGTCGGCAACCTGTTCGCAAAACGGAGCCCCGACCCCGATACGCTCCGGGAGTGCGACGACCCCGCCGGTCCGCACAATATCTTCCACCTTTACGAGATCTGCGAGGATGCTGAGCTCGTGATCGCGGCTTGGGGCACGAACGGTGCCTACCGCGACCGCGGCCGCAGAGTCGCCGAGATGCTCGATGCGGATCTGTACGCGCTGGGGACGACGAAGGATGGCCACCCTGTTCACCCGCTCTACCAGCCGTCGGATGCAGAGCCAGAGCCGTGGAACAAGCAGTGTCTACACACGGACACCGACCAGGAGGGGTCGCGGTGAGCGCCACGTTCGACTGCGACGGCTGCGGTGAGGAGACGCCGACGGACAAGCGCTATCGCTACCTCCGTCCGAACCAGCCCGACGACGAGGGCGAGCCCGTCACCGACGAACTCTGCCCGCGCTGCTCGACCGGAAAGGACTCGTCGCGACTGTTCCGTGCCGACGAGGACCTCACGGGAGGTGATTCCGGTGCGTAGCATCACCCGCGTGCACCTGCTGGGCGCGACCGTCTGGGCCTACGGCAGCGGCGGCGCGAGCGTCAAGCCCTGGACCAGCCGCGACCACTTCTCGCGGTTCTGGAGGGTCGCCTGATGAGTACCGACGCGTTCGCCCAGCCGAAGGCGATCGGGACGGACATCGAGACGCTGGTCGTCGACGCGATCGACACGCTCGACGCGGCCGCCGACGAGGACGACCACTTCGACGCGGTCGCGACCGGGCTGTTCGAACCCTCGACGGTGACGGCTGGCGTGCCCGTTCGTTGGGCGACGCCGCTCGTCGAAGCGGGCTCGCGTCTGGAGATCAAGGCCTGCGTTCGCGAGCGGTCGAAGGGCTCGGCGACGGCCCACGGCTCCTGGTGTTTCAAAGGCCGCGATGGCGGCCAGCACGGCTGGCTCGTCGATCAGGCAGAGACGTACCTGCTGGCGGTCTACGAGTCCGACGCCGCGAAGGAACTGGTCGCCATCGCTGTCGTGCCCGCGAGCATCATCGACGAGCACCTGCGCGGTCGGTGGTACGCCGTCGATCGTCGCGAGGAAACGTGCGCCCAGCTCCGCTGGTCGATGATCCTCGATCCCGAGATCGTCGGAGGCGACGGTGCGTAATGCCGTCGACGAATCAGTCCAGCGACCGCCGCGAGCGGCTGCACTGCGACCGTCTCCGCGATCAGATCGGTGAAGACCCCGCTCGGTGGCTCGACTGGGATCTGCTGTCGCACGCGGACCGTCGCGAGATGGTGTTCGATCTCATCGACGGCATGGACTCGCTCCAGCGCGTTCGAGCCTGGCGAGCGGTCGAGCGCCGGCTGGCCGCTCGCGACGATCGGGACCCGCGGGCGAAGATCATGCAGCGTCTCGATCAGCGCGAGGAGTGGCTCGAACTCCACGGTGAGCGACCTGACCGGCTGCCCTGTGGCCCACGTCGTCCGTGTGAGTGTTGCGACGGCGAGGACGGGGTCACGGCTGCCGACCTGCGGGAACGCCGCGAGGCGGCCGCCCAGCGCCTCGTCGAGAGCTACCAGGCCGGTGGCGTCGATACGAGCGAGACGAGTCCGGAAACGGAGACCTCGACGCTCGGTGCGTTCGCGACCGACGGAGGGGAAGAGCAGTGACGCACGTCGACCCGCACATCCACGAGGCCGACGCGTGGCTGTACTACGGCCCCGTCGACGACGGGAACAGCGAGGCTGTCGATTACGACGGGCTCGATCCCTACTGGGCGCTCGCGGACTTGCTCATCAACGAGTGCGACGGCTACACCGAGGTTTCCGAGGTCGTCATCGACGGCGAAGTGTGCGACCTCCGACTGAACTACTCGACCTCGGGCATCGCCCCGCGGCCGAGAGATCCGGTCGACAGCGACACGCTCTACGAGTTCGACATCCACGTCGACGGCGAGGGCGAGCGCAAGTGCAACTTCAACGTCTCGCCGCGCTTCCCGGAGATGAGAAAACCGGACGGGGAGACGCTGACGTTCCCGTTCCACCACAGTACGGCTGAGTCCGGTGTGAGCGTCCACGCCCAGCCGTCCAACATCGACCTCGACGAACTCCCAGGCCTGCTGGCGCGGGCGATCTTCGAGCTGGCCGACGACGCTGGTGTCGGTCTCTATCACGGCTACTTCGACGCGCCGTTCGACGGCCATGTTACCGCTGTCGAAGAGTATCTGCGGCTCACGCGCTCGATGAACGAGAAGCTCATCGGGACTGGTGGCGTGCTCGACCGGCTGACGATGCTCCTGTCGGACGCGGCCGGAACAGCCGGCGAGTACAAGTGGGACAACGAGGAGGAACGTGGCCATCACCATATCCTCAAACACGGGTCTGTGAGTGCTCAGGAACTGGTTCCTCAGCATCGACTCGGCGGCAATATCAAGAGCTACTTGCCGGAGAACCCGGAGAACTTCACTCCTGACGATCCGCTGTATCACCCGAAGCTCGGAGTGAAGTTCGTCGCGGGTCGGACCGCAACGGGCTCGGTTTCGTGGGCCGATCGCCACGACGTGATTCAAGAACTCGACGAGCGCCTGCTGTCGCTGCTCTCGTGGGCTGGCGTACCGACCGAGGCCGGTGGGACGACGTTCGTCGCCGACGACCACTTCGAGGCGGCTCCCGCTGACTCACCGGTCCCGATTCACGAGGACCCGCTGCCGCGCCTGGAGGCCCAGCAGGAGCACCTCCTGTTGACCGTCCTTCGGGACATGACCCCGGCCGACGAGCAGTTGACCGAGACGCTCGCGACCGACGGCGGGATGCACGCCCAGGAGCTGGCCGACGCGACCGACACGTCGGTGTCGACGGTCTACCGGATGCTCCAGCGGCTGGAGGGCGTCATCACCAGCGACAACGGCCACGTTCGGTTCGTCTCCGAGAAGCTCCGACAGGAGGTTCGCGGGCTCGTCGAGTCCGTCGAGCACGCGATCGACTCGGCCGCCGATCGGGCGGCGCGGATCGTCGACATGGACGTTCGGCAGTCGGCGTCGAGCGCGTTCGATCGGTGGCTCGCGAAGTACGGCGCGGAGTTCGACGCGCCCGACCACGAGGGTCAGCGGCCAGTCGTGCGCATCGATACGGTGCTGTCAGAGCTGAAGTCGACGAACCAGCCGCTCGTGGGCGATGTGATCGGCGAGATGGTGCGCGCCTGGAAGGCGGACGGTCGCGACCCGGCGACGCTGTTGGACGCGATCGCCGTGGTCAGCATCGACGGCACCCGGTACGAGCGCCCGGTTCGGACCCTCCGGTAACGCCCGACGGCTGAGAGGCATCACTGTCCAGCGGACTGGTTCTTTATAAGTAATCCCGCGTTTGACCCCTGAACCCCTGTTTCGGGTCGAGTCGGTTTTGGTCTCGTTTCGGTCTCAGCGGCGGTGCCGCGCTGGTCGCGGTCCCGCCCCGCGGGCAAACCCCCTTAGGAGGTGTGGCTAAGGCCACGCCCCTGCGGGGCGCAAAAATACACCCCCGCCCCGCACCGCAGACTCCAGTTGAAGCACGCGAAACGGAGGTCGTTAGAAAGAGTTACCGACGGCGGCCGCAGGCCGGACACCAGCCTGTCCGCCGTTGTTCCGCGGCGCACCGAACGCAGGCGACCAGGAACCGCTCGGCGGGCTCGCTCATGGCCTGACCTCCTGCATCCGGTAGTAGCGTGCCAACGCCAGTGCCGGGAACGCACCCCAGAACAGTTTGAACGGGGCCGCATCGACGAACACCGGCCCGACGAGCAAGCCGAAGCCGACCAGGAACAGCAGTTTCCCCGGCGTCGGTGCAGCGATGGATTCGAGGACTGTCGAGCCCAGCGCACCAGCTCCGAGCGCCACGGCGAGCCCGTATGCCAGAATCTCGTTCATCACGAGCGGGCCGACCAAGACGGTAGCCACTGCCGCCAGACCGAGATACACCGTCGCTGTCCCGAACTTCGTGTCGGAGATCGTCGGTGCGCTCACTGTTCGCCCTCCGTCGCCCGTGAGATGCCCAGCACGTGGTCGGCCAGCGGCACGTCTAGCGTGGTCATCAGCCGGTGATCCTCCCGACCGCGCTCGATGCCGCACTGACGAGCGGTCGCCGGAAGCGATACGCCGCGATAGCAGCACCGCCCGCCAGCAGGACGACGCCGCCGGTCGATGCGCCACTACCGCCGCTCGTTCCCGTTGGACCGCCGAACGCGCCGCCCGTTCCGAACGACGCCGACAGGTCCGTCGTTCCGTTGAACGCCGATCCGTTTGCGTACTCGCCGGAGTACTCCAGCGTCGGATCGTCAGCCTGCGATGCGTTGTTCGTCACGTTATCGGACAGTTGGCCCTGATAGAACCGCGTCGGCTCCTCGAACTCACGAGAGCCGTTGTACAGCGCCGTGCCGTTGTCGTCGCGAATCGTGTACTCGACACGTTCCATCGGCTCTGGCGACTGAACTGTGACCGCGGTTCCGTCGCCACCGAGTTCTGATTCCAGCTCGGCAAACCGCACGTCCAGGCGCTCGTCCAACGTCGGCGTCGCGCCCTCGGTCGGCGTTGCGAGCGTGTTCGTATCCCAGCCGAGGCTTGGGTCCATCACCAGCGGCCCCTCAGGGATCGCTTCCACGGCGAGGAATCCTTTCGCCTCCCAGACTGCGGGGTAGTCGCTGGTCACTGTGAGATTGTAGTATCTCATGTCGACCATGCCGACGAACGCTCGCTGGTTGTGGTTGAACGAGGTCGTCGTCAGCGAACCGTCCGGTCGCTCGACGATCAGGCGCGGGTCCTCGCCCTCGAAGATCGTCGCGTTCGTTCGGTCGTCGAGCGTGAACGCCATCTCGTAGCCGTACGAGAAGTCCACGCCAGACACGTCACTTCCAGCGACCGTGATATCCTTCGAGAGTTTGCCGTACTCGTCGGAGTCCGCCGTGATCGTGTAGTTGCCATCCGCGAGATCAAGCGAGTACTGTCCCGACGAGTCGGTCGTCGTCGAGACACCAGTTCCGGTCGAGACGTTCACTCCCGAGATGGGATTCCCGCTCGGATTCGTGAGAGCTCCGGATATAGTCGATTTCTTAGCGTCTGCAACATCGGAGTTTACAGCGACCTCGTCTAAGTGAACCGTCCCGTCTGTGACTGTCGCGACCTGACCGCTGAATCCGTTATTCGAGGCTGTAACATCCCAGCCAGAAGGTTCTGATTGGCTGGCAGGCCAAATTTTAATCTTGCCTTGCCCACCTTCGGTGGACATATTGAAGTCGTACCACGTATTGGCTGACGGACTTCCAAATCGTGTGACGAAATTTCCACCACTCCAGAATTTCCATTCGCCGTTATAGTCGTCATACACAATTTTGATATAAGTACCGCTATCTTTTCTTATCGCTATCCCACCCTCACTCTGATGATTACCAGCCGCCATTTTGAATGTCCCTCTCACATAATTGTCATTTGAGGTGTCGATAGTTGGACCGTCATTCCATGTGTTTATTACACCGGACCCAGACTGCTTGAAAGAGTAGGAACCGTGGTAGCTGGATGTACTGATTGAGCCGCCACTCCACCCATCCGCAGAACCCTCTTCAAAGTCATCATAGTAGACATCTGATGCCGCTCGCACTTCTCCGATAGGCCCTCCCGAAAATGGGATCGCAAGGGCAGACACTACGACCAGTGTTGCGATCCCAATTTTCGATATTTTAGTGACTGTACCTTCTTTTATCGCGCTTCTGAGTCTTCCTAACATCTTAGTGACCACCGAACTGATTGATTGTCTGTTCGATTACGCTGGCAGCGCTGCCGAGGTCGACCGTGCCGCTCACCGACCCGAGTACGACCAGAACCAGCACGACGAACCCGATGAGCGACGCTACTCGCGAGTACCGAGCGAGGACCACGAACGCATCAGCCGCCTCACGCAGATACCACAGGCCGACGACGACTGTCGCCAGCGCTCCGATTGCGATGCCCTCAAATCCGACGTGACTCGCCAGCAGTTCGAGCAGGCCACGGACCAGCTCGTAGATGACGGCCATCATCGCGCGAGCGCACCTCCAAACGCGCCCCCGCGGGGGGACCCCTGCGCTCCCATCTGATCCGCGCGCGCGTTAGGGAGCGCTCGAATCCGTCCAGAGCGCCGATTCACCGGCCGATATCGGCGCTCGACCCCCGGATTCAGTCGAACTTTTTTCGAGAAAATCGAGACGAGATTCATTTTCCCACCTCGATTTTGAGCTTGTAGGCGGTCGGCGCTGGCATGTCCTTCCAGCGGAAGGGGTCGAAATTCGTCTCGTTGTACATCAGCGCCTTCCCGATCGGGTACTCGTCAGTTACCTCGCGGTCCATCCGGACGCTCTCGAACCCGACCACGTCGCTCGCAGTCGTCGGGTTCGCCGTTCCCGGCATCTGGATACGCCAGCGGATCTTGTGCCGTATGTACCGATGGATGTCGACCTCGCTGTGGCCGAACAGGAAGATCGAGAGGCCGAACTTCCGAGCGTCGACCCACATGTCTTTCAGTAGCTCGACCTTCTGATACGAGCCGTAGCTGTCCTTGCGGGCCGACTGTGGCGCGATATCACCGATCTCGTCGCAGATCCACGTCGTCCAGTGGTGCGGGCCGTGATTGACGCGAGCAAGCGCCCACGCGAACCACCAGTGATTCGCCGGGTCGTGCTCGGAGAAGAGTACATCACGCTCTGGCGGCGTGTCGTACTGTTTCTCCGGGTCTCGCTCGTAAATCTCCTGACAGCCACGCAGTCGCGGGTCCGGGTAGACCACGTGGAACGCGCCCTGATCGAGGACGCGCCGGTTCAGGTCGACCGGGTCAGCGTAGCGGCGCACCTCGCGGACAATCTCTTCGAGCTGCTCCACGTCGAGCTTCACCGCCGGTTCGGTCGGGTCCTTCGACTCCAGTCGTGCCGTCACGTCGACGCCTTTCGGTAGGCACAGGACGGTGTAGGGAGCCAGCGGGAGCCATTCGGACCGGCTGGAGGAACCGCGCCAGACGACTTTCTCGTTGTTGATCTCCAGCATCCGAACCGCGACGTAGTTCGCCAGCGTCGACTTGCCTTTCCCCGGTTTCCCGCGTGCCAAGAAGTCCGTACCGCCAGCGATGCGCTCACCGCCAGCGTCCCAGGAGTGTTCCCAGCAATTCGGGATGACGCCCTCGTACGCGAAGTTCGACGCGTCCCACGGCGGGATACCGAACCGCTCGCGCATGTGACGAGCGTCGGACCAGCGCGACGAGTTGCCCGTCGCCTGTTCCGTCGACCGTACCGGATCGTCGAACTGTGCCAGCACCTCGCGGGTGGTTTCCTCGTCGGCGAGACTCTCGTCTCCCCATTCGATCGTACTCACGCGTAGTTCACCTCCTGTTGTTCGGTCGTTTCGTCGGCGACCTCGCCGGCCCGACCGCTCAGGACACGCACACCAGCGCGGAACTGCGGGAGGACGTGATAGGCCGCGAACAGGCGACGCGCTCGCTTGTCCGTGTCTGTCTCGCCGGTCAGAACGTCGACCGTCGAGTCCTCATCGTGGACGCGCGTGACCCACTCTTTATCGAGTTCGCCGTGGGTCGCCAGCAGCACATCCTGGCCCCAGTCGAGAATGTCGCCGCGTTCGTCGAAGCCAGCCAGCAGGTCGTCAAGGACCCGTTCTTGCCACTGTTCGAGTTCGGTCAGTGCCGGCCGCATCGCGACGAACTTTTGGCGATCCGGGCGGTGCGAGTCCTCGTCACCGGCGGCGTCGATGTACTCCGTAGCGTCGGCCCGGAGCCGACGGAACGCGTCACGGTGTGCGGGCAGAACGTAGTGTGCCAGCAGGCGCTCGCGGAGCTTCTCGGCGGTTTCCGTGTTGAGTTCCCGGTTTTGCCCACGTCGGGCCGCCGGGACGACGAGCGCGCCGAGGAGCACGCCCTGCTGGCCCCGGAACTGTCGACACAGGTCGGTGTAGACCGCCATGTCCATCCGGCCCAGCGTCCGGATCGTCATCTCCTGGACCCAGCGAAGCACGCGATCCTCCGAGGCGAGCCCTTCACGGAGTTCGGTGACGCGCTCTCGCACGTCCTCCGAGAGCGTGACGAGCGCTGGGCGGTACGGGTCCGGCGTGGCGTCAGTCATCGTCTGCCACCTCGCCGTTCCCGAGGATACCGTCCCGCTTGCGCTCGGTCACCTCGTCGTCGGTCTCGCCGTCATCGACGGCAGCGGGGACCTTCTCGTCGGGATCGAGCATCCCCTCGACGAGCGTGCGGTCGTGGTCGGCGACCTCGCGATCCACGTCGCGCTGCTTACTGATGCGCTCTCCGTCGAGCTGCTGTTTGACCTCGTCGAAGCGCTTGGCGTCGTCCACGTCCTCGGCGTACTGGACCATCGTCCCGAACGCCGTCCGGAGATGGATCGGTGCGGGTCTGACTGCGGCTTTCCCGTCGGTCGGCGTCGCCAGCCAGACCAGCAGGCCGGTGGCGGTGACGATCGTCACGGGCCAGAACGAGGCGACACCGTAGTGGACCGACGCGAGTGCCAGCCCGACAGCGCCGCCGATCGCCAGCCACTCACCGCCGTGAGCGCGGTCCAGTGGCGGCCAATCGAGCGTCCAGCCCTCTTTCTCGTAGTACAGCAGGTCGGGCGATTCGGGATCGACGAGGAACATTTCGTCCCACTTGCCCTCGACCGGGACCCGCGTGCGGAGTTGTTCGACGTTCTTGAGAATCGCCGACTTGCCGAAGACACGGGCGAGGAACGGGAACAGCCCCGGCGTGACGACCGAGACCGTTCCGTCGGGCTTGCGGACAATTTTCTCCTCGCGGACCTCGGCGTCGACCACGTCGAAGGCGTCGTCGCCGGTCGGCGACTCGGCGTGTTGGAGCGTCGGTCGGACGAATCCCGCCTTGCTGACGTTCGTGGTGTACGTTTCCAGCATCACGATGCCGAGGATGCCGACAACGTACAGCGCCAGCACGTACTGGGCGTTGACGATGAGGTTCGCGAGGTTCTCGTAGAACAGCAGGCCACCAAGGCCGGTCCCGATCGAGAGCGCGAGCAGCCACGGGAAGTACCCGTACTGCGGGCCGATGCCCGCCTTGTCGAGCATCTGTTTGCACGCCCAGCCGACGGCGAACCCACCGACGACGATCCACAGCAGGAAGTCGACGATGACGCTGGCGATGTAGTCACCAGCGCTGTTGATATCCACTGACTGCGTGGTGGCGATGCTCTTGTGGCCGAAGTTGGCCCATCGTGCGTACTCTTTGTCCTCGATCCACATCGTGACACGCACTTCCTCGTCGTGCTGGCGGAGTGGGATCTTCACCGTCGGCCGCCCCCGCTCAAACGTGACGTTGTGCGTGACGTGAGTGACATTCCGGGCGACCGGAACGGTCGTCGTGGTGTTCCCGCGCTGGACTGTCTTCTGGTCTTTCTCCCAGTAGGCGACGTGAACGGTCTCCTGCTGGTCCTCGTAGGTCCAGGTGCGGAGATACACCGCGTTTCGGCCGACCGTGTGGCCCGGCGGCAAGTACTCGCCGCCGTCCCGAGAGCCGACGTTCGCGAACGGGTTATTCGCAGGCCAGTAGACCGTCCAGAAGAACTGTTGCTCGCCCATCCGGACGCTCGGTGGCGAGTTAGCTTGTCGCGGCCCGGTCTCTGTGAGATCGTCGAGCGTGAGGTCGGAGCTGTCGCTGGCGTTGCTCGTCGTGTTCCCAGCGCTGTCCGCCTGCTGAGCGTCGGCGAGTCCGACGATCGGGGCGGTGACCAGGAGGCCGACCAGCGCCAGCAGCACGATAGGCGCTCGCGTCATCGCGTCCGTCGCGCCACCTCTCGGGCGCAATCGTCGACGCGTTTCAGTGCGACCAGCAGGCCCAGCATGACGAGCATCGCGAGACCTGCGAGGTCGTACTGTCCGCCGCTGGCGGCCGTTCCGCCGAGATATGACGCCGCCCCGAGGCCCACGAGCGTCGCAGTCGCTTCCGGAGCGACTCGCGGATGGGCCAGCGCTCGGAGCGCGTAGGCGTCAGTCATCGGCCACCTCCGCCGCCAGCCCGTGGTCGTGGGTCGCCTCGTCGATCATCACGCGTCGGTCGGCGTCAGCGGCGGCACAGTCGCCCGAGCAGTAGACCCACTCGGAGGTGTGTCGCTGGATGACGACCGAGAGCGGGCCGAGGCGTGCCCGCCGCGGCGACCCCGACGCTTCGACGGTGACAGCCTCGTCGACGCCGTCGCGGCTGGACTGGGCGCGGATGTGCTGGCCGCAGTGGTCGCAAGCCGCTTCGACCTCCGGGCCGCCGTCGATGTACGCGATGCCGAAGCCGATGGCGAGTGCGAAGCCAGCCACGACGAGCGGTTCGAGCCACGGCCCGCCCCACACCATAGCGGTGGTGATCTCGTGAACTGCGTGTCCGATGCCTGCCAGCCCGATGGCGATCCCGAACCAGCCCATCGGCGAGAGGTCCGAGAGTCGGACGCAGTCGACAGAGATGCTACCCGACATACTCGTCCACCTCCACGACGAGGAACACGATGCCGACGATGAGGAACGCGATCCCGACGAACTGCGAAGTCGAGAGCGTGAACATGCCGGACAGCGAGCCAGCGCCCAGTCCCGTGATACCGATGTTGGTCACGAAATACGGGTGGGAAACGACGAACTCGACGGCCATCCCGACGAGGTCGCCGAACTGAATGAGCCCCATCGAGACGGCCGCGCCGACAGCCATCGCGACACCTGTCACCCACTTTGTGGTGCGGTCCCACGAGACGCTCAGGTCGTCCGAGCGGGCGTACGCGATCCCGAAGCGGACCAGGACGAGTGCGCCGAGGATGGCGACGAACGCACCGACGCCAGCCATCACGTTCAGCGGCATGGCGCACCTCCCGGTCGGCGAGTGGTGCGCCCTCTCAGCGAGGGGAATCGAGTCGTCTGTGTCGAAGTGATGTGTCGTTTCATCTGTTGTCAAGGAACTGCTGCACCCGCTGGATGAGGCGGTCGAGCTGGACGCCGACGAACACGATAGCGGCGGCGATCAGCACCGTCGTACCCTCCGAGCCGTAGCCGATCTCCGGCAGGAGTGTCGTCGACGTGGTCGCGATCGCCGGAAACCAGTATCCGGAGGTCGCCGAGATGAGCGCCCAGACCGGCTCGACCCAGCCGATACTGAGTTGGCCGACGGCGCTCACGACGACAGCGACCGTCGTCAGCGGGTGCAACAGCAGAGTTTTGAGTCGTTTCATGATCTGGTCACGTCCCGGGAATCAGCATGTAGAGCTTCCAGGCCAGCCCCGGCAGTCGTTTCAGCACTTCCCACCCGAGGTAGACCAGCAGCGCTGCAGTCGCGACTGCGAAGAACGGGGCAGCCGCCCCAGCGCTGGCATAGACCGCCGCGATCTCCTGCTGGAGCGCCGCGATCGCGCTGAGTAGGTTGATTCCCAGCAAGCCGAACGCGTTGGTGAGCACCACGCGGATGTAGTCGAACACGCCAGCAACGAGATCGAACGCCGCCAGAATCGAACTGACCGCGTAGCCGCCGACGTTCAACACCGCGTTGATGATATACGCCGAGATGATGCTCCCGACGAACGCGACAGGGTTCGTGGCGAAGCGGAACAGCGTCTGCGCGACGCTTCTGGGCGCTCGAAGGGTGAACAGCGCCTCGCTGTCGTCAGCGGACACGGTTCACCACCCACGCGATCGGATACAGTGCTGACAGTGTGATGCCCACGGCGACGACGTAGCCGGCGAGGCCCGCATCAGTCACGTAGGGGATCGCCGCCACGAACCCGCGGTCGATGATAACCGCCGGGAGGCCGTAGACCAGCGATGCCGCCGTTCCGAGGAACGAGGCCAGGCCCGACAGCAGCCCTAACGGGACGTTGACCAGCGACAGGAACGCCGTGATCGCGCCCTGGAAGTACGCGAAGAGCCCCGCCCCGAAAATGAGGGACAGGAGCCGTCCCCAGCGCACCGACAGGCCGTTCTCGGCGATGTAGTCGCTGATCTGGACCATGTGCTACTCGCTCTCCTCCTCGGAATCGAGGAAGCCGGGCGTCGGCAGGTCGAACCCGGTGCCGATGAGCGGGAAGAAATTCGTCGTGTCCTCCTCGCTGATGTACGCCAGCAGGATGTAGAACGCGAGCAGCACCATCGCGAACGCGAACCCGAACGAGAGCGGGCTGGCGAATCGGCCGCCCGGTCCGAGCGACAGTGCGGTCGCGATGGCCCCGAAGTTGATGATCTGGGCCGCGCCGCCGAACACGGCGTCGATGAGGCCGCCGACCGCGCCGATGAACGACTGTGCCGGGATGATGAACACGTCCGCGATGGTGAGCACGCCGCTCGCGAGCGCCGATCCGATGGCGAACAGCACCGCGCCGATGCCCTGGAAGAGGACAGCGCCGATGCTCCCCGCGTTGGCTGCCCGGTCGAACAGACTGCGGACTCGTGAGCCGCCCGCACCGGACGCCGACACGGTTACGACCCTCCGCCCATCAGTCGGGACAGCCCGACAGCGCCAGCGAGCGCGGCCACGAGGCCGGTAATCTGGCCCCAGAGCGTCGAGAAGAACCCGCCGCTGCCGGAGTCAGTCGGCCCGCCCATCATGCCCGTGTTCTGGAGCGTGGTCGCCTCCTCGTCCTGGAGGAGCACGACCAGATGGATGCGGTGGTTCGTGTCCGCAGAGGCCGATGAGATGAACGTCGCGGTCGACCCCTGCGAGCCCAGCGTGTCCGTCACGCTGGTGTAGGAGCCGTCGTCGGTGAGGTTCCCGAACGCTTCGGAGGTGTCAGCACCGGTCGCGACCTCGGCGACCGCGTAGCGGGACTCAACGAGGCCCTGCTCGAACTCAAGCGAGATGTCGCCGTGCGAGAGGTCGATGGCCGACGGGACCTCCATGTCGGCATACAGTTCGAGCTTCTGGGGGTAGTTGTAGTCGTCAGCGCTGGAGAACTCCGTCGAGTACTCGGCGCTGTCCGTGAGGTCGGCGAACTGGTACTGGACGTTGTAAACCTTGAGATCAGTGATAACCGCATCATCGAAGGCCGACCCCATCGTGTCGAGACCAGTCAGGTTCGCGACGCCGCCCTCGTAGTAGTCAGTGGCGCTCGTCGTTTCCAGCTCGCCGTCACCGTCAGTGTCGCGCTGGATCTCACCGAGTGTGTCCGTGCTCTTCGTGCCGAGGTCGAGGCCGGCGACGGTGACGGTCACGTCGTTGTCGACGCCGACGATTTCGACCTTCTGGATGCTGTCAAACGACCCGTCGCCGCTGCCGGCCAGCGGGAGGTTCGAGAGGCGCTCCTGGAAGACGATGCCGTTACCGGTGGCGTTGGCAACGACGGTGTCGTTCGAGGCAGCGCGGCTGGCATTCAGTTCGGCGTAGCGGTAATCGCCGTCACCGTCGACGGCGCGAATCTCACCCGTCCCCGAGAGCGTCTCGACATTCAGGACCGTCGTCAGGATGCGCTTGTTCGGGTCGCTGGTGATGCTGACGTTGTTCGCGAGCGTCGCCGTCGCGGTTTCGGTGCTGGCGACGGTCGCGTCGAACTGGAGCTTCTGGACGCCGTCGGCGTCAGCGTCGGTCACCGACATCGACGAGGACGCGCCCGAGGAGGTCGTCCAGTCGGCGGCCGCGGTCCAGGTCGCGGAGTTCTCGACTTCGCCGTCGACACGCGGGAACAGCGTGTAGCGGTCGGCGTCGATCTTGTCGAAGCGGACGCCGACTGGCGTGTCCTGGGACTGGTTCACGGTCGCCGGGAGGCGAGTGATCTCACCGGAGTCGTTGTAGTACTCCAGCGGGTCGTCCATCTCACCGCGGTCGTGGGTGACGATGGTGAGTTCGTCCTCGACGAAGGTCGGGTTCGGGGTTTTCTCCGAGGAGAAGTTCAGGCCGGGCGCTGCTGAGGCAGTGCCGGCGATGGGCGATGCGATGACGGTCAGTGTGAGGAAGACTGCGAGTATTGCGCGTCTCATGCGGTTTCGGGGCGGTTCTGGTCGCTACCCGTAGTCGTGAACTGGTGGTGCTCGGCGTCGAGGTCGCGACTCGCGCCGGCCGCCTCGCGACGGGTTCGGGCGCGCTGTCGCTCGTCGAGGTTGTGCCAGTCGATGCGATACGGTCGATGCGCGGTCTCGGCCGCGCTGTCCGGCGATTGCGGGTCGCCGGCCATGTGGTCGGGCATGGGTAGGGGTACTCCCCCGCGGTTTCCCGCGGGTTGGCCGGCGATGTCGCTATTAGATCATATACCCGCCGCTGAGTTACAGAAAATGGTGACGAACGTTACATGCAATCACCATAGAAGCAACACATAATAGCCACGAACTTGCCACTCTACTTATGCAGAAATTACAGAACCGAAGTGGGTCCGGTCTCGTGACGCTGCCGAAGGATTTTCTCGAACGCGACGGGTTGATCGACGACGGTGGTGAGCCAAGCGAAGCGCATCTGACCGTCGACCGGCTCGGCGAGCGTGCCTACGTGGTCCGGGTGTGTGACGGCGACGTTCCCGAGTTGTCTGAGTGTGAGGCCGTCCGCCGGCTGGCCGCCGAGCGGATGGTCGACGAGGACGTGTCTGGACAGACTGGAGAGTGATACTGGTTCCTGATCCAGTGTATACATTGTAAAACTGGGCAGACGGAACGCTCATGTACGGGAGTCACATGCCCACTTGCACAGGGCGCGGGCGACCGGCGCTCAGCCCTGACAGGGTAATAGGAGGTTGGTTCCCTCCGGGTCTTCTTGAATGGACCCCCTGATGTCCTTTACTGGTCATGGATTGGGCGTTTCAAGGCGTCACTGCGGCGTTCAAGGCACTCTTGAAAGTGGTATGTAGACCGAAACTGTCTGGCCCCTTTATTACAATCAGCGTGAATGGATATGTTGTATGGACTTGACAAACCTGAAGGCATTGCTTACCGACGACGACGCTGTCTCGCCGGTGATTGGGGTCATTCTGATGGTCGCGATCACGGTGATTCTGGCCGCAGTAATCGCGTCTTTCGTGCTTGGACTGGGCGACACGGCATCTCAGACCACTCCGCAGGCGAGCTTCTCGTTCGATTACAGCGAGACGGATAAGAATCTGAAAATCACGCACGACGGCGGGGACAGCATTCTCTCCGACGAGCTCTACGTGCGCGGTACCGCCGGCGGCAATGCGAACACCGGCGTTTGGCACAGTTTGCCCGATGCAACTACTGCATCTGGCAGCGAGGTTACGGCAGGTAACAGCGTCTACCTGGGCCAAGCCGATGGTAGCGGGACTGACGTTCCGACCACGTACGAAATCAGTGTAGTTTACGAGACCCAAGAGGGCGACAACTCTGCTACGCTGGGCGAAGACTCCGGCCCGGACGCATAATTCGCTAACAGCTTTTTTAGAACGGAACTGGCGTCTCTGGCGGTACGTCGTGCGTCAGCAGGACGTAGATTACGTAGCAGTTCCACGTGACGAGCAGCGCGCCGCGTGCGGCGAACATCAACAGGATAGCCGACCGGAACGGCGACGCGCGGATGTTGAGCTTCCAGGCTGCGACCGTCAGGACGCCGGCCGCCGCGGCGGGGATCGTCAGCACGCCGAGTTTGTGGACGACCAGGACGCCGTAGCCGTACTGTCCGATGAGCGCGTTGAGCCACACGACGGATTCGTGGCCGCCGAGTTCCATCGAAACGATTGAAGTGAGTACATCGCCAGCTCCGTAGAAACCGAACATTGCGACCCACAGCCAGCGCTCGATGCCACCGAGACTCGCGAATATTTCGCGTGGTGAGAAGGCAGGCAGCCGGAGCGAGACGGACATGGCCCAGTATACCGACTGGGCCACAAAAAGCGATTCGTCACAGAGTTGTCCGAGTATGATGTGATTCAGCGCTTCGCTGCCGAGCAGATTGGCGACGTGGACATGTTGGGGCAGACTGGAGAGTGAGTCCGTTCTGAGCGCAGGAAAAGTGTCGGGCAGTCCCGACACCGTGGTTAGGTTGGGGGTGGTGAACAGGCACCGAAAGTGGACACAAGGCGGTGCCTGTCTCTGATTTAGTCGGCTCCCCTGAATGAGCGTTCTGGCTAATTGTTTAACCCCCTCCCGTGGTCGAGGGCTGATTTTCTTATGCTCTCGTGGTCGGATTCTTGTTCGTCGCTGGATTCACAGACCAATTTCTGCGAACGCGTCGTCGATCACGTCCTCGCTGGGGGCGTTCAGGTAGGGTTCGATGGCAGCGAAGCTGTCCCAGCCGCCGACGGCCATCACGACGCGCGGGTTCACCTGCTCGTCGACCAGGAGGCGCTGGGCGAAGCGACGGCGGAGATCGTGCGTGCTGACCTTCTCGAAGTCGGCGTCGCCGGTCGCCTCGGCAGCTCGGGCAGCGGTGCGGCGGACGACCGCGCGGACGCCGGGTTGCTTCAGGTTGATGAACGGGTCTTTCGGCGCGATGTTGTGCTCGTTCTGGTAGCGCTGGAGGTCGCGCTCGACGCTGTCGGGGAGGTAGGCGTCGCGGGGTTTGCCACCGTTCCCGCTGGTGTCCTTGCCGGCACGAACGCGGAGGCGGTACTGTCCGCTGTCGGTGGCCTTCACGTCGACGGGACGGACCTGCGGAATCTCGAAGGCGCGCAGGCCGACGAACGCGCCCAGTTGGATAATGAGGTCGTCGCGCTGGCTGTTCGTGGCTCGGCGGAGGTCCTCGATCTCGCTGTCGGTGAGCCAGACCTTGTGTTCGTTCCCGTCGGTGGCTTCGATTCGCATTACGATTAGTTTAGTTTCCGTTAGGATAGTGGTTGCGGACGGCGTGATCGGGGCGGAGACACACCTGGTTTCGAGTGAAAATCGGGCCGTCTGTTACGACTTGTTTAAGAAGTCGTTACTGATGACTGGGGAGTCTTAGTCCGTCGCCTTATGAATCAGATGGAAGTAAACTCCAAGCGAGAGGCCGCCGATCATCCCGAACAGTGGTGCGAGGAAGAAACTCACGAACCCGTAGACGCTTCCGAGAACGCCACCGAGCGCACCGATCCCAGCAAGCAATTGGGATTCAAGGAGGCCGCTGCCTCCCATCAGGATGCCTGTCGTCGTCCACAATCCAATCGGAAGTAGCGAGAACAGGCCGACCGCGATTCCGCTCAGAGAGCTTTTGATGATGCCGTATTCCTCGACGTACGAAGCCGCTGCCCCGCCAATGGCCGCACCAAAGAAGTTGACCAGTGGAATGAATCCCAGTACGAACGCGATTGTACCGCCGATTGTGAGTCCGTTCGGAATACCGCTAATGTATCTGTTATCAGACATCGAAGAACGGAGACGTTGGATTGTAATGAATGGTCGGTCGAACTCATCACTCGATATCGGTCACGCTCTACTTTCACTTTCACTTTCACTCCGGGTATGGCGCGGCTTCAAGTCATTATCTGGTTACCATCCGGAACGCAATGATTACCGACGCCAGAGCGCTCCGGCACGCGTTCGTGCCGCGCGATCTCTACCATCGTGAGGGACAGATCGACCATCTCTCGTCGCAACTCACGCCGTCGACGCTGGATCGAGGCGACCACGTCTTTATCTTCGGGCCGAGCGGGGCCGGTAAGACGACCGTCGCGAAGTACACGCTCGGCCAGCTCGAAGCCGAGCATCTCGGTGTCCGCTGGGCGTACGTGAACGGCATGAGCGACAACACGGCCGCCGCGGTGATGCACAAGGCCGTCCGCGACATGGGGCTCGGGGCCGATCTCCGGCGCGAGGGAACGCCGACCTCGGTGGCCGTCGACCGGCTCCGCGAGTGTGACGACCGTATCATCATCGTCCTCGACGAAGTCTCGGTGATGGACGAACGGCCGCTGTACGTCCTCTACGAGATTCCCGGCGTGTCGCTCATCTGTATCACGACCGACGAGGACGAATGGCTGGCCGACCTCGACGAGAAAGTGTACTCGCGGCTCAGCGCCGCGCCCATCGTCCGTCTGGAGAAGTACAGCCACGCCGAACTGGTCGATATCCTCGACGCTCGCGTGACTCACGGGCTGGTCTCCTCGCGCGTCGACGACACTGCGGTCGAATTCATCGCGGACATCGCGGCGGGGAACGCTCGCAAGGCCATCGCCATGTTGCGGCGGGCCGCCGCCTACGTCGAGAACAACGAGATGCGCGACCTGACGCCGGCGGTCGTCGACGAGATCGCCGACGAGGCACAGCGTGAGGTCAAGGAGCGGAAAATCCGCGCGCTTGGGACACACCAGCGACTGCTGTTCCGGATCGTCCGGCGCGCCGGCGAGATCGACGCCGGAACGTTGCACGCTCGCTACGAGGACCAGATGGACTCGCCGAAGGCGCGTCCGACCCGGCGGCGCTACCTCCGGAGTCTGAAACAGTACGAACTCATCGACGACGAAGGGAACGGTCGCGGTAAGTCCTACCGGTCGCTGGTCTGATTCCGCTCATTCGACTTGGTTGGCGTTCACTTAGTTTTTGAAACTAGAATGAATCAGAGATTAGATTCAGCAGGACTGATGCGTTTGCATCAATCCGAAATGAACGAATCAGTACCACTGAAAGTACGAACTGACTAATGATCGCTATGTCATCCTGGACGACTCTCTGAATCGTGTGCAAGATACAGGTCGCATATCGACCAGTTGTCCTGCATTAAAAAGCTGGATTCTGAATCAATTAGTATAGCTCATAATCTTCATTACATTAGTCGAATTATAATTCCTAGGGAAACTAATACAGAGATTTACCAAATAAGGGTTTTATTACTGCTCATCATCGGGTGAATCGGTTTGATCTTGCGGTGTTTCAGGAGCCTGCTCTACAGGTGCAAAACAGGCGTAGCGATCACCAAGCTGGTTACTGATGATCTTTGAAACTCGGGTATCATCCATTAGGATGGACGTTGTATGGTGTAAACTGAGAACACGATCTTGAAGCTCGTCATCATCTTCTAACGCAGTTACATTGAATCCTAAATCAGACACCTGTGACCGAGAGATAGGCCGCCCGTGGCTTCTGAAATTATCCCTATTTGAGAGATAGTGTGCAATTTCTTCATGCCGGTTATTTTCAATATCCCCTTCATTCAACATGTAATCTTGAAGCCATTGCCTCGCTAACTCCTCCGACAGATCAATAGCATCCTCACACTCTGCCAAGAGACTAGGACCATACTGGGTCAAAATCGGACCCCAAGCGCCTACTTCGCCAGTTTGCCTGAATTCCTCTCTAGCTTGGTCGAACTGGTTCAGAATCGCATAGGCGGGGGCAAGTCGGGGCCCAAACTGTGTCTGAACCTGCATCTGCGGATCAATGGGCCCTAGACTAGAATGGCTACCCATTATGATTTTATCAGCAGCACAACACATCAACGTAGCTGCTGACTTCGCTGCCTGTGGGACGAAAATCCGGATCTCGTCATAATGATCGCGTAGATACAGGATTATCTGTTCAGCCGCTTCAGGCGAACCACCAGGGCTATGCAAAATCAGATCAAGTTTACTCCCGTCAAGATTGCTCAAAACCTCCATATAACCCTGCATATCACCAAGCGTGATAGACTGATTATATCCACTATTGCTAGGTTGAGTGAAATCAGTCGTATAGATGATTATGTCGTTTTCTGTATAGTCATGCAGTCTGCTCAGATAGTGGTTAATTGCACGATCATAGGCCTGTTGCCCATGATCTTGTTTTAATTCATTTACCCAGTCTAAAATGTCCCCCCAACTCGGCATATTATTTGTTCTCGGGGGGCGTTAGCGAGTTTGAAACACGAGTAGATGACCGGGAGTTGTTTTCACCAGCGTATTCTGCTACACTCGGGCCATCGTATTCTTCCAGCATGGTTTCTAACTCTTCCTGTCTGTCGGAACTCATGTCTTCTTCACTCATTATGTTGACTGTTTTGATGTTGTAAGTCCGTGGGCATATGATTTTTGCGTTGATGTTATTTTTATCGAAAATCGTCATAAGAGGGGTTCATAACAGCATTTGTCGGGATTTCCCCCCATTTTCGGTACGATACATCGTCTCCCTGTACTCAGCACGCGACTCCTGTCATAGTTTGACGATCCAACAGAACCGCTCATTTGCGAATCGCCAGACAGCGGCCTTTCCGTTCACTTCCGTTCATCTTCCGATCATCGGCTATTTTTGAGTGTCTCGTTGGCTTGAGCCTTCTTTTTCTTTTCTGAATTTTGATGAAATTTGTTTCCGGTCACCCGCGCCCCAGTCCTTTTACAGACCATCTCGTCGCCGCAACTATGCCGCGTACCAAAACTCCCGACCGAATCGAGCGTGAGACCATCGACGGCAAAGACACGAAGGTATTCATCTACCACACTGACCCCGAGTACAGCAGTCGCATCGAAGTCCAGCGCGACGAGTCGTGGGAGTTCGGTATCGACGGCGAAGCCGTCGCGACGCTGCTAACGACTACTGATGTGGCTGACGATATTCTCGCCGAACCCGAACTGCCCGAGTGGTTGGTCGAGTCGCTGCTGGGGTTAGGCATCGAAGAGATCGAGGGGGAGGCATGAAGCAGATTCGTCAGGCTACCCCAGATGCGAGCTTGCCCGAACTGGAACCGGGTCTCACACTGTTGGAGACACCTGATCCACGGTCAACAGCCCTGCACCAGCTGGCCCTCGATACAATCCAGCACGTCGACGGTGTTGCCTACTGGGTGGATGCCCGGAACACCAGTTCCTCGTACACGCTCCACGAGATGGCCCCTCATCGTCGTATCCTACGGCGGATTCGTCTTGCGAGGGGCTTTACCGCCTACCAGCATTTCCAGATAGTCCGGCGTGTCGTCAAGCAGGCTTCTGCACGGACTGGCTGTATTATCCTGCCGAACCTGGCGTCGTTGTACCGTGACGAGGACGTACCGACACACGAGGCTGAGCCCATGCTCAGCGCTGTCCTCAGTGCGCTCTCCGAGGTTGCAGATGTGTACAACATCCCGGTTCTTGTGACCGACGCGGCTGGTGATGGCCTCACCGAGATGGTCGCAGAGCAGGTCGCTACCTCGTACGAGTGCGAACGGACTCCGATGGGCTACCGCTTCGCCGGAGAGGACTACGAAACGACTGTCTACTGGGCGGATGGGTATTGGCAGACGACGATTCCCTACTGGGTCGACTTGCTCGGTGTCGCGGAGGAGCAGGCCGACACCGCGGGAATCGGTCCGATCACGCCGGCCACGATGGGAGGGGCCTGATGGGGCGAACCAATCCGACCTATCGGGATTTCCTCGGTCGGTTCGAGGACCGATGCCAGCCATTTCGGCGGGCACTCCGGCGGGAGTATCGGCCTGCCTTCGACGAGCTATTCGAGCAGGCGAAGCACCACGCCGACGCCGCTGGCTACCTCAACAGTACTGACCCCGAGCTCGCCGTACTCCTGTCGATGTTGGTCGCCCAGCAGCGGGAACTTCAGATGCTCCGTGAGGAGGTGCAAGACTGACCCATGCCGCTGCTTACCTGCGAATTTCGAGACGAGGGCGTTCGAGAGTGGCACGCCACCAACGAGGGGGTTGAGCGTCGGGTCAACACCGACTACGAGCCTGCGCTGCTGGCGTCGGGCGATAACCTGGATGCGCTTCGGGACCGGCTTCGGACGGACCCGAAGGTTACCAGCACTCGATACGAGGAGTGGTTCACCTCCCTGGGTTCGGAGACGAAGACGACTGTCCTCCGTATCAGTCTTGAGCGAGTGACTGAGGTTCAAACGTTGGCTCACGAGATCCGCCGCCTGTACGAGCTCGACCAGTTCCACCCCGGAGCTTTCCGTCTGTTCAACGTCGACCTCGCGCCGCAGTTCCGGTACTGCGTCGAGACGGGAACCTCTCCGGTTCCGGAGCGAGACCTTCGCGTTCTGAACATCAGTATCCCGGAAACCGCACTCCGTGACCAGGACGTGACTGCGCTGACAGTCGACGGGACGCGACTCGGAGACAGCCCAGCAGCGGTTCTCAGCGCGCTCGACGAGCGTGTGCGGACCGTGGACCCCGACGTGTTGTGCTGTTCGACGGCCCGAACCATTCCGTTCTGTCACGACCAGGCCAGCGAACAGGGAATCGAAGACTTCCGACTCGGTCGGGCAGATGGCTACGAGAAGCTTGCCGGGGCCAGTACCTACGAGAGCTACGGGCAGATCGGTCACTCCCCAGCTCGCTTCCGTGTGCCGGGACGGGCCGTCGTCGACGAGTCAAACTCGTTCCTCCTGGACGAGTCCGGCATCCCGGGTCTCCTCGACCTCGTCGAACGTTCATGGCGGCCGCTTCAGGAGACCGCCTGGGGGTCGATCGGGACGATACTGACGGCGATTCAGGTTCGTAAAGCGCTCGAACGCGAGGTGTTGATTCCGTGGAACAAGTGGGAGCCGGAGGAATTCAAAACGGTCGCAACGCTTCACGAGGCCGACCGTGGCGGGTTCACCTTCGCGCCGAACGTTGGGATGCACGAGGACGTTGTGCAGATCGACTTCGGGTCGCTGTACCCGAACATCATGTGCGAGTACAACATCAGCCCGGAGACGGTCTGTTGTGACTGTCACGACACCGAGGACGTACCTGGAATCGGGTACAGCATCTGTGATCGTGACGGGTTCATTCCCGAGGTCCTCCGGCCGATTATCGATGACCGCGCCGAGATTAAAGCGGAGATTGCGTCGGCGAGCGATTTGGAGCGGCGGGACGCTCTCCAGGCACGGTCGGACGCGCTGAAATGGATTCTCGTCAGTTGCTTCGGCTACCAGGGGTATCGGAACGCCAAGTTCGGCCGCATCGAGTGTCACGAGGCCATCAACGCCTACGCTCGGGAGATTCTACTGGACGCGAAAGAGACGCTGGAAGCGGGCGGCTGGCGGGTCGTTCACGGCATCGTCGACAGCCTCTGGGTCCAGCCCGTCGACGGGGAGTCACAGACGCCGATTCCGGAGCTGTGTGACCGCATCTCCGAGCGGGAGTCCATCCCGCTGGAGTTGGAGGACCGATACGACTGGATCTGTTTCGTCCCGCTCAGTGATTCCGAGGCGGGGGCGCTCACGAAGTACTTCGGTCGAGTGGCGGGTGCGGAGGAACCCGTCACGAAGGGGATCGAGGCAGTCCAGCGGAGTACCCCGGCGTTCGTCGAGGCGCTCCAGCGAGATCTCATCTGGACGCTCGACCGCGAGGGGTCGCCGGAGGCCGTCTGCGAGCGGTTGTATCGTGGCATCCAGACGCTGGAAGCGGGCAACGTCGACCCGCAAGACCTGGTGATTCGAAAGCGCGTCTCCAAGGCAGTCGGGGACTACGACCAGCGAACACAGACCGTCGCGGCCCTCCAGCGGGCAAAGGCCCAGGGGCTCCCGCGCCATCCCGGTCAGGATGTAGAGTACGTCGTCGTCGACGACGACCGACGTTCGAAGGAGCGGGTGCAGTTAGCCCACGAGTCCCTCAGCGAGTACGATACGGAGTTCTACCGGATGCTGGCGCTTCGGGCCGGTGAGAGCGTGCTTCGGCCGCTGGGGTGGGACCAGACTGATTACCGCCGCTATCTCCGTGGCACGACGACGCTCTCGCTGGAGGGATTTTTGTGAGCGGCGGGGATGTGAGGCTGACAAGCGATGCAGGGTCGCTACGCGTTGCGGTCGACCCACTCGCAGAAGGCGTCGAAGTCGTTCGCGCCGGCACTCTCGGCGATATTGCGGAGCGTCCCCGTTCTGAGTTCGTCGTGCAGCGGGACGGTGACCTGCCGGCGGTCGTCCTCGTTGGTCGGATGCTCGTAGTAGAGCTGGGCGTGGTCGCCGGTCGTCCGTCGCCACTCGAAGCCGCCGACGTTCACGAGGACCTTTACGACCTCTTTGCCGGAGAACGTGCCTCGCCCCATCTACTGCATGAAGTCGGGGAGTTCGCCGTCTCCCGTGGTGTTGTCCTCGGGGTCGATCCCCATCTCTCGAAGTTCCTCGTCGGTCGGCTCGTGGCCGATCTCGCCGTTGTGGAGGGCGACCGCTTCGTCGAGCATCTCCAAGGCTTCCTGCCGGGTGTCGCCCTGCGTGGTGACGCCGGTTTCGATATGGGTGATGACCCAGCCGTCACCCTCGGGCCACATTCGGATCTCGTCCTCGTGGACGTCTCCGTCGCGCGTCGAACTGGCCATACGAGTACTTGCTCAATCAGCGGGATAAGCGTTCGGCCGTCGACGCGATGGGGTTGGGGGGAGATTCGAATCCGTCGACGGCCTACCTCGACAGCGGCGACTGGCCCTGATAAGCGTAGCGGAGTGGGCTGGTTGTTAGGGCGATTCTTCCTCACTCAAGTAGTCGCGACCGTCCTCCGAGATGATGTAGTATGGTCTCGTACCGGCTTCGGCTTCAACGAGTTTGCCTTCATCAAGAGGTTCCTTCTCCACCATGAGGACCAGACCCTCCTCCGCAAATTCATCAAGGTAGTTCCGGACGCTGTCAGCGGTGAAAGTAACGTCCTTGTGAAGTTTCAAATTTCTATAAATAAGCAACGGGGGAAGCGCCAGCGGATGCTCCTTCATAAATTCGAGCAACTGCTGGCGTCTGTCCTCCTTCGTCATGTCGTCCCCATCTGGTCGAAGGGGCATATTTACACCGAAAACCTCAGATTTCACACAACTATTAGGTTCTTCCTTATTCTCCGGCATATTTCCTATAACTATGGGAAAATACTAAGTGCTGTTGGAAATGAGGGTACTGGTAAGACCGACGCGGCGCTCACGGTGGTGGTCTGTTCCTCGGAAAACGGGGAGCGGCCCCCTGCTGGAGACAGAGAGGCCGCGTCGGTTGGGATTCCAACCGTGATGAACGCAACACACGGGGGCGACAAAAGCCTCCCGCACGATTCGCGACGTTACGAACAGGTTACCAAGTGGAAAGCAAATGTTACCTGTCCGTTCTGTGGCACACCCGTCGCAGGGCTCACCGCGGACGACCGGACGACCATCGACCCCTGCGGCCACAGCGCGGCCGCACTGACGACTGAGCGCGTTCTGGAGCAAGCATGAGCAAGCACACGAGTACCAACAGGAGTGCCGACCGAGAGGAGTGGGATCGCGAGACTGAGTCCCTGTTTCGAGAGATCGAGATCATGACGACACTGCCCGTCCACAGCGGTGATACGGTCCTGTTCATTGGGCTCAACGGGGCTGACTCCGCGGCCGATCTGGACGAGCAGCAGCCCGAGGACTACATCGAGGTCGAGGAGTCTCTCGTGGTTGACCGGAGGGCAGTGCGATGACTGCCTTCGGCCAGAAAGACATCGAGGACATTGGTGTCGCGAAGGACGATGGCGAGTCGTGGGGTGATGTCGCCGAGCGCCTTCGCGGCCGTGACGACGACCGCTGGCACTACTGTGTCTGCGGGGCTCGCTTCCGCTCGCGCGGCCCGGCGCTCCAGTGCTGTAGTGACCGCTTCGCGGAGATCGTCACCGACGGAGGGAGTGACCAGCGAGGCGTCACCCGCCACCGGGTCGGCGGCGAGCGCCCGTCGGTGTCCTACGGACCGGCGAACGACGAGGAGTGGGTGCTGGCGGTCACGACCGAGGCCGAGGGTCGCGTCGAGATCGTGCTCGACGAGAGGATGATGTACGAGCTGTGGACCGAGGTCCACAACGTCCCGTGGCCGGACGCGTCTCACCACACCGAGGAGCGGAGCCGGCTGGTCCGGCAGCTCGTCCACGCCGCGAACGGTGCTGACGAGGCGATGCTTCGGGACGCGCTCGACGCGCTGGGGGTGCGCCGCTGATGCCGACCTGCCAGGGTTGCGGGTCGACGGTCACGGACCGGTACGCCCGCGTGTTCACACCCGACGGCGTCGACGAGCCCCGCGCCTGCCCGTTCTGCGAGGACAAGATCCGCGACGGCGCGGAGGTTCGCGAGGCCCGGTCGACGCGACACAACAACGGCGGGGAGCCGACGCGGTACGACCCTGAGAAGGCGGCGAGCGGCGGCGAGGAGTAGCGACTCGGCGGTTCAGGCCCACAGGTGGAAGTTCGGTTCGAGTCCGAGCGGGTCTATCGACAGCGAGCGCGTGTCAGCTTGGTACCCTGGTCGCGCTCGCTGTCACCTTGAGAGACCCATGCAGGACCTCACAGACCACGTAGTTGGTTGTTTCGACCGTCGAGTATCGCGAGGTGTCGTCGCGTGAGCGACGATCTCCAGCCGCTCGCCCCAGACGAGGGTGTCGAGCGGTTCCTTAGACACCGAGAGCCGAGCGTTCGGAAGTCGACGCTCCAGAACGCTCGCACCCGATTGAGTGCGTTTCTCGACTGGTGCGAGGATCGGGAGATCGAGAACCTGAACGAGTTGTCTGGTCGCGACCTGTCGGACTTCGTCGCGTGGCGGCGGAGCGATGTGGCTGCGATTACGCTCCAGAAGCAACTGTCGACGATCCGCGTCGCGCTTCGGTTCTGGGCCGACATCGAGGGCGTCGAGGACGGGCTGGCAGAGAAGGTCCACGCGCCCGAGCTGCCCGACGGCGCTGAGTCGCGGGATGTCCACCTCGATGCGAGTCGCGCCGAGGCGATTTTGAGCTATCTCGACCGCTACCAGTTCGCGAGCCGCCGGCACGCTGTGATGACGCTCCTGTGGAACACAGGGATGCGACGCTCGGCGCTGATTTCGCTGGATGTCGACGATATGCGTCCGGACGAGCAGGCGCTCGTGCTGGAGCATCGGATCGAGCAGGGGACGAAGCTCAAGAACGGAGAGGCGGGGAACCGCTGGGTCTACCTCGGACCTGAGGCGTACCAGATTGTCGACGAGTACGTCGCGGAGAACCGCCACAACGTGACTGACGAGTACGGTCGTGAGCCGCTCATCACGTCCAAGAACGGGCGACCGAGTGGCTCGTCGATTTATAATTGGGTCCATCGGGCGACGCACCCTTGCGAGTACGGCGAGTGTCCGCACGATCGCGACCCGGTTGATTGCGAGGCTGTCGGTTCGGAGAACACGCCGAGTAAGTGCCCGTCGTCGCGGTCGCCTCACGCGGTTCGACGCGGGGCGATCACGGAGCATTTGAACGACGACGTGCCGCCGGAGACGGTCTCGGAGCGGATGGATGTCTCGCTGGAAGTGCTGTACCAGCACTACGACGCACGCACCGCCCGCGAAAAGATGGAAGTACGTAAAAAGCACTTAGAATGATGCCTCAAACCCACGAAAACGACGAGTACAGCGATTCGAACAGTCAGACCTCCCCGGCGAGTCCATTCCTTCGCTCACTTCGTTCGTTCAGTCATGGACTCGCCGAACATCGCGAACGCTTCGCGTTCGCTCAATCCCGGCGGGCCTATCCTCCTCTCTCGCCAAGTGGGATCGCTCTGTCACGCTGGTCGCTCGTAGGACCTGAGCGCTCGTGCCCGCGAGCATCTGCTCACGACGGGGCTTTCAGTGCTACGTAGTCGATGCGGAACCCCGGAGAAATGGATTGCCGCCTCAGGTCGGCGGCTCCCGCAGGCCGAGCCAGCCGAGCAGTATCGACAGGGTCAGTGCGACGGTAGCCGCCCCGAAGCCGGGGCCGCTCCCGCCAGTCGTTCCGGTCGGACTGGTGACGGCGTCGGTCGCGGCCTGCGTGGCCGTTCCGCCGTCGGTCGATGGGGCCGGCGTCGCCGCTGTCGCAGTTCCCGGCATGCTCGCGGCCGTGCTCGTTTGAGTCGGTGTCGCCGTGACCGCTGGGGTCACAGTCCCGTTGGTCCCATTCGTCACGTTTGTTCCGTTCGTCGAATCGGTTCCGCTTGGCGCAGCCGACGTGCGGACGGTCACGTTACCGACGGCCGTCCTGTTGAGCGAGACGGCGTGTGTCCCCGTGGCGTTGAATCTGACCGAGAGGTTGATCGAACGCTGTTCGCCGGCGTCGATGTCGACCGACTCGTTCACGCCGACCGCGCTGCCGTTGACGGACACGTACGCGTCGAAGGTCCCGTCGTCGTCGCCGGTGTTCTCGACGAGCGCCGAGACGGTCACCGGTGCCCCGACGGTCGTCGTCGAGGCGTTGAGCGACGCGTTCGTCACGGTGAACGACGGTTCGTCCGGTGGAGCGGCCCCACCACCGCCACCACCGCCACCGCCACCACCGCCGCTGTCGTTGTCGTCATCGTCACTGTCGTCGTTGCCTCCGCCACCTCCGCCGCCATCGCTGCTCCCGTCGTCCGACGGGGTTTCGGTCGGCGTCTGTGTCGGCGTTGGCGTCTGTGTCGGTGTGGGTGTCTGCGTCGGCGTGGGTGTCTCGGTCGGCGTTGGCGTCGGCGTCGTCTCGCCTTCGACGGTCACGGTCACGTCGTGGACGGTTTCCGGGCTAGTGGTCGCGCCGTCGCCGTCCGAGAATTTGGTGTCAGCCTCGACGACCGAGAGGTCGGTGCTCGATCCCGCTTCGTCGGTGACTGACAGCGTGACCGTCGCGAGGACGGGGTTCGCCGTCTCCGAGTCGCGGAGCTGATTGAACGCCACCCAGCCGGCGTCGTTGTTCGTATTGGTGACCGGGGCGTCGAAGTCGCCGCTACCGGACACCGACTCGACCTGGACGACGGCGGGGTCGAAGGTGAGGTTCGTCTGGTAGCCGCTCACGGCGGTCGCGTTCGCCCACACCGTCAGCGTGGTCGTCTCTCCGGGCGAGACGGTGACGGTGTCGGCGGGCGCACCGGTCGCGTTCCCGGCGACCCCGATCGCCGGGGCCGGCAGCGCACCGGCCGTCGCGACGGCGAGCGGCAGGGCCGCGAGCACTGCGACGAGGGCACCGACAGCGAGCAGTCGTTTGGTGTCGCTCACGAGTCGCCTCCGCTCATGTTCCGCACGCGAGCAGCGTCGCCGATATCGACGTCTCCGTCGCCGTCGACGTCCGCCCCGTCACGGTCGATCTCGACGTCCTTGCCGGCCACGGACTGCTGGATCCGGGTCACGTCGTCGCTATCGACGTCTCCGTCGCCGTCCGCGTCGCCCGCGATGGGGCCGTCGCTCTCCTCCGGTGGGAGATACCGGACCTGCAACGTCGGCGGCACGTCGCTCTCGGCCGTCTGGATGTCCCAGCCGTCGCCGCCGCTGGGGAGGAACACCCAGCCGTGGTTCGGGGCCCCGTCGGCCCACGCCTGGACGCTGGCCGAGAGATCGATCCGCGTCGTCCCGGTGGCGACGGTCCCGGTCTGCGCGTCGGCGCTGTCGACCGCTTCGGAGCCGTCGGCCTGGACGCCGCCGTCCAGCGACGCCCACGTGTCGTCCTGCCCCCAGTCGGTCAGCATGCGGTGGACGGACGCACCGGAACCGTCGTCGGCCGTTTCGAGAAGTAGCGTCGCGCTCTCGACGCTCGCTCCTCGCGGAACCTGACCGTCGCCGTCGCCGACGACGCCGTCGAACCGCAGGAGGGCCTGGCTGCCGTTGCCGCTCCCCTGTGGGTCGTTCTGGTCGATGGACAGCGTGGTCGCCGTTCCGAAGCCCGTCTCGGGGTCGGCCTCGCGGAGCATGGTGTCGACCGTGCCGCCGTAGCCGTCGGTCCCCTGCTCGAACGCGACCCGTTCGCCGGTCGACGACTCGGTGCCGAAACGGGCGTCGAAGTCCAGATCGAAGTGGAACTCGCTGTCCCCGTCCGTCTGTTCCTCGCCGGTGCTCGGCGAGAAGGTCTCGACGGCGATCCGATCGGGACCGTCGCTCCCGCCGTCCGGCTCGAACCTGATGCGGCGCATCAGGCCGTGACCGCCGTCGTCGCGGAACTGGTAGTTTGCGAGCAGTTCGTAGACCGGTCGGCCCGCGTCGTTCGTCGACACCTGGTGGACCTCGCCGTCGTCCTCGTGCCAGTGGCCACACAGGACCATGAACACCTGCTCGTTCGGCGCGACGAGTTCCTCCCAGACGGCCTGGCCCGTGTTTCCGATGTCGTTGGGCTCCTGAAGCTCCGTCGTCCGCTGGTCGGGATTGTCACGGAGGTACGAGTGGGTGGTGAGAATCGTCGCCCGGTCGGGGTGATCGTCGAGCACCTGCTGGCCCCAGCCGAGCGGCGTCGAGGGATCGTCGGTCGAGCCCGCGGGCTCCCACTCCAGCGCGAGGTGGAGGAAGTCGTAGCCGCCGGCCGAAAACAGCTGGTAGCTATTGAGGTTCGCTCGGTTCTCCTCGACGCCGGTGGGGCCCGCGCCGCCGTACCACGACCGGCCGTCGTACCGGCCCGGGCCGAAGTACTGCTTGTACTTCTCGCTCGACGACTGCTTGTCCCACAGCGTCGCCCAGTCGTGATTGCCGAGAACGGTCGAGTACGGCACGACGCCGTCGAGCTTCGACATGGCGGCGTCCATGTGTCGCCACTCGGCGTCGACGTCGCCGTGGTCGACCACGTCGCCCTCGTGGCTGACGAAGGCGATGTTCTCGCTGTCGCGGTTGTCGACGATCCACTGGGTCTGCTCGCTCGCGTACGCCGTCTGGTCGTCGGCGTACACCTGCGTGTCCGGCAGCGCGACGACGGTCCAGGACGTCGACTGCTGGCTCGCTCCCGGCGCGGCTCCCAGCGTCGCGACGCCGACCCCTGCACCAACCGCCTTGAGGAGGTCGCGTCGCGTCGCGGTGCGTCCCGTCGCTCGCTGGGCACTCCCGTCCATCACTCAGTGCCCCCCGGAGTCACTCGACGGAACGAATCGCAGCGAGTAAGGGCCGTCGCGCCCGCTGCTCCGTCTGTTGTACTGCCCCCGTGTCCACTCTTCCCACCTGGTCTCGGGGTACCGATTCGATACGCAAACTGACAGTTCGTCCGGTGCGGTTTTGTCCATCTGCGGTGTGTAGCTATCGTGCGCTTTCGCGGTCCGTTTCGATTTAGACGGTCGGTAACGTCGGTGTCGGGCCACTGCACCGGAACGGTGCCGAGACAGTGACCACCCCCGACCGGTCAGTCCATCGCCTCGATTACGCGCGGCGAGTCGAGCGATGCGACCGCCTCCACCACGGCCGTGTCGAGGCTGAGGTCCCGCCAGTCGCGCGTTCGGGGGATGTAGGCGCGGTAGGTCGCGACGTCCTCGAAGAGTGAGCGGAACACCTCTCGCTCGCGTCTGGTGACTTCGTCCAGGGACTCGATCATGTTCCCGTCGCCGACGAGCGAGTCGTAGGCGTGGAAGTACTCCCTCAGCCGCCCGTCCCACTCGAAATTGCTGATCGCGGTCGCCGCCGACATCGCCGTCTCCGTCGAGATCTGTTCGACGGTGACCGTGTCGGTGTCGGGCGCGGCCTGGAGGAACACCACGTTGTCGACGCTCGCCCGCTCGACGTGGTCGGCGTCGGGATACAGGTCGCCGATATCGGTGAAATCCCGGCTGTTATCGCCGAGATACGTGTCGTTGAGGTACGCGACGGCCGTCTCCGGGAGGCCACCGGTTCGGTCGACGCGCGCGTCGACGTACTCGTGGACCGTCGAGCGCAGCTGTTCTCTCGGATCGTCGTATCGGATCTCGATCTCCGGGAACGACTCGACGTTGAACGGCTGGAGATTGACGCCCAGCGGGTAGCCGACCGCCGTCCCGTCCGCGCCCACCCAGAGGCGGTCGTCGGACAGGAAGTCCGCGCCCTCGCGCAGCAGCGACAGGAGCGTGTTCGTCTTCCCGGCCCCCCGCCAGGCCGGAAACAGGGTGGTCTGCCCGTCGAGGCTGACGCCGGACGCGTGGATCAGTGCCTGATCGTGAGTGAGCCGCCGCTTGCGGATCTCGAACTCCATCGGGTAGATGGCGTAGAACGGCTCGAACCCTCGCGTCACTCTGATCTGTGACCAGCCCGGTTCGACGGCCATGAAGTCCGATCCGTTGCGGACGACGAACTCCTCGCCCGTCCAGCCGTAGTAGTCGTCGGGATCGCCGAGGACGACCGTCGGTTCGACGTCGTCGGTCGTCTCCTCGATGACGATGTCCGGCGATCTGTCCGGTGAATTCGTTCTGAACTGGTCGTACATCCGCCGATACTGCCTGTCGAGGCGGCCACCGTCACCCTCGATCCGTACCAGGAGTTCCCCGAAGAAGTCGAAGTGCTGCCGGCTCATGGGGCCTCCCGCCACCGTCGGCCCGGTCGAAGATCGATTCGATTGCTCGTGCAACTCATCGTCATTGACCGTATGAGAGATTCATATATTCTTATATATGTCAAAAGTTATCACAGGCAATCGCGGCACGTTACCGTCGTGATCGCGCGACGAGTACTCTCGGATTACCAGAATACTCATGCCCGAGACCGTACTATTCCGGCGATCTGAGCGAGCGGTAAGTCGATCTTGTCGTCAGAAGAACTGGAATAAGTCGTCGCGGCCCGCCTCGTGGAGGTGCTCTCGAACCGCCTCGTTCAGCGGGCCGATCGACCCGCGTTTGGCGCTGATGGGGGCAATCGTCTCCTGCCACTGTTGCCAGGGCGGGTGGAGGCCGAGGCGGTCACAGAGGTCGTTCAGGCGCTCGTCGCGGTCGTCGATCTTGTCCATCTTGTTGACGGCGACGACCGGTTCGACGCCGACCTCACGGAGGAAGTGAAACAGTTCCACGTCGTGGGGAATCTCGTCCGGCCCGGAGTGGCGGTCGATGATGTCGACGACGGACTTCCCGTCGACGACGAGGATGCCGACGAGGATCTTCTCGGCGTTGGCCTCGACGTACTGGACCACGTCGGTCTTGATCTGCTCGCGAACGTCGTCGGGGACGCCGTCCATGAAGCCAAAGCCGGGGAGGTCCGTGATGACGAAGTCCGCGCTTGCCCAGTCGTAGTGGTTCGGCGAGCGGGTGACGCCGGGGCGCTGCCCGGTGTCGAACGTGTGGCCGGTCACCTCCCGCATCAGCGTCGACTTGCCGACGTTGGACCGGCCGACGAGCACCACTTCGGCGTCCCGGTCCGGTCGCGTCTCGAACATATCCGTGGTAGGCCGCCAGCGGGGAAAAGCGCGTCCGTTCGCGGCGGACGGTCTGGCCTTCCCCGGACACCGGGGCGGCGGTCCGTGACTGTGTGTTCCACGGTGGGGAAAGCGATTTCACGAGCCGTCACGACCGGCGACGTATGGCGTATCGCGGGAGTCGGTTCACCGTGGCCCTCATGGCGCTGCTCGACGGCGTCGCCGTCGGCCTACCGGTGGCCGTGTTCGTCGGCGTGGTGCTCGCCGGTGACAGCGGCTGGGCCGCCGTCGAGCCGACGGCAGTCGCCTGGCTGACCGCGGTTCCGGCCGGTGCAGCCACCCTCTACGGCGGCCACCGGTTCTACCGCGACGAGATCCCGCTCGCGACACTTACGACCACGCTGGGGCTCGTCGCGTACCTGCTGGCGAACCGCCACTTCCGCTGAACGCTGGATGGCCGCGCCGTGACCAGCCGCCTTTTTGTCGCCGGAGACCCCACCGAGAGCCGTGCGGCTGGTACAGATCACGATCCCGGCGGGCAAGCGCGAGGCGGTGCTGGGGACGTTAGACGACGAGGGCATCGACTACGTGGTCTCCGACGAGACCAGCGGCCGGGAGTACACCGCCGTCGTCTCGTTCCCGCTGCCGACCAACGCGCTGGAACCCGTTCTCGACGACCTGCGGGACGTGGGCATCGACGACGACGCCTACACGGTCGTCGTCGACGCGAACACCGTCATCTCCCGGCGGTTCGAACAGCTCCAGGAGAAGTACGCCGAGGAGGAAGACGAGGACCGCATCGCGCGCGAGGAACTGACGACGAAGGCGCGCGACCTCGCGCCGTCGCTCCCGATCTACGCGCTGATGACGATCATCAGCGCCGTCATCGCCACCGCCGGCCTGCTGCTCGACTCGCCGGCCGTCGTCGTCGGGTCGATGGTCATCGCTCCGCTCATCGGCCCGGCGATGACCGCAAACGTCGGGACCGTCGTCGACGACCACGACCTGTTCGTCCGCGGCGTCAAGCTCCAGGTGTTCGGGCTGGGGCTCGCCATCGCCAGCGCAACCGTGTTCGCGCTGTTCGTCCGCTACGCCAACGTCATCCCACCGCTCGCCGACGTGACGGCGGTCGGTCAGGTCCGCGAGCGCGTCGCACCCGACTTCCTCTCGCTGGTCGTCGCGCTCGGGGCCGGCGCGGCCGGCGTCCTGAGCCTCACCAGCGGCGTCTCGACGGCGCTGGTCGGCGTCATGATCGCCGTGGCGCTCATCCCGCCGGCGGCGACGGTCGGCATCGGCATCGCGTGGGGCCAGCCGCTCGTGAGCCTCGGTTCCACCGTCCTCGTGCTGGTGAACGTCCTCTCGATCAACCTCGCCGTCCTCGTCGGGCTCTGGTACCAGGGCTATCGGCCCGAACACTGGTTCCGCGAGGGCAACGCCCGGTCCGCGACGATCACGCGTATCGGTGTCCTCGTGCTGTCGATTCTCGTCCTCTCGGCGTTCCTCGGCGGCGTCACGCTCGACTCCTTCCAGCGGGCGACGACGGAGTCCGACATCCGCGAGGGCGTCGAGGGAACCGTCGAGTCGCCGGCGAGGGTCCTCTCGGTCGAGGTCGAGTACACGAACACCGCTATCTTCCAGCAACCCCGTCGCGTCGTCGTTACGGTCGGTTTGCCGCCCGGGACGCCCCAACCATCCCTGCTCGACAGACTCGACGCCGTCGCCGACGACGCCGCCGGCCGCGACGTGATCACAGAGATCCACTACGTCACCGTCGAGCGGGCCGCTTGACGCTCAAATCCGGCTTTGACCGTCCGATGAGCTAAATACCGTTGCAGGTGTCTCCACTCCTATGCAGTCACGATCACTCGCACTGGTTGGGATACTGGCACTCGCCGTCGCAGGCGGCGTCGGGTTCGCACTCGCGGACACTGGCGCGCAGGCGGCGTCGACGAACTCCACCGTCAGCGTCAGCGCGGACGCCACCGTCGAGCGCGCGCCGGACCGCGCGACCGTCACCGTGGCCGCCGTCGGCCGCGGCGAGACTGCCGAGGCGGCCCGGAACAACCTGACCGGCGACGCCGAGGCCATCACGTCGGCGCTCGACGACGCGGGCGCGAACGTCACGTCCTCGCGCTTCCAGATCCGCCCCGAGTACGAACGGACCGAGACGGGCAGCGAACAGGTCGGCTACGTCGCCATCCACACCGTCGAGGCCGAGACCGGCAACGTCTCGTCGGTCGGGACGCTCGTCGACACGGCCGTCGACGCGGGGGCCGACCGAGTGGACGGCATCCGCTACTCGCTGAGCGAGGAGACGCGCCAGAGCGCGCGCGAAGAGGCGCTGACGACCGCGATGGACCGCGCCCGGAGCGACGCCGAAGTCGTCGCCGGCGCGGAGGGACGGACTGTCGGGAGCGCCGTCTCGATCCAGACCAGCGACAGCGGGCGCTACGTCGTGTACGCCGAGACGGCCGCCGCCGGTGACGCCGGCGGGCGGACGAGCATCGAGCCCGGGACCGTCACCGTCGACGCGGCGGTCAGCGTGACCTACGAACTGGACTGAGAAACTGAACAGCGGACCTACTCGTCGTCGAACGGGAGTTCGATCTCGTAGCCGACGGCGTCGATGGCCGCCTCAAGCACGCCGTCGACGTTGTCTTCTTCCGTGACGCTCATGTAGTGGTCCGCCTCGACCGCCGTCGAGATGTCGCTCTTGTTCGCAATCGTCAGGACCGGCACGTCGAAGCGGTCGGCGATGGCGTCCCGGAGTTCGAGCTGGTCCTCCAGCGGGTAGCCACACTCGCCGCTCGGGTCGACGAAGACGAGCACCGCGTCGGCGAGGTGTTCGAGCGCGCTGACGGCCTGGGACTCGATCTCGTTTCGGTCCTCTGGCGGCCGATCAAGCAGACCGGGGGTGTCGACGAGCTGGTAGCGGATCCGCTGGTCTTCGAAGTGACCGACCCGGAGCTGGGTCGTCGTGAACGGGTACGAGGCGATCTCGTTGTCGGCCCGGGTGACGCGGTTGACGAACGACGACTTGCCGACGTTCGGGTAGCCCGCGACGACGATGGCCGGCTCGTCCGGCCGAATGTCGGGCACGTCTTTCAGCGCGTCGCGGGCTGTCGAGACGGCCGCGAGGTCGTCTTCGACCTCCTCGACCACGTCGGCGATGCGGGCGAAGGCCTGCTTGCGGAGCTTGCGGGCGGTGTCGATGTCGCCCCGCGCCACGCGGCTCTCGTACTCCTGTCGGATCTCCTTGGTCTTTCGGGACGCCCAGGAAATCTCGGCGAGGCGTTGCTTCAGCGCGTCGATGCCGGGATCGTCGTCCGCCGGGTAGGCCTCGCCGATGACCGCGTCGGCGAGTTCAACGTAGAAGGGGTCGAGGTCGTCGATCGTCGGCCACGCAGTCACCACGTTCGCGAGATTGTCCGAGACGATGTTCGAGGCCGTCATCAGCATCGACTGCTGGGCCTCGTTCCCGTCCTTGGCTCCGCCGGCGCGCGACGCCCGCGAGAACGCCTTGTCCAGGAGCTCCTCGGACGTCGGCGTCGTCGGCAGACCCTCGAAGGGATGGCTCATAGACGCCGTTGACGGCCAGCGGGTAAAAACGCGTTCACTCGCACCCGCGACACCGAACCCGGTGCGAGCCACGCTTTTGGGCGTCGCGCCCGCAGTCCCCGTATGGCTCAGATCGACGCCGGCGAACTCCTGCCCAACGATCGCGTCCAGCAGCTGGCCGCCGAGGGGCGCGTCACCCAACTGCACCGCGGCCACCAGTACGCCGAGGAGGGCGACACCTTCGAAATCGACGGCACGGCGTTCGAAGTCACCGACGTGACCCACCGGACGCTCGGGGACCTGACAGACGAGGACGCCCGGCGCGAGGGGTCCGCGGACCTCGACGCCTACCGGGAGCGGCTGGAACGCGTCCACGGGAGCTTCGAGTGGGACGACGACAGCGAGGTCGTCCGCCACCGGTTCGAACCGGTCGAATCGTAACGCGGCGCTCGAGCAGGACGGCTGTCAGCGCGACGCAGACAACCCTTATCTACACCGGTAACGGATAGTAACTCCAATGACCGAGACGATCACGACGCCGAAGGCCGACGACCCCGACCGCGAGCACCTGGCCGCCGTCGAGGACGGCTGTGGCTGTGCCGAAATCTGGGAGCACCTGAGCGAGACGCGAGACGGGGACGACTGACCGCGCCGCGGTCGAGCCTCCGCCGGGCGCGTCCCTTCGTTACCGCCGCTCGGCCAGTTCCGCGCGCAGGTCGTCGACGTCCATGTCCTTCATCGCGAGCAGGACGAGCAGGTGATAGACGATGTCGGCGGACTCGTGGGCCAGTTCCTCGCGGTCGTCGTCTTTCGCCGCCAGAATCAGCTCCGTCGTCTCCTCGCCGAGCTTCTCCAGGACGGCGTTCTCGCCCTTCTCGTGGGTGAACAGCGATGTCGTGTAGGAGTCCTCCGGGAGGTTCGCCTTGCGGTCCTCGATGACGGCGAACAGTTCGTCGATCACGTCGCCGGTGGCGTCGCTCATGGCCGGAGTTCGGCGAGCGGGGCCTTCAGGCCGTCGCTACGACTCGACCGAGTCGAAGAACGCGAGGTCGTGGATGCGGGGGTCGTCGGTCAGTTCCGGGTGGAAGGACGTGCCGACGACGGGCCCGTCGCGGATCGCCACGGGGCGCTCGTCCCACGTCGCGAGCACGTCGACGCCCTCGCCCACGTAGTCGATGACGGGCGCGCGGATGAACACCGCGGGAAACGGCTCGTCGAGTCCGCGCACGTCGAGCGGGGCCTCGAAGCTGTCCTTCTGCCGGCCGAAGGCGTTGCGCTCGACCGACGCGTCGATGACGTTCAGCGTGTCGACGCGGTCGTCCTGTGCGTCCGTGGCGCTGACGATGAGGCCGGCACAGGTCGCCAGTACCGGCTTGCCGGCGTCGACGTGGGCCACGATCTCCTCGTCGATGCCCTCGCGGTGAACGAGCCGCGAGATGGTCGTCGACTCCCCGCCCGGGAGCAACAGCGCGTCGCAGTCGGGGACCAGCCCCGACTCTCGGATCTCGACGACTTCGGCTGTCTGGTCGTGGGCCGCCGCGGCCCGCTCGATGGCGCTCGCGTGCTCGGACACGTCGCCCTGGACTGCGAGAACACCCGCGCGTAGCGTCATACCAAGCTCTTGGCGGGCCTGCGCGAAAAGTCTCTCGTCTCTGGCACGTGTGCGGACTGCAGCGCTCCGCTCGGCGGTGACCGGCACGTCGTGCCGTCGCGAGCCAAACGGTTAGGTGTGGCCGGGACTTCACCGGGAATATGGGACAGCGACGGCGCGACCCGGTGGAAGCCAACGCAGATGGGTCGGCGGACCTCTACGAAATCGCGAACTGGGAGCCGCGATCGACGCTCGATCGGTTCGTCCACTGGCTCTATCACGTGGGGCTCTGGGCGCTCCGGTGGCTCGTCATTATCGCCGCCCTCGCTATCTTGCTCTTGCAACTCCTGTTCGGTAGCCTCGGCGCGCTCGGGAATCAGCCGCTGTTCGCCGGCATGGCGCTCCTCTCGGCGGTTCCGGCGCTCGGTCTCGCCGCGTACATCTGGTACGCCGACGTGACCACGTCGGAGCCGCTGACGCTGCTCGTCGGCACGTTCCTGCTCGGCGTCCTGTTCGCGGGCTTTGCGGGCCTGCTCAACGCCTTCCTCGGGTATCCGGTCCAGGCGATCGGGTCCGGGTTCGGCCTCGTCCCCTTTCTCGGGCAGGTGTTCTTCTTCTTCCTCATCGTCGGCCCCGTTGAGGAGAGCGTGAAACTGCTCGCCGTCCGACTGTACGCCTTCCGGGACGACCGCTTCGACGCCGTGGTCGACGGCGCGGTGTACGGGGCCGCCGCGGGACTCGGCTTCGCGACCATCGAGAACGCGCTGTACATCACGCAGAACACCGAGATGGTCACCGGGACGCTCAACGTGCTGGCAGAGGGCGGCGACATCACCGCGGTGCGGGCGCTTGCCGGCCCGGGCCACGTCATCTACTCGGCCTTCGCGGGCTACTACCTCGGACTGGCGAAGTTCAACCCGGACGACGCCGGCCCCATCGTCCTGAAGGGCCTGCTGATCGCCGCGCTCATCCACGCGGTGTACAACACGCTGGCCGGTCCGGTGACGACGGTGCTCGCGACGCTGTACGACGTGAACTTCCTCGTGGCCTTCTTCGGCTTCGTCATCGTCTACGACTCCATCTTCGGGCTCCTGTTGCTGCGAAAGCTCGACGCCTACCGGAAGGCGTACAAGCGCGCACACGCCCCGGCGGAGTCGAGCGACCAGCGGCCCGAACGGACCGAGTTCGACCCGTAGCCGCTCAACAGAGCTGTTCGACGTACTTCGCGATCACGTCGACTTCGAGGTGAACCGGGTCCCCGACCGACTTCTCGGAGAGCGTCGTCTCCGCGTACGTTGTCGGGATGATCGCCACGTCGAAGGCGTCCTCGCGCCGGTCGGCGACGGTCAGGCTGATGCCGTCGACGGTGATCGACCCCTTCTCGACGAGATAGTCCCGGTGGGCCTCGGGCAGCGAGAACGTGAACGTCCAGTCCTCGCCTTCTTCCTCGATAGCGACGACCTCGGCGGTGGTGTCGACGTGGCCCTGGACGACGTGGCCGTCGAAGCGGCCGTCGGCTGGCATCGCCCGCTCCAGATTGACGCTGTCTCCACCCGAGAGGTCGTCGAAGAACGTCCGGTCGAGCGTCTCGCGGGCGAGGAACACCTCGAACCACTCACCGTCGGAGGCCTTCTCGACGGTGAGACAGACCCCGCTGACGCTGATCGACTGGCCGTGACTGAGGCCCTCGAACGGCGCGCCGATGCGAACGCGGCGGCCACCCTCGACGTCTACGACTGCCTGGACCTCGCCGGTCGCCTCGACGATGCCGGTGAACATACGCCGGATTCGGCGTGGCGGGCGGAAAGCGCTTCGCTTCCGCTGCCTCCAGTTACTACTCGGAGTCGAGTACATTTTTACGACAACTGTCGAAAGGAATTTATCGCCAGCACGGGTATCAGCAGGCATGCCCGAGACGGGTCCCCCAGCCGAAGACGACGACCGGGAGTGGACCGCACGACACGCGCGAACGAAACCGAGCGAGACGCGGCCGGTCGTCCGCGTTCCCGACGACGTGGTCGAAGAGTGGGACGACCGACACGCCGAGACGAAACGCCGCTTCTAACGCGAGAGGACTTCGACGCCGATGAGCTCCGCGCCGGTGAGCGCCCGGATGTACGCGCCGCCGGCGATGGAGACGTGGCCGAACTCGTCTTCTTCCATGCCGTACATCTCGATGGCCCGCGAGGTGTCGCCGCCGCCGACGACGGAGAAGCAGTCCGTCTCGGCGATGGCTTCGAGGACCCCCGCGGTCCCGACCGAGAACCGTTCGTCCTCGAACATCCCGAGCGCGCCCTTCACGAAGACGGCCTCGGAGTTTCGGATGACGGGCGAGTACTCCATGACCGTCTCGCTGCCCACGTCGAGGTAGGAGACGGTCTTCTCCTCGATGTCGGAGACGGCCTGCTCGGCGCGGCTCCCGTCATCGTCCTCGTAAGCGAGGTCGACCGCGAGCGTGATCTGATCGCGGTGGTCCGCGAGCATGGACTCGATCTTCTCGCTGTTTTTCTCCCACTGCTCGTCGTAGAGGTTCGCGTCGTCGATGTCGTAGCCGACTGGGTGACCGGCCGCGCGCAGGAACAGTTCGCCCGCGATGCCGCCCAGCAGGAAGTCGTCGACCTTCTCGTCCAGGTGGGTCATCACGTCGATCACGTCGGTGGCTTTCGTCCCGCCGACGACCATCGTGACCTGCCCGTCGAACTCCTTCTCGGCGATGGCGGTGTTGGCCTCGTACTCGGTCTCCATCACGCGGCCGGCGTAGGCGTCCATCACCAGCGGGAAGCCCACCAGCGAGGCGTGCGAGCGGTGGGCCGCCGAGTAGGCGTCGTTGATGTACGCGTCGAACTCGTCTTTGAGCGTCTGGACGAACTCCGTCTGGGACTTCACTTCGGGGTCTTCTTCCGGGAGTTCGTCGTCGCACATCCGCGTGTTCTCCAGGACGAGGACGTCGCCGGACTCCAGGTCGGCGATGTCGTGGATCGCCTGCGGGCCGTAGGTCTCGTCGACGAACGCGACGGGATGGTCGATGTGCTCGGCGAGGATGTCGGCGTGCTGGGCGAGTGAGACGAAATCGTCGCGACCCGGCCGGCCCTGGTGGGCCATGACGGCGACCTCGAACCCACGGTCGACGAGTTCGCTGATCGTCTCGGCGTGGCGTTCGAACCGTCGATTGTCCTGTACTTCGCCGTCCTCGACCGGTGAGTTGAGGTCGAGGCGGACGAGGACGCGCTGGCCGTCGTCGAGGTCGTCGAGCGTCTGGAAAGTCATCACTCGAGAGGTTACCTGCCGGCCGCTTAACGGTTTCCGAGTCGGGATCCGCGGCCCCGCTGGCCCCAGCGGCGGAGCTGTTCGGACACCGGATCAGTCGGGAAAGTGGGGGGGAAATGGGGGGAGTCTGTCGACCGCCTCACTGGCTCACCACCGGGTCACGAGTGGCGTCGCCAGGTCGACAGCACAGGCACACAGAGTCGCTGCATTCGTGCGAGACTCCGTGTGTTCCCATCGTTCGATAAGAATTGCTATAAACGTTTTCCCGACTGTCCGTCAGTGAGCCGCGAGAATCGCCGCGCCGAGAGCCGGTGGCTGGCTACTCGGTGATGAACTCGGCCACGTCGAGCATGCGGTTCGAGAAGCCGTACTCGTTGTCGTACCAGGTGAGGATCTTCGTCATCCCGCCGACGACGTTCGTCGACTTGAGGTCGACCTGCGAGGAGTACGGGTCGCCCGTGATGTCCGAGGAGACCACGTCGTCGTCGGTGACGCCGAGGACGCCTTCCAGTTCGCCTTCGGCGGCTTCCTCGAAGGCGGCGTTCACGTCGCCCTCGGTCACGTCTTCGTCGAGGTCGACGACGAACTCGGTGACGGAGCCGTTCGGGACCGGGACGCGGATGGCCATCCCGTCGAGCTTGCCCTCAAGCTGGGGCAGGACCTCGGTGGTCGCCTGCGCGGCCCCGGTCGAGGTCGGGATGATGTTCTCGGCGGCGGCGCGGCGGCGACGGGGCTTGCCGTTCGGGCCGTCCATCAGGTTCTGGGAGCCGGTGTAGGCGTGGACCGTGGTCAGCTGGCCGGCCTCGATGCCGAACTCCTCGTCGAGCACCTTCGCGACCGGGGTGATGGAGTTGGTCGTACACGAAGCGTTCGAGACCACCTTCTCGCCGTCGTACTCGTCGTGGTTGACGCCGTAGACGATCTGCTTGACCGGCTCCTCGCCCTTCGGCGGCGCGGAGATGACGACCTTGTCAGCGCCGGCGTCGAGATGCTGGCTCGCGTCCTCCTTCGTGCGGAAGATGCCCGTCGCCTCGAACGCCACGTCGACGTCGAGGTCGTCCCAGGGCAACTCTGTCGGGTCAGTCTCGTGGAAGACGCCAGCCTCGAAGTCCGTCCCCTCGACCGTGAGGACGCCGTCGTCGACGCTGGCACCGGGGAGTTCGCCCATCACGGTGTCGTACTGGGCGAAGTAGTCGATCTCGTCGTCGTCCATCACGTCGTTGATGCCGACGATGTCGACGGCGTCGTTCTCCAGCGATGCGCGGAATACGTTGCGGCCGATACGGCCGAAGCCGTTCAGGCCGACGCGGACTGGCTCACTCATTGCTGTCTAGATAGGCTGTCGGTCAGTGTAAAATGTTTTCGGATTTGTTGTAAATCGTTTTTGTTTATGAGCGATCGGGCAGGAAATGTTTGTATCGGTCCGTTTGAGGCGTCGCGGGCTCTCGGTTCGGCGCTGATCGGTGCAGGTGTTGAGCGCGTCAGAAGGCTTTTGAAACGGACGAACCTATACCGTTCAAGGATGAGACGCGATGACCGCGACGACCCGTTCGACGAGTTCTTCCGCGAGATTGAACGGATGATGGACGAGATGATGGGGTCGGAGGGGGACGTACACATCGACCGCGACACCGGCGGGAACGACGTCGACCTCCACGTCGACGTCCACGAGACCGACGAGGAGATCCGGGTCGTGGCCGACGTGCCGGGCGTCGACAAGGACGCCATCGACCTCAAATGCGACGGCACCGTGCTGACGATCAACGCCGAGAGCGCCCAGCGCGACTATCACGAGCGCCTCACGCTCCCGTCCCGCGTCGACGAGCACTCCGCCGCCGCGACGTACAACAACGGCATCCTCGAGGTCACGTTCGACCGCGAAGAGGACTCCGCCGACATCGAACTGTAATCGCCGCCGTCCCGTCTCGCCCGTTTTCCGCCGCGCGGCACTCGACGACACTCCCGAGCTGGTTCGGTATCGACCACGCCGAGCGACGCCGCTATTCGCCCGCCGTCTCTCGAATCAGCGCCGCCAGGTCGTCCCAGAACCCGTCCTCGTACTTCGTCGCCGCGTCGATAGTCGGCCGGGCGTTCGTCTCGTTGACCACCGCGCGGTCGTCGGTCACCAGCAGGTCGACGCCGAGGTACGGGATGTCAAGCACGTCGGCCGCGCGCTCGGCGAGGTCCCGCAGGTCCGCCGGCAGGTCGAGGCCGTCGGCGTCCGCTCCGCGGTGGACGTTGTGCTTCCACCGGCCGCGCTCGCGGGCGTCGTCCGGCAGGCTCCGACGGACCGCGCCGACGTACTCGCTGTCGACGACCATCACGCGGTAGTCCGCGGCGTCGGGGAGGTACTCCTGCACGAGGAAGGAGCGGTCCCCGACCGCGCGGTAGTCGTGGACCAGGTCGAGGTAGTCGACGACGCCGAGAAACGAGTCCAGGTCGTGGGCCGTCGTCACGCCCACCCCGCGGGTCGTCGAGTTCGGCTTCACGACGACGGGCGGGTCGAACCGCTCGAAGGCCGCCGTCAGGTCCGCCTCGCTCGCCGGGTTCGAGACGGCGACGGTTTCGGGGACGGGCACGTCCGCCCGGCCGAGTCGCGCCAGCACGTCGGCTTTGTTTCGCGACCGCAGGATGGCCTCGCGGTCGTTGACCCACGGCACGTCGAGCATCGCGTCGGCCACGCCGCCCTCCATGATTCGCGAGGGATAGACGAACCCCACGTCGTAATCGGCAAACGGCGACGCGTCGAGGGGGATCGTCCGCTCCTCGGTCTCGACGTGGCCGACCTCGATGTCTCTAGCCGCGAGCGGCGCTTGCATCCGCTCGAACGTCTCGGCCGCTGTGGCGACGGCGAGCCTGAGCATAGGTCCCAGTTAGCCCGGAGCGGTAAAACCCGCTCGCAGTCTCCGCCCTTCTCCAGTTACCGGTTCGGTGTCCGCTGCTCTCTGCACCCGGTGGACGTTCTCCGCCGGCTCTGAGATGGGTGAACGGCCACTAACTCTGGCAAATTTTGTCATCCATTCTGAAACTCGGGGAATCGTCGGGTGTTTATTACGCTCTTTACGCGAAATCTCCCATGTATGTACGATGATATCCTCTTCCCGACCGACGGGAGCGACGGCGCGGACGAGGCGCTGGCGCACGCGCTCGAACTGGCCGAGACGCACGGCGCGACGCTGCACGTGCTCTACGTCGTCGACACGACGTACTTCGGGAACGCGGCCGCGGACGCGACGACCGTCGAAGCGCTGACCGAACAGGGCGACCGCGTCGTCGACGAGACGGTCGCGCGGATCCGGGACCGCGACTGCCCGGTCGTCAGCGCGCGCCGGGAGGGCGACCCCCACGACGAGATCGTCGGCTACGCCGACGCCGAGGGCGTCGACATGATCGTGATGGGTACCCACGGGCGGAGCGGACTGGACCGCTATCTGCTGGGAAGTGTCACGGAGAACGTCGTCCGGACGGCGGATGCCCCGGTCCTGACGGTCCGACTGTCAGACGAGGCGTAGCGGTCGCTGTCAACGCCGCCGTTTCACGCAGATCGGTGGGCGCTTCTCCCCTGCAGTACCGCCGAGTCACTTGCCACCGCGGCCACGTTTGAGCGCCCATAGCACGAGGAGTGCGCCCTCGACGCGGGCGGCGCTGTACACCCACGGCCGCAGGTCGACCTCGTCGCCGTTCGTCGCGGCCATCCCCATCCAGAAGTCGACGACTTTCCGCGGGCGGAGCAGTTCGAGGACACCGAGGACCAGAAGTACGAGTCGGAGTGCCATACCTCGTGGTACGCGGGACGGGAGCAAGAATATTGTGGGTAGTGTTAGCACGCGGCAACTGGGTCGGTCCGGCGCGACTCGACGTCACAGACCGTTGGACAAACGAAGACTGTGGACTCGTCAGCCGTTCCGCTCTCCACGCACTGCACGGCGAGAAAACGACGCTGCTCGAGTTACGCGATCAGCAGCTCTTCGCCGCGCTCGACCTTGATCCGACACGAGGGAGTGATCTTGTTGTACGCGCGGCGGAACGCTTCCTTGACGTGCTCGGCGTCCTCGACGTTGCAGTACGCCGTGAAGAGCTGCTCGCCGGCCTGGATGCGGGCGGCGGTGCCGACGATCTTTCCGAACGCCTGGCGCATCCCGTCGGAGACACGGTCGGCCCCGGCACCGGTCGCCTGCTTGTTCTCGCGCAGGACCTGGTGGGGGAACTTCCGCAGCGTCATCTTGTAGTCGCCCTCCTCGCCGAGTTCTTTGATGAGGTGGCGGTTGGCCGACAGGCGGGACGCCTCCAGCGAACCGTGACGCAGCTGGACGGACTCCTCGACGATGAGGCTGATCTGGACGGGGTACTCGTCTGCGTCCTTCTGCTTTTGACCCATCTTGTGCTGTGCGATCTTCGAACCGGGGATGCCCGTGATGTACTCGCGTCGGGTGTACGAGGGCTTGTCGATGTCCCGGTACATCGAGGCAGGTTTGTCCGACATAGGTACTCTTGGCGAATACGTCGCCGAGCGGCCCAATAAGGCCTTCGAAGCGGGCCGGCGGCGTGTCGGAGTGTGGCACGCGGCCCCGACGCGCCGGGAGAGCGGGCCCACGGCGGTCGCCGGCAGGTCTGCGCAACGGCGTCATGGCGACGGCGCGACCGGTTCGGATCCCCGTCCGGTGACACCGCCGTTACCTCGCTCGGGTGTTTATCCCCGTCCAGCGCCAACCGACCGGCACGATGAACATGCTCGTCGACGGCGAGTGGCGGACCGACGCGTACGAGACCACGGACGACGACGGGGCGTTCGACCGGCAGGACACCACTTTCCGGGACTGGGTCCGCGACGACCCCGACGCGCGCTTCCAGCCGGAGGCCGGCCGGTATCACCTCTACGTCTCGCTGGCCTGCCCGTGGGCCCACCGGACGCTCCTGGCGCGGACGCTGAAGGGACTCGAAGACGCCATCAGCGTCGACGTGGTCGACCCGTACCGCGATGACGACGGCTGGCAGTTCACGCCGGAGAAGGCGGGCTGTACAGAAGATACCGAAAACGGTGCGGACTACCTCCGCGAGGTTTACGTCGCGGCCGACCCGGACGCCACCTGTCGCGTGACCGTCCCCGTGCTGTGGGACACACAGGAGGAGACCATCGTCAACAACGAGTCCGAGGAGATCCTTCGGATGCTCGACGTGGCGTTCGACGACGTTGCCGAGAACGACGTCGACCTCTATCCCGGCGGGTACCAGGACGAGGTCGACCGCATCATCGACGAGATCTACGAGCCGATCAACAACGGCGTCTACCGCTGTGGCTTCGCCGAGAGCCAGTCGGCCTACGACGAGGCCGTCGAGGAACTGTTCGACGCGCTCGACCACTGGGACGACGTGCTCGAAGACCAGCGCTTCCTCGCCGGCGACCGCCTGACCGAAGCGGACATTTGCATGTTCACGACGCTGGTGCGATTCGACGAGGTGTACCACACCCACTTCATGTGCAACCACCGGCTCATCCGCGAGTACGACAACCTCTGGCCGTACCTGCGCGACCTCTACCAGCTCCCCGGCGTGGCCGACACGGTGAACATGGACCACATCACGGAGCACTACTACACGACCCACCCCGACGTGAGCCCGAAGCGGATCATCCCGAAGGGCCCCGACCCGGACTTCGAGGCGGCCCACGACCGGGACGCGCTCGACGGTGATCTGCCCGATGACCTCCTGGTGACGGCCTGAACCGGCGGCCACCGCGTCGAATATCGAACGCCGAGCCGGGAGCGACGTTTATCAGTGGGTAGTCCTCAGGTAGCCCAATGAGTCGGGTTCCCGGAGGTAGCAGGGGTGCGAGTCCGGTCGTCGGTGTCGTCATGCTCGTCGGTATCGCGGTGGTTCTCGCGGCAGTCGCCGGGGCGTTCGCCCTGGACCTCACCGACCGACAGCCGACCGCCGCCCCGCAGGTCGCCGTCGTCGCCGACTACGACGAGCGGACGACCGGCAACGGCGAGTACCTCAACCTCACGTTCGAGAGCGGCGACGTGCTCGACCGCGAGACCCTGTCGATCGCCGTCACGGGCGCGGCGAGTTCGGACGGTAGCGACGCGACGCTGACCGGGGACCCAATCCAGTCGCAAGCACCGGCGGCCGTCTCCGCGGGGACGGAACTCTCGATCCACGCCGGGCAGTTCTCGGGCGTCGCTTCCGGCGAGCACCTGGATCTGACCGACGCGACGCTGCGACTGGTGTGGACGCCCGAGAACGACCCCGACGCGGAGACCTACGTCCTCTATCGCTGGCCGGAACCGAGCCGGCGGACCTGACTGCTCGCGGGAACTGCGACCGTTTTCACTCTTCGAGCGACAGCGTCACCGCGTCGGTCTCGTAGTCTTCGAGGAAGGACCCGGAGCCGCCCAGCGTGACGGTCCGGTCCCCCACGTCGACGACGAGCGAGTGTTCGATCGGGTAGGCGTTGGTGTGTGGTTCGACGAGTCCCTGTCGCGTCTCGACGACGCTCCCCTCGACGCGCCCGGGGTCGTCGTCCGCCTGGACCGGGCTGACCTGTGCGGCGGCCCGGACTGTCTCGCCCGCACGTTGGCGGAGCGTCGCCTGCAGGACGGCGTGGCGGAAGTCGCGGTAGGTCGCCGGGAGCGGCGCGGGGTCGGCGACGAACACCTCCTCGGCCATCGGCCAGTAGTTCCCGAGGAACGACCCCGACAGGACCGGAACGAGCTGTCGCTGGACGAAGGCGATGGCCCGCTGGTCGGAGTTCGTCCGGGTCACCATCTCCGCGGGCGACACCAGCCCGAACTGGGCGTCGACGGTGAGCATGATCGGCATCTCGTGGTCCCAGGCCCGGACGACCGTTCCCCGGCCGGCCGCGTCCTCGGCCCGGAAGCCGTCCGCGCTGCTGACGACCAGCATGACCAGCACGCCGCGGTCGACGGCCGCCGCCAGCTCCTCGCCGACCTCCGGCAGGTACTGCTGGGGGACCGACAGCATGATCTCGTGGTCGGCGTCGGCGATGTACTCGGTGAGGCGCTTGACGACCGTCGTTCGGGACTTGATCACGTCGAACTGCTGGGGCTCCTTGACGCTCTCCGAGTAGCGCTCGTCCAGCGCGCCGCCCATCTCTTCGAGGCTGTCGGTCAGCGAGTCGACGACCTCCTCGGGCGGGCGGGCGCGAATCGTCGTCGGGACGACGTGGTCGTTGACCGCGACGAACCCGCGGTCTTCCAGCGAATTGCTGATGCTGTAGACGTACCGCTTGGAGACCCCGGTGTCGTCGGCGATCTCGCTTGCCGTGGCCTCCCCGCTCTGGAGGATCGACAGGTACGTGTCGACCTCCTTGTCCGACAGGCCCAGTTGCGCGAGTCTGTCGCTGAGTGTCGAATCGTCCATTCCTTGTGTTCCTGTTATGGGTGTCGGATAACTGTGTTTCGGTGCCGTGTGGGGTCGAGACCGCCGATCCGAACCCCACGCTGGGTCCGGCGGGACAGTCGATGCTATAACTATGAAAAACTATTACACCATATTTTATATCTCTCGGCGTGGTGCGTTCTCCTAATGACGCTTCGGACGGCGCTCAACGATTTCAAGCGGACGCGGGACCGCGGTCGGCAGTTCCCGGGGGAACGACGCTCGACGACCGGCCGATTCAGCGGCCTCGACGACAGGCTCGTTCACGTCGACGGCGACGGATCGCTGCGCGATTACTCCTATCCGCTCTGCGGGCTCACGGGCATCGACCGCTCGCGGTTCGGCGTCGAGACGGACGCGACGGCGTGGTTCGACGCGGGCGCCGACCAGCGCTACCGACGCGAGTCGGGGGCCGTCGAGACCGTCCACGACCGCGGTGACTGGGCCGTCGTCCAGACCGACTGCACCATCGAACGCGCTCACATCACCCGGTTCGAACTCCGGGGCGACGCGCCCGACGATGTCTCCCTCCGGGCGTTCGTCGGCTTCGCCCCCGACGGGCGGGAGGGCCAGCAGAGCCTGCTGGTCCACGACGGGGCCGTCGAGGCCTACCACCGCACGGAACACGACTACGTCGCCGTCTCGACCGACTTCGACGCCGTCGATGGCCAGATCCCCGAGCGGCTCCCCGAACTGCTCGACGACGACCCCGTTCCGTTCCCGCGCGCGACCGGCGAGCGCCGCTACGAGGACACGACGCTGACGGGCGGCGTCTCGCTGACCGCGCCGTTTCGCGACGGCGGCGTCACGCTCGCGACGCTGCTGACGGACGCGACGCGGACCGACCGCGACGCCGCCCTGGCGACCGTCGACCGACTGGCGGGCGACCACTACACGCCGGACACGCTGGCCGAGGCGGGCCGGACGCAACGCCGCTGGCGGGTCCCCGACGACACGCCCGCACGGGAGTGCGTCGTCGCCGACCTCCGGGTGCTGTCGCTGCTGTCCGCGGCCAACGGCGCGCGCATCGCCGCGCCCGACTTCGACCCGTTCTACGTCACTTCGGGCGGCTACGGCTACACGTGGTTCCGCGACGACGCCGAGATCTCGGGGTTCCTGCTCGAAGCCAGCGAGACGTTCGACCTCGACCTGTGCCGCTGGCTCCAGCGGTCCGCCGACTTCTACTGCCGGACACAGCGCGACGACGGGAGCTGGCCCCACCGCGTCTGGCCGGGCGACGAGACGCTCGCGCCGGGGTGGGCGAACGCCCGCCTCGAACGCGGAACCGACGCCGACTACCAGGCCGACCAGACCGCGAGCGTCACGACGTTCCTCGCCGACTTCTGCCGGACCGGCGACCCCCTCGACACGGACCGCATCCAGTCTGCGCTGGGGTGCGCCGTCGAGAGCATCGACGACACGCTGGCCGACGACGGCCTCCCCGTCGCGTGCCAGAACGCCTGGGAGAACATGCAGGGCCGGTTCGCTCACACCGCCGCCACCTTCCTGTCCGCCTACGCGGCCGTCGCTCGCGCGCCGGTCTGTACCGCGCTCCGGGACCACGCCCGCGTGCAGGCGGAGGCGGTGTTGTCGGGCCTCGACGCACTCTGGACCGGCGACCGCTACGCGCTCCGCGAACACGAGGGGCGGGTCGACGACCGCCTCGACTCCGCCACGCTCGCGCTGGTCGAGGCCTTCCGGGCCGCCGACGAGGTCGTCGGCCTCTCCCCGGACGCGCTCGACCGGCTCGTCACCCACGTCGAGACGACGCTCGACGGCCTCGAGCGGGACACCGGCGATATCCGAGGACTGATCCGCTTCGAGGACGACGACTGGCGACGCGACACGCAGGACGCGGAGAAAGTCTGGACGGTCTCGACCGCGTGGGGGGCGAACGCGGCAGCACAACTGGGCGCGCTCTTGCGCGACCGCGGCGACGCCCGCGCGGCCCCGGCCTACGCGCGGTCCCGGGACCTGCTCGCCGAGATTCTGCCCGGCGGGTCGCTCGTCCAGTCCACCGGCTACCTGCCCGAACAGCTGTTCGACGACGGTACGCCGGACTGCGGGACGCCGCTGGGCTGGCCCCACGCCCTCCGACTGGCGACGGTCGCCGAGCTCTCGGCGGCCGAGGAGTACCGGGCCGAACCGGCGCGCGCGGCCGAGTGAGTGGTCGCTGGCGGGTCTGGATTTTATTTGATCGGAGACGGCGAGAAACAGCGCTCTCGACAGCTACCGCGGAGTCGCGGCCGCGTGCTCCGCTGCCGCGGTGACCGCTTCGCCGTCCCGCGGGTCGAACAGGTGGACGGCGGACTCGTCGAAGACCACTCGGACCTGTTCGCCGACGGCCGGCTCCACGTCGGCGCTGACCCGCGCGACGAACGCGGGCGAGTCGTCGCCGTCGAAGCCGCCCGATCCGTCGCCCAGGTCCAGGTACAGGTAGTTGTCGCTGCCGACCGGCTCCAGCACGTCGACCGTCGCCGGCACGCCGTCGCGCGCGTCGCCGTCGGCCACCGAGACGTCCTCCGGGCGGACGCCGAGGACGTACGAGCCGCCCTCGATGTCGCCGAACGCCTGGGCGCGACCGCCGGTGAGGTCGTAGGCGAACGCGCCGTCCTCGTCGGTGAGGCGGACGCCGTCGCCCGTCGGCTCGGCGGTCACGTCGAGGAAGTTCATCGACGGCGAGCCCACGAAGCCCCCGACGAAGCGGTTGGCGGGGTTCTCGTACACCTCCTTCGGCCGCCCGGTCTGCTGGAGGTTCCCGTCGTTGAGGATGACGATCCGATCGCCCATCGTCATCGCCTCCTCCTGATCGTGGGTGACGTAGACGGCCGTGATGCCCAGTTCCTCCTGCAGGCGCTGGATCTCGGTCCGCATCGTCGTCCGCAGTTTCGCGTCGAGGTTCGACAGCGGCTCGTCGAACAGGAACACGTCGGGCTCGCGGACGATTGCCCGGCCGAGCGCGACGCGCTGTTTCTGTCCGCCGGAGAGCTGGTCGGGGGTGTCCGAGAGCAGGTCCCCGATGCCCATCATCTCCGCCGTCTCGGTGACGCGCTGTTCGCGCTCGGCGGCCGAGAGGTCGGTGCTCATCCGCAGGCCGAACGCCATGTTCTGCTCGATGGTCTTGTGCGGGTACAGCGCGTAGTTCTGGAACACCATCGCCACGTCGCGGTGGCGCGCGTGCACGTCGGTCACGTCCTCGCCGCCGATGCGGATACGTCCGCTCGTCGGCCGTTCCAGCCCCGCGACCATCCGCAGCGTCGTCGACTTGCCACAGCCCGACGGGCCGACCACCGTGACGAACTCCCCGTCGTCGATAGACAGGTCGATGTCGTCGACCGCCACGATGGAACCGCCGTCGAACTCCTTTCGAAGCGCTTCTAGTTCGAGACTCGCCATTACAGTGGGTGTCTCACTCTCGGCTAATAAGTTTGATGGGATTTTTCATAGAAGTTTTTCGGCGACCGTCGTCAACGCGGTGCTCGCGGCCCGCGCCCGTCAGTCGCCGTCGCGGACCGGAACGACGACGACGTCCTCGACCCGGAGGCAGCCGTCGTCGACGACCCGCTCGCCGCTGAGGAGGTCTGTTTCGCCGACGGGCCATTCGACGGCCACCGTGGCCGGTTCCGCGCCGAAGTTCAGGACGACGACCAGCGACTCGGTCTCGTCGGCGCGCTCGTAGGCGACGACTCGGTCGGCCTCGCCCCTCTCGACGGCGTGCGAGACCGGTGTGAGTCCGGGCGCGCGCAACGCCGGGTGGTCGTCACGCAGCGCCACCAGCCGTCGGTGGAAGTCGGTGAGGGCGGCGTCGCCGTCGTGCCAGCGCATCGTCCCGCGCTGGGCCGCGACGCCGCGCTCCTGTCCCGCGTAGATCATCGGCACGCCCGGGAGGGTGAACGTCGCGCCGACGGCCGCACGCAACGCCCCGGCCCCGCACGTTGCGATGTAGCGGTCCTCGTCGTGGTTGTCGACGTAGCGCATGTGCCCGGTCCGGTCGGGATAGCCTCGTTCGATCGAGGCGTCGAGGGCGTCGAAGACCGTACTCGCCGGTTCGTCGCCGCGGCCCACGTCGCGGAGCGCGTCGAACAGGTCCGTGTCGTAGTGGACGCCGAACTCGTTCTCGGCGAAGGCGGCGTCCCGCGGGACGGTCTCGTCGAGGAGGAGAAAGTCGGAGTCCGCCGCTTTGACCCGGTCGCGGACCTCCTTCCAGAAGCCGTGGGGGACGCCCCAGGCCACGTCGCAGCGGAAGCCGTCGACCACGTCGCGCCACTCGTCGACCACGTCGAGCATCCAGCGTCGGACGGCCAGCGAGTCGTAGTTCAGGTTCGGAATGCCCGTCCAGTTGAAGTAATAGCCCGGAGCGTCTTCGCCCGCCCAGTCCACGTCCGAGATGTCGCGCTCGGCGGGAACGCGCTCGTAGTAGTCGGCGTACTCGGGGACGCCGGCCCGGTGCAACTGGAAGGCCGGGTGGTCCCGCGAGGTGTGATTGATCACGAGGTCGAAGACGACGCGGATGCCGGCCGCGTGGAGGCGCTCGACGAGCGACGCGAACGCCTCGCGCGAGCCGAGGTCGTCGGCGGTGTCGAAGAAGTCCGTGATGTGGTAGCCGTGGCGGGTCGGACTCGACAGCACCGGCGTGAGCCACACCGCGTCGACGCCCAGCGACTCGATGTAGGGGACCCGCCGCTCGATGGCCTCGAAGGTGGTGTCGACGGTCTCGCCGGCGAACGAGCGGACGAATATCTCGTAGATCGTCGCGTCCGCGGCCCACGCCGGTGGGTCGGCGGGCCGCGAAACCGTGACGCTCCGCTCTGGGTCGCTCATCGCGCCGCCACGCTCTACCACGAGCGTGTCGGCGACGCCGTGGCGCTCGGCGACGGCGACCGCGTGTATCTGCGCCGACTCGGGGAGGGCGTCGACCGGGACCCGGAGTTCGTCGCCGTCGACGGTCACCGCGCCCTCCTCCAGCGCGTCGCGGTCGTCGAGGTGGAACTCCACCGTGGGGTCGCCGCCCGACGGGGCCGCGCGGGCGTCAGCGGTGACGACGAGGTCATCGCCGACCACCTCGCCGGCGAGTTCGACGCGCGGTCTGCCGGGGCCCTCGACGGTCACTTCGTCGGTCGCCGTGTCCGCGAACGACCCGTCGAACGAGAACGTGGCCCGGTGGGTCCCCGGCGGCAGGTCGGTCTCGATCGCCCACTCGTCACCGTCTCGCTCGGCCCAGTGAGTCCCCATGGTGAAGTCGTTGAACTGCCCGATGACGACGGCCCGATCCGCGTCGGTCGGCGGCTCACCCTCGAAGTCCGCCGCGTCGACGCTGAAGCGGGCCGGTTCCCTGACTGCGGGGAACGCACGGACCGTCTGGACGTGCGTCGCGCCGTCCGTGCGCAATTCGGCCCGGTAGGTCCCGGGTGCGTCGGGTTCGAGGTGACAGACCGGCCCGTCGCCGACGGTCGCCGCGCTCCCGGCCGGCCGGTCGCGCAGCGTCCACTCTGCGGTCGCGTCGGGATCGGGCCGGCGGGGAGCTAGTTCGACCGATTCGCCGACGGCGCAGAACCGTGGCGGTCCTGGGTGGTGCATACGCCAACGGTGCACAGTGGGTCACCTGAGTGTTACGCTTCGAATCGAACTGCGAATGAATATCTCATCAAATATAGATGCTGGCCAGCCTCCCTGCTAGCTACACGAACCCCGACGACCGAATCGACGACGAAATCTATCATCATTGTATTTGTCCAATCCGAATGATTTAAGTTGTGAAGCATTATTTCATCCAATATCCACTCATGACGATGGAACGACGAACGGTACTCGAGCGAATTGGTGGCGTCGCCGCGGCTGCGGCCCTCGCGGGCTGTAGCGTGCAGGAACAGGGAAGCTCGGGCGGGACGGCGACGGGCGGCGGGTCCGGCGACGGTTCCAGTCAGGGTGCGGACGGCACGGCGAGCGGTTCGTCCGGCGGGACCGCGACGGCGTGGTACCAGCTCCAGGACTCCGAGCTCCCGGCCCGACAGGACGCCATCGCGTCGTTCGGCGAGCAGACCGAGTACGCGATCGAGGGATCGGACATCTCGAAGATGGAGAACAAGACGACCAGCGCCATCCCGGCCGGACAGGGTCCGGAGATATTCGAGTGGGCTCACGACTGGGTCGGCGACTACTCCCAGCGCGAGTTCGTCGTCGACCAGTCCGATCAGCTCTCGGTCAGTCTGGACCAGTTCTCGGACGCCGCCGCGAGCGCCGTCCAGTACGACGGGGCGGTCGTCGGCCTGCCTCACTCCGCGGAGACGGTGACGCTCATCTACAACGCGGACATCGTCGACGAGGCCCCCGAGACGATGGACGACATGGTCGCGGCGATGGAGGACTACCACGACCCCGATAAGAGCCAGTACGGGCTGGCCGCGCCGTTCGACCCCTACTTCACCAGCGGGTGGATCCAGGCCTTCGGCGGCTACTACTTCGACCCCGAGAAAGACCCCGCGCTCGGCATCGACGCCGACGCCTCCGTCGAGGGCCTGCAGTTCGCGCTCGATACCCTCCGGCCGTACATGCCCAACGACCCGACCTACGAGCCACAGGCCGCGGCGTTCTCGGAGGGCAACGCCGCCTTCGCCGTCAACGGGCCGTGGTACCTCGCGATGCTCAATCAGAACGACATCAACTACGAGGTGGCGACGTTCCCCGAGATCGACGGCGGGCAGGTGCGCCCCTACACCGGTATCTCGATGTGGTACTTCGCGTCCGCGATGAGCGATGGCGGCAGTTCCGCCGAGGCCGCCCGGTCGTTCGTCGAGTGGTTCGCCACCAACGAGGACCACCAGCTCCGCCTCGCCGAGGAGCAGGGCTCGATCCCGGTCCTCGACAGCCTCGTCGGCAGCGACGAACTCCCCGCGACCGTCCAGACCTACTCACAGACGGTCAGTCAGGGCGTCCCGATGCCGACCGACCCCCGGATGAACAAGGTCTGGGCCCCGGTCAAGACGGCCCTCACGAAGGCCTTCAACGGCGACGCCGAGCCGGAGCAGGCGCTCTCGACCGCCGCCGAGGAGATCCGCAGCAAGTGGGAGTGAGGGGTCCATGAGCACGGTCACACGCGCCGCCGACCGCATTGAGTCCGTCCCGTTCCTGGAGCGGGGAGATGCCTCGCTGTTGCTCGTCCTGCCCGGGCTGTTCGTCTTCTCTGCGTTCATGCTGTTTCCCGTCCTCTACCTGGTCGGCATCTCCGTCACCAACGCCGACCCGGCGAACCTCTTCGCCGGCGAGGGCGTCGTCGGCGTCCTGACGTTCGGCGACGCGGCGTTCGTCGGCCTGCGCAACTACGCCGACGTGCTGACCGACCCGCAGTTCTGGAACTCCTTCGGCGTGACGTGGCTGTTCGTGGCCACGAGCGTCACGCTCAAGATCGGCGTGAGCCTCGCCATCGCGCTCGTCGTCACCAGCGACCTGGTCCGCGGCAAGCGCCTCCTGCGCGCGCTCATCATCTTCCCGATGGGCCTGCCGCCGATCTTCACCATCACGGTCTGGCGCGGCATCTTCAGCTCCGCGCAGTTCGGCCTGATGAACCAGCTGCTGTCGGCCGTCGGTCTCGGAACGGTGGCGTGGCTGTCGGGCCGCTGGACCGCCTTCGTCGCCTACAACGTCACGGAGGCGTGGCTCGCGTACCCGTTCATGGTCATCATCACCGTCAGCGCGCTCCAGGACGTGCCCGAGGAACTCCACGAGGCCGCCGTCGTCGACGGCGCGGGCTTTCTCGCTCGGTTCGCCCACATCACGCTGCCGTCGATCAAACGGCCCGTCCTGTTCGCGTCGATTCTGACCTCTGCGGCGTCGTTCCAGCAGTTCCTCATCCCGTACGTGTTCAACCAGGGCGGTCCCGCGCGGGCCAACGAACTCATCGTCGTCTACGGCTACCGCGAGGCCCTCGCCTTCCAGGAGTACGGCCGCGGCGCGGCCATCAGCATCGTCGCGCTGGCCTTCATCGGCGCGTTCATGTGGCTGAACGTGAAGAAGGGCCGCCTCGCCGACGGGGTGAGCGACTGATGCTGTTCGACGCCATCGCGCGGAAGCTCGCCGGCGACGTGCGAACTATCGCCGCGACGCCCGCCCGGACGCTCCGCAACTGGTCGTACACGGTTCGGGCGGTCCGGCGGGGCGAACTGCCCGCCTCTGCGGTCCTCAAGGTCGTCCTCTCGACCATCGGGGCGACGCTGGTGGTGCTGGCGCTGCTCTTTCCCATCTACTGGATCCTGACCGCCGCCCTCTCCGGGTCCGGGAGCTCCCTGTACACCTCGGAGAGCTTCACGCTGTTCCCCGCCGAACCGACGCTCAAGCCCTTCGTCTGGGTGGTCGGCGACCTCATCCTCCCGGCGTACACCGTCTCGGCCGGGATTCCGTTCACCGACCTCGCCGTCGTGTTCCAGACCCCGGGGTTCGAACTGCTCGACGCCTCCGACTACGGCGTCGACCGTCCCTCGGAGTTCAAGCGGTTCCTCTGGAACAGCCTCACCGTCGCCATCCCGACGGTGCTCATCGCGATGTCGCTCATCGTCCCGGCGGCGTACGCGCTCTCCCGGCGCGAGTTCCTCTTCCGCCGGAAGATCCTGTTCGTCTACGTGCTGATGACGCAGGTCGGCGGCGGCCTGGGTGTCGCCCTGCTCATCGGGATGTACGCGCTGTACGTCCAGTTCGGCATCAACGACAACAAACTCGCGCTCGCGGTGTACTACGCGGCGACCGCCGTCCCGTTCAACACGTGGCTGCTGAAGACGTACATGGACGGTATCCCGGTCTCCTACGAGGAGGCCGCCGTCGTCGACGGCGCGCCGCCGTGGCGCGTGGTGACGGAGGTCATCATCCCGATGTCGACCGCCGGGCTGGCGACGGTGTTCATCTTCGTCTTCCTCACCGGCTGGACCGAGTTCGTCGTCGCCCAGACACTGCTCGGCACGGAGAACTACACGCTCCCGGTCGGCCTGTACGCGCTGGTCGACGAGTACTCCATCCCGTGGGCGCGCTTCTCGGCGTTCGCGCTCACCTTCGCCTCGCCGGTGATGCTGGCGTACCTGTTCGCCCAGCGCTACATCGAGGGCGGCCTCTCCTTCAGCGGGATGGAGGGGTAGCGGCCACGCCGGTCGTCATCCAGCAGCCCTCGTAGCGCGTGCCGGTCTGGCGTTCGAGGTACCACGTGTAGGCCGTCGCCGTCCCGGTCGCGTCGAAGACGGTGACCGGCTGGGTGGCCGTGTCCCCCTCCCGGTCGAGCGGCCCGTACCGGACCGCCGTCGCGTTCAACAGCGGCCGGAAGCCCCGCCGTATCGTCTCGACGAAGTTGTCGTACGACCCCGCGACCGCCCGGTTCGACGGCGCGGCAAAGTGCCAGGTCGTGTTGATCCCCTCGTTCGTCGTCGGTTCGTTGTTCCGCAGCGCGAGCACCTGAATACTGACGACCAGTCCCGGCGGCCGCCGGCAGTTCGGACGCAGGTCGAGCACTCGCGGTTGTGTCACGGTCGACGCGTTCGCGGCCGTGACGTTGCCCCAGTACTCCCGTTCGCCTCCCTGGAGGGCCGCCCCCTTCGCGGCTCCGTCTGGCGTCTCGTCGGTCGGAACGGACGCGGGCGTCACCGTCGGTTCGGCCGCGGTCTGTCCCCCGCCGAACAGCGCTCCGCACCCGGCCAGCAGGACGAGCGCGGCGAGGGCGACGAGCGGAGCCGCGCGTGGTGACATACGGTCACAACGGCCCACAGGGGCTTCCGTGTTCGGTCGGGCGGGTCAGATCAGCCGCTCCTCGACGGCCGCCACGTCGTCGGGTTCGTTGACGTTGTGACACCAGCCGTCCAGTTCGACGGCCTCGACGTGGTGGCCAGCCGTCAGGAGCAGGTCGATCGCGGTCGGGAGTTCGTACTCGCCGCGCTCGGACGGCTGTGTCAGCGCACAGGCGTGGCCGATAGCCGGATCGAACGCGTAGAAGCCCCGCGAGACCAGCGTCGACGGCGGGTCGTCGGGCTTCTCGACCAGCCCTGTCACGCGGCCCGCGTCGTCGGTCGTCACCACGCCAGTCTGACTGGCCTCCTCGCGACTGACTTCTTCGACCAGTAGCGTCGCGCTGGCGTCGGTCTCGCGGTGGCGCGCGACTACCTCGCGGAGGTTCGCCCGACAGACGTTGTCGCCGTTCATGGCGACGAACGCGCCCTCGACGGCCGGAGCGGCCCGTTCGAGCGCGTGGGCCAGCCCCAGTCGCTCTTCCTGGCGGACGTACTCGATCGGTGCGTCGCGGTAGCGCTCCCCGTAGCGGGCGACGATGTCGTCGCCGCGATAACCCACGACCACGACAAGTCGGTCGACGCCGACCGACAGAAGCGCCTCGAAGCAGTGCGTCAGCAGCGGTTCGCCGGCGACTTCGACGAGGCCCTTCGGCGTGTCGTCGGTGAGCGGGCGCATCCGCGTTCCCTCGCCGGCGGCGAGGACGACTCCGTCCATGCACGCCGAGACGGCCGGCCCGGGGAAATGCCTGTGGGCGTTCGAGTTTTGGGCGCGGCATGCGTAGGGCCCGACATGCCCGAGCAGTTCGACTGCGAGACCTGCGGCCGCTCGGTGACGGCCGACGACGCGATTCGCCGGGAGACGCTGGGCGACCTCGACCGAACCCAGTGGCAGACGCTGTGTTGTCCCGACTGCGGGGACCGCCTCCGAACGGTGTTCGTCGGCTCGGACGGGTGACGGGGAAAGAGCCAGGTGGCCGTAGGATGTGAGGTACTCGCATGGAAGACGAGGCCTGGCAGTCGGTCGACATCATCCGCAACAACGACGGCGTCCCGCACGTGCTCCAGCAGAAGGTGCTCGTGTACACGAGCGGCGTGTCCGAGGAGTCCGCCGGCTACACCAAACCGACCATCGAACACCGCCTCGTGGCGCTGCAGGAACTCACGAAGTTCGGCGATACGTAGTCCCGGACGAGTAGGCGGTCGATGACGGGTCCGTAGTCGCCGTTTACCGGGTACTGCGCCGGGAGGGGGACTCCCTGTCACGCCCCCTCGAATCCGTTCGCCGAAACGACACCTCGGGGTACACTTTTGCGTCCGTCGCGCCCAGTGGAACTAATGGTGGAATCGCTGTACGTCGGCGTCGAGTGGTGCGGGGACGTCTGGCTCGCCGTCGCGTTCACCGGCGACGGCTTCGACCACGCCGAGACGTTCGACGGCGTCGGGGCCTGCTGGTCGCGCTACGAGGAGCGGGCGCGCCGACTCCTCGTCGACGTGCCGATCGGCCTCGTGGAGTCGGGCGACCCGACGCGGCGCTGTGACGCCGTCGCGCGCTCGGTGCTGGGCGATCGGGCCGGGACGCTGGTCTCGCCCCCGGTCAGGGAGGCGACCCGGAAGCAGCGCTACTCGACGGCTGACCGCGTCCACCGGCGCAAGAGCGGGCAGACGCTCACCGAACGGGCCTTCGACCGCAGCGAGGGGATCGCGCGTCTCGACGACCTCCTCCAGGAACTACCCGAGGCCGCCGCGGTCGTCCGCGAGTCACACCCGGAAGTCTGCTTCCGGGCCCTCGCCGGCGACCCGCTCGAATTCTCGCGGGAGACGGCCGCTGGCTACGCCGAGCGGATGCGGACGCTGGCGCGCTACGACCGCGACGCCGCGCCGACGGTCCAGAAGGCCGCCGAGTCGACCGGCGACGCGGACGTGTCCGTCGCCGACGTGCTCGACGCCGTCGCGCTCGCGTACACCGCCTGTCCGGGCGACGGCGACCTGCGGACGCTCCCGCCGGACCCCCCGACCGACGCCGTGGGGCTGCCGATGGAGATCGTCTATCGCGCGGCGTCGCCGCTGGACGGTGCGTAACGTCGGCGACCGTCGGCACGGCCGTTGCTCGTCGGAGTGTAATGATGCTGGACTGTAGACAGAAGGCCGTCTTACAGCCGCGTGAGGTTGGTCGCGCGCGGACCCTTGTCCGCCTGCTCGATGTCGAACTCGACTTCCTGCCCCTCTTCGAGGTCAGGGCCGCCGACGTCTTCCATGTGGAAGAAGACGTCCTCGTCCGCATCTTCGGTCTCGATGAAGCCGTACCCGCCCGTGTCGTTGAAGAAGTCGACAGTGCCTGTCGCCATTGTTAGAGCCGTGTGACGTTGTTCGCGCGCGGACCCTTGTCCGCCTGCTCGATGTCGAATTCGAGCTCCTGTCCTTCCTCGAGGTCCGGGCCGCCGATGTCTTCCATGTGGAAGAAGACGTCCTCGTCCGCGTCCTCAGTGTCGATGAAACCGTAACCGCCAGTGTCGTTGAAGAAATCAACCGTTCCTTTCGCCATTGCAACCGAACAGAGACCAGCACCACGGATAACAGTGTCGGTACGCGTACCGTGCCGCTCGACGGCCCAACTCGGCGGACAGACGCCGCCTTCGGCCCATACAGTGTCGCAGTGGCCCTCGCGTCTGTCGCTCCAGCCCGCGTGCCAGCCGCCGCATTAGTGACTCACTAACCAAATCCACTTCCCGAGTTATCGACAACGATTGTCCATATGGACGCGAACGCACGAGCCCGACTCGCTCCCTGGCTGCTGGCCAGCTACGGGCTCGTGCTCGTCGTCGTCGCCGTCGGCTGGCACCTCGGGATCGAGGCCAGACAGCTGGGCCGACTCGGCGGGCCGATGCTCGCGCTCGCGCTGGACGGCGTCCTCCCGCTGGCACTGGTCTACGGCGGGTACCGGCTCGTCAAGACCGCGACGCCGGGAGAACAGATCTGGACGGTGTTCGTCTGGAGCGTCGTCGGCAGCGCGTCCATCGGGACGCTCATCGGTCTGAGCGTGGTAATACGGCAGTTTGAGGGCGGAACGGTCGCCGAACCGGTGTTCGTCACGCTACTCTCGGTGGAGGCGGGCGCGGTCGCCGGCCTCGTCGCCGGCTACTTCGCGATACAGGCCCGCCAGGACGCCGAGCGCGCGGTCCGAACGGCTGGGACGCTGTCGTTCGTCAACGACCTGCTCCGCCACGACCTCGCGAACGGACTGCTCGTCATCGACGGGCGGGCGTCGATCCTGCACCGGCAGCTCGAGTCCACCGATGCCCGGAACGCCGTGGAGGCGATCCGCGAACAGGTGACGGAACTCGACAGGCTCATCGACAACGCCGGGGCGGTCGCCGAGACGCTGGCCGGCGACGCGACGTTCGAACCGGTCGACGTGGTGGCTGTCACCGGAGAGGTGGTCGACCGGATCCAGCGAACGCGCGACGTGCCCATCGACGTCAGGGGGCCGGACGGGGCGACGGTGCGTGCAAACGACGCCGTCCGTCCCGTCATCTGGAACCTCGTCGAGAACGCGGTCGAGCACGGTGCCGCGGCGACCGACCGACCCGACCGAGCGGCCGCGCGAGAGCGGACCGGCGCGTCGACCGACAGTTCGCGGACATCGGAAGCCGACGCCGTGCTCGCGGACCGCGACGACCGCCCACCGGTGGTCGTCGGGATCGAGGTGACCGCCGACGCCGTCGAGATTCACGTCTGCGACGACGGCCCGGGCGTTCCGCACGACAAGCGTAACACGATTTTCGAGGCGCGGGCGGGCGAGACCCACGGCGGCGGGCTCCACCTCGTCGAGACGCTGGTTGACAGCTTCGACGGCGAGGTCCGCCTCGCGGACGACTCGGGGCGGTCGCCGTGCCCCGCCGAGATGCGCGGTGCGCACTTCGTGGTGACGCTCCCGCGATCGTGAGGGGAGTTCACACGACCGACACTTCTTGACGCTGGAGCGAACAGTCGGTGGTATGCTCCGTCGCTTGCAGACCCAGGGCCCGGCCGTCCTCGTGCCGCTCGCCTGGGCGCTCGTGGCCCTCGCGCACTTCGACAGGGTCCCCGGTCGGGGAGTCCTCGTCTTCCACGTCGTCGTCGCCCTCGTCGTCGCGGGCTTTACCGCCCGCTCCTGGGACGAGATGGCGTCGGGCGTCCTCCGAATCTGGCGCGATATCCTGCTCGTGGGCCTCGTGTTGACGGTCGGTGGCATCGTCGGCCTGCTCGTCGTGCAGGTCCGGGACCCGTTCCTCACCGTCACGATACTGGGTTGGATGGCCGTCCCCGCCGTCGGCCTCTTTTTCACCGGAAAGCACGTCGCCGAGTCCGACCGGGTCTACACCGCCGCCGCGGGCCTGAGCGCCCTCGGTGCCGTGGTCTACGCGGTCGCGCTGTTCCCGGCCGAGACGCGCCTCCTGGTCGCCGGTATCGCGCTCGCGCTCGTCGGCCAGACCGTCGGTGTCGCCACCGCGGCGTCCCGGTAGTCAGTCGAGCGAGCCCCGGAGGACCTTCGCCGCGACCAGTACCGGGTCCCAGACCGGGCTGAACGGCGGCGCGTACGCCAGGTCGAGGCGTTCGAGTTCCGCGACGGTGAGGTCGCTTTCGAGCGCCGTCGCCAGCGTGTCGATGCGGATGGCCGCCCGGTCGCGGCCGGCGATGGCCCCGCCGAGGAGCCGCCCGGTCTCCGCGTCGGCGGTCAGCGTCACGGTCGTCTCGTCGCCGCCGGGGTAGTAGCCCGACCGCGAGCCGGCGGTGATGGTCTCCGAGACGGGCTCGAAACCTGCCTCGCGTGCCTCCTTGTGGTCGAGAACACCGGTTCGTCCGCATTCCAGGTCGAACGCCTTGACGACCGCCGTTCCGGCGATGTCCCCGACCGGTTCCGGGTCGCCGGCGACCGTCTGGCCGATGGCGCGGCCGGCGCGGTTGGCCGTCAGCCCGAGCGGGACCCACGCCGACTCGCCCGTCACGGCGTGGCGCATCTCGGCGCAGTCGCCGGCGGCGTAGATGCCCTCGACGGTCGTCCGGCCGTAGTCGTCGGTCGCGACCGCGCCGGAGTCGCCGAGTTCGACCCCAGTCTCCGAGAGCAGGTCGGTGTTCGGTCGGATACCGATGCCCACGAGCACCGCGTCGACGCCCGTCGTGCCGCCCTCGTGGGCGACGGCCGTCACGTGGTCGTCACCGACCAGTCGCTCGACACTCGTGTCCAGGTGGAGATGGACTCCCCGGTCGCGGAGGTGGTCGGCCGCGCGCTCGCCGACCGCCTCGCCGAACGGCGGGAGAACTTGCTCGGGGCGCTGGAACAGGTGCGTTTCGAGTCCGCGAGCGCGGAAGGCCTCCGCCATCTCGACGCCGACGTAGCCGCCGCCGACGATGGCGACGCGCTCCGGCGGCATCCGGTCGGCGTAGCGCTCGATCAGCGGACGGTCGACCTCTTCGACGTCCGCGATGTCGTCGTCGTCCGGGTCCGCGAGGTACGCGCGGATGGCCGCCGCCGAGTCCAGTCCGTGCAGGGTGAACACGCCGTCGAGGTCCGAACCGGGAATCGGCCCCGTCACGGCGTGTGCGCCGGTCGCCACGAGCAGGTCCCCGTAGGGCTGGCGCGTCGTCTCGCCGTCGTGTTCGACCGTGACCGCCTTCGCGTCGGGGTCGACGGCCGTGACTTCGTGGCGTCGGCGGAGGTCGATGCCCCGCTCTTGGGCGTCTTCGGGCGACAGCGAGAGCAGGTCCGTCAGGCGCTCGACCTCGCCTTTCACGTAGTAGGGCGTCCCGCAGTGGGCGTAGGAGATCCACGCGCCCTTCTCGAAGACGAGCACGTCGCGCTCCGGTCGCTCGCGGGCGAACTTGCTGGCCGCGCTCAGCCCGGCGGCGTCGCCGCCGACCACGACGAATGGGTCTGGCATGTGGTACCGTCCGACTTCCCGTCACCTAACTGTTGAGTTACGTGGGGGTGAGCCCCAGCGCCGTGTGCCCTCTCAGGCCAGCGCCGCCGCCAGCTTCTCCACCGGGTGAGGCGGTTCGCCGTCGCTTTCCTCCCAGTCCTCCAGTTGGGTGCGACAGGACGCCCCGGGCGCGACGACCGTCTCGCCGCGGCTGTCGCCGATCTGGTCGAACAGGATGTCGCCGATGGCCCGGCTCATCGAGAAGTGCTCGGCCTCGTAGCCGAAGGAGCCGGCCATGCCGCAACACCCGGAGTCGAGCGGGTCGACCTCGTAGCCGGCCCGCCGGAGCACGCCGACGGCGTGGTGGTCCTTCTTCGTCGCCTTCTGGTGGCAGTGGCCGTGGTAGGTCAGCGTCTCGCGCCCGGCCTCCCAGTCGACGCCCGCGTCCAGCCGGAAGGCGTCGAGGTACTCGCAGACGCCGTAGGCGTTCGCGGCCAGCGTCTCCACGTCGGGTCCCGAGAGCAGGTCGCGGTAGTCCGACTGGAACATCACGGCGTCGCTCGGTTCGACGAGGACCACGTCCCAGCCGTCCTCGACCGCCGGGACGAGCGCGTCGACGTTCGCAGCGGCAGTCTCCCGGGACTGGTCGAGAAAGCCCTTCGAGTGGGCGGGCCGACCGCTGTCGGTCCGGTCGGCCAGCGCGACGTGGACGCCGGCGGCTTCGAGCACCCGGACGGCCGCCTTGCCGACCTCGGGGTGGCTGTAGTTCGTGTACGTGTCGGGGAACAGCATAGCCTTGCGCTCGGCCTCGTCCGCTGGGACCTGCGGGCCGCGCTCGTCGAACCAGTCCCGGAGCGTCTCGCGCTCGAAGCTCGGGAGCGTCCGCTCGGGGGCGATCCCGACCGCCTTCGCCAGCACGGTCCGCGCGCCGGGGACCTTCGTCGCGAGGTTCGACAGCGGCGCGAACGAACTCCCGAGGCTCGCCAGCAGGTCGACGTTCGCGAACAGGCGGTCCCGCAGGCTGGAGCCGTGCTCCTGGTGGTGAGCGTGAGTCACCTCGGCCTTGAGCTTCGCCATGTCGACCTCGCTCGGACAGTCCTTCGCACAGCCCTTGCAGCCGATACAGAGGTCCAGCACCTCGTGCATGAACTCCTCGTCGGTGGGGTCCTCGGGCAGGTCGCCGCTCATCGCCTGTCGGAGCATGTTCGCACGGCCCCGGGTCGCGGTGATCTCCTCCTCGGCGGCGCGGTAGGTCGGACACATCACGCCGCCGGTGGTCTCCTGCGGGCCGCGACAGCCGCCACAGCCGTGACAGAGTTCGACCATCCCCTGCATCCCGTTCTCGTTGTCCCACTCCAGCGCGGGGTCGAAGCCCGCGTCGAACTCGTAGTCGGGATCGAACCGGAGGTGTTCGGTCATGTCCACGTCGCCACAGACCTGTCCGGGGTTGAGTATCCAGTCCGGGTCGAACGCCGACTTCAGGCCGCGGAACGTCTCCCAGATGCTCTCGCCGTAGAGCTTCCTGTTCCACTGCGTGCGGGCGCGGCCGTCCCCGTGCTCGCCCGAGACGCTCCCGCCGTACTTGACGACGAGGTCGGTCACCGCGTCGGCGATAGACTCCATCTGTGCGACCCCGTCGACGGTCTTCGTGTCGACGAGCGGGCGGATGTGGAGCACGCCCGGCCCGGCGTGGGCGTAGAACGAGGCGAAGGTGTCGTGGTCCTCGAGAATCTCCTGGAAGTCCGCGACGTACTCCGGGAGGTTCTCCGGCGGGATGGCGGTGTCCTCGACGAACGCGGCGTGTTTCGCGTCGCTCGTCCGCGAGAGCAGGATGGGGAGACCGGACTTGCGGAGCTTCCAGAACTTCGTCCGCGTCGCCTCGTCGTGGGCCTCCATCGCGTCGAAGGCCCGCACCGGCGCGTCGGCGACCGGGCCGCCCTCGGTCGGATCGGCGACGGTCCCGACGCCGGCCGTCCGATCGGCCAGCAGGTCGGCGACCGTCTCCTCGCCAGCCGCGTCGTCGTCGGCGTAGAACTCCACGATGAGGACCGCCCGCGTCCCCTCGGGGAGCATCTCGACCACGTCCTCGAACTCCGCGGTGTCCCGCGCGAGGTCGATGAGCACGTCGTCGAGGACCTCGACGGCCGCCGGGTCGTGTTCGAGGATGTCCGAGACGTCTTCCATGGCCGCGATGAGGTCTTCGTAGGCCAGCAGCGCCATCGACTTCGTCTCGGGAATCGGTTCGAGGGACACCTCGGCCTCGGTGACGACGGCCAGCGTCCCCTCGCTGCCGGCCAGCAGGGAAGCGAGGTTGAGCGTGCCGTCCGCGGCGTCGTCGACCAGCCAGTCGAGGTTGTACCCCGAGACGTTGCGCTTGAGGTCTGGGTACCGGCTCCTGATCTCCTCGCCCTCCTCGGCGAGGACGCGCTCGACTTCGGCGTAGATGCGGGCCTCGAGGTCGCCGTCCGAGTCGGCCCGCTCGCGCAGTTCCTCGCGGGTCACCTCGCCGAAGGTGGTGACAGTCCCGTCCGCGAGGACGACCTCGCACTCCTCGACGTACGCGTCGGTCTTGCCGTACTGGAGGGAGTGCGCGCCGGTGGAGTTGTTCCCGATGGCCCCGCCCAGCGCGCTCTTGTCGCCCCAGGCAGGGTCGGGGGCGAACTTCAGGCCCTCGGATTCGAGTTCGGCGTTCAGATCGCCCAGTTTGATGCCCGGCTGGGCCCGCGCCCGCCGTTCCTCCGGGCGAAACGATACGAGGTCGGTCATGTGCCGCGAGAAGTCCAGCACGACGGCCTCGTTGACGGTCTGGCCGGCGAGGCTCGTCCCGCCGCCGCGGGGCAGGACCGGAATCTCGCGCTCGGCGCAGTAGGTGACGACTGCCGACACGTCCGCCGTCGAGCGCGGGAAGACGACGCCGATGGGCAGCGCCTCGTAGATGCTCGCGTCCGTGGCGTACAGCTGTCTGGAGTACTCGTCGAAGCGGACTTCCCCCTCGATCCGTGAGTCCAGGTCGTCGACGAGGCCCGATCGGGCGACGCTGTCGTTCCGGTAGTCGTAGTTCGATGCCTCGTCGGCCGCGGGGTCGGCCCGGGTGCCGGAGTCGGTTGCCATGGTGTGTCTCGACCCTCGCTCTCTCCGCCCGGCCGCGCCGCCGGGCACTCGTCGGGTCTCTGTCCCGGCTAGTTCCACGGCCGACAAAATAGTTCCGTTACGGGGTACCACGCCGCACTGTCCCGGCGCGAACGCGGTTCGCCGCTTCCGCCCGGCCCCGCCGTAGCGTCGACCGCGAAATCCCTAAATGTCCGTCTCAGGCAGTGATAGCACTGTTCTCGCAACGGTTAATATCGATACTAGCCTATATTATGGTGTTATGACGACCCGACATGACCCCTTCGAGAACATGTACCGATTCTTCGAACAGGCGCGCCGTTCCATGTGGGACGACGCCCGAATGGGCGGTGACGCCGCGTCGGGTCTGCCGGCGCGACGCGCCGGTGGCTGGAACGACGGCAGCGGCCGACACACCGTCGACACCAACGTCGACGTCGAGGAGACCGACGCGGGCTTCGTCGTGATGGCCGACCTCCCGGGCTTCGAGAAGGACGACCTCTCGATTCGCTTCGACGACGGCGTCCTCGCCATCCACGGCGAGAGCGAGGTCAGCGAGGAGCACGACAACGTCGCCAGCCGCCGCAGTCGGCGGGTCGACGAACGCCTGTCCTTCCCCCAATCCGTCCTCGAAGACGAGATCTCGGCCTCGTACCACAACGGCGTCCTCGAAATCACGCTCCCGGTCGCCGCCGACGAGACGGACGACAGCCACCGGATCGACATCGAGTGATCGCGCCGCCGTTTCGCCGATCCGGCATCCGCTTCGCACACTTATCTCATCGCTAATCGACACGACGGTATCGTGAATTCCTTGTTAAGTCCGCTGCCTCCCGATTCTTACCGAGGATATAAGAAAGACAACAGGTCTCGTCGGAACTGACGAGACTGACTGGTATGTCCGAAGCCACGTGGGACGTTCAGGACGGCGCGATCGTGGAGCGACCACGCGACGTACAGCAACACCCGCTCCTGGAGCGGATCTACCAGCGCCACGACCGGCTCATCGCGGACCGATTGCCCGCCGGTCGCACGCTCGAACTCGCGTTCGGCCAGCACATGCACCCGCGTGCGGACATCGGCCTGGAAGGGTGGCCGTCGAACGCCAAGACCGTTCGGAAACCGGCACTGGCCGGCGACGCCCGCTCGCTCCCCTTCGACGACGACAGCTTCGACGCCGTCATCGGCCGTCGGTTCCTCCACCACGTCCCTCCTGAAGACCGCGAGCGAATCGTCGCCGAGGCCGCCCGCGTCCTGCGTCCCGGCGGCCGACTCGCCCTGCTCGAAGGGACCCCGGGGCTGTACCGTCGGCTCACCAAAGGCGCGGCGTTCCGCCTCGGCGCGCTCGACGAGGACACCGACATCTACGGCCACCTCTCGGAGACCGCCGTCACCGACCTCGTCGAAGCGGCATTCGATCTCGTCCACTCGCAGACGCTCGGCTCCCCGCTCATGCTCGCGAGCATCTCTGAGTCCGACCGCTCGGCCCGACTCCTCGACCTCTACGAACGCACGCAGTTCGTCAAGTGGTGGACGTTCGCCGTGGGCGAAGTCCCCCCAACGAATTGACGCGGCAGTTCACGTCGGCCGTCTCGCGGCTCTGGCGGCGGGATTGTCGGGCTTCGCTACAGGTCGACGGCCACGCGCAGTTCCGTGTCCGTGATCGTCTCGATGGCGTCGCCGGCCACCTCGATGTCGTCTTCGTCGGCGTCACCGAATCCGAGCCCCTGGATCCATGCCTCGGTGAGGTTCGGTTCCGGCTCGACGTAGGCGATCTGCGCCTTCGGATCGACTTCCGTCACGATGCCGATCTGCTCGCCCTGTGCGTCCATCAGGAACTTCCCTTCGTCTTCTGTCGATAGAACTGACATTTCAGACGACACAAGCGGCCGGACCAAGTAATAAACGTCGGTTCCGTCCCCCTGTTGTGCTCGATAATCTGATATCTTTTGCCAGTCGGCATCCGCTGGTGCCCGTCAGTACCGCGAGAAGTTCTCGTCAGGATACACTCCATCTTCCGCGAGATCTACCACGTCCAGCGTCGCCAGTCGTGCGAGGCGGTCGGCCGCGTCCGCCTCGTCGACGCCCAGCTCGACAGCCCGCGAGAGCACCCGATCACGGCTGGCGACGGATTCGATGAAGCCATCGCTGTCGATTTCGGTTTCTTCGGCGATGATGGCCTTCAGGATGGCCCCATGCTCCCGTTTCGATGGCGTGGTGCTGTCACCGGTCCAGTCTACGCTCAGCGTCCCGTCGGTATTGACGTGGGAGACGACAAACCCCTCCGGCAACGCCTCGGTCACCGCCGCCACGAGCGCCGCCCTGTCCAGTCGCGCCTCGAACCGAAACCGCTTGCCGTCCTTCGATTGCCCGAGACTACCGACGTTCGTGCCAGCATCGGCGGTCGCCTCTTCGATCGCGTCGCCGAGACGGTCCCGTACCGACGCTTCGACCGAATCCCGTTCGGCCCGTACGGTTTCAAGTTCGTCGGTCAGCGCTGCGCGACGCTCCATCTGCTCGTGTGCTGACTCCTCTGCCATACTCATGCTACTCGCCACCACGGAAGTACCTGTTCCGACAGCGGTGGATCGCCCGTGTGCGTTCGTGATGCTCTCCAGCACGGACTCCCTTGCTCGTCGGGACCGAGACGGCCCGGTCTGAAACCGACTGCTCACGCGACCCTCCTGCCGGACATTCGACTCACCGATATCTGGAGTGATCGTTCGGCCCGACCGGGGTCGCTTCGTGCCCCCTGTTCGAGAGTCGTCGGCCGTCGGTCGCATCTCATTCCCGCCGGTGGATTCCACACAGAATCTCTGGGGAACTCTCCGGTATCTCGGTCCGAAACCACAGTAAATCGGCTTCTCAACCCAGCGCCGAAACTCTCGTTCCGTCAGTAAAGTGGAGTTCCCGACTGCCGTCGAATTCCGCGACCTTGACATCCGTTAATTCGTACCACGTACCCTCCTCAACCGTCGGCGGATCGGTCCGTTGCCAGGCGACGAACTTGATCCGCCCCGTCGCGTCCTTGAGCAATCCTGCTTGGTCTTGAGACTCGTGCGTGTCCTCCCAGAGCTGAGTGACCTGCGCGGTGATCGTCAGATGGTCGCCGACTGCGCCGGGATTTGAGAGGGGTGCGATTGATTCGACGTGGTCGTCGATCTCGTCGAGAAACGGCGATTCCTTCCCGACACGCGTCAGGAGGTCGAGCGTCTCCTTCGAGCGCGTTAGTGCAACGTAGAAGAGCCGCCGCTCCTCGGCCGCTGTGTTAGCCGGGATGTCTCGAACGACGTTTTGGAGTTCATCGTTTCGGACGTCGGGTGAGAATCCGTTCTCGCCCTCTCCGACATGGAGCAAGATGACGTGTGGTGCCTCTCGGCCCTTCGCCTGGTGGGCGGAGAATACCGAGACGCCCCCGCCGTCCGCATCGCTATCGGCTGGCGGGGCGCGACCCGGACGAAATGTATCTTGTTTGCCATCGTACGGGATGTTACGGTTCTCGAGTTCGTCTTTCACCTGGTTGACGAAGTTGGCACCGCTGTCGTATCGCGAGAGGATCATCACGTCTTTCGGCTCGCTCTTGCCAGCGGTGTACTCTTCGACGAGGTCTGCGGCGTACTTGCCGACCCGGTGGACGTATTTCCAGTCATCGTCGGCGTCAAGCGCGTGGAGCCGGGGCGTGGTGTCGCGTCCGTTGTAGGCGTCGGGATCCTTTTCGATCTGCTCGGGATTGTTCGCGATGAGGTCGGTGCTAGCGGATAGCACCGTCTCCGGACACCGGTAGGTCTCCCGGAGTTCAGTGATTGCTGCCGGGCCGAAGTACTCCTCGAAGTCGACGAAGTACTCGACGACCGCCCCACGGAACGCGTAAATGCTCTGCCAGTCGTCGCCAACGCAGAATAGGTTGGGCGCGTCCTCGTCGTCGGTCAGCGTCTGAAGCAACTCTATCTGACTGATCGAGACATCTTGAAACTCGTCGACGAGTAGGTGATCGTACAGGCTCTGGAAGCGCTTGGGTTGCTCCTCGACGGCCTCGACGGCGTTGTAGATCATGTCGACGAAATCGATCTGGTCGTTCTGTGCCTTCTTTAGTTCGTACTCCGTGAGGAGCATCGCACCGCACACGCCGAAGTGGTACTCGCGCGGGTTTGATCGCGAGAGCCGCTCCAAGATCTGCTTCGGCGTCGTTCGAAACGTAGCCGCGTTGGCCAAGAATTTCGAGAACTGCTCCACAATCTGACGTTTCTCGTTGTGCTCGTCAAGGACGTACTCGACCAGCTCGTCGATGTCCATCGGATCGAGCGCGACACCGTGGTGAGCGAGTCGATGCTCGAGAGCCCGTTCCAGTTGACCCGCCCAGTGCTCGAAGTCGTAGGTCTCGACCAGCGAGTGCTCGGTGCCAGCGAACTCACTGCGAGCCCAGTGGAGTTTCTCAAGGTACTTTTCGGCCGACCACGAGAACCACGGCGCCACCTCTCCGGCTTCGTCGATTCCCCAGTGTTCGATGTAGAGGTCGTACTCGGGGAGGTAGAAATCCGGGTAGTAGCCTCCCTTGTCTTCGGCGGTGTTCGCCCAGCCGGCGATTGCCTCGTACTGGTAGTCCACGCCGTGGGTGAACAGGAAATCGGCGATGGTCTTCTCTGCGCGGGAGGCTACTTCTTCCCCCGCGATCGTCTTGTAGTCCAGTTCGGCACGTTCCCGAATGTAATCCTCCTCGGACTCGTAGCCTTCGAGGTCGGAGGCCGTCGTCTCGTAGTTGGTCAAGAACTGCCGGTAGTGCCAGGCGAAGTCACTTCCGCTGTCGCCGGTCTTTTCGCGAATCACTTGCTTGACAATGTTCTTCCGCTGATCATTGTTGAGGACATCGACGTGGCCGGTCCGATCCACGTGAGCGATATCCGTCGCGAACTTGTGAATCGTTTTCACGTTGACATCCGTGATGTCGAATCGCTCGGCGAGACGATCCGTGATTTCGTCGGCGGCGTTGTTCGTGAGCGTGATCGCCGCGATGCGATCCGGCTCGACGCCGCGCTCGATCAGGTACGCGATCCGATGGGTGAGAACGAGCGTCTTGCCGGTCCCTGCGCCGGCAATGACCTGGTTGTATGCGTCGTTTCTGACGACAGCCCTCCGTTGCTCACGGTTCAGACCATTTCCGTCATCGTCGATATCTGTGAACAGGTCATCATAGCGTTTCACCTGCCGTTCAACGAACTCGGCGTTGTAGTCCTCTACTTGGCGGCCAATCGATTGCAACGCCGACCGTACCTCTGACAGTCGCTTGATGTCCTCATCCGAATACCGGAACGGCCATGATTCCGATCGAATGTCCTCGTACTCGCTGGTAACTGCTTGTATGTCGGTACGAAACCGGCGTTGTTCCGTGGTCGTCAGGTACTGCTCGCCGTTGAGTACCGCGTTTCGCTCCGCGATCAGACTATTGATGTCTTTCTCGATATCATTCAACTGAGATTCGAACGCTTGCCGCTGCTCTGAGGGATCGCCGAACCAGTAGCGAAGTATGATATTCGGAAAGAAGCGAAGAAGCGACCGTCTGAGTGGTGTCTGTCTCTCTACTGGGGTAATAGAGTCCCTTCCACGGTCCATTATTCACCAATACTATGCTGCAGATATAAACGTCCGGATGGGCTGGAGGTGTACGGACGGATCCCCCCGTTGCGATTCGAATACGATCGCACGATGATTGATCGGATCACCGATTACGGCCACTGGAGCAGTTAAAAGACAACTACCACCTCGCGAACCACCACACAAATCTGTCCCGTGGGGTCTGATGCTCTCGTAACAATTGAAACGATTTATATATCGATCGCGCTGCAGTCGTGCGATTAGGTGTGTATTGAATTTCAATGGCTACTTTACCTGCCGACTTATGGCGATTTTGCGCCGCCGCCGCTCACTCTGCCTGCTTGACTGCGAGACCGTGGCTCAAACTCACCCGATTGGATTTCTGCTGCTCACGGTATGGTTCGTAGCAGAAATGCCGCCTCCCGGATTTGAACCGGGGACAGCTCGATCTTCAGTCGAGTGCTCTCCCAGTCTGAGCTAAGGCGGCGCGCACTCCAAGCGAGGACGAGGGTAGAAAAAAGGATTTCGAAAGCCGGCGGGCGGTCTATCGCGTCGTACGAGCCTCACTCACGACGCGCTACGGGAGAAACAGGTCGGCGCTGTCGAACGTCGACCCGCAGTCGTCGCACTCGTACTCCGTCCCATTGGCTGTCGAGACGTGCCCGCTGCACTGCGGACACGTCGACCCGTCTATCATGCTCTGCGGTAACGCGACACTCGATATATGCCTTTCGGGAGCTATTGCCGGACAGACACGACGCTCGCGACCTGGCCACTGTCCGCTGGGAGTACCAGTCCGCCGAACGGACGCCGCTGGCTCCTCGATGTGTCGTCGCACTCGTGTCGGGAGTCTGTTCGGGCGGATTCATCGCTCACGGAGCGTTCGCGATAGAATCGATGGGTCCGGGCGGATTCGAACCGAAGGAAGACTCACTACGTTCGTCTTCCAGGGCTCGAATCACCATCTCCCACACAGACACCGCTGGCTCCTCGTTGCACTCGTCGCAGTCGGTGTCAGAAGTGGGTCCGGGCGGATTCGAACTGTCGACAGACGTGCTCACTTCGCTGCGCGCGTCTCTCGGAGTTCGAATCCGTGGCCCATTCGCTCCTCACGTCCGTTCGTCGCAGAATGGGTCCGGGCGGATTCGAACCACCGGCCTCGGCCTTGTAAAGGCCACGTCATAACCAACTAGACCACGGACCCGCATTTCACCGTTTCCCATCGGCAGGAATAACGCTTTCTCTCTCGGCCGGCAGTGGGCACCGACAGTATTACCCACACGCTCGCCGACACGTGAGATATGCAGCGCCGTCTCGCGGTTGGAATCGCCGTCGCCGCTGTGGCCGTCGCGGTCGTCTTCGGTGCCGCGACGGTCCTGCCGGGGCTCTGGGTCGACGTCGTCGGCGTCGGCGACTACGAGGAGGGGACGGTGACGATCCATGACAATACCACACCTGAGACGGCGACCCCAATACCATGTGATCGTTCGCCCAACGCGACGGAAGTGGTAGCCTGCTCCGATTCACGGCAACTGGCGACCGTCACGGTCAATATTTCGGATACCGGGCGTCAGCGCTACGTGGGGCTGAGCGAGACGGCGTCGCTCGGGCCGGACGAGGGGATGCTGTTCGTCCACGAGTCCGAGGAGACCCACACCTACGTCATGCGGAACATGTCGTTTCCGCTGGACATCATCTTCGTCGCGGAGAACGGCACGATCACGACGATCCACCACGCGCCGACGCCGCCCGACGGGGAACAGTACAGCGAGCGCTATTCGGGCTACGGCAAGTACGTCCTCGAAGTGAACCGCGGGTGGACGAACCGGACCGGTGTGGCCGTGGGCGACCGGGTCGAACTGCCGGCCGAAGTCGCGTAGCCCGACGCCCTTTTGCGGGTTCGCCCCCTCGATTCGACAATGGATATCGACGCGGCCGCGGACGACGACGCGTTCGAGGACGCACGGGAGCGCGTCGATCGGCCGATGGTTCGGTTGTTCTCCGAGTACGGGGGCGGACAGCGCGGCGCGTTCGCCGTGGGTCTGGTCAGTTCGATCGCCGCCCGGATGCTCGACCTGCTCCCGCCGCTGTTGCTTGCGCTCGCCATCGACGCCGTCATCCGCGAAGAGGCGGCCTACAGTCTCTTTCTGGTGCCGGACGCCTGGATTCCGCCGGGACAGGGCGCTCGACTGTGGCTCACGGCCGGCATCGTCGCCGCCTCGTTCGGACTCGGTGCGGTGTTTCACTGGAGCCGAAACTGGGGGTGGAACAAGTTCGCCCAGCACGTCCAGCACGCGGTCCGGACAGACACCTACGAGACGATGCAGCGGCTGAACATGGACTTCTTCGCCGACAAGCAGACCGGCGAGATGATGTCCGTCCTCTCCAACGACGTGAACCGGCTGGAGAAGTTCCTCAACGACGGCCTGAACTCCGCCTCGCGGATGGTCATCATGGTCGTCGGCATCGCCACGTACCTGTTCGTGATGAACTGGCAGCTGGCGCTCGTCGCACTCCTCCCCGTTCCGATCATCGCCGTGTTCACGAGGCGGTTCATCGAGACTATCCAGCCCAAGTACGCCGAGGTCCGGTCGACGGTCGGCACGCTCAACTCCCGGCTGGAGAACAACCTGAGCGGCATCCAGATCATCAAGACCGCGAACACCGAGCCCTACGAGGCCGACCGGGTCGAGGACTCCTCGCAGGACTACCTCGACGCGAACTGGGACGCCATCGAGACGCGCATCACCTTCTTCCCCGGCCTCCGACTGGTCTCCGGAATCGGCTTCGTCGTCACGTTCGTCGTCGGGGGCCTGATGGTCATCGGCCAGCCGCCGGGGCCGCTCACGGCGAGCCTGACGCCCGGCCAGTTCGTCGCCTTCATCATCTACACCCAGCGATTCGTCTGGCCGATGGCGCAGTTCGGGCAGGTCATCAACATGTATCAGCGGGCCTACGCCTCCGCCGAGCGAGTCTTCGGACTGATGGACACGCCGGGCCGCCTCGCCGAGGTCGAGAACGCCCCGCCGCTTTCCGTGACCGAGGGGGCCGTCGAGTACGACGACGTGTCCTTCGGCTACGACGACGAGCCGGTGCTTTCGGACGTGTCCTTCGACGCGGACGGCGGCGAGACGGTCGCGCTCGTCGGCCCGACCGGGGCCGGCAAATCGTCGGTCCTGAAGCTCCTGCTCCGGATGTACGACGTGGACGAGGGGGCAGTCCGCATCGACGGCCAGGACGTGCGCGACGTGCAGATCCAGAGCATCCGGCGGGCCGTGGGCTACGTCAGCCAGGAGACGTTCCTGTTCTACGGCACGGTCCGGGAGAACATCGCCTACGGCTCGTTCGACGCCAGCGACGAGGAGGTCGTCGCCGCGGCGGAGGCCGCCGAGGCCGACGGGTTCGTTCGGAACCTGCCCGACGGCTACGACACGATGGTCGGCGAGCGCGGTGTCAAGCTCTCCGGCGGCCAGCGCCAGCGCATCGCCATCGCTCGGGCGATACTGAAAGATCCGGAGATCCTGATCCTCGACGAGGCGACCAGCGACGTGGACACGGAGACGGAGCTGCTCATCCAGCGCTCGCTCGATGACCTGACCGCCGACCGGACCACGTTCGCCATCGCCCACCGCCTCTCGACGGTGAAGGACGCCGACCGCATCCTGGTGCTGGAAGACGGGCGCATCGTCGAGCGCGGCACCCACGACGACCTGCTCGCGGCCGACGGGCTGTACGCGAACCTCTGGGCGGTCCAGGCCGGCGAGATCGACGAATTGCCCGAGGAGTTCGTCCGGCGGGCGGTCGAGCGGCGAGCGCGGACCGACGCGGACGATTGAGTCCCCGATGCCGTCGGAACGGGCCCGTCCGCCCGGGACTCGGGACCGATGGCTCACCTGACGCACAACGTTATCAGGGAGTATCCCATGCATAACCCCATGAGTGAGGTGGGGGACCCGATTTCGGTCCGGTACGTCGGCGGCGGTCGGAACGACGACCGAACTCGGCGGGCGGTCGCGGCCCTCGAATCGGAACCGTCGATCCGATCCGTCCACCGCTCGACGGGGACCGCCGACGCCATCGAGCAGTGCGCGTCGGTGCCCGTCGACTGCGTGGTCTGTGAGTTCGACGCGCCAGCAGTCGACGGCCCGTCCGTGCTGGACGCCCTCGACGACGCAACGCCGTTCGTCGCGGTGTTCGACACCGGCGACGGGTCTCGGGAGCTCACCGCGCTGGAGCGCGGCGCGGCCCGCACGCTTCGCCGGCCGCCCGACGCCAGTCGGTGGCCGGACGTGCTTGTCTCGACGGTCCGCGACGCCGTCGAACAGCGCCGCCTCGTCGAGCACACGGGGGACGCAGAGAAGCGGTACCGCTCGCTGTTCGAGAACAATCCACACATCATCTGGGAGGAGGACTACTCGGCGAGCAAGCGGCGACTGGACGAGATCACGTCGCGCGTCGACGACCTCGAAGCCCACTTCGAGGCCAACCCCGAGGTCGTCCGCGAACTGATGGCCGATATCGATATCGTCGACGTCAACGAGAACGCGCTGGCGTACTACGACGCCCCGTCGAAGGAGGCCCTCCTCGACAACCTGGACACGGTGTTCACCGACGAGGCCTACGAGTCGGCCGTGGGGATGTGGCTCGCGCTCGCCGACGGCGAGACGACCTACCGCTGGGAGACCGTCGGCCGGACGCTGTCGGGTGAGCGCAAAGACGAGATCATCGAACTGAACGTCCCGACGGAGTACGCCGACACCCTCGAACGGGTGTACCTGACGGCGACGGACATCACCGACCGGAAGCGCCAGGAGCGCGAACTCCAGCGACAGCGCGACCGCCTCGACGAGTTCGCGAGCGTCGTCAGCCACGACCTCCGGAACCCGCTGACCGTCGCCGAGGGCCACCTCGACCTGGCGATGGAGGACTGCGACAGCCCGCGGCTGGCGGACGTGGCGCGGGCCCACGACCGGATGCGGTCGCTCGTCGACGACCTGCTGGCGCTGGCCCGCGACGGCCGCCTCGTGGACGACCCGGACCCGGTCCCGCTGTCCGTGGTCGTCGACGCGTGCTGGAACACCGTCGAGACCGGGGCGTCCACGCTCGTCGTCGACACCGATCGGATCGTCCACGCCGACGAATCGCGCCTCAAGCAGTTGTTCGAGAACCTCCTCCGGAACGCGGTGGAGCACGTTGGGGGTGCGGTGGCCGTGACCGTCGGCGACATCGACGAGTCCGATTGCCAGGGATTCTACATCGAGGACGACGGCCCGGGAATCGCACCCGATGATCGCGACGCCGTTCTCGACGCCGGATACACGACCGTCGAGGACGGGACCGGGTTCGGGCTGGCTATCGTCAGGCAGGTCGCCGACGCCCACGGCTGGGACTTTCGCGTCACCAGCGGCGATGGCGGTGGCGCCCGCTTCGAGTTCACCGGCGTCGATGTCGTCCCGGTCCGCTGACGACCGCGTCCGGGTGAGGTAAACGATTATTGTCTAGCATCATGTATGCCATCACATGACAACCGCGTATCTCGCGAGCACGGCGCTGATGGGCGTGCTCGTGATAGCGGTGGTGGTATGGATGATCCGCGGCCGCGGCTGGTATCACTACCGCCCGCCGGAGTCGACGGGTGACTGGTCGCCGGCGACCGACCGCGGGAGTCGCCTCGAAGCGATGGCCGGCCGGCCGGTGACCTGGGTGGTCGCCTTCGCGGTCCTGGTCGTGGGCTTCGTCCTCGGGGTCATTGCAGCCATCTCGGGCCCCGTCGAGAGCCAGGCCACAGCCGGGCTGGCGGTGGCCGTCGCCGGCGGCCTCGTCCTCGCCGGATACCTGCTGTTCGGTGTGTACCTCTCGGCCACGCGCCGCGGCCATCCCCGATCGCTGGCGGTCGCCGAGTCCGCGACCGTCGCGGGCGTCCTCTTTCTCGTCGCGGTCAGCCTCCAGTTGCTGGCCTGACCCCCTCGGTCACAGAATCGAGTACGCCGCCGCGCCGGTCAGCGCGAGCGCGGCGACCGTGCCGCCGGCAACGAGGTACGTGACGGCGCGCGGTTCCCAGCGCAGGTGCTGGTAGTAGGCGGCGACGCCGACGGCCTTGATGACCGACAGCACCATGATGACGGCGAAGGCGATCCAGTACGCGCTCTCGACGAGGCCGGCGAACTCGACGACGGCCTGCGCGGTCGCGAACACGAACAGTACGACGTATATGACGGTGTATCCTTTCCAGTCCATTGTTCTAGAGGATGTAAAACAGCGGGAACAGGAACAGCCAGACGATGTCGACGAAGTGCCAGTACAGGCCGAAGTACTCGATGGCCCTGTCGTCGCCCTGGTAGGCCCCGTTCCAGGCCCTGACGGCCATGTACGCACAGATGATGAGCCCGATGGTGACGTGGGCTCCGTGCAGTCCCGTGGTCAGGTAGAACGTCGACGACGCGATGTTCGTCGAGAGGTTCCACCCGTTCGGGAAGGCCTCGCTGTGGATGTGGAACAGGTGCTGCCACTCAAGTCCCTTGTTGATGAGGAAGCCGACGCCCAGCGCGAACGTCCCGACGAGCGCGGCGACGGTGCCGCGCCGACTCTCCCGTTCGGCGGCGACCATCGCCAGCACGACGAGGAAACTCGACGTGAGCAACAGGTACGTGTTGATGAGGCCCGGCATCGTCACGTGCTCGGCGGGAATGAGGTCGTGGTGCCAGGCCGTCCAGCCGTAGGCGACCCGGACGAAGGCGTAGGAGCCGATGAACGCCCCGAAGAGGACGATGTCGCTCGCCAGGAACGTCCACATCCCGAGCTTCATCTTCTCGACCGACGAGAAGGGCCAGCGCTCGGCGATAGCCATCTCCGGCGCGTGGAACGGCTCGCGGGTCATCCCGAACAGCGACCCGAACGTCACGAGGCCGCCGATCGCCGCCATCGACAGGTACACGACACTCCCCGTCCGCACGCCTGAGAGACCGAGGAACGTGACGAAGCCCCCGAGACTGATCAGGAACGGCCAGAAGCTCGCGTGGCTGGCGTGCTCCTCGCCGGCGGTCTCGTGGGCCGGCTTCATCGCGGTGGCCGTCGCCGCGGCTCGGGTCGTCACGGCCCCGCCGTCGGCCGCGGTCCCGCCGTCCGTCGCGGCGTGGCCGTGCGCCGCGGCCCCGGGCGCACCTTCGGTCCGCTCCGCCACCGTCTCGTCGTCGAGGAACTCCAGTTTGCCGGTGGCGTAACTGGGCACGCCGGGGAAGTTCTCTAGCGGCGGCGGCGAGGACACCGCCCACTCGGCGGAGGTGGCGTACTCCCAGGGGTTGTCCCCGGCGTCCTCGCCGCGCCAGAGGCTGACGAAGAGGTTGTAGAACATGATGAGGAAGCTCGCGCCCAGCACGAACCCGCCGACGGTCGCCATCGAGTGCCAGATCTGCAGGCTCTCGGGGTAGACGAACACCCGCCGCGGGGTCTCCCAGGCGATGAACATCGGGAAGTACAGCAGATTGAAGCCGACGAAGTAGACGGCGAACTGGATCTTCCCCAGGCGCTCGTCGTACATCTTCCCGGTGATCTTCGGGTACCAGTAGTACAGCCCGCCAAACAGGGCGGTCGCGCCCGCGACCATCACGTAGTGGAAGTGCGCGACGACCCAGTAGGTTCCGCGGAACTGGTAGTCGAGCACGATAGCTCCGAGGAAGACGCCCGTGATGCCGCCGATGATGAACAGGAGGAGCGCGCCCAGCGAGAACAGGAACGGCGTGGTAAAGCGGACCCGTCCCTTCGCCATCGTGTAGATGAGCGAGAACACCATCAGGTCGAACGGCAGCGAGATGCCGATGGTGGTCGCCATGAAGATGGTCTTGATGGGGAGGTTGATGCCGGTCAGGAACATGTGGTGCATCCAGACGACGAAGCTCTGGATCGCCACGAGCACCATCGAGATGATGAACCACTTCCGGCCGACGAGGCGCCGGCCCGTGAAGGTCTGGAAGCACTCGGCCATCACGCCGAGCGCGGGGAAGAAGACGATGTACACCTCGGGATGGCCGAAGAACCAGAACAGGTGTGCCCACAGCAGCGACGCGCCCGGGTTGTCCGCGTCGGTCGCCATCGTCGTCCCGTCGATAGAGTACCGGAAGTAGGTCGTCCCGAGGATGTGATCGGAGGCCAGTATCATCAGCGCGGCCAGCAGCGCCGCGAACGCGAACAGCATCATCCAGACGGTGAGGTTGATCGACAGCGAGAAGATCGGGATGTCCCGCATCCGCAGGCCCTCGGCGCGCATGCGGTACATCGTCGTCAGGAAGTTCACCGACCCGAGCGTCACGGCGGCGGTGAACATGATGAGCGCGAGCACGACTGAAGTCGCACCCAGCCCCTCGCCGGGGATGTACGCCGGCGTGTTCAGCGGGGCGTACATCGTCCAGCCGCCGGCGAACGTCGAGCCCTGGAAGAAGGAGACCCCCATCAGGAGCCCCGAGAACAGGTACAGCCAGTACGACAGCGCGTTCAGGCGCGGGAACGCGAGGTCGTCGGCGCCGATCTGGAGCGGCACGACGTAGTTGGCGAACCCGAAGGCGAAGGGCGAGATGAACCAGAACACCATCAGCAGGCCGTGGGTCGACACCGCCTGGTTGTACCCCATCTGTCCCAGCAGGTCGGCCCCGGGCGTGATGAGTTCGAGCCGGAAGAGCAGGGCCAACACCCCGCCGAAGACGAGGAAGAACAGCGCGGTGATGAGATACAGGACGCCGACGTCCTTGTGGTTCGTCGTGAGGAACCATCGGCTCACCGACGACTTCGGCGGCAGACCGTGCTCGTGGTCGTGGCTCACGCGCCGACACCTCCCGCGGTCGCGGCCGGGAGCGTCCCTGCGGTCGGGGTTCCGAGGCTCGCCGATTCGGTCGCGGTTTCGGTCCCGTTCGCTGCCGTCTGGTTGCTCCCGGTTCCAGTTTCGTTGTACCACGACTCGTACTCGTCCTGGGGCAGCACGCGGACTTCCGCGATCATCAGCGAGTGGCCGCTGCCACACAGTTCGTAGCACTTGGCCTCGTACGTGCCCGTCTCGTTCGCCGTGAACCACGCCGACGTGTACTGGCCGGGGACGGCGTCAGTCTTGACGCGCAACTCCGGGATCCCGAAGTTGTGGAACACGTCCCGCGAAGTCACCTGTAATCTGACCACCCGGTCCTGTGGCACGTAGAGCGTGTTCGTCGTGTGGTTGTTCGGATAGGCGAACTCCCACCCGAAGCGAAAGCCCTCCACGTCGATCTCGAGCGCGTCCGTCTGGGCTGGGTCCGGTCCTTGCTCGATGTAGAGCAACTGCGAGTACGTCCAGGCGATCAGCGACACGACGATGATGGCGCTGATGCTGAAGGAGTAGAACACCTTCCGGCCGCCCGAGCCGCCGGTGGGCATCTCGCCCATCTGGGGGCGCTCGACCTTGTCCGCGTAGGGGTCAGCACCCCCGTCGTCGCGGTACTTGAGCGCGTGATACATCGTGTAGGCCACGACGACGATTCCGACTGCCGTCCCCAGTAGGAGGAACACCTCGAAAATCTGAGCGAATACCTCACTGGGTGCCCTGACACCGCCACCATGCAAGGGGAACACTGCCGCGGTGCGTGGTAACACGAAGCTCGACATTTCCTACATGATTATTCCCAACAGGTATTAGGTATTGTGGACACCCGGGGCCCCCTATCAATCTCGACCCCGATATGTGCGGGAACTTTTTTATCTACTGGTATGTTACGACACACCATGGAAGACACGTCCACTGGCGTCGACGACCCCGTGTCCGACGAGTCGTTCACCGACGCCGAGGAGTTCGACAGCCTCGCGGGTATCCTGGCCGACGGCGTCGTCGGGGCCGCCGGCGGCTTGGTCGGGACGGCGATGATGACGGTCGTCTTCCTCATCGCGCAGTCGGTCGGCGCGTTCAGCCTCTCCGACTTCGCCATCCTCACCGAACTCGTCGGCCTGACCGGCTACGTCCCCGAGGTGCTGTTCGGCTTCTTCATCTTCCTCGGCGGCGGGATGTTCCCGTGGCCGCTGTTGTTCGCCTCGCTGAAGGCCTACCTCCCGGGCGAGTCCGACGCCGTCAGCGGCGCGTTCTTCGGTGCGGCCATGTGGACCGGCTTCGTCCTCGCCTTCTACACGGACCAGTCCGGCCTCACGCTGGCGCTGTACGCCGTCCTGACGCTCGTCGCCCACGTCGTCTACGGCGTCGGCCTCGGAATGGTGTTCACCTACTTCTCGACCCGACCGGACTCCATCGTCTGAGGACCGCCCGATTTTACGTGCTACCGCACTCCCAGCGGTGAGCGTCGGCCGCACGTGACCGCTACGTTTGTGTCCCCGGCGGTCACACCGGCCCATATGCACTTACAAGACGCCACGTGGACGGACGCCGACGCCGTCGAGACGGACCTCGCGGTGCTGCCGGTCGGGAGCACCGAGCAACACGGACCCCACGCGCCGCTGGGGACGGACGTACTGACCGCCGAGGCAGTCGCCGACGCCGGCGTCGAGCGCTACGACGGCGAGGTCGTCGTCGCGCCGGCGGTCCCGGTTGGCATCGCCGAGGAGCATCGTCACTTCACCGGGACGCTCTGGGTCGAGGAGGACACCTTCCGCGATTACGTCCGCGAGACGGTCGCGAGCCTCGCACACCACGGCTGGGACCGCGTCGTCGTCGTCAACGGCCACGGCGGTAACATCGCGGCCCTCCGGGAGGTCTGCGCTCGCATCTCCCGCCACGACGACGCCTACGCCGTCCCCTTCACCTGGTTCGACGCCGCCGACGCCCCGGACATGGGCCACGGCGGGCCGGTCGAGACGAGTCTGCTCCAGCACGCCCACTCCGATCTCGTCCGCGAGGACCGACTGGACGAGGCCGCGGCGGACGGTGCCGACGGCTGGGGCGAGTGGGTCAGCGGCGTCAATCTGGCCTACGACTCGGCGGAGTTCAGCGAGAACGGGACGGTCGGCGACCCGCGCGAGGGCGGGGCCGACCGGGGAGAAGAGTTGCTGGACGACGCGAGCGAGGCGCTTTCGACGCTTCTTTCGCGCGTGGCCGAGCGGGACCTGAGCGACCGACGCTGACTCAGGCTTCCGCCTCGGCCTCGCCGTCGCCGTCGGCCTCGGCGTCCGCGCCCTCCTCGTCCTCGAACTCCTCCAGCGTGCTGCGGAGTTGCGGGATCGTCGCGGTCAGGTCGCCGACCTGCTCGCGGGCGTCGTCCACGTCGTCGACGAGGTCGGCGATGGTCTCGATCTCCTCGGCGAGGTCGTCGGCGTCCTCGAAGGCGTCGGCGCGTTCGCCCATCGTGTACCACTTCTTGGCGTCCCGCAGGTGGTCTTCCGCGTCGCCCACGTCGAGAGCGGTCTTGAGCGCGTTGAGCACGCCGAGCGTGTTGTCTGCCTCTACGTCCCAGACTGCGTCGGCCTCGGGGAGCGCCTCGCGGGCCTTCGACAGCGACTCTTCCACGTCCGTGCGCATCTCGTTGGCCGCCTCGCCGAACAGTTCGTCGTCGTCCAGACTCGTCTGACTCATGCCTCCCGATTCGAGCGGTGTGGGGTTAAAAGCCCGCCTGAAAGTGAAAGTGAAACCGCAAGACGTGAGCGGGCGGTCGCTCGCGAAACCGAAAACGAATCAGGCGGTCAGGCCGAGCGAATGTCCGCGCGCACGTCCGGGATCGGGTCGAGGTCCGCGTCGATGTCGCCAAGCACCAGCATCGCGTAGTACCGCAGAAACGTCGTCAGCGGCACCTGAATCAGCGCGCCGACGACGACGAACGCGAGGAAGCCGAGCGTGCCGACGATGCCGACCGCGGCCCACGCCAGCGTCCCGCCGCTACCGAGCGCGAGGAACAGGACCAGCCCGAGCAGGCCGAACGGGATCGCCATGACGATGAAGGCGATGACCCCGAGGATCGCCTGCAGGATGCCGACGCCGATCTGGAGGACGATGGACAGCCCGAAGTACGCGAGGTACTGCTTGGGCTCGGCTTTCATCGATCCCCAGAGCCGGCCCCACCCGGAGAGGACGCCCTCGTCGTTCGCCGTCATCATGGGGACGACGAACACCGTGGTGAAGCCGAAGACGACGCCATAGCTGACGGCGAGCACCGCGAACACGACGATGAACAGCCCCGACAGCCCGACGATGCTCGACGCGCCGACGTTCGCCATTTCGCCGCCGAGCGCCAGGAAGAACACGGCCGCGCCGATGGCGAGCGCGACCCCGAGCCAGACGACGCCGAGCGCGAGGCGGAACAGGAACAGCTGGAATCCGTTCCCGACGTGGTCGCTGAAGTACCGCCGGACGTGGATCTCGCGGTCGATGAGCGCCTGCGTCAGCACGAACTCCATGAAGTTGCTCAGGATGCCGTAGACGAGCGCGAGCAGGACGAACAGTCCCACCAGCGCGAGGACGAGGAACCCGAGGCCGGCGAGGGCTTCCGTGGGCACGTCCGATGGGACCCCCGGCTCGGAGACCTGCAAGAGGGCGTCGCCGGGCAGTCCCGCGACCGATTCGAGCGGCGCTGACAGCGAGAACTCTCCGCTCGCCGAGCCGCCGCTCCCGCTTCCCGGGCCGCCGTTGCCGAAGTCGCCGACGTTACTGAACGACTGGACGTTGTTCAAACCGCCGCCGCCACCGCCGATGAAGAACACGACGAACGCCATCTTGAGCCACGTCCACTTCTCGAACGGGAAGAGAAACGACTTCGTGGCGTCGATGGCGTCGTCGATGTCGTCTACTGCGTGGAGGGCCATGTGAGCAGAGACTCACCTGCCTGTCGCGTAAAATTTTCGGAGGGGTGACAGTGATTCATACGGGCTGTCGTCATCGCGCCCGGTGACGGCCGCCGCCTCGCTCTGTCTCCTCCTTTCACTCGCGCACCGCATCGACCTGCATCAGCGGGTAGCCGTCCGCCATCGCCATGCTCGTCTCGACGGTGACGCCCTCGTAGTCGACGACCATCTCGACGTCGACGAGCCGACCCGTGAGTTCGGTGTAGTCCGCGCCGGCGTCCTCGATGGCCGCTGCGAGCGCCTCCTCGTTCACCGAGACGGTGACTGACTCGCAATACGGCTGGTTCTCGATGGCCTCCTCCATCGCCGTCGCCAGCGAGTCTGCGCTCTCGGGGCTGACCGGCGTCCCGGCGAACTGGTGATACAGCGAGCCGAACTTGATGCCCGCCTCGAAACAGGCGGTCTGTGGCGTCGTCGGGTCCATAGCCACGGGTCGCCGGCGCGACACAAAAGCGAACCGCAAGCTACCTATTGGGGGCGGCGTATCTTACACTCGAATGGACGATTCGGTTCTGCTCACCGGCGCTGGCGGCGCTGTGGGGGCGGCCATCCTCGAAGGCATCGGGGACGCCTACGAGTGGAAGCTCATGTTCCACAGCCCGCCCGCCGAGGAGCCCGACTACGAGTACCTCGTCGGCGACGTAAGCAGCGAAGACGACGTGGCCGAGGCGATGGACGGCGTCGGCGCCGTCGTCCACCTCGCCGGCGACCCCCGGCCCGAAGCCCCCTGGGACTCCGTCCTCTCGAACAACATCGACGGGACCCAGAAGATGTACGAGGCCGCCGTCGCGGAAGGCGTCGAGAAGTTCGTCTTCGCCTCCTCGAACCACGCCGTGGGGGCGTTCGAGACCGACGAGCGCACGCCCGAGCTGTACCGCCCCGCCGACGACTACCGCCTCGACGGCACGGAACTGCCCCGCCCCGGCAACCTCTACGGCGTCTCGAAGGCCACCGGCGAGGTGCTTGGCCGCTACTACCACGACGAACACGGCATCTCCGTCTGTAACATCCGCATCGGCAACCTCACCCGCGGCCATCCCCCCATCGACTACGAGCGCGGCCAGGCGATGTGGCTCTCCTACCGCGACTGCGCTCACATCCACGAGTGCGCGCTGGAGGCCGACTACGACTTCGAGATCGTCTACGGCATCTCCGACAACGACCGGAAGTACTACTCGCTGGAGCGAGCGAAAGAAGCGCTCGGCTACGACCCCCAGGACAACTCCGCGCACTTCGACGGCGAGGAACGCGTCGCCGAACCGGACGCGTAGCAACTCTCGTTTCCCGACACCGGCTCTCGCGCTCAGTCGAACAGCCCGCGCACGTCGTCGTCTTTCTGCTGCTCTCGGTCCACGTGATCGCGCAGTCGCTGATAGACTACCGGTCGCTGGTCGCGCTCGCGGACGAACGAGAACAACATTCCGACGAAGCGCTCGCCGCCCCCGTCGTCGAGTTCGGCCCGCGCGTAGTCGACCGCCGCGTCGATAGTGTCTTCGTCGTAGCCGTCGGCCTCGGCCAGGACAGCGGCGGCGACGGCCGTCGCCTCGAAGTCGAGCGCGTCGTAGTCGACCGCCTCACCCTCGTGTGTCAGCACCGGCGGGTCGACTCGCCCCGCGTAGCGCGGGTCCGCCGCCGTCTCGCCGAGGAAGCTTCGCACGTCCGCCAGCGCGACGCCGCGGTAGGGGTCTGAGAGGGAACCGAGGTACTCGCTCGCGCTCTCTGCCAGCCCCTCCGCGCCGGACCAGTTCTCCCGCGTGGCGTGGTGAACGACCGCCGTGAACTGGATGAGGCCGTGGAGGAAGCGCTCGTCGTCACCCGAATCGAGGTCCAGCCAGTAGTCCTCCCACGCGTCGTGGGCGGCGTGATAGCGGCCCTCGTTGTAGACGGCGATGCCGGCCCGGAGGTGCGCGCGCATACTCGTCCGTTGGCCGGGCCGGCGGAAAACCACACCGGCCTGGAGGTGTACGCGAGTGTACGCTCGTGAACGCAGTGATCGTTCGGACGGAGTTCCACGCGAGCACCGCGAGCGTGGAGCACGGCCGACCGAACAGGTCGGCCGGAGATTTGAACAGGTGACAGACGGTCGCTCCCTTCGGTCGCGCTGCGACTGTCGTGTTCAAATCTCCGTGAGTTATTTTCACATTCCACAGACTCCTCGCTACGCTCGTCGTCTTGTGGAATGGAAAACGTCCGGACGGAGATTTGAACTCCGGTCCCTGGCTCCGCAAGCCAAGAGGATAGTCCACTACCCTATCCGGACTCATATCGAGAGAGGGTGGTCCCTCTAAAAAGGGTGACGGTTCGCCTACCGCCACGCGACGAGTGGACACACCTCGCTGAAAGGCGAATTTGAGCCACCGACAGGACCTTTCGCGTGCCCGATAATCGTCACGTATGCGACGGCGACAGTTCGTCCGGTGCGTCGGCGTGGTCGGAGCGGGGGCGCTTACAGGCTGTCTCGGTGACGACTCGGGGACCGGCGAAACGCCCACGGACCAGTCGGCCGACGGGCCGACCGTGACCGACACCCAGTTCACCGTCACCGGGCGCGCCTCGGGTACGCAAGTGAGCGACGCGACCATTTCCTTCGAGGACGAACGGATCGTCGTCGAGGGGACCATCTGGGGCGCGAACGGCTGTAAGACGGCCGAGTTAGTGGATGCGGCGTACGACGGCGACGCCGACGAACTGACGGTCGCCGTCGCCGTGACCGACCGCGAGGGCGCGGGCGGCGGGTGCACGCAGGCCATCGTGGAGATCGACTACCGTGCGGTCGTGACGGTCGACGGCGGTCTCCCGGGGTCGGTCACAGTCACGCACGACCACGGCGACGGACCGTCGGCGGTGGCGACGGTGACGCTCTGAGTCGGCCCAGTTCGCGCGACCGCCGGCCGCGGCCGAGCGTTTATATCCCATCCCGCGACCAGACCGGTGTGATGGACGATCTGACCTCGAAACCGACGGACAGCGGCCCTACGACCGCCCAACGACAACGCTTAAGCGCGCACCAACCTTGCGTCCCATAGATAGATGGGTGCGATAGAGGAGATCTACGAGGACCTGGAGACGGACGTCTCCGAGGAGGAGTTCCGCGAGGCTGTCGAGGAGAAGGTCGAGCAGATGGGGGGGCTCGCGGACGAGGAGACGGCCGCGATGTTGCTCGCCCACGAACTCAACGAGAACGAGGTCAACGCCATCGCCGACATCGAACCGGGGATGAACGAGGTGAAGTTTCTGGCGAAGGTGCTGTCGGTCGGCGATCTGCGCACGTTCGAACGCGACGGCGAGGACGAAGACGGCCGCGTCATCAACGTCGACGCCGCCGACGAGACCGGGAGCGTCCGGCTGGCGTTCTGGGACGGCCAGGCCGTCGACATCGACGACGGGGGGCTGGAGGTCGGCGACGTGCTGCGCGTCAAGGGCCGGCCGAAGGACGGCTACAACGGGCTGGAAGTGTCCGTCGACAAGGCCGAACCCGACGAGGACGCCGAGATCGACGTGGAGCCGGGTGCCGGCTCGTCCATCGACTCGCTGACGATGGGCCAGTCGGACGTGACCCTCCGGGGACTGGTCCTCGACACCGATTCGATTCGGACGTTCGACCGGGACGACGGCAGCGAGGGCCGGGTCGCGAACCTCACGCTCGGCGACGAAACCGGTCGCATCCGCGTCACGCTGTGGGACGACCGGGCCGACCGCGCCGAGGAACTGGACGCCGGCGCGGCCGTCGAAGTCGTGGACGGGTACGTCCGCGAGCGCGACGGCTCGCTGGAACTGCACGTCGGCGACCAGGGCGCGGTCGACGAGGTCGACGAGGACGTGGCCTTCGAACCGGAGGCAGACGCGATCGACCGCGTCGAGATCGGCGACACGGTCGACATCGCCGGCGTGGTCCGCTCGGCCGACCCCAAGCGGACGTTCGACCGTGACGACGGCAGCGAGGGACAGGTCCGCAACGTCCGAATCCAGGACGCCACCGGCGACATCCGCGTGGCGCTGTGGGGCGAGAAGGCCGACGCCGACATCGCGCCGGGCGACGAGGTGCTGGCGGCCGACGTGGAGATCCAGGACGGCTGGCAGGACGACAAGGAGGCCTCCGCTGGCTGGCAGTCGACGGTCGTCGTCCTCGACGACGGCGCGAACCTGAACACCGGCGGTGCAGCGCCCGGCGCGGACACCGACGACTCGGCGAACGCCGGGCTCTCGTCGTTCGCCGACGGCGACGGCGGGGCCACTGACGCCGGGAGCGACGCGGGCGCTACCAGCGGGGGGACACCCGATGCGACCACCGACGACGCCTCCCAGAGCGCGGGCCAGCAGGTCGAGTTCACCGGCACCGTCGTCCAGACCGGCGACCCCGTCGTTCTCGACGACGGCGAGCAGACGATGAGCGTCGAGACCGGCGAGCGCGTCCAGCTCGGTCAGGAGGTGACGGTCCGTGGCGAACTCCGCGACGACCGCCTCGACGCCGAGGACGTGTTCTGAGTCGCCGAGCGGCGCTACGGAAACTCTTAAGACCGCAACACTCCCGGGTTTGCGTATGAGTGTCGAGCTACCGTTCGCCCCGGTGGATGCAGTCATTCGACGGAACGCGGACGGACTCCGGGTGAGTGCCGACGCTGCGGAGGAACTGGCTCGCCGGATACAGGACCACGGGGCCACGCTGGCCGTCTCCGCGGCTGAGGAGGCCACGGCCGACGGCCGGAAGACGCTGATGCCAACGGACTTCGGCGTCGAAGGGGTCCCGGAGAAAGACGGACTCGAACTCCCCGTCGCCCCGGTCGACCGCATCGCCCGGCTCGACATCGACGACGACTACCGCGTCGCCATGGATGCCCGCGTCGCGCTGGCGTCGATCCTCGAAACGTATGCCGACGACACGGCCGCGGCGGCCGCGATGTTGGCCCGTCACGCTGACCGCCGGACCATCAAGGCAGCGGACGTCGAAACCTACTTCGAACTCGCCACGTACTACTGAATGAACTTCGGCTACCGCGAAGTCTGTCTGGACCACGACACCGGCCCGCGACACCCCGAGAGTCCCGACAGGCTTCGAGCGATACGGCGCGCGCTCAAGGAACACCACGGCGTCGAGTACGTCGCCGCGAGCGACGTCGACGTCGACCTCGTCACCGAGGTCCACGGGGCGGACTACATCGACGAGTTCCGGGCGTTCTGCGAGGAGGGCGGCGGGAACTGGGACGCCGACACCGTCGCCGTCGAGGCCACGTGGGACGCCGCGCTCGCCGCCGCCGGCCTCGCCGTCTGGGCCGCCGAGTCCGCGCTCGCTGGCGACGACGGCCGCGACACTCCCTTCGCGCTCGGCCGACCGCCGGGCCACCACGCCGTCGGCGACGACGCCATGGGGTTTTGCTTCATCAACAACGTCGCCGTCGCCGCGCAGGCGGCCCTCGAAGCCGACGCGGAGCGCGTCGCCGTCTTCGACTGGGACGTCCACCACGGCAACGGAACGCAGGACATCTTCTACGACCGCTCGGACGTGTTCTACGCCTCGATCCACGAGGACGGGCTGTACCCCGGCACGGGTGACGTCGACGAGACCGGCACCGGCGACGCGGAGGGGACGAACCTCAACGTAAAGTACAAGCCGGGGGCCGACACCGCCGACTACCTCGCCGCCATCGACGAGTGCCTCGCCCCCGCGATTCGCGACTACGACCCCGACCTGCTGCTCATCAGCGCCGGCTTCGACGCCCACGAACACGACCCCATCTCTCGGATGCGCGTCTCGACCGAGGGCTACGGCGCGATGACCGACCGCGTGCGCACGCTCGCCGACGCCTGCGGGGCCGACCTGGGCTTCGTCCTCGAAGGCGGCTACGGGCTGGACACGCTCGCCGACTCGCTGACGACCGTCCACGAGGTGTTCGACGGCTACCAGCCGATGGAGCCCGACGACGAGGTCAGCGACGACGCCCGCGACGTGCTCGACCGCCTCGCCGATCAGGGCTTCGGATCGAAGTAACGGGCCAGGTCGGCGCCGAAGTCCTCCGCGAGCGCCGCGATCTCAGTCCCGACCAGCAGATCGTAGCCGTCGGCTAGCGCCGATTCGACGTGCGGCCCGAGCCCCACGTCGAAGACGCGGTCGCTCGACAGGAATTCCGACGCGCTGGTGAACTCTCGCGGTCGCTCGACGACGTATCGGTCGCCGTCGATGAAGGGGCCGGCCACGTCCGGGTCGCCGTCGTACTTCTCGGAGAAGCCGCTCGCGTGCTCGCGGACGTGGACCGGCGGCCCCTCGTGGCGCTCGATGGCCGGCCGTTCGGCCACGGCGAGTTCGACGAACAGGACGGCGTCGCCCGTCGCGTCCCCGGCCCCCTCGGAAGCACTGGCACCGTCCGCGGCGAACGCCGCGGCTCGGAACACGTCGAACCCGCGGCGGTCGAGTTCGCCCCGCAGGCCGTCGAGCGACTTGCGCAACTGGGGCCAGAGCTGATCCTCCACCACGTCCGGGGCCGCGAACCGGAGTGCGACCGGCGTCGTCGCTCGTCGCTCCACCGTCGCCTCGACCTCGCTCGCGTCCAGCGGCTCCGGCTGGCGCTCGGTGAACAGGTCGGTCCGCGGGTTGTCCAACAGTTCTCGGGCGTAGTGCTGGAGCCGGGCGACGTTGGCGGCCGAACAGACCGCGGCGACGTTTCGCTCCGGGTCCGTCGGGTCGATGACCACCAGCGGGTCCTCGAAGGTCGCCGTCCCGTGGTCCGCCGGGTCGAGACGGACCGGTGGGTGCCAGTCCGCCGCCGCCTCGACCAGTCCGCGAAAGCCGCCGTACGCGAGCACCAGCAGTTCCGTCAGGTAGCCCGAGAACCCCCGCGTTCGCAGGTCGCTCCCGTACGCGCCGATGCCCTTCAGGAACTGCTTTGTCACCCGCACGTCGCCGGCGCTGTCCGCGTCCAGCCGTTCCTCCAGGTACCGCGTGTGAAACGGCGTGCGGTCGACCGCCGACAGGATCTCCGTGGCCGACTCGACCGCGTAGCACGGGACCAGGTCCACGGCGTAGCCGTCGCGCTCGCCGACGACGTAGGGGTGCTCGGCGTACTCCTCACGGCCCTCGGGCAACACCGCGTGGCCGACGGTCAACCCGTACTCCTCCAGCGTCTCCCGGTCCAGCGTCGGCGGGAAGCAGACGAACACGTCCACGTCCCGGTCGCCGGCGGTCCACGTCCCGCGCGCCGTCGACCCGACCTGGACGACCTCGGCGTCCACCGGCAGGTCGGCGACCGCCGCCTCGGCGTCGGCTATCACCGCGTCGGCGACCCGCTGTAACCGCGCTCGCTCGTCGTCGGTGGGCGAGACCCGCTCTCGCACCGCCTCGACGACGGCGTCGAACTCGTCGCTCATACCGCCGGTTACTCCCAGAGTGCGTGAAAGCGTGTCGATGCCGGCCCGAAGCGAAAGCCCTAATTACCAACTGTGGCAAGCACAGTATGCGTACAAGCCGCCGTAGCTCAGTTGGTAGAGCACCTGGTTGTTACCCAGGTTGTCCCAGGTTCGAGCCCTGGCGGTGGCGCTTCCTTCGCTTCGCTAGCTGACGAGCGATGCGAGTCTGCAGCGAACCGTGTGGGCGGGATACGACAGGGCTCGAACACGCGAGCCGCAGCGCCTGAACGAAGCGAGGGCGACCGTCTCGCATCTGTTCGAGCCCTGGCGGTGGCGTCTCTACGCTGCTTCTGTCGCCGTTTTCGACCCGATTACCGACAGCTGTTACCTGATCGATATCGACGACGCGAACGCCAATACCATGACGCTCCGCTACGGTTCGGCGAAGAAGGAGTCCGACCGCATCAACTGGGCGGCCGACTACGCGATTGAGACGGTACTTGCGGACATCGAACCCACCGATAGCGACCCGACAAGCTAAAGAGGTGGACCGAAGAAACCACTGGCGAGGGCCCTTAGCTTAGTCTGGTTAAAGCGATCGGCTCATATCATCATCGGTTCAGTCCGCTGACGTGGGACACCGATTGAGCGCTGGTTCAAATCCGGCAGGGCCCATCCATACTTTGAACAATTGTTAGCTAACGGTATCGGGAGACAGATACCCTTTACTCTTGATTTTACCGTTCCACCATCGGTTTTTCGGGTCGCATTCTTCTGGAGTTCAACCATACGTTATACGCAGGTCACCGCCCTCCGAGCTTCTGTGATATTCGACGCGGGGTTGGTATGTAATCAATCGCATATTGAGCAGGATTCTTATGAATCAATTGGCGGCGTGACGAAATCGAGACAGAACTATAAACTGTGAACTTGAGTGTAAGTAGCTTGTTGAAACTCGCCGTAAGTGACGGGTTCCAGCAGTCGTGCTGAATACAAAGCTCGTATCTCGCACAGAATCAGATACAAATTGAACAGGTAGGACCGGTCAGTACAGACAAAGCATTTAGCCGATGGGTTTGTCACGCAGATTATGCAGAGACGGGCTTTTCTTACTGCGGCAGGGGTAGCATATGTGTCTGGTCTTGGTGGCTGCGTGTCTTCGGACGAGGAGTCTCGGTCTCCTGAACACACCACCTCATCTGCTGAGTACGGTCCGACCCCCACTGAGGGAACTCAAACATCCACAGACGTATTTTCTCCAAGTGCTAGTGAGTTATCTTTCACAGCAAATGTCCTCAACCAAGCCACGACCGAAGAGCCACCGTCTATTGAAATTGCTCTCATAAACAATGCAACGGAGCCTATAGAGATTGAATACGGGGCTGCATTGCTATTTAGCGACGATTCAGGTAGTACCGAGTGGGGAGAAGAAATTGCAATAGAACCGGAAAGCAGTGGTGCAAATCTGGGTTCGAACCCGGAACGAACTGACGGATGTTGGTCGGTGGCCAGCGACACTTATCTGGAAATTATTTCAATTGCGGACTTTATAACGCTCAATCCCGGCGACCAATTCACTGAAACCGTATTTGTCTACAGTCGTTCGGAAACAGACGAGTGCTATCCAGCAGGGACGTATCGATTTGAAGACCGACTGAGGTTTACGAGTACAGACTCTCAATTCGAGGTTGCATTGCAAATTTCAGTTGGGAGCAACGGGGAAATCGCTGCAAGTGGCGAGCAACCATATCCTGTCACTGACTGAGCGTCATCACGTATTAGGCACCCACACCGAGCAGCTGATTCATCTGAATCGGTGTGCAATCAACGATTGCTGAGTGCTGACTTCACCCTCTGTATCTCGCACGCCGAATCTGGCAGCTACTGGATAGATTAATTCAGGGAGCGCAAGATATAACGCGCTAATACAGCAGTGAGTCGAAAGCAAGCCGACTCGGGTTACAGATGAGGATGCGGACCACTGCAGAGGTATCTACTAGAGAGAACTCCTCAACTGTCACTACTTTGTAGGTCGGGAAGAATCAATCTAAATACGAGATCGGAGCTCTTCTACTAGATTAACAATATCTTGGTCGTTAACACCACCAAGATCAATTTCTGCCCATGGCCGAGGCCCGCCCACGGGTCCCTTGACAGTGAACTCATCTGCGGCCACAGCCAAAATCCCTAGTCGAATGGCCTCCCGCGCGGCGGTATTTGGTTTGTTGTCGAAATACTCCACGAGCTCGTCAGCGGTAGTATCACTGACTTCGGTCCGTAATTCACTGGTCTGATCACCGAGACTGATTTTAGCAAATGGACGAGGGAGGCCCAGCGGCCCAACAATTTTGGGTTCGACGTCGGACCGACGGATTTCAATTCCAATTCTGATTAAATCTGCTGCAGTCCCGCTAATAGTCCGATCACGACCTGCAATATCCTCGATCAACTCCTTCAATTCGTATTCCAAACGCGGGTTTAGTGAACTCGGCATGTCTACCAGTCGTGGTGACCGCCATATATTCTTTGGCAAATAGACTATTAGGCAATTCGGCAAATTGGCGAAAAGACTATTAGGATACGCCATTAACAACCTGATATGGCAAATAGCTCACCTTCGCGTTCGGACCGGAAAGCTGACGAAGCAGACGTTTCGTACGATATTGCGACTCCGTTCAGTACTCTTGACGCCGGAATCTACCTCTTTGAGAAAGAGGACTCTGTGGAGGTTCTGATTGGGCACATCCCGGAGCCATATATGTACTATGACAATTACAATACAGACAACCGTGAGCAATTGGACCAGCACGCGATAGCTCGCTGGATTGTAGATGACGTGGCCAGCGAGCTGTCTGATTGGGAACATGAAACCTCTTTTTACTCAACGAGGAACCCGAACTACCATCTTAGGGACATATATTTTGAATGCGACCAATCAGAGGTGAACGAAGCAGTCCTCTCAGCGAGGCGCTTTCTCATCACACTTGAAGAGAAGGTTGTCAAACAGAAACAGCGGATCGACCGTGAACTTGGCAACTCCCCTCTACAAGATCTCTCGGAGTAGATTCAATACAAGCCGCTTGAGGTTGCAACAGACCAGATCAAGCCTTCACTATCCACTCGGTGGATGATTGCTCAGCACTTCTACCGTCAGCCTGTTTCCCTCTCAAGGGTTCAGGATGACGCGGATAAAATGCTGAGCAGGATGTCTTATGAAAGACCGAACACACCTCAAAAAAGAAATCCGAGCTGCTCAGGAAGAGAAAATTCGCAAAGAACGCCTCGAGGAGTCTCCTGGGCGGGGAGGTCTGACCCCTCCAAGAAAACCAGAATTTCGCCGGCTCCGCACACTCTCTGTCAAGGAACTGACTGACCCTATCAAGCGACTACAAAAAGACCTCGCCCATCTCGAAACGGGACCTGAAACTTGGGCCAATGAGGCTGGTGGTAATCCACAAGATCACCAGGATTGACTCACAAAAGCATCGCCTCACTGTATTTCTCGCGGGCCACCGACCTCTGCTGACTACACTCTCTGTATCCCGCAGGACATCCCTGTCAGTTTCTTTGGAGTTCAACAGAGCCACGAGAGGTGATATACTATTTGTATAAATTGGTTTTATTTCCCGGTATAAAACATAGTTTTAAGTCAAAGTGAACGAGTTCGGAAATATGGGTTTGGGTGGAAAGGGGCTTGCAGTCCTCATAGCAACAGCAATCGTCTTATCGACTATCACACCGGTTGCGGGTATCGCGGCGGCACAATCGACTGAGGCTGGGAACCAGCCGACAGAGACGGAATCGACTCCAGTCGCGACAGCGACGCCGGAGGAAGCGGAACCGTCGGGATCGGAAGTGGGTCTGCCTGGGACCGATCCCAAGTCTCCGCCGACGGAGCACTCCACAGAAGCAGAAAACCAGTCACGGACGAGGTCCAATCAGACCGACACTAGTCCACAGACCAGTATCCCGACGAACCTGACGACCGAACCGCCGATCGTCAAGAAATATTACGCCGTCCAGTTGATCGACTCGATCGAGACGGACGGCCACCGGGGGCAGGACCGTCGGGTCGACTGGGCACACGCTCGCAGCAACCGCACGCTCCAGTACTATCAGGACCCGGTCCGGGTCAACGAGAGTCGCGTCTTCACCGATGACGCGATTGCGCTGCGACAGCTTCAACACGGCCGTGAGGGAGGTGCTCGCGACGACGCCCGCCGGGCGGCACGGCTCGTGTACGCGGCCGACAACGCGTCCGCTCACGTCGCCGTCGCGGACGCGCGTCGAGTGCTCGATCAGTACGGCGACGACGAGGGTACCCGCGGGCGCGAACGTGCCGCCGAGGTCCATCTTCGGATCGCCGACCGAGCACTCGACCGCGCCGAGCGCACCGTTGCGCGCGGTGGCGACCGCCGCGACATCGCCAGCAGAGCGCGGGCGTTGCACCACCTCCGGATCGCACACCGCCAGTCACAACTCGCCCTCGAGACGGTCGACCGCGACACCGATCCGCAGGTGACTATCGACCAGACGGCCGACCCGGTTCGGGACGGCAACCGCACGGTCAGCTATCGCATCACGGGGACCGTCTCGACGGTTCGCCCGGCCAGGCTCGATACCGTCACGATCACTATCAACGACAATCGGACGGTGACGACAGCTCCGAGGAGCAAGCTCGCCGCGCCCGGAGAAAACGTGTCCTATCGAGCGGTGGTGAACCTGACCGAGCGGGTGAATACGATCGAGGTCAGCGTCAACGAAACAGCCGCCGACCGGGACCGACGTCACCGGGACCGCGACCGCCGTGGCCGAACTAGCCGCTGGACGGACGACTGGAACGACCGTGTCACCGAGCATCCCTCGCGCGACCGGGCGAACAGGCGCGACCGGCATCGTCGAGACGCGACGGGACCAGCCGCTGGCACTGGCAATTCGCGTGGTCGACCCGACCGATCTGACAACCGTCGGTCGGGGCGCTCCTGGGACGACGACCACCGCGATTCAGCACACGACGAGGAGAACGAGGGCTGGCGTGGCGACGACGAGGAGAACGAAGGCTGGCGTGGCGACGATGACGACCACGAGTGGGTCGACGACGAGGGCCGTCCCAGCGACGACGCGACGGCCACCCTTTACCTCGACGGTGACGGGCTAGAGATGGCCTACGAGCGTCGCGTGACGGGCACGGATCCGCTGGATTTCGACAGCGACTCCAACGCGACGAACGCCACCGAAGCCGACGACGGAACGATCGACGGCCGCGAGGATTACGATAGCGATGGCCTCGGAACGCTCACGGAACGAGACCTCGGGACGGATCCGATGGTCGCCGACACCGACGGCGACAACCTGAGCGACGGGGGCGAACAGCGGATCACTCAGACGGACCCACTGAATCCCGATACCGACGGCGACAACGTCACGGACAACCGTGAGGACCCCGACAATGACACCCTCACGCACGAGGCGGAACTGGCTGCGGGGACCTACCCACTGGGCGCCGACCCCGACGGCGACGGCCTGACTGATCCCGACGAACTCGACCGCGGGACGGACCCGCTCGCTGCCGACACGGATCAGGACTTCCTGGCTGACGGTGCCGAACTGACGGTCCCGTTCAACACCGATCCGCTGGATCCCGACACCGACGGTGACGGTATCGTCGACGGCAACGAAACCTACACCTCCACGGCACGGAACCAGTCCGTCGGCCTGACCGTCGACGTTACCGGTCAGGGCAACGTCGCCGGCAGTGTCTCCATCGCCGCCGACGAAACCGGGCGATTCGACACGCCCCAGATGGACTCGACCGCCGTGAGTCCGGTCGTCGATATTCGCTCGAAGCGAGCGGTCACCAACGCGACGCTCACCTTCGAGGTCGACGACGCGTCGGCAGCGAGTACCACCAGCCAGCTGGCGGTCTTCCGCTGGAACGAGTCAGCACAGGGCTTCGAGCCGGTGAACTCGACTGTCGACACCAGCGAGGGCACCGTCACTGCCGACACCGAACACTTCTCGCGGTACGTGGTGCTGGACGTCTCCCAGTGGAAGGACAGTTTCACGTCGGTTCCCGCCGCGAACGCAACCCAGAACGCCGGGGGCAACACGACCGTAAGGCCCCTCGACGTGGTGCTGTTGATGGACACGTCGGGATCGATGAACGGGAACGATCCGAACGGCATCGCCAAGGACGCCGGCAAGGAGTTCACGGCCAGTCTCCTCGACACCGACCGGGCGGCAGTCGCGGTGTTTGCCAACGAGGCGGAGATCAAGCAGAACTACACCACCGATCACGACCAGGTAAACCAGACGATCGAGGGGATCAACTATCACGGCGGGCGAGGCGGGACGGCCATCAACACGAGCCTCGGAGACGCTATCGACTACAAGCTCGCCCACAGCAACCCATCGCATCGGCGTGCCATCGTGCTGCTTTCGGACGGGAAAAACGCACCGGGCGCGGGCTCGGATGCAAAGACGATTGCCCAGGCTGAACGCGCCGCCCAGGAGGACATCACGGTGTACGCGGTCGGCTTCGGCGGTGCTGACAAACCGCTGTTGCGCGAGGTCGCCAACACCACCGGCGGCCAGGCGTACTTCGCGTCGGACGCGAACGAACTACCCGAAGTGTTCTCGCGCGTGGCGACGAACACGACGGGTGGACAGGTCACAGACAGCGACGGGGATGGCCTGCCTGACGCGACCGAAACGGGCGGGTTCACGCGATCGTCACTGCCGCTGACGGTCGAACCGTTCTCCACTGATCCGAATAATCCTGACACGGATGGTGACGGCCTGACCGACGGCGAAGAAGTCAAGTCAGTTCACGTCCGGACGCAGGCGTTCACCGTCGTCACGGACGGCGAAGCTGTCGCTCAGTCAGTGCGCGGTGGCTATTGGCGGATCAACAGCAATCCGACGAAAACCGACACCGACGGCGATACGATTAACGATTCGACGGAAGTCAACGGATGGAATATCTCCGTGGTCAACAAGACCGGCCACGCCGACCCGTATCGGTACGACTACGCCTGTGAGGAAGGGTCCTGTGCAGAACCGTCCCAGAAGATCACTGTGACATCGGACCCGAAAACGCTCGACACCGACGAGGACGGCCTGACCGACCCCGAAGAGAAGAATCTCACGCACACCGACCCGAGCGCCAAACGAACCTACGGAATCACCGCCGAGCGCGAGCAGCGGTTCGAGCAGGTGTTTGGTGGCCCGAGTTCGTACACTCGTGCGGGATTAACGAACCAGATGGGGCTGGACACCGACCGCATGCACGGTGTCGAGGACCGCTCGGATCCGAACTTCACGGACGCGAGCGATTCGTTCGACTTCGTAACGGTCGACAGCGAAACCGGGTTCGACCGATACACGTTCACAGGACTCGATGGCCAATCGCGATCGGACTACTGGGTGTCGAATCGCAACGAAATTCGAACGGTGGACCCGAACTACCACCATCCGGGGCTGAACCCCGCATTGGAGTACCAGACCGACCCATGGGATCCAGACACCGACGACGACGGCCTCACGGACGGTCAGGAGATGGATGGAGTCCAGGTCAGCCAGCTCGGCGAGACCTATCAGACAGATCCGACGACACCGGACACGGATGACGACGGCTACTGGGACGGCTGGATCGGCGTCTACGGCGTTGGGCACACCGACAACGTCGTGTTGTACCGGGAGCATCTGCAGAGTGGGGACGGTATCGAAGGAAGTGAGATCGTCGAAGAGCAGGCTGGCGTTCACGATCGCTGGCAGGTCCACAATGTGCCGGGGAGTGTTACGGCGGCAACGGTCGATTATGACAACGATGGCCGTGTGGAACGTTCCAATCTTCAAGTCGGGGAGCTACAATGGGAGATGGATCCAACCACACAGAGTGAGACTGTTGACCTATCCATTGAGACTGACTTCGTGGAGGGATTGCCGAACAAGCGCCTGAACGACTCAGGATGGGAGCGTGGGATCGAAGAGAACTACGCACTCTATGGGATAGACATTGATATCGTTCGCGACGAACGAGTATCTGATCCCATCGCAGATAGTGCGCCGCTTTCGAAATCTACGGATGCCGATCAGTACATGGCAGTGACCACAGAAAGCATCTTCTCTGGAACCGGGTTTAATGGCTACGCCACGTCAGAATCATATAAACCTGTCCAGGTACCGAGTACTGGAATGTACGTCTATGCGGAGTCAATCGCGAATTCGGGTCTCCTTGGTAGGGTAAATCACCGTCATCTGAATCAATCTCCCTATGAGAATGAGACGCAGGTGGTGGCTGCCCACGTGGCGATGCACGAGATAGGCCATTCGTTCGGTGCTGGTGAGAATGATGACTCGTGGAAGCCCTTACCCTTCGGTGAAGTGTATAGTGGGTACGAGGGTAGTAAGGCACCAGATGACCAGACCCCAGAGGATATCCCGGGCCGTTCAAATGACTGGAGTGTAATGAGATTCGGGTGGGACAGTAATATCGCACACTATCATAATGGAAAACTATACTATCCATTCAGCATTGAAGAACTGACCACAGTGAGTGAACCGTGACTGCTATGCGAGTATTTCTCATATTCATCGTAGTGCTATCTATTCTCCCTCTTGCAGGGTGCGGTGATCAGGGTGGAAAACTCTCGTATGCTGGTACAATCGAAGTACAGGAAGGAGAGTTCGTGTTAAATGGGACCATTGGCGAGGCTTATTACAGCGGGCCAGGTCAATACACCAATGTCTCTGTCCTCCTTTATGACCAGAATGGGACCTTATTCCGGACAATTGTCATTGGGACTGTGAATGGGTCATCGGATATCTCGGTTACTGATGACCGGATACCAAGATATGTGGTATTTGATTCACCTGACCTCTGGGGCCAAGCGAATCGGCATCTCTCAACAGATTATTATGAGCGCACAGCAGTTGGCGAGAGTGGAGATTTGGCTTACGTTGGCAATGCGATCAACGAACGTAGCGAATTACCTGTTGATCTCCCTCGTCCGTAGTCAGGGCGACTAAGGTATTAACCGGATTGAAAACGTGGAGTGCCTGGGGAATTTCCAGCGTGGTCTTGATGGCGCATCATAGCGCACTACAGCCATGCAGACCAGTATCTGGCTTCCACGACCCAGCGTTTCTTTGCGGGGACCAGGTTAAACGCCTACGCCACGACGGTATCATATACGACTGTCCGGCCGTGGTGAATCGCCAGACGTAGCTTGATTTCACTGTTTCAGAGACTGCTTGATGTTGTGAAACACACACACACATCAAGACGAGTTCACGAAATTCACCGTACCAAGCTCGCGCACGCACGGTGTCGCCGAGCGTGCGCTTGATCGTGGAGAAAACGGTCTCACACATCGCTCTCTGGCGGTATCGAGGCCCATCGATCCGCGCGTTGTGCGCGTGATCGATGGGCCGGAACTCTCGGTGTTTAATCAGCGGTCTTACGCCCTCTTCGCGGAGTTTGTCGCGTAACTGCATCCAGTCGTAGCCTTTGTCGGCAGCGAGGCTGGCGAGATTGCCCGCGTTACGGCGGGCGACCTGCCAGCCGAGCTGTGTGTCGTGGCGTTTCTCGGTCGTACAGTGAACGTCTAGAATGGCTTGGCTTTCTGTGTCGACGAGAGCAGTTGTTTTGAGCGTCTGTACGCGGTAATTCGTCCGCCGACAGTAGTGCTTGCTAGCGGTTTCTCGGTCGAAAAATGCGCGTCAATGGCGGCGTGTCCGCTCGGCTTGTGCAGCTGCGCCGACAGGCGCAGCAGCACTCGCCAGAGTGCTGTCTTGATTCTGTCAAACCACTTGACTAGCGTGGAGTGGTCGGGGAGATCGGCCGCGCTGAGGCCGATCTCCCCAAGTATTTGTGGCATCTCGCTCAGCAAATCAAGTGCTTCTCGGTAGGATTTCTCCAGGTAAACCCGCAGACAGTGCAGCGACACCACCGCATACTCGGCGAAGCCGCCACCCCCTTCGGGGGCGGCGACTTCGCCTCGCTCACCAACAGCATTTTTAGCTAACTGGACCGCTTTGCTTGTGAAGCGGGAGATCTTCGACATAGAGCATCGGCGGTTTCCCGCTTCAACGTCCTAGTTCTGACGGTCGAAGCCGACGCTGTCCAGCGATTCACCAGAGCAACCTGTCTGAACAGCAAATGATAGACAGATGACTAGAGCTGTATTTGTATGCAAGGTAGTCACAATATTGATACCAATTCAGCAAGTAGAACCCAAGAATTGGATGGCAGGATGCAACATCTGTGGGGAAGATGGGGGCCTCTCAAACAATTGCACGTACTGCCAGGGAACGTTCTGTTCTGAGCACGTTCTCCCTGAAAAGCACAATTGCCCCGCTCTTCATTCTGCAGAGACGTTAGGGCCAGAATTTCGCCAGGCGAAGTCGGACGTTGTTCTCGGGGAGAACGACGGCAGTCCATCAGAACACACATCGGGCCCGCCAAGGAAACCAGATCTCGACGATTCTGGAACGAAGGATGACGAGAGCGCAGACCAAGAAGACACAGAACCAGCGAATGAGGCACACCCTCCTTCGAGAGAGAGACAATATGAGAGCAGTCCTGACGTAGCTACTGACGGGAGTATCGTCAGTGGAGACGCGTCGGAGTCTGCATCTCACACAGCAAGTTCTCTTGTCGAGCCGATTCAGAAACTCTTTGCTGGGGCTAGTGCAGGACCGCGGTACAACGGTGACTGCCCACACTGCGGACAGTGGGTCTCACGGCGACGAACAGATCGGTTCACAACCTGCCATCGGTGTGGCTGGAAGGCAGGGCTGCCGGTGCTCCGGATTGCCACTCACTGGCCTAACTGGCTGTTGTGGAAACGGCGCGGAATCCGGTGGACGAAGCGGACGCTGATTGTCGCGGCGGTTCTCTCACTCGCCGCCGGCCTTATAGGGATGACTGTCGGGACAGGCATTGAACCAGTGGACCAAACGTCTACAGAGATCGCTGAACAGGCTGGCATCCACCGCCCTCTCTCAGCGCTTGCTGCTAATCTGTCTGTGAATGGGTCAACGGATATATCGACAACAGCCAGCGGGTCCACTGAAACCACGCAGACTTCCACATCCGACGGCCAATCGGCAAATAGTGGTACAGGTGAAATTGATATCTCAGCCGTTGAGGCGGCGGTACATGAGGAAATAAATCAGCGACGGACCGCAAATGGTCGGAACCCGTTGGAACATCGCTCTGATATTGCAGAAGTTGCTCGCTATCATTCGAGGGACATGGCTACGGAGGGGTACTTCGCTCATGACTCTCCAGACGGCGAGTCCCTCGAAGACCGCTACCGACAATTCGGTATCGACTGTGCCGGTGGCGAGAATATTGCTTACACGTATTGGGAAGAGACTGTTCGGACGGACGGTGGGATTCGCTATTACGATACCGAGCAGGAACTTGCCGTCGGACTCGTCAATGGCTGGATGAACTCTACGGGCCACCGAGAGAACATTCTTAGAGCGCGATTCGAGTCAGAAGGGATTGGTGTCTCTGTGGTCGAAGTCGATGGTATGACTCGAATATACGCGACGCAGAATTTCTGTTGATCCCGCCCATATGAGACTCTGGCCTCGGTGAAGGATTCATTTAGTGGTAGAGATCTGATTCCGTTGAACTCAAAACGTGGATGAGTCACGAGACCACGGTCGTACTTGATCTAATTCGATCGTCAAACATATGGCGTAATTCCTCAAGTCTGCGGCCACCTTGATTTCGTTTTTCACTTGGTGGGTTTACGATTGGATCCGACTTACACCCGATATTTTCGACTGTTGTTGGTGAATTCAAAGACAACTCTTTCGAGTATGACCGGATTGATTGGCGTCCGAAAAGGATGAATGCGTCCTGTCGGGGTCCCATCCTCGTCCTGGCAGGGCCCATACTTCTGGAAAGGCGGACGCGGCGAGCGCGCGGTCAGCGCGCTGAATCGCACCGACACCGCCGCTCGGACAGCCAGATCCGTCTAAAATATTATGTGCATCTGCCGTCATATTTGGCTATGGCGGCGATCGAGGTGTCGGGGTTGAGCAAGCACTACGGCGACGTGCGGGCCAACGACGACCTGACGTTCACCGTCCGGGAGGGCGAGATTTTCGGCTACCTCGGGCCGAACGGCGCGGGGAAGACGACCACGATCCGAAACCTGCTCGGCTTTCAGTCGCCGACGGAGGGGACCGCGAGGGTGCTCGGCCACGACGTGCGCGACGAGGCCGAACTCATCGACGCGAAGGCCGAGATCGGCTACTTGCCGGGCGATCCGGGCCTCGACGAGCAGGTCACCGGTAGCGAGTACCTCGATTACCAGGCGGCGCTGAAGGGCGACGAGCGCCGCGAGGAACTGCTGGAACTGTTCGATCCGCCGCTCGACCGGAAGATCCGGGAGTACTCCCGGGGCAACAAGCAGATGGTCGGTATCGTCCAGGCGTTCATGCACGACCCGGAACTGGTCATCATGGACGAGCCGACCTCGGGGCTGGATCCGCTGAAACAGGAGGCCTTCAACGAGTTTCTCCGGGGCGAGCGCGAGCAGGGCAAGACGGTGTTCTTCTCGTCGCACGTCCTCGGCGAGGTCCGGCGGGTCTGTGACCGGGTGGGGATCATCCGCGAGGGGAAACTCGTCGCGCTCGAGGACATCGACGCGCTGCTCCGGCGCGGCGGGAAGCGCGTTCGCGTTCACACGCGATCCGATATCGGCCCGTCGGGGCTCGAGGGCGAGGGCATCGTCGATCTGGAGTCCTTCGACGACGGCGTCCAGTTCACGTTCACCGGCGACTACAACGCCCTCGTGTCGCTGCTCGGCGAGTACGACATCGTCGATCTCGAAATCGAGGAACCGCCGCTCGAAGACGTGTTCATGCACTTCTACGGTGAGGACTGATGTTCGAGGTGACCCGCTACGAGGGGCGCCGCAGAGTGCGGGGGACGGCCGTCCTCACGGCCTTGCTCGCGGTTTACGCGCTGCTCATCGTCTTCCTGTACCCGTCGATCGCCGAGTCGAACGTCGACTTCGAGGAGTACGTCGAGAGCCTCCCGCCGGCGTTCCGGGAGGGGTTCATCGGGTCGGCGAGTTTCTCGACCGTCGAGGGGTTCCTCTCGGTCGAGATGTACCAGTTCCTCTGGCTTCTGTTACTCGGGCTGTACCTCGCCTACAGCGCGGGCGCGCTCGTCGCGGCGGACGTCGAGTCCGGCAGGCTGGACATGCTGCTGGCGACGCCGATCTCGCGTTCGCGGGTCCTGATCGAGAAGTACCTCTCGCTTTTGGTCCCCGTCCTCGGTGTCAATCTGGTGACGCCGTTCGTCGTCTACGTCGGCCTCTTCGCCATCGGCGAGTCGATCGATCCGGTGTCGCTGTTCGCGCTCCACCTGCTCTCGATCCCGTACCTGCTGACCTGCGCCGGCGTCGGACTGTTGCTGTCCGTCCGCCTGGACCGCGCCGACATCGCCCAGCGCGGGGGAATCGGCGCGGTGTTCGGGCTGTTCCTGCTGGACACGGTGAGCACCGATACCGACTTCGAGTGGCTCGGGGCCCTCAGCCCGACGCGGTACTACAGCCCCGTGGACATCCTCGGCGAGGGGACCTACGACGTGGCCGGCGCGCTGGTCCTGCTCGCGGGGGCCATCGCCTGCGTCGGCGTGAGCGTCGTCCTGTTCGAACGGCGGGACATCTGATGACTGCGGCCGACCGCTGACCCACCGACAACCAATGTACGACCCTACCACACGACACGACGGCGGGATCGCCACCGAGACGAGCCGTTCGACGGAGGCCGCATGAGCCGACTCGCCGCCGGAGCGAGGCTGCTGGCCGTCGTGGTCGTGTGCTCGCTGCTCGCCTCGGGCGTCGTGGTCGGGTTCGTCGAGGGGTCGCCGGAACTCTCCGCCTCGCTCGCCGAGAACCGCGTCGTCGCGGGCGAAGAGGCGACGCTCGAGGTGACGCTCACGAACGCGGGCGAACTGGAGACCATGTCGACGACGAACCCGGAACTGAACCAGCGCGTCCTCACCGCCACCGGCGTCAGCGCCAGACTCCGGGCCGACGGCGCGCCGCTCTCCGTCACCACTGGTCGCCAGAGCGTCGGGAGCGTCGCCGACGGCGGGGAGCGGGTCGTCCCGTTCACCGTCTCGGTCGACGAGGACGCCTCGCCGGGGACCTATCGGCTCCCCCTCCGCGTGACGTACACGCACACGGCGGAGATCGACGAGGGCGGGGGCTTCTCCCGGACGCGGACGGTCGAGGAGACGCTGTCGGTGACGGTCCGGGTCGTTGAGCGGGCCCGCTTTGCAGTCGTCGATACCGAGGGCGACGTGGGGCCGGCGAGCGTCGGCACGGTGTCCGTGACGCTGGAGAACGTCGGGAGCGAGGCGGCCAACGAGACGGCCGTCTCGCTCGACTCGCTGGACCCGGACGTACGGGTCGGGTCGTCGGGGTCGTCGAGCCAGTACGCCGGCGCGTGGGAACCCGACCAGCGGCGGACGCTCACCTACGTGGTTTCGGCGTCCGAGACGGCGACGAACGCGACCTACCCCTTCCGGGTGACGACGGCGTTCGACGACGACCGCGGCGTCCGGCGGACCGACGAGTCCGGCGTCGTCGGGGTCGAGCCACGGGCCGGTCGCCGGTTCGTCGTCACCGACGCGGCGAGCGACGTGGCAGCCGGCGGGACGGGGACGCTCACCGTCACGCTCCGGAACGACGGGCCGCGGACGCGCGATGCCACGCTCGCCCTCCGGTCGACTGACGGGGCGCTCACCGTCGACGGCGGCGGCGCGACCACCCGGTACCTCGGGGACTGGCCGGCCGGGGCCGAGCGGACCGTCACCGTCGGCGTGACCGCGCCGCCCGGGACTGACGGCGGGACCTACACGCTCGACGCGGCCGTGGACTACCGGACCGCCGCGGGCGTCGACGCCTCTGCCAGACCCGCGAGCGTCGGGGTGACCGTCGCGCCCGACCCCGACTTCGCCGTCCGCGACGCCGCCGTCTCGCTGGCCGTCGGCGAGGAGGGGCAGGTGCGTGGGACTGTCGTCAACCGCGGTCCCACGCCGGCACGAGAGGCCGTGGTCGTCGTCTCCTCTCCGTCGCCGAACGTCCGGTTCGCGGAGACCACGTACGCCCTCGGTGATCTCGATGCGGGCTCGTCGGCCGACTTCGCGTTCGACGCGGCGGTCGCGCCGACGGCCGAGGCCGGCCCCCGGCCGTTCGACCTCACCGTCCGCTACGAGGGACCGGGCGACGACGCCAGGGAGAGCCCACCGCTCCGCCTTCGCGGTGATGTCGCGCCCCAGCCCGACCGCCTCGCGTTCGAGGCGGTAAACGCCAGCTACGGCATCGACACGAGCAACAGGCTCCGCGTCCGCGTCACGAATGTCGGTGACGCGCGCCTCGAAGACGTGCGAGTCAGCCTGGCGACCGCCCCGCCGTTCACCAGCGAGTCGCCGAGCGCGTTCGTCAGTGCGCTCGACCCCGGCGAGACTGCGACGCTCGGCTTCGAACTCACGGTCTCGGAGGACGCGGTCGAGAGCACCCACGCCGTCGCGCTCAACGCGACCGCCGAGACGGCCGACGGCGACACCGTCCGCACGGACGCGTCGCTCGTGCAGGTGACGATCGCGGAACCCACGGGGCCGAGCGGCGACACCGCCGTCGTCGTCGGTGCGGCGGTGCTCGCGGCGGTCGTGCTCGGTGCCGGCTGGTGGTGGCTCCGTCGGTAAGCGGCGCAGTCGCCGGCCGAAGGCCTCGTTTGGCGGTTGAGGCGACCGAAAAGAGTGCGTCGAACCGAGCGCCGTCTCAGACCGCGAGGTACTCGGCGATGGCGTCTTCGTCGGCCAGCGTCGTCGGGCCGACCTCGTCGACGATCTCGCCGCGCTCCATCGCGTAACAGCGGTCGGCCATCTCGCGGATGACGCCGAGGTTCTGCTCGACGAAGAGGATGGTCGTGCCGAGGTCCTCGTTGATGGCCTGCATGTCCTCGCTGATCTGGTCGACGATGGAGGGCTGGATGCCCTCGCTCGGTTCGTCGAGCAGGAGGAGGTCGGGGTTCGAGACCAGCGCCCGCGCGATGGCGAGCATCTGCTGTTGGCCGCCCGAGAGCGTGCCGGCGTCCTGACTCGCCCGCTCTTCGAGGATGGGGAAGTAGCCGTAGATCTGGTCGTACAGCGTCTCGTCGCTGTCCGCCCGGATCTTCTCGCCCATCCTGATGTTCTGCTCGACCGTGAGCTTCGGGAACACGTCCCGGCCCTGCGGGATGTAGCCGATCCCGGCCCGGGCGCGCTCGTCGGCCGAGGCGCTCGTCACGTCCGTACCGGCGTAGCGGATGTTCCCCTCGGTCGGTTCGAGCAGGCCCATCACCGTCTTCAGCAGCGTCGTCTTTCCGACGCCGTTTTTCCCCATCACGCCGACGATCTCGCCCTCGTCGACCGAGAGGTCGATGCCCCGGAGGATGGGCGTCCTGTCGTAGGCGGCGGTGACGCCGTCGAGTTCGAGCAGGCTCATTCCTCTTCCCCCAGGTAGATCCGCTGGACCGCGGGGTCGGCCTTGACCTCGTCGATCGGTCCCTCCCTGAATACCTCGCCGTTGTGAAGGACGGTCACCTCGTCGGCGATGGAGGCCACGAAGTCGGTGTCGTGCTCGATGACGACGAAGGCGATGCCCTCCTCCTCGTTGAGCCGGGTCACGCGCTCGGCGATGGCCTCGCGCTCGGCCACGTCGAGGCCGGCGACCGGTTCGTCCAGCAGGAGGAGGTCGGGCTCCAGCGACGCCGCCATCCCGATCTCCAGTTGCTGTTGCTGGCCGTGTGAGAGCGCGCTCGCGTCGACGTGCTCGTAGCCGGTGAGACCGGCCGCCTCGATGGCTCGATCGACGCGCTCGCGTCGCTCCGCGCCGTCGGCGAAGCGCTGGATGGGGAGTCGAGCGTTCTCGCGCACGCTCAGGTCGCCGTAGACGGACGGGACCTGGAACTTCATGCTGATCCCTCGCTGGACCCGCTCGTGTGGCTCCAGGTCGGTGATGTCGTGGCCGTCGTAGTAGATGTGTCCCTCGCTGGCCTCGTACGTGCCGGTGATGAGCTTCAGCAGCGTCGACTTGCCGGCCCCGTTCGGGCCGATGAGACAGCGCAGTTCGCCCGACGCGACGCCGAAGTCCACGTCGTCGGTGGCGGTGAACCCGCCGAAGCGCTTGACCAGCCCGTCGGTCTGCAACAGCGTGTCGGTTCGGTCGCCAGTGGCCATCTCGGCGGCCGTCTGGCGGACGTTCGGTCCCAGCGACTCCGGTCGTGATTCACTCTCGCTTTCGCTCATGATTCGCTCGCCTCCGTCGGATCGGGCGTCTCCGGCCCCTCGGCGTCCGCGGGGGCGGGGCGGTTCTGTCTGACCTGCGTGTGCACCCACGGGACGATGCCGTTGGGGAGGAACAGGATGGTCCCAAGCAACAGCGCGCCGAGCAAGACGAGGGCCAGTTCGCCGCCGAGGGTGACGCGGATGTACTCGATGGCGATGGTCGCGATGATCGCGCCCAGCAGGCTCTTGCGGCCGCCGACGCTGACCCAGATGACGGGCAGCGTCGCGAACAGCAGCGTGAACACCGTCGGATCGATGAACACGTTCCGCGCGGCGTACAGCACGCCCGAGAGGCCCGCGAGCGCGCCGCCGAGGATGAACACGACCAGTTTGATGCGCTTGACGTTGTAGCCGAACATCCGCGTGCGGTCCTCGTCCTCGCGGACGGCGACCATCGCGCGGCCGTAGTCGGAGTTGACGAGCGCGCGCAGGCCGAGGTACGTCCCGACGAGCAGGACCAGCGCGAGGTAGTAGAACGGGTCGAGTTCGACCGTCCCGAACCCGGGGACCCAGACTGGAATCGCGTTGTACATGAACTGGAACGACGCGGCCCCGACGCCGAGTTTCAGCAGCGGGATGTCCGGCATCCCGTTGAAGCCGCCGAGGGCGGCCTCGCCGATGGTCCACTCGGAGCCGGCGGTCTGGGCCATGAACGTGTGCAGCACCATCGTCGCGACGAGCGTGATGATGGTGACGTACACGTCGCGGACGCCGCCGTAGAACATGAAGTAGCCGAGCACGGCGGCACCGAGGCCGCCGCCGACGACGCCGGCCAGCACGGCCGCGGTGATGCCGCCCGGCGTGGCGAAGTTGATGGAGACGACGGCGAAGGTGTACCCGCCCAGGCCAAAGAAGACGACCTGACCGAAGCTCAGCACGCCGGTGTACCCCCACACGACCGACAGCGAGAGGCCGAGCAGGGAGAGGACGAGGAACAGCGAGAACTGCTCCGCGTTCCCCACGAGCGGGAAGGCGACCAGCGCCGCGACCGCGACGAGGAAGCCGACCCAGAACCCGTTCGAGTTCCCGATGGTGTTCGGTCCCTCGAAGCGGGCGCGGACCCGAGCGGACAGCGACTGGCCGCCGTCCGTTCGCGTATCGGTCGCCATCTACTCGCCCTCCTGTCTGCGGCTCTGTACCGTTTCGATGAAGCCGGTGATCCCGTCCGGCAGGAACCGGAGCGCGACCATCGCGGCGGCGAGCAGCGCGATGCGGCCGAAGAACGTCCCGTAGAGGTTCGTGAACACGGCCTGAATCGCACCGAGCACCCCGCCGGACAGCGCCGTGCCGAGGACGACGCTCGGGCCGCCGACGACGACGGCGACGAACGCCTCGACGAGGAACTGGTCGCCCAGCGTCGGTTGCATCGAGAGCGTCGGGGCGAACAGCGCGCCCGTCAGCCCCGCGAGGCCGGACCCGATGGCGAACGTCGCCATGTAGATCCGCTCGGTGTCGACCCCCAGCGCGCGGGCGGTCTCCTCGTCCTGAATCGTCGCCCTGGCGGTCATCCCGTACTCCGTCTTGGTGAAGATGTAGTACACCGCGACCAGAAGCGCGATGCTGATTCCCGAGAGCACGATGCGGTACGTCGAGTACGAGAACGCGCCGTAGGCGATGTTGCCGAACGGCGTGCCCACCGTGTCGATGGAGTTCCCGAAGACGACGCGCGCCCCCTGGACCATGATGAGGCTGAGCCCGAACGTCGCGACCATCGAGTCCGCGAGTCGGTCGTACAGCGGTTCGACGAAGTCGCGACCGACGGTCCGCTGGCCGATCCAGTTGGGGACCGCCCCGGAGATGATGAACCGTTCGACGAGGACGCCGAAGGCGGCGGTGACGAGCGTTCCCACGACCATCGCGACCACGAGCGGGAGGCCGAGCTTCGTCGCCGAGAGCGTCGTCGCGTACGCGCCGACGAGGATGAACTCCCCGTGAGCGAGGTTGATGACGCCCATGATGCCGAAGATGATGGCCAACCCCGCCGCTGCGAGCACGATGAACGCGAAGCTATCGAGGAACTGTAACGCGAGGTTGATCCCGTTTACCATCCCGCTACTCTGCCTCCTCGAAGTAGTCCACCGGGGTGTACTGCGTGGTCTCCGTCTTCTCGGTGAGGTCACAGCCGACCGTCTCCGAGAGGAACTGTTCGGGGATCTGCTCGTTCTTGACTGCCTCGACGTTGTGCTGTTCGTCGGCCTTCATGACCCACATGTGGTGGTCGACGTGGTGGGTCGCGCCGTCGAGCTTGATCGTCTCGCCTTCGGGCGCTTCGGGGGCGCGCTCGGTCCCCAGTTCGATGCCGGATTCGAGGGCCTCGATGACCTCCGGCTGTTCGAGCGTGCCGGCCTGCTCGACGGCCTTCTTGTACATGTACGTCGAGAAGTAGTTCGTCTCGGCCTCCTCGTTGAGGTAGGGGGCGTCCGGGTACATCTCGTAGTAGCGGTCGACGAAGCCGCCGTCGCTCGTGTTGCTCGTCGTCGGGACCTCCTCCATGTAGTTGACGCCGGCGTAGATGTTGGCCATCGCGGGCGGGTCGAGGCGGCGGTGCTCGTAGCCCTGGGCCATCGCCGTCGACGTGCCGATCGGAACGTCGAGGCCGGCGGAGGCCTTCTGCTTGTAGAAGGCGGTGTGGTTCGCGCCGACCAGCATCGACATCACGAAGTCGGGGTCGGCGTCCTGAATGTTGTTGATGACCGAGCCGAAACTGGACTCGCTGAGCGGGATGAACTCCTCGCCGACGACCTCGGCGTCGTTCTCGTCCGCGAGTACCTTCACCCAGTCCGCCGACAGCTGACCGAAGTTGTAGTCGGCCGCGATGGTGTAGATCTTCGGACCGAACTCCTCGCGCAGGTACGGGAGGACGATGCCCAGCTGCTGGCGGGCCGTCGGCCCCACCGCGAACGTGTACTTGTCGCAGACGCCGCCCTCGTACTGGGTGGTGTAGAAGTACAGCTGCTCGTTGCGGTCGATGGTTGGCCGGATCGCCTCGCGGGTCGCCGAGGAGTACCCCGCCCAGAGCACGTCGACGTCGTTCTCGTTGATCATCTCGCGGGTGAGCTCCTGGTAGCGCTGGTTGTCGGACTGGGGGTCCTTGGCGTAGGTCTCGATCTGCTTGCCGTCGATGCCGCCGTTGGCGTTGATCTCCTCGATGGCGAGCATCGACGCCTTGTGCTTTGGCGCGCCGACCAGCGCGAAGTTCCCGGACTGGTCCTCCAGCACGCCGATCTTGACCACGTCGGCGCTACTGGCGGTGTCGGTCGTCGCGCCGCTCTGGCCCTGGCCGCCCGAACAGCCGGCCAGCCCGGCGACGACCGCGGCCCCGCTGGCCCCGAGGAACTGCCGGCGGCTCATCGACGAGCGGTTCATGCCTGGCCTCCGAGAACACTGCGGTGTCCACCATCGATCCCACAAACACTGGTCATACTCGCAACTTCTCCATAGATATCCGAACGTTCGTCCATGATTTCGTACACAGTGTTGCCGTTCAGCAGGAAGTAAATAAGGTTTACCACTCTGATCTTATATTGTCCTCCATACAGACTCAGGTGTATAAGGACGTGGAAGGAAATTAGAAACAGCAAGGTGATCGGTCAATACTGACGGGAAATTTTGAATCTTTCACCATTTCGGGTCGGACGCTGAACGATCCGGACACGGGGGAGGGTGCGGGCGGTTCGCGGCATCGACGAACGAACTATCAGATTTGTGTCTACTTCGCCCCGAAAACCGGCCGATATCGGGGGCCTATGGCTCGCGCGCACCCCGGTGGCTACTCGTCGACGACGACGACCTTGACCTGCTGGACGCCACCGAGCGCGCGCAGTCGGTTGGCCAGCTCGGTGATGTCGCCGGCCGCTCCGTCGACGACCAGCGTCTCCATGCAGGTGTCGTGCGAGAGGTGGATGTGCTGGACCGAGGTGATGATCTCGGCCATCTCGTGTTGGATCGTCTGGAGGTCGTCGGCGATGCCCGAGACGTGGTGGTCGTGGACGATGACGACGGTCCCGTGGTGGTGGCGCTCGCCGCCGGACTCCCACTCGTAGGTCGCGAAGAAATCCCGCAGCGAGTCCCGTATCGCCTCCGACCGGCTCGCGTACTCCCACTCGTCGACGATGCCGTCGAGCCGGTCGACCATCGACGACGGGAGCGTCAGGCTGATTCGGTCGAGGTCCTCACTCATACCAGACGTAGACGCCCGCGACCATATGGCTATCCGGGCGTCGGTAATACTCTCCACTCGCCGGTAATACTGTTCGATGAAAAAGTATTATTAGCGCCCGGCCGGCAGTAGCGGGTAGCATGCACATCCCGGACGGGTACATCGATCTCCCCATCGCGCTCGCCGTCGGCGCGCTCGCCGTCGCCGTGCTGAGCCTCGCGGCGAAGCGCGTCAACGGCGAGATTCCCGACAGCCGCGCGCCCCTGCTCGGGGTCGTCGCGGCCGGCGTCTTCGCCGCGCAGATGCTCAACTGGCCGATCCCCGGCGGGACGAGCGCCCACTTCGTCGGCGGCGCGTTCGCCGCCATCCTCCTTGGTCCCCACCTGGGCGCGCTCTGTGTCGCCACTGTCGTCGCGATTCAGGCGCTCGTCTTCGGCGACGGCGGTCTCGTCGTCCTCGGCGCGAACGTGTTCAACATGGCCGTCGTCGAGGTGTACGTCGGCTACGCGATCTACCGCCTCCTCGCGCCCTTCGGCGAGTTCCGGGCGGCCTTCGCCGCCGGGTGGCTGGGCATCACGGCCGGCGCGCTCGCCGCCGCCGTCCAGCTCGGCCTCTCCTCGGCGTTCGAGTACCAGCTCGTGACCACGCTGGCCATCATGGGCGTCGGCCACCTCGCGCTCGGCCTCGTCGAGGGCGCGATCACCGCCTTCGTCTACCGCTACCTCGCCCGCGCTCGCCCCGACCTCCGACCCGACGCCGTCGCCGAGGTGACCGCGTGATGACGCTGCCTGACTGGCTCCCGCGCGCGCTCGCCGCACTGTTCGTCCTGGCGCTGCTCACACCCGTCTTCGGCTGGGCCGCCGGGCAGGTCGGCTACGCCGAACCACTAGAGAACGCCGCCGAGGCGACCGGCGCGACCGAACACGCGAGCGCCACCGGGACGGCCCCGTTCCCGGACTACGGCGTCGCGGGCCTCGGCGGGCCGACGGGCACGTTCCTCTCGGCCGTTATCGGAACCGCGCTGACGCTCCTGCTCGGGGTCGGCATCGGCCGGCTGCTCGGGGCAGATGCCGGCGACGGGCGGTGAGATGAGCGGGCGCGCCCTGTTCGACCGGACGGTCGCGACCGTCGCCGAGCGCGCCCGATGGTTCCTGCTCGCCGAGGACCTGCCGGACCGCGACGGCTTCCTCCAGCGCGTCACGCCGAGCGTCAAACTGCTGGGGATCGTCGCGCTCGTGGCGCTCACCGTGACCCAGCGTTCGCTCCCGACGGTCACCGCGCTCGCGCTGTTGTCCGCCGCGCTCGCCGCGCTGTCGCGGGTTCCGGCCCGCACCTTCCTCGGTCGCCTGACCGGGCCGCCGGCGTTCGCGCTCGTCGTCGTCGCCCCCCAGGCCGCGCTGATGGGCGGCCCCACGCTCGGATCGCTCCCGCTGTCGGCCGCCGGCGTCGACTACGTCCTCACCTTCGTCGTCCGCGTGGCGGCCTGCGTCGGCTTCCTCTCGGTCCTGCTGGTGACGACGCGCTTTGCCGACCTGCTCGGGGCGCTTCGCCGCCTGCGAGCGCCGCCCATCGCCGTCTCGCTGCTCGGCATCACCTACCGCTATCTGCTCCTCTTCTTCGCCGAACTCGAACGGCTGGTCCGCGCCCGCCGGAGTCGGACCGTCGCGGAACCGAGCCTGCGGCGCACCTGGCGGGACTCCGGGAACGCCGTCGGCTCGTTCCTCGTGCGCAGTCTGGAGCGGGGCGAGCGCGTCCAGCGGGCCGCCCGCGCACGCGGGGGCACGGGTCGAACGCCGGTCCGGTCCCGTGAGTCGCTCGGGGCGGCGGACCTCGCGTTCGGCCTCGTCGTCGCGCTCGCCGTCGCGGTGGTGGTCGCGTGACCGTCCTCGACGCCGCCGACCTCCGGTACGCCTACCCCGACGGGACGCTCGCGGTCGACGGCGTCGACGTGACCGTCGAGCGCGGCGAGCGGGTCGCGCTGCTCGGGCCGAACGGGGCCGGCAAGTCGACGCTACTGGAACTGCTCGGCGGCCTGATCGAGCCCGACGGCGGCCGAGTCCGGTACTTCGGGGAGACGACCGACGCCGATTCGGTTCGCAGTCGCCTGAGCGTCCTCACGCAGAACCCCGCGGACTACCTGTTCAATCCGACCGTCCGCGAGGACCTGGCCTACGGCCCGGCCCAACTGGAGTGCTCGCGCGAGGCGGTGGACCGGCGCGTCGAGCGCGTCGCGGACCGACTCGACCTCGACGGCCTGCTCTCGAAGCCGCCCTTCCGCCTCAGCGGCGGCGAGCAGCGCCGGGCCGCCCTCGCCAGCGCGCTCACCGTCGAACCGGACGTGCTTCTGCTGGATGAGCCGGTGAGCAACGTCGACGCCGCGAACCGCGCGACGGTTCTCGACCTGCTCGACGACCTCGCCGCGGACGGCGTCACGCTCGTCGTCTCGACCCCGGACGCCGAACTCGTCCCGCACGTCGCCGACCGCGTCGTCCTGCTCGACGCCGAGGGGACCGTCGCCGCCGACGGGCCGACCCGCGACATCCTGACCGACACCGACCTGCTGACCGACTGTGCGCTCCGCCCGCCACAGATCGTTCGGCTGTTCGACGGGCGGACGGACGAGGTCCCCCTCACCGTCGCCGAGGCGGCCGCTCGCCTCGACGGCGACTCCGGGCCCGTCGCCGGACTTGACGGAATCGCCGACGACGACCGAAAGTAAGACAGTTCGCCACTTTCGCCCCGTCGTGTTCGGCCGTAACTTTGGAATCTCAATCTCTTGCCGATGAAGGGGCGTCAATTGCGTCGAGAGCAACCATTTTAGTATGAGTATCCAAAGAGACGGGCAGATGATAGACGAACAGTCAGAAATCGGCGGGGTGCCGTCGCGATGAGTGACGGACTCGTACCCGGCGAGGTCGTCCCGGGCGAGGGGACCGTGACGCTGAACGAGGGCCGGGAGACGACTGAAGTGACCGTCGGGAACACCGGCGACCGCCCCTCGCAGGTCGGGTCGCACTTTCACTTCTTCGAGGCCAACGCGGCCCTGGAGTTCGACCGCGAAGCGGCCATGGGGATGCGGCTGAACATCCCCGCCGGCACGGCCGTCCGGTTCGAACCCGGTGAGGAGCAGACCGTCGAACTCGTCGAGATCGGCGGGAAGCGCCGCGCCCACGGCATGAACGGACTCGTGAACGGGAGCGTCGACGGCGACACGAGCGACGCGGTCGAGCGCATGCGCGCGGCGGGCTTCCGCGACACCGGGGCCGACGCGGCGACAGACGGCGGGAGCGAGGAGGAGGGTGCGGAGTGACACGCGACATCGACCGCGAGAACTACGCGGACCTCTACGGGCCGACGACGGGCGATAGGGTCCGCCTCGGCGACACGGAACTGTTCGCCGAGGTCGAAGAAGACCTGCGGACCCACGGCGACGAGGCGGTGTTCGGCGGCGGCAAGACCCTCCGGGACGGCCTCGGGATGGCCGCCGGCGTCACGCAGGAGGAGGGCGCGCTCGACTGGGTGCTGACGAACGCGACGATCATCGACCCCGTTCTCGGAATCGTCGCCGCCGACATCGGCATCCGAAACGGCGAGATCGCGGGCATCGGCAAGGCCGGCAACCCCGACACGATGGACGGCGTCGACATGGTCGTCGGCCCGTCGACCGACGTGTATCCCGCAGAGGGGAAGATCGCGACCGCCGGCGGCCTGGACATCCACATCCACTGGAACTCGGCACAACTGCACGAGCACGCCCTCTCCTCGGGCATCACGACGATGCTCGGCGGGGGCTACGGCGGCGGCGCGACGACGTGTACGACCGGCCCGGAGAACATCAAGCGCTTCCTGCAGGCCGCCGAGGCGTGGCCGGTCAACGTCGGCTTCTACGGCAAGGGCAACGCCTCGGACCCCGGCCCGCTCCGCGAGCAGGTCGCGGCCGGCGCGTGCGGGCTGAAACTCCACGAGGACTGGGGGTCGACGCCAGAGACCATCGACACCTGCCTCGACGTGGCCGAGGACGAGGGCGTGCAGGTCTGCATGCACACGGACACGCTGAACGAAGCGGGCTTCGTCGAGAACACGTTCAGCGCCGTCGACGGGCGGACGATGCACCTGTTCCACATCGAGGGCGCGGGCGGCGGCCACGCCCCGGACATCATGGAGATGGTCGGCGAGCCGAACATGCTCCCGTCGTCGACGAACCCCTCGATGCCCTACACCGACAACACGTTCGACGAGCACCTGGACATGGTGATGGTGTGTCACCACCTCAACCCCGACGTGCCCGAGGACGTGGCCTTCGCGGAGTCCCGGGTGCGCGCGGAGACCATCGCCGCCGAGGACGTGCTCCACGACATGGGGGCCATCTCGATGATGACCTCGGACTCACAGGCGATGGGGCGGATGGCCGAGGTCGTCTCGCGTACCTGGCAGACGGCCTCGAAGATGAAGTCCCAGCGCGGCCCGCTCCCCGAGGACGAGGGGACCGACGCCGACAACTTCCGCATCAAACGCTACATCTCGAAGTACACCATCAACCCAGCCATCTCGGCTGGCATCGACGAGTACGTCGGCACGCTCGAACCCGGCAAACTCGCCGACGTGGTGCTGTGGGACCCCGCCTTCTTCGGCGTCAAGCCGGCGATGACGTTCAAGGGCGGCTTCCCGGTCCACTCCGAGATGGGCGAGGCCAACGGCTCGCTGATGACCTGCGAGCCGATCCTCCAGCGCGAGCGGGCCGGCGCGGTCGGCAAGGCCAGACACGCTCTCTCGCTCTCGTTCGTCTCCCCGGCGGCCGCCGAGGCCGGCGTGGGCGAGGCGTACGGCCTCGATACGCCCGTCGTCCCCGTCGAGGGCACGCGCACCCCCGGCAAGGACGATATGGTGTACAACGACTACTGCCCCGACGACATCGAGGTCGACCCCGAGACGTTCGAGGTGCGGGTCGACGGCGAACACGTCACCTGCGAACCGTCTTCCGAACTGCCACTCGCACAGCGGTACTTGCTATGAAACTCACAGCCAAAGAGCAGGAACGACTCACGGTCTTCACCGCGGCAGAGGTCGCGCGTCGTCGCAAGGAACGCGGCGTCCCGCTGAACCACCCCGAGGCGGTCGCCTACATCAGCGACTGGTGCATCGAGCGGGGCCGCGACGGCCAGTCGGTGGCCGAGATCCGCTCCGGCGCGTCGAAGCTGCTCGGCCGCGAGGACGTGATGGACGGCGTCCCGGAGATGATCGACATGATCCAGGTCGAACCGGTGTTCCCCGACGGGACGAAGCTCGTCACGGTCCACGACCCCATCCGCTCGGACAGCGTCGGGATCGCCGACGCTGACGGGGAGGACGCGGACGCCGACGGCGGAGACGACGCCGCGACGGAGGCAGCGGAGTGAGCCTCACGCACCGCGACGTGGCGACGGTCGGGATCGGCGGCCCGGTCGGCTCCGGGAAGACCTCGCTGCTGACCGCCATCGTCCCGAAACTGCGCGAGCAGGGCCTCGACGTGGGCGTCATCGCCAACGACATCCTCACGCAGGAGGACGCGGACGTGCTCCGCGAGCGCTTCGCCGGGGTCGTCCCCGAGGACCTCGTCGCCGGCGTCGAGACGGGGGCCTGCCCGCACACGGGCATCCGCGAGGACCCGTCGATGAACCTCCAGCAGATCGACGCCTTCCTCGCGGAGCACCCAGAACTGGACCTCGTGCTGGTCGAGAGCGGCGGCGACAACCTCGCGGCCACGTTCAACCCCGAACTCGCCGACTACTCGCTGTACGTAATCTCGGTCGCCGAGGGCGAGGACATCCCGCGCAAGCGCGGGCCGGGCGTCGTCGACTGCGACTTACTCGTCGTCAACAAGACCGACCTCGCGCCCCACGTCGGCGCGGACGTCGAGGTGATGGAGCGGGACGCCCGCGAGGTCCGCGATGGCCCGGTCGTGTTCACCAACTGCAAGGACGAGACGGGCGTCGACGAGGTGCTGACACACGTCCGGGAGGGGGTGCTGTTCGCCTGATGGCCGCCGACGCGCCCCACCCGGCCTTCGAGGGGTACGCGACCGAGGCCGTCCCGCAGGCCGCCGTGGGGTCGCCGGGCAAGGACGGCGTCCTCGAACTGACGTTCGCCGCGACGGCGGACGGGACGCGTCTGGTCCACGACTACGCGACGGTCCCGTTCCACGTCTCGGGGACGCTGGGCCACGACCCCCATCCCGACGCCGACACCGTCTTCGTCCAGTCGCCGACCGGCGGCGTGGCGCAGGGCGACCGCCACGACGTGACGGTCGAGGTCGGCGAGGACGCCGTCGCCCACGTCTCGACCCAGAGTTCGACGAAGGTCCAGACGATGACGTGCAACTACGCCGCCGCCGACACCGCGCTCCGCGTCGAGTCCGGCGGCCACCTAGACTACGTGCCCGAACCGACGATCCTCCACGCCGACGCCAGGTACGTCCAGGATCTCTCGCTGGACCTCGACGCCGGCGGGACGGCCGTCGTCGCCGACGTGGTCGTGCCGGGCCGCCTCGCCCGCGGCGAGCGCTTCGAGTTCGAGCGCTACCTCTCGCGCGTGCGGGCGACCGGGCCGGACGGCCTCCTGTTCGAGGACGCGACCCACCTGACGCCGGGCGAGGACGACCCGACCGCGCCCGGCGTCCTCGGCGAGTATACCGTCTACGGGACCGCGTTCGTCGTTGCACCGGACCGCGACGCCGCCGCCCTGAGCGACGCGCTGCACGCGGTCGTCGCCGAGGGACCGGCCCGCGCCGGGGCGACGGCGCTCCCGAACGGTGCCGGCGTCGCCGTCCGGGCGCTCGGCGACCGCGCCGAGACCGTGCAGTCGACGCTGCACGCGGCCTGGGACCACGCTCGGCGGGACCTGATCGACGCCCCAGCGCCGACCGGGAGGAAGTACTGATGCTGGTCGCGAAGGCGTACGTCGGCCACCGCGAGGAGGAGAGCGTCGCCGACCGCCTCGCCGCGGCGGAGTCCGTCTCCGTCGTGCTCTCGGACACCGAGCGCCGCCGCTCGCGGGTCCGGACCGAGACGGTCGGAGGCCGCGACCTCGGCATCGTGGTGGCCCGCGACCTGGCCGACGGCGACGTGCTCGAAGCCGACGACGGCACGCTCGTCGTGGTCGAACTGGCCGCCGTCGAGGCGCTCGTGCTCGACGTCGCCGGCGAAGTGTCGCCGACCGCGGCCCTCGAACTCGGCCACGCGGTGGGCAACAAGCACTGGGACCTCGCCGTCCGCGACGGGGAGGTCCTGCTCCCGGTCGCCGACTCGAAGGCGCGGATGGAGGCCGCGGTGGCCGAGCACCTCCCCGACGTGCCGACGCGGTACGAGCGCGTCCCGCCGACGACGTTCGACGACGGTGGAGCCGACCACAGCCACGGGGACAAGGGCGGGCACAGCCACGCCGACCACGGCCACAGTCACGCCGGCGAGGGTCGCCACGGTCACGGCGACCACTCGCACGGCGACGGTCACACCCACTCGCACTCGCACGGCGGCGACGGCCACACCCACTCCCGCGACGGCGAGGACCACGACCACGGCGTCCGGACCATCGACGGGGGCGACCCGTGAGCGACGCCGCGACCCTCGAGTCGTTCCGCCTCGCGGACTCCTTCCTCCCGGTGGGGACCTACAGCGTCTCCTACGGGCTGGAGCAGTTCGTGCAGGACGACCGAATCGAGGACGCCGCCGATCTCGAAGCGCTGCTCGCGACGTACCTTCGCCGGCAGGTCGGCCCGGCCGAACTCGTGGCCCTCCGGGCTGCCCACGCCGCCGCGCGAGAGGGGGATCTCGACGCGCTGTGTGCGGCTGACCGGCGACTGAGCGCCGTGACGCTGGCCGCTGAGTTCCGCGAGAGCTCCCAGCAGTCCGGGGACCGCCTGCTCTCGCTCCAGACCGAGCTTCGGGACGACGCCCTCCTGACGGACTACGCCGACCGCGTCGCCGCCGACGAGTCGCCCGGCAACTACGCCGTGGTCCTCGGCGCGGCGACGGGCCTGGCCGGCGTCGACGAGCGCGAGGCCTGCCTGCTGTGCTGTCACGGCTTCGTCACCGGCCTGCTCGGCGCGGCCCAGCGCCTGCTCTCGCTCGGCCACACCGACGCCCAGCGCATCCTGGACGACCTCGGCGCGGTGATGACCGAGGCCGTCGAGGACAGCGCCGACCGGACCATCGACGACATGACGCCGTTCGCGCCGCTGGTCGACGTGCTCGCCGCCGACCACGAACGGGCCGAGCGCCGACTGTTCGCCAGCTGAGACCGGTCGGCTCGCGGCCTTCCCGTGTCCGGGGCCGCGTCTCGCGTCGGCCCCGCCAACGTGACAGATTTCCCACCGATCGGGAACGACGCCGTAGTTTTAGACGGGAGCGGATTCAATTACGCGTGAGTGTCAATGTACGACAAGATTCTCGTTCCGACCGATGGGAGCGACGTAGCCGCCGCAGCGGCCGACGCGGCCGTGGCGCTCGCCCGGGAGTTCGACGCCGCGATCCACGCGGTCCACGTCCTCGAACTGGGGGAACTCCCGCCGGGCGTCGACGACGAGTACGCCGACGAGTTCGCCCACCGCGGCGAACGGGCCACCGAGGAAATCGCCGAGAAGGCCGCCGCGGGCGGCGTCGAGGCCACGACCGCCGTCATCGACGACCCCGGAAAGATTCACGAGGCGATCGTCGAGGCCGCCGAAGACGCCGGCGCGGACTGCATCGTGATGGGGACCTACGGCCGGACCGGGCTGGATCGGTTCGTCCTCGGGAGCGTGGCCGAACAGACGCTCCGCGACGCGCCGGTCCCGGTCATGACCGTCCACGAGGACGCGACGGTCGACCTGCCCTTCGAGGACGTCCTCGTTCCGACCGACGGGAGCGAGTGCGCGTCGGCCGCCGCCGACCTCGCCATCGCGCTCGCGGCCGCGTCCGACGCGACACTCCACGTCGTCAACGTCGTCGACCTCGGCGTCCTCTGGGGCGACGTCGACACCGGAACGGTGCTCGAAGCGCTCGAAGCGGCCGGTCAGCGAGCGCTCGACAGCGTCATCGAGCGCGCCGAGGCGGCGGACGTCTCGACCGTCGAGGCGTCGGTCATCAACGGGACGCCGTACCGCGCCATCGACGCCTACGCCGAGGAGAACGACGCGGACTGCATCGTCATGGGCACGCACGGCCGGACCGGGCTCGACCGATACCTCCTCGGCAGCGTCACCGAGCGCGTGATTCGACTCAGCGACGCGCCGGTCCTCGCGACGAAGGACTTCGACGCGGCGGAGTGACCGCGAACTGCGTCGCGTCCCGGCCGTCGTTCGGCCAGCCACGGAAGGTTACTTTATTGATAATAGGGAACGATTGACACGACGGGATGACGATGTACGAAACGATCCTCGTCGCGACGGACGGAAGTGACCCGGCGAACCGCGCTGTCGAATACGCACTGGACCTGGCTGCCAGTCGCGGGGCCGTCGTCCACGCGATTTCGGTCGTCGACACCGGTCGATACGGCGAGCCGGCCCTCTCGACGACGGAGATCGTCGTCGACGAACTGGAGGACTTCGCGCGGGACCTGCTCGCCGATATCGAGGAACGGGCCGAGGCCCGCGACGTGGAGTTCGTCGCAGAGTGCTGTCACGGCGAGCCCCACGAGACCATCGTGGCGTACGCCGACGAAATCGACGCCGACCTGACGCTGCTGGGCCGACACGGGGCCTCGCGGACCGGCCACCACATCGGTAGCGTCGCGGACCGGGTGGTCACCCACTCCGACCGCCCGGTCCAGCTCGTCTGACGCCGGGCCGACGCCGGTCGAGTTGGGGCTCACTCGCTCCCGTCGAGCAGCCGGCCGTGGACGTCGATCTCGCCGTTTCGAATCCGGGTGCTGCTGATGCGCGTCCCGTCCTCGGCGACGACGAACGGCGGCGTGTGGATCTCCAGCGGCCGGAGGCCGTTCTCGCGGCGCTCCCGATTGAGTTCGTACGCGCGGCGCTGGGCCTTCGCCTCCGGCGAGGCGACGAGCGCGTCCACGTCCTCGCGCGTCGCCGCCGGCCCCTGCACGTCGGCCAGCTTCAGGATCTCGTAGGACGCCGTGTAGGCGTCGTCGAGTTCGCTCAGCTCCGCGTCGAGGGCGTCCCGGCGTTCCTCGTAGGAGCCGAGCAGGTCCGCGTGCTCGGGGTCGCCGCGCGTCTCCGTAGCCAGGTCCGGGCTCGTGAGCCCGACGATGACGTGGCCCTCGCCGGGGCCGTCGTGGCTCGCGGTCTGGAAGGCCTTGTGGAGGAGCGCGCGGTGACCGTTGTGGACGGGCGTGAACGTACCGCCGAGGATGGCGGTGCGGGCCGAATCGGACATACCTGACACTGCACACGGCGGCCCCATAGGTGCTCGGCCGCGCGCCGCTCTGCCCGGTCAGTACCCGCCGGGGAGCGCCGCGACGATGCTCGCCAGCGCGAGCGGGACCGCGAACAGGAGCGCGTACCAGGCCCCGCCGCCGGCGAGCACCAGCCACGTCGACGCGCCGTAGCCCGTCGGATCCCAGTCGATACCGGCCCGTGGCAGTCCCAGGACGCCGATCACCGGCAGTCCCGCGGTGTACGCACCGAAGAGGAGCAGCGACATCGTGAACAGCGGCTTGCTCAATCGGACCGCGCCGCCGCGGCCGGCCGTGTCGACGGTCGCGAGAACCACCAGCGTCCCGACGACGAACGGGAGCGACGCCCCGATCCCGGAGAGAGCGTACGACGGGGCGAGCGATTCGGTCGGCGGCAGCGACCGGAACAGCGCTCGGAGCCGCTTCGCGAGCAGGAACGGCAGCCAGCAGACGGACGCGACGACGCCGGGGACCAGCAGCGACAGCCCGAACGTGAGCCACCCGCTGACGGTGTCGAGGAGCGACTGGAGGAGGACCATACTCGACAACACGGTGCCGCCCGCACGTAATCTTTGGTTCCCGCTGCGCCGGCCGCCGTTCCCGCGGCCGTCAGTCGTCGGCGTCGGCCGTCTCGGCCCGCGGCACGGTCACGTCGGTGAGCCCGGCTTCGATCTCTTCACGACGGTCCTCGAACTTCCCGGGGAGGACGAGCCGACCGCCGAGGTCGTCGAGGGGTTCGTCGCTGGTGTAGCCCGGGTCGCTCGTGGCGAGTTCGAACAGGACGCCGCCGTGCTCGCGGAAGTACACCGACCGGAACCAGTGACGGTCGATCTGCTGGGTCGGCTGCAGCCCTCGCGACCGGACGGCCGAGCGCATCGCCGCCTGGTCGTCGTCGGTCGGCGTCTGGAAGGCGACGTGGTGGACCGTCCCGTGGCCCTGTCGGCCGCCCTGGATGGTCGGGAGCACGTCGACGTACGCCCCAACCGGACCGCTGGCGGCGAAGCGGGTCCGCTCGTCGCCCGGCGTGTCGCCTTGCGCCTGTTCGGTCCCGACCTCGTCGAAGCCCATCGTCCGCAGCAGGTCCTCGGTCGGGTCGGGGTCGGCCAGCCACAGCGTCACCGAGTGGAACCCGCGGATGGCGTGTTCATTGGGGACGAACTCGGTCCACGGCACGGTCGGGTCGTCGTCCGGAATCTCGACCGCGACCAGTTCCACCGGCAGGCCGTCGGGGTCCCGGAACGGGAGCACGGTTTCGCCGAACCGTTCGACGCGCTCGTCGTAGTCCACGCCGTACTCGTCGAATCGGTCCTCCCAGTAGTCGAGGCTCCCTTCGGGGACCCGGAAGGCCGTCCGGGAGACCTGGCCGGACCCGACCTTTCCCTGGCGCATGTCCTCCCACGGGAAGAACGTCATGCTCGTGCCGGGGGTCCCCTCCGCGTCGGCGAAGAAGAAGTGGTACGTCCCCGGGTCGTCCTGGTTGATCGAGCGCTTGACGAGGCGGAGCCCGAGCGTCTCGACCCAGAAGTCCATGTTTCGCTGCGGGTCGCCCGCGATGCACGTGACGTGGTGAATCCCCGGCGTCGGTGGTGCGTCTGTCATTACTCCGAGTAGGCGTCGCGCGTACTTCAATTCGTGCTGACGCGAGTGTTACCGGGTCGCGACCGCTGTTACGGTCGCGGCGACGCCGCCGGAGCCGACGCCTCACCAGTTGCTCGGCGTGTACTCGAAGTCGTACTCGTCGACGCGCTCGGCCGGGAGCCCGACCGCCTCGAACATCTGCCGGAAGACGCCCCGGTACTCGTCTTCGGGGATCGTCTCCCCCGGTTCGAGCGTCACCAGGAGCCACAGACCGCCCAGGCGGTCCAGTTTGACGACGTACTCGTGGCCGGCGTCCGTCGTCACGATTCGGACGCTCGGGACGACGACGCTGAACTGGCCGAACGTCCCGCGCTCGTCCGCGTACGTCTGGTTCGCCCAGCCGTCGCCGTAGGTCTCCGAGGTGGTGACCGACGTGGCCCGCTCGGCGAACGCTCCGTGAACGGCTTCGAGGTCGGTCTCGCGGTCGACGCGGTACGTGAGGAAGTGCTCGGACGTGCCCGCGGCGGCCGATTTCACGTCCGCAACGAGCCCCGCCGTCGCCGACGCGGAGAGGTCGAACAGGAGCGCGAACTGCTCGCTGAGCCAGTCGTCCGGCGGGAGGTTCGTCGGCCGGAACGGCTGTTCGAAGTCCAGCGCGTCGTCGAAGAACGCCAGTCGAACGCCGCCGTCGGGCACCGTGAAGTCGACCTCGAAGAACCGCGTCGCGGAGTAATTGAACTGCGTGAGCACCACGCGGGCGTCCGTTCCGAACTGCTCTGCGAGCGCCGGCACTGTCAGTTCCCGGCCGATCTCCCGTTTCGCGTTGACGTAGTAGGGGCCCTCGACGGTGTAGCCGGCCTCGCGGGCGCGCGACTGGACCGAGTCGTAGTCCACGCCCTCGATGGTGTCGCCGGCCGTGCTGTAGGCGGCGTGATCCGTTCCGAACATGCCGAAACAGCCCGCGAGCGCCGTCGAGCCAGCGACCGCCGCTCCCGAGAGGAGCTGTCGTCTAGTATACATACCGACCACTCACTCGCGGCAGGACCGAAAGCACTCCGGCGCCCGCGTCGGTCCGACGCTCCGATTCTCTCAATCGAAAAGAGCGCCTCTGGGTGTCGAGACAGCGAATTCCTGCCAACCGGTGGCGAAATACAGGCGAAATTTTACGTGTGAATATTCGGTACGTTTTCTGATGGTAACTGCAGTAGATGGGGTGGTACCCGAGCACGACCGGACGGCGCTCGGTCTGGGCGCGCTGTTCGCCGCGCTCGTCGCGATCAGCGTCTGGACGTCGGCGGTCGGGACCCTCGCTCGCCTCGCGACCCGGTGGGTCGACGGCGCGTCGCTGGCACTGCTCGTCGTCTCGGCGATCACGTCCCTCGGCGGACTGGCGCTGGGAGCGGTGGCGTACGCGTGGTATCGGGACCTCGATCTGCGACTCGCGCTCCCGCGGCAGGGCTCGTGGTCGACGGCGCTCGCGGTGACGCTCGCCCCCGCCGCGCTTGCGGTCTGCGTCGCAATCGCGGGGAACACTCTCTTCGACACCGGACTGAGCGCGATGACCCAGCGGTGGGTCAGCGCCGACGCCTCGGCCGGTTCCCTGATTCGCCTCGCCGTCCTCCCGGCGGCGTTCGTCAGCGTCGGCTACGGCCTGCTGTTCTGTGGCGTCGTCTACGAGGGTGTGCGGGACCTCCTTCCGGAGCACGCCGTGAGCGTCGCGGCGTCGCTGGTCGCCGTCTTCTGGCTACTCCCCATCGACGTGGGACCGTTCCCGACCACACCCGGCGCAGTCATCGAGGTCGTCCTCTCGCTGGTGTTCGGCGTCGCGTTCGGGATGGCCGTCGGCGTGCTCTCTCGCCACCGTCGATCGGACGCGCCGCTCCGGTCACTGGAGGCGAGACACGCCGCCGTGCTCGCCCTCGCCGCGGTCGGCGTTTTGGGCCTCGCCACCGACCTCACGCCGCTGGCGCAGACCGTCGGCGACCTGCTCTGGGTCGCCGCCTTCGGCATCGGCCTGTCGGGCTACGAGCGGACGCGCTCGGTCTGGGTCCCGATTGCCGCGCTCGCGGTCTTCCAGACGGTCCTCGTGGCCGTGATTCACGTCGAAGCGCAACTGGGTCTCGCGCTCCTGTAGCGGGTCCGACTCCGCTTGCAGCGACCGTGGACATACTTGGCAAATAACTGTCCTTTCGGTGCTTCCATTACCTCGTTGGTCGAACCGTCTCCACGATGCTCCCGGCGACGCGACAGCGCAGTCGGGAGCCGCTACCATGGATTCCCGCGTCTCCCAGACACTCGGTCGGATCACCTCGGCGGGGCGTCTCCCCCTCGGAACCGTCGTGACCGTCCTGTTGTTCCTGTTCGCCGTGCAGTTACTGGGAGCGGCGACCGACGCCGCTGCCCCGCTTCTCAGGCAGGTGTTCTTCCGCGTCGTCGTCGGCGACGCCGCCGCGCTGGGCCTGAGCTGGCTCGCCGCGTACGCGCTGGGTAACGGGTCCGTCGTCGCGGCGCTCGCGCTCTCGCTGTTCACCGCCGACGTCGTGTCGGCCCCCCAGTTGTTCCTGCTGATCGCGGGGTCGCGTCTGGGTGCCGCGGCCATCGTCGTCTTCATCGGCGCGCTCGACTTCTTTCAAAAGGAGCGCTACACGCTGCAGGAGTCGGTCAGCCTGGGCCTGCTCGCCTTTCTGTTGACCCTCTCGATATACCTCCCGGTCACCGTCCTCGGCTACGTCGCGCTCCCGTGGCTCCGCGACCCGCTCGGGGCGCTCACTCGGAACTGGTCACTCGGCGTCCGGTCGCTCTCGGTGCTCGAACCGCTCACGGCGGCAATCACCGCGCGCGTCGGGCCGGCGCTAACCTTCTGTCTGGCGGTCGGGCTCCTGTTCGGGAGCCTGACGCTCTTCGACCGACTCCTCGGAACCGTCGACACCGAGACGCTCCGCGAGCGCTTCTTCAGCCGCCTCCAGCGCACCTGGGTCTCGTTCGCCGTCGGGCTGCTGGTGACCGGGCTCACCACGAGCGTCGCGTTCTCGCTCGGCGTCGTCGTCCCGCTGTACAACCGCGGCTACGTCACCCGCGAGGAACTCGTCCCGTACGTTCTGGGAGCGAACATCGGGACGCTGTTCGACACGCTCCTCGTCGCGGTCGTGCTCGATTCGGCCGTCGGCGTCGCGGTCGTCCTCGAACTCCTGGTCGTCGCGACGGCGGTGACGCTCGCGGCGCTCCTCGTCCTCGACACCTACAGCCGGGGTGTCTTCGGTGCGTACGACCGTCTCCTCGACGACCGACGGCTGTTCGTCGCCTTCGCCTTCGTGCTTCTCGCCGTCCCACTCGGGCTGGTGCTCGTCCCGCTGGTCACCGGGTAACCCGTACACACGCACCGGTGATTTCGATGGATTCGGGCGTTATACGGCCCATTCCGATCGTTAGCCAGCGGGTAAATATACCTACCTGTTCCGTCTGTGCGAGCATGGCTACCGAACAGCGAGAGTACGTCATCGCTCCGTGGGGGGAGGGAGACTGCGAAACGTCGGTCGTCACGCTCGACCTGCCGTCGCGGGAACTCACCGCTCAGGTGGAAGTCCCGACGAGCGTGCTCGAAAACATGTCGGAACTGGCCGACGAGCACGGGATCGCCACCGAACAGGCGCTCGCGGAGCGACTGGAGATCAACCGCGCCCGCATCTCGCTCTACGCTGCGAAATCGGTCGAGTCGGTGAGTAAGGTCCAGCAGCACCTCACCGACGCACGCGAGTATCTCTCCGGGGTCGAGGTTCTGGCGACGGACGACCTCGAGGACGACATCGAGCACATCTGGACCAGCGAACTCGGCGAGCCGTAACCACGGCAGGCTTGGGTGCGGACTGACCGTCGGCGACTTCAGCTCCCGAATGGTGGTGGCCCCTACTGGGGGTCTACGACCTGCTGAGCGCGTTCTACGAACAGCATCGAGAGCAAAATTCGCAGGCTAGTCAGTGGTGTTCTCAAGAGGACAACCCATACACCAAAATTTGTAATTAGAAAATGGATATGTGGTTGCAGATTTCGGTGATATAAGTCCATAACGGCCGAACGATACTTCGAATATTCGGCCGTGCGTCAGAGCGTTCTGTCGCCTCAACTCGACGGCCGATACTGTCGATTCCAGATTACTGAACCGACCACGCACCTCGGACCGTGGACCCTCCGGGGTTTCGGGGTCATCTGCGGCACTCGCGCCTCGATAGGCCGTCGCCGGGTGCCTGTATGCCATGTCTTTGACTAACAACCGTACGCTCGTTATCGACCGGATTCCACAGTGTCGAACGGTGACCGAGTCGCGTCAGTGTTTCCAGACAGACACGCGCACGTGGCTACTCGCTGCGCAAACTATCTGCAATAAAAGTATGTGGGTGCTGAGACGCGGTTGGCGACGGGATACTTGGGCGAAAATGGCCGATGGGGAACCACCCCGGTCTCGGGCCGAGACGGTGGCAGACACTCGTATTGGCCGTATTTACCGTGAGAACCCTTTGAGCGAACGAATTAACTACACTGTGAGTCCCCATAAATTTATTATCAGATACCTCCTGCCACCGGGTACGATGTCCGACTCCATTCCGGCGACCCACCAGTTGGTCTCTGGATTACCAGATCCCGAAACGGCCGACAACGTTCGATACAATCCGTCGCTCGAACAGCTACGGTCGTTTTCCAGCGATCTGGAGACGACAACCTCCTTCGGCGCACCGTCGTACGTCAGCGACGAGCGCTCCCGGAACGCGGACAAGACGAAGAACAACGTCGACGACGCGTTCGACGGCGAGGACTACCGCCTCATGGAGGACCTCGTCTCGGTGGCCACCGAGGAGGCGATGGTCTGTCTGGACCGGAAAGTCGGCCGCCACGCGGACAACAGCTACACCTGCCGGTACTACGTCCCGGAGGAGTACAGCCGCATCGCGCTCAGCCTGGCCAAACTGCTGGAACCGGCCGATCCCGACGCCGAACCGGACTTTTATACCGTCCAGGTACCCGAGTGGGACCGGACGGCCATCCGAATCCTCCCCGAGGAGGGGTTCACCGCGGTCGCCGGGAGCGACTACACGGGTGAGGCGAAGAAGTCGTTCCTCAGGCTGTTCATGCTCCGCGCGAAACAGCAGGGCGGCCTCGGGCTCCACGCCGGGAGCAAGCAGGTCGAACTCGAAACGGACGACGGGATGGAGACCGTCGGCCAGCTGTTCCTCGGCCTCTCCGGGACCGGGAAGTCGACGCTGACCGCCCACGGTCTCTGGCTCGACGACCCGGAGGACGCGACGATGCTCCAGGACGACGTGTGCGCGCTCCTCCCCGACGGGAGCGTCGCCGGCAGCGAGGGACAGGGCCTGTTCGTCAAGACACACGGGCTCGACCGGGAGACGGAACCGGGGATCTACGACGCCACGACGGACGAGTCGGCCGTCCTGGACAACGTCGACGTGGCTCCTGACGGAACGGTAGACTTCGACAGCGATCGCTACTCTTCGAACGGCCGCGCGATCATCCAGCGCGAGAAGCTCTCTTCCGCGGGCGCGGATATCGACCTCCCCGAGGTCGACCAGATCTTCTTCATCACGCGCCAGCCCGCGATGCCGCCGGTCGCGAAGCTCTCGCCCGAGGAGGCCGCCGTCGCGTTCATGCTGGGTGAATCCATCCAGACCAGCGCCGGCGACCCGTCCGCCGCCGGCCAGTCCATCCGCGTCGTCGGGACGAACCCCTTCATCATCGGGTCGGAGGGCGAGGAAGGCAATCGCTTCCGCGACCTCATCGAGGATCTCGACGTCGACTGCTACGTCCTGAACACAGGCTCCGTCGGGTCGCGAGACGTCGGCGTCGAGGACACGATCACGCTGCTCCGGGGCATCTCGCGCGGGACGCTGGAGTGGGAGACCGACGAGGCGACCGGCTTCACCGTTCCCGCGTCCGTCTCCGGTCTCGATATCGACGAGTTCGCCGTTTCGGAGAACCTCGACGACTACGAGACGACGCTCGCGGCGCTCCGCGACGAGCGCGAGTCGTACCTCGACCAGTTCGACGACCTCGACGACGACATCGTCGACGCGCTCTACTGACGCGACGCGCTGGCGGGCGTTTTTCCCGCTCAGTGGCAGCGTTGACTGTCGGAATGGTCTGCATTTATCACTGTACGTCACTCTAGCAAATAGTCTATTTCTATCCACATATATCGTAGATACAGTTCTGTATTTCGAATCCTGAACCCAAATCTGGCGGCATCCTCCCGCGGCCGAAAGCCGGCTCTCCGAACGGCGATCGCAGGGTCGCAAGCCGCTCAGCCCTGCCGATACCGCCGCGTCCACCTCGGTATCGCGCGCCGATAGAGCGCGAACCCGACGAGACCGAGCATCGCGCTCCCGAGGCCGAGGCCGGCGAGCAGAACTGGCGAGACGGGAGCGAGCGCGAAGCCGACGACGAGCACGGGAACGAGCGGGACGATCATCGCGAGGCCGAACACGGCGAACAGCGCGGTGTCGAAGAGGAACTCGTTGGGCGAGAACCCGGTCAGGAACACGGTCGTCCCGAAGATGTAGCAGGCGACGCCGACGAGCAGTGCGGCCCCGACGACCGCCTCGCCGACCGGGCCGCCCCGCCAGACAACTGCGGGCGCGTAGACGGCGAGGCCCACAGCCGGGCCGAGCAGGAGGAACGCGCGGAGCTTCCCCGCGAACAGGGACGCGACCGACAGCGGGAGCGCCCGGTAGGCGTCCACGTCGTCGGACTGCGTGAGCCAGTTGTATGTGGTAAACCCCGAGAGCCCGAGCACTGCGCCGAGCGAGATGCCGGCGGAGGGCGAGACGCCCGTGATTCGCCCCGCGAGGTCGGTCAGGCCGACCGTGACGCCGAGGAGGACGCCGGCGGAGAACAGCACCTTCCCGAACCCGCCGGCACTCCGGTGGACGTCGAGGAGCGTCTTCGTCGCGATGGGGTCGCCGAGGCGACGTCGCCAGCGGCGAAACGACGGTCCGACGGTCCGCGCCGGCCGACGTGCTGACGGGTCGAACGTCGCGGCACCGACCAGTGAAACGGCCGCGACGGCAACTCCGGTCGCCGCGATTCGCGGCCCCGTCGGCGCGAGGAACACGCCGTAGGGCGAGTAGGCCGCGATGTCGACGCCAGTCGTCCACGCCGCGCCGCCCGCGACGAGGACCGCGCCGAGGACCGCACGCCCCGGCAGGCCCCGACCCGTAAGCCCGAGGACGGCGAGCGTCGCGCCCATGCCCAGGACGAACGCACACGTCAGCGTCGCCCACAGAAGGGCAGATGTTCCGGCGAGCGACGCTACGTCCGAGACCCCGCGGACGGCCGAGATCGCGGCCGCCGTCCCCAGCGAGATCGGCAGCAGGAACAGGAGCGCGTAGTACACGAGGTCCTTGACGACAAAGACGCCGAGCAGTCGGGACTGCGACAGCGGGAGCGTCCGCGCGGAGAACACCAGCAGGGTCAGGTCGCCGAGGAGGTCGTCGATAGCGTCGCGCCCGACGAAGCCGATCGAGCCGGTGTGGAGGCCGAAGACGGCCGCCAGCGCGTGCAGCCCGGCGTAGACGGTCTCGGGTGCGGTCCCGGTGGCGACGACCCCACCCGCCGCTCCCGCGGTGACGAGCGCGACCAGCACCGGGAACAGCGCGAAGCGCGTCCCGCGAAAGAGGCGGCCGTGGAGCCGCCACTCCTCGCGGAGCATGGCGACGAAGACCCGGCGGGTCCGCCCGTCAGGCATCCCCGACCTCCCCCTCGACGGTCGCGTCGACGCGGTCTAGGAACACGTCCAGCAGCGTCTCGTCGGCCGGGAGGTCGGCCGGGCGCACGTCCGCGACGAGGCCACCCTCGTAGACGATGCCGACCCGCGAGCACAGTTCGGCCGCCACGTCCACGTCGTGGGTGGTGAGCACGATGGTGTTGCCCGCGTCGCGGTAGTCGCGGAGGAAGCGCTTGACCCGCTCCTGGACGATGGGGTCGAGGTTGGCCAGCGGCTCGTCGATGAACACGAGCGCGGGCTCGTGGAGGAACGCGCCGGCGATCATCACCTTTTGTTGCTGGCCCCGCGAGAGGTCGGTGGCCATCGTGTCGAGTTTCGCGGTGAAGCCGAGCCGGTCGGCCCACCGCTCGATCCGCTCGTCGACCGTCTCGGGGTCGAGGCCCCGGACCGCGCCGACGAACTCGAAGTACTCCCGCGGCGTCATGAAGCTCGGCGGGGACTCCTTCTCGGGGAGGATGCCGACCCGCTCGCGGACCCGCGTCGGGTGGGCGACCGGGTCGACGCCCAGCACCGAAATATCCCCGCCGTCGGGGGCGAGCTGGCCGGTGAGCGTCTCCATCGTCGTGGTCTTGCCCGCGCCGTTCGGTCCGAGCAGACCGAACAGCTCCCCCTCGGCGACCGACAGCGAGAGGTCGCCGACGGCGGTCACGTCTCCGTACGACTTGCGGAAGGACTCGATCTGGATTGCTGGCACGGCGGTCTCACGAGCGTCTGTCCCGAAACCGCATAAGTCGTGGTGGTGGTGGGCCGTCGGTCACGGCCCGCGGCGCGTCTCAGTCGTCGCTCAGCACGCCTTCAGCGACGGCCATGTCGTCGACGCTGGGGTCGTCCTCGGACTGCCGAAGGACGAACCGCTTGCGGATCAGGTCGGCGACGTACAGCGCCGTCCCGACGATGATGAGCGTGTCGCCGGGCAGTCGCGCCCAGAACAGCGTCTGGACGAGCGGCTGCTCGTAGAACGCCACGCTGCGGGCGGCGGCGTAGCTCCCGGTGAAGGCGGCCTCTAGCTGGAGGAAGCCGACCGGGAGCACGGAGACGAACACCATCAGCGCGAGGCCGACGTTCCAGCACCAGAACGCCCCGCGGAGCCAGGACGCGTCCCAGCGCTCGGGCTTGATGGAGATCTGGAGCATGTACGTGACCATCCCCAGCGCGAGGAAGCCGAAGGCCCCGAACATCGCGGCGTGGGCGTGGCCGACGGTGAGGTAGGTCCCGTGCTCGTAGTAGTTGATGAGCGGGAGGTTGATGAAGAACCCCAGCACGCCGGCCCCGACGAAGTTCCAGACGCCGCTGGCGACGATGAACATGAACGGGAGTTTGTAGGTGAACCCGCCCGTCTCGGTCATCGCGCGGTACTGCCCGATGGCCTCGTAGAGGATGAACACCAGTGGGATGAGTTCAAGCGTCGAGAAGACGCTCCCGATGGGGACCCACATGTCCGGCATCCCGACCCACCAGTAGTGGTGGGAGACGCCGATGACGCCGGTGGACATCACGAGCAGCGCCTGGAGCATGACCGCCTTCTCGGCGCTCTTGCGTTCGAGGAGATTCATCGACACCAGCGTCAGGCCGACGATGGCGACGATGAAGAACTCGAAGGCCCCCTCGACCCACATGTGGACGACCCACCAGCGCCAGAACTCCGTGACGGCGATGTTGGTGTCCGGGGTGAAGAAGAACCCGGCGGTAAACAGCAGGGCGATCGAGCCGCCGGCGTACAGGATCATGTGCGCGAGACCGAACGGCTGTTCGCGGTCGAGCATCGGCTTCAGCCCGCGGATCGAGAGGACCGCCCAGAGGCCGAAGCCGACGAGCAGGCCGACCTGCCAGACCTTCCCGACTTCGAGGTACTCCAGGCCCTCGTTGCCGAGCAGCCACCAGAGCTGGCCGTCGAGGTAGCCGTTCGCGCCGAGCCAGATGCCGCCGAGGCCGCCGACGGTGACGACGACGATGGCGACCAGCAGGCCGTCGATGTACGTCGACTGACGCTTCGGTTCGTGGCCGGTCAGCAGCGGCGGGAGGAAGAGTCCGGCTCCCAGCCACGTCGCGGCGATCCAGAGGATGCCCAGGTCGATGTGCCAGGTCTTGGCCATCGCGAACGGGAGCAACTGGAGGATGTGGACGCCGAAGATTCGCTCGATACCGAAGAAGCCGGCGCGCTCGATGTAGAAGTGCGCCAGTAACCCGCCCAGTAACACCTGCGCGAGGAACAGCCCCGCGGCGACCGGGACGAACCGCAGCGCCGACCGCTGGCTGGGGAAGACGCTCACGTCGCCGGGCTCGGGGACGGAGATGCCTGCGGCGGACGGTTCCGGGAGGTCGACGGCCTTGTACAGCCAGATGCCGGCCCCGGCCCCGCCGACGAGCAGGACCATGGCGACGACGCTCCAGGTCATCGCTGCGCCGGTGGCGTCGTTGCCGGCGGCCGGTTCGTAGGGCCAGTCGTTCGTGTAGGAGTGCTCACCGCCGGGGCGGTCGGTGTGAGAGAACCACGCCGTCCACATCGCGAAGTCGGCGAAGTTCCGTGCGTCCTCCGCGTTCTCGATCATGCCCTCGGGGACGCCGCGCTCGTGGCTCCCCTCGTGGTAGCGCTCGACGTACACCTCGCGGACCTGCTCGTGGGCGTACAGTTCCGCGGCGGAGTACTCGATGGGGCCGCCGCCGTACTCGCCTTCGAGGTCAGATTTGACCACGTCGTTCACCGCGGCCTGCTCGGCCGAGGCGAGCGAGTCGTAGTCCGTCCCGTAGCGCTCCTCGGCGTAGTACGTCCGCATGTACTGGGTCTTCAACTCCAGCGCGTCGGCGGTGTAGTCCGCGCCGTAGTACGCGCCGTTGCCGAGGATCGACCCGTGGTTCATCAGCCCGTTCTTCTGGAACGACTTCTTGCCGTCCCGAATCTGTTCGTCAGTCACGATCGTCTCGCCGTCGGGCCCGACCACCCGTTCGGGGATGGGTGGGGCCTCCTGATAGGCGATCCACGCGCCTGCGCCCATCACGACGAGATTGAACACGAAGGCGACGACGAGCACCTTCGCGATGGTTTTGCGTTTCAGTTCCATGTGTGCGATCGTTCGCCCGGGCCGCCCAAGAAGGGGTTTCTGCGTTCTCAGCCGCTGGTGGCCGGTGCGAATATGTTCGCCCTGACACCGATTCATCCGACGCCCGTCGGCGATATGCGGGTTCGACCGACGGCATGCCCCCGCACTACCTGACTGTTCAATGTCACCGCATGTTGTGGCAATGATTCGCAATACCAATAGACCTATATAATGGTGTGCTATACCTTAACATGTATGGCGTCCGCACCGAGTAGTGACGATATGTTCGACGAGTTCCTTTCCCAGCGCGGTCACGACGTGGACGAGACCGGATGGGAGGAGAACTACAACAAGAAGCAGTGCCCGGATTGTGGCGGTCTTCACGAGTCGACAGCGTCCCAGTGCTCGGTGTGTGGCTGGGCACCGGCACACTGACTGGGCCGGATTTCGTTTCTTCGGACCTTCAGGTCGCGAGCCCGTGGCTCACTGGTCGTCCAGTCGGAACTGACGACTGTGCGTCGTGGCGCAGTAGGAAGTGGGTAATCAAGAGTCGGGCGACCGACGCCGGGGGTCAAGCGGCGCGGTGCCGACCGTGATTGGGGGGGTCAGTGTCGGACCCACCGAGCTTCGTCACACCCCTGACCGCACGACAGCGGCCCAATCAGCGTGGACGTCGTCTCGATGGGTCGCTCGTGATCACATCGTGTCGAGAGACAGTTGGAGGAACATCCCGAGCACGAGGTGTTGATACGCGGCATTCTGGATCCGCTCTTTCGCAGTCGCGGTATCAGCGATCGTATACTGCTTCGTCTGGACGAGTTCGTGCATCTGGAGCGTGTCTTGGGCTTCCAGATCGTGGAGCCGGGGGTACACTGTCCCCGGACTCAGCTCGGCACCGAACTGTGACGACAGCTCCTCCATCAGTCCGGTCCCGTGGGTGCCACCGTCGGCGACGGCGATCATCGCCAGGAGGATTTCGTCCAGACTCTGTGTGACGAGTCCGTCGTCGATGTCGACATCGCCGTCGGCGACGTCGTCGACGACCGAAGCCAACAGCGACTCCGAGATGGCGTCACGACTGGGCGGGTCATGCGAATGCGGGCGCTCGATCCCGACGAGGGGGGTCAGTCGCTCGTCGGCTGTCTCGCCCTGTGTCTTGCCCGTCGTCACGCGACGGAGGTTGTCTCCGGACATCGTCTCACCTGAACGCGATCTGCATCCGACGCTACAGGGTGAATGAACATATAAACAGTGCAGTGTTTTCTCAGCGTGAAAGTACCGCTGTGCTGGATAAATTTTATATATCGCGACGAGAACGAACGGGTAGTGGCCGAGGAACAGAGCATTGAGGAGATTCTCGATACGATCGGTGACCAGCACGCGCGTCGCGTACTCGCCGCGATCAGCCGGGAACCGCAGTCGGCGAAGGAACTCGCCGAGGAGTGTGATCTTTCTCTCCCGACAGTGTACCGCCGTATCGAACTGCTCGACGAGTACGACCTCGTCACAGACCGAACGCTCGTCGCCGAGGACGGGAACCACTACAAGGTGTACGAGTCCAACTTCGAGTCGACGGTCATCTCCCTGGAGGACGAAGAGTACAAGGTCCGTATCTACCGAGAGGAGAACCTCCCGGACCGATTCAGCCAGCTCTGGGACGAACTGAATCCGGAATGACGCTGACGAACGTGAGGTCTGACCGTGGTGACTGACGGCGTCGCTCTCGCCCGCGGCGCACTCGTCCTGATGCGGATGGTGGTGTTCGGGCTCACGCTCGGAATCACCCTCATCAGCTTCCAGGCCTACCGGAAACGCCCATCAGAGCGTCTCCAGTACGCCTTCGTCGGGTTCGCGTTCATCAGCATGGGCGTCGCCATCTCCAGCGTCATCACGCAACTGAGCGCCGGCGAGACGGGCGCGCTCGTCCGCGTCTTCTTCCAGATGGCCGAAACCATCCCCTTCATCATCGGGTTCTCGATGCTGTACGTCTCGCTGTATCGGTAGGGTGCCCGACCGGTCTGCGTTTCGCTCACGAAAGCACGTCGTTTATCTGCCAGCGGCCCCACTACATGTCCAATGGCTGATTCGACCACCGAGGTTGTCCGCCTGTTCGGTGGGCCCGGTAGCGGGAAGACGACGGCGTTGCTCGACCGTGTCGACGAACTGCTGGAAGAGGAGGGCGTCGACTTCCGCGACGTGCTCGTCGTCTCGTACACGCGTGCCGCGGCCGCAGAGGTGCGCGAGCGCCTCGCCGAACGGCTCGGGGAGTCGCCGCGCGCACTCCGGGGCAACGTCTGTACGATGCACGCGAAGGCATACGAGCTGTTGAACCTCTCGCGCGGCGACGTCGTCGGCGAGGACGACAAGGAGGCCTTCTGCGAGGAGTTCGGCATCGACTACGAGGACGAGTACGAGGGGTCGCGCCGCCGCTCGGCCCGCTCGACGACGCTCGGGAACAAGATCATCGCGACGAGCCAGTGGCTCCAGCGCACCCGGCGCGACGTGGCCGACTGGTACGACGTCCCCTTCAAGTGGGACGACGAGGAGGTCCGCCTCCCGCCCGAGATCGACGACAACGCCCAGACCGGTAACAAGTACACGCCGACGTGGCCGACCGACGACGACCGCGTGGACGTGCCCGCCGCCATCCGCGGCTGGCGCACCTACAAGGGCGAGAACGATCTGACCGGCTTCGCCGACATGCTCGAACGGGTCGCCCAGCGCTCGCTGCTCCCCAACGTCGACTACCTCATCATCGACGAGTTCCAGGACATCACGACCCTCCAGTACGACGTGTATCAGGAGTGGAAACCCCACATGGAGCGCGTCCTCATCGCCGGCGACGACGACCAGGTCGTCTACGCCTGGCAGGGCGCGGACCCCGACCTCCTGCTCGAAGAGGACGTGACACAGGACGAGGTGCTGCCCAACTCCTATCGGCTCCCCTCGCGCATCCTCAACGTCGTCAACCGCGAGGTGCGCCACATCGAGAAGCGCCAGGAGAAAGACCTCAATCCGCGCAAGGAGGGGGGTCGTGTCGAGGCGGTCCAGAACCCCTCGATGTTCGACCTCTCGCGCAACGTCCAGAGTACCATCGAACAGTCCGACGAGACCGTGATGGTGCTGTTCCGGGCGCGCTACCAGATGTTCCAGTTCATCGACGAGTTCATCGACAAGGGCATCCCCTTCTCCTGTCTCACGGACCAGCGGATGTGGACCGACCGCCTCACGCAATACGTCCGCGGGCTGGAGTCCGTCGACGCCGACGAACCGCTCACCGTGCTTCAGGCCCGGCGACTCGCCGACATGCTCGTCGACTCCGCATTCGGCACCGGCGAGCGCGACGACTTCTTCGACGCGCTGGAGGAGATCGAAGAGGCTCACGAGGACGAGGACGCGGACATCGCGGACATCGAGATCGACCCCGAGGTCGTCCGCGACCACGTCCCGTTCATCCCGGATGCGGCCTCCGCTGGCGACATGCTTCGGAAGGTGACGAACTTCCAGGAGCGCACCGTCGACGCGTATTTCCGGGGCGACTACACTGGCATGGACACCGACCGCGTCCGCGTCGGCACCATCCACTCCGCGAAGGGTCGCGAGGCCGACCACGTGTTCGTCGCGACGGACCTCACCGAGAAGGTGGTCGAGCAGATGGCCGCCACCGTCGACCAGCAGGGCATCGAGGTCCCCGGCGTCGACGAGTTCACCAAGCACACCAGCCCCGTGCCGACGCTGACCGACAACGAGCGCCGCGTGTTCTACGTCGGAATGTCCCGTGCCCGGGAGCGACTCGTCTTGCTCGAGAATCTCGTCGACGGCGCGCCGACGCTGCCCATCGACGTGCTGCTGGAGAACGAACCCAGCGAGCGCTCGATCGACGAACTGCTCGACGAGGCTGGCGACACCATCGCTGCCGACTGAGTCGCACGCCGCGCTGTTTTCGCCGCCGCTACTCGTCGATGGTCCCGCCGTCGAGGTAGTAGGTGGTCTTGTCTCGCGTCGACCGAGCGACTTTCGTGAACGTCACGACGCGCTCGCCGTCGCCGCCCTCGTCGCGTTCGACCTGGAGTTCGAGCCCCTGCTCGCGGAAGTACGACAGCACGTCTTCGATGCTCTCGGGCGTGCCGCGGATGGTGTGGGTCTCACCGACCGACTCGCCGGCCTCGACCGCGCGAATCGTCTCGACGGCGGGGCGGAGGATAGCTTCGCCAAGTCGCTGGGCCCGCTCGCGGACCCGCTCGTCCGACTCCTCGAACTCCACGGCCTGGAACGCCTCGCGCATGACCCGGGTGAACACGAAGTCCCGTCCGTACTCGAAGGGGAGTTCGAAGGCGTGTTCCAGGTCGGCCCGGTGGATGGCGCTCGTCGTGTACTTCAGCGCCTGGCGGCCGTCGGTCGACTTCAGCACCACGCCCTCGCGGCCGCGCTCGTCGAGGTCGTGGATGCGCTCGCGCGCTTCCGCGGCGGCAGCCGACGGCGCGAACGTCCCGAAGTGGGCGACGCTGTCGAGTCCGTACGTCTCGCAGGCGTCGCGGCGCCGCTCGACGCCCATCGGATCCCCGCTCTCGCGGTGGCGGACGCCGAACACGTAGAAGCCGACCTCGTCGACCTCGGCGTAGTCGTGGTTCGTGTAGGGGTTCTCCGGCCCGACGAGTTCGCCACAGAGCATGTGCTCGGGGTACTCGTCGAAGAACGCGTCGGCGTCTACCAGCCGTTCGATCTTCCGGGTGGTGTACGGGCAAATGAACCCGCTGCGGGTGAACGCCAGTACGTCGCCGTCGACGCGAGCCACTCTGACGTTGTAGCCGTTGAGTTTCTCTTCGACGGCGACCGGGCCGTCGAACGCCTCCTCGACTGCCGGTTCGAGGACGAGCGCGCGCGGCATCGAGGGGTAGCCGCGAACGACCGTGTCGCCGACGAGGGCCGTCCCGCGCTCGATGCCGTGGCGCGCGTCGCCGAGGTGCCGGTACTTCCGACCGCGGAACCACTCGGTGTCGAAGTGCTCCAGCACGTCGTCGACATCGGCGTCGGTGCCGAGCACCGACGCCCAGTCTCGCGACATGCGTGGTAATTATTGGCACGCGCCCAAAGTTCTGCTGGCGCGTCCCACTCGTCGGGACTCGCCAGAGGGCATTAGTGTCGGGCCGTCGAAGCGAAACACATGGTCGATCGCCCGCTCAAGCAACGGTTCGTCCTCGACACGTCGCTGTTTCTCACGCCGGAGATACGGTCGGACGACGAGGACCTCGATGCGGCCTGTCTGGAGCTGTTAGACCTCATCTCCGAGGCGAAACTGGTCCACAACATCTCCTGTTACATGCCGCCGTCGATCAAGGCGGAACTGACGACGATGCTCGCCGACCGGGCGGTCAGCGACGAGGTGACGACGAAACTGGACACGTGGGTCATCACGAAGTCGCCCGCCCACTACGAGGTGATGATCCCGGCCGACCTGGTCTACGAGTTCATCGACGAGATGTCAGACCGGGTCGACCGCGGCCTCCGGGTCTCGGAGAAGGCCGTCCGCAAGGCCGAGGAGTCTCGCGCGGAGACCATCGAGGAACACGACCACATGACGCAGGTGGACAAGGTCATCTCGGACCTGCGCGACGAGTACCGGAACACGCTCCGGCAGGGCGTGCTCGACTCCCGCGAGGACTTCGACCTCCTCATCCTCGCCCGCGAACTCGACGCCGGGGTCGTCACCGAGGACCAGGGCATCATCAACTGGGCGGAGGACTTCGGCCTTCGCTACCTCAAGGGCCGGAACTTCCCACCGCTGCTCAAGGAGTACCTCGCCGCGGACGACCCGGACCGCTGGCGCGACACGGGGTAGTCGGCTCCTACTCGTCCTCGTCGTCCGTCGTGACGACCGCGCCAACAGTTTTCTCTGCGACCATCCCGGGGAGGTCCGTCGGCGTCACGACGTACTGCTCGATTGCGACCATCGCGACGGCGATGGCGAGAAAGGCGACGCCGGGGACGACCTCGCCGCGGACGAGGTGCTCGGCCCCGAACAGCGCGACCGGAATCGCGAAGACGACGACCGTCAGCAGGCCGATGGTGTCCAGAATGCCCTGTGCCATTGGCCCCGCTTCGCGCCTGGCCGGGAAAAGCACGTCGGCACCCGTCCGGGAGTACGTTGAAGAACGCGGGCGGTAAACGGGCCTCCATGCTGGTCGGAATCGTTTCGGACACGCACGACAACACGGACCTGGTCGACCGCGCCGTCGAGACGTTCGCGGACGCCGGCTGTGAGACGGTCGTCCACTGCGGCGACTTCGTGGCTCCGTTCTCGGTGACGCCCTTCGACGGCGACTGGTCGTTCTACGCCGCCCGGGGCAACAACGACGGCGAGTGGGTGGTCCAGTCCACGGTCGCGGAGTTCGGGACCTACTTCGGCGAGATGGGTGAACTCACGCTGGACGGTCACGAAGTCGCGGTGTATCACGGTACGAGCGGCGCCATCGTGGATGCGCTGGTCGACTGTGGCACCTACGACTACGTCCTCCACGGTCACACTCACGAACGCGGCACCGAGGACCGCGAAGGGACGGTCAGAATCAACCCCGGCGGCATCTCGATTCCGCCGGCACCGGAGCCGTTCTCAGTCGCGACGCTCTCGACGGAAACGGGCGAAATCGAGTTCCACGAACTGGGCTAACGGCAGTCCGGCTAGTCGTCCGCGTGACTGTCGACGGGCTGTGGGTTGCCTTCGTGTTCGACGAGCCCGCGGCCGACGCCGAGGGCCTCGTCGGTCCGACGGATGCTCTTTTCGGCGCTCGCGGTCCGCTCTGAGAGCGCGCGGACGGCGTCGATGTTCTCCGGGACCACGTCGGCCTCCTGGTGGATGGCCTGGAACAGGTAGAGGTCGCGGCCCTGGACCGTGATTGACTCCGCCCAGATGCAGTTCTCCCACACGTCGCCGCGGGGCCGGCCGGCGTCGCGCGTGTACTCTTTGAGTTTCCCCGCGCCGTCGATGCCGAGCGTCTCGGGGATGAGGAACAGGCGCGACTCGTCGGCGAGCAGCGCCGTGACCTCCTCCGTGGTCGGCTCGCTCTCCAGCGTGACGTTGACGCTGTGGGTGTGCATCTGCGTCGTCGGGACCTTCATCCCCATCGTGTCGATGTCGAGGTCGGGGAAGATGGTCTGGACGTCGGGCCCGTGGTGGGAGGGGATCGTGACCGGGTCCGGCAGGGTGTCGTTGATCGGACCGCGGCTGGTCTGGCCGGGGTCTGCACCGCGGCGGACGAGTGTCACCCGCGTCTTCTCGACGCCGTAGGACTCCTTGAGCGGGGCCAGCAGGCGAGAGAGTCCCGTCGTGTTACAGGAGACCACGCGGGCCGTGTCCGCCCCGACGGCGTTGTCGTAGTTGGCGCGAGCGTTGAAGCTCACGTCCGCCACGTCGGCGTCTTCACCACCCTGGAAGATCGCCGGTGTGTCGTGTTCGGCGTAGAGCGGGGCGTTGGCCTCCCCGACGCCACCCGGCGTCGTGTCGACCACTACGTCGCTCGCCTCGATGAGATCGTGGACCGTTCCGGCGGTCGCGAGGTCGGCCTCGTCGAACGGTTCGCGTCCGTCGGCGGCATAGAGGTCGTACCCGCGGTCGTGTGCGATAGTTGCCTCGAAGTTCGGCGAGCGCTTTGCCACGCCCGCAACAGTCATATCTGGCTGGACACGCACCGCGTCAGCGACGCGTTTCCCGATGGTGCCGAAGCCGTTGATGCCCACGTGGAGCATACACCTTCATTTCTTCGGGGAGAGTATATTCTTTGTGATTAAAATTTGAAGAAATTAACTCAGATAGTTGTACCACCGACGGATGTCAACTTTTGCCACAACCGACGCTGGCGGCGCTCTCGGCGCTGAATCGCTGTCGGGACGTGCCGCCTCCATCAAGAGTTATTCAGCGCGAGCACACAGCACTGCTATGGACAATTCGTCGCTTCGCGTCCCCGCCGAAACGGCCGTCCGGCAGTGCATGAATCTCCAGTCCGACGAGTCGTGTGCGGTGGTGACCGACGACCAGCGCAAGGCCATCGGTGAAGCGCTGTACCGCGTTGCCGCCGAAATCACCGACGACGCGGCCTTCGTGCGCTACCCGCCGGGCGACCAGCACGGTGAGGAACCGCCCGCGCCCGTCGCCGGCGCGATGAAGTCCGCCGACGTGGTGCTCGCGCCGACGACAAAGAGCCTGAGCCACACCGAGGCCCGGACCGAGGCCAACGAGGCCGGCGCGCGCGTCGCGACGCTCCCCGGCATCAGCGAGGGCGTGTTCCTGATGGGTCTCGACGCGGACTACGAGTCGATCGAACGCCATTGCGAGGCCGTCCTCGAACAGGTCGAGGACGCCGACGAGATCCGCGTCACGTCGCCCCAGGGGACGGACATCACCTTCGGCGTCGGCGCCCGCGAGTGGCACCTCGACACCGGCATCGTTCACGAGGCCGGCGAGATGTCGAACCTCCCCGCGGGCGAGGTGTTCCTCGCGCCGGAGACCGCCGACGGCACGTTCGTCGTCGACGGGACGATGCGTCCCCACGGCAAACTCGACGGACGGCTCCTGACCTTCGAAGTCGAGGACGGCTACGTCACCGACATCGACGACCCGGACATCCGCGCGGAGGTCGAGGCGGCCGCCGAGGAAGTGGGACGGGACGCCTACAACCTCGCCGAACTCGGCATCGGGACGAACGTCGCCGTGTCCGAACTCGTCGGCTCCGTCCTGCTCGACGAGAAGGCCGGCGGGACGGTCCACATCGCCATCGGCGACGACCACGCCATGGGCGGCGACGTGCACGCGCCGATCCACCTGGACGGGATTCTGCAAGAGCCGACCGTGTATGCGGACGGCGTGGAAGTGGAGCTTCCACGTGCAAAGTGAGCGGCGAGCGTTGCGAGCCGCGAACAGGGAGGTCGTAGACCTCCCACAAGCGAGCGGCGACTGACAGGAGCCGTGAGTCGGCGTGGAAGTGAAACTTCCACGTGCCGAGTGAGCGGCGAAACCGTCCGCCCGCCGGCTGCCGTCAGTGCGACGACCGCACTCGCGAGCCAGAAGCGATTCCGTAGGCGGATCATACCCACAGTTCGGCGGCACATTCTTACGTAGCGGGTGGCCGCACGGTCCCCGCGGCAGCGCCGCGCCGTGCGAGGGCGAACCACGAGCAGAGCCGTGGCGACGACCATTTACGGGAGCGCAATCAACGCCGAGGTATGACTGACGCGACACCGGGCGAACGCATCGCCTTGCCGTGCCCGGCCTGTTCACCCGATCTGGAGACGGTCCACGAGGTGCTCAAGCCCGGCGGCCACGTGACGGTTCGCTGTACGGACTGCGACCACGTCCACAAGGAACAGCTTCCCGAAGACGAGACGCTGGAGCGGAAGGTCGTCGTCTCGCAGGACGGCGACTCCTTCACCGCGACGGTCGACGTGCCGGCCGAGGAGACCCTCGCCGTCGGCGAGGAGTTCCTGCTGGAGACCGAGGAGGCGGTGGTGACCGCTCGCATCACCAGTCTGGAGACCGACGACGGCCGCGAGGACGACGCGACGGCCAGCGACGTCGAGACGATCTGGTCGCGCGCGGTCGGGAACGTCGCGGTCAACGTCACGATGCACCCGAAGGACGGTCGCCACGATGAGACCGAGAGCTTCAAGCTCCACGTCCCCGGCGACTACGAGTTCGTCGTCGGCGAGACCGACGAGTTCGGCGACGAGGAGTTCACCGTCGAGGGGATCCACGTCCGCGACGACGCCACCGGCTACGACCACGAGAACATGGACCACGACGGTGATTCGGCGATTGCAAAGGATATCAACCGGTTGTACGTGCGCGACGAGTCGACGACGGCGTGGTCGGCGTGGTAGGATGGTCGACTGGGACCGTGAACGGTCGCGGCTGGTAACGCACCTGCGCGAGCGGGTGGCAGACGAGTCCGTTCTCGACGCGATGGAGCGCGTCCCGCGCCATCTGTTCGTTCCCGAGCGGAAGCGCCGGAACGCCTACGCCGACCGCCCGCTCCCCATCGGCGAGGGACAGACCATCTCGGCCCCGCACATGGTCGCCATCATGGCCGATCTGCTGGACCTCTCGTCCGGCGACGCGGTCCTCGAAGTCGGGACGGGCTGTGGGTACCACGCGGCCGTCACGGCCGAACTGGTCGGCGCCGAGAACGTCTACAGCGTGGAGTACCACGAGTCACTGGCGGCGACGGCCCGGGAGACGCTGGCCGCGACCGGCCACGGCGACGTGTCGGTCCGGGCCGGCGACGGCAAGCAAGGGTGGCCCGAGCACGCGCCGTACGATCGCGTCTATCTGACGTGTGCGGCCCCCGATTTCCCCCCGTCGCTGGTCGAGCAGACCCGGACCGACGGGTACTTGCTCGCACCGATCGGTGACGGGACCCAGACGCTCGTTCGGGCACGCAAGCGAGCGGACGGCACGCTCGACAGGGAGGACCACGGGAGCGTTCGGTTCGTCCCGCTGCAGTGATTCTCGGCGGCCGACCGGCGCCCGTGACGATCACCAACGGACGGCCGCCGGTGCGTGGCGCGTGATTGATATAGCTCCGGCGGGAACCTCGGATATGGACCCGGCGGTACTGCGGGGCGACATGGTCGACAGCCTGCAACACGAGAGCAAGGGCGTCGTCCAGAGCGCGTGGCTGTCGGCGGCGATGCGCGCCGTCCCGCGCGAGACGTTCGTCGGTGAGGACCACGCCTACTCCGACCGCCCGTTCGAACGGTTGGGGACGCGCGTGCTCTCGCCCAGCACAGCCGCCCGGTTGCTGGAGGCACTGGCTCCCGAGGAGGACGACGAAGTGCTCGTGGTCGGGGCCGGCGTCGGGTACACGGCCGCGGTGCTGGCCGAGCGCGTCGGGGCCGCGAACGTCCAGGCCATCGACATCACCCGACGGCTGGTCGTCGAGGCCCGGCAGAACCTCGCGCGGGCGGGCTACGAGGCCGTGCTCGTCGACCGCCGCGACGGGGCCGAGGGACTCCCGGAGTACGCGCCGTACGACTGCATTCTGCTGGAAGCGGCCGCGGTCGATCCACCGCGCGCGCTCGTCCGGCAACTGGCGGACGACGGTCGACTGGTGATGCCGCTGGGGACCGGCGAGCAGTCGCTGGCCGTGGTCGGGGCCGACGGCTCGACCGAGCGGCTCGGGACCGTCGCCTTCCAGCCGATGCTCGTCGAGGGCGAGCAGGCCGACACCGTCGAGCGGAACCGCACCCACCGCGAAGACCGCGAGCACGCCCGCCGCGCGGCGCAGTCCCGCGCCGGCTGGGAGCAGGAGTGGATCGACTGGGAGGATTAGCCCGACTCGACTACGAGCAGGTCGGTGTTCGAGCGCGCGTCCTCGTAGCTGCTTCCCGCGGGCGGTTTCACCTCGAAGACGACCGTCCCGTCCTGCTGGTTCGACCCGAGCGACGGCGACAGCGAGAGCGTCGCGTTCCCGGCGGCGCTCGTCTCGCCGGTCCGCACGCCGTCGAGCGTCGCCGTCCCGCTCTTGGCGACGACCGTCGCGCCCGACACCGGCGACCCCTTCGAGTCGACGACGGTGACGGTCACGTTCTGCGTCCCCGGCGTCGTCACCTCGGGGGCCGGTTCCACGTCCACTTCGGTCACCTGCAGCGTCTCGATGCCCGAAATCGTGCTCATCATCACGGAGAGGCAGGCCACGCCGACCACCAGTGCGATGACCAGGCGGATTGGCAGGCCTTCGATCGCGCGTTCGTCGCGCCACAGCGAGTCTGACATGGACGGGGCTGGTCCCGGACTCGTACTTGAACCCTCGGCCGAAGGTTCACGTAGCGGGGCGGGACCAGCCTCGGCATGGTCGTCATCGGACGCGAGGGGACTAACGGACCGACGGGACGCCTCGGACACTACCGGGCACGGGACGGGAGCCGCGGTGCAGCGGTCGATGTCGATCTCGATCGTCCGCACGCGGGGCTCGTCGTCGGCAAGCGCGGATCGGGGAAGACGTACACGCTCGGCGTGCTCGCCGAGGGGCTGCTCGCGGCCGACGGCGTCGCGCCGGTCGTCGTCGATCCGATGGGCGCGTTCACGCCGCTCGCCGACGCGGACGTGCCGGCGACGGTGGTGGACCCGCGGGTGTGTGCGGACTCTCTCGGGCCGCGTCAGTGGTGTACCGTGCTCGGCCTCGACCCCGAACGGGCCGCGGGCGCGCTGCTCTGGCGGGCGGCGAGCGAGCGGACAACGCTCGACGGGATGTGCGAGTGGGTCGCGGACGCGGCGGCGGCCGACCCGACGCGGCGGGCGGCGGCGAACCACCTCGAACTCGCGGCGTCGTGGGGCGTCTTCGACCCCGACGGGCTCTCGGCGTCGGACCTGTGCGGCGGCGACCTGACCGTCCTCGACGTGGCCGGTCTCGACACCCGCCCGGCGGGCGCGGTGCTGGCGGCCGTCGCGACGGCGCTGTACGAGACTCGGGCCGCAGGCGAGACGGGTCCACTCCCCTGGCTGCTGGTCGACGAGGCCCACGCCTTCACCGATGGGGTCGCGGCCCGGCCAATCCGCCGCCTCCTGACGCGGGGCCGCCAGCCCGGCGTGAGCGTCGTGCTCGCGACACAGCGCCCGAGCGCGCTCCCGTCGACAGCGATATCGCAGGCCGATCTGCTGATCGCGCATCGACTGACGAGCACCGCGGACGTCGACGCGCTCCGGTCGGCGCGCCCGACGTACCTCGACGGCGATTTCTCGGAGCGTCTGCCGACCGCTACCGGCGGTGCGCTCGTCGTTGACGACGCGACGGAGTCCGTCCACCACGTGACCGTTCGCGAGCGCGACACGCCGCACGGTGGCGGGGCACCGCGGGCGAGCGACCGGCCGCCCGCGACCACCCGTACCGACGGCGGGATTTAATTCGGCTCCGGCCGTCGGGTCGCCCGTATGGCTCCCTACACCATTCGCTACCGGGTCGACGGCGCGTTCGACGAGGTCGTCGCGGCGGTCCAGGACGAACTGGCCGAGGAGGGATTCGGTGTCCTCTGTGACATCGACGTCCAGGCCACCCTGAAGGAGAAGCTTGGCGAGGAGTTCCGCAAGTACCGCATCCTGGGTGCGTGCAATCCGTCGCTCGCCCACCAGGCGATGACCGAGGAGATCGAGATCGGAGCGTTGCTCCCGTGTAACGTCGTCGTCTTCGAGACCGACGACCACGTCGGCGTGAGCGCGGTCGATCCGAGCGTGATGCTGTCGGTCACGGAGAACCCGGAGCTAGACCCGCTCGCAGACGACGTGGGCGACCGACTGGAGAGCGTGCTCCAGCGGCTGCCGGGCGCGACGCCCGTCTCGGAGTGACACCGCCGGGCCGTCACAGGACCCGGAGGAGGGCCCACGCGAGGCCGACCGCCGCCAGCGCGCCGGCGAGGTTGCCGACGGCGTTGAGCGCCGCCAGCGCGACGTAGCCGTCCTCCCACAGCCGCACCGTCTCGAACGAGAACGACGAGAACGTGGTGAACGAGCCACAGGCACCGACGCCGACCAGCAGCGCCGCCTCGCCGGTCACCCCGGCGAACGTGAGCAGCCCCAGCGCGAAGCTCCCGATGACGTTCACCGAGAGGGTTCCCAGCGGGAACGTCTCCCGCTGGACGGCCTGGGTCAGGTAGTAGCGACCGAGCGCGCCGAGTGCGCCGCCGGTACCCACCAGGTGTGCAGGGTCGACGGCGACCATCAGCGATCGCCTCCCGCGAACAGGCGGACGACCGCTCGGCCGGCCAGCACGCCGGCGAACCCGAGCGCGTAGCTCCCGACGACGTTCGCCAGCGCCCACTCCGGCGTCGTGACGGTCTCGACAGCGAACGTGCTGTAGGTGGTGAACGACGAGATGAACCCCGTCGAGGCGGCCAGTTTCGTCTCGCTCGCCAGCACGCCCACCTGTAGCGCCTCGTAGAGCAAGAACCCGAGCGCGAAGCTCCCGAGCGCGTTCACCAGCACCGTTCCCTGGAGCCCCGGCAGAAAGAGACCGACGAAGTACCGGAGGTTCGACCCCGCGAATCCCCCGATACCGACGAGAACGACGGTCTCGATCGTTACGAGAGGATGGGTGTCGGCCATGCGTCAGTCTCCGAGAATCTCGGCCAGCCGCGCCTCGCCGAGGGTGTCCACGAGCTGCGCGAGTTCGATGACCCGCTCCTCGCCGAGGGTGTCCACGAGCTCGCGAATCTCGTCCGGGTCGAAGGTTCGCGCCACGTAGCCGAGGTTCTCGACCATCTTCGTCGTCCGGTCGAGCACGTCTTCGTCCGGTCGCAGTGTCAGCGGTCGGTTCGTGAACTTCCCGTCGTCGTTGAAATAACAGAACCGGAGCTCGGCGGTGTCGCTGTAGTCCGGCTTGACGACCTGCAAGACGCCGTACCCGCTGTCCCACTCGTCGAGTTCGACTTCGAGCAGCGTTTCGTATCGTGTCATAGATACGTATTGCAATGCGCCCACCTTATACGTTCTCATATTTCATCGATATATAACCGAAACAGATTACGAGACGCAAGGAAAATACGTTTTAGAGTCAGACAAAAATACGTCGCCGAGCGACCCGTTGGCGGCCGGAGAATAATATTGGTACAGATGTTATTCCGAACGCTATCCCACGTTCCTGAACGCGAGACCGTTGTAGCCGCCCGGTCGCCGCCAGAAATTCAGCTGAAGGGAACCACTTTTATACGTTGTACGATAATGGGCCGTATAATGCCAGAATCACAGCAGGAATCTAGCATCGCCCACTTCGATGTGGAACACATCGGTGGGATCGACGAAACGTCGGTCGATATTCCTCCGGGAGTGACGGTTCTGACCGGGAAGAACGCGACGAACCGGACCTCGTTCTTGCAGTCGATCATGGCGGCGATGGGAAGCAAACAGGCGACGCTCAAAGGCGACGCGGAGGAAGGCCGCGTGGCTCTCTCCTACCGAGGCGAGGAGTACGAACGCACGCTGACGCGAGCCGGCAACACCGTCCAGTTCAGCGGTGACGGCTACCTCGACGACCCGGACGTCGCCGACCTGTTCGCGTTCTTGCTCGAGACCAACGAAGCGCGTCGGTCCGTCGCCCGCGGCGACGACCTCCGCGAGATCATCATGCGGCCGGTCGACATCGACGCCATCCGGTCCGAGGTCGAACGCCTGGAGAGTGAGAAGGGCGAGATCAACGACGAACTCGCCACGATCGAGTCCCGTCAGCGTGACCTCCCAGATCTCGAACAGCGCCGCAACGACATCCGCGAGCAGATCGAGGACAAGCGCGAGGAACTCGCGGAACGCGAAGAGGAGATCGACGACAGCAGCCGCGACATCGAGGAGAGCCGCCAGGAGCAGGACGTGCTCGAGGAGAAGCTCGACGAGCTTCGCTCGACGCGGTCCGACCTCGAATCCGTCCGCCGGGACATCGAGACACAGGAGGACAGCATCTCGTCGCTGAAGCGCGAGCTCGCGGATCTCGAAGACGAACTCGACGAGCTCCCCGAGACGCCGATGGGCGACAAGCAGCACCTCGAAGACGAAATCGCGCGCCTCCGGGAGCAGCGCCAGACGCTGAACAGCGAGATCTCCGACCTCCAGAGTCTCATCCAGTACAACGAGGAACGTCTGGAGGAGGAGGACTACGACGTGATCCAGTCGCTCGAAGACGCGTCAGACGCCGAAGACGGCGCGGTGACCGAGCAGTTGCTCGGTGACGACGACGAGGAGTCCGTCGTCTGCTGGACGTGTGGCTCGACCGTCGACCGCGAGCAGATCGAGGACACCGTCGACCGACTGCAGGATCTCCGCCAGGAGAAGGTCGAGGATCTGAACGAGATCAAGTCCGACCTCGACGACCTCAAGGCCGACCAGCGCGAGGCCGAGAAGAAACAGCGCCGTCGAGAGAACGTCGAGCGCAAGATCCAGGAGACCGAGACGGAGATCGAGCGCCGTGACGAACAGGTCTCGTCGCTGAAAGACCGCCGCGAGGAACTGACCGACGAGGTCGAGGCCCTCGAAAACGAGGTCGACAACCTCGAGTCCGAGGACTTCGACGAGATCCTCTCGCTCCACCGGGAGGCGAACCAGCTCGAGTTCGAGATCGACAGCCTGGAGTCCGATCTCGACGACGTGAGCGAGGAGATCGAGGAGATCGAGGCGATGGTCGAGCGCGCCGACGACCTCCGCGAGGAGCGCGACGAACTGGTCGACCAACTCACCGACAAGCGGACCAAGATCGACCAGATCGAGGCCAACGCGGTCGAGCAGTTCAACGAGCACATGGACGCCATCCTCGGCATCCTCGAGTACCAGAACCTCGAACGCATCTGGATCGAGCGCGTCGAGCAGACCGTCCGCGAGGGCCGCCAGAAGGTCGACCGAACGGTCTTCGAACTCCACATCGTCCGGACCACGGAGAACGGCGCGGCCTACGAGGACACCATCGAGCACCTGAGCGAGAGTGAGCGCGAGGTGACGGGACTCATCTTCGCGCTGGCGGGCTACCTGGTCCACGACCTCCACGAGTCGGTCCCGTTCATGCTGCTGGACTCGCTGGAAGCCATCGACTCGGCGCGCATCGCCGAACTCGTCGACTACTTCGCCGACTACGCCGAGCACCTGGTCGTCGCCCTGCTGCCCGAGGACGCGCAGGCGCTCGACGACGACTACAGCCGCATCACTTCGATCTAACCCCAACACCTTTTACTTCCGGTTCACGTACGTGGTGACGAGAGATGGCAGACACGACAGACGGGCGACCGTCGAGCAAGGTCGCCCGGCTCATCGACGAGTACGACCTCGACGGTCTGGGCGCGGAGATGGAGGCGCGCTGGACCGGCGACGGCGAGGAGCGGATGAGCCTGCGAGACCTCGCGGAGTTCTTCAACAAGCGACTGCTGGAGCGGGCCCTGGTCGACGCGGGTATGAGCGCCCTCGAGAGCGACGTTGAATCGACCTACGAGAACCTCACCAGTGACGACATCAGCACCGGTGTCCGGACGGACACGCGCAACCGCCTCGAACGAAACGACATCGACGTGGACGGCCTGGAGACGGACTTCGTCACCTACCAGGCGATCCGCTCCTACCTCAAGGAGTGGCGCGGCGCGGAGTACCAGGGGCTCTCCGACGACGAAAAGATCGAGAAGGACCTAGAGAGCATCCAGCGGCTCCTGACGCGGACGCTGTCGGTCACCGATCAGCGCATCGAGAAACTGCGCGACACCGGCCGCATCGACATCGACGACTTCGAGGTGTTCCTCGACGCGCAGGTGCTCTGTCAGTCCTGTGGCAGCCAGTACGCCGTCGCCGACTTCTTCGAACAGGGCGGCTGTGAGTGCCAGCAGGACTGACCGACCTCTCGCCACGATGCGCCCGACGCTGGGGCACGAGTAGTGGATGAAACAACTGATAGCAGTTGCGAAACGCAACAATTCTAAATCGTCTTCTGACTTCGGTTGCGTGAATAAACTCGAGTCAGTTGGGAACCGGTTTATTTCGGTTTGGCACCTCGTGGCGGTCCGCGGCACGCAGGGCTGAAGTCGCCGGCGGCCCACGGGGGCGGTATGGAGCCAGCCGAACTGCGGGCGTCGATTCCGGCGCTCGACCGCTGTACCTACTTCAACACGGGGGCAAGCGGGCCGACGCCGCGGCCGGTCGTCGAGAGCGCCACGGCGTTTCTGGAACGCCACGCCTTCGAGGCCCCGGCCGGCGAGGGGCCCTACACAGTCGCCTGGGACGCACTGGCGGCGGCCCGCGAGGTCGTCGCCGGCCACCTCGGGACCGATTCCGAGACCGTCGCGTTCACCCAGAGCACGGCCGATGGGGTGAACCTCGTCGCCGGCGCGATCGACTGGCAGCCCGGTGACGTGGTCGTCCGAACCGACCTCGAACACCCGGCCGGGTCGCTCCCGTGGGACCGCCTGGCCGACACCCACGACGTCGAGGTCCGCGTCGTGGAGACCGAGCGCGGCCGACTCGACCTCGACGACGTTCGAACGGCCGTGGGGGACGCGCGGCTCGTGACGCTGAGTTCGCTCACCTGGACCCACGGAACCCGGCTGCCGGTCTCCGAGGTCGTCGACATTGCCCACGACGCGGGCGCGCAGGTGCTCGTCGACGCCGTTCAGTCCGTCGGCCAGCACCCCGTCGACGTGACCGAGTGGGGTGCGGACTTCGTCGCGGCCGCGGGTCACAAGTGGTTGCTCGGCGTCTGGGGCGGCGGGTTCCTCTACGTCGACCCGGACGCCTACGACGGCCTCCGGCAGACCCGAATCGGCTATCGAAGCGTCGAGGAACCGACCGCAGACGCCTACGAGTTCCACGAGGGGGCGCGCCGCTTCGAGGTCGGGACCACGTCGCCGGTCCCCTACGTCGCGCTCGCGGAGGCCGTCGAGACCATCGAGTCGGTCGGCCTCGACACCGTCCAGGCCCGCGTCGAGCGACTGACCGACCGGCTCAAGGACGGCCTCGGCGACCGGCTCCTGAGCCCGCGCGAGTACGAGTCGGGGCTCGTGACGTTCGCGGTCGACGACCCCGACGCGACGGTCGAGCGCCTCGCCGACGAGGGAATCGTCGCCCGCCAACTGCCGTTCCCGGACGGGGCGGTGCGGGCCTCGGTCCACGTGTTCAACACGGCCGACGACGTCGATCGCCTGCTCGACGCGCTGTAGCGCTGGCGTGGTCGTCGCATAGCGCTGGCGCGTTCGGCGCGGGCCGCACCTTCTTGTCCCGGCCGGCCGTTCGCGCTCGCATGGACGAACGCCCCGTCGTCACCTGCTTCCTGCGCAGCGAGGGCGAGGTGTTGCTGTTGCGCCGGAGCGACGCCGTCGGGTCGTACGCGGGCCGGTGGGGCGGCGTGGCGGGCCACGTCGCCGACGACGACGGCCGCGACCGGGAACCGGAAGCGGCCGCGCGAGCGGAGGTCGAGGAGGAGACCGGACTCGGCGACGCGGTCACGCTGGCCCGCCGGGGACCCTCGTTTCCCGTCGAAGACGCCGACCGCGGAACCCGGTGGGTCGTCCACCCGTTCCTGTTCGATTGCGATTCTCGCGACGTGCGAGTCAACGCAGAGACGGCGGCGACGGCGTGGGTCCATCCGCCCGAGATACTGCGCCGCGAGACAGTGCCACGGCTGTGGACCGCCTACGACCGGGTTCGGCCCCGGATCACGACGGTCCACGAGGACCGCACTCACGGTTCCGCGTGGCTGTCGCTGCGGGCGCTCGAAGTCCTCCGGGACGAGGCCGCTCTCGCTGCGACCGGGCGGGCGGCCGACCCGGAGGAGTCGGAGTGGGCCGACAGCATGGAGACGGCCGAACGGGACGGGAACGACTGGGATGCGCTCGCCGCGCTCGCTCGCACGCTCCGCGACGCCCGCCCCTCGATGGTCGTCGTCGCGAACCGGATCGACCGGGCGATGCACGCCGTCGCCGACCACACGCCGACGGCCGTCGAGCGAGCGGCGACCGAGACGATTTCGGACGCCGTGGGGGCGGACGGGGTCGCCGCGGCCGTCGCCGCCGACCACGTCGGCGACTGCGTCGCCACCCTCTCGCGGTCGGGAACGGTCCGGACCGTCCTCGAAGCCGCCGGTCCGTCGGCCGTCCTCGTCGCCGAGTCGCGACCCGGCCGGGAGGGCGTCGGCGTCGCCGAATCGCTCGTCGACGACGCCGCGGTGACGCTGACGACCGACGCGGCCTTCGGCCACGAACTGGCCGCGTGGGACGCCGAGACACTCGTCGTCGGCGCTGATTGGGTCCTCCCCGACGGCCGGGTCGTCAACAAGGTCGGGACCCGCTCGGCGGCGCTGTCGGCGGCCGCCGCGGGCGCGGACTGCTACGCGGTCTGTGCCACGGACAAGGTCGCGCCGACCGCCGAGTGGGAGCGCGAGGACCGCGACCCGACGGAGGTGTACGACGGCGACGCCGCCGTCGACGTGGCGAACCCCACGTTCGACGTGACGCCGGCGGACGCCGTGACCGTCGTCACGGAGCGGGGCGTCCTCGATGCCGAGGAAATCGGCGCGGTCGCCGACGCGCACCGGGAGCGAGGCGAGTGGGTCGAGAGCGGGTGAGTGGACGCGGAGGGTGGGCGCTGGCGTCCGGGGTCACTGCTCGTCCAGCACGACCGGCACGCCGGCCTCGGCCACGTCCGCGGCGAACTCTCGGGAGTCGGCTTCGAGGTTCGAGAAGGTGTTGTAGTGGACCGGGAGGACGAGGTCCGGTTCGATGGTCGCGGCCAGCGCCGCGGCCTCGTGGCGGTCCATCGTCGCCCGTGGACCGATGGGCGGACACAGCAGCGACACCTCCAGCGTCCGGTGGCCGGGGAGGACGTCCGAGTCGCCGGGGTAGAACACTCTGGTCTCGTCGAGGGCGATCATGAAGCCACAGCCGAACCCCTCGGGGTGGTAGGGCGTTCCGTCGGGGAGGGTGTGCGGCCCGTCCGGTTCGTTGTACGCCGGCGTCGACCAGATGGGTACGTCGCCGACGGTGACCTGAGACTTCGTGCCCACTTCGACGACATCGTAGCCCAGCGAAGAGATGGGCGGGAGATCGCGGTCACCGACGCGCTCGTCGATACCCTCGTAGGCGACGATGGTCGCGTCGTCGCTCGCCACGCGCTCGATGCCGTCGGGATCGTAGTGGTGGACGTGGGTGACACAGACAACGTCCCCGTCTCCCGCCCGGTAGTCGCTGCTGGGCGGGTGACCGATGCCGTCGACGTGGGGCTCCCACTCGCCGGTGAGGACGCCGTACCGGCCCGGGTCGACGTACACCACGTCGTCCGCCCCGGCGAAGCGGAGCGTGGCGTACCCGAGCCAGTCGACGGTGAGCCCGTCGTGTCGAATCGTCATTGTGCTCCGTACGGGCTACACCCTGAATAAGTCAGCTACTCGTCGGCGTCGGCGGGCCGAAGATATAACTCCGGCCCACCTGTCGGTTCCGGCGTGCGAAACTTCCACATCACGACGGTCTGGGGCATCCCGATCCGCGTGAACGTCTCGCTGCTGGTCTTCTTGCCGGTGCTCGCCTGGATCATCGGGAGTGGGGCGCAGATCGAGGTGTACGCGGGAATCGTGAGCGGACTCGCCGGCGTGTCACTGGACCTGGGCCGACTGACGGCGGGGTCGACGCCGTGGCTCATCGGCGGTGCCGCGGCGGTGGGGCTGTTCGTCAGCGTCGCCTTACACGAACTGGGCCACGCCTGGGCGGCGATGCGCTACGGCCTCCGCGTCGAGTCGATCACGCTCTGGATCCTCGGGGGACTCGCCAGCCTCGAAGCCATGCCCAAGGAGTGGAACCGCGAACTGGTCATCGCGCTGGCCGGGCCCGCGGTCAGCGTCCTCGTCGGCGTCGGCTGCTACGCCGCGCTGTTCGCCCTGCCGGCCAGCGCGCAGGTGACGCTGTTCCTCGTCGGCTGGCTGGCGGTCACGAACCTCCTGCTCGCCGTGTTCAACATGCTGCCGGCGTTTCCGATGGACGGCGGCCGCGTCCTGCGGGCGCTGCTGTCCCGGAACCGGCCCTACGCGGCGGCGACTCGCATCGCGTCCCGAATCGGGACCGGGTTCGCCGTGCTGTTCGCCGTCGTCGGCGTCCTCTCCATCAGCCCGATGCTGCTGTTGCTCGCGCTGTTCGTCTACGGCGCGGCGGCGAGCGAGTCCCGGTCGGTCGCGCTCGCCGCGCTGCTCGACGGCATGACTGTCGACGACGTGGCGAGTCCGCTCGAAGCGACTATCGAGGCCGACGCGACCGTCGAGGACCTCGTCGACCGGATGTTCGCCGATCGGCGGACCGAGTTCGCGGTCACGCGCGGCGGCGACGTCGTCGGTGTCGTCACGGTCGCGGACTTCCGAGCGCTGTCCAAGGCCCAGCGCGAGGCAGACAGCGTCGCCGACCTGATGGAGACCGACCTCCCGCGGTTCGCCGCGGAGACGGCGGCGTTCGACGCGCTCGTCGAACTCGATACCAGCGGGGCGACCGCCGCGTTCGTCGACGGGCCCGAGGGGACCCGGGTCGTGACGCGGGAGGACTTCGCCAGCGCGATGGAGATGCGCCGTCTCATGGGCTCGCCGGAGCCGTTCTGACTGGTTCGCCACTGCGCGCCCGCTCCTGACGCCGAGGCGGTACAGCAAAGGGCCATCGACTCGCACCCCCTGACGAATGCAATCCGGGCTCGTCGAACTGTTCGCCGGCGTCGTCGGCACCGACCCGCTGATAAGCGGCCTCGTCGGCGGCGTCGTCATCGCGTTCATGAACCTCCTCGGCGCGTCGCTCGTGTTCGTCTGGCGCGACCCCTCCGAGCGGGCCCTCGACGCGGCGCTCGGCTTCGCAGCCGGCGTGATGCTCGCCGCCGCGTTCACGAGCCTCATCCTCCCCGGAATCGAGGAGTACTCCGCCGGCAACCCGATCCCGACGCTCGTCGGCGTCGCGCTGGGCGCGCTCTTTCTGGACCGGGCAGACGTTCTCGTTCCCCACGCACACTACCTCCTGACCGGCCGCCGGCGGACCGACGCCGCCAACCCCAGTCAGTCCCTGCCGGTCGACGAGGCGCGCCTGACGGGGGTCGTCCTGTTCATCCTCGCCATCACGCTGCACAACATGCCGGAGGGGCTCGCCGTCGGCGTCGGCTTCGGCGCGGCCGGCGGCGACCCGGCCCGACTCGGTGGCGCGCTCTCGCTGATGCTCGCCATCGGCATCCAGAACATCCCCGAGGGGCTGGCCGTCTCAGTCGCGGCGATAAACGCCGGGCTGGACCGCCGTCTCTACGCCGCCTTCGCCGGGGTCCGCGCGGGCGTCGTGGAGATTCCGCTCGCGGTGCTCGGGGCCGTCGCGGTCACGCTCGTCGAACCGCTCCTGCCCTACGCGATGGGCTTTGCCGCCGGGGCGATGCTGTTCGTCATCTCGGACGAGATCATCCCCGAGACGCACCAGCACGGCTACGAACGGGTCGCCACGCTCGGCCTGATGGTCGGCGTGGTCGTCATGCTGTACCTGGACATCTCGCTGGCCGCGTGAACGGGCGGCCGAGCGCGTTCTCACTCCTCGTAGGGCCAGTTCGGGTCGCGGTCGATGCCGTCCGGCGACTCGCAGTCGCCGACCTCGTCCGGCGTACACGCGCCGTGTTCGCGGAAGTTCTCGCGGGCGTCGCGCAGGGACACGTGGTTCGTGTCGCTGACGTACTCGTCGTCGCCGAACTGGATCGGGTCGTCGAGCCAGTGGCACACCGGACACATCTCGTAGGACCCGGGCCGACCCTCGGGGAGCGTCCGGTAGCCACAGCACGGGCAGTAGCCGAGCTCCCGCGCCGCGGGATTGCCGGGCGTCTCGGTCGACATGAATTTTGGTATGTGTCGTCACACCAAAGCATTTCCGACTGTTCACGCCCTGTGCCGTCAGGCACCGCCGCTCGTCGCCGGTGCGACGCGCTCAGTCGTCCGACTGCGCATCCTCGACGCGTCCGGCGTACTCTTCGAGTTCAGCCGCGAGTTCACGCGCCTGCTCGGCCGACAGCGTGACCGAGTCCGCGTGAGGTTTCACCGCGTCGAGGTCGGTGTTGTCCATCTCTAACTGGAGCTCGACGTGGTCCGGGTTCTTCCGCGGCGCGGTCACGTTCAGCACCGCGAGCGCTTCCTCTTCGAAGCCGTGGCCCTCTACCTCGCCGTCGAGCAGGTCGAAGGTCGTGTACGCGTTGACCTTCATGATGCGGTCGACCATACCCGCGGTTGGCGGTCGGCCGACTTAATCCCGGCCTTCCGACGCGTCGACGCCCTCGTAGCCGACCCGCTCGGCGTCCGTCGCCGCGCACTCGACGGCCGCGTCGAGGTCGAACTCCCGCACGACGTCGCCGTCCCTGACGAGCGGTTCCATGAGCGACTCGGCGTTCGCCGGTCCCTCGCGGTCGGCCAGCCCGACGTGGTGGCCGCCGTCTGCGGTCCGGTACACCGACTTCTTGCCGGTGAGCTTGCCCCGCTTGGCCGCCGGCTCGCCGTCCACTTCGACGATGTCCAGCGCGAAATCGAGTGGGTCGGCGTTGGCGACGTAGCTCCCGACGCCGAAGCCGTCGGCCACGTCGCGGAGGTCGCGCAGTTCCGTCGGCCCGAGCCCGCCCGAGATGAACAGGTCCACGTCCTCGTGGCCGTACGCGTCCAGCGTCCAGCGGACCTCGCGGATGATGTGTCGGAAGTCGCCGCGGCGAGAGCCGGTCGTGTCGAGGCGAACGCCGTCTAAGTCCGCGACCGCCTCGGCCGCCCGGAGCGCCTCGTCCGTCTCGTCGCTGTACGTGTCGGTCAGCGCGATGCGCGGCGTCTCCTCGGGGACGGCCTCGTCGAACGCCCGCCACGCCTCCTCCTGGTTGCCCCGGCCGAAGCAGATGACCAGCGCGTGGGGCATCGTCCCGCCCGCCTCGCGCCCGATGACCTCGCCCGCGGCGACGTTCGAGATGCCGTCGAGGCCGCCCAGCAGCGCCGCCCGCTCGATCATCGCGGCGATGGAGGGGTGGACGTGGCGGGACCCGAACGACAGCACCGTCGACTCCGGCGCGGCGTGGCGCGCTTCCAGCGCCCGCGTGGCGACACCGGTCGGGTGCGAGAGGAAGCCGAGCAGCGCCGTCTCCAGCCGGCAGAACTCGCGGTAGGATCCCTCGATGCGCATCACCGGTCCGCCGTCGAACAGCTGGCCCTCGGGGAGCGCGTCGGCGTCGACGGCGCGCCCGTCGAGCAATCGCGCGGCGTCTTTCAGCCCGGCCAGCAGCTTCCAGGTCCCCGTCGCGAACTGGTTCGCCGTGACCTCCGCCACGACGTCCGGGTTCTTCTCCGCGTGCTCTAGCGCCTCCATCGTCCGGTCGAAGTAGGCGTCGGTCGCCCGTCCGTCGCGAATCGCCTCCGGCGAGACGATGTCGAACTCCTCGGTCATTGTCCCGTCTTCGGCCGTGCGAGGGAAAAAGCGGTCCGGTCGACGGTCGCGAGACACCGCTCTCAGCCCGGTCTCGCCGCCGGAGTGACACTGCCTCGTAACACTTTCTACGTCGCCGACGATACCCGTCGGGCGTGCTCAGCCCCCGCCGCTCCGTCGCCCTCCTGCTCGCGCTCGCGCTGCTCGCCGCCGGGACCGTCCTCGGCGTCTCGCAGTACCGGACGGCCACCGGCTACGCCGCGACGACGGGCACGGTCGAGAACGCCCAGATGGACAGCTACGCCGAGATCAGCCGTCCCACGCTCGGCGGCAACCGGTACTACCAGCCGAACGTGACCTACACGTACCGCGTCGACGGTCAGACCTACACCGGCCGCGACATCGCCTTTGGCACCGACGTGGACACGAACCAGCGGGACCGCGCCGCGCGGGTGCTGTCGAACTACGCCGAGGGATCGTCGGTCACCGTTCGCTACGACCCGGCCAATCCCGGCGACGCCTACCTCGCCCAGCGCTTCGACTTCTTCCCCGTCGGCGTCCTGGTCGCGCTCGGCCTCCTCCTGTTCGGCGACGCGCTGACGCCGCGAACGCGGTGGCTCCGATTCGTCCTGTCGAAGATCCCGCTGAATCAGAACGAACGCGATCCGTTCTCCCGGCCCGACACCGACGACCGCGTTCCCGACGATCCGACGCGGATTCTCGACCGGGACGACGCTACGTCCGGCGAGTCCGACGGCGGCGACTCGGACCCCGACGCGCCGGTCGGCGGCCGCTGGGCCGTCGTGCTGTGGACGCTCTGTGCCCTCGCCGCGCTCGGGACGGTCGGCGGCTACCTCGCCGTCTCGAAACCGCCCCACGACCTGACAGCCTACGCGACGGCCGTCGTCACCGTCATCGGGTTCGGCCGGTTCGCCTACCGCCGCGTCGTCTGACGCCCGCTCACGCCTCGGTCGGGTGAATCTCGCTCAGGTCGTCGACCGTCGGCCCGTTGACGATGCGGACGGTCTTGCCCGACCGGACGACGCGGAACGCGTCGGCGAACTGGTCGCCCTCGGGGACGACGTAGACGTTCGCTCGCGGCTGGCTGGCGTCGTGTTCCTCGACCAGCGCGCCGCGGTAGGCGTCGGCGAACTCCCGGGCGTCTTCCTCGGTGTCCCAGCGCGTCTCCCAGACGTAGCCGTAACCGCCTGAACCGTTCCGGTACGGCACGACGAGGTCGCCGGCCCAGCCCTCTGAGGCCTCGCTCTCGTAGCTGTAGCGGTCGCCCTCTGTCTGGCCGTTGTGGTACACCGTCGCGTAGATGGACGCCTCACCGACGGTGTCGCCGACCGGGTCGTGGTCGAAGCGGTTCCACGCGTCGGTCGAGCGGTCTGAGACGCTGACGGCGACCGGCTTCTCGTCGGGGTACTTCTCGGGGTGGAGCACCTGCTCGGTGCTGTCCGGGAAGTCGTCGTGCAGCGCATCGACGGCGTCCCAGCCGCCCTCGTCGCGGATAGCGTGGACGAACGCCGGCCCGGTGACGTAGGGCTGGTACAGGACGGTGAACAGCCCCTCGTTGTAGCTCGGCTCCTGTGCGGCACTGCCGTTTCCGTCGCCGGCGTCGCCGCTCTCTGACGTGCGGTCCGGGAGCGCGATACACTCCCACTGGTCGCCGCACCGGCGCTCGTAGAAGATGCGGACGTAGTTCGCCTCGCCCTCGGTGACGCCCTGGCGCGAGAGCTGGGTGTCCTGGGTCTCCGCGGAGCCGTTCAGGCCGAAGTGCTGATCCTGGAGCGCGTGGACGAGTTCGTGCGACAGCGTGCGTCGGTCGATCTGTGGCGTCTCCGTCGGGCTGACGATGACGATCTCGTCCTGACTCGGCGAGTAGTACCCCTGGACCGTCGTCGAGAGCGTGTCGTCCAGTTCCTCGCTACTGCCGGAGTCCTCGCCGATGAGGAGCAGCGCCTCCCACACCTGGTCGTTCCAGGGGTCCGCCGGCGGGCCACCGCCGCTCCCGTTGCCGCGCGAGCGGTTGCGGTACTCGGCCCGCGAGATGACCGACACGGGGACCGTCTCCTCGAACTCCCGCTGGCGGATCTGCTCGACGCGAGCCATCGTCCGGGCGACGACGGCCTCTCGCTCGGTCTCGTTGAGGCCGTCCTCGGTCGTCACGCGCACGGGGTCGTCGTACCAGTAGCCGTCCTCCCAGCCGACCGCGTCCTCGCCGGCCGGCGTCGCCGGGTGGTCGCTCCCGCCGAACGACGGGACCGAACAGCCGGCGAGGACCGTGGCGAGGACGAGTAACAGCGCGAGCAGGCGCTGCCTACGCATCGTGGACCTCGTCGAGTTCGGCCGCAGTCGGCGCGTTCACGACGGTGACCGTCCGGCCGTCCACGGAGATATCGACGGCGTCTGCGTAGGGGCTGTCGTCCGCGATGACCCATGTCCCGTCGGCGCGCTGGCTCCCGCCCCAGTGGGCGACGACGCGCTCCCAGGCGCGGGCGAACTCCCGGGCGTCGGTCTCGCTGTCCCACCGCGTCTTCCAGACGTAGGCCGTCTCGCCGTCGTTCTCGTAGACGTGCATGCGGCCGCCGCGCCAGCCGTCGGTGGCGGGCAGGTCGTAGTTGTACGGGTCCTCGCTCTGGAGCGAGCCGTCCGACTCGTAGTTGATGACGTCGCCCGTGCGGACCACCGCCGAGTCGTTGTAGTCGTCGGCGAGCGTGTAGGCCATCGAGGCCGCGATGGCCGACGGCCCGACGACGGCGTAGTCCGGGCGGTCGCGGTCGGTCGAGGGGCGGACCCGCTCCCAGTCGGCGTTCGACCTGTCGGCGAGCGACACCGACGCCCGCTCCCAGTCGGGGTAGCGGGCCGGATAGATCACTTCGACGGCGCTGTCGGGGTGGTCGTCGTAGGCGTCGTTCACCGCGCGCCACCCGTCGCGCTCACGGAGGTCGGCTATCAGGCTCGGACCGTCACTGTACGGGAAATAGAGCATGAAGCTGATGCCGAAGTGGCGGTCGCCGCCGCCACCGCCGCCAGCGCTCGGCGTCTCGATGCAGTCCCACGTCGACCCACAGCGCTCGGAGTAGATCAGGCGCGTCGCCACGGCGTCGCCCTCGATGAGTCCGTTCCGGCCCTGCACGCCGTCGCGCGTGTTCGCGTCGCTCTCCAGTCCGAACTGCTGGTCCTGGAGCGCGTGGACCAGTTCGTGAGCCAGCGTCCCGCGGCTGATCGTGGGCGTCTCGGAGTCGCTGACCACGACGATCTCGCCCCGACGACTGCTGTAGTAGCCCAGCACGCTCTCGCCGCGGTTGCTGTTCTGGACCGCGATGGAGTCGCGGTCCTCGCCGACGAAGAACAGCGCCTCGAACTTCGCGTTGTCGAACCGCCGCAGCGACTCGCCGGTCTCGCCGCCGGTGCTGTTGCGGTACTCGGCCCGCGAGACGACAGAGACGGGGACCGGTTCCTCGAACTCCAGACCGCGAATCCGCTCGACGCGGGCCATCGTCCGGGCGACGACGGCCTCGCGCTCGGTCTCGTTGAGGCCGTCCTCGGTCGTCACCGCGAGCGACTCGTTGTACCAGTAGCCGTTCTCGTAGCCCAGTCGGTCCGCCGTCGGCGCTGGCGGGGCCGACCCGTTCACGGCGAGGTCGACCGCGGGTTCTGTCGGGGTTTCGGGGGCACCGGTCGACCCGGCGTCACCGGCAAGCGGCGTCTGGTCCGACGGCGACCCGGGGGCCTGACAGCCTGCGAGCAGCAGCGCGACACAGACGACGGCGAGAGCGAGGGGGCGGCGCATCTACCCGAACGTAGGCCAGCGCAGTGAAAAGTCACACGCTAGCCGGGGTAACGTTGGTACGCTATCAGTGCAAACGTCCGCGTATGGAACTCGATCCGTCACAGACCGCGCTCGTCGTGGTGGACATGCAGAACGGCTTCTGTCACCCCGACGGGAGCCTCTACGCACCGGACAGCGAATCGGCCGTCGATCCCTGCGCCGAACTGGTCGAGCGCGCCCGCGAGGCCGGGGCCAGCGTCGTCTTCACCCGCGACGTGCACCCGCCCGAGCAGTTCGACGACGCCCACTACTACGACGAGTTCGAGCGGTGGGGCGAACACGTCGTCGAGGGCTCCTGGGAGGCCGAACTCGTCGCTGACCTCGACCCCGCCGACGAGGACCTGGTCGTGGTCAAGCACACCTACGACGCCTTCTACCAGACGGAACTGGACGGCTGGCTGGACGCCCACGGTATCAAGGACCTCGTCATCTGCGGCACGCTCGCTAACGTCTGTGTCCTCCACACCGCCTCCAGCGCCGGCCTGCGCGACTACCGCCCGGTCCTCGTCGAGGACGCCATCGGCTTCATCGAGGCGGACCACCGCGAGTACGCGCTGGAGCACGCCGACTGGCTGTTCGGCGAGGTGACCGACCGCGCGGCCCTCGACTTCGCCTGATGGCCGACGCGGTCCCCGGCGACGCGCCCGACGTCGCGGATGGCCCGGAGCGCCGTCACCCGGCGTCTGAACCGGTCTCGCGATCGATAGTCACCCTGACCGCGTCGCCGACGCCGAGGTCGATCTCACGGCCGACCAGCTTGACGCCAGCCCGCTCCCGGTCGCAGAACAGCGCGATTCCGGTCACCGGCTCGCCGTTCGCGAGGACGGTCACGTCGTCCCACGTGACGGTGCGGTCAGCGACCGTCCCGACTCGCTGGCCGGCGAGGACGGCGTGGTCGGCACCGCTTCCGCCGAGTAGGCCGCCGCCGTCGTAGTGCGGGAGGCCGCTGTCGAGGACGCCGGCACCATCACCGCCAGCGCCGTTTGCGACCCCGGCGAAGCGCTCGCCCGGCGCGGGGTGCTCGGGCGCGTCCAGTCGCGCCCACGTCTCGCCGGCCGCGGCGACCGTCCCGGTTCCGTCCCACGAGACCGCCTCGACGTCGACGGCCACGTCGACGGGGAGCGACCCCGACGCCCGGTAGGGGTTCGCGTCCGGGTCGCGAAATCCCAGGTGGACGTGGTTCGGGACCCACGGTGCGAAGAAGCCAGCCCGGACCAGTTCGCCGAGGTCGTCGCCCACCGCGACCGAGTCACCGGGGTCGACGGACGGGTCGACGTGGAGTAGCCGGGCGACGTGTTCGCCCGTGTCGACCAGGACGAGGTGGTCGTGCTCGGCGGCGTAGGCTTTCGGCGGTGCGCGGACCGTCTCGGTGTCGAGCACCTCGCCGGCGACCGGCGACGGCGCGCGCTCTCCCTCGGGATAGAGGTCGATCGCGCACCCCTCGTCGTGGGCGTCGAACGGCGAGTTGTACAGCGAGAAGCGGTAGTACTGCGCGAGTACGTCCCGGGAGAGCGTCACGGCCATCGCCCTTGATTGGGAGTGCGTCTGCAAGTGGCTGTCGCCCGAGGGTTCATGTCCGATGCCGGGACCACCCACGGACGTGCGCTGACTGCAGACGCGACGGGGGCTGCGATAGCGCGACACGTCCCGTCGCGAGGGCCGAGTGTCGCCTGTTCGCCATCGGTGGGCGTGCGGACCGATCAGCTCCGGTGCTCGTCCGCCGCACCCGCCGCCGCGGGCGTTTTGTCCCCGCGGACCCACTGTCGAGCTATGCGACTCCTCCGGGGACGGGCCGACGACCCAGACTGCGACTCCCGGCGGACGCGGGAAATGGCCGACCGCGTCGCGTCGGACCGCGAGCCAGCGCTTCGCGTCTGGCGACCCCACCGGCAGGTCGCCTTCGGCCGCCGCGACCCCTCCAGCGACGGCTACGAGCAAGCCAGGGCCGCCGCTCGCGACCGGGGCTACGCGGTCGTCGAGCGGTCCACGGGCGGCCGCGCCGTCGCCTACACCGGGTCGACCGTCGCCGTCGCGCTCGCAGAGCCGACCGACGACCCTCGCGGAACTATCCAGTCGCGCTACGACCGAGTCAGCGACTCGGTCCGGCGTGCCCTCGCCGAGTGCGGCGTCGACGCCCGAGCGGGCGAGCCTCCCGATTCGTTCTGTCCGGGGTCCCACTCGCTGCAGGCCGATGGAAAGGTCGCGGGCCTCGCCCAGCGGGTCCGCCAGTCCGTCGCGGTGGTCGGCGCTGTCGTCGTCGTCCGCGACCACGAGGCGGTCGCAGCGGTGTTGACGCCGATGTACGCGGCGCTCGGCGTTCCCTTCGACCCTGACAGCGTCGGAAGCGTCGCCCGCGCCGGCGGGACCGGCGACCCCGACCGCGTCGTCGCGGCGCTCGAAGCGGCGCTGACGGCGGGGCGGGACGTCTCGGTGAGCCATATCCGAGACACTTAGGGGTTCGCCCGGTCGACTGGAGGTATGCTCATTCGAAACGCGACGCTGCCCGACGGTCGCCAGCGCGACGTCCGGGTGCGTGGCGAGTCTATCGCCGAGGTCGGTCGCGACCTCGACGCTGACGACCAGCACGTCATCGACGCGACGGGCAAGCGCCTGTTCCCCGGCATGATCGACGCCCACGTCCACTTTCGCCAACCGGGCTATCCGCACAAGGAGACGTGGGAGACGGGCGCTCGCTCCGCGGCGGCCGGCGGCGTCACGACCGTCGTCGACCAGCCCAACACCGACCCGCCGACCATCGACGGCGAGGCGTTCGACCAGAAGGCCGAGTTCGCCGCCGACGCCATCGTCGACTGGGGCATCAACGGCGGTGTCACGGCCGACTGGATCCCGAACGTCCTCCTTCGACGGCGACTGTTCGCCCTCGGCGAGGTGTTCCTCGCCGACTCGACCGGCGACATGGGCATCGAGGCCGACCTGTTCGCCGACGCGCTCGACGCCGCGACGGAGAAGGAGGTGCCGGTCACGGTCCACGCGGAGGACGCCGACTACTTCAACGACGACGCCCGCGCCCGCGACGACGCAGACGCCTGGAGCGCGTTCCGAACGGCGACGGCGGAGGCGAAGGCCGTCGAGCGCGCCTGTTCGGTCGCGAACGAACGCGGCGCGACTATCCACATCGCCCACACCTCCACGCCGGAAGGCGTCGACATCGCCAGCGAGGCCGGCATGACGACCGAGGTGACGCCGCACCACTTGCTGCTCTCCCGTCGGGACCTCTCCGACCTGGGCACGTTCGGTCGGATGAATCCGCCGCTCCGTCGCGAGAAGCGCCGACTGAAGCTCTACGACCGCGTCGTCGACGGCACCGTCGACATGATCGCGACCGACCACGCGCCCCACACCCGCGAGGAGAAGGACGCGAGCATCTGGGACGCGCCGTCGGGCGTCCCCGGCGTCGAGACGGCCCTCCCCCTCCTGCTCGCCGAGGCCCGCGACTCGGACAGCGACCTCACCTACGAGCGCGTCTGTGACCTCACCGCGCGCAACCCCGCCGAGGTGTTCGACCTGCCACAGAAGGGCGAGATCGAGGCCGGCCGGGACGCCGACCTCGTCCTGGTCGACACCACCGAGACGACCGCGGTCCGTGGCGAGGCCCTTCACTCGAAGTGCGACTGGACGCCCTTCGAGGGCTTCGACGCGGTGTTCCCGGAGTGGACGATGGTCCGCGGGGCCGTCGTGTACGAGCGCGGCGACGCGCTGGGCGACGGGGGCGAGGAGGACGTGTTCTACGACCACCAGGGCGAGAACGTCCGCGACGCGGACGGCGAAGTGGTCGAGTAGCCGGGATCACCGCTCTCTGACCCGATCGAGTCGGTAATCCGGGACGGCCAAGAGAAAGCCGTAGCAGAGCCGATAGCACAGGACGCCGCCCCCGAACCCGGAGAGCGCGCCGGCGAGCACGATCGTCGCGCTCGCTTCGATGACGACGACGAATCCCGCCACGACGCTCGCGAGGACGACGAGCGACGCCAGCGCGGTCACCTCCGGATAGACGCCCGGGACCGCGTCGTGCTCGACGGCGTACAGCGCCGCCGCGCTCAGCAGGGCGACCACCGCGAGCACCGGCCCCACGCCGAGCAGCGCCGGTCCAGCCTCCGCGTAGCCGAGCACGGCTCCGCCGAGTCCGACCGCGAGGTCGGTTCGCAGGACCCGCTGTCTCGCTTCGCGATCCGACAGCGGGGCCGCTCGCGAGTCTGGGCCGCTCATCTCACCGACGCGTTGGGACACGCACAGCGGTCCTCGCGGCTCCACCGCTCGGACTACCGAGATTCCTGCGGAATCTCGCGGTCCTCACTGGCCTACTCGTCCGCCTCTGCGAGCCGTCCGAGGAAGTGTTCAGACACACGGTCTTCACTGGCTTACTCGTCCGCTGCAAGCGAGGCGGATGACTCCGTGTTCGGACACGCACAGCGGTCCGAACTGGCCTACTCATCCGCCTCGAACTCGTGGCCACACTCCGGACAACACACCTCGTCGTGTCGCAGCGCGGCCGACTGCTCCCGGACCTCCCGCATCACGGTCGAGATGCGGTCTTCGGCCTCCATCTCGTCTTCGACGGCGAGGTCGACGCCCTCGACTTCGAGCAGGAACTTCGCGACCTCCGTGGCCTCGTACATCACGTCGTCGAGTTCCTCGGCGGTGAAGAAGTCGCACATCGCGCCGTAGAGGAAGGTCGCGCCGGCCTTTCGGACCTTGTCTTCGAAAGCCGAGCGAGCCTGGTTGACGGCCTGTGGCGTGTAGGTGTCGGTCATGAACGGAACGAGTTCGGGCAGGTTCTCGCCGATCTTCGTCATCTCGACGCCCGTCTCGGTCCGGAAGTCGGCACAGAGGCGCGCGATGGCCCACTCGCGGGCGGTGATGTACGTCCGGTCCCGGAGGAAGTCGTTGGCGCGGTCGTAGGTCCCGCCCTCGATCTTCTTGAAGCGGTCGTACTTTCGCACGTCCGCCGGAACGTCGGCGTTCTGGACCGGCGGGTCCTGCTCGTCGGTCGCGTCGGGGTCCTCCCCGGAAGCCTCCTCGGGCTCTCCGTCCCCAGTGCGTTCGTCGCTCTCGGTCGCCGGCCGGTCGCTCGGCTCCGGTTCGGCGTCTCCCCCGTCGATGTCCGTCTCGTCCGGCGATGCGCCCTCGGTCATGGCCGACGTTGGGTCCCCGCGGCGAAAAAGGGTATCGCCGCGAGACGACACTCCAAACAACTGGATGACACGTTCGCCAGGTGGCTTTTTGACCGGGGGTATACAAGTCCCGGTTATGAACGTACTGCTCGGTGTCGGGGGCAGCGACCTGTCCTACCGCGCACTGGACGAGACGTTGACACGCGCCTCGGAGACGGGTGACGACCTGACGGTCGCGGTCTACGAGGACGAGGACGCAGCGGACGACGTCGAAACGGTCGCTCGACGCGTGAGAGAACGGGTCGAGGAGTCCGGCGTCGAGGCGACGATCCGCCGTATCGAGGGGTCGTCGCCGGGAAGCGACCTGGTGAACATCGCCGAGAGCGAGGACTTCGACCGCATCGTTCTCGGCGGCGGCAACCGCTCCCCGCTCGGCAAGATCCAGCTCGGTTCCATCGTCGAGTTCGTCTTGCTGAACGCACAGACCCCGATCACGCTCATCCGATGACTCGTACCTATCCAGACGACCCCGCGGACGCGTTCCCGCGACCGCCGCGGACGATCACCGACGGCGAGGGCCGCGAGATCGAGGTCGTCGCAGCCGACGCGACCGACACCGAGGCCCTCGTGGAGATGTATCTCGATTTCAACCCCGAGGATCGCGCGCAGGGTATCCCGCCGGTCAAGGACGAGGCGATCCGCAAGTGGCTCGACGTCATTCTCGACGACGAGTGTCTCAACGTCGTCGCTCGACACGAGGGCGACGCGGTCGGCCACGCGACGCTCGTTCCCGACAACGAGGACGAGCAGGAACTCGCCATCTTCGTGTTACAGGCCTACCAGGGTGCTGGTATCGGGACGGCGCTCGTCCGAACGCTGCTCGGTCACGGCCAGGACCAGGGGGTCGGGAAAGTGTGGCTCACCGTCGAACGCTGGAACGAACCCGCGATCGCGCTGTACGAGAAAGTCGGTTTCGAGACGAGCAATACCGAGAGCTTCGAAGTCGAGATGGCGATTCGCCTCTAGACGGAGAGGACTGGCTGACTCGCGTACTCGATGACGTAGAATGCCGCGCGGCCCACGGCGTCCTCCGCGTCCGCCTCGCGCGGCACGACGATGAAGTCCGACCCGATCTCTTCGGCCACGTCGAGCACGACGCTCCCCGGGGTTTGCATCAGGCGCGTCTCGGAGAACGCCGCGGCCGCCGACGTGTCGAACGTGCCGTCGTAGGAATCCGCGAACTGCGCGCGGATGTCGGCGGCGAAGGACTTGTGGATGTCGGCGACGACGTCCGGGTCGACGTCGCCGTTCTCGATGTCGCGGTGCAGTCGCTCGTCGACGACGAACAGGAGATGGATGTCCGCGTCGTAGCGCTCCGCGACGGCGATCGCGTACTCGGCCGCCCGTTCTGACTTGTCGCTGCCGTCGACTGGCGCGAGTACGAGGTCGATGTCCATCACACGCCACTGTGACCCCACCCGGCAAAAAGCCACCGAGGTCCGGGCCCCGTCGTCCTGTCCGGGAAGGGACTGCTTATTTAATCGTGCCCGAAATAGCGTGGCATATGTTCGATACGGTGGTCATCGCCACGGACGGGTCCGGGAGCGCAGAGCGGGCCGTCGAGGCGGCACTCGATCTGGCGTCGCGCTTCGACGCGACCGTCCACGGGCTGTATGTCGTCGACGCCGGCGAGGTCGAGGCAACGCCGGAGGAGGTCCGCGAGGCGCTCGAGCGCGCGCTGGCGACCACCGGCGGTCGCGCCCTGTCGTTCATCCGCGAGGCCGCCGACGCCGAGGCCGACGAGGAACTCGTCACAGCGGTCCGGCAGGGCGACCCGGCCGACGAGATCTGCAAGTACGCGAACGAGCACGACGCCGACGTCATCGCGAGCGGGACCCGGGGTCGCCACGGCGAACACGGCTTCCTCCTCGGGAGCGTCGCCGAGGAGGTCGTCCGCCAGGCTCCGATGCCGGTCCTCACGGTGCGCCAGCTCGAAGGCGACCCCAACCCCGAGCGCGAAGGGGTCTGACAGGCCTTCATCCGAGGGGAAACCGCCGACTGAGGCCGGTCGGAACGGCCGGTTCGACAGTCGACCGATCCACGTGATACCGTACCGCGCCTATATTCCCTTGCTTCGCGTAGAGAGTGTATGGGTAGTCAGATTCGTGTTCTTCACGTCGACGACGATCCCGAACTCGCCGAAGTGGTCGCGACGTTCCTCGAACGCGAGGACGACCGCTTCACCGTGGAGACGGTACTGAGTGCGGACGAGGGCCTGGAACGGCTCGCCGGGGCCGAATTCGACTGCGTCGTCTCGGACTACGATATGCCGAAGCGGAACGGAATCGAGTTCCTCGAAACCGTCCGCTCGACTGATTCGGACCTCCCGTTCATCCTCTACACTGGTAAGGGAAGCGAGGAGATCGCCAGCGACGCCATCTCTAGCGGCGTGACCGATTACCTCCAGAAGGGTGGCGGAATCGGCCAGTACACGGTCCTCGCGAACCGCATCGCCAATGCCGCGGCGGCCTACCAGACCAGACGGAACCTGGAGCGCAAGAGCCGGCAGGACGAGGCAATCGCCGATCTCAGCCGAGACGCACTCGAAGGATTGGATCGTCAACCCCTGTTCCAGCGAGCCGTGGGAATCGTCTCCGACCGACTGGGGACCGAGTACACCGGCCTCTTTCGCCTCTCGGCGGCCGACGGACGCTTCTCCACTGCGGCCGCGTCTGGATGGGACGAAGCAGTCCTCGAAGGTGCGCTTGGCGGTGGCGACGGTGAAACACTGGCTAGTTACACGCTCTCGGCGTCCGAGCCGGTCGTCGTCCCGGACCGCCGAACTGACGATCGGTTCCGGGACTCGACGTTCCTCTCAGAGCACGGCGTCGTCAGCGGAATCAGCGTCGTCGTCGGAAGCAGGGACGATCCGTGGGGCGTTCTGGAGACCCACTCGACGACCGCCCGCTCGTTCAGCGCAGATGACGTCACGTTCGTGCAAAACGTCGCCAATCTCCTCGGTAGCGCGATTCAGCGCCACCGGTCGGAACAGCGCCGCCGCGAGAGCGAACGGCTGTTCCGGGAGATCGCGGAGGTCAGTCCAGACACGATCTTCCGCCTCGACACCGACGGCGTGTTCACGTACGTCTCGCCCGCCGTCGAGTCGCTACTCGGGTACGCCGCCGAGGAACTCCTCGGTGAGAACTTCCAGCGGTACGTCCCCGAGACGAGCCTCTCGGTCGCGTTCGACGGCTTTTCTCGCGTCGCGGCGGGCGAGACCGTCCGCGAACTGGAAGTCGCGCTCATCGACGCCGACGGCGACCTGGTCGACGTCGAAGTGAGCGCCAGCCCGGTCATGCACGACGGCTCGGTCCGCTACGTTCAGGGGCTCGTTCGGGATATCACCGACCGAAAAGAGCGCGAGCGTGACCTCGAACGGTATCGAGCGTACACCGACCGCGTCCTCGACGGCATCGACGACGTGCTGTTCGTCATCGACGAGTCTGGCGCACTCCGCCGGTGGAACGAGAGCTTCGCGACCGTGACCGGCTACGACGACGCCCTCTCGTCGATGAACGTGTTCGATTTCGTCGCCACGCCGGAGCGCCGCGCGGAAGACGCTATTCGCGGGCTGTTCGAGGCGGACCACACGCGGCTGCAGGCGGCGCTCTTGACCGCCGACGGCCGCGAGATTCCCTACGAATACGTCACGAACCGCGTCTCACACCCGGACGGGACGCCGCTGATCGTCGGCATCGGTCGAGAGATCACCGGGCAAAACGAGCGCGAACGAGAGCTCCGTGAACTCAAAGCCCAGTACGAGACGCTGATCGAGAACATCCCTGGGATCGGCGTGTTCCTGTTCGACCGCGACGCCCGGTACACGGTCGCTGGCGGCGACGAACTCTCGGCGGTCGGGCTCACGTCGACCGACTTCGAGGGAGCGAGTCCGAGCGACCTCTTTCCCGAGGCCATCGCCGACGAACTCGAACAGTACTACCGGGCAGCGCTCGCGGGTGACGAAAACACCTTCGAACAGGCGTTTCAGGACAGGTACTACCGGATACAGACAGTCCCGGTCAGAGACGAGAGCGGCGACGTCATCTCGGGGCTCGCCGTCTCGGTGGACGTCACGGAGGGAAGGGCCCGTCAGACGGAACTCGAGCGCCAGAACGAGCAACTGAAAGAGTTCGCAAGCGTAGTGAGCCACGACCTCAGGAACCCCCTGAACGTCGCTCGGGGTCAGCTCGAACTGGCTCGCGCGGAGTGCGACAGCGACCACCTGACCCACGCCGACACCGCGCTGGATCGGAGCCACGCGCTCATCGACGATCTCCTGACCCTCGCCCGTAGCGGCGAGCACGTACGCGCGACGGAGGAAGTCGCCCTCGCGGCGACGGTCGAGCGGTGCTGGCAGAACGTCCCGACGGAAGCGGCGACGCTCGACTGCCGGACCGAGCAGACGATCCTGGCCGACCCGGGACGGCTCGAACAACTCCTCGAGAATCTCATTCGGAACGCCGTGGAGCACGGGGGTGGCGAGGTCACGGTGACCGTCGGCCCGCTCGACGACGGCTTCTACGTCGAGGACACCGGCGTCGGACTTCCGGTGGAAGACCGGGAGAGGATCTTCGAAGCAGGGTACTCGACCGACGACGACGGGTCCGGCTTCGGGTTGCGGATCGTCAAGCAGATCACCGACGCCCACGGCTGGGAGATCTCCGTGGCGGACGGCGAGCGCGGCGGCGCACGGTTCGAGATTCGCGGCGTCGAAACGGCCTGACGGGTCGTTCTGCGTCGCCGGGAGGACTCGCGGGTGCCGCGGCGTCCCGACGCCCGAACCCGACGGCTTCTTGACGACTCGCCCGCTTGCTCGGGCATGGACGATTGGCTCATCGACGACGACCGCCTCTCTCTCGGCCGCAAATCCGTTCTCCCCGGGGAGGGGTTTTTCGTCCCCGACTCCTACGAGGAAGAGCAGGCCGAAGCCGAGGCCGCCGAGACGGTTTCCGACGCCGGCGTCGTGGTCATCGCGGACCCGGACGCCGACGGCCTCGCCTGTACGGCGCTGATCCGGGAGGCCCACGGCGAGGGCGCGCTGCTTCCGGCCGGCCCCCACGAACTCACCGAGGCCCTGGAGTGGACCGCCGAGTACGCCGACCCCGGCGCGACCGTCTTCGTCTGCGACCTCTGTCCCGACCGCGACTCCGACATCGCGCCGCTGGACGACGTGGTCGCGCGCGTCGAGCGCGTTGTCTGGTTCGACCACCACCAGTGGCCCGAGGATCTCGCCGCGGCCGTCGACGCGGCCGGCGTCGAGCGTACCGTCGGTGACTCAGACGAGGTGTGCACCGCCGACGTAGCGCTGGCCGAACTCGACCACGACTTCGCCGACCAGTGGGCCGACCTCGCCGCCGTCACCCGCGACCACGACCTCTGGATCCGCGACGACCCCCGCAGCGACGACCTCGCTGACTTCTCGTACTGGAGCGAGCCCGAGGAGTACATCGAGGCGGTCCGCGAGCACGGTCCCGACCTCTCGCCAGAGGTTCACGACTTCCTGGCCGAGAAGCGCGTCGAGAAGGAGGCCCTCATCGAGAAGGCCGTCGACCGGGCGGAACTCCGCGAGGTCGCCGACTGGACCGTCGGCGTCACCTACGGCCGCTGCTCGCAGAACGAGGTCGCCGAGGCCCTGCGCGAGCAGGGGGCCGACGCGGCCGTCATCGTCAAGCCCGCCGGCTCCGCCTCCATCCGCGGCACCGAGAACTTCGAGCGCGCCCACGAGGTCGCCCAGCAGGTCAACGGCGGCGGCCACCCGAAGGCCGCCGGCTGCAAGCCCGACATCTACGACGACATGATGGACTACGCCCACCACTGGACCACACAGGGCGCGGTGGCGAAGCAGGCCATCGTGGACGCGTTCCGGCGACTGCCCGAGGACGAAGACGAGGGCGTAGACTCCGACAGATAAGCGGCGTCAACCGGAAACGGAGTGTCCCGTCCCGGTGGGACGCAATCTTGATTTGCGTTTCCGGCGTCACGTCGACTGATGACAGACGCCCTCCACACACGCGTCGCGAACAGCGTAGCCGTGCGACAGCGTCTCGCGAGCGCTGTCGTGGTCGGCGTGACGCTGTACGTTCTCGACGGGTCGATACGGTACGCCGCGGCCTCGGCGGCGATCGCCTTCTGCGTCTGGCTCGTCGCCGACGCCGCCCAGGCCGCCGTCGGCGACTACGCCGACCACGTGGTCTTCGGACTGCTCATCTTCGGCTTCGTCGGGTACTGGTCGGCGACCGGTGAGCCGACGTGGGCCGTCGTCCCGGCGGCGCTCCTGGGCTGCTGGTTCCTGATCGACGGGGTCCAGCACCTCCGCCACGGCGTCACGCGCGACGAGGTCGAGATACCGTATACCCACGGAGGCAGCATCGTCACCGGACTACCGAAGGCGCTGCTCGTCCGACTGGCCCGACCGTTCTCGCTGTAGGTCGCTCGGCTACTGCTCGACGACCCACTTGTCGCTGTAGCGCTCGCCGCAGGCACAGACTGCGTAGGCGTGAATCACGTCGCCTTCGGCATACAAGCCGCCGACATCCTCGTTTTGCTCCTCGGCGAAGGCGAAGACGAACCGCGTCGTGTGGTCGATGTCCGGTTCTTCTTCTGCGACCGGGCAGTCCGCGCCGGTCAGGTCGTCGTGAACGTGGCCCTCGGTGCCCATCGCCTGCTGGGCCAGTCCCATCGGGTCGATGCCCGTCGCCGACTGGAAGGCGCTGCGGCCGTCGTCGCCCGGCAGGACGAGGACGTGCCCGTCCTCGACCGCGTCGGCGTAGTCGGCCAGCGCGCCGGGGTTCGAGACGGCGTCCTCGTGGAGGAAGAAGAGCACGTCGTCGGGCCGTTCGCCCGCCAGGAACTCCGCGTGATTGGTCATGCCCGCTGTGAGACGCTCGCCGGGCAAAAGTGGCCCGCTCTCGGTCACGACACACAGCGTTTTCAACCGACGCCGTGCTACTCTGGCCCATGGTCGATCTCAGCGAGTACGTCACCGATATCGTCCACGAACCGACCCAGACCGACAGCCCGGGATTCGACCTCACGGTCGCGACCGTCTACGAAGTCATCGAACCGGGCCGGATCGACTTCGGCGGCGGCGAACTCGACCCGGCCACGACCGCGCTCCACGAGAGCCACAGGCGCGACCCGGACGACGACTACGAGTGGTGGACGCTCCGGGACGGACAGTTCCTCGTCGAATACAACGAGTCGCTGACCGGCGACGCGACGGTGACGCTCCAGCCCCGGACGGAACTGCTCGAACGCGGGGCCACGCACCCGACGCTGCACGTGGACTCTCTCCCGCGAGTGCCGCTCTCCGTCGGCGGCGCGGGACTGAAACTGAAGGAGAACGCGCGGGTCAGCACGATCGTCGCCGCCGACGAGTGAGGCGGCGGTTCCGACAGCCGCTGACTGCGCCGCGAGTGTGCGTCGTCCCAGTCAAGCGTTCACGTCTTCCAGGTGTCGGCTGGCGACGACCTTCCCGGTCGGCGTGAGCGTCGGGCCGTCGGCCCCGTCCTGGATGAGGCCGTCCTCGGAGAGGTCCTGGAGGATCATCGACACCTGCGAGGAGTCCTTCCCGAGGATGCTGGCAAGCGGCATGCCGTCCATGTCGCCGGTGGAGTACATCGCGACCAGCACCTCCTTCTTGTCCTTCGTGAGTTCGACGTTCCGCAGTTCCTCCATGAGTTCGGAGTACTCCCGGCGGAGGTAGCGTCCGAGGATGGCCATCTTCCGGCCGGAGGCCAGCGCCGCTTGCGTCGTCATGGCGGTCCCGTCTTTCATGTGGCGGACCGTCAGCACCGGTCGCTTCGCGCCGCCGATTTCCCGCGTGTCCCGTTCGAAGTCGGAGACGGTCTTGAGGTCGATCGTGAACGCTCCGTCGTCACGACGGAACTCGACGGTCCCGGCCGTCAGGAACAGTCGTGCCGTCTTGAACGGGTCGTCGGTGACGCGACCGCCGACGCGGGCGCGTTCTTTGACCGTGGTCTCGGTCCCGTTGATGACGGCCTTGAACAGGACGGTCCCAAACTTCTCGATCTTCTCGTTGTCGGCCTCGACCGCGGCGATGAGACGCCGCCCGTTGCGCTCGAAGGCGACGGTCACCGTCGAGTCGAAGAAGTCCCCGAGGTCGGGCGGGACCTGCCCGATGGCGATGTCGAAGATGGAGTCGAGCGGAATCGTCAGCTTGTCCGTCTCGCTTGCGGCCAACACCAGTCGCTTCTGGGAGAGGACGACGCGGCCCTTGATGGGGTCGCCCCGTGAGGCCACCTCGGAGTTGAATTTGCCGACGAAATCCGCGATCACTGATTCCGACATCGAGCGTTGTCGAACCTACAGCAGCCCCGATATTGAGCGTTTCGCGCGAGTATCAACTGAGAAAATCGGGCGAATCCGAGCGAGCGGCGCGAACTGCCGTCAGTTGTCGAGGTTTCTGGCGATGTCCGACAGCGACGAGTCCGGGCCGTCGGTCGCGGTGTAGACGACGCGCTTGCCGGGCGTCCGGAGGCCGTACTCCTCGCCGGCGGTGATCACGTCGAGGTGGGCCGACCCGCCGAGGGTCACCTCGCTCGACGCCACCCACTCGGCGAGGCGATTCGGTCCATCGCCCTCGCGGGCCAGGCGGCGGTTGTCAGCGACGTGTGAGAGTATCGGTTCGCCGTCGAAGTTCTCGCCGACGGCGGCGTGATAGGTGTCGCCGTCGAGCGCCAGCCGAACGGTGTCGCCCTCGGCGAGGCCGAGGTCCGCCGGGAGCACGACGCGCGGTCGGTCGGTCCGGCCGACCGACTCGACGGCCACGCGACGTGTCTCGACGGTGTCGTGGTCGCTGGGAACGCGGTCCGGCACGCGGGCTTACTCGTCGTCGCCGCCGAGCAGGTCGTCGACCTCGCCGCTGCCGCGACCCGTGATCTTCGCGTTGATCTGGCGCGTGTCGTCGCTGACCTCGCGGCCGCGGACGGTGATACGCTTGCGCTCGCCGTCGGTGGTCGGCTCGAAGCCGACGCCGCCGTCGGACATGATCTCCTTCGTCGCGACGCCGCGCACGTCGGGGCGCATCGGTCGGCCGGCCGTGTCGGAGCCGCCGGTGAGTTCGAGCGTGTAGCCGTCGAGGCCGACCGCGCCGCCGTCGACCTCGTCGCCGAGCTCGCGGCCGATGAATCGGTTGGCGTCCTGTCCGTCGACGTCGATCTGGTAGGTGTGGCCGCTCTCCGGGTCGGAAACGGCGACCGTAAATTCTGCCATACCTGTGTGGTATTGACCGCGCTTCAAAAACGCGTCGAACCGTCGTTCACCACTGTGACTCGTTGACGCGGGCCCGCGAGGCTACTGGTCGGCCATCGCGTCGCTCGCGATGGACCGCCCGCGCGCTTCGAGTTGCACTTCCCGGCGTGTCCGAACCGGTTCGAGGATCTCCGACTCGATGAGCCGGTCGTAGACGTCCTCGACCTCCTCGATTTCCATGTCGACGAAGTCCGGGATCTTGAACGGCGAGATGCCCGAGTACAGCGCCATCAGGACCTGCGTCTCCTCGTCGGAGAGGTCCACGTCGTCGGCGATGTTGCGCTGTTCGCCCTGGCGGACGAGTCCCTCGAGCAGCGAGACGTGCCGGGGCATCCCGGAGACGTGCGTCTCGACGCTGGTCCCCTCGATGGTGTGTTCGATCTCCAGAACCGGGCGCTCGTCGCCGCGGATCTCCTTCTCTTTGGCCTCGACGGTTCCCACGTCGTCGATGTCGAGTTCGACGAACGTGCCCGTGGAGATGGCGAGGTTGAGGCAGTCGCCGTCGAGTTTGAGTCGGGTCTTCTCCCAGCCGGCGTCCTGCACGACGCCGCCTTTCACCGCGGGGTGTTTGACCAGGATGACGATCTGGTCCAGCAGGGTGCTGTAGAGCTTCGACTGGAACTCCTCGTCCTGTCTGGCGGAGACGAGCGTCACGTCGCGACCGGCCTGTAGCTTGACGTAGCTGTCGACCTGCGCCAGCGACTGGTTCATCTGGCTGGCGGTGACGCTGGTGAGCTTCGACAGCGGGATGGTCCGCTTGCCCTGGTTCGTCGCGAGAACCAGCCGTTTGTTCGACAGGAGGATTCGACCGGGTAGCCACTCGATGTCGTTTCGCTTCCGCCCATCCGAGACGACCTGGACGAACTTCCCCTTCGTGTCGACCAGCGCGTGTTCTCCGTCGCTCATCGGTCAGCTAACTGTCGACGTGACGTACGCCCCGGCGGGTCTTAATGCACTCGGCCGGCTCATACGCGACCACCGAGCTTCGAGATGGCCGAGAACGCCTTCTTTCGAATCACGTCGTGTTCGGTGTCGTCGATGAGCCTGTCGAGCGTCTTCCGGGAGCGCTCGCCGCCGACCTTCCCGAGCGTGAAGATGGCCTGGCCCCGTATCTGCGGGTCGACGCCGTCGTCTTCGACGATATCGAGCAGCCGCCGCTCCACCATGTTGTCGTCGCCGCCCAGCTCCGCGAGCGAAGTGGCGGCGAACTGTCGGAGCATCTGGTCGTCCCCGGAGAGTGCGTCGACGAGCGAGTCGATGACGCGGTCGCGTTCCGCCTCGTGGGTGACTCGCCCGAGCAGCCAGGCGGTGTTGCGTCGCTGGGCCGGTTGCGTACTCTCCTCTAAGATCTCGACCAGCGGGAGGACGACGCTCCGGTCGTCCGTGTTCGAGAGCTTCTCGACGACGGTGTCGCGGATCTCGTGACTCTGCTCCGTGGGGACGTTCGAGAGCAGTTCGATGAGCGAGTACACCGCAGTGCGCCGGACGGCCGCCGAGTCGTCCGACAGCGCTTCGACGAGGTAGTCGACGGGGCGGTCGTTCCCGAAGTTGCCGAACGCGCCCACGGCGATGCGGCGGACGCGCTCGTCGTCGTCCTCGTACAGCGGGAGGAGCGCCTGGAGCGCCTGCCGGTTCCCGATGTTACCCAGGGCGTCGGCGGCTTCGCGCCTGACGGCGGCTTTCGGGTCCGTCAGGACGTTCTCGAGCGGATTCGTCGCCCGCGAATCCCCGATCTTCCCGGCGGAGCGCGCCGCCCGCGCCCGAACGCGTGGGTCGGGGTCCTCGAAGCGCTCTGTGAGCTTCGGGACCGCGTCGGCCTGGTCGAGGTTCCCGAGGCCGTTCGCGGCCGCCATCCGAAGTTCGGCCACGTCGGCGTCGAGTGCCTGCATGTACGCCTTCGCTTTCACCCAGTCTGCGGCGTCGTCTTCGAGGTCGACGCCGGCCATGCTCCCGATGAGTTCGGTGATGGCGTCGTCGCCGAGTTCGTCGAGCGAGTCGATTGCGGCAGCGGTCACGGCGTCGCTGTCGCCCTGTGCCGCCCGAACCAGTGCGTTGACGACGTCACGGCGGTCGTCGTGGTCGTCGAAGTTCCCCAGAAGCTCGGCGGCGCGTGCCGTGACCCGCTCGTTGTCGCTCTCCCTGAGCAGGCGGATGAGTTCCTGTGCCTTGCCGTCGCGTTCGAGTTCGTAGAGGCTCATCGGTCGCTACACTCGCTTGTAGATCCGGTGGCGCTTGTCGACCGGGTCGAAGTCGTTCCGGCACTCGGTCGGCAGCGTCTCGGTCATGCCGATCATCAGGTAGCCGCCCTCCCGCAGCGACCCGCGGATCGTCTCGAAGATGGGGACCTTGAACTCGGCGTCGATGTAGATGAGGAGGTTCCGACAGAACACGAGGTCGAAGTCCTGTTTGGGGTCGCCCCGGATGAGGTCGTGTTGCTCGAAGGTGACCATGTCCCTGACCCGGTCCCGGACGGTGAACGTGTCGCCGTCCTGTTCGATGTACTGGGTGTAGTCGTCGAGGGGCTCCAGTTCCTCGGCGATGTCGGTCGTCTGGGACGTGGCGTACGTCGCCGCTCGCGCCTCCTCGAGGATGTCGGCGTTGATGTCCGTCGCCGTGATCTCGACGCGCCGGGCGTCGATTTCCGGATCGTCGAGCGCGAGCATCGCCGCCGAGTACGGCTCCCGCCCGTCCGCGCTCGGGGCGGACCAGAGTTTGACGCGGCGGTTCTCCTCCGTGAGTTCCCGCAGGACCGGCCGCAGGTGTTCCCACGCCTCGGGATTGCGGAAGAAGCCGGTGACGTTGATCGACAGCGAGTCGAGCAGTTCCTCGCGCTCGCCGTCGTCGCGCTCCAGCAGTCGCTGGTAGGCGCGGTAGTCCTCGGTATCCGTCCGGCGCATCCGTGCGGTGATGCGGCGGTCGAGGTACGAGTCGTTGTAGAAGCCCGACTCGAAGTCCATCTCCTCGCCGATGAACTCGACGAGATCGTCGAACGTCCGCTCGCTGCCCGTGTTCATAGCGTCACCACGTCGAGGATGTGGACGATGTTCCCGTCGCCCAGCACGGCCGTTCCGGAGAGGCCGGGCGTCCCGGAGAGGATGCCTTCGAGGGGTTTGACGACTACCTCTTCCTGGCTGTCGACCGAGTCACAGTGGAGTGCGACCTGACGCTCGGACTCGCGGATGCGGACGAGCATCCCGTCGCCGTTGGCCGTCTCGCCCTGGATGTCGAAGGTGTCGTCGAGGTGGACGATCGGGTAGATCTCGTCGTTGTGCTTGATGACCTCCTTGCCGTTGACCTGCTTCGCGGCGTCGGTTCCGGTGATCTCGTCGACGTTCTTGATCGGGACGCCGTACTCCTCGTCGCCGACCTTCACGAACAGCACCTTGACGATGGCCATCGTCACGGGCAGGCGCAGGGAGACGGTCGTCCCCTCGCCTGGCTCGGAGTCGACGTTGACCGACCCGTCGAGTTGCGAGACCGTGTCGTGGACGACGTCCATGCCGACCCCGCGCCCGCTCGTGTCGGTCACCTCGTCGGCCGTCGAGAAGCCGGGGTGGAAGATGAGGTCGTACACCGAGGAGTCGTCCATCGCGTCGAGTTCCTCCGGTGACCGGACGCCCTTCTCGATGGCCTTGTTCCGGATGCCCTCTACGTCGAGCCCTGCGCCGTCGTCCTCGACCTCGATGATGACGTGGTCGCGCTCGCGGGACGCCCGCAGCGTGATGTGGCCTGTGCGGGGCTTGCCGGCCGCTTCGCGCTCGTCGGGGGACTCGATCCCGTGGTCGACCGAGTTACGCAGGATGTGCATCAGCGGGTCCGAGATCTCGGTGAGGATCGTCCGGTCGAGTTCGATGTCCTCGCCCTCGATGGTGAATTCCACGTCCTTGTCGAGGTCCCGTGCGAGGTCGCGAACCAGTCGCGGGAACTTCCCGACGACCTTCTTCAGCGGGATGAGCCGCATGTCCATCACCGTGTTCTGGAGGTTCGCGGTGATCTTGTCCAGTTCGTTCAGCGTCTCGCTCGTCGAGTCGAGGTTGTTCTGCTCGACGCCGCGCCGGAGCTTGATCCGGCTGGTGACCAGTTGCTCGACGAGCCCGTGAAGGTCGTCGAGCTGGTCGACGTCTACGCGAACGGACTTGATCTCGTCGACGCTGTGTTCCTGTTCGGGGTCGGAGCCGTCGCCGGCCACGTCCGTGGGCTCGTCACCGGCGCTCGCCGCGCTCGCCGCGCCCGTCACCTCGTCGGTCACGTCGGTCACGTCGAAGGAGTCGACCTTGCCGGTCGTGCCGAGTTCGGCGTCCGCCGTCGAGGCGTCGGGCGCGTCGAGGTAGAGCACGAACGTCCCGTCGAACTTCCCGTCCTCGATGTCTGCACGGTCCGGCGTCGAGTCGAGGAGGTCGAAGCGCTCTTCGATCGCCTCGACGGCCAGCATCGCGTCGACCCCGAGCATGTCCGAGTCGCCGACGCTGATCTCGGCCCGCAGGACCCGGTCCTCGACGGATTCGGCGTCGATATCGACGCTGTCGACGACTTCTTCGGGCGCGTCGCCCGTCGGGTCCGCGCCGGAGTCGGTCGCGCCGTCGCCGGCAGCGGCCGCGCCCTCTTCGAGGACCGCGCGCAGTTCCGCGACCATCTCGTCGGTCTCGGTCTGTGACTCGCCGTGTTCTTCGATCTCGCCGACGATGACTTCGATCTGGTCGACTCCGGCGAAGACGAGGTCCATCAGGTCGGGCGTGACTTGCATCTCGCCCTGACGCATCTCGTCCAGCAGGTCTTCCATCGCGTGTGCGAGGTTCGCGGCGTCGTCGAAACCCATCGCGCCGAAGTTCCCCTTCAGCGTGTGGGCCGTCCGGAAGATCGAGTCCATCGCCTCCGTGTTGGAGGGGTCCGATTCCAGGTCGAGCAGCGAGTTGTTCAGTTCGGTGATCGCTTCCTCGCTCTCGCGGATGAATGCGTCCAGATATTGGTCGTTCATTGTTAGCTCTCCTCAGTAGTTATCGTGTCCATAATGCCGTCTGCGATATCGTCGATCGGTAACACCGAGTCGACACAGCCCGTCTCGACGGCGCGCTTTGGCATCCCGTACACTGCGGACGTGGCCTCGTCCTGTGCGATGGTGCTGCCGCCGGCCGCCTTGATTCGTCGGATGCCGTCCGCCCCGTCCTCGCCCATCCCCGTGAGGATGAGGCCGACGAGGGGATCGTCGATCGTCTCCGCGGCGGTCTCCATCGTCACGTCGACCGCCGGGCGGACGCTGTTGACCGGCGCGTCCTCGGTCAGGCGCGCTCGGAGCCGCCCGTTCCGGTAGTTCTTGACCCGCATGTGCCGGTCGCCCGCGGCGACGAGTCCCTCGCCGCCGCCGATGCGTGCCCCGTCTGTCGCTTCGCGGACGTCGTACTCGCTTCGAGCGTTGATCCGCTCAGCGAATCGCCCGGTGAATCCCTCGGGCATGTGCTGAACGATGAGCACGCGGAGGTCAGCCGCCGCGGGAAGGTTCTGCATCACCTTCTCGACCATCTTCGGGCCACCGGTCGACGAGCCGACGACGAGCGTCGGGTTCTCGACGTAGGTGCCGCCGGATTCGGCTGACGACGATGACTGGCTCGTCGTCGATCGCTCGGAAGACGCAGGGGACCGTGTCTGTCCGCCCGCCGCTGTCACGTCGACCTCCGCGACGGAGACGACCATCTCGACCAGCTGGTCTTTCAGTCTGGACATCTCCATCGACACCTCGCCGCCGGGCTTGGTGAAGAAGTCGACCGCGCCCTTATCGAGCGCTTCGAAGGTCACGTCGGCGTTCTCGTCGGTGTGTGCCGACAGCATCACTACCGGCGTCGGCCGCTCGGCCATGATGCGCTCCGTGGCCTCGATACCGTTCATCACGGGCATCTCGACGTCCATCGTCACGACGTCCGGTTCGTGTTCGATGACGGCCTCGACCGCGTTCTCCCCGTCGCGTGCCTGCGCGACGACGTCGATTCCCCCGTCGTCGAGGATATCGGAGATGACGCTCCGCATAAAGTGGGAATCGTCTGCGACCACGGCGCGGACACCACCTACCATGTCACTGACGCTCCCGGAACGCAGGGCGCATCAGCGAACGAGACATCCTCATACCTACCTCGAAATCGCGTTCGGCCCCGAAATAAATACTCCGCCCACGTAATCAAAGTTGATAGCCCAGGAGGCAGCTTTATGCGGTCCTGTCCGAGACAGACGATCAAGAGTTCTATGTCAGCCCAGTCAGCCACGACCGGCCAGGTGCTCGAGTTCCAGCTCGGGTCCGAGACGTACTGCGTGAGCATCGACTACGTCACCGAAATCGTCGACGTGGGCGAGCTCACGACCGTCCCGAACGCGCCGCCCCACGTCCGGGGCGTCATGGACCTTCGCGGGCGCACGACATCCATCGTCGACCCGAAGGTCGTCTTCGGCATCGACGACGAGGGCGCGGAGAAACGCATCATCGTTTTCGACCCTGATATCGTCGAGGACCAGGGCGCGGCCGGCTGGCTCGTCGACGAGGTCTATCAGGTGGTGCAGGTCACTCCCGACCAGGTCGACCAGTCGCCGGCCAACGACACCGGCTCGATCCGCGGCGTCGTCAAGCGCGACGAGAGCTTCGTCATCTGGGTCGATCCCGCGATCGTCCACGCCGGGAACTGAATCCGGGCGCTGTGGCGGGATACCAGCAAGACTTTTTAACATTCCCGACTGAAAAGTATCTAATCGACTAGCTAACTCTGACCTATGATAGAGCAAACCAAAACGGGGATCGAAGGCCTCGACGACATTCTGAACGGGGGCATTGTCAAGAACTCGACGACATTGGTGAGTGGTAATCCGGGCGCTGGGAAGTCCATTCTCTGTCTCCAGTACATCTACAACGGCGTCGAGCAGTTCGACGAGAAGGGGATCTATCTCTCGTTCGAGGAGGACGAAGAGGACCTCCGCGAGGCCGCCGAGTCGATCGGGTTCGAGAAGTGGGGGGAGTTCGTCGAGAACGGCGACATCAAGATCTACGACAAGCAGGTCCTGCTCCGCGAGAACGACTTTACCTCCTCGCTCGACATCCTCCTCGAAGAACTGGAGGAGGGCGACTACGACCGACTCGTGCTCGATTCCCTCGCCATGTTCGCGCTGTTCTTCGAGAACGAGAAGGAGAAGCGGACCTACCTCCTGAAGTTCACCGACATTCTCAGCGACAGCGGACTCACCACGCTGATGACGAACGAGCAAGGCGCCGTCTTCCCGGACACCGAGATCGGACTGGAGAACTACCTCACCGACGGCAACATCTATCTCATTCAGACGCCGACCGAGAACGGCGTCAGCCGATACGTCTGGGTCGCGAAGATGCGAAAGCAGAACATCGAGACGGACATCTATCCGATGGAGATCGACGCGGGCGGAATCAAGGTCCACCAGAACGCGAGCGCCTTCTCGATGATGAGCGAAGAAGAATCGCCGATATAACGACACGATAACTCGTTATTATTGCGGATAACGGCGGGTACAGATATCCTACCTGACGTTTCGAACCTCTGCGTTCGTCAGCGGATCACCGGGCTGGGTCGCCGATATCACAGGCGATAGCTTTATTATCGACAGAATTTATGTTTTGATAACGATGGCCTCAGGGGAGATTCTTCAGACGCTTGGCAATAAATACAGCGCCGAAATCCTCGATGCGACGGACGAACCCGTGTCCGCACAGGAACTCAGCGACGATCTCGGGATCCCCATCGCGACGTGTTATCGCCGCATCGACGAGCTCACCGAACACGACCTGCTCGAACTCCACGACAACATCCTCTCCGACGACCGCCGTCGGATCAAGGTCTACCGGCGGAACGTTGACGAGGTGCGCGTCGACTTCGAGGACGAACTGACCGTCCACGTCGAAGAACGGTCCGAGGTGACGAACAAACTCGACGAGGCCTGGCGGACCCTCTCCGAACGGTAACGCCCCGTTCCCTGTCGTTATCAGCGGCGATATTTTCGTGCGTGGATTTAATAATGGGATCAGTGTAGGCCCGGATAGTGCAGATGATAGAACTTCTCTATGCCATCTCGACGCTGGTGTTCGTCGTGGCCGGACTGACGATGGTCGGGATGGCGATGCGGGCGTACGTCCAGACATCCCGGCAGGCGATGCTCCACCTCTCGGTTGGGTTCTCGCTCGCGATCGCGGGGGCGGCCGCCACGATGATCAGTGCGTTCATAAACGACTTTAGCGGAGTCCGATCGCTCCTGCTGGTGAACAGCGGCCTGACCACGTTCGGGTACCTGTTCGTCATGTACAGTCTCGTCACCTACGAGTAGCGGTCGTGGCAGCTCGTGCATGCGCTCGCGGTGGTGTCTGTTTCTTCGGGGTCGCTGTTCCGACTCGAGATTCAGCATTGATATCGATTCTCTCGATCTCGTAATTCGCATTTCTCGACGTCTGCTACCGTTTCGCTCTGCGACTGCCTGTCTCGCACATCCCCTGAAATCGGCCTGAACCAACTGTTATCACGGCCGATAATTCGGGGAGAGGTATTATTACCCGTGAAAGGGACGGTATCGATAGGGTCAGACAGGCCCGGATAATCAATGCTAACGGAACTCACGAACGACGACGACCGCGGGCAGGTCGGTATCGGCACGCTGATCGTGTTCATCGCGATGGTGCTGGTGGCGGCGATCGCCGCGGGCGTCCTGATCAACACGGCCGGTTTCCTGCAGAGCAGCGCCGAGGAAACTGGACAACAGAGCAGCGACCAGGTGACCAATCGACTGCAGGTCGTCAGTAGCGTCGGCGAGGACATCCAGAGCGCGAGTAGTACGATCAACACGGTGAAGGTGACGGTGAAGAAGGCTCCGGGTGCCGGGAACATCGACCTCGGAAGCACGATCGCTCAGTGGGTCGACTCGACCGGTTCCTACGACCTCACCTCGAGCGGGTACGCGGCTGACCCCGATCCCGACGGCACCTCGTTCGGCGTCTCAGACGTGCAGGACGACGACAGCTCGATTTCGAGCAGTCAGGTCCTCAACGACCCGTCCGACCGGGCGTCTATCATCTTCAGCGCCGAACTGGTCCGCGGTACCGGTAACGGCGACGGTCTCGGCGAAGGTGAGACGGCGACGATCCGCCTGAACACCCAGTCCGGCGGGACGAGCACGGTTCGCCTCGTGGTCCCGGAGACTCTGTCTGGTAATTCCGCCGTCACGCTGTAGGAACACCGCTCTTTCATTTTCCGTCTCGCTTCGACGACGGTTCTCGCCGCAACTCACGCAGTATCGTTCGTCTCGTACAGGCACTCCGAGTATTACTTTCGAGTCTGAACCTACCTTCTGTACCGCCTGTTATTGGGCGTTATTCTGCATATGAAATAGTGTTATCACAGCCGATAATTCGGGGAGAGGTATTATTACCCGTGAAAGGAACGGTATCGATAGGGTCAGACAGGCCCGGACAACCAATGTTAACGAAACTCACGAACGACGACGACCGCGGGCAGGTCGGTATCGGCACGCTGATCGTGTTCATCGCGATGGTGCTGGTGGCGGCGATCGCCGCGGGCGTCCTGATCAACACGGCCGGTTTCCTGCAGAGCAGCGCCGAGGAAACTGGACAACAGAGCAGCGACCAGGTGACCAACCGACTGCAGGTCGTCAACAGCGTCGGCGAGGACATCCAGAGCGCGAGTAACACCATCAACACGGTGAAGGTGACGGTAAAGAAGGCTCCGGGTGCCGGGAACATCGACCTCGGGAGCACGATCGCCCAGTGGGTCGACTCGACCGGCTCCTACGACCTCACGTACGACAGCGCCAGTGACCCCGACGGTACCTCATTCGCCGTGAGTGGGATTCAGGACGACGACAGCTCGATTTCGAGCAGTCAGGTGCTCAACGACCCGTCCGACCGAGCGGCGATCCTCTTCAGCGCGGAACAGATCCGCGGGTCTGGCAACGGCGACGGTCTCGGCGAAGGTGAGACGGCGACGATCCGCCTGAACACCCAGTCCGGCGGGACGAGCACGGTTCGCCTCGTGGTCCCGGAGACTCTGTCTGGTAATTCCGCCGTCAGCCTCTAAGTTCGCGTTTCTTTTCTTGACGATCTCTCAGTTCGAACGGCGACGGAGTTATACCACTTCCTCACACAGTACAACGTATGGCACGGCGGTCAGACGAATCGAATCCGGAAGAAGGCAAGGTTCTCTCGCCCGAGGAGCTCGACATCGCAGACGACGAGCACGTCACCGAGATCGACGAGGGTCGGTACGTCGTCTCCTCGGACGTCCGCACCGACGACTCCTACGGGAACCAGATCCCGTCGGATTCGGCGTCAGACCCGTCGGATACACCGCAAGAGGATCCGCCCGAACCCGAGTTCACCGACGCGAACGTCCACCAGTGGCTCGCAGAGCAGATGGCGGACTCGAACGCCCGGTACGGGTTCGACGTGACCGCCAAGTTCGACGGCGAGGTCGACCAGCAACAGCTGGTCTCGAACGACATCGTCACGGTCTTCGAGAGCTTCATGCTCTGGTACGGCCGGCAGATGGACGGTTCGACGGCGGTCGAGGACGTGCTCGGAATCTTGCTCTCGGAGTCGAACGTCCCGGTCCGCTACCCGCCCGGGGCCGTCCGAGAGCTGGTCAAGTCGACGCAGCTCTCGCCCGACGACTCCATCGCAGACCTGTTGCAAGCCGTCGAGGACGACGACGGCGTCCAGTTCTGAGCGGCGAGGGATTTAACTGCGGCCACGGCGGTTGGTGGGGTAGCTAATGGACCGATTCGAGCCCCCGGCAGTCGCGGCCCTGTTCGTTCTCGCGACGCTCGTCGCCACCGGGCCGCTCGTCGGTATCGGCGGGTTCGAGCCGCGGGCCACGACCATCGGTGACGGGACCGCCTCCATCGATGCAGTTCACGTGGACACCGCCCACCTCCGGGTCACGGACGGCCGCTTCGGGACCGCGGTTCCGTACCTCAGAGTCCCGGACGCGTCCGTCGCCGTCGACGGAGTGACGGGGCGGCCGCGACTGCTCTACCAGATTTCGGTGCCCCGTCTGGACGTTTCGATGACCTCTGAACGCGTGTTCTCGACGGCCGGGACGTATCGACTCGCCCCGGGTGACCGGGCACTGGAGCCTTCTTCGGTGGGCCGGGAGTCGTACAACGGCACCGTGCGAATCACCGTCCAGAGCTTCGAGGCGTCCGAGACGGTGTACGACGAGAACGTCACCGTGGCGGTGGTCGAATGAGCCGTCGCCGCGACACGCTCGGGGACCGGGGACGGGCGATCGCTCGCCGCGTCTTCGGCGACCGGTACGGCGTCGCGCTCTGGCTCGGGCTGCTCGTCGCCTTTTCGCTGTACTGGCGGGTCGGCATCTTCATCGCCGACACCTACACCACGGCCAACACGCTCGTGGCCGTCGCCGAGGGCCACCTGAACGTCGTCGAGACGCCCTACTCGCTGACGCTCGGCTCCCAGCCGGGACTCCACCACGTCGGCGGCGAGCTCTACGGGCGGAACTACGGGCAGGTGGCACTCGCGGTCCCGTTCGTCTGGGCCTTCCGGGGCCTCTCGGCGCTCGTCGCCCCGCGACTGCTCCTGCTGGGCCTCTGGTCGGGGCTGGCACTGGCGTTCGTCTCGCAACTGGGGACGCTCGGCTCCCGCCACACAGGCGTGTCGCGGCGGGCGATCCTGTGGGGTGGGAGCGCTGTCGTCACGGCACTGTTCCTGCTCGGGGTCTCGTCGGCGACGGCGCTCCCCGACACTGCACTCGCGCTGGCCGCGTTCCAGTTCTCGACGATGCTCGCGGCGGCGACGACCGGTCTCGTCCTGTATCGGCTCGTCGGGCTGTGGCACGGCCGGTCGGTGGCGCTGGCGGCCGGCGCGGCCGTCGGTCTCGCCTCCTCCGTCGGTTTCTGGGCGTCGCTCCCGAAGCGTCACGTTCTCGTCGCGGCGCTCCTGCTGACGACCGTCTACGCGTTCGCTCGCAGCCGGATCGCGTACGATGACGACCGCTTCCGCCGGGCGCTGGCGTTCCGCGCTGGCGCGTACCTGACGGCGGCGCTCGTCACCTGGACGCACGCCTTCGAGGGGTTCTTCCTGGTCGCGACGCTCGGCGTCGTCGACCTCGTGACAGCGCGACGGAACGCGCTCGCCGACCTCCTCGTGATCGGCTGTGCGCTGTTCGTCGGCTCGCTGCCGATGCTCCTGACGAACTACCTCATCTCCGGCAACCCCGCAAAGCCCCCGCGTCTGCTCCCGCGAGTCGACGGGGCCAACGCCGAGTTCGTGCCGGACACGATGTTCTCTGACGACGGGGCGTCTGGCGACTCCGATACGGGGGCCGGCACAGGTGGTGGCGACGGCGCAAGCGACGGGAGCGACGGAAGCGACGGCAGTGATGAAAGCGGAGGGAACGGTGGCGGCGACGGCAATAGCAGGAGCGAAGGGGGCGGTGACTCGTCGGGTGAAACTGGCGGTGGCGGTCTCGGAGCGATTCCCGTCCTCGCGCCACTCCTCGCCATCGTCGGGCGCGTCGGCGACGTTATCGGGCCTGCGATGGCGTTCGTTCCGGCGGCGATATTCGGCGGGTTCGAGTCGCTGACGGACCTCGGTCGGATGTGGCACGTCTTCTTCCGAAGCGGGCACATCCCAAGCGTCCGCTATCACCTCAACGGACACGCAATCATCGAACTCACGCTGCTCGAATCCGTGCCGGTGCTGGGCGCGCTGGCGGCCGCCCCGATCTACGGGGTCCGACTACTCCGACGGCGGGCGAGCGAGGTCGGCCGCCTGCCGAGTCAGTACTCCCCGCGGGCCCAGACCGACCTGCTCGTCGCGGCACTCGCCGTCGTCTTCACCGTCATCTACCTCGAACGGCTCCCGCTGTACTCACAGCTCACGGTCCGGTATCTCCTGCCCACCGTCCCCCTGTTGCTCTACGCCGTCGCGCGCCTCCCGGCGGTGACCGGGGCCGCTCGGGACGCGACCCGATGGCTCGTCGGCGGATACGCCGCGAGCGCTCTCGGCGGAACCGCGCTCTGTCTCGCCGTCGTCGCCGGTCTCGATCTGGCACTCGGCGAGGTCGTGCAGTTCCACGCGCTCCTCAACCTCGGCGGCGCGGCCGTCTGCGCCGCGGCCGTCGTCGGCGGGACCGTCGCCCCGGACCGCGTTCCGTCCCGGGTCGTCGCGGTGGGCGTCGCGCTCCCGGCCGGACTGACCACGGCGTTCGTGGCGCTCTCGGGACTGCTCTATTTCCAGTACGCCCCCCACGCCCTCGACGTGGTCCGCGTGGCCGTCGAGTATCTTCCGGCGGTGTAGGGACCCGGCTGCCGTCCCCGATAATATCACACGCGATAATTTACGGGACACCTTTATCTAACTCATCGGGATATGTAGCCTTGATAGGCATGCCAGACGTACTGATCGCCGACGATTCGGAATTTATGCGTAACCTCCTCCGCGAAATCCTGGAAGAGGACCACCAGATCGTAGGAGAAGTCGAGAACGGCGTCGAAGCCGTCGAAGTGTTCAAAGAGGAGACCCCGGACCTCGTGATGATGGACATCGTGATGCCCATCCGCGACGGCATCGAGGCCACGGACGAAATCAAGTCGAACAACCCCGACGCCAACGTCATCATGTGCACGAGCGTCGGACAGGAAGAGAAGATGAAAGAGGCGGTGAAGGCTGGGGCCGACGGGTACATCACCAAACCGTTCCAGAAACCCAGCGTGATCGAGGCCATCGAGGACGTCGTGCCCTCATAGATGAACGTCGACATCCAGTCGCTCGGAACGTTCAACCAACTCGCTCACGAGGGAGCCGAGGAAGCCACGCGCTCGATGGCGCAGATGACCGGCATCGACGCCGTCGTCGACGTGACCAAGATCACGCTTCTGAATCGGGACGACGTCGGGGAAGAGCTGACGGGCCGCGAGTTCGTCGGCGTGCAGTTCGCTTTCGACGGCGTGCTCGAAGGCGACACCGTGCTGGTGTTCGACGCCGACAGCGCCGCAACGATCGCCGACGCGCTCGTGCCCGGCGACAGCCCCGACGAGGCGATGGCCCGGAGCGGTGTCAAGGAGATCGGCAACATCATGATGAGCGGGTTCATCGACGGCTGGGCCGACTACGTCGAGGCGACCATCGATCACTCGCCGCCGGAGTACATCGAGAAGTCCGGGGCGGACGTGCTCCCGGACGCGCCGACCGACGCCGACTATCAGCAGGTCTTCGTCTTCAAGTCTCAGATCGAGTGGATCGACGAGTCCGTGAACTTCTACATCTACATGCTCCCGGAGTACGAGCCGCTCGCGGAGCTGATGATGGAACAGGCCGACACCGAGGACGACGCCATCCCCATCGACAAGCTCCAGACGTTCAACGAGATGACCACGAAGGGGACCCAGCAGGCCGCGGACAACGTCGAGATGATGACCGGCATCCCCACGGACGCGGAAGTGACCCAGATCAGCTTCGCGCCCATCACCGACGTGCCAAAACAGGTCGGGACGGAGACCTACGTCGGGACGGTCGTGGAGTTCACTGGAACCCCCAGCGGCTACCTCATGGTGCTGTTCGACGAGGTGTCGGCGGTCACCGTCGCCGAGGCGATGATGCCGATCGAGATGGAGAGCGACGAACTGACCGACCAGCACACGGCCGCCATCGAGGAACTCGGCAACATCATGACCAGCGGGTTCGTCGACGGCTGGGCCAACGTCCTCCAGACCTCCGTCGAGCACACGCCCCCGCGGGTGGTCCACGACATGGGGCGGGCCATCGTCGACCCACTCGCGGCGCAGGTCGGCCAGCACCAGGAGCACGCCTTCATCATCGAATCGGAGATGAAGACTGACGACATCGAGTTCGAGGCGGAGATCCTCGCTCTCCCGAACGAGAAGGAACTGCGCGAAGCGCTCGAAGCCCTCGACGTCGAGCGAGCGAACGAGACGCAGGCAGACGTGGAACAGATCTTCGAATAATGAAAGTATACGACGGCAGCCAGGCGGAGAGTACGACCCAGAACGCTCCCGAGCGAATCAAGGTCGGCATCGCCGAGTACAAGGTGACGACGGACGCGGCGCTGTTGACCACGAGCGGGCTGGGGTCCTGCATCGGGGTCGCCATCTACGACGAACTCAACGGAGCCGCCGGACTCGTCCACGTGATGCTCCCGTCGGCGGCAGACATCGACGGTGGTAATCGCGCGAAGTTCGCCGACACCGGCGTCGAGGTGCTCGTGGAGGCGCTCGAAGCAGCGGGGTCGACGACAGACACGATGCGGGCGAAGATCGCCGGCGGGAGCGACATGCTCGACTTCTCCGAGAACGGATCGTCGATCGGATCCCGCAACGCGAAGCAGGTCCGCCGGACCCTCGAAGAGTACGACATCCCGATCGTCGGCGAGGACCTCGGCGGCGATCACGGCCGCTCGATCAAACTCGAAACAGCGACCGGCGATCTCATCGTCAAGAGCGCCAACACCAAGTCTCTCACGTTGTGACAGACCTCGGTGACCGCCCGTGAAGATCTCTGGAGTAGCCCCGCGCAGACTCGTCAGACGGGTGTCTGCCACCCGTCTGCCGGGCACGCGATCCTCACTCTCAGTTCTTTCTCTGCGTAGCTGGAATTAATCTGAAATGTAATCCGATAGTAACTAGATTGTTTATTTAGGACTTCTTAGAGGGAAAATTGGTCAATTATTATCAGATATGATACGCTAGGGGGAATATTGAAGGGTAGCAGAAGCGTCCATTACGCAAGATGAGTAGTCTCGCTCTCGAGCCGCTGGCCGCAGCCGTCTCGCCGGTACTGGTCGGTCTGGCACCCGTCCTCTTCGTTCTCCTGACGGGCGGGCTGGTCGGCATGAGCATCAAGAACATGTTCGACTCGATTCTGTCGGACGACGAGAGCGAGGACGGAAGCGACGGCAGCGACGAGATGGCCGACGGGGGCGGCGGACTGATGGCCGACGACGGCGGCGACGGCGGCGACGACTTCGGCGGCCTCGGCGGCCTGGACGACGACGATGACATGGGCGGGTTCGGCGACGACGACTTCGGCGACATGGAGGACGCGAGCGGCCCGGACACCGACGAACTCGAACACCGACTCGACGAACTGGAAAACGAGGTCGGCAGCCTCTCCTCGACGGTCAACACGGTCCGGACCGAGAACGAGAGCATCTCCGAATCGGTCGAAGAGACGGAGGAGAACGTCCGGAAACTGCTCGACATCTACGAGATGGTCACCCGCGGCGTCAACCCCTTCGCCGACGACGTTGACGGGGGCATGGGCGGTATGGGCGAGGGCGGTGGCTCCTTCGGGCTGTTCGACGACGGCGGCGACGAACCGGAGGAGGACATCGACGACGACGTCGCCAACGCCGACGCCGAAGGCTTCTTCGACGAGGACCTCACTGAGGGCGCTGGCGGCGACATGGGGATGGGTGACAGTATGGACATGGACGACGGCAGCGTCGACGACGTGTTCCCGGACGAGGGGGACGACATGGGCGGCTTCGAGGACGACGGCGGGTCCTTCGACGAGGAGTTCGACGACTTCGACGACGCGGGAGACGATGACATGAGTATGGATGACGGGATGAGCATGGACGACGCGAGCACCGACGACGGAGACAGCGACGACGGCGAGGGCGGCAAGTCCTTCGCCGAACTCAAAGACGAGTACGAGTCCGGCGACGCCGAGTGGGCCGAGGGCGACGAGGAAGCCGACGCCGACGAGGACGAGTTCGAGGACGACGGCGACCTGCTGGCCGACGACGACGGGGAGTTGTTGGCCGAGGACGACGGCGACGAGGACGCGCTCGCAGACGACGACCTCTTCGACGAGGTCATCGAGGATGACGGGGCCGACGGCGACGGTCTGGCAGACGACGGGGCCGACGCGGGTTCCGAATCCGTCACGGAGCCAGAGCCGGAACCCGAGCCCGAACCGGTCGCCGAGTCGGAACCCGAGCCAGAACCGGAACCCGAGCCAGAACCGGTCGCAGAGCCAGAGCCCGAGCCCGAACCGGACACAGAGTCCACCGACACCGGTTCCGCGGCAACTGGCGACGACGCCGAGACGACGGACGGCGATGGGGGGAAGCCGTACCTGTCGACGATGCCCGAAGGGTTCGCGGCGGACCTCATCATCGTCGAGTGGCTGGAGTACCTGGTCCAGAACTCCGGGTACCGCGAGACGGCCCGCGCCATCGACTACTACGAGACGATCGACTGGATCGACGAGTCCGTCGCGGACCAACTCAAGGAGTACCTTCGCGGCTTCGACGGCGTGGACGACACCGGGGCGGGGCTCTCTATCGACCACCACACGGAGAGCTTGCGATACATCTCGCAACTGGACGGCGACAGCGGGGCCGACGCCGTCATGCTCTCGAAACTGGTCGGCGGAGGTGGTTCCGATGGGCTTCAGCGTTAGCGGCTCCGCGGCGATCATCTTCGTCGCCGCCTTCATCGGTTTCGGAATGTTCTACTCGGCGACCGCGAACAGCTTCGAGCGCGTTCAGGACGCGCGCGGCGCCCAGCAGGACCGGTTCCTCGACCAGCAGAACACCGCGGTCGAGATCACGGCGGCGACGTGGAACGCGAGCGGCACCGACGACCTCGACGTCACCGTCGAGAACACCGGCTCGACGACGCTCGCGGTGAGCGACACCGACTTGCTGGTCGACAACGCCTACCAATCGGGCTACGACACGGCCGTCGACGCCGACGCGTCGACCGACGTCTGGGCTCCCCAGGAGACGCTCACGATCACGGTGACGACCTTCGACAGCCGGCCCGGCCGAGTGAAGGTCGTCACCGAGAACGGACTCGCGGACACCGCGGTGGTGAGCTGAGATGGCGAGCGTCTCCGTCTCGCACCTGATCCTGTTCATCGCGTCGATGGCCATCGCGGCGAGCGTCGCCGGCGTGTTCACGAGCAGCATCGGCGAACTCAGCAACGCCGTCTCCGAGCAGGGCCTCGACGTGAGCAGCGAGGTCCGGAGCGACGTCGAGATCATCTCCGACGGCGGGAGCGACGCGATCTACGACAGCGGCACGATCACGCTCTACGTGAAAAACACCGGGTCGGAGACGCTCGCGCCGGTCCCCGGACAGCTGGACGTCTTCGTGGACGGCCAGTTCGCCACCGAGTACACGGTGACGCTCGAACCGAACGGCGGCGACTCCTGGCGGGCCGGCGACGTGGTCCGCCTCGAGATCAGCCAGAGCCTCAGCGGCGGCGATCACCGCGTCATGATCATCGTCAACGGCGACGAGGAGGTGTTCGAGTTCAACCTATGAGCATCGCAAGCACCGACCTGTTCTCGCTCGGACTGGACGACCACGACCGGCTGAACAAGGAACTGGGCGGCGGTATCCCACCCGGCAGTATCATCCTCGTCGAGGGCGACTACGGGGCCGGCAAGTCCGCCATGAGCCAGCGGTTCACCTACGGCCTCTGCGAGGAAGGCCACGAGGTGACGTACCTCTCGACGGAGCTCACCGTCGGCAGCTTCCTCGACCAGATGCACTCGCTGTCCTACGACATGGTCGATCACATCCTCGACGAGAACGTGCTGTTCCTGCACGCCGACATCGGCGAATCGAACGCCCTCACCGGCGGCGAGCAGAAAGAGCGCAAGGAACTGCTCAAGCGGCTCATGGAGGCCGAGGTGATGTGGGAGGCCGACGTCATCGTCATCGACACGTTCGACGCCATCCTCCGGAACGACCCCAAGTTCGAGGCGCTCGTCCGGCAGAACGAGGAGCGCCAGGCCGCCCTGGAGGTCATCTCCTACTTCCGGGACGTGATCTCACAGGGCAAGTGCATCATGCTCACCGTCGACCCGTCGACGCTGGACGAGGAGGCGATCGGCCCGTTCCGGGCCATCGCCGACGTGTTCATCGAACTGGAGATGATCGAGGTCGGCAACGACGTGCGCCGGCAGATCAACGTCCTCCGGTTCGCCGGCATGGGCGAACAGGTCGGTGACACCGTCGGGTTCTCCGTGCGCTCGGGGACCGGCATCGTCATCGAATCGCGGAGCGTCGCTTAGAGGTGACTTAAGACATGACAGATCACGGACGAGCGAAACCGTCGGACGAACTTCGGCAGATCGCAGCGCGGCGACCACACCTGCGGGACCACCTGAAGAAGTTCAAACAGATCACCGGCGAGTTCCCGATGCTCATCGACGAGGCCGACAGCGAGTACGAGTCAAATCGGCCTAACGTCCTCTATCCCGTCGGCGGCCCCATCTTCTGTCACGTCTACGGGGACGTGGGCCAGGACACGAAGTACTACGCCATCGAGCCCGAACTGGACGACGACGAGCGGACGGTGTTCAGCAAGGTCCGCAACCGCCTGCTCCAGCGCAGTGTCAACAAGCCCGCGCCGGAGAACGAGGCCCAGTTCGACGACCGCATCGAGGAACTCCTCCAGGAGACGACGAAGATCCGCAACGAAGACAGCGACAGTGGCGTCCTCACGCGCCTGTCGAACCTCACCGACGTGAGCAGCGTCGAGGTCACCCAGGAGACTTACGAGAACATCCTCTACCGGCTGAACCGCGATATCGTCGGCCTCGGTCCGCTCGAACCGGTCATGCGCGACCCGGCCAACGAGGACATTCACGTCATCGGCCGCAGCGAGTGCCACGTCGACCACGGGGTCTACGGGATGCTCGAGACCACCGTCGAGTGGGAGACCGAGGAGGCGTTCGACCAGTGGCTCCGCAACATGGGCGAGCGGATGGGCGACCCGGTGTCCGACTCGGACCCTATCGTCGACTCGACGCTGCCGGACGGGTCGCGTCTGAACCTCATCTACTCCGACGACGTGAGCCTCAAGGGCCCTTCGCTCACCATCCGTCAGGGCGACGACGTGCCGCTGTCGGTGTTCCAGATCACGAAGTGGATGACGCTGTCGCCGGAGCTCGCGGCGTACCTCTGGCTCTGTCTGGAGAACGAGCAGACGGTGTTCGTCGTCGGGGAGACGGCGTCCGGGAAGACGACGACACTGAACGCCATCACCTCGTTCATCCCCGACGACGCCAAGATCTACACCGCGGAGGACACCGCCGAGGTGCTGCCGCCGCACAACACGTGGCAGCAACTGCTCACCCGTGAGGGCGAGGACGAGGGGACCAGCATCGACATGTTCGACCTCGTCGCGGCCGCCCTCCGGTCGCGCCCCGACTACATCATCGTGGGCGAGGTTCGTGGTGAGGAGGGTCGGATGGCGTTCCAGGCGGCCCAGACCGGCCACCCGGTGATGCTGACCTTCCACGCGAGCGACATCGTCTCGATGATCCAGCGGTTCACCGGCGAACCGATCAACGTCCCGGAGACGTTCATGGACGTGGCCGACGTGGCCCTGTTCCAGAACCGCGTCAAGCAGGGCGACCGCGTCCTGCGCCGTGTCACGTCCGTTCAGGAGATCGAGGGGTACTCGAAGGAGATGGACGGCGTCGTCACCCGGCAGGTGTTCAACTGGGACCCCGTCGAAGACGAGATCATCTTCCAGGGGATGAACAACTCCTTCGTCCTCGAAGAGCAGATCGCGACCCTGCTCGGCTACGAGGACACCCGCGACATCTACGACGACCTGCAGTTCCGGGCGAACATCATCGAGCGGGCCATGCAGGAGGGGATCCTGGGCTATCACGAGGTCAACGACTTCATCTCCGACTTCCAGCGCGACGGCGTCGAAGGGCTCCCGTTCAACATTTCGCGGCCGGACTAACGATGGCCCAGGGCGAAGCCGAGAGCGACCTGGATCTGACGATCACCGAGACGATACAGGGGCTCGTCGAGTCCTACCGGCACATGTCGATGCCGGTGGAGCGGTACCTCTTTCTGATACTGCTCCCGTCGGTGATCTTCTTCGTCCTCTCGTCGATCGCCGCGTTTCTGCTCGACCTCCCGCTCTCGATTCGCGCCCCGATTCCCCTGCTGGGCTTCCTGGCCATGTCATCGGCGATTTTCTACCCGAAGATCGTCCTGAGCCAGCGCAAGCGCGAGCTCAACAACCGTTTTCACCTGCTCATCACCCACATGACCGTGCTGGCGACGACGAAGATCGACCGGATGGAGGTGTTTCGCACCCTGGCCGAGGAAGACGAGTACGGCGAACTCGCGATGGAGATGCACCGCATCGTCCAGCTCGTCGACACCTGGAACCTCAGCCTCGACGACGCCTGTCGCCGCCGTGCGAAACAGGTCCCCAGCCGCGCCGTTTCGGACTTCTTCGACCGCCTCGCGTACACCCTCGGGGCCGGCCAGGGCCTCGACGACTACCTCCTGACCGAACAGGAGCAGATCATCCAGCACTACTCGACGGTGTATCAGAGCACCCTCGACAGCCTGGAGGTCATGAAGGACCTCTACCTGTCGATGATCCTCTCGATGACGTTCGCGCTGGTGTTCGCGGTCGTCCTGCCGGTGCTGACCGGAACGAACCCGACCATGACCGTCAGCGCCGTCATCGTGATGTTCGTCTTCGTCCAGAGCGGGTTCTACCTCGCCATCCGCTCGATGTCCCCCTACGACCCCGTGTGGTTCCACCCCGAGGAGTACCCCTCGCCGATCGAGGAGCGCCTCGACAAGTCCATGGCCGCCGGCGTCGGCCTGTCGCTGTTGCTCGTGTTCGTCACGCTCGGCGGGATGCTCGGCGTCTCGCCGGTGACACTCAACGACATCCTGTTCATGTTCGACACCGTCCCGCTGCCCCTGTACGCGGCCGTCCCCATCACGCCCATGCTCATCCCCGGCATCGTCTTCCGGCAGGAGGAACAGCGCATCAAGGGCCGCGACGAGGAGTTCCCCAACTTTATCCGCGCGCTCGGTGCCACCGAGGGCGCGAAGCAGTCGACGACCGGGATGGTGTTGCGGACGCTCCGCAAGAAGGACTTCGGGCCGCTGACCGACAACATTGACGACCTCTACAAGCGGCTCAACATGCGCATCGAACCGACCGCGGCCTGGCGATTTTTCACCGCCGACTGTCGCTCGTATCTCATCCAGACGTTCTCCGAGATGTACCTCATCGGCCGCGAGATGGGTGGCTCGCCCAAGCAACTGGGCGAACTCATCTCCGAGAACATGAACCAGGTGCTCCAGCTCCGCCAGAAGCGCAAGCAGGCGACGACGACGCTCGTCGGGCTGCTGTACGGGATGACGGCCGCGTCGACGTTCGCCTTCTTCATCGGCCTGCAGGTCGTCAACATCCTCGCCGACATGTCGCTCAATCTGAGCACCGGGAGCCGACTCGACGCCGCCTCGCTCATCAACACCAGCGTCTACAACATCCCGCTCATCGAGTTCCTGCTCATCATCATCATCATGTTCTCGGCCATGCTCTCGGCGCTGATGATACGGACCGTCGACGGCGGCCACTACGCCAACACCTACCTGCACTTCGTCGTCCTCGCGTGGATCGGCGCGGTCACCGGGACCTTCACGAAGTGGCTGGTGTCGCAATTTCTCGCAATCTAAGAGTACCTTTTTACTTCGTCGCCCTTCCTCGCGGCGCGTCGCGTCGCTGTGGGAGGGCTCCTCGCAAAAATCTACGCTAAAAACGTCCTCCGAGTCGCGCTCTGCGAGCGCGCTCGGAGTGAAACCGCTCGCTTCGCTCGCGGTACATCATCGGTACTGCACCGGGCAGGCCTGCCCTTCCCCGGGTCGTGGCACGGAGGCCACTCCCGGCCCACAGCACCGCACCGGCCGCTTCCGGCTGACAACGCCGCAGTACCGCGACAGCTACGCCTCGGCCTCGAAGCCGTCTTCCCACCGGAACAGCCCGTCTCGCTGGACGACTTCGCCGTCGACTTCGAGGCGCGAGCCCTCGCCCATCGTCGTGATGAGGTCCTCGTGGACGGCGCTGTCGTTGCCGGACTCGCCATCGGGCAGGCAGGCGTCGTAGGCACGGCCGAGCGCGAGGTGAACCGTCCCGCCCATCTTCTCGTCGAAGAGGATGTTGTCCGTGATCCGGTCGACGCCACGGTTCATGCCGATTCCGAGTTCGCCCAGCTGTCGCGACCCACCGTCGGTCTCGATGACCTCGGTGATGACCGACTCGCCCTGCTCGGCAGACCAGTCGACGACGACGCCGTCCTTGAAGGTCAGTTCGACGTTCTTCACCCGGCGGCCCTGGATGGTCATCGGCACGTCGAAGGTGACGACGCCGGCGGTGTCGTAGGGGGCGGTGAACACCTCGCCCGAGGGCAGGTTGTGCGAGTCGTAGGCCACGCTGGCCGCGGAGTTGACGGCGATGCGGTCTTCGATGAACAGCGTGAGGTCAGTGCCGTCCGTGACGATGCGGACCTCCTCGCCCGCGTCGAGAATCTCCTTCAGCCGGGCCTGCTCCTTGGCGAGCGCCTCCCAGTCGCGCAGGGTCGCGTCGTAGACGAAGTCCCGGTAGTCGGCGTAGGCCATCCCGGCCTGCTGGGCCATCGCTCGCGTCGGGTGCTGGGTCGACACCCAGTCCGTGTCGAGGCGGGCCTCTCGGATCGCCTGCCGGGCGGTCGAGTACGCCCGCCGCGTGTCGCCGTCCACGTCGGCCGTCTCCGCGGTGTTTCGCGCCCCCTTCAGAAACAGGACGCTGTCGGCCCGCTCGTACAGCGCGAGTTCGTACTCGGGGCTCTCGTCGAACTCACCGTCGTGGGAGTCAAGGTAGGCTCGCGTCAGTTCGTCGGACTGGTACGTCGAGAGCAGGTTCGCGCCGCGCTCGCCCAGTTGCTCGGCGACGGCGACAGCGAGGTCGTGTGCGCCCTCGTCGACGGCGAGGACCACGTCGTCGCCGCCCTCGATGCGGGCGCTCCACTCCACCAGCGTCCGGGCGTGCTCGCGAATGCGGTCGTCCATACCGCGGCCACGGGCGGCGCGGGCAAAACACCGGTGGTCGGTCGCGTCGGCGACCTCGACCGGGGTACCTGACGCGGTCGCCTTCCGTAGATTTTTTGCGCCAGCGGCGTGAATTTAGCCCCGCCGGACGCGGCACGGCCCGCGGCGACCGCCGGTGTAACGCTTCGATCCAACCGTTCCTCACCGCACCGCCGAAGGGCGCTGGTCGAAGTGGGCCCAGAGACTGACTGACGACGGCACGGTGGTGTTCGTGCCACGTTTTTCGGCGGAATCGCAACCACTACCTGTGCGCTCGGCGACCGCCAGGTATGGAACTGGGCGTCATCGGACTCGGACGCATGGGCCGTATCGTCGTCGACCGCGTACTCGAAGCCGGCCACGAGGTCGTCGTCTTCGACATCGACGAGGAGAGCGTCGCCGACGCGGCCGAGGCCGGCGCGCGGCCCGCGGAGTCGATCCCGGACCTCGCCGACGAACTCGGCCCGGAGAAACGCATCTGGCTGATGGTCCCGGCGGGCGACCCGGTCGACGCCGCGCTGGACGAACTGGCCCCGTCGCTCGATTCGGACGACGTGGTCGTCGACGGCGGAAACTCCTACTTCGAGGACTCGGTGCGCCGCGCCGAGTCGACCGACGCGGCCTACCTCGACTGCGGGACCTCCGGCGGCCCCGCGGGCGCGGAACTGGGCTTCTCGCTGATGGTCGGCGGCCCGCAGTGGGCCTACGACGAACTCGTCCCGGTGTTCGACGCCGTCGCGACGGGGCCCGACGGCCACGACCGGATGGGGCCGGCCGGCTCTGGTCACTACGTCAAGATGGTGCACAACGGCGTCGAGTACGCACTGATGCAGACCTACGGCGAGGGCTTCGAACTGCTGGCGAACGGGCGCTACGATCTCGACCTGGAAGCCGTCGCCAGAACGTGGAACAACGGCGCGGTCATCCGCTCGTGGCTGCTGGAGCTCTGCGAGGAAGCGTTCCGCGAGGAAGGGAACGACCTCGGGACCGTCGCCGACCGCGTCGAGGGCGGGTCGACCGGGACCTGGACCGTCCAGGAGGCCCTCGAACAGGAGGTCCCCGTGCCGCTCATCTATCAGTCGCTCGCCGAGCGGTTCGGCTCCCGGGCCGACGACGGCCGCTTCTCGCGCCGCCTCGCGAACCGCCTCCGGTACGGCTTCGGCCGACACGAGGTCCCGCGCCGAGAGTAACGCGCTCGCTGTGTCGTACTTCTGTGGGTTCGTCCCGTCCGCGTTCTACCCGACTCAGCGCTCGGGGGTCGGCACGTGCCCGCGGACGAGGACCGCCGTCCCGTCTTCGCCGTGCCAGACCAGTCGGACGGTGGCCCCGTTGGGTGCGTTCATCCCGAACTCGTCGCCGGCGGTCACGGTGCCGTCTTCGTCTTGCCACGTTTTCGCCGGCCGGTCGTCCGCTTCGAGCGTGAGTCGGTCGGCGGCGATGGCGTCACCGCCTTCGTGCCTGACGACGACGATCGGGCCGGTCATGGCGTGGTCGTACTCGATGGAAAACGACGTCTGGGGCGCTCTCGGTTCTTCGACACTGTCTCCGACGCCCAGGACGAACGACCCCAGAATTGCCGCGATGACGACCACGAGTACGACCGCTATCACCAGCGCGGCGAATCCGCCGACGACTTCCACGAGCACCTTCGTCGCGCCGTCCAGCTCGGCCCAGGACTCCCTGATTCTCATACGTTGTTGATAGCATTGGTATTAATAGAACCTTCGAATAATTTAACCGATTCAGGGGGCGAGGGAGGGCCGGCGCGGGACGCGCCGGAGGAGACGCCTGCAGGCGAAACAACAGCTAATTAAACCAGTGTTCCATAGCCGCCCACATGGTAGAACTCGTTGGACTCGCCGGCGGGGCCGTGCTCACCCTGATCGTGGTGTCGCTCCACTACGCCAAGGGGACCGGCTGGGAGGCACCGGAGGACATCTCCCAGGAGGTCCTCGAGCAACGGGCCGCGTCGGTTCCCGAGACGGACTTCCCCGAGCCGTACAACCGCTCTATCGGTGGCGGCGGCGCCGCCGCGATTCCGGCTGGCGACGCCGAAGGCGAACTCGGTGAGGGCGAGGAAGCCGAGGAAGAAGACGAGGGCTTCGACCCCGATTCCATCGCCGACGACGAGGTCGAGTACTACGAGATCGAGTTCGCGAAAGAGGGCGAGACCATCGAGGTCGCGAACAACGAGACGATTCTCGAAGCCGGCGAGGAGGAGGGTTGGGACCTCCCCTACGCCTGCCGCGAGGGCCAGTGTATCTCCTGTGCCGGCCACATCGAGGACGGCCCGGCCGAGGACTACATCCGACACAGCAACAACGACTCGCTGATGGACGACGACATGGAGGAGGGCTACTGTCTGACCTGCGTCGCCTACCCGACCGGCGAGTTCACGATCGAGACCGGCGAATCTCCCTGACTGCGGTCTATTCTCGCGTTCACAACGGTTAAGGTAGCCTGTCGAATAGCCTGTATCAAGGGCGGCTAGTTCAGCGGACAGAACGCCTGGTTCCGGACCAGATGGTCGGGGGTTCAAATCCCTCGCCGCCCGTTTTTCGGCGAACGATTGTGAGCCGTGAAAACGGCCCGAGGATTCGAAGCACGCGAGACGAGCGCTGGCGAGTCTCGCAGTCGGGTTCAAATCCCTCGCCGCCCGTCCACCGACCACAGGAGCGACATCGCCACTGTATTTTATCTCGTTCCTCCGCGACAGTTCACGGTGGTGTTACACGAATGTCACTTCTCGATGGCAAGACGGCCGTCGTCACCGGCGGCAGTTCGGGAATCGGCCGCGGAATCGCTCACGGGTTCGCAGACCACGGTGCGGAGGCGGTCGTCGTCGCCGACGTGCGCGAGGACCCGAAAGAGGACGGGGTGCCGACGCACGAACTGATCGAGGACGAGACGGACGCCGAGGCCGTGTTCGTGGAGTGTGACGTCACGAACCGGGCCGACCTGATCGAGGCGGTGGAGGCCGCCGACGCGGCCGGCGGGCTGGACGTCATGGTGAACAACGCGGGCGTCTGGCACGCCGAGGACTTCTTCGACGTGACCGAGGCGGACTACCAGCGGACGATGGACATCAACCTCAAGGGCGCCTACTTCGGCTCCCAGGTCGCCGCGGACCGGATGGTCGACCACGGAACCGGCGGGACCATCATCAACACCTCCAGCATCGCCGGGCTCTTTGGCAACGGGGACTGGCCGACCTACTCCGCGTCGAAGGGCGGACTGACGACGCTGACCTACTCGCTCGCGCACAGGCTCGGCGAGCACGACATCCGGGTGAACGCGATTCACCCGGGAGGGATCGAGACGATGATCGGCGGCGAACCGACCGACCCGGAGGCCGCGGCCGAACAGGCGGAGCAGTTCACGCAGATGGTGCCGCTGGGCCGCTACGGCCAGCCGGACGACGTCGCCGGCGCGGCGACGTTCCTCGCGAGCGACCTGGCTGGGTACGTGACCGGTGAATCGCTCGTGGTCGACGGCGGCTGGACCAGCTGGCGGTAGGGGTTGCGAGCGTCGCCGCTCGAAACCATCCAGGCGACGACTCCCCCACAGCGTTATGGCGCGCGTCACCGTCTGCCGTGGTGTATGCGTGCAGCTGTGTTCACCGGCCACGGAGAGCCGCTGGCGGTCAGGGAGGTCGACGAACCGGAAGCGGACGCCACGGGCGTCGTGGTCGAGACCGAGGCGTGTGGGATCTGCCGGAGCGACTGGCACGCCTGGCAGGGCGACCCGCTCTGGGAGTCCCGGGGATTCTCGGAGGGGCACGTGTTCGGACACGAGCCCGCCGGTGTCGTGGTTGAGGTGGGTGACGAGGTCGAGACGGTCCGCGTGGGGGATCGCGTGGCGGTCCCGTTCAACCTCGCCGACGGCACCTGTCCGTCCTGCCGCCGGGACATGTCGAACCTCTGTGACGAACGGATTCCGCTGGGGCTCGCCCCCGAGGCACCCGGTGCGTTCGCCGAGCGCTTTCACGTCCCGTGGGCCGACTTCAACGCCGTCCACCTGCCGGACGGCATCTCGCCGGTCGAGATGGCGGGCCTGGGCTGTCGGTTCATGACCTCCTTTCACGGCCTGGTCGACAGAGCCGACGTCGACGGCGGCGACTGGGTCGCCGTCCACGGTTGCGGCGGCGTGGGGCTATCCGCCGTCCACATCGCCGACGCACTGGGCGCGAACGTCGTCGCCGTCGACCTGTTCGACGAGAAACTGGGACTCGCATCCGACCTCGGAGCCGTCGAGACGGTCAACGCCGAGCGGGTCGAGGACGTGCCCGAGGCGGTGACGGCGGTCACCGACGGGGGTGCCCACGTGTCCGTCGACGCGCTCGGTATCGCCGAGACGTGCCGGAACAGCGTTCAGTGTCTCGGAAAGCGCGGACAGCACCTCCAGATCGGCCTCACGTCGAGCGCGGAGGGCGGCGAGGTGTCGCTGCCAACCGACCTGATGGTCGCGAAGGAACTCCAGTTCGTCGGGACGGTCGGGATGCCCCGACCCCACTACGACGACATCTTCCGTCTGATCGACCGCGGGAAGCTCGACCCGACGGCCATCGTCTCCGAGACGGTGTCGCTCGACCGGACGCCGGACCTGCTCGACGCCATGACCGAGTTCGAGACGACCGGCATCCCGGTCATCGACGCGTTCTGACGGGGCAAAACGACTTGGGGGTTCGATACGACAACCAAGGTACATGCGAGTGCTGGTCGTCGGTGCGACGGGGTTCATCGGACAGCGACTGGTCCGCGCCCTGAACGACGCGGGCCACGACGTGGTGGCGTTCTCCCGGAGCGCGAGCGAGGAGTCGTTCCCCGAGGGGGTCGAGCCGTTCGACGGCGACCTCGGCGACCCGGAGACGTTGTCCGGACTGTGTCACGGCGTCGACGCGGCGTACTACCTGATCCACTCGCTGACGGCCGAGAACTTCGCCGAACTCGACCGCGAGTACGCGCGGCGCTTCTGCGAAATCGCGACCGAGGCGGGCGTCGACCGCGTGGTGTATCTGAGCGGCATCAGCGGCGACGAGGAGAACCTCTCGCCCCATCTGGCGTCCCGGCGCGAGGTCGAGTCGGTGCTGGCCGAGGGGAGCTACGACCTGACGGTGCTCCGGGCCGCCGTCATCATCGGCGCCGAGAGCGCGAGCTTTCGCATCCTCAACGACCTGACCGACCGCCTGCCCGTGATGCTCGTCCCGAAGTGGGTCCGGACGCCCTGTCAGCCCATCGGCGTGCGCGACGCCATCGCCTACCTCGTCGCGGTGCTCGCCGCCGACGAGACCCGCGGCGAGACCTACGACATCGGCGGGCCGTCGGTGTGGTCCTACGAGTCGCTGCTGAAACTGACCGCACGCGAGAAGGGCAAGCGCGTGTTCATCGTCTCCGTCCCGGTGATGACGCCGGCGCTGTCCTCGCACTGGCTCCGCCTGACGACGGACGTGCAGTACGCCATCGCGCGGCCGCTGGCCGAGAGCATGCGAAACCCCGTGACGGTCGACCCCGAACTGGACCTCCAGCAGGTCGTCCCCATCGACCAGACGCCCATCGAGGACGCGGTGCGCGAGGCGCTCGTCTCGGCCTGACCGCACGCCTCCGCTCGACCTGCGTGGCTGTTTTCACCCTTCGAGCCGAGTCGGCGGGTATGACCGAGACGGTCGCCGTCACCGGCGGGAGCGGACGCGTCGGCGGGCACGTGCTCGCCCACCTGAACGACGCGGGGTATCGGACGGTCAATCTCTCGCGGGGCGGGCGCGACGAGGAGCGCGCCGACGCGTACATCGCCGCGGACCTGCTCGACGCGGGCGAGGTGTACGGGGCCGTCGCCAGGAGCGACGCCGACGCCGTCGTCCACCTCGGTATGGTTCCGACGCCCGACCGGACGCCGGGGTACCGCACCTACGAGAGCAACGTCATGACGACGTATCACGTGCTCGAAGCCGCCGGCGAACTGGGCGTCGACACGGTGGCGCTGGCGTCGAGCTTCAGCGCCATCGGCGGCGGCTTCGAGCCCGACTCGATCACGGTCGACTACCTCCCCGTCGACGAGTCCCACCGGCTTACGCCATCGAATCCCTACGGCATGGGAAAGCAGGCGCTCGAACTCGCCGCCGACGGCTTCGCTCGCCGCGACGAGGGCGCGCCGCGGACCATCACCTCGCTGCGGTTCCCGTGGGTCGTCGACGACGACCTGGCGCGCGAGACGTTCGTCGAGGCGGACCGCTCGCTCGCCGCGCTCCGCGACTCGCGGCACTTCCACACCCAGCGCAACACCCTGTTCTCGTACGTCCACGCCACCGATGCGGCCTCGCTCGTCCGACGGGCCGTCGAGGCCTCCTTCGACGGCCACGAGCGGGTCTGGGTGTCGGCTCCCGACACGAGCGCCGAGACGCCGAGCGCGGACCTCGTTGCCGAACTGTTTCCCGACGCCGAGTGCCGCGAGTCACTCGCTTCCGGGGACCCCTACGCGGCGCTGGTCGACACGTCGAAGGCCGAGCGGTTGTTCGACTGGGAGCCGACTTGGCGCTGGCGGGACGCGGGGTGACGGCCGGACGCGCGAACCCTCACTCGAACGTCGTCACGAGTTCGACGCCCGCCGTCTCGTAGTCGGTCATCGCGGCGAGGCGCTCCGACACCGAGTCGAGGCCGACCCGGCGAGTGACCAGCGCGCCGGGGTCGAGCGTGCCGTCGGCGACGAGCCTGAGGAGTTCGCCGTAGCGCGACGGCGGCATCCCGCGCGAGCCGAGCACGCTGATGTCCCAGCGAGTGATCCAGTCCGTCGGGAGCGCCACCTCGCCGCGCTCGGCGTCGGTCGTCAGGCCGACCTGGACGTGCGTGCCACGCGGGCGGAGACACCGGACGCTGTTCCGGCACGTCTCGGCGATGCCGAGCGCGTCGACCGACACCTCCGCGCCGCCGTCGGTCAGGTCGTCGACGGCGCCGGGCACGTCATCGACCGCGCTGGCGTCGACGACCTGGCTCGCGCCCACGTCGGCGGCCATCGAGAGCGGTCCCTCGCGGATGTCGACCGCGATCACACTCGCGCCGAGTGCGTCGGCGATCTGGACGGCCGCCAGTCCGAGGCCGCCACAGCCGTGGACGGCGACGCGGTCGCCGGCGCTGATATCTGCCCGGTGAGCGAGCGCGTGGAACGCCGTGACGTAGCGACAGCCAAGCGCCGCCGCCGCGTCGAAGCCGACGCCGTCGGGGAGCGAGACGAGGTTGTAGTCGGCGTTCGGGACGCCGACTCGCTCGGCGAACGCGCCCGGGACCGCCGGTTCGAACCCGAGCGCGTGGCCGTCGGTGCAGACGTTGCCGTGGCCGTTCCGGCAGTAGTCGCAGGTGCCGTCGCCGAGGTTGAACGGGACCACGACGCGGTCGCCGACGGAGAGCGTCGAGACGCGCGGCCCCGTCGCGACGACGCGCCCGGCCGGTTCGTGGCCGAGCACCTGTCCGAGGGGAACGTCGTCGTCGGCCCAGTCACCGTGGCCCTGCCAGGCGTGCCAGTCGCTCCGGCAGATCCCACACGCCTCGACCGCGACGACCGCGGCGTCTGGGTCCGGTTCCGGTGCCGTCCGCTCCTCGACCGCCAGCGGTTCGCCGTAGGCCTCCAGCACTGCGGCGCGCATGGGCCGGCTTCGACCGGCAGCGCCAAAAGCGCGGGTGTGACCGGATCGGCCCCCGCGGTGCGGCCGACTTTATGTGCGCTCGCTGCAGTATCCCCAACGTGAATCCCCTCCCCCTCCTCGCTGCCCTGTTCGTCGTCCCCGTCGCCGTCGCGCTGGTCGCCGCCGACGCAGCGAAGCGCGGCCTCTCTCGGCAAACGCGCTGCCGGTGGAGCGCTGGCGTCGGCGTCGTCAGCCTCGGTGGCTTCGTCGCCTCGGCCGCGCTCGACGGTGCGCTCGTCACGGCCTACAACGCACTTCTGGGGCGTCCAATCGTGGTCGTCACGCCGCTGCAGTTGCTCACCGGACTGGTCCTCGTGGGCCTCGCGGTCAGCGCGCTCGCGGTGCTGATCTACGGCGTCGCCAGCCGGTACGGTCCGCTCGCGGCGACCTGAACTCACCCGTAGTTTCAAACGCGTCACGCCCCCAGCGTGGGGCATGAGCGACACCGACTGGATCGGCGAGACGTTCACCAGCGACGCCGGCTGGGACCACCTGGAGACGCTGGTCGACATCGGGAACCGGATGGCCGGCAGCGACGGCGAACGGGCGGCCGCGGCGGAGACCCGCGACGCTCTCGCAGAACACGCCCGGAACGCCCGGCTCTCGGAGTTCGAGGTACAGGGCTGGGAGCGCGGCGAGAGCGCGATCCGGGCCGACGGCGAACCGGTCGCCGCGCTGGCCCACGAGTGCATCGCTCTGCCGCGCTCGCCCGCCGACGAGGTGACCGGCGAACTGGTCGACGTGGGCCACGGCCTGCCCGAGGAGTTCGCGGACGCCGACTGCGAGGGATGCGTCGTGATGGCGCGCTCGGACGTGCCCGACTGGTACGACCGCTACATCCACCGCCGAGAGAAGTACTACCACGCCGTCGAGGCCGGCGCGGCAGCGTTCGTCTACCGGAACCACGTCGAGGGCGTCCTCCCGGCGACCGGCAGCGTCGGGACGGCCGAGGCACCGATCGGTGAGATCCCCGCGGTCGGCGTGGCCAGCGAAACGGGAGCGCGACTCTCGCGACGCTACGACGGCGACGCGGTGACCGTCGCGGTGGACTGCGAGACGCCTGACTCGACCAGCCGGAACGTCCACGCCGAACTCGGCCCGGACACCGACGAGCGCCTGCTGGTGACAAGCCACGTCGACGCCCACGACATCGCCGAGGGCGCGATGGACAACGGCGCGGGGACGGCGATGGTCGTCGAACTCGCGCGGGCGCTCGCGGGTCGCGAGCACGAACTCGACACCCGCGTGGAGTTCGTCGCCTTCGGTGCGGAGGAGGTCGGACTGGTTGGTTCGAACCACCTCGCAGCCGAGACGGACCTCGACGACGTGACCGCCGTCCTCAATCTCGACGGGGTTGTTCAGGGCCGAACACTCGAGTGCTACACCCACGGCTTCGACGCGCTGGCCGACGCCGCCGAGCGGGTGGCCGACCGCTTCGACCACCCCATCTCGCTCACGCCGGAGCAGGGCCCACACAGCGACCACTGGCCGTTCGTTCGCCGGGGCGTCCCCGGCTATCACGTGACCAGCGAGACGGGTGAGTCCGGCCGCGGGTGGGGTCACACCCACGCCGACACGCTCGACAAACTGGAGCCCCGGACCTTCCGCGAGCAGGCCGTCCTGCTGACGGATCTGGCGGTGACGCTCGCCGACGGAACGGTCGACCCCGAGCCAGTCGACCCCTCGGTCATCGCCGACGCCCTCGAATCGCAGGGCCTCGCCGAGGGGATGCGGATCACCGGCGACTGGCCCTTCGACGGGTAACTGGTTCCACGGCGGAGCGCGTCCCGAGGGCTGGGGCCGGCGCGACTCGTCGGCGACCGGTCGTACTAGAATACTTACACATAGTGCCCCGCTGTCATTCTGGGTCTGCACGCGCTCTCTCGCCTGTCGAAGTATTTACTCGGTACACAAGTAACATATTTCGTAGGTTATTTATCGTTGCATTGCATGTCAACCAATGGCAGGTGGGCTGGACTACTACTGTAGCCCGCAGACGGACGCCGTCGCCGGGGTCCACTGCCGAGCTCCCATGCTAAGCCGGTCTCGCGGAGTCCGAGACCGGGCCGACGTGAGCGAAGCCACGCCTGCCGTCGTCAGTCAACACCAACACCAATACGCGACACGAACCGGCCGTCACCGTGCCACGACGGCTATCGTGTCCTTCTAGTGCGGTTCGCCGGCGAGCCGCGGCCGTCGCGTCCCGGATCGGAAACCGCTTGGAGCCACGGCGACGCCGTTTGACTGCTCACTCCTCGTAGGCCTGCTCAACGTCTGCCGTGGCCTGCGGGATGACGCGCTCCTCGGCTGTCCGCATCGAGCGCAGCGCCTCGTCGGTGAACTCCACCGTCAGCGACGGCAGTGCCCGGGCGAGCCCGCCGAGCACCTCGCCGGGGTCGATGGTGAGTTCGAAGGCGAAGGCGTCGCGCTCCTCCCGGAGCGGCACGGTGAATTCGAGGTGCTCCCGAAGTACCTCGGTCGCCGTCTTCCGGTCGTAGGCGTCGGCGACGGCCGCCCAGAAGTCGTCGGTGTCGGCCGCCACGAGCGGCGCGAGGTCGTCCCCGAACGAGCGCTGGCGCGCCAGCAGTCGCTCGCGGATCTGCTCGCGGCGGTCACCGCGGACCTCCTCTCTGAGCGCGTTCCAGTACAGGTCGCGAGCCAGCACCTCGTCGGCGTACGCGTCGAACGCCGCGTCGGTCTCCTCGGCGTAGTCCAGAACGGGCTCCAGCTGGTCGAGGATCTGCTGCTGGTAGGCCCGGAGCTTCGGTCGGACGACGTGGCGCTCGACCGGCTGGCTGTTCTTCAGGAGCTTTCCCGCCACGCGGCTCCCGCCGCCCCGCGAGCCGCGCAGGACGGCCCCCACGTCGAAGGCCGCGTACGTCTCGTCGACGAACTGCGAGAGGTAACGCTCGAACTGCTGTTCTACGGCACGTCGTGTCACACTCGCCTGTGAGGGCCGGACCTCCCTATCGCTTACGGCGGTCACGATGGAGTTAAGACATCCCTCGATAATCCCGGAGTATGTCCCAGCGAATATCTACTTCCGAGGGAACGGTCGCGGCCGCCGGTGAACGCGAACTCGTCGTCGGCGGCGACCGCCCGCTCAGACTCTCTACGGGCCACCGCCTGCGCCACCACGACGGGAAGTGCTCGCGTCCGCACGGGCACAACTACGAGATTACCGTCCGCGTCACCGGCGAACTCACCGACGAGGGGTGGGTCGTCGACAAGGGTGAGATCACGGCGGTGGTCGACGAGTGGGACCACCGCTTCCTGCTCGAGGCCGGCGACCCGCTGGTCGACGCGTTCGAGGCCAGCGGCGACGGCGACGCGGTCGTCGTGCTCGAACGCCCGCCGACGGCCGAGGTGATGGCCGTGACGCTGGAACAGCGCCTCGCCGATCGCCTCCCGGAGACGGTGTCGTCCGTCGCTGTCTCCGTCCGGGAGACCGGGGAACTCTGCGTCCGCTGATGCCGGTCGCCAGCGACGACGACGCGGCCGGTGTGACTGACGCCGACGGCGACCGCTCCGAGGCCGACAGCGACGACCAAGGGGACGGCGAGGCGGACCTGCCGATCAACGAGCTGTTTCACTCGCTCCAGGGTGAGGGCCGACTGGCCGGCGTCCCGAGCGTGTTCGTCCGCACGAGCGGCTGTAACCTCCGCTGTTGGTTCTGTGACTCCTATCACACCTCGTGGGAGCCGACCCACGACTACTTCTCCGTCGCGGACGTGCTCGCGGCGGTCGCGGACCACGACGCAGACCACGTCGTCCTCACCGGCGGCGAGCCGCTGATTCACGACGCCAGCGAGACGCTGCTGACCGAACTCGCCGACCGGGGCTATCACACCACCGTCGAGACCAACGGGACCATCGTCCCGGACGCACCCGTCGACCTCGCGAGCGTCAGCCCGAAACTGGCCTCCAGCACGCCGACGGCGGAGCGCGACCCCGCCGGCGACGGCGAGTGGGCCGACTGCCACGAGGACCGGCGACTCGACATCGAGACGCTCGCCGAACTCGTCGAGACCTACGAGACGCAACTGAAGTTCGTCGTCACCGGGCCCGACGACCTGGCCGAAATCGAGCGCGTCGTCGAGGGGGTCCGCGACGCCGCCTCGACTCCCGTCCGCGACGACGACGTCCTGTTGATGCCAGAGGGCCAGACGCGAGCGGAACTGAACGAGACGCGCGAGACGGTCGCGGCCCTCGCGATGGAGTACGGCTACCGCTACACGCCGCGGCTCCACGTCGACCTCTGGAACGACGCACCGGGAACCTGACCGACCATCGACTCCGACAACATGACTGACGACACCCGCGCTGTCGTGCTCGCCTCCGGCGGCATGGACAGCGCCACGGCGGCCTACGAGGCACAGACCCGCGGGTACGACGACCTGTACCTGCTGCACACGAGCTACGGACAGAACACCGAGGACCGGGAGTACGAGTGCGCCAGCGCGCTGGCCGACCACGTCGACGCGGCGGACTTCCTCCACGTCGAGACCGGCCATCTCCAGCAAATCGGCGACTCCTCGCTGACCGACGACGAGATGGCGGTCGCGGACGCCGACACCGATAGCGACGAGATACCCACGTCCTACGTCCCGTTCCGCAACGCGAACCTCCTGTCGATGGCCGTCTCCTACGCCGAGGCCAACGACTGCGGAGCCGTCTTCATCGGCGCGCACAGCGAGGACTTCTCCGGCTACCCCGACTGCCGGCCCGCCTTCTTCGAGGCGTTCCAGCGGGTGATCGACGCGGGGACGAAACCGGAGACCGAGATCGACCTCGTCGCCCCCTTCGTCGAGTGGTCGAAGACCGATATCGCCGAGCGCGGCGTGGAACTCGGCGTCCCATACGCGGACACCTGGAGCTGTTACCGCGACGACGAACCGGCCTGCGGGACCTGCGACGCCTGCGCCTTCCGGCTGGAGGCCTTCCAGCGCATCGGCGAGCGCGACCCCATCGACTACGCCGAGCGGCCGACCTACGCCGACTGACCGTTCACCCGTCCGTTTCGTCTCGAACCAGCCCTTCGAGCAGGAACTCCGCCGAGGTTCGCGTCGTCGCCAGCGGCACGTCGTGGACGTCACAGATACGCAACAGCGCGGAGATGTCCGGCTCGTGTGGCTGGGCCGTCAGCGGGTCGCGCAGGAAGACGATGCCGTCGATGCGGTCTTCGGCGACTTCCGCCCCGATCTGGGTGTCGCCGCCGAGCGGACCGCTCTCCTTGCGCTCGACCGTCAGATCGGTCTCCTCCATGATGCGCTTGCTCGTCGTGCCAGTCCCGACGAGGTCGAACCCCGAGAGCGCGTCCTCGTAGCTCTGTGCGAGGTCGATCATCTCCGGTTTCTCGTCGTCGTGGGCGATGAGCGCGACGCGAGTCATACCGGTGGCTCTCGGGCGACCGCCTTATGTCATTGGGTGGGCTCAGACGGATGTGTCGATCCGCGGACGGCGAAGCGAGCGTGTGGTACCCGCTCGATTCCCGTCAGCCGCCGACCTCGACGGCTCCGTCCCGGTCGATCGTCACGTCGTGGCCTTCGACCGCGAACGTCACCGTCTCCTCCTGGCCGTCGACCACAACGGCTCGGAGCACTTCGGTGTCGACGTACGTCTCGAGGTCGTCGAGATCGTCGACCTGCAGATCCGTCGCCTCCACGATGGCGTCGGTGATGACCTCGTCGGCGGGTCTCGGACTCACCCAGCCGTCACCGTCGGTGCCGCCGTCCCGGAGCACGTAGACTGTCCCATCCTCGTAGCTCATGGACGTACGTACGGGCACTTCCGTTATAACAGCGTGCGAGCGATTTCAGTGCGTGAAACAACCCAGTCCGGCGAGCGGGCCGAGTCGCCTACTCCGGCGGCGAGCCGACCAGCGGCCGCTCGGGGGCCGCGAGGGTGTTCTGAACGAGCGTTCGCGTCCCGCGGCGCAGTCGCTCGGAAGCGGCCTGACTGGAGATTCCGAGCTCCGCGGCGAGATCGGAGAGCGACGACTCCCGCGGGACGGTGAAGTACCCGCGGTTGAGCGCGAGCAGCAGCACCTCCTTCTGGGGGTCGGTCACCCCGAACTGCGGAGACGCTTCGGTGTCGTCGGTGATCGTCTGGATATCGATGTTGATGTCCTCGGTGATGAGCGCGTCGCGGAACGAGAGGACCGAACTCTTCTCGGGGAACCGTGCCCGGAAGATCCAGTCGTCGCCGGTCTGTGCCGCGCCGAGGAGGAACCCGTCGGCGTTCAGCAGCGACCGCGAAACGGTGTCGACGATTCCGTTCGCGGTGTGGACAGTGTACCAGTGCCCGTCACCTTCGGCGGCCACGTGGGCGTAGTCGGTGATACTCTCGTCCTGTGCAAGTCCCGCCTCGACGGCCGCTCGCTCGACGGGACCGATCCAGGCGACGGCGCGACAGCCGTCGCCTTCGCAGTGGAGCCGCTGTATCCGTATCGCCGAGTTACCGAGTGTTTCCGCGGTGCGCTGCAGGAGGGGAACGTCGATGTGAAATTCTACTATCATATCTCAGTGTGAAAACAGCGATGGTGATAAACCCCGGTCAGACGACTGTCGTACTCGAGAGCGATACCGGTGCAACTCCCGGCCGCTGAAGGCTGTCGGGGACTCGCGCCGGAAGTCGGTATCGTTCAGCACCAATGGGTACGTCTCGGGAGATACACTTAAATTCACGGCATGGTCTACCATGTTCTGTAATTCGTCACGCCAGCGGCCGTTCGCGCGGTCAGCGGCTGCGTTCTGCCTCGGCAACGGCAGCCTCGGTCACACCCCCGACGAAATTCGCACGAAGGAATCATTGGTCCCTCGTCGGCCGAAGTGGCACTGTGTCCGGCGCTACTGCAGGTTCTCCCCCTGATACGATCCCTCGTAGGTTCCTTCGTGGGCGGCTTCTGCGAGGACGAGCTGGGCGATGCGGGCTCCCGATTCGAGTTCGATGGGGTGGTGGACCTCGAGGAGTCCCTCGCCGCGGCCCTCGTAGCCGGCGTCCCAGACGGCCGTGTCCAGCATACAGGAGTTGCGAAGCAGCGACGAGCGCGGCAGGAGGAAGCCGACGTGGCCCTCCGGGATGGCGACGCGGTCGGCGTACTCCACGATGTAGCCGCCCCGGTCGAGGTGGTAGACGCCGTCGTCGGCCTCGCATTCGCGGCGCTCGCCGACCGTCTTGCCACCGCGCTCGATTCGCCCCGGCTCGACCTGCTCGTAGACTTTGCCGAGCGTGAGGTCGACGCCGTTCGGTTGCACCTGCGACTCTCTGAGGTCGCCGAGCGCGTCGGCGACGAACCGGCCGCTCTTGAACATATCCCCGACTGTGGCGCTCTGGCGCATAGGCCTGCCGGTCTGATTCACTCGCGCACGAGTGACAGACGGGAGGGGGTTTTCAACGCAAAATGGGGAGGAATACGCGGGATTTATACGGGCGCGGTATCGATTGACAGACGTTATGGGACAGACGCTTACGGAAAAGATTCTCGACGAACACCTCGTCGAAGGGGAGCTGACACCCGGAGAGGAGATCGGAATCGAAATCGACCAGGTGCTGACGCAGGACACGACCGGGACGCTCGTCTGGCTCCAGTTCGAGGCGCTCGACCTCGACGAAGTCCAGACGGAACTGGCGGCCCAGTACTGTGACCACCAGACCTACCAGTTCGACTTCAAGAACACGGACGACCACCGCTTCCTCCGTTCCGCCGCAGGGACGTTCGGTGCCCACTTCTCCCGGCCCGGCAACGGAATCTGTCACAACGTCCACAAGGAGAACTTCGCCGCGCCCGGCAAGACGATGCTCGGCTCGGACTCCCACACGCCGACCCCCGGTGGTCTCGGCGAACTCGCCATCGGTGCCGGCGGGCTCGACGTGGCCGTCGCGATGGGTGGCGGTGCCTACTACATCGACATGCCGGAAGTCGTCAACGTCCGCCTCGAGGGCGAACTGCCCGAGTGGGCGACCGCGAAGGACGTCATCCTCGAGCTCCTGCGCCGCCTCTCCGTCAAGGGCGGCGTCGGCAAGGTGCTCGAGTACACCGGCCCCGGCGTCGAGACGCTGACCGTCCCCGAGCGGACGACCATCACCAACATGGGGACCGAACTCGGTGCCACGTCCTCCATCTTCCCGACGGACGAGCAGACCGAGGACTACCTCGAACGCCTCGGCCGCGAGGACGTGTTCGTCGAGATCGGCCCCGACGAGGACGCCGAGTACGACGACGAGATCGTCGTCGACCTCTCGGACCTCGAACCGCTCATCGCCCAGCCGTCCATGCCGGACAACGTCGTGCCCGTCTCCGAGGTCGAGGGCGTCGACGTCGAGCAGGTCATGATCGGCTCCTGTACGAACGGCGCCTACGAGGACATCCTCCCCGGCGCGAAGATGCTGGAAGGGCGCAACATCGACAAGAAGACCGAGATGATCGTCGCGCCCGGTTCGAAGCAGGCCTCCGAGATGCTGGCCCGCGAGGGCTGGACCGCGGAGATGATGGCCGCCGGCGTCAACTTCTCCGAGGCGACCTGCGGTGCGTGTATCGGCATCGGTCACGTGCCCGCCTCCGACTCCGTCTCGCTGCGGACCTTCAACCGCAACTTCGAGGGCCGCTCCGGCATCGAGGACGACAACGTCTACCTCTGCTCGCCGGAGGTCGCCACCGCGGCCGCCATCAAGGGCGAAATCGTGGACCCGCGGAACCTCGCCGACGAACTCGGCGACCTCGAGGCCCCCGGCCTGGAGATGCCCGACTCCTACATCGGCAACTCCGAGTCCGACCTCATCGCGCCGGACAACGCCGTCGACGACGAGCTCATCAAGGGCCCGAACATCGGCGACGTGCCGCTGAAGGACCCGCTCGAGTCCGAGGTCGGCGGTGAGGCCCTCCTGAAGATGGAGGACAACATCACCACGGACCACATCATCCCGGCCACGCAGGACATCCTGATGTACCGGTCGAACGTGCCGAAGCTCTCCGAGTTCACGCTCTCGCGAGTCGACGACACGTTCGCCGAGCGCGCGCTCGAGGCCGACGGCGGCGTCCTCGTCGCCGGCGAGAACTACGGTCAGGGCTCCTCACGCGAGCACGCGGCCCTGTGTCCGATGTACCTCGGTATCGAGTCCGTCCTCGCCCAGAGCTTCGCCCGCATCCACAAGGCGAACCTCTTCAACTTCGGCATCGTTCCGCTGGAGATCGACGAGGACACCTACGAGAAGCTCGAGCAGGGCGACGACGTCGAGATCGTCGACGACGTGGCCGAGGCCGTCCGCTCCGGCCAGGAAGAGTTTACGATTCGCGTCAACGACGACTGGGAGGCGACGGCGACGCTCGACGCCTCCGAGCGCGAACGCGAGATCCTCGCCGACGGCGGCAAGCTGCCCCACACGAAGATGCAGCACGACGACGGCGGCGCGGCGCCGGCTGACGACTAAGGCGAGATTCCGTCAGGAATCTCGATTTTTTGCGAGCGGTCGGACTAATCTGCACAGTGACTGTGCCGCTCGACAGTTCGGTTCGTACTCAGGCCGTGGAACTAAGGCCCGACGCCGAGTAGTCGCGGTTATGTCCGAGTCCGCCCTCCGCGAGTTTCTGGCCAACTGGCAGACCGGCGCACTGTTCGTCCTCGGTGGCGCCGCCGTTGGACTCCTCACCGTCTCGATAGTCAGAGGGGCGGTCCCGACGAGCGGGGTCGTCGGCCTGCTTTCGTTCGCCGCCGGCGCAATCCTGTTCTTCGTCGTGGCTTCGTACTTGCAGTACGGCCGGTGAGCGGCGCAGTCGCTCTCGGAAACGTCGCGCGCCGGCGGAAAGAACGGAAAGAGGGGTGGGGGTGGGGGTGGTGGCACCCAAAACGGGTGCGTTTATAAGAAGGGTCGTCCCGGTAAAGAACCTTGCGACGTTTCACTCGCGCCCCCGGCCGTCTCCCATGAACTGTGAGGGATGCGTTCCGAGCGTCTTCGCCTGCCCGATGCGATCAGTGTCGTGCGGCGACAACACATATGAGGACGCGCCTCGAAACGCGAGTGTGACGACCGTTGCACCAGAGGGCCCGGGGTCGCCCGACGCCCCGCCGATCCGGCAGGCCGTTCGCGCGGACCTCATCGAGATCCACCGGATCGAGCAGGCGTCGTTTCCCCAGCCCTGGCCGTTCTCCGCGCTGGAGAGCTACCTCGACGAGGACGGCTTTCTCGTCGCCGAAACGGGCAACGACGACGGCGACCCGCCCGCTGTCGCCGGCTACGTCATCGCTGACACGGTTCCGAACCACGGAACGCCGCTCGGACACGTCAAGGACCTGGCGGTCCGCCCGTCCTATCGCCGTCGGGGCGTCGCGAGCGCGCTGTTGAAGCGCGCGCTGTCGGTCCTCGACGCGACAGGGGCCGGCTCCGTCAAGCTCGAAGTCCGAGCGGACAACGACGGCGCACGCCGGCTCTACCGCCGTTTCGGCTTCGAGCACCGCAAGACCATCCCGAACTACTACAGCAACGGCGCGGACGCGCTCGTGATGGTCCGACTCCTGTAGCGCGGACCCCGACACCATATACGGCTCCGTGCCCTTCTCCCGATACCGATGGGATACGCCTGTCCAGTGTGCGACGACCCGCAAGCCGACGCTCGCCACCTCGCGAACCACCTCGCGTTCACGGCGATGACCGGCGGCGACGACCACGAGGCGTGGCTCGACGAACACGTCCCGGGCTGGGGACAGCTCGGCGAGGACGAACTCTCCGAGGAGGTCGTCGATCACGCCGAGGAGACGGAGTTCCCGCAGGTGTTCGAGGACACCGTCGACCGGAGCGGCGGCGGACACGATCACGACCACGGCCACGGCGACCTTCCGCAGGGGGCGTCTCGGCACCGCGGGACGAACGCGCTCCGTGACCAGGACAGCGAGGTGCTGGCCGAGGCCCGCGAACTGACCCGAGCGATGCTGGACGAGGACGACGAGAGTGACGACTCCGACGGGTCCGCGGAGGGCGCGGACGCCGACGCCGAGAGCGACCCCACCGGCGGTGGAGACGAAACCCAGTAGTCCCGCCGGCGACTACGGGGCGATATGGAGACTGAGGGGCAGTTCTCGCCGGAATCGGCCGAGGAAGCGAGCGAGCGCTACGAGGCGCTCGGGCCGACCGCACAGGTCGTCGTCAAGGAAGTCGCGAAGGCGATGGGACTCGACGCCGAAGCGTACGAGGAGCAGGTCACCAGCGAGGTCGTCGAGACCGCGCGCGACGTGCTGTTCGCCGAGTCGCTCGCGGTCCGCGTCGGGACGATGGACGAGTTCGAGTCCTGGCGAACCGACACGGCGTGTGAGATCACGCTCGTCGGCGCGGAGAACGTCGACAACGTCGTCTGGCACGCCGCACCGTTCGCCGAGCGGGCCGTCGCGGCGACGTTCCAGAGCGAGCGCCGAGCGGCCGTCGGGACACTCCGCCGGCAGGCGTTCGGTCGCATCTACCGAGAGGTCGTCTGATGCGACCGGTCACCCGGAACACGCTGCTGGGCCTGCTCGCCGTCGCGGTCCTGCTGCTGGCGCTGGGTGCCCTGCCGAGTTACCTCAAGAGCGGTGATCCCTACTACGTCGTCGCGACGCCGGCCGACGGCGAGTACAGCGTCGAGAACGGGACGGCGGTGAACTGGAGCCAGCAGTCGCCCCGGCGCTACCCGTACACGACGGCGGCCCTCGACGCGGCGACGCCGAACGAGACCGGCCGCTCCGAGCCGTACTGGCGGGGGCCGGTCGGCTTCAAGGGCGCGTTCACGCACTCGCCGTTCGACGAGCGCGACGCGCTCCGTCTGCAACACCCCGACGCAGCGACCGACGCGGGCGTCGTCGTCCGGGACAACGCCACGTTTTACCACGTCGCGGTCCGACAGCAGGTATGACCCGCGAACCGGCCCACGAGTGGCCCGTCCTCGAGAGCGAGTCCGAGTACGAGACCGGCTGGTACACCGGCGGCTACGACCGGGTCCGCCAGCCCGACGGCTCCGAGAAGGACTACTACTGGGCCGACCTGCCCGCCGCCGTCGTCGTCGTGGCGTCCACCGGCGACGAACTCGTGATGGTCGACCAGTACCGCCCGACCATCCGCGAGCAGTGTCTCGAACTCCCGGCCGGCATCGTCGAGGACGACGAGTCCTACACGACCGCCGGGGCGCGCGAACTCCGCGAGGAGACGGGTTTCGAGGCCGCCGGCGTCTCGCTCGTCGAGGAGTTCTGGTGCTCGACCGGCGTGCTCCGTCACCGTCGCGGCATCGTCTTCGCCGAGGGGCTGGAACCGGTCGACCAGGACCTCGACGACAACGAGTTCCTCTCGGTGACGACCGTCCCAATCGACGAGGCGCTCCAGGTCGCGCGCCGCGAACCCGCCAACGATGCGACCATCGAGGGCATCCTGCTCGCGCAGGCGGACGGCCTGCTGTAGTCGGTGCCGATTTAGGCGTCGACCCCGACCCACTGGATATGGACGGCGAAATCGGCACTGACGAACTCCGGTCGCTGGTAGACGATGCGGACGCGCGCGTGATCGACATCCGCTCGCCCGGATCGTTCCAGCGCGGACACATCCCAGGTAGCGAGAACGTCCCGCTCCCGACCATCGTCGACGACGTCGAACGGTTCGACGGCGACGACCGGGTGGTGACGGTCTGTCCCCACGGGAAATCGAGCGTCCAGGCCGCTCGCCTCATCGCGTCCTACGAGGGGTTCGACGGCAAAGTCGTGAGCTTCGCGCCCGGCCTCGACGGCTGGGACGGCCCGCTGGAGCAGTCGGACTCGTCCGCCTCGGCTGGGACGACCGCGGCTGCCGACGGGGGTTCCGACGAGGGTCCCGACGCGCCGTTCTGACCGATCCGACGAAATCGGTATCGCAGTCGCTGGTGAATCCCAGCGCCGCTGAACGGGTTTTGCCAGGTGTCGATACGCGACGGCTGTGACTCGCGATGTCACCGGTGTCGCGGTAGGAACGGTGGCTCGGGAAAGACTGTCGTCACAAGGGGCTCAGCGGGGGTAACTGCTCGTCATCGCCACCGACCACAGATAGCGTGCGAGGGCAGAAAAGCGGTCCGTTCCCGCGCCGACGACTCCACCGGGCCTATTCGGCCCGGTTCGCGTCGAGTAACGCGCTGGCGATGGCGCTCTTCCGGTGTGAAACCAGCAGGTGTGTGTAGATGTCGGTCTGACTGTCTGCGCGAAGCGAGCAGAGGGGGCAGTCTGTGGGTCGCTTCGAATGACTCTCGGACCCCGTCCGGGGCGAGCTTGCACACATACGTCTAGTTAACATACTGTCATGTATAATAGTGTTACGAGCGTCACACTTTGGGCTGGTGCACGCTCGGTCAGTGTCGTGGCTGGCGTCTCGAATTCGGTCTCGTCTGTAGCGATACTCACTACTACCACGAACTATATAGACAACATAGAAAATAACTATATCAGGGCCGGCAAATTCCAACTCGACTCACCCGTGTCTCACACCGACGGTCCCGAGACGAGCCACCCTCGCATCGACGCCGCCCTCGGCGTGGTCGACCGTGAAATCGAGTGTATCGAGGCCGAACTGACGGCGTTCAGACGCTTCCGGTCGCGCGTTCGCGCGATCGAGCCCTCATCGCCGTCGACCGGCGGTGTCGGCGTATCGGGCGGCGGTGCGGCGTCGATGCTGGCGACGGCGACGAAGCCCGACGCGGGCCTGCGGTCCGTCCGGGCGGCCTACCGTGAGACGGTGATGGACGTGCCGCACTTCGAGGCCGAGTACGACGACACGCTCGAAGCGAACGTGGCCGTGGAGTTCGGTGCGGACCTCGCCGCCCAGATCGCCGACGGGACGCGGCTGACGCCGCAGGTGTACGAGGCCGTGCTGGCCGCGAGCGAGCGGGCACAGGACGAGCGCGAGACCATGCTTCCCGTGCTCGAACGCGAGCGCGACTCGCTGGCGGCGGTTCGGGAGCGCCTCGACGACTGCGAGCGTCGGGCGACTGTCCTCGGCGCGAACGCCAGACGGACGGTCGATTCGACGCGTCTCTCGGCCATCGACGACGAGCTGGCCGACATCGAAGCGGAGTGCGAGGCCGTCGCGGCCCGACGTCAGCGCCGGCTCCACGACCGGTCGGCCGCCGCGCTCTCGGGGATCGACGAGACCAGCCTGGCGCAGTATCTCTACGCCGAGGAGTCGGTGACGTGTCCGGCGCTGGCCGACGTCGTCGCGTGTCTCGAAACGGTGCAGCGACAGCGGCGGTACTGTCTGCAGTAGGGGGCTGAGCGCGGCCGGTGGCCTCGGCGTGGCGAAGTCGCGAGAAGACGACCGATTGGACACGTCCGCGAGGGCGTATCTGCCGTTAGGACTGGGGACGCGGTGCGGCCTTCTGGAGGGCGCTCTCGGCGATGTTGCCGCCGTAGTCGGCGGTTCGCGACAGCGAGTCGACGACGAGTCCGAGGACCTGCGCGCTCTGCGGGTCGAATTCCCGGATCTCCCCGTCGACCTCCCTTGCGGTGTCGTCGACGGCGGGAATCCGGGCGCGGGCGTCGTTGGCGAGTTCGACCGCCTCGTCGGACTCCTCGGCCAGGAGGGCGTCCATCGCGGTCTCGGGCACGGCGAGGGCCTCCGATTCGAGGCGATGGAGCAGGTCGGCGGTTTCGCCGGTGATCTCGCCGATTTCGAGCGAGAGGCTGGCGATCTTGGTGGCGTGGTCGGCGATGCGCTCCAGTTGGCGGGCGCTCGATTGGAAGTCGAAGACGGTCTCGCGGGGGAAGCCGATCTCGTTGGCGGCGGTCGGATTGCGGAGGACGGTGCGGAAGACGCGCGAGACCATGTACCAGAGGCGGTCGACGTCGTCGTCGCGCTGCATCACGTCCTGGGCGAGGTCGTCGTCGTCCTCGATGAGCGCCTCGACGGCGTCCGAGAGCATCGTCAGCGAGACCAGGCGCATGCGCGTGATGGCGTTGTGAACCGACAGCTCCGAGGAGTCGAGGAGGTCCTGCAGGACGACGCGGTCGGTCGTTTCCTCTATCATTTCGAGGCCGACGAGGCCCTGGGTGGCGTCGCGGATGGTGCGGCGCTGCTCGGCCGTGATCCGGGACGCTTCGAGTTCGATGATGTCGAAGCCGCTGACGTACATCGTCATCACCGCACGCGTGAGTTCGTGCTTGTCTTCGAGCCCGTCCACGTCGAGTGACCCCTCCACGCGGCCGTTCTCCTGCTGTGGCGCGAGCAACAGCAGGTCGCGCTCGGCGTGGAACTCGACGACGCTGCCGGCACTCACGTCGTTCTCGGTCGCCCACTCCTTCGGGAGGGAGACGGTGTACGTCGATCCGCCGGTCACCTGCACCTTGCGTGTCTCCATGTGAGCGTCAATCACGCCGGGGATGATATAAATCCACTCATATCTATATATTGTATTGGGGAGCTAATATTTGGGTCAAAATAGCCGGTAATTCGGCCGATATGCGGAAATTATTGCTGCTATAGTGGGGGTGGGTCGGCCGTATTGGTCGGCCAGTGGACAGCTCTGCAATTCGGTCGATTTCGTGCAGTAGAGGATATATCTGTGGCGAAACATACCGATATTGTCGAACGAGTTTGTGAACGTTGGACATGGTTCTTCTATATAATTCTACGGCATACAATAGAGGTATCTTAGCAGCTTACTTACTATCCTTCCCCGACCAGTCAGGTGATGGCGCACGACTCAGAGCGGCTGTCTGACCGGGTATCACGACGCAAGTTCATCGCGACAACGGGTGCGACCGGCGTCGCGGCCGTCGCCGGCTGTTCCAGTGGAAGCAGTTCGGACGGTGGTGCCAGCACGGACACCAGCTCGGACGGCAGTGCGAACACTGCCGCTCCCGAGACGGACACGGAGATGGAAGAGACCGCGTCCACCGACGAAGGAAGCAGTTCCATGGGCTCCGGCCCGCTCGAATCCGGCGGTTCCTCGACGGTGTATCCCGTCGCCAACACCGCGGCCTCCTACTGGAACGCCAACCGTCCGGCCAGCGACTCCGAGTACTGGCCCCACGGCGAGTACGACATCGACACGGAGAAGAACCTCGCCGACTACTGGGCCGGTCTCTACGGCTTCGAGGCAGGCCAGAACGGCGATCCGCCGTTCCCCGTCTCCGTCGCGCTCTCGCACTCCGGGACCGGCGTCGAGAAGGTCATGAACGGCCAGCTCGACCTCGGGAACTCCAGCGGGAACGTCGAGGACGAACTGCCCGACCGCGACTCCTACGACGACTTCATCGATCACGTCATCGCCGTCGACGGCCAGCCGCTCGTCGTCTCCCAGGAGATCGCCGACGCCGGCGTCGAGAAGATCACCGGCCAGCAGCTGAAGGACCTCTACAAGGGCCGACTCACCAACTGGAGCGAACTCGGTGGCCCGGACAAGGAGATCCAGGTCCTCGGCCGCGTCAAGGGCTCGGGGACGCGAACCTCGTTCGTCTCCAACGTCTTCGGCAACCCCGAAGAGGACACCTCCGTCGCCAACCGCTACGGCCAGAACCAGCGTCTCGCCCAGGCCATCGCCCAGGCCGACAACGCGATCAGCTACCTCGCGCTCGCGTTCATCAACACTGACGGCCTCGCCCCCATCGCTCTCGAGTGGGAAGGCACCACGTACAAGTACGAGGACCCGCAGAACGGGCTGGACTCGAAGAAGTACCCGCTCTCGCGTGACCTCCACATGTACACGTGGCAGGGCACCTCCAACAAGGAGGGCGCGTTCATCAACATGATCCTCTCCGAGTTCGGTCAGGAGACGTTCGTCGCGCCGAACAACTACTTCACGCTCGGCGAGCGCCGCCTCGAAGAAGAGCGCAACAAGCTGCCCGACCAGGCCTAAGCGACCGCGGCTGGTCGTAGCCGATCGATCGTCGACCGCGTTGGTCGATTTTCCATACAATGACAGACGAACTATCTACGACGGAAGGCGAGACGATGTCGGGCGGGGTGTCGGTAGACGGCTCACTGCTTGCCGTCGGCGGCTCGGCGCTCACGCTGGTCGCGACGATTCTGGTGTTCCTCTTTCGGCCGGCGCTGGCGCTGCCGATGCTGCTGGCGTTCCTGTTTATCACCGCACTGGGATGGGTGACCTATCAGGCCGAAATCGCGCGGTTGCTGACGCTCGTCGCGACGATACTGACGGTGTTGACCGTGGGCTTCATCACGTTCTTCCTGTTCGTGAGCGCGCTCCCGGCGTTTCTCGAACACGGTCTGGGACTCCTCCTGATCCCCGTCCAGAGCGGCGAGCCACGGTGGTTCTTCTGGCTCGAGGGCGTGCTGCCGACGGCCGAGACGTACTGGAACCCGCTCAGCGGGGCCTACTCCCTGATCCCGATGATCTGGGCGACGGTCGTCGTCACCATCATCGCGGGCGCGGTGGCCGGCCCGCTCGGCCTCTTCGGCGCGCTGTTCATCGCGGAGGTCGCCAGCGACCGACTGCGCGAGTTCATCAAACCGGGCGTCGAGATCCTGGCCGGAATCCCCTCGATCGTCTACGGGTTCATCGGCTTCCAGGTGCTGAACGGCTTCATCCAGACGAACTTCCTCGACGACGGCGCGAGCTTCCTGATCGCCGGCGTCGTCGTCGGCGTGATGGCGCTGCCGACGGTCGTCTCCGTCGGCGAGGACGCGCTGTCGAGCGTCCCCCAGTCGATGGGTGACGGCTCGGTCGCGATGGGCGCGACCGAGTGGCAGACGATGAAGAGCATCTCTATCCCGGCGGCGTTCTCGGGCATCTCCGCGGCCGTCATCCTCGGCCTCGGGCGGGCCATCGGCGAGACGATGGCCGTGGCCGCGATCATGGCCGCCGGGACGCAGTTCGCCAACCCGCTGTTCGACATCTTCGACGCGAACGTGACGCTGACGAGCCTCATCGCCACCCAGTACGGCAGCGCCTCGGAGAGCACCATCGACGTGCTGTTCGTCGCCGGCGTCATGCTGTTCGTCATCGTCGCCGGGATGAGCATCGTCTCGCAGTTCATCGAGCAACGCATGCAGGAGAAACTGAAGGGGAACCAATGAGCGACGCCTACGCGACCACCGACCAACTCGTCAGCGCGGAATCGAACGTCTACGACCGGGGCCTCGACGCGGCCATCGCGCTCAGCGTCGTCGGCTTCGCCCTGGGGATGGTGACCCTCGTCGGCCTCGTCCCGCTCGACGCCAGCGGGAGCGCACTCACCGGAGCGTTCGCGACCCTGCTCGCGGTCGTCGTCGGCGCGGTCGGACTCTCCGGTCTCGCCTCCTACACCGGCGTCGCTCCCGTCACGTCACAGCGCGTGCGCGGCATCGGGATCGGCCTCGTCGTCAGTACGCTTTCGCTGACCGTCCTCGCGGTCGCCCTCCCGGTCACGATGGCGACGCTCCTCGGCGTCGTCTTGCTGGTCGAGGCGCTGGCGCTGGTCGCCGCCGGCGTCACTTCCCGGTTCGGCGTCGTCGACTCGGAACCGAACATGAGCGCCGGGCTCCTCGCCGGGTCGGTCTTCGGCGCGATCGGCCTCGCGTTCGGGACCGTCATCGGCGGAGCGCTCGTCGGGTTCGGCTCGCCGCTGTGGGCCGTCGTCGCGTTCGCCACCGGCGCGTTCCTGCTCGCTGTGACCGTCCTCCCGCGCGAGGACGTCGGCTCGACGGTGTCGCCCGCGCTCGTCGTCGCGACGCTCGGGCTGGTGATCGTCACGGGCGTCATCGGCGTCGGCTGGCAGTGGAACCCCCAGACACTCTCGGGCGGCTTCACCGGCAGCGCGGTCGTCCCGGTCTTCCTCCTGTTCGGGACGCTGCTGTCGGCCTGGTCCGCGGCGAAGTGCCGCGCCGGGTTCGGTGCTCGCGGCCGCGAGTACGGCGCGTTCCTCGTCATCAACCTCAACGCCTTCCTCATGGTCGCCGTGATGGCGACCATCGTCCTGTTCGTGACTCTCAAAGGGGTCGGCTACGCCGTCCACGGCATCACGGTCGGCGCGCTGACCCTGCTCGTCGTGCTGTCGCCGGCGCTCGTCGGTGCGGTCCAGTTCGCTCGCTCACCGGCCGGCACGAGCGACTGGAACACGGGCGTACGACAGCTGTTTCGGGTCCTCCCGCTGGCGCTCGTCGGCTCGCTGGTCTCCGTTCTCGTCGGGGTGCTGGCCACGGGGTCGACGCTCCGGTACGCCTTCACCTACGTCGTCCAGGTCAACCGATCCGGCGAGACCATCGACACGGCGATCACGGTGACTCCCGACGCGACGGTCGGCACGCTCCTCCTTGTAGCACCGGCGCTCCTGCTCGCGGTGACGTTCTTCCGCTCGTTCGGGTCGCTTCGGAGCGTCGGCACGCAGTCGGGTCGAGTCGGCTCGATCCGGCAGGCCGTCCCGACGGCGATTCTCGGTCTCGTCGCGCTGACCGGTTTCTTCCTCGTACTCGGTCCGCGTCCGCTCGGGCTGCCCCTCGGCGGGACGCTCGGCTTCGCCGCCGTCGTCGCGGGAACCGTCGCCGCGGGCGCGCTGGCCGTCCTCCCGCTGGCCGGCGTCCTGGCGAGCGACGGTGACTCGCTCGCGGCCAGCGCACAGGACGAGGCCCCGCTGTTCACGCTCGGCGTGTTCGGCGGGCTCGGCCTGCTGACCGCGGCACTGTTCCTCCAGCCCGTCGCCGGCGTCAATCCGCTGGTCGGCCCGGTGAACCTCGTCCCCGCGGTCGCGCTGCTGGGCGCGGTCGCCTCCCTCGCGGTCGCGGTGCTGACGACCGTCGCCCGACGGGAGAGCGAGGAGACGATCGCACGACGACTGCTCGCCGAGGAGACGCGCCTCGGCCTCGTCGGGGCGACGGGCTTCGTCGCACTGGTGGGGCTGCACGTCGCCGTCACCGGCGTCTCGTTCACCGTCCTCGGCGTCTCCGTCGCCAACGAGGGCAGTCTCTCGTGGCCGATGGTGATGCAGGCCTACATCCCGCTCGGCCTCGAACCGGGCGGCATCATGCCGGCCATCGTCGGCACGGTGTGGCTGGTCGTCGGGGCGACGCTGTTCGCCGTGCCACTCGGGCTCGGCGCGGCCGTGTTCCTGACCGAGTACGCCGAACAGGGCCGGTTCACCGCGCTGGTCGAGATCGCGACCAACGCGCTCTGGTCGACGCCGAGCATCGTCTTCGGCCTGTTCGGCGCGGCCTTCCTCATCCCCCGCCTCGGCGGCGACGAGTCGCTGCTCGCGGGGATGCTCGTGCTGGGCTTCATGCTCCTGCCGCTCGTGCTCATCACCTCTCGCGAGGCGATCAAGTCCGTCCCGAACGAGTACCGCGACGCCAGCGCGGCGCTGGGGGTGAGCCAGTGGGAGACGATCAAGAGCGTCGTCCTGCCCGCGGCGATGCCCGGCGTCATCACCGGCGTCATCCTCGGCGTCGGCCGCATCGCGGGCGAGACGGCCCCGCTCATCCTCGTGCTGGGGTCGACGCTCAACGCGACCAACGCCGTCGACGTCATCGGCGGTTTCCGCTTCGTCGCGCGCCCGCCGTTCGTCGTCAACGACGCCCTGCTGACGGCCTCGGCGTCGCTCCCGACGCAGGTGTGGGCCGTCATCGCGGCGGGGGTGTCGGGGTCGCCGCAGATGGGGTGGGCGACGGCGTTCATCCTTCTGATGGTCGTGCTGACGTTCTACGCCGTCGGCATCACCGCGCGGACCTACTTCCGGAGGAAACTCGACTATGAGTGACAGCATCAACACCGAGACGAGCACCGACGCACAGGCGAGTACCGGCACACAGGCGCGCACCGACGGCGACGCACCCGGCATCCAGACGACCGCCGGCGAGAGCGACGAGCGGGTCCGCGAGGAGTGGACGCAGTACCAGTTCGACGGCCGGGCGAAACTCTCCGTCGAAGACCTGGACGTCTGGTACGGGGACGACCACGCGCTCAAGAGCGTCTCGATGGAGATCCCCGAGAACAGCGTCACGGCCCTCATCGGCCCCTCTGGCTGTGGCAAGTCGACCTACCTGCGGTGTCTCAACCGCATGAACGACCGCATCAAGGCCGCGCGCATCGACGGCTCGGTCGAACTCGAAGGGACCGAGATCTACGACCCGAACGCCAACCTCGTCGAACTGCGCAAGCGCATCGGCATGGTGTTCCAGTCGCCAAATCCCTTCCCGAAGTCCATCCGCGAGAACATCTCCTACGGCCCGCGAAAGCACGGCGACATCAACAAGGGCCTGCTCGCGCGGCTGTTCGGCCGCGACGACACCGAGGCCGAGGCCGAACTCGTCGAGCGCTCGCTGAAGCAGGCGGCGCTGTGGGACGAGGTCAACGACCGCCTCGACGACAACGCGCTCGGCCTCTCCGGCGGGCAACAACAGCGCCTCTGTATCGCGCGCTGCCTCGCCGTCGACCCTGAGGTCATCCTGATGGACGAACCGGCTTCGGCGCTCGATCCCATCGCCACCTCGAAGATCGAGGACCTCGTCGAGGAACTCTCGAAGGACTACACGGTCGTCATCGTCACCCACAACATGCAGCAGGCGGCCCGTATCTCCGATCAGACCGCCGTCTTCCTCACCGGCGGCGAGCTCGTCGAGTACGACGACACCGACAAGATCTTCGAGAACCCCGAGAGCCAGCGCGTCGAGGACTACATCACCGGCAAGTTCGGGTGACTCAGATGTCGCGCGAGTCGTACCAGCAGTTGCTGGACGACCTCCGAGACGACGTGGTCGACATGGGCGACCTGGTCGTCGAACGCCTCGACGCGGCGCTGACGGCGCTGGAGACGAACGACGAGCCCCTCGCCCGGGAGGTCATCGACGGCGACGACGAGATCAACGAGCTGTATCTGTCTCTTGAATCGGACTGCATCGACCTGTTCGCCCTCCAGCAACCGGTCGCCTCCGACCTGCGCTTCGTCGCCGCGTCGTTCAAGATCATCACCGACCTCGAACGCGTCGGTGACCTGGCGACGAACCTCGGCGCGTACGCGCTGGCGACCGATCGCCGGCTCGCGCCGGAGGTCGACGTGGACACGATCGGCCGCGAGGCCACCCGCATGATCGAGCGGAGCCTCGACGCCTACGAGCGCGAGGACGTGGCGGCCTGTCGAGACATCGCGGCCGACGACGACCACCTCGACGCGCTCTGTCAGCAGGCCAGCGAGACCGTCGCCCGCGACCTCATCGAGCGAGAGGGCGACGGCGACGACCTCTGGTCGGTCGAACAGCTACTCGACGACGTTTCGCGGCTGCTGCTGACGGTCCGGGACCTCGAACGCGTCGGCGATCACGCCGTCAACGTCGCGGCGCGCACGCTGTACATGGTCGAGACCGACTCCGAACTCCTCTACTGACATGGAGCAACGCAAGATACAGACGGTCGGCGGCGGCACGTACACGGTCTCGCTCCCGAAGGAGTGGGCCGAGTCCGAGGACTGCACGGCCGGCACGACGGTGAATCTCCACACGCACATCGACGGCCTGCTCGTCATCCAGACGCCCGAATCCGAGGCGGAGACGACCAGCCGCGTCTCGCTCGACATCGGGTCCGACGAGCCCGACGGGATCGAACAGACGCTCCGGGCGGCCTACGCCGCCGGCGTCGAGTCCGTCGTCCTCGACGCGCCCGAGGGGCTCTCCGACGCCCAGCGCCGCGCCGTCGAGCGCGTCGCGCGGAACCTGACCGGCGTGACCGTGACCGAGGCGACCGACACGCGGGTGACCGTCCAGACCCTGCTCGACGCGAGCGAGGTGTCGGTCACCCAGTCGGTCCGCCAGCTCCAGTTCGTCGCGCTGTCGATGCACCGGGACGCGACGGCGACGCTGACCAGCGGCTCGACGGGCGACCGCTGGGGCGACCGCGACGAGCAGGCCGACCGGCTGTACGCGATGATCGACCGCTACTTCGAGCGCGGGCTCGCCCGCCTCGACGAGATCGACGCGCTCGGGCTGACGCGCCCGGAGCTGTTCGGTCTCTGGGCGACGGCGAACGAACTCGAACGCGTCGCCGACCACGCCGAGCGTATCGGGCTCGTCGCCGAACGGCTCGACGAGCCGCCGGACGAGGGCCTCGCCGCCGACCTCGCCGATCTCGCGCGGGATGCCCGCGCCGTCGTCGAGGACGCGGTGCGCGTGGTCATCGGCGACGCTCACGTCGACACCGCGCGACAGACCCTCTCGCGACGCCGGTCGGTCTGTGACCGCGTCGGCGACCTCGACCAGCACCTGTTCGAGTCGACCGACGCCGACTACCGGCTGACGCGCGTGCTCGACAGCCTCTCGCGGACCGCCCAGCACGGGGGCAACATCGCCGAGTTCGGTCTGCGGATGGCGGTCCGCGACGGCGGCCTGACCGACCCCGTCGCCGAGGAGAGCGCGGGCGCGTCGGGACCGTCGGCCGAGTCCGAGAGCTGAGACGGCCCGTCGATTCGGAACCGACTTACTGCCGTCCGTCGGAGGCCGCGTATGGTCGACTGGGACGTGTATCTGGTCACACAGGCCTCGCTCTCCGCGGGCCGGGACACCGCCGAGGTCGTCGCCGCCGCCATCGACGGCGGCGTCGGCGTCGTGCAACTCCGCGAGAAGGACCGCTCGGCGCGCGAGCGCTACGAACTCGGCCGGCGAGTGCGGGAACTGACTCGCGAGGCCGGCGTCGCCTTCGTCGTCAACGACCGGGTGGACCTGGCGCAGGCGCTCGACGCCGACGGCGTCCACCTCGGCGACGACGACCTGCCGGTTCCGGTCGCGCGGGACCTCCTCGGCGAGGACGCCATCGTCGGTCGCTCCGTCTCGACCGTCGCGGCCGCCCGCGACGCCGAAGCGGCGGGGGCCGACTACCTCGGCGTGGGCGCGGTGTTCGCTACCGGCTCGAAAGACGACATCCCCGAGGACGAACGCGCGGTCGGGCCCGAACGGGTCGCCGCCATCGCCGACGCCGTGGACGTGCCCATCGTGGGAATCGGCGGCATCACGGCCGAGAACGCGGCCGACGTGGTCGCGGCCGGGGCCGACGGCGTCGCCGTCATCACCGCGATTACCGCCGCCGACGACCCGGCGGCGGCGACGGCCGACCTCGCCGCGGCGGTCGAGCGCGCTCGCTCCGAAAACTGACGGCTGGTCGGGGTACTGAGGGTCGGTCGGAGAACTGATCCACTGGACCGTCAGCCCCGCAGTTTCTCTCGCAGCCGTCGCTCGTCGACGTGGTACTTGAACGCTGGCGAGCCGTCGACGAAGACGTACGGGACGCGCTCGCCGTACTCATCGCGCAGTTCGGGGTCAGCGTCCACGTCGACGAGGTCGAGCGCCACGGCGACGCCCTCGTCGTCAGCGACCCGCTCGATGGTCTCGACGGCCTCCTCACAGAGGTGACAGTCCTCGCGCGTGTAGACGGTGACCGGCACGTCGCTCATCGCCGGGGCCTACGCGGCCGGCGACCAAAGGCCCTGCCGTCGCCGATGGGTTTCAGTGTCTCGCGCCACAACCGGAGGTATGACGGACTGGACTGCCGCCGACATGCCCTCCATGACGGACCGGACGGTCGTCGTGACGGGCGCGAACAGCGGACTCGGACTCGAAGGCTCGAAGGCGTTCGCCCGGCAGGGCGCGACCGTGGTGATGGCCTGCCGGAGCGTCGACCGCGGCGAGGCGGCCGCCGACGAGATACGGGCGGCGGTGGCCGACGCGTCGCTCGACGTGCGCGAGTGCGACCTCGGGGACCTCGACAGCGTGGCGTCGTTCGCCGACGGCCTCCGCGACGACTACGACGCCGTCGACGTGCTGTGTAACAACGCCGGCGTGATGGCGATTCCCCGGAGCGAGACCGAGGACGGCTTCGAGACGCAGTTCGGCGTCAACCACCTCGGGCACTTCGCGCTGACCGGCCGCCTGCTGGACCTGCTCGACGCAGCCGACGAGAAGGCCCGAATCGTCACGCAGTCCAGCGGCCTCCACGAGCGCGGCGAGATCGACTTCGAGGACCTGCAGTCCGAGGCGTCCTACGACCGGTGGGACGCCTACGCCCAGAGCAAGCTCGCGAACCTCCTCTTCGCCTACGAACTCCAGCGGCGACTGGAGCGCTACGGGTGGGACGACGTGGTGAGCGTCGCCTGCCACCCCGGGTACGCAGACACCGACCTCCAGTTCCGCGGGCCGCGCGAGACGGGGTCGACGGCCCGGGCAGTTGCCATGCGCGTCGCCAACGCGGTGTTCGCCCAGTCCGCCGAGCGAGGCGCGCTCCCGATGCTCTACGCCGCGACGGCCGACGACGTCTCCGGCGGCGAGTACGTCGGTCCCGGCGGCCTGTTCGGAATGCGCGGCGCGCCGGAGTTCCAGGAATCGAGTCCGGCCTCCACCGACGAGGGAGCCGCAGAGCGCCTCTGGACGGTCTCGGCCGACCTCACCGGCGTCGAGTACGACTTCGGCGAGGAACCGGTGGTCGACGCGACGGCGGACGCCGACGGGTCGGGCGGCTCGACCGGTCGCCGAGTCGCCACGGTCGCTGTCGCCGGCGGGGCCGCGCTGGTGATCGGCCGCTGGCTCGCTCGCCGACGCCACGGCGACGGGAACTGACGCCCGCGTTCCGTCGCGACCTCCGATACGGCTGACGCTTGCCGCACCTTTTCCTATGGGGCCGTCGAACCCCGTCGGTACATGCAGACAGTGCAACTCGCCGTCAGGTTGCTCGCCGGACTGGCCCTCATCCTCGCCAACGGCTTCTTCGTCGCCATCGAGTTCGCCCTGACCAGGGCCAGACAGTACTCGGAGTCGGAGTTCGACGAACCCGGCCTGCGGCGGGCCTGGGAGATGACCGACGACCTCGAGATCTACCTGACGAGCTGTCAGGTGGGCATCACCGCCTCCAGCATCGCCGTCGGGATCGTCGCCGAGCCGGCGCTGGCGGCCATCTTCGAGCCGTACTTCAAGTCCTCCGGACTGGCGGGCGTCGGGGCCGGCGCGGCCATCGCCTTCCTCATCATCAACCTCGTCCACCTGACCCACGGCGAGCAGACGCCGACGTACCTCGGCGTCGAACGCGCGAAGTTCGTCTGTCGGTACGGCGCGACCCCGCTGTACTACTTCGCGCTGCTCATCTCGCCGATCATCAAGGTCGGTGACGGCGTCGCGAAGTGGACGCTGGGCCTGTTCGGCGTCGAGATGTCCGGCGCGTGGCTGGAGACCGAGGTCGACTCCTTCGAGTCCCGCGCGGAACTGCGAAACGAACTCGGCTCGGTCCTCGACCGCGGCGACCTCTCGGAGGAACGCCGCGAGGAGGTGCTCGCCGCCTTCCAGGTGGGCGACCGCCCCGTCGAGGAGGTGATGGTCCCCCGCGAGGACATCGTCGCCCTGTCGACGACCGACGACGACGAGACCAACGCCACGCGCATCGCCGAGACGCCCCACACCCGCTATCCGCTCGTCGGCGAGGACTTCGAGGACTTCCTGGGGATCGTCTACATCCCCGCGCTCGTCGACGAGCGCGAGGAACAGGACGGGTCGGGCGGCCTGCTCGACGGCATCGACCTCGAAGCCGTCGCCTCGCCGCCGATGACGCTGGCCGCTGACACCAGCGTCAGCGACGCCATCGACCAGTTCCAGGCCGAGAGCCAGGAGGTCGCGCTGGTGATGCGAGACGGCGAGGTGGTCGGGCTGGTGACGGTCACCGACCTGCTCGAAGAAGTCGTCGGCGACATCCAGGACCCGATGGACGCCGAGGCCGGCGTCGACTGACGCTGAAAGCATTTACCGCTCGCCCGGAAACCGACGACCATGCCCTCCCGCCGGACCGTCCTCGGTGCCGTTGCCTGTACGCTCGTGACCGGCTGTTCCGGACTTAGTGACGACCCCTCGACGGAAGCCACGGCGACAGCGACGCCAGCCCCGGTCGTGCTGTCACCGGCCGATGCCGCGGCCGTACCCGAAACGGCGACCGTTGGCGTCTTTTCGGAAGCAGCCGACGACCTCGAAGCGGCCACCCGCGACGCTTCGGGGGATGTGACGGCCCACGAGTGGGCGCATGTGCTTCGCGACTTCGACTGCTTCGCGTTTGAGGGCACGACGTACGCGGTCGTTGAGCGGGCCAGCGGACTTGGTGGATACGTCAACCAGTACAGCGTGACTGAGGTCGACGGGCCCGGGAACAAGTCGACGGTTCGCGTGGCCGACCTCCCGGACAGCGACCGCCGCGCCGCCGTCGACGCGATAGCATCAGGTGAGCACCGGTACGACTCCGATGAGGGCGGCTTCGAACCCACGAAATCGGTGTACGTCTACAACGGGTCGTACTACACGTTCACGCTGGAAGTCACCGGTGACAAGCCAGCCGAAGTAACGTATGTGGTCGAGGAGACGGACGACGACCGGTGTGTGGCGCTCGAACCGCTGTCGGTCGATGATGCCCAGGTCGAGACGCTTGATACGGCGCTCCAGTCCGACGGGGAGTCGACTGTCACTGGCAGTCTGGCTCGGACACTCGCGGACTCGGGTGTGGGGTTCGTCCTTCGGAGCGGTTCCTGTTACGAACTGTCCGTTCCGACCGACCGAACCGAGTCCTGAGACGGCTATCGCGGCGGCGTGTAGAGGTTCAGCGTCTCCAGGGGCTCGTCGCCGTCGTTCTCGATGCCATGGCGCTCGCCGGCCTCGATGCGGACGAGGTCGCCGGCGTCGAGTCGCTGCTCTTCGCCGTCGACGGTCGCGACGCCGCTCCCACGGACGACGAACAGCCACTGGTCGCTGTCGGCGTGATAGTTCTCCGGGCCGCCGACCGCCCGTCCCGGTTCGACGGTCATCTCAGCGACCTGCGCCTCGTCGGTCTCCATGACGACCTCGAAGTAGCGGTCGAAGTCCAGGTGCGCGCGTTCCATACGTGTCAGTCCGCTCGCGACACCGAATCGCTTTCGGCGACGGCCAGTTTCGGCCGGCCTCGGTGACCGCTGGCCGTCTCAGTCACCGCCGGCCAGCCACCCGACCCGGCCGGCGAGTCTGGCGGCGACCCCCTCGAAGTGGGCGGTGCTCCAGACCGCGACGATGACCGCGCCGAGCGTGTTGAACACGAGGTCGTTCACGATGTCGCTCGTCCCGTACTGGGCGAGCACCGCTTCGCCGCCGACCGTCAACGCGAGGCCGCCGCTTGCGAACTCCAGTACCTCCCAGGCCACGCCGACCGCGAGGACGAACAGGACGAGGAAGGTCGCCCGGAACTTCGGGTTGAAGCCGACGGCGGTGGAGTGCCGTTCCACGCCTCTGGCGATCGCGTAGCCCATCCCCGCCACCAGCGTCGCCGAGACGGTGTGCGTCAGGCTGTCGTACCAGCCGACCGACTGGTACAGTTCGAACGCGCCGACCGCGTGTAGCGTCGCCGCCAGCGTGATCCACACCGCGAGTCCGGTGTCCATCGCGTAGCCGTACTCCCGGCGGAGCAGGGCCGGCAGGAAAGTGATGGCGAGCGGGCCGGCGCTGTTGACGAACAGCGTCGTGTTCCCCCGAACGAGCGCGAGGGCGGCGATCGCAGCCAGGACGGCCTGCATCGCCCGGACGGCGATCCGGTGGTGCTGGCCGCCCTCGGGGCGGGACGCTCCCGCCCGGTCCGTCGCCGACCTGTCCGGCTCAGCGACGCGCAGTCGGGCGATCCGCTCCGACCGCTCGAAGTAAAGTTCGAACACGATGCCGGCGGCGACGCCGGCGGTCGTCGCGGTGACGAGGTCCCACATCAACTCGGTCTGTCCGTCGAGGAACGCGGTCCCGAAGAGGGCGTCGGCCGCGTAGATGCCGACCGCCCACACGCCCGCGAACGCCATCGTCACGACGACGACGAACACCGTCGCAAAGCGCGGTGTCATCTCCAGTGACGTAAACGAGTCGAGGGCGACGGCGACCAGCAGGGCGAGCCCGCCGACCGCGAGAAACGGCGTGACCTGCGGCAGGCCACCCAGCAAGCGCACCGCCACCGGCAGCGCCACCAGTCCGAGCAGCTCCGCGGGAAACGTCCGTTCGAGGTCCCGGGTCGCAAGCGGGACGGTGACCGACACCGCGGCGAGGAGTGCTGCGAGTATCGCCCAGTCCCAGTCGCCAGCGACGGCGAACCGTCCGACGCCAGCGACGAACAGTCCCGTAACCACCCATGCGAGGAGTGCGTCTAGCCGACGGCGTCCGATGAGAGACCGTAGCGAGACCATTGCTACCCGGTGGTACTCACGGGTGCGTAATGAAGGCACGGCGCGCACCGGCCGGATGCGGCACCACGCCCCCGTGTCGTCGCCTTTCGGGGCCTGCGTCACGCGACCGACCGACGGGTGTCTGACGAGGATATATTTCGCTGGGCGCCATACTCCCCGCTATTCAATGGACGAAGCGTTTCTCGACCTCGAATCGGTCGATGTCGAACTAGACGAGGAGTTGCTCGAAGCGATCGACGAGAAGGCGTTCGCCGACCACCGCGACAACCGCGACGCGGCGATCCGCGACCTGCTCGACGAGTGGCTGAAAGAGCGAGCCGCGGCCGAGGCCGCGGACGAGAGCGCGGACGCTGGCGACGAGTCGGCGTGAGCGGCCCGCTGCCGATTCGACCTACACGCTGACCGTCTCGCCGAGCTCGGGCGCGTCCGCGTCGTAGCCGTCTTCTCGGAGGGTCGACGCGAACGCGTCACAGCGGTCGCCGTGGGCGACCAGGATCGGCACGTCTCGGTAGCTGTCGAGGAATTCGAACAGCCCGTCACGGTCGGCGTGTGCCGAGAAATCGTACTGTTCGACCTGCGCGCTGACGGGCATGATCCGACCGTCGATCTCGGCGCTGCCCGTCTCCAGCAGGTCCCGCCCCGGCGTCCCCTCGACCTGATAGCCCGTCATCGTGATCTTGTTCGTCGGGTTCGCGCGGATCGCGGGGATGTACGTCATCGCCGGACCGCCCGAGAGCATCGGAAACGAAGATGTACAAGTAGTCTACCGGCGATCGTGATCCCACCCTGTTACCCGATTCGCCGGTTACGTTCGAGAGTCGCGACAGTATCTTGCGTAGTTGTCGAGTCCCTCCTCAACGATGCCGAGTCGGTAACTGACGAGGTCTCAGTTGCGTATGGTGTGGCTATATGTCCGTGTCTCCTCGGCGGCATTCGTGTCAGCGACGAACTTGCGTGGTCCGTCAGGGGTATCCACCCCGTATTCGTTACTCACTGTTCGCTCGGTAACGTACCGAGTATACTTACTATTTCACCGGCATTCTACACCGGTTGATTAGCGTACGGACCTATCCGCGGAAGCGAGCTCTCTCCCAACCCACTCTTACCAGTCCGCCTCGAGCGCCGACTTGGTGAACTCCTCCGATTCGGGGAACCACTTGTTCCCGTCGTGGTATGCGTAGTCGAGCCGCTCGAGTTCCCACAGGATCTGGCCGACCCGGCCGCGCTCGGATCCTGGATTGTCCGGATCAAATTCATTGAACGGAGAGTCCTCGAACTGGTTCGCCGCCCGGTGGATCACCCGTCGCGCTCGCCCCCGGTTCTGCACCAGGGCGCGGAACACGTACCGGTGCTCGTCGGACGGAAGGTCGTCCAGCACTTCCTCGTAGGATTGGGTCTCCAACTCCTCGTCGGCGGGTTCCTCCTCTGATTCGTCCTGGTCTTCGAGGGCCGCACCATCGCCATGCAGCTGTTCTCCAACAAACTCCCGGACCGCGACCGGAACCTCATCGTCTTCCTCTATCGTGATCGTTATCTCGGTCTTCATGGAGATGATCTATATTGTCTTTGGAACACTATCGTCTTAACCCTTTTCTAGAGATTATCTAGATATTCTCAGGATAGACGAGATTATCTCTGAGATGATCGCTACGATGGCGTCGTCCCACTCCGTCTGCCTCGTCCCGCTCTCAGCCCGCTCGACGCCGGCATCGGTGTATTCGCCGACCGACGACTATCGCCCACTATCCACGGTGTTCCGCTGCTGTCCGGCCTTATCGGCCTCCTCGGTCAACCGCTGCATCTACTCGCCGATCCCGTCGAACTCCTGCTCCTAGAACGGGAATGGCTCGAACACGTCGCGATCATCATAGATTTCGAAATCTGATGAATACACGCTCTCTATTCAGCACGCCACTCCTGTCGAGCCCAGAGGGTTTCAACAGAGCCAGCTACTCTGATTGCTGCCGCTCTCTACGACTGAAGCCTTTACTCATGGTCCGGATAGACGATTTCCATCGGCAAGCCTTCACTATCAGTTTGACCGCCTAGGACCTCAAATCCGCGTTCAGAACACAGACGTGCAGCAGCGACAAGCGAGAGTGCATCGACAACATCATCGAGCATTCCCACACCGATTCGTCGCTTCCAAGCAGCCTTCGACCTGATCTCCTCCTCCAGTCCTTCGAAGGCATTCCGATACGAGGGAGACACGGTTTCTAAGATCGATAACCGTCTCTCCATGCCCTCGGCATCGCTCTTGTCGGACATGACCGACTCAGATTTTGAGAGAGTAGCGAAGCAGACCTCTGGATGGCTCTCTCGAACGGAGACTTCTGGTGTTGATTCGCGCATGAAGAGGTCAACTTCGTGAATCCGCTCCATGATACCCCACGTCTGTGGGCCAATATCCTCACCTACGACTTTGAGATTCTTCTCACGGGCGCTCTCGTAGGTCGCAGCTTGTACTGCTTGGCGTGCTGGCACATCGAAAACCGATGCTTTCCGAGACGGGTGAACGAGTTCGCGGGCTGCTTCGTCACAGTCCCTGGGACTCATATTCGAGTCACCGGGAAGTCCAATTGGGATGTCTATGAGGAGTAGGTCAGCGTCGTCATGTCTGTCGCACACTGCCTGAAAAGACGGTTCAGTCGCAAAACTGAGTGTCCCATCATGTTCCTCGACAGTAACCCATCTTTTCCCACCCCAGTCCACACCGACGAAGGTACCCATACAAGTCGGATTCTCGTCTAGGTTGATTACTCAAATGGTCTCCACAGAGCCGACTTCAGGCGCAGTTGCCTCAAAGCCGGCCTCCTGAAGTTCAGTAGCAAAGCGCTCGCAACGGTCACCGTGGTTTATCAGGATGGGTGAATCTTCGTACGGGTCGAGAAACTCAAAGAGTCCATTGCGGTCAGCGTGTGCTGAAAAGTCATACTGCTCTACCTTGGCGCTGACCGGCATTACGCGCCCGTCAATCTCAGCGCTACCTGTCTCTACGAGGTCTCGCCCCGGCGTCCCCTCAACTTGATAGCCCGTCATCGTGACCTTGTTCGTCGGGTTCGACCGAATTTCAGGGATATAGGTCATAGCGGGGCCACCAGACAGCATTCCACTGGTAGTGATGATCGCTGCTTTCTGGTCTGTAATTCGCTTCCGCTGGCCGTTCCGCCCGGTGACGAACCGGGCGTGAGATTTTGCTCGTCGAAACGCGTCTTCATCCCGAACGAACTCGGGATACTGCTGGAGCATCTCTGTTACTTGCTTTCCCATTCCGTCGACGTAACAGGGAATGTCGTAGGCGTCACAGATGAGCATCATCTCTTGCGTTCGTCCGATCGCAAATGCAGGAACGACGACCGTCCCTCCCTCCCAGAGCGTTGTCTTAACGCTCTCGGCGAATCGTTTCTCAACCTCGGTTCGATTTTCGTGCTCGACGTCGGAGTAGGTACTCTCGCAGATGACAACGTCGGCGTCAGGTCGTGCGGTGGTTCCCGAGACCAGACGCTGATCGTCAGTGTGGAAATCTCCGGTGTAGAGAAGTCGTGTTTCTCCGTCGTCGACGAGCACGTGAGCGCTTCCGGGAATGTGTCCTGCATTGTAGAACGTCACGTCGTAGCCGGCATCTTCGAAGCTTTCCTGGTACCCGTGCGTTCTCGAGACCTGTGTAACACGTTTGAGGTCGGTTTCGGTGAAGGGGCAGTTGTAGGATCCTCCGTGCAGTTTGAGTGTATCCCGTGCGAGAGTCAGCGCCAACTCGTACGTCGGTGGCGTCCAATGAATCGGTGGCCGTGAGTCACCGGAAAGCAGAGACGGTATCGTACCGACGTGGTCGAGGTGCCCGTGTGAAACAACGACTGCATCTGGTTTCGGTGTTTCTACCGGAAACTGAGGGGGATTGTCCGTCAGCATCCCGAAATCAAGTAAAAGAGAATTGTCCACGAGAAGGGCACTTCGGCCGACCTCGCGAGCACCTCCGAGAAACTGAATATCCATTACCGGAGTTACGCTGACCGAACGCTTTTCTTCGTCGGTTCGCAGTGACAACTGCTCGATCTACCTCAATCACAAGCGATGTTCGAACTTCAAGCGCTCACTCAGTTGTGGCGTTTCGCTTGAGGTTTCGTCCACGGGGAATTCGAGGGTCCGATCCACGAGTACCATGTCTTCTCTGTCAGCAAGCTTTAGAACGGGAGAGATGTCCGGTATCTCTTCTCTGGACCCGGCGGACCAGCGAATGACTACAACCGGATCGTCAAACAGTTCGTCCAGCGGTCGTTCCCGATCGAAAAGGGGGCTGTTTGCGACCTCGAATCGGTCGAATATGCCATCGATGGTGGAAACGAATTCTTTAATTCCCATGTTGACGGACGCTCACGATTGAAAATCTGGTCTGAAGTCAGTAGAGCGCATTTGGATCAGTGACATCAGAAAACACTGAACCACCACTCTCTCGGAGAGCGGAGACCGCATCGTCTGAGAGGTCGTCCTCTGATACCACGACAGAACCATATAACATATCGTTTGAGTTGTCGAGGGCATCACAGCCATCCTCTTGAAAGATCGATGCAGGATAGCGGACGGGGCCGAGTTCGACTACCGTCTTTGTCCCTCGCTTGCGTCGGGTTGCACCGGTAGATCGTGTCCCGATTAGAACGACCGGATCGTCGATGTTGATTCCGAACTCGTCCACATCAAGGTGGACATCCGACAACTCGTAGAGTCCGACAGGCGTCGCAAGCATCAGCGACCTCCGAAGTGCCTGTCGTAGAGTTCGTCGACAGCTGTAGCTATCTCAAGGTACGCTTCGAGATGGGCCCCTGGTCCGATCTTGTTGTAACCTGTGTCGGCCTCGATAACGTCGGCAGACTTTAAAACGGGTAGGAAAATATCCAACATCAGCCCCCTCAGCACCGATGCACTGATTTCCCGGTCAAATTCCTCGTCAAGGAGTGTCGCACGAGTGAGTTCCTCGAGCGATAGCGGCTCATCGGCATCCGCAAGAACTCGTAGGATGATCCGGTGTTCGGTATCGCCCAAGACGGAGTATATCTTCGCCTTTGGATAATCGTACTGTCGCCCGTCGGGGGTTGGTGATTGCGTTACCTGTGTCATTGTCAGTGATTGTAGTGGAGTATCGAAATCGATCCTCTACTACTGTTAGTAGGTGAAATGGAATTAACAGCGGCGCCCACAGTCCCCAATCGACTGCATACCGATCCTATACCTCGCAACGATACAATAACGCCGTTCCGAAATCTGGTGGCGTCAACAGAACTCGATCACCTTCGAACAAGACTCTGAGAGACGTGCTTACTCACTGTTGAGCTACAAAATAGTAAAATAGAGATCATGTATGTCTCCAGTGTTTCCTATCGAGATCCCCTCCACTGGATTGGAAATGATAAAAATCTATTATTTGTTCTATTATGGTATACAAGTTCCATTTTTTATAATTTGGGACGGGCCTAGTCTCCCGATTTTGTTATCCCTGTGTGCAGATTGTGTGCAAAACAATAACGTAGCTGATGGAAAATACGGGCAGACCTTCAGTCTATATTACTATTTCATACGAGAATAAGTCATATCACCATTCTTATTTGGGAATCAAGACTCTGTCTGTCGGTTTTCAACCTAGTGTGGGCAAGTTGCACACAAAAATATCATCCCGAGAAGGTATACTAACTGGCGGATGGAATATCCAACTCGAATAAGAAGAAAAGAATTCAAATATACTGTCTTAGGACCCATTCGTCGCTTAGAATCTTTGAGATTGATCCCGGACAAATAGGGAAAATCCTCTCACGCTTTCTATAGCCTGTTACCACAGTTTCCTGTTCTTAGAAGAGCGGTACCACAGGTACCACCCGGCGTGAGGGTGGGATAGAGTCCACAAGTTACCCGGGTCTCACGCCATTAAGGCAGTACCAGAGCTCAAGGTTCGTGGTGGTGGTGGTGTTCAGACGCCAGATGGCTCATTCTCAGATGACCTACGACCGCAACTTTATCAGTATTCTATCATAGCTTGGGAGTGTCTGATTCAACTGAAGCATATATTCACGTCCGTACAAATACAAATCCGTTTAAGCCGTCTCGAGAACCCTGCCATGCAAGACCGATTGAGGCTTTTCAGACGTTGGCTGAGGGGGTGCTCAGGTTTTTACCGGACGATAAGTGACATCATGGTAGAACAGATGAGTCACGCAAATCAAGTCGATAGAAAGGTCCTCAACAGGCTGGAATCTGCGGCTGAGCGAGTTGCAAGGGGTGATGCCCACCCAGCACACCTGCGTCAGCCCGCCGCTCAATATCTCTCGCGAGCACATGTACCGTCGGCAATCATGACTGCGAGGTCTCTCGGTCGGGTGTCTTTCGGCCGTAAACACGCGCACAAACCGGGTATCGTGGTGTTCGTTCCAGAAGATAGGGTCGAACTGGACGAGTTGCAGAGGCTCAATCGAGTAGATACGTTAACTCCGAAAGCGATAGGGGTGTACGAGACCCTCGGAGCCGCAGATTTCGGAAAAGTTGAACACGTCGCAGAGGCAATCGCTGAGAACGTACCGGGCGAAATAGCAGTCGCAGAAGATATGGAATTGAGTAATGGGGAGAGAATATGCAATCACATCCTACCGGGTATAATCCTCGCTCTTGAACACCTGAACCATGCGAATCTTCGCTGGCGTGGGCCTGGGTCAGAAGGTAGGGTCCAGATCGACGAGACTCTTGAGGGTGTTCGCGGGTTCGCCGCTTGGATTCCCCCATCATGCCTACCTTCCGATGCGACACTGGAAGACATCGCCCACGCCTGCGGTGCTGAAAAACAAGCTCGATCGTTAGCGCTGGACGGACTGGATGTCTAGTGACTGCGTTTGGTGTCCTGCGCTGTCGTTAGATCCGGGGATCGTTGCGAACTAACTGCTCTACTGCTGCCCCGAACTCTGGACCGGGACAGATCGTATTGTCCTCGAACCTGACGACATCGTGTTTCGCGAGGCGGGGAAGATGACGTCGGCGCAGCGTCTGTCGAACGTCGTCGTAATCCGGATCTTGATCCGAGAATTCATCGATATGGTCTCGAATATTCTGCGCAAGGGCTTTGAGCGACATCTCCCTGTTCGGAGCAGCTAATACTTGCAGTACGACGTGCTGGCGACGAGGGTTAGTCCACAATTTGGCCCTCTCCGAGATCACCACAGCACTATCGTCGAAATGTTGGCGCCCCTCTCTAAACGGCTTGGTGCCGTGTTGTTCGTCTTCATCATCAGACGTCATCGAGGGTCCTCCTCTCTGGTTGTCTTCTGATTACGATGCGTCCAGCGAGCGTAGGATTCAGAACGCGTGGGAACGTATCGGATCATGCGGTCGGGTTGGTCTGACCGCATCGAGGTCAGAGCACCCACGCTAGGCCCGTGGGTGTATCGCCTCTTTCGAGGCGGCCCTGTACTCGACGCGGTCGAGTAGTTTTGAGGGGAAGAAACCCCATAACTAGTTGGATGTTCGCTCAGTCCTCGGCGTTTTCATTCACATCGACTCTTGAACGAACTCGGGAGTGACCATCTCTTGGTTCTCCTCAACAGCAGCATCTAACACTCGGCTACAGATAGCGAGTGCTTGGCGGACATTACCCTGCGAACGTTGTAGAATCTCGTCCAACCCTTCATCAGTAAACGGGGCTATCGAAGAACCCTCGTTCGATCCGTTACGCTCTCGTCTGAGGTAGTTCGACACAAGATCGTTCAGATGGTCGTTCGTGAGAGGCTTCAGAGCCACTTCCTCGCCGATGCGCTCAGAGAACGCGTGATACTCGCTCATGACATCCTGCCAGACTTCGGGAGCACAGCCGAACAGCATGCAGAGGCCCGAACTGTTCTGGTCCATCAGGTGTCGGATGCTGTTGAGCGTCGCCTGCTCGTCCTTGGGAGAGAGCCTTGCGATGCTCTCGAACTCGTCGACGAAGACGAAAATACCGGTATAGCCGAGTTCGAGCAGCATATTTTTGAGTGCAGTGAAGGCCCGAACACCCATCGTGTCGTCGTCGAGTGCGCTGTGAATTTCCATCTCCTTGCGCTGTTCGTATCGAATCCCTTCTGCGGTGAGCCACTGCCATGCGTAGAGATTCGTGTCTTCGTACACCATGTGGATGATGGCACGCGCAAAGTCGGCGAACTTCGTCACATCGCTGAGGCGGCGAATTGCCTCGGGGACAATTTCCGAGAGCAGCACGTCGCCGTCGTCTATCAGCGACTCCATCGCACTAGCACCGATAGGGTTCGCCTCGGTGACATCTCTCGCCACCGATGCAAGGAACTCGTACGCGAGCTCTTGGAGTCGGTTGAAGCCCAGATCGTAGATGAATTCGTGGTAGATGTCGAGAAATCCTTCGCCAGGCTGGGCAACGTATCCTACGACGACGTCATCGCGGTCGCGGAGGAGTGAACGGGTATACTTGAGCGTGTGTGACTTTCCGTTGCCGTACTTCCCCGTGACTACCAGGTGCTTGGACTTGCCGGTAGAGAGCATCGACGAGACTGTCGAGCTAATCTTATCCGAGACGTGCTGCTGGCCACAGTATATCTCGGGATCTTCGGAAGGTACTGGACTGTACGGAAAGGGGTTCGCGTTCAAGTCGTACTGTGAGTAGTCTTGCTGCTCGTCGGTGATCGTGAATGCGTCGGACATTATGTAGCCTCCTGTGTGTATTCGATGTCGCGGTCGTGCACCGCGAGGTAGTAGTATTTCTTACCGTACTGTTCGACACCGGCCATGACCTGCTGAGTGGACTGCGAAGTGCTAACTAAACCGTCCTCTTCGGAGAGCGCAATACGCTTGATACCGAGGGCGGCATCCTTTGCAGCCGTATCCATCGGTGCCCCCGATAGCTCGAGTTTACCGACATTCTGTTGGCAGAGATCGAGCAGCGCTTGGTTGAAATCATCACGAGTGCAGCCGAGTCGTTCACAAGTCTCCTCGCGGAGACGTGGAATCGACAGGTAGCGCTGGCGCAGGTCGACGCCCGCTCTTTCTTCGAGGTCGTCGTACACGCCCAAGAGCAGGTAGTGGAAGTTAGTGGGTATCGCCGCCTGATCTGTCAAGTAGTAGTTTCCCGTGAACGCGTTTCGTTGGACCCGAACCAGCCGCTCAGCCCAATCACCGAGCACCTCCACACTCGTTTGGTTATACGAATATGGGCTGAATTCTCGAGCCTCTTCTAACTGAGCCAGGAGTGTGTCTAAACCAGCGTTTTCGAGGTCTCCGAGAACCTCGATGAAGGTTCCGTAATGTGGGCTTCGTGTCTCGAGGATTGTGCTCACTTGATGCCAATCTTCGTCACGAATCGCACTGAGGAACGACAAACCAACATCAGTCGTCGTGTAGACTGGTTCCTCGCCAGAGTTATCTTCCTCGAGCAAGGAGATGCGCTTCGCTTCGAGGATCGTTTCACGCGCACGGCGGTGACTGACGTCCAATTCGTCTTCGAGATCCTCAGTGGACCTGCTAACTCCTTCACAGGCGTGGGTCAGTTCAGCCATCCGGCTGAGAGTGACTGGCCTTACAGTCGGCCTCTCGTCGCTCATGTGAGCCTCCGCACCTGTTGCTTGGCGGTTTCGTATGCGCGCTTGGTAACCTCGTTCCCACTGAAGCGCAAGTCGAGATACTCCTCGATGTCTCGACCAGATTCGGCGACATACCGGAAGCGACGCAGTTCGGTCGCAAGTGCCCAGAGGTTATGCTGGGTCAGGGCAGTTCGGTCTTCACGAATCTCGTCAAGTTCCCTTTGTCCACACACTGGGCAGGGACAGGGGAGCCTGTCTAATTCCTCAATATTCCGCAGTTCTTCCCCACCAAAGCCCGGAATCAAGTAGTTCCGGTTGCCTGCACTGCGGATGAAGGCCGAAGAGTCGAAACTGTCGACCCCCAAGTAGAGCAGAAGTGGTTGATAGACGAGACCCCCGAGCCCGTACACGTGCAGGTGCTTGTCTGTCGCGTTTCGTGCAGATAGTATAAGTTTTGTTACTTTTTTATAATCGGTTCGTATCGGAACCATACTTCCGAGGGCATACCCATCGAATTCGCCGTTCTTCTCCAGGTATTGTATGTTATTCCGAATCGTCTCTGGATCGTAACCGTGGACACTCGCGAAGAGAAGTCCATCTCCATCGTGGTGGTCGCTCGCTTTGAGTGCGTACTCGATGCTTTGGTCGATTCGTCGTTGATTTTCTGCTGCCCGGTTGTCCTTTGAGAGAGGAATGTCGACTGTACCGAGGATGTCCGCGTCCAATTGACTCTGGGTCTCAAGCGTTTTTACTGGGGTAGTGTCCACTTCTTCGTTGGCGAAATCGAACCCACCACTGTCCGCAAAAACGATAGTGTCCTCGGGGACGTCCATTTCCTCTCGTAACGTTACACCATTCGATATTCTCTGCCACATTGGGTCTCGGTTGCGGATTGACCTCGCGTTGATCATCGCTGCCGAGAACTCTGGAATCGTGCCGACGTACGTCGGTGTATTGTCACTCGACCGCTTCCCGATGTTTCGGACGGGAAAGAGAACAGGGGTGTCTAGTTCCCCTCGGGGGAGGTCGAGTTTCCGGCGTCGATACAACATGCCTCCCGCTCGGATAGGCTGTCCTCTTATTTAGTGAATGGGGCGATATGATCTAATCACTCATCTGAAACATATCCTCGGAACAGGAGAACAATTCTTAGGATCGAAAGAACACGGATGATTCCATCTGGTAGTGGAAGATCACTCAGACTCGAATTCCGCTTGTGGTGGTACTTCCTCTACTCGTCGACATAGTTCTTCGATAGTTTCCGGGCGAAGAGTATCGACGCTGTCGATGTATCGAGCGAAGTTCTTCATATAGTGTCCCTTGAGTCCGACAACGATCGTGCCATGTTCTTTTGCGTCTTCTGTCCGGGCGGGGATGGATTCGATATTGTCAAACTGGTCTTCGACAAGTTCACGGTTGAACACCACACCAATCCGGTCGGAACGCACTTCCTGAACCATTTCGTCGATGTCGATACTGGTGTAGTAGTCCTTCCCGAGGGTAAAGAAGACGACATCGTAGTCGGCCTCTTGGAGGAGGCGTCGTAGGTCTTTTTGAATGTCGAGTTTCGCAGATCGCTCTCTAATATCGCTAACGTTCATCGAACTGAACGTTACCTCGTAGGGTGGGAGATACTCGTCTTCTGCGACAAGGCCAAATCCTGCACTCACGAAGTAGCGGTCGATGTCGTGGCCTTGTCGCATGAGCCATCTAACTGCATTCTTGACGTGGTTTTGCTGGCGTCCAGTGTACAGGTCGCGTGCCGCGATACCTGGCACATTATCACGAGCGAGGAGGTCTTCGCGAGAGAACTGAAGAGTTTCCTCTTCACCGAAGATGGGTGCGTCGTCTGGTATCTCCTTCGATCCTGAACATTGGTCGATGACAAGGATGTTCAATCCGTTCTTGGTATCGATCTCAGGTGGATGAGGCACGAAGTCGTCACTGGCGGCATAGTTCTGCCCGCAGACCTCGAGTATTTGATCCCGCAACTCTCGGGGGTTGCTATTGGTGTGAACCTTGCAACCGTTTTCACGAGCAGCCGCTACGGCGTCTTCGTCAAGTTCGCCGTCCAGTGTGTGTACGAAGAGGTGTTGGTACCTCGCTGCTTGTTCGCCGACGTTTGCTGCCATACGATCTGGGGCGAACGAGACGAGCGACGGGGTTTCTTCCCACCACTCACTCACGCCGTTCGCATCTAGTACACCAATCTCTGCGACCGGAAGGTCGTGTGTCTGGGTCCAGAATGAGGGGTGTTTGTCGCGCAGATAGTCTTCAACAGTTTCGTAGCCACTGAGGGCCGCATCACCCTGGGTCGCGACGAGGATCTTCGGAAGGTCTTCTTCGAATTCATCGTAGAAGCGTCGTGTGTTGTGGAACCCTCGTCTCCTATTCCGATCGTTCCCCCGGAAGATGCAAACCTCGATACCGTGCTCTCTACAGATCGGACAGTCACATTTCTCCCAGGGACGACTTCGAAGGGTGTCTTGATACTCTTGGAGCAGGTCGTCGTCACCGATCCAAGTAGCGTAATCCCTGACAATCGCCCAGACTCGGTCATAGTCACTGACGACATACGGCTCGTCCAAAACGGTCTTCGCGTGTGGGAACGCCTCAAATACGTCTACCGCCGTGCTAAGCAGTTTGTCGTATTCCTCGAACGGTACTGGGGCAGCCGAGGTATCTTTCCGCAGGAGTTTGACTAGCTTACTACGTAGATTATCGCTGAAGCTTGCCTGAAGCTCACGGCCATACTCGAAATCCTCTCGGAACGCCCTTTCTATGTCCTGTAGGAGTGACTCGTCGTACTGGTCCTCGTGGCGGTGTTCCCGCAGGTATTCTCTCGTCGCTGGTAGTACCTTCTCGGCCCGCTCGTACCAACTCTCGAGAGCATCACGAATCGAATCTCCTGCATCGTATGCTCGGAGGGCCACCAGTGTTTCACGACCGCGTAGGGATTTCTCGACAGCTTCGTCGAGATCGTCTCGGCTCGATGGATAGCGAACTCGAATGGCATCGTAGCGTTCGCCGTTATCAAGACGATAGTTCTGCCCACCCGTCCACGCCGAACGAAGCATACTGGCGCTGTCGAAACTAGTCATCCCCGAGCGACCGATCGTCTCGAACGCCTCAGTCTTCGCGAAGCCGAAGACGTGTGAGTCGATACGTGTGTTGTGTTCCCGTTCGAACTGCTTGATCGTCTTTCCGACCCTCTTAACGATTCCACGGACGTCGTGAGTTGGACTACCTGCAACGCCCCCAATTCCGAGGTAGTCGTAGCCAATATCAAGCACCTCCTCAGCGGCCTTACTGTATGTTGCGGGGTTCCAGCCCTGAATGGCAACCATCAGTCGGAACGGGTAGTCACGACGCTGGTAGAGGTCATACATCTCTTGGGCGTTCCGCAGCGTCAGGTCGTAGCGGAACTCGGCGTCGTGTTTACGATAGACCGCACGTGGATCCTCTGCGAGACGACCTAGAACTGTGTCAATATCTCCTTGGAAGTCCTCTGCAACAAACGACTCAACATCTGTGCCGGAACCGGTACGAATCGTCGGCTCATACTCGTCGACGTATGAGGGCCATTTTTCCGGCCATTCATCGACCATTACGTCGACGACATCGGCGATGGCATCAGGGACATCGCTTTTGCTGAGTTCTTCGTCGAACGCTCGTTCATCAAGGTAGAGTCGCCCCTTGTCCTTGCCCGACCCGAGGACGAGATGGTCGATGGTGACGCCGACAGTGACGTCCAGCGTTTCGTAGAAGTCAAGCATATCTTGGTTCCCGTACGGCGGGAAGGGGAGTGATTTGTAGCCCCAAGCCCCGCAGTCACTAATCGTGGGCAGCCAATTTGGGACAGAAAGAACCGGGTCGTCGTAGACGCCGTGTTTTGCGAGTCGTTCGGCCTTACGATCCGTTTCTTCAACCTGCTCCCGGGAGATGAGAACCCCATCGACTGGCGTTGTTTCCGGGTCGAAAATGTCCCATATGTAATCCAAATCGCGTTCTTGACGGTCCAGCGTAGAGAGTTCGTCGTGCTCAAAATCGTAGTGGGCGTCGACTGCGTCGTCCCACTCGGGAACGTAGAACCGCACGTTAGATAGTCACCAGTAGTACCGATGGGTGGGCATCCTATAAATCCGTTTGAAGTACCTCCCTCAGAGGTATGCTGGTAAATGACATTCTCTAACCGAAGTCCGACAATGTCGGGCCTGTGTGGACCTGTATAGAATCCCAATGGTCTGGGAACTCTGCCTCAACTTGCTCAAGGACACTGTCGCCATTACTTGTCAATACGTAACTGTTTGAGCGAATCTTCGCGAATCCCAAGTGAACTAGCCACTTGTAGTGGACTTTTGCACGCGGCACCCAGGAACTCTCACTATCGACACCGGGATAGAGATGATCGATTCGCTCTGCGAGTCTCTGTGCTGCCGGTGAGTCTTGTGTTACGGGAACGGTCTCGACAGAAAGTTGGTGGAGAACCGCCAGCATTGGCAGACGGTGTTCGTGATAAATAACCATCCAGAGGAGAGCCTGCTCACGACGTGAGAGAGAATCCTTCACCCCGATACCTAGCGTTGCTCTTGGTCGACTCTGCTGCATAGCGGGTTCATACGCTTCGGCCAGCCATCGACCTCGGTCAGTCAGCTCACCGCCTTCCAATAGTTCGAGTAGGTGCAGAAGTCGAGTCACGTGCTGAAATTTTCTGGCCCCTACGACACCTCTGTTTAGAGCTAAGGTCCTCAAATCCTCGCTCGGCTCACGATGCCGTAGCTCAAGCAACTCGCAAGCTAGCGGAAGATCATCCCAATCCGGTTGGATTGTCTCTATGTACCTAACTGACGAGATTTCCGCCACTTTTGGTATTAATATGGCAACTACAATATAAATTTCCCAGTGATTTGACCATCTGGGAGTATGCTACCGATAATACTTAGTGAATACTGCGAGAGCCTGTTTAATATGCACTCCGACCCGGAATCGATCTCTAATCTCGCTGAGTGCGATGAGCGGATGCTAGTCGTAGGAAAGGACAACCCGATTCGCATCAGCACAGGCCATAGATTGCTTCACCATGATGGCAAGTGTAGTCGGCCGCACGGTCATAACTACGAAATTTCGGTAGAGATAACGGGGGCGCTTACTGAGGAAGGTTGGGTCGTTGACAAAGGAAATATTACACGGGTAATATCGGAATGGGACCACCGATTTCTTCTCGAACAGGGGGACCCTCTCATTGAGGCCTTCGAGAAAAGCGGAGACAGTGATTCACTCATCGTTCTCGAACACCCTCCGACCGCAGAAGTGATGAGTCTCCTCCTAGAGCAGAAACTCTCCGAGGCGCTCCCTGACTCGGTCTCGGACGTTTCGGTGACTGTTCGAGAGACATCGGAACTCTGTGCCGGGGGAACTCACTAATGCCCGTCAGTTCCACTGCCGACGATCAAACAGCGGATGATGTCGACGGCGCAGCGCTGCCGATCAACGAACTCTTTTATTCGCTTCAGGGCGAAGGCAAACTCACAGGAACCCCGTCGGTATTCGTACGTACGAGCGGCTGTAATCTCCGATGTTGGTTCTGTGACTCTTACCACACCTCCTGGGAGCCCACCCACGGTACCATGAGCATCGACGACATCCTCGAGGAGATCCAGTCACACGGCGACGCTGATCACGTCGTCCTCACTGGTGGTGAACCGCTCATCCATGACAAAGCGGTCACTCTCCTCGAGCGCCTCGACGATCTCGGCTACCACACCACCGTTGAAACCAATGGTACCATCCATCGCGACGCACCGATCGACCTAGCAAGCATTAGCCCGAAACTCGCATCTAGTACACCTACTGCCGAGAAGGACCCCAAGGGAGACGGCGAGTGGGCAGATCGTCACGAGGACCGCCGCACCGACTTCGATGCACTCGGTGCGCTTGTCGACGACTACGACACTCAACTCAAGTTCGTCGTCACTGGTCCCGACGACTTGCCCGAGATTGAATCCCTCCTCGCCGACATCCGCTCGACAGCAGCAAGTCGCATTCCAGACTCTGACGTGCTACTGATGCCGGAGGGGACGACCCGGGATGAACTCGACGCAAGACGAAATGAGGTTGCTGACCTCGCAATGGAATACGGCTACCGGTACACGCCGCGGTTACATGTCGATTTGTGGAACGACGCTCCCGAAACATAACATGACGAGCACGCACTCGCAACTTGCGACCGAAGACGCTGAAACGGACATCGACCACGAGAAGGCCCAGCGAGGTGTTCGACTCCTGCTGGAGGCTGTCGGTGAAGATCCGGACAGCGATGCGCTCGCTGAAACTTGGCAGCGACGCGTTCCGGACGCATTCGCAACACTCACCGAAGGTCAACGGGAGACCGCGAAGCCGACGATGCGCACCTTCGATGCCGAGACAACTGACCTAGTGGTGAAAACTGGGATTCCCGTATACTCCCTGTGTGAGCACCACCTGCTCCCGTTCTTCGGTACGGCACACATCGCGTACAGGCCGACCGACGAAGTGGTAGGACTTTCCAAGCTAACGCGGTACGTCCGCTGGCAGTCACGGCAACTCACTATGCAGGAACGGCTGACAAACGACATTGCGTCGGGTCTTCAAGAAGAACTCGACGCAGGCACGGTCCTTGTAGAAATGAACGCAACGCACCTTTGCGAAGCGATGCGTGGCATCGAAACCGAGAGTACGACCACCACCAGAGCGACCATCGGCGAACCAAGTGAGGCCGAACGTGAGCGGTTCCAAGCAGCGGTCAACCGTACGGAGGATCAACAATGAGTGAGAAGAGGGCCGTCATTCTGGCATCCGGAGGGATGGATAGTGCAACGGCAGCGGCTGTCGCTCAGGACGCTGGTTACGAGCTGTACATGCTACACACGTCCTACGGACAGCAAACAGAGACGAAGGAGTACGAGTGTGCAAAGGCTCAGGCCAAGGCCTTCGGCGCTGCCGACTTCCTCCACTTGACGACGGACCACCTCTCAAAAATCGGCGCGTCGAGTCTTACTGACGACGAGATGGACGTCGAGGATGCGGACATGGAGAGTGACGAGATCCCATCAAGCTACGTGCCGTTCCGGAACGCGAACCTCTTGTCAATGGCGACGTCGTATGCGGAAGCCAACGACTGTGAGGCCGTGTTCATCGGTGCGCACAGCGAGGACTTCTCTGGGTATCCTGACTGCCGGCCAGAGTTCTTCGAGGTATTCCAGCAGGTCGTCGACGTCGGTACGAAACCAGAGACCAAGATCAGCATCGAAGCGCCGTTCGTCGAGGCTTCGAAGACGGACATCGCTGAAAGCGGCCTCGAACTCGATGTCCCCTACGAACACACCTGGAGCTGCTATCGCGACGAAGCACCGGCCTGCGGTACGTGCGACGCGTGTGCGTTCCGCCTCCAGGCATTCCAGAACCTGGGCGAGCGAGACCCGATTGAATACGCCGAGCGTCCAGACTATACTGAGTCATAGACGCCGCTGAGCCGATTTACCTACGGTTAAGTCGTTTCCGCCGCTAATCTTCCTTGACGCGGGCGGTCCACGAAGAGTGGGCCCGGTGGTGAAGACACCGACCCCGCGCTGCCTGAATAGACAGCATGTGTACTAACGACGACGATTCGCAAAAGTTCGACGGTCGTGTTGCATCGTTGCCTCCGAAAGCTTCGAGGAAGAGGTGGTCCATTTGAGCGCAGTTGATAGTAACTCTCCAGGGGTCGCTGACGTGCTCAGCTTCCTCGGCAACCGACGACGTTTGCTCACACTACAGTACCTCGCTCTGTTCGAGCCGGGGACCACTATTGAGGTGCGCCACTTAGCACGTGTCATCCGAGGCGTCGAGACAGGGAGTCCACCTAGGAACGTCGGGACTGCTGATTACGAATCCGCGTACAACGGGTTGATACAGACGCATCTCCCGAAAATAGACCAGCGGGGCCTCGTTCAGTACGACGAACGGCGAAAGACAGTGACGGTAGAAGAGTCGATTGAACAGTATATTGTCCTCACGACACTCGTGCAGTTCGTCCTCTCGACTGGGAGGGTTGTCTAAGCGCAGAACCTGATGCTAAACCAAGGTATCTAGTCTGCGAATATCTATGATTGTCTCTCCCGTTAGTCCAGTCGGACGACGAAGCGCCGCGTAGTGGGATGCGCGGTGGTGGCAGTGCCCGTCGTCCTCCACCTGGGATGCTTGGGAGTTGCCAGCTCCATCGGTGGCACTACTCCCTTCTCTGAAGTGGCGGACATTGATTATCATCGCTGAATGAGAGTTATTCATGGCCAGGATCACGCAGTCGACCCGATTAGATCGGGTCCAGCATATCGTCGGTAGTGGGTCTGGGATGCTGGACTTCGCAGTAGAGGGGGAGGACGACTACTACACGTGGGACGGTAATGAGGACGCTGATTGGCAGATTGAGGATGTGGCCACCGTCGAGAACATCGACGAAGATCGGTTCATATTGTATCCCGAAGGCGAGTTCTTTACCTGTGAAATCGAATCTAAGGGGGAAGAGGGAAACACTGGACCTGTTCATTGTTCGTGTGAGTAGGCGAGAGTTCGATCACACGAACGAGTAGCGTACTGAATAACTTGGAGTATACTGATCAACTGTAGTAGGTTGGAATCAGCGGGTGATCCGGAATCTCCTGCAATCGATCGACTGACAGTTCATCCGCCGAAGAGATGTCCCATACTATGTCGAAGAACTCGATTGCGGCGTCGACGAACTGCGCTCGCTCGGTATAGACCCCACATTCCGGGTTCCAGTCGTAGCTGTTCTCCATAAAATTCGCTGATCCAAGGAGCGCAGCACCTTCCTCGGGTGCACCGACGGTCTGGAGTTTCCCGTGAATCCCGAACTCACCGAGGTCTTGGAAGTCCATATCAGGGGTCACACGCTGGTGTTCCTTGAACCGGGAGTACGTGCGGACGGTGACTCGGTCTCGATGTTCTTTGATTTCGCTCAGTAAGTTCCGCTGAAGTCGACGCCACTCCCATGGTTCCTTCGTGTGCCGTGTAAGCAGTCGCAGTCTGAATCCGTGGTCGAGAAGACGCCGAATCTGGGCGACGTACTCGTTGAACGTATCGTCGTCGAATGGTGTCATAATCCGAAGAACCTTGTCCTCGATGTCGTGTTCCAGTCCATGGCTGAACAGGCGGTCCGTCATCGCTGTATACGACCGCAAACCTGACGGCCGCTCGTCGTGCCAGCGACGAAGGCGTGCTCGTTCTCGACCGAGTCCCCGTGAATCTCCGACATAGTCATCCATCTTCTTCTCACCGAGAGCGTCCGGGTCAGGTAGCGTATGTGTGAAGTAGACCGGCGTGACGTCGCCACTACTGAGTGACTCATACTCTTCAGCTACCACCATCTCGGCTGCGACCGGTGTCGGGGTACTCGCAACTGAGGCGTCCGATAGGGTGTCTATTCTGTGTTTGACTGCCGAACACTCCTCGACGAGATAGGTCGTGTATTCCGCTCGCAAGTCGTCACCGGACACTTCCCGGGGAACTGATTCGAAATCGACAATGCCATCGGAGACTTCGCACTTAACTCCCGGAACCGATGAAAGTGCCTGGTAAAGCGTGTATGGCGTTATACTCGCGCCTTGGCTGGTAAGAAACCCAACGGCGAATTCTGTGAGGTCGGGATGGGTGGAAACAGTAGCGACGATGTCGAGTACCAGTGAGCGGGTCTCATCGTCCAGTTGGGCTATATCGGGCACATCGTCGATTTCGATTGGATGATCCGTTTCGACGTGCGACACGTCTGATTCAGCTGCTGGTGTGAGGAGCGACCGAAGGGTGTCGAACTCTGTTTGGTGCTCCTGGCGCTGTTCGAGAATCGCGTCGCTAATCTCATCTTCGACGACGAAAGTCGTCGTCGAATTAGCGAGTACCGCCGCGACTACTGTTCCAGATAGTTCGCCGCTCGGACTCTCACCAGTTATCTGCTTGACTAGATCCTCGATACACGATTCATCCGTGAGACTTGTGAGGTTGGGGAGAATACGGGAGTAGGCTTCTGAGATCGCTACCTCTCGAGACGTTCTCTGCTGTGCATGTAGTGCGGTCTCGATGCGTTCGAGGGAGAATTCGACGCTGTCCGGATGGATCCTAGCGAACCCGAGTGAACCGAGGAGGGGACCGAGAACCACCTCGTCCCACTCGTCAGCAAGCAGACTGTTGAATTCACGCCGAGGGACGTTTTCCTCGATCTCGCTGCACGAACGTAACACCGTTTCGGCAGACTGAATCCTCGCCACTACCGTCGCTCGAATGAGCGGTCTGGGATTGTCCGATGCAGCGACTACGGAGCCGAGCAGTGTGAGCCTCTCGCCGTCAGTGAGACCGAACTCTTCGAGACTCCACTCGTGTATATCAACGACATCACTCATGTCTCGTTCGTCGTTTGTTCGGAGTGTTTCTGCGCGGACGTGAGGGGATAGTCGCTCTTCCAGTGGCTCACTAACTGCTTTTGCAGAGAGGGCAGAGTAGACACTCCCAGCTGATACCCCCCAGACACGTTCTGGTGACCGTGTCCGAAGGTCGGTTGCGATGTCGATTATGTCACTCATTGTTTCGTGGCTCGAGGTGTAGGTCGTGCGACAGCAGTTCGAGGAGTTCCTCCTTGTCGAACGAGTCAGGATCGTTCTGCTCCACACACCCGTATTGGAAGATGCAGAACGGGCAGCCGTTCTCACAGTTGCACTTCGACTCGGCCGGTGAGAATGCCTCGCGCATGAGTCGGACGGCTCTCTCGAACTTCTCGCCATCGTCCTGGGTCAACAAGACGGTGATTCCGGCCCCACCTTCGTCAGAGTCGTACACGAGTGTCCCTTCATCCTCGATAGATTCCGGGACCTGTCTCACACTGACACCGCCGATGTACTGGAGCGCGACTCGGAGTCCGTGAGCGAAGCCATGTTCCAGTTCTTCACTGTCGAACCGGACACGAGCCGCCTTGGTTGCGAACTTCGTTGCGGGCCGTACAGCGACGCTCTCCTCAGCGGGGTGCTCAACATTTTTCGTGCAGTACGCCGAGTCCCCTGCCCTCGCAACCACGCCGTTACACCCATCGACACCACACATCTCGAACACGTTGGGAAGCGGGTCTGAACCGCCGTCTTTGTAGGTCGCCCAGTATTTGTTCGTCGATGCGAGGAGGGTGACGTCACCGTATTCGAACTGACCGTGAACGGTCCCGTTCTCGTCTACGATATTTCGTGCGAACGTCGGTTCAAACGAATCACCGGCATCAGTTTCAACGGGAGCGTAGGTGTTCTGTGGTTCGCTATCGTTCTGATAGACCGTCGACGGGCGAAGTTGCTTTGTGCTTGGTGTTGAGCTGAGGGGGAGGTCGTGCTGATACGCAGTCACTCGCTCGGGGACTTGCGTAATCAGCGGCTTCAGTCGCGTGCCACATGACTCACAGTTAGCTGTGTCGCTGTCGTACTCGGCGGCGCACGTCGGGCAGATTGCCGCGTCCTCAAGATCATCACTAATCTGTGCTGACTCCAGTGGCTCCCAGGACAACTGAGTCACTACATACGTCTCGCTGTCATGGAGATATGCAGCGCAGGGGTGGAGTTCAGAGAGCGCGATGCGCCGGTCGCGCGACCCATCGCTAACACGCTCGAAGTCTTCACCGAACAGTTGGTAATCGACGGAGTCCCCGACTGATCGAAGGCCGAAAGCGGCGGGACTTTCCTGACTCAGGTAACTACCGTAGTCCATGTCTTCGAGCCGGTCGAGGTAGTCATACAATTGGTCGAGCTGACGGTCGACCTGATCTCGCTGTTCCCGGAGTCGTCGTTTCTCGTCGCGGTCTCGGGTTTTACGCTCTTTCCGTCTCAGGTCGTCCAGTTCGTCTTCGAGGTCGTCGATGTCATCGTAGATAGCGTCCTGCTGGTCGTGATAGATGTCGATGATGGTCTCCTCGAAACTCGGCTCTTCACCGTTCCCCGAGAGGATCGATTCGATAAGGTCGCCGTGTTCATCCAGAACTGATTCGACCACACCCTCGCACCCCTCCCGTTGACATACTCCGCCGTAGCCTGCCGCATGTTTCCGGCCACACGAGGAACAGACTCCGAACGAGAGGACGTCTCGTAGCCACTGTTCGATTTCACTTCGGTTCTCGTTGAGCAGTGACCGAAGGGCCTCGAGTGGCGCGTCGTCGTCGAAGCTCTGGACCTCAAAGTTCGTCGACGACAGGAGTCCCGTGAACCGAATCACGTCATTTGGCCGAGAGTCTGTCCGCGGAGTCGGGTCATTTTGGCAGACAACGAGGTCTTCGAGCCCACTCTGTTCGCGACGCCACGGCACCCAGCGGGTCGTCGCGGCCCAGTCAAGAACGGCCCAGGTGAGCGACTGGTGGAGGACCTCTCGGTTCACTTCATTAAGCGGAACCTGTTGTGGATCCGCAGCGATGAGTTCCTCGGGGTGCTCGTGGTAGTAGTAATCGATGGGGTTGCGCTGACTAACCGAGTGAATCAGCGAATTACCTGAAGATCGTCCCGCACGGCCGATTCGCTGGAGGTACGAGTTGGCGTTCGGTGGCGTCCCGTAGAGGAGAAGCGTGTTGAGGTCGCCGATGTCGACGCCGAGTTCCATCGCTGGGCCCGACGAGAGGAAATGCGGATACCGTCCCTGACGGAACTGATACTCGAGTTTTCGCCGTTCATCACGGTCGGTCTCGCCGTAGTACGCCCGCGCGAGGAGCATCATCGGATCGGATGTCGAGACCTGCTGTGCCGTCAGAGAGTAGTGTGGATGCGAGAATTCGGCACGCTCCTCGATGGTCGCTGAGAATTCGACGACATCATCGGGAGCCTCCCCGAGAGAGACATCGAGAGTCGTCGCGTACTCTTCCTCATCAGGGCTAAAGTTCGTAGGCGTCGCGTCGTCGACGACCGCACACTCAACCACCTCCTCGGCGACCATCACGTACCGACTCCCATCGTCCTCGACGCGGCGTAGAACCCCTTGGTCGACGAGTGAAGCAAGAGTATCATGTCCATCTTCAACTTCGTCGAGGAGGCTGGGTTCGTAGCGATGGTTCTGGTTGACCGCTTCGGCAAGTAGTTCGCGCTCGCCTTCGTCAAGGTCCTCTATGTCGACAGTCAGCCGAAGGTCGACGAGGCCTTCTTCACTCAGCCGGTTACTGCGGTAACGGTTGCTGTACTTGCCGTTGAACGCACGAGAGATCATCTCCTCTTTCAGGTACTCGCTGACGGACTGGTCGTACCCAGTCAGAGATTCGTACATCCTCGGTGTGTTCCCATTTTCTCCCGTCAACTCCTCTTCGTACTGCTGTGCGTCACTCACTCCGCGCTCAACGATGTCGGAGAGTGGTGCCCAGCCCGATTCGTCGGCCTCAGACCTGATGCTATCGACGAACAACTGGTCGAAGAAGAACGATTCTTCGGGCTCGCGGAAGTTCCGCTCCAGTTCCTTCATGTCGGACTGACTGTCCGCGAACGAGAGCACCTTCGACTCTGAGAAGGTATCGGGCTCGTCGCGGTCAGCCAGGGATCGAAGCAGATAGCGACTGGAGGTTACCGCAGCGTTGGCCGGACCGCGGAGCATCGGCTCGTACCGACGGTTCTTCGAGTACGTCTCTCTCGTGTCTTCGTGATAGCACGGGAGTCCGCCCAGGAACTGGCTCGCTTCTCGTAACCGACCGTTGTCGTCGACTATGCGGAAGTTCCCATACCCCCTCGCTCGCCGGCTGATTTCAGGAGTATCGCAGTTACAGTTGTGAGGGCCATCAGGCAGGAACTCGTGTCCACACGACTGGCACTCATCGACCATACTGACATCGAACAACGCCGACCGGACGAACTTCCGCTTGCCACAACTGCACGACGCCGGAGTGCGGCCGAAGTACACTTCGTCACACCCGGGATCGCCACACGTCCATCCGAGGAACCGTTTCGGTGTAAGGTCGCCGTCGCAGTCTTCGGCGGTACACTCCTGGCCCTCCGGATCTTCATACACTTCGCCGCATTCGGTGCAATACTTAACATCCTCGTCTGCGAGCGGTTCCAGAGCGGCGGAGTGACAGGAGTGGCATTCGGGCTCCTGAGCCTCTTCGACAGTTAGTTCCCCATCACAGTCAGGGTTGGTACAGACGTGGTTCTCCATCGAATCGTCGAGGACCAGTGCGGCGTCACAGACTGGGCAGTCGTGCTGATGATCGATCTTCTGGCGTTCACCACAGTCAGTGCATTCGTAGTACGGCCGCCAGTAGACACGCACCATCTCTGGCGTCTCACCATCGACGGTTTCACACTGACACTCTTCCCGCTGGAAATACTCGAAACGGCCTTCCTCTGACGTGACAGTGTGTGGTGCGAGTCGCTCACAGTTCGGGCAGAACCAGGACTCAAGTGACTCCTCGCCACACTCGTTGCACAGGGAGAGTTTCGTCACGAAGTGGTGATCACACTCGGTACAGGACGACTGGGGTGTATCGTACACCGTTCCGCAATTGATACACGTGTAGTAACCGTCGAGCGGCCAGCTAAACAGGTGTGCCCGTCGCTCTAGAATCCCCGCCACCTCTCCGATCGTCATGAAGTTCGCCACCACTGTCTCTGCCTGGTTCTCTGTGAGACCAGTCTCGTCGACGAGACGGTCACGGAGACCGACGGGCCGAAGCGGTTTCTCACGGAGCGCCGCGTAGATACCGCGGACGAACTCCAGGGGACCGCCGTCCTCCTCTACGAGGAGCTCGTAGAGTGCATCGTCGACATCCTCTTGGTCCCCTGAAACTCCCGCAGCATCGAGGGCTTGGGCAGCAGCCGTCGTCTCTCCACTTCGAAGTTCGTCTTCCGATACTTCTGATGAGAGGTAGTCGTCAGGGATGTCGGTCGGGAACGGGGCGTCAATTGTCCGTTCCTCTTCCTCGATTACCTCGACATCGGGATCGACGAAGGGGTTGATGCGCTGGAAAACCGTCCGTTTGTTCTCGACGGTTGCGGACGCACCGACGATGGTGAGGTCGTCCTCGTCCTCGGTATCGTACCCGTTGAGCTCCTGGCGTTCTCGAATGTACCGCCGCATAAGTGTCGAAGTGAAGGAACCGAAGAGCTCGGAATACTCGTGAATCTCGTCGAAAACGAAGTATTTCGGTTCGGCGACGAAACGGCACTGCTCGTCGCCCTCGTTGACGTTGAACAACCGGTAGTTGATCGTGTCAGGATTGGTTAGTAGGATGTCGGATGGAGACTCGACGATCGCGTCCCGGGTCACCTGGATGAAGTCGAACGTGATGTCGTCCTCATGATCTACCATCGGCTCGACCACGAACGAGTCGTCGTCACGCTGACGAACTGTCAGGGACGAGTCGCATTCCCCGCACGGGCAGTCGAAATACTGGAACGTCGTCTGGAGGTACGACAGTTCGTCTGGATCCCGTCGCTTGGTGTCGCCGTCGTAGATACCAACCGTTACCTGGTCACCGGGGGCGCGACCCCGGTTAAGCGTGAAGAGGTAGTCGATCAACCGCTTCAGTTGATCTTGTGCCAGCGCCTTCGTAGGGTACGTGAGGACGCACTTGACACTATCTGGCGGGTGATTTTCGTGTTCCCCAGCCTTCGCCTCTGTGATGAACTGGAGGATGGGGATGAGCCACCCTTCGGTCTTCCCACGGCCGGTACTCGCGGTCAGTAGCGTGTGATGGTCTTCGAGAACTGACTCGACCGCATCTTCCTGAAACTCGTACAGTGACCGGAAGCCGGCCGCCGTGAACGTCTCGGCGATGTCGTCGTGGAGTCCGTGGTCGTCGGCAAACGTTTCCCACGGAGTGTCACTCATCCGGGGTAGGTCCAATACCTGGAGATAGGGCCCCTTCGTCCGGATGAACTCCGGGAGGTCACTCTCCAGCGACTCTCCCGATCCCTCGTGGTACCGGGAGACGAGATTCTTCACGGCCCGTTGTGGCTGAGAGCCGGCGTAGTGTTCAGCGTACGATTCTCGCATCGAATTGGCAAGAGCGATTGGGTCGAAGTTCATCGGTGGCAGTTTATGTGGGATGTTGGTCAGTCGGTGAGCGGTTCGTTCGTTTCGAGGGTCTCGATGGATCGAATGGACACGTCACCACGAGCGAGCTCGTTCTGGAGTCGGTCACGGTCGAAGGAACGCGGGTCGTTCCTGACGTCACAGCCATACTGATACAGGCAGGACGGACACCCATTCTCACAATCGCAGTCGAATTGGTCTCTCATGAGGCCAACCGCACGACCGAATGCGCGGAATTCGCCGTCGATCTGTTCAAAGAGGAGTCGAGCGATGTCGGAACCCCCCTCTTGTGATTCGAAGACGTCGACGTGATCTTCCCCGACGTATTCGGTGAGATCACGGATATTGACACCACCGAGGTACTGTAATGCGACTCGAAGCCCGTGAGCGAGCGTATGTGACAGGTCCCGCTCTTCAAGTTCGACCCGAATTCCCTGGGTGTCGTACTGATACCCAAGTCGGATGAACTCGGAATCAACGCCGCGGCCCTCAGGGAAGTGATTGGGATCTGCGCTGCACCGGTGACGGTCGACATCGTCCTGGTAGATAACGCCAGAGCAGTTCTCCTCACCACAGACTTCGAAAAGCGTTTCCTGTGGGTCTACCTCGCCGGATTTGTACTTCGTCTTGTAGCTCTCCGTGTGCAGTAGGACCGAATAGTCACCGTACGCGAGCGTCCCGAGCCGCTCCCCGTCGGCAGTCTGGAGTTCGAACGTTCGGTCGGGGGTAAACTCGAGTATTGACGTTTCGCGTTCGGCGTAGGTGTTCTGCACCGGGTTGTTCGGTTCGTCGTGAAGGTACCGTGCTTCGTCGCCGTCCTCGGTCAGCTGGAGGTTATCGTGGTAGGCGTCGACCGAGTCAAGCATCACGAGTCGACGCCGCTTGAGCGGTGCATCGGTCTCACAGTCGCATCCATCGGCGTCGAGATCGTAGGTGGCGTGACACGCCGGGCAAACGAGTTCTTCGGCTAAGTGTTCACCATCGGTTGCTCCACTCACGACGTCACGAAGGTCCGACCCTGCTTTGTCGTCGAGTCGAACTCGGGACACCGTGTACGTATTGCCACCGTCAAGATAGGCCGCGCCGGGGTGGAGCTCGGACAACGCCATCTGCATCGCGCGGCCGCTCTCTTGATCCCCGACGTTCCGTCGGTTGTATCCCTCGTCAACCAGGGTCAGACCCGCCGTCGTTGCGACGCTCCTCATAGAGAAGTCGTACTTGCTCTCGCGAGACTCTCTGAGAAAGTCGAAGTAACTCGACCCACCTAAGTCCGACAGGTAGTCCTCGAGCACTTCGATACGGTTCTTCAGCCCACGGCGCTCCCGCTTGATACGTCGGCGCTCGTCCGTCCCGGCGCGCCGCATCTCACGCTGTAGTTTGTTGTTCCGTCGCTTCAGGTTAGACCGCTCGTCTTCGAGTGCCCGCTTGTAGTCACGGTATCCCGTGATGTATCGATCGTCGAAGTTCGTAAGCACTTCGTTGACGAGATGGCCGAACTCGTCCCGAGCGTAACGGATTACGCCATTACAGTCGCTTCCTCCGCACGTTTCGCGCTCGTCATCGGCGGCATACCGTCGCTCACACTCTTCGCAGTAGCGGTAATCGAGGAGCGACTCGAGGTAGTCGGCGATGTCGCGTTCGTGGTCGTCCACGACCTCACTGAGAATCTCGAGCTTCGAGTCGTCACGCCCGAGCGACAGCGTATCTGCGTCGAGCGACATTACGTGGGTCAACTTGCTGGCGTCTTCGCGTTCAGTCGCATCGAGCATGCTGTGGCGGTGGTAGGTATCACCACCATCGATCGAGCGTGCTCGGCCGTGGCGGCTGACGTCCCACGGGATAGTGAAGTTGGCCGCAACGTAGTCGAAGATGCCCCACGAGAGCGAGACACGAAGGACTTCCTCGTTGTGTTCGTTGAGCGGCACGGGCGTCGGTTCCGTATCGATGAGCTCGCTCGGGTGGTCGTAGTAGTAGTAGTCGATGGGGTTGCGCTGGCTGACCGAGTGAACCATCGAGGAGTGCGAACTCCGGCCTGCACGCCCGACTCGCTGGAGGTACGCGTTCATGTTCGGGGGTGTCCCGTACAGCAGGAGCGCGTCGAGGTCACCGATGTCGACGCCGAGTTCCATCGTCGGGCCCGAGGAGAGGTGGTGCGGGTAGTTCTCCTCGCGGAAGAGGTACTCCAACTCCCGTCGCTTCCGCTTGTCCGTCGCTCCGAGGTACTCTTCGGAGATGAGGACTCGCGTCTGCGAGTATTCGGCGCGGTGGGCTCGCTGCGTGAACCGTGGGTGCGAGACCGACGCTCGTTCCGAGAGCGACGTCCCCGACCGGACAGCCGACTGGGTATCTAAGCCGAACTGGTGCTGGAGCGTCGTGTAGTACCGCTCTGTGGACGGGTCGAACCGGATACCGTCCCCATCGCCGGCGACGGTGACGACGAGCGCAGAGGGGTCGAACGAGACGTACTCCTCTGAGTGCCCGTAGGCGAGAATGCCCCTCTCGGCCAGTTCATCGACGACATCCTCGGCGGGTCGGTTGGGGTTCGGGTCGTCGAGGCTCTCGACTCGGTAGCCGTTGCCGTTCTCGACGAGTTCGCGGACGATTGCCCGCTCGTCGCTGTCGAGTTCGTCGAGTCCGGGCGCGAATCGGACGTCGAGCAGTCCTTCTTCGGCGAGGGACCCGTCTCGTTCGCCGAAACGCTGGCTATAGGTGTGCCTGAGTGCACGCCGAGTCAGTCGGTCCCGAAGCGCGTCGTCGTCGTCCCACCGCTGCCGAGGCTGGTCCTTCAGCCGCGACTTCAGGTCGAACTCGACGCTCCTCGCGACCCGCGGGGGTTCGAGTGCGTCGTTGACCTCGTCGACGATGCCGTCTGCGTTTTCAAGAACTCGGTCGAACGGCACCCACGGGTTCTCGTCGTCGGACGAGGCGCTCTCGATCAGTAGTTGGTCGAGGAGCGTCTCGACCTCGGGTTCCGAGAAGTCTCGGCTGAGCTCCTTCATGTCGCGGTGAGAATCGGCGAACGACAGGAGCTTCGCGGCCTGCTGGCCTTCCTCGTCGGCGACGGCGCGCAGCATGTACTGCGAGGTCGTCACAGCGAGGTTGCTCGGGCCCCGCATCAGCTCGTCGAACCGACGACCGATTTCGTACCGTGCGTAGGAGTGCGGACACGGGACGGCCGACCGCTGCGAACTCATCGTGTGAATCCAGCCGCGGGTGTCGATCGTCTTGTAGGCCTGGTGGTGGCCGGTCCGCGGGTGAACATCTGGGTCGTCGCAGTCACAGCCCTTGTCGCCGAGGAAGGCCGTCTCACACGACTGGCAGTGCTGGTCGTGGCGAATCTCGAAGAGTCCGCGCTTCACGAGCGTGATCTCTCCGCAGTCGCACTGGCCGGGGTCGTCCTCGAAGTGAAGCCGGTCGCAACTGTCGCAGACCCACGGGAGGTACCGCGTCGACGTGAGCGACGCACCGCAGTCGACACACTCGGTCGGAGCCCATTCGGCGCTTTCGTAAGACGCCCCACAGTCCGGGCAGTCGAACCGTCCCTCCGTAGTGACGAGGTCGAAGTCGGTCCCGTCGCAGTGGTCGCAGGTACGCTTGACTTCGTGAGTCGACTCACACTGTGGGTTGACGCAGGTGAACGTCTCGTCGTCGGTCCTGATCGTCTTGGAACCGCACTCCGGACACTCGCGCGTCGTCGTTCGCTCGGTATGGTGCCCGCAATCGAGGCACTCGAGGAGCGGCTGGAACGTCGTGCGGACCATCTGGACGACGTCGTCGCGCGCTTCCTCGCACCGTCGGCAGACGTGCGTCTCGTCCTGGTCGACCGACCCGTGCTCTGTCGGGGTGTACGGTTCCAGCTGGTCACAGCTCGGGCAGTACCAGCCGACGAGATGCTCGTCACTACAGTGGCGGCAGTACGTCGACCGGGTGACGAAGTCGAACCCACACTCGCGACAGTCGTCCTGCGGTGACCGATACATCGCGTCACACGACGGGCACGCGTAGAAGCCGTCGATCGGCCAGGAGAACACGTGGCTCCGGTTCTCCAGCATCCCGGAGAACTCACCGAGCGTGCGGACGTTCGACACCAGCGTCGACGCTTCCTCGCCACTGAGGTTCAGCGTCGCCGCTAACTCGTCGTGTAACTGCGAGCGCGTAAGCGGCTCGTCGTACAGCAGCTGGTGGACGTAGCGCACGACCTGTGCGCCCGCGTCGTCCTCGACCTCGGTGAGATGGTCGAAGAGCGCGTCGCTCACCAGCGTCTCCCGCCTATCGCGGTCGTAGCTCGACGCATCGTTCAGGGTGTAGTCGAACGCGTCGAGCCCCGGAACCGCGTCGTCGGGGCCGGCCGTCGCACGCAGAATGCGGTCGACGGACAGACTGTGCGACGTCAGCTCTTCGGGTACCTCCGTCGGGACGGTACCGTCGAGGTCTCGCGGTGACTCACTCACCTGATTGACATCGACGGCACCACTGACCTTTTGGAACAACTCGACATCGTTCTCGACGGTCGCGCTGCTCGCGATGAGTTGGAGGTCGTCGACGCCCCGATCCTCGCGGAGCGACTGAATCCGTTTCATCAGCGTCGACGTGTAACTCCCGAAGATCCCGTCGTAAGTGTGCACCTCGTCGAAGACGAGGAACTCTGGCTCATAGACGAAGCGTTCGTGCTCGTCTTCCGCGTTGGTGTTGATGAGCCGGTAGTTAATCGTGTCCGGGTTGGTCAGTAGGATGTCGACGCCATTCTCGAGGATGTCGTTCTTCGTCAGTCGCAGGAAATCGAGGGGAACGTCGTTCGGGTCGTCGTCCTCGCAGTGGGCCTTCTCCGGAATAAGCTTAAACCGGGAACCGGTGTTCCGGATTCGGACACCACCACCGCAGTCCTGGCATTTGTCGAGTTCGTCGTTATACCCTGGACACTCGAAGTGTCGGAACGTCGCGTTGAGGTATCCCTCGGACCCTGATTCACCGACGTTCCGGGGTGTGTCTCCGTCGTAGATACCGACCGTTATCTGCTGCTCTGATGTCAGTTGCTTGTTGATCAGGTAGAGGTACTGGAGGAGGCGCTTCAGCTGGTCCTGTGCGAGCGCCTTCGTCGGGTAGATGAGCGTGGCCTTGACGCTTGTGTCGTTGCCATCCTCGCCGTACCGCTTGTCTTCGAGGATACGGTTGAGGATCGGGATGAGCCACGCTTCGGTCTTTCCCCGTCCCGTTGCGGCGGTGATGACGGTGTCGTCGCCGTCGAGGATGGCCTCGATGCTGCGCTCCTGGAAGTCATAGAGCCGCTCGAAGCCGATCTTCGTGAAAGCACGACGGATGTGCGGCTCGAGGCGTGCCGACCGGGCGAAGGCCTCCCATGAACGGCCGCTCCAGTTCGGGATGTCGAGCGCCTGGAGGTACGGCCCCCGCATCCCCGTGAGGTCGTCCTCGCCGTCGACGAGTCGATTGGCGACGCTGCGCGCTGCTCGCCCACCACGACCGATGAAGTAGTCGTGGTAGGCCTCTTGCATCTGTTCCGCGCGGGTGACGGGGTCTTTCATGGTTAGAGACTCAGCTCGACCGCCGATTCGAGTTCGTCGACGCGCTTCATCTCCTCGAGGGAGTCGAGGGAGACATCAGCCAGCGTGAGTTGCTGAGACTTGCTAAGCGTCTTTACGTCCTCAACGGTCGAGTCGGAGAGGTTGTGCTTCTCTTGGAAATCCTCGAAGCTCTGGAGTGACTGGTGCTCCTCCCAGTTGCTGACTGCGTTTTCCCACTTGGACACAAATGCTGAACCTGTGCCGGTCGACTTCATCAGCTTCCGGTTTAGGAGCTTATGCATGTGGTTGAGCGTGCGCGAGAAGTCGCCATTCTGGCCCCCCAGAATCTTCTGGAGTTCCTCGGCAGCGTTGATCTTCTCGTTCCACTCCTCCTGCTCGGCCTCAAGTTCGCCTTCGATGGTCTCTCTGACGTTATCGACTTGCCGCTTCGCTGACTGAATCTGCTGAATTTGCTTTTGGACCTCGGAGGTCAACTGAACCTCGAGATCGCTCTGGTCCTCGTCCGAGTCGAGGTCAGCTTCGTCATCGCCTACTTCGCCACTCTGGACATTCTCCAACAGATCGTCCTGTGTCGTCTTGACTGCCTTCTCGGCGGCCTGTACGGCACTGCTGGTCATCGTTGGAACAGAACCCTCGAAGGCCTTCTCGAGTACGGTCTTGTAGTACCGTAGGTCTTCTAGACTTTCGACGAGATCGTCGAGTTCCCCGTTAACCTCGCTAATGTTGTGCCGCGCCACCGAGACGTGGAACTGGGTGTTCTCCGCCTGCTTGTGCTCCTTGGCCTTGTCTTCGAGCGCCCTGACGACCGTGGGTAGTGACTGAGTGCTGGACATTTTATAGGTTCTCCGTGATGTCGGTGACTTCCTGCCGCTTCTGTTCGTACTCGGTGAACTCACTGAGTTGCTTGACCCTGTGTTCGAGGTCGACACCGGTCGAATGCTCCTGGTCCTGAAGGTCGTCGATCAGGGAATCGAGGGCCTCGTAGATTTCCCAGGCTGCTTGTTCGTGTTGACTGCGAGCGAAGTCATGCAGGCGTGCGATGAGTGTCACACCGTCGACACCGTCCATATTTTGGAACCGCTCAACGTCCTCCTGGAAGGCCGTGAGTTTCACCTTCTCAGGCGACTCAGTGAGCGTTTCGTAGGCGTCTTCGTAACTCGACTTTATTGGGACATCCATTGCACCGGCGCACTTGTGCAGGGTCTCGAACCATCCAGCGAGATCATTCACTGTATGACTACTGTCGTACCAGCGCTCGACGGGCCCAAGAGCTTCCTGTATGTGTGACGCGTCTTCCTCAGCGGTGAGACGCTGGAGTTCCGCTGCGTAGTTTGATATTCTATCGAGCAGGCCGGTAACTTTCTCATCGTTACTTTTCTCGTAGGTTCCAAGTGAGGTACCTGCTTGCCTCCGTGTGGTTCCAACTTTGTAGGCGGCTGGTAGCTCAGCGCCATCAATCATCATCGCAGCGTCGACATAGTCTTCGAAGTTAGATGCGACCTCTCGGCGTGCCTCAGATAAACGGCTATAGTCTACGACCTTTTCCTTCAGGAGGAAGAATCCCTCAACCAGGTCAGAAACATCGGAGCTCTTGGTGGCTAATCCATTGAACGCTTGCCCGAATGCACTGTCTCTATCAAAGTGTTCTCCAATCGGATTCTCGTAGTCACAGTTGGCATCGTATTCTCTAAATAGTAGCTCTGTGGACAGATCCCCCTCCTCAACCCCGTCGGCGGCGTTAATTAGGAAGAATTGGGCCAACACCAGCGTCTTCTCAATGTCAAGTTCAGGAGGAAGTGCGTCTTCTATCTCCTCGCGCATCTCTCGTTTGAACTGAGCAACATTGGTGTCAGCCCATGCTCGCAACTGGTCGAAGTTGGTGTCAGTGGGTTCGAACGTACCGAAGAGTCCGTACTCGAGCATCGGGGTGTAGAGGTCAGCGTGCTCAGGCCCCCATTCGAGTTCGATGTCGATATTCGCCTGCCGCTGTTGATCCCCCTGAATCGATACCGGAATTTCGTCACCGCTGGTGTAGTAGATACCGCCTGTGTAACGGGTTGACGCGTTCGGGTTCCCGAGGCGAGTTGGCTCGTGCCAGCGCTCGAGGGCTTCGACAGCCCCGTCGTGAAGTGTATCAGAACTCGGATACTCCTCGCCGTTAGTTACCCAGTCTTGGAATTCCTGTACCTTCCGTCGCTTCTCCCGCTGTTCTTCGGTGAGTTCTGATCCGGAGTCTTGTTCTTCCTCTGTTTCGTCACTTTCCTTCGATTCCTCTGATTCATCACTTTCCTGCGCTTCGTCGCTATCTTCTTCTTCGCTGTCTTCCGTATCGTTGTCAGATTTCACCTCCCGTTCGTCCAGGTCCGGGTTAATTTTCTTCTCGAGGCCACTCCACTGCCCCTTCTCGAAGATGATATACTCGCCCGATTCCTCAACATTCTCGTTCGGGGGAGAAACGTCGAAGGCCTCGAATATGTCCTTTTGGACACCAACACCTCCCTTCTTAGAGACTCCATACCAGCGACTGATGTCCTGATGTACTGGCCGGTATTCGGAGTCGATGTCCAGCATTGGCCGATCGACAAACGAGTTCGACTTCATCGCCTCGTAGGGGGGCAACGTCGATTTCAGGCAGTGTTTCACGACCCGCAGGAGGAGCAACCGGGGCGTCTTGCGGTTACTCCCCTCGTCATTCAACTGGCGGTAGGCGACGTGGATGAACCGCTCGTTGAACGGGTACAATCCGTCGAACGCGTCCTCGAGATTGCCCGGTGCTGCGTCTGCGCTAGAGTGCCGCTTGATCGCGTTGAGGTATGAGCGAGTGAGCTCGACAGAAGCGTCATCGTCTAAGAAATAGGCTTCGCCGTTCTCGTCGGTCATTGTCAAATACCCCTCGGAGCGACCTTTCATGTACGTAGCCGCGTCCGAGCGAGTCATCGCGTCGTCGATGTTGTCCTGCTCCCACCCGATCGTCCAACCGAGGACGATGTCGTAGTGACTGCTACTGAGCTCAAAGATATGGTCGAGGAGTTGCTCCTTCAGGACGCTGAACGTCGTGAGGTCCTCACAGATGAGGACCGGCCGAATACCCTTCTCCTGATACAGTTCCGAGTATTCCTGAAGCTGTTCCTTGAAATCGCCCACGAGGTTGCGCGAGAGGTACTCGTGGGCTTCGTTCTTGAGGACTGAGTAGAGTAGATCCTTGTTTTCGGTGAGCTTGCCGCTGAAGCTCATCTGGAGCCGGAAATCCCGAAAGTCAGAACGGGTGAGGAGGTTGAAATCGGGGTTTTCGTCGCGGGATTCGAGAGCCTCTTGGTACTCTTGAATGTTCTTCGCGAAAATGCTGCGCAGGTCGCTCTTATCGCCGCGCTTTTCGGTGAGTTCCCGGACCTCCTCATCGCTGAAGTGGTCGGTCGACCAGATGCCACGCATGTACTCAACGATGGCGCTCGCGGCGTCGTCCGGGTCGAGGTCATCGATGTTCTGGACATCGGGATCAACCTCGAGCGGATCGGTGAGGACGTCGATGATTTGGTCCATCCGAGTCTGACTGCGGGACACGTGAAGTGCCACGTAGTCCTCGATGCCCTCGTCGTCCTCTCCATAGCCGTTGATCTGGTATTTCGTCCATTCGCAGAGCTGGCTCTTCCCTGAGCCGGGTTCGCCGCGGACGATGAAGATGCGGTTCGGGTCGGGGTCATCATCACTATCAGGCCCTCCGACAGTAGAGGCTGTGATAGAGTTGAGGACGTCCTCTTGGGTGACGAAGTCGCCAGAGATGCCTAACGGAGTTAGCGTATCCGCGTATATCCGGTCGATGTCGACGTGGGTCTCCCTGAACTGCTCTGGCGTCTTCTTCGCCGTATGGGCTTCCGAGGTGATGAAGTGATCGACCTCATCGTCGTCCCAGTGACGAGGCATCTCTCCGCCGGTCGATGGTTTCTGAACGTTCTGGCTCATTGTCGGGTAAGGTGCTGAGTGAGAGGGTACTGGTATGCCGTTTCGTCGGGACGTGAGTGGATTGAGATGCGTGTCGCGTCCCGTCGATTTCCACGAACGTCGTCATCGAGGTCTTCGGGTGGAATTTCCACGGCGTTCTGCGAGTCGCCAGGACTTGACAGGGAGATTACGCCGTCGTTCTCCATATTGCGTAGGACGTCCGCGATGGCCGGGTGTACGCGAGGGGTGCCTGCTCGCTCCTCGTATATGGCGAACAGGTTATCATTGATCCAGTCGAGCGCGCGGCGGAAATCGCCGTTCTCGACCTCGACGGTGTCGTAGTCTGGCTCTTCGTCGGCTTCAGTCGGGGCGAGTACGAGTGCGTCGTGGAGCAGAGCACGGCAGGGACTTAGGATGAGGTCGTGATCGGTTTCCGTTATCAGACCCAATTGATCACACAGCGTCACCCACATGTCGATTTTCTTTTTAGTCCAGCTAAAGTCGTAGTCTGTTTCACGCTTCAGGACGGTTTTCAAGTCGTCCCGGCCTACACTCACCGTTCGACTCTCTTCACTCAGTAGAGCGCGGTAGACGGCAGCAAAATGCGTCTGCCGTCCTTCTTGCTGGCTACAGTGATACAGTAGACGAGCCTCGAATGGAAGCTCCCTGAAACGCTCCTGGTTGATTCGTTCTACAGTGCTCCTGATGTCACCTGACGGGCTTTCGACTAGATCGACCGCATTCAGGAATCGAACCGTTTCCTCCACGTGGTCGGTTTGGAGTCCCTCCGCGGTCGGACGCCCAAACTTGTTTGTTAGTTCGTTGACGCTGGTGGCGCCCTGTATGGCGTTGTAGATGTGTTTTAGCTCAGGCGCCCGCACCGAGATGTACCCGGTGAGTAGCTGGTCTGGCTTTGAGTTAGCTGGTGTGTATGTCGTGCTCATGTGTTCTCCTGGTGGCGGTAGCGGTAGTCGTCGAGCCGGTTTTCCTCGAAGTCCACCCGCTCGAGCGCGTCGAGCATGCTGTTCGCGATCTCCTGTGTCGGCCCCCACTCGGTCCATGAACGAAGCGCCTCTCGAATGCGCTCAGAGTAGTCCTCAAGCACTTGTTCGACATCCTCCCGGATTAGGTAGTATAGCGGGTCCCATGCCGGGCTGTCCGCTGGAATTTCTGTGTAGTCGAAGAGCGCGGGAATGGTACTAGCTTTGAGACCGGCTTGCTTGTGATGAGCAGAAATCTGGTGGAAGTACAGGTTCTGCGTCGACGAGAGTGGTAAGTCCGAGTGAAGATTGTACTGAAGATAGCGCTTCAGCAACCCTTTATACTCAGTGACGGTGCACTCGAACTCGTCGATAAACGACTTTCCGGGCTTCTGCGTGTGACGGGGCATCCGGGGCGTGCTGGTGTCGGTAACAAGTACATACGGGACTCCTTCGGGTCGCTTCCGGAGGAGTCGCCGCACAACGTCCTGATCGTCGAAGGTTCTCTCCCTATCCCGTAACTCGCCAGTCAGCATCTCTTGGCTGACGTAGTGAATTAAGGGAAATTCGACGTTCCTCACCCCGTTCGCCCGTAGGTTCTCGTTCGCCATGAGGTCGTATTCGACGAGTCGCAGGCCGTTATCGTAGATGCCGGGATGGGCGACGTGCCGGAGACCGAACTGTGCGAGGAACGGCAGTGACCTGAGTTGTGCGCGGGCCTGTGAGCCAGTCTTCGAGAGTTGTGGATCTCGAACCACGAGAAACGAATCTCGTGTTCCGATGAAATCTGCGAGTGCTGGCGTCTCTGAGTCGGGTGGGTCTGTCATTCTCCTGGGGTGCTTGGGTTGTTAGCGGCGTCCGTGTGGGATGGTTGACGCCGTTCGTTTGCACTCATTCCCATAGCCGTATCTACGGGATACAGGCCTTCTCCGGCCTGCTCGTGATGGATGCTTCCGTGAGACAATCATGCTCCCGATACCATAAATGTGTCGGATAGATTATAATTACAGAGATGCCTCTCTTTGTGCCGGTGGTGGCCATCACCCGGCACAAAGTGTGCGAACGATCACCAGTTTATAGCCAGGCGTCAAGTAATTATCGTCGATGAAACAGTTCGCCATTGATTGCATTGATCTGGAACAGTTCAGAGGTCCGTCCAGGGAACTGCTGAGTTAGACGCCTCTGAACCGCATTTCTATCCTAATATCGCGATGTCTGTTGCGCTATTCCGGAACAGTGACGAGGGTTCGACCTAATGTCTCATGCATGAGAACGTATCTCGCGCCACTAGGGTTCGACAGTCGGCGTGTCGTTCGACCGGTATTGAGTGAAGGACTAGACCAGTCGGATCGGGTTGTACTCCTCCAACCCGCGGATAGTTCCGACCAAAGCGAGGATGCATTCGAAGAGGTGGCAGAAGTGTTGACGCAGGTCGTCCCGGACCTCGAGTTGGAATCAGAGCATCTTCCGTATACAGATTTTGTAGAAACGACGCTTCTCTGCGCAGACCTCATGCAGGCGGCGGAAGGAGAAACGATAGTCGTTCTCGGTGGCGGTGCGCGAGAGATCCTACTTCCGTTGACGGTTGCTACGTTCTCCAACGAGAATCACATCGACACCGTCCTCCAAGTCGGTGATATTGACAGTAGCGTGCGCCGAATTCCTCGTTTGAACCTTCGAGGGAATATTTCAAATGCTGAAGCAACGTTACTTGGGGATCTCACAGAATTAGACACTCCTTTATCTATCAGTGACATCGCCACCGAGCTCGGGAAGTCAAAAAGCACTATTGCGCGACACGTCGATAGTCTAGAATCTGAGGGGTTTGTTAAGACCACTAAACAGGGACGAACGAAGACTGTAGAGCCAACTGATAGCGGACGGATTTATCTGAGTAGTAGAGAATCAGATTGTCGGCTACACTAGGAATAAGACCATGTTCTCGATAATGGACCGACTGCCCTTGTTACGGGATTTCCCCACACTTCGCACCCGATTATATCGACAACTGTCCCGTACTCGCCGATCTCAACTCTCGCGACTCTGTCGTTGGTTCGTTCCATCGTCTAAATCTACGATGCCGTATCGGTCGATTTGTTCTTCCACATTTGAACCCAATCGGAACATTTGAAGTATATATTGACCACCCAGCGACAATTTGAGCTGGTTCTCCGATGTTTCAGTAACAGTTCCATCTGAGATGAGACCCTCCATTCGATCTCGTATACGCTCCGGATTAGCGGAGACGACTGCAATAACCTCGTCAATCTCCGGAGGTTCGTCGCTGCTATGTATTGCATCGAGTATTTCATAGTCTAGTGGTTCAATTTCTGTTGCTTCTACGGGTTCATCTCCCGCTGTGGACGCCCCATATGGAGAGCCAGTGAGATAGCTGACTCCTTTTCCTGTGATGCGATAATAGGACCCCTCCTCGCGAGCTTGTTCCACAAAGCCTGCTTCAGCCAATTTATCGATTCGCCTCTTGATCGTCGAATACGAGACGGACTTGTCGCTAAGTTCGAGGTTCAACTCAATCCCTCGCTTATTGAGAGCAACACCGCTCTTTCCCAGTAATTCGAGGATTAGATCATCGTTTTCATTCAGCCAGTTCGGCTGGATACGACGCATTTTCGCAATCGTACGCACGTTGCCTTTTTATTAGTGTCCCCTATCGATTCGCAGTTGTGGCTATTATGTACTCTACCTATATGACCAAATTGTGGATCACTTTTATATACTACTGGCCATAATCTGGAGATGGAAACGATGTATGAAGATGATCGATGTACCCTGAATAGAGGTGAAATAGGCTGTGGGGAGTGAAATCGGCTCTTCTGGGACCTGGCACAATACGGAAGAGCAGGTAGCCTGGCCAGATTGGTCTCCCAGTAACGAGTGCACGAACAGTCCCTACGGCGATCCAGACGATTGGTCCAAAGTACAGGCCATCGGAAATGGTTCGGACCAACGGCAAGCAACCGTAAATCGAGACGCGAACGGCGATCCTCTCGGTATCGCGATTACGCTGAGTGCTGCCGAGTTGCATCTGCTTGGAGTCAAGCTTGACGGCGTCCGTGCCCTCGATTACTGGGTAGAGAACGGCCAGCTTCGATTTGCCGAAGTGAGATCGTCACGTACCGGTCCAGAACCTCGGAAGGATGTCTGAGTCGCAGCCCGCTACCGCATATCCGACCGAAGAGCAGTACGATCGCTGGGCAGACCGTGCGGAAGAGTACGGGATGAGCATCAGCGAATTTATTCAAGCGATGGTGGAAGCCGGATTGAAGAAGTTCGATGCCTGCGTCGAACCTGACGAATCTCATCGTGAGCTGCGAGAGCAACGTAACGATATAAAAGACGAACTCGAACGCGCCCGAGACCGCATCGACACGCTAGAGGATCAACTCCATGGAACGGAGCGCGAGACGATCCGGACCTACGTCGAGAAAAACCCTGGAGCAACATACGAGGAAGTCACGCAGCATATCATCGACACTGCTCCAGATCGTATAAACGGGCATCTGGATGCGTTGCAGGGCGACTCGATAGAGACCGTTGGTGATCGGTACTATCCTGCAACGATGAAGCCACAGGAGGGGGTGGCGGATGCCGCGTGAACTCTCCGAAGATCCGGAAGACCGCCTCGGCGTCTACAAACGACTCGAGGAGGTGCCTTCGCGGTACCGCCTGAACCAGCACGCTGCGGCATACCGCGACAAAGACGTCTGGGAGACGTTCCTTGAGGACCATCTGTTCCCGCAGTATTCGAGCGATCGGTATCAGCAGGACACTCGCCGTGCGGGACAGCTCTGGAAGGAACACATGGCCGATCGTGGTCGCCACCACGCACTCGCGACCCCTGCTGACGTCGACCAGTGGTGTAAATCACTACTGGACCGACGGAACGTTAGGACGGTGTACAACCATTACTGGGTTCGTTTAGAGCGGTTCTACAGCTGGCTGCTCGCACGAACTGATCATCCACATGTGTACCAGCCGTTCCTGATGGCTGCGGTGGAGTACGATACCGCTGGCCGAATTTGGGACGCAAAAGTCAGTTCGAGGTAACACCCATGAGTAATGAAAACAGGAATAACGACGGTATCGACGTACAGCGCCAGGCCTTCGCTGACGCGTTCGACCTAGAGGCTGATCCGCTCGCGAAGTATGAAGAACAGTTTCAGACCCTCGATGTCGACCCTCTCGAGGTATACATGAAAGAGGTGATTGAGTCGCGAGGGCTCTCGAGCCAGCGGGAAAACGACTATCGAAGGATCTTCCGGCAGTTCAAAGAGCACATGGAAGAGCAGGGTCGGCACTACGCCTGCGCAAACACGAGCCACATCACGAGCTTCGCCGAAGCGCAGCGGACAGATCGAGACCATGATGTCGGGACTATCAAACCACAGCTGCGAGTGTTGAACGGTGCATATCAGTATTGGCAGCGTGAATCGGTGTTTCCTCACGGTGAAGATTTCAACCCGATTGAGGCTGCTCGCGAGAAGATTCCGTTCCGTGAGTGGAAGAAAGAGGAATCAGATAAGGATCACCCGAATGTCCCCCTCGAAGACCTACGAGAGGGGATTCGGGCGATCAAGCACATCAGAGACAGATGCTTTGTCTGCGCGCAGCTCAAGTTGGGGATGCGAGCAGGAGCGGTCTGCAACAGTAAGCTCAAAGACGTGAGCATCCAGCACCCCGGAATCGAGGAGAGCTATCCGGAGCTGGGGACGCATCCCCAGGTTCGTGACTACGAAAATGCAATCTACATCCCGCCCGCAGACGAGCGGGATAGGAACAAGTCCAAACGAGGGCGCGTCCTGCCGCTGGACGACGAAATGCGTCAACTCCTCGTCCAGTGGCTGCTCATTCGACCCGACAACGGTGAGCCGTGGCTGTTCCTCTCCGACCAGCGCCATGACAAGTTATGGCCTAAAAGGATCAACGAGGCGTGGAAGACCGGGTTCCATCCCAAGTACGCCGAAACCGAGCACCACGAAGCAGTGACGAGTCACTTCGGACGACACTGGTTCTCCAGCTTCTGGCGTATCGACCAGGATCTCAACCGGGAACTAGTCAAGTACATGCGCGGAGACGCGATCGGCGACGCAGCAGTCGACTACGGTGAAGCGATCGATGTGTATCTCCACACGTACTATGAGGACATCGAGAACATCTACCGTGAGAACATTTTCAAGCTAGGTATTGGACCATATTGACTAAATTCCATCCCCATTCCTGACCCTGTGAATAATTAATTCCTACTATTATCCGGAATAAATCCCTATATGTGATGGCCAGCGCAATTTCTGCATGAATGCTTTTTAGCCCAGTAGCAATCAATATGAACCATCATGTCGTCCACGCTGGATCTGAGCGAGTATATCGTCAGGTTTGATAAAGAGTCCACAAAATCTGGCGAGCTTCCCGTGAGAAATGTAATTGATGATAGAACAGAAGCGAACATCACCATAGACCAGCGGCCTCTACAGAATTTCTTCGACCGTGTTTTCCGAATCCCTGACTATCAACGTGATTACCAGTGGACAAATAAAGAGTGGGAAGAGCTCTGGGGCCGAATCCAATCTTATATAGATTACAACCAATCAGATCCGTCGACGCAGACTACCGATGTCTTCTTCGGGTCTATGTTCCTTTCTGAACGGGATGCATCAGTGGTTTCCCGATATGAGATTGATGGTGACGTGTATGATATAATTGATGGGCAGCAGCGGATTACCACGGTATCGATACTTCTCAAGATATTATCTGATGTCTTAGTAGACGAATTGAGTGGTTGCAGTGGTGAGTTCATTTCTCAATACTCACAACATGTAGGTCTACTCAACAATCATATCTTTATTGGCGGTGAAACTGAGTCTGGACCATCGCTAATACGGCAAGACAGCGGTGTAGGTATGGACCGGATCTCAGATGACACTTTTTATGAGGCAATCATGAAGGGGAAAGACGCTCAGATTGACCACTTACTAACTCGTGAGCAGAAGCACAATAACACCCGAAAAGGAGTGATTCCGATGGGCAAGTATATGTCAGTCTTTGACATAGATATGGATGATTATCTTGAAGAACTACTGGATGATGACAACTTCGAGGGTGTTAATCGCCCTAATCTCATTTCAAGTAAAATGAGTGTAATCCGGAACGCCGATTCTGTTGACGATATTGATGATGATTTCCGCGATTACATACGTAAGAACAAAATCTCGTTCACAGTCTCCGAAGAACATCTTCTTGAGGCGTATGAATTCTTTGAGAAAAAGGTCGAAGAGACAATGTCTGCTTGCGAGGACGTTGACGACAGCATAGAAGACAAAGAGACGGTGATAAGCGAGAGAAAGTATCGTTTAGCAACTAATATTAAAAACTATGTATTGAACTCTTTCCGAGTAGGATATTTCAAAGTAAATGACCGTCAACCACAGTTATTGATGAGGATTTTTGAAGTTCTGAATGAACATGGTGTAGAATTAAAGATCACGGACTTGATTCGAACACGGCTCGTGATGCATTTCCGGGAAGAGAGCGACTCAGAGTATGAAAAATATAAATCAAAATGGGAATCTGTTGTCTCAGAGTTTAACCAAGATCCGGAACGGGTTGTCTCATTTTTAGAGACTTACTTTGTCGCCACAGAAAATGGGGTAACATCTCGTGGGCAGGTTAGTAATCACCTGCTTGAAGCATTCACCGAACCAAGCGGTGATGAAGAAATACTCGATTCTCGTGTAGGGACGGTTAGTGATGCAAAAGAACTGGTCGATGATCTTGAAAAGTATGCAGAATACTACCACCATATAGAGGACCCGCTCAACTACGGTTTCGAACTGGATTCAGATGCGGTTGAGCGGAGGAGCAACAAGGTTCTACTACGAATGAAAGACGCAGGAACAGACATTTGGGAACCACTAGTTCTTGCTGCATATTCCGATGTGAAAGAGGGCAAAGGCGACGAAGAATGGTTGATTCCTTTGCTCAATACTATTGAGTCCCTCGTTATCCGGTTCTCTGTTGCTGGATCTGTGAACTCTAAAGATAACACTTACGAGAAGGCTATCGAAGCCTACGATGCTCACGGAATTGGGGGAGAGGTTGAAAAGCAACTTGTAGAAACCGCGTTTAAATCCGAAGAAGGAATTTTTGGAAATGATGTAATTATAGAACTGATGAGGAATGATTGGTCGAATAAAAAGGCGAGAGCCGTATTGCGAAAGATCGCATCTCAGAAGCTTAACGACCAAGATGATGAACAAATGGTCTATTCTAGATTAGGAATAAGCAACGAGCAAATCCAAGTTGAACATATCTTCCCGAACTCACCGTTAAATGGTGATGACAATCGGTATGGATGGGTGCGTTCTTTCTTTTCAATCCCAGATGGCGACATTCCAGACGATGATGATTTGAAGGGGGTCAAAACCGTCGTCAAAACCCTGATAGAGGAAGATGATGGGGAGGAGGTGGCCAACATCTGTAATGAGTTCTCCGAGCTGATTGGTAACCGTGTATTGCTACTTGGAGAAACTAATGCAACTATTGCAGATTCTCGATATGGAAGAAAGCTTGCTGGATACAGTGTTACTGACGGGTTTGAAAAATTAGCTACCAGTCAGCATATCGTAGAAAACGATCTCCAAGGTGGTGACGCTAGGGAGTTACAGGAGTATGGGCGGCTGATGAAGTACAAACAGGGTAATCCAAACTGGGATGAAATTGATGTTGGCCCAGATGATGTTGATGATGCCGAAGACAAAGAAGCGTGGACGAATGAAAGGTTAGAAGAGTTAGAATCTACAGTGGCTGATTTTGACGATGAATGGACAATTGATCGGGTCGCAAGCAATAGCGAAGTAATACTGGAGCTACTAACAGATTTAATCGGCTTCGAAGAATGTACTTCGGACAGTGTTTCGTTTGACGATTCCGTATATGATGCTAGTGAATTCGAAGATGTCGACATTGGGAATATAGTCAACGATGAAATTCAGGGACGGAATGAGCTGTTAAAATACACATATAGTAGACATCTCTAAAATAATGGGGAGATCAGGGCAATAGTGCCGAAACAATCCCCGACAGAAATCCGGGGTAACCGATCCCAATTAGAAGGGCCCCTATCACTGCAATCGCTATTGTTCGCGCATCCTGCGAAAGTCCCGCTTCTGGATTCTCGGAAGTCTTTGGCAGTATCAGGCCGAACCCGCCAAACGCGACAAGCATACCGCCAGAGAGCATAATGATTAGTCTCCCGGATTCGCGAATCGTGCTTTCCGTCCCATTAATGATCTCAACGGATGCAACTACGAGAGTTATCAAAGCAGCGAAAAATCCAATAAAGCTTAAGTTATTTTTTCTATATTTATCTAAAGTAGAATCAAGCTCCGATTCTAATGAATCGAACTCTTGTTTAATACTCCTAAGGTTGCCTTTTGCTGACTCCACTTCCTCCTCTATACTGTGTGTCTGGTATCGTGCATTGATGTTCTGCTGAAGTTGCTCAAGTTTCGCTTCTGTTAGATGGGCATCTGAGTTAGATGGATCCTCGTTTAGAATGGCTTCATTGAGGTTGCTCCATGCTGAATCAAAATTATGCAGTAATGCATTCCCACGAGCAAGAGTAGTATGAACCCGGCTGAACTCTGGGTTTCGCTGCTTCGCCTCTGTTGCTTGTTCTACTGCATGTTCTAAAATTTCTGTTCGCGTCTGAGGTAATCCCGAAATATTTGGTTCGTAGTCGAAACGCAATTCACATGCTCTGATTATTGACTCTGCCAAGTTGAGTTTTAGTATTGGATGTTCTGGCCCTGAACGACAGGCGTTATTGGCATATTTAATTGGCTCGGAGAGCTCTCCATAGCTTCTATCTGCGGTGATGTTAGTCCCGATATGGGATCTGAATAAGTCCAACAAATAGCCATCCCGCTTATCATCAAAACGCTCATAGTTGGCTTCAAATTCTTGCTTCAGATCCTCTGTTCTGTTATTTCTAAAATAATATACTAGAAGAGCGACTAGACCGCAAATTTCCGCCTCTTCATTCGAAGATAGTTTGTTTTCATAGGCTACCTTATTATTATATCCATGAGTGCCCCTCTTAGCCAAAATATCTGGCATTTCATCTGGATTCAGGAAAAGGTCTTGAAAGTCAAATTCACACTCAACTTCTGCCAAGAGCGTCAGAAAATCGGGGCTATGAAGATAGAGCGTTGATCTGTCGATTTGATCCTTTAATTGGTCCGGATCATCCGTTCCATCTCCTCGAACCTCAACTTGGACTGCGATCTCTATGAGATATGCAAAAGTTCCAGGTACAGTATCCAATTTATAGTCTTCTGGATCTATATCATAGTTGCCCGAGATAGCGGTCATCTTATTCCCACTGTGAACCTATGCTCGTATATATTTATATTCCTCAGACAACCTGCCATAATCAGGTTAAGGCTACCAGTGCTCTCCAATATCCGATTGTTCTTTCATCCACATTTCTCTTTTAGGGATCAAAACTGAAACTCTGGGCCAACTGGTCACAGAATAGTGTTAACAAGCAGTTGCTAGCGGATCTTCGTTTCCGAGCATCCCGCTGGTGGTGACGATCGCCGCCTTCTGCTCGGTGATGCGCTCGCGCTGACCGTCGCGACCGGTGACGAAGCGCGCGTGTGATTTCGCCCGTCGGAACGCGTCGCCGTCGCGGAGGAACTCCGGGTACTGGTCGAGCATCTCGGTCACTTGCTTGCCCATCCCGTCGACGTAACAGGGGATGTCGTAGGCCTCGCAGACGAGCAACAGCTCCTGGGTGCGCCCGATGGCGAAGGCCGGAACGACGACCGTTCCGCCTTCCCAGAGCGTCGTCTCGACGCTCTCGGCGAAGCGCTCCTCGACCGTCCCTCGGTCTTCGTGTTCCACGTCGCTGTACGTGCTCTCGCAGATGACTGCGTCGGCGTCGGGTCGCGCAGTGGTCCCCGAGACGATGCGCTGGTCGTCGGTGTGGAAGTCGCCCGTGTAGAGCAGTCGCGTCTCGCCGTCGTCGACGAGGACGTGCGCGCTCCCGGGGATGTGGCCGGCGTCGTAGAACGTGACCTCGTAGCCGGCGGCCTCGAAGGTCTCCCGGTAGCCGTGGGTCTCGGAGACCTGCGTGACCCGCCGGAGGTTCGTCTCGGTGAACGGGCACTGGAGCGTCCCGCCGTGTAGCTTCAGCGTGTCGCGGGCCAGCGTCATCGCCAGTTCGGACGTCGGTGGCGTCCAGTGAATCGGCGGGCGGCGGTCGCCGGCCAGCAGCGCCGGGATCGTCCCGACGTGGTCGAGGTGGCCGTGGGAGACGACGACGGCGTCGGGCGACGGCGTCCGAACCGGGAACTGCGGCGGGTTGCCGGTCAGCATCCCGAAATCGACCAGTAGCGACTCGTCGACGAGGAGCGCGCTCCGGCCGACTTCGCCGACGCCGCCGAGGAACTGGACCTCCATCGCGTCACCGTAGCGGGTCGGCCGGTTTCCGTTCGTCGGTTCGCGGTTCCCGCTCCCGACTCGCGGTGGACGTCGCTCGGCGTCACCCCGCCGTGTGAGCTGGGCGGCCTGCTCCCCGACGCACTGTCAGGTTGCGTGAACTACGCACCCGAATCGGCACCGCCACGCCGCAGTCTCGTGGTATCCTGTGACATATGGACGTGTCGGTTGTGTAATGGTACCGTACTAGCATAAACAATTATTACACTACGGTCCGATAGTTCAGTTGTCATGGCGACACGCCAGCAGACCCCGACGACGTACCACACGTGCAGTTGCGGTGAGGAGTTCGACACGACGGAGGAACTCCTCGAACACGCACGAGAGGCACACGGGCTCAGCGTACACTGACTGGCGTCAACCACGTTTTTTCGCGCCCTCGAAGAACGGTTAGGACGGCGTATCGATGTCCTGGCGGACGCTGAAGCGCGCGTAGCCGCCGTGCGAGAGGTCCAGCGCGCCGAGCCACCAGTTCCATCGCTCGGCGAGTCCGTAGTCGTCCGGCGCGTCCGCGAGGTTTCGGATCACGTCCGCGACCGTCAGTTCGTCCCCGAAGTCGGTCGCGAACTGCTCGGACTCGGAGAGGTCCCGCGCCTGCCGGGCGACGACCGGGACGAGGGCCGGGTCGCCGTCGAACGTCTCGCGAAGTTCGCGTTCGAGTTCCTGTCGGTCCACGTCTGCGTGTAGGCCGCCCCTCCGACTTGAATCTACGGTCGCTGTGGGCGCACCGATTCGAGGCCTCGGGCGCTGTCGCTCAGTCGTTCGCTTCGCCACGAGGCTTCGTACGCTGTCGCTTCCTCGGCCTCTCTGCGAGAAAGGAACTACTGCTCGAAGACGCTGCGTCGTGCTCCACGGCTCGCTCCGCTCGCCGTTTCGCTACGAGGCCTCGTGCGCTGTCGCTTACTCGGCCTCGCCCTTCTCTCCGAGAAGAAAACTGCAGCCTCGCGCTGAAACGTTCGGCGGTTCAGTTACCCTTCTCGATCGGTGCGCCGACGAGGTTGCCCCACTCGGTCCAGGAGCCGTCGTAGTTGATGGCGTCCTCGTAGCCGAGCAGTTCGTGGAGGGCGAACCAGGCGACGGAGGAGCGCTCGCCGATGCGGCAGTAGGCGACCGTCGTGGAGTCGCCGTCGATGCCGTGTTCCGCGTAGAGCTCCGCGAGTTCGTCGTAGTCCTTGAAGGTGCCGTCGTCGTTGGTGACGGCGGCCCAGGAGATGTTCTGCGCGCCGGGGATGTGGCCGCCGCGCTGGGCGGTCTCCTGCAGTCCAGGGGGCGCGAGGATCTCGCCGGAGTACTCCTCGGGCGAGCGAACGTCGACCAGCGGCACGTCGCGCTCGATGGCGTTCTCGACGTCCTCGCGGTAGGCGCGGATGGACTCGCGCGGGCCGGAGGCCTCGTAGTCGACTTCGGAGAACTCGGGGACGTCGTCGGTGAGTTCGTAGTCGTTCTCGACCCAGTACTCGCGGCCGCCGTCGAGCAGCTTCACGTCGTCGTGGCCGTAGTACTTGAACTGCCAGTAGGTGTAGGCGGCGAACCAGTTGGAGTTGTCACCGTAGAGGACGACCGTCGAGTCCTCGCTGATGCCGTGACTGCCCAGCAGGTCCTCGAAGTCGTCCTTGTCGAGGATGTCGCGTGTGGTCTGATCCTGGAGCTGTGTCTCCCAGTTGAAGCCGATCGCGCCGGGCGCGTGGCTCTCGTCGTACAGTTCCGTGTCCACGTCGACCTCTACCAGTCGGTGGGACGGATCGTCGCTCTGGAAATCGTCGAGGTGCTCGCTCACCCAGTCGGCGGAGACGAGCACGTCGTTGGCGTATTCGGTCATCGTGCATCCACTCGTAAGCCTACCGAACATATATTACCACGACTTTCGGCATGTTCGGCCACTCGTCCACCGTGGAGGCATATATTGCCGACACTGTAGGGATCGCCGGGCTGACACGACGAGCCTGCGACGGACGCGACGCCTGGGCTGGCAGGGGATCGGTAGCAGCGGTTCCCCGCAGGCCGAGATGCGGATACATTTGCCACCGTCTTCGACCGGCCGCGATGGGAGATTTCAAGCGCTCGGAGCGGAAACGCCACGACGATGACCGATTTCGTCTCCGCGGAGTGGGTCGCGAGCCGATCGGACCTGCGGCTGGTCGACGTTCGCGACGCCTGGGAGTACGACGGCCTCGGCCACCTGCCGGGCGCAGTGAACGTCCCGTTCGATTCCTTCCGTGCCGACGAGCACGCGGCGCAAGCGGACGAGGGTGACGGCAGCGGGATGCTCCCGGACGAGGACGACTGGGCGGCCCTGCTCTCGTCGGCCGGCATCGACCGGGAGAGCGAAATCGTCGCCTACGACGACCACCACGGCGTCTTTGCCGCGCGCTTCCTGGTCACCGCCGAACTGCTGGGCCACGACCCCGAGCGCCTGCACCTGCTCGACGGGGACTTCTCCAGCTGGCAGCTCGAACGCGAGACGTCGAGCGAAGCCCCCGATGTCGAGTCGACCGACTACGTCGTCGACCGGCCGGCGTCGACGCCGCTTGTCGGTCCGGACGAAGTCGCCGCGGCCACCGACGACCCCGATGCCGTCGTCGTCGACACACGAGAGGACGAGGAGTACGACGCGGGCCACATCCCCGGCGCGGTCCCGCTCGACTGGCGGGACCTCGTCGACGACGAGACCCGCGGCCTGCTCGCGCGCGAGGCGGCGCTGTCCGTCCTCGAATCGGCCGGCATCGTCCCCGAGAAGCGCGTCGTCCTCTACTGCAACACGGCCCGGCGCATCAGCCACACCTACGTCGTCCTGCGTCACCTCGGCTTCGAGCGGGTCGACTTCTACGAGGGGAGCCTCACCGAGTGGGAGGCACAGGACCGCCCGCTGGAGACGAGCTAGCGCTCAGGAGGGCTGGTGTCGGCTGTTGAGCCGCTCGTCGGCCAGTATCGACGTCAGTTCGACGAGCAGCGCGATGACGACCGGGCCGGCGATGAACCCGACCGCGCCGAGCGACAGCACGCCGCCGGTGAACCCGACGAAGTAGAGGCTCGCTGGAAGTCCGGTGGTGTAGCGCGCGAGCCGGGGCCGGATGACGGCGTCCGGGAGGAAGCCGACGAAGACGAGACCCACCACGGTCACGACCACCGCGCTGCTCACGTCGCCGGCGACGAGGTCGGCGGCGGCGATGGCGAGGACCACGATGCTCGGGCCGACGACGGGGACGAACTGGAGGATGCCCGCGACCACCGCCAGCGCGAACGCGCCCTGATACCCCAGCAGCCAGAAGACGAGCCAGGCCGTGAGGAAGGTCCCGAACGCCGTCGCCCCCTGCAGGACGTAGATGGCGTACAGCGTCCCTCGCAGGCGCTTGTGGAGCCGGTCGACGATGTCGTGATACTCGCCGGGCACGGTCCGATAGACGACGTCCGCGGGAGCGCGGGGCCGCCAGAGCATCGCGTAGACGAGGATGGCGAACAGCACGACCTTCAGCGCGATGACGGGCGACTCGCTGGCGAGGTCGACGGCGAGGCCAGCGAGCACCGCCCGGCCCGCCACCAGCGCCGATTCGATGTCGACGACGTAGACGAACTCCGCGATCTCCAGCGTCAGCGTGTCCGGGAGCTGCTGGACGAACGTGAACAGATCCATCCGTCGGAGGTACAACACGCCACCGAGCGGCACGAGAACGAGCGTCCCCGAGCCGAACGCGATGACAGTCACCAGCGCCGCGGCCAGCCGCTTGTGCAGGCCGTGCCCGACGAGCCACTCGGAGAGCGGGAAGAGCACGTACGCCACGGTCACGGCGAAAAACACCGTCGACAGCACGCTCGAGAGGAGCACGGTCGTCCCTATCCCGACGAGGACGAGCAGGCCCGCGAGCACGTACGTCCGTCTGCGTCGAACCACGCCCTTGCTTCCGCACCGGCCGGCAAAAGCGTTCCCGGAGATGACAGCGAACGTGAGTGTGAGTGCCGGACGGCGGACTCGCCTTCCATGGGTGACCGCGGACCCGCCGCTCAGGACCGCGAGAACAGCGCCGCCAGTTGCTCGCGGGAGAACAGCGTCGTCGGCCGGTCCATGTGGACGCCGATCTCGCCCTCGAAGGCGGCCATCCCGGCCTTCTGTATCGGCGTCGGTGCGGAGTAGCCCGCCCGAACGGCGTGGCCGAGACGGATCTCCTGTCTGAGGTCGTCGCGCCAGGCACGTTCGTAGTCGCCGAGCGTCGCCGGGTCGTCCGGGTCGATTTCCCGTGCGGCGTGGTCTGCGGCGGTCATGCCGTAGCGGATGCCGCCGCCGGTGAAGGGCTTCGTCTGTGCGGCGGCGTCGCCGATCAGGAACGACCGCCGACCGGTGACCCGTCGGGGCGGGCCGATGGGGATGAGCCCCGAACACCGGTGGTCGGTCTCGACGCCGTAGCCGTCGACGAATTCCTCGAACCGCCCGCGAGCGTCGTCGCCCGGCGGGACGGCCAGCCCGTACTCGACGCCGGCCTCGCCCCGCGGGATGCGCCACGCGAAGAAGCGCGGGACGGTGAGGTGCACGTCCACGAAGTCGCCGTGGTCGACCTCGTCACTGAAGCCGAGGACGCCGTGGAGCAACTCGTCGGGTTCGGGGAGTCCGAGTTCCCGCCGGACGCGGCTCTTGGGACCGTCACAGCCCGCGACCATCTTCGCGCGGTGGGTCTCGACCCCGTCTGGCCCGCGGACCTCGACGGTGACCCCGTCGCGCTCCTCGGTGACGCCGACGACGGAGTGATCCTCGCGCACGTCGGCACCGGCGTCGCGGGCCAGTCCCGCGAGGTGCTTGTCGAGGCCCACGCGGTCGATGACGTTCGAGATGACCTCGTCCTTGTAGAACGGATGCGCCGCGCTACCCGGCCCGCCGGTGTGGAATCGTGCGCCCGAGATCTCGTTCTGGAAGAGCTCCTCGCGTGCGTCCTCGGTGAAGTCCCACACGTCGGTGCTCACGTGGCCCGAACAGGCCAGCGGCTCGCCGATCTCCCCCTGTTCGAAGGCGACCACGTCCAGCCCCCGCTCGGCCGCCCGGCGCGCGTAGCGCGAGCCGGCCGGCCCCGCCCCGACGACCACAACGTCGTACATACACGTCTCCTGGGTGTCACGAACCAAATAGCTTCGCGATTCGCCCGACCCGCGCCCGAGCGTCCGATTCCGGGTCTATCCGGCCGTCGGCGTCGCCCCGCCGTGGCCGCGTCGCTCGGCCAGCCAGCCGCCCAAGCGCCCGGCGAGCGCGCCGCCGAGCGCCGGAAGGAGCATGGCGATCATCCCGATCGCCAGCCCCATCGCGACGCCGACCGCCTGGAACCACAGCGGGTTCGGCACGGAAGGGATGGACCACACGAACTCGGCCACCCCCCACAGCGCCGGGAGGCCGCCGATTAATCCGGCCCGCAGTCCGGTCGCGGTGCTGTTCCCGCCGCGGCGCTTGACGAGATAGCCGGCGAGCGCGCCGCCGACCAGGACCATGTTGAACCTGATGGTGCCCGAGGACTGAATCACCTCTAACGCAGTGAAGGGGGCGGCCAGCAGCCCACCGAGCAGGGCGTACGTCCACGTATCCGAGCGGTCGAGTTGGAGGGACATCACGAAACGCTACGACGGCCGGCACCATCAGTGTTCCCCGTTGATATGTCGGGGAAACGCGGCGAACAGCGGCTGTGCGGACATCTGCGGGACGCCGCTCACCGGAGCGAGGCGGTGAACGCGACGACGGCGAGCAGGAGCAGGCCGAGCGCCAGCGGCGACGGACTGCCCGTGACCGAGCGGTACGCGAGGTAGCCGACACCGCCGCCCACGGCCAGCAGGACCGTCGTCGAGACGAGGTGGACGAGTTCGACCCGTAGCGTCCCGGCGGCGCGGCCGAGTTGCGCGCCCAGTCGGAGCGCGTGCCTGGCCGTGACCCACGCGAGGACGACCGGCACCGCCGCGGCCAGCATCCACTCGACGGACCGCCCCTCGCTCCCGGCGACGAGGACGGCGGCGAACAGGGCGGCGACGCCGGCCGTCAGCGCGAACTCGGCGTCCCGTCCCAGCCCCGCGCCGAGCGCCAGGCCGCCGCCGAGCGCGAACGCGAGCGGCGCGGGGGCGGGGGCGACGAGCGCACAGACGACGAGCACCGAGAGTGCACTGACCGCGACGCTGAACCGAGGTAGCGCCGCCGACGGCACCCGGTCACCCGTCGGCATGTGACACCTCCGAACTCGGCGTCGTCGGGTCCCAGTTCCGCACCGGAACGCCCCGGCTCCGGAGCGTCGCCACTCGTTCGCGCCGGGTCAGGTGGCCGTACGCCCCGCCGACAGACGACGGGACTGTACAGTCCGGGCTGACGACCGAGACGCGGTGGCCGGCGGCGTCGAGTCGCCTCGCGAGCGAAACGCCGCCGTCGTCACACAGCGGGGTGACGAGCACCACCTGCGCGTCGGCCGAGAGCCGTGCGGCGAGGTCCGCGGCGGCGTCCCTGACGGCCGTCTCCTCACCGGGCGCGGTCCACGGGACGGCCCGGTCGCCGGCGAGCCGCTCGCGGAGCGCCTCGCGGTGTGCGCTCCCGGTCGTCGGATGGAGCCAGCAGTCCGTCGCGCCGACGGTCGCGAGCCCGGTCGGAACTCCCGATTCGAACAGCCCGTCGGCGACGGCGAATGCGGCCGTGGCCCCGTGGCGCGGCGCGGGAACGCCGTGCGGCGTCTCGGCGACGTACGCCGCCCGGCGCGCGTCGAGCACGAAGACGACGCGCGGTCGCCGCGGCTCCTCGAACTCGACCGTCGCCAGGTCGCCTGTCTTCGCGCGGTGGTTCCAGTCGATGCGGCCGGGCGGGTCGCCGGGGCGGTACTCTCGGAGCGCGTCGAACTCGACGCCCGCGCCGCTGACGCCGGCGGTTCGGCGGCCGGGCGCGAGCGTGACCTGTGGCCGCGGGGCCTCGCTCTCCTGTCCGCGGCGCTCGAAGCCGCAGTCGAGCGTCGCTGGCCCGTCGACATCCTCGACGGCCTGCACCGTCTCGCGCGCACCGGCCACGTCCCCGACGACCGCGACCGGTGGCTCGAACGCGTGCGTCCCGGGGACCGCCTCGACGGTGTAGGTGGTCGACGCCGCCTTCCCGGGCCGGAGCGCCGTCGCGAACCGCGCCGTCCCCGAGGCGACGCCGAGGCCGGCCGGAACGCCGTCGAGGAGGCGGAGGTCCGGGACCGTCGACTCGCCGACGTTGCGGACCGTGACGGTGACTTCGACCGTTTCGCCGGGGGCCGGCGTCCGCGTGCTGACCGACCGCGACACCGCGAGATCGGCGTCTGGCTGCCAGACGCTGGCCGCGCCGGCGAGCGCAACGCCGAACGCCGCGGTCAGCACCGTCCCGGGCAGGCCGGCCACCACGCCGACCGCGCTGGTCAGCAGGACCGCCACAGTGACGCGACGGGTCCGGCCCGTCGAGCGCTCCCGCGGGAGGTCGGCGGTCGGCCAGTAGGACCCGCTTTCCGCGTCGGTGACCGTCGTCTCGACGACCTCGTTGGGGTCCGCCGTGTCGGCCTCGCTCGGATCCGGCGCGTCGGCGGCCACGCGACTGGCGAGTTCGGCGACGACGTGGCGCGCTCGCCGCGCGACGGGTAGTTCGGGGCGGACCCAGGGAAGCGAGGCCCGGCGCGGGAGCGGCGGCCGGAGCCCCTCCGCGAAGAACGCGGCGGCCTCCGCGTCGTCGGTCCAGCGCCCCTCCGACAGGCGTTCGGCGGCCGTTCCTGCATCGAGGCCCTCGGTCCGGGCCAGCACGGCGATCGCGAGGTCGTGGAGCGCGGCGTACGCCCGCTCTCGGGGCACGCGCTCGCCGTCCCCGTCCCAGTCGTCCGACTCGTCGACGGCCCGGCGGCCGACCGTGCTCACGTCGTCGAGCAACGCGGCGAACGACGACCCCGGCGTCCGGTAGCGGGGCCGGAACTCCGGCGACGGCAGGCGGACGGGCGGCTCGTCGGACTCGAACAGCCGCCGGCCCGCGATGACCACGGCCCCCGCGCCGACGGCCACGGTGAGGAGCGTCGCGACGGCCGGCGGGACGAGCCCGCTTCCCACCGCCGGGAGCGCGAGCAGGAGGCCGCCGCCGGCGATGGACAGCAGGCCGACGCCGATCCAGAGCCGCCGGGTCGCGGTCACGACGCACCGCCCTCCTCGGTCGGTTCGAGTGGGAGCGACAGGTCGCTCGCGAGCGACCGTGCCCGCCGCTCGCGCTCGGCGGTCGCGTCGGCGTCGCCGTACCGGACCGCACAGAAGAGGTCGGTGAGCGCCGACACCGGTCGCTCGGGCAGGCCGGTCGCGACTGCGGCGTCCCGCACGTCTGCGGCCGTCGACGCGTCTGCCGGCGTCTCGACGCGCTCTCGGAGCGCCGCCCATGCCCGGTACACGTCGTTGTCCGCCGGCGCGTCCGCCGCGAGTGAGACGGCGTCCGGGTCGGGTGACGCTGGCGCTGGCACTGGGTCGTCCCCGTCGGTCGGCGACTCGTCCGTGGTGCCCCGCGTGAGCCCGTAGAGGACCGCCAGCCCGCCGCAGACGAACAGCGCGAGGCCGGCCGCCACCTGCCACGGCGGCGGCCCGTCGCTCGACGCGCTCGCGGGCGTCGCCGTCTCCTCGTCCGGTTCTTCCACCGCGGTCGCTGACTGCGTTCCCGGCGTCTCCGCTCCGCTTCCGGGCCCGCCATACTGCTCTGGCGTCCCCGTTATCTCCCCGCCCTCGACCGCGGGTGCGGTCGAGACTGTCTCGACCGACGCGGCGACCGTCGCGAGCGCGAGGACGGCGAGGGCGGCCAGCGCTATCGAACCGAGTCGCGCCATCTCAGGCCTCCCGGTCCGCGTTCGCCCCCGCAGCCGCGGCCCGAACGAGCGCTTGCGCCGCCATCGCTCACTCCGTCCCGCTCGCCGCCGGCGCATCGACCGTCGGCACGGACACGCGGTCGAAGGCGTCGGCGACGACATCGCTCGCGGCGGCGTCCTCGACCGTCGCGTCGGCGGTCAGGACCAGCCGGTGGGCGAGCACCGCCTCGCCGACCGCCCGCACGTCGGCCGGCCGGACGAACCCCCGGCCCTCGACGACGGCGCGGCTCCGGGCGGCTTCGAGCAGGCGCTGGGTCCCGCGCGGGGAGACGCCGACCTCGGTTCGGGCGTCCCGCCGGGTCGCGGCGACGAGGTCGACGAGGTAGCCGAGCACGTCCTCGTCGACGGTCACGTCCTCCGGGACGGACTGGAGGCGGCGCACGGCCGCAGGGTCGAGGACGGCGTCGGCGCTCGGCGTCCGCGACTCGCGCTCGGTCCGGCGGCGCAACAGCCCCCGCTCCGCGTCGGCGTCGGGATAGCCCATCGCCGTCTTGACGAGAAAGCGGTCGCGCTGGGCCTCCGGCAGCGGAAACACGCCCTCGCTCTCGACGGGATTCTGCGTGGCGACGACGACGAACGGTTCCGGGAGTGCGTGGGTCTCGCCGTCGACGGTCACCTGCCCCTCGCCCATCGCTTCGAGGAGCGCGGCCTGGGTCTTCGGCGGGGCGCGGTTGATCTCGTCGGCCAGCACGAAGTTCGCGAAGATCGGCCCCGGCGAGAACTCGAAGGCCTCGTCGGCCTCGCGGTAGACGTGCGTGCCGGTCACGTCTGCGGGCAGGAGGTCCGGCGTGAACTGGACCCTGGAGAAGGAGAGCCCGAGCGCCGACGCGAAGCTCCGGGCGGTGAGCGTCTTGCCCGTCCCGGGCACGTCCTCGATGAGGACGTTCCCCCGCGCGAGGACGGCGGTCAGCACCGTTTCCAGGAACTCCCTGTCGGCCACGACGCTCGATTCGACGGCCTGGAGGACCCGCTCGCAGTCCGAGCGGGCGTCAGCGATGTCCATGTCGTTCACCGGTGGGGCCGCGGCTGTCATAGTAGTGACAACCGAGTTTCTCACCGAGAAAACGGGGTCAGACGACCGCGAGGCCGCTTGGGACCTGGTCGTACTCGCTCGGCCAGTCGGCAACGCCGGTCTCGGGCCACACGGCGGTCCACTCCGCCCCGGTCTCCGACCGGAACAGGCCGTGGTTCGTCAGCGCGACGAGGCCGCCGTCCGGGTCGGCCGCGAGCACTGGCCGGGCCAGCCCCTCGGGTCCGGGGAGCCCCGCCATCGCCACCGCCCAGCGGTCGCCGGTCCACCGGTACACGTAGCTCTCGCCGCTCGTGCTGTGGGCCGACCGCGGGCCGCTGGCGGCGGAGACCACCACCCCATCGGGGTCCGACGGGTCGACGGCCAGTCCCCAGACGTAGCGGTGACCGAGCCCGTCCTGCGGGTGGGACCACGTCTCGCCGCGGTCGGTCGAGAGCGCGTAGCCGTCGCCCGCCGCACTGTACACCCGCTCCGGCGCGTCGGGGTGGGTCGCCAGCGTGTGGTTGTCCCGTCGCGCGCCCTCGGGGTGGTCGACCCACGTCTCGCCGCCGTCGGGACTGCGGACGAACGCGCCGGCCTCGATGGCGACGTACACCCGCTCGGGATCGTCGGGCGCGAGGGCGATCCAGCGGACGTGATGCGTGTGGGGCCGCGGCGGGAACGACCACCGCGACGACGAGTCGAGGTCGGTCAGCCCCGGCCGCTCCGTCCACGTCTCACCGCCGTCGGTCGAGCGGTAGACGGCGCTCGGTTCCGTCCCGGCCCACACCACGTCGGTGTCGTGCGGGCTGACGGTGACGCTGGTCACGCGGTCGCCAGCCGCCAGCACTCGCTCCCACGCCGCTCCGCCGTCGGTCGTCCGCTGGAGGCCGGCGTCGACGGTGCCGACGAAGGCGCGGTCCGGGGCGGCCGGGTCGGCCGCGACGCACTCCACGTCGTGGCCGACGAGACAGTCAGAGACGGTGGTCCCGTCGGTAGCGAGCACGCGATCCGAGAGCGCGGCGTAGGCGATATGCATACCGAGTGATAGGTACCGAGGGGTGAGAACGGTGTCGCCGAGGTCGCTCCGTCGGTTCGACGACGGGTCGATGGTCGGTTCTCGTCCGCCTACGGCGTCCACCAGCGGATACCGACCATCACGAACACGATGGCCAGTTGCATGAGCCCCTGAATACCGCCGAGTTTGGCGTTTCGCATCCCGATGTCGGAGATGAGGTCCACGTCCGGGTTCTCGGAGACGACCTGCCGGTAGATGCGGATCTCGCCGGGGAGGATGACGCCGAAGCCCTGCACGGACAGCACCGTGACGATGGCGAGCGCGGCGACGATCCACCACGAGGTCATCGCGAACGCCGGGAGCGCGGTCGCCAGGTACGCGCCGGAGCCGACGACGGCGAGCGCGAGGATACCCAGCGTCTTCGGGTCGGTCAGCGCGTCGAACTGGGAGCCGATGAGGAGGATAACGGGGATGAGCGTCGCGGCGGTCAAAAGCGCCAGCCACGGGTCGGCGTTGGGGAACTTCCCCAGTTTGAGCGACAGCAGGATGCCGCCGGCGATGGTCACCGTCGCCAGCGTCGGCATCAGGAACGTCATCTTGGGCGTGAACGAGGCGAAGAAGTCGGCCCGCGCCTCGGGCTCCTGGCCGCCCAGGACCGGCCCCAGCACCAGTCCCATGAACAGGTCGATACCGGTCCACAGCACGCCGGCCATGACGTGGACGTACGTCAGCGCCCGGAGGTTCCCGCTCGCGACGGCCCCCGCGAACGCGAGCAGCGGGACGGCCACCGCCCCCGCCGCGAACGCCGGATTCGCCTGCTTCGCCAGCCCACCGATACCCCGTTTCCGCTCGGTGCGGTCCGCTGTCGGTTGCGCCATGTCTGCTATATCAGGTGGTTCCCCCGACAAAAGCGTTGGTGGCCGGCTCCGCCGGTCACCGGGGCGCGACCGTCCGACGGCGGCCGATTAGTCGTCGTCCGCCGCCGGCTGGGCCACGTCGCGGTCGGCCCGCGGCCCCTCCAGGTCGACGCTGGGGAGCAGGTCGCGGAGGTACTGCCCGGTGTAGGACGCCTCGGTGCGGGCGACGGCCTCCGGCGTCCCCTCGGCGACCAGTTCGCCGCCGTTCTCGCCGCCCTCGGGCCCGAGGTCGACGATGTGGTCGGCGTTCTTCACGAGGTCGAGCTCGTGCTCGATGACGACGACGGTGTTGCCGTCGTCGGTGAGGCGGTGGAGCACGTCGATGAGCTTTCGCTCGTCCTCCGGGTGGAGGCCGGTGGTCGGCTCGTCGAGCAGGTACAGCGTCTCGCCGGAGTCCTTCTTGCCCAGTTCCTCGGCGAGTTTCACGCGCTGGGCCTCACCACCGGAGAGCGTCGTGGAGGGCTGGCCGAGGCGCATGTAGCCGAGCCCCACGTCCTTCAGGAGTTCGAGGCGGCGGCGGATCCCCGAGTGGCTCTCGAAGAAGTCGTAGGCCTCCTCGACGGTCATCTCCAGCACGTCGGCGATGGTTGCTCCCTTGTAGGTCACGTCCAGCGTCTCGTCGTTGTAGCGCGCGCCGCCGCACTCCTCGCAGGGGACGGTCACGTCAGAGAGGAAGTTCATGTCGATGGTGACCGTCCCCTGGCCGCCACAGGCCTCACAGCGGCCGCCCTTGACGTTGAACGAGAAGCGGCCCTTCTCGTAGCCCCGCTGCTTCGAGAGGCTCGTCTCGGCGAACAGCTCGCGGATGTGGTCGAAGACGTTGGTGTAGGTGGCCGGGTTCGACCGCGGGGTGCGACCGATTGGCGACTGGTCGATGAGCCGCACCGACTCGATCTGGTCGATCCCCTCGATGTCGTCGTGCTCGCCGGGGTTCACGTCGGTGTCGTTCATCCGCCGGACCAGCCCCTTGTAGAGCACGTCGTGCATCAGCGTCGACTTGCCGGAGCCGGAGACGCCCGTGATGGCCGTGAACGTCCCCAGCGGGACGGTCACGTCGAGGTCCGCGAGGTTGTGCTGGCGCGCGCCTCTGACGACGAGTTCGCCGTCGCGCTCGCGGCGCTCATCGGGGACGGGGATCGCCCGCTCGCCCGCGAGGTACTTGCCGGTCACCGACTCCTCGCAAGCGGTCACCTCGTCGAACGGGCCGTTGACGACGACTTCGCCCCCGCGCTTGCCCGGTCCCGGGCCCATGTCGATGATGGCGTCGGCCCGTCGCATCGTCTCCGTGTCGTGCTCGACGACGAGCAGGGTGTTGCCGAGGTCCCGCAGTTCCTCCAGGGTGTTCAGCAGGCGGTCGTTGTCGCGCTGGTGGAGGCCGATGGAGGGCTCGTCGAGGACGTACAGCACGCCGACCAGCCCCGAGCCGATCTGGGTCGCCAGCCGAATACGCTGGCTCTCGCCGCCCGACAGCGTCGACGCCTCGCGGTCCAGCGTCAGGTAGTCCAGCCCCACCTCGGTCATGAAGCCAAGGCGGGCGCGAATCTCCTTGAGGATCTCCTCGGCGATCTTGCGGTCGCGCGCCGAGAGGTTCGACTCCAGCCCCTCGAAGTGCTCCAGCGCGTCGCCGATGGACAGCTCGTTGACCTCGGTGATGGAGACGCCGTCGACGAGCACCGCACGCGATTCGGCCTTGAGCCGGGTCCCCTCACAGGCTGGACACGTGGTGGTCGCCATGTACTCCTCGATGTGCTCGCGAGCGCGGTCGGAGTCCGTCTCGACGTGGCGGCGTTCGAGGTTCGGGATGACGCCCTCGAAGCGCTCGGTCTTCTCGCGCGTGCCGTTCTTCGTGCGCCACTGGAAGTGGACGAGGTCGTCCGTGCCGTAGAGGAACTGCCGCCGGATCTCCTCGTCCAGTTCCTCGAACGGCGTCGACAGCGAGACGCCGAAGTGCTCGGCGACGTTGTCCAGCTGCCGGGAGTAGTACGTCCGGTCGTAGCTCCAGGGCTCGAAGACGTTCTTCAGCGGCTTCGAAGGGTCCCGGATCACGAGGTCCTCGCTGACCTCCTTGGTCTCGCCCAGGCCCTCGCACTCGGGGCAGGCCCCGTGGGGGGAGTTGAACGAGAACGACCGCGTCTCGATCTCGGAGATGTCGATGCCACAGTGGGTGCAGGCGAGGTCTTCGGAGAGTTCGACGACGAGGCGGTCGCCAGCGTCGCCTTCGTCGGCCAGGTCGCCCGTCGCGCGGGCGTCCGACCCGCCGAGCGTCTCGGCCGCGCCCTCCGGCGGGTCCGGGAGGATGACCTTCAGCGTCCCGTCGGCCTCGGTCAGCGCGGTCTCGACGGAGTCGGTGATGCGCGAGCGGGCGTCCGGCGCGATCTTCACGCGGTCGACGACCACGTCGACCGTGTGGTCGTAGTTCTCGTCTAACTCGGGCCGGTCGAGCGTGAGGTCGTAGGACTCGCCGTCGACCTCGACGCGGCTGTACCCCTCGCCGACGAGGTCGTCGAATAGGTCCTCGAAGGCCCCCTTCTGGTCGCGGACGACCGGCGCGCACACCTTCGCACGCGTCCCCTCGGGGAGTTCGAGGATACGCGAGACCATGTTCTGCGCGGACTGCTCGCCGACCTCGCGGCCACACTCGGGGCAGTGCGGCGTGCCGACGCGGGCGTACAGCAGGCGGAGGTAGTCGTGTAGCTCGGTGACGGTCCCGACCGTCGAGCGGGGGTTGTTGGCGGCGTTCTTCTGGTCGATGGAGATGGCCGGCGACAGCCCCTCGACGTTCTCGACCTGCGGCTTGTCCATCTGGCCCAGGAAGTTCCGCGCGTACGCCGACAGCGACTCGATGTACCGGCGCTGCCCCTCGGCGTACACCGTCTCGAAAGCGAGCGAAGACTTCCCCGAGCCGGACAGCCCCGTCACGACCGTCAGCTCCTCGCGGGGAATCTCCACGTCGACGTCCTTGAGGTTGTGTTCCTCGGCCCCTCGGACCTCGATAACGTCCTTGCTCATCTATGGGTTCCCCAAGTGCGGGACCGCCGAAACCCTGTCGGTTGCGAACGCCGGGCCGATCGGCGGGAGGCTCGCCGACCACGACCCTGACTCGGACAGTGCTTGCCGTGCCAGCGTCCACCAGATATCAATTATCTTACACCGTTCAAATTTATTCATCTAAAAATAATGCGTACGAAAGTTTTAGTACCGGGATCAGGAATGGGGGTGTATGAGCGAGACGAGCGAGTACGACATCGCGGGAATCGACCTCAGCGACGACCGCTACGTCGTCGAGCAGAGCCTGATCCGAAACAAGTACAAGGCGATGGACGCGGCCGGGAACGTCGTCCTTCGGGGCAAGCAGAAGATGCTGAAGATGAAAGAGGAGTTCCCGTTCGTCGACGCCGACGGGACCGAGGTGTTTCAGGTCAAGGCCGGCGGCATCATCGACGTGGCGGGGAACTACGTCCTCACCGACTCCCAGACCGGCGAGGACATCGTGATCCTCGACAACGACTACTCCATCCTCCAGGATACGTGGAAGATCCGCGACGCCAAGACCGAGGCCAAGATCGCCGAGATCAACTCACAGGGAGCGCTGGTGACGCTGGCCCGGAACGTCGTGCCGTTCGGCGGCTGGATTCCCCACAAGTACGAGATCACGGACCAGGACGGCACTCACGTCGGCAACATCGACGGCCAGTTCTCGCTGAAGGACCGCTACGAGATCACCATCGACGACGCGAGTTCGGTCCCGAAAGAGCCCATCGTCGCCGCCGCGATGGTCATCGACGCCATTCAGGGCAACTGACGGCGCTGGCAGTTGGCACGCGATGACCGGTCGGTCCCACCGGAACCCTTCTTGCCGTGGCTCCCGCAGGCACAGCCATGCGCCGCCGGACGTTCCTCCGACGACTCGGTGCCGGAGCGGGCATCGGGCTGACTGCGGGACGCGCGAACGCCCACCCGACGCCGACCGACGGCGGCACGGCCGCGCCGGACCCGGCGAGCACGCCCACCGGCGAGGACCCGCTCGGCGTCCTCGCCCTGGATACCGTCTACGAGGTCGTCACCAGTCCCGACGGCCACACCGCCTACGTCGCGACCGGCGACGGCGTGGCGTTCGTCGACCTCGTCACGCCGACGAACCCGCGGCTCATCGGAGTGGAGCGGGACCTGCTGGCCGACAGCGACGACGGCCCGATACAGCGCGTGCAGGACCTCGAAGTCAGCGGGACGCGCCTGCTCGTCGCCGGCCCGGCACACCCCGCCGACGGCGCGCAGGGGTTCGTCGTCTTCGACGTGGCGGACCGCCGCGACCCCGAGCGGATCGCCGGCGTCGAACTCGACACGCGCATCCACAACTGCGACTTCGACGGCCGCTACGCCTACCTGACCGCGAACAGCCGCGACGGCAATCCGCTGTCGATCGTCGACGTCGAGACCGGTCGCGAGGTCGGCACGTGGTCGCTGCTCGACGCGGACGACGCCTGGGACGACGTGCCGTCCGGCCTGTGGCCGCTCCACGACGTGTGGGTGCAGGACGGCCGCGCGTACCTCGCGTACTGGGACGGCGGGACGTGGATCCTCGACGTGACTGACCCCGCCGAGCCGACGGCCGTCTCGACGGTCCGCGGACGCTCACCGGATGAACTCGCGGCACTCGACGACCCGCGCGTCGAGCGGAGCGAACCGCCCGGGAACGACCACTTCGTCACGGTGGACGACGACGCGTCGCTGCTCGGCGTCGGCGGCGAGTCGTGGGAGATCGACGACGACGGCACGGGCGGCCCCAGTGGTATCGAACTGTACGACATCACGGACCCGACCGCGCCCGAACTGATGTCGACGCTCGACCCGCCGTCGACCTCGGACCCCTCGCCCGGCGGGATCCTGACCACCGCCCACAACTTCGAACTGACCGCCGGCCGCTGTTACTCGGCGTGGTACAACGGCGGCGTCCGCGTCCACGACGTGCGCGACCCCGCCGCCCCCGAACTGGTGTTCGAGTGGCGCGACTCGGAGACGGCGTCGTTCTGGACCGCCCGGCGGGCCGACGGCTGTTTCGTCGCCGCCTGCACTGACGCCAACGGCGGGACGGAGGTCCAGCCCGGCGTCTACACGTTTCCCGACCCGCGGATTCGGACGCCCACGCCGACCGAGACCGCTTCGACCGCCGGGACCGAGGCGAACGGCACCGCCCTGGGCGTCGGTGGCCCCGGCTTCGGGGTGGGGTCGGCGCTCGCGGCGGTCGCGCTCGCCGCCTGGCGCGCCCGGCGCTGAGGCCGCCCAGTTCTCACTCCAGCGGAGTCACTCCAGCGCGCTCTGGACCGCGGCGGCGACGCTGCGCGCCCGGTCGGCCAGGTCTTCCGGGACGTGCCCGCGCTCGACGGCGGCGTCGAGTTCGTCGTCGTCGACCCGCTCGACCGTCCCGTCGGCGTGTCTCACCACGTCGACGTGGAGGTCGACGTACCGGGCGGTGTCGGGGAAGATCTCGACCGGCGTGCAGACGTTGACGTAGGTCCCCTTCTTCGCCCCGTCGCGGTCGCGGTAGACGGTCGGGTACCACCAGCGTCCCTCCTTCAGTTTGGTCTCGGCCACGTCGCCGGCTTCCTTCGGCACGCCCAGCGCGTCGTAGGTCCCGCCGGCGCTCAGCTCCCGCTCGATCGTCACGGTGCCGTCGGCGTCGACCGACTGCACCTCGCCGCTGCCGAGCGTGATGAGGCGGCCGTCAGGCTTGCCGTGCCCGAGCGCGAGCGAGCCGCCGACCCGCGGGCCGAACTGTCGGGCCGTCACGGCGAACGGGAAGTCGGAGTCGTCGGTATCGGGGTCGTCGCACAGCGCCTCCACGTAGTCGACGGCGGCGCTGGCCGCGCGGTCGCCGGCCTTCACGCGGTGGTGGCCCGGCATCGTCGCCGTCACTTCGCGGCGGGCGTCGTCAAGCGCGAAGCGGCTCTCGCGGCCGAACCAGCACCACGTCGTCGCGAACCCGGAGTGGTGACGGACCGGTGCCCGCTCGGCGGGTGCGTCGGCGTCGGTCAGCGCCGCGTCGATCTCGGCCGCCCGCTCGTTCGCCGCGTCGAGGGCGTCGGCCAGCGCGTCGAAGCTCGCGTCCTCGCTCGCCCCCTCCCAGGAGACGCCCCAGCCGTCCCGCGGGTCCGCGGCGATCACGTCGAGCATCGCCGGGCCGCCGGTCCCAGAGGACGGGCCGCTCCCGCCACGGACGAGCGACAGGAGGTCGCCGCGGACGGCCACGGTCGTCTCCAGCACGGGCCGGTCGTCGTCCCACGGCGCGCTCGCCTCGACGACCTGCACGCGGACGGCGTCACCGGTCTCGACGCGCTCGGCCGACGAGGCGTAGGGGAGAAACCCCTCGCCGTCGCCGAGGTCGACGACCGCCCCGCTGCCCAGCGTCTCGGTCACCGTCCCGTCGTAGACCGCGCCGACCGGCGTCGGGTCGTCCCAGCGGAGCGCGTCGCGGCCCACGTCACGCAGGCGGTCGACGACCGCCGCCGCGGCGTCGCGGTCGCCGACCACGCCGACGCCCTGCTGGTCTGCCGTCGTCTCCACGGTCACGGCCGCTCGCTCGTCCGGGAACTCCCCGTCGAAGCGCGCCTCGATGGGCCCCGACGCCTGGACGATGTCGTGGCCGTCGTCGCGAAGGATCCGGGTCAGCGCCGTCGCGTAGATGCCCCTGACCCTGACGGTCATAGCGCGTCCTCGTCGGCGGCGAAGCGCACCCGGTCGTGGACCGTCGGGCCGAGCGACAGCTCGATCACCTCGTCGCTCAGCACCCGCCCGCCCTCGACGGGGACGCCCCACCGCTCGAAGCGCAGGTAGCCGCGGATGTCGTCGGCGTGGGTGAACAGGTCGCAGTACTCGACGGCGTGTTCCTGAATCTCGCTGGCGCTGTGGGCGCGGTCCATGTCCGAGTACACCGTCTCGCGGTCGTCGAAGAACGCTTCGAGGTCCGCCGCCGCCTCGTCGGTCGCTTCGACGACGGCCTCCGACGCCGCCGAGATGGTGTCCTGGTCGACGCCGGCCTCGCGGAGCGCCTGCTGTTCGCGCTGCGTGAAGTGCATGTCTGGGAGTCCGCGACGGCCGACAAAAACAGTGCGGAAACTCAGACGACCATCGCGTTCAGCACGAGCATCAGCAGGCCGAACAGCATCCCGAAGGCGACGATCGTCCGGGGGTCGATACGGATCGTGTTCTGGTCTTCGGCGTCGAAGTACCGGACCAGTCCGGCACTGGACATCAGCCCGCCGCTATCGCTACTCATACACGGAACTGTCACGTCGTCGGCGGTAAGCCTTTCGGGTCGGGCCGCCGGTCGTGTGCCCGCTGCTGCACATGGATAACCCTTATCTGACACCACAGACTAACCCGAAGAGAGCACAATGACCGTTACACTGAAAGACTTCTACGCGGACTGGTGTGGCCCCTGCAAGACCCAGGACCCGATTTTGGAGGACTTAGAGGAGGAGTGGACGGACGTCGAGTTCGAGAAGATCAACGTCGACGAGGAACAGGACGTGGCCAACGAGTACCAGGTCCGCTCGCTGCCGACGCTCATCGTCGAGAACGACGACGGCATCGTCGAGCGGTTCGTCGGCGTCACGCAGGCCGACGACATCGAGGACGCGCTCCAGCAGGCCTCGGCGTAACGAAACAGCTTTTCTGCGGTTCGTCACGCCCGCTAGCGGCCGTGCCAGCGTCTCGTCGCTGGCGTCGGGGACGGGCAGGGCTGCCGCCGAAGCAGGCCCCGCGATGACAGTGCTGCCGGCGGCTGTGCAGTCGCGGCAGGCATCCCGCGCGCCGCCGGCGCGGGGGTTCACTCCGAGCACGGCCGAGGGGCCACGACTCGGAGGTCGTTTGTAGCGTCGATTGTTGCGAACGCGCTCCCGAAGCGCGCCTTGCGGGCGCCCGAGCAGAGGGGGTGACGGAAAAAGGGGCTAGTGGAACTTCACGCCGAGGTCGTGCATCCCGTCGTTGTGTCGGGCGACGTTGATGAGCAGCGGTGTCAGCCCCTCGACCTCGGCGGCGTTGGCGAGCGGGCCGCCGTCGAGCGCGCGCAGCCCCTCGATGCCCTCGGCGAGTTCGCAGACGGTGTCCTTGGCGTCGGCGTCGTCGCCGACGACGATCGTGTCCCAGTCGAGGTCGGCGTCGAGATTGGCGAGGCGGCCGGCCGCGAGGTTGTGGAACGCGCCGACGACGGGCGTGTCGTCCGGGGCGGCGTTGGCGGCCAGTTGCGTGACGCTGCCGGCACCGGGACGGTTGTAGTGGAAGCCGTCCTCGTCGCGCTGCATCCCGACGGCCGGTGCGACGAGCGTCGCGTCGTCGAGTTCGTCCGCGACTGATTCGACGGTATCCGTCAGGTGGTACGCCGGGACGGCGGCGACGACCACGTCAGCGCGGGCGGCGGCGGCCTCGTTCCCGAGACCGTCGATGGCCACGTCGTCGAGCCCGCGACTGGTCAGTTCCGTCTCGTACTCCTCGGCTTTGGTCTCCGCCTTCTCGGCCTTGCGCGAGCCGATGATGATCGTGTGGTTCGTGTCGTAGGCCCACCGGAGGGCGAGGCCCTGACCGATGTCTCCGGTGCCACCGAGCAACGCGATGTCCATACCTACGGGGTCGGACGACCACCGAATAAACGTTGTGCGACAGATTCACTCGGCTACGTGTACTCTGCCCACGCCCAGTCGAAGCCGCCGGCGAAGGCGACGTACAGTCCGGCTCCGAGTCCGAGCAGATACGCGAGCCACTGGGCCGCGATGCCAAGCGGGGTCGAGTGACCGAGGAGGAGATCGAGCACGATCACGAGCGGGACGGTCACGAAGAACAGCGTGAGGATGAACAGCGCGACCCGGCCCGGTCGGTGCGAGGACGCGAGGACGTCGTCGTGGCGACGCATCGTCCAGTAAGCCGCGGCCAGCGCGACGACCTGGCAGCCGACGGCGTACGTCGGGACCAGGTCGACGGTGGGTTCGCGGATGACCGCGCCGCCGACGATGCCGGCCCAGAGGCTCACGAGGAACGCCCAGCCAGCGGTCGACAGTCGTCGCATAGTCGGTGACTCTGGCCCATCGGTGAAATCGGTGCCGTTTGCGGACGGCGGCCGGTCGCCGGTAGCGCTCACGCCGCGTCGAGCAGGTCCGGGAGATCGGTCACCGACTCGACGACGGCGCTCGCGCCAGCGCCGGCGAACGCCCGCCGCCCGGCCTCGCCGGTCAGCCCGCCGGTGAGGACGCCGATTCCGTAGTACACGCGGTCCTCGTCCGTCGCGTCGGCGTTGACCGCCGTCTCCACGTCGTCGAGCGTGTCGCCCACGAAGGCGATCCGCTCGGCGTCGAAGCGCTCGCCGAGCGTCACCAGCGCCGCCGGGTGGGGCTTGCCCTCCTCCCAGTCGTCCATCGTGAAGCGGTGCTCGTCGGGGAGGTCCAGTCCGACGCGTTCCAGCGCGATGTCGGCTTCCGCCGCGGGGCGGCCGGTGACGACGCCGACGGCGAAGCGCTCGCGGAGGTCCGACAGCGTCGCCTCGTCGAGCAACAGCGGCTCGTCGTTGATGTACCCCGGCGCGTCGAACGGCGGTTCGCCCCCTTCGAGGTCGCGGTACAGCTCTGACCCGAGATACAGCGCCTGGAACACGTCGCGGAGCCGCTCGGGGTCCCAGTCGTCGAAGACGCGCTCGGCGGCCGGCTCGTCGAGCAGGTCGCGGACCACGCTCTCGGCCGCGTCGAGGCCGCCGCCGCGCTCGGCGATGGCGTCGGTGAAGGCCGCCACGTCGCTGACGGCGGACTCGCGGCGGGCGAGGACCAGCAGCGCCGCGGCGTAGGTCAGTTCCCAGTCGTTGTTGAAGCCGCCGGCGTCCTTGAACCGCTGGATCGCCGCCTTCTCGATCGTGTCGCCGTACACCCGGTCGACGGACTCGACGATGGCGCGGCGATAGGAGTCGGCCACGTCCACCAGCACGCCGTCGATGTCGAGGACGACCGCGTCGACGTTCATGCCCGGGCGAACGCGGCCCTCACTCAAGCGCCTTGCTATCCCGCGCCCGGTACAGCGTCTCGCCGCCCGGAAGCTGTTCGCGCTCGACGGCGACCGCCGGCTGGTCGCCCCCCAGCGTCGTGAACCAGCACGCCGCGCCGACCGCCCGCGCGACGGCGAGCAGCGGCCGGTGGAGTTCCGGCGGGAGGTTCCGCGCGAACACTACGTCGGCCCCCTCGTACACCGAGCGGTCGGGGTCGAGCACGTCGTCGACGACGAACGAGACGCCGTCGGGGACCGGCCGCTCGTAGATGTCGGTCGCCGTCACGTCGACGCCGCGCTCGGCGAGCGCCGCCGCCACGTCCGGCCGGTTTCCGACGCCGACCTCGACGACGGAATCGACGGACGCCAATCGCGCGACGAGGGCCTCGGTGGGGTCGTTCACGTCGCGAGATTTATGCCACGCCGGCGCATATGCGTTCGCATGCACGTCGACATCGTGCCGGTGGGCGAGGTCTCCGCGCAGGTCAAGCGCGAGGCCTCCGACGGACTCCGCTCCGTCTACGACTGTGAGGTCTCGATGCACGAGCCACAGTCCGTCCCCGCCGGCGCGTACGATGGGGATCGCGACCAGTACCGCGCCGAGGAGTTCATCGACCTCGCCCGGCGCGTCGGCTCCGGCGGCAAGAACATCGCCATCACACCCAAGGACCTCTTCTATCGCCGGCGGAACTACGTCTTCGGCCTCGCGTACCTCGGTGGCTCCGGCAGCGTTATCTCCACGTACCGCCTCCAGACCTCTTCCGACGGCGGTTTCTCGAACCGCTCGGCCGGCGAGATCTTCTCCCAGCGCGTCCGCAAGGAGGTCGTCCACGAGGTCGGCCACACGCTCGGCCTCGAACACTGCGACAACAAGCGCTGCGTGATGAACTTCTCGCCAACCGTCCGGCAGGTCGACGTGAAGGAAGTCTCACTGTGTGGCTCCTGTCAGCGCCACGTGCTCTGAGCGGGTAGGCCGCCTGACGACTGCTCATTCTCGCTATCGCGTCTCACTGACCGTCCGTTCGCGTCGCGACGGAAGCGACGAGTGACCTCCAATCTGTGTGTCACCTCGGAACTGTGCCCGGTGCAGCAACTGTCTCGTTCAGGAAGTGGCTCAATCTGTGGACCTCCGTGACACACAAGAGCGATTTTGAGCCTTGGCCAGCTACTTACTGGCGCTGTGATTTGATTCTGTATGGACCGTCGCTACCTGGTCGGCCTCGCCGCACTCGTCGCGCTCGGTATCGGTGCGGTCGCTTTCGCGACCGTGTGGGCTCCGCAGGCATCCTCCCCGGGGTCCGAGCAGACGTATCCTGAGGGAGCGGGACCGGACCACATCAACTTCTCGGCGCTCGACGCGGACGAGACGAACGTTTCGCACGCGCCGCGGGCGCACTGGGATTCGTACGCCATCGTCTACGATGCGCCACCAGACCGCCGACTCGTGGAAGGCGACTACTACATCAATTCCGCGACGGGTGAGATCCTCGCAGACCGATGGGACAACGCGACAGTGTATCGGAACGGGACCACCTACGCGTTCCTCCAGCCGGCCGACAGTCTCCCGGAGCACCAACGCGAACAGTTCTCGTCTGACCCGCTGTTCGTCTACGACAACGCCACCGACGCGTACTACCGATACGACCCGCACTACGGACAGATCGCCCCCACGAACATCGGCCGCCATCCCGACATCCTCGACGCGTACACGTGGACGGCCACCAACAGGACGACTCACCACGGTGTCCCCGTCATCACGTACCGCGTTTCGGGCGAACGGACGACCGCCGCCGATGTCCCACCGCCCCGCAACGGCACACTCCGGCTCGGAGTAGAGGACGGCATAATCTACGCGTTCGACCTCACGCTCGACGCGGACGAGGGCACGTATCGGTACACGTACGACGTACGCCCCGCTCCCTTCCCGGACCACGGCTGGGTCGAGACCGCTCGGGGGCTCGCCGCAGCGAACGAGTCCGCCGCGTGAGGGGCCGACCGGCAGCGACTGCGTCGATCCCCGGACCGTCGCGCTCTCTACCTCGCACACAGTCGAAACGATCCAGGTGGACGCCTCGCATTTCACCGTACGAGCGGGTCACACAATCATCCCCGAACTCGCGACGGTCGGTTCACGTCCCGTTCGCTCCGCTCGCGGAACGGTGTTTTTGAACGACAGTCTTGCAAGCGGGGGTCCCCGCAGCGAGCGGAACGAGCGAGGATACCCCTCGAAATACAAACTCAGTTGGGTGAGTAGTAGTACTCGCCGGCGTTTTTCTGCTCGCGGTCCAGTTGCGAGCCCGGCTTGTTGATCCGCGGGCGTGAGGTTCGCTCGTCGCGGCGGAAGGTGATGTCGAGGTTCTCGAGGAACTCGTTCATCCCTTCGCGCATGCCCTGTGGCGGCGCGGCGTGGCCGCTCCGGGCCGGTTCGCCGTCGAAGACGAGCAGGCGGTCGGCCAGCAGGTCGATCATGTAGATGTCGTGGTCGATGACCAGCGCCGTCGCGTCGTGGTTCTCGGCGTAGCGCCGGATGGCGGACGTGGCGAGCACCCGCTGTTCGACGTCGAGGTGCGCCGAGGGTTCGTCGAGCAGGTAGAGGTCGGCGTCCTTCGAGAGGCAGGCCGCGATGGCGACGCGCTGGCGCTCGCCGCCCGAGAGATCGGTCAGTTGCTGCTCCATGACGGACTCCAACTGGAGCGGCTGGGCGATTTCGGTGGTCCAGTACGACGAGCCGAAGTCGTCGGTGATCGAGGAGAGGAACGCGTCGACGCGCATCGGCTGGTCGATCTCGATGTACTGGGGCTTGTACGCGATGTCGAGGTCGCTGTCGACCGAGCCCTCGGTCGGGTCGAGACGGCCGGCGAGCATCTTCGCGAACGTGGACTTCCCGATACCGTTCGGGCCGACGACACCCAGGACCTCGCTCTCGCGGATGGTCCCGGCCTCGACGGACAGGGCGAACTCGCCCTCGCCGTAGCTCTTCTCTAAGTCGGGGTACTCGATGACCACGTCGCCGGTCGAGGCGCTCCGGGGGGCGTGCTCCTCGAACTCGATCTCGGTCTGGCGGATCCGCATGTTCTCGTTCTCGAGGAAGCCCGAGAGGTACTCGTTGATGCCCTTCTTCGTCGACTTGGGCGAGGTGACGATACCGAACGCCCCGGGGGTCCCGTAGGCGACGTTGATGTTGTCCGCGAGCAGGTCGAGGATGGCGAGGTCGTGCTCGACGACGAGCATCGACCGGTCCCCGTCCTCGGCGAGTTCGCGGATGAGTCGCGCCGCGGTCATGCGCTGGCCGATGTCGAGGTACGGCGTGATCTCGTCGAGGAAGTAGAAGTCGGCGTCGCGGGCCAGCGTCGCGACGAGCGCGACCCGCTGGAGTTCGCCGCCCGAGAGGTCGCCGATGTGGCTGTCGACGACGGGCGCGATGCCGGTCCGTTCGACGAGGTAGTCGAGTTCGCCGCGCTCGTCGGTCCGTTCGAGCAGTTCCGCCGCCGTCCCGTCGAACTGGTCGGGGATGCGGTCGACGTACTGGGGCTTGCGCGCGACGGTCACGTCGCCGTCGCGTAGCTGTTCGAGGTACTCCTGGAGGGCGGTGCCGCGGTACTCCTCGAGGATCTCGTCCCACCCCGGCTCCTCGCCGAAGCGGCCCAGGTTGGGCTGCATCTCGTCGGCCAGGATGCGGACGGCGGTCGTCTTCCCGATGCCGTTCGGGCCGAGAATCCCGGTGACCTGCCCCTCGGTTGGGCTGGGGAGGCCGTACAGGGCGAACGCGTTCTCGCCGTAGCGGTGGACCGGCTCTTCGGTCAGTTCCTGTGGTAGATTGATGATCTCGATGGCGTCGAACGGGCACTTGTTGACGCAGATACCGCAGGACTCGCCCAGACAGATCTCCTCGGAGATACGGACCTGATCGGGGCCGCCCTCGAACGGTTCGTCCTCTTCGTAGGCGTCCTCGCGCTTGACGATGCACTCCTTCCCGCTGCGGTTCGGCGGGCAGTAGTTCATGCACTCGTAGTTACAGCGGTCCGGCTGACACCGCTCAAGGTCGACGACTGCGATGCTGTCCTCGGCCATGCTTACGCTCCCGTGGTCAGCAGGATGCCCCACGAGACGAACCAGAGCGCGAAGGTCATGAACCCGACGTAGAGAAAGTCCTTCGTCGAGAGGTCGTCCGTGTCGATGCCGATTACCCGCAGAATCGGGAACTGTGCCGCGACGGCGACCGCGACGACGAGGACGCCCTGTGGGTCCGACGCGCTCGTCGCGAGCGCGTTCGACCCGAACGCGGCGGCGATGCCAGCGACGGCCGTCAGCGTCGTGACAGTGAGCCCGCGCATGTGCGAGCTCATCCCGTCCGCCGTTTCCGTAGCCATACCTCACCTTCCACTACCCGCAACCAAAAGGGGCGCGGTTCGGGGCCGCTACTCGCCGTCGCGGCGAGGCCAACTCCTCAATCTTTATGCGGCCGGCGCTACTCGATACGGATAATGACGGACTCTGACGGGGAGGACATCGCAGACCTTCCACCGAGCGCAAAGCTCGTGTACAAGGTTCTGGAGTACGACGGCCCGCTGACACAGAAAGGCATCGTCGAGGAGTCGATGCTGTCGGCGCGGACCGTCCGCTACGCTCTGGAACGACTCGACGAAGTCGGCGTCATCGAGGAAGACGTGTACTTCGCGGACGCGCGCCAGAACCTCTACGAGATCATCGACCAATCCGCGGAAGCCGACGCCGCTGTCTCGGACTGATTCCTTTCTTTTTCGGTCGCTCGCGTGCGCCACGAGCGGCGTCTCCGCCGCGCTCACAGCGACTCGATCACGTCGGCAGCCGTCGCCACCGCCGCGAACTCGCCCCGGAGGTGCGCCAGGGCCGTCCGGTGGACGAGCGGCGCGTCGAAGCGCTCGTCGTCGAGCGCGCGGTCGAAGGTCGCCGTCGCGTCACTCGCGACGACCACGTCGAACCCGCGGTTCTCGGCCATCCGCGTCGTCGTCGAGACGCAGTGGTCGGTCGTCAGCCCGCAGACGACGAGCGTCTCGTGGCCGCGCTCGCGGAGCCACCCCTCCAGTCCGGTGTCCACGAACGCGCCGTTGACGCGCTTCTCGAACGTCGCTTCCCCGGATTCAGGTTCCAGCCCCGGCTTGAACGCGAAGCCCGGGCCGTCGCCCCGGAGCGGGGAGTCCGGTTCGGTCGAGTCGTGGCGGACGTGGACCACGGGCAGGTCGCGCTCGCGCCACGCTTCCAGCAACCGCTCGGCGGTCGCCTCGGCGTCTGGGTTGTTCCGTGTCCCCCACGCCGGGTCGTCGAAGCCCCGCTGGAAGTCCACCAGCACGAGCACTGGATCCGCGGGGAGCGAGAGCGCCGCCATCAGTCGGCCGGCTCCGGGGTCGGCGCGTCGACGAGCCACTTCGACTTCGGGTGCTCGCGCGTCACGGTCATCGGGCACTCGTCGGGGGCCTGGGTCTCGTCCGAGGACAGCATGTACTGGGGCCACTCGCGGTCGCCCTCGACGCCCCAGTCGCCGATGTCGGCGTGGGGGCAGACGCCGTCGTAGTCCCCCAGCCGGTCCTGGATGACCTCGCGGGCGTGCTGGCCGGCCTCGGTGTCGGCCGTCACGTCCAGGTCCTCGAACAGGGTCCGCGGCTGGAACGTGATCTCCAGCCCGATCGGGCAGTAGCGGCTCTTTCGCGTGTCGTAAAACGGCGCGCGACACGTGGGAAACATCGGCTCGCCGCCGAAGCAGAACTCCCAGTAGGGGTCGTCGGTATCGGTCGGGATGTCCTCGGGCCAGGGCGCCGGGTCGTGGACGTGCAGGAACTGGAGGACGTGCCAGAGGCGGTCGTGGTACTCGGCCTCCGTCAGCGGGCGCTCGGGCGGACGGAAGAAGGTCACCAGCGAGGCCCGCTCGCTGTGGTCGCGATACGTGTCGAGGTAGTCGAGGATCGTCCGGCCCAGATCGAACAGCGCGTCGGGGTCGCTGGTCGAGGGGACGGCCGTGTACAGCGGCACGCCGTCGCGGACCGACTCCGCGCCGAAGAAACAGGGAAAGGGCGTGTCGTTTCGCTCGCCGGTCAGTCCCTCGCTGAAGGTCCGCCAGTGGTCGGCGACCCAGTCGGGCGCGACCCCGCGCTCGACCCGGTCGGCCAGCGTCGCCTGGTCCACGAGCCCGCCGACGACAGCGTCGGTCATACGCACACCGACGCGCTCGACTCGAATTTAGCTGTCGTTTCCGTCGCGCTCTCCGGCGGATTCTACACGATCATCCACAGATATCTCGCCGCTCTCGACGATCCGACATCGGAGCCCGCCGCGGTGGACGAGCGCCTCGCGGACGCCGGACTCGCCGAGGTGGTCTTCGAGATACGAACACGGCTCGCACAGCTCCGTCCCCACGCAGACGGCGTCGCCGACGCGGAACCGCTCGCCGACGAGGTGGTTCAGCGCGACGCCGGCCGTCGTGACGTTTCGCCGGTGCGCGCCCGGTTCGAGCGCGATGCCGCGGTCGCGTTCGACCGCCGCGAGCGCTTCGGACTCGATGAGCGTCAGGTCACACCCGTCCCGGTCGGTAAACGTCCCGGACTCGTCGAAGTACCGGTCGCCGCGAAGGCCCGCGCCGGCGACCGCCTCGACGCGTTCGATCGGCTCCGGCTCCGCTCCCTGTTCGGGCGCGACGTGGATCCGTGTGACTGTTCCCGGCATCTCGGCTCCCTACGACGGGACGACCGTGATCGTGCTGCCGCGGTCGATGGCCCGCTCCAGTTCCTCGGCGATGCCAGACCCGCGCGAGACCTGGATCTCGCCGCCGCGCGAGACGGTCGCGGTGAACAGGTACTCGCCGTCGGCCTGTAGCTCGACGGTGTCGCCCGCATGCCCGTCCAGCGGGACGATGACGTGCCGTGAGGTGACCTCCGGCTGGACGATCTCGCCCTGCTCGCCGCCGGACTCGGTCTGCGGGCCGCCGGAGGGGCCGGTCGGGCGCTCCTCGAAGGTGCGAACGTCGATGTCGATGCCGAGGCGGTTCTCCACGTCGGAGATGCGGCCGCCGCCCTTGCCGATGACCTGCGAGATGTCGTCGTCCTCGACCCAGACCACGGCGGTGTTCGGCCCGCGCAGGTCGACCTCGACGTGGCCCCGCGCGATGGAGCGGATCTCGCGTTCGACTTCCTGCTTTGCGAGGCGGTCGACGCCGGAGTCCGGCTGGTCCTCGTCGTCGTTGAGCGGGACCGTGACGACCTGGCGGTTGAAGGTGTAGATCTCGTATTCGGGTCGGCCCGTCTCGAAGTCCTTGATCATGATGACGGGTCGCGCGAGGTCCTCCTCCATCAGGCCCTGGGGGACCTTGACCTCGGTCGAGACGTCGTAGACGGTGTGGACCTCGCCGGCCTCGATGTAGACGACGGTGTCGACGATCTGGGGGATGAGGCCGAGTTCGACGCGGCCGATGAGGCGCTGGAGCGCGTCGATGGCGCGGGTCGCGTGGACGACGCCGACCATCCCGACGCCGGCCAGTCGCATGTCCGCGAACACCTCGAAGTCGTCGGTCTTTCGGACCTCGTCGTAGATGGTGTAGTCCGGCCGGACCATCAGCAGAGAGTCGGCCGTCTTCTCCATCGACCCGCCGAGTTCGGTGTACTGGGTGATGTTCGGCCCGACCTGGAGGTCTCGGGGCTTTTCCATCGTCTTGACGGCGTAGTCGGCGTCGACGAGGAACTCGCCGACGGCCTGCGCGAACGTCGACTTCCCGGCCCCGGGCGACCCGGAGATGAGGACGCCGCGCTGGTGCTCGGTGAAGCGGTCACGGAGTTCGTCGGCGTGCTCGTAGTCGTCGAGGTCGGTCTTGACGATGGGGCGGACGGCGGTGATCTCGCGGGCGTCCGAGAAGGGCGGGCGGGCCATCGCGATGCGGAGGTCGCGGAACTGGACGATGGTCATGCCCGGTTCGTCGAGTTCGACGAAGCCGTCCGGCGACGACCGGGCGGCCTCCTCGATGTCCTCGGCGTACCCCCGCAGTTCCGCCTCCGTGGCGATGTCGTCGCGGATGGGCTGGTAGTGCATGTCGCCGATGGAGCCCTTCTTCGCGTAGGGCTGGACGCCGACCTTGAGGTGGACGCTCATCGTCCCCTCGTCGAAGAAGTTCTCGATCTGGAGGCGGTCGACGGTGCGCCCGCGCGGCTCGACGTACTCCACTTCGAGGCCCTTCGCGCGGGCCACCTCCGCCTGCACGTCGTCGCTGGTCACGAGCGTCGCCCCGCGATCCTGGGCCACGTCGCGGATGAGCGCGTCGATCTGGCCCTCACCGGCCTCGCGCTTCTCGACCGCGTCGGGGCGCCGCCCCACGTACTCCAGGTCGATGGTGCCCGCGTCCGCGAGGTCGACGAGCGTCTGGAGCTCTTCGAGGCCCTCCCAGCCGGTCTCGCGGCCGTCGTTGGCCTGTGCTTCGAGTTCGCCCACGACGGCTTCGGGGACGACGACCGTCGCGCCGGCGAAGCCCATGCCGTCCACGTCGGTGTCGGGGTCGGCGTCGGCTTCGATCTGCTCGGACACGCGGCCGTCGATGACCACGCTCGTGTCCGGTACGATTTCCATACGCTCCGTTGGAGGGCTGACGTTGAAAAGGGTGTGGAGTCGATAGCTGGCGTTCGCGTCGTTACACCTGCCGCTGGAGTCGCATCCGAACCGCCCGGTCCGCCGCGGCGAGTCCGGGCTGGCCGAACTCTCGGGCCGAGAGCTCGCGGACCCAGAGCGTCCGAACCAGTTCCCGGAGGCCCTCGGCCTCGCCGACGAGTCGAACCGAGTCGTCGGGCGCGTCCGCGACCGCCACGCGCTCGTTCCCGCGGGCCGCGCGGCGCAGTTCGGTGGCAGAATCGGACGTGAGGTCGTCGACCGTGTGCTCGCGTTCCATCGTTTACTGGTACGCGAGAGCGGCCGATAGCCCCACTCCCGAATCGTTGGGGTATGGTAGTCCGCGACCGGTCCTCGACGCCGGCCGCTGGCCGTGACTTTTTGCCCCGGCCGCTCTCCGAACAGTGTATGTCATCGCTCGCGTCGCTCACACGCGACCTCGTCTCGATTCCGAGCCACGAGGACGAGTCTGCCGCCGGCGACTTCGTCGAATCGTGGCTCAGAGACCACACCGACGCCGCCGTCACGCGGGACGACCGCGGGAACGTGACCGCCCGACGGGGCGACGGCGACGCGTCGCTCGCCCTGGTCGGCCACCACGACGTGGTCCCGCCGGACGAGTCGCAGGTCGACGCCGACGGCGGCTACGTCGTCGAGGAGCGCGACGGCCGCCTCCACGGCCGCGGCACTGCCGATATGAAGGGCTGTGTCGCCGCGGCGATGCTGGCGTTCCGGGACGCCGACCCCGCGGGCGAACTGGTCTTCGCCTCCTTCGTCGGCGAGGAGCAGGGCGGAGTGGGCTGTCAGGCGGCCATCGAGGACGGGTTCGCACCGGACTACGCCGTCGTCGGCGAGGGCTCGACCGGCTACTCCGCCGGCGGCGTCACTGACGTGGCCGTCGCGCACAAGGGCCGGCGCGGGTCCACGCTGGTCGCCGAAGGCGCGGCGGCCCACGCGAGCGAGCCTGACGCCGGCGAGAACGCCATCTACCGCGCCACCGACGCCGTCGACGTGGTCCGGGACCTCGATTTTCCCGAGACTACCGTGCTGGGCCACGACCTCCGGGGGAGTGTCGCCGTCACCGAAATCGAGGGCGGGTCGGCCTGGAACGTCATTCCCGAGCGCTGTGCGGTCACCGTCGACGAGCGGACGGTCCCCGGCGAGCGCGCCCCGCTTTCCCGCGCCGAGGCCGTCGACGGCGTCACCTGGCGCGTCGACCAGGACCTCCCGCCGATGGCCTGCGGCGACGCCGACTTCGCCGACGCGTTGCTTGACGCCGCCGCTGGAGCCCAGGACGGCACGCCCGAACACGTCGTCAAGCCCCACGCCACCGACGCCGGCTGGCTCGCGCAGGCGGGCACCGACTGCGTGGTCGTCGGTGCGGCCGAACCCGGCGAGGCCCACACCGCCGACGAGAGCGTCTCGGTCGCCGTACTGGGGCGCTGTCGCGAGGTCTACGAGCGCGTCGCCGAGACGTGGCCGCCGGCGTGAATCCGGGGTCGGGACCGCGTCAGCGCTAATCGCTCATCTCCGCGCCGGTTGCGCACTCCTTACCGCCGACACCGGGTCTTTAGGGCCGCCCGCCCAACCACGGCGTATGGCAACAGCGAGCGAGGACAGCGAGTCCACGTACGAGCAGTTCCTCGACCACGTCCGCCGCCTCCACTACGTCCAGGACGCCGGCGGCGTCCTGAACTGGGACCAGCAGGTGATGATGCCCGACGCCGGGACCCCCGCCCGCGCGAAGCAGACCTCCGCCATCTCCACGCTCCATCACGAACTGCTGACCGACGACGACCTGGCTCACTGGCTCGACGACCTGGCCGACGCCGACCTCGACGCCGAACAGGCGGCCGTCGTCCGGGAGGTCCGTCGGGACCACGAGCGGGCGACGAAGGTCCCCGCCGACCTCGTCGAGCGCCTCTCGGAGGCGTCCTCGAACGCCCTCCCGGTCTGGAAGGAGGCCAAGGCCGAGGACGATTTCGACGCCTTCGCCGACACGCTCGAAGAACTGGTCGACCTCCGCCGCGAGTACGCCGCGGCCATCGACCCCGACCGCGACCCCTACGAGGTCCTGTTCGAGGAGTACGAGCCGTATCTCGGCATCGACACCGCCGAAGAGGTGCTGACTGACCTGCGGGATGCGCTCGTGCCCCTCATCGACGACATCGCCGACAGCGACGTGACCCTCGCCGACCCGTTCGAGGGGACCTACGACGAGGACGACCAGCACGCGCTCGTCGAGGCGGCGCTCGACGCCCTCGGCTACGACTGGGACCGCGGCCGACTGGACACCGCGCCCCACCCGTTCTCGATGGGCACGCAGTTCGACGCCCGCGTCACCACGCGCTTCACCCCCGACGACCCGCTGGACGCGCTCGGGTCGACCATCCACGAGTTCGGCCACGCCACCTACACGCTCGGCCTGCCACAGGAAGACTACGGCACGCCCCTCGGCGACAACCGCGACCTCTCGGTCCACGAGTCCCAGTCGCGATTCTGGGAGAACCACGTCGGCCGCTCGGAGCCCTTCTGGGACTTCTTCGCCGACACCGCGAACGACCACCTCGGGACCGACGCGTCGCCCCGCCAGTTCTACGAGGCCGCAAACGAGGTGTACGACGACAACCTCATCCGGGTCGAAGCGGACGAACTGACCTACCACATGCACATCGTCCTGCGCTTCGAGATCGAGCGCGACCTCATCCGTGGCGACCTCGAGGTGTCCGAGGTCCCGCAGGTCTGGAACGACAAGATGGAGGAGTACCTCGGTGTTCGCCCCGACACCGACGCCGAGGGCTGCCTGCAGGACATCCACTGGACGAACGGCGCGTTCGGCTACTTCCCGACGTACTCGCTCGGGTCGGTGCTGGCCGCGCAACTGGACCACCACGCCCGCCAGGACATCGACGACTTCGACGAGCACGTCCGTACGGGCGAGTTCGGCCCCATCCACGACTGGCTGACCGAGCGCGTCCACCGCCACGGCGCGCGCTACGAGACCGACGATCTCGTTCGCGAGGCCACCGGCGAGTCGTTCACCGCGGACCACTTCCTCGAGTACGCCGACGAGAAGTACCGCGCGCTGTACGACTGCTGAGTCGCGGTCTGGCAGTATCGGTAGTGAAAATTTTTGGTAGTGGCCTTTTCCCTCTGGCGTCCGTTCTTCCGGATAGAATGTCTGAAAAGCACGTCGACGCTGAGCCGATGGCCAGTACCTCGGATATCGACGAGGATATCGACGCAGATATCGAAGACGAGATCGCCGAGGACATCGACAGGCAGTCCGGATACAGCCACGAGGCGGCGAGCGAGATCCAGACGATGCTGGCCGAGATGGAGAACTCCTCGGTCGACGTCGCCCAGGAGACGGACGACATCCGCGCACAGGCTGCCGAGCAACACGAGGCCATGACCGAGATCGCGAACGAGGTGTCGAACCTCTCGGCGTCGGTCCAGCAGATCGCCTCGTCCTCGGAGGAGGTATCGGCCGCCTCGCGGGAGGCCAAAGAACTCGCGGAGCGAGGCCAGGGCAACGCCGAGGACGTCCACGAGGCGATGGAGAACATCCAGCGGGCGGCCGACAGCGTGGCCGACGACGTCAAGACAATCCAGGAGAGCGTGGCCGAGATCGACGAGATCGTCGAGGTCATCAACGACATCGCCGATCAGACCAACATGCTGGCGCTGAACGCCTCTATCGAGGCCGCTCGCGCCGGCGAAGCGGGGGAGGGATTCGCCGTCGTCGCCGACGAGGTCAAGAGCCTCGCCGAGGAGTCACAGTCGCAGGCGACCACCATCGAGCAGATGATCGACGGGATTCAGGAAGACACCGAGAACGCCGTCGAGAGCCTCGAAGAGAGCAACAGAGAGATAGAAGACGGGATCGACACCGTCGAGGAGTCGACCCAGATACTCGGAGAGATCGACGATACCGTTCGCGAGGTCAACGATGGCATCGCCGAGGTGGCCACGGCCACCGACCAGCAGGCGGCCTCGACCGAGGAGGTGGCCAGCATGATGGACCAGTCGACCGCGGCGGCGAAGGAAATCGCCGACAGTACGGCCGACATCGCCGACGAGTCCGTCGAGCAGACCGACCTCCTCGCGGACATCAACCAGGCGATGGACGACCTCGTGGCGGACCTCGAACGGAACGCCTGAGGACGAGCGAACACGCCGTTTATTTCTCCGGCCGGTCAAGTCCCGCTATGCGACCGGACCTCGACCCGGAACAGCTCGACCGCTACTCCCGGCACATCATCATGGACGACGTGGGGCCCGAGGGGCAGGCGGCCCTGCTCGATACGTCGGTGCTCGTCGTCGGGGCCGGCGGGCTCGGGTCGCCGGTCCTCCAGTACCTCGCGGCCGCCGGGGTCGGTCGGCTCGGAATCGTCGACGACGACGCCGTCGAGCGGTCGAACCTCCAGCGGCAGGTGATCCACGGCGACGCGGACGTGGGCCGGCCGAAGGTCGACAGCGCCGCCGAGTTCGTCGCCGATCTGAACCCCGACGTGACCGTCGACCGCCACGGGGTCCGCTTCGAACGGGAGAACGCCCCCGGCCTCGTCGCCGACTACGATATCGTCGTCGACGCCTCGGACAACTTCGCGACGCGCTTCCTCGTCAGCGACGCCTGCACGCTCGCGGGGACGCCCTTCTCACACGGCGCGATCTTTCGCTTCGAGGGCCAGGTGACGACGTTCTCCGGCGACGGCCCGTGTTACCGCTGTCTGTTCCCCGAAGCGCCGCCGGAGGGGACGGTCCCCGACTGCGCGACCGCCGGCGTGCTGGGCGTGCTGCCGGGAACCATCGGCTGCATGCAGGCGACCGAGGTCGTCAAGCTCGCGATGGACTACGGCGAGACGCTGGACGGGCGACTCGTCGCCTACGACGCCGCCGAGATGTCCTTCGAGGAGATTCCCGTGGCCCCGAACCCCGACTGCCCGGTCTGTGGCGACGACCCGGCCATCGATAGCGTCGCCGACGCGACCTACGAGGGGCGCTGCTCGCTGGCCCAGGACTGAGCTGTCTCTCTATTGCCTCGTCGATTCTCACAGCTAATACTGCGACACCGAGCTTTATGCGCTGATAGTCCCGAGGTCTGTCATCGAGTCACATGCCGGAGACTGAGCGCCCCCACCCCCTCTCGATTCGCCTGCAGAAGCCCGGCTACGTCGAGCTGGTGTTCTCGCTGGTGCTCGTCTGGGGCTTCGGCGACGCGCTGTCGACGCTGTTCGCCGCGCGCTTCGCGGGGCCGGGACTGGAGGCCAACCCCTGGATCCGGGCGCTGCTGTTTCACGAGCCGCTGCTCGTCGTCGCGCTGAAGATGGCGGTCGTCCTCTACGTCGGCGTCGTCCTGCTGGAGTGTCGCGACCTCGTCGAGCGGGTCCCGCTGTGGCGGGCCTGGCTTCTCGGCGTCGTCGCCGTCGGCGCGCTCGTCGTCCTCGGGAACACCTACGTCGGACTGGCCGCGGTCGCCTAGGCCCGAACCGTGCCGAGTTCGGCCACGGCGTCCCGCGGCGGGGCCTCGAACAGGTCTGGATGGACGAGCGCCGCCAGGAACTCCAGCGTGTCGACCAGCCGCGGTCCCGACCGATTGACGTAGTGGTGGCCGTCCATTAGGTACGCCCGACCCTCGCGGACGGCCGTCAGGTCGTCGAAGCCGGGCCGCTCGGTCAGGTCGGCGAGGTTCTCGCGAGTCTGTGCCACGTCGAACCCGCAGGGCGCGACCGCCAGCACCTCGGGGTCGTACTCGCGGACCGTCTCCCACTCGCGCGGCCGGGAGTGCGCGCCGGCCGCTTCCAGTTCGTAGCGCCCGCCCGCCGTCTCGGCCATCTCCGGCACCCAGTGGCCGGCGACCATCACGGGGTCGAGCCAGTCCAGGACGGCCACGCGAGGGCGCGTCTCGGCCCGCGCCGCCGTCGTCTCGACGGCCGCGACCCGGTCCCGGAGGTCGGCGACCAGCCCTGCCGCGCGCTCGTCGCGCCCGACCGCCGACCCGACGCGGTGGATGGACTCGAAGAGGTCGTCGAGGCTGTGGATATCGAGCGTCAGCACCTCGGCGTCGAGCCCCAGTTCTTCGACCGCCTCGGCCACCAGCACGTGGTCGACGGCGCAGACGTCACAGACGCCCTGCGTGACGACGAGGTCGGGGTCCAGTTCCGCCAGCGTCTCGCGGTCGACGGCGTAGACGCCGTCGCCTTCCTCTGCCGCCGCGACCTGTTCGTTGATCTCGGCGCTCGACGCGTCCGGGTCGACGCGCGAACGGTTGACCGACGGTCGCTCGCGGGCGGCCGGCGGGTAGTCGCACTCGTGGGAGACGCCGACCGGTTCGACGCCGAGCGCGTAGACGATCTCCGTCGCCGAGGGCAGGAGCGTGACGACTCGCATACCTCTGTGTTCGACCGGGAGCGCAAAAGCCTCTCCCCGCCCGGCCGCTTCGTTACGCTTACCCTCCACCGCCGACGAGACGGGAGTATGGAAGTCAAGTCGCGTCACCACCTCCGCTCCGACGAGGTGGACGCCATCACCACGGCGCTGTCGGACAACCTCGGGGTCGACCTCGACGCAGACAGCTTCGAGAAGGTCGCGTTCGACGACAGCGACTGGGACGTCGTCCTCGTCGACGGCGACCCGCTCGTCCTTTACTTAGACGACGAACCGTTCTTGACCGTCCAGGGCGCGAATCAGCATCCGCCACAGAAGCACGTCGTCACCGTCGACGCCGGGGCCGTCTCGTTCGTCTCCGACGGCGCTGACATCATGCGACCGGGCATCACCGAGGCCGACGACGACATCAGCGAGGGCGACCTCGTCGTCGTCAACGAGGAGTCCCACGGGAAGTTCCTCGCCGTCGGGCGGGCGCAGACCGACGGCGACGACATGGTCGGCGACAGCGGGAAAGTCGTCAAGTCGCTCCACCACGTCGGCGACGACCTCTTCGAGTTCTCGGTGTAAGTCCTACCCCAGCGGCCGGAGTCCGAACCGGCCGACGCTCCGGCTCAGGCCGATTCTGACCGCCGCCTCGACGACGCCGGCACCCACCGCGACCCCAAGCAGCAGGGGCCAGACGGTGAGATACGACGACAGCGGGTGGAGGTGCGCTCCGTAGAGCCACTCGAACACCGTGTTGCCGAGCAGCCAGAGCGTCACGAGTACCGGTGTGCCGAGCGAGAGTCGGCCACAGAGGAACAGCGGGACGGCACCCGTGAGGAACATCCCGACGGCGGCGTAGCCGATTCCAAACGTGAGGGTCGCGGGATCCTGCGACGAAAAGCGGACGCCGTTCGTAAATACCCACGACAGCACGCCGATGGCATAGAGGACGCCACCGACGACTGCGACGGAGCTGTGAGTCGTCTCAATGGAGGGCAAGCGCATCGCTATCGGCCGTTGGTCCGTCGCTGAGTAACGCTTTGCCCCTGTCCGCGCACCGGCCCCGGTCACTACCATGGTCAATCAGGGGGATGTGGCGATACATTCGATGGACGAAAAGTTGAAACCGGTTGCGCACGCCGAGAGTGACATGGGACTGATGAGCAAGATTCTCGGCGAGTCGGGGTCGTCTCGGAACACCGAGGACTACGTCGAGCTGAACGCCAACGAATTCGACATGAGCGGGACCGAGGCCGAGCGGCAGGTCCGAATCGCCCGCATCAGCGACAAGCAGGACGTCATCGAGATCAAGGACGCCGTCTACGACGGCGACGTGGTCATCGCCGACATCACGCGCCACTCCACGCAGGACCGGACGATGGAACACATCAGCGACGAGCTCAAGCAGGTCGCAAACGAAGTCGGCGGCGACATCGTCCAGAAAGACGACGACCAGCTCATCATCACGCCCGCGGGCGTCGGCATCGCCCGGGAACGGCTCGGCCGATAGGCGACCTCGCCGCGGCGTTCATTTCAGTGTAACGGCCGGTTCGTCGGGGGTTCAATGCGTTTTTCGGTGTCGCCGCGCTAGCGACGCCAATGACAGACCCGGCGATACGAGCCAGTGGGGTACGAAAGCGCTACGGCGACGTGCAGGCGCTCGACGGGCTCGAACTGACCGTCGAGCAGGGGGAATTCTTCGGCCTGCTCGGACCGAACGGCGCGGGAAAGACGACGTTCATCAACACCCTGGTCGGCCTCGTCCGCAAGGACCAGGGCACCGCGGAGGTGTTCGGCTTCGACGTGGAAGACGACTACCGGGAGGTCCGCGACCGCATCGGGCTGGCCCCCCAGGAGTTCAACGTCGACCGATTCTTTCCCATCATCGAGGTGCTCGAACACAAGGCCGGCTACCACGGGATCGGGCGAGAGGAGGCTCGCGAGCGGGCCGAGGAGGCACTCAAGACCGTCGGAATCTGGGACAAGCGCGACACGCGCTTCGACTGGCTCTCCGGCGGGATGAAGCGCCGGCTCATGCTCGCCCGCGCGCTCGTCTCGAACCCCGACCTGCTCATCCTCGACGAGCCGACGGCGGGCGTCGACGTGCAGCTCCGCCACGACCTCTGGGACATCATCAACCGCATGAACGACGCGGGGACGACCATCCTGCTGACGACCCACTACATCGAGGAGGCCGAGCGTCTCTGTGACCGCGTTGCCATCATGGACGACGGCCGGAAGGTCGAGGTGGCGACGCCCGACGACCTGATGGCCCGCGGCACGGACACCATCGTCCTCGAACTCGCGGACCCCCCGCGGACCGCTCCGCGCCTCGACGTGGAGGGTGTCACGGACGTGGAACTGACCGACGAGGGGCTGTCCGTGACCGCGATGGGCGGGAGCCAGACCGCGCCGGCGCTCATGCGCGAACTCGAAGCACAGGGTCACACCGTCGCCTCGCTCGACATCCGCCGGGCGTCGCTCGAAGAGGTCTTCGTCGACATGACCCGCGACGAACGCGACTACGCGGAGGTGTCGGCGTGAACCCCAACGCGACCCAGCTGCTGACGCTGGTCCGTCGGGAGGTTCTCAGGTTCGTGCGCCGGCCCTACAACACGTTCCTGCCGCCGATCATCACGAACGCGCTGTACTTCTCCGTCTTCGGCGTGATACTCGGCAGCCGCATCGGGTCCATCGCGGGCGTGAGCTACATCCAGTTCGTCCTCCCGGGGCTGGTGGTGCTGGGAGCCATCTCGGACAGCTTCGAGAACGCCTCGTTCACCATCTTCCACGGCCGGTGGAACGAGTACATCCAGGCCGTGACGACCTCGCCCATGTCGAACCGGAGCATGGTGTCCGCCTACGTGACCGCGAGCGCGCTCCGGGGGGTCATCACGTCGCTGCTCATCATCGGCGTCGGCCTGGTGTTCACGTCCGTTCCCGTCTCGCATCCGGGCTACCTGGTCGCGTTCGTCCTCGTCATCACTACGCTGTTCGGCGGCCTCGGCGTCGTCGGCGGTCTGTGGGCGAGCGACTTCGACTACCTCACCGTGATGAACCAGTTCATCCTCCGGCCGCTGGTGTTCTTCGGCGCGGTGTTCTACTCGCTCGACGTACTGCCGCCGCTCTGGCGCAGCGTCTCGCTACTAAATCCCATGGTCTACATGGTGAACGGTGTTCGCTACGGCATGATCGGCGTCACCGAAATCGACCCGAACACGTCGCTCGCGGTCCTGACCGGCGTGACTGTGGTCGTCCTGTCCATCGACTTCGCGCTGTTCAAGCGCGGTTACGGTCTGACGGAGTGAGATCCCAACCGGTGGGCGTCGCACTCGCCGGTCGCGCGACGCCACTCGCCGTCGGTTAGGATCTGTAAAAGGGGGACGTGCCCTCGGCGGCTGACCCGGATTCGGAATGCCGGATTGGGTCCGCTCCGGCGGGCGGACAAACTATGACAGGGTGCCCCGGAACCGGGTTCCGTGGCGACACGAGTGGACTCGTGACCCGGATACTTGTGAGCGCCTCCAGGTGTGGCGTATGTTAGATTATGACATGTAGGCATTTAGGTGTGACGCCCGTCTGACGCGCGGTGATACTCGGACCCGCTGTGACGGAGCAGTCGCTACGGACGGCTCGTTCAGGTAGCACGTCGGCACGCGGCTTCAAAATGCAGTCTCTCGCCGCTCACGAACCGGAACTGCGTGCTCGGACTTCGATCGCGCCCGCAGAAATTCCGCGACGGCCGGACCTTAGACGTTGTCCGGCGCGTCGGCGTCGTCCTCGACCGAGCGCTTCAGCGAGTCGCGGCGCGCCTTCGCGTCGCGGTCCGTCGCCTCTTCGAGGAAGTCGTTTTTCTTGGCCACGGCGTCCTCGGCGGCGTCGACGTGCCCCTCGGCGATGACCTCCTCTGCGGGGCGCTCGTCGATATGCAGTGCGAGTTTGTCCTTCTTCGATCCGTACTCGACGCGGCCGGCGACGACCCGCTCGAACACGGGGTTGTCCGGCTCGTCGACGACCAGCAGGTCGTTGCCCTCGTACTCCTCTGTGTCAGTTACTGGTCCGAAGTATTCCTCGACGAACGCCTCCATGTCAGGGACGCGGTCTTCGAGATGCTCGCCCCGTCGCATCTTGTACTCTCGCATGGGCGAGTTTTTGCGAGGGGCTGTCTTACCCTTTGCGTTCACTCGTCGCGGTGATTGATAAGTGACCCCTTGTGGCACTCGGGACAGAAGTCGCCGGCGCGCAGCGAGGTCGATTCGACCTCGGTCGTGAACCCGCACTCGGGACAGCGGAACTCTCCCTCGGGGACGGTCACGGCGTTCTCACCGACGGGCTCGACGTCGGATTCGTCGTCGTCATCCGCGGGCATCGTCTCGGGCGACCAGTCGTCGCCGCCGTCGTCCGGTTCCTCGGGCCACGCGCCGGGCTCTCGGTCGCCGCTCGTCTCCTCGTCGTCCTCCTCGCCGAGGATGAGACCGTCGTCTTCCTCGGGGTCCGTCTCGTCACCGGCCAGCGCGTCATCGCCCTCGGCGTCCGGCACGTCGACCGACGTCGTGGGTTCGTCCAGTTCTACGTCCCCGCTTTCGCCCTCGTCGTCGCTCTCGTCGTCGTCGATGATCTCGGCATCGTCGGCCGACGGGTCGATCGGCTCTGATTCCTCGTCCGCTCCGACGCCTCCCACGTCCCCGACATCCGTGTCGACGGGCTCCTTCTCGACGCCCTCGTCGACGCTGTCCCAGCCCTCGGACGCGTCGTCCGTCTCGTCGTCTTCGGGGGGTTCGAACTCGCTCTCTCCCGGTTCGGCTTCCGCCGCGTCAGCGTCGTCGTCGACGAGGTCGCCCGCGATGTCCGAGGGCGTCTCGATGGACGTCACTTCCTTGTTCTCCGAGACGATCCGTGTGTCTCCACACCGTTCGCAGGTCTCCCGTTCCTGGATGGTGATTACGACTTCGCTACCCTGCTCTTCGCGCTCGCGCTCGACGGTGGTCTCACCGTACTTGTGCCCGAGGACGGAACATTTGAGACCCATTGTCAGAACTTCCCGCCGTGGTATACTTAAACCCTGCCCGTTCGCCCGTCGTCACGTGACAGCCCAGATTTTATTTCACACCTTTTTACAAAATTTTATAACAGATAGCGATCCTACGATTCGTCAATGCGTCGGACGACCGCGGCAATAGTCGCGCTGTGCCTGCTCCTACCGGTCCTCGGTAGCACGGGCGCAGCGGCGGCGAACGAACCGCCGCTGCCCGACGCTGGCCTCGACCAGTCGGTCGAGCGCGGAACGACCGTCCACCTGGACGCCAACGGGTCGCGCGACCCCGACGGCGACGTTCGCCGCGTGGAGTGGACGATTCGAACTCCCGACGGCGCAACGCGCACGCCTGACTGCCCGACGTGTGTCCAGACAGCGTTCACTCCGACCGAACTCGGGGAGTACAACGTCACCGTCGCGGTCACCGACGACAACGGGACCACCCGCGTGGACACGCTCTACGTCTCGGTGACCGACCCCAGCGGACCGACGGTCTCGCTGTCGTCGCCCACGGCGCTCCCCGTCGGTGCGCAGCGGAACCTCTCGGCCAGCGTGACGGCCGGCGACGCGTCCCTCCGGTCGCTCGCCTGGCTCGTCAACGGGAGTCTGGTGCAGCGAGCCCCCCTCGCCGGCGACAACGCGACCACGACGCAGCCGTGGACGTTCAACACCACCGGACCGATATCGGTCCGCGCCGTCGCGTACGACGCCGCCGGCCGCCGCGGAGCCGCTAATCAGACCGTTCGCGTCGTCAGTTCGACCGGCGGCGGTGGCGGTGGCATCGGCTCCGAGCCGTGTCCGGGCGGCACGATCAACTACTACGATAGCTCCAATCAGAACCGAGGGTGTACTGATACCGCATCAATGGTCATTGATGACACTGTCGTGGACGTGGATGGGAAACCTGGTGTATGGCTGCACCAGAACAACGAACTTGTCCAAATGGCTGGTCCGAATGAAGTAGATGCACTTTCAATAAACGGGAGAGGTGAAACTTTTGATAAACGTAAACTAACCGAAAACTACGAGAAGGAGAAAGCCTCGAAGCAATCGAGCAGTAGTAGCCATGAAGATGACAGTAGTAGAGATGATGGTGATAGTGACGGAGCACCTTCTGACAGTGGCCATATCGCACAACTGTTTGATGGTTCTACTGACACTGATAGTGGGGATAACAATGAGGGGAACACAGGGAGTAAGGATTACGGCAGCAGTGACTGGAATGGGCCAGCTTGGGGAGTATAATGCCTGACGAATACGATAGGGTTAATGACTCGTCTAGAACGAAGTAATGTTATTTGATATCGCATGAGAAAAATCGAAAAATAATGACTCGAACAAAAACGATCCTCACTATCGTCACCATCGTACTGCTTACTACGTCCGCTGGTTGCTCTACACTCGGGACAAATCAGAACGACGAATCAATCTCTACACTGACATCGAAGGAAACAGAGTCTCCAACAGAAATAGCAAAGACGGAAGAGTCAACGCCGACAGCTGGACAAACTGCAAGTATCGTTATTTCTACACCAGAGCCGACGGAGGTAGATCCCTATAGCGAACGGCGTAGTAAGTATGAAGAATTCGATAAGGAATTTCGAGAGACTGCCAAGATTGATCCTTCAACGAATATTAGTACTACCAAGATTTTCCCAGCAAATGAGAGTTATCACGTAAGATATGTGATGAACAATCCGGAAAATAAAACGATCAGCGCTAAAGAACGGCGAGGATTGATTTTCACATATTCCGTTATTGTCGACGATGCGAATTCAGAGAGTAGTGAATGGGATCATACTTGGATACCCGACACGGTGAATGTTACCGCTGTGACTCCGGATGGTGAAGTGTATGAGACAGCATATATCAAATACATCTGGGCATACAAGGTTCACGAAGGATCCATGTCGCTATATCGTTACGTTGTCAAATACGCTGGATCACTTGAAGGGGGTCCAGCCGGACCTAACTATCAGGATAACTAAGAACAGATAATCGTGATGCTTGATACCCGTATTTCTAACTACTTCTCAGGGCTGGTATTGTTTATTCAATCTCGACCGGTTCCGACAGCGCTTCACTGTTCCTAATGAGGGACAAAGATTAGACCCGTCCGGTTATAGAAGGGAACATGAGAGCGAAGCCGGAGTATCGCGACCGGGACGAGACCGAGGTTGCGGTGCTCGACGCGCTCGCTGACCGCCGCGAGGAGGGGATGACCGTCTTCGAACTTCGGTCGCGGACGGAGGAGAACATCGACCGGATCGAAGACGCGCTGGCGGCCCTCAAGGCGGACGACCTCATCGAAGTCGAAGACAACGGCGAGCGGACGGTCATTCTGCCGGGGGAGGACGTGGTGGGCGACGACGTGCCGGACGAGGAGAGATCGCTGCTGGACCAGATTCGCGAGCGGTTACCGTTTTAGCTGGGGCGCTCAGTCGTCGGCCGTCGGCGTAGCGGCGCAGTTGTTCGGCCCGAGTTCGAGTTCGAAGGCGGTGTCGTCGTCCGCGGTTTCCGTCCCGAGGTTGATGGCGATGATGCGCTGGAAGTTGGCCGGCCGCGGGGGGATGTCGTCGCAGACGGCGTCGACGAACGCCTCGCGGTCCATCGAGAAGGCGGAGAGACTGTTGCGAAGGCTCCCCAGCGCGGCCGTGTAGGTACCGTCGGCCGTGGGCGTCGAGGTCTCGCCGTAGTGGCCCGGCGCGACGAGCGTGTCATCGGGGAGCGCGGCGAGGCGGTCGATCAGCGTGCGGTGGAGGTCGCGGGCCAGGTCGCGCGCGCCCTCGGCGCCGGCTTCGAGGTCCGGTCGAGCGACGCCGTCGAGGAAGACGCTGTCGCCGGCCAGCAGCACGTCGCCGACCGCGAACCCGGTCATGCCGGTGGTGTGGCCGGGCAGGGGATGGGCGCGGAGCGTCGCCGAGCCGACGGCGAGCGTTCCGTCGTCGGGCAGCGCGGTCACCTCACTCGTGACGCCGCGGGCGACGGCTCGCGCGGGCATGACCGGTTCGGCGTCGGTCTCGTCTGCGAGGCGTCGGACGCCGCTGACGTGGTCGGCGTGGACGTGCGTGTCGACGGCGAAGCGGAGCGTCGCGTCGCGTTCGGCGGCGTCGGCGACGTAGCGGTCGGCGAAGGCCCGCAGCGGGTCCACGACGGCGGCCTCGCCGTCGCTGACGACCATGTAGCCGAGACAGCCCGACGCGGGGCGTCGATACTGGACGACGGTGGCCGCGTCGCAGGGGATCTCACGGGACTCGTAGACGCGCGCCCACCCCTCCATCCCGTCGGCGAGGTTCTGTGCGTCGACGCCGTGTTCTGTTAGGAGGCCGGCGACGAAGGCGCTGGCCTCGCCGCGGGCGCAGACGACGGTTATCGGCCCCGACCCGGCCACGTCCGCGACGAGGGGGTCGACCTCGCCGGTCACCTTCGCCTGCAGGAACTTCGGGAACGGGACCTGGGTCGCCGTGACCGACGGGCCGGCGATGTGCCACTCCTCGTACTCGTCTCTGTCGCGAACGTCGAGCAGTCGGACGGAGTCGCCGGTGTCGAGCCGCGATTGCAGCACCGCCGCCGACAGGGACTGCGGTTCCGTCGGGGGTTCCGGGTAGTCCTCGGCCATACCGGACGTAGGTCGCTCCGGCAGATAAACCGGGCGGGGAATTGAAGCCCGCGCCGGCCCCAGCGAGCGTATGGACGCGCGAGCCACGATCGACGCGGTGCGGGACGCCACGGAGACGGAACGCGACCGACTCGGGTCGGACAAGGCGCTCGTCGCCGCCACCGGCGCGTCGCTGGAGCCCGACGCGGTCCTCGAAGCCACCGCGACCCGGGAGGCGGGGCTGGCGAGCGCGCTGGGACAGTGGAGTGACGAGATATCGGACGACGCGGAAGCCGAAGGCGAAGTCGCAGCCGCGATCGACGAGGCGGCCGCGGCGGCCGCCGAGCGTCGTGACCGGATCGACGCCGACGTGGGGGAGCCCGACGCGCTCTCGGCGCACCTCGAAACCGTGGATGGGACCGTCAACCGCGTGGGGGCCGGACTCGTCGCGGCCCCGCTGGTCGCCGACCGCTTCTACCTGCAGGTGGTGAACTTCTTCGTCAACGAGGCCGACGAGGGTCGCGCCGACCTCGCCCGGGAACTCAGATCCGACGCGTCGTCGCTCGACCGGGCCGAGACCGCCCTCGCCGCCCTCTCGGACTCGGAGCGAGGCGACGCGGCGGCGGCCGCGACCGAGGCGGTCGAGGCCGCCTACGACGGCTACGCCGAGACGCTCGACGCGATGGGGCTCGACCCGAAGCCGATCTGTTGAGCGGGGCGGACCGTCGCTGGTCTGGGTCCGGTGGCCGCTCGTATCGCACTGTCTGTCGCGCCGCACTGACCGCTCGCGCTCAATCGAAGCGGTAGGTGGCGACGCGGTTCGCGGCGTAGCGGAAGCCGACGGCGGCACTCGCCAGACAGAGGAGGAGCGTCGCCGCCAGGCCGCCGCCCAGGAGCCACGGCTCGTCGCCGAGCGAGAACAGGTCGTGGACGCTGAACAGGAACGCCAGGCTCGCCGGCGCGACAACTGCGCCGAGGACGACGAGGTAGCCGAGGAAGGCCCAGCCGCTCGGAACGACCACCTCGCGCCCGTAGACGGAGGACCGCTCGAACTTCGGGAAGACGACGCCGGTTCCGACGGCGATGGCGGGCGCTCCGACGGTGGCGACGAGTGCGGTCGCCAGAGCGACGACGAGCGTCAGCGGCGGCGTGCCGGCGGCGACGCCGACGCCGCCGACCAGGACTGCCGTGAGCGCGACGCCGGGGAGCGCGCCGGCGAGGACGAGCCCCGAGACGAAGGCGCGCCCGGAGACGTTCGCGGTCAGCGTCAGCGGGAGGACGCGCTCCTCGCCGCCGAGCGGATTGAGCGTGAACGCCGCACCCGCGGCCGCCGCGGTCGCGAGCCCGGCGGTCAGCGGGAACGTCGGCGGGACGACGCCCTCCAGCACCACGGTCTGGAGCTGGAACACCAGAAAGAAGAACGGCATGGCCGCGTACTGGACGGTGATCGGCGCGCGCTTCGTCCGAAGCCACGACTTCTGTGCGACGACGCGGGTCGCCGTCGAGACCCGCCCCCGGAGGAGTCGGTCCGAGAGCGTCCGCTCGTCGGGGTCGAACTCGTGGTCGGGCTGGACCGGGTCCGCGTACCAGGTCCGCCCGGCCAGCCACAGACACGCGACCGCACCGAGCGGGAGGCTCCCTGCGAGTGCGACGGTCGCGACGCCCGCGTGGACGGGGTCGGCGCTGGGATTCCCGAGCGCCAGTAAGACCGCGTCGGCGGTCCACGACAGCGGGGACCGCGTGGCCAGTCGGAGAATGCGCGTCTGCACGGACGGAATCGTCGTCATCGTGATCCAACCGACCGCGAGCGCGAGGGAGGCGAGCCCGCCGAAGCTCGCGCGGTGGCGGGCGACGACGGCGCTCCGACTGGCGACCAGTTTCGTCACGAGTCCCAGCCCGTAGCCGCCGAGCGTCCCGAGGACCGCGACGAGGAGCGAGCCGACGAGGACCACGAGCGCGACGCCGAGACCCGCGTTCCCGGCGGCGAGGCCGAGCGTCAGCGCCAGCAGTGGGAGCCCGAGCCCGGCGAGCACGCGACCGACTTCCGCGACGACGAGTCCGGCCAGCGCGTCCTCGTAGGGAATCGTCGTCAGGAGCCCGTCCGCGGCGTCGGGCTCGCCGGTCGACTTCACCGCGTGCTGAAGCGTGACGAAGCCGACGAGTCCCAGCAGGCCGCCGATCGCGCCCGTCGTCGCGAGCCTGACGGCGTGCGGGTCGCTCTCGGCGAGCGCGCCGCCGAGAAACAGCGCCGCCGCGCCGATGGCGAGGCTGTACAGTGAGATCATGAGACCGCCGCCAGCGAGCGTGAGCGTCCCGCGAGCCGTCCCGAGGAGCTTTCGCCACGTCCGCCGAAGCTCGGTCCGCGCGACGAGCAGCGCCCGGCGGCCGTCCGGTCGTCTCATCGTTCTGCCGGCCGCTCGCTGGTCACGTCGAGGAACACGTCTTCGAGCGTCCCGCCGGCCGCGATTTCGTCGGTCAGCTCGGCCGGCGTGCCTTCGGCGACGAGGTCGCCGTCGTACAGCACCCCGACGGTGTCGGCCAGTTCCTCCACCACCGGGAGGATGTGCGTCGAGAGGAACACGGTCGTCTCCGCGGCCGCGACCTCGCTGATGGTGTCACGCACCGTCCGGGCCGCCCGCGGGTCGAGTCCCGAAGTCGGTTCGTCGAGAATCAGCACCTCGGGCTCGTGTAACAGCGCCTGGACGAGCCCGAGCTTCTGTTTCATCCCCTTCGAATACGTCTCGACGCGGCGGTCGGCGTCCGCCGAGAGGTCGAAGCGGTCGAGCAGCGACTCCACGCGCTCCCAGTCCTCGTGGCCGCGCAGGCCCGCGACGTACTCCAGTTGCTCGCGACCGGTGAGTTCGTCGTACAGCGGCGGTTCCTCGGGGAGGAAGCCGATCCGGTCGACCACGGCGGCCCGGTCGGAGACCGGTTCGCCCGCGACCCGCGCCGTCCCCGAGGTCGGGTTCGTCAGCGTCGTCAGGATGCGGATGGTCGAGGTCTTGCCCGCGCCGTTGGGGCCGAGAAAGCCGAAGACGCTCCCGCGGGGCACGGTGAGATCGAGGTCGACGATGGCGCTCGTGTCGCCGTAGCGCTTCGTCAGTCCGTCAGTCGCAACCGCCGGTGCTGGAGGGCACATACTGGCAGTGCCGACCGGCCGGAAAAAAGGTCTTCCTGTTGGTGTGACCGACCGTCCGGGCGCGCTCGGGCGGCGCTACTCCTCGGCCGCCTCGTCGTCGTCCGCAGTCTCGTCTTCTGTGGCTTCCTCGTCGTCCGGGTCCTCGACCACTTCGATGCCGCGGTTGTTGACCGCCGAGGGGTCCAGGCCGACCTCCTGGAGGAACTGCTTGTACTCGCGCTCGCACTGCTCTGCGTCCTTCTGACGGTCGCTGGCGCGGTCACACAGCGCCACGAGGTCCTCGGGCACGTCGTTGGTGTAGACGATCCAGTGGTTGATGAGGTCAGAGAGCCGCCGGATCGGCGAGGTGAAGTGGCCGTAGATCTCGAAGTTCAGCGCGTGGTGGCCGCCGAAGGGGTCGTTCATGTACTTCGCGCGGGGCATCACCTTCATCACGGCCCACTGGATCTTATCGAGCTGGCGGCCGGGGGCCTGTTCGAGCGTGGCGTTGACGGCCTTTCGCGGGTCGTCCCACGCGTCGCCGGGGATGGAGACGCCGTCGAGTTCCTGGATCTCGACCAGCGCCTCGTCCCACTCGTCGGGGCTGGGCTGGGGGTGGACGCGGTACATCGCCTCGACGCCGCGTGACCACATCAGCTCGTGCGTGACGGCCTTGTTCGCCTTGAGCATGCACTCCTCGATGATGGTGTGAGCGCGGTCCCGCGCGGGGTTGAGGACGAGTGACCCCTCCTCCTTGCGCTGTTCGTGCATCCGGTCAGCCAGCTCCCAGACCTGCTCGGTCTTCTCCGCGAGGTCGACGCTCTGGTCTTCGAGCAGGTCGGCGGCGCTGTCCGGGTCGTCGAGCAGGCGCTCGGCCTCGGTGTAGGTCAGCCGGGCGTCCGAGCGGATGACGGACTTGTAGATCTCGATCTCGTCGTAGCCGAGGTTCTCCTTGTCGAGGTGCATCTCGACGGTGTGGGCCAGTCGGTCCTCGTTGGGGACCAGCGAGCACACCGTCTCGGCGAGGACGGGCGGCAGCATGTGGACGGTGTAGGCCGGGAGGTACACCGTGTTCCCGCGCTCGACGGCCTGGTCCCACATCTCCGTGTCGGGGTTGACGTAGTGGGTCACGTCGGCGATGTGGACCCAGAGGACGTACTCGTCGTCTCGCTCCTCGACGGAGATGGCGTCGTCGAAGTCCTGTGCGTCGACCGGGTCGGTCGTCCAGGTCGTCATCTCCCGGAGGTCCGCTCGCTCTTCGACCTCCTCCTCGATCTCGGCCTGAACGTCCTCGGTGCGCTCGCGCGCTTCCTCGAGGACTTCCGGCGGGAACTCGTCCGGGATGCCGAACTTCTCGAACAGTTCCTCGCGCTTGTTCTCCAAGTGCCGGGCCAGCTCCTCGTCGATCTGGACGGGGCCTTGCCCCTCGGCGGTCCCGGCCGCCGCCTGCGCGTCCTCGGTAGTCATGTAGCCGGGTACGAACAGGGTGTAGTTAGGACTGTCGGGGTCACTCGGCCGCGCTGTCGCCTTCGGAGAGTTCCCGGAAGCGTTTGAGAAACGTGTCGCGGTCGGTCTCGCCGGCGCCGGCCGCGTCGAGGGTGGTTTCGAGTCCCTCGCGGGGCTGGCGACACAGGTCGGCGAAACAGGGCTTACAGAGGTGCTCGAACGCCTTGTCCCGCCGGTCCCACCGGTCACCGTGCTTGTCGTACTCGCGGGCGTCCGACCGGGCGACCGAGTCACCGCAGGCGATGCAGGTGACCGAGCGCTCCCGGGCATTCCGGGACCCGAACATACCCGTTGGTAGTGCCTGACAGTGTATTGAGTTTTTCGCAGGGGCAACGTCTGACCGCACTGCTCCCCGCCAGCTGCCTGTGCCGGTCCCGTCGGCGCGCTTCGCTCGCCTCGTCGGGCCACACGTTTATTCACCGGCCGCCACTAGAGAGGGTATCGGCTACTCGGAGCCGGGGACACCGAATGAAGCCACCAGAGACACTCACGCGCTCGACACTGGATACGCTGCCGATAAACATCGCTGTCCTCGACGCTGACGGGACGATACTGTTTACGAACCGCGCCTGGCGGGAGTTCTCGAACGACGCCGACGACGAGATGGAGGGCACGAACTACTTCGCGACCACCGACGTCGACGCCGACGAGTACGCCGGCAAGGCGGTCGCGGGCATCGAGTCGGTCATCGACGGTGAGGAGGACCTGTTCACGATGGAGTACCCGTGTCACTCCCCGGAGGAGAAACAGTGGTTCCTGATGCGGGTCGCGCCCCTGTCGGACACCGAGTCCGGGAGCGCGGTCGTCGCCCACATCGACATCACGCAACGGAAGCTCGCCGAACTCGCGGCCGAGCGCCGCAGCGAGGAACTCCGCGCAGAGCGACGGAACCTCGAACACCTCGTCGACCGCGTCGACGGCCTCCTCAAGGCGGTGGTGGGCGACGTGCTGACCGCGGACTCTCGCGAGTCGATCCAGCAGACCGTCTGCGACCGACTCGCGGCCACCGAAGGGTATCGGTTCGCGTGGGTGGCCGACCTCGACCTCCGCGACGAGACGCTGGCCCCGGTCGCGCTCTCGGCCGACCGCGACGACCCGCCGTCGATTCCCCTCGACGCCGACGACCCCGTCGCAACGGCCGCCCGGACCGAGGAACTCCAGGTCGCCGCCGACCTCGACGAGCGCCACGAGCAGTTCGCGGGGGCCGAAGTGGGGTCGGTCGCCGCCGTGCCGCTGGTCTCCGGCGACTCGCTGTACGGCGTCCTCACCGTGTACGCCGACGGCGAGGACGCGTTCGACCCCCGCGAGCAGGTGGTGCTCCGGACCATCGGCCGAGCGGCGGCGGCGGCCATCGACGCCCGCGAGACCAGTCGGCTGCTGACCGCCGACAACGTCACCGAACTGCAGTTGCGCATCACCGATCCCGAGGTGTTCTACATCGCGGTCGCGAGCGAACTCGGCTGTTCCATGGAGTACGGCGGGAGCGTTCCCGACGGCGAGGCGACGGTGATGTTCTTCCTCGTCGAGACTGACGACCCCTCCGCCGTCTGCGCCGTGGCCGCCGACCACCCGCAGGTCTCGGGCGTCTCGCACGTCTCGACCGCCGACGGGGTCGCCCTGTTCGAGTTCGCCGTGGACGACCCGCCGGTCGTCTCGACCGTCGCCGACCGCGGCGCGCAGACGCAGAGCATCGTGGTCGAACCGGGCGCGGCGACGGTGACGGTCACACTCCCGGCGACGACGGAGACCCGGGCCGTGGTCGAACAGGTCCGGGATCGCTACCCCGAGACGGAACTGCTCTCGGTCCAGGAGCGCGACGAGCCGCCGGTCTCCCGGCAGGCATTCATCGCGACCGTCGAGGAGCGACTGACCGACCGACAGCTCACGGCGCTACGCAAGGGGTACCTCGGCGGCTTCTTCGACTGGCCGCGGGACGTGTCTGGCGAGGAACTGGCCGAGTCGATGGACATCTGCCCGTCGACGTTCCACCAGCACCTCCGGGCTGGCGAGCGGAAACTCCTCGAGGAGGTGTTCGACAACTGGTGAACGCGGCCAGCCGACCGACGACCGGCGGGAACAGGCCGCCACGCGCCGAGTCCCGTCGCCGTCCCCGAAGTGATTTGGTAGTCTGCTTATCCCCGTCACGGCCGTATTTCGGAGTAGTGACGCAGCACCCGTGTCCCGTACTCGATCGCCGATTCGGCGGGACACAGACTCCCCTGAGCGCATTGCCACGTCCGACAGCACCCACTCGGTCCCCGGCTCGGACAGCGCCGTCGACGCACCGCGCACCGAGAGACCGCTCGACCGCTTTCCATGCACTCTGACAACATCCAGACCAGCAAATCGATACAGCAGGAGACCGGACGGACGTTCCACCTCGCCACTCGCCTGCTCCCGGAACGGATCCGCCACCCGACGTACGTGATGTACGCCTTCTTCCGGGTGGCCGACGAGGTCGTCGACCGGCGGGACGGACCCCCGCCGACGGTCCAGCACGAGCAACTGGAAGTGATCCGCGAGGCCGCGCTCGGGAACGTCGACCCCGCCGACACCGACCACGAGGCCGTCATGGCGGCGTTCCAGGACCTCGCCGCGCGCCACGATATCTCCGAGGACACGATCAACGTCTTCATCGACGCGATGGAGATGGACATCGCGCAGGCCCGCTACGAGACCTTCGAGGATCTCCGGGAGTACATGGCGGGGTCGGCCGTCGCCGTCGGGACGATGATGACCGAGGTGATGGACCCGCCCCAGAAGGAGGCGGCCCTGCCTCACGCGGAGGCGCTGGCCGAGGCCTTCCAGCTCTCGAACTTCCTGCGCGACGTGCGCGAGGACATCCACGACTACGGCCGGGTGTATCTGCCCCAGGAGACCCTCTCCCGCCACGGGGTCACGGAATCGCAACTGGCCGACGCCGAGGTGGACGAGGGGTTCCGCGCGGTGATGCAGGAGGAACTGGCCCGCACGGAGGAGCTGTACCGCGAGGGCGTCGCGGGCATCCGGTACCTCCCGGAGGACTGTCAGTTCGGCGTCCTGCTCGCGGCGGTACTGTACGCCGAACACCACCGGCTCATCCGCGACCGCGGCTACGACGTGCTGACCGAGACGCCGGAACTCAGCCGTCGCCGCCGCCTCTGGCTGCTCGCCCGCACCTGGTGGCACTGGCGGCGCAACGGCGACCCGGAAGCGACCTTCTACACGGTGAGCGCCGTCTCCGAGCGCGGGGCCGGGGAGCGTCCGACGGAGGTCCACGGTCACGGACAGCCGACGTGGCGCGGATGACGCGCCCCACAGCGCCGGTCACATCCCGTCGACCCCTCGCCACGGATCGATGACGCCGCCGCTCTCGTACCTGCAGTTTCACGCCCTGTTCGTCGCGCCGGTACTCGCGGCGCTGGCGCTGACGGCCACGTATCGCCTCGGCAGCCGACGGGCCGTCCTCTCTGGAACCGCACTCCTGACCGGGCTGGCCGTCGTCTACACGATTCCGTGGGACGGCGCGCTCATCCGCCGGGGCGTCTGGTGGTACGGCGAGGGGGCGGTGCTGGTCCGGCTCTGGTCCATCCCGCTCGGCGAGTACCTCTTCTTCGTCTTCCAGACGGTCGGCGTCGGGCTGTGGACCGCCCGGTTTCGCGTGGACACCGACCGCCCGCTCGCGACGCCGCTTCCGACGCGGCTGGTCGGCCTCGCCGCCGCCGGAGCGGTCGCGGCGGTCGGCCTCGCCCTCCTGCGGGCCGACGCCGGGCTCTATCTCGGCTCCCTCCTGGCCTGGAGCGCGCCGATCCTCGCCCTCCAGTGGGGCTTCGGCTGGCACTTCCTCGCCGGCGAGTGGCGGACCGTGGCGGCGGCGACGCTCGTCCCCGCGGCGTACCTCTGTGGCATCGACGCCCTCGCGCTCGGACTGGGTCTCTGGACGCTCTCGGGACAGTACACGACAGGGTTCGCCGTTCCACTGGTCGGCCTGCCGATCGAGGAAGCGGTGTTCTTTTTCCTCACGTCGCTGTTCGTCGTCCAGGGGGTCGTCCTGTACGTCTGGCTCCTCGACAGATGACGCTGACCGCACACGCGACGGCCGCCGCCCGCGCGACGCTCTCCCGGGTCGCACTGGTGCCCGGATGGGCCGCCAGCGCCGCGCTCGTCGTCCCGTTTCTCGCTGGGGTCTCTGTCCCGCCGACGCTGCAGTACGTCCCGCTGGTCGCCAGCGTCGCCGTGCTGGGACTCCCTCACGGCGCAGTCGACCACCTCGCGGTCGCACGCACGCGAGGCGAGACCCCGGACCTGCGTGCCGTCGGTCGCGTCGTCGCGCTCTACGGCCTCGTCGGCGGGACCTACGCGGCGGCCTGGTTCCTCGCGCCCGCCGTGTCGTTCGCCCTCTTTATCGCTGTGACGTGGTTCCACTGGGGGCAGGGCGACCTGTACGCTCTCGTCGTGCTGGCGGACGCCGACCACCTCCGATCGCTCCCCCAGCGGGCCGCGACGGTCCTCGTCCGCGGCGGCCTGCCGATGCTGGTCCCGCTGCTCGTGTTCCCCGCGTGGTATCGCCGCGTCGCCACCGATCTCGTGTCGCTGTTCACCGCCGACACCGCCGCCCTCGCGTGGGCGTTCCGACCCGACGTTCGCGCCGCTCTCGCCGTCGCGTACGGTGCGCTCGTCGTTGCGACGCTGGCGCTCGGCTACGCCCGCACCGAGTCCCGCCGCCCGTGGGCGCTCGACGCCGCCGAGACGCTGGGCCTGGTCGCGTACTTCGCCGTCGTGCCCCCGGTGCTGGCTATCGGCGTGTACTTCTGCCTGTGGCACTCGCTGCGCCACGTCGCTCGACTTCTTCTCGTCGACGACGCGGCCGCAGCCGCCCTCGGTGACGGCGACCTCACGAGGGCGGTCGCCCGTTTCGCCCGCGACGCACTCCCCCTGACCGTCGTCTCGCTCGCGCTTCTTGGCGGCCTCTACGCCCTCGTCCCGGACCCACCTGCGACTGTTCCTGGCTGGGTCGCGCTGTATCTGGTGTTCATCGCCGTCGTCACCCTCCCGCACGTCGTGGTCGTGACGGTGATGGATCGGGAGCAGCGTATCTGGGCGTAGTCCGGCCGGACCGCACAGGAGCAGCGTATCTGGGCGTAGTCCGTCCGGACCCAGGACATTGGGCGTCGTCGCCACTGATAGCCGATCGTTTCGAAGAACGTGACGACAAAACCGCGTCAGCGGTTCAGATTCGATTCAGCGACCGATCAGAGTCCGCCCGGCGGGAACAGTCGCAGGGCGGCGGACTTGTCGCTGGCGATGACGGTCGAGTCGGACCCCGCGGACCGCTGGACCTTCTTCCCCAGCCACTTCTGTACGTCTTCGGACAGTAGTTTGAGTTGTGGTTTTCTCATTAAACACCACTTTGGCACCCAAACGTATAAACTTTTCATACACAATAGTTCATACGTCCATTAATAATGGATGCATTTAGACAATAGTGCTGCGCGAGTCTGGTGGCTGGCCTTCCGAACGAGCGTGTCGCGACTGGACGCGTCAGACGAGAAAAACGGCTCGTCGGCGTTACTTGCCCTTGCCGCCGTTACTGCGCAGCGACGGACGGGTCTTCTCTGCGCCCTTGCCCTTCGTGCCGAGGCCGCGGTTGCGGCGGCCGGCACCGGTCAGACCGCGGAAGACGCGGTCGGCCTGATCGTCGGCACAGATCCAGTTGAGGTCGTCGTCGTTCTGGATCGCCGGGTGCTCCGGGTCGATGAGGATGACTTCGTGCCACTTCTGGCGGCCGTCCTGACCGACGGAGTAGCTGTTGAGGACGCGGAGGTTCGGGAAGGTCCGGGAGGCGCGTTCCTCAGCGACGCGCTGGATGTCCTTCCGGCGGGTGATGCGCGTGACGCCCTGGCGCTTGGAGCGGCGACCGGCCGTGTGTCGCTGCTTGCGTGCGCCGCCCTTGCGGACGGAGACGCGGGCGACGACGACGCCCTGTTTCGCCTTGTAGCCCTGCGAGCGGGCCTTGTCGAGGCGCGTCGGGCGCTCGATGCGCTCGACCGCGCCCTCGTCGCGCCACTCCTGCTGGCGCTGCCACTGCAGTTCTGCGAGCTGTCCGTCGCCCGGGTTCTTCCAGGCCTCTCGAATGTAGGAGTATGCACTTCGTGCCATATGTGTTCACCACGGGCGTTGCGTGGTTCAAGTCGCGTCCCGCGACTCACATCCCGACCTGCACACGCAGGTGCCCGCTGGTGCCCGTCGTCCAGCGAGTTACTACGGGATTTGCCACTGGGACTCTTAAGCGATTCGGACTGCAGACACGGGTGTGACGACCTCACGCGGCCGACCGTGCCGGAACTGTGACCGGGGGGACTCGGGTCAGATACCGGCCTGCGTGGAAACCACCCTCGATACGCTGGGTATCCCTATTTTAGTCTGGTAGTTGGCATACTGGCTGCATATGCGGTATTATATTAGCATATAGTCGAAATATCGAACCACCTATAGAGTTAGCAGATCCTATTCCAGCAGATACCTCATAAATAGAATTATCTTCAGTTATCTGTAGCCAGAATTCTGTATTGAGGAATATACTGGAGAAATATGGTTAGAAGGGGAAGGATTTCTTTACTCAGTTTACCATCTCACGTCAGTTCGAGGAATAAGTCTCGGACAGGGAGTGGTCCTCTCCGGCCAGTGACGTCGCGCTTTCGACCAGCTGAATAACAGTCGTACGGTCGTTAGTGCTGTGGGCGTCTCGTCGTGACCCGGTAACAGTGGTACGCTCGTTAGCGTCGTCAGTCGGCGGTGAGGTCGACCTGGACGGACTTCGTGGTACTGAGCACCTGTCCGGTGATGTCCTCTTCGAGGTACCGGCCGTTCAGGCGGTCGACGGGGCCACAGACGCCCAGTGCAGCGACGCGACTCCCCTCGATCTCGGGGAGCGGCGCGGCCACGCCGACGACGCCCTCGTACTGTTCTCCTCTGCAGAACGCGATCCCGTCGTCACGGATCCGCCGAAGTTCCTCGACGAGGTCGTCCGGGTCCGTGGTCGTCGCGTCGGTCGGCGCGATCAAGTCGGTGCGCTCCAGGATCCTGTCGACGCGGTCGGCCGGTAGCGACGAGAGTATCGACTTCCCCGGTGCGTTCACGTGCAGCGGCAGTCGCTCGCCCTCGACGAACGGCGGTGACCAGCCGTCGTCGGCCTCGGCGACGTACACCGGGACGCCGGCGTCTTCTTCCAGGACGAACAGCGTCGTCGTCTCCCCGGTCGCTGCAGCGAGGTTGTCGAGTTTCCGCTTTGCCGCGCCGTAGACGTCGATGCCCGAACGCGTCCGTTCGCCGAGGGTCAGCGTCCGGAGCGACGCGTCGTACTGCGCTCCCTGCTTGACCACGTAGCCGGCCGCCCGGAGCGTCGCGAGGTGGTTGTGGACGACGCTCTTCGAGACGCCGACGCGGTCGGCGAGGGCCGTCACGCCCATCGTGTCCTCGGCCTCGACGAGCGTTTCCAGCACGGCGAGCGACGTCTCCGTCGCCTCGACCGCGTATCGGGGTTCGTCGGTCATTGTGAAATGGGTACACGCTCCGCGGTGAAAAGTGTGTTCTTTAGAGCAGAACGGCTCGGATCTATAATGATTCTTCACGCCACGAATTCTTCATGGTTTATCGATCATGTGCGATTGCTCCGACGAATCCGGGCTGAAATTTATCCGTTCTGCTCTGAAGAACGCCATGTGTCGGGAGAGAGAGAACACTTTGGGACGGGCTAGACGGCGGAAAACGAGCGATTCAGACCGACCAGGCGGTCGCGGGGTCGGCCCCGTCGTGGACGATCCCGTCGAGTGCGTCGATCACGGCGGCGGGGTCCTCGGTCTGCCAGACGCTACGGCCCATTACGATACCGCGTGCGCCGGCCGCCATCGCGCCAGCCACGTCGTCGAGCATCGCGCGGACCGACCCGGACGCCGGGCCGCCGAGGATCATCACCGGGACCGGCGCGTTCGCGACGATGGGCTCGAACGACTCGCGGTCGCCGGTGTAGGGGGCCTTCAGCACGTCCGCGCCCAGTTCCCAGCCGATCCGGCAGGCGTTGGCCACGTACTGCGGGTCCGTCTCGAAGCGGTCCGGGACCTCCTTGCCCCACAGCACGGTCTCGACGAGGTGGGGGACGCCGGTTCCGCGCAGGGACTCGGTGATCTCGGTGACGTACTCGACGTTGCGCTCGAACGCGCGGCGGTTCTGCCGGCCGAACGCCAGCACGGACTTGACGCCGACGGGGTCACAGGCGAGCAGTCGGTCGGTGTCGAACGCGTTCGCCTGGACCCACGGGCCCACGTCCTCGCCGGGCTGGCTCGACGGCGACACGAAGTCGGCGGTCACGAGCACGTCTGTCGACGACGCCGCGAACGTGTCGGCGAAGCGCTCGGCGAAGTACGGGCCGACGAGCACGCCGTCTGGTTCGCCCGCGAGCACGGCGTCGAGCGTCGCCTGTGGGTCTTCGAAGCCGTCCATCGCGCCCATGCCGATTCCGTGGTCCAGCGCGACGACGACCGCGTTCCCGGAGTCGGTGTCGAGGAGGTCGAACCCGTTCATTCGCCCTCGCCCGGCACGACGACCTTCTTCAGCCCCTCGGCGTCGCCCATGCGCTCGAACGCCGTGGGCAGGTCGTCCAGCCCGATCCGCTCGGTGACGAGCGCGTCGGCGTCGACACGGCCGTACCGAAGCAGCGTCACCGCGCGCTCGAAGTCCTCGGTCGTCAGCGAGAACGACCCGCGGTAGCCGACCTCGTCGAAGAACACGTCGAACGGGCTGATCTCCATCGTCGCCTCCTGGTCCGGGACGCCGAAGACCAGCGTCGACCCGCCCGGCGCGGTCACCGCGTTGGCCTGCTGAATCGTCGGTACGAGGCCGATGGCCTCCGCGCCCACGTCGACGGGACCGCCCGCGGCCTCCGGGATAGCGACTTCCGGGTCTTCCGCTTCGGGGTCGACCACGGCGTCCGCCCCCAGTTCCGCGGCCAGTTCGCGCCGCTCCTCGTCCAGTTCGGAGACGACGATGGGCGCGGCCCCGGCGTTGCGGAACGCCTGGAGCAGGAGGAGGCCGATGGGGCCGGCCCCGATGATGGCGACGCTGTCGCCCGGTTTCACGCCCACTTCCTCGACGCCGTGGACGCAGCAGGCGAGCGGTTCGGCCAGCGCCGCGTGTTCGAAGGCCATCTCGCCGATGTCTTCGACGTTGATGGCGGGAACGCGGACGTACTCCGCGAACGCGCCGTCGAGGATGGTGTCGCCGGCCCCGCCGATGCTCGTGTTGTTCTCACAGAGGTGGGTCTCGCCGCGCTTGCAGTACGAACAGGCGTTACACGGGACCGTGGGGTTGATGGCGACGCGGTCGCCGACCTCGAAGCCCGCCACGTCGTCGCCCACCTCGGCGACGGTCCCGGCGCTCTCGTGGCCCAGCACCAGCGGCGTCTCGACGGCGAACGTGCCGTGGTACATGTGGTAGTCGGTCATGCAGACGCCGCAGGCACCCACCTGTACCAGTACCTCGTCGGCGGCCGGCTCGGGCCGCTCGCGTTCTTCGACGGCTATCTCGCCCACGTCGGTCAGTGTGCTCGCGCGCATCACCGACCCTCCCGTCGCTCGGCGGCGGTCACTGTCACTGTCCATCGATCGTGTGGTGTGCTGACTCGGATCATATCTCGGTCGCGCCGCGCCCGCCGTCGGCCGTCCGGTCGGCGGGCTCGGCATCGGTCCGTGGGTGCGGTATATTCGGACCGCCTATTAAAATCTTGCCACGACCGTCGGGAATCGGCGTGTGACGAGGTCTCGGAGCGATTTTCGAGGCGTTCGGTCGTCCCCAGGTGAGACGAACGGGGCCGACACTCGATGGGTAATATACGTTACAAATGATTAGCTTTATTATTGATGGGTAATTCGATAGTGACGAGGTCAACAGACATGCCCAGCAAGCGCAACAGACGGCACTTTCTGAAAGCAACGGGAGTTGGACTGCTCGGCGGTCTCGCGGGGTGTACGCGAGGCGGCGATAGCTCCGGAGACGGCGGCAGCGACGGCGGCTCCGGGAGCGGTGACGGAAGCGACGGCGGGAGTGGGACGTCGTCGGAGGGGAGCGGTGACGACCTCGCCATCCCGCTCAGCGAGTACGAGGACGCCGACATCGAGTGGCGGCAGTTCGAGGGGTCCCAGATCAACATCGGCGCGGTCCAGCACCCCTGGGTATCCGCCATCAAGCCCGCGGTACCGGTGTTCGAGGAACTGACCGGCATCGACGTGGTCTGGAACATCCTGCCCGAACAGCAGTTCCGGACGAAGCGACAGACCGACGTCAGCACCGGGGCCGGGCAGTTCGACGTGTTCTACATGGACCAGGTCGTCAACCAGTTCCGCGAGGAGGGGTGGCTCCAGCCGCTCGACCCCTACTTCGAGGACAGCAGCCTCTACGACGAGGCGTGGTACAAGCCCGACGACCTCTTCGAGTCCTCGAAGTGGCAGGCCCACGGCGGGGGCTACAGCGACACCTGGACCGGACTGCCGATCACGGTCGAGGTCCAGACCCAGTTCTACCGCACGGACCTCTACGAGAAACACGACCTGGAGGTCGCCGAGACTCTCGAAGAGTTCCGCCAGAACGCCAAGACGATCCACGAGAACGAGTCCGACGTCGTCGGCACGGTCGGCCGCGGGCAGAAGGGCTACGGGATGAACATCTACATCCTGAACACGTTCCTGCGCGAGTTCGGCTCCTCGCTGTGGACCGAGTTCCCGACGGACTCGGGGCTCGACACCGACGGCGTCATCAACGCGGCGGAGTGGTACGTGAGCCTGCTCCAGGACTACGGTCCCGAGGGCGCGTCGACGCAGACCTGGTCCGACGTGCTCTCGACGATGCAGGAGGGGCGCGCCGGCCACATCGTCGCCGACGCGAACCTGTTCTGGCCCGGCCTCACCGGCTCCGACTCCTCGGTCGCCGACACCATCGGCATCGCGAAGGCTCCCCGGCCGGCCGACGGCCAGTTCTCCCCGAACGCGTTCAACTGGCAGATTTCCACGTCGAAGAACGCCCGGAACTCCGAACAGGCGTTCCTGTTCATGCTGTGGGCCACTTCCCAGCCGACCAACACCTGGATGCACCTGGAGAACGGGGCCGCGTTCTCCGTTCGTCAGTCCGTCTGGGAGAACGACGAGTTCCGCTCGCGCGTCGGCGAGAACTTCGCGCAGGTCACGCTCGAATCCCTGCAGGAAGCGGCGCCGGACCCGTTCGACCGGAAGTACCCGCAGTGGGGCCAGCGCTACTCCGAGGAACTTCAGCGGGCCATCGCCGGCCAGAAGTCCGCCGAGGAGGCGATGACGCAGGCAGCGTCCATCGCCGAGGACATCTACAGCTGATAGCATACCACTATATCACTCCAGCCACAACACTCCCTCTCACAAATGAGTACACCAACGCAAACGGAATCGACCTCGCAGCCGACCTCGGCCAGGCTCCGGGAGCTCTGGAACGACTACCTCCCGTACTGGTTCATGGCGCCGATGGTGCTGGTGATGATCATGATCACCTTCTTCCCCGGTGCCTACGACCTGTACCTCGCGCTGATCGAGGAGCCGACGCTGAACGTCTTCGCGGCCGAGTTCGCCGGCCTCGACAACTTCCGAACGGCCTTTACCCGCGGCGGCGCGCTGCACTCGTTCGTCGTCACCATCACCGTCGTCGTCAGCGCGCTGCTCTTGGAGAGCGTCCTCGGGTTCGCGCTCGCGGCGTTCGTCGCCGGCGTCGAGTCCTCGCGGGCCAAGTCGTTCTACCGGGTGCTGTTCATCCTCCCGATGGCAGTCGCGCCGGTCTCGATGGCGACCATCGGTCGGATCATGCTCAACAGCGAGATCGGGATCATCCCGTACATCATCAACGCGGTGACGCCCTTTGCCGCGCCGGCGTTCCTCTCGGACATCCCGCTGTTGACCGTGATTCTGCTGGATACGTGGAACTGGACGCCGTTCATGTTCATCATCTTCTACGCCGGCCTCTCCTCGGTGCCTGAGACGCTCGTCGAGGCATCGCGAGTCGACGGCGCGCCGCTGTGGCGCCGCTACGTCCACGTCATCATTCCGTACATGAAGCCGGTGGTGTTCGTCGCCACCCTCATCCGGCTGATCGACCTGTTCCGGACGTTCGGCGTCGTGTACGGGCTGACCCAGGGCGGTCCCGGGACGGCCACCCAGCTGGTGAGCATCAACATCTACGAGCAGATGTTCATCAACAACCAGATCACGGTCGCCGCGGCCATCGCGATCGTCTACCTCGTCCTGGTGGTCGCGCTGTGTAACGTCATCATCGCGAAGGTCGGTTTCGAGGGGGTGTGGGACTGATGGCGACGGATTCCGTTCCGGGCTCGTCCCAGCGCCTCGATAAGGACACCCGCGAGACGCTCGTGAAGGTCGTCCGCCACGCCGTCTTGCTGACGTGGTCGGTCGTCGTCATCTTCCCGTTCTACTGGCTGGCGTCGATGTCGCTGAAGCCCCCGGGCGAGGCGAACGCGCTGCCGCCGGACTGGATCTTCCTGCCGACGGTGTACAACTACATCCAGCTCGTCCAGCAGTCGGAGTTCGTGACGGCCTTCGCCAACAGCCTCCTGATGGTGTCGGCGTCGGTCGTCCTCGTCTTGCTGATCGGCGTGCCGGCGGCGTACGTCCTCTCGCGGTACGACATCCCGATGGAGCGGGACGTGCTGGTGTGGATCCTCTCCTCGCGGATGCTCCCGCCTATCGCCGTCGTGCTCCCCTTCTTCATCATCTTCCGGGAGCTGAACCTCTTCGACACGCGCATCGGGATGGTGCTGATGTACGTCAGCATCAATCTCTCGCTTGTCGTCTGGGTGATGAAGGCGTTCTTCGACGGCATCCCCGAGACGCTCGAAGAGGCCGCCCGCGTCGACGGCGCGACCCGGTTCCAGGGCTTTCGCAAGGTCGTCCTGCCGGCGGCCAAACCCGGGATCTTCTCGGTGGCCATCATCAGCTTCATCTTCGCCTGGATCGAGCTCCTGTTCGGGCTCGTACTGACGAGCTTCAAGGCCGTGCCGGTGACGCTGTTCGTCTACTCGTTCATCGGCTCCCGATCCATCGAGTGGGGCATGCTGGCGGCCGCTTCGACGGCGATGATCCTCCCCGTCGTCGTCTTCCTGATCGCGGTGAACAAGTACCTCGCTGCCGGACTCAGCTTCGGCGTGGTGATCAAAGAATGAGCACGACATCGACTCGACGACGCGCATCGCTCGCGAACGACGCCCCTGCGGCGGGGACAGCTTCAATTAGCCGCGCCACGGAGGAACGCTAATGGCAAAGATCACGATAGACGACGTAACGAAGGAGTTCGGAGAGGGCGAGGAGTCCATCGTCGCGGTCGACGACGTGTCGCTTGACATCACCGACGGCGAGTTCGTGGTCTTCGTCGGCCCGTCGGGGTCGGGGAAGTCGACGCTCATGCGTATCGTCGCCGGACTGGAGACCCAGACCGAGGGCGACGTGCACATCGGTGACACGCTCGTCAACCAACTCGGGCCGCGCGCGCGGGACATCGCGATGGTGTTCCAGAACTACGCGCTGTATCCGAACATGACCGTCGAGGAGAACATGTCCTTCGGCCTGAAGATGTCGACGGACATGTCCGACGACGAGATCGAGCAGAAGGTCCGCTCGGCGGCGGAGATGATGGATATCGACATGCTGCTGGACAACACGCCCGGCGAACTCTCGGGCGGCCAGCAACAGCGTGTCGCGCTGGGCCGCGCTATCGTCCGGGACCCCAACGTGTTCCTGATGGACGAGCCGCTGTCGAACCTTGACGCCAAGCTCCGGGCGGAGATGCGCACCGAGATCAACCGCCTCCAGAGCGAACTCGGCGTCACGACGCTGTACGTCACCCACGACCAGACCGAGGCGATGACCATGGGCGACCGGCTTGTCGTCCTCAACCACGGCGACCTCCAGCAGGTCGGGACGCCACTGGAGTGCTTCTACCGGCCGGCCAACCGCTTCGTCGCCGGGTTCCTCGGCTCGCCGTCGATGAACTTCTTCGACGGCTCCGTCGAGGGCGGCACCCTGCGGGCCGACGGCTTCGACTACGACCTGACCGAGCGGATGCAGTCCGCGGTCGGGAGCCGGACCGCCCTCGCGCTCGGTGCGCGCCCCGAGGACATCAGTCTCCACGACCGGGCGAACTCGAACCACGAGTTCGAGGCCGTCGTCGACGTGGTCGAGCCGATGGGGAGCATCTCCTACGTCTACCTGCGCGCGAAGGCACAGGAGCGCGAGGAGACGTTCGTCGTCGAGATCGACGGCCAGCGGCCGATCTCCGAGGGTGAGCACGTCTACGTCGAGATTCCCGACGAGGACGTCCACCTGTTCGACGCCGAGACCGGCGAGACCATCCACCAGCGACAGCTCGACGAAGAAGCCGAGGTCGCCCTCGAAGAGCGGCTCCACGCCGTCAACAGCGAGTAGCCCAGTCGCGTCTCCCGCGCCTGTCGCGCGGTCGCGTCTCGCCGCTGTCGGGCCGGTCTGTCGGTCAGTCTCTCGCCGCCGTTCGAGAGCCGCAGGTGCGGATTCCTAACCGCGCTATATCGCACCTGTCAGGGCCGTAAGCCGACGTTTTCCACGATCGCTCTCGCGTCGCACCGAAGCAAATTTATAGCGCGCTAGTGACAGTCAACGTGTGTCCGAAACAGATCTTTCCCACCACGACACGCGCAGCGCCATCTGCGAGTACGGCCGCAGCCTCCTCGACGACGACCTGACGACGGGGACCGGCGGGAACCTGAGCGCGCGCCTCGACGAGAATCACATCGCGATCAGTCCCTCTGGCGTCCCGTACGAGGACATCACGCCGGCGGACGTTCCGGTGGTCCGCACCGACGGCACGGTCGTCGAGGGCGAAGTCGAGCCCTCGACCGAACTACCGATGCACCTCGCGGTGTACGAGAACCGGCCCGACGTGGGCGGCGTCGTCCACACGCACTCGCCGTACGCGACGACGTTCGCGTCGCTCGGCGAGGCCATCCCGGCGTCGCACTACCTCCTCTCGTTTACCGGCTCGGAGGTCCCGGTCGCCGAGTACAAGACCCACGCCACGCAGGAACTCGGCGAGGCGGCGGTCGACGCCCTCGGCGACGAGTACAACGCGACGCTGCTCCGGAACCACGGCGTCCTCACCGCCGACGAGAATCTCGACAGCGCCTACACGGTCGCGCTGATGGTGGAGTACTGCGCGCGCATCCACTACCAGGCCCGCGCCATCGGCGAGCCGGAGATCCTCCCGGACGACGAGATCGACCGCCTGAGCGAGAAGCTCGACAGCTATGGCCAGTGACCCGCGTGCACGAGTGACACCATGAACCACGTCGCAATCGACATCGGCGCGAGCGGCGGCACCGTCTACCGCGGCGAGGTGACGCCCGACGACTTCGCCGTCGAGGAGGTCCACCGCTTCGACAACCGCCCGGTCGAGCGAGACGGGCGTTACGTCTGGGACCTCGACGCGCTCCGAGAGGGGATGGTCGCCGGCATCGAGGCCGCCGACGAGCGGGCCGCCCTCGACACGGTCGGCGTCGACACGTGGGGGCTGGACTTCGGTCTCCTGCGCGACGGCGAGGTCCTGCGGGACCCAATCTCGTACCGCGACCCAGATTCGACGGCGACGCGCGAGGCGGTGTTCGAGGTCGTCGGGAAGCGCCGGCTGTTCGAGGCCTCGGGCATCACGAACTGGAACACGCCGAACACGCTCTGGCAGCTCCACACCCTCGCCAGCGAGGAGCCCGAGGTGCTTGAGCGGGCCGACGGCCTCCTGATGATGCCCCAACTGCTCTCGTCACTGCTCGGGGCGCGACCGGCCGGCGAAGTGACCATCGCCTCGTCGACGCAGATGGCCGACCCCGAGCGCCGCGTGTGGGCGACGGACCTGCTCGAGGAACTCGACCTGCCGACTGACCTGCTCCCGGACCTCGCCGAACCGGGCCAGCACCTCGGCCCGGTCGCCGACGACGTGGCCGCGTCGCTGTCGTCGACGCCCGAGGTCGTCACGCCCGCGAGCCACGACACTGCGTCGGCGGTCGCCGGCCTCCCACTCGACGGCGACAGCGCCTTTCTCAACACCGGGTCGTGGTTCATCCTCGGCGTCGAGCGCGACGACCCGATCCTGTCGGACGCCGCCTTCGAGCAAGCGTTCTCGAACGAGCTCGGGGCCGAGGAGACCGTCCGCTTCCTGCGGAACATCAACGGCTTCTTCCTGTTAGAGGAGTGCCGCGAAGCGTGGCGCGAGGCCGGCGAGCCGGTGGACTACGGGACGCTGCTCTCGGCCGCGCGCGAGGCCGAGCCGCGGGCCGCGCTCGTCGACACGGACGCCGAAGGCTTCAGCATCGACGAACCGATGCCCGACCAGATCCGCGCGTACTGCCGGCGCACCGATCAGCCGGTCCCCGAGAGCCAGGGTGCGGTCGTCCGCTGCCTGCTCGACAGCCTCGCCGCGAAGGTCGCGCTCGCCCTCGACGGCCTCTCGGCGGTCGTCGACGAGCCCCCGGAGAACGTCGTCCTCGGCGGCGGCGGCGTCCGCAACGAACTGTTCTGCCAGTTGCTCGCCGACGCGACCGGGCGGCCGGTGTCGACCGGACCGGTGGAGGCGACGGCCGTCGGCAACGTGCTCACGCAGGCCGTCGCCGCGGGGACGCTCCCCGACCTGGCGGCGGGCCGGCGGCTGGTCGAATCGGCCTTCGAGACGACGACCTACGAGCCGCGCGCTCCCGGCGGGTGGGAGCGGGCGAAAGAACGACTGACTGCGCTAGCTGCGTAACCTCACGACGCGACCGCGCCTCACCGCGAGGTGTACCCGCCGTCCATCACGACGGTCGACCCGGTCATGTACGAGGACGCGTCCGAGGCGAGGTAGACGACCAGTTCCCGCAGTTCCTCCGGGCGGCCGAGCCGCCCCATCGGCGTGTTCTCCAGCCACGTCTCCTCCATCTCGGGGTTCTCCGCCAGCACCTCGTCGACGAGTTCGGTCCGCATGTACCCCGGCGCGATGGCGTTGACCCGGACGCCGCGGTCGCCCCATTCGACGGCGAGTGACTGGGTCAGCATCCTGACGCCCGCCTTCGTCGTGTTGTAGCTGGCCTGCTTCTGGGGCACGTTCACGTCGAAGCCCGACATCGAGGAGATGTTCACGATGCGGCCCTCGCCGCGCTCTAACATCTGCTGGCCGACGTGCTTGGCACAGAGGAAGACCCCGTCGAGGTTGACCGACACGACGCGCCGCCAGGACTCGATGTCCGTCTCCTCGGCCGGCGAGTTCTCGACGATGCCCGCGTTGTTGACGAGCACGTCGATGGGGCCGAGACGGTCGGTCACGTCGGCCACCATCGCCTCGACCGATGACTCGTCGGTCACGTCGACTTCCGTGGCGATGACCGTCGTCTCGCCGTCGAGTTCGTCGGCCGCCTGCTCGGCCTTGTCGAGGTTCACGTCGGCGATGGCCACGTCCGCCCCCACCTCCGTGAGTGCGGTCGCCATCTGCTTGCCGAGACCCTGTGCCGCTCCGGTGACGATAGCCGTCTCTCCGTCGAGGGAGAAACTCTCCAGTACACTCATGCGTACGTTCGGTTCTGGGGTGGCATCGGTGTTAAATCTACGCCTCGGTCGGTCGTGTCTCGGTACGGACCGATGGGCTCACAGACCGCTCGGCTCCACAGTAAACACCACCCTCACGCGGCCCCGGCATTACAAGTGCGCGCTCGCAGATACACCTAGCCATGAAAATCGTCGACTTCGAACTGTTCGCCGTGCCCCCGCGGTGGTTACTCCTGAAACTGGAGACCGACGAGGGGATCGTCGGCTGGGGCGAGCCAATCATCCAGGGGCGACTGGAGACCGTCCGGGCGGCCGTCACCGAGCTCGTCGAGGGGTACCTGCTCGGGTCGGACCCGCTGCGGACGGAGTACCACTGGCGGAAGCTCTACCAGAGCGGCTACTTCCGGGGCGGCCCCGCGCTGATGAGCGCGCTCGCGGGCATCGACCACGCCCTCTGGGACATCAAGGGGCGACACTACGGCGCGCCGGTCCACGAACTGCTCGGCGGGCACGTCCGCGACCGGCTGCTCGTCTACCAGTGGCTCGGCGGCGAGAACCCGGACGACATCGCCGCGTCAGCCAAACAGGACTACGACCGCGGCTACCGGGCGTTCAAGCTCAACTTCGTCCGGGAGTTCCGCCCAATCGAGACGACCGCGGCCGTCGACCGCGCCGTCGAGCGCGTGGCGGCGGTCCGTGACGCCGTCGACGACGACGCCTACGTCGGCGTCGACTTCCACGGCCGCGTCTCGAAGCCGATGGCCGCCGAACTCGTCCGTCGGCTCGAACCCCTCGACCCGATGTTCGTCGACCAGCCGCTGCTCCCGGAGCACGCCGACTCCTTTGCCAGCATCGCCGACCGGACGACCGTCCCCATCGCCACCGGCGAGCGCTTTTACTCCCGCTACGATTTCAAGCAGCTGTTCACCGACGGGGCGGTGTCCGTCATCCAGCCCGACGTGACCCACGTGGGCGGCATCAGCGAGATGCGCAAGGTCGTCTCGATGGCCGAAGCCTTCGACGTGGCCGTCGTCCCGCACTGTCCGCTCGGGCCCGTGGCGTTCGCCGCGAGCCTGCAGGTGGGCTTTTGCTCGCAGAACGTCGTCATGCAGGAACAGGACCTCGACCTGCACGACCCGGGAGCGAGCCAGCGACTCAAACTGCTCGAAGACCCGGCGACGTTCACCTTCGAGAACGGCTACGTTGAGCGGCCGACCGGCCCCGGACTCGGCATCGAAGTCGACGAGGAGTACGTCCGCGAGCAGGCCCAGGCACAGGTCAACTGGTACAACCCCGTCTGGCACCACGAGGACGGGAGCGTCGCCGAGTGGTGAGCGACCGCCGGCGACGAGCACGGCCGCTGCGCCCGTATGTTTTTGGTGGTCCGACACGTGATCTGGGGTATGCGAACCGCTGTGTTAGTCGAACCGACCGAGTTCGAACTGGAGGATCGCCCGAAACCATCGCCGGGTCCGGACGACGTGCTCGTCGCCGTCAGCGACGTGGGCATCTGCGGCTCGGACGTGCACTACTACGAACACGGGCGCATCGGCGACTACGTCGTCGAGGACCCGCTGGTGCTGGGCCACGAGAGCGCCGGCGAGGTGGTGGCGGTCGGCGAGAACGTCACCGGACTCGCCGCGGGCGACCGCGTCGCGCTCGAACCCGGCGTCCCCTGCCGTCGCTGTGCCCACTGCAAACGCGGCGACTACCACCTCTGTGCGGACGTTCGGTTCATGGCGACGCCGCCCCACGACGGCGCGTTCACCGAGTACGTCTCGTGGCCGGCCGACTTCGCCTACAAACTGCCCGAGAACGTCTCGACCGCCGAGGGGGCGCTCTGTGAACCGCTCTCGGTCGGCATCCACGCCTGCCGCCGAGGGTCCGTCGGCACGGGCGACACCGTCCTCGTTACGGGTGCCGGTCCGATCGGCCTGATGGTCCTCGAAGCCGCCCGTGCGGCGGGCGCGACGGACGTGATCGTCACCGACGTGGTCAGGGAGAAACTCGACTTCGCCGCCGAACGCGGCGCTGACCTGACCGTCGACGTCACCGAGACCGATCTCGAAGCGGCGGTCGCGGAGTACACCGACGGCGTCGGCGCGGACGTGGTCGTCGAGGCCTCCGGCGCGGAACCGTCGATTCGGTCGACCATCGACGTCGTCCGCCGGGGCGGCACCGTCGTACTGGTCGGTCTCGCGAGCGAGGCCGAGGTTCCCTTCGACGTGCTGGAGGTCATCGACAACGAAATCGACGTGCACGGGTCGTTCCGGTACAAGAACACCTACGACGCGGCCGTCGACCTGCTCGCCGACGGCGAGGTGGACGTCGCGGGAATCATCGACTTCGAGTCGTCGCTCGAAGACATCGACGACGCCTTCCACCGGGCGATGGAACCGACGACGATCAAGGGAATGATATCGCTCGGTAACGGCGATCGGTAAACATAGTATATCTGTCTATTCAAATAAATAGTCACTAAATTTGTAAATTTGGCTTCGATGAGGTATTTTGGCGACGATTCGACCGACTGTGTGTCTGAAATGGTGTAAATCTCGGCAACTGCGCCAAAGATGTCGTTCTCGTGGATATCGGAGCTCCCGATATACGGCCCAGTGTGGTGGATTTAGCGGTATTTTCCCACGTGAGAACTATATCGGTAGACGAGTATATATTTTATCTGTCTATATTGAAAATATGATGGATAGGTGCCGGTGTCGGGTCTCCCCCTGCGCATGCTCACCTGTCCCTCACGTACTATCGTCGGTATTCCGGCCCCGTGGGAACGTCACCGACCCGTTTTACTTGGGGGACACTTCCCTCCGGGTATGCCACGAGTGGTCGCGAGCGACGATCCGATGATCGACACCGAGAGACTGCGGGCGGCGCTCGACGCCGAGGTCGTCGCCGCGGAGACTGACAGCGAGGACGACCTCCGGGCGGCGGCAGCGGGCGCGCAGGGACTCGTCGTCGACGTGAATACGCCGGTCACGGCTGCCGTCATCGACGCGCTCGACGACCTCGAAATCGTCGCCAGAGCGGGCGTCGGCGTCGACAACGTCGACGTGCGGGCGGCGGCGGACAACGGAGTCACCGTCACGAACGTCCCGGACTACTGCACCGACGAGGTGGCGACCCACACGGTGACGCTGCTGCTCGACTGCGTCCGGGCCGTCGCCGCCTACGACCGCGACGTCCGCGACGGCGGCTGGGGCTGGGAGCGGACTCGGGCGGTCCGCCGCGTTCGGGGGCGAACGCTCGGCCTCGTCTCCTTCGGCCCGCTCGCCCGCCGGACGCGCGAACTGGTACGCGGGTTCGACTTGGACGTGATCGCCTACGACCCGTACGTCGACGCCGACGAGATGGCCGCGGCGGACGTGGAGAAGGTCACGCTGGACGCCCTCTACGAGCGGGCCGACTACGTCTCCCTGCACGCGCCGCTGACCGACGACACCAGGGGGATGGTCGACGCCGACGCGCTCGCGGCGATGCGGGACCACGCGATACTGGTCAACACCGGCCGCGGCGGCCTCGTCGACGAGACGGCGCTCCGGGCAGCCCTGGAGGACGGGACCATCGCCGCCGCCGGCCTCGACGTGCTGACCGAGGAACCGCCGGCCGCGGATCACCCGCTACTCGGCCTCGACAACTGCGTCGTCACGCCCCACGCGGCGTGGTACTCCGAGGAGGCCCGGGACGACCTGAACGACGCCGTCGCGGCGAACGTCCGGGCCGTACTCGCCGGCGAGACGCCGCCGGACCGTATCGACCCGGACACCGACTGGCTGTAAGTCTGCGGGCGTGCTGACACTCGCCGAACCCGTCGTGGGAACCACGGAACGCGCCACAGGGTGGTTCTCGACCGGGTTTCGGGCCCGACCACCGCTGTCATCTCGCCGTCGTATCAATCGTACTAGCTTATCTCGTTCGGCGGCGTCAGTGGGTGCATGAGGTCAGGGATGCTCACGGTACTGGTCGTGTCGTTGCTCGTCGTCGCCGGCTGTCTCGGCGGCGGCGGACCGGTGACGGACGGCGAGAGCGACGGCAGTTCGTCGGCGGGCGACGGTGGTTCGTCGGCGGGCGAATCAGATTCGGGCGGCGACGGCGGCGGCGTCGCCGACAGTGACGAGTTCGACGTGGGCGAGACGGAACGACTCCTGCGCGAGGCGGGCAGCTTCACCGCGACGTGGTCGTACGCGACCACGGAGAACGGCGAAACCGCGACCATCACTGACACCTACCGGGTCGACCTCCGCGAGAACCGCTCGCTCGAGACGTTCACCATGACCGGGGCGGAGTCACAGACCGACTTCGAGACGTTCGTCGCCGACGGGTCGGCCTACACGCGGTACGCGGCGGATGGCGAGGCGTTCTACCAGAGCAGGCCCCAGGACGACACCGCGTTCCAGTCCGCTGTCGACCGCGGCGCGATCAGCTACGAGACCGTCGACGACGCCCGCTTCGTCGGGACCGAGACGTTCGACGGCGTCACCGTGGACCGCTACGAGTACTCGGACCTCGCCGCCTGGCGCCAGTTCGGGGCCGGAACCATGGGGTCGAGCGAGAACGTGACGGTGACGGACTTCACCGTCGCGGTGCTGGTCGACGAGGACGGTCTGGCGCGCCAGACGACGTGGACGCTGACCGGCGAGACCGACGCGGGCGAGACGGTCTCGGTCGAGTGGCGCTACGAGGTCACGGACGTGGGGTCGACGAGCGTTCCCGACCCGGACTGGCTGGACGAGGCTCGCGCGCAGGGGTCCGGTGCGGGCTCGTGAGAGGGACTCGCCGCAAAAGAGGTTTCAGCAGCGCATGAACTCCCGGCGTTCGTCGCCGAGCGGCCGGCGGCCGGTGATCGCCGTCGCGAGGTCGGCCGCCAGGTTGGCGAGGTAGGCCCGGACGCCGGGGTCACACGTCCCGAAGCGCCTGGCCTGCCGGTAGTCACAGCACAGCGCGACGGGCAACAGTGGGGCCGCGAACAGCCCGGAGAGCGCGACCCCGAGCTGGAACGGGTGGCCGGCGGGGACGGCGACCCACGCGGCGAGCACGGTCGCCCAGAACACGAGGCCGTACACCACGGTGTGTCGCCAGTTGTGAGTCGGGAGCCGACCGCCGCGCTCGCGAGCAGGGGCGTCCTCGGCGTCGGCAGTCGACCCGCTCGGCGGCGCGCCGGCGTCGAGTGAGCACGGACAGGACATACTCCAAAGGTGGCCGTCTCTCAGTATGACCACTCGGTTGGCATGCGCCGAACGAACCGCATGGCTAAAGCGGGTGGCGCCCCTCTGAAAGCGTATGCGGGAGTTCATCTTCACCATCGACTACGAACGGGGCGTCGACCCCGTGATGGACGTGTTCATCGACCATCCGTCGGCCCACTCGCGGACCATCGCGTGCAACGTCACCGAGGAGGGGATGTGGCGACTGGAGCGGGTCGCCGGCCCCGAGACGGCGCTCGAACGCCTCGACGAAGTCTACGACGACCCGGTCCAGTGCACGGAGTGCATCGGGACTCGCGACTGCAAGACCGACTGGTGCTACGAGGTCATCGGGTCCGAGCCCGGCGTGCGCACGGTGTACAGCTACCGCTCGGAGGCCGGGGACTGCCACTCCATCCCGCGGCTGGCCATCGAACACGTCGGTCCGGGCGTCCTCTGTGAGACCGAGCGCCGTCAGAGCCGCTGTGAGTGGCGACTCCTGCTGTGCGACGACGCCGGCGTCGACGGCCTGTTCGAGGCGATGGAGGCCGAACTCCGGCCCGGGCTCACCGTCGAGTTCCGCCAGCTCGGCTCCCCCTCGTACTGGGTGGACGAGGCCGTAACGCTCGCGGAACTCCCGCCCGAGCAGCAGGCCGCCGTCGAGGCTGCCGTCGAACACGGCTACTACCGGACGCCGCGGGACATCTCGCTCACCGAACTCGCGGAGCGCCTCGACGTGTCGCGGTCGACGCTCCAGTATCGCCTCCAGCGCGCCGAGGCGTGGATCGTCCGCTCGTTCGTCACCCGCTCGATGGGCCCCGTCCAGGCCGACGAGGAGGTCGCCGAAGGCGGGCGGCTCCGCATCGGCCGCTCCGGCGTGTAGCGCTCGGCCGCTCGTTTTCTCGGTGTCGCGTCTCCCGCGCACCTCGAAGCCGCTGGTGGAGTCGAACGGGACTGATTGCCGGAATAGGGCATCGCCGGTCACGACGGTGAAACCACGGGACGTCGGCCTCCCGAGTCGATCCACGCAACTCGAATAAACTGACTCACTGTTTACGGTTCGGCGTATGCCAACCGAGTAATGATGCCCGATGCACCCAATTATATCGGTACGAGCGCGAGCGACGGTCCCGGCGCTCGCACCCACACACAATGACGACACGCAGCATCTACTCACCCGACGAACGCGGCGACAGCGTGGACGAACAGGCCGAGCACGAGGCGAGCACCGGCCACGCCTGCCCGGACTGTGGCGGCACGCTCGCCACCGACGAGAGTCGCGGCGAGACCGTCTGTGAGTCCTGCGGACTCGTCGTCGACGAGGGCGAGATCGACCACGGGCCGGAGTGGCGCGCCTTCGACAGCCAGGAGCGCGACGCCAAGCGCCGCGTCGGCGCGCCGACGACTGAACTGAAACACGACAGAGGCCTGTCGACCAACATCGGCTGGCAGGACAAGGACGCCTACGGCAACTCCCTGTCGACGCGCCAGCGCGAGAAGATGCAGCGCCTCCGGACGTGGGACGAGCGCTTCCGCACGCGCGACCACGCCGAGCGCAACCTCAAGCAGGCCCTCGGCGAGATCGACCGGATGGGCAGCGCCCTCGGCGTCCCCGAGAGCGCCCGCGAGACGGCGAGCGTCATCTACCGCCGCGCGCTGGACGAGGGCCTGCTGCCGGGCCGGTCCATCGAGGGGATGGCGACGGCGTCGCTGTACGCCGCGATCCGGCAGGCGAACCTCCCGCAGACGCTCGACGACATGGCCGTCGTCAGCCGCGTCGACGAGATGGAGTTCACCCGCGCGTACCGCTACATCAACCGCGAACTCGCGCTGCAGGTCGGCCCGCCGGACCCCGCCACCTACGTCAGCAAGTTCGTCTCCGAACTCGACGCCGACGACGAACTGGAGCGCAAGGCCCGCGCCCTCATCGAGGCCGGCAAGGAGGCCAACGTCCACAGCGGCAAGAGCCCCGTCGGCCTCGCCGCCGCGGCCATCTACGCCGCCGGCCTGCTGCTCGGCGAGGAGATGACCCAGGAGACGGTCAGCGAGGCCACCGACATCAGCACCGTCACCATCCGCGAACGCTACCGCGAACTGCTCGAAGCCGAGGCCGACCTCGACGACAGCGCCGTCGACGCCGCGGCCTGCTCCGAGTCCGGCGCGAGCGCCTGAGCGGCGCGTCGACGCCGCGTCTGCCGGTTCTCTTTCCGCCCCCTGATATCCGGTCCGACTTGTGCTGTTCTCGCACTCGAGTTAGTTCCGTGCTCCCTCGAAGCCCTCGAGCCATCCACGGACCGCGTTCTGCAGCGCGCCGGTCGTGCTCCCCACGTGGAGTATCTGGTAGCCGTTCTCGGCCTTCTCGTTCACGTCGTCCATCCCGAAGCCCAGGCCGCCGACGGTGACACCCGCCGATACCGCCGCCGAGCGGACCGTCTCGACGGCCTCCTCGACTTCGGGGTGATCGATCTCGCCGGGGTGGCCCAGCGACACCGAGAGGTCGAACGGCCCGATGAACACGAAGCCCAGTTCCGGCACGTCCAGTATCGCGTCGATGTCCTCGACGGCGGCCGCCGTCTCGATGGTCGTCCCGACGAGCGTCTCCCGGTCCGACGCCTCGACGTAGTTCTCGCCCAGGCCCCACCGGCGCGCCCGCGGCGCGGCCAGTCCCCGGTCGCCGGCCGCGCCGTCGTACCGGAACCGCGCGGATTTGACCGCCTCGCGCACCTCCGCGGCGGACTCGACCCGCGGCAGAAAGAGGTTCTTGACGCCCAGGTCCAGCGCCTTGCGGACAAGCGTCGGCGACGAGTCCGGCAGCCTGACGAGCAGTTCGGTCCCCGTGCCGTCGGCCGCCCGCAGGAGGTTCTCGACGGTGGCCGCGTCCCACGGATCCGGCCCGCCGTGCTCGAAGTCGAGCCACACGAAGTCGACGCCGAGGTCGCCGTAGAACTCCACCAGCGTTGGACTGTACGTGTTGTCGAGGACGCCGAGCGCGACGCCGCCGCCCTCGACCTGTGCGCGGAGCCCGTTCGTCGGCAGTGGTCCGGCCATATCGAGTCTGTGGGCCGTGGTGACAATAAGCGTGCTGCGGGCGAGCGCCGCCCGTCGCTCGGCTCCCCTTACTGTCCGGGTAACGGACAGAGGCTGGCGGTCAGCACTGCCACCTCGTCGGTGTGATTGTGCGCGCCGTGGACCTGCCCGCGCTCGTTCAGGACGACGGCCGGCGCGGCGACCGTCTCCTCCTCGTCGTCTCGCTGGACTGTCACCGCGCCGCGGAGGACGTGGAACACGTTCGTCGCGTCGCCGTGTTCGTGCGGGTCGATTTCGGCGTCCGGCCCGAGTGCGAACGCCTTCACGAGCACGTCGTCTGTCACCGCCAGTTCGCCGTCGACGACCTCGCCCGTCGCCGGGTCGGCGTCGAACGATGAGAGTCGGTCGAGCGTCATACCGGCACGTCGGCCGGCGGTCTCTTATACGATTGGTCCACCCGCTCGTGTTTCGGTTCGAACAGCCGCCACAATCACCCTCTGAAACCGCCAGAAAGCCCCCGCCCGCTCGCGGTCGCTGAGCGACATCTCCGCGCTCGCGTCGCTCGCTCGGAGAGGGGTCGCTCAGGCGACGCTGCCGGCGCGAGCGGGCGGCCCCTTTCAGTCCCGCCCGCGTCGGCTGGTCGGACGTGATACGGTACGGTGGCTGGCCGTTCGCGCGCTGCTCCGGTGGGGGTCAGCGGCCGTATCACCCATCTCCGTCCGCCCGGCGGAACGCCAGGCTGTACATCGTCCCCGCTCGCTCCGAACCGATGTCGTCGACGAGGTCGTCGGCCATCGCTTCCAGTGAGTCGCCGAGTGCGGACGGGAGCGCCGCCGCGCGCTCGCGTACCTCGTTCGCGTGTGCGGTCAGGTGCGCCGCTGTCCAGGGGACCGGGTCCAGCAGCGTCTCGCACCGCTCGAACTGCCAGCCGTGGCCGGCGAAGACGCCGGCGAGCAGGTCGGCCGGGTAGAAGGTGAGCAGCGGCCGGCCGTCGACGAGCTGGGCGGTCGCGTTTTCGAGCGCGAACAGCCGCGAGACGGCCGCCTCCGCTGGCGGCGGCGCGTAGTCGTCGACGACGAGGTGCGCGTCCGGGGCGGCGACTCGCGACAGCTCCGCCGCGACGCGGTCGAGTGCCGGCGGGTCGAGGACGTTACAGAGGCCGTGGGCGGTCACCAGTTCGACGCTGTCGGTCGCGAGCGGCGTCGCCCGGAGGTCGGCCTCGACGACGACCAGCCGGTCCGGGTGTGCGCGGCCGACGCGCTCGCGGACCGCCGCGGCGTGCTCGGCGTCGTTCGTCACGGCGTAGACGCGGCTCGCGCCGGCTTCCAGCAGGCCGGCCGTCGCGTTGCCGACGCCGGCCCCGGCTTCGAGACAGACGCGACCCTCGACAGGCCGGTCGGCCAGTGCGGCGCGGACGGTCCGCGGAACGTCGACGCCCACCTCAGTGGTGGAGCTGTTCGGGAACGGGGCTGTCCTCGTGGCGAAGCTCCTCGATGAGCGCGCGCTGGCGAGCCTCGTCCATCCCCTCGTAGCGGCTGGCCGCGTCGAGCACCATCGCGACGAGCTTCGGGTCGCCGGGATTGACGACGGTGTCGAGGCCGCGCGAAGCGGCGAAGTCGAAGCGCTCGCGGATCTCGTCGGGCGAGTCGACCGGCTCGTACCAGTTCGAGTACGGGCGGTCCGCCTGGGGCAGTTCGTCGGTCGACGGCCACGGCCCTTTCGCGAAGGCCTTGATGCCGAGCGTGCCGATGCCCTCCGCCTCGCAGCGCTCCAGGACGGCCTCGTAGTCGTGGTCCGCGTCGTCCTTGCCGGCGACGACGGGGTTGTACGGGAACATCACCGTCTCCAGGTCGTCGATCCGGTCGATGGCGTCGAGGATGAGGTCGGGGTCGCCGTGGCTGGTCAGCCCGATGTGGTCGATCTTCCCCTCGGCTTTGGCCTCGCGGTAGGCCTCCAGCGCGCCGCCCTCGCCGGTGATGGTGTCGAGTTCCTCCTCGTACTCCAGCCCGTGGAACTGGTGGAGGTCGATGCTGTCGACGCCGAGGCGGTCGAGCGAGCGGTCCAGTTTGCGCTTTGCGCCCTCGTAGTCGCGCTCCTGTGTCTTGCAGCCGAGGAAGATCTCCTCGCGGTGCTGGCGGAGCTTCGGCCCCAGCTTCAGCTCCGCGTCGCCGTAGGTCGGGGCCACGTCGAAGTGGTTGACCCCGTGGTCGAGCACCAGTTCGACCATCTGGTTCGCGCCCTCCTGTTCGAGCCAGTTGAGCGCGATCGCGCCGAAGGTCATCACCGTGCTCTCCTGTCCGGTGTCGCCGAGCGGTCGTGTCTCCATACCGGGCCATGGAACCCGACCCCAATAACGCTTGGTCGCTCACGGCCGCGAGAGCGTTCAGGATGCCTGAACACCGCCGTTTCGCACCGAGAATTGACTGCCGGTTGACACGGCTTTGGTGTATGTGAACTCTCGACGTGGCTTTATCATACGGGGGTCCCAAGATGCGGTCGTGACATGTTCGGTAGAGACCAATTGTTCTCGGCGATGACGGCGTCGTACGTCGTCGCGGTCACCCTCGCGCTGGTCACCGCGGCGATCTTCGCGCCGGTCGTGTGGAGCGCCGCACCCACCGGCGGCGACGACACGCCGAGCGTCGCCGTCGTGACCCTCCGGGGCGGGACGACCGACGCCAACGTCAACGCCGTAGCGCAGGACCTCCGCGAGATACGGGCCAACGACTCCGTCGAAGCGGTCGTCCTCAGAATCGACAGTCCCGGCGGCCCGGTCACCTCCAGCGAGGAGTTCTACCTCGCGGTGAACCGGACTGCCAGCGAGATGCCGGTCGTCGCCTACGTCGAGGGGACAGCGGCCTCCGGCGGCTACTACGGTATCGTCCCCGCTGACGAGATCGTGGTCAAGCCGAGTTCCAACGTCGGCAGCATCGGCGTCATCGTCCAGGCCCCGCTCAGCGCCATCGAGCAGGCCGAACAGCAGGGCCAGACGTTCGTCCGCTCCGGGCCCGACAAGGCGCTGGTGACGAAAGACGGAATTCGCGAGGACATCGAACTCCTCCAGCGGTCGTTCGTCGGCACGGTCATGCGCCACCGCGGTGCCAATCTGACCCTCTCGCGGGAGGAAGTCGCCAACGGCAACACCTACCTCGGGCCGCGGGCGGTCGAGAACGGGTTCGCCGACACGATGGGCGACAGCGGCGTGGCCATCGAGCGGGCCGCCGCGCGCGCCGACGGCATCCGGGGCGAGCAGTACGACGTCTACTACAAGGGCGCCGGAAGCGCGAATTTCAACGTCATCGTCGTTCCCAGCGGGGCCCAGACGATCCAGGGGTCGGACAACGTCACGTACGTCGTCCGGCCCGAGTCGGAGGGGACGACCTTCCGCGAGCCGGTCAAGTACTACGCCGTCTGGGGCGTTCCAGCGGACGCCGGTAACGGGACGGTGATCCGCGATGACTGAGGGCCGCATCGTCAAGCCGCTCAGCGTGTTCATCGTGGTCCTCGTCGTCCTCCTCGGCGGGACCGTCCTGCTCGCTCTCGCCGCCCCCGGAACCTCGGGCCCGCCTGACGGACAGCAGGTCGACGGGCAGTCCCCGTCGCAGTTCCGGCCCGACGCGCTCAACAGCGCCGTCGATCCCGAAGACGGGACCATCGCCGTCGATACGGCCGAGAGCGGCAAGCGCATCCTCGTCGACACGAGCCACACCAATCAGTACGAGCGGGCCGACCTGGAGCCCATCGTCGAGGCGATGTTCGAGGCCGGCCACACCGTCGAGTTCGGGACGGGCGGGGCGTTCGCCGCGAACCTCTCGCAGTACGACGGCGTCCTCGTCATCCAGCCGCTCGCGCGCTACACCCCCGACGAACGCGAGGCCTTACAGGAGTACACCGACGAGGGCGGCCGCGTGGTGGTCCTCGCCGAGCCCACGCAGACGACCCTCTCGACCGGCTTTCTCACCTCCTCGACCTCTACCGTGGCGTTCGGGGCCAACAACGCCACCGCGCAGTACGGCGTCCGCATGGGGTCCGAACAGCTCTACAACGTCGACGACGAGGCCAACGACAACAACTTCAAGAGCATCTACGCGACACCCGCCGGCGACGGGCCACTGACCGACGGCGTCGAGCGCGTCACGTTCGACAGCGCGGGCTACGCAGTCCTGGCCGCCGACACGGAGGCCGAAACGGAAATCTCTGCCGTCGAGGGAACCAGGACGCTCGAAACCCGGCGAACCGGCACGTACCCGGTCGTCGTCCGCAACGACAACTTCGTCTTCGTCACCGACGCCTCGTTCGTCGCGCCCTCGGAGGTGTACGACGCCGACAACGAGGTGTTCGTCTCGAACCTCCTCGCGTTCCTCGCGGGCGGCGAGGCGACCGGTGGCGGTGCGGCGCCGAGCGGGAGCGCCGGAACCGGCGCGGAGACGCCGCCCACCGACTCGGACGGGACGGAGCCGGCACCGTTCACCCCGACTCCCGAACCGACGCCGACGCCGGTGCCGACGCCGACCCCCGGACCGACGCCCGGCGCTGACACCTGACGGCGTCGGTTCGCTCCCGTTCTCACCGCTCGACGAGGCTGACCGTCGCCTCGCTGTAGAGGCCGCGCTCGGCGGCGTCGGGCACGCTCAGCCCCGCGCCGATGGTGTACTCGCCGGCCGCCGCGGGCTCCCACTCGTCCTCGCTGACGCGGAAGAGCCCGTCCCAGCGCCGCCGGAACCGCTTTCGCTCGCCGCGGTCGAACCGGATGGCGCTCGCCTCGCTCGGGACACTGTCGACGTGGGAGGCCTCCGGCAGACCGTCGACGTACCACGTCCACGGCCGCAGCGAGTCTGTCGGAATCGTGACCGGCACCGGGAGTGCGTTCTTCATCGTCACGACGAAGGGAATCTCGGTCCGGGTGGACGCACCGTCCGGGACCGCTACGTCGACCGAGACGGCGCGGTAGCGGAGCCACGTCGGCAGCAGTCGGTCGCTCCACGCGGCGGCGTCGACCGACCGCGCGGCCGACGGTGACTCGCCGTCGCGGCCGGGTTCGTTCGGGGTCCCATCACCCCTGTCGTCCCCCGGTCCGTAGATTCGACGCATTGTCGGGACTGCGTGTCGGGGCGGCAAAAGCGTTGGCCGCGGGACCGATTCCGTTCGCTGGCGGCCGCGTCAGCCGGTCTGGCGCGCCTGTACCAGCGTCGCGACGCCCGCGGCGACGAGGAGGAGCGAGCCGCCGACGGCGGCCAGATTGACGGGGCGGTTCTGGATGTCGGGACCGAGGAGGTTCTGGACGGCCCCGGTACTCGCAAGGAGCACGAGTCCGAGGAGGCCGAGGAGGGTCGTTCCCAGGCCCCATTTGAGTCGGGGATCCATGCGCGAGGAACTTGGCGAACCGGACGTGTAAAATTGCGGTATCAGCCGTGGTGCAGGTTCAATACGGAACAGGATGGACGGCGCTCTCGTCGAACAGCTATCCCTCTGCCTGGGTGAGGTTCAGAAGCGGTGACGTGTCCGAAACGACGAGCTCGTCATTCGGCATAGTCGAGGTCTTCGGCGAGTTCGGTCTCGGTGTAATGGCGCGGGATTTCTCGCTCTCCGAGGAGGGCCTGGAACTCGCGCGTAGACAGCTCTGCTAACGTGCGTGCCTTCCCGAACGAGAGGACATCGCGTGCGTACAGCGACACGGCTAACTCCTCTTTCATCGTCTGTGACCGCTCTCCGTCGGGGACCTGCAACGCCTCGTACACCTCCTCGTCGATTTCGATGCTCGCCATACGTCACCGTTGGATAAGCCGATTATTGAGTGTTTGGCCGTGTGTCCTGTCCGCGCGGCGTTACAGCCACAACCCCTGCTGTGTGGCCATTCAGACCTAGCCTGTCCGCACGAAACCACTCACGACGCCGAGACTGTCCCGGTCTCTCAGGCCCGCTCCGGCTCGTCGGGGTAGTCCTCGCCGTACAGCAGGCAGGCGATTCGGTGGCCGTCGCCGACCTCGTACAGCGGCGGGTCGGTGCGCTCGCAGGGGGACTCGAATGCTTCGTCGATGGTTGCCCGCGCGGCGTCGAAGTCCTCGTCGTGGAGGCGGTCGACTGCCTCCGACAGCACCCGCTCGGCCGCGTCGTCGCTGACCGGCGAGGGCAGGTCGAACTCCTCGCGCACGCGCTCGTCGAGGGCGGCCCGCGACAGGGCCGTCGGTTCGGCGGCCCCGTCGTCGGACTCCGCCACCGCGGTGACGGATTCCAGCGCCTCGGCGTCGCGGAGCCGCTGTTTCAGGTCCAGCAGCGAGCGCCACTCAGACTGCGACAGCGTCGAGCCCTCGGGCTGGATGACCTTCGGACAGCGGGTGTGGAACCGACAGCCGGCGGGCGGGTCCAGCGGCGACGGGACTTCCCCAGAGAGGAAGATGCGGTCGCCCTCCCAGCCGGGGTCGGGCTCCGGGATGGCCGACAGCAGCGCCTCGGCGTAGGGGTGGTGTGGCGGCCCGAACACGTCTTCGGTCGCGCCCATCTCGGCGAACTCCCCGAGGTACAGGACGCCCACGCGGTCGGCGATGTGCTCGACGACGCTCAGGTCGTGGGCGATGACGATGTACGAGAGGCCGAACTCGTCCTGCAGGTCTTCGAGGAGATTGAGGATCTGGGCCTGCACGCTCACGTCGAGCGCCGAGACGGGCTCGTCGCAGACGATGACTTCGGGGTCGACGGCGAGCGCGCGGGCGATGCCGATGCGCTGGCGCTGGCCGCCGGAGAACTCGTGGGGGTAGCGGTGGGCGTGGCGCTGGCTGAGCCCGACGGTCTCCAGCAAGTCGTAGATGCGGCGGGTGCGGGCCTCGCCGGCGGCGATGCCGTGGATGTCGAGGGGCTCGCCGACGATGTCGCCGACCGTGAGCCGCGGATTGAGGCTGGAGAAGGGGTCCTGGAAGATGTACTGGATCTCCTTTCGGAGCTCCCGCAGGCGGTCGTCGGCGGCGGCCGTCAGGTCCTCGCCCCGGTAGCGGACCGTCCCGGCGGTCGGTTCGATGAGCCGCAACAGCGCCTGTGCGAGCGTCGTCTTGCCACAGCCGGATTCGCCGACGATGCCCAGCGTCTCGCCGGGGTACAGTTCGAGATCGACGCCGTCGACGGCCTTCACCTCCCGGCTCCGGCCCAGCAGGGTGTCGACGAGTCCCCCGCCGGACTCGTAGTACTTCGTGAGGCCCTCGACTTCGAGGATGGGGTCGTCGGCCGCAGTCATCGTTGCTCTCCCGCGTCGGAATCCGCGTCGGCGTTCGTCGGTCTCTCGCTCGCTCCGTCGCCGACCGCGCCGCCGTCCGGCTCGGGCGGTTCGGACGCCTCGCCCGCCGGGTCGGCGTCGCGGCCCCGCACCTCGACCTCGTAGTCGAGTTCGCCGTCCAGATCGCCGGTGTAGGCCAGACAGGCGGCTGACCGGTCGCCGGGGCCGGCGCGCTCGCCCGTCGCCGGGTCGACCAGCGGCGGTCGCGTGCGCGTGCAGGCTTCCTCGGCGAACGGACAGCGGGGGTGGAAGCTACAGCCCGACGGGACCTCCACGAGGTCCGGCATCGTCCCGGGAATCGTCTGCAGGCGGTCCTGCCGGTCGCCGATGCGGGGGATGGCGCTCATCAGCCCGACGGTGTAGGGGTGTTTCGGGTCGTAGTACAGCTCCTCGACCGAGGCCCGCTCGACGGCGCGGCCGGCGTACATCACCAGCACCCGGTCGCACACCTCCGCGATGACGCCGAGGTCGTGGGTGATGAGCTGGATGGCCGTGTCGTACTCGTCTGCGAGGCGTTCCAGTCGGTCGAGGATCTTCGCCTCGATGGTCACGTCCAGGGCCGTCGTCGGCTCGTCGGCGATGAGCAGGTCCGGGTCACAGGACAGCGCCATCGCGATGACGGCGCGCTGTTGCATCCCGCCGGAGAACTCGTGTGGGTAGTCGTCGTAGCGCGTCTCCGGTTCGGGGATGCCCACGTCGTCGAGCAGGCGGACGGTCCGCTCGCGGGCCGCCTCCTCGCCGTAGTCGAGGTGGTGGCGGATCGCCTCGGCGATCTGTTCGCCGACGGTGTAGACCGGGTTCAGCGCGGTCTGGGCGTCCTGGAAGATCATCGCGATCTCGCTCCCCCGAATGTCCCGAACCGCCGAGTCCGGCATCGACAGCAGGTCCTCGCCCTTGAAGCGGATCTCGCCGCTCTCGATGCGGCCCGGGCGCTCGACGAGGCGCATCAGCGACAGGGCGGTGACGCTCTTGCCCGCGCCGCTCTCGCCGACGACGCCGAACTTCTCGCCGCGGTCGATCCGAAAGGAGAGGTCCTCGACGGCGGTGACGACGCCCTCCTCCGTGTAGTAGTTCACCGTGAGGTCGTCGACTTCGAGGAGGGCCATCAGACCTCGCCCCCGCGGGCCACGTCCTCGCCCTCCTGGGCGTCGAGCGCGTCGTTGATGCCGTCGCCGATGAGGTTCATCGACATGACGAACAGGAAGATCGCGCCGCCGGGGAAGACGGTGACCCACCAGGGAATCGTCCCGCCGGGGCCCTGGACGATGGTCTCGCGCGTCTGGTCCAGCATCGTCCCCCACTCGGCCGAACTGGGTGGGAGACCGAGACCGAGGAAGCCGAGCGCGGCGACGCCGATGACGACCGTCCCGATGGAGAGCGAGGCCTGCACGATCAGCGGCGCGACGGCGTTGGGGACGACGTGCCGGAAGATGACGCGGCGGTCCCGCGCGCCCAGCGCCTTCGCCGCCGTGACGTACTCGTTTTCCTTGACCTTCAGGATCTCCCCGCGTATCAGCCGGGCGTAGCCGGCCCAGCCGATGGCGGTAAAGGCGAGCACCAGCTCCCAGTAGCCCTTGCCCAGGACGGCGACGATGATGAGTGCGAGCAGGAGCCCCGGGAACGCGAAGATGAGGTCGAGCACGCGCATCATCACCTCGTCGATCCAGCCGCCGTAGTAGCCGGCGACCGCGCCGTACACCAGCCCGATGGCGGCGGTGACGAAGACGACGATGAAGCCGATCGAGAGGCTGAAGCGCCCGCCGTACAGCACGCGGGAGAACACGTCCCGCGCGGAGCCGTCGGTCCCGAACGGGTGCGCGAGCGACGGGCCCTCGTAGGCGCTCACGTCGAGCCCCTGGACGTAGAGGATGGCGTCCGGCCGGTAGGGCGCGAGCGCGAAGGGCTGGACGGTGACGCCAGCAACGGTGATCGGTCGGGCGAACACCGCCAGCAGCGCCATCGCCGTGACGACGTACAGGCCGAACATTGCACTGCGGTTCTGGCGGAACTCCCGCCAGCCGCGTTCCCAGCGGCTCTCCGTCTCTCCCTCTCGGTGCTCGGTCCAGTCAGACAGCGGTTCGCGGCGCTCGACGGCGTCGGCGTCGAACCCCGTGATCCGGATGCGGCCTCGTTCAGAGCTCATTAGTCGTACCTGATTCGTGGGTCCAGTAGCGCGTAGACGATGTCCGCGAGCAGGTTCGCGAGGATGATGGTCACGCCGGTAAAGAGCGTGATGGCCATGATGAGGTCCACCTCCCGGCCGATGATGGCCTGGACGAAGGCGCGGCCGAGGCCGGGCCAGGCGAACACCTGCTCGACGACGACGGCCCCCGCGAAGATGCCCGCCGTCAGGAACGCGGCGATGGTCGTCACCGAGATGAGCGAGTTCCGCAGGACGTGTTTCAGCACGACCGTTCGCTCGGGGAGGCCCTTCGCCCGCGCCGCGGTGACGTACTCCTTGTTCAGCTCCTCGGCCATCGACGAGCGCATCACGCGCATCAGCGTCGCCGAGGAGGCCGTGCCGATGGTGACGCCCGGAAGCACGAGGTACCACAGCATCGCCGGCGACAGCAGCGGCTTGTCCGGGGCCAGCACCGGCCAGAGGTCGAGCCAGAGGGCGAACACGAGGATGAGCATCAGGCCGAGCCAGAAGTTCGGCAGCGAGATGCCCGAGAGGGCGAACACCCGCGAGAGGTCGTCGCCCAGCGTGTCCTTGTTCACCGCCGCGTAGATGCCGGTCGGGATGGCGATGAGCAGGGCGATGGCCCACCCGAACAGGCCGAGCGCGATGGTCTCGGGCAGACGGGCCATGATGTACGGGCCGACGGGCTGGTCGACGGCGATGACCGTCCCGAAGTCGCCCTGCAGGAGATTGCTCATCCACGTGAGATACTGCTGCCAGACGGGCCCGTCGAGGCCGTATCTGGCGCGTATCGCCGCCTCCTCGGCCGCCGAAATCTGTGGGTTCAGGGCGACGAGCTGGTCGATGGGGTCGCCCGGCGTCAGGTGGACCAGCGCGAACGTGAACACCGAGACGCCGAACAGGATCGGAATCGTCGAGGCCACGCGGATCGCGACGAAGCGTCTGAGGCTCATCGGATCACCCGCGATCCAGATAGGCGACCTGCTCGTCGGTCGGCGCGTGGAGTCCGTAGGGCAAGATGCCGGAGGAGAACGTGTACGTGTTGTGGCCGACGTAGTCCGTCGACAGGGACGAGACGTTCGTCCCGAAGACGGTGTAGCTGTTCGGGACCTGCTCGATGAGTCCTCGCCAGATCTCGTCGTACTGCTGGCCGCGGAACTCGGGGTCTTCGACGGCCTCGACGGAGTAGCGCGCCTCGGTGGCGATCTCGTCCAGGTCCGGCGTGTCGACCCGCTGGAAGTTACAGCACTGGCCGAAGTTGTCGATGGAGTTGACGGCGTCGTAGAAGCTCCCGGGGTTGAACGTCCCGGAGAGCCCGATGAGGACGATGTTGCCCTGCTGGTAGTACTCGGGGCCGAGGATGCGCTGGACGAACGTGGTGAACTCGAACGTCTCGACGCCGACGTCGAAGAACTCCGTGTTGCTCATCACCTGCGCGACGAGTTCGGCCTCGCGGACGCGGTCGCTGGAGGTGTTCGTCTCGATGGTCACCTCGATGGGCGTCTCGATCCCGAGGTCGTCGACGGCTTCTTGCAGGAGGCTCGTCGCCGCCTCGGTGTCCTGTTCGGTCTGCGGGCGGAGTTCCTCCACCAGCGCGTCGTAGTCCGCCGTCCCCTCGTCGGCCGCCATCTCCGGGAGCGGGACGTACGCCGGGTTCCGGTAGCCGTTGTAGACGTTCTCGGCGATCGCTGCTCGCGGGATCAGCTGATTGACGCCGCGCCGGATGCGCTCGTCGTCCCACGGCGAGACGGTCACCGGATACTGCAGGAAGTTGTACGCGCCGGCGTCGGTCACGCTGAGCCGGAAGTCCTCGGCGCTGCGGTACTCGCCGTACGTGTCGCTCGACAGCCCGTAGGTGAGGTCGATCTCGCCGTTGTTGAGCGCCGCCGCCCGGGTCGCGTTGTCCGAAACGATGGAGATGACGACCTCGTCGACGACCGGACTCGTCGGGAAGCCCTCGGGTCCGTCCCACCACTCCAGCGCGTCGAGGCCCATGTCGTCGAGCCAGTAATCGTCAAAGGAACTGAACCGGGCGCGCTCGCCGGTCTCGTAGGACTCGAAGGTGAAGGGGCCGGTCCCGATAGGCGTGCGGTCGTTGCGCGGGTCCGCGCCCGTGTCGGGGTACTCCTCGATGTGCTCCATCGGGTAGACCGCCGTCGACGGCAACTGGTTGTCTGCCTCGGCGTCGGGCACCTGACCGTAGATATCGACGGTGTAGTCATCGACGACTTCGGCGTAGAGGAAGGAATCGAACGTCTGGGCCGAGATCGAGGAGTTCTCGAGGACCTCGTAGGACCGTGCGACGTGCTCGGCGGTCATCTCCTCGCCGTTGTGGAAGGTGACGCCCTCGTGGAGTTCCGCCCGGTAGCGCATCCCGAAGGTCCCGTCGGCGACGGCGTCGGGGGCCTCTGCGACGGTGAGCACCTGCCCGGCGTCCGGGTCGCGGATGATGATCTGCTCGTCGGCGACGAGGTTGCCGTTCTCGTCCGTCTCCGCCGACGTCATGTAGGGTTCGTAGGCACTCCGGTCGATGTCATTGACCTCCATGCGCTCCCAGGACGTCGCCAGCCACGGGTAGACGGTTCCCGCGGCGTCCTGGGTGATGATGCTCTCGTAGACGAGTCCGTGGGCGTTGCCGGCCGGCGCGCTGGTGCTGTAGGAGGGATCGAACGAGTCGATGCCGGCGCCCAGGCCGAACCTGAGCGTCCCGCCGGTCTGTATCTCGTCGATATCGACTTCGACGCGCTCGCGTACCGGGTCGAGGCTCCCCGTGCCGCTGTCCACGCCGCCCCCGTCGCTTCCTGTGTTGCAGCCCGCGAGTGCGGCCAGACCGGCCGCGCCCGCGCTCTGCAGGACGCGCCGTCGCGATACTGTACTCGGGTCGGTGGGGGCTGCGTTAGGAGACATTCACGTATTCCTCGGGGCTCTTGTCTTGTGTTGTCTAGCCACACACTTATAACACATCACGCCGGCAGTTTCGACGGTCGAAAGTGCAAGACGGCGGACGGTTCGATGCGTGATTCGTCATCTGGACTCGGCCCTTCGGGGCCATTATTTCTTCCGTTCCGTGGATCGGACGCCGCTCTGTCAGCGGTTTCGGGCGTCGCGCCGACGGACTCCGATTTGCCGATTTCGTATCGCGGTATTCGATTTATCACCCGTCTGCCCGAGATCCGCTAGGCACTCGGAAACCGGCGCAGAAATCGCTACAGCGTTCGAAATCGATGGGAAGGCGGCTGGCGTCGCTGTGGCGCCGTGCGATTGGATCGGCCGGTCGTCAGCCACCACTCAGTTCGGCTCAGTCGAGAAACTCGCGGATCGATTCGAAGGACTCGCTCGCCAGGGCGTCGGCGAGCGCGTCGTCGTCGACGGCGCTGATCTGCTGGGGGTACTTGCGCGCGAAGTAGCTCACGATATTGTCTACATCGCGCGCGAGCAGTTCGCGGGCGTTCTCGTGGTCGGTCGGGACCGCCTGGGGCCAGTCGAACACGACGACGCCGTCGCTGGTGACGAAGACGTTGTACTCGCTCATGTCCGCGTGGACGTACCCCTCGCGGTAGGCGGTCTGCATCTCGTCGAGGACGAGGTCGAGGACGGGGAGGACCTGCTCGGGTTCGAGTTTCGTCCGCGAGAGCTCGACGCCGTCGACCTTCTCCATCACGATTGCGTGGCGGTTCGCGTCGATCGGCTGCGGGACGGACACGTCGGGATACAGCGTTTCGAGCGCGTCGTACTCACGTTCGGCGGCCTTTCGGGCGGTGTAGAGCCAGGAGACGTGTTCCCGGTCGGCGGTGTACTCCCGCTCTTTCATCACCTCACGGAAGTTGGTGTACCCCTCGCGGTGGTACTTCAGCGCGACGGGCTTGTACGACTGGGCCTCGTACACGTCACTCTCCTTTCCGACGCCCAGCGGCGCGCCGACGCCCTGGATGGTGTCGCGCTCGGCGAACGTGTGGAGTGCGAGCGTGTCGTAGCCCTCGAAGGTGAGTTTGAACCCCTCGTACTGGATGGTCTTTCGCTCCACCAGCCCGCGGTCGGCACACCGGTCGAGCCGGTAGTCGACGTTCTCCGCCGTCAGGCGCGAGAAGTCGGTGAGCTTCTCGCGGGCGACGTACTCCGAGAACCGCATTCCCTGTTCGACGCCCGACAGCAGGTGGAAGTCCTCGGGTTCCAACTCTGCCATCACCGAAGCCACGTTCTGGACCATTAGGGACCTCTATTCGGTCGACCGGTAAAAGGCCGACGCGTTCCCGAAGGGGTGCTAATAAACTATTAACCGCTATATCGAATGTGGTCGTCCGTGTCGGAATCGGATCTGACACTCGGCGCGGGTGCGGCCACCGCGTTGCACTCGCCGGAATCGACTTTTCGATCTGTCGCGCACGCGCCGAACGACCAGCGTCGTCCACCGATTCGGCTTGACTCGGCAGGGTTGCACTGTCGTCGATTCCAAGCCGGCGCTTGCGTCGTCTCGCGTTCGACCCGACACCGGGTAAGACTCGCATTCCGGGACGGTAATCCGATAGTTCCATGCACGGCGAGAGTCCGTCTCCGTCGACAATTCGAGCGATCGTGGCTCAAAATCCGCTTTACCGACCTCGGTCTCTCCCTGTCGACCGTGGGTGTCGGATTCCTGTCACACGCCACTGATGTGCGAAATCGTGGTAGCAATGTGACATCCGTCGCGTCGGCGGCCGTATCAATAATGCGCCTATCCTCTCGTCTAGGAACTGTTACTTTCTAAACTACTCTTTACTTTTCATCACTTACGGTGTACCGTTTCGGCGTGAGCAGAAGAAATCAGGACCTCCTGAACGACCTGTCATCCGCGCTCGCCCTCCAACAGCGGGACGGACGGTTCGTGGTCCCCGTCTTGTTCGCCGTAATCACTGAGCTGTATTTTTTCTGGTCGATCACACTCCACACCGAACGGCCGCCGATGGCCCCCGACGCGGCGATCTTCGAGCACATCGGCTGGTACCTCACGCAGGGTGGTCGGTTGTACGTCGACGCGTGGGAACCGAAACTGCCACTGTCCTACGAGACGACGGGCGTCCTGGCCGTCCTCTCCGGTGGCGACATGTATCGACTGCATCTCCTGAGCGTCTTGCTGATGATCGCCGCCGTGTGTGCCATCGTCGGCCTCGTCGTGATTCACGTTCACGACCTCACCGGAAACGAGGTCGCGGCCGCCATTGCCGGGTTGTCCCTGTTCCTGTTGCCGGGTTTCGCCGTTCGTCCGGCCTACGGCTACAAGGCGAAGTACATGGTCGTGCTGTGCGGGCTGCTCGCCGTGTACCTGTACACCCGCGAATACCCCGCACTCGGGGGAGCGGCGGCCGCGGCCAGCGTGGGCTACTGGCAGGCCGGGGCCGTCTTTCCGCTCATCCTCGTCGGCCTGGCGGTTCAGCAACGGAACCGACAGGGCCTCGTCCGGGTCGTCGCCGGCGGGCTGGCGTTCACCGTCGCGATGGTCGTTCCGGTCATCGTCCTCTGGGGTTCGGCCTCTCAGATGGTGGTGCAGGCCGTCCTCGTCCCGCTGACCACCCACGAACAGACCCCCCTGCTGACCCGAATCGTGGCGGGCATCGTCCACTTCAAGTGGGCCAGCCCATTCGTCCTCGCCGGCGGATACGGTCTCGCTCGCCTCGCCTGGGAGCAGGTGACCGGCGCCGACGGCGACGTCGGTCGCTCGGCGTGGTGGATTCCGCTCGGAGCCGCCTGGTTCGCGTTCCTGGTCTTCTTCGTGGACTTCGAGACGGGCGGCTACACCGACCTCATCCCCGGGCTCGCGTTCGTCGCCATCGGCGTCGGACTCGTCGCGGCCCGGCTCGGCGACCTACGCCTCCGGTGGTCACTCGGTGGCGTGCTCGCGGCCGTGCTCGTCGTCAACGTGGCGATGCTCGGAAGCGTCGGGCTCGTCTTCACCCCCGTCGAGACGCCAGGACCCGTACCCATGTCCGACCTCGAAACGGACGACTACACCCAGGACCGCGCTGGGCTCGAACCGAGGCCCGACGTCCGGTACGTCTACTGGAACAAGATCCGGCCCTCGACGTGTCACTATCGGCTGTCGATGATGGAACTCCAGTGGCTCGATCAAATCGGATCGACGCCCGGCGACCGCTGCGTCGACCTCGCGACAGCGAGGAGTACACTCGCAAGGGGGTGAATCGACGCTACGACTCCGAGGATTCGAACTCCGTGAGAGCGGTCTGATCCGCGTTGGCCTCGCTCGACTCGGCCTGGCCGGTGATCACGTAGGGGACGATGACCCGAAGGAACTGCGCGATCAGGACCAGCAGGATCGGGCCGAGGAAGATGCCGTAGAAGCCGAAGGCGATGGGGCCGAGGATGTACGCGAACATCAGGAGGCCGACGTGCGTTCGGTTGCCGCTGACGTACGGCCGCACCAGGAAGTCGGGAATCGTGTCCACGACGACCAGCGTCACCACGAGGAACACGGCGACGTAGGCCAGCGCGGACGGCTCTCCGGCCGCGACCGCGGAGACCGCGAGTATCCCGGCCACGGGGATGTAGACGATTTTCATTCCGACGACGGGGATGAGGCTGCCGATGCCCGTCAGCGCGCCCACGAGCGGCGCGAACGGGACCTGTACCGATCCCGGCGCGAACACGTTGTACAGCGAAAACACGAAGATGCCGATGATGCCCGTCACCAGCGCGTTCAAGATGTTGCCAAAGAGGATCGACGAGAGTTCGTCGTCCACGGACGACGCGTACTCGCGGAGGACGCCCGAGCCGTCGAAGTTGTCGAGGAACCAGCCGACGAGCCGCGGGCCGTCCGTGAGCAAGTAGTACGTCCCGGCCAGCATGATGAATCCGTGGAGGAGGATCGTCGCCAGGACGCTCACCGAGTCGACGAGGGTGGAGGACACTCGTCCCAGCCAGGCCTGGACCGTCGAGTTCCTGAGTAAATCGACCAGTTCGCTGGGGCCCATCGTCAGTAGGTCGTCCGCGCCGAGGGCGGCGAGCGGGGCCGGAAGCGATCCCGGTTCGAGGTCCTGGAGCGAGGAGAGGTACGCGGCACCGAGTCCCCCGGACCCGAAGAACGTCTGGAGTTCGGGCACGAGGAGGATGACAGTGTAACCGAGCAGGGCGATGAACGGCAACAGGAAGAAGAAGATCGTCGCGGCTGCGTGGACCTGCCGGCGGTACGGGAGAGCGTGTTCCCGAATGGAATCCGGGAACGGGAGCGCCGCGAGCCGCCGGTAGATCGGTCGACTCGCGTAGTAGAGGAAGATCGTGAACACGAGCGTCGGGATGAACTGGGACAGCACCAGTCCGACCGCGAGGAGGAGGCCAGTGCCCACGAGCGCCAGGAGGACACGTCGTCGGAGGGCGGCACTGAGTTGCATATGTCCCCGATACAACCTTTCGAGACGAAATAAAACCACCGGTCAGATCGATGTATTTTTCGGGCGACGGCGGCGTATCTGGCGCCGGGCTACAGTCCTTCGAAGGCAGTGATCGCGTCGCGCCAGTCGTCGGGGATCGGTCGCGCGGCCCCTTCCTCGCGGTCGTAGGCGACGATGGTCGTCTCGCCGGTCGCCGCGACCGCTCCGTCGGTTCGGACCTCGTACTCCATCGGGAAACTCTTCCCCCCGAGGCGCGGCACGCGGACCGCGACGGTGACAGACTCGCGCAATCGGACGGGGCGCTCGAAGTCGAGTTCCAGGTTCGCGACGACGATTCCGGTCTCCGACTCGTCGTCGGCGAGCAGGGTCTCGCCGTCGGTGACCACGTCGCTGAGGTAGTCGATTCGAGCCTCCTCGACGTAGGTCGCGTAGACCGCGTTGTTGACGTGGCCGTAGGTGTCGACGTCGGCGTAGCGGACCGCCACTTCGGTGGTGTACTCGAAGCTCATGCCAGGAGCTCCGCGTGCTTCTGCCGGAGCTTCTCCAGTTTCGGCGGAATGGTCAGCTGGCAGTACCCCTGATTCGGGTTCTTCTCGAAGTAGTCCTGGTGGTACTCCTCGGCCGGGTAGAACGCCTCCAGGGGCTCGACTTCGGTGACGATGTCGCTGTCGTAGCCGGGCTGGATCTCCTCGATGAACGCCTCGACCGCCTCACGCTGGGCCTCGTCGTGGTAGAAGACGGCAGAGCGGTACTGCGTGCCCACGTCGTTGCCCTGGCGGTCCTTCGTCGTGGGGTTGTGCGTCGTGAAGTGGACCGCGAGCAAGTCCTCGTAGCTCACCACGTCCGGGTCGAACGTGACCTGGACGCACTCGGCGTGGCCGGTCTCCTCGCGGCACACCGCCTCGTAGCTGGGATTTTCGACGTGGCCACCGGCGTAGCCGGAAACGACGTCGGTCACCCCGTCGATCTGCTTGAAGACGGACTCCGTACACCAGAAGCAACCGCCTGCGAACGTCGCTTGCTCGGTCATCACCTCACGTACGCGCTCGGGATACAAAACTCGCGTGACGCGGTCAGCGGTCCACGTCGCCCATGATCGGATCGAGGCTGCCGAGCGTCGCGACGAGGTCGGCGACGTACTCGCCGCGGGCCATCTCCGGCAGCGTCTGGACGTGCGAAAAGGAGGGGCCGCGGATCTTGAACCGGGCGGGCGTCTCGGTCCCGTCAGAGCGGATGTAGATGCCGAGTTCGCCCTTCGCGGACTCGACGGCGCGGTAGATCTCGGTGTCCGGGTCGGGCCGAATCGTCCGGGGAACGTTCGCCTGTATCTCGCGGTCGTTCTCGGGCCAGTCTTCCAGCAGGTCGACGCACTGAGCGATAATCTTCGCGGACTCCTCGACCTCGCGCAGGCGGACCAGCAGGCGCGAGAAGTTGTCGCCGTCCGACTCGGTGACGACGTTCCAGTCGAGTTCGTCGTAGTAGCCGTAGGGGTCGTCACGGCGGAGGTCGTAGTCGATGCCCGACCCGCGCGCGACCGGGCCGGTACAGCCGTAGGCTTTCGCGGTCTCCGGCGGCAGGTGGCCGGTGTCGACGGTCCGCATCTGGATGATTTCGTTGCCGGCGAGCAGGTCGTGGTACTCGCCCAGCTTGCGCGGGAGGTCGTCGAGGAACGATCGGATCCCCTCGAAGAACGCCTCGCGGGGCTCGGGGAGGTCCCACGCGACTCCGCCCAGCCGGAGGTAGTTGAACATCAGGCGCTGGCCGGTGAGGTCTTCGAGGATGTCCTGGACGAGTTCTCTGTCGCGGACGCCCCACTGGAACACCGGCGTGAACTCGCCGATCACGTCCAGCCCGTACGTGGCGACCGCGAGCATGTGCGAGAGGATGCGTGACAGTTCGGCGCACATCGTCCGGATGACCTGCGCGTACTCGGGGACCTCGATGTCGGCGAGGTCCTCGGCCGCGCGGGCGTAGGCCCACTCGTTCAGCAGACCGGCCCCGCTCCAGTCCCAGCGGTCTGGGTAGGGCATGATCTGGTGGCGGTAGGTCTTGGACTGGCACATCTGCTCCTCGCAGCGGTGGATGTAGCCGATGTCGGGGTCGACGGCCGCGACCTGCTCGCCGTCCAGTTCGACGCTCAGGTGGAGGACACCGTGGGTCGAGGGGTGGTGGGGGCCGACGTTGACGTGCATCGTTTCGGGACCCTCGCGGGTGTCTTCGAGCAGGCGCTGGTGCTCGCGGAAGGGCACGATCTGGGGCTGGTCCTGGTTGAACGCCTCGCGCAGCGGGTGGCCCTGCCAGGTCTCGGGCAGGAGGATGCGGCGCAGGTCCGGATGGTCGTCGTACTCCACGCCGAGGAGGTCGTAGGCCTCGCGCTCGTGCCACTCGGCCGTCCGATAGACCGGCGCGGCCGACTCGCTCTCGGGGTCGTCCCGGGGGGTCGGGATGACGACGGACAGCTCGCGGGTCGGATCGTCGTAGCTCCGCAGGTGGTAGATCGTCTCGAAGCGGTCGGCATACTCCTGGGCGGTGACGCAGGCGCAGTGGTCCAGCCCGGACTCGCGTCGCAGCGTCGACAGGGCGTCCTGCACCTCGTCCGCGCGGACGACCACCGCCGGGGCGTTCTCGTGGTCCTCGGTCGTCAGCACGCGGTCGGCGATCGGTTCGACGAGCGACTGTGGCTGTTCCGTGGGTGGGGCTGTCTGGGCCATCCGTCGGTCGGCGCTTCGCCCCGCGACGCCCTCGGAGTGGTCCCTCACCGGCGAGGCACCTTTATACGCGGTCGCCGAACGGCCGCCGTGAAGTACGTCACGCTCTCGCTGTGGATGGCCCCGGAGATTCGCCATCCGATGCACCAGTTCGTCGTCGAGCACGACGGCTACGAGGCGAGCTACCTCCTCCGGGGCAACGAGATGGGCACCGAGGTCCAGACGCTACTGTTTCACGTCGACGGCTTCCCGCCGGACCCGTACAGAGACGCGCTGGAACGGGCCGATACCGTCCGGGAGTACGCCATCTCGACGTGTCCCGACGAGACGTTCTACCTCTACGTGCAGGACAGCCCCTCGGACGCGGATCACGACCTGATCCGGGCCGTGACACAGACCGGGCTGGTCGTCGTCTCGCCCGTCGCCTACCGTGCCGACGGCTCCGTCGGGTTCACGCTCGTCGGTCCCGGCGACGCGGTCCAGCGGGCCGTCGACGCCGTCCCCGACGGCATCTCCGTCGACGTACGGGAGGTCGGCGAGTACGACAGCCGCCGCCTCGACACCGGGTCGGCGCTCACCGACCGGCAGTTCGAGGCCGTCGCCGCGGCCGTCGACTGCGGTTACTACGCGAACCCCCGCGAGGGGAGCGTCGCCGACGTGGCCGACCGACTGGACTGTGCGCCCGGGACCGCCGCCGAACACCTCCGGAAGGCCGAGGCGCGCGTGATGCGCGACATGCTCGGCCAGGACGACTCGCCGAGCGCGGGCCCCGGCTGACATCGAGTCCCGGAAATCGACCGGTGAACGGACGAACGAGGCGTTCTGCGACGTTCTGCTATCGACTGGATGGTTCGCACGACCCGGTATTTGATATCGCGAAATACAGTTTATTAAGCTGCGGCTGGTGTTCTTTCCCGTGCTACACCTGGTCGCCAAATTGTGCGATATATCCACTCTAACCGAAGGATTTGCCGATTACGGCCGAAAATACCACTCGAACAGCTGCCGGCCCGCAACGCCTAACGCGTCCCCCTCCCAACGGCCGACATGACACTTGCCGACCTGGAGTGGCGCGTCGTCGGCGAGGAGACTCGCCCCGGACCGATGACGATGGCGCTCGAATCGGTCGCCGCGGAGACGGTGGCCGATGGCGGCCCGGCGACCGTCCGGGTGTACACCTGGCCGGACACCCTCTCGCTGGGCTACGGCCAGGACCCCGAGACGATCGACTGGGAGTACTGCGAGCGCGAGGGCATCGGCGTCACGCGGCGGCCGACCGGCGGCGGCGCGATTTATCACGACCGCGTCGCAGACGTCTCCTACGGAATCGTCGCCCCTGCGGACGCGGTTCCCGGAGACCTCATGACGTGCTACGAGCAGTTCTGCCAGCCAATACTGGAGGCGTTCGGCCGCGTGGGCGTCGACGCCGCCTTCGCCGACGACGAACACGAGGCACTCCACCAGCCGGCCTGTTACCTCCGGCAACTGCATCCGGCACACGACATCGTCGGCCCGGACGGATGCAAACTGAGCGGGAACGCCCAGTACCGCCAGCGCGACGCCGTGATCCAGCACGGCTCGCTCTCGGTGTCGCTGCGGCCGGATCGCCACTGCGGCTGTTTCACCGCCAAGCCGGACCCCGACGCCTTCGCCGACCGCGTGGGGGCGATCGACGAGTACGTCGATATCGAGCGCTCGGCCGTCGTGGAAGCGCTCCGGTCGACGCTGGCCGAGTGGGTCGACGCCGACGCGGGCGGGTGGACCGACGAGGAACTCGCTCGCGCACGCGAGCGTGCGAAGGAGCAGTTCGGGGCGCGCGAGTGGGTACGCAAGACCCCGTGAGGGGCCGTACCGGCGCTTCTCCCGCCTGCGACACATTTTTGTCACCATCGTGAGGAGTGGCCCTATGGTCCCTCCATCAACCGATAGTGGCGATACGAAATCGGCCTCCCCGTCGACGCGGAGCGTCTCCGAACTCTCGGAGCGAGAACTGTACGGCCTCGTCCGGGTCGCGGCCGAGGACGCGGTGCTCGGTGCGATTGGCACGCTCTTGCTCGCCGGCCTCGGCCTGACCCTGTTTCTCGGCGGCCTCTCCGGTCTGCTGCAGATCTCCGATCCTTCGCCGGTCGCGATGGCCATCGCCGCCGTGTTCGTCGTCGGCGGTGCCTACCTGTTCGCATCGTCGCTGGGCGTGATTCCGTCGGTTCGCGACCTGCTGTAGAGTTCGGAACCTCTTTTGTCGGTCACCCCCCACCCGTGTGCATGGTACGAGTCGGCGCACACACCTCTATCGCCGGCGGCGTCTACAACGCCGTCGAGGAGCAAGTCGAGTACAGCGGCAACTGCGGGCAGATCTTCTCGCACTCGCCGCAGGTCTGGCAGGACCCCAACATCGACGACGACGAGGCCGAGCAATTCCGCGACCTCGCCGACGAACACGGCGTCGGGCCGTGGGTCATCCACTCGTCGTACCTGGTGAACCTCTGTACGCCCAAGGACGATCTCCGCGAGAAGTCCGTCGACTCCATGCAAAAGGAGGTCGACGCCGCGGCCAAACTGGGAATCGAGTACGTCAACGTCCACCTCGGCGCTCACACCGGCGCGGGCGTCGACGGCGGCCTCGACAACGCCGCCAGCGCGCTCGACGAACTCGACGTGCCCGACGGCGTCACCGTCCTGGTCGAATCCGATGCCGGCAGCGGGACGAAACTCGGCGGCGACTTCGAGCACCTCGCGACCGTCCGGGAACGCACCGAGCAGGATATCGAGTTCTGCCTCGACACCGCCCACATGTTCGCGGCGGGCTACGACCTCTCGACGCCCGAGGCGGTCGCGGAGACGCTGGCGGAATTCGACGACGTGGTCGGCTTCGAGGACCTCGCCTGCGTCCACCTGAACGACTCGAAACACGAGTGTGGCACGAACAAGGACGAGCACGCCCACGTCGGCGAGGGACACATCGGCGAGGACGGGATGCGCGCGTTCGTCAACCACGACGCGATCGTCGACGTGCCGCTCGTGCTCGAAACGCCGACCGAGGACGGCAAGAGCTTCGCCTGGAACATCGAGCGCGTCCGAGAACTCCGAGCCGAGTAGCGTCCCGCGACCTCTCAACGGGCCGTCCGGATCTGATTCGTCGAATTACCCTCGAAGGACTGTGAGGGGAAACGTCCGACGCGCCATCGGACCGCGACGCTTTTGGACCCGAGTCGACTCTACGCGGACGTGCGCAGGTTCTCCGCCGACTACCTCGAATCCACCCGCCGCGGGATGTGGGCCGACTCCCGAGCGGCGCTCTCGGACCTGCACCTGGACGCCTGCGACCGTGTCCTCGACGTTGGCTGTGGGACGGGCGAACTGACGCGCGTGCTCCGCGAGGAAGTCGACGGGACCGTCGTGGGCCTCGACGCCGACGCGAGCCTGCTGTCGTCGGTCGGCGGGCCGGTCGTTCGCGGCGACGCGACGCGGCTCCCGTTCGCCGACGGCGCTTTCGACCTCGTCGTGTGTCAAGCACTGCTCATCAATCTCCCGGACCCGGAAGCGGCGGTTCGGGAGTTCGCCCGCGTCGCGACGGACCGGGTGGCCGCCATCGAGCCGAACAACGCCGCCGTCACCGTCGAGTCGACCGTCGATGCGGAGCCGACGCTGGCCCGCCGCGCCAGGCAGTTCTTCCTCGACGGCGTCCGGACCGACGTAACCCTGGGCCGCGAGGCCGCAGACGTGTTCCGCGACGCAGGCCTCTCGGTCGTCTCGACGACGCGGTACGACCAGGAGCGGCGTGTCGAACCGCCCTACGGCGACGACGCCGTGCGAGCGGCCCGCCGGAAGGCGACGGCGGCCGGGCTGGAAGACGATCGGGAGACGATGCTTGACGGCGAGGCGACGCCAGCCGAGTACGACGCGCTCCGCGAGCGCTGGCGGTCGATGGGTCGCACCGTCGTCGACCAGATGCAGGACGGCGAGTACGAGCGCCGCGAGACGGTTCCGTTTTTCGTCACCGTCGGGACGGTGTGAGGCGACGCCGCGCTTCGCTGGCGGCGGCCGCGCCGTCAGCGGCCGTCGGCCGCCGCGAGGACGCGGCCCGCCAGTCTGAAACAGAGTCCGTCCAGCACGCCGACCAGCAGGCCGACCGCGCCGCCGACCACGCTCGCGACGGCGACGCCGATCAGGAGGACTAACGCGATGCTCCCGACTGCCGGGAGCGTCGCCGCTCCGAGGGCGATCCCCTCCGCGAGCGCGGGGACGACGAGCACGACGACGAGTCCGAGCAGGAAGGCCACGCCCGCCATCGCGCCCGCGGCGAAGCCGTGCAGGGCGAGCGTCCACAGCGAGTCCGACAGCGACACCCTTGAGTCGACCCAGCGGACGGCGAGGACGAACAGCGCCCACACCACGCAGAAGACGGCCGCGCCGACGAGCGTGTTCAGCCCGCCGAGCAGGTCGGCGAGCGCCCCGCTCGCGTGGCCCGCGAGCACGGCGACCAGAACGAACAGGGCGACGTCGAAGGTGGCGAGTGCCCACGACGAGAGCGAGAGCCGGCCGCCGAGTGCGACCGAGGCGGTGGGTGACTCGACGGGCGTCTCGGTCGGCCGGGACGGCTGCCGGTCGCTGGACTCACCCATGAGCCAGCACCTCCGCGAGCACGACGAGCACCAGCAGTAGCCCGGTCGTCGCGCCATATGCCTTCGAGAGCACTGCGCGGTGTGGGTCGGGAGACGGGCTGTCGGGGGTGTCGTTGGCGGGGCAGTCTTCGGGGTCCGTCTCGTCGTCGCTCTCCCGGCCACCGTCGGCGACCGGGCGGACGGCCTCGCGTGCGCGCACGACGACCAGCGTCCGGACGGCCGAGCCACAGACGAGGCCCACCACCAGGGTCAGTTTCACCAGCAGCGTCCGGCCCCAGTCGGTCGTCGGCCCGGGCGGGCCGAGCGCGCCGAGGTTGCCGACGCCGGTGAGGACGAGCGCGCCGACGCCGGCCCAGAACAGCCATTCGAATCTGTCGGCGGCCGCGAGACCGTCGACCGCGCCGGACCGATAGCCGTACCACGCGGCGGCCGATCCCCCGACGAGGACTGCCATCGCGAGGACGTGGAGGGTTCGGATCGCGAGGGATGTCAGGGCTCCCATGGTCGAGAATACTTGGCGCGGTCCAATAGAACAAGGGGTCGTCGCTACCGGTCGATGGTCACGACGCCCTCGCCGGTCGCGACGGTGTAGCGCGTCGTGGGATCGACGGTCAGGCTGACCAGCCCGGTCTCCAGCGCGTCCGGGCGCTCGAATCGGGCCACCGTCGTTCGAGCGGTGTAGTCGGCGGTGTAGACGCAGGGCCGGGTGTAACAGCCGAAGGCGTGGATCCCGGTGTCGGTCGCCTCGACGCGTTTCAGGTGTGGCAGTATCGACCCCGACCCCCACCCGGTCTGGACGGCGAGGACGGCGCGGCGCTCGAAGTCCGTCTCGGAGACGAACGCGCGTATCTCGTCTCGGTCGGGATTCAGTCGGTCGAGGTCGTCGTCGTCGGTCAGCAGCGTCGCGTAGAGCTGATCGCCGGACGGGTCGTCGTCGCCGGGCGAGAACTGGAGCCCCTCGTCGCGAAACACCGTGCCCCGCGTCGGCTGCTGTTCGAACGCGAGCGACGGCTCGGCCGGCATGTTCGCACAGAGATAGCGGGGGTCGTAATCCTCGTCTTGCCCGTCTCCCGCGCACTCGGGTGGGTCCTCGATGTCGTACGGCGGCGTGTCGACCCGCTCGACGCCGTCGGGGAGGCCCCTGGGCGTCTGGGACGGCGTTCCGTCCTCGGTCTCGGTCGGCGTTTCGTCCCCGGTATCGGTCGGCGTTCCGTCGTCGGTTTCGGTGACGGGCGGCGGGAGCGTCGGTGACTCCTCGCCGCCGCCGCTGTCCGTCCCGTCGCGGCCGTCGCCGCCACCGGGTGCCAGACACCCGCTCAGGACGCCCGCCGCGAGGCCGCCGACCAGTCCCAGCGCCTCGCGTCTCGTTCGGTTCATATCCCGTGCTCCGCGCGGCGAGGGTGTAGCCTTTCCGTACGCTCAAACGCCAGTTGTAGTTGTCATGGTCGAGCGCGCCTGTCGGGTCGGCCGAGACAGCAGACCCATGTGCCGCGGACACGTAGCCGGCGGCGATGCGGTCCCTCGACCCATGATCCCACCGCTCGTCCGCCGCTGTCCCGACTGCGGCCACCTCGGCTGGAGCCGCCGGTTCACCGTCGTCGAGGACGGCGCTCCGCGACGCGTTGCCTGTCCCGACTGCGGCCACGAGTTCGCCGTCGCGGATTCGCCGTGGCTCCAGTGACGGCGTCGCCGCCCGTTGTCGCTCTCTTCCGTCAGACCACGTCGCCGCGAACCGTCGCGCCCTCCTGGCGCTCGCGGTAGGCCTTCACGGCGTCGGCGGCCTCGCTCGCCTCGTCGTCCTCCAGCCCGAGCATCGACAGCGACTGGGACAGCGTCGGGAAGACGAACTCGTTGTCCCGGAGCTTCCGGAAGGCGTCCGTCGAGCGCTCGCCGTCGAGCCACAGGCAGGCCCCGCGGGGGTCGAGGATCTGCTCGTAGTCGTCTCGCATCGTGGCCCCCTTCAGCCGCTGGGTGACGTTGTCCTCGAAGGAGGCGTTACACACTTCGAGGTGGACCGGCTCGTCGTCTCGCAAGAGGTGCGCCGCCAGACACTTCTCCGGGGCGGCGTGGCCGCTCGCGTTCGCCCGGATGTACTCCGGATGTTCGTCGGCCCACGCGGCCCGGACCGTCTTGCCGACCCCGTCGACGCCGTGGCTGCGCTGGAACTCGGCGGCGCGCTCGGGGGCGTCCTTGAACAGGATGTCCTTCGTCACGTACACGTCGAGGCGATCGACGGGGTCCAGTCCCAGTGCCACGTCGCCGTACACCCATACCTCGCGGACCGGGACCGGCATCGTCTCCTCCTCGACGGCGTCGACGATCTCTTCGACCCGCTCGACTGCCTCCGGACGGTCCAGACTCATCGTTTACCCCGTACCGGGTCAGCGGGCAAAACCCTGACTCTCCGGCGGAGAACACTGATGAGCCAGCGCCGCCAGTCTGTGCGCATGTCCGACCTCCAGACGCAGTTCCGCGACCTCGCCCCGTGGGCCGCCGACACCTCGCCGCTGTACGCCCACCTCTGTCGGGAGGCCGCCGAAGACGCCGCGGTCCTCGACCTGGCGTCGGCGGTCCCCGAGGGCCGGCAGGCCCCACACGTGCTGCTCGCCGCCGTCCAGTACCTCCTCGCGCGTAACCCCGGCCACCGACTGGCCGAGTACTACCCGAGCATCGCCGCCGAGGCGCGCGACCCCGACGGCGAGTGTTTCCCCGCCTTCCGCGAGTTCTGTCTCGACCGAGCCGACGACCTCCACCCGCTCCTGCGAACGCGCCGCACGCAGACCAACGCGGTCCGTCGGAGCGCCGTGTTGTATCCCGCCGTCGCGACGGTCGCCGAGGCGACGGACGGGCCGCTGGCCCTGGTCGAACTCGGGCCGAGCGCCGGGCTGAATCTCCTGTTCGACCGCTATCGCTACGACTACGACGGCCGCGTCGTCGGCGACCGCGACTCGCCGGTCACCATCGAGAGCCACGTCCGTTCGGGGGACCCGCCGCTGCCCGAGACGCCGCCCGCGATTCGCTCCCGGGTCGGCATCGACCGCAATCCGCTGGCCGTGACGGACGACGCCGACGCGGACTGGCTCCGAGCGCTCGTCTGGCCGGAGCACGAGTCGCGCCGGAGCGTCCTCGACGCCGCCCTCGGTGTCGCTCGTGAGGACCCGCCGCGACTCGTCGAGGGAGACATGGTCGAGGACCTGCCCGCCGTTCTCGACGAGATCCCCGACGACGTGCCGGTCTGCGTGTTCAACACGCTCGTGCTGTACCAGGTCCCCGAGTCGGTGAGCGCGGCGCTGACGGACCTGCTCGAAGCGCGGATGGCCGACCGGCCGCTGCACTGGCTCACGGGGGAGCGGGTGCTGACCGGCGGCGAGTCGGTCCGCCTCAACTGGAAACGCCGGGACGGGGCCGGCGTCCGGACCACGCACCTCGTCGACTACCAGCCACACGCCGAGTGGCTGGTCTGGCGGGCCTGAAGCGGGTGGAAACTTTTCACACCACCGCTGCAAGCGCGCCCATGCAGATCCGCGTCTTCGACGACGGGGCCGACCGCGACTGCCTGCTCGTCCTCGGGTGGGGGAACCGCTGTCGCCACGAGAACGTCCGGTGGCTCGTCGACCGACTCGCCCGCGAGTACCGCGTCCACGCCGTCGAACTGCCGACGCACATCACCGACTTCGAGCGGGAGTGGCTCGCGCCGGTCGCGGAATACGCCGCCGGCCTCGACACGTTCGACCTGCTCGCCCACAGCGCCGGCGGGCTGACGACGGCCCACCTCGACGCGGACGGCCTCGGCACCCGCGTGTACCTGAGCCCCTGGTGGGACAGCGACCTGCCGATACCGCGACCGGTCCTCGAAGCCGTCGCGGCGCTGCCGGTCTCGCGGCCGTTCATCCCCGTCGGAGCGCTGGAGCGCGACGCGCTGGGCGACCTCGCCACCGAGCGACAGGTCGTGGAGGCCCCGTCGGCGTACTCGCCCGCGTTCGTTCGGACGGTCATGCGCGCACAGCAATCACTTCCGCCGGGCCGCGAGGACGCCGTCGCGTTCTGCTCGCTCACCGACACCGTGGTGGACCCACGGGCCGTCGGCGCGCGGCTCCCGGCCGACCGCATCCGCCTCTACGACGGCGGCCACGAGCTGTTCTCCTCGACCGGCCGCGAGGAGACCGTCGAGGCGGTCGTCGAGGTCCTGCGTCACGGACCGCGCGCGCTCTGAGGGGCTCGCTGGTCCGGTTCGACAGTCGGCGGCCGCGGTGGGACGGTGTCGCGACGCGTCCGACCTGTCGGCCGACGGTCCCGAGGCGAAACCCTCTCACCGCTGCGGGACCGAGTCCCTGCAAAGATGGAGTGCGACAAGTGCGGCGAGAACGCGGTGCTACACGCGGCCTACTCCGGGCTCTACCTCTGTGAGTCTCACCTCTGCCGGACGGTCACGAAACGGGTCCGCCGGCGGATCCGCGAGGACGGGCTGGTGTCAGACGACGCCACCGTCGAGGACCCCGAGACGTGGGTCATCGGGCTCTCCGGCGGCAAGGACAGCGTCGTCCTCACGCAGATCCTCCACGACACCTTCGCCGAGGACCCCCGCATCGAACTCGTCGCGCTTTCTATCCACGAAGGCATCGAGGGCTATCGCGACGCCAGCCTCGACGCCTGCGAGGAACTGACCGAGGACCTCGGCATCCGCCACGAGGTCGTCTCCTACGCCGAGGAGTTCGGCGTCGAGATGGACGACGTGGTCGAGGACGACCCGGAGGGCATGGCCGCCTGCGCGTACTGCGGTGTGTTCCGGCGCGACCTCCTCTCGCGCTACGCCGAGGAACTCGACGCGGACAAGCTGCTGACCGGCCACAACTTAGACGACGAGGCCGAGACGGCGCTGATGAACTTCCTCGAGGGTGACGTGGAACAGATCGCGAAGCACTTCGAGGCGTCGCTCGGCCCGTTCGATGAACGCGCCGACGCGCCGACCGAGCGCACGCGCGAGTCACAGGACCACCACATCCCGCGGGCCAAGCCGCTTCGGGATATCCCCGAGAAGGAGGTCGCGCTATACGCTCGCTTTCAGGAGCTGCCGGCCCACATCACCGAGTGTCCCCACGCCGAGGAGGCCTACCGCGGCGAGATACAGGAACTCATGCTCGGCCTGGAGGAGAACCACCCCGGGACCCGCCACTCGATCATGGCGGGCTACGAGAAGCTCGCGGCGCTGGCCGCCGACACCTACGGCGGCGAGAACGGTGACAGGGACTACGGCGAGTGCGAGAACTGCGGCGCGCCGACCGCGCGCGACCGCTGTCGGAAGTGCAATCTGCTGGACGCACTCGAAGCGGTCTGACGCCCGTTTCGCGTCGGCTGTCACGCGCGCCCATCGCCGGGCGAGCGAACCGCTATCCGAACGGTGAAAGCGAAGAAGGGTCGCGGCCGAGTTACTCGTTCGTCCGGATGACGTCGAGGCCGTTGTTCTTCTCGTGCTGGTCCTGTCCGCCGTCGGTCTCGCCGTAGCCGGTGTTGCGGCCGCCGCTTCGGCCGCCGTTCGCGGACGGGCTGTCGAAGCTCTCGACGTTGTCGGAGGCGTCGAAGGAGGTGTCGTCGTCGACCTCCTGGATCGCCTGCCGGGACTTGTTGGCCTGCTTCTGGGTCGTCGGGCCCAGCACCTGTGCGGACTGGACGCCGGTCATGATGGCCATGACGCGGACCTTGCCCTTGTAGTTCTCCTGGATGCGCGCGCCCCAGATGACGTTGGCGTTCGCCTCCAGGCGCTCGGTGATGTTCTGGGCGATGCCCTCGGCCTCCTTCAGCGTGAGGTCGGGGCCGCCGGTGATGTGCACCAGACCGCCGCTCGCGCCGCGGTAGTCCACGTCCAGCAGCGGGTGGTTCATCGCGTCCTTGACGACCTCCTCGGTCTTGTTCTTGTCCTGGGTCTCACCCACGAGCATCACCGCGACGCCGCCCTGGTTCATGATGGAGGTCATGTCGGCGTAGTCGAGGTTGATGAGGCTCGGCTGGGTGATGGTCTCGGAGATGCCCTTGACGGTCTCGGCGATGATCTGGTCCATCACGGAGAACGCCTTGCCGATCGGGAGGTTCGGGACGTAGTCGAGCAGGCGGTTGTTGTCGAGGACGATGATGGAGTCCGCTTCGTTGCGGAGCTTCTCTAGTCCTTCCTCGGCCTTGACCGTCCGCGCTCGCTCGACGTTGAACGGCGTCGACACCATGCCGACGACGATGGCGCCCTGTTCCTTGGCGATCTTCGAGACGACCGGGGCCGCGCCGGTCCCGGTTCCGCCACCCATGCCAGCGGTGACGAACACGAGGTCCGCGTCGCCGAGGACCTCCTTGATCGTCCCCTGTGCCATCTCCGTGGCGCGCTCGCCCATCGACGGGTCACCGCCGGCACCGAGGCCGTTGGTGAGGGACTTGCCGACCAGAATCTTCGTGTCGGCTTCGATCATCTTGAGGTGCTGCTTGTCCGTGTTGATGGCCACGGTGTCGGCGCCCTCGACGCCGATGTTGTACAGGCGGTTGACCGTGTTGTTACCGGCCCCGCCACAGCCGACGATGACGATGCGCGGGTCGCCGAACCCGTCGACGTCCTCGTCGGACAGCTGTTTCTGTTCCTGCTCGTCGCGTTCGAGGGCCTCGTTGACGATGTCCTGCATCGTTACACCTTGGCCCAGGACCGCTTTTGCTTCTCGGAGGCACGTTCGGAGCCTTCCTCGGCGAGCATCTCCCGGACGGCCGCGCGAATCGCTTCGCTACGGTTCGGGTACTCGCCCGTCTCGACCATTTGTTCGACCTCTTCGATCTGCTGCTTCGGAATCCGTAGTGTCACACGCTCCATATTTGGTAGTTCCCCTTGGGTAAGACGGCGCGGCCGGGCCGCGTTTACGGCCCGCCCGTCCGTTTACACAGCGGAACCGCAGTACGAGGGCGTCATCCCCTCGCTCCCTCCGTTGTGTAAGACGACCGTCTTACGCAAGATGTACCACTGACCCTGATGTATTAAAACTTACGGGCAGTGTCATACACTACCTCGTTTACGGCCGTACAGAACTTCTATCGGGCGTAAACGTCGTTTCAGGGTTGATCCAGCACGTCGGCAGCCGGCGTCCGTCTCCCGCAGCTCGGACAGAAGCCCCAGTCCGACCGGAGCTCGTCGCCGCAATCACAGAACACGCGCCGGGACGATTTCTCACCGCAATTCGGGCAGTACACGTGGTCTGAGCCGACGTTTTCGCCACATTGCGCGCACGTCTTACGCGGCTTCTCGCCGGTCTTGGCACGCCGGTCGCCACCTGTCTTACGCTCGGCCGTGCTCTGAGTCTGACTCTCGGCGTGCGCGCGCTCGTCATCGCCGTCTGCACCGGTGTCAGACACGTGCTGTCGGGTGGTTTCGCCCGACAGATTACCCTGTGCCGCGCCGTCGAGCGTGATGTTTACGTTGACATCCTGGGGCTGGCGGGGCCGCGTCGGCACCCGCTCCTCCAGACGCTCGGAGATGATGCTGTCGACGCGTTCCGTGATGAGCTCGTCGATCGTCTCGGGATCCGCGACCGAGTCCGCCGCGTCGGACGACTGCGTCTCCGACTCTCCGAGGTACTCACGGAGGGCCTCGCGCATGACCTCACTCTTCGAGGCGTCGAACGCCTCCAACTGCTCGATGAGGTCGTCGTCCGCACGGAACGTGATCTTACTCATCCGACTCACTATGCACATTATCATCAGGGTATTTCAATCTTCCCGCGATGTCTGACACCCGTCAGTCAGCTGACGAGTGGTGATGCCGTTCGGGAGGGCGGCGTCGGATGGCGGTTCCGGGGCTGTCGAGACGTGTGACCGACCGACGCACCTCTCGCGAATAACAACCCTTAAGTCTGGACGGCGGGGTATTTTCGGGTGCAGACCGCCCTTAGCTCAGACTGGTAGAGCAGTCGACTGTAGATCGACTTGTCCCCCGTTCAAATCGGGGAGGGCGGATACTTCTCGCGGCGCTCGAATACGAGCGCCGTGTGTGTATTCACACACGACCCGATTTGAACATGGGAGTCGTAGTCCCGGAACGGCGCGACGCGCCGCATGCCCGGAACGTCTCCCATCTGTTCACAATCGGAGAGGGCGGACTTGGTTTTCAGCCGAACTGTGATCGAGAGCGTCCGCCACGTCGCCGTCGAAACGCGGTCTCAGAACCGTTCGCTCATCGCCGCGAGTCCGGCGTCCACGTCGACGGCCGCGCCCTGCTCCGTGAGCGCGTCGCCGAGCGCCGCGAGCAGATAGCTGACGTTCTTGCGGCGGGCGGAGTGGCCCATACAGCCGATGCGCCAGATGTCGCCCGAGAGCGCGCCGAGGCCGCTCGCGATCTCCAGGTCGTACTCGTCGAGCAGCGACTGGATGACCGCACCATCGTCGACGCCGTCGGGGACGCGGACGGTGTTCAGGCTCGGGAGCCAGAACTCCTCGGGGGCGTTCATCTCCAGTCCCATGCCCTCGACGCCGGCTTTCAGCGCGCTCGCGACGCGCAGGTGGCGGTCCCAGCGCGACTCGATGCCTTCCTCGGCAACCAGGCGGAGCGCCTCGCGCAGCGCGTACACGTTCGTGATGGGGGCAGTGTGGTGGTAGGCTCGCTCCTCGCCCCAGTAGCCTTCGAGCAGTGAGAGGTCGAGGTACCACGACCGGGGGTCCGCCTCGCGAGAGAGGACCTTGTCCATCGCGTCGTCGTTGAGGGTCAGCGGGCTCGCGCCGGGCGGACACGAGAGGCACTTCTGCGGGCCGGCGTAGGCCACGTCGATGTCCCACTCGTCGACGCGGAGCTCGACGCCGCCGATCGAGGTGACGGTGTCGGCGACGACCAGCGCGTCGTTCTCGTGGGCGATGTCGGTGAGTTCGGGAACCGACGGCTGGAGGACGCCGGTGCTGGTCTCGGCGTGGACGAAGCCGAACACGTCTGGGCTGTGTTCGTCGAAGGCGTCGGCCACCGCCGCGGGGTCGAGCGGTCGGCCCCACGGTGCGTCGACGGTGGCGACCTCTCCGCCGGCGCGCCGGGCCATGTCGGCCATCCGGTCGCCGAAGTAGCCGTTCGACGGCACGAGCATCGTGTCGCCCGGTTCGACGACGTTCCCGATGGCGGCCTCCATCGCTGCCGAGCCGGTCCCAGAGACCGGGATCGTCCACTCGTTGTCGGTCCGGAACGTGTAGCGAAGCAGCTCCTGGACCTCGTCCATGATATCGACGAACGACGGGTCGAGGTGGCCGACGAGCGGCGTGCTCATGGCTCTGAGCACGCGCGGGTGCACGTCGCTCGGTCCCGGTCCCATCAGCGTTCGCTCCGGCGGTGTCAGCTCCTCGACGGTCGGTGGTCCGTCCATGGCTGGTGATTCCTCACGGACAGTCATTAAGTCCCGCGGTGGCTGATGCCCGGACAGCGCCACCGCTGGCGGGCGCGCCGGTCGTTATAGCCGAGTGACAGTAGCGGAAACCGCACGACGGCGGCGTTGCGGACTGTGTGAACGATCTCGCCTGTTTTTATCTTCGTCCGACCAAGGTGGGAGTGGTCGTCGATGGGGCTGTTCAACAGAGTACGCACGGACTCCCACAGAGGGGAGGAGTCGAGATGCCGGTACACCTGTCTGGTGTGCCAGGCGTCGTTTGAGCTACAGTACCACTCGTGTCCGGAGTGTGGGGCGTACGACGTCCGCCGGACGAAGTGGGTCGAATAGCCCCGGAGACGACGTGGCGCGCCAACCTGGCAGCCACCTATCGGGCACGGTGCCCTTTCATCGTTCACGGATTTCCCTGTGAGATACCGTAGCCCCCAAGTGCGTCCCAGTGATACGGACGTTCGTGAACCGAAGACAGCTTGGCTCGACGGGATTCGACGTGACGGAGGTCGGCCTCGGCACCTGGAACATCGGCGGTGACTGGGGCGACGTCTCCGAGGAGGCGGGCCGCGAGGCGGTGCGGACCGCGCTGGACGCCGGCATCGACTTCCTCGACACGGCCGACGTGTACGGCGACGGCTTCAGCGAGCAGCGCATCGCCGAGGTGCTCGACGAGCGCGAGGTCCGCGACGAGGTAACCGTCGCGACGAAGGCCGGCCGTCGGCTGGACCCCCACACGGCCGAGCGGTACAACTACGAGAACCTCTCGCGGTTCGTCGACCGCTCTCGCGAGTACCTCGGGACCGACACGCTGGAACTGGTGCAACTGCACTGCCCGCCGACCGACGCCTACTATCAGCCCGAGACGTTCGAGGCGATGGAGCGGCTGAAAGACGAGGGGAAGCTGGCCCACTACGGCGTCAGCGTCGAGCGCGTCGAGGAGGCGCTGAAGGCCATCGAGTACCCCGGCGTCGAGACGGTCCAGATCATCTTCAACATGTTCCGCCAGCGCCCAGCCGAACGGTTCTTCGAGGAGGCAAAGCGCCGCGACATCGGCGTCATCGTTCGCGTGCCGCTGGCCTCGGGCCTGCTCACCGGGAAGCTCTCGCGAGACATGGAGTTCCCCGAGAACGACCACCGGAACTTCAACATCGAGGGCGAGGTGTTCGACCGTGGCGAGACGTTCGCGGGCCTCCCCGTCGACGCGGGCTTCGACGCCGTCGACGACCTCCGCGAGCACGTCCCCGAGCGGATGACGATGGCCCAGATGGCGCTGCGCTGGATCCTCGACCACGACGCCGTGTCGACGGTCATCCCCGGGTCGACCGACCCCGACCACGTCCAGGACAACGCGGCGGTCAGCGAGATGGACCCACTGTCGAACCAGGTCCACGGCGCGGTCCGGGACGCCTACGAGGAGCACGTCTTCGACGCGGTCCACCACCGCTGGTAACGTTTTCTCCTTTCGGTTCTGTCGGCTTCCATATGTGTTTTACTGGCATCTGTCAGACAGGACATCGACCATCATCGTCAGTCAGAGAACTCTATTCGACCAGGCTACGTCTCCCATTTCACATACGAAAACTGACCGTAAACGCGAACAGAAACATACGAAAACAGAGAGGTTTCGCGATCGTTCGTATCAGGAATGATTCACTCGTCTGACGGCTAGTCGAGCTCCGAGCGCTCCCCGCGCCAGCGGAGGCCGCGCTGGCGGTAGCCGTCGAACTCGCCCCGGTCGATCTCGGCCTGAATCTCGTCGCGCGTCGTCTCGTCGATGCGGACGAGGTGACAGAGCGGGTGACCGGGCTGGGCGACGGGGTTCTCCAGGACGCCGACGAGGATTCCCGTGAACGGTGCCTCGACCACCTTCTCGCTGTGCTTGAAGTGGTCCGTGATCGTACAGATGGTCTCGCCCTCGCGGACGAGCGGGTACGGCCCCCACCGCATCTCGACGAGGCCGCCGGTGTCCGCCCGGAGCCAGGTCTTGTCGCCCTGGTCGGCGGGGACAACCCGGAACCATCCGGGCCAGCCGACTGTCGCCGTCGGGTCGACGCCGAACTCGGCGAAGACGCTCGCGACACCGTCGAGCGCACGCTCGATGAGCGTCGGCTGGAAGCGGTGGGCCTTCCCCATCTCGACGGTGACCGCCGGGATGTCGTGCTCGGTGGCCGTCCGTCGGAGCGACCCCGCGTCGCCCGGCCCGGAGATGACGACGTTCGCGCCGAACGCTCGTGCGAGGCGCTCGACCTGCTCGTTCGTCGTGTCCGCGCGCGTGTGAAACATCGTGGTCCGGTTCCGCGTCGAGGTGTGGAAGTCGAGCAGGAGGTCGCACTTCTCGACGAACGTCCGGTAGATCCGGTCGGCCATTCGCTCGGCGGTGTTGCTCCGGGGCTTGCCGGGGAACGCGCGGTTGAGGTCCTGATCGTAGATGGGGATGTCCCGCGTCTGTGCGAGGTAGCCGGGGACGTTCAGGACGTGACAGCAGACGACCGTCCCGTGGATGTCGTCCGGGTCGTAGCGGTCTGCCACCTCCTGGAGGACCTTGACGCCGTTGAGTTCGTCGCCGTGGAGCGCCGCGGTCAGGCCGACGGTCGGGCCGTCGCGCTCGCCGTTGAGAATCGTCACCGGAATCTCGACGGGGTCGCCGAGGTACGTCTCGCCGACCTCGTACCTGAGGTGTCTGACCTCGCCCGGTGCGACCTCGCCATCGTAGCGAAACGGCTGTGTCATACGAACGGACAGGTGACAGGGGAACAAATACTGTCGGCCCGCGTCGCGGGCCGTCGCGCGAGCGAGAGCCTTGCCAGCGCAGGCTAGCGTTCTTTTCCAGTTGGCTGTCGACGCACTACCATGAGTGTGGCTTCCGACCCGACGCTGAACCGCCGCAGCGAGACGCCGTGTCGGCGGGACCGCCGCCGATGAGCGCGCTCGCGACCGGGCGTGAAATCGTCCGAACCGTCCGCGAGGAGAACGTCCCCTTCATGGCCGCGAGCATCGCCTACTACGCCTTCGCATCCATCGTCCCGCTGCTCGTCGTCGCGCTGGCCGTCCTCTCGGCGGTCGGCGCGACCGCGACGCTTCTCGACGCGCTGCGATCGGTCGTCTCGGCGAGCACGCAGGCGGTGCTGGAGCGACTGATCGAGAACGCGCGTGGCCACGGGACCGCCGGGGTGCTCGGCCTCCTGTTCGTCGTCTGGAGCGGGAGCAAGGTGTTCCGCGGGCTCTCGATCGCCTTTACCCAGGTGTACGACGCCGTCGCGTCCATCTCGATGCCCGCACAGATCGCCCGCAGCCTGCTCGTCATGGGGGTGCTCCTCGGGGCGGTCGGGCTCCTCTCGGCGACCAGCATCGCGCTCACGTACGTCCAGTTCGCCGTTCCGTACCCGCGGCTGGTCGGAACCGCCACGGCGCTGGCCGTCCTCACGGTCGGATTCCTCCCCGTCTACTACGTCCTCCCGCCGGTCGACACCTCCATCCGGCACGTCCTGCCCGGCACGGTCGTCGCCGCCGTCGGGTGGGTCGTCATCCAGGTCGGCTTCGTCTATTACACCGGCACTGCCGGCGAGTACGCTGCCTACGGGCTCATCGGGGCGATCCTCCTGTTCGTCACCGCGCTGTATCTGGCCGCGAACGTCCTGCTGCTCGGCGTGGTCGTCAACGCCACGCTGGACTGGTAAGCCGACGTGGCAGGCGCGGTTCGGACCGTTGCACTGGCAAGCACCATCTACCTCTCTCCCACGCTCCTGCACGTAGATGTCACATGAGTGATTCACCGTCGCTGCAGTCCCGGTCCCCCGGGCGACTGCAGTCGAGCGTAGAAGCAGCGATCAAACGACCCGTCAAAGAGGCCGTCAGGGAGGCGCTCGCGGAAGGCGTTCAGCAGGAGAGCGACGAGAGTGGTCGGGACGACGCCTCGGCCGAGTCCCGTCAGATCGACGTGGACCCGGCGGACCTCGACGCCACGGATACCGCCGACGCGGACACCACTGACGAGGCGGCCGACCAGTCGAGTTCCAGTGCTGCGAGCCGACTCCGGTCACGCCGAGCCCTGTCAGTCGGCGTCGTCGCGCTGCTGGCGTACCTGCGCCGTCGTCGCAGGTCCTCATCCTCGTCTGAGGAGTGATGCCCGTCGCGGCTCAGTCGAAGCCGTCGAAGCCGACGAACAGCGCGTCCTCGACGAGCGCGTCGGTCGCGCGCCGGAGTCGCTCGGACGCCGCCTGATGCGAGATGTCGAGGTCGTCCGCGAGCGCCTCCAGGCTCACTCCGCGCGGGACCTCGAAGTAGCCGCGCTTCGAGGCCTCCGAGAGGATCTCGTACTGCGCGGTCGTCAGACCGTAGCGGCCCGCGGGCTCTTCGTCTAGTTCGCGGATCGAGGCCACGTCGAAGTCGAGACCGTGGCTCTCACAGAAGTCGTGGGTCTTCGAGAACAGCGACCGGCGAGGGTAGAGCACGCGCAGCTTCCAGCGGTCGCCCTGTCCAACCGCGTCGAGGATGGTCGCCTCCGAGTTGGTGATCATCTGCACGAGGAGATCGATGTGTGCGATCCACTCCATTCTGAACAGCCACTCGTCGTCGAAGTCGCCGAGGAGTTCGACCTTATCGACGGTGGGATCCTCCTCCAGCGTCGCTTCGACTTCCTCGCGTGTACTGCCACGGACCCATAGCATCGGCATGAGTGCGTCGCCGCCGCTGGTGACGATCCGTTCGATTTCGAACTGCAGCTCTGGGAGTTGTTCGAGCGAGTACGCGAGCGCGAGGTCGCTCGCCGGAACCGATCCCGAAACGATGGTGGGCATCAATAGTTGTCGTGCGAATGGCACGCGCTTATGTTTTTCTGTTGACCTATCCACGGCAACCGCGGCTGTGGACGGTTTTGGTCCGGCTCGCGTCGGAATCGTCGAACCGAACTCTCCGTCGGACCGCCACGTGGTTGCTGCCTATGCAAGCAGCGGGGTGATACTCGGGACACCGCTACCGTGAGTTGCGATGTCAACTGCTCAGATCACCGACGACGACGTCGGCAAGACTGTCGTCGCCGAAGATGGTACAGAGATCGGAATCGTCAGCGGCTACCGATACGGGACCGCGTACGTCGACCCGGACCCGGGCCTGACGACGAAACTCAAGACGAAACTCGGCTGGGAAGACACCGACGACGACGACGGCTATCCGCTCCAGCAAGAGGCTGTCGACACCGTCACCGACGACGAGATCCGACTCCACTCGAACCTGTAGCGCCAGTTCGGTTCCGTCGGGAGCGACGAGCTGACGGCTTCGCCGTCACATTCTTCGAACGCTGATCTCGTAGCACAGTTGCGCTACCGGCCGAGAGGCGAGTCCGCGCCGACCCGTCACCGTGGCTCGATAGCTGTTCTCAGTTTCAGAACTGTACCGAAGGGGCGAGTTCGCGCCGGCCCGTTCGCCGTGGGTCGTTACTTGACCATCGACTCGCAGGCCTCCGCACACTCGCGGAGGACTTCGGCACAGGTGCGGCAGTGATCGTGCTCGTGGTTCTCGCACTCCTCGGCGCAGTCTCGACAGACCGTCGCACAGACGCCGGCGAGGGCCTCACGGTGATCCGACCCGCGCGCGAGGAACTTGACGTGGAGCGACGCGATGTCGGACACGTCGCGACACAGTCTGACGCAGTCGGTCATCCCGTCGATGCGCGCGCACTCGTCGGCGCACCACTCGCACACTTCCGTCGCTTGCTGACACAGCTCCAGACACTCGCGTTCGCGCTCGCTCAGGTGGTCCGCGTCGGCGAGCGGTTCGACTGATGACATTGCACCTGGGATACGCCGCTCGGACGTTCAAGGCCATAGCCTGCATGTGAAAGCCCAGAGACGGCGTCGGTCACGCCGTCGACTCGAGGCGCGACAGTGCGGTGGCCTATGCAGGCCGCGTCACTATGCGTCTGTGCCGCGACGTGTCGCTATGTCCACTGACGACTCGGACGAGCGCGACGCCGGAGACGAGGCCACCGACAGCGACACCGAAATCGATCACGACGACGGGGTCGACATTCCCGTCGACGACGGCCCCATCGCGTCGTCCGACGGCGACCCCGACGAATCCGCGATATCTGGTCTGGAAGACGCGTTCGACGCCGAAATCCACGGCGAGTTACCGTCGACGGTCGACCGCGCCGCGGTCCGACGGATGGCCGCCGTCGCCGCACTGCTCGACGAGAGCGTCGACATTCCAGGCACCGACTACCGCGTCGGAATCGATCCGCTGCTCGGCGTGGTGCCCGGGGCCGGTGACGCCGTCGCGGCCGGCATCTCGCTGTACATCGTCCTCGAATCGGCGCGGCTAGGCGTCTCCTACGGCACGCTGCTCGCGATGCTCGCGAACGTCTCGGTCGACGCTGTCGGCGGGTCCGTCCCCGTCCTCGGCGCGCTGTTCGACGCCGTCTGGAAGGCGAACAAGTGGAACGTCGAACTGGCAGTCGAGGACCTGGCTGGCGTGAGCGAGCGCTGAGCTACCGGTCGAGCGGGTCAATGGGGAACAAGACCGGGTGGGTGACACCCGGCGTGGCAGCCGTCCTCCCGTACAGGGGAGCAAGGGAACACGGCCGCTGGGAGCGTACGAGCACGCTTCGTGCCCGCACTGGATAGTCATGCTATCGGGTGTTTGTTATACGCCTCTTTCTCGGCCACCAGCCGACGCTGACCGCGGAGTCAGCGTCGACGATAGCCGCTCACTCCTCGATCGTGAGCTGGGGGCCGGGCTTCCAGGTGTTCCCTTCGAGAACCACGAGATCGTATCGTTCGAGTACCTGCAGCGTGTCCACGACCGCCTGCGCGTCGAAATTGACGCTCATCGTGTCGGGGAGCTGCTGTGCGATCGCGCTTCGCGTGCCGCCGTCCATCCGAACGACGGTTTCGAGCAGCGTCTCGAGGTCGTCGAGGAGTGGCGCGAGCGACGTCGTCCCCGACTCTTCCATCGATAGCTTCGACATGACTTCTTCGTAATCCCCGGAAATCTCCATCGATACCGTAACGTTCTCGTCTTCGATGTCGTCTTCGTCGCTCATAGTAGCCAATGTGTGCACACCTGTAGAAATACGTTTCCATATCTGACTGTGCAACACCATCTCCGCTACGTTTGGCGTCAAAATATCGGTGACTGATACACTGGATGTGTAGGCCCATTATGGCAGATATAGATACATAATTGTCGAAAACAGATCCTATTTTGGGAATATGGATTCTTTACTGGATATATGACGGCTAGAACTACCATCGTGTATACAAATTTGTGTATTGCGATCCCATACCTGTCTGTCTGGGAAACACTACCGGTTCCGCTATCCTGCAACCTCGACCGGAACCCGATTTCGCGTCTGCCGCCGCTCTCGCCCGGGGAACCTCGGGGTAATCCTTACCTGAGACGCAGCCGTTCTGTTGGTATGATGGACTATCTCGGCCTGGAGGCCGATCTCGGCGAGGAGGAGCGGATGGTCCGCGACACCGCCCGAGAGTTCGTCGAATCAGAGGTCAGGCCCGACGTGGGGACCCACTGGCTCGACGGGACGTTTCCGACCGATCTCATCCCTCAGATGGGCGAACTGGGGTTCTACGCCCCGACGATCGAGGGGTACGGGCTGCCGGGCGTCAGCGAGACGGCGTACGGCCTCCTCATGCAGGAACTGGAGGCGGGCGACAGCGGCGTCCGCTCGATGGCCAGCGTCCAGGGCGCGCTCGTCATGTACCCGATCCACGCCTTCGGCAGCGAGGCCCAGAAAGAGCGGTGGCTCCCGGCCCTCGGACGGGGCGAACGGGTGGGCTGTTTCGGGCTGACCGAACCGGAACACGGCTCGGACCCCGCGAGCATGGAGACGACGGCCGAGCGCGACGGCGACGGCTACGTGCTCACCGGGTCGAAGACCTGGATCACGAACGCACCGATCAGCGACCTCGCGCTGGTGTGGGCGCGCGACCGCTCCGCCGACGGCGACCCCGTTCGGGGCTTCCTCGTCGAGACGGACCGCGACGGCGTCACGACGACCGAGATCGACGAGAAGCTCTCGCTTCGCGCCTCGATCACCGGCGAGGTCGCACTCCAGAACGTCCGCGTCCCCGAAGAGAGCGTCCTCCCGGGCGTCGAGGGGATGAAGGGGCCGCTCTCCTGTCTCACGCAGGCCCGCTACGGCATCGCCTGGGGAACGGTCGGGGCCGCGAGGGACTGTTTCGAGACCGCCCGCGCGTACGCGACCGACCGAGAGCAGTTCGGCCGCCCCATCGCCGGCTTCCAGCTCCAGCAGGAGAAGCTCGCGGAGATGGCGACCCAGATCACCACCGGGCAACTGCTCGCCCACCGGCTGGCCGACCTCAAGGAACGGGGCGACCTCCGGCCGGCGCAGGTGTCGATGGCCAAGCGACACAACGCCCGGATGGCCCGCGAGCAGTCCCGCGTCGCCCGCGAGATGCTCGGCGGCAACGGCATCACCGCCGACTACCCGCCGATGCGCCACCTGACGAACATGGAGACCGTCTACACCTACGAGGGAACCCACGACATCCACTCGCTCGTGCTCGGCCACGACCTGACCGGCATCTCGGCGTTCGAGTGAGCCCGACCGCGGATTTTGTATGGCGCGCCGCCGTTCGACCGATATGGACTTCCCCGACCGCGCGGCCGTGGACGACCTCATCGAGCCACAGCCGCTTCCCGCGTTCGCTCGGGTCAGATACGATCCGGAGACCGCACGCGTTGCGGATCCGGTAGCGGCTGCCCGGGCCGAACTCGACGCCCTCGATTTCGACCGGCTCGACGCGGGGGCAACCGTCGCCGTCGCCGTCGGCAGTCGCGGCATCCACCGGATCGACGACATCGCCGAGGCCGTCGTTGAGTCGATTCGCGATCGGGGGTTCGAGCCGGTCGTGGTCCCGGCGATGGGGAGCCACGGCGGCGCGACGGCCGCGGGTCAGCGTGAGGTACTGGAGTCGCTCGGAATCACCGAGGTGCGACTCGACGCCCCGATCGACGCCCGGATGGGCACCGAGGAACTCGATTCGGTGACGGTTGGCGACACCGAGATGACGGTCCACGTCTCGACGGCGGCCCTGGAAGCGGACGCCGTCCTCGCGGTGAACCGCGTGAAGGCACACACTAACTACAGCGGCCGCGTCGAGAGCGGGCTGACGAAGATGACCGTCGTCGGCCTGGGGAAGCAACGCGGCGCGAAGGCGTTCCATTCGACGGCCATTCAGGAGGGGTACGTCGAGACGCTGGACGCCGCGCTCCCCGTCGTCGAATCCGCGCTGCCCCTGCTGGGCGGCCTCGCCCTCGTTGAAAACTTCCACGAGGAGACCGCCCACGTCGAGGCCGTCCCGGCCGGGTCGTTCCTCGACCGCGAGCCAGCGCTGTTAGCACGCGCCTACGACGAGATGGCGACGCTCCCCGTCGACGACATCGACCTGCTCGTCGTCGACGAACTCGGCAAAGAGATCTCCGGCGCGGGGATGGACACGAACGTCGTCGGGCGCTACCGCGTCCTCAACGCGCCAGACCCGGACGAACCGGCCGTCAAGCTGCTGTACGCCCGCGGGCTCACCGAGGCGACGAAGGGCAACGGGGCCGGCATCGGCCTCGCGGACCTCACGCGGCAGGCGGCGATCGACCAGCTCGACCTGGAGAAGACCTACGCGAACGTGCTCACCAGCGGCTCGCTGGCGAAGGCGAAGCTCCCCGTGGTCGCGCCCGACGACGAGTTCGCCCTCCGGACGGCGCTGACCGCCCTCGGCGGCTACGACCCCGAGACGGTCCGCGTCGTCTGGATCGCCAACACGCAGGACCTCGCCGACCTGCGCGTCTCGGCGGCCGTCGTCGACGACCTCCCCGACGCGGCGGAAGTCGTCGCCCGCGAGTCGCTCACCTTCGCGGACGGGACCGCGTCCTTCGAACCCGAGTCGGAGGACTGAGGCACCGAACGGTCGCCGGCGTCACTCGCTCTCCGCCTCGCCCCAGTACCCTCCGAGCACGAGCACCAGCAGGACGAAGTACGTCGCGAGTCCCCAGCAGGCCGCGGCGACGACGAGCGGACCGCTGACCGCCGCGAGGCCGAGCGCACCGAGGACGAGCGCCGCCGCGCTCGCGAGCCGGACCCCCCGGCGCTCCCACAGCGTCCGGACGGGCGTGTCGGCGACGAACACCGCTTCAAGGGCGAGCGCCGCCCCGACGCCGACGGCGGCGGCCGGGAACGAACCCAGCGCGGCCGCTTCGCCAGTCAGGAACAGATATCCGGTGAGACAGACGCCACAGAGTCCGGCGAACGCGGCGTCGCGGCGGAGATTCGGCACGGAGATGAGTGGGGCCCGAGCCCGCAAAACGGTGGCGGCGGGCTCAGGGCTGGGGGCGGTCGACGACCGCACCGCCACAGGCCGGACAGAGCAGCCGACGGCGCTCGGTCCCGTCGTCGGCGATCCAGTCGCCGTCCATCGCGCTCTCGTGGCCGCACGTCGGACAGAACAGGGTCCGCTTCGTCCGCCCGTCGGCCGCGACTCGCGCGGGAGGTGCTTCGAGCGTCATGCCTCCGGCGAGTGGTTCCGGCCGACGACGGCGCAGGCGACGTTCAGTCCGACGAGGCCGGCGACGGCCAGCGGCGCGGACGCGACGATCCCCGAGACGAGCGTGACGAGGAGGACGGCCGGCAGCGGGATGGTCAGCCAGAAGGCCAGCGCTCGGACGGCCGCGGCGACCGTGCCGACGGTGTCCGACGCCAGTTCGTGACCGGTCGCGACGGCGTTCGGGCGTTCTCTGGAGGAGGGCGTGGAGGTCGACATGGGTGCGTTCTTGTTCAGTCCATGTCCCCCTACCTGCATATAACGGCCAGACCCTTGGCGTCGATTCAGCACGATTTCCCAGGCCGCGGGTCGTTTTAGCTGTTTTTCGCGACGTTTCACGACTGCGTGAGACCGGCTGAAAACCGACGAGACTCTTTACCGACCTCTTTCAGACCGTTTCGGAGGGTGTCTACTGTGTGCTATATAGCCCTCCCTCGACTCGCGTATGTTTCCCAATTCGTCCCGGCCGGTGGCGTCGAAATGCGGTCGCCCTCCGAGTCGAAACGGCCACCGCTCGTGCGGTGCGGTCACGATGCTCGCATTGCGAGGACTACCGGCTCGAAGACGAGACGTGAGTCCCCCGAAACATATTTGCCGCTCATCCCCCCCTCTACGAAGAGATGAACGCCAGGCACCGTCGCGGCGTCTCCTCGATTCTCAGCGTCATCCTGCTGGTCGCCGTGACGGTGGTGCTGGCCGCGACGATGACCGTCTTCGTCTTCGACCTGGGAGCCGGCCTCCAGTCGACCGCTCCGGTGATGGAACTCTCGTACGATCTCGTCCCCGACGGCGGCGAACAGACGGTCGCGATCACGCTCGTCGCGGGGGACGCGGCCGAGACCGAGCAACTCTACGTGACCGGCTCGACGGACACCGACATCGGCGGATCGCCCGACAGCGGGACGCCCGCCAACGACGCCTACGCGAGTCGCCTGGAGAAGTTCACGGAGTCGGCGGGGAACAACCCACCGCAGGTCGGTATCGGGCCGACGTGGGACGCCGGCGAAACCGTTTACGTGGACCCGGCGGGGAGCGCGGACGGGGTTCGGCTCACGATCTACTGGAGCAGCAGGTCGGTGGTCGGCGTCAATCCGGGCGATCCAACCGGTGAGGACACGTACCGACTCGAAACGTTCGTCGTCACCAGTTCGTGACCGGGCGTGCGACGGGGCTGCATCGTTATGCGCCGACTTCTTCGAGCCTGTCGTCCACGTACGCTTCGACGTAGCGAAACAGGCGAACGGCCAGGAAGCCGACGACGGCGATCAGCGCCGCGGCTCCGACGAGCGGTTCGATTCGTCCCAGCGGGACGATGACGACCGTGGCCATGGTCAGCGTCACGAGCGTTTCGACGGCGAACCAGATCCCGTATCGCGTGTCCGTACTCGACCCTGCCATGTCTGGATACGCTCGGCACCCCGTAGAGAAAGTGGCGAAGTTGTGGTCGGCTGATCGGATTCGTTCGCGTCCGCGTTCGGACGCGTGTGTCGGCGAACTACTCGCGAGCGTTCAACTGAACAGTCGCTTCAGCCGCGCGACGAGGCTCTTCGAGCGGTCGCCGCCGCGACGGCGTTGCTGGCCGCCGTCGCCATCGCTGCCGGCGTCTGACTGGCCGGCACCGCCCGCACTCGCACTACTGGTGTCGGCGTCGCCATCGGCAGCGGCGAGGGCCTCTTCGATCATGCCTTCGGCGTCGTTGACCGCGTCCTTGACGGTCCCCTTGACGAGCGGGACGTTCTCGAAGCGGTCCCGGTTGACCGCCGTGTCGGCCGCGATGATGACCGCGTCGGCGGCCTCGATGTCGGCCGCGGAGAGCTCGTTCTCCGCGCCCATCGCGCCCTGGACCTCGACCTTGATGTCGTGGCCCAGCTGTTCGGCTGTCTGTTCCAGGTTCTCGGCTGCCATCTGACTGTGGGCGATCCCAGTCGGGCAGGACGTGACTGCGACGAGTTTCATGTATCTATCGTGTCGTGTACCGCGCTGCGCGTTGCGGCGAGACGAGCGGCGTCGGCGCGCTCGCTCGCGGTGCTGTACTCCGTCTCCCGAACGGCGGCTTTCACGTCGGGAATCGTGACGGCGCTCATGCTGAGTTCGTCGAGGCCGAGACCGACCAGCAGTTCCGTCAGGTCCGGGTCGCCGGCCATCTCGCCGCACATCCCGACCCAGGCGTCCCCGTCGTGGGCCGCCTCGACCGTGCGGTGGATGGCCCGCAGGACGCCCGGATGCGTCGGGTCGTGGAGGTCGCCGACGCGCTCGTTCTCCCGGTCGGCGGCCATCACGTACTGCGTGAGGTCGTTCGTCCCGATGGAGAGGAAGTCCACGCGCGCGGCGAGTTCGTCGGCCATGAACACGGCGCTCGGCGTCTCTATCATCACGCCGACTTCGGGCCGCTCAGCGGCGACGCCGCGGTCTTCGAGGTCGGCGACCGCGTCGTCGAGCGCCGCCAGCGCGGCGTCGAGTTCCTCGACGGTGGCGACGAGCGGGAACATGACCGCGAGGTCGCCAGCGCCGTCGGCGGCGGCGCGCAGGAGCGCGCGCAGTTGCGTCGCAAACAGGTCCGTGTCGGGGTCGAGCGAGCGTCGGATGCCCCGCTCGCCGAGGAAGGGGTTCTCCTCCTCGGGCAGGTCGAGGTAGGGGATGCGCTTGTCGCCCCCGATGTCCAGCGTGCGGACGACGACGCGGCCCTCGGGGAACGTGTCGAGCGCCTCGCGAACGGCCTCGTACTGCTCGTCTTCGGAGGGGGGCGTCTCCCGGTCGAGAAAGAGGAACTCGGTCCGGTACAGGCCGACGCCGTCGGCCCCGCGGTCGGCTGCGGGTTCGAGTTCCTCCGGGCGGCCGACGTTGGCCGCGATCTCGATCTCGCGGCCGTCGGCCGTCTCGACCGCAGCCTCGACGACCGCCGCACCCGAATCGGCCGCGGCCGCCTCGCGCTCGTCGTCGTCCGGCTCGATCAGCAGCGTCCCCGCGTCGCCGTCGACGACGACCTCGGTTCCCTCTTCGATACTCTCCAGTTCGTCACCGACGCCGACGACGGCCGGCAGCGCGAGCGAGCGGGCGAAGATGGCCGCGTGGGAGGTCCGCCCGCCCGTGACCGTCGCGAAGCCGGCGACACGCTCGGGGTCGAGTTGCGCCGTGTCGCTGGGCGTCAGCCGCTCGGCGAGTACGACGCTCCCTTCGGGCAGGTCGCTCAGGTCGACGCGCTCGCCGTCGGTCAGCAGTCGGAGGAGCCGGTCGCGAACGTCCCGGAGGTCGTCCGCACGCTCGGCCATCCGACCGTCCATGCCCTCGAACTGCTCGATGTGTCCGCCGAAGGCGTCGTCGACGGCGTTGGCCGCGTCCACGCCGTCGCCGATGCTCGTCTCGACGGCGTCCTCGATGGTCGGGTCTTCGAGGAACTGGATGTGGGCGTCGAAGACGGCAGCCTCGCTCTCGCCGACCCGTTCGGCCGTCGCTTCGCGCTCGGCCTCCAGTTCGGCGCGGGCCGTCTCGACAGCGTCGGCGAACCGCTCGGTTTCGGCCTCGGGGTCCACCTCGCCGTCGGGGTCCGGAAGCGAGATGTCGCGGCCGTACCAGACGACCGTCCCGACGCCGGAGCGGGGCGTCGCGCCGGTCCCCCGGAGCGTGCGTTCGGCCATCGTCAGGCGTCCAGTTCCTCCTCCGGCGTGGTGAGAATCCGCTCCAGTTCGTCGAGGACGGCCTCGGCGTCGGGGCCCTCGGCGACCAGCTTGAGCTCGTCGCCCTGGCCGGCTCCGAGGCTGGTGACGGCGATCATGCTCCCCGCCTGGACGAGGTCGCCGTCCGGCGGCCCGGCCGAGACCTCGGCGTCGTGGTCGGTGACGGCCTGGACGAACGCGGAGGCCGGGCGGGCGTGCAGGCCCGCCTCGGGGACGATGGTGACGACGCGCTCGGGGCTCATGCGATGGCCTCCCGGAGCGCGTCCTGGACGGCGGCCTCGTCCTCGGCCGCGTGCAGGTCGTCGCGGACCTCGTCGTGCATCAGTCCTCGCGAGAGGGAGCTGAGGATCTTGAGGTGGTCTTCGCTGCCCGAAGCCGGCACGAGGATCATGAAGATGAGCGTCGCCGGCTCGCCGTCCATCGAGCCGAAGTCGACGCCGTCCTCGGAGCGGACGAACGCGAGCGAGGGGCGACTCACCGCGTCGGTCTTCGCGTGGGGGATGCCGATACCCATGCCGACGCCGGTCGTGGTCTCGGACTCGCGCTCCAGCAGCGCGTCGAGCGCCGTCTCGCGGTCCTCGACCCGGTCGGCCTCGACCAGCAGGTCGAGCAGGTACTCGATGCAGGCCTCCTTCTCGGCGGGCGGTTCCGACAGCGAGATGTGGCTCGCCGGGATCAGTTCGTCGATGTCGTCGGCTTCGAGTGCGTCTGTCATTGGTGTAATCTGTCGTCAGTCGTCGGTCGGCTGTGCGGCGCTCGTCTCCGCGCCCGTGTCGACGCGGTCCTCGAAGTCGGGCTTGATGACCGTCGCGATGACGGCCGTGACCAGCGAGCCGACGAGGATGCTCGCGAGGAACATGAGCGGCTTGTTCGACAGCGGGATGACGAAGATGCCGCCGTGAGGGGCGGGCATCGTCACGCCCAGCGCCATGGACATCCCGCCGCCGACGGCGCTACCGGCGACGATGGCCGGGATGACGCGGAGCGGGTCTGCGGCCGCGTACGGAATTGCGCCCTCGGTGATGAACGAGAAGCCCAGCACGACGCCGCTCTTGGCGTTCTCGTACATCTCGGCCGCGTACTTGTGGGGCGCGATGAAGTTCGAGAGCGCCAGGCCGATCGGGGGGATCATCCCGCCGATCATGACCGCGGCCATCGGCGCGTAGATCTCCTCGGTGATGAGCCCGGTCGCGAACACGTAGGAGACCTTGTTGACGGGACCGCCCATGTCGAAGGCCATCATGCCGCCGAGGACGAGGCCCACGACGATCGCCTGTCCGCCGCGCATCGACTGGAGGAAGGAGGTCAGCGCCTCGTTAGCGAGCGCGACCGGGACGCCCAGCACGAACAGCATGATGGGCGTCAGGACGGCCATCGTCGCCACCGGGATGAGCAACACGGGCATCATCGGCTGGATGAACTCCGGGACGTCGAGGTTCTTGAAGAAGCGCGCGACGTAGCCCGCGAGCAGCCCGGCCACGATCGCGCCGAGGTAGCCCGCCCCGGCCTCGCCGCCCGAGAGGCCGATGACCGTCGCCGCCTCCGAGACGACAGTCCCCTGCTGGAGGATGTACGCCAGCAGGAAGCCCGGTGCGAGCCCCGGGCGGTCTGCGATGGCGTACGCGATGTAGCCACCGAGGATCGGGACCATGATGGTCAGCCCCGCGACGCCGATCTGGGCCAGGAACCAGCCGGCCGACCCGGTGTTGTCGAAGACCGCCTGCGTGTCTCCCACCGCGTACGCGACGGCCAGGAAGATCCCGCCGATGGTCACGAAGGGAATCATGAACGATACGCCCGTCATCAGGTCCTCCTTGACGGAGGTCACGTGAGAGCGCAGGGCGCTCTCTGCTCTGTTTGATGCCATTGTGTCCGACGGTGACAGCTACATAGAAGGGCATAGATAAGTGTACGCGTTTGTGACCGATCGCTATCGATTCTGTTCGAAATATGGATTTGCACGATTGTTGATGATCGGAACCAGTCCCCGCCGAGCCATGGACTAACAGACATATGCTTGTTAGCCTTTTCGCGCGTCGGCTCCGGTCGTCCGCTCGGTCGCCGCCGCGCGCGTCACAGTGCTTATGCCGGTGACTCGCACAGATGGGACCATGGGCTCACTCCCGGTGACCGAGGGGACAGCCACGTTTTCCGTCGAGAACATCGGTGGGATCGACGAGACGACGGTCGAGGTCGCCCCCGGCGTGACGGTCCTCCGCGGCCGGAACGCGACCAACCGGACCTCGTTTCTCCAGGCCGTGATGGCGGCCCACGGCAGCGAGTGGGCGAGCGTCAAGGGCGACGCCGACAGGGGCCGCGTCGAACTCGAACTCTCCGGCGAGACCTACGAGCGGACGGTCACGCGGACCCAGGACGGCGTCGTCGGCTCCGGGGCCGGACTGCTCGCCGACGCGACGATGGCGGACCTGTTCGCGTTCCTCCTGGAGGACAACGAGGCCCGCCGCGCGGTCGAGCGCGGCGACGACCTCCGGGAGATCATCATGCGGCCGATCGACGTGACCGCCATCCGCCGGGAGATCAGCGAAGCGGAGGAGCGAAAGCAGGAGATCGACGACGAACTCGACCACATCGCGTCGCTCAAACGCGACCTCCCCGACCTCGAACGCCGGCGCGCGGACCTCCGCGAGGAGGTCACCGACGTCAGAGCGGACCTGGAACGCGTCGAGGAGCGAATCGACGAGCGCGACCTGGATCTGGAGACGACCCGCGAGAACCGCGACGAACTGGAGACGGCGCTGGACGAACTCCAGGCGACCCGTTCCGAACTCAAGCGCGTGCGCGACGAGATCCAATCGGAACAGGAGAGCATCGCAGCGCTGCGCGACGAGCGGGGTCGCCTCGCCGCCGAACTGGCCGGCCTCCCGGACGCGCCCGACGACCGCCTCGACGCGATCGAAGCGGACGTCGAACGGCTCCGGGAGCGAAAGCGAGAGCTCTCCGAGTACACCACCCGTCTCCAGAACGTCATCGGATTCAACGAAGAACTGCTGGCCGGCGAACACTCCCAGATCACCGACGCGATAGCCGGGAAGCCCGAGAGCGTCGGCGACATCACCGACCAGCTCTACCAGGGCTCGAAGACGACCTGCTGGACCTGCGGTTCGCACGTCAAGGCCGAGCGGATCGAGTCGACCATCGAGCGCATGCGGGAGCACCGCCAGGAGACCCTCGACGACATCGACGACATCGAGGCCGAACTCGACGACCTGCTGGAGCAGCGCCGGGACATCAGCGACACCCTCTCTCGGACGCGTGACCTGCGCGAGACGATCGACGGCGTCGACGACGAGATCGACCGTCGACAGTCGACGGTGACCGACCTCCGCCAGCGGCGTGACAACCTCTCCGACCGCGTCGCGGCCCTCGAAGAGCGGGTGACCGAGCTCCGGACCGAGGGGTTCGACGAGGTGCTCGAACTCCACACGGAAGCCAACGAACTGGAACTGGAACTCGACCGCCTCGAATCCGAACTGGACGAGGTGACCGACGAGATCACCGAGATGGAGGCGGAGATCCGGCGCGACGACGAACTGGTCGCCGAGCGCGAGGCGGTCGTCGACGAGCTGGTCGACCTCCGGTCGCGGATCGACCGCCTGGAGGCCGAGGCGACCGAGCAGTTCAACGAGAAGATGGCCGAGGTCCTCGACCTCCTCGAATACGCCAACATCGAGCGCATCTGGCTCGAACGGACGGACACGCCGACCGAGGGCGTCGACGACGGCGACGCCGGTTCGACGTTCGACCTCCACGTCGTCCGCAGCACCGAGGGCGGCACGGTCTACGAGGACACGGTCGACCACCTGAGCGAGAGCGAGCGCGAGGTCACCGGCCTCGTCTTCGCGCTCGCCGGCTACCTCGTCCACGACGTGTACGAGGACGTGCCGTTCATGCTGCTCGACTCGCTGGAGGCCATCGACGCCGAGCGCATCGCCGAACTGGTGGAGTACTTCGCCGACTTCCCCGCGTTCCTCGTCGTCGCGCTGCTCCCGGAGGACGCGCAGGCGCTCCCGGAGCGGTACGACCGCGTCGACGAGATCTGAGTCGGCTACTCGCAGTCACAGCCGCCGCGCCGGAGCAGGTCGCTGACGCTGTATCGCGACCCGCACTCGGAACAGAGGATGTCGACGGTGACGAAGACACGGTACTCGCCGACCGAGAGCTTCCCGGCAGCGTTCAGCCGGTCGACCGTGTCGCGGACGATGGTCTCCACGCGGCTGCGCAGGCGGTCGATGCTCCCGCGCTCGCGCTCGACCTGGCCGCTGTCCGTGTCGCACTCGTAGGTGGCACCGCGCACCTCGGTGAGGTAGTGGCGGATGGCCTGGTACGTGACGAAGTCGTCTCGCAGGCCGTCCACGTCGACGCCGGCGCGTTCGAGGCGGTTCTCGGCCTCGATTCGCTTGCCAGCGCTCACGCCGTCGGCGGTCAGCAGCCGATAGAAGTTCTCGGGCTCGCCGTCGACCACGTCCATGGTGGCGTCGCGGATCTCGGCGATGAGCAGCGCCCGGTTGAAGCGGTCGGCCAGCGTTCGCAGGCCCTGGCGTTCCTGGCCGTCGCCGAGCCACGCGGCCTCTAGCTCAGAGCCCATCGCGCCCAGTTCGTACGACTCGATGAGTTGCGCGACCTTCGACCGCCTCCCGCTGTTCGACCCGTCTGACCCCATCGTCGATAGATGGGGCGACCGCGGTAAATCCGTTGTGCTGTCCCGGGTACCCCTCAGATATTCCCGGCGACGATGTCCGCGACGCGCTGGCGGTCGTAGAGCTGTTCGTCCGCGTCGAACTCCCCGGGGTAGAGCTGCTTCGCGGCGCGCTCGGTCTTCGAGAGATTGAGTATCGGGCCCTGATACATCCCACCGGCCGGGTGTACCTCGCCGTTCTGGACCGCGGTGAGGGTCTGTCCGGTATCGTGCCCCTGGAGGTGAGAGAGATACGTCTCCCGGAACGCAGCGGGCGTCCGGTGCCTGTCGGTGTAAAACAGCAGCACTTCCGGGTCGATTTCCAGCAGCGCTTCGAAATCGATTGTCCCGCGGTCGGACGTGAAGCTCTGGATGTCGGTGTCGGCGAGCGCGTCGCTCACGCCGAGGTCGCGCCAGTGCTTGTAGGCCGTCGTCTCGCCGATTCGATAGGGATAGAACTTCTCGGGCTCGGGGGAGCCGGGCGAGAGCAGCGCGACCTCTGGCCGGTCGCCTTCCGGCGGAAGCCGGTCCCGGATTCCCGAGATGGTCTCGTCGTGCAGGGTCTTGAGGGCTCGATACCGATCTGTTCGGTGGAACACCTGTGCGACCTTCTCGGTGGCCTCGTACAGGTCGTAGTACGGGTACCCCTCGTGCCAGGGATAGGTGGAGAAGCTGGTGTTCCCACAGACGGGGCCGACGTTCTCGGCGATCTCCTTGACGTCGGCGCGCTCCCAGTTCGGGATGAGATTCACCAGGTAGTTCGGGTCGATGAAGTGTACGTCGGCGTCGATGTCGTACAGCAACTCCTTCGCGATGCCGTCCTGCCACAGCGAGGTCATCCCGTCCTTGCTCGCCGAAAGCCCCGGAACGTCCTCGTAGTGCCACGTCCGGTACTCTCCGGTGAGGACCACGGCGCTCGGCTTTCCGAGCCCGAGTGCGACGCCCATGTCGGCCCAGCTCGCGTTCTCGGCGACCCAGATGTCCGGAACGGACGGGAACGTGACCGTCCCCGCGGGCTCGATCGTCACGTCGTACGCCGTGTCGGTGGTCGTCTTCGGCGTTGTCGGTGTCGGTTCCGCCTCGCTCGCTGTCGCTGTCCCGCCCGCGCTGGTGCGCTGTGCTTCGGTGTCCGCTTCGCCCCCCGTACAGCCCGCGAGGAGGCCGCCGCCGACGACCGCGCCGCCGTACTTCAGGCACTCCCGTCGCGTCGGTGTGGTGTCGTCACTCACTGTTCGAACGCTCCATTGACGATGTCGGCGACGCGCTGGCGGTCGAACAGCTGTTCGTCTTCCGGTATCTTCGGGTAGGGCTCGCCGTCCTCGTAGCCCGGCCACTCGCCGAAGGCGTCGGGATAGAGCTGTTTCGCGGCCATCTCCGTCTGGAAGAGGTTCACGATGGGGCCCTGGTTTCGCGTCCCCTGGGTGTAGGCCCGCCCTTCTTCGACGGCGGTCATCGCGCTGGCCACGTCGTGGTCAGCGAGTGTCGATCGGATCTCGTCGATGTCGTGGTAGTCCGTCATCGGGCCGAGGACGAGGAGCACGTCGGGATCGGCGTCGAGGAGCAGTTCGAAGTCAAGCGTGAGATTCCGGCCGTCGTCACCGTAGCCCTCGCCGACGGCCGCCGCCAGCGCGTCAGTCGCGCCGAGCGGCCGCGTGTGCGCGGCGTAGTATCCCGGATAGTTCAGCTTGTACCCCCACATCTGGTCGTCGGAGGTCGAAAAGAGCACCAGCGCCGCGCTCGGGCGCTCGCTCTCGGGCGGAAGCCCCGACTCGATACGGTCGAGCATCGAGGCGCGCACCTCGGCGAGCGCCTCGTAGCGGGCCTGCTCCTGGAACACCTGCGCGACCTTCTCGAATATCTCCCAGAGCGTGTAGTACTCGTAGCCGTCGGCCCACGCCTCGGGGGGTTGCTGGTGGGTCGCGCTGAAAGTGTTGCCGAAGAACGGCGCGACGTTCGCCGTGACCTCGGCCACGTCGTCGGTGCTCCACCCTTCAGCCGAGTCGACCTTCGCCGGGTCGGCGAGGTGCACGTCGCTGTCGAGTTCGTAGAGCTTCTCCTTCGACGGCGGCCACGAGGAGTACAGGCCGGTCCAGTCGACGGCGACGCCGTCGAGGCGGTGCAGGAACTTGTTCCACAGCGACTGGTAGTACTCCGGCGCGTGCATCGCGTTGATCGCGTCGGCGCGACCCAGCGCGAGCGCCATGCCCGCGTGGTGGGTCAGTATCGTGAACACGTCCTCCGGGACGGCGTCGAAGGTCACCTCGCCCATCGGCGACATCGTCACCGAGTACCCGTCGTCGGTCGTCGCGCGGTCCGTCTGGCTGTCGGTCGCCGGGTGTCCGTCGGTCGGTGACGACTGAGGTCCGCTGTCGGCACAGCCAGCGAGGAGACCGCCGCCGACGACAGCGCCGCCGTACTTGATGTAGTCTCTGCGGGTCGGTGACGCGGTGGTGTCGTCCATGGTCAGCTCCCTCCGGTGACGATGTCGGCGACGCGCTGGCGGTCGAACAGCCGTTCGTCTTCGGGAATCTCGGGGTAGTGGTCCCCGTCCTCGTAGCCGGGCCACGCGCCGAAGATGTCGGGGTAGAGCTGCTTCGCGCCCATTTCGATCTGAAAGAGGTTCATGATGGGACCCTGATAGCGCATCCCGGCGGGGTAGACGCGCCCCTCTTTCACCGCGGTCAGCTGGCTGCCGGCGGCGTTGGCTTCGAGCGTCGAGCGGGTGTCGGCCATGCTGTAGCTCGGGGTGAGCCCCCAGAGGTGGAGGAACACGTCCGGGTCGGCCTCCAGCATCACCTCGTAGTCGACCGTGCCCCAGAGCCCGTTCCACTCCTCGTCGCCGAACGCGTCGGTCGCCCCCAGCGGCCGCGTGTCCGCGAGCCAGTAGCCGGGCTCGTTGAGGTGGTACGTCCAGAACTTCGAGCCGTCGCTCGACAGCGTCGCGCGCACCGCGGTCGGGCGCTCCTCCCGCGGCGGGAGGTTCGACTGGACGTGCGAGACCAGGTCCGAGTGGACCTGCGCGAGCGCCTCGTAGCGAGCCTGCTCCTGGAACACCTCGGCGACGTTGCCGAACAGTTCCCAGAGGGTGTAGTACTCGTAGTCGGCGTAGCCCTCCGGCGGGTCGTCGTGGGTCCCGCTGTAGAAGTTCCCGACCCAGGGGGCGAGCGTCGAGGCCACCTCGGCCACGTCGTCGGCGCTCCACCCCTCCTGTGTCGACACCCACGCGGGGTCGACGAGGTGCACGTCGCTGTCGCGCTCGTAGAGCGACTCCTTCGAGAAGCCGTCGGTGAGCGGGTCGTGTAGTCCCTCCCAGTCGAGCGAGACGCCGTCTAAGTGGTGGTAGTAGTGGTTCATCGTCGTCCCCGACATCTCGGGGACGTACACCGAGTTCACGGCCTCGCCGTGGCCCAGCGCGACGGCCATGTCGAGGTACTGCGGGTAGACGGTGAACACGTCTTCCGGGACGGCGTCGAGGGTCACCTCCCCGGCGGGTGACAGCGACACCGAGTAGCCCTCGGCCGTGGTCGGCTGTCCGTCGCCGGATGCGTCCGCGGTCGAGGTGGACGCCCCGTCGCCGTCGGCCGTCGACTGGGAAGACGGCGTCGCGCTGTCTCCGCTCCCGGAACAGCCGGCGAGCAGACCGCCGCCCAGCAGCGCGCCGCCGAATCTGAGCGCGTCCCGCCGCGTCGGCGAGCGTCGCGAGTCCGCGTCGTCGGTCATTCCTCGACCCCCTCCGTGATGATCGAGGCGAGGCGCTCGCGGTCGAACAGCCGGTCCGCCGAGAACGCGTCGGGGAAGTACGCCGTGGCGTACCGCTCGATCATGAAGAGGTTGTGCAGCGGCCCGGCGTAGATGGGACCGCCGCGGAACACCATGTCGTTCTGGACGGCGGTCAGCTGACTGCCCACCTCGTGGTCCTTCATATAGTCGAGCACCGACGCCTCGAACTCCTCGCGGGTCTTGCCCTCCCGGTGGTAGCGAAGGAGCAGCGAGTCGGGGTCGATCTCCAGCAGCGTCTCGTAGTCGACGGTCCCCGACTCGCTCGTCGAGAGCCCCTCGACGCCGCTGTCGGCGAAGGCGTCCGAGAGCCCGAGCGTGTGGAAGTGCTCCTTGTTCGCGCCGGTGCCGGAGAGGCGGTAGGGCGTGAACTCCTCGGGCTCCTCGCCGGCGAACATGAGCGCCGCGTTCGGACGCTCGTCCGGGGCGGGGAGCCGAGACTGGACCGTCGCGACGAGGTCATCGTGGATGGCCCGGATGGCCTCGAAGCGTGCCTGCTCCTGAACCACCTGGGCCACCTTCTCGAAGGCCTCGTACAGCGAGTAGTAGCGGTAGTCGTGCCACGAGTCGGTCTGCCGGAAGATGACGTTCCCGAGGAAGGGCGCGACGTTCTCGCGGATCTCGTCGACGTCCTGCTCTGACCACGCCTGGAACCAGTCCGTCAGGGCGTTGGGGTCGATGAGGTGCAGGTCGGCGTCCATCTCGTAGAACGGCTCCTTCGAGATGCCGTCGTTCCAGAGCTGGGTGAGCCGCGAGAGGTCGATGGAGACGCCGTCGAGCTCCTCGTAGTGGGTCGTCTTGTACCGCCCGCGGTACCAGATGGACTGGGCCGCGTCGCCGTGGCCCAGCGCGACCAGCATGTCGATGTAGTCGGCAGTGAACGGCGCGATCGTCTCCGGCACAGCGTCGAACTGGACGGTTCCGACGGGCTCCATCGTCACCGCGTAGGAGCCGTCGCCAGTGGCCGATTCGGTCGCCGCGGCGTCCGTCTCTGTCGTCGTCGCAGTTCCGGACTCGTCGTCCGTCGCCGCGGGCGTCGCGCTGTCGCCGTCACCGGTACAGCCGGCGAGCAGGCCGCCGCCGACGAGCGCGCCGCCGAACTTGAGCGCGTCCCGGCGCGTCGGGCCCCCGCTCTCGGTCGGGCCGTCGCCGCTCATTCGTCGAACGCCCCCGTGACGATGTCGGCGACGCGCTGGCGGTCGAACAGCTCCTCGTCGCCGGTCACCTCACCGAACTCGTCGGGGTAGAGCTGCTTCGCCGCCCGCTCGGTCAGGAAGAGGTTGTGAATCGGCCCCTGGTGGAGGTAGCCGCCGCGGTACACCCGGCCGTTCTGGACGGCCGTGAGTTCGCTCGCGACGGAGTGGTCCCGCATGTACCCGAGCACAACGTCGCGGAACTCCGTGGCGGACTTGCGCTCGTGGCCGCGCACGAGGATGACCTCGGGGTCGATTTCGAGGAGGTTCTCGTAGTCGAGTTCGCCGCGGTTCGTCGTGCTGAGGTTCTCGATGTCGGTGCCGATGAGGGCGTCTTTCGCGCCGAGATCCCGCCACTGCTTCTTGCTCGTCCCCTTGTCGCTGAGCCGATACGGCGAGAACGTCGCCGGCTCGTTCGTCCCCTCGAAGGTCAGGAAGACCTCTGGGCGCTCGTCTTCCGGCGGGAGCCGCTCCTGCAGGCCGCCGATGAACTCGTCGTGAAGTGACTGGAACGCCTCGAAGCGCGCCTGTTCCTGGAACACCTGCGCCACCTTCTCGAAGGCCTCGTAGAGGGTGTAAAACTGGTAGTCGTGCCACGTGTCCGAGCGCCGAAAGAGGAGGTTCCCGAAGAAGGGCGCGACGTTCGACGCGATCTCGTCGACGTCCTCTTGCCCCCAGTCGAACCAGTTTTTGAGCATCTCCGGGTCGTAGAAGTGCACGTCGGCATCGAGTTCGTAGAATACCTCTTTCGTCCGCACTTCCCCGTACTGTTCGAGGGTCGCTTCGTCGATATCGACGCCCGGGAGGTCGTCGTACACGTAAGTGTAGAACCGGTCCGCGCCGCCGATGCCGGCGAAGCCGTCGGCCTGGCCCAGCGCGACGGCCATGTCGGCGTACTCGCCGCAGTACGCGACCCATCGCTCTGGGGCCGACTCGAAGGTCACCTCGCCGACCGGTTCCATCGACACCGAGTACGGGCCGTCGTCGGTCGCCGTCGCCGTCTCGGAGTCCGTTTCCGTCGCTCTCTCCGCCTCCGTCTCGGTCGGTCCCGCGTCGGTGGCCGTCGACGCCGACCCGCCCTCGCTGTCACCGGCACAGCCGGCGAGCAGGCCGCCGCCGACGAGCGCGCCGCCGTACTTCACGTACTCTCGCCTCGTCGGTCCGTCACGTCGCGTCGGTTCTGGTACCATGTGGTTTAGGCCGCCCTAACACTACCTAAACGCTTCGATGTTTTGGCCGCCCTAAACGCCGTCGCCGCTCGGTGTCTCACCGGCCTCGACGTGGCTGCGAATCGCGTCGTCGTCTATCGCTTCCAGCAGGGCGCGTTCGCCGACGCCGTCGACCACCGCTTCGGCGTCGAGGTGCGCGGCCAGCGCTTCCTGTCCTTGCTCCGCTCGCTCCTCGATTTCGTCCGGGTCGATGTACGCCGATCGGACGTGCTCGACGGCCGCCTCCCGGACCTGCCGATACCGCTCCGAGTCCGTGTCGACGGGCGCATCCGCGGCGTAGCGCTCGTCGAACCACTCCACCCACCGCTCGCGGTCGGTCCACTCGTCGTCGAGTTCGGCCTCGCGCCGGACCCAGTCCACGTCCTCGGCGACGCTCTCCCACCAGCCGTCGCCACGGCGGGCGTCGGCGACGATTCTGCGGCCGGCGCGCGCGCCGCGGGCCGCCGCGAGGATGGCCTGCCTATCCGCACCCGCGGACGGCGAGGCGACGTACAGCCCGTCGACCGGCGTCGTCCCGTCGCGGTCGGCGTAGTCCCGGGCGAAGCGCTCGTGTTCTTCCCCGTGGTGCTCGTTCGTCTCGATCATCGCATCGCCGTCGAGGCCCTGGAGGTACGTCCCGTCGTAGCGCGTCGCCGCGACCACCCGGCGGGCGGTGACCGGGTCCCCCTCCTGCAACTCCACCGCGAACCCCGCGCCGTCGGCCCGGTCGACCGTCGTCACCATGTCTGAGACGAGCGTACAGCCCGCCGTCTCGGCGTGAGCGTGGAACAGGTTGTACAGCGTCTCCACGTCGATGCCGGCGGGGAAGCCGAGGTAGTTCTCCAGGTGGGCACATCGTTTGAGCGAGGAGCGCCCGCGGTCGAAGACGACCGTCGACAGCCCCTCGCGGGCGGTGAAGACGCCGGCCGAACAGCCGGCCGGGCCGCCGCCGACGACGGCCACGTCGTAGTCGAACGCGCCGCCCGAGTCGCCGCGCTCCTCCGCGTCAGCCGAGTCGCCGGGCCCGTCCCTCTCGGCCATGTCAGAGCGCCCCGTTGACGGCGTCGGCGACGCGCTGGTAGTCGAACAGCCGCGCGTCCGCGTCGGCGAGCGTGTCCAGTCCGTCCCAGGCCCCGAACGCCTCGGGGTAGAACTGCTTGGCGGCGGCCTCGGTCTGGAACAGATTGACGATCGGCCCCTGATAGGAGGTCCCGCCGCGGTACAGCCGGTCGTTCTCGACGGCCGAGAGCTGCTGGCCGACGGGGTCCTCGCGCATCGCGTCCATCCGCCGCTCGAACTCCTCGGTCGAGACGTGCGAGAAGCCGTACTGGAACACCAGTGCGTCGGGGTCGATTTCGAGGATCGTCTCGTAATCCCACTCGGCGTAGCTGCCGTCGATGTGGTCGTCGAACGCCCCGCGCATCCCGAGGTCGCGGTACTGCTTGTGCCCGTTGCCGTCGTGGACCGGGTACGCGTAGAACGCCCCGTTCTCGAAGTCGGAGTTGACCGAGAGCAGCCCGACGGTCGGGCGCTCGTCAGCCGGCGGGAGGTCGGCCCGAATCGTCGCCAGCAAGTCGTCGTGGACCGCCTTCAGCGCCTCGTAGCGCTCGCGCTCCTGGAACACCGCCGCGACCTTCTCGAAGGCCTCGTACAGCGAGTAGTAGCGGTAGTCGTGCCAGTCGCCGCCGCGACGCCGGATCGAGTTGCCGACGACGGGGCCGACGTTCGCGTCGACCTCCTCGAAGTCCGCCACGTCCATACCGTCGGCGAGGCGGCCCAGGAAGTTCGGATCGAACAGGTGCACGTCACAGCCCAGTTCGTAGAACGTCTCCTTGTCCAGCCCGTTCTCGCCCATGAGCTGGGTGACGCCGTCGAAGGACACGTCGACGCCGGGGAGGTAATCGTAGAACGCGAGCGGCCAGTTCTCGGTGAAGACGAGCCCTTGCAGCCCGTCCAGTTGGCCGAGCGCGATTCCCATGTCGCCGTACGTGCTGAAGTACGCCAGCCACCGCTCGGGGACCGACTCGAAGGCCACCTCGCCCATCGGCTGCATCGAAACCGTGTAGCGCTCGCCGTCGGTCGGCGTCTGGGGCCCGTCGGTCGCGTCGGTGGTCGGTCCGGCGTCGGTCGGTTCTCGCGTCGTCGTCTCCGACGGTTCGTTCCCGCCGGAACTTGAACAGCCCGCGAGCGCGCCGGTCGCTGCCGCTCCGAGGCCGGTCGCGATGAACTGTCGCCGCGTCGAATCGCCGCTTCGATCGTCATCCATGCGGATTAGGCCCGCCTAAAGGAATATAGCGGTTACGATATTTCGGCGGGCCTAAAAATCTCGCGGCGCGCCACAGCGCGGGCACATCGGCGGGCCGTCGGCCGGCAGTCCGAGGCCGCAGTTGGAACACTCGGCGTCGCCGCCCGACGCGATGTCGGCCGCCGCCTCCTCTGTCGTCGCGCGGACCGTCGCCAGGGTCCCGACGCTCCGGTCGCTGTCGTCGTCGCTGTCCTCCGTGGCCGGTTCGCCGTCGGGCGCTGGCGCGTTCCCGTCCGAGCGAGTGGCGAACCGGACGCGCTCGGCCACGAACGGGTCCGCGTCGTCGCGGGCGGGCAGCGCGTCGGCGGCCATTCCTTCCTCTGAAGCGGCGCGGGCCGCCAGCCCGAGCGCCTCCACCGCTCGCCCTCGGACGTGCGCGCTCTCGTCGTCGAGGCGCTCGCGGAGCGCATCCTGCGCGTCTCGGAGCCGGTCGGGGTGCTCACAGCCGACGGCGACGAGCGCCGTCGCCAGGTGATACCGGACGAGCTCCCGGTCGTCCGTCAGGTGATCGGCGATGTCCGCCACCCGGTGGCGAAGCCTGTCCGGGTCGCCGAGCGCCACGCATTCGAGGGCCTTCGCCAGTTTCTCACGGACCTCCGGCTCGTCGAACGCCAGCCCGACGCGCAGGTCGGCGAGCACCTCTGGCGACGCCACCTCGTCGGGGCGCTCGACGGCGACGTAGCCGAGCGCCTCGGCCGCCCGGGCGCGGACGTAGTAGAACTCCTCGTCGTCTCCCAGTCGAGACGCGAGGGCGCGAACCGCCGGCACGACGGCGTCGGGGTCGCGCTCGGCCACGGCGACGAACAACTTCGCGGTCGAGAGCCGCACCGACCGCTCCGCGTCGGTCAGGAAGGGCGCGAGCGACTCGATCAGCGGAGAGACTGCCGCAGGCGTCGCGTCGGCGAGGGTCCGCAGCGACCGCAGCGCCGCTTTCCGCTCGTCGGCCGACGCCGCGTCGAGGTCGGCAATGCGCTCGGCCGCCGATTCGTGGTCGCCCCGCTCGACGAGGGCGGCGAGTCGGTCGGCGGCCGTCGGGTCCTCCGAGTCTTCCATGAATCTCCCGTTGGCGAATGGCTGCACGGCCCGACGACATAACGGTATTGCCCGCACAGTGTGGCGACCGATAGCTCTGGAACGCCCGAGATACCGATCCATCTCACGAACGAATCGCAACACGGTCGGTGAGAGAACCACTCTCAGAGATATTGATCCACCCGCCGACTATCGAAGCCAAATGGACTCTATCCACGACTGAAACGCACCTAACTACGTTTCGATGCCGCTGGAATCGGCTCTCTCTGATGGAGACGCGCACTGCGATTCCAGGTCCGCCGTGGACCGAATATCACGGCCACCACAACTATCAAGGCAGTGTCAATCGCAGTGACCCTATGCAGCACCCTGGTCCGCCGAAGTTCGTCGCGACGGGGGACGAGGTCGAACTCGCGCCTCGCGACCCCGACCCGTCGGCGACCTACTCCTGGCGACTGACGCGCGTCCCGGACGGCTCGACCGCGACGCTCGGGGACGATCCAGTGGAACACCTCGTCCCCGACGCGCCGGGCAGATACGTCGCCCGGCTCTCCACGCCGGACGGCGAGCACGACACCACGGTCCGCGCGTTCCCGGGCGCGCTCCGGGCGAGCGACGCCCACACATCGGGGCGCTCGGGGCGCTCCGGTGCGTCCGGCGGGCGGAGCGGCCCCGGCGGCTCGGGCGGACGGAGCGGGTCCGGCCTCGGCGGGAGCGGGCGCGGGACGGGCACCGAGTCCGGCGACGGCGGCGGCCGGCCACGGCTCACTCTCCGGCCCGCCGTCGAGGGCGACGAGGCCGTGGTCCGGGCCGACGTGAGCCCGCATCCTGACGCGAGCGAGACGGCGAGCGACCTCGATGTCGAGTTCCTGCTCGACGACCGCGACGACGTGGATCCCGACGCGGTGACGGAGGGCGAGCGCGAACTCCGGATTCCGCTGGACGCGCTCCCTGACCGCACCCGCGTCCACGCCGTGGCAGTCGGCGCGGACGGCTACAGCGTGCCCGACCAGGCCGAGTTCACCCGCACCGCCACCGACGGCGGGAGCGCGGTCGTTCCGGGGCGACCCTACGACGCGCCGGAGTGGGCCGAGGACGCGCTCATCTACGAGATCTACGTCCGCACGTTCGCCGGCGACGGCGAGGAATCGCCGTTCGACGCCATCGTCGACCGACTGGACTACCTCGACTCGCTCGGCGTCGACGTGCTCTGGCTCACGCCGGTCCTGCAGAACGACCACGCGCCCCACGGCTACAACATCACGGACTTCTTCGCCATCGCGTCGGACCTGGGCACCCGCGAGGACTACGAGCGGTTCGTCGAGGCCGCGCGCGACCGCGGTTTCAGGGTCCTGTTCGACCTCGTCTGTAACCACTCGGCGCGCACCCACCCGTACTTCGAGGCCGCCCGCGACGACCCGGACAGCGAGTACCGCGACTGGTACGAGTGGCGCACCGAGACCGAACCGGAGACGTACTTCGAGTGGGAGCACATCGCGAACTTCGACTTCGACCACCTCCCGGTCCGCCGGCACTTGCTCGACGCGGTCGCCCAGTGGGCCGAACTGGTCGACGGCTTCCGGTGTGACATGGCGTGGGCCGTGCCCGACGGCTTCTGGCGCGAGATCCACGACTACTGCAAGGACCGCGACAGCGAGTTCCTCCTGCTCGACGAGACCATCCCGTACATCCCGGACTTCCAGGCCGGCCTGTTCGACATGCACTTCGACTCGACGACCTACGCGGCGCTCCGGCGCGCCGGCGGCGGCGACGACGCCGAGACCGTCCTCGACGCCATCGACGAGCGGGCGCGGATCGGCTTCCCGGAGCACGCGTCGTTCATGCTCTACGCCGAGAACCACGACGAGACGCGCTATCTCGTCGACTACGGCCGGCCGGCCGCCGAGGCCGCCGCCGGCGCGCTGTTCACCCTGCCGGGGTCGCCGCTGCTGTACGCCGGCCAGGAGTTCGGCCAGCGCGGCCGCCGCGACGCCCTCGCGTGGGACCACGCCGACGAGTCGCTCCAGGCGTTCGTCAGGGACCTCTCGGCTGCCAGGCACGGTCTGCCCCAACTGTCGACCGACGCCGACCTCGTCCGCGTCCCCTACGACGTGCGCGAGGGGGCGTCCGACCGCGTGGTCGCGTTCGCCAGGGCGACCGAGACGGACGCGGCCGTGGTAGTCCTCAACTTCGGGGCCGACCCGGCGACGGTCGAGGTGCCCGATGTCGCGGGCGAGACTGACGCCGTCTCGAGCGAGTCCGTCGCGGCCGACGACGGCGCGGTGACCGTCGACAGCGTCGCCGTGCTCCCGGCGGCCGCCGACGGGATCGACCGGTAACGGTCGCCGAGCCCCGTGTCAGGCGTTCACAGTGGAAATCTGGGAAATACCGGCCGTCGATCCGGTGCGGTCGACTAATTTGCAGAAATCACAGGTGTTTATAGAGATTGGTCTGATTTGATATGTATGCGGCTTACGACGGCGCTCAACGAGTTCAAGACTCGTCGCGAGCGCTTCCCGGAGGAACGGCGAACTATTTCGGGCTCGTTCTCCGGACACGGCGACCGCCTGGTCCACGTCGGCGAGAACGGCACGCTGAGAGACTACTCCGACTCCCTCTCGGGGCTCTCCGGTATCGACCGGTCCCAGCTCGGCATCCTCATCGGCGACGAGACGCGCTGGTTCTACGATCTGGAGACCATCAGACAGCACTACTATCGCGACACGCGCCTCGTCGAGACCGAGTACGACGCCGGCTCGTTCACCGTCCATCAGTACGATCTGACACTCGGGCGGGCGCACGTGACACACGTCGAGATGCGCGGGGCCGTGCCCCAGGACGCGAAGCTCGTCGCGTTCGTCACGATGGCGCCCGAGGCTTCCGAGAGCGGCGTCGGCTCGCTCATCCACGAGGACGGCGGGCCGGCGGACTCGCGCGTGCTCGAAGTGTTCCACCGCCGCGAGCACGACTACCTCGCCGCCTCCACGGGGCTCGACAGCGTCGACGGCCAGCGACCGGAACGCCTCGCCGAGATCCTGGCCGACGAGCCGGTGACCTTCCCCCGGTCCGCCCCGACCGAGCGCCGCGACCAGACGCGGCTCACCGGCGATTTCCTCGTGACCGCCCCCCTGGAGCGCTCCGGGCGGAGCAACAGCACGACGCTCATCAGCCAGCTCTCCGACCACGACGAGGTGGACCGCGAGACGGCGTTGCTCGATCTCACGGCATGCGCGCGCGAGCACGCGAGCGCAGACGACCTCCGACGGGCCGCCCGCGATCGGACCCGGGTCACTGTGCCCGAGTCGGCCCCGCGCTGGGAGTCGGTCCGGACGGACCTGCGGGTGATGGAACTGCTGTCGTCGCCGATGGGCGGTCGCATCGCCGCTCCCGAGTTCGACCCGTTCTACGCCAACTCCGGGGGCTACGGCTACGTCTGGTTCCGCGACGACGCCTCCGTCTCCCGGCACCTCCTCGAAGCAGGCAACCGCATCGACATCGAGACGCTCGGCGTCCTCGCCGAGAGCGCGCGCTTTCTCTGTGACAGCCAGCTACCGGACGGCACCTGGCCACACCGCGTCTGGGCGGACGACGGCTCGATCGCCCCGGGCTGGGCCAACGCCAGGGTCGAGCACGACGACTCCCCGGAGTACCAGGCCGACCAGACCGCGACCGTCACCGCCTTCCTCGCGGCCCTGTTGCGGACCCACCGCGCCGACCTGGACGACGACCTGACGGCCGAGATCCGCGGCACTATCGAGACGGCCGTCGACTCCCTCGTCGCGGACATCGCGGACAACGACCTGCCCGCGCCCTGCCAGAACGTCTGGGAGGACTCGGTCGGGCAGTTTACCCACACCGCCGCGACGTTCATCGAGGCCTTCTCTGCGGTGGCTCGCGCCCCGCTCCGGGACGAGGTTCGGGAGCGCGGCCGCGACGCCGCCGACCGCGTGATCGACGGGCTCGACCACCTCTGGGACGAGGACATGGAGGTGTATCTGATGGCGCTGCACGACGGCGACCCCGACCACCGCATCGACGCGGCGGGGCTGCACCTCGCCGACGCCATGGACGAGTACCTCGGCATCGAGACGGCGTCGCTCGACTACGAACAGCTCACCCGGCTGGCCGACCACGTGAGCACGACGCTCGACACCCTGTTTCGGAACCCCCCGGGGAGTCAGGTCGCGGGCCTCGTCCGCTACGAGGGCGACCGCTGGCGAACTGCTCACCAGGACACAGAGAAGGTCTGGTCCGTGACGACGGCGATGGGCGCGCTCGCCGCCGCCCGGGTCGGGTCGATGCTGAACGACCGCGGCCGGCGCGGCGACGCCTACCTCGACCGCGCGAGCGACCTGTACGAACTGCTCTCGGAAGACGGGCCGCTCACGACCGGGGCGGGCTACCTCGCCGAGCAGGCCTTCGACGACGGCGCCCTCGACAGCGCCGCGCCGCTCGGGTGGTCACACGCGCTCAGGCTCCACGCGACCGCGCTGCTCGACGACCTGAACGCGCTCCCGACGACCTCGTCGGTGACCGAGGGGCCGAGCGCGCACCCGACGTGGACCACCGGCGAGAAGTACGGCGTCGGCACCGTCGCCGACCACGGCGAGACGGACCCCTCCCGCGTGTGGTTCACCCTCACCGAGGGGGCGCTGACGGAGGCCCGGTACCCGCAGGTCGACCTGCTGAACCTCCGGACGCTGGATTTCCTCGTCAGGTGCGTCGACGAGACCGACTACGCGGTCCGGACCCACCGGGAGAACCGCCGGGTCGACGACACCGTCGAGCGCCGGGTCGAACCGGTCGACGACGAGTCGCTCCTGTTCCGGCACGTCTTCACCGAGACGGGCGACGGCCGGGGCCACCGGTGGACGCTGACCGTCGACTACGCCACCGACCCCGAGCACGACGCCATTGTCGCCGACGTAGCGTTCGAGGCCGAGGACGACAAGCTCTACGACGTGTTCTCGGTCGCCGACATCGCCCTCACCAGCACCGACCGCCACGACCGCGGCATCAGGTACGGGAAGCCTGGCAGCTACCACCTCGTCGCCCGCAATCCGCGGGCCTACACCGACGCAACGGACAACGACCTCCTGGTCGACGAGAACGGCGACGCCTACTCCATCGCCGTGGCGCTGGCCTCGGACGGCCGCTTCGACTGGGCGACGGTCGGCGCGGCCGGGAGCGACCGACTCGACGCGCTGTACTCGAAGGGCGACCTCCCCGACCCGGTGGAGTCGGTCGACGGGACGAACGTCGTCCTCGTCGGTCGCCTCGGGACCGGGACCCGGACCAGCGAGACGCTGGCGCTCGGGTTCGCGCGCCACGCGGACACCGCCGCGGCGCTCGGCGAGGCCGACGGCGCGCTCGACCGCGGCTACGAGACCGTCCAGTCGGAGTACGCGGCGAGCTGGCACGACTTCCTCGACGACAAGCAGTTGCCCGATTCGGTGGCCGACGACGAAGGGCTCGCCAATCAGTACCGGAGCGCGCTCATGACGCTCCTGGCCGTCGAGGACAAGACCTACCACGGGGCGTCCATCGCCTCGCCGTCCGTGCCGTGGGGCGAGGCCGTCAACGCCGAGCAGCCAAAGGGGTACGGCTACAACTTCGTCTGGTCGCGGGACCTCTATCAGGTGTTCACGGTCTTCGACGCCATCGGCTCGCTCGACATCGCTGCCGGGCAACTGGAGTACATCTACCGCTACCAGCAAGACGAGACCGGCTTCATCCCGCAGAACACCTACGTGAACGGCACGACGCGCTGGGGCGGCGAGCAGATGGACAACATCTCGTTCCCGCAGGTGATGGCCTACCACCTCGCCGAGGCCGGCGTCGACTTCGAGGACGTGGACTACGGCTACGAGAACGTCCGCCGGTCGGCCGACTACGTCGTCCGCAACGGCCCCGAGACCGCCCAGGAACGCTGGGAGGAGGAAGCGGGCTTCTCGCCGTCGTCCATCGCGGCGGAGATCGCCGGGCTGGCCTGTGCGGCGAAGCTCGCGATTGACACCGGCCACGACGACGACGCGCTGGTCTGGCTCGCGCTCGCGGACCACTGGGCCAACAACGTCGACGACTGGACGGCGACCGAGACCGGGACCGAGCGCCACACTAACACGCCGTACTACCCGCGAATCACGCTCGACGGCGACCCCGAGGCCGGCCACCTCCGGACGCTCGCCAACGACGGGCCGACGCTCGACGAGCGCAACATCATCGACGGCGGCTTCCTCGAACTCGTCCGCCTGGGCATCAAGCCCGACGCGGACGCGGTGATCCGAAACTCACTCGCCGAGGTCGACGAGACCATCCGCGTCGAAACCGAGTGGGGCCCCGGGTTCTACCGGTACAACGGCGACGGCTACGGCGAGCGCGACCGGGAGGACCAGGGCGCGCCCTGGTCGGTCGAGAACAAGGGGAAGGGACGCCTCTGGCCGCTGCTGACCGGCGAGCGCGGCGAGTACGAACTCCACCGCGACGACCCGGACGACCGCCCCGAGGACTGCCTCCGCATGATGCAGCAGGTCGCGAACTCCGGGCGGATGATCGCAGAGCAGATCTGGGACCGCGAGCACACGACCGAGTACGACTGGGAGTTCGCCGAGGGGACCGGGTCGGCGACGCCGCTGGCGTGGTCGATGGCGCAGTACGTCCGCCTGGCCCACGGCGTCAGCGCGGGCGAGCCGGTCGAGACGCCGGCGTTCGTCCGCGAGCGCTACCGCGAGGACGGCGTCCACCAGCCCGACCGCAGTCCGGCGCTGCGCGTCGACACGCAGTTCCGCGGCAACGAACTGGTCGTCTCCGGCGAGACCACCGGCGTCTGCGTCGTCATCAAGACGCCCGCCGACAGCGCGTTCGTCACCGTCGACGACCGCGAGTTCAGCGTCGCGCTCGACGTCGAGCCCGGGGAGAACCAGGTCATCGTCGCCGCCGCCGACGACGAGGACCTGGAGGTTGCCGGGACGACCGTCTGGCGGCTTCGGCTGTAATCGTCCCATACCACTTTATCAATCACCGCCGAACGAGGGGGTATGGACGCGATAGTCTTGGCCGGCGGATACGCGACGCGACTGTGGCCGATCACCCGTCGTCGTCCGAAGATGCTGCTGCCGATCGGCGAGACGACGGTCATCGACGGCGTTCTCCAGTCGCTCGAAGACGACGAGCGCGTCGAGACGACCTACCTGAGTACGAACGAGGCCTTCGCCGACGACTTCAGGGCCCACGTCGAGGAGATGGGCTACGAGAAGGTCAGACTCTCCGTCGAGGACACGTCCGGCGAGGCCGAGAAGTTCGGCGTCGTCGGCGCGCTGGCCCAGCTCGTCGAGCGTGAGGGCATCGACGACGACCTGTTCGTCATCGGCGGCGACAACCTCATCGGCTTCGACCCCTCGGAGTTCCTCGACTTCTTCGAGGCGCGAGACGCCCCGGCGCTCGCCGCCTACGACGTGGGCTCCCGCGAGAAGGCCAAATCCTACGGGCTGGTCGAACTCGACGGCGAGCAGGTCGTCGACTTCCAGGAGAAGCCCGACCACCCCAACAGCACGCTCGTCTCCATCGCCTGCTACGCCTTCCCGGCCGATTCGATCCGCTTCGAGGAGTACCTCTCGGACGACAACAACCCCGACGAGCCCGGCTGGTTCATCCAGTGGCTCCAGGCTCAGGAGCCGGTGTACGCCTTCACCTTCGACGACGTCTGGTTCGACATCGGAACGCCGGAGTCGTACTTCGAGACGGTCGAGTGGAAGCTCGACGGCGGCTCGCTCGTCCACCCCGACGCGACCGTCGAGAACTGCGACATCGGCGACACCGTCCACGTGATGGCCGGCGCGGAGGTGGTCGACACCAGTCTCGACCGGGCGATCATCTTCCCGGACGCGACGGTGCGCGACTGCGCCCTCGACGAGACGATCCTCGGCGAGAACGTGACCCTCGAGGGCCTGGACATGGCCCGCTCGCTCGTCATCGAGAAGTGACCGGGCGGCTGTCGGGTGCGCCCACCGGGTGCGATCGGCGCACACCGATGGCGTCCTGTGATACCATGCAACATGTAACCGTATTCGGGACGACCGCTCGAATGTCGGGCACCTTCGCGGGATTTCCGTGACGAGAATATCAGGGTGTAAGCGGCGTTCCGGGTCGTATACCGCGTAACGTCTAACAGCAGTACTGCTGTTACAAGATTTAATACCTAGCTGATAGTTCCACCGACGTATGCTTTTGTTGTCAGGTGGGGACCGTCGTGCTCGGTTCGGACAGTCACGGACACACGTCCCGACGCGGCCGGTCAGCCGGCCGCTGACACGCGGGTTCGACGCGTCGCACCGGGCGCTGGCCAAGGATTAAGTTCGATACCGCCGTGGGTCCGACATGAGCGGCGCACCCGACAACGAGCCGGATTCGGAGTCCAGACCCGTCGATTTCGACATGACTATCGACGACGGCCGGACCAGGATCGAGGTGACCGGCGACCGCGATACGGCTGTCGTCGTCGAGTCCGCGTCGGGCGAGAAGATCTACCTGCCGCCGGAGGACTTCGATCGCGAGCCCGAAGACCGCCAGTCGCCGTACGACAGCCCCTACCAGCCCGCCAGCCAGACCGCCGACAGTCCGTACCAGACCCATCCCGACGCGACCGCGGTGACGGGCATGGAACCGACCGCCGACGGCTATCTCGTCGTCCACCCGGAACCGGTCACGGACGTGCGCTTTCTCCGCTGAGGCGGCCGCCGGACTCAGGCCTCGTCTACCACCTGGTGGTAGAAATCGACGTGTTCGTCGGCCACGTCTTCCCACGTCCGAACCTCGTACTCGATGGGCGTCTCCAGCGACAGCGCGTGTTCGATGCCGTCGGCGATGGAGTCCGAGTTGGGTTCGACCTCGGTGACGCAGTCCTCGTTGAGTAGCTCCGCGGCCCCGCTCTCGCAGGCGACGACGCGTGTGCCGACCGACAGCGCCTCGACGATGGTGATGCCGAAGGGCTCGGCCAGCGACGGCGAGACGAACAGGTCGGCGCTCTCGTAGTAGTCCCCGAGTTCCTCCTGGGGGAGATAGCCCGGGAAGACGACCTGGTCGTCGATGCCGAGCAGCTCCGCGAATCGCTTGAGCTGGTCGGTGAGGTGTCCCGACCCGCCGAGGACGAGCGTGATGTCGTCCCGGCGGAGCTTCGAGAGCGCGTACAGCAGGTACGAGATCCCCTTCTGGTCGGTGTGTCGGCCGACGAAGAACAGCATCGGCCCGTCGATGCCGAGTTCGGCCTTCACGTCCCTGTCGGTCGGCTCGACGGACGAGAAGCCGTTGTAGATGACCGTCGAGTCGACCCCGTACTGCTCGCGGATCCGGCGCTGGGTGAACTTGCTCACGGCGACGACGTGGTCCGATCGGTTGGCGACCCGCTGTTCCGTCTCCACCTCTCGCTGGGGCGGCGAGACGTTCCGGTCGGCCGACAGCGAGTGGAAGGTGCTCACCCACTCCACGTCGTGGGCGGACGTGGCCCGCGAGCCGGGGTTGTAACCGAACCAGTCGTTCGTGTGGATGATGTCGGCGTCAGCCGCCCTGTCGGCGAACTCCCCGGCGAGCCGACCGATCCGGGTGATGATGTCGCCGTTCCCTGTCGGGACGCCGTGGATGCCCTCCCTGTCCGGCGGGGCGTACTCGTCGGGCAGTACCAGTTCGAACTCCACGTCGTCTCTCGGTTCGAGCTGATCGAACAGTTCCCCGACGGCGGTGTCGAGCCCGCCGGTGACGTTCGGCGGGAATCCCCATCCGAGCATCAGGACGTTCGGTGGCATCTCTCTGGCTGGCACTCCTACGCGAACGTCGGAAGGAGGCGGTATATATGTTTGTGTGGCCCCGGATCCGCGCGTCCGGCGTTTGCGGCTCGTGTGGACGTAGTGACCCCGGTAGCCGCGCCGGCCTTGCGTCCACCCGTGTCTTGAAATAGCTGACAGGGCAACAGTGGCGTATGCGATTCCAACGACAGAGTGGCGTCTTTCTCCACCACACGTCGCTGCCGAGCCCCCACGGCATCGGCGACCTCGGCTCGGGAGCGCGGGCGTTCGTCGACTTCCTCGACCGGGCCGACCAGTCGCTGTGGCAGTTCTGCCCGCTCGGGCCCACGTCGAGCGTCCACGGGAACTCGCCGTATCAGTCCGCCTCTGCCTTCGCGGGCAACCCGCTGCTCGTCGACCTCCGCGACCTGGTCGACCGCGGCTATCTCGACGACGCGGCGGTGGAACCGCCGGCGGACCTCTCGGACCATCAGGTGCGCTACGACCGGGTCACCGAGTTCAAGACGGCCCGGCTCAGGTCTGCCTTCGAGGGCTTCGAGGAACGCGCGAGCGACGCCGACCAGGACGCTTTCGAGCGGTTCCGCGAACGGGAGTCGGGCTGGCTCGAGGACTATGCGCTGTTCACTGCCCTGAAGTCGGCGTTCGACGACGCGGCCTGGGTCGAGTGGCCCGACGACGTGCAGACCCGCGACCCGGATGCGATGGCGCGATACCGCGAGGAACTGGCCGACGAAGTCCGATACCACGCGTTCGTTCAGTGGTGCTTCGACGAGCAGTGGCGCGACCTCGCCGACTACGCCCACGAGCGCGGGGTCGGCCTCGTCGGCGACCTGCCCATCTACGTCGGCTTCGACTCCGCGGACGTGTGGGCCAACCCCGAGGTGTTCCGCCTCGGCGACGACCGACGACCGACGGAGGTGGCCGGCGTCCCGCCGAACACGGGCGACGAGGGCCAGCGCTGGGGGAACCCGGTGTACGACTGGGACGCTCTGCGCGAGGACGACTACGGCTGGTGGCTCGACCGCTTCGAGCGACTGTTCGACCTGGTCGACATCGCCCGCATCGACCACTTCAAGGGGTTCGACGAGTTCTGGTCGATCCCCGCCGAGGCCGACGACCCGGCCGCCGGGCAGTGGCGCGACGGCCCTGGCGCGCAGTTCTTCGAGGCGGTCGAGGCCGAACTGGGCGACCTCCCGTTCCTCGTCGAGGACCTCGGCTTCCTCGACGAGGGCATCGTCGCGCTCCGCGACCGCTTCGACTTCCCCGGGATGCGAGTCCCGCAGTACGCCGACTGGTGCGAGGAGGGCCACATGTACCAGCCGATGCACTACCCCGAGCAGTCCGTCGGCTACACGTCGACACACGACACCGACACCGTCGTCGGCTACTATCGGGACCTCTCGGACCGCCAGCGCGACTGCCTCCACTACAACCTCGGCACCGACGGGAGCGAGATCCACTGGGACCTCATCGAGGCCGTCTGGAACTCCAACGCCGGCGTCGCCATGACGACGGTCCAGGACCTGCTCGGGCTCGGCAGCGACGCCCGGTTCAACGTCCCGGGCACGGCGACGGGGAACTGGCAGTGGCGCGTGACCGAGGACGGTCTCGACGCCGATATCGCAGAGCGCCTGCGACAGGTCACCGACAGAACGATTCGCTGACGGACGGTTCCCGACCGCCCCGAGCGCGGGGCGAGGGCCCGTTCGCCCGCTGCCGACCGGTAATGTCGATCTGAATTGTAGAAGGCAGTGGCGAAGCCACCCGAACCGATTAGAAAACGGCCCCGCAATTCGGGCAGGTGTTCGCCTCGCGATCGATCTCGGACTTGCAGTTGCTACAGTACTGTTTCGATCCGGACTTGAGCCGCCGTCCGACCGGGTATTCGTCCTCGGGACCAAGTTCAGCCCCGCACTCGCCGCAGTAGTTCTGCGCGGCGTCGCACTGTGACGAGCAGGACGGACAGACGCGGACCACCGCCGAGTCTGTTTCGTCGTCGGACTGCCCGCCGTCGGACGGGTCGCTCGTAGTCAGGACGACCACCCCGTACAGAACGGCCCCGAACAGACCGGTCACAAACGTCAGCACGGCCCAGAGGCCGCTGTGCCGTCCCCGTCTGCTCGCGTCGATGCCGATGGCGAACGCCACCATTCCCCAGACGAATGCGACCATCAGAAAGAGGACAGCGTGGCCAGACATGCGTATCAGAGCGTGCTGGGGAGTGCTCTCTGAACGTGACGCCAGAGCACTGAGCCACCATGGCTCAGCGCCTGGTACACGACCCGACACAGTACCAACAGCCCAACGATGACTAGCACGACGCCGAGGGCCGCAGAGACCTGCTGGAAGAGCAGGCCGCCGATACCGAGATCTGCGGCGGCGAGCAAGAGTGGACGGAGGGAGTGAGTCACTGCCCCACCGAACGGCAGCGGTTTCTCTCGACTCCCCGTGGGGAACGGCGGTGAGTGGTGACGTGTTCGACGCCCTCGGTGACACTGAGAGCACGGTGGGCCTGCGTGAGGGAGAGCGAGCGATTCATATCACGACTATCGCGGAGTGTGGATAAGTATCCCGTGGACGGTCAAATTGTGATTGCACCGTGGTGAAGCATGGACGCCTCCAGGACGTGCGTTCAGCAGGGAGCGGTGCACCTCGACGCCGGTCGGTGACCTGGCTGCTGGCGACAGTAGCGGCTGCCAATACCATGGGTGCACCACGGCGAGGGCCGTCTCCTCGAGTCTCTCGTGTGGACTCGGCCGACAGCCGCGCCTGGACACGCCGAAACCGATACCGTCGGGACTGTTCTACAGTGGCTCAGCTGGCGTTACCGTTGCCGTTCCCCTGCTGGAGGCGCTCCCAGTTCTGGTGGCCTTCTTCGAGGATATCGTGAGCGGCCTGACGCGAGTCCCACCCCTCGATCACGATCTCTGCGTCGCCGGGTTCGAGGTTCTTGTAGGTGCGGAAGAACTCCTCGATCACGTCCTGCTGGTGTGCGGGAATGTCCTCTCGAGCCTCGATGTGATCGAATCGCGGGTCGTCGGCCGGAACGCCGACGATCTTGTCGTCTTTCTCGCCCGTGTCGGTCATACGAATGACCGCGACCGGTCGGAGGGCGAGGATGCAGCCGGTGAACAGCCCGTCCTCGGTCAGTGCCAGGCAATCGAGCGGGTCGCCGTCGCCGCCAGCCGTCTGCGTGAAAAAGCCGTAGTCACCCGGGTAGGTGACCGAGCTGTAGCGCGCGCGATCGAGTATGAAGCCAGGGATATCCTTGCGGTACTCGTACTTGACCTGCCCGCCTTTCTCTATCGCGGCGACGGCCCGACCGAACGCCCTCATCCTCGATGCCCGGCTTCGGCGCTCAGAACTCCAGGATGCCGTTCTCCGTGACGACAGTGTCGAGCAGTCGCGTCGGCGTCGCGTCGTAGCCGGGATTCGCGACCTCGAACCCCTCTGCCGGTTCGAGCATCACCTCCGAGGCCGAGCGATACGAGTTCGTGAACGTGAACCCGCCGCCGATGAACTTCGACGACGACCCGACGACGGTGGCCGGCACGCCCACGTCGTTGGCCGTCGCCACGATGGGGTAGGTCCCGATGCGGTTGTACACCGTGTCCTCGATGAGGCAGTTCATGCCCGTGAACACCCGGTCGCACTCGGGGAGGTAGTGGCCCGCCGCGCCGTCGACGATGAGCGTCACGTCGACGCCCTCGCGCGCTCCCAGTTGCCGGGCGGTCCGTCGCCCGAGGAAGTGCGGCCGGGACTCCGTCGCGTACACGTCGAACACCTTGCCGTCGTCGAGCGCCTGCGTGAGCGTCGCCATCACCGTCGAGGAGTTCTCGTGGACCAGGAGCGTGTCCCCGTCGTCGATCAGCGTCGCGGCGCGCTCTGCGGCCCGTTCCTTGCTCGATTCCACCTCCGTCACGACCTCGTCGATCGCGGCGAGCAACGCCGTCCTGGCCGCTTCGACGGTGTCAGGGTCGGCGTCTTTCAGGTCGGAGACGATGCGCTGTTGGGTCGTGTACAGCGGCGCGTGCGAGCGGTTCGCTCGCTGGAGCGCGCTGCTGTTTCGCTCGACGAGGCGGACGAAGTCTTCGACCGTGTGGCACTCGCGGTCGGTCAGTTCCTGCAGTGCCCTCGCGGCCTTGACGGCGACGATAGAGGAGCTCTGTGTCTCCATCTCCTCGATCTGTCGCACCGTCTCGTCTATCATACCACTACGTGCGGAAGCCACCCTTATAATAATTTCAAGCCGACAACTGGTCTCTCCGACCCGGAATCGCAGAAGGGCTCCCGTCCGAGCTGGTTCGCCGGAGCACTCCGCCCGGACCACGTCCCCGTGTTCGGCCGTCCCCGCGACGTTGCACAGGCAAGCAACAGTCGTGGAAGCCTCGCGGTCCGACCCCACGAACATGACGAACGAAATTCCGACCGAAACCGACGGCCCGACAGTCGAAGCTGGTGAAACGATTCACGACGAAGACGGCACTGTGGTTGGCGTCGTCCAGAGCGTCTCTTCTGGGACGTTCACCGTGGACATCGTCGACGAGGTGACGACCGTCGACGGATCGTTCGACAGCGACGAGAACGTCCCCGGCAGCGAGTTCGGTGAGGGGTACCTCATGTGGCGCTGTAGCGAGTGCGGCGAGATGGGCGACCTCGACGGCGGACGGCCCGACGATTGCCCGAACTGCGGTGCGCCGCGGGACGCGATCGCGAAGGCACGCGAAGACTAAGACCAGTCCGCATCGAGGAGCAGAATCGCGTTCGACTGACGAGTGTCGTCGGTGTCCGCGGCCAGCTGTGGATCGCTCCCCGCGTCTGCGCCCATTCGATCCACTGCCCGACGGCACGCGTCTCGTAGCCTTCGAATCCCTGTGCATGATCACACGATGGCGGTTCGAGCAGTGTGTAACTCGTTCCAACTGTTACGATAGCACACCAGCGTCACCACCGTGGTGTCCTGTTCTGCGGGGGTCGAGGGACTGTTGCGGTACCGTTTCGAGCAGTAGTGCTCCGAGGCTGCACGGCCCATCCAGGTCTCCCGTCTCAGCTCATCAGACGGATGTTCGGGTCGAGAAGAAGCTCGAACCTCGATGAATACGAACACAATCAGTAATACACGAAGATAAAGTTAACATGGAGATTTATTTTGGGAGCATTGAATATTAAACCTTATTTTTCAATCGCTGGTTCGGCATACTTATATTAGGATATCCCTGATGAGTCGAGTTCACGGTCCGTTGTGGGTGGACCGGGCCGCGTTCTCGGCACCTCGGCACTGAAGCGGTCACTCGAGCGGGTGCCCACTCCTGTCTGCTACCAATTGCTCTGGCGGTCGGGGGCCGCCTCGGGTCTCCGCGAGCGCTGGGCACTGACTGTCACGTTTTTTCGATTGCGAAGCGCCGTCCACCAGAGGCCGATCGGTCGAACCGCCACAGAGGGACGCCCACCACGCCGGCCCTGAGTCACTCGTAGCGAAACCCGATCACGTCATCGTCAGTACGCTCGAACCGTCGCCGAGTAATGGATAGTTGTTCATACCGATAACAAATGTACAGACGTTAGTTGGTCCAGGAGCGCCCAGGTATTGCAGCGGAAACTGCAACCACGTTGGACTGACTTTTCCTTCGAACCGACTCTGTGGCCGATCCGGGCGCACTTCTGTTGGTTTTCCCTGTCCCTGCACCAGATCAGCAACTGTCGAACACAATAGTATGGTCAGATGATACTTTGAGGGAAGAATTACCGATCTCATCGGTGGGAGCCTCGTACGAGGGGAAGGGACAGAGGATTTTTAGCACCAGTTCTCCTGTAGAATCACAATGGATTCACGCGAGCAAGAGCATACACACCACCACGATACCGCGACTCAACCCACAGAGAGCTTTGACGAAGAGAAGGCGCGACGCGGTGCTCGTCTCCTGCTCGAAGCGGCTGGACGTGATCCCGACTCGGCGGGGATCTCGGACACGTGGAGCCGCCGCGTCCCGGATATGCTCCAGACGCTGACCGAAGGCTCCCGCTCCGAATCCAAGCCGGTGATGCGGACCTTCGATGCGGAGACTGACGGACTCGTCGTCAAAACGGGAATTGCACTTCACAGCATGTGCGAACATCACATGCTCCCGTTTCACGGAGTCGCACACGTGGCGTACCTGCCCGGAGAGGAGATGGTTGGGCTGTCAAAGCTCATTCGGTACGTCCGATGGCAATCGCGCCAGCTGACGACACAGGAGACGCTCACGCGGGACATCGCAGTCGGCCTGGCCGACGAACTCGACGCACACGGCGTCGCCGTCCAGGTGACGGCGACCCACCTCTGTGAAGTAATGCGAGGCGTCGAAACGGAGACGAAAACGACCACGAGAGAACTCGTCGGAACGATCAGCGAGGAAGACCGCACGCAGTTTCGGGAGGCAATTCGACGGGACGCCGGTGGGTCCAGCGGCCGCTGAGTGCCAGTAACTGTATCCCGGTGGGCACAGTTGCCGAGTCGAGTGATCTACCCCTCACAGTATCTCCTTTGCCACCTAGTGCTTGTCATCACTGGACAGCACAAAACACAACATATTAGAAACACGATATTTTGAGGATACTGTTTCGGGACCATCAGCCATGGAACGCGAACTTGGGCCAGTCGGCTTGGTCAACGTTCGAGCGAGGACTTTCGAGGTTGCTACTTTCCGGGTAGCGACCACCCAGTAGGTGTAAACCGGGGTGGGTATACTTAAACCACCCCAGAACTGTGGACGCTGCTTCATTCCGGAATCACGCCACCCTCAACACGTACGATACGATGTTGAGAGCTATTAGCACGAAAGTAGCGGGCACGGTTCGGGACACCAGCACGCGGGTGAGACTACGATGAGTTCGAACTCGCTGCCGTCACAGGTCAGTACCGTAATCATCGGTGGCGGTATCGTCGGGAACAGCCTCGCGTATCACCTCGCCCGGATGGGACGAGATGACATCGCGATTGTGGACAAGGGGCCGTTACCCGACCCTGGTGGCTCTACGGGTCACGCCTCGAACTTCCTGATGCCGGTGGAACACTCGAAAGAGATGACCCACCTCACCCAGCGGAGTATCGAGCAGTACAAAGATATGGACACGTTCACCAACAGCGGCGGCATCGAGGTGGCACGCACCGAGGAACGGGTCGAGGAGCTGAAACGGCGTGTCCAGTCAGCGAAGGCCTGGGGCGAACCGGCGGAGCTGTTGACTCCCGAGGAAGTCGAAGACCTCGTCCCGTACGTCAACACTGACCTCATCGAAGCCGGGTTCTACAGCACCGGTGCGGGGACCTGTGACCCGCTCCGGGCCGGCGAAGTGATGCGGGCGCGGGCAGACGAGTACACCGACGGCGGACTGCACGTCTCGCCCAACACCGAAGTGCTCGACCTCCACGTCGAAAACGACTCGATACAGGCGGTCGAGACCGACCGCGGGACTGTCAGGGCCGACGACGTAGTCATCGCGGCCGGTCTCTGGAGTCCGAAAATCGCCGAGATGGCCGGCGTGGAAATCCCACTGACACCGGCGGTTCACCAGATGGTCAGCGTCGGGCCGATCTCCTTCTTCGAGGACTACGAGGGCGAGATCTCGTTCCCGGTCGTCCGCGATATGGACACGCAGATGTACGAGCGCCAGCACGGGAACGACCTCGAAGTGGGATCGTACCAGCACCGACCGATACTCTGGGACGTGGAGGATATCCCGTCCATCGACGAAGCGCCGCTGTCGCCGACGCAGCCACCGCTGACAGAGGACGCCTTCGAGCAGTCGATGGCCGATGCGCTGGAGATCGTCCCGGAACTCCTCGACGACCCAGAAGCCGGTATCCGCCACGAAATCGACGGCCTGCTTTCCCAGACACCCGACGGTGGGCCGCTTCTGGGACCGCTGCAGGACGTCGACGGGCTGTGGTCGTGCGCCGCGGTCTGGATCAAGGAGGCCCCGGCCATCGGCGAGGCGGTCGCCCAGTGGATGACGCGTGGGTGGTCGGACATCGACCTCCACGGGGCCGACGTGAACCGGTTCTACGAGTACGGGAACTCCCGCTCGTTCGTCAAAGACCGGGCGAGCGAGGGGTTCCAGAAGATATACGACATCGTCCACCCGGCCGAGCAGTACCAGTCGGCGAGGGAGATCCGGACGAGCCCGTTCTACGAGAAACAGGCCGATCTCGACGCGGAATTCTTCGAGGCGGCCGGCTGGGAGCGGCCACAGTGGTACGAGTCAAACAGCGACCTGCTGGACCGGTACGAGGTCGAACTCGCCGAGTTCCAGCGGCCCAACGAGTGGGACTCGCGGTGGTGGTCGCCGATTATCCTCGCGGAGCATCTCCACACCCGCGAGCACGTGTCGATGATCGGCGACATGGGCTTCAGCATCTTCGACTTCCGGGGGTCGGACGTCGTCGACTACCTCGAACGGATGGCCGTGGGGCGCGTCGACGTCGAGGTCGGAAAGACCGTCTACACCCCGATACTCGCCGAGAACGGCGGCTTCGTCTCGGACCTGACCATCGCTCGCCTCGGCCCGGAACACTACCGGGTCATCACCGGCGGCGCGGCGGGCGGGAGCGACCGGGCCTGGTTCGGCGAACACATTCCGGACGACGCCGACGTGACCCTCATCGACCAGTCCGAATCGCTGTGTACGCTCGGCGTCTGGGGGCCGAACGCCCGTGAGATGGTGGATAGCGTCACCGAGGAGGACATGTCCCACGAAGCGTTCGAACCGTACACGGCACAGGAAATCACGGTCGGAGAGGTCGACGCCTGGGCGATGCGACTCTCTTACATCGGCGAGCAGGGCTGGGAGATCTACGCCCCGATGGGCCAGGGTCGACGCCTCTGGGACGTGCTCTGGGAGGCCGGGCAGGACCACAATGTCCGGCCGGCCGGCATGGGCGTCTACGGGACCACCGGACGGCTCGAGAAGGGGTACCGCCTGTTCGGACACGAACTGGAACTGGACTACAACCCCGCAGAGGCCGGGCTGACGTTCCACGGCGTCAAGGACGCTGATTTCATCGGTAAAGAAGCTTACGCCGAGGCACTTGACGAGGAGAACGTGGCCACGCTGTGTACGCTGTCCGTCGACGATCACGCCCCGGATGGCGGCGAGCGCCGCTTCATGCTCGGCAACGAGCCGGTCCTCGACCAGAACGGGGATGTCCTTGTCGACGACGAAGGCCGTCGATCTTACGTGACCAGCGCCGGGACCGGTCCGAGCGTCGGCAAACACCTCCTCATGGCGTACCTCCCACAGTCCCACGCCGAGGAGGGGAAGAGCCTCCAGGTCGAATACATGGGCCAGCAGTATCCGGTGACGGTCGAAGTCGTCGGGAGCCGGCCGCTGTTCGATCCGGAGAACGAACGTATCAGAAGCTAGTACAGCCAGTGAACCGACCACACCCAATCAAGAGAGACAGGACATGGACACCGTAGCTTGCATCAAGCGCGTGCCGGACACCGGCGCGAAACTAACGCTGACCGACGACGAACAGCACATAGACACGAGCCATCTGGGGTTCACGATATCGCCCCACGAGGAGTGTGCCGTCGAGGAAGCGATTCAGGTGGCCGACGACCACGACGGCACGGCAACCGTGCTGTCGCTCGGACCGGCGGATGCCGAGGAACAGCTCCGGACCGGGCTCGCGATGACAGCCGACGAGGCGACGCTGCTAGAAACCGACGGTGAGGAGTGGCGGCCCCGCGAAACGGCGGCCGCGCTCGCTGACACCCTGAGTGGTGACTCCGACACCGACCCTGACTTCGACCTCATCTTGTTCGGCAACGAGTCGGCCGACGTGGCGAACCACCAGGTGGGGATTCGCGTCGCAGAACAGTTGGACATCCCGTTCGTCGCGGGCGTGACGGATCTGACGATTGCGGACGGGAAAGCCGTCGCCGAGCGCGACGTGACCGGCGGGACCGAGGTGTACGAACTCGACCTCCCGGCGGCCGTCGGGGTGAAGGAAGGGATGAACGAACCCCGCTACGCCTCCATGCGCGCCAAGATGCAGGCGCGCAAGCAATCCATCGAGCACAGAGACCCGGTCGCCGGTGAGTTCGACGGGGGTATCGAGAAAGTCCGGCTGGAAGCGCCGGCGGACACGGACGGCGCAGCCGAGGTTCTCGGCGAGGGAACGGACGCCGTGCCCGCGGTCGTCGACCTGCTTCGTGACGACCTGGAGGTGGTCTGACCGTGATACTGAGCTTTGTCGAACACGCTGGCGGCAGCCCCGAAGAGGCCTCGCTGGAGTCGCTCACGCTGGCCCGGGAACTGGCGACGGCGACCGACACAGCAGTAGACGCCGTCGCGTTCGGCGCTGAAGCGTCGGCGCTCGAGGACCACCTCGGAGAGTACGGCGTCGAGACGGTCCACCGCGTCGGCGACGAGCGACTGGATACCTACGCACCCGAGGCCTGGGCGGAAAGTATCGTCCAGTTGCTCGACGCGACTGATCCAGAGGCGGTCGTCGCACCGGGGACTGACCGCGGACAGGAGGTACTGGCCCACGTCGGAGCCAAACGCGACTTGCCGATGGCGGCCAACTGCCTCGACGTCGAGCCGGGCGACGTGTACGAACTGTCGCGCCAGCGGTGGGGCGGCAGCCTCGTCGAACACGCGCGTCTGGACGGCGACACGAAACTGCTGACCGCAGCGGCACACGAATTCTCGCCGGAAACGGCGGCCGAGGCCGCCGATACCGCTGTCCAGCCGTTCGAGCCAACGCTCGACGAACGCGCGTTTCGGGTCAGCGTCGACCGCGTCGAAGAGTCCGACGAAACCGGTGTCTCGCTCGGCGAGGCCCGCGTCGTCGTCGGTGGCGGACGCGGCGTCGGCGGCGAAGCGGACTACGACAAACTGGAGACGCTGGCAGACAGCCTCGGTGGCACCGTCGGTGCATCGCGGGCCGCCGTCAACGAGGGCTGGCGACCACACGACGACCAGATCGGACAGACGGGGACGAAAATCAGCCCGGATCTCTACGTCGCCTGTGGCATCAGCGGTGCAGTCCAGCACATGGTGGGCTGTAAGGGTGCGGACAACATCCTCGCGATCAACACCGACCCGGAGGCGGCCATCATGCAGAAGGCCGACTACGCTGTCGTCGGCGATTTGCACGAGGTCGTGCCGGAGTTGAACGACGCGCTGGACAGCACGTCCTGAGACGGCCGGCTGTTCGCTTCCACCGAAGCGAGCACCCACTCACGGGCGTCGGACAAACTGTGCTGACAAGCTGACCACCCGAACTTACTCCTCGACGACGTACTCTCCGAAATTTTCGACGGTTCCCACAGGCGGCGCGCCGATGGCGAGCCACACGTGTGTCTCGTCAGTGTGGTTGCAGAGATTCCGAACCGTGTCCGGATGAACGCGGACCACGCCACCCTCGGGGACCTCGTGTACCTCGCCTTCGATCGCTATCTGTCCGCCGGTCGTCGCGACGAACACCTCTTCCTGGCCGTCGTGCGTGTGCGGCGTCGTCACCGTGTCCGGTTCGACGATGACCTGATTTACCCGCATCTTCTCGCAGCCGAGTGGGGCCGTGAGTTTCCGGACCTCGGTATCGCAGGTGTTGAACTGGTCGGTCGGTACCGTCGCAGGCTCGACGAGTTCGTACGCGGACATTGGCACTGATTGACACAGTCGATGCATAACTATTGGGACGGGCCGTCACATATCGCGGCCGAACACGTCCACGGAAACTCTTAGGCAAACGCGTTGAGACCGCCACGATATGAACAGTGAATCACTATCGGCGACCAGTTCGAAACACGACCGATGACGTTCGCAGACCAGTCCATTGGCGAGTTTCTCGACGACGTTGCCTCGGGACAGGTAACTCCCAGCGGCGGTGCGGTCGCGGCCGTCGGCGGGGCGATGGGCGCGGCACTCTGTGAAATGGTCTGTATCCACACTCTGGGCACGGATATGTCTGAACGGGAGGCGGGTGAGCTACGGGAGATCGGTGACGCGCTGACCGACCACCGGGAACGGCTGCTCGACCTCGCCGACGAGGACGCGGCAGCGGTCGATGCGGTCGGGGCCGCATTTGAGACCGGTGATGATTCCCAAATTCAGGCGGCCGCGAAACGCTCCTCAGAGGTCCCACTGGAGGCGGCCGAGGTCTGTCTCGACGTCCTCGAGCAGGCTCGAACTGTCACTGCGAAGGGGACGCCTGTCGCCGTCCCCGACGCGGCTGTCGGGGCACTGCTCGCGTTGGCGGCACTGCAGGCGTCGGTCTCGACTGTTCGGGCCAATCTCGACATGATAGACGACGAATCGGTTGTGGCAGAGCTATCCCAGCGGGCGGACGAGTTAGAAGCGACTGGAGAGGCTGCGCTCGAAGACGCGGTCGCAAACGCGGAACGCTGATCGCCTCGCTATCGCCGAAAGTCGATCTCGCCCGCTAACTGTCGGCCGGTCGTTGCACGGGCGATTCGACGCGGTCCGACTGCTCCTCGACCGCTTCGACAAGCAGCTCGGCCACGTCGACGATCTCGATCTCGTCCTCGTAGCCGCCGGTTTTGCGGCCGTCCTCGTACATCGTCAGGCACATCGGACAGGCCACGACGAATTTCTCGACCGCACGACCGGCGGTGGTGTCCTGTAATGCCTCCCGTAACCGTTCTTCACTCGGCTTCGGTTCGTCGTCGAAGTCCAGCCAGAGGCCGCCACCACCGCCGCCACAACAGAACGAATCGTCCCTGTTGCGGGGCATCTCGACGAGGTCACAGCCGGTCGCCTCGATCAAGTCCCGCGGTGCCGCGTACTCGTCGTTGTACCGGCCGAGATGGCAGGGGTCGTGGTAGGTGACTGTGTAGTCGAGTTCGTTGCCGGAGAGGCCGAGCGCCCCGGATGTCACCAGGTCCTCGACGACCTGCGTCCAGTGGAACACGGGCGCGCCGTCCCAGGACCCGTCGACTGGTGCGTCCATCATCGGGTCGTCCGCGAACTTCCCGAAGTCCACCTCGGGGTACTCGTTTTTGAACGTGTTGTAGGAATGGGGGTCCGTACAGACGATCTTCTCGAACTCGCAGTCCTCGAACGTCTCGACGTGGTGGCTGGCCTGCTGCAGGAAGAGGAACTCCTCGCCGGCGCGTCGGATGTCGTTCCCGTCGTACTGTTCGTCGTCGTAGAGGATCCCGTACTCCACGTCGGCGTGATCGAACAGCGTCGCCAGCGAACGTGCCACGGCCTTGTTTCGCTCGTCGAAGCTCGGGTAATCCCCGACGTACCAGAGGTATTCGACCTCGGTTTCGCGGGCGTCCGTAACATCGAACTCCAGTTCCGATGTCCACGCCCCGCGGTCGCGCTGTGGGTTCCCGAAGGTGTTGCCGTCCTGCATCACATTCTGGAAGGTGTCCTGTAGATTTGCGTCGACGTCGCCCTCGTCGACCAGCTGCCGGTTCAGCCGTGTGAACGACTTCAGATGCTCGATGTCCACCGGACAGGCATCCATACAGGCCATACAGGCCATGCACGACTCCATTGTCTGGCTATCGATAACGCTCGTCCCACCATCAGCGACAATTGGGATAGGCTCGCCGCCCGCGTTTCGATCCTCGCGATAGCCCTTAAGATCGAGGATCACGTTCCGCGGATCGAGGTCGCGCCCGGAGGCGTTGGCCGGACAGGCCGAGGAACAGCGCCCACACTTGGTGCAGGCGTCCTGATCGAGTCGGTCCTTCCACGTGAAATCGTCTATCGAGGCCGCGTTCGTCGCCTCTAGGTCCGACGGGATGCCGGGCAGTCGCCGGCCTGCGTCGTCGTCACGGGCAACGACGTTAGCGAACGAGGCGAGCATGTGAAACGGCTTCCCCTGCGGGATCGCCGCGACGAACACGAGCGCGAGCAGCGAGTGGGACCACCAGATAACGGGGTACACTGTCGCCGCGAGTTGTGGCGTCACTCCCGCACCTTCGAGGGCGATCGCGAGCCCCCAGCCGACGAAACTGACAGTCTCGAAGCTGGGGAATCCCAGTCCCAGAATGCGGATTCCCTCGGTGAGATAGCCCCCGATACCGAGGAAAAACAGGGTCCACAGAAAGAGGTCGTCTTCGAGGCCGGTGTGTCGGCTCAGGAGTCTGTCGGTTCTGGCGGCGTACCGACGATAGAGTGCGACGCCGAGACCGACGACGAACAGCAGCCCCATTGCGTCGACGACGAAGGAGTACGAGCGGTAGAACTGGCCCACGAAGAACGAATCGCCGGTGAGTGGGCGGTACAGGTCCATGTCGATACCCAGGATCGTCGTGGCGATGAGCAGGGTCAGAAACCCCCAGAGGATCATCGCATGCATCGCTCCGGCGACGAGATCACCCTCGAAGAGCGGCCGATTCGAAAGGACTGCCCTCGAAGCGCTGACCACCCGACGCGGCAGGTCGTCACGTCGGGGAAACTCGTCTGGCCCGCCGTCGAGATACTGCTGCACTCGGCGATAGCTACTCACGAGAAAGACAGCGATTGCGAGGGCGGCGAGATAGTAGAAGATTGCTTTCTGTATCGGTCCGATACGCCAGAACGACGGTCGTGTCACCTCACCGGCTGCCTGGAGTAGTATCACGGTATGTGGTATCATGGTTGATCTGCTAACAGCTCCGGACGCAGCGCTTCTCGCGCTGCCGATGTCAGATTTTGCCGGTCGGGCACCGAAGGACCTGTACCCTCAATTCTGCCGGCTTTGATAAGGGAAGCTTACCGCGATACGCACGGATACCGTTACTGGGGGCCGATGAAAACGGAAAACGCTACGCCGCGAAAGAAGAGCTGGGCCGCGTGTCCGGACCGTTAGAACAATCCGGAGATGTTGCCGTCTTCGTCGATGTCCATATCGGCGGCGGCCGGTCGGGCCGGCAGGCCGGGCATCGTCAGCGCGTCGGCCGTGAGGGCGACGAGGAAGCCAGCTCCGGCGGACGGGTACACTTCGCTGATTTCGAGCTCCCAGCCCTCCGGCGCGCCCTTCTGGCTCGCGTCGTCGCTCAGCGAGTGGAACGTCTTGGACATGACCACCGGGTAGTCGTCGAAGTCGAGCTCGTTCATCTGCTCGATATCGTCGAGCGCGCTCCCGGTGTATTTCACGTCGTCAGCACCGTAGATCTCGGTCGCGACGGTGTGAATCTTCTCCTTGATGCTGTCCTCCTCGTCGTACAGCATCTGGAAGTCCTCCTCGTTGCTCTCCTCGGTCGCCGCGATGACGTTCTCCGCGAGGTCGACGCCGCCTTCGCTCCCGTCGGAGAAGACGTTCGACTCTGCGGCACGGACGCCGAGGTCATCGCGGCAGTGATCCAGCACGGCCTGAATCTCCTCGTCGGTGTCGTCGGGGAAGCGGTTGATGGAGACGACGACCGGGACGCCGAACTTCTGGAGATTTTTCGCGTGCTTGTCGAGGTTCGAGAAGCCGGCCTCGACGGCTTCGACGCCGGCCTCGTCGATTTCGTCGTAGTCGACCGGCCACTGATCGAGGCCGTGGTACTTGAGTGCGCGAACGGACGCCACGAGGACGACGGCGTTCGGCGTCATATCGCCCATGCGACAGACGACGTCCATGAACTTCTCTGCGCCGAGGTCGGACCCGAAGCCGGCCTCGGTGACGAGGTAGTCACCCATGCCGAATGCGGTCTTGTCGGCGACCAGCGAGTTGGTCCCGTGGGCGATGTTGGCGAAGGGACCGCCGTGGACCAGCGCCGGCGTGCCCTCGATGGTCTGGACCACGTTCGGCTTGATGGCGTCCCGGAGCAGCATCGTTGCGGGGCCGGTCGCCTCGATGTCGTCGACCGTGACCGGGTCGCCGTCCTCGTCGTAGGCGACGATGATACGGCTGACTCGTTCCTTGAGGTCGCCGATATCGGTGGCCAGGCAGAGCACGGCCATCAGTTCCGAAGCGGCGGTGAGGATGAAGTTGTCCTCTCGCGGAGTCCCGCCTGTCTTGCCGCCGAGGCCGACGACCGTCTCTCGGAGCGCGCGGTCGTTCATGTCGATCGCCCGCGGCCATTCGACGTTGTTGATGTCGATATCGATGTCGTCTCCCTGCGAGATTTTCGCGTCCAGCATCGCCGCGATGAGGTTGTGCGCGGACGTGAGCGCGTGCAGGTCACCAGTGAAGTGGAGGTTGATGTCCTCCATCGGCAGTACCTGTGACCGGCCGCCACCTGCTGCACCGCCCTTGACGCCGAACACTGGGCCGAGCGACGGCTCTCGAATCGCGATCATCGCTTCCTCGCCGACGTGATTGAGCGTCTGCCCGAGGCCGACAGTCGTTACCGTCTTCCCCTCGCCTTTCGGGGTCGGCGTCATCCCGGTTACCAGAACGAGGTTCTGCTCCTTGTTTTCGGCCTGCTCACGGAGGCGCTCGATGGCGTGTTGTTTGACTTTCGCAGTGTATTCGCCGAAGTACTGGAGGTCGTCGAGCCCGAGCCCCCACGGCTCGACCAGCTCCCAGATCGGTTCCATATCGGTCGACTGGGCGATATCGTAGTCCGTTGGAATCGGATCTTGCGTCTCTTCTGCCGGGGATTGCTCGTCCTGTGAAGACATCTCGATTAGTCCTTCCCTGCACCGTCGTAATAATGTTAGTGTACCTGACACTACCGGGATAGGATGTGTTCGAGACGACCGATTTCCACATTGTGTAGTTTCGGTTATACGACTGGGTTTCTCGCGAGCCGACTAGACCGTTCAGTCGTCTCGCAGATACTCGACGACGGCCTCGGGCTCAGCGTCCAATCCGCCGCCCTGTGCGAGGGTCAGTTGGCCGCCGCCGCCACCGCCGAACTCCTCGGTCACGTCGTCGATAACGGTGTTCGCGTCCGTTTCGCCGTCCGTCCCGACGACGACGAACGTCGTCCCGTCCTGTCCGGCGAGGGCGACGATGTCAGCACCGAGATCTGCTCGGGAGCCGACGCGGTCCGCGACGGTGTTCGGATCGACCGCGTCGACAGTACCGACGAGCCACTCGTCGCCGTCCCGACGGTATGTGTCTTCGGCCAGCGCCGCTAACCGGGCGTCGAGGAGTTTCTCGCCGAGTTCGTCGAGTTCGCGCTGCAGTGCCTGCTTCTCCTCGAGCAGTTGCTCCGCCCGTCGTGCGAGAGAGTCAACGCTCGTATCGAGGACAGCCGCCGCTTGGGTGGCGTTGCGCGTTTTGTCGATCTGTCGCTCGATCGCCGACGAGCCGACGGCGTACTCGACGCGGACGAGATCCGCGCCGGGGTTGGAGACGTCGAGGACTTCTATCGGGCCGATCTCACTTGTGGTCCGGACGTGCGTGCCGCCACAGGCGGCGATGTCCCAGTCCCCGATCTCGACGATACGCACGGCGTCTGTCGGGTCGGCGTCGTCACCGAGGTTGAACACGATGTCATCTCGCTCGCTCGCGGCCTCGACGTCCATCTCGTACCAGTCCACGTCCAGATCGTTCCAGACCGTTTCGTTAGCCATCCGCTGGAAGGAAAGCGGGTTCACGTCGTCGCCGTCCGTCGTCTCGAAATCCAGCCGGATGGTGTTCTCACCGATATCGAACCCCCCGTACGCGTGATCGTCGAACAGTTTCCGCCCCGCTCCGTAGATGACGTGACTCGCGGTGTGGGCCCGCGTACTGTAGGTCCGTGCCGAATCGTCGATCTCGCCGCGAACTGTGTCACCCGCTTCGGCGTCGGGTTCGGACGCGAGCCTGTGGACGGTCACGCCCTCCTGTTTCTGGACATCGACCACGTCGACGCCGGCGAGCGTCCCCGTGTCGGCCGGTTGTCCGCCGCCTTCCGCGTAGAAATACGTCTCGTCGAGCGTGACTGTCCGTCCGTCGACGGTTCGCACTCGTGACTCGAAGGACCTGACGTACGGCTCCGCTGCTGCGAGGTTGACTGGTTTCGATTCGCCCATACGTTGCTTTTCTGGGCGTGCGCAAAAAATACCGTGCTATCGAGCGTGGGGTCGCTGGCGATAAATTAATCAGGCCGCCGCCCCCCAAATATGGTATGGAGTACCACGAGTCGGCGGACTACCTGCAGTCGTTACAGCGGCGGCGGCCCAAGCTTGGGACCGACACGACGGCGCGGATGCTTTCACACCTCGGGGATCCAAACGACAGTTTCGACAGTGTTCAGATCGCCGGATCGAACGGAAAGGGTAGTACCGCTCGCATGACCGAGAGTGTACTCAGAGCCGCGGGCCTCGATGTTGGGTTGTTCACCTCGCCGGGATTGAACGGATTTCGAGAGCAAATTACCGTCAACGGCGGCCGGATTCCGAAAGAACGCGTCGTGGAGTTCGTCGAACAGATCGAGCCCTGTATCGACCGCCTGGCCGCCGAGGACGACGAGCCGACACATTTCGAGGTACTCACTGCACTCGCACTCTACCACTTCGCCGTTGAGGACGTCGATGTTGCCGTTCTGGAGGTCGGTATCGGCGGGCGGTACGACGCCACGAGCGCGGTCGACCCGGTGGCGAGTGCTGTCACCAGTATCAGTTTGGAGCACACTGAGCTACTCGGCGATACAGTCGAGGAGATCGCCCGCGACAAAGCGCAGGTCGCGCCTCGGGACGCCCCGCTCGTGACAGGAACGACCGGCGCTGCCCTCGATGCGATCCAGGCGCTCACGGACACCGTCACTGTCGGCGGCGAGGGGGCCGACGTCACAGCCGTCGAGAACGGCATGCGCTCGGCGATCGAGAACCGCATCTCACTCACGGGACCGGACTGGTCGCTCGAAACGAACCTCAAACTGCTCGGCCAGCATCAGGCCGAGAACGCCGGCGTCGCCGCGACGCTGGCCCGCCAACTCGTCGACGTCGACACGGAGACGATCTCGGAGGGACTGCGGGCCGCGTCGCTGCCGGGTCGGTTCGAAGTCCGGTCGACGGACCCGATGGTCGTCCTCGATGGCTCGCACAACCCCGGCGCGATGGAGACGCTGACCGCGCTCCTCGAGCGGTACGAGTACGACGACCTGCACGTCGTCTTCGCTGCGATGCGTGACAAGGAATACGAGCAGATGATCGCGACGCTCCCGGCCGTCGAGACAGCGTTTGCCGCACGCCCGAGTATCGACCGAGCGGCGAGTACGTCGTCACTCGCTACCGCATTCGAGGGGCACGCGGCTCGGATCCAACAGGTCGAATCCGTTTCCGAAGCCACCGAGCGAGCGATAGAGATGGCCGACGATGACGACTTCGTCCTCGTGACCGGGTCGCTCTACGCAGTTGCCGAAGCCCGGGACCGATGGAGCCGACTGGTCGTCCCCAAAGAGGACTTCCAGCGGGCGTCTCTCGGCGGGACCAGCGGATCTGCGAGCGGATCCGACAGCCGCCAGTGTGTTTCGGTCACGTTGCGCCGCGACCAGGCGGACGCCGTGAAACAGCAGTTCGAGGCCTGTGGTGGGACCTGCACCTGCGCGACCGTCGGGATGCCGGAGAAGCTCGTCGACACGACGCTATCGGGAACGCCGGGACAGTTTCAGCGGCTCATCGACCGACTGTCGTCGGCTGGGTTCGGGCTGAGTCGACTCGCCACGCAGATCGAAGACGCGCTGTCTGCGGAGTCGTTTCAACCGCCCTTCGACGGCGACGAACCGGCCGTGATGGGTATTCTCAACGTAACGCCTGACAGTTTCTACGACGGCGGCGAGTACAACCGACTCGACCGCGCGGTCAGTCACGCAGAACAGATGATCGAGTCCGGGGCTGACATCATCGATATCGGTGGTGAGAGCACCCGCCCCGGGGCAGATCCGGTGCCCGTCGAAACGGAGATCGACCGGGTTGTGCCCGTTATCCGGGCCGTTTCGTCGCTCGATGCGACTGTCTCCGTGGATACCCGAAAAGCCGCCGTCGCGGACGCGGCGCTGGATGCCGGTGCCGAAATCGTCAACGACGTGTCGGGGCTGTCGGATCCCGAAATGCGGTTCGTCGTCGCTGACCACGACGCCTCGATAATCCTGATGCACAGCCTCTCCGCACCAGTCGACCCGGGCCGGTCCGTGACCTACGACGACGTCGTCGACGACGTGCTTCGAAACCTCAGCGAACAGATTCTGCTGGCCGAGCAGGCGGGCATCGACCGCGAACAGGTGATCGTCGATCCCGGCTGTGGCTTCGGCAAGGACGCCGCCGAATCGTTCGAACTCGTCGACCGACTCCACGAGTTCCACGCCCTCGGCTGTTCGGTACTCCTCGGTCACTCCCGGAAATCGATGTTTTCCGACATCAGCGGCGAGAGCGTGGACAGGCTCCCGCCCACGCTGGCAACGACAGCGCTGGCCGCTGAACGGGGGGTCGACGCCGTCAGAGTCCACGATGTCTCCGAGAACAACGCGGTGCTCGAGACGGTCGCAGCGACGGCACCGAGGGCGTCCGAGCCGCAACAACACTGATAGCCGTCCGGTCCGTTCGTACGGTATGTTCCTGTTCCAGGTACAGCTCGGAGCGGGCTTACTCGAATCCGTCGGGCAGATTGCGGCCCTCGCTGGGACCCTCGTTCTCGTGTTACTGCTGGTCGCCCTTGGGGCGTTCGCGTACAAGAGCCTCACGGGAGACGGTATCCGCTGGCCCGACGAATCGGAGGAGACTCCGGAAGACGACGGGGTCACACAGGGCGGCACCGACGACGAGTGGAAGTACTACTGACGGGCGGCCACTGCGAGGCCTCGCGAACTCGCTGTGACTGGATTCAGCGACACGTCGCAAGATTCCGTGTCCGGGCAGCGCCGACGCCGCGCACCGGGTGGTCGGTAGCTTTTCACGGCTACCCACGGAATGTCCCGTATGAGCTGTGAGGCAGTTGTCAGTGTGCCGAGATTCACGGTGGCTCTCGGGACACCTGTCGTGGCACAACTGGACGCGAGTGTCGCCAGCGAACTGTCCAGGCCGCTCCGGGGACTCGTTTCGTTCGTTCTCGTTCTCGTAATCGGTGCATCGGTGCTCAAACTGCGACGAGGATACGTCGACGAGTCCACCGATGCGATTCTGAACAGTCCGGCGACCGCCATCATCTACGGTGTCGCGGGGTACGTGATCGTCGGGGTCGTGAGTCTGTACGGGGCGACGACGTTCGCACGGCACAGTGTGGCTGGTGGCGCGCTGGTGCGGACCGCTATCCTCATCGGGAGTGTGCTCGTCCTGGGACTCACCGCGTTCGGGTTTCTCGTCGTCGGCACGCTGCTCACTGACGTCCTGCGTAGCCGTCGCCCCTGGTATGGGGTACTCATCGGAGCCTCGCTCAGTGCCGTTTCCTGGGTCCTGTTTTCGGCCGTCGGAAGTATCGCGTCCAGTCTCGCCATCGCCGCGTTCGGCATCGGCGGTGCTGCACGAGTCTGGATCCACTCCGAGCGGACGGTGGAGACAGAACTGGACGGCCGCTAACTGATCTCGCCCCCTGATTCCGGAGAGTGCCGTGGCTATCTGGTGGGTGGAAAACGCAGAAAGTAAGCGCCTCAATCGGTGCTCGTCGGAGTGTCGTCACTGCGGTCGGAGATGTCCGTCACCATCTCGTCGCCGGAAGTGACGATATCCATGTCCTCCCGTTCAGAGAGGTCCTGGATGGTTTCTGCGAACTCCTCGGACTCGAGTATCTGGTACTCGTTGTCGAGGCCCAGATACACCGTATAGCACATCAGGCACAGGATGAACGCGAACGGGAGTCCGGTCGTGATCGCGGCCGTCTGGAGTGCCGTCAGCCCACCACCGATGAGCAGAATGGACGCGACCAGGCCTTCGGTGACGGCCCAGAAGATCCGTTGCGCTCGCGGAACGTCGTGTTTCCCGCCCGAGGTCAGGTGGTCGATGACCAGTGACCCGGAGTCAGACGACGTGACGAAGAACGTGATGACCAGCATGGTCGCGAGCAGTCCGCTCACCACGCCGAGCGGGAACTGCTCCAGCAGGGCGAACATCGCGACGGTCTGGCCGAGCTCGTTGTAGGTCGCCAGTGCCTGTCCGTTCCCGACCAGGGAATTGAACAATGCGCTGCCGCCGAACACCGACAGCCAGAGCGTGGAGAACAGCGACGGGAGGAACAGCACGCCAAGGACGAACTCCCTGACGGACCGCCCCTTCGAAATTCGCGCGATGAACATCCCGACGAACGGCGACCACGCGATCCACCAGCCCCAGTAGAACACCGTCCAGGCCGTGGGGGTGCCGTTCGCTGCCTCGCCGAGCGTCCCAGTGAAGAACCCGAGCGCGAGGATGTTTCCGAAGTACGCGCCGAGACCCTCCACCCAGGTACCGAAGATGTACACCGTCGGACCCACGATAGCGAGGAACGCGAGCAGTGCGAACATCAGGTAGAGGTTGAGCGTACTCAGGCGCTTGACACCGCTATCGAGGCCCGCCGCAACCGAGGCGGTCGCGATGAGCGTGATGATCCCGATGAGCGCGACCTGGGGCCAGGTCCCCGTCGGAATACTCACCGCCCCGAGCATGTCTCCGCCCACGTAGGAGAGCCCCGTGTTGATCTGTGCGACACCGAGTCCCAGCGAGGTCGACAGTCCGAACAGCGTCGCGAACACCGTCACGAGGTCGATGATGTGGCCCGGCCAGCCGTAGATCCGCTCGCCCAGCAGGGGCCAGAATATCGACCGGAAGGTGAGCGGGAGCCCGCGGTTGAACGAGAAGAACGCGAGGCCCAGTCCCACGAGTCCGTACACCGCCCACGGGTGAAAGCCCCAGTGGAAGAAGGTCTGTGCCATCGCGGCGGACGCTGCCGCACCGGTCCCGGCCTCTGCCCCGAAGAAACTCGGGGGGTTCTGGAAGTAGTACAGCGGCTCCGAGACGCTGAAGAACATGAGACCGATCCCCATGCCGGCGCTGAACAGCATCGCCATCCAGGAGAAGTCGCTGAACTCCTTTTCGGCCTCGACGCCACCGATTTTGATGTTGCCGTACTTGCTGAAGGCGAAGTACAGCAAAGTGACGATGAACACGTTCACCGCGAGCAGGTAGAACCAGCCGAACGTGTCTCCGATGAAGTTGAACAGCCACGTGTACGCGGACGACGCGGCGTCACCCATCAGTACCGTCACTGCGATGAACAGCGCAATTATCGCCAGTGCCACCGGGAAGACTACTGGATGGATGTCGAAGCCGGCTGCCTGGATGTTCGTATCACCGGGTTCGCGGTCGGACTCCGGGTGAAACAGCTCTACCTGCAGCCCCTCCGACATCCCCCCGGTAGAGTCGTCACTGTCTGGCATACGTTACCCCTCTCGAACGCGGTACTGGTCTGTGTTGTCTCATTGTCGTGGTCACGGTCTTGGTGTGTTGTAGTGCGTCGCAACCGTCATGCAAGCCATCCCGGCGCAGTATGTCTGCATCACCCGCATCACGTTTGTCGCACTGTACTCGATCCGGCGGGACTGGGTGCCCGCACTCGAACGTGTCTTTATGTGCTATACACTCTCATACTTATCCAGTAATGCAAGTCTAATAAAAGTTCACTTTAGAACCCAATATTTGACGGACTGAAGCGTTGTACTGGTCCGCCTCGGGACAAATATAGGACATCTGTCATATTGTGGTTGCCACCGCCGACGCGGTCGCTCCTTCCCAGCGTAGATGCGCGTTTTTATTTCGGATTCCTGCCTAACTGCTACTATGGGACAGCTACTGGCGACGGGGGCGGCCGCAGTGGCGGCACTCCTCATGGGCGTCGGACTCGTCGGGATGACGGCGGGAGACTTTCGGCTCGCGGGATTCAGCTTTCTCAGCGCGAGCCTGGTGATCTACATCAGAGAGACCAGGTTGGTAGCTGCGTGACCGCGGTCAAATTTCGTCCATGCTCATCCGCTGACTGATGACTGGGACGGTCGAACTCCGGACGACCCTGTCCGTCGTTCCACCGAGCAGATTCCCGAGCTTCCCGCGGAACGCCGACCCCAGGACGATTGCGTCCATGCCCTCTTGCTCGGCGAAGTCGACGATTTCCTCGCTCGGTCCCCCGCTCCGGAAGTGCGTCTCGTAGTCCACCCCGTGTTCTCTGGCGACGTCACCGAGGTTCGACAGGATCTCCTCCCCGTACTCCCGATATTCCTCGCGCATCTCCTCTTCGTCGTCTCTAAGCGAAAGCGCGCGGGGCGTGCCCGGCAGGTCGATTACGTACAGTGCGTGGACCGTCGCACCGAGCGCGGCGGCGAGTTCGATTCCGTGCTCTGCTCCCTTCTGGGCCTCATCGCTACCGTCGTACGGGACGAGTATGTGGTCGTACATGGTACCTGACTCACTCGTATTTCCCCCACAAACCTGTTATAGGTTTCCCCCACTCGAGCGTCGAATCTTCGGTCTGAGCGACCCCAGCCGACACTGCGACGCGTTACGCTTTCCGCGCCACGTTGTCGACGGGGTATCCCGCGTCGCGAATCGCCGTGATGATCGCCTGTGCGTGCTCGGCACCGCTCGTCTCGACGTTGAACACGAGGTAGGCCTCCCCGATCTCCAGATTGTCGACGGACCGTTCGTGGCGTACGTCGTGGATGTTCGCTCCTTGCTCGGCAATAACGCCCGAGATCTCCTCCATCACACCGGGATGGTCGTCGATACGAACCCGGAGTTGGAGGAGCTGTTGACGTTCCGTCAGCGCATGGATGAGAACCTCACGCATCTGTGTCATGTCGAGGTTGCCGCCACAGAGCAGCGGCATTACCGTTTCGCCCGACACGTCGAGGCTGTCGCTCAGGATGGCGGCCACGGAGGCGGCCCCCGCCCCTTCGACGACCTGTTTGGCCCGTTCCATCAACAGGAGTATCGCCTGTGCGATATCGGTGTCCGAGACCGTTACGACCTCGTCGACGTTCTCCTCGATGATGTTCAGTGTCGTCTCGGAGATACCGCCGGTAGCGATGCCGTCGGCGATCGTGTCGACCTCGTCGAGAACGACCGGGATCCCCTTGTCGAGGCTCTCGTGGACGGTTTCCGCCCCGGTCGCCTGGACACCGACGACGCGCGTCTCGGGCGAGAGGTGCTTGATCGCGGTCGAAACCCCGCTGATGAGTCCGCCGCCACCGATAGGGACGACGACCGTATCGGCGTCGGGGCAGTCGTGGTACATCTCCGTGCCGAGGGTTCCCTGTCCGGCGATGATGTCCAGGTCGTCGTAGGCGTGCACGAACGCGGCGTCGGTCTCTTCGACGACGCCCTGGGCGTGAGACATCGTCTCCTGGAAGTCATTGCCGACGAGTTCGACGGTCCCGCCGTACCCTCTGGTGGCATCCACTTTCGCCTGCGGCGCGTTCTCCGGCATGAAAATCGTCGAGTCGGCCCCGCATTTCGTCGCGGCGAGGGCGACGCCCTGCGCGTGGTTGCCGGCGCTGGCGGCGACGAACTCCTCGACGCCGTCTTCAACGTCCTGTGAAATCTTGTTGTACGCACCGCGCGTCTTGAACGACCCTGTCCACTGGAGGTGTTCCATCTTCAGGTACACCTCGGCGTCGACGAAGCTCCCGAGCGACGTGCTTCGCTCGACCGGCGTCTTCTTGACGACGGTGTCGTCGTCTAGGCGTTCGCGGGCTCGTTCGATCTCTGCGTACGTGAACGGTAGCGTCTCCGATTCGGTTTGTGTCATGTGTTCGTGTCGTGTCGGGTCTTATCCCGACGTCGTTGGTTCGGTGCGCTGGTGCATCATCTGAGGATGCGCTCTCGAGCGGGGTCGAACAGCGGTTCGTCCCGCACCGTCGCGTCGTAGGTCTCTCCCTCACACTGTATCTGGACCGCGGTGCCGGCTTCGGCGTACTCGGTCGGGACGTAGGTGTAGGCGATGGATTCGCCGATGCTGTAGCCGTAATTCCCGGCCTGTACGTAGCCGATTGCCTCCCCGTCTTTCAGCACTGGGCGGCCACTGAGCACGATGTCAGTGGAGTCGTCCAGCGTGAGCGGCGTGATCTTGCTGTCGATGCCCTCACGTCGAGCGGTCTCCAGCGCCTCCTTGCCGATGAACTCCGTGTCCATGTCGACGGCGAAGGGCAGGCCGGCCTCGAAGGGGTTCGAGTCCGTGTCGATGTCGGTCCCCCAGAGCCGGAAGCCCTTCTCCAGGCGCATGGAACTGAGCGCGCCGCCGCCCATCGGTCGGACGCCCAGGTCCTGGCCGGCCTCCCAGAGTGTCTCCCAGAGTCGCTGTCCGTACTCCGTGGGAGCCCACAGCTCCCAGCCGAGTTCGCCGACGTAGGAAACCCGCAGGGCGATGACCGGCACGTCGCCGACGTACATCTGTTTGGCACGGAAGTACGGGAAGCCGCTGTTTGTCACGTCCGCGTCGGTACACCGCTGGAGCAAGAGCCGGGCGTTCGGACCCCAGAGGCCGATCGTCGATTTCGCGCCCTCCTCGATGTGGACCGACACCGTCTCGGGGGCCTCGTCTTCCAGGTGGCCGCCGTGGATGCCGGGGGAGTTGCCGCCGCCGGTCGTGACCATGAACTCCTCGTCGTCGAGTTTGACGACGGTGATGTCCGCGAGGATGCCGCCGCCCTCGTTCAGCAACAGCGAGTAGCGGACCTGCCTGGTCTCGATGTCCATGTCGTTGCTGCAGACCCGCTGGAGGAACGCCTGGCTCCCCTCGCCTTCGACCATGATCGAGCTGAACGTCGTCATGTCGAACATCGACACCTTCTCGCGGGTGTGGAGGTGCTCTGCGGCCTCGATCTTCGAGCGGTTGATGCCCTGCCAGCCGTCCTGGTCGGGGATCCGGTCCTCGTAGCGCTCGACCAGGTCGCTGTTGGACTCGTACCACTGCGGGGTCTCCCAGCCGCCGCTCTGGTAGAACTCCGCGCCGAGTTCCTTCTGCTGGTGGTAGAACGGACTCGTCCGGAGCGGCCGGTGGTCGTCGGGCTGCCAGCGCGGTTCGACGATGCTGTAGACCTGTTCGTAGCGCTTGGCTCCGCGGTCGACGAAGTAGCCTTTCTCGCCCGCGTGAGGCTCGAATCGACGGACGTGAATGCCACCGGTATCGACCGGTCCGGACGGCAGTCGGGGCGTGCCGTTCTCCATCCACTCTGCGAGTATGCGGCCGTACCCGCCGGAGTGGGTCCACCAGATGGCCAGTCCGGTCCAGAGCCCGTCGACCTGTGCCGTCTCGCCGACGGCCGGCATGCCGTCGGGCGTGAACACGAAGATGCCGTTCTCGGTCGCCTCGTAGTCTACGTCCTGGGTCGCCGGCAACAGTTCGTCGAAGGCCTGCTTGGCGGACTTGTCCCGTCCGCGGTGGGTCGGCGTCTCCCAGTGTTCCTTCGTGAACCCGCGAACTGAGGCCTGGTGCTCCTCGGAGTTCTTGCCCATCGCCTCGGGGTCCACCGAGAGCGTCTCGTGGTTGTAGGATCCGAGTCCGAGCGCGTCGCCGTGGGTTCGGAAGTACAGCGAGTGGTCCTGGTCGCGGCCGACCGGCTGGTGTGGCCCCTCGCTCATGTACTCCGCGATGGAGCGGTCGCCGGGCACCTCCAGCCCGGTCGTGTTGTCACCGACCGAGGTCTCTGCGTCGGCGAGTTCCTCCATCGGTTCTGTGACGACGTACTGGTGTTCGACCGGCGCGATCGGCAGGTCGAGCCCGGCGAGCTGGCCGGTCTGGTAGCCCCAGTTGTTCGTCGCGATGACCGCTCGATCGCAGTCGATGCGACCCTGGTCCGTCTCGACGGCGTTGATTTCGCCGCCCGAGACGTCCAGATCAGTGACCTCCGTGTTCCCGTAGAACGACGCCGAGGAGTTCTCCATGTACCACTGGAGCGCACCGATGCCGTCGACGCGCCCGTCGGTCGGAGAGTAGTAGCCGCCGAGGATTTCGTCTTCGTCGACCAGCGGGAGGTGTTCGGTTACTTCCTCTGGTGAGAGCAGTTGCGGTTCTGGCAAGCCATAGGAAGTGGCCCACTCGACGCGCCGCCGGAGGAAGTCCATTCGTTCCTCACTGCGGGCGATTTCGATGCCTCCGACTTCATCGTAGACGCCCGCATCGGAAAGCAATCGACTGGTGTAATGGGCCGCCTTCGTCTGAATCTTCGACGGCGAGGTCTGGAACATGATGCCGGGCGCGTGAACGGACGAACCACCGGTGACCGGGAGCGGTCCCTGGTCGATGACGGCGACGTCCTCCGCGCCGAGTTCCGTCAGGTGATACGCGACGCTACACCCGACGGCTCCGGCACCGATGATGACGGTATCCGCCCGAGAAGGGGGAGTCTCTGTGCTCATGTATCTCGTTCGAGACTGCTTCTGTCACAAGTATAAAAACACCGATGGACCGAATATTCGATTCACATTTTCTGGGGGTAGAGCGCTCCTATCTCGGATATTTGGCAAAATGAGGGTTCGTGACGAGGTGGTTTGCAGTACGGGTCACGTCGAACCACAGTATTCTACACAGCTAACAGTTTCTGGTATCCGAGTCGAGACAGCAGGAGTGAGAAACGACGCGGCTGCTGCTGTGCGTGTCCCAGGAACCGAGTAGCCCGCCGCAGGAAATCGCGACCGAGATGATGGTTTTCGACCCGTCAGACCGGCCGGAGGTGATCGGAGCGCGGTTCCCAGAGCGCCCCCTCCATCCGCAAGTCGTACACCTCGGCGACCGTGTCACCGACGGTCCAGCCCTGTTTGCTCATCGCGGCGGTGAGGATCCCAAGCGGAACCCCGTTCTGGAAGGACTCGTCTAGCGCCTGGAGGACAGTTTCGAGACTGTCCGAGTCCGGAGCCTCACTGACAGCCTGATGATCCGCGAAGACCCATTCGAGATCCGTGTCCAGCAGTCCCTGCTGGCGTCGATAGACCGCGACCACCTCGTTGGCCGTCGACGCTTCGATGCGGTCACCTGTCTCGGTCGACCGCGCGACGAACGGCACGTCCGCTCGCTGATCTGTCCGTGACACCGAACTCACGCTTCGTAGGCCTCCTGTGCGAGACGATGCAGTTTGTGGACGGTGTGCTCGTTCGGTCCCAGTTGTGCCTGAGCAAGCGCTCCCGACTGCAGCCCTTCGTACTGGCGTTCGACGAGTTCGAAGTCCTCTTCCTGCAGTTGGCGGCTCGTCTGAACGAACTCCTTTTCGTCGTCAGTCATCTCTGCGGAACTGAAGTAGTAGTCGGCGATCAACTGGAACCGGCCCTCCTCGATCGGGTCGATGATGTACGTCCCGTACCCGTCGGCCGTCCCGTACATGTTCACCGTGAAGTTCGGCCAGAAGTAGTAGAACTTCGCCTCTTTCTCTTCGTGAATGCGCAGTTCGTCGTCGACGTCTTCGTCGTGGGTGTAGTGCAGGATCCAGTGGTAGTCGTTGACTTCGAGGTTGGATTCGTCGAGTTCGATGTCGGTTATCCAGTCCTGGTGGTTGGCGTGGCAGTGGTCGCACTCCGAGTAGTTGCCGGCGAACGTCTTCCAGTTGCAGTCGACTTCCGACACGTACCGCGCCGCGTGTTCGTACTCCTCAAGAGGCATGTCTTCCAGCTCTGTTTTCAGCGACCCCGCCTGCTCGGCCAGCGGCATCGGGTCGTCGGCGAAGTTGAGGAAGACGAACGGTCCGATCTGGTCGGTCTGGACCTCGTTGAGACCGTTTTCGTCCGCATCCAGACTGCAGACCTCGTCGTCGTCCAGCTCCGGGTTGAGCCCCGCCTCCTCGAAGCTCTTTGGCGTGCTTTCGAGGTCGCCGTCCAGGTCGTACGACCACATGTGATACGGACAGCGGATGCGACCCATGTTTCCGGGATTGGTCATGGGCGTATCTTCGACCATCTTCGAACCGCGGTGTGCACAGACGTTGAAGAACGCGCGGACCTCGTCGTCGTGGTCACGGACGATGATCACTTGCTTGTCGCCGATAGTCCGCGTGAAGTACGCTCCCGTCTCCGAAATTGCGTTCGCGTGTCCGGCGTAGACCCAGTATCGACCGAATATTTTCTCTTTTTCGAGTTCATGAATATCCGGCTCTGTAAAGTATTTTGCCGGAAGTGCGTTCGTTTCGTCGGTAATGTCTGGACTTACTGGCGCAATATCGTCATTGGATACACTCCACCTTGTCATGCGTGTGTTTCTGCACACGTTATCCACATGACCATTTCCCATTGGTAGTACACCCATTTATCCCGTGCCGACAGCGCGTTGCGGGGCGCGCGTCTACTGGGCTCAGTCACTGTAAAAAACGGCCGCCAGGGACGGTACCTGGTGTTCGTCGTCCAGTCTCAGGAGACGAGCGGTTCCTCGCGAACGGTCGCGTCGTACCGCTCGCCTTCGTAGAGGATCTCGACGCTGGTTCCGGGTTCGGCGTACTCCGGCGGGAGGTACGTGTACGCGACGCAGGCACCCTCGGTGTAGCCGTACTCGGCGCTGTGGAGGTAGCCGATGACTTCGTCGCCGTCGTACACCGGCCTGTCGTCGAGCACGACGGCGTCCGGATCGTCGAGAGTCAGGCAGGCGACTTTGTGGTCGATGTTGTCACCGTCGGCCGCCGCTGCGACGGCCTCCTTCCCGATGAAGTCGGTTTCGAGGTCGACGGCCCAGCCGAGGCCGGCCTCGTAGGGGTTGTGCTCCGTGTGGAGGTCCTCCCCCCAGAGGCGGAATCCCTTCTCGATTCGGAGCGAGTCCAGCGCGCCGTTGCCGTAGGGACGGATCCCGTACTCCTCTCCGGCCTCCAAAATGTGCTCCCAGAGGCGTTCGCCGTACTCCGAGGGCGTGTAGAACTCCCAGCCGAGTTCTCCCGCATAGGAGACCCGAAGCGCAGTGACGGGGACGTTCTTCACGAAGAACTGCTGGCTCGTGAAGAACGGGAAGGCGTCGTCCGAGAGGTCGACGTCGGTGACCTTCGACAGGACCTTCCGGGCGTTCGGCCCGGTGCAGACCATCGCCGCCAGACTGGAGGTCACGTCGTTGACCACCACGTCGTCGGGGGACTGCTCGCGCACCCACGCGACGTGGTTGTTCCCGACCTCGCGCCCCGTCGTCAGTAGGAGGTAGCGGTCCTCGTCGGTCCGGGTGACCGTGATGTCGGCCCGGACACCGCCGCCCTCGTTGCACATCAGCGTGTACTTCACGTCGCCCACGTCGATGTCCATGTCGTTCGTACAGAGGTACTGGACGAACTCGCCGGCGTCGCTCCCGATGACCTCCATCTTGTTGAAGGAGGTCATGTCGTGAAGCCCGACGTTCTCCCGGACGTTCAGCGCCTCAGCGCCCTCGATTGGCGACCAGTACTTCGCCTCCCACCCTTCGCGCTCGGGAATCCGGTCGCCGTACCTCGCCAGCAAGTCGGCGTTGGAGTCGAACCAGTGGGGTTCCTCCCAGCCGGCTTCAGCCCACAGTTCGGCGTCGTACTCCTTGTGCGTGTGGTACATCGGCGTGCGACGGATCTCTCGCTGCTTGTCGGTCCACACCCACTTCGGGTGCATGATGTTGTAGACGATGCGGTACTCCTCACCGCCGATGTCTCGGGCGAAGTCCCAGCTCCCCTCGTGGTCGTCGAACCGGTTCACGTCGCAGTGGGCGAGGTCGATGGGTCCGTCGGGCAGTCGCGGGACGCCGTGTTCCATCCACTCGGCGAGGGCCTTCCCGGCACCGCCGGCGTGGGTGACCCAGATGGCCGCCGCCGTCCAGAGCCCGTCGTACTCCTGGACGGGCCCCATCACGGGGAGCCCGTTCGGCGATTCCGCGAACATCCCGTTGTACTTGTGTTCGAGTTCCTTGCCGGCCGTCGCGGGAAGCAGCTCGTCGCTGGCCTGTCGCGGGGCCTTGTCCGGCCGGTCCGGATGGGTCGCGTTGTCCATGTGATAGTCGGTGAACTCGTGGACGGACCCCTGTTCGCCGTCCGGGTCGTTCCCGCCGAGCTCCTGTGGGTCGGGCACGATGGGCTCGTGGTTGTACGAGCCGATGCCGTAGGCGTCCCCGTGGTTCCGGAAGTACATCGCGTTGTCCTGGTCGCGGAGGATCGGCCGGTCGGGACTCACGAGGAGCCGCTTGGCCTTCTCGCCGGAGACGTTCTCGTAGTTCTCGAACAGCGGGTGGTCGGTGATGTCGACCGCGCTGTCGGCCAGTTCGTCGAGCGATTCCGTCACCGTGTACTGGTGCTCGACGGGCGTTACCGGCAGGTGAACGCCGAGCTTCTCGCCGAGCTGTCGGGCCCAGATGTTCGTCGCGACGACGACCTCGTTACACTCGATACTACCATTTTCCGTCACGACGGCCTGGACAGAGCCGTCCTCGGTCTGTACGTCCTCCGTGCGCGTGTGGGGAACGAACTGCGCACCGCGGTCCATGGCTTCTCTGGCCAGCGCGTCGCAGGCGACGACGCCCGACACCTGGCCGTCCGTTGGCGAGTAGTAGCCGCCCTTGATCTGGTCAGCGTCGACCAGCGGGAGATGCTCGGTGACTTCCTCGGGCGAGAGCAACTGCGGGTCCTCGATTCCCCAGGCCTCAGCGTGTTCGACGCGACGCTGGAGAAAGTCCATGCGTTCCTCGCTGCGAGCGACTTCGATGCCGCCCGTCTCGTTGTACGCCTGGTGCCCGTCCGCTCCCTCGAGGTCCGAGTACAGACGGCGACTGTAATCCGCAAACTGACTGAGAACCTTCGGCTCTGCGGTCTGAAACATGATTCCGGGGGCGTGCGTCGACGATCCGCCCGTGGTGGGCATCGGCCCCTGATCGACTACGACCACGTCTTCCCGGCCGAGCGCCGTCAACTGATAGGCGATGTTGCAACCGACGATTCCAGCACCGACGATGACGGTGTCTGCCTGAGTGGGCAGGCTATCGCTAGGCTCCATAACTCTGTATGGCGTGTCTCGAGGCCAGGCAATATAGTTACCGCCCGGCCGTTCTCGTTTGCAAAGTGACAACAAATTATGATTTGGTGTTTCAGGATAACATGGGTACTGTTGTTAATACATTTCCGTTGCATGCGGTGGTTGCTGCTTCCAGTCAGCGGAGATTGGAGGTGACGACGCGCGATCTTGTTTTCCAAGTTATGTGTTATCGTTTCTCTGCATGGAACCCGGATACGGTAGTTCTCGTGGCCGGTCATCGCTCCGGGTAGCAGGAAGTGGGTGCATCGAGTCACGCCCACGACGGTACTCCCGGTAGGCCCTGTTGCAATCCTATCGTTCCAACAGTGTCTCGCTGGAATAGCCGTTCGGTAGGTGTGCGAACGTATCGACGAGCGTACCGTCTGGTTACATCTTTAACCCATGCCCTGTGAGTGGCATCACCACGTCTGCATCTGGCCCAAGCGTTCCGCGTTCTCGATACGCCGCAAGTGCCGCAGGAGCGATCGCTGAGGTCGGTTCCACGTAGAACCCGTGTGAGTGGAGCCGGTCTAACTCTGTTTGCACATCATCTTCCGTGATCGCAATCGCATCACCGTCGGTCTCAGCAATCGCATTCAGGAGTTGTTGTTTTCGTGTTGGCTCCCGTATATGGACGCCATCTGCGACATCGTTCTCGCTCTCGGGGACTGCGTTGAGTTCGCTCGCAATCGGGGCATATCCTGCGGCTTGCGCGCCGAGCAGACGTGGCACTGTATCAATCCACCCTGCTTCGGACAACGCCTTGAATCCACGGTACGCGCCCAGGAACAGCGTTCCATGGCCGAGTGGCATCACGATCGCGTCAGGGACGTTCCAGTCACGTTGGAGTGTGACTTCATACGCGAACGTCGCCGTCCCAGCAGAGAACGCTGGACTCCACGAGTGACTTGCGTACCATGCATCGCCCGATTCGACAGCCTCGATGCATGCATCGGTCGCGGCTTGGCGTCCGCCTTCGATTCGAATCGGTGTGGCACCGACCCGTTCGATTCCTCGTAGCTTCCCCTCTCTTACAGAGGCCGGAACGTAAATCTCTGCGTCGAGTCCAGCGTGAGCCGCATAGGTTGCGATGGCAGCCCCTCCGTTCCCCGATGAATCTTCGACGACTCGATCCGCGCCACACGCAATTGCGTGGCTGATTGTCGTGGTCGCACCCCGATCTTTGAAACTGCCCGTTGGCGAGACGTATTCGAGTTTAAACTGAGCATCCCATGTCGATGATGAAACCAGCGGCGTCATTCCTTCGCCGAGAGAGACGCCTTTCTCAACCGGAATGAACATGTCGAACGACCAGAGTCCGTCTCGGGTATCGAACTGACCGGGGTCTGGCCGGTCGGATGCCGGAAGCGGTTGGTGAGTGAAGTCAAGGACGCCACCACACTCACATCGCCACTGATCGGTGTACGTCCGCCCACACGAAGAACAAACAAGTTCGGGAGTATCCATGGACTCATCTGGTCATGTATCACGGAGAACCTTTTCGGTGTGTAGCAACGTAGCTATTACTGCGCGACGGTGAAATCTGTGAGTCGTGTTTTCGTGTCGTCGTTACGTGTCCGTCGAGAATCGCGTTCGACCTTGTATCTACGAGAAGCGTGACTTTCAACTGCTGAATCGTCAATTCGCTCGCTTCGTGTAGTGTTTCGAGGCGTGTCTCCGGTCAAAACCGGAGGCGTCGATTCCGACGACACCGTTGGTCGGGAGAAGCGTGGCCGAGTGGTTGAGAAGGACACGCCAGACAGCCATGTTGAGGCGGTTGAACGCTTTACACAGCGTCGAGGGAGAGGGGAGTTCCTCAGGCTCGATAGCGCTCTGAATCCGAGGCAGTTCGATAAGTTCGTCCAGAAGCGTCCGGTACGTTGCATTCTTCCGTACTTTGAGACAGAGGAGGACGATGTGCTGGTGGAGTGTGTACCGGCGCTTCGAGAATTTTGCAGAGTAGCGGGTGACGGTACGCCGGGCCAAGTGAAATGCCTGCTCAACGAACCGGAGCAACTGCGATTTTGGGAGGGCTTGCATCCGGTCAGACTACCTGGCGTATCTGTAACTCTTTGAGGATTTCAACAGAGCCTCCCGGTATTTTTTGTTTGCACGTCACTGGGAATCGATATGGAATACGCGCCCGTTACACATACGTCGACCGACCGACGGCTCGGCCGCTTGCCGTCGGGTCGGGACGTGTCCGTGACCGTCCACAGATATATCGGTGGAGACGGACCGACTGTGTACATCCAGGCGGCCCAGCACGGTATCGAACTCAACGGCCCAGCCGCGTTGCGGCGGCTTCACGACCTCCTGATCGAATCGACTATCGCCGGCAGCGTCATCGTCGTTCCGGTGGTGAACCAACTCGCGTTCGACCACCGATCGTACATGACTCCCGGCGAGTACGATGTGATGAACCCCAATCTGAACCGTGTCTGGCCGGGAACTGCATCTGGGAGTCTACAGGAACAGTTCGCGGCTCGCCTGTGGGAGCTTGTGGAAGACGCCGACGCAGCGGTCGACCTCCACACCGGCACGGCAGACATGCTCGAACACGTCAGGTGTCTTGTGGGAGACCCGGTCGCCGAGCGCCTCGCCGAAGTGTTCGGCACGTCCTACAGGCTCATCGACAGCTCCGAGGATGCCAGCGACGAGAGGAGGAACGGGACGTTCCGTGCCGCGGCGTCGGCGGCGGGTATTCCGGCCATCACCGCCGAGTTGTCGAACAGTCGGCGAATCGCACAGGACGCGGTTGCGGCCGGGGTCGACGGCATACAGAATCTCCTGCGTGAGCGGGCCGTCCTCCCAGCAGCGCCCGCCCCTCAGGCTGAACAAACGGTGCTTCGAAACGACGCGGAGCCGGTGACCGCGTCGGCATCAGGCTTGTTCGAATGCCGGTCTGATATCGCCGTCGGCGACACAGTCGACGCCGGTGAGAAACTGGGGACCGTCTACGACCCGTCCTCGTTCGAACAACAACAGGTAGTCTCGGCGACAGAACGTGGCGTCGTGTTCTCGCTTGCCAGAGAGTCTGTCGTCGTGACGGGCGAGCGTCTCGCGGGGATTGCGACCCAATGCTGATCGACGAGGTGTTCGACGAGCCTCATCCGCCCCACGCGACACACGTGGTCTGATTGCCTCAGTTTCACGGTAGTTTATAAATGGGTTAGCTATTCCGCACATATCTCTACAGCATAACGTGTCATAGTCACTCAATAACATGGAAATCCACAACGCGTTCCGGGCGCTCGCGGAGGTCATCGATGCGTACGAATCACGCGGTCGGTCTATCCAGACCGTCGAAGCAACCCCAGCCGATACGAGTGCTGCGGTCCTCGACGTGACGGTATCGATGCCGGTCTCTGTCTGTTCTGGCGGTGGTGCTGCGGATGGGCTCACGCCGAAGAACGCGATGCTGACCGACAGCGGCGATCTGAAAGTCGAGTTCTCACCGGCAGCCACTGACCTCCCGCATATTACCGACGCATCACTGTCGGTCAACGACGTAGCGGCTGCTGTCACCGACGATGGCCTGTCCCTGACTGTCGACCTGACAATCGACGCGACGGCCGAGCCAGACGAGACGGCCAGCGTGGACTGCGGACCGGATCAGGCTAACACTGCGGAAGCAGCAACCGTCGGTTCGGTACCGTCGGCCGCCACGGACGGCAGTGGCTCACGCGGCGCTTCGGATGTCGCGGATACGCAGTCTGCGCTCGCTGGAGACGACGAGTCACCAGCGTGTTCGCGGCCCGACGGCGGGGCGACGGACGAAGCCCAACCTGACCACGAGTCCGACGAGGAATCGGACGCGTTCGCCGCTGTCCGTGATGAATCCGTGCCACCGTACGAGGATTCGGACTACCTGCAAGCGCTGTACGACGAGTGCGAGAACTTTAGGGAGATCGCAGAGCAGATCCAGATGGATGTCTCCTCCGAGACGGTCCGTCGGTACATGATCGAGGCGGACATCCACGTTCCGAACACCTACAACACGTCTGGTGAGGACGGGGACTCCGCGACCGAGGCAGACGAACCGGCCGATTCGGCGAGTCAGTCCGCGGCCGACGACGAGGCGGAGCAGGCCAGTGTGGCCGCGGCCGACGACGAGGCTGAACGAGCCAGTGTGACCGAGCCCGTCGCCGCCGAATCAGCGGGCCTCGGTGACGAACCGGCCGGGGATCTCCCCGACGAGCAACTCGTCACCGACGGACTCGGACTCCCGGCCGACGTCCAACTCCGCGACGTTGCGGACGCAGTGGTCGATTCGGAGACGGTGTACGAGGTCCAGCGACGACTGCGTCTCGACCGACCCCAGACCCGGGAATTACTGGAAGAACTCAATCTGTTAGATCTCGTCTTGGGTCGACTCGTCGACGAGCCGGATCGTGCCGTCTCGTACGAGACCGTGGCTACTCGAATCCGTCAGTGTACGCCCCACAGCGCGTGAGTGGGCGACCTCCTCATTTAAACGTGTTCGATGCCCCACCCACAGTAAGAAGTACAGGTCTCCCATATCTCCGGTAACTCATGGCCCTCGGAACACGCGCTGTCTCAGACCCGCAAGGTGTCCAGGCACTGCTGACTGGCGCTCGGTTCGAACTGATGCCCTTCGAGAGCTTCGACGAGGAAATCACCCACCTCCCCGACAACGCCACCATCGCGATCACGACTTCGCCACAGCTCGGTATCGAGAGAACTGTCGAAAAGACGGAGGAAGCCGCCGAGATGGGGTACGATGTCGTGCCACACATCGCGGCCCGCTACGTTGAAGACCGCGAGCAGCTCGAAGCCATCGCCGAGCGACTGAAACAGGCAGGTATCACGGATATCTTCGTTCCCGGTGGTGACCGCGAGGAGCCGGCCGGCGAGTTCGAGTCGGCGCACGATTTACTCACAGTGCTCGCGGATACAGAGTACTCTTTCGAAGAAGTCGGAATCACGGGCTATCCCGAGGGCCACGATTTCATCGACGACGAGACGCTGGCGGAGTCGATGGCACAGAAAGCGCCGTATGCGACGTACATCGTCACGCAACTCTGTTACGATCCAGAGACCGTTCTCGCGTGGGTCGAAGACATCCGTGCTCGCGGTATCGATCTCCCGGTCGAAATCGGTATCCCTGGCGTGATGAACTATCAGCGCTTGATGCAGATCTCCCAGAAGGTCGGTGTCGGCGACTCGATAAAGTTCCTCAGGAAGACGACCGGCATTCTCGGGTTCGTCAAGCAACTGGTCGGTTCCCGCGGGACCTACGAACCCGACGAACTCATCGACGGGCTCGCGCCATACGTCGACGATGACGAGTACAAAATCCGCGGCGTCCACATCTACACGTTCAATCAGACGCCGGATACCGAGAAGTGGCGACACGAGCGCCTCGATTTATAACGTCGCTGTCTCGTCACCGGTCCGCTCTTTGCTGCCACCGCGACAGATAGCCCCATCCACAGCGTATAATATCGCCGATAGAACGTGCTGAGGGCCAGATTATTACCCGTGTGGGGTGTGCGTATTCGTATGACGTACGATACGGTTCGAGAAACGGACCCAGCAGTAGCTGACGCTCTCGATGGCGAACGCCAGCGCCAGAACGACACACTCGCGATGATCGCCAGCGAGAACCACGTCAGCGAGGCCGTCATGGAAGCCCAGAGTTCCGAACTGACGAACAACTACGCGGAAGGGTATCCGGGCGAGCGATACTACGGCGGGTGTGAGTTCGCCGACGACGTCGAACAGTTGGCTATCGACCGCGCGAAGGAACTGTGGGGCGCGGACCACGTCAACGTCCAGCCACACTCCGGTTCGCAGGCTAACATGGGCGTCTACCTCGCCGTGCTCGAACCCGGTGACAAGATCCTCTCGCTCGACCTCACGCACGGCGGCCACCTCTCGCACGGCCATCCGGCGAACTTCGCCGGCCAGGTGTACGAGGTCGAACAGTACGAGGTCGATGCGGAGACCGGCTACATCGACTACGAGGGACTCCGCGAGACGGCGGCGGCCTTCGAGCCGGACCTCATCGTCTCCGGGTATTCTGCGTACCCGCGAGAGGTCGACTTCGAACGGATTCAGGAGACCGCAGAGGCGGTCGATGCGTACCACCTCGCGGACATCGCTCACATCACTGGTCTCGTCGCCGCCGGCGTCCACGAGTCTCCGGTGGGCGTCGCCGACTTCGTCACCGGCTCGACACACAAGACGATCCGCTCGGGACGGGGTGGCATCATCATGTGCGACGAGGCGGACGCCGACGACATCGATGCTGCCGTCTTCCCCGGCACGCAGGGCGGCCCGGCGATGCACGGTATCGCCGGGAAAGCCGTCGGTTTCGGTGAAGCACTCCAGCCCGAGTTCGAACGGTACGCACAGCAGACCGTCGACAACGCCACTGCACTCGGTGACCGACTCCAGGAGCACGGCCTCGAGTTGGTCTCCGGCGGTACGGACAACCACCTCGTGTTGGTCGACCTCCGGCCCTCTCACCCCGACACTACGGGCAAGGAGGTCGAGGAAGCACTGGAGGAGGCCGGCATCGTCCTCAACGCGAATACCGTCCCCGGAGAGACTCGCTCGGCGTTTAACCCGTCTGGCATCCGTGCAGGGACGCCGGCCCTGACATCGCGCGGATTCGGTGAAGACGCCTGTCGCGAAGTCGCGGACCTCATCTGTGACGTCGTCGACGCGCCACACGACGACGACGTTCTCGCCGCGGTCAGCGACCGAGTCGACGAACTGACCGACGAGTACACGCTCTACGAGTAGGGCCGTAACCCAGCTATCGTAGCCATAGCAACCCATTGCACTCCCGATCGCGGGATGACGGTGCGATCGGTGTAACTCGTTTCACTCGGTACGATAGTCAAACCAGTCCAAACGCTTTCCGGCAACCGGTCCCAATTCTCCGACATGGAAGCGTGTCGCCTGACGCTTCGCGGCCCTGCAGCCGACCAGTTCGCAGATGCGTTTCTGGGGAGGAAAGCAACGGAGAGCAACGGTCGCTGAACAAACGCGGCGTCCGCAACCTCCATCGGTACGAGGGAGCGGCGGTGACGCAGCTCACCTACGAACGCGGATCCGTCTCCGACGAGTCCTGGCTCATGGTCGCACTACTCGTGGACACCGTCGACGAGCAGACCAGCACTGTCGTCGTGTCTGTCGGCGGTGGCGGCGAGGGACCGTTCAAGATGGAGGACGTCTCGATTCGGCGGTTGCGCGAAGGCGAGAAGGCGGTCGGCCAGGCTGGGCGATTCGGGGCCGTTCTGCAAGACGTGAAACAGGTGTGTGACGAACTGGCACTATCCGTTGAGACGACGTGGGAATCGGAGCCACCGGAGTCTATTTACACGACGCTCAAACGAGAGTTGTTCGACCCCTGACTCGCTCCGCTTCAAAAAACGAGGGCACGAGTCCCCTACCGTGGGGCTGCGATTCGTGGGACAGACTCGAATGTGGGGTTAGTCGTCGCTTTCGGCTTCTTTCCGGGCGTTGAGCTTCGCCTGCTCTCGAGCGCTCGGATTGACGGACTCCTTGAACGGGACCTTCGCTGCCGTCGCGAACACTGGCTCGCCGGGTTCCTCGGCGTACTCGTCGGGAAGGTGAACCCGGAACTCCAGATCCAGGTCTTCGTCGTAGATCTCGTCGTTGAGCGGCGTATCGGTGACTTCCTGAATCTTCTCAGCCGGGACAAAGCCCATGCCGATGTTGGTCTCCAGATCCGGGTTCCACCACGGAGAGGTGAGGTACCCGCATTCCTCGCCCGTGTCCGGGTCGGAGATGAGCCAGAAGTCGGGGGCGTAGTCGCGGATCGGCTCGCCGGCGATCTTCAGGCCGATGAGTTTGTGTTCGAACGGGTAGTTGCCGTTCTCGATCTGTTCTTTCTGCTCTTCGAGTACCTCTTTGCCGATGTAGTCGGCTTCCTTGTCGTCAGGGACGTGATAGCCCAGATTGACCTGGAACGGGGAGGTCTCGTGGTCGAGGTCCTGTCCCCAGGACATGATACCGGCGGCAATCCGGCGGTGGTGTCCTGGCGCGATCTGGCGGCCGCCGTGGTCTTTGACGGACTCCATGACGGGGTCCCACACCCTCTCGGCGTCTTCGTGGGCGTTTCGGACGTAAATCTCGAACCCTTTCTCACCGGAGAAGCCGGTCTGGCTGATGAGCACGTCGGCACCGTTGATTTCGGCGTCCATCAGGCCGTAGTACGGGACGTCTTTGACCTCGTCGCCGACGACGTCGACCATTACGTCGAGCGCCTTCGGGCCCTGAATCTGCATCGGAGCCACGTCGATCTCGTCGATTTCGACGTCGAAGTCGTTGTCGACGTTGACTCCCTGGAGCCACTGCATCAGCGTCGAGTCCGAGATGGAGAACCAGAACTCGTCTTCTTCGGGGCGCAGGAGGACAGGATCGTTCAGGACGCCGCCGTCCTCGTTACAGAGGATGACGTACTTCCCGTCCATGGCGTCCATACCGGTCACGTCGCGTGTGACAACGTAGTTCGTCAGCGCCTCGGCGTCAGGTCCTTTGACACGGATCTGTCGCTCTACGGCGACGTCCCAAAGGGTGACAGTGTTGGTCAGTGCGTCGTACTCTTTCATCACACCGCCGTCTTCGGGTTCGATGAGGCCGCGCGGGTGATAGAGACGGTTGTAGACGGTTGCCCGCCACGCACCCTCCTCGTTGAAAGACTTGTGGAAGAACGGAGACTTTCGAACGCGCGTTGACACCAACATCTCGATGTTGGGGTCACCAGTCTGGCGGAGGTTACGTGGGACGGTCCGGTCTGACTGGTCGACACTGGGATGGTTGGGATGTTCCTCGTTACCGGTCATGCACCTGAAAGAAGATGTGAAATACTAATAAAAGATATTGTTACTTGCTTCTGGGGTTTATGTACGGGGCCGTCGGTATTCGGATTGCCGTGGTTCTCAACCCCGTCGCGGGAGAGAGCATGAGCTGACCAATCGACGCATGCAACCGGTGCACATCAGTCGACCGCTGGTAGTCGTCGGGAGTTTTACGAGGGAGACCGCTCGGCACGGGACGGAGCAACCGCTGTGACTGCGCTCGCCGTTCAGTCGTGCCGTCTACGGTCGGTCCGAGCGTATCTGACGATGTCGAACTCGTCGTGTGCCGTTCGCTCTGACTCCGTCCAGCACGTCCAGTCGACAGTCGGAAAGACCGTATCACCGTCGTAGGCAGCAGCTATCTCGGTCAGGAGTAGTTCGTCGGCCTGGGGAAGAAACTGCTCGTAAACGGTAGCACCACCGATGACGTACATCGTTGATGTGCCGGTGTCGCGCGCTTCGGACAGCGCCGCCGTGGTCGACGTAACGGCTGTGACACGCTCGGGGAGTCGGTGTGGTGCCGTGGTCAACACGATGTTCAGTCGCTCTGGAAGCGGGCCGCCGAGGTCACGCTGGATGCTCTCGAAGGTCCGCCGTCCCATGATGACTGGATGGCCGGTGGTCGTCTGTCTGAAATGTCGCAGATCGTCCGGATAGTGCCACGGAACGTCGCCGTCGGCACCGATCACCCCATTTGCGGCAACGGCGGCGATCAGCGAGAGCTTCATAGACGTAGCGTTTCCCTGCTACTGGTAATAAGTCCGTCCCAATCTCATTGCTAACTCGCGACGCGATACCGTTTCTCGCGCGCGACTTATGTGGGTCAGCCATTTAAAATCTCGTATGGATACGATTCACCTGTCGCCCGGTCCCGTCGCTGCACAGGCGTTTCGTCTGGGCATGGTCGCGAGCGCGGTTGGCGGACTCGCTGGAATCGCGACACTGTACTGGCTAGGCGTCCTGGAACCCGTTTTCGCTGGGTACGCGCTCGTGCTTCTGTTCCCCGTGTATCTGGTTTTCGCCGCGTCGGCACTGAGCGTCTGGCTGGGGTACAACAAAGACGCGACATCGTTGCGGCCTGTTTACCGCCAAAAGGACTCGACAAGTCGGTCTAAGTAGGCGATTTCGAACAAGGATCCAGAAATTCGGTCGTGAGATGGGGTTTCTGGGGCCGCTCTGGCACAGAACTACACTCGATACCAATTTATGGGATAGGGTCCGCGGGATTGAATTTCACCACCGCATCTGTGTGCCACACTCACCCTTCTTTGTCGATTATCGTTGCCGCAACGAGATTTCGCATTCCCCGTCGGAGCCGTCCACTCATTGCCGTGGACGAGAGCCCAATCTCTTCAGCAACTTCGTTCAGCGAGATGTCTCTGGGCTCTCCGAAGTAGCCGTTTTCGTATGCGGTGATTAATGCAGTCCGCTGTTCATCGGTCAGCCCGTACGACGACTCTCCCCCAGTGTCGGTGTTTCCGTAAATCTCGATAATATCGAGCGAGATCCCGTTCTCAGTGGCGTACTCCCAGATCGTGTTGAGCGCCTGACGGTCGGGAAGAAGCAGTCGGACGAGCCAGCCGTTGCCCTTCGTCTCTGTATGGACGAGAAAGCCGTTGACGTCGGTAACGACAGAGCTGATCAGTTTTGTCTCCGGGGTGTGCTCGATGTAGTAAATTCCGGTTTGGTCGGTCCAGTCGACGAGTTCGTAACTCTGGACCGTGGGATCGGTCTCAAGCATCTCTTCGAGCTGCGTCCGATCGTGATACTCGATGAGGAATGGAAATACGCTCGACCCCGGGTCAGTATTGCCCTGCGGAATCACGCGTATCGTCACGTCTTCGAGGCTCCGTAGCGTTGGGACTAACGCGAGGCGTTCGTGTTCGATGTGAAGTTTCGTTGTGATTGACATGTTGTGGGATGAGTTCTGTTATCGAACCGTCAGAAACAGATGAGAGTTCGATAATTGCCCGTCATCGTCTGAGGGTTTCCATATAGATGTTGGCGCCCTCACATCAATGTTTACATACACTGGTCAACACACGAGGGCAAAAATAAAAAAGGTGACTGCAGTTCTCTCCAATCACGCCTGTAGCGGGATTCGTTGGTTGGGTGAAGTAGCCGTGTATTTTCACGACTGAAAACAGATCTACTGACATGCTCACCGGATTGAAAAACCGTCGAAGCGGATCGAGAGACCGCGGCAGCAATTCTGCCAATCCGATGAGTAACAGACGTATCGACAGCAATTCATATTAATAATCGTTGAGGATTGGCTGTAATAATGGCCCGTCATTATACACCATCGGAGTTAGGACGCTCTGGCCAGTACATTGTATTGAAATGAGAAAACCACAAGATCAACCAACCGAGAAGACCACGCTCTCCGAGACCGATTTCTATCTGCCGGCAGTCGCACTCCCACCGAACTTCGGCCGCATCGAATCGGTCATCTCCAAAGCTTTCGATTTCCACGGTGTCGTACTGATCCCTGACACCTATAATCGATAAGCTACGTCGAAAACACACCCTCTCTCGTCGATATAGTTGCCTATTTGCAAATACTTCGCTGTATTGGGAAACCTCTGTCTATAATGCCTTCAAACACCTCTTGATAGCGTCTATTCCTATCCCGTGTCGATAATACGTGTTTCCACACTCAGTGAGGATCACCCCGGATTTGAAACAATATCTGTCGTCTCTTCCACACACTGTGTTTTGTTATCGAACGCAAACTGAAAATACTGACACCGATTCACGGGAGAGGTGCTTATTTGGTACTTGATCGTCATTGCGTGGGTATGAACGGCGAGTGCTACTTCTGTCACGGGATCGTTTCCGCACCGGAGGAGGGCCATATCTGGCTGCGTGAGCACGATAGCCACGAAGTGTATATGCACGAACAGTGTGCCAGCGGTCACGATGTTATCGAAGAAGGGCGGAATTCGGACGATGAACTCCGTATCGTCTGCCCGGAATGTGGCGAGCTCCAAACCGCATAACGACACACGCCGGTTCGGCCAACAGCGCCCCTAGGGGAGCGTCACATCGACGCCGGACTGCAGGCTGGCCGCTTTCACGGTGTTGTACATCAGCATCGCGATAGTGAGCGGACCGACGCCCCCCGGGACCGGCGTGATGGCGTCTGCCTTCGCTTTTGCACTCTCGAAGTCTACGTCTCCGACGAGCTCGTATCCCTTTTCGGTGTCAGCATCGACTCTGTTGATACCCACGTCGATTACCGTCGTCCCCTCCGTGAGCATCGACCCGTCGATCATCTCCGGAACGCCCGCAGCAGCGATCACGATGTCAGCGTCGCGGGTCTTGGCGGCGAGGTCGTCGGTTCTGGAGTGACAGACGGTCGCCGTCGCGTTTCCACCCGACCCGTACTGGATGAGCAAATTCGCCATCGGCTTGCCGACGATGTCCGACCGACCGACGACGACGGCGTCTTTCCCCTCCGTTTCGATGCCAGTTTTGGCTAGTATCTTCTGGACTCCGTGTGGTGTACAGGGTTTATATCGAGCGTTCCCTGACACGAGCCGACCGACGTTCTCGGGGTGGAACCCATCGACGTCCTTCATCGGGTCGATGCGTTCTAACACCTCGCGCTTGTCGACGTGGTCGGGGACCGGCATCTGTACGAGAATGCCGTGAACGGCCGGATCCGCATTCAGGTCGTCGATGGTCGCAAACAGCGTTTCTGCCGGCTCGTCCGCGTCGAGCTCGTAGTGGTATCCCTCGATACCGATTTCCGCACAGGCTTGCTGTTTCATCGAGACGTACGTCTCACTCGCGCCGTCGTCACTCATCAACACTGTTGCCAGTCCTGGTGTGACGCCCTCGTTGACGAGTGTCTCTGTACACTCCGCGACACCTTCGGTGATCTGGTCGCCGATTTCGTTTCCGTCGATTACTGTGGTCATAGTTGGTGTGTTCGCAGTCGGCTTGGAAGTCCCCGTTCGTGCGTCCAAGAGCGCGAGGCGCCGGTGGACGCCCAGCAGTCGGGACAGGCGAGCGTTCGATCGACTCCTCGAATCCCGCTGGAATAGTGGATAATGCGGAATAGTCCCGCCTTTGAAATACCACTGGCTATTCGGTCAGTCGACGACTCCCAGCGGTCGACGGTTCGACAGTATTTCGGTCAGAGTGTGGTGGTGCCGAAGGTTTTTGTCCAGACCCGTGCGTACTATACACATCCTCACTGAGAGGCGTGGGCCTCTCCCCTAGGAGCAACTGCACTATGACTGACATTCGGTTCAGCACCGACGAGGAATCGTTCGTCGAAACTGCGGGGTCGGCACCCGACGGCGCTCGCGTACCGGTCGAAGCGCGCGTCACGGTCCCGGACCCGTTCGAGGCGTACCGTCGAGCCCGGGACCCCAACACAGATGGCTTCTACCTCGAGACGACTGGCGGGCAGTCGGGCTGGGGCTACTTTGGCGTCGACCCGGTCGAGCAACTCGAAGTCACCCAGAACGAGGCGTCCACACAGGACGGAGACAGTCCGAGTCTCGAGGCCATCGACGAGCTACTCGACCGCGAGCACCTGGTGCGGGGCGATTGTGCGGTTCCGTATCCCTGTGGCGCGTTCGGCTGGTTATCGTACGACGTAGCCCGCGAACTGGAGGACCTGCCGGAGACGACCGTTTCGGACGGCCTCCCACGACTGCAACTGGGGGTGTTCGACTGTGTCGCCGCGTGGGAGGAGCCACACGAGGGGGAGGTCGAGATTCACGTGACGGCGTGTCCCGTCGTCGACGGATCGCCCGAAGACGCATACGAGCGCGGCCGCGAGATGGCCCGCGAACTGGCACAGGAGGCTCTCCACGGCGAGGCACACGTCCAGTCCAAGCCGACTGCCGCGAGTCAGGCGATGTTCGAGAGCGAGTGCGGCGAGGCGGCGTTTGCCGACCGCGTCGAACAGATAAAACAGTACGTCAGAGACGGTGACACGTTCCAGACGAACGTATCGCATAGACTGACCGCCCCGGCAGCTGTCCACCCGGTCGATACCTTCGACGCTGTCCGGCGAGTGAACCCGGCCCCCTACTCGGCCCTGCTCGAGTTCCCCGGTGTGGACCTCGTCAGTGCCAGTCCGGAACTGTTGCTGGACGTCGATGGCGACCAGTTGCTCACCGAACCGATCGCCGGCACGCGCCCGCGCGGCGCGACGCCGTCCGAAGACGAGGCACTGGAGGAAGACCTCTGTACCGACGAGAAAGAGCGGGCCGAACACGCCATGCTGGTCGACCTCGAACGGAACGACCTCGGGAAGGTCAGCGAGTACGGTTCCGTCGAGGTCGCCGAGTACCGCCGCGTCGACCGGTATTCGGAGGTGATGCATCTCGTGTCCCTCGTCGAAGGGAAACTGCGAGACGGTGTGAGTATCGCTGACGCCGTCGGGGCGGTGTTCCCCGGCGGCACGATCACCGGCGCGCCGAAACCACGGACGATGGAGATTATCGACGAGGTGGAGGCGACGCGACGGGGCCCCTACACCGGTAGTATCGGCGTCTTCGGATTCGACGACCGAGCCACGCTGAACATCACCATCAGGACGCTGGTTCACTACGACGGTGAGTATCGGCTGCGGGTCGGGAGCGGAATCGTTCACGACTCCGTCCCCGCGGCGGAGTATCGAGAGACGCTGGACAAGGCACGGGCGCTGGTCACCGCGGTCGACGAGGCCCTCGGCGAACAGGGGTCGTTCGCGGTCGAGTCGACGACCGAACCGATGGAGGGGACGCGATGATACTCATCATCGACAACTACGACTCCTTCGCGTACAATCTCGTCCAGTACGTCGGCGAGTTCGACGACGTCACCGTCCGCCGGAACGACGCGATAGACGTCGACGGGATTTCAGAACTCGACCCGGACGGTATCGTCGTCTCACCCGGACCCGGGACGCCGGCAGACGCCGGCGTGTCGATCGACGTCTTCGCGGAAACCGAGTATCCGGCACTCGGCGTCTGCCTCGGCCACCAGGCGCTCTGTGCGGCTCACGGCGCCCCAGTCGGTCACGCACCGGACGTGGTCCACGGGAAACCCTCGGAAGTCCGCCACGACGGGACGGGTCTGTACGACGGGATCGACGACCCGTTCGAAGTCGGGCGGTATCACTCGCTGGCTGTCGAGGCCTCGGACCTGCCGGACTCCCTGGACGAAACGGCCCACACGAACGACGAGCAGGGGATCGTGATGGGCGTGCGCCACGCGGAGCGACCGCATATCGGCGTCCAGTTCCACCCGGAGAGCATCCTCACCGACGCCGGGAAACAGATCGTCGAGAACTTCTGTACCGCTATCGCCGAGGCCTGAGATCGCCAGCAGACGAGGTCACTTCTCGTCGGGAGGGTCGATGTCGTGGTGTGTCTGGATGTCCGGCAGCTTCCTGACGGCACGTCGGATCAGAGACGTGTGTCCCTGTTCGTCCCTGTACCACGTCACCGTCAGCCCGCCGGCCGCAACGAGCGATATCACGGCGAAGGGCCCGCCGGTCAGCACAGCCAGCGCCTGAAGCGTCTCAGCGCCCCCCAGTACCAACACCGAAACGGCGACCGCACCCTGAAAGACGCCCCAGAAGGCGATGTGCGCCGACGACGGTGCGAGTCCACGGCGCGTCGCCAGCACCGAGACGACGAGCGTCGAGGTGTCCGCCGACGTGGTCATGAACACGATGATGAGCGCAAGAAACAGGAACATCAGGAGCTCTCCCAGCGGTAACGACGCGAACAGCGGGAACCCGGCAACGGCCTCCGAACCCCCACGTCGTGCGATGGCAGCGAGGATGTCGGCTCGGCCCGTCTCCTGGATGAACAGCGACGTGCCTCCGAGTAACAGAAACCAGACCATCGTTGCCGCCGACGTTGCGACGACCGTCGTGAACACGACGGTCCTGACACGCCGACCGCGGGAGAGCGCGGCGACGAACAACCCCGCGAAGGGAGCCCAGGAGAACCACCACGACCAGTTCCACACCGTCCACTCCGCGACCCACCGCCCGCCGGTATGGATGCTCAACGGGACGAACTCCACCACGTAGGCCCCAAGCGCCCGTGTCCCGTGCCTGAGGATGAACGACTGAGGGCCGACGGCGGCGACGAGGAGCGCGAACAGGCCGAACAGGACGACGTTGAGGCCGGCGATACGCCGGATTCCGCGTGGAATCCCGGACACGCTGGAGACGACGAATATCAGCGTCAATCCACCGACGAACAGGACCGGTCCGACGTGGCCGGTCGCCACGTCCCACTGGTAGTTGATCCCGGCGAGGAACTGCTGGCTCACGAGGGCGACCGAGGTCGCGATGCCGCCGATAGTGGCGAAGACGGCCAGGGTATCGACTAGCTTGGTCCATCCCGAGTCGAGTCCGTCGCTGCCGAGAATCGGTGCCAGCACCGTCGAGACGCGGAGTGGGGCGTCCCGTGTGAACGCGAAGTACGCTATCGGGACGCCGATGACGGCGTACGCGCTCCAGGCCGAAACGCCCCAGTGGAAAAGGGTGTACAGCAACGCGCCGGTGACCGCGTCCGGTGAGTGGGCGGGTGCACCGACGTACGGCGGCGGCTGGTCGTAGTGAAACAGTGCCTCGGTCGGTCCCCAGAACACCAGTCCGGCCGCGATGCCGGCCGTGAACACGAGCGTAAAATACGTCGGATAGGTGTAACTGGGTTCTGTGTCCGGACCGCCGAGTTTGATGTCGCCCCAGGGGCCCACCAACAAGAACAGACAGTAACAGACGGAGAGAAACACGGTGGCGAGAAACAGTGGGCCACCACCACGCAGGACCGCAGCAGCCGCGGTGTCGACGGCGCTCGTCGTCCGTGTCGGAAGTGCGATCTGGAGTCCGAAGAACGCGGCGAACACCAGCACCGGGAACGCGAGAACCGCTGGCTCGTGCTGTGTGAGGAAGTCACGGACGGCCCCCCGGATATCGGTTTTGCGGACGCGGAGGATGACATCGGCCGCCGCCGGTTCCGCCCCGTCGTCGGAGTACGGAAGCAGGGCGATGTAACAGAGGCCCGAACTGAAAAACACGAGGGCGACAGTCAGCCACGCCGGACCGGTCACGGCTTCGCCGACGAGCGTTGGAAAAAAGAACCCGGCGAGCACGAGCGCTCCGGATGCGGCACACAGCGGTACCAACAGCCGACCGACGATCTCCGCTATGCCACTGGCTTCCGTGGTGGCCATACCCCGACATTCAGTAGCGAATACATATATTACTACCCCACAGTGCGGCTCACACCGACACTCGGACGGTTCCGGTACCGTCTCGGCAGTCTTCGAGACGGTTCAATCGGGGGCGTCGGTATCGCTCCGGTCGTCTTCGGTCCCAACGCCGTCCAGCAGTGATTCGGTCGACCCGCGACCGAGCACGGACTGTCCGAGGAGTCGCCCGCCGATAGATCGGGGGTTGATAACCTCGTCCGCACCGACGGCGCGGAACTTCTCGACGTGTTTCTCGGCGGTCGCCGCCGCAACTGTTCGGACCTCCGGGTTGACGTTTTTGACCGCGATGACGCCGAGCACGTCGCGTGCGTCGTCGTCACTCCCTACCACGACGCCGCTGGCAGTCCCGACGCGCGCGTCCCGGAGCACAGCCTCGTCGGTGGGATCGCCCGTGAGCAGATTCACGTCCTCGTCTTGGAGCGACGCGACCGTGTCCTCGTCAGGCGTGACGACGACGACCTCCCTCTCGTCGGTCAGTTCGTCCAGCAGCGATGCAGTAACGTCTCCGTATCCCAGGACCACGACGTGATCCTCGAGGAGTGTGAGTTCTGATGCAGTCATGACTCCGAAGGCTGTCGCCATTCTGGATTCGATCGCCGGTCCGATGAGCGCCCCCACGGCGACGGTGAACGCGCCGGTCCCAAAGAGGATAATCGAGAGCGAGAACCACCGCGCCTCCGCCGTCATCGGGGTGATGTCACCGTAGCCGACGGTCGCGATGGTGACGACGACGTAGTACACGGCGTCCCCCCAACTGTCGAGTTCGAGAAACTGGCCCCGAAGGCCGTACGCGCCCACGGTCCCGTAAAGGACGACCCCGAAAATCGCCGACAGCGAGGCGATCTGGATCGGCGAGAGGCCCAGCGACTGGTCGAATCGATGTCGGTTTCGGACGAGCAGCGGGTACGTGACCAGCGTCAGCACCAACAGCGGGATGTCCGTGGGCTGAAACGTGGCGAGCGGCAGCAGTCCCAGTCCGAGGAGCACGACGGTCGCCACGCGCCAGGCGAGTCGTTTGCGCCGTTGCAGGCCGACCGTCACGATGCCGAGGACGAACGCGAACAACACGCCACCGAAGCGGACGGCGGCCAACGGGAGGTCGATGACCGCCGTCAGCGGCCCGTCGAGTAGCAGCGGCGTCTGGCTGAGATTCGAAAGCCCCGTGACGAACGCCAGGAGCGTGACGACGCCCGTCAGGACGACCGTTGGCTTCGCGCCTGTGAACTCGTCCCACTCGACGAACGGGACTCTGTCGGCCGGGTAGAAGACGTCCTCCAGCGTCTTGTCCGTCGAGTCCTCCGGCGCGTTAGCCATTACCACAGTGTTGTCGGAGTCGATACAAAAAACACGCGGCGGACGGACACCGTATTCAAAAGCCAGCATCGCGTACCTTTCGGTAGCATGTATCGATTGTGCGAGCAGACGGTAGAGATGCAGATAGATAACTGGGCCCGCTCTCGGAGGCCCAACGGATGAACGCGGCCATCCTGTTCGGGCTGGGGACGATGATCGCCTGGGGGTTCTGGATAGCGTTCGGGAACATCGCGTCGAATACGATGGACCCCGAAACCGCAGCGTTCGTCTCGTATGCGACCGCGACAGTCGCGACCGGCGTGTACGTCCTCGTGTCCGATGCCTCACTCGCCGTCACGAACCGGGGCCTGTGGTTCGCGGGCGCGGCCGGTATCGCCGCAGCCATCGGCGTGGTTTCGACGTTCGTCGGCGTGACCGTGGGGTCGACGTCGGTGGTTTCCACCATCGGCGGGATGTACTTCATCACCGCCGCTGTCATCGGCGTGATCGCGTTCGGAGAGTCGATGACGATGATGAAAGCCCTCGGCATCGGGCTCGCTCTGAGCGCGATCGTGATCATCAATCAGTAGCCGAACACAACTAGTAAACTCTTGAGAACGTTGTGTGAGGCGCGCCCGCGACGACCGGGATTTTATGCGACGGGGTCGGGTAGAGGCCAGATATGAAGCGCGTGATCAGTACCGACGAGGCGCCGGCTGCGGTCGGCGCGTACAGTCAGGCAACCACGAACGGTGACCTCCTCATCACCGCCGGCCAGCTCCCGCTGACGACGGACGGTGAACTCCTCGACGACGAACCGGTCGCCGACCAGACGCGACAGTGTCTCACCAACGTCGAGGCGATTCTGGAATCGGAAGGGCTCTCTCTGGACGATGTCCTCAAGACGACAGTGTATCTCGACGACATCGAGGACTTCGACGCGTTCAACGAGGCCTACAGCGAGTTCTTCACCTCGGACCCGCCGGCACGGAGCGCCGTCGGAGTGGGTGCAGTCCCGAAAGGCGCAGCGGTCGAAATCGAAGCCATCGCGATCACCGACTAGCGACCGAGCGGATTCGGTCCCGGATTTTCTCGCCGATGCAGTTGGTCTGCTCCCACCCCGGCGCGTGTGGGGGTGCACGTATCGGAGTCGAATCCCCACGAGTCGGTGCCGATTCAGTAGCGGTAGCTGCCACTGTGAGTGGACCGCGCCGCGTTCGTCATCGATGCTGGTATCTCACCCACCGGAATGATTGCCTTTTTATATTTGTCAACAGGTGTACAAAACGTATGGTCGACTCCATTCCGCTCGCGACAGCGAAAGAACTGATCGCAGCAGCCGAAGAGAAAGCCACCGAGATCGATAACCCGATGGTCATCACCGTCGCAAACAGCGAAGGCAACCTCGTCGCACAACACCGCATGGACGGGGGCTGGCTCGCGTCCGTGAATATCTCGCGTAACAAGGCCTACACGGCGGCAGCGCTCGAGATGCCCACACACGAGTTGGCCGAACCGTCGGAGCCCGGAAATTCCCTGTACGGGTTGCAGAACACTGACGAGGGGCGAATCGTGATCTTCGGTGGGGGCTACCCGCTCGAAGAAGATGGGGACCTCGTGGGAGCCATCGGTGTCTCCGGTGGCGCAGTCTCCCAGGACCGAACGGTCGCCGAGGCTGGCGTCGAGCGGTGGAACGAACTCAGCGAGTAGCGCACTCTCCCGTCAGTCACGGGCGATCCGCGGTCCGACTGGCCGACTCGCGATGCCCTCACGGGCCCGGGGAGTGATCGGTCGGCAGATCTACGGGTGTCTCGCCACGTTTGGATTCCCAGATGTCGGAGTGATGGCGATGTCACGTGATCCGGGACACCGATCATCGTGTTCGTCTGCGAGCACCAATCCGGTCACTGGTTTTGAATCGACAGCCCGTGACACGCTCTCCGATCCGCTGGACCCAACCTGTCACTACCGATACTACTTCTGTCTCTTCTGCGCGATATCGGTTCGTAAGGATGGCTAGAATCCCGCGACTGGACACTACGTGTCGACCTGATACCATTTCGAGGTTCATCCCCGAGACCGTCTCACTCGATTACCGCGGACGGATCGCCGTCTCCCGCCCAGCGGTTCGGGGACGGGGCTGTCCACCCCGGCGAACACTGGACAGGAGCGGCTTCGACAGCTCACTGCATCAGACCTCCTTGTTTCGGAACTCTGACCGAAGCCAGGCCCACGGAGAATGGGATTCCCGTTCTCTGCTGCCGATTCACCTCTTCATAACAACCGTACCTTCGTTATTCAATCATCTTCTCTCCTGACATATTTTCCCTCTCTCCGCAGGAGTACTGCTCGTCATGCTCGTCAGAGCACGCTACCAAGCAGGACTCACACGGCACGCTCTCACTACTGCGTCCCAATCTCGCGATTCGGGATCGTCATCGGTGGTTGCCACGCAGCGGATCTCTGTCTCGCTTGGGTCTGCCCTGGACAACACAGAAACCTTCCGTGTGTTCATACGGTGGATGGGGGTGCGTCTCGATCTGAAAACCGATCTTCGTCTCTGTCAGTGTTCGTCGGTCAGTCTGCATCGTCACTCCCCTCCCTCAATACATCTGCTCAGTATCACATTGGGTTCTCGGCCGATTTGGCCCGCGTGACACGCCTCCGAAAGCGCACCCCGCCGGTTCCCGTGCTCGGTGGGTCGCTGCCATTCAGGTGTGCACGTTCCAGATCAGCACCGGTGGAGCGAACCGACCAGAGCGTCGAGAAGAGGGCGTCAGCTATCTATCCCCTTCGGACACTTCTGTCACCGTTCCCGGCCAGTCACTCGCGATTCGCGAAGCCCCCGAAGACGTTCGCCCGTGCGGCGTCCAAGCGGGAACGAATACGACTCGAACCCGATCGTCGCCAGTCCGGTCAATCTGTTGGGAGCCGCTTCACCCAGTTACAAGAACCACAGATATCCGTTCCCGCCCGGTGTGTGAGTTCTGTCCCGCACTTCGGGCATTTCCTCGGCTGTCCGACGTTCGAGGGTGCACCATCCGCGGCTGAACGCGTGTACCGTCCCATCGTACTGGTGAGTCGTCCTCCTTCGGTGGTAACTTCTCACACCGATTTGTACGCGGTATTAAACCGTGATGAACAAGCGCGGGCGGGCGGACTGTGACCGATCGCGAGACGATCCCGGCCGACTGTGATAAACCCGTTCGTCTCTCCCAATCCGATTTTTTATGTATTCCCCCTCTCGGTCCAGTCGGACCCGTTGCCCAGTGAGTGTCGTAGTCCATAACGAATCCAATCGGGTCCCATCTGGCATTTCATGGTGTGTGTCCCACCACGCACCATTTCGCGCCCGTCACGGTACCGATGCCTCGCTTCGGTAGCGGTGGATGACGGCGCTGGGGTTCTCTGGAGTATAGATGCGGTTACCCGTCAGAAAGCAGTCCTGACGGCGACAAGCGGTGTGATCCAACCGACGCCGAATCGGCACGGTGACTGAGGACTGCCGCTCGTTACCTCTGCTCGAAACATAGCCGATTGGGTCGCTGTCACACTGTGCTCAGGTGTCGCCCGCTCGACGGTCGCCGTCGGCTACGCCTCGGCTAGCGTCTCAATTGAGACGATCGACGCACAACTCGGCCCGTGTCTGTGTGATCGGGTGCGCGCTGACTGTCACTGGCTATGATAGTGACCGATGCCGGCGCGCGGGCAGATACCGTCGGACGGTAAGGTATTCCGACCCAATGATTTATCCCCTGACGACGGCACCACTTACTATACACTAACAGATGACACGTATCACAGCAACCGATGGGACGACGATACGTATCTCTTCCGCCGGGCCGAGTCGGGCGCTCCGGAACCGCGCGACCGATGTCGACGCGGCAGTCGTCGAAGTCGGCTCGACCGGCCTCCCTGCAATCGAACCACTCGTGGCGGTGACCCGGGCGGGAGAGACCGCCTTCCACGCCCGGTGCTCGCCGATGGAGATGGATGCGATAGCCGCGAGCCTCGATGAGGAGGCAGTCAGCACGGCGGGGGACGCCGTCGCCCAACACGACCCGGACGCGACTCGCCTTCCGGCCGTTGACCTCCCGGGCCTGCGCGGCAGCGATCGGGTGATTCTCGGCGCCTGCGGGTGGCGTCGCCCCACTGAGCCCGAAGACCACGAGGCCGCTGGCGGATTCACCGACCCGGACGCGACGGCAGTGCTGGAGGCCGCGGCGGACCTCCGCGGCCGTGGATGGGGGGACCTCTGCCACGACGAACCGCTCGCAGCGACCTGGAAGACCGCCCGAGATGCCGATGACGACCCTGTCGTCGTCGTGAACGCACACGGGAACACCACGGACACGCTCCTGCTGTCCAGTGCCCCCTTCGAGGTCCTCGACGGAGCCGTCGCTGCTGCTCGGGCTGTCGGTGCCGAAAGCGTCGTCGTCTACACCTCGGTCGACGACGATCGCGCCGTCGAGACGGTCAGGGAGGCCGCTGCGAACTATCCCAGCCCTGCACCGGCGGTCGATGTGGTCACGGGACCTGCAGAGTATCGGGCCGCCGAACCGACCATGGCGCTCGAGGCCATCGAGGGCAACCACCGACTCGAGGCCCGTATCCGACCGCCGGGACCCGAATCGACCGGTCTCCACGGCCGTCCGACCCTCGTTCATACGCCCCGAACCCTCGCTCACCTCGCCGTGTCGCTCCGGACCGGCCGGCAACCGGACACGCGCACGGTGACGCTCACTGGCGACGTCGCGGACCCCGCGACGGTCGAGGTATCGGAGTCCGAGACGCTCGAAACCGCCCTCGACGCCGTCGATATCGACGGGGAGTTCAAGGCCGCCTGCGTCGGCGGCCGGTTCGGCGGCCTCACGCGTGACGCCGACGTCGCTCTCGACCCGGCGACGCTGACTGAGGCGGGTCTCGGTACCGAGGGAACGGTCCACGTCCTCGCCGAAGACCGGTGCGTCCTCGAATTCGTCGGCAAGCGGACCCAGTTCGCCGCCGACGAGAACTGCGGGCGGTGTGTCCCCTGTCGGGAGGGCACGACACAGCTCGCGGACCTCTTGAGGGACATCTACGACGGGGAGTACGCCCCGGGAGACATCGAGGAACTGGCCCGTGTCATGGACACGTCCAGTATCTGCGCGTTCGGCGTTCAGGCCGGTCGACCGGCCCGGACGGCACTCACAGAGTTCGAATCGGAACTGCGGGCCCACGCCGACGGCCGCTGTCCCACGAGTAGCTGTCTCGACGCAGTCGAGGTGACATGATATGAGTTCAGACCACGCACACGACGACGTACCGCCACTGACCGAGGAGATCGCACCGGGCACCGCGGCCGATCCGTCGGTCGGCGGGGCGGAACGGGCGACCGTCACCGTCGACGGGACGACTACCACCGTCGAAGCGGGGGCGACCCTGCTGGACGCCGTCGAGGCCGTCGAAACGGACGACTACGTCCCCGCTCTCTGCAACTACGACAGACAGGAGATCGGTCCGCGCAGCGAGTGTCGAACCTGCATGGTCGAGACGGAGCGCGACGGGATCGTCCCGGCGTGCAGCCACCCGGCCGAGGACGGAATGACGATTCGGACCGACGCCGAGGCGGCCGCGGAGGCCCGCGACGTGAACCTCGATCTCGTCCTCTCGAACCACAATCTCCGCTGTACGACCTGCGGGAAGAACGGCCGCTGTGAACTGCAGGACGCGGCTATCGAGCAGGAGGTCGAGGAGCCCCGCTACGGCGTCCTCGACGACCGCGAGGAGTACGAACCGCTCGACGACACCTCCTCGTTCATCCAGATCGACCGCAACAAGTGCATCCTCTGTAACCGCTGTGTCGAGGCCTGTAACGACGTTCAGGTCGAGGGCGTCCTCCGGATGGAAGGGTCGGGTCAGGACACCCGCATCGGCTTCCAGAGCGACGCCGAGACGATGGAGGACTCGACCTGTGTCTCCTGCGGTCACTGTGCGACCGTCTGCCCGACGGGCTCGCTCGTCGAGAAGGGGATCGAGGACGCGTCTACGATCCCCATCCCCGGATTCACGCAGAAGAACAGCGTCGGGAAAACAATGGAGAGTAGCGGTCAGACCAAGGGGCCGATGACGCCGAAGAAACGAGCGGAGACGGCTGACGACGCCGACTCGAGCGCGGACAGCGACCCGACGCCACACGTCCCCGACGACGGGAGCGGAGGTGAGTGGCCGTGAGTGACGATCTCGACGGTGTCGCCGGCTACATGCACGAGGCGAAGAAGCAGGCGCTCAAGAACGTCGAGCACGTCGCTGAAGGCGTCGCTGCCGACACGCTCCCCGAGGGAAAGCTGTTCGAGATCGCCCAGTCCATCGGTGACAAGCGCCTCGAAGAATTGAACGTCGAGGACACGACCTGTGGCTACTGCGCGGTCGGGTGTCGATTCGACCTCTACTCCGACGGCGAGGAGATTCTCGCCGCCCGGCCGACCGACGAAGAGGACGCCCCGGTCAACGGCATCTCCACCTGCGTCAAAGGGAAGTTCGGCTACGACTTCGTCAACTCCGACGACCGACTGACCTCGCCGCTGGTCCGGGACGAACGCGGCGAGTTCCGCGAGGCGACGTGGGACGAGGCAATCGGTCGGGTCGCCGAGCGGTTCGGCGAGATCAAGGATCAACACGGCGGCGAGTCGCTCTCGCTGATCGCCTCCTCGAAGGCGACCAACGAGGACAACTACCTGATGGGCAAGTTCGCCCGGCAGGTGCTGGGAACCAACAGCGTCGACAACTGCAACCGGCTCTGTCACTCCTCGACGGTCGCCGGCCTCGCCCAGACGTACGGCTACGGTGCCGCCTCCATCAGCACCGAGGACCTGGAACTCGCGGACTGCATCCTCCTGACGGGGTCGAACACCACCGAGGCACATCCGGTGCTTGCGACCCGCATCAAACAGAACGTCCGGGACGGTGGCGACCTCCTGGTGTTCGACCCCCGGGAGATCCAGATCGCCGAGTACGCCACCCAGTACAGTCAGGTCAATCCCGGGTACGACGCCGTCTGGATCAACGGCCTCACCCGGTACATCATCGAGAACGACCTCTACGACGAGCAGTTCGTCGAGGAACGCACGACCGGCTTCGAGGACGTGAAGGAGGCCGTCCAGGAGTTCACCCCCGAGCGCGTCGAGGAGGTCACCGGCGTCCCGCACGAGGAGATCGTCTCCGCCGCCGAAACCCTCGCCGACGCCGACCGGTGTGTGTTCGGCTGGACGCTCGGGCTCACCGAGCACTCCCACGGCACCGAGAACGTCATCGCGATGGCGAACCTCGCGGCGATAACCGGGAACCTCGGCAAACCCGGTGCCGGCGTCTCGCCGTTCCGTGGCCAGAACAACGTGCAGGGCGGCGGCGGCGACATGGGCCCGCTCCCGGACAACTTCCCCGGCTACCAGGACATCGCCGACGACGAGATTCGGGCGAAGTTCGAGGACGCCTGGGACTGTGATATCTCCGAGGAGTACGGCTACTACACGACCCAGATGTTCCTCGCGGCCGACGACGACGACATCCGCGGGATGTACATCATCGGCGAGAACGCCGCCCTCTCGGAACCGGGCGTCAACCACGCCGAGGACGTTCTGGAGGACCTCGACTTCCTCGTCGTCCAGGATCTGTTCGTCAACGAGACGGCCCAGTACGCCGACGTGGTTCTCCCGGCCTGCTCGTTCGTCGAGAAGACGGGGACGTTCACCAACACCGACCGGACGGTCCAGATGGTCAAGCAGGTGATGGAGCCGAAAGGCGACTCCCGGCCCGACTGGAAGATTCTGCAGGACCTCGCCAACCGGATGGGACGAGACTGGAACTACGACGACACGGCCGAGATCATGCAGGAAGTCAACTCGCTGACCCCGCTGTACGGCGGTGTCTCTCACGAGCGCGTCGACGAGGAGGGCGGCGTCCAGTGGCCCTGCTGGGACGAGAGTCACCCCGGGACCGAACGGCTGTACACGGAGGAGTTCAACACCGAGAACGGCAAGGCGAACCTCCAGGGAATCGGCTACAGCGAACCGGCCGAGACGCCCGACGACGAGTACCCGTTCACGCTCACGACCGGCCGGGTCCTCTATCAGTATCACACTGGCACGATGACCCACCGCGAGGAGGGCATCATGCAGTACACGCCGAGCGACTTTATCGAGATCCACCCGGAGACGGCAGACGCGCTCGGGGTTGAGAGCGGCGATCTGGTCACCGTCGAGTCCCGACGGGGCGAGGTCGTCGTTCCGGCGCAGGTCACGGACCGCGTCGGCCCAGAGAACGTCTTTATCCCCATCCACTTCGCCGAGAGCGCGGTCAATCAGCTCACGGACGAGGAGCACCTCGACCCCGCCGCGGCGACCCCCGAGTTCAAGGTCTCGGCCGTCCGCCTCACGCCGGCCGACGCCGAACCGACGATGACGACTGACGGCGAAACCACGACGGGGGACGACTGAGATGGCGAAACCACGACGTTCCTACCCGACGACGGCGACGAACGGCGAGCACGAGGACGCTACCGACCACGAGGGTCGGGCCGCGCTCGACAAAGCGCTCGCCGAGCACGGCGACGAACTCGCGGCGGTGGTCGAGAGCAGCGACGAACTCGACGACGTGCTCACCACCGCAGTCCTCATGATCGCGAGCGCGGACGAAGCGGAACTGGACTACATCACCGACTCCGCCGCGAACCTCATCGAGGCGACCGAGGGGCTCTCGACAGAGGGGGCGGCCGCGCTGGCGACCGACCTCGGCGAGAACGCCGACGACCTCTCGGCGTCGCTCGAAACCGTCGTGAAACTCCAGCGCGAGGGCCACGTCGACGACCTCGCGACCGTCACGACGGCGTTCACGGAGTCGCTCTCACCGGACGAGGTCGAAGAGCTGGCGACGATGCTCGAAGACAACGGCGACGACCTCGTCGACGCGCTGGACGTGGTCCTCGAACTCCAGCGAAGCGGCGACCTCTCCGCGCTCGTCGACACCGCGAAGGCCCTCTCCGCGCTGGACGTCGACGAGGACGCCGTCGAAGGGATGAACAGCTTCGTCGGCGCTATCGGCGAGGCCCAGCGTGATGCAGAGCCGATGGGACTCCTCGGTGCCGTCTCCGCGCTCCGGACGAAAGACGCCCGGGCGGGACTGGGGTACCTCGTCACGTTACTCAAGGCCCAGGGCCGCCGAGTGAGAAATCGGTAGCGGGCCGAAAATGAGCGATCCCTCCCCATCCGCGACGGTCTGCCCGCTCTGTGCGGTCGGCTGCCGCCTCGAACGAGGCGACGCGGAGCGCGCGCAGGGAGTCGAAGGACCGGCCAATCCGGAGGGGCGGTTGTGCCGGAAGGGAGTGAACGCGTTCGACGTCGGCGACGATCGGCTCACGGAGCCACAGATCCGCAGGGACGGAACCCTGAACGGAGTCGACTGGGCGACCGCGTACGACCGCACCACCGAAGCGTTCGAAGCGGTGGTGTCGACCCACGGTCCGGACGCGCTCGCGTTCCTCGGGGCCCCCCACTGCACGAACGAGGAGAACTACCTCCTGCAGAAGCTCGCGCGAACGATAGGGACCAACAACGTCGACAACCGCGCTCGGCTCTGTCACGTCTCTGCCGCGCGGACGCTCTCCGAGCGGGTCGGCTGGCCGGCCACAACCAACAGTCTCTCGGAGATTGGGGAAGCCGACGTAATTCTCGTCGCCGGCGCGAACCCGGCGGAACGCCAGCCCGTCGCCTTCAACAGCTTCGTCCGCCCGGCAGTCGAGGCGGGAGCGACACTCGTTCACATCGACCCGGTCGGAAACCGGACGACGCGGCTGGCGGACGTTCACGTCGCGCCCCGTCCCGGGACGGACGCGCAGGTGTTCGATCTGCTGAGCGCGCACGTGCTCTCGGAGGGGAACGGTATCGCCAGATCGTTCGTCGAGGACCGGACGCGTGGATTCCGCCGGTTCGCCGCATCGCTTGCGTCACTCGACTGGGGGACGGCGACGACGTCGGTCGGTCTCGACGCTGAAACCGTGGCCCGCGTCGGTCGCCGGGTCGGGGACGCCGACACCGTCGCCGCGCTGGTCGGCACCGGCGTCGAAGGCACCGACAGCGACAGAGACGCGGCCGCGGCACTGCTCGATCTGCTGTTGCTAACCGGCAATATCGGTCGTCCGGGGACCGGACTGTACATCCTCCGCGGGCTGGTCAACGAGCAGGGGGCGACCGATGCCGGCTGCGTGCCCGACCGCCTGCCCGGCCATCAGCCGGTGGGCGACCCCGACGCACGCGCCCGGGTCGCTTCCGAGTGGGGAGTCGAGCCGCCCGCCGAATCGGGCGAAACCGCGAACGAACTGCTGGAGTCGTTCGGGAGAGACATTCGCGGCGCGCTCGTGGTCGGTGAGAATCCCGCGATCTCGAAGCGCGACGACGACTGGGTTCGAGAGCGACTGGACGCCCTCGACGCGCTCGTCGTCCTCGATATCATGCCGAATCGGACCACGCGACACGCGGACGTGGTCCTGCCAGCCGCTGCCGGTGTGGAGAAATCGGGAACCGTCACGAACTTAGAACGCCGTGTCCAGCGCTCGCCCCGAACCGCGACCCCCCCGGGCCGCGCCCGTCCCGACTTCGCTGTCCTCGCCGACCTCGGTGACCGACTCGTCGGCGACCGGGTCGACTTCGAGTACTCGGGGCCGGCGGCGATTTTCGACGAACTGACGCGGCTTGCTCCGACATACGCGGGGGTCTCGTACCCCGACCTCGACGGCGGCGGACGGCAGTGGCCGTTCGACGACGACGGCGTCCTGTACGAGGACACGTTCGCGACCGACGATGGGCTCGGGGTATTCGGGACTGCCCAGCAGGCTGGCCCGGCCGAGACCGAGAGCGGGTTTCACCTCGTCACTGGCGGCCGGAGCAGCGAGTTCGATATCGGCCCCGTCGAGCGGGCGCTACAGATGCATCCCGAGGATGCAGCGGAAGCGGGAATCCGATCTGACGACAGCATCGCTGTCTCAGACGGCGAAACCGCTATCGAAGTGACGGTGGAACTCGACTCTCGGACCCGCCGGGGGACCGTGTACCTCCCCGCGGAAGTGGCGGATCCGTTCCTCCGGGCCGAGACCTCGACTGTTACTGTCGGTCCAGATTCGGATAACTGCTAGCGCACCACAGTGTCCCACCCAAGATCCGCCGATCTGGAAGCCCGCGATGAGCTAGTATGCGATAGCTACGAGACCACACTGCTGTCGAAGTTCCCCGGAAGCCTCGTGGACTGGACCTAATGCTGTCGAAGCAACTGGCACTCACCGCAGACCAGACTAACTGATGGATTCGAAGCCGTCTCATCGATCAAGCAAACATGAATATTTTCAGTCATCACCTCCTCTCTACCGAACATGTCTCGAATGAGGGGAGGTAGGTACATTTGGTGGCTGATTGTATTCAACTGACGGAATGATGATGGCTTATTGCCAAAACATGGGTACAGAGACTGGATCCTGAATATAAATACCTATACTATGGATAGATTGGTTGAATTTGGGAAGTGACCGTAATTTATCGGGACGATCGCACTCAGATGGTCACCGGGACTCTCTGGTCAGCCACGGAGCAGAGCACGGCTACGACCGATTGAATAGAGGGCATCGTGTGGGGCTCTGTTCTCTACACCGAGGGTGGGTTCTCAGATAGCCAGTACTCAACAGTTGCTCGAATCGCGTTCTCGACCAACCGCCGACGGTTCGTTCGGCGGCGACGAGAACGTCCCTGGAGACGAGATCCGCGAGGGATACCTCATGTGGCGCTGTCCCGAGTGCAGCGAGATGGGTGACCTCGCCGACGGACGGCCCGACGGCTGCCCGAATTGCGGTGCGCCGCGGGACGCGATCGCGAAGGCACGCGAAGACTGACACGTTCTCGTCTCCGACTGGGAACCGACTCCGCCGGGCGACGCGATGGCTACTCCACAGCGTCCGGCGGCTCGCACCGCTGGTGATGACACAACAGTATCACTGATGTGGTGATTCTGCACAAGACACATTAGCACGTCTACAGAACTTCCAGCTATGGGAACGCGACTCTGCCATCGGTTCGGCCCCGGACGGCTCCCGTACGCAGATCGACACGATGTCGGTGGCGGCATCACGATGGTTGCAAACGGGCTGTTGGCGATCGGCCTTTGGTTCGGTGGTAGGTGGCTGCTCAGTCTCGCTGGCGTGACGAACAGTACGCTCGGATTCGTCTTCAGTGTCGGCGTGCTCGCGGTCCCGATCGCGATTCCGACCTCGTTTCTCCTCGGGACGCTCCTCTGGCGAACGTTGGAGTCCAAAGACGACCGACAATTCTACGGCGCGCTGTTCGGCGGTGTGACTGCACTCGGCAGTCTCGCTGCCGGCGCGTTCGGACCCGCGCTCCTCCTCGGGATTTCGAATCTGATTCGCGGCGAGATGCTTCTCGGGGACGTAGTCGTCTTCACCGCGCTGATGGTGCCAGTGAGCGTGTTGGTCGCCGCTATCGCTGCTGGCTGGCTGGTCGTTCCGCTCGGTGCGTTCGGTGGGTGGTATCACGAACGGGCGAAGGCGCGTTCGTGACGCGGGCCTCGTCGCCGAGATCGCGGTTCCCCTCTGTCCTGTTCTCCTGCGCTCCCGGCGTCTCGTCCGTGTCTTCCCGGACTTCCAGTGCGCCGATGTCCGGTGCCGACCGTGCCGTCACCCACGTCAGCGAGTCGATGGTGTCGCCCCCATCGACCGGTTCCGATCCGGGTTCCGGTACGAGGAACCCGGGGTCGGACGGATCGGTGCTCTGGAAAATGATCCGGTCGTTGGCGGTGGTGAAGAGATTGTACTGCTCGGGATAACTGGTCCACACTCTGCTCTCGACGGCGTTCCCGACCGCGAGGTTGTTTATCAACACCGCGCCCTCGTTCTGGAAGTCGAAGCCCATGTCGTTGTTCCACGCCGTGTTGTGATACAGGATGAGCGGCCCCTCGGCGCCGTTGTAGTCGAATCCCGTTCCCTGTGCGTACTCGCCCTCCTCTTTGCGCACGTTCCCCCAGGCCAGGTTCCCGACGACGACGTGCCCGCTCGCGGTGTGTGGCCCGAACTTGAAGCCGTTTCCGTTGCCTGACTCGGCCAGTTCGGTCTCGCTCACTTTGCCGTTCTCCCAGGCTCTGCTGTAGAAGATGTCGTTGTCGTTCGACCGGTAGCCGTCGAAGCCGTCGTCGGAGTTCAGGTACATGTCCGTGCAGTACAACAGATTCTCGTTGGCGGTCTTGCCCTCCGGATCGGGACCCTGCTTGATTCCGACGCCGTCAGCGTGCTCGCCGGCGTTCATCGCGTCGTAGTTGTGGTGGAATTTGGAATGTCTGATCTCGTTGTGAGAGCTCTCGATCAGGGCGATTCCGGTCAGCACGTTGTGGTGGGACTCCACGTTCTCGAACACCAGGTGGTTCTCGCCGCCGCGTGCCCGAATGCCGAATCCGGGGCTCTCTTTCACCTCCATATTCCTGATCGTCCAGTAGTCTCCCTCGGCCGCGACCGCCGCGCCGAAGTCGAACTCTGGATCGTCCGTGTCCGGCGCTGAGAGCTGTGAGAAGTCCAGGACCGGTCGCTCGCCCGGCCGGCCGGCCAGCGTGATCCGGTCGTTCGGCGTCCCGTCGCCGTCTATCGTAATCGTCGAGTTCATCTCGTAGGTGCCGCCTTCGAGGTAGATCAGGTCGCCCGGTTCCGAGTCGTTGATCGCTCGCTGGATTCCAGCGGCACCGTCTTTGGGCGACACGGTGATGTCCGGTTCCCGAGGTTCGGGGACCTCGTATCGACAGACCTGCTGGTTCCCCGCGATGTGGACTGGCTCTGCTGGCACCGTATTTCCAGTCGCCGCGCCGTCCGCGTCGGAACCGTTCGAGCTGTCAGGATCACTGACATCGGTCGTTGTCTCATTGGTGACGCCGGCCTCGTCGCCGAGTGGCCCGATCCCCCCGACACTGACGCTAATCAGTAGTGTGCCGATCACCAGCGTCAGTACGATAGCCGCAACAGCGTAGACAGAGCGTTCCCCCCTGAAGATTTCACGGAGACCCATATCCATAGGACCGTTACTGACCACTCCAGTAAATAACACGCAGACGTTTTTGCGAGTGAGGGGCGTATTAGAGAGCGTGTACCACTGCGCTCTGGTGTCGAAGGGAGTGACCACCGGAGCGCAGAGTCGCCGTCGAGGCAGTAGTCAGTCACTTCCGTGTCTTCGAGACCTGTTTCGTGCGAGCTCGTCTCGTCGGGGTGTTCTCGGCGGGTGCGCAGGGCTATCGGCGTGGTGAGCAGGCCCAGGGCCGGCGAATAAATGCGGTGCGGACAGCCCGCGCTGGCGCTCTGAACCACTCTCTGCTGTCGGTATTGTGTTATCGTACCGATCGAGGCGGTTTACACATCGACACCACTGCTATCGTGTGATCGGGTGGTCGGTGCCTCTCGATGGCCGCCTCGATAGTCGCCCCACCTCGTCTCCGCTGGGATCTCGTCACAGTACGGCTGAATACGTCCTGTGGACGGAACGCCGGTAACCTGAAAGTAACCGTCACCTCCCTCGGGAATTCGCGAGGTTCGAGCGCGAGACCCGTCCGATCCCCGCCGACACCGGAACCCCACCGGCCCGTCCCGACCGGCGCTTTCTCGGGTTAGTTACGGGGGTGGTAAAGGGATTTGTAACTATGTATCGTCCGCTATTCGAACGGGTCGTGGTGGGTAACAGTGATATCCTCTGGGTGACGCTGGAGAGTGTCAGAGCAGATCATACGCCGATGTACGGGTACGAACGGAATACGACGCCGTTCATCGCCTCTCTCGCCGACTCGTCGGACGGGACGGTACTCGACACTTGCATCAGCCAGTCCATGTGGACGCCGGCGTCGACCGCATCGATCCTCACGGGGTCGTACCTGTCGACGCACAACGTCGGTCAGGACGGCAAAGTCAAGCGAAAGTTGCACTCGGAACTGGACACCCTGCCGGGTGTCCTCGCCGAAGCGGGCTACGAAACCGCCCTCTTCTCGCCGTCGACGTACATCAGTGACGCGACGGGGCTCACGTCCGGGTTCACGCACAGCGAACTCATCAAGCTCAGGAAAGAGAACTTCTCGACTTTCGACGAGACGGGACGGCTCAGCTGGAAGCTCGCCTTCAAGCGGTTCCGGGAGAATCCGACCCTGGATCTGCGCATGCTGAAACGCGATATCGAGAACAGCACCAACGAACTGCTTTCGACCCGGGTCAGGCGGTGGATGCGAAACGAGTCCGACACCGATTCGCCGGCGTTCTCCTACGTCCACGTCCCGTCGCCGCACCACCCGTACGTCCCCATCTCGGCAGTTGCAAAGGAGTACTACGACAGGAAAGACCTGCCTGCGGCCTACGACACGATCGAGGAGATATACGACGGAACGGAAGCGATCATGGACCGAATGGCGAACGGGAGCGAGTTGACGCCACAGCAGACCGAGATGGCCAAAACGCTCTACGACGCCGAGATCCGCTACGCGGATCAGACGGTCGAACGGATCGTCGAGGCCGCCCGGGAACGTTCTGATCGCGACCTGATCGTCGTCATCACGGCGGACCACGGCGATATGTTCGGCGAATACGGCCTGCTCGGGCACAACCTGGTGCTCCGAGACGAACTCATCAACGTTCCGATGGTCGTCTCCGGGATCGACGGTATCGTCTCGACGGAGACGGACGTCTCACAGCACATCGACATGACGTACACCCTGGCGAACCTGACGGACACCCTCACCGAGCAGTTCGAGGGGCGAGACCTCCGCGAGGGAGACCGCGAGTGGGCGATCAGCCAGCGCGGCGTCGCCCACCTCGACGAGTATCGGAAGTACAATCCCGAGTTCGATACGTCGCAGTTCTTCGAGGAACCCTACACGTGTGTGCGGACGGCGACCCACAAGTACCTCGGCAACCGCCATCGCGAGGTGCTGTACGACCTCCCCGACGAGACGGCGGACGTGAGCGAGGACAATCCCGAAATCGTTCGGGAACTGTCGGCCGTCGTCGACCAGGAGATCCAGTGGATTCCCGACTCGCAGGGCGAGGCGGCGGAGTACGACGACCGGATGCGTGCACAACTCCAGGACCTCGGCTATCTGACCTGAGACGCGATAGCGGAGGCGAGCAGGGATTGACCGCGATCGATGACCGCGTCGCCACCACCTCTTTTCACGATATCTCGCGGACGGCTAGCGAAGCGCTCCTCGAGATCCCACTGGTACGAGCGAGCCGTGGAACGAAACTATCCTCTGCCAGCAGGATAATTCAAACACAAATTCTATAAATTTAAATACGAATGGTTAGTTACGCCCGTGTATGACTACACGGGCCGAGACGAACGCCGCGCCGGTGGTTCCCGAACCGCTCCCACCGGACGACACCGACGCCTGGTACGCCCCGGACGTTCGCGAACAGGACGAGGTGTCGCCCGGCGTCGTCGTGACCGTCCGTCGAGCGGGGAGCGGCTTCCGATACGAGGTCCGCGAGCCGGTCCTCTCGGCTGCGGACGCCGATGCGCTGTCGACCGTCGAGTCGTACTTCGACGGCGCGCACGTCGAACGGCCCCGGACGCGCGAGGGGGCGGTCGAACGGATGGAGGGCGGCTTCGACGCGAAACACAGACGTGTCATCGACCGTCTCGTGGACGCGACGCCGGCGAGTCGGCGCAGGATCGAGTACCACGCGCTGTCGTCGCTCGCGTGCTTCGACGACCTGACGCCGTACGCACTCGACCCGCGTATCGACGTTGCCGACGTAACTTCGGACGGGGTCGTCGTGCACACGGACGACTACGCACCGGCGTCGACTGCTCTCGATCCCGACCCGGAGTATCTCGATCGCTTCACGAGCGAGCGCGTCGAGCGCCACACCGTTCGGTTCCACGAGTTCGAGATCCCGGTGATCGTCTACCGCGAACACCTCCTCGGTACGGACCCGTTCACGACGAAGTACGCCGTCCGCGAGCCCGACCTGTTGCCCGGCGACGAGCGCCTCATCGAAGTGTGCAAAGAGCGGGTGTGGGAGACCGGCGTCGAAGGGGTCGTCGAGGACCGCGTCGAGTTCGTCAGAGACCGCGCTCGCTCGCTGCTGGCGCGACAGTTGACCGTTCGAAACACGACCGAGTGGGTCGACGCTGCCCGCTACCGACTGCGGTCGGCGCTCGCGGAACTCGACCTCGCTGTCCCACCGGTCGACCACCGCTTCGCCGACGACCGACTCGACGACCTGCTGTACTACGTTCTCCGGGACCTCGTCGGCTACGGAAAGCTCACCGTCCCGATCCGCGACCACACGCTCGAAGATATCGAGGCCAACCGCGTCGACGAGCGGGTGAAGGTCCTTCCGAGAGCAGATCTCGGCCACGACGGCCGCGTCCCGACTAACCTCGCCTTCGACTCCGAGGCCGCGTTCGTCAACGTCGTCACCCAGTTGGCGGCCGACGACGGCGTCGAACTCAACGCCTCGAATCCGAGCGCGAAGGTCAACGTCGACCCGGACGGGACCGGCCTGCACGACGCCGACGACACCATCCGCTGTGCCGTGGCACTGCCGACCATCAGCGAGGACGGTCCGCACATCTCCATCCGCAAGCAGTCGGCCGACGCGATGACGCCGATCGACCTGGTCGAACGCGACTCGCTCCCGACGGAACTCGTCGCCTTGCTGTGGCTGCTCTACGAGTCTCACGGCGTCGTCCTCTTCTCGGGGCCGACCGGGGCCGGCAAGACCACACTCATGAACGCGCACATGCCGTTCATCCCCTACCGCGACCGGCCGATCAGCATCGACGAGGGATCGCGCGAGGTGCGCATCCCCCACGAAACCGGCGTCTCGCTGACGACCAGAGATCACGAGCGCGACCACCGGCGCGTGACGATGGCCGACCTGATGACCCAGTGCAACTACCTCAACCCCGACGTGGAGGTCATCGCCGAGATCAACACGGGTGCCTCGTTCGAGACGTTCGCCGAGACGCTCAACACAGGCCACGGCGTCATCGGGACGACACACGCGGACGACATCGAGTCGCTAGTCAACCGCGTCATCGAGAAAGGGTTGCCGACGTACCTCCTGGACGAGATCGACCTCGTCGTCTTCCCGCGGCACGTCGACGGCGAGCGCTACGTCGGCGAGGTGGTCGAGTTCGTCGACGACCCCGTCGGCACGGATCGCGACCGGGGCGGGACCATTCGGAAGGGCGGAACGACGATCCACTGGAACAGCGTCTGCCGGCGGCGACCCGACGGGAGTTTCGACTTCGCCTACGAGCATCCGCAGTTCGGTGACGACGAGCGCCGTGTCGACACCGGTATTCTCGACAGACTGGCGTCGCTCCGCGACGAATCGGTCCCGGCCGTCGAGGACGCGTTTCACCGCCGCCATCGGTACGTCCAGTACCTCGTCAGGGAGGGGCTGACCGACTTCGACGAACTGTTCGCGATCCTGGCCGATCTGGAGACGAACGAGGCCGCGACGGTCGAGCGTCTGCGGCGGCGGGCCGGTCGGGACGAGCCCGCACATCTGGAGGTCGACACCGGTGAGCAGTGAGGGGCCGACGCTCGGGCTGCTGGATCGCGGGCTCTACGCCCTGTTCGCTCACCACGCCGAGGACGATCGGCACGCGACCACCCGTGACCGATACCGGGCGGCGTACCCGCGAGCCGGATTCGGCGTCTTCGTGGCCCGTGTGTACGGGCTGTCGTGGCTCGCGCTGTTCGGCGGCACGCTCTGTACGGCGGCGGTCGCCCTGCTGTTGCCGGCGGCGACCTTCGGCTCACTGATCGCGGTGCTCCAGCAGAGCCTCCCGGTCGTCAATCGTCTGCCGCTCCCGCGCGTGCCCAGGCCCCTGGTCGCGGCCGGCATCGGGGCGTTCGTCGGCCTCGTGCTCCGGCGTGTCGTGTTTCTCGCCGGCAATCGATACCTCTCGTGGGTCGCGACCGCCCGGCGCACGGACATCGCGGCGACGCTCCCGGGAGCGGTCCGGTATCTCAGGGTGCTCGCGTCAGGTACGCACGACCGCCGAGAGATGCTTCGCGCCGTCGCTGAGCAGGATGCCTACGGCGAGACGGCCGTTGCCTTCAGACGCGCCCTCAATCAGGGTATTCTCACCGGCAGCCTCGACACCGGTATAGAGCGAGTTGCAAGCGAGACCCCGTCGCGAGAACTGCTCGCCCCGTTCCTCCTGAAGTTCCGTGAACACGCGAACCAGAGCGCCGAAGCGCTGGAGGGGTATCTGGAGATGGAGGGACGACTGCTCTCACACGAACAGAGCCGACAGCACGAGCGGGCGACGGGCTACCTCGAACTGCTGGCCGAGCTGTTCGTCGTGCTCCTGGTGCTTCCTGCGCTCGTTGTCCTCATCGTCACAGTCATGGGGATTCTCGCGCCCGGGCTCTCGGAACCGATCCCGACGCCCGTCGGCGAGACCACGGTCCGCGCGATCGTCGTTTACGGAAGTGCGGCGTTCGTCTTGGCAGCAGGCTTACTGGCAGCGTTCGTCGTCGCGACACTCAGGCCGCGGAACACGGCCGCACCGACCTACTCGCTCCCGGAAGACGCCGTTTCGATACTGTCGACGGTCCACGCGAACCCTGCGAGCGCGCTGGCCGCCTCGCTGCCACTCGGCTGTGCCGTCGCCGTGGGGCTCTGGTCGCTCGGTTACAGGCCCACCAACGTCGCGTTGCTGTCGTACGTGGCCGTCGGAGTCCCCGTCGGCGCGGTGACGATCCGGCGCGCCCGCGTCGACGACGCGAAAGACCGGGAGATTCAGGACTTCGTCCACGCCGTCGCCGGCCACGTCGCGCTCGGTCGCCCCTTCCCCGACGCCGTCCGTCGCGTCGCCGAAGACGTGGAACTCGGTGCGCTCTCCGAGGACGTGCAGTCGCTCGCGTTCACGCTCTCACTCGGCGATAGCCCCGGCGACTCCGCAGCCGACCGCCGGGCAGCCGCGCTGGACCAGTTCGTCGACCGCGTCGGGACGCCGATGGCCGAACAGACTATCGGGTTAGTCGTCGGCGCGCTGGACACCGGAAGCGACGCAGAAGACGTCTTCGAGACGTTACAGGCTGAAATAGGCTCTCTCTACCACCTCCGAAAGTCGCTCCGATCCGCACTGCTCGTCTACGTCGCCGTCGGCTGGACGACGGCGTTGCTCGTCGTGGGGATCACAGTCGCGGTCAACGTGTACGTGCTCGACAGTTTCGCGCAGTTGTCGTCGGTGTCCGGGAGCGCGACCGTCGCCTTCGATCCGAACGCGATCGATCCGGTCCGCGAGCGATTTCGATTCTACGTCGTCACGCAGGCGACGATGCTGGCCTGCGGGTGGTTCGCTGGGACGGCGAGCCGCGGCGTCTACGAGGCGCTCTTGCATTCCTCGGGGCTCGTCCTCGTCGCCTACGTCGTGTACGCGGGGGCTGGTCTGATTTGATCGCCGATACCGAGGCACAGTCACACGTCGTCGGCGTCGTCCTGCTACTCGGGCTCACCGTCGTCGCACTCGGCGGGCTGACGGCCGTCGTGGGGACCGTCGTCGACGGTCATACCGCGACCGCCGACGAGGCCCGCGTCGCGAACACGTTCGACGCGTCGCTTCGACCGGTCGAGCAAACGGGTCACCGGACGGTTCGCGTCCGGGTTTCCGAAGGGCGACTGACGACTGTCGACCGGGAGCTTCGCGTGCTCGACGACGCGGGCACCCAGCGGACCGTCCCCATCGACGCGATGGTGTACGAGTCAGACAGCAGTCGCGTCGGCTACCTCGGGGGTGCCGTCGTTCGCGGACCGCCGGGGAACGCACGACTCGAACGGCGCCCGCGAGTGACGGCCACGCGAGACGACACCGCCGTCATCGTCGGCGCGCCGGTCCTCAACGCGAGTGATGTGGCCGTCTCGGGAAGCGGTGGCGTGACGGCGACCCTGCGGTTGAACGTCAGCCACGAGCGCGAGACGCTCCCGGCTACCAACTACAGCGTCGCGCTCGAAACGGCGACGCCACGCCCCATCGAAGCGGCATTTCAGCGCGTCGGCGCGACGACGCGCGTCACCGACCTCGACGGCGACGGCGTCGACAGCGTCGTCGCCACGTTCCCGGGCGAGCGGACGCTGTACCTGATCCGCCACGACATGCGGACGGAGGTACGGCATGGATAACCGGGGGCTCAGCACCGTCGTGGAGAAACTGCTGAGCATGGGACTGGTGTTGCTGTACATCGGCTTGCTGTCGACCACGCTCTACGGCGGGACCGTCCCGGCGTACCAGAGCGCCGTCGGGGCGGAACTGGGGGAGCGAACGCTCGCCGAGGCCACGGCGCGTGTCGAACAGGCCGTCCCGCCCGACGCTCGGGTCGTCTCCGCCACCGTTCGGGTCGACATTCCGGCGACCATCGGCGGGTCGGGGTACAGCGTCCTGACCGACGGCGACGCGCTCGTCCTCGACCATCCCGATCCGTCTATCGGCGGACGGACGCGGCCCGTAGTCCCCGATCGGGTGACCGAACTCAGGGGAAGCTGGGAGAGCGGAAGCCCGACCGTCGTCACCGTCGCAGGAACGCGCGGCAACGTGACTGTGACCCTGGAGGATGACCGATGAGTCACTCGGACAGGAGCGAGACGAGCGCCGCACCGCCCACGCCAAGTGCCCCGAAGACGACGCCGAAGCCCACGAAGACCCACACCAGCGCGCCGGTGAACCCGGGGATGCCGGCCGGGGCGGCGACGCTGACGAAGCCGGCGACGGCGAAACACAGCACCGCGACGAAGCCGCCGACGAACAGCAGGTCGCCGGCGTCGAGTGACCTCACGCTCGTCCGTCCGAGGACGACGGCGAAAAAGACCGCGACCGCCCGCGGTCAGACCTCGCTTCCCGCGCTCGGTGTCGCGCTCGTCCTGTTGACGATCGTCACCGGACTGGGGGTCGCGATGGCCGATACCGCCATCGCCGGGGCGGACCGGACGCCGAACGAGCGACGGGTCGCGGCCGCCGTTGCCGACCGCCTCGTCGCGGCTGACGGGCCGCTCGCCGCACGCGACAACGTCCTCAATCGGTCGCGTGTCGACGCCTTCGACCGGGCGGCGCTCGAACGAACCGCACCGGCGTTGAGCGAGTACGCGGTCACCGTCGACCTGGCCGGGACCGAACTCGCGCGGAGCGGCACGCCGCGGGGCGGAACGCGGATCAGTCGCATCGTCCTCGTGGAGTCGAGCGAGCGGCGGACCCTCGCGCCGGACCTTTCGAGCGGCGATGCGGTGACGCTCCCCCGGCGAAGCGCGGAGGCGACGGTCACGGTCGACCCGCCGGCCGGAGCGACCGTCTGGGCGGTCCGCGCCAACGACCGAACCGTCCTCTACAACCAGAGCGGCCTGAACGGGACCTTCGAGGTCACGCTGAGTCCCTACGAGACGACGCGGCTCCGCTTCCAGCACGCCGGTCCGTTGACGACCGGGAACGTGACGGTCGGCTACGACGCGACGCGAGCCACGAAGGCGACGCTGGTGGTGACCGTCGATGCGTAGGGCGCAACTCCCGCTCTCGCTGGTGGAGGTCGCAATCGGGACGACGCTGATTCTCGGCGTCGCGCTGGGGTTCGCCCTCGGCACGCCAGCGCCGGACCGACAGGAACCGCAACTCGACGCTTACGCGGCCGACGCGGCGACCGTCCTCGCCAACGACGCGCCGCGACACGACGGCGCGACGCGGTTGCAGGAGGTCGTTTCGAGTCCGCAAGGCTTCGAGCGCGAGCGGGACGCGCTGGAGCGCCGCGTCGCTCGGATCCTCCCGGCGAACGTGCTCTTTCGGGTCGAGACGCCCCACGGGACCGTCGGAACGCCGACGCCGCGGCGGGTCAGCACCGGCGTCGCGACGGTCCCGACCGGCTACGGACGCGTCCGGATCACGGTGTGGTACGCGTGACCCGGCGCGGCCAACTGGTCCTTGTCGCGGCCGCGCTCGTCGCCGTCGCACTGGTCCCCATCCTTTTCGCGTCGATGCAACTGGGGTATCACGACGACGTGCGCGCGACGGCGGAGTACGACGACCCGAGCGTCGACGCGCTCCGGGTCCTCGACCGTGCGGTCGCGACCGAGAGCGCGTCGATTCCGAGACAGTTCGCCTGGGCCGCGAACGAGTCGGCGGTGACCCGTCTCCGCACGGATCTCCGGCCGCGCGTCGACCGGCTTCGAACGTCGCGGGTCGAGGACGGCGTGTACTATGCCGTCGCCTACAACGACACGGCGGCCGGTGAGTGGGCCGCCGCCAATTGTCCCACAGGTCCGGGCAGACAGTTCGGGGACTGTCACTCGGACCGCGGCGTCGCCGTCCAGAATCGGGTCAACCGCACGCACGTCCTCGCCGTCGGGTTCGACGTGACTACCACGACTGACCGCGGGGAAACGTCGGTGACGGTGGTGCTGCGAGCGACGGGTCGGTCGAGGTGGTGAGCGATTCAGTTGGAGGCGTTTTGTGACGGACGAATCTGGACTCGACCGAGTTACCCGGACCATCGTTCCCCCGGACTGGATCCCACGTTGAAGTACCAGACCGAATCGTGGGGTCCGGACACCGACGACGGCGGCCTCACCGACGGCCAGGAGACCCATGGCGTGCAGACCAGCGTGTTCGAAACCTCTTCTACTAGTCCAACGAATCTTGAAAGCCAGCAAGACGGTACTCAAGCAATCCGACACGGTTACTGATCTCGGAACGCGACTCGCGGACACGCGAGCGATCCGGCCCCTCTCACGCATCGAGAGTGCCAAAGACGTTTCCAAGGCACGCGTCACCGCCCGTATTTTGCTGGCCGGCGGAACTGAACGATAAAGTAGCGACCGACACAGCGATAGGACGAAACCATGCCAGCGGGATCGGCGGTCATGGCATTCTACGTCGGCGACGGCGAGGACGATGTCGTCGAAAGCGCGTTCGACGCGTGCAGAGACGCGGGGTTCGAGTTGGGGTTGATTCCCACGCCAGTCGGTGTGGATGGGTCGATCGGGTGCCCCAGGGTCAGTGCGTTCAGTTTCACTTTCACTCCGGGTATGGCTGACGCCCTTTATCCTGTACCTCCCACCGTCCCACATGGCCGTTACCGACGAACTCACCCACGGTTCACGCAAAGAACGCTGGACGACGATCGTCCTTCGGGAACAAGACGACAATCGCTGGCTGGCGACACAGGAGGGTGTGCCAGTTGAAGGCCATGGAGAGACCGCAGCGGCAGCTGCAACCGAATACTGCCGAAAGGTCTCGGAGGGGCATGAATAACGCTGTCAGCGAGAAACTCGACGAGAGCTGGTGGATGATGTACCCAGAAAAGCATCATACCCTAGCGGATCAGGTTGGTCCGACAGTCTATTGCGACTCATACCGCTCCGTATGTGACTGATTGAAAAGACTAGTGTGCCGTCACACTACGCAGGGCCGGAAATACGATTCCGACGGAGAAGAGGGACTCTATCTCGAAATCGTTGGGAATCTTCCGTCCATTCGGTTGTGTGATGTTGACATAAATCAATCGAAGATGTTCGCAATTGCCATTATGCTACTTCCGCGGGAATCCCGGGCCGCAACAATGGAGGAGCAACTCTACGACCAGATCGGCGGTCGTGACGCGGTCGAAGCGGTCGTGTCAGACTTCTACGACGCTGTCCTCAGCGACGAGCGAATCAATCACTACTTCGCGGACCAGGACATGACGGAGCTGCGGGCACACCAGATTCAGTTCATCAGTTCGGTCACCGGTGGCCCCGTCGACTACAGCGGTGCGGATATGCGCGAAGCCCACTCCCATCTCGATCTCGGCGAGGCAGATTTCCGGGCGGTGGCCGAACACCTCGAAACGGCGCTGCGAGAGAACGGCGTTTCAGAAGCGAACGTCGAGCGGATTCTCGGGCGAGTCGCGGAACTGAAAGCTCCGGTCCTCGGTCAGTAGTCCCGAAGCCGCCTCATTGCGTGGAAGTACAACAGCAGAATCACAGACTGGGAGACCCACCGCAGCACGCCGGATGGTATTTTTCCCACCGCTCTCACGTCGAAATTCTACGCCGACTATAGTAACAATTGAAACGAATTACACACCGATCGCACTGCAGTCGTGCGATCGGGTGTGCATTGACTTTCAATGGCTACTATAGTTGAACTCGATAAGCCGTGGTGGGACCGTACCGTCTTGCGGTTCCTCCACCACGAAAAGAAGATGTCGCAGGCAGAGATCGGACGGGCGTTCCGCATCACTCAGCAATCCGTTCAAGAGGTGATGGCCCGCAAGGACGTAGAGGTGCGAGCTGGTCGGGAGAAATCCACCGCCGTCGGTCGCAATCAGACACTCCTTGCGGACTTCGAGGAGGAGGACCCCGCAGGACTGGAGGACTTCATCTGAGGCGGCGGGGGATGCTTCTTACTTCATTTATGTACCATAGTAGACGTGTTACTATCATAGGGGGAGCGGTGCGGTGAGATAGTGCCGTGAGAGTGAGGGCCGTTAAAGGGCCAGAGATGTGACGAATTTCTTATGTATTCAACTCGGGATAGCCGTTGCTCTCTCAATTGAAGTTGAAAAATCCGCCGCGAGAAAAGTGTGTGCGGGCGGACTGAACCATGAGACTGCAACTGTGAACTCAGACATGAGCACGGAACGCCCCAACACGCCCCGAGGTTGCCGAGCAACGACGGCGGGCGCGGTCATCAGCCTCAAACATACCTCTCGCGCCCCTTATTCAGCAAATCCCCAACTAACTACCGGTGTGCTGTCAGGATCGGTCTGGCCGATACAGAAGTTGTCTGCCGCACTGAACGGCAACTCTCCCCAATCGACACTCTTGCTATCCGGTCTGCCACCCCATGAACTTCTCAAACCCAAAAGTAACGCCGAGAAAACCCACGGCGAACACGAACCAGCGGAACCCATCGAAGGTACCGGTGAACGCAAGCACGTTGAAGATGTACGACAACGATGCACCAACGAATGCAGCGACGTAGAGATTCCGTCGGATGTCCATGCAGGCGCTTCAAACGACAGTGTGTTAATTCTTCACCGGTGTGTTACACGAACGCGTACCTCGATTGTCGAGGATATCCAGAGAACGAGGGGTGACAGCCTCGGTGTCAGGGCACCTCGAACGACGAGCGGGCCCGTTGCACGTAGCGGTTCACATCCCAGTTACCTTACGCAGTAGTTTCACCGCTTGCCCAGCCCAATCGCTGGGTGACAAAGAGATACGAGACGACGAACGAGACCGCGAACAGTGGTGGGAGCGCCAGGACCTGCGCCATCGGGTCTGGCGGCGTAACGACCGCGCCGATCACGAACGCGAGGAGGACGGCCAGCGAGTAGGCGGTAGCCACACGCTCACGCCGGTCGGCTGGGTCCGTGTGTGTTCCCCAGTCGTCCCGGACGTAGCGGACTCAGATGTCGTAGATCTGCCCAAAACCTGACGAGAGAATCACGAACGTCCAGAACACCGACCCGTTTCGCGCCTCGGCCTCCGCACGGGCCCAGTAACCCATCGCGGCCAGATTCCCGACGAAAATGAGGGCGGTAAGCGCGAACGTAACACCGATCAGGGGGTGTTCACCGAGGGACGGGGCGAATTGCACACTTCGCAGTTGTTCGTAGACGAGGTTCGGTGTTCTGTGAGGAGATCGATATCCCGGCTGGCACAGCGGCGAGACGGTCCAGGACGCCACTCTCGATCGCGTACACTCTCTGTGGCGTGAATGCGATATCGCTGCTCGCTGTGACGTATCGGACAGAACACGATCGGTCAGTGGCTTCTGGTACCGATGTGGTGCGAACGAAACTCGGTATGGTCCTCGAACCGGGATTCATTCTCCGAGTTCGACGAGCGCGAACGTGGAGGGGTTCATCCAGGCCTCACCGTTTGCGGAGAACCAGCTGTACTTACTGTTGATATCACCGCCGTCGCCATCGTCGTTGATGTGGATGTTGGTGCCAAAACGATGGCCGACTATCGGTGTCGTCTGGAGGACGGCCCAGGGCAGTGTGACGGCGAGGTGCCACCCCGCTGGGGTCTCGGTCTGGCTGACATCGACTTGCTTGTAGCTGAATCCGTCGAATGTGTGATACCCGGGGACTGCAATGTTGTGTCCTCGTTCGAATAATATCTGTGCGTCGTTGTCGCCATCATACGACTGGCCACGGCTGTTATCGGGGTCGATGAATATCTCGACGCTATCGTTCTGATACATCTCGTCGGATTCGCTCGTAACGGTGGGGTCCTCGACAACAACCAGATAGTACAGCGCCGACTCGTCCCAGAGCGCCCGCCACTCGCCACGGAAGTCAGTCTCTCGGGAGTCCTGTATGATGGCAGTCTCTATCTGGTGTGCCGGGACGTCCGACCACGTTTCAGTCAGCGTGCCGTCCATCGTCGGTGGGGTACTCGTCCGTTCGATGATCGCTTCGGGTTGTGTCACGCTCTGTGTGGTCGCAGTAATCGTTGTCTCCTGGGTCGAGGAGCGTCCGTGTTCGTCGACGGTGGTCAGGCCGATCTGGTACGTCTCGCCCGCCTCCAGATCGGTCAGGGTGAGTTTTCGCGCCGTTCCGCCGAGGACTGCAACTTCGACGGCATCACGGCGCACGCGGTACTGGACGATCCTGTCACCGTCTGGATCGGTAGACTCGGACCAGGCGATACTGAGCGACTGTTGGGTGCGCTCCGTCACTTTGATTTCCGACGGCGGTGCTGGTGGGCGATTTCCTGTTCCTGACTGCGCAGAATCGGGCGATCTACCGGGGGGCCACTGTTCGGTGCGCGTCTCCGCCAACCACTCTTTCGTGAGTGCACCCATGTGCGTGTCGCCACCGAGCAGTTCCCAATCGGTATCGAACATCCGGGGTTGACCGATAGAATCGAACGTCGTGGCACACCAGTTCACGTTCGTGTGTGTGGTGAGCCAGGCACGGAACGGCTTGCCCCAGTCGTCGGTTGACCCGATCAAGTGTGCGGGGATGCCGTCTCCGTTGACGCCGACGTACCCCCATTCTGTCGCGAACAGGGGGATGTCGAACGCCAGGTCGCCAAACGTCTCTTCCCAGGTATCCGGGTCCCACGAGGGATTGACGTGGAAGGCGTAGACGATATTGTCGTCGCCGAAGGGATCGGCTGTCGCGTATTTCGTCAGCGAATTCCACCCCGGTGACCCGACGATGACCGGGGTCTCGGGTGCGTGATCGCGAATCTGTGAGACCCATGGCTGGGCGGTCTCCCGCCAGGTGAGCCACGTCTGTCGCTCGTCTTCTGCTGGCTGTCCAGGTGCGCTAAATAGGTCGAAGAGGACGTGCGTCTCATCGGCGTAGCGTGGAGCGACACGATTCCAGAACGTTAGCAGTCGGTCATCGATTTCGGCGGTATCGTAGCGTTCCGTCGCACCGTAGGCGATGATGACGTAGACATCGCGGTCACGGGCCAGTGACACCACTCGGTCGAGGTACTCTTCGACGAGTGTCTCGAGGCCCACTTCAGCAATCGAGCGAGGGCGAACCGGGACACGCAGGACGTGCGAGTGCCAGCCGGCGTCGGGATCCGTCGCAAGTTCGAGCGTGTCCCAGTAGGCTTTGCCGCGGCGCTCGGCATGCTTCGTCCCCCACCAGGGGTCGACGGTGGTGACGCCACGGAGGACCACACGGGTGCCGTTCGGATCCGTGAGCCACCGTCCCTCGACACCTAGTCGCGGACGCCCGGTGCCCGACGGGTCCTGTCGGTTGGGCGGTCCGGTACAGCCAGCTATGCCGGTGACCGTACCCGCCCCGACAGTCGAGAGAAAGCGCCGTCTATCCATCTAAATATCATGAGAGATATTAACGGAAAAGGGTAGCGATCACCCTAATTATCGACCGAGTTGCCACCATAGAGATCACAGAACGTAGGCAAACAACCACTAAAATGTCCAAATCGAGGCCCCGTAGTTTGTTCCGTCCAGAATAGACTGCCGATAGCGAACGCTCTGGAGACCGCTCAATATCTATCTTTGATTCTCGGAGGCGAGCCTCTATTCGTCGCAGTGTCAGAAGCGTCTCGGCATCAGGTCGAATCTTCCTCGAAGACGTTCGAGAAGACGAACGTCGCCCCGGCATCGTCGTCGTCGGCTACTGTTACTTGCCATCCGTGGGCTTCGGCGATCGTCTTGACGATCGAGAGGCCGAGGCCGGTTCCACTCTCACTCGTCGTGTGCCCGTACGTGAAGATATCGTCGACTTCGTCGGTTGGAATACCCTCCCCATCGTCAGTGACGTAGAAACCATCGGCTGTGAGTCCGACCGTGACGGCCGTCTCCGGGCCGACGTGATCGATGGCGTTGCGAAAGAGATTTTCGAGGACCCGTCGGAGGCGTTCTCGATCAGCGGCAACGGTTCGAGTTCCCGTGACGGTCAGCGTCGCCTCGGCGGTGTCGACGGTGCTCCAGGCATCCGTTGCGACCGTCTGTAGCTCGACCGGCGTCGTGTCCTCGATGTGCTCTCCATCGCGTGCCAGTGTCAGGACGTCGTCGATAATCGTGTCGATGCGTTCGTGGGCACGGTCGATATTGTCGAGGAAATTTTCGCGTGCGCTCTCACCGCTGGCGTCTTCGCTGTCGCGATCTCCGCCGATCCGGTCTCTGAGTAATTCGAGGTTCCCTCGTGCAACCGTCAGCGGGTTCCGCAGGTCGTGACTGACGGTGCTTGCGAAGTGGTCGAGGCGTTGATTCTGTCTCGCGAGCTTCCGCCGAGACGCTTCTGCTTCGGCCCGGGCACGCTCGGCCTCGGATATCTGCTCGCGCAGGGCGTCGCGCATATTCCCGAAAGAGTCGAACAGCCGCCCGATCTCGTCTTCCCGTTTGGTCGACAGGCTCACGTCGAGGTTGCCGTTCTCCATCTCTTGGGCCCGTTTCCGAAGTCGCACGAGCGGGAGAACGGTCTGCCGTCCAAGGACGATCGCAACGGCACCGAGAGCGACCAGCGAGCTCGTGATGAGGACGGCGACGTTCCGGCCGACAGTACTGCTGGCCCGGTAGAGCTCTGCCTTGGGGGCGGTGGTCGTGACGACCCAGTTCGTGTCCGGCACGGGAGCGATCCCGCTGACCTCGTCTCCCTGCTCGGCGATCGTCGTTCGGCCAGCCACTGCCTCGTCGAACGCTGTCGTTTCGGCTAGCTCGGTAGTGTAGTCTCGTCGCGGCGACAGCACTGCTCGTCCGTCGGTGTCGAGGACCTCCGTCCTGACGACGCTCCGACTTCTGTGGAGCTGTTCGAAATCCTTGGCGACGTCACCGACGACAACGACGACTCCGTGACCACTGCTGACCTCGCTGGCGAACGCCATCTGGATGTCGCCGCTACGCGAGTACGCTGATTGCGACGAGGCGACGGTTGCTGTGCCGTTCGTTGCCTCGCTAATTGGTCCCGTTACGGCCGGACTGATCGCTGTCTGGTGGCGGCCCACGTAGCGAGTGTTCGTGCTCGTGACGATAGTGTCGGTCTCGGAGTCGACGTAATGGACACCGACAACGTCCCCTCCGCCAAGTTCCTTTGATTCCTGAAGATGTGTGCGGATCCGGTCTGTGTTCCGCCCAGCGTAGACGTCTGACGATGCGACGGCGAGTGTCCGGATCCGCATCCCGTCGAGCCACTCGGAGACCGAATCCGCCTGCAGCGTGGCAGTCGAACGGAGCGTCTCCTCGGCGTCGTTCTCGATAATGTTCTGGATCTGGACGAAACTCAGGACGCCGACACTGGCGATGATAACCACGATCAGGAGCATGGAAAGCAGGAACTTCGCCGCGTAGCGGCGGCGAATCCATCTCGGTAAGAGTTTCTTGCTAATCGCCTCTTCGAGGCCGCCTGTCTGGGCTACATCAGCAGTCTCATCGCCAGCTTGCTCCTCGGTTTCGGCATCCATCGAACGTGTCTGCCCTACATCACCTACACGCGCCCTTGATTGTTATGGCCGTTCTCAGGGATAGATTGTCGGACACAGACACCCAGTCGTGTCTTTTGCATGGTGTCTTCCGTCCGCTGGCTGTACGCCGTCCTCAGAATGGCATAGTCATTCTGATGGGCTGCGCAAGAGCTGCGCTCTTGGGACCGCCGAAGATTCCGCCACGAACGACCTGCTTCACGCCCGCCTCTTTTCGACGACTACGACCGCCCTCACTGCAGTCACTACACGCCGCCTGGTACGGGAAGGCCGGTCGGGCAAGTCGACGCAAACGTTCTCACCGCTACCCGTTTCGCCCGCGATCAGAACCACGAACGTGGCAACGCGATTACGCAGGCCGTAGACCAGGGGGACCTTCGCCTAGACGGCCGATCGTCCACCGATACTGACTGGCGGATACTCGTCGGCACTATCTGCACGGAATGCGGGCGGTCCGACGGGAGCGTACCACTGGACTGGTGACCACTACACCACATACTGGGTTGAAAACGTGGCCAATCGGTTCCCGGACGACTGCAGCGGCCGAATCCTACGAGATGTCGAACTCGCCGAATCTGGCTTCGTTCAGCGAACTCTCGGAGACGGAACAGACGACCATCCCCGCGTCCTGGGTATCATTCGCGGTATCGACGGTGGCCGACCCGATTTCGGTCCAGTTCGACCCGTCGGTGCTGTAGGAGCCGACGAACGAGGTGCCGTCTTTCTCGAGTTTTACCCAGCAGGGATACGTGGGGGACGTCTCGACGTTCGTTGCGCTGTCGAGATACCCGTTCCCGTCGCTGTCCCACTCGAACTCGACGCGGTTGGGCATGGCAACCATCGCGACGTAGCCCGGCGACTCGCCGGCCCCGGTGATGTCGTTTCGGATGGTGACTCCGGCCTTCGAATAGGCCCCCGCCTCCTCGTGGCTCTCGATTTTCGCCACGACGGTGCTCGTCTGCTCGGCGCGGTCCGCCGATGGGTATATCGTGCCGTACTCGTCGTCGCCGGTGAACGTGTCCGCGCCGTTGGCGTCGACGACGAAGGTCTCGCCGTCGATCGACCCGAACTCCGCCTCCGTCGAGGCGAACGTGTCGTACCCCTCGGGCACGGGATCCAGCGGGACCGCCCACGTCCACCCGTTGGTGGTCGTGGCGGTCTCGTTCCCCTTCCAGCCGTAGGTCAGTTCGACGCCGAACTCGTACTCGCCGGGGGAAGCGTCCGCCGGCGCGGTAATCTCCCACGACGCCTCCGTCGTCTTTCCGGGCGGGATGGTTCCTCGGGCGGACGATTCACGGGTGACAGTCCAGCCGTCAGGAGAATCAACCTTCATTTCGGCGTCGTTTATCGCTCGCTGACCGACGTTTGTTGCTGTAACGGTTACATCTCGACTGGTTCCGGGCTCGATTTCCTCATCCCCGGTCTCGTGTGAGAGGGTTACGCCCGGCGGGGCGCTATTCGGCGACGAAGGTGGTTCGAGTGTCACTGCATAGGCGTTGGTTTGGTCGTCCCACGGAATCGTGATGGTGTGTGCTGCTGTCGAGGCGGTGACGTTGTAGTGTTTCACAGTTTCGGGGGACTCCACGATGTCCTCGCTCGGAATGCGCTCGACTGTCACTTCGATCCGGTTCCCGTGTGACAACTCGACCGAATCCGTGTCGAGATTTTCGAGCGCGACTCCGACGTCTCCGGTGTACCCTCGGTTGCCCAGTATCACCTGGACGGCGTCGCCCTTCTGTGACACCGAACTCGTCCCCGCGACGGCGTCGACGTCCGCACTGCCGGTCGTCGCGAGCAGTTGGTCCGTTATCGAGCCGTACCGTTCGTAGATCCACCACCGACCGGACGGTGTCGGTCCGTCGTCGGTACTGGAGAGCAGTCCGACCAGCTGGGGCGAATCACAGCAGGCGGTCCAGACGCCGAGTGACGCGTACTCGACGTCCGACTTTTCGATTCGGACCATGTCCCACGCGTTGTAGCCCGCGTTCAACTGGGAGATGGGGAGGTACTCGTTGATTTCCAGAGGCAGGTCGAGGTCGTGCTCGTCGAGAATTTCGCGGATGGCTTCGGCGTCCTCGACCGGGTCGTTCCACTCCTGCAGGTCGTGCCAGTTGATGATGTCCGGGACCGTCTCGGACTCGATCGTCATCTCCAGCCACTCGACGAACCGGTCCCGCAGGTCCGGGAGCAGGTGCGTGTAGTTCGGCCCGACGATCCGTGCCTGTGGATAGAGGGTCCGGAGTTTGCGGACGCCGCGTCGCCACAGTTCCCGGAAACGCTCGGTTGAGCGGTTCCAGAACAGGTCGTAGTTGGGTTCGTTCCAGATCTCGAACTGGATCTCCTCGGGGTTCATGTCCGACGCCTTCACGTCCGACACGATCCGCTCCAGCAGGGCGTCCCAGCTGTCCCAGTCGCCGCCGTCGCCCGGCCACGGGTCGTCCTCGTCGACGACGGTGACGGCGTCGGCCCCCCAGAGGTCGCTGATCCGAATGACGTACTCGGGGTCGCTATCGAGGGTGGTCACGCGCTCGTACTGCTGTTCGACCATCTCCCACCGCGTCTCGTAGCCGTCCTCGCCGCCTTTGGCCCAGGCGCCGCCGTCGAGGCGGGCGCCGCCGCCGACGAACAGGCCCGCGTTGAGTGGGGACAGCCACTTGTCCGATGGGTCCTGACCGTCGTCGCTCAGTCCGTAGAGGAACCCCGAGGCGTTGTAGTTCGCCTCCTGTGTCGACTTACCTACGTCGACTGTCACTGTCTGTTGTGGTGACCCTTCGCCGACACTTGTGACGAGTGGGCTTCCGATCGCTGCTCCCGCGAGACCGAGCGTCCCTGATTTCAAAAGCGTTCGACGGGTGATGCGACTACCTGACGCGTCTTCACTGCCATCTGCTGTCATGGCACACTCATATGCAAAAACCAGCATCAAATAACTTTCGGATATTTGAAACGCACACGATGCAGTGGGCCGAATTGTCGGCTATCCTGAAATGACGTCGGACAGCGGGGTGATCCCGATCGTCGGCGGTTCGACTACTCTCACCGTGGGTCGATCGGCGCCGGGGGTGGCCGTCGGAGGTGGCCGGTGTATCCCTGCCGGTTATTTATTGTACGACGGCTTGCAAGTGAGTATGACCGGGCGATATCAGTCACCTGCGCTCGACGCCGTCGAGATCCGCGATTCGTTCTGGGTACCGCGTCTGAAGACGAACGATCTCGTTTCCCTCGACCATCAGTACGATCACCTCCAGGCGAACGGTTCGCTCGACAACTTCCGTCGCGTCGTCGGGGAGGCCGGCGGTGAGTTCGAGGGGCCGCCCTTCATCGACGCGAACGTCTACAAGTGGGTCGAGGCCGCGAGTTACGCGCTCGCGACCGACGAGATGCCGACCCTTCGAGAGAAGGTCAACACCGTCTGCTCGCTGATCGAGCAGGCCCAGGCGGACGACGGGTACCTGTTCACGTATTTCATGCTCGGGGACAACGCGGGCCGGTGGTCGAACTTCACAATGATGCACGAGCTGTACTGCGCCGGGCACCTGATCGAGGCCGCCGTCGCCCACTCTCGCGCGCTCGACGACGATCGATTACTGCGAGTCGCCCGCGACCTGGCCGACCACATCGACGAGCGATTCGGCCCGGATACACAGGAGAAGATCCCGGGTCACGAGGAGATCGAACTGGCGCTCGTTCGGCTCTATCGGGTCACTGACGAGGAGCGGTATCTGGATCTTGCGGGCTATTTCATCGACCGGCGCGGTCGCGACCCGTCCCCGTTGGCGGCCGAACTGCCGGAGCTCGAACGGATGATCGAGCGAGACTCGCTCAGCACGGAGCAAAAGGAGAGCGGGTGGTCCGTCGTCGGGTATCAGGACACGCTGCGCGACGAGTCCGGCGCGTACGACGGCCTCTGGGCGCAGGACCACAAGCCCGTTCGTGAGCAGCGGCGCGTCGAGGGACACGCCGTCAGGGCGGGGAACCTCTACGCCGCCGTCGCCGCGTACCTGCAGGAGGTCGACGACGAGGAACTGTTTACTGCGATAAAACGCCTGTGGCAGAACATGGTGACTCGACGGATGTACGTCACCGGCGGCATCGGTTCGAGCCCGGACGCCGAGATGTTCACCGAGGACTACGACCTCCCCAACGACGACGCCTTCGCCGAGACCTGCGCGTCAGCGAGTGCGATCTTCTGGAGTCAGCATATGTTCGAGCTGACGGGGGCGGCGGAGTACGTAGACGTTCTGGAACGCATCCTCTACAACGCCCTGTTGTCGGGCGTCTCACTCGATGGGCGACGATACTGCTACTCGAACCCGCTGGAGACGGACGAAGACTATCACCGCAACGAGTGGTACTACGTCGCGTGCTGTCCGTCGAACCTGTCTCGCGTGCTCGCGTCGCTCGGGAAGTACATCTACGCTCGGTCCGAGAACGAACTCCTGGTCAATCTCTACGTGGGCAGCACCGTCGAAACGACCGTCTCGGGGACCGGCGTGACGGTCGAACAGACGACGGACTATCCGTGGGACGGCGACGTGACGGTCGCACTCTCCCCGGACGAACCGACGGAGTTCGCACTCGGGCTCCGCATTCCCGGCTGGGCCGAGCGCTGGGAGGTCACGGTCGATGGCGAGCCGGTGGCCGTGGAACCGACCGACGGCTACGCGACGCTCGAACGGGAGTGGCACGACGGTGATCGCGTCGAGATCTCGCTGGCGATGGAACCGAACGCGGTCGTCGCACACCCCGAGGTCGAAAGCGACAGATCGCTCGCCGCGCTGTGCCGGGGGCCGCTCGTCTACTGTCTGGAGGGCGTCGACAACGCACAGCCGGTCCAGCACCTCATCCTCTCCGACCCGGACTCGATCAGCGCCCGGGACACCGACTCGATCCTGGACGGCATGACGGTTCTCGAGGGAGCGGCGACCGTTCAGGACCTGCAGGAGTGGCAAGGCACGCTGTACCGGTCGCTGGGATCGATCACGGAATCAGCGACCGAGTTCACCGCGATCCCGTACTTCGCCCGGAACAACCGCGGTCCGACGTCGATGGTGGTCTGGATGCGTCTCGCCTGACTCACTCAGTCGCGGTTCGACGCGGGCACGGTCTGCTCGACGTCCAGCTTCCGCTCGATGACGGCGGCGGCCCGGACCACCTGCTGGCAGATCCGCTCCTGGTACTCGCCGTTGATGCGTTTCGACAGCCCGGTGACGGCGACGACTGCGAGCGGCTCGTCTTCGTCGTCCAGGACCGGAGCAGCGACCGTCGTGTGCTGGACGTCCGTGAGGTGGGACTCCGAACGGGGACCCGACTGGTCGGGTTCGGCGATGGAGGGCCCGCTCCCGTCGCGCTCTGTCGAGATGACGAATCCGTTGCGTCGCGCCTCCTCTAGCGCCTTCGAGATGTCCTCGTCCGAATCCACGACCACGTCCGCGGACAGGTGTTCGTCCGTCTCGGGATCGGTGGTATCGGATCGGAAGGCCAGCAGGACTTTGCCGACCGAATGCTCCGTGATCGGGACCGTCGCACCGGCTGTGACAGACAGCGTCGCTTTCTCGCCTCGCGCGTAGTGGAGTATCGTGACCACGTCGTCTTCCGGGACGGCGAGATACGATAGCTCGCCCGTCTCGTTCGCCAGGCTGTCGATTTCCTCGTGGCCGTGCTGGTAGACCGGTCGCTGATTCTTGATCTGCTCGCTGATCGTGAGGAACTTGAGCGACAGCTGGTATTTCCCGTCGGACTTGAACGCTAATCCGTGCTCCTGGAGCGTCTGGAGGTGCGTATACACGGTGCTCTTGTGGTATGGCGTGGCTTCTGCAAGCTCCGTCACGCCGGAACTGCCGTTCTCGAGGAGCAGTTCGACGATGCGAAACAGTTTTTCGTTCGATTTGAGCACGGGTTTGTCCTTGCGTAGAGACTTGGATACGTGTCACTAAACTCTATCGGCGACGGGAGCGAACGGATTGCTCCGGTTCGGAGCCCAGGGCTGGAAAGCCCGAGACGGCGCCACGCCGATGGGACTGCTGGTCGACCGTCGTCCATGGGACGACTCGCTCGGAGAAGGGAGATGACTCTCCTGGAAAATACTGTCTTGTCTTCGGGCACGGGAGCGCGGACGCTCACGGGAAACTACCCGCTCGACTGTTTCGGCCACGGGAGTTGCCTGGGGGCCCGGCGATCCGGAACCGGCGATTTCCGGGCCGTCCGCGACGATCGAACTGAACCGACTGTTACGCGAGAGCCGTGGATTCCTCGGACGCTAGCGGCGGATTGTACACGGCCTCGTCACTGGCGTCGAACAGGTGGACGTACTTCGGGTCGATCTCGACGCCGACGACGTCGCCGGCGTCGAAGTGCTTCGACCCGTCGACTTGCGCCACGATCCCCTCGTCCAGGCCGTCGACCGACAGGTGGATGATGTTGTACGCGCCGATCTGTTCGAACACGGTGACCTCTGCCGAGAAGTCCCCGTCGCTGGCGGGAACGATGGTCATCTCCTCCGGTCTGACACCGAGCGTCGCGGCGTCGCCAGAGACGTCGCTGGGCGCGTCGATTGCGAACGCGCCGGTCTGTATCGTCCCGGACGATTCGTCGAACCGACAGTCGATGAAGTTCATCGAGGGGCTCCCGATGAACCCGGCCACGAAGCGGTTCGCCGGCTGCGAGTAGACGACCTCCGGCGTGTCGATCTGCTGGAGGTCGCCGTTGTTGAGGATGGCGACGCGATCCGACATCGTCATCGCCTCTTCCTGGTCGTGCGTGACGTAGATCGTCGTCGTCTGGATCTCCCGGTGGAGCTGCTGGAGCTCCGCGCGCATCTTCACGCGCAGCTTCGCGTCGAGGTTCGAGAGCGGCTCGTCGAGGAGGAAGATCTCGGGGTCCCTGACGATACTCCGGCCGAGCGCGACGCGCTGTTGCTGGCCGCCACTGAGTTCGGGCGGGTTCTTGTCCAGGTGCTCCTCGATGCCGAGCATCGAAGCGGTCTCGGTGATCCGCTGTTCGATCTCTTCTTCGGGAACGTCGGTGTGTTCCAGCGCGAACGACATGTTCTTTCGCGCCGACATGTGGGGGTACAGCGCGTACGCCTGGAAGACGAACGCGAGTTCGCGTTCCTGAGGGGACGAGTACGTCATGTCTTCGCCACCGAACTCGATGACGCCATCGGTGGGCGTCTCCAGGCCGGCGATCATCCGCAGCGTCGTCGTCTTGCCACAGCCCGACGGGCCGACGAGCGTCAGGAACTCTCCGTCCCTGATCGTCATCGACAGGTCGTTGACCGCGACCAGTTCGTCGAACCGTTTCGTGATGTCGTGTAGTTGTATTTCCATTATCTTGCTGTGATTATTTCATTTCGAGGCCCGCAATTCCTTCGATGAACTGTTCGGAGAACAGGGCGAACAGGATGATGACCGGTAGCGTCGCCAGCGTGCTCATCGCGAACAGCTGGTTGTAGACGGTCGCCCCGTGGATACCCTGGAAGGTCTGCAGCCCGACGCTGATGGTGTAGAGCTGTTCGGACTTGAGGAACGTCAGTGCGAACAGGAACTCGTTCCAGGTGAAGACGAAGATCAGCATTCCCGTCGCCGTCAGTCCGGACTTCACCAGCGGCAGGATCACTTTGAAGAATATCATCCATTCTGGAATCCCGCCGATTCTGGCCGCTTCCTCCAGACTCTCCGGCAGGTTCGTCATGAAGCTGTGCAGGAGGAAGATGGAGAACGCCAGGAAGAACGTGCTGTAGACGAGGATCAGTCCCAGCCGCGTGTCGACGAGTCCGAGGCTCGACAGCAGATTGTACAGCGGAATGAGGAGAATCTGTGCCGGGACCATCAGCAGTCCCAGGAACAACAGGTAGATGGGATTCGAGCCGGGGAAGTCGAACCTCGCGAGCGCGTAGGCGGCGGGGGTCGCGATGGCGAGCGTCACCACGGTCGCCCCGCCGCTGATGAGCATCGTGTTCAGGAACCACTGTCCCCACGGACCGGTGTCCCACGCCTCGACGTACGGCTGGATCGTCGCCGGATTCGGGACGAGGTTGGGCGGGAAGATCCCGATCTGCGAGGGGTCTTTCAGGCTCGTCGCGACCATCCAGTAGAGCGGAACCAGGACGAACAGTGCCGCGAGCGAGACCGCGACGTAGCGCGCGAGTCGCTCCCACGGGATTCCGTCCTTGTCCCCCGCGAGTGCGTCCGAGGCGCTCATATTTCCGTCCCTCCCGAGAGTTTGATCGCGATGACGGAAAACACGAGTGCCATGCCGAACAGGATGAACCCGTACGCGGCACCCTTCCCGAAGTTGAAGTACCCGAACGCGACCTGATAGAAGTGCGTCGAGAGGATCTCACTGGAGTTCGAGGGCCCGCCGCCGGTCATGACGTACACGTGCGCGAACGCGCGGACGGTGTCGATGATCCCGAGGACGAGCGTGATGAGGATCGCCGGCTTGAGCAGCGGGAGCGTGATGTGACGGAACATCGCCCAGCGTGACTTCCCCATGATCTTCGCGGCCTCGTAGACGTCGTCGGGCAGTCCCTGGAGTCCGGCGAGGAGGATGACCATGTAGTACCCCGTCCGTTTCCAGACGACCATCAGCATCACGCTCGGCAGCGAGAGACTCACCGAGTTCAGGAACCGCGCCGGTTCCTCGATGATGCCGACGGTCGTCAGGATCCAGTTGACCAGCCCGTTGGGGCTGAGCAGCCAGCTGAAAACGATCCCGGCCACGACGATGGGGACGACGACCGGGACGAAGATCAGCGATCGGAGGAACGAGCGCCCCTCGATACCGCGATTGATCACCATCGCGAGCCCGAGTCCGAGCACGAGCGGGACGATGATCATTCCGACGCTGAAGATGAGCGTGTTCTTGGCCGCGACCCAGAACAGCGGATCGGTCAGCACGGCGACGTAGTTGTCTAACCCGACCCACCTCGTCTCTCCGCCGAGGGTGACGACTTCCTGGAAGCTCAGGAGGAACGTATCCACGAGCGGATACGCCAGGAAGATGGCGACCATCACGAACGCGGGGAGCAGGTAGACGTACGGTCGCCAGTCTAGCTGGGACGTATCGACCGGTAGCGTCCCGATCAACCTCTCTTGTATCTCTGACATATGTTGGTGTTGTAGGACCTCGTTGCCGGCACGTATTAAGCCTGCAGGATCTTGTCGATCTTCGACTTAGCCTCGGAGAGCGCCGCCTCGACTTCCTGCTCGCCCAGCAGCGCACGGGCCAGCGCGTTGTTGAGGGGATCCTGCATTTCGATGGTCTTCGGGTGCATCGGCGGGGCGTGGCCCTGCTCCATCGCCCGGGTGAACGCGTCGTACAGGTGGCTGTTCTCCTCGACGTAGTCCGTTTCGAGGCCGCTCTGTCGCGGCGGCAGGTACCCGATGTCTTCCACCGTCGTCCGCATGCCGTCCTCGGACTGGGACCAGCGAATGAACTCCTTGGCGGCGCTGAACTTCTCCTCGTTCTCGGCAATTCCGTTCGGAATGACGACGCTGTTGCCGCCGAGGAAACTCGATTGGGTGCCCCCTTCTGGCTTGGGGAACATCGCGGTGGCCATGTTGTCCCAGACCTCCGGTGACTGCTCTTTGATGTGGGAGACGAACCCCGCGGAGTACGCCATCGAGGTCTCCTGGTTCATGAACGACTGCAGCGTCCACGTGTCGTTCGAGGTCGGGTCCGTACAGAGGTCTTCTTCGACCATCGTCTTGAAGAAGTTGACGGCGTCGATCGCGGGCTGTTGGTCGATCAGACACTCCGTCATGTCCTCGTTGAACAGTTTGCCGCCGCCGGCCCAGACGTGTGGCATGAAGAAGAACAGCTCCAGCCCGAGGGAGTTCGATCCAGCCAGGTTGAGTGACAGGGGCGTGTAGTCCGTGTTGTCCCTGATCGCCTTTGACGCGTCGATGAACTCCTGGAAGGTCTCCGGCGGACTTTCGGGGTCGAGCCCGGCCTCCTCGAAGTGGGCCTTGTTGTAGAGGTAGACGCTGCAGTCGATCCAGAACGGGAGTGCGTGTACCGTGTCGTTCCAGGTGGTGAAATCGGGGGTCAGCGGATCGAAGTAGTCGTCGTGCCCGAGGTCGTTGTATAACGACCCGAGATCCGAAAGTGCCCCGAGCTGGACGAACCGCGGCAGGTAAATCACGTCGAGGCCGACCACTTCGGGGGCCTTTCCCGCGTTGATCTCCGAGATGAGCGACCGGTACTTCTCCTCCGGCGGCTGGATACTCGCGGTCACTTCGATGTCTTCGTGGGCCTCGTTGAATCCGGGCTCGTAGGCAGCCATCGGGTCGTCCCGCTCCCGGAGTGTGATCTGTACCGCGCCGGAGCTCGAGCCGTCCGAACTTCCGCTGCTGTTCCCGCCGAGACAGCCGGCCAGACCGACTGTCCCCGCCGTTGCGATACCCTCCAGTAGCCGTCGCCTGTTAATATTTCGCATGCAATCTGAAACGTCACAATACTACATTATAAATCTTTCTTTTATGTTCAATTCGGGGCACGCTCACCGAGGGATTCACGTCTGCGCTTCCGGCGCGAGCGACCGCACAGAGACACGCGAACATCTCCCTGAGGAACTCCCGCCGCCGAACTGATAGCGTACCTTGCGCTCCGTCCTCCCCGATGAGGTGTGGTGCGACGCGTGTTCCCGGGGGCGTGCCGATTATGACATATCTTGATACTTCAGAAAGATTTATATTGTCTGCTTAATCGAATCTAACTGATGAGTGAGCAGCGAAAGCCGATGTCAATCGGGAGTGTACAGATTGCCGACGACTTCTGGCAACAGCGCCGCGAGGTGAACCGCGAGCAGACCATCGAGTACCAGTACCAGCAACTACAGGAGTCCGGGACGCTGGAGAACTTCCGCCGGGCCAGCGCGGGCGAGGAGGGGGACCACAACGGGATGTGGTTCCAGGATTCTGACGCCTACAAGTGGATCGAAGCGGCCAGTTACGTGCTCGCCAATCACCACGACCCCGAACTCGATGGTCGCGTCGACAGCGTGATCGATCTGATCGCGACCGCCCAGCAAGCGGACGGCTATCTCAATACCTACTTCGCACTCGAGGAGCCCGAGAAGCGCTGGACGAATCTCAACATGCTGCACGAACTGTACTGTGCGGGCCACCTGATCGAGGCGGCCGTCGCCCACTACAGAGCGACCGGCAAGGAGTCGCTGCTCGACGTGGCCATCGACTTCGCCGATCATATCGACCGGACGTTCGGCGACGAGATCGAGGGGGTTCCCGGCCATCAGGAGATCGAACTCGCCCTGATGGAACTCGCCGACGTGACCGGCGAGCCCCGCTATCGGGACCTGGCGAAATACTTCGTCGACCTGCGCGGACACGACGACCGACTCGCCTGGGAGTTCGAGAACATCGAACAGATCGCCGGGTACGACCCGGACGATAGCGAGAACGGTATCGCCGGGCAGGCCGAGACCGTCTTCCTCGAAGACGGCGAGTACGACGGCAGCTACGCCCAGGCTCACGCCCCGCTGCGCGAGCAGGAGGCCGTCGAAGGCCACTCTGTCCGGGCGATGTACTACTTCGCCGGGGCCACGGACATCGCCGCCGAGACTGGCGACGACGACCTCCTCCAGCACCTCGACCTGCTGTGGCGGAACATGACGGAAAAGCGGATGTACGTCACCGGTGGGATCGGGTCCCAGCACGTCGGCGAGCGCTTTACGACTGACTACGATCTCCCGAACGACACCGCTTACGCCGAGACCTGTGCGGCGATCGGGAGCATCTTCTGGAACCAGCGCCTGTTCGAGGAGACCGGGGCAGCGAAGTACGCCGACCTCATCGAGCGACAACTCTACAACGCCGTCCTCGTCGGCGTCTCGCTCGACGGGACCGAGTTCTTCTACGACAACGTCCTGGAGAGCGACGGCGAGCACGACCGCGAGGGCTGGTTCGAGTGCGCCTGCTGCCCGCCGAACATCGCTCGCCTGCTCGCGTCCCTCGAACGGTACCTCTACGCGGTCGACGACGACGGGCTCTACGTCAACCAGTACGTCTCGGGGACGGCGACGCCGACGGTCGATGGGACGAAGACGACGCTGACGCAGACGGCAGACTTCCCGTGGGAAGGAACGGTCGAGATCGACGTCGAGGCGTCGGAGCCGACGGAGTTCGCTGTCCGTCTCCGCGTTCCCGAGTGGTCTTCTGGGGCGTCTGTCTCCGTGAACGGGGATCCGATCGACGTCGACGCCGACGCGGGGTACGTCACGATCGAGCGGACCTGGGACGACGACCGGATCGAGGCCGAATTCGAGATGGACGTGCAGGTGCTCGAAGCGCATCCGAACGTCGAGGCCGACATCGGCCGCGTCGCCCTTCAGCGTGGCCCGCTGGTGTACTGTCTCGAAGGCGTCGACAACGAGCGGCCGCTGTACCACTACGAGATCGATCCGGAGACGAACTTCGACGTGACGCATCGCGAGGGCCTCCTGGAGGGGGTCGTCACCCTGGACGGGACGGCGACCGTCCCCTCGAAAGACGACTGGGACGACGAACTCTACCGCCCGGCCGACGAGACCGACGAGACGACGGCTCCGATCACCGCCGTGCCGTACTTCGCCTGGAACAACCGGGGACCGAACCCGATGCGGGTCTGGATCCGCGAAGCGTAACGACGGCGGTCGCCCGGCAACGGATTCCGTTTCCCGGAGAGGACGCTCTGCTGACTGCACAGCCTCGTCCGTAGCCGACAGCTGTCTGTGGTGGGCACGGTGCGTGTTCTCCGACTGGAATTCTGTTTATCGTGAATAAACAACGGTGGCCTGCCGTCCAACCGGGCAGCACTGGTGACTACGATTATTCCAGTTCGACTGGCGCCTAATTCTCCGAGTAGCGGCTGAATATGCGGAGTTACGCGACTTCCCACGTTGTGATATTACTACTCATGATAGTAGTTAACGTGGTCGAGCGATCGTCAAATGCGTGCTTGTTTATTCTGGATAAACGATGGCCTCCGGAACATCGATGATAGTCTGTGTACGTTATCTCACCGTGGACAGTATTGACGAGCGGGCAGCCCACTTCGTAGTGATTCGCAAAGGGTGTCTGTGTATGCAGTTCGACGACACGCTCGGACCCAGATAACAGCCGTACTATTGTTATCTGGGTGGGGGGTCTCACTCCCTCGACAGTGTGTGCGACACTTGCCCGACACGGCCCGATATTCGACGCACTCTGGTCATCGTCCCGGGAAAGACGAGCCGCTTACGGTCCCCGTTCCTGTTCGAGGCTACACTGCCAGTAGAGGACGAAGAACCCGGCGAACAGTCCTCCCCAGAGATAGAACCCACCGCTCAATCCCCACAGCCCGATGGTTCCGATACCCCACAGCGCAACGAGCAGCGCCGAAAGCCCGACCCATCCGAGTCGATTCGGATCTCGTTCCCGGATGTGAACGAGGTAGCGAACGACACCGACGACGCCGAACACAGTCCAGCAGACAGCTCGGAGCGCTGGTGACGATCGGTTCTCCCGCACCGCTTCTCGATAGACGTACTGGCCGATCAGTACGAGAAAGAACAGCGAAACCAGTCCCACAGACAGCCAGTCCATGTGGGTTTTCAGTTCCGGGAGTGCAAGTCTCTTCCGGGAGATGCACACAATTACCAGGCCCGATATCGAGGAAGGTGAAAATGGGAAGAGGAGAAGCTACTTTGTGTGTTGATATCAATGGCTATCTCCGAAGTAGATAATTATGACTTCTTACAAGGCTTATCTGGGACCTTTCTGACCACCACAGGTGTATCGTGCCTGATTTGACCAGCATACTCCCGATCTATCGGTCTATACTCGGCTATCTGGGAGATTATATGTCGAAATCTGGTGCGGAGGAGATGACCGCTCGAATGAGCCGCTATAGTAGCCACTGAAAGTCAGTGCACACCTGATCGCACGATTGCAGTGCGATCAGTATGTAAACCGTTTCAATTGTTACTATAGCTGGCCGTCGCTGTCGATTCCGTACGTGCCGGCGCACGTACTGGTATCTCGGCTTACGACCCAGCCCACCTCCGCAACCGGATCTGACGAGAGCCACCACTGGCGACCGAAACCCGGAATTTTATGATTGCGTGGCTCGGATACTACTGGTATGGCTGAGCGTGCCAGCAGCGATAGAGCTGAGAGTGCCAGTGACATCCGAGTCGGCGTGCGAACGCGGACGCTCTCGGAGTCCCGACTACGGTACATCCGACAACTGGGTGCGACCGATATCTTCGTCGACCACGCCGACACGGAAGAAGAACCCGACGAGTTCAACGACCGCGACGGTTCGAACACGGTCGCCGTGGGGCGCGATTCCATTCCGTCGGTCCGGGAACTGGAAGCGGCTCGCGAACGAGTCGAGTCCAACGGGCTGCGTCTGACCGGCATCCAATCGCTCCCGTACTCGCTGTACGGCGACATCATGTTCGGACGAGAGGGCCAGGAGGAGGCACTCGAACAGATCAAGACGCTGCTCCGAAACCTCGGCGAGGCCGGGATTCCCATTATGGGATACCAGTGGAATCCTCGCGGTGTGGTTCCGATGCGAACGACGCCGGCGGAACTGCGCGGCGAAGCGGAGGGCACTGCGTTCGACCTCGACGAAATCGAGGACCCGGACGAACTCGCGCCAGGCCTCGACCGACGGTACGAGGAAGAAGAGTTCTGGGAGAACTACGAGCGGTTCCTGACGGAGGTCCTGCCGGTGGCCGAAGAAGCCGGTGTGCGAATGGCGCTCCACCCGGTCGATCCGCCGGTCATCGAATCGATGGGCGGCATTCCGCGACTCTTTCGGAACGTCGAGAACTTCGAGCGCGCGATGGATATGGTGCCGAGCGACAACCACGGCTTGAAGCTCTGTCTCGGCTGCTTCTCACAGATGGGCGAAGACGTCACCGACGTGTTGCGCCGGTTCGCCGAGCGCGACGAGATCGTGTTCATCCACTTCCGGGACGTCGTCGGGACGGTACCGAAATTCAACGAGACGTTCGTCGATCAGGGGAACTTCGATACCGTCGAGGCGATCGAGACGCTCGACGACGTCGGCTTCGAGGGCGCAGTCATCCCGGACCACGTCCCGAAGATGGAAGGTGACGACGACTGGCGACACCGGGCACGCGGCTTCACGGTCGGGTACCTTCGCGGCGTCGTCGATACGGTTGGATACCAGTAACGATCGCGGGCAGTTCGGGATCTGCCCAGAGAGATAGCAGGTTTCGCTTTTCGCCCGTGCGACAGACTGGAGCGGAACAGAGCGATAGCTACCGTCTGTCGCAGTCGCGAATCCTTCTCCGGCGATAGCTGCTCGACGGGTATTCTGAGAGAACGGACGCGGCCCATTCTGTGGGGCGCAACTGCGTGATTCGGCCGTGTTTCTGACCGAGGTCTCGGCTTTTCGTCGACGGTCGACTACTGTGAGTCGGTACGGAACGACGTCGAATACTACTGGTCAGAGAGAAACGACGGTGCCGGTCAGTCGCTACGGTGCGGTGCCGTAGACCAGCGAGTCACCGGTGTGGTTGTCGAACAGGTGGCACTTCTGGAGGTCGAAATCGAGACTGAGTTTGTCACCGCGCTCGATGTCCGTGTTCGGTTCGACGATGGCCTTGTACTCGACGCCGTTGTTCGTCACCGTGAGGAAGAAGTTCGACCCCATCTCCTCGACGACGGTGACGTCGACGGTCGTGTGGCTGTCGCCGTGCCCGTCGGCGCTGTTACGGACGCTGATGTCCTCGGGTCTGACGCCGAACCGCGCGTCGAATTCGCCAGTCTGATCGAGGCGCTCTTGCATCCATTCCGGCAGTGGAATCGTGAACGCGTCCGTCCGTATCTCTTCGGCGTCGACGTTCACCGTCGCGTCGAAGAAGTTCATCGAGGGGCTGCCCATGAACCCGCCGACGAACTCGTTTGCGGGCTGGTCGTACACCTGCTGTGGCGGGGCGATCTGCTGGACTTCCCCGTCGTTCATGACCACCACACGGTCACTGAGCGTCATCGCCTCGGCCTGATCGTGGGTGACGTAGATCGACGTTTTGCCGATCTTGTTGTGCAGTTTGTTGAGCTCCGTTCGCATCTGCACGCGGAGCTTCGCGTCGAGGTTCGACAGCGGCTCGTCGAACAGGAAGACGCGGGGTTCGCGAACGATGGCGCGGCCGAGCGCGACGCGCTGTTGCTGTCCGCCCGAGAGGTCTTTCGGCTGCCGTTCGAGGAGGTCCGGGATCTCCAGTAGCTTGGCGCTCTCTTCGACACGCTGCATTCGCTTTTCTTTCGGGACGCCACGGACCTTCAGCGGGTATTCCATGTTCTCCCGGACGGTCATGTGGGGGTACAGCGCGTACGACTGGAACACCATCGCGATGTCCCGTTTGCGCGGCGGTTGCCCCTCCACGTTCTCGCCGTTGATGACGATCTGCCCCTCGGTGATCTCCTCCAGCCCGGCGATGGAGCGAAGCGTCGTCGACTTGCCGCAGCCGGAGGGGCCGACGAACACGATGAACTCCCCTTCCTTGACGTCGATATTCATGTCGTCGACGGCGACGACGCCGCTTCCACCGTCGTCGTACACCTTGGTCAGGCCGTCGATTTTCAGGAACGCCTCGCTGTCGGCGTCGGTACGTGCGTAGTCTTGTTCGGTGTTGATTGAGTCTGTCTTGCTCATGTGTGGGTATCGTTGTGTTGGTTCAGTGTTTGTGGTATCGGACGTATATAATTTGGGTCTATCCTTTGATCGCACCGGCCGTCAGTCCGCTGACGATGTGGCGCTGGAACAGGATCACGAACAGCAGCGCGGGCAGCATCGCGATGAAGCCGGCTGCGGCGAGGTAGTTCCAGAGGATGACCACGTCTTCGATCATCATCATCGCTCCGACGGGGATCGTCTTCGCGGCGTCGGTGAACGTCAGCACGAACGCGAAGAGGAACTCACGCCACGAGAACAGGAACGTGAGGATCGCACACGCTGCGACGCCGGGCTTGGCGAGCGGGAGGATGATGTCCTTGAACGTCTGGAAGCGGGTTGCGCCGTCGATGTACGCGGCCTCGTCCAGGTCCGCCGGGATCGAGACGAAGTAGTTCCGCATGAGCCAGACGACCAGCGGGAGGTTCATGTACGTGTACACCATGATCAGCGCGATGCGCGTGTCGATGAGGTTCCCCAGGCTGAACATCCGGTAGAACGGGACGAGCATCCCGATCGGCGGAAGCAGTCGCGCACCCAGAATCCCGATGAACACGTAGTCGTCGTACGGGAAGCGGAACCGGGAGAACCCGTAGCCCGCGAGCGTCCCGAAGGTGACGACCAGGATCGTCGTCGCAATAGCCACCACGAGGCTATTGAGCGTGAACATGTTGAACGATCGCTGGAACCACAGGTCGGTGTAGTTCGTCCAGATCGGGTCGATGATCTCCTGCGGAACGAGGCTCGGCGGGAACGCGTGTATCCCCGCCATCGTCTTGATACTGGAGACGAACGTCCAGTAGATGGGGAAGGTGAAGTACAGTACCAACGCGGAGAGAACGGCCGTGACGACGTATTTGCTCGTGATGGCACGGCCGAGGCTCTGGATGATCTCGTATCGGCGCTCCTGATCGAATAGTGGGTTGCTTGTTGACATTGTTATGCGGTTTCGAGTGCGTCTTCCTGTACCTGTAGGACGTAGATGGTCACGAATATCATCGTGATGACGATCATGATGACCGACAGCGCCGACGCGTAGCCGAGCCGCGACTGCGAGATACCGACGCTGTAGATGTACGTCGCGAGGACGCGCGTGGCGTCCGCCGGACCACCGCCCGTCATCGCGAAGACGATCGAGAACGTCCGGAACGCGAACATCGACATGATGACAATCGCGATCGCCGCCTGTGGCTTCAAATGCGGGATCGTGATGTCACGGAACTGCTGGAAGAAGTTCGCGCCGTCGACGTTCGCCGCCTCGTACAGATCGTCCGGGATCGTCTGGAGCCCGGCCAGCAGGAGTATTGCGGCGAATGGTGCCCGTGCCCACGCGTCCACGACGACGATGGAGACGAACGCCAGCGTCGGGTCGGTGATGAACCCGAGGTTCTGCGAGATGAGTCCAAGCTCCGTCAGGAGGCCGTTCACGATGCCGTAGTCCGCGTGGAGCATGAACCGCCAGATGAGGCCGGTTACCACGAGCGGAACGGCCCACGCGAGGAGAATCAGGACGGTAAACGTACTCCTGACGCGTTTCGACTGGACCTGATGGATGGCGAGCGCGGCGCTGAGTCCCAACAGGAACGCCAGCGACACCGACCCGAGTACGTACATCACTGAGTGTTTCAGTGAGAGGTAGAACATCGGGTCCTGGAACGCCTGGATGTAGTTCTGTAACCCGATGAACTGGTCGGGGCTGTACTGGTTCGTGATGTGGGTGCTGGTCCAGATGAGGTAGCTCACGGGGAGCAGCACGATCGTGCCGAGCAGTAACAGCGGAGGAGTGAGAACGACAAACATGAATTTGTCGTTGATCCACTCCCGTATCGGTCCAACGTCGCCTGTCTCTTCCCCGCTGAAGAGCCCGAACCCTTCACGGATGGATTGCGTGGTACTTTTTGAAGCCATCTGTTTGCTACTGTTTATCGTACGTTATTTAATCTTTTCTTTCTATACGTCCCGGGGACAGCCAGTTCGTCGAAGAATGACGCCGTGTCGACAGTCCCGGAGAAAATACGACTAGTGTCGCTGAATTGGGTTCTGCTGGGCCCCTATCGGTGGTGTTCGCCGATCATTACTGCCGGTCTGCGATGTTCTCCACCTTTGTCTGGGCGTCGTCCAGCGCGGCCTGTGCCGATTTCTGCCCGAGCCACGCCGACTGAAGTTGGCTGATGAGCGCGTCGTACGTCTCGATCTGGTTTGGCCACAGTTCCACCTTGGCGAGGCCGGCGATCTGCTGCGCCTTCTCCTTGTGATGGGCATCGGCGAGCAGATCGGTCTCCCAGGCGTTCGCGTTTGCCGGATAGTTGCCTTCCTGATCGTACTCCTGTGCGCTGGCGATAGCGCTCCGCGCCCCGTCCATGTAGACCATCGCGGCGCGCTTTTTCGCCGGCGGCGCGGCGCGGTTGATCGCGAGGAGGTCGGTGTTCATGTAACTGACCCGCTCGCCGCCTTCGGCTTTCGGGGGCAGTCCCATCATGTACTGGTCGGTGTCTTCGCCCCACTCGTCGTAGGCCAGCGACATCATCCCGATACTGCCGACGTAGCCGGCGAGGCCCTCCCCGAGGAAGAGGTCGGCCAGACCGCCCTCCCCGTACTGCATGATGTCGGGGACGAGTCCCTCCTCGATCATCTGCTGTTGCCATTCGAGCGCGGCGACGCCGGCGTCCGAGTTGACGACCACGGAGCCGTCGTCCTGGACGAGTTCGCCCCCGCGCGACCACGTCTGCTGGAGCCACGGGTAGATGGGGTAGCGGTTGCCCTTCCCCCACCAGACGAATCCGTAGTAGTCCTCGCTGTGTGCGCTCGCCTCCTCACAGACCTCGCGGATGTCCGCCCACGTCGCCTCGTCGTAGAAGTCCTTCGGGAACCCGAGTTCCTCGAGCAGCGCCGGGTTGTAGTTGAGCGTGTGCCCCTCCGAAATCGCGACGCTGCTGTAGACGTGTTCTCCGTCGAGGGATGGATCGACATCGGTGGTGAGCTGTTCCTTGAAGTACGGCGGGAACGGCTCGTAGGCCTCGTCGTTCCAGAGTTCGTCGACCGGTTCCAGCCAGGCGCCGGCCACGAAGTTCAGGAAGAACTCCTGGGAGATCTGCATCAGCGCCGGGTTCGACGACCCCGCGGAGAGCAGCGTTCGCATCTTCGAGACGGCGTCGGACGACGGAACGGTGACCGGGGTGGACTCGATGTCCGTCTTTTCGGTAAAGAGGTCCGCGTACCAGCCAGTGGCGGGGTCGTTCTTCATCGACCCGAGGTTCATGCGTTCGAACGCGCTCGCCACCTCCTCTTCGTTGTAGGCCGGGGGGGTCCAATCGTTCCCGTTGATGCGGTTTCCGACCGATTCGGGTGAGTTGATGTCGAGGCTCCACTCCCCGATCGTTCCCGATTGACCGCCCGCGGTGCCGTCGCCCTGCGTCCCTGTACCGCTTCCACCGCTACCGCCGTTTCCACCGCCGCCGCCGTCGCCGCCCGAGCCGCTACACCCTGCGACGGCCGCGGCACCGGTTGCACTCATGATACTCAGCAGTTTTCGTCGGGATAGCCCGTTGTCTGCGACCATACAGAACAACCAACATAGGTAATTAATATATATCTTTTGGTCGTTTCCGTCCTGACGACGTTCGACGCCAGATGGTGACCGGGTGCCCAGTTAGATTTCGTGTGGCAAAACCACCGTCTGCGACGCACTGCTCGGATCCTGTTTGTTCCTGTCGAATCCCGCGCCTGCATATCTGTCTCCTGTGATCTCTCCGTTTTCAGGTGGGACTGTTCGCCACGAAATGAACGTGAGAATTCGAACTCTGCCCCAGTGGCTACACGACAGCGCTTGTACGACGGTGCGAGAACTTGAGCGAAAAACTCTCTCTGTTCTCTCCTGGAGAATACCCCGTCGAACCGTCCAGTCTGATTGTACTAACAGATGTACGTCCGTTATTGGGTTCGACGTGGACTTGACGACCACTGTCCGGAAAATAATAGGTGTACGCTCGTTACAGGTGCCAGCGCTTCCCCAGTGGCGAACACGGGTCAGGACCGATCAGCCGTTCGTCTCCGTCACTCTCACGATGTCTCTTCCATGCTGAATACTGAAATATCCAACTGAGAACCCACTAGGTGCATGATTCGCGACTCGAGAACACTCTTGCACGGGTACGTCCATCGATGTCGTTGCGACCGTGGATACTGCAGCCTACGTCGTCGCTGTTCGAACGTCTGCTACGCCACGGTTCGGGTCCGAGTCGCCGGCGTTCGTCTCTGGGGAACAAGACCTAAGCGTTCGTAGTGGCAACGACCACCTATGGAACGAAGCCCGCGAAAAATCGACGCGGTCCGAAACACCTGCCGCATCATCGACGTCCTTCGCGAGCGCGGCAACGCCGGAATCACGGAAATCTCTGAGGAACTCGACTTCTCTAAGAGTGCCGTTCACGGCCACCTGGCGACACTGCAAGACGAGGGGCTCGTCGTCAAAGAGGACCACTCCTACAGCCTGAGCCTCCGGTTTCTCGACATCGCCGAACAGGTCAAAAACGGGATCGCTGACCACGAAATCGTGAAAGACGAGGTCAACAATCTGGCCGAGGAGACGGGCGAGGTCGTCCACTTTGCGACCGAGGAAGACGGACGCGTCGTCTACCTCTCGAAGGCCAGCGGCGACGACGCTGTCGAGACCGCCTCGAAGATCGGCAAGCGGATGCCGATGCATTCGACGTCGCTGGGCAAGGCGATACTGGCCGAACTACCGCAGGCGCGCCGCGAGGAGATCATCGAGCGGTACGGGCTGCCCGAGCAGACCGAGAAGACGATAACTGACGCCGAGCGCCTCCACGAGGAACTGGCGGAGACCAGTGAGCGGGGCTACTCCATCGACGACGAAGAGAACATCCTCGGGGTCCGCTGTATCGGCATGGCCGTTTCCGTCCCCGAGGCGGACGTGCTCGGGGCGCTGAGCATCTCGGGACCGTCCCGGCGGATGACCGACGAGCGAATGGAGACCGAACTCAGCGAACAGATCGCGCAGGCGGCGAACGTCATCGAAGTCAACTCCCGGTACTCGTAGCCATTTCCTCACCGACCGCGTCGGTGCCCGTTTCTGCGACCTGATGTGCCGCTCACTCGTCGATACGGGCCTTCTCTCCGGCCAGGTCCTCGATGACCTGGATGACGCCGGAGTGGTCGTCCCGACCGCGGTCCGTCTGCTCCATCGCTTTGTACATCTCGTGGACGACGCTGGTCGCGGGCATCGGCGTCCCGTACTCCTCACCGGCGTTCGTCGCGATGCGGAGGTCCTTGTAGTGATACGACGAGAAGAACCCGGGCTCGAAGTTGCCCCGGATGACTCGCGGAGCGCGCGCGTCGAGCGACCAACACGCGGCCGCGCCGCCGCTGATGGCGTCGAGGACCTTCTCTAAGTCCGCACCGCCCTGCTTCGCGAGCAGGAGCGCTTCCGCCACCGCCTGGTGCTGACAGCCGACGATGATCTGGTTCGCGGCCTTGGTGACCTGTCCGGCCCCGCTGTCGCCACACCGCGTGACGGTTTCGCCCATCGCCTCGAACAGCCCGGTGACGGCGTCGAACGTCTCCTCGGGTCCGCCGACCATGATCGAGAGCGATCCGTCGACCGCCCCTTCTTCGCCCCCGCTGATTGGGGCGTCGAGCATCACCGCGCCCTGCTGTTCGACGTTTTCGGCGAGTCGTTCGGTCGCGGCCGGCGAGATCGTCGACATATCCACGTATATCTGCCCGTTGCGCAGCGCGTTCAGTATCCCGTCGTCGCCGCGGACGACGGACGTCACGGCTTCCGTGTCGGGCAGGACCGTCACGACGACGTCAGCGGCGCGGGTGACTTCCGCGGGCGACGACGCGGGTTCCGCTCCCAGTTCGGCGAGCTCGTCGACGGGCGCTCGCGAGCGGTTGTGGGCGACGACGTCGTACCCCGCGTCGAGGACGTTCTCGGCCATTGGCTGTCCCATGATACCGGTTCCGATGAAACCGACGGTCTCTATCGACATACCGATAGTCGTGTCGGAGAGCTACATAAAACTCTAGCGTCGGGCACAGATTGACCCTAGATTGTATCGTCTCGTCGTAATCAGAGCGGCGCGTGGGGCGACGTGTCGCACCGTTCCAGTGGGACTGCCACTCGATTCTCGCCAGGATGCGATGCATTTTTATAGTATAATCGAGACACTCCACCTGTCCCGCTAGTCGTCAGGGACATTCGAGTCTGTCATGTGACTGCTGGTCTCCACATTGGGGGAGCACCGACCGTCTGTCCCGGCCCCTCAATGTCGTAGCCCGACACTGGCCGTCGCAATTCACTCGACATCCGAAGAACGTCGCCAGCCACGTCGCCGTGTCACCGACTCGCTCGGAGTGTGAGCGGCGACTGCTGACTGGAGGCCGGATCGGCGTTGCAGGCAACTCGTTCCACCCTCACCAAAACATTAGTAACCCAGGGTAGAGAACGACTGACTGGAATGCCGAACGAGTACGGTAACTACGTCGACGGTGAGTGGAGCGAATCGAGAACAGCGGAGACGTTTGCGGTGCGGAACCCGGCGAACGCCGACGAGGTCGTCGCCCGATTCCCGGATTCGACGACGGCCGACACAGAGGCCGCGATCGAGGCGGCCGTCGCGGCACAGGACGAGTGGGCGAGCACGCCCGGCCCGGAACGCGGCGCGGTGCTCAAGGCCGCCGGAGCGGAACTGGAGGCACGAAAGGACGACGCGACCGAGACGCTCGTCCGCGAGGAGGGAAAGACCCGCTCGGAGGCCGCGGGCGAAGTCCAGCGCGCCATCGACATCTTCGCGTACTACGCACAGAAGGCCAGAGACCTGGGCGGCGTCGTCAAGTCGCCGAGCGGGCGAAACAAGGAGCTCTCGACCAAGCGCGAACCGCTCGGGACGGTCGGCATCATCACGCCGTGGAACTACCCCATCGCGATTCCGGCGTGGAAGCTCGCGCCCGCGCTGGCCGCCGGCAACACCGTCGTCGCCAAGCCCGCGTCGGCGGCACCGAACTCGACCCGAATTCTCTTCGAGTGTCTCGACGCGGCCGGTCTCCCCGACGGCGTCGCGAACGCGGTCACCGGATCGGGGAGCGAGGTCGGCGCACCGCTCACCGAACACGAGGCGATAGACGGCGTCTCGTTCACCGGAAGCACCGCCGTCGGAACCACCGTCGCACAGACCGCGTCGGAGAGTCTCAAACGCGTCCAGTGTGAGATGGGCGGCAAGAACCCGACCGTCGTCATGCCGAGCGCCGACGTCGACGAAGCGGTCGAAATCCTCGGCGCTGGGGCGTTCGGGACGACCGGCCAGTCCTGTACGGCTGCCTCCCGCGCGATCGTCCACGAGCAGGTGTACGACGAGTTCGTCGAGGCGATGGTCGAGTACGCCGAGTCAGTGGAGATCGGTCCCGGCCTCGACGACCCGGATATGGGTCCGCACGTCTCTGAGAGCGAACTCGACTCGACGCTCGAGTACGTCGACATCGCGGAGTCCGAGGGCGCGACGCTCGAGACCGGCGGCCAGCGCCTGACTGAAGGTGAGTACGAAGACGGCTACTACGTACAGCCCGCAGTCTTCTCCGGCGTCGACAACGACATGCGAATCGCACAGGAGGAGGTCTTCGGGCCGGTGCTGGCCGTCATCCGGGCCGACGGGTTCGACCACGCGCTCGAACTGGCCAACGACACCGAGTACGGGCTCTCGGCGAGCATCGTGACTCAGGACCTCACCGAGGCCGAAACCTTCCTCGACCGCGTCGAGGCGGGCGTCGCCAAGGTCAACGAGAAGACGACCGGACTGGAACTGCACGTCCCGTTCGGTGGGTACAAGCAGTCGTCCACGAACACCTATCGGGAGCAGGGAGACGCCGGGCTGGACTTCTTCACGTCGACAAAGACGGTCTACCGAAACTACTGATGCCGGCGATCCAGAGCACTCGAATCCCCGCGTGACACCGCTGGCGAGGCCTTTTTGACCGCCGGATGCCGTCGGAGAACCGCATCGGCGCGGCCGTACCGACGGCGAATCAACCGGCTATTGTTGCAGCTGTTAGATAGATTTATAATTGATGAACTTCACAATTTTTCCAATGCCACTGGCAGAAGCGCAGGTCAAGGAGCAGTTGCGTGGCGTCGCCGCGGGGCTCCTGACACCGTTCGACGAGAACCGTGCGATCGAACACTGGAAGATCGAGGAGAACGCCCAATCCCTCTACGACGGCGGTATTCGGACGTTTCTCGCGGCCGCCAACATCAGCGAGTATCACTCGCTCTCGCAAAGCGAGCGCGTCGACGTCACGGAGACGAGCGTCGACGCGCTGCCGTCGGACGCGTGCATCCTCGCCGGTGTCGGCGGAAGCACGGACAACGCGACGGAACTGATCGAAGCGTACGACCGACTCGGGGTCGACGCGATGATGATCATGCCTCCCGATCACACCTATCTCCACGAGCAGGGCCTGCTCGATTACTACCGGAAGCTGGGGTCGGTGACCGAAACGCCGCTCGTTCCGTACGTCCGCGGGTTCGACCCGTCCGTCGAGTACCTCGGCGACCTGACCCGCCTCGACAGCGTCGCGGGAATCAAGTACGCGCTGAAGGACCCGATCAAACTCGGCGCCGGTATCAGCGCCGGGAGCGACGACGTGGTCTGGGTCGACGGCCTCGCCGAGCCCTTCGCCGTCAGCTACTGGGCCGAGGGCGTCGAAGGGTTCTCTGCGGGCGTCAGCAACTTCCGACCCGAGGTAGGACTGGAACTGTTCGACGCCCTCTCGTCGGGCGACTGGGAGCGGGCCAGGACGCTCCGTAACATCTGTCTCCCGTACCAGAACTTCCGGGACCGAACGGGCCAGAACAACGTCATCGAGGGCGCGATCAGCGTCCCCGCAGTGAAGGAGGGGCTCGAACTCGCGGGCCTCCACGGCGGGCACGTCCGCGAGCCGATTCGACCGCTCGACCCCGAAGAAGAAGCGCGGGCCGAAGAGATATACAATCAGCTCGACGACGACATCAGCCGTCTGATCGACTGACACGCCGACCGATCGCGCGACGGAGCGACCGAGAGCCACTCGCGAGTCGTCTCGCCAGGTTGGCGTTCGCTCCGACGCAGGCACGGGACTTTCTCCGGTTTGGACGGTCGTTACTGCGATATTTCGGTTTGAAGTAGTGCCACCTCGCTAAATAATCTATTATATTCTTTGATTTGGGTTGTTTGGGCCTATTATCTGGCCTCATATTCTGAGATCTTGAAAAATACTCTTCACGCGCAGACTCTGTATTTAAAATCGTCGAGGAAGAATCGAATATACACTATCGATCACAGAATGTCGACCAGTCGGTCGTACAAGTCGTCCGGGTTCCAGTCGAGCAGGAAGGTCGAGAACGCGCCCTGGAGTTCGACGAGCGTGGCGGGACCGATCGCTTGCCCGTGGGAGATTGACTGAACCGGCTCCGTCTCGTCGGCGGTGAACGCCGCCATCTGCGACCGGAGGAAGGGCGGAAACTGATCGACGGGAACGTCCGTCCGGGGCGGGATCGACCCCTTCTCGCGGTTGAAGCGCCGCTGGCCGTCGATCGAGCCGGCGTATTCGAGGAACGCACGGGCGGCGGCGGGGTTCGCGGCGTCGGCCGCTGGGACGATGGCGTCCATGTTCAGGACGTACTGCCCGTCGGTCCCGGGAAAGGGGACGTGGTCCCAGTCGGTCCCGAACGCGAAGTCGGGCGCGTCGTGGAACACGCTCGCCGACCAGTCGCCCTGCGGGAAGAACGCGCTTTCGCCGTCGACGAAGCGGCGCTCGGCCTCCTCCCAGGAGAGGTAGACGGCGTCGTCGGGCGCGTAGTCGGCGATGTCGCGGACGATGCCGATGGCGTCCCTGATCGCGTTTCGGTGTGCTTCGGGGTCCGATCGACAGATCGAGCGATGGGTGTCGACGCCGGACTGGCCGAGCAGGACCTGTTCCCACAACTGGAGGACGTAGGAGGTCCACTGGTTCTTGAAGGGAAAGAGGACGCCGACCGCTCCGGTCGCGTTCTCGACAGTCTCCAGGGCGTCGAGCAGTTCCCGCGGCGTGTCAATTTCTTCGGGGCGAATCCCGGCCCGGTCGAGGACGTCCACGTTGTAGAAGAGGTTGTTGAGCCGGTGGATGTTGATGGGGACTGCGTAGTAGCGCCCATCGAGGCGGGACGCGGTCTTCGCGCCCTCGTGGTACTTCTCGTGCATGTCCGAGGCCTCCCACAGCTCCGTCACGTCGCTGATGACGCCGGCGCGCTGGTACGGGCGAAGCGTGTTGCCGGGCCAGTCCATCCAGAGGTCGGGCGGGCGCTCGCGCAGCAGTCGGCGCTTGACCTCCAGACTGACCTTCGGCGTCGTCGCCTCCGTGACGGACACGCCCCGCTCGCGTTCGAAGCCGTCGACGAGCGCGTCGACGGCGATCTGATCCGGGCCGCTGAACTGGTGTAACAGCTCCACGTCGGCCCGATCCGCCGTGCCTTCGGTGGGCGTCGTCCGCTGGGAGACCATGTCCTGTCTCTACGTCTCCCGCGCTGTGGCATCAACCTTGTCTCCCCACCCCGGAGACGAACGCTTATGAGCACTGCACGTCGGATGTGTGGTATGCGAAACCGAGGTCGCTCCCGGTCCGTCCTCCGCGCCGGCTTGCTCGGCGAGTTCCTGCTCGTGACGGCGCTCGCGGTCCTCTCGTGGGGTGGATGGGCGTCGCGAACTGCGGCGGTGGCTGGCCTGAGCGCCGGCGCCGTCGTCCTGCTGGCGACGGCCGTCGCGGACCGACGCTTGCGGGGAAATGCACCGCCCGTCGTCACCGACGGCGGCGGGGCGGGACCGGACGTGCACTACGCGCGGTCGTATTGCCGGACGCTCGATGCATGCGCCGAGGGCGACCTGACCCGCCGCCTCGAAACCGACGTGGACGCCGTCGCGCTGGGTGACGTGGCACAGTCGATCAACGACCTGCTCGAGAACTACGAGACCACGCTCGGCACGGCGGACGCGTACGCCAAGGAGGTGTCCGGGTCGACGGCGCAACTGACGACGGCGACGAAGACGACCAAGGAGACCTGTGAGGGAGTCGGCGAGATCGTCCAGGACATCGTGGCGGCGTTCCACGAGCAACACGAGCAGGTCGAGGAGGTCTCGGCCGAGATCCACGAGATCTACGACGCCATCGAGCGCACCTCGCGCATTCAGGCGGGCCTCTCGAAGAAGGCCGAGCGGATGGAACAGGCGAGCGACGAGGGGGCGGCGTCGACCCGTGCGGCCTACGCTGCCATGTCGGACGTGCAGACCCAGTCCGCGGAACTGAGCGAGATGATCGAGTCCCTCGATCGGAAGACCAACGAGATCGAGCGGGTCGTCGAGCTCATCAACACCATCGCGGACAAGACGACCTCGCTCGCGCTCGACGCCTCGCTCGAAGTCGTCCGCGACGACGCGACGAGCGAGGACCTCGGCGACGTGGCCAACGAGATCACGTCGCTCGCCGACGACACGAAGGAGGCGACCGGCGACATCGAGGCCCACCTCGAGGACATCCAGGCCCAGACCGACCGCGTCGTCGGCGAGATGGCGGCGATGGAGGCGACCGCCGACGACGGCATGGCGACGGCCGAGGACGCCCTCGACGCCCTCTCGCGCATCTCGGAGAACGTTTCCGAGACGGTCGACGGGATCGAGGAGATCAGCCACGAGACGGACGAACTCACCGCGTCGGCCGAGGAGATCGCCCACAGCGCCGACCGGATGGCGCGGGTGAGCGACGAGACCATCGGCCGCGCCGAGCGGGTCGAGTACATCGTCGAGGAGGTGACGCTCGCGCTCGGCGAGATCTACGTCAACACCAAGAACCTCGAGATCGAGACCTCCCACCTCGTCGGCGTCCTCGACTGGTTCAGGACGGACGCGGAGCCCAGCTAACACCGGAGGCGTGGCGATACTATCTGAGTGTCGTCAATATCAGGAATCGTAGATACCGTCTCGATTCGAGTTGGTTCGGTTCTTCGAGACGAACCAGGAACTGCGATCTCAGGCGCTTCGGAGCCCTTTCTAGTGGGGCTGTGGATGACAACGAGCAGAGCGGGCGGAAACTGAAGGATCGCTCATCAGGCCGCTGATTCTTCGGGTAGGTGGCGCTGAAACTCGCGTATCCGTCCGCTCACAGAGGCGGTTCCAGAGACACTCCTGCCAGCGGACAATTCTCGGATCGTATCGACCGTATGATGGTTGTCAACCGGTCCCGGATCGGAGGCGGATGTGCGTCTCGCCCCCGCGATTTATTACGGTCCGAACCGAGCGTTCTGTCATGGATAACAGTAACAACCGGGTCAGTACCACGGGGAAGACCTTCGAGATCCTCGAGGCGCTCAAGGGGCGCGAGGCGGGACGGATCACCGATCTCGCGGCCGATCTCGATCTGAACAAGAGCGTCGTGTACAACCACCTCATGACGCTCCGCGACGCGGGGTACGTCGTCAAGGACGGCGACACCTACCGACTCGGACTGAAATTTCTCGACTTCGGATCGAGCGCGCGCGGCGTCCTCGACGTCTACGACGTGGGCAAGCCCAAGGTGAACCAGTTGGCCGACGAGATCGGCGTCGTCAGCAGTCTGATGGTCGAGGAGCGCGGCGAGGGCGTCTACCTCTACCGGACGCGGGGCGGTCAGACGATCGAACACCAGGCCCACGCCGGCTATCGAACGCCGCTGCACACGACTGCGTCCGGCAAGGTCCTCCTCGCGTACATGGACGACGAGCGGGTCGAGTCGATCGTCGAGGAGCGCGGCCTGCCCGCCGTGACGCCGGAGACGATCACCGACCGCGAGGAACTGCGTTCGGAACTGGAGAGCGTCCGCGACCGGGGCTACGCGCTGGCGGAGGGCGAGAACGTCGCCGGTCTGCGCGCCGTCGCAGCGCCGATCCAGTCACAGGGAGGCGACGTCCTCGGCGCGATCAGCGTCTCGGCCCAGGCGAATCAGATCTCCGACGACCACTTCGAGAACGAGATTCCGAACGTCATCCGCAACGCGACGAACGCCATCGAACTCGACCTCAAGAGCTGGTGAGCGCGGGAGCGGCGTGCTGTCCACAGGTCGCGGTTTCGCGGCGCGTCACTGCGTCGGGCTGACCGACTCCCGTGCCTCGGCCAGCAGGTCCTGAACGCGGACCGGCTCGTCCGTCCGACTGCTCCGCATGGCCGCCTCGATGAGCGCCATCGACTGGAGGTTGTCCGTGACGTTGGTCTCCATCTCCGCGCCGCCGTCGAGCCACTCGAGGAACTGGTCGACCAGCCAGGTGTTCCCCCAGGCCTCGCGGCTGTCGAGCGGGAAGGGCTCGCCGACGCCGTCTTCGAGGCCGCCCATGACGCCCTCCGCGTCTGCCTCGTAGGGGTAGCGGGTGATCTCCCGGTCGTCGAGGACGAGCGTCTCGTCGCGACACTCCGCGCGCAGGTAGTCGCTCTTCCAGCCGTTGAGCGTGACCGCGTTCGACTTCGCGCCCTCCCAGGTGGCGCGGACGCCGTTCTCGAACCGGAGCTGGACGAGCGCCTGTACGTCGCCCTCGTACTCGGCCCACTCCGGCGTCCACGTGTCGGCGTATATCGTCTCACAGCGGCTCCCGGCCATGTCGGCCATGAAATCGAGCTGGTGGACCGCGCCCTCGATCATGAGCACGTCCTCCATCTCGTGGCGGAAGGCTCCCCACGTCCCGTACGAGCGCGCGTTACAGGTGAAGCGCCCGACGAGGTAATCGAGCGGGCCGGACGCCGCGGAGCGGAGGCGGCGTCGGAGCGTCGTCTTGTCCCGGTCGAAGCGGTGGCTCATCGTCACGCCCATCTTCAGGCCCGCGCGCTCGATCTTGTCCGCGATCCTGACTGATGCCTCGAGCGTCTCGGCGATCGGCTTCTCGCTGAGGACGTGGAGGTCGTGTTCGATGGCGGCGTCGACGACGTCCTCGTGGACCCACGGCGGCACGACGATGGTACAGAAGTCCGCGTCGACCTCAGCGAAGGCGGTCTCGAACTCGGTGTAGCACCGATCGGGGTCGACGCCGAGGTGCTCGACGGCGGTCTCGTGCTGCGATTCGTCGACGTCAACGGCGGCGACCACGTCGATCGTTCCGTCCTCGACGTACGGCGCGAGGAACTCCGTACACCAGTTTTCGCCCTGTCCGCCCGTACCGACCTGTATCGCTCTGTATGACATAACGGTGGCTACCTAGTAGCTAGCTCCCAGTAGTATATGTCTTTCCCACAGCGATAATACGTGAATAATTTCTATAGCTACGAAAGTGACGGTGGGGCGGCGCTCACTCCTTCAGTGCGCCCTGGGTCAGGCCGCTCACGATGCGGTCCTGGGCGAGCATGACCAAGAGCGCCATCGGGACGACGCCGATGATGCTCGCGGCGGCCATGAGGTTGTACGCGACCGACTGGGTCCCCTGGAACTGGAGAATGCCGTGAAGCACCGGGGCCCAGCTGTCGGCCGTGCCGGTCACCATCAGGTACGAGAAGAAGAACTCGTTGTAGACGATGATGAACGTGAGGATGCCGGCCGTCGCGACGCCCGGCGCGGACAGCGGGACGATCACCCGGAACAGCGCGCCGATGCGGGTCGATCCCTCGATGCGCGCGGCGTCTTCGAGTCCGTCGGGAATCTGGCTGTAGAACGTCGATAGCAGGAAGATGATGAGCGGCATGACGAGCGCGCTCAGGGGCATCACGACGCCCCACGGCGTGTTGTAGAGCTCGGGGTACGGAAGCCCGAAGAGCGAGACGTTCCCAGTGAACAGCCGGAACAGCGGGATGAGAAACGCCACCGGCGGGAAATACGAGATGACTAGCACGACGACCATCAGCGGGGTCCGACCCCTGAAGTCGTAGCGGCCGAACACGTAGCCCGCGATGGAGCCGACGAACAGCACGATGACGGTCGTCATCGCCGCGATGAGGACGCTGTTGAGCATGTACCGCAGGAACGGGATGGTCTGGAAGACCTCGACGAACACCCCGGGGTTGAACCCGTTCGGGAGCAAGCCGAGCCCGGAGATCGACCGGTTCGGCGTGAGCGCAACGACCGTGAGCCAGTAGAACGGGAACAGCGACGCGGTCAGGAAGAAGCCGATGCCGACGTAGGTCAGCCAGCGGTACACGACGTCGGGTTCGTGGACTGCCCGGTGGGCGGTGCGTTCGAGGATGTTCTTCTCGTCGCCGGTGTGTGCGCGTGCCATGTTCAGATACCTCCGTGTTCCTGCTTGCTGAACTGCCGTAGGTAGAACAGCAGCAAGAGCGCGATGATCGCCGCGATGATGAACGCGATGGCGGCGGCGGAGCCGTAGCGGTTCGCGTTCCACGTCGAGATGACGAGACAGCTGAGCGTCGGGACGGTGTTACAGCTCGAGACCGTCTCGACGAGCCCGTACACCTTCAGCGCCGCGATGGTCCGAAACAGCAGGGCCACGAGCAGCGTCGGGAGGACGAGCGGGAAGGTGATGGTGCGGAACTGCTGGAGTTTCGACGCGCCGGACATCTCGGCCACGTCGTAGAGGCTCCGGTCGATGCTCTGGAGGCCGGCCAGGATGAGCAGCGCCATGAACGCCGACTGCTTCCAGATGTCGCCGAGGATGACGATCAGCAGCGAGTCCTGGCTGTTGGCCAGCGGGGACCCGGACACCAGCCCGAGGTTCTGGAGCGGGCCGACGACGAACCCCAGCGACGGCTGGAACAGCAGATAGAAGATCATCCCCTGGATGACGATGGGGACCGTCCAGGGCAGGATCATGCCGACGCGGACCCAGCGGCGGCCGCGGAACTCCTGGTCGAGGATGAGCGCCATCGCGAACCCGAGCAGCGTCTCAGCGACGACGGCCGCAGCCGTGAAGATGAGTGTCACCGGGAGCGCGCTGGTAAAGGGCGCGTTCAGGTCGAGGAACGGCCGGCGGAGGTTCGCCTCCCCCGTCAGGATGCTGACGTAGTTCTCCAGGCCGACGAACGCCCCGACGGGGTTCGCCGACGCGATGTTGTCGGCGTGCAGTGAGATGTTGGCGGTGTACAGCAGCGGCCAGATGGCCATCGTCCCCAGCAGCGCGAACACGGGGAGCAACATCACGTAGACGAACTGCGTCTCGCTCAGGCGCTCGATGCGGTTCAGCAACTTCAGGTCCAGCCGGTAGGCCCGGGTGGACCCCGCCGACCGCGACTTTTTCGTGCTCATCCGCTGTAGGACTCTTCGAAGCTCTTCAGCCGGGACTGGAGCGAACTCATCGCCTCGTCGACGGGCTTTTTCGCCATGATCGCCGCGTGGGCCTCCTGTGCGACCGCCTCGCCCTGCTGGGGCCAGACCGGGGTCGCCGGGCGCGCCATCGTGTGCTCGCCCGCGTAGGTGAGCGGTTCGAGATAGCGGCTCATGATGGGTACGTCGGACGCCTGCTTCAGGGTGCTCGGGACCGGCGGGATGTGGCCGACGATCTTGAAGTTCGCCAGCTGGAACGACTCGGTCGAGATCGTCTGCAGGAACTCGACCGCGGCGTCGACCTGCTGGCTGTTCGGATTGACGGCGAAGTTCCAGCCGCCCAGCGCGCCGACGGAGCCGCCGGTGCCCGGGTACTGGCCCTCACCCTCGGGGACGCCGTACGGAATCGGCATCACGCCCATGTCCGTGCCGAGAGCGTCCTCCGCCCCGTTGATGTTGATGGAGTACGGCCAGTTCCGCAGCGCGACGGCGTTGCCGTTCGTGAACGGCCGCATCGAGGGCGAGAGCCCCCACTGGCCGGCCTCGGTCGACGTGATGCCGCCGGCGAAGCCGTCGAGCGCCCCGTCGGCGTCGGCACCGTGGACGAACGACCGGGCCATCCGCAGGGAGTCTTTGACGGGCTGTTCGTTCACCGTGACCGGGCGATCACCGACCGGGCCGTAGAGGTTCTCCTCGGGGTTCCCGAAGAACGCGCCGCCCCAGGAGCTGAGGAACTCGTTGAACACGCAACAGGACAGCTGGATCTCCGAGGCCGCCTGCCAGTTGAAGCCGTAGTCCGCGTCGGACTGCTCGTGGACGTCCTGCAGTTCGGTCGCGAACTGCTTCCAGGACATCGCCTCGGTCCGGTACTGCTCCCAGTCGTAGCCGGCGTCCTGTACCAGGTCCTTGCGGTACTGTATCGTCGGGAAGTCGGGGTACAGCGGGACGCCGAAGAGGTCGCCGTCCGGGCCGGTCGCCGAGCCGACGCTCTGCTGGAAGTAGTCGTTGTGGACGGTGTCGAGCAGGTCTGACGGGAGCGCCTCTTCGAGGTTGAGTAGCTGGCCCCGGACGATAAACGGGATCGTCCACCCGCTGTCGAAGATCATCAGATCCGGGCGGGCCTGCCCGGCCGAGAGCCACTGGGAGTACTGGTTCTGCATCTCGTCCGTCGTCGAGCCCGCGCTGATGAACTCGAGCTGGATGTCCTCGGAGAGCCCGGCGTCGTACAGCGCCTGCTCGATCGCCTCGCTGTTCTTCCGCCACTCGGAGTGGGTCGTAAGCTGGAGCTTCGATCCCCCGCTCGCACCGCCGCCTTCGCCGCTCTCGCCCGTCGTGGACCCGCCCGACGACCCGCCGCCGGAACAGCCCGCGAGGCCGACGGTCACGCCCGTCGCGCCGACGGCCTGGACGAACCGGCGTCGATTGATCGAGTCGCTGTGCGAACTGGTTGCTGCACCGCTATGGTCACGGCTCTGTGGCATACAGCGAGGAGTCACGACCAATATACATAAACGTTTTCATGGATTACCAGTTCGAGCGACGACACGGCGAAAACCACACGGCAGCGGCGCTGAGGAGAGGCTGATCGCAGCCCCCACTCGGATGGCTCGGCGGATCCACTGGATGCCTCGCCACGGGTCAGGGCGTGGGCGCGGACTCCGTTTCGATCCCGTGGACGAGCGCATCGCCGGAGTCGGCGTCGAACAGGTGGATGTTCGACCGGTCGAACGTGACGTCGACGACCTGCCCCTCCTCGATGTCGGCGTCGGGGTCGATGCTCATCAGGAGGTGCTCCTGTGTGTCCACCTCGCCGTCGAGGATCGCGTCGGTCTCCGCTCGGGCTTCCGGGACGAGGTAGACGAACATCTTCTCGCCGATGGGTTCGATCACGTCGACCGCGGCGGCGATGCCGCCCACCATCTCCGGAGCGGGGTCGTCCGACTCCAGATAGATGTCCTCCGGCCGGATTCCGAGCGTCACTGGTCCGTCATCCAGATCGAGTCGGCTCGTGTCGATCGTGACTCCCTCTGCTTCGAAGCGGTTCTGGCCGATGGTGCCCTCGATGAAGTTCATCGACGGCGAGCCGATGAACCCCGCGACGAACTGGTTGTTCGGTTCGCTGTAGCACGTCAGCGGCGGGTCGATCTGCTGGAGCCGCCCGTCGTTGATGATGGCGACGCGGTCGGACATCGTCATCGCTTCCTCCTGGTCGTGGGTGACGTAGATGGTCGTCACGTCGAGTTTGCGCTGGATGCGCTGGAGTTCGGTCCGCATGTGGACCCGCAGCTTCGCGTCCAGATTGGCCAGCGGTTCGTCCATCAGGAACACCTCGGGGTCGCGGACGATGGCCCGGCCGATGGCGACGCGCTGGCGCTGCCCGCCCGACAGTTCGCTCGGCATCCGTTCGAGCATTCCGTCGAGTTTCAGCGTCTCGACGGCGTCGTCGACGCGCCGCTGGATTTCGTCGTCGTCCGCGCCCTGAATCCGGAGCCCGTAGCTGATGTTCTCGAAGACGGTCATGTGGGGAAACAGCGCGATGTTCTGGAACACCATCGCCAGGTCGCGGTCCTTCGGCGGCAGGTCCGTCACGTCGTTGCCGTCGATGGCGACGGTCCCCTCCGTCGGCATGGTGAGGCCGCCGATCATCTCGAGCGTCGTCGACTTCCCGCAGCCAGACGGGCCGACGAGCGAGATGAACTCCCCGTGTTCGATGTCGAGGTTCATGTCGTCGACCGCGGTGACGTCGCTGTACCGTTTGGTAATGTTCTCCAGGCGAAGTGATCCCATGTACTGCCCGCGTTCACAACTCTCATATAAAAACATTTCTCCGATGCCGCTCTGTGTGGCGGCGAGCCCGCCCCACTCACCAGCATCTTTATATACTGCTGTTCGTATTCACGCGTATGGATGTAGGAGTCCTGACAGTGTCACTGGCGGATAGCGACATCGAAGACGTGTTCCGGTACCTGTCCGATCGGGGTGTCGGTGCGGTCGAACTCGCTTGTGGCGGGTTCGTCGGCGACGATCACCTCCCACAGGACGAGTACCTCGACGACACCGACGCGCAGGCCGACCTCCGGGCGCTTCTCGAAGAATACGACCTCCGCATCGCGGCGCTGGCGACACACAACAACCCGCTTCATCCCGACGACGAACGCGCCGCCGAGGCCGACGCGGAGATCCGGGGGGCGATCCGACTGGCCGACCAGCTCGACGTCGGCACCGTCGTGACCTTCTCCGGCCTCCCCGCGGGTGCGCCCGGGGACACGACGCCGAACTGGATCACCGCGCCGTGGCCCGACGAGCACCGCGAGGCTCACGAGTACCAGTGGGACGTGGCCACCGAGTACTGGAGCGAGGTCGCCGCGTTCGCCGCCGACCACGGGGTGGACGTGGGTATCGAGATGCACCCGAACATGCTCGTCTACGAGCCCCGCGGGATGCTTCGGCTCCGGGAGGCGACCAACGACCGCATCGGCGCGAACTTCGACCCCTCGCACCTCTTCTGGCAGGGCATCGACGTGACCGACGCGATCCGGCTGCTGGGCGAGGCGGACGCCATCCACCACTTCCACGCCAAGGACACGAAGGTCTACGAGTCCCAGGCCCGCGAGAAGGGCGTCCTCGACCCGACGCCTTACACCGACGAGCCGAACCGCTCGTGGCTGTTCCGCTCGATCGGCTACGGCCACGGCGAGGAGTTCTGGAAGGACGTGGTCTCGACCTTGCGGATGGTCGGCTACGACGGCGCGCTCTCCATCGAGCACGAGGACTCCCTGACCTCGGCGACGGAGGGACTGGAGAAGGGAATCGACGTGCTCCAGCGCGCGGTGTTCGAGACCCAGCCCGGCGACGCCTACTGGGCGTGATCCCATGACGGACACGCTCGACATCGGCGTCCTGGGGTATCGGTTCATGGGAAAGGCCCACGCGAACGCGCTGGCTCGACTGCCGATGTTCTTCCCGGACGCGCCGGCGGTCAACCGCCGGGTCCTGATCGGCCGGGACGAGGCGGCGCTGGCCGACGCGACCGAGCAACTCGGCTTCGACGGCTACAGCACCGACTGGGAGACGGCTATCGACGAGGTCGACGCGTTCTACAACCTCGGTCCGAACGCCATCCATCGCGAGCCCTCGATCGCGGCGCTCGACGCCGACACGGCCGTCCTCTGTGAGAAGCCGCTGGCGCGGACGCTCGACGACGCTGCGGCAATGCGGGACGCCGCGGCTCGCTCGGACGCGGTGGCCGGGTGTGCGTTCAACTACCGGTTCGTCCCCGCGATCCAGTACGCGAAGGCGTTGATCGACGACGGCGAACTCGGCGAGATTCGACAGGTCCGAGGCCGCTACCTTCAGGACTGGCTGCTCGACCCCGACGCGCCGTGGAGCTGGCGACTGTCCGAGGAGGTCGCCGGCAGCGGCGCGCTCGGCGACCTCGGCGCGCACACGATCGACCTCATCCGCTTCCTCGTCGGCGAGCGTGCCGGGCCGATCACCCGGCTCTCGGGCCAGCTCCAGACGTTCGTCGACGAACGACCGGACCCAGACGGTCAGCCGGGCGAGACCCGCGAGGTGACGGTCGACGACGCCTTCACCGCTCAGTTGGCCTTCGAGAACGGGGCCGTGGGGACCCTGGAGGCGTCGCGGTTCGCCGCCGGCCACAAGAACGACCACGCCGTCGAGATTCACGGCTCGGAGGGGAGTCTCGCGTTCTCGCTGGAACGGCTCAACGAACTGGAGGTCCTCGGCCCCGACGACAGGGGCTATCAGACGGTCCTCGTGACCGACGAGAGCGACCCCTACGTCGACCACTGGTGGCCGCCGGGCCACGTCCTCGGCTGGGAACACACCTTCGTCCACGAGAACTACGAGTTCCTCTCGGCTGTCGCCGGTGACGGCTCGTTCCGCCCCTCCTTCGAAGACGCCTACCGCGTCCAGCGCGTGCTGGACGCCGTCGAGCGGTCCCACGACGCCGGCGAGTGGGTGTCTCTGGACTAGCCGGTCCGGCCGCCGATTCTCATTATGGTCCGACCGCGCATGACCCGTCCGGACTCAGCCTGAGAACACCGCGTATCGCCCGCCGCACGCGCCACCCTTTCTTCCGGCCATCCCCCAGAGCAACTGTTCGAGGAGTCGGTCGCTCGTCGTCCCAGGTATCCTGCTATATCCAACGGCCGTTCTGAAATACATAACACGCCGCTCTGGACAGTTCCGGCCGTGGGAGCGAAACGGAATTTCGAGCCCACAGACGGCAGAAACGCGGCCATGCGCCGATCGGCCGACGAATCGATCGGCTGGAGACGACTCACAGAATAACAACTGTACTACTGGTTGTGCAGATGCGGACTCGACCCGATCGCGGCCGGTTCTGTCGGCCCTCGCACCGGGACTGTGGGTATTGTCCACAATCAACTCGGAAAGAAAAATCTGCTACAGAACGTCTGTTCTATATTAGATAACAAACCGGGCAGCAGTGCCCGATGGACACCATCGGTTCGGGTGGACAGGTGTCACAGATCGAAACAGTCAGAATCGTAAAGGATTTATAATTGTCATTTCTCTGAACGACCGCAGTGTCCGCCCATGGATGACTTCACTCGACGGAACGTACTCACGAGTATCGCCGCCGGAACCGGCGTCGCGTTCGCGGGAACCGCGGCCGGAGACGGCGAAGACGTACCCGACGACGCGCCTTTTCTGGACCCGGACAGGCCGGACGACGAGCGGGCCGCCGATCTGGTGGGCCGACTGAACACGAGGGAGACGATCGAGTTGCTCCACCAGTACCAGCAGCCGGTCTCCCGCCTCGACGTCGGCGCGTTCAGGAACGGGACGGAGGCGCTTCACGGGGTGTCGTGGCTCGGCGACGCGACGGTGTTCCCGCAGGCCATCGGTCTCGGGAGCACGTGGGACCCGGAGCTCCTCGAGCGCGTCGGGAGCGCGGTCGGCGACGAAGTGCGAGGCAAGCACAGCCAGACGAACGGTGGCGTCGGGCTGAACGTCTGGGCCCCGACCGTCGACCCGCTCCGCGATCCGCGCTGGGGGCGAAACGAGGAGGGGTACGCCGAAGACCCGCTGCTCAGCGGCGCGGCCGCGGCGGCGTACACGAACGGGCTCACCGGGTCGGACGCCTCGACCCTCAAGACGGCCCCGAGCCTGAAGCACTACGCGGGCTACAACGTCGAGACGGATCGGGTCACGACGAACGCGGAACTCACGCCTCGCCTGCTCCACGACTACTACCTGCCCTTCTTCGAGCCGCCGATCGCGGCCGGCGACGCGGTCGGCGTCATGGCCTCGTACAACAAGGTCAACGGCCGACCGATGACGGCCTCGCCGCTGCTCGACGACCCGGTCCGCGAGTGGGCACCCGATGATCAGTCGGTGATGAACGTCAGCGACGCCTGGGCCCCGCCGACGCTCGTCTGGGACACGGACTACGCCGACTCACAGGCCGAGGCCCGTGCGCTGGCCCTCCTCGCGGGCCTCGACAGCTTCACCGAACGCGGCGTCGACAACTCGAAGACGGTCGAACACATCGAGACGGCACTGGACGAGGGGCTGATCGACGAGTCAGCCCTCAGCGAGGCCGCCCGGCACGTCCTGTCGGTTCGGTTCCGCCTCGGCGAGTTCGACCCGCCTTCTGAGGACCCGTACGCCGACATCGGCGAGGAGGTGATCGGCCGCCCCGAGCACCGCGAACTCGCCCGCGAGGCCGCGCGCAAGCAGGCGGTCCTCCTCAAGAACGACGACGACGCCGGCCCCCTGCTCCCGCTGTCGGGCGACGAGCGCGTCGCCGTCGTCGGCCCGCTCGCCGACCGCGTGTTCACCGACTGGTACAGCGGCGACCCGTCGTACCGGACGACCCCCGCGGCGGGTATCCGGGACCGCGTCGGGCCGGACGCCGTCGAGACGGCCACGGGGATGGACGTGATCCGGCTCAGGGAACGCGAGTCCGGGAACTACGTCGCCGCCGGCGTGAGCAAGGGCGGGGGCGGACTCTCCCTGTCCGAGACCGACGCGCCGAGCGTCCAGCAGTTCACCGCGACAGAGTGGGCCGACGACACGTACACGCTGCTGGCGGCGGGGAACAACCGCTACGTCACGGTCAACGGCGACTACGGCCTCCAGAACTCCGTCGAGTACCCCTACGGCTGGGACCACGTCCCGGAGGCCTTCGAGTTCGTGGACGCGGGCGACGGCGGCGTCGCGCTCCGGTATCTCGCCGGTGACGACGAGCACGCGTTCGTCGCGGTCGAGGACGGGAGCCTCAGGGCGACGGCGGCCGACGAGTCCGCGGCGGCGACGTTCGACCTCGAAGTCGAGACCGACGGCATCGACGAGGCCGTCGCGGCCGCAGCGGACGCGGACGTCGCCGTCGTGGTGATCGGAAACCACCCGCTGGTCGGCGCACGGGAGACCGAGGACCGCGAGGACCTGACGCTGACGGCGTCACACCGACAGCTCCTTCGGCGCGTGACCGAGGCCGCCGCCGACACGGTGTGTCTCCTCAAGAGCAGCTATCCCTACGCCGTCACCTGGGCCGACGAGCACGTTCCATCGATTCTGTGGACGTCCCACGCCGGCCAGGAGGAGGGGAGCGCGCTCGCCGACGTGCTCTACGGCGACGCGCCGCCCGGCGGCCGGCTTCCGCAGACCTGGCCGCGGTCCGTCGATCAGCTCCCCGACATCACGGAGTTCAACATCGCCGAGGCCGGCACGACCTATCGGTGGAACGAGGACGAGCCACTGTACCCCTTCGGCCACGGCGAGTCATACGCGTCGTTCCGATACGACCGGGAGCGGATTCCGACGAACCGGCCGCTCGCGCCGGGCGGGACGGCCACGGTCAGCGTCAGGGTGACCAACGAGGGCGACCGGGTGGCCGACGAGGTGGTCCAGTGCTACACGAGCCAGCGCCACTCGCGCACCGACCAGCCCGACCGGGTCCTGCGGGGCTTCGAGCGCGTTCGTCTCGACGCGGGCGAGAGCGCGACCGTGTCGTTCGAGGTCGCACACGACGACTTCGCGTTCTGGGACGTGACGCAGAACCAGTTCGTCGTCGAGGACTCCCCACACGACCTGTGGATCGGTTCCTCGGCCCGCGACGACAGAATCGAGGGCGTCTTGCACGTCAATGGCGAGGACATCGGCCCGCGAGACCTCTCGACACCGACGCGGGCGGTCGACGCAGACGACTGGACGTGGTCCGACGTGGAACTCCTCGATAAATCCAAGTCAGCGGGGACGGTCGTCGGCATGACGGCGGGGTCGTGGGTCTCGTTCGCCGACGTGGACCTGCGCGGAAAGCCCGAGAGCGCCGTCGTCTCCGTCGCTCGCGCCGCCAGCGGCTCGACGGAACTGGAACTCCGTCGCGGCTCGCCGTCGGGGACGCTGCTCGGCACGGTTTCCGTTCCGTCTACCGGCGGCGTCTATAGCTACGCCGACATGGAGACCGACCTGCGCGGTGCGGCTGGCAATCGGCAGACGGTCTATCTGGTCGCCCGCGGCGAGATTCGGGTCCACACCGTCCAACTCGGCGGCCTCGACGAGACGGAGACTGCGGACACCGAAACGGGCACCGCAGATACCGGGACTGAGACGGGAACTGAGACGACTACCGAGACCGGAACGGCCACCGAGACCGAGACGGAAACGGCGACCGGCACGGAGACGCCCACCCCGACGGAGACGAGCACCGACACCTGAACGGCCGCTCACTCGGCGAACACGAAGACGTGCGTGTCACACGACGGGCAGGCGAGGACCTCCGTCGGCCCGTCGGGACCGAAGCCGCCACAGCAGGAGTCGTCGCCGATGGTGAGCGCAGCGTCACACGCCGGACACGCCGTGAGGAACTGCCGGAGCGGCCGGGCGGCCTGACACGCGACGGCCCGCGAGAGCCCGCGGTCGGTGAGCGTCTCGACGGCGGCGACGTCGGCGAGGGCCACCGGCCGCGACAGCGTCGACGACGGTCGGTCGAGGTCCGGGCGGTCGAGCGAGTACCACGGATCGTCCCGCCAGGTGTAGCGCTCGGCGGTGACGTTCGGAATCGCGGCTTCGAGCGCGGCTTCGAGATCGGTGTCCCGGAGCTCGGTCATGCGCTCGCGCCACGCGGCGCGGAAGTCGTCGTCGAGTTGGATGTCAGCCTCGCCGTGGACGATTCCGGCGTCGATCAGCGCACCGAGGACGGCCTCGCCGTCGACGTCGGCCGCGACGGCTCCCACGTCACCGCTCGCCTCGGCGGGAGGGGTCTCGGACCCGGCTTTTCCCGCGTCGATCGGGAGCCGCGCGACCAGGGCGGGACCGATCCGCGGCGTGAACGGCACGACGTAGCCGCGACTCGCGATCAGCGCGACCCCGACGAGCGCGAGCGCCGCGCCCGCGGGCGGGGACAGCCACCCTACTCCTGCGACCACCACCGCGACGATAGCGAGGTTGAGGACCGTACACGGCCAGCAGCGGTTCTCGCCGGTGTACTCCGGCCGGACGAGCGACTCCGTCGCGCTCGACAGTACCCTGTGGACGCGGTCGGTCATGGTTACCGTATGAGAAGCCGCCCCGTCCATATTAATCCTCGGAGGGGACCGCACCCGGTGCGTATCGCTCGAACGCCATCCTGCGGGACAGGTCGACGGCCACACCGAAGGAGCGATTCGACCACTTTTTTGAACGCTTTGAACTCGGGATAGAGGCGAACAATCGCTGGTTTTGGGTATCTGTCATCGTATTGTGGAAAAACGACCCTACTATAGAGAATATAATATCGTATATTCGGAAAGTGGAGTAAGAGGGGGCGTATAGGTCAGAAACTCTCTTCCCTATGAGCAGAGCGCACTCAGATGGAGATGAACTCGCCCACATTGGATATCTCTGGCCCGGTTCCTGCATGGGATGGTCATGATGACTTCGTTTGCTTTGTAGCGTCTTCACCGAGCGGGTCCAGCGGCACGACCACGGGGCCGTGTTCGGTCTCGATGACCTCCGCGTCGATTTCGAAGACCTCGGCGAGGAGGTCCCTCGTCACGACGGACTCGGGCGGGCCGCTGGCACGGATCGCACCCTCTTTGAGCGCGACCACGTGGTCGCCGTATCGCGCCGCCTGTGCGATGTCGTGAAGCACGAGCACGACCGTCGTCCGGCTCTCGTCGCGGAGTCGCTCGACAATCTGCATCACCTCGAGCTGGTGGTGTGGGTCGAGGAACGTGGTCGGCTCGTCGAGCAGGAGGACATCGGTGTCCTGTGCGAGCGCCATCGCGATCCAGACGAGCTGTTTCTGTCCGCCGCTGAGGCTTCCCACCTCGCGGTCGCGGAGGTGTTCGATGCCGGCCGTCGAGATCGCCTCCTCGACGGCCACCTGGTCGTGTTCGCCCGGGGACTCGAAGAAGCCGTGGTGTGGGTAGCGGCCGCGCTCGACGAGGTCTGCGACCGAGATGCCGTCCGGTGCGGTGTTCTCCTGGGAGAGCAGGCCGAGCCGGCGGGCGAGCTCTTTCGAGCCGAACGACTCGACAGCCTGCCCGTCCAGCAGGACGGCCCCGCTATCGGGGGTGAGCTGGCGTGCGAGCCCCTTGAGGAGCGTGCTCTTGCCGCTCCCGTTCGGGCCGACGAGCGCGGTCACTTCGCCGGGCGGGACTCGGAGCGTCTCGCCCGTGATGACCGGCTCGTCGGTGCCGGGGTAGCCGACGACGAGGTCCTCGGCGGCGAACTCAGAGACGGGAGTCTCACCGGCCGATTCGCCGTCGACGGCGGCCGCCGTCTGGCCCTCGGCCGCGCGTTCGTCGTCCGGAACCGGCGTTTGCTCGGCCATCAGACCTCCCCCATGCCCTCGGTCTTGCGCATCAGGTACAGGAAGTACGGCCCGCCGACGAGGCCGGTGATGATGCCGACGGGGAGCTGTATCGGGCTCAGCGCGAGGCGCGCGCCCACGTCGGCCCCGACGAGGAGTGCCGGGCCGAGGAACAGACAGCCCACCAGGAGCCGACGAGAGTCGCTCCCGACGACGTTGCGGACCATGTGCGGGACGATGAGTCCGACGAAGCCGATGAGCCCCGCGACCGCGATGGCCGCGGCCGTCGAGAGCACCGCGATGCTCGCCACGGCGAAGCGAACCCGTTCCACGGGCATCCCGAGCGACTGGGCGGTCTCCTCGCCGAGCACGAGCACGTCCAGTTCGCGGGTCACCAGAAACGCGAGGGCCATCGCCAGGAGGGTGAACGGGAGCGCGATACGGACCTGGGCCCAGTCGGTACCGAGCAGCGAGCCCGAGAGCCACGCCTGCGCGGACATCACCGTACTGAGGTCGTTGATGAAGAAGAACAGCGCTCGCTGGACCGACCCGAACACGGTCCCGACGATGACGCCCGCGAGCACCAGACGGACGGGACTGGTCCCGTTCTTCCACGCGATGACGTACACCAGCAGGAACGCGATTCCGCCCCCGAACGCCGCCAGGACCGGGACGAGCGGGAGCAGGCTCGAGAAGGCCGTCAGGATGACGAGCACGACGAGGCCGGCACCGTCGCTCACGCCGAGGATGTAGGGGCTCGCGAGTTCGTTTCTGGTGATGATCTGGAAGATCGCTCCGGAGACCGCGAGATTCGCCCCGACGAGGGCGCCGACGAGGATTCGCGGCAGGCGGATGTTCCAGACGATGAGCTGTCGCCGGGTGAACCAGTCTGGGATGCCACCGCCGAGGAGGAACGCCCGCCAGGGTTCGAGAGCGAGGACGATCTCGGGGTCGAAGACGGTGTTCCAGGCCTCCCCAAGCGTCAGGGGGTAGGCACCGAAACTCACCTGTAACAGGGTCGCAGCCAGGAGGACCGCGAGGCTGCCGAGTACGACGCCTGCCAGTTTCGAGTTGGCGTACCAGTCGCTACCGGCCGCTCCTCGTTCCGCGAGCGTCTCGAAGAATTTCGCCATCGGTCCTACAGGTCGCCGTTGACGGCGTCGAGGAGGCGCTGTCGGTCGAAGAGCCGTTCGTCCGCGGACAGTTCGCCCACCGGACCGGGCCACTCACCGAACTGCTCGGGGTAGACCTGTTTTGCGACGGCCTCGGTGGAGAACATATCGACGATAGGGCCCATGTACTGGCCGGCGCTGCGGATGACGTTCCCCTCCTGGACGGCAGTGAGGTCCTGTCCGTTGTCGTTGTTCTCGAAGGGTTCGACGACGTTGGCGACGAACTGCTCGTGCGTGGAGGAGGTGAGCGCGCCGACGGCCCCGATGTAGTCGGGGTCGACCCGGAGGAGTTCCTCGTAGCCGATCGGTCCGTCCGGGTACCGCCCCTCGAAGGCGTCCCGCAGTCCGACGCGGTAGTAGGACTTGGTGTTGTTGCCCACGCGGTGGAGCGGGGCGATGCGGAACTGTCCGGAATCCGGGTTGACACCGCGCCAGATAGCGGCGACGGTGGGACGGTCGTCTTCGGGCGGGAGGCCGTCTTCGATCGTGCTCGTGAGGTCGTCGTGGAGTGACTGCCACGCCTGGAACTGCTCCTGACGCTGGAAGACGGTCGCGACCTTCTCGAAGGCCTCGTAGAGGGTGTACGGGTTCGGGTCGCCGGAGACGGCAGCGGTCGGTGCAAAGCGGAGTGGTGTCCCGAGGAAGGGGCCGGTCTGGGACTCGATTTCCTCGTAGTCTGACTCGCCCCAGTTGGTGAACCGAGAGACGGTGCTCTTGGGAATGAGCCAGACGTCGGCGTTCGCCGCGTAGAAGTTCTCCTTGTCGTAGCCGGACTCCGCGCCGCTGGCCAGCTTGGTGACCCGGCTCTCGTCGAACGCCAGGCCGAGGAGGTCGTAGAACTTGAGCGGGGCGCGTTCGAGACCAGTGGTCGCGCTCGGATGGATGCCAAGCGCCATCCCGATGTCGAGCATGGGGCCGGAGACGACGCCGTACGTCTGTGGGACCTCCTCGAACGTGTAGGGATCGTTGGGTTCGATGTGGACCGTGTACGGTGTCGGGTCCGACGCCGTGGCCGCTTCGGTTTCCGCGTCCGTCTCGGTCGCCGTCGCGGTCGCTGAGTCCGTGGTCTCCGCCGTGTTCTCCCCAGCACCGGTGGTATTTCCGGCACAGCCGGCGACGCCGGCGGCGATGAGGCTAGCGCTGCTTGCGAGTAACTGGCGTCTGCGCACCATGTTTTTAGGCTGGCCTGAAACAGTCTTAGTGATTCTCACCGTACGATGTGCTGTGCCGTGAACGATGTTCACGGCGTGTTACGGCCGACAGGCAACGTTCGCAGCTATCGTCAGTGGTCGACACTCGCCCGCTGGCTGAGCGGCACAGCGCGGTCTCGGTACTCACCGATCACGTGATCGGCCCACGCCAGAACGTCGGGGTGAGAACACGAGACGATGTCGAAATCGGCCCTCTCGCCTCGGGAAACGGTGAGAAACACGGTTTCGTCGTCGATGAGGTCGACGGTACAGGGGAGTCGCTCGTCGAGGCTGTAATAGACCGTCCCGTCGGTAGCGGCCTCGATGCGTTGCCACGTGGCCCGCAGTGACTGATCTTCGAGCATCGTCTTGGTGACGTTCGCGTCGAAGACGACGTGCGCCTCGGCATCGGTTCCCTCCCGAATGTCCTCCTCGTGTGCGTGCATCGGGAGCGACGTGAAGGTCCCAACGAGCGCCTCACACGAGCTGCCGTCTCTGAGTGCGTTCGCGACGACGCGGGCCGCGGCGAGCGGGTCAGCGCTCTTCCCGTGGACGTGCTCGCCGTCGGCAAGACACCGGAGGTCGAAGTCGAACCAGTCGGTCGGGAGCCGCGAGACGAGGTCCGGGAACGCCTGTCCGACAGACACTGTCCCCAGCAACTGAGCGAAATCCCTGTGGACGACTTCACCGAAGGGAGTCAGTTCGTACCCGCGGCCGACGTTCGTTCGCCGGACGAGTCCACGGTCTTCGAGGTCACCGAGGATACGGCTCAGTGTCACTCGCGTCGCCTCCAGTGGCTCCCGCAATTCCTCACGGGACCGTTCGCCATCCGCCAGTAGATCGAGCACGCGGAGACGGTGCTCCGAGCGGGCGAGGAACGCCATGTATTCTACCGCGTCCGTGGACAGTCCCTCGCTGTTCTCGTCGGTCACTTGCAAGCCCGAAGGTTCGGCTGTCATCTGACACTCACCTTTGTTTAGGGTGGCCTAAAACACTTCTCAATCCAGACCGCGTTTCCGCACCATCGCCGGATCGGGGTCGTTGGGTCACGTCGGTCATCCGCGCAGGGCCTCGACCGGGCGGTCGTTCGCCGCCTTCCAGGCGGGGTAGACGCCGCTCAGCACGCTCGCCACGACGGCGAAGGCGAACCCGTACACCAGGTACTGCGCGCTGCTCCAGCCGAGCGCGCCCAGTGGGTCGCCCGTGATCATCTGGAAGACCACGAGCCCGACCGCGAGCGAGCCGAGCGCGCCGACGAGTCCGCCGAGGACGCCCATGAGCACTGCCTCGGTGAGGATCATCCGCAGTACCTCGCCGCGGCGGACCCCCACGGCCCGGAGGACGCCGATCTCGCCGCGGCGCTCGACCGTGCTCATCAGCATGACGTTGAGGATGGCCACGCTCGCGACGACCAGCGAGATGCCGCCGATCGCCAGCAGCGCGAGTGACAGCGTATCGAGGAACCCACCGACCTGATCCGCGCCGCCGAACGAGGTGATGCTCAACTCCTCCTCGTCGTCGGTGTTGAAGCGGTCGTCGAGGGTGTTGCCGACCTCCGTCGCCGCGTCGCCGTCCGCGGCGATGATCGTCACCGAGTCGTAGTAATCCTGGTCCGACAGCGCCGACTCCGGCAGGACGAGTTCGCCGCCACCGCCGGGCCCGAACGACGGACCGTCCTCCTCGATGAAGCCGCGGACGCGGTAGAGCTGGCCGTCGTACTCGACGGGGTCGCCGACTTCGAGACCCAGCCGGTCGGCCGTGCCGTTGCTGATGAGCGCCCCCGTCACGAGCCGCTCGGGTGCGTTCCCAGACGTGAGGTTGTACAGCGCGGCGGCGTTCGTCACCCCGGTGACGCTCACTCTCGCCTCCTCGCCGTTTCTCGCCGATATCTCCGTCGAGTTCGTCTTCTGCGGGACCACCTCCGCGTCGCCGGCGAGATTCCGTATCGTCTCGACCTGATCGTCGGTCACGCCGTCGGTGTCGCTGTCCTGGCCCGAGGAGACGGTCACCTCGTCCGCGATGCTGCCGAGCTGCGACGACGCCTGCTGCTGGAGCGCGACGGTCGCCATCCCGAGCGAGCAGATGGCGACCACGCCGATGATGATGCCGAGCGCCGCAAGCGCCGTTCGGAGGCGGTTGCGGCCCAGATTGCGCCACGCCATCTGCGCGCTGGGGAACCGCCAGAGGAGGTCCGAGACGCCCACTACTGGATCACCCCGTCGACGATTTCGACGGTCCGGTCGGTGTATTCGAGCATCTGGTCGTCGTGGGTCACGGCGACGATGGCGACGTTCTCGTCTTCCTTGAGCCGCGTCAGTTCTTCGAGAATGGTCTCACCGGTGTCCTGATCGAGGTTCCCCGTGGGCTCGTCGGCGAGCACCACGTCCGGCTCGTTGATCAGCGCGCGGGCGATGGCGACGCGCTGTTGCTGGCCGCCCGAGAGCTGTTTGGGCGTGTGGTCGAGGCGGTCGCCGAGGCCGACGCGCTCCAGCAGGTCGACCGCGCGGTCGCGCCGGTCGACGCTGGTGTCCCACATCGAGGGGAGTTCGACGTTCTCGGTCGCCGTGAGCATCGGCAGCAGGTGGAAGTCCTGGAACACGAACCCGATGCTCGACCGGCGCTCCTCGGTGAGTTCGTCCCCGGAGAACTGGCTCACGTCACGGCCGTCGTGCCGGACGACCCCCTCAGTGGGTGTGTCGAGCAGGCCGATCATGTTGAGCATGGTGCTCTTGCCGGACCCCGAGGGGCCGATGATCGTGACCATCTCGCCGAGGTCGGCGCTGAAGTCGACGCCCTTGAGCGCCTCGATCACCTCCTCGCCGCTCTGGTAGCGCTTGACCACGCTGTCGAGTTCGATGACGGCGTCGCTCATTGCTGTCGCCAGCGGTAGGCCGCGAACCCGACGCCGCCGAGTACGAGCACGGCGACCCCGATTCCGATGGTCGTCAGCGGGAGACCGCTGTCAGAGCCGCCGGGAGCGCCACCGCCGCTGGGTCCGTTCGCCGCACTGGCGGCCGCGGCCGCGCCGCCCGAGGTGTCGCTTACGTCGACCTCGACGATTCGCTCGACTCGCTCGCCGGCGGCGGAGTAGCTGATACGGACCGGGACGCTGTCGACCGAGGCGTTCGCGCCGGCGCTCGCGGTCAGTTCGAACGTGGCGAACTCGCTCGACTCGACGCTGCCGACGAAGTACTCGCCGTTCGGCGCGGCGGGCGTGACGCCCTCGGACTCGACGACGCTGACGAGCACCGAACTCGCGTCCGCGCTCCCGATGTTCGAGGCGTCGCCGTCGAGGGTGATCGTGGTTCCCTGCCGGGTGACCTCTACGCCGGTGAGCGTCACGTTCGACTGTTCGAGCGGCGAGTAGTCCACGGTCGTCTCGGCGGTCTGTTGCTCGCCGGCCGCCGTGTACTGTGCCACGACCGTCACCTCGCCGGCGGGGATGTCGTCGCCGTCGAGCGTCACGGTCTGGGTCTCCTCGGCCCCGACGTCAGAGACGAGGGTCCGCGTGACGACATCGCCGTCGACGACGGCGCTGACCTGCCCGTCGCGGAGTTCGACGTTGCCGAACTCGGTGAGGGTGGCCTCGATGGCCGACGAGCCGTTGACGGTTGTGGACGTCGCGGTCAGTTCCGCGTCCGTGTTGGCTTCCTCGACGCCGACGGTGACCTCGCGGTCGATGGTCCGCGTCGTTCCGTTCACGTTGTAGGTCAGCGTCGCGCTGATCGTCTGTTCGCCGGCCTCGGCGAACGTCATGTCGAACGCGTGGCTCACCTGCGACCCGGACTGGATGGCGGCGCTCACGCGCTCGGGGTTCTCGATGGCCCCGTCGCCGCCGAGTTCGAGCCTGACGTTCGAGAGCGTCCCGTCGTCGCCGTTCGAGACGGTGACGTTGACCGGGGACTCCTGACCGGCGACGAGGTCCTCCGGCGTCGAGACGGAGATGGACGCCTCGTCGGGTTCCTGCACGTCGACGTACAGCGGGTACTGCACGCGCCGGTAGCCGCCGCCGTCTTTCACGACGACGTTGACCTGGAGGCGCTGGCCGCCGGTCTTGTTGATGTCGAGCGTCAGCGGGATGTCGATCGAACCCCCGGCCGCGATTGTTCCCACGTCCTCGATTCGCGCCAGTTCGCCGGAGCCGCTGGCCCGGCGGACGTACACGTCGGTCACGTCGGCCGGTCCCGAACTGCTTTCGAGGTTAACCACGGTCGTCGTCACGGTGAACGCCTCGCCCGGGGCGGGCTGATCGACCGATGTCTCGACCGACTGGATGGAGACGTTCGCGGCGCTCGCGACACCCACGGCGCTGCTCACCGTCGAGACGAGCAAAAGACCCACGAGGAGCGTGCTCCCGATCCGTTTCATCTTCTCCCCTCCAGCGGTTCTCCGTCGCCCGCTCCGATCGGTCCGGGGACCGTCCCGGTTCGCCGGCGACTCGTCCACTGTCGACTCCGCGTCTGATCTCGTCGGTTCACGCCCGGAGTAGCGCGATCCATCCTTTAGTCTCATTTCCGAGATATCCCGGATTTTCGGCACACGTTCGGCACAAATTCGAGGGAACTTACGCACGCTCCAGGGGTTCGCTTGGCTCGGTGTCCCGCCCTCGCGAGTGACAGAATCGTCTCCCGCGCGTGCTGGATCGATACGCGCTGTCGGCAGGTAGTGAGTCTTGACCACGAAAAGAGAGGGGAGCGGGGGGATCGGGTGACGCTGGATCGCCCCCATGGCTCTGTGAAGTATGTCGGGAGTCTACCGACGAATAGGCGCTTTCGGGGCTGGTATCACCTCCAGTTCGGACTGCCGGTTCCGTCTGTAAATCGTTGTTCGCAATTGCGACAGCATTCAGCCATTATTTCGACCCAAATCCGGCGGACTGGCGTGGTATTCCGTCTGCTGCCGAAAGAGACGGTGTGGGTCCTGCGAGACCCGAATCCGGTGACCGAACCGAGCGTCGCTTGAACAGGCGAGGTGCCCGCGGAGAACGTCAGCGACGCCGTTCTGCGACCGAATGCTGTCGAAATTGTGCCTAAGTTCGGCAAATCCTCTTTCGGTCCGGTGGTGTAGCGCCGCTGACTCCACTCATGTCAACGACCGATTCCACCGCGGACGGACAGTCGCTGTTCACCGGCCTCCCGACGGGCGTCCTCCCGTACGTCGCCATCGTCGCGGCGCTGGTCTCGACGTACATCCATCTCTCGATGGCCCCGATGATCATGCAGTTCGACCAGACCCAGGGGATCCTTTTCGTGCTCGCCGGCCTCGGATTCCTCGCGGGAATCGCCGTCTACCTCACCCGGTTCTGGCGACGGGAGTTCTACCTGGTCGCGATCGGGTTCTCGCTCGCGCAGGTCGCCGCGTTCTTCGTGATGGGCGGCCCGCTCAACGACATGGCGATCGCATCGAAGCTCGCCGAAGTGGTGTTCGCCCTCGCGGCGGCCGCGCTCTACCTCGGTGAGACCGACGTACTGTCGTAAGGGCCGGTCTGCGCGAACTCCATCGTTATTCATGGCGGAATACCGCTAATCCTCGGCCGAACACCGCGAGAACAAAACCTATTTCCGTCGTTTAACCGCGTATTCACGCAATGCGGCAGTTGCTGTGGTGGCTCATCGGCGGGTCTCGGGGTGGCGAGAACCGCCTCCGCATCGTGCGGACGCTCCAGGAGCGGCCACAGAACACCAACCAACTGGCAGAGACGCTCGACCTGAACTACAAGACCGTTCAGCACCACCTCGAAGTCCTCGAGGAGAACAACGTCGTCACCACGACGGGCGACGACTACGGAAAGATGTACTTCCTGACCGACCGGATGTCGAACAACTTCGACATCCTGGACGACATCGCGGAACAGGCGAACCTGGATATCCATGGTGAATAAACGTAACCCCCTGGCCAAGACGGCAGCCGTGACGGTCGCCGCAGCGGTCGCCGGCCTCGTCGCAACGCTCTCGCTCGAACTGCTACCACCGTCGCCACACGGCCCGCCGCCCGAGCTGCTGTTGCTCCTCGTTCGGATCCAGCTGTTCGTCACGACGTTCAATCTCGTCATGTTGCTGGCGCTGCTGGGGTTGTACATCTCGCTCTATCGGGACCTGCCCAACAAGTACACGCGGAGCCTCATCCTGCTCAGTCTCGCGCTCCTGCTGTACGCGGTCACGTCGAACCCGCTGGTCCACTTGCTGTTTGGCTACCGCGGCCCGCCGACCAGCGGCCCGTTCGTCTTCGTTCCCCACGCCTTCGTCGGGTTCGCCATCATCGTGCTGTTCTATCAGAGCCAGACGTAGAGTGTTGACACGCAGCAAAGACGCTAAGACGCTCGCCCACCATCAGGTGGGTAACGACGATGGCTCCGGACGACAGCGTACACGAGGACTGTCAGTTTCTGACAGGGTCCCCTCAGCGCTTCGCCGTGCTGACGCGACTCCACGACAGTCCGGCCCGACCGACCGACATCTGCGATTCGGTGGATGCGACGCGAACGACGGTCCAGCGGATTCTCGCGGGATTCTCCGAGCGGCGGTGGGTGGTCAAGCGAAACGGGGAGTATTGCCTCACGGTGACCGGCCGGCGGGTCCACGACCGCTATCGGGAGCTCCTGACCGAACTCGAGCGCGCCCGTGCGGTGGGGCCGTTCGCGGCGCACCTCGGCCCGATGGAAGCGGAGGTCCCAGCGGCGCTGCTGGACCCGGACTCGCTAACGGTCAGTTCCGAGCAGAGTCCGCTCGCGAGCGTTCGGCGGTTCACCGAGTGGCTGCGCGACGTCGACGGCGACGTGCGGGCGATCTCGCCCATCGTCACGTCGGTGTTTAACGAGGTGGCGGCGAACCTCCTCGAATCCGAGATTCGAATCGAGTTCATCATCGACCACAGCGTGCTCGAACGGTCGGCGGCCGACTTCCCGACCGCGCTGGAGCGCAGTCTCGAACACGAGTACATCACCACCTACGTCCACGAGGACCCGCTCGATATCGGCCTCGCGCTCGACGAGTCGCGGGTCTGTCTGGCAGCCTACGACGACCGGAACAACGTCCGTGCGATCGCGGAGTCCGACGAACCCGCCGTCTACGAGTGGGCAGAGTCGGTGTTCGCGAGGTATCAGTCGCGATCGGAACCGCTCGAAGCCGCGGCCTCGACGTCGTGAGCGGTCGTCACTGCCGTCGACGGGCCGCCACAGTCGCTGTCTGACGGTGTCTCGTGGAAGGGCCGAAGCGAGTGCCGGTCGCGGCGTCGACGGCCAAGCACTCCGTGGAGGGCGGGATGGCGTATCCCCGAGCCACTATAGCCGAGTCAGGCAGGTATACTTATCCGCTGTTATCTGTTTCGGGACCAGATACGTGTTACAGGGGCTGTAACACCGTCGGAGTCACACCGGAGCGCCGATCTCGTCGGATCCAATCGGTCACCGGGACATCCATCCCGCTCCGATGCGACTCGAAAAAATGACCGACACTATAAGTGTGTGGCAATCGTTAACAGAAGTATGTCTCCGCCTGGACGGGAGATCCAGTACACCGAATCGGACGTGATCGAGGTGTTCAAAGATCGGAACGATTACGCGGAGCCGCTGACAGCGTCGGAGGTCGCGGAGCGACTCGGCTGTTCGCGACGGACCGCGCTGAACAAACTCCACGACCTCGAATCGGAGACCGACATCACGAGCAAGAAGGTCGGCGGGCGATCGCGCGTGTGGTGGATTCCCGTTCGGACGGGATGAGCGGTCCACGCGGTTGACCGCAGTCCCGGCTCAGAATTCCCACTCTGCGGCTCGCTCGCGAGCTTCAGCCCGAGCCTGGTCTTTGATCGCTTCGATCTTTTCCGTGTCGTCGAGGAACGCCTCGACGGCGCTCTGTGCATCGCCCGCGTCGTCCGTCGAGCCGTCGCGCTCCACCGCGTCTCGGCGGTCGGACGGGGCTGCGCGCCGCGTGCTGTCGGCGAGCGCGGGATCGCCGGCCACCCGTTCGGCGGGCATCCCGGGCGGGACCCGAAGGTCGTCGGCGCGGTGGGCCGGTTCGAGGTCTGCCGCGTCCAGCGAGTACAGGGAGACGTGATACGGACCCGGAACGGCGAGGTCGGCGAGCGCCGGCGGCCCGCCGCGGTCCGTGCCCGTGTGGTACGCGAGCACCGGCACGCCGTCGGCGAAGGTGACGACGCCGCGGCCTTCGGCGTCGAGCAAGAGCGTCTCCTGAGACTCGAAGACGGCGTAGCCGGTCAGCCCGCGGTCGAGCACGTCGGCCAGCACGTCTCGCGGGTCCGTGACGACGCGGGACTTGCGGAGGCTGCCCCGAGGGAGCTTCATAGCTGCTCCGGGACGACGGCGCTGCGGAACCGGTCGGCGGCGTCGCCGGGGGACCCCTCGCGGACGGTGAGCGCGTCGGCGGCCCGCCGGTAAGCCGTCGCGGCCGCACAGTCCGGCGCGTGGGCGAGCAGCGGTCGGCCCGCTCGGCGCGCCTCGCGTGCACACTCACTTTCGGGGACCGCCGCGAGCGTCGGACCGTCGAAGTAGCGCTCGGTCTTCTCGGCCACGCGGTCGATGGACTCGGACTCGCGGACCTTGTTGAACAGGAGGCCGGCCACGCCCGTGCCGTAGGTCGTGGCGTACTCCTGGACCTTCAGGCCGTCGGATATCGCCGGAATCGTCGGCTGGAGGACGGCCACGATTCGGTCGGCGAGCACCACGGGGAGGACGGCGGTGCGGCTGTCGAGCGCCGGCGGCGAGTCGAGCAGGATCACGTCCGTCCCCGTCGCGAGCGACGCGACCACCTCGCGCAGTCGGTCGGGGTCGGCGTCCCTGAAGCCGTCGAGGCTCGTCCCGCAGGGGACGACCGTCATCCCGAAGCGGTCGTAGGTCGCCGCTTCGACCGGCGCGTCCTCGGCCAACACATCGTGTAGCGTCGTCTCGGCGTCGGAGAGACCGGCGTGAAAGAGCAGGTTCGCCATCCCCGTGTCGGCGTCGACCACCGTCACGTCGTACCGTTCGGACAGCGCCATCCCGAGGGCGACGGTGCTCGTCGTCTTGCCAGTGCCGCCCTTCCCACTGGCGACCGCGAACACTTCGACCATTTCGAGAATATTGCGCGCCAATAGTATATAAACTTCTGGAAAATAGACGAGAATAAAAGGAGCCCCGCTCACCGCTCGGGCAGTCCGAGGGGTGCGAGATCGACGTGATTCGCGACGAGCGCAGCGGCGCGGTCGTACGGGTCCTGTCGCGACTCGCCGAGACCCGCCGGCGGGTCGATGCCGGCCGACTCGAACGTGTTTCGTACGAAGGCATCGCGAGCCGCGTCGTTCACGAAGAGATCGTGGAGGTAGGTGCCGAGGACGGCGTCGGTCGCAGCCCCGTCGCCGTCGAACGGGCGGGCCGCGTCGTCGGTCAGCGTCGAGTCTCCCATGTGAATCTCGTAGCCCTCGACCCGTCCGCTCGCGCCGGCCAGCGGCCCGACGCCGCGGAGTTCACGCTCGACACGTTCGACGGTCTTGGCCTCCGAGAACGTGGTCGTCACGGGCAGGAGACCGAGTCCCTCGACGCGGTCTCGCTCGCCCGTCCCCTCCACGGCGGCGTTGGTGATTTCCTCGCCGAGCATCTGGTAGCCACCACAGAGGCCGATGACCGGGCCGTCGAACGCCCGGAGGCGGTCGCCGAAGCCCGCGTCGGTGAGCGCCAGCAGGTCGTCGACGGTGTTCTTGCTCCCCGGCAGAACCACCGCGTCGGCGTCGTCGAGCGTCGTCACGGGCGGGACGTACGCGACCCTGACGCCGGGTTCGCGGGCGAGTGGTTCGAGGTCGGTAAAATTCGAGATGCGGGGGAGTCGCGGGACCGCGACCGTCACGCTCTCGCCGTCGGGCACGCCGTCGTCGGCCCCGACCACCGCGCGCTCGCCGACCGCCGGGAGCGACACGCTGTCTTCTTCCGGGAGGCCGGGGTCGTCGTAGGGGAGCACGCCGAGGACGGGCACGCCGGTCCGTTCCTCGAACTCCTCGATGCCGGGGTCCAGCAGCGAGCGGTCGCCGCGGAACTTCGTGACGACCGCGCCGGCCACACGCTCGCGCACGTCCTCGGGCAGGAGTTCGAGCGTCCCAACGAGCGAGGCGAAGACGCCGCCGCGCTCGATGTCTGCGACCAGTACCACGTCGGCGTCGGCGAAGCGCGCCGTCTCGATATTTGCGAGGTCGCGGTCGTGGAGGTTGATCTCGGCGATGGAACCCGCGCCTTCGGCGACGATCACGTCGTGGGTCGCCGCGAGGCGGTCGTGGGCCGCGCGGGCGGCGTCGAGGGCGTCCGGCCAGTGGTCGTCGTAGTACGAGCGCGCCGCGAAGTGGCCGACCGCCTCGCCGTCGACGACCACCTGCGACTCGCCGTCGCCCCGCGGTTTCAGCAGGACCGGGTTGTGGTCGGTCGTCGGGGCGACGCCGGCCGCGCGGGCCTGGACGTACTGCGAGACGCCGATTTCGCCCCCGGGCGTCGCCCGGGCGTTGTTGCTCATGTTCTGGGCCTTGAACGGGGCGACGGAGACGCCGCGGTCGGCCAGATATCGGCAGAGCCCGGCCGCGACGGTCGACTTGCCGACGTGGCTCGCGGTGCCCGCCACGAGCAGGGTGTGGGCCATTACGCAGTGGTGGGAGGCGAACGCACTGGTTTCTTTCGCTCAGACCGCTGAACCGGTTTCGGTGTACTACTTGCACGTCACTGGGTAGTTCAGCATTTCAGATGCTACTGAACGTCGTACGGTGTACCCCACAGATTGGGCGTCTTTGAGCTGTTGTCACACCCGATTTGAAACGGTCAGTACAGCGCGTGTATGTCTCGTCTGGCTCTGTTGAAATCCTCTTCTTCAGACAGATTCTCGCCTGAAACAGCCGGTCGATGAGAACTGCGAATGGTACAGTGCGTTTAGTGAGAAGAGAAAACAGATATGATCGCACGGCTTCAATTCATCCTGTGAACTTGCCCTCTTCCGGAACACACCCGTTGCTCGGGACTGACGGACAAGCGCGGACGCTCCGCTTGTTCTTGACGGCGCTTATTGGAACCCCATGGCTACTGTTTATTGAGCCAACCCGTCAGATCGTCTCCCCAGCGGCCACAGTAGCGGCAATCGGTCTGGGGATGTTTCTCGGTGTTGTGGCAGTGGTAGGACTGGCTGACGTTGAACCCAAGGAAGTAAACGACGTGACGGCAGCGATCGTTACACTCGTTTGTATCTGTGTTGCAACTGTCGTCGTCTGGCTGATCGTGCCTCACCAACATCTCGGAGCAGTGCTTCAGTTCACATTGGCGTTTATGTGGACAATGCCCGTGATCTCTCTACTCTATTACCGTTACCGAGCGCCTGCCACCAGCTAAGTACACGAACATCCCTCGGAACTTCCCTACTCTATACTAGGCGGTTCGTGAATCCCCTTTGCTGTGCGATTCGTGAGTCCCGTATTGACCGCGACTGGGTCATGATCTATCACTTGCTGAGGATTTCAACAGAGCTTCTCGTCTCTTTAGAATGGCTGCTATTCCACAATCAGAGTGACTTAAAGAAGCTGAAGTGAGAGAAACCCCACACTACCCAAAACTACAGCCCAGAATCCTATGTCACCAATTTCAAAGTCGGATGGAGAGCCAGTGAACATCTCGTATACTGATGCACTCATCACTCCTATTCCAGCAATGCTACCCAAAATGATTGGCAGACTTATGCTCCTGTCGGCGAGAGCGGGGACTGATTCGATTGCGAAGGCGGCACCATATACTGCTAAGCATGTGTAAAATATGTAGAACCGTTCCATGATGTAGTAGTGATACAGAGTTAACATAAATTGCGAGGTTGAGTGGGTGGCCGATTCGCAGTCCTACTGTGCAGTGTATTCAGAGTATACTGCCTGAGACCGACACTTTGCGAACAGTTGTAGGGTCCTGCAAAAGAATACGCCCACTTCAGTTGCTGGAACCCATCTAGAACTCCGTCCCCTTGCGCGCGCCCTGGCCGGCGTCGATGGGGTGTTTCTCCTTTTTGACCTGCGTCACGAGGTCCGCGTGGTCGAGCAGGAAATCGGGGCGCTCGTGGCCGCCGGTGAGGACCAGTTCGAGGTCGTCGGGCGTCGACTCGACCAGCGAGACCACGTCCTCGGGGTCCACGAGGCCCCGGTTCGCGGCGTAGAGGATCTCGTCGAGGACGAGCATGTGCAGGCCGTCCTCTGGCGGGCCGTCGGGGTCGAGCGGCGCGTCGAGGTCGGCGTCCGCGCTGGCCTCGACCAGTTCTCGGGCGCGGTCGAGCGCCCCCTTCGCGCGGGCCTCGTGCTCGTCGTCCTCGCTGCCATCGAGGAAGCCGTGCCAGCCGTAGTGGCCGGCGTTCTCGTAGGAGAAACCCGGGAGCGCCGCGATGGCGTTGTACTCGCCGCGCACGTCCTCGACGGTACCGGTCCCGCCCTTCATGAACTGCAGCAGGTGGACGCGGTAGCCGTGGCCGACGGCGCGGGTCGCCATCCCCAGCGCCGCCGTCGTCTTGCCCTTGCCGTCGCCCCACCAGACCTGGACCAGGCCGAACTCCTCGGGCGCGCTCGGCTCGATGGGCTCGGCGGTCGGGCCGGCAGTGTTGTCGGTCATACCCGCTCGTTCACGGCTTGCCCACATCGGTCTGCCGGTCGGTGACGACACCGTGGGCGGCCTCCTCGACGGTCGGAACGGCCTCCTCGTCGTAGCGCGCGGCCAGGCTCGCCCGGACGGCGTCGCGGACGCACGCGCGGGTCGCCGCACCGACCTCGGTCGCGCTCCCGGCGAACGGCGCGCGCTCGGCCTCCGGGACGCAGCCGACGATGGCCGCGTCCGAGGTGGTCCCGGGGACCCCCGCAGCGTCGAGCAGCGTCGCGGCCTTCGCCTCGACCGCGGTCGCGAGCAGCGTCGCCAGCGCGCCGTCGTCGAGCGCCCGGTCGACGCCGACGACGACGTTGACCGTGCCGGGTCGCCAGTCCTCGGCCGCTGTGTCGGGGGCCGCCTCGCGTCCGGTCGCCACCCGTCCGTCCATCGGCAGCACGGCGGGGTTCGAGAGCCCGGCCGTCGCGAGCGCCGAGACCGGCCCGCTACGGGCGCACCGCGCGTGGGCCATGTCCACGCCGGTCAGGAGCGTCGGGCCGACCGGGAAGCCGGCGTCGGCGAGCCGTTCCTCGCGGTAGGCGTCGAGGTCGGTCCGCTCGAACCCCGTCGGGACCGCGACGTTGTAGACGGCGTCGCTCTCCCGGTAGCCGCCGTCCCACGCCGTCGAGAGCCAGCGTGCCCCCTCCCGGCTGACCTGACAGATCCGGTCTCGGACCGCCGTCTCAAACATCCAGTGCCTCCAGCAGGCGGTCGTTCTCCGCGGGCGTCCTGACCGCGACGCGGATGTGGGAATCGAGCCCGCGGAAGGTGCGGGCGTCCCGGAGCGCGATCCCGGCCTCGCGGGCCGATGCCAGCACCTCGTCGACGCTGGCCGCGCTCTCCGCGACCGAGAACAGCAGGAACGGCGCGTCGGAGGGAAAGACGTCGAAACGCTCGCCGAGGCGGTCGCGGAGGCGCGCTCGCTCGCGGTCGACGCGCGCTCTCGTGTCCGCGACGAACTCCGCTTGTCGGTAGCAGTGCGCGCCGACGGCGGCCGCAGGGGCGCTCATCGACCAGGCGCGCCGGGCCGTCGCGAGGCGGTCGCGCTCCCGTTCGGTCCCGACGGCGTAGCCCATCCGAACCCCGGGCAGGCCGAACAGCTTCGTCAGCGACCGGGCGACGACGACGCCCTCCGTCCCGGCGAGCGACGGCTCGTCGGTGAAGCCGAGGAACGCCTCGTCGACCAGCAGCGTCGTCCCGGCCGCGCGACAGCGGTCGGCGAACTCCCGGAGCGCCACGCGGTCGGCGGTCTCGCCGGTCGGATTGTTCGGGTTGCAGACGACGGCGAGCGCGTGGCCCGCGGGGTCTGCGTCGAGCAGTTCGTCGTGGGGGACGAACGCGGGGGTCGCGCCCTGCAGCCGCACCTCCCGAGCGTACTCGCCGAAGCTGGGATACGGAAGCAGGACGCGATCGCCGTCGCTGACCGCGGTCTGGACGGCGAGGCGGATGGCTTCGAGGCCGCCCGCGGTGGGGATCACCTGCTCGGGCGCGCAGTCGACGAACGCCGCCGCGGCCTCGCGGAACGCGGGGTAGTCGTCGTCGGGATACGACCGCGCGGTCTCGAAGGCGTCTTCGAACACCCGCGCCGCCCCGGGTGGGACCCGCGGGTTCGTGTTCGCGCTGAAATCCAGCAGGTCCGGGTCGTCGCTGCTGCCGTGCGGGACGCGGCCGTCGGGGCCGATGGCGTCCGCCGCCTCGTCGCCGCCGCTCGCCCGCAGCCGGTCGACCGTCTCCGGGTCCATGCGCTCCGGCTACGGCGGGCCGTGTGGAGAAGCTTTCGTGCCCGGCCGCCGGTCAGTGGTCGACTTCGACGCCGCGGATCTCGAATCGCGCGCCGCCCTCGGCGCTCTCGGTCACCGTCACGTCCCAGCCGTGAGCCTCGGCGATCTCCCGAACGATGGCGAGCCCGAACCCGGTCCCGGACTCCGAGGTCGAGTAGCCGCTCTCGAACACCCGCTCGCGCTTCGACTCGGGGATGCCGGGGCCGTCGTCTTCGACGTAGAAGCCGGTGCCGTCGTCCAGTTCGCCGACGGTCACCGACACGTCGTCGCCGCCGTGGACCACGCCATTACGAAAGAGGTTCTCGAATAGTTGCTGGAGCCGCGTCGGGTCCGCCCTTATCGCGCGGTCGAGGGTCACGTCGAGGGTCGCGCCTGCCGTCTGGACGTTTCGCCACCCCTGTTCGACCGCGTCGTCCAGCGCGACGGACGTGATGTCGGTGACGGTCTCGCCCTGTTGCGCGAGCGTCAGGAGGTCGTCGATCAGCTCCTGCATCCGGCGCAGCGAGCGCTCGATGGTATCGAGGTGCCCGTTCGGAGCGCCCTCTCGTGCGAGCTTCAGGCGGGCCATGGCAACGTCGAGCGGGTTCCGCAGGTCGTGGCTGACGATGCTGGCGAACTCTTCGAGGCGTTCACGCTGTCGCTCGACGTGCTCCTTGTACTCGACGCGCTCCGTGATGTCGGTCGCGACGCCACAGATGCCGGTCATGGCACCGTCATCGTCGTAGACCGGGCTCTTGAGGGTGAGGAACATCCGGGAGCCGTGTGCGGTCGGCGCTTGCTCCTCGCGCTCTATCGGGTCGCCGGTCTCGATGACCGCCCGGTCGTCCGCCCGGATTCGTTGCGCGACCGACTCGGGGAACAGGTCCTCGTCGGTCCTCCCGATCACGTCGTCCATGCCGCCCGCGATGACCTCGCGGAACTGCTCGCTGATGACCTGGTACCGCCCGTCGAGGTCCTTGACGAACACGAGCGCGGGCGTCGTCTCGAGGACGCTCTGGAGCTGTCTGTTCGTCCGGGCGAGTTCCGCCTCGCGCTCACGTCGCGCCGAAATGTCCCGCCCGATGGCGGCGACCCACTCGCCGCCCTCCGGGTGCTCGACCCGGTCGACGACGAACTCGTACGGGGTGGTCTCGCCGTCGCCGGTCTCCAGCGGCAGTTCCAGCCTGGCGTCGCCCGTCTCGAACGCGTCCGCGACGGTCTCGCGGTCCTCCGGCCGGAAGAACGAGACGCCGTCCATCGAGGCGAGGTCGTCGCCGTCGGTGTCGGTCACGCGTTCGAGCGACTCGTTCCAGCGCCTGACTCGCCCGCGCTCGTCCAGCAGAAAGAACACGTCGTCGACAGCGTCCAGGATGTCGTCGGTGAACTCCTTGTACTGACTGAGCGTCCGTTCTCGCTCTCTGAGTGCCTGCGTCGTCCGCTTCTGTTCGGTGATGTCGAGGGTCGCCCCCCGGATGACGTCGTCCCGGTCGTCGGGCCGTTCCGAGATGACGCGGAGCCAGCGCTCGTTGCCCTCGCCGGTCACGATGCGATACTCCTGGGTGAGCCCCTCGCCCTCGCCGATGAGCTGATCGGTCTCGGCAACGACCCGGTCGTAGTCGTCCGGGTGAACGAAACTGAGCACTTCGTCCGGCCGCATGGCGTCTCGGGGCGGGATTTCGAATATCTCGAAGAGTTGGTCCGTCCACGTCGCCTCGTACGGTGGTTCGGCGATATCGAGTTCCCACCCGCCCACGTCCGCGATCTGCTGGGTGTGCCTGAGGAGGTCGGTCTTTCGCGTCAGCTCTGCCTTCTGGGCTTTCTGGTCGGTGATGTCGACCATCGCGCCCCGGCACTTGTAGCGCTCGCCGACCGCCTCGACGGGGACGCCAATGGAGCGGAGCCATCGCGTCTCGCCTTCGGACGGGACGATTCTGGCCTCGATGTCGAACGGTTCGCCGTGCTCCAACAGACGGGTGAGCGTCGACTCGACGCGGTTGCGGTCCGCCGGGTGGATAATCTCCATGACCCGGTCGACGGGCAGCGGTCCGTCGGGTTCGAGCCCGTGCAACCGGTAGAAGCCACCCGTCGGTCTGCCGGTGCTCGGGCCGCCGTCGCTGGGGTCGATCTCCCACCCGCCCACGGACGCCAGTTCCTCAGTCTGTGCCAGCAGATTGCGCGTCCGCTCCAGTTTCTCCTCGCGCTCGACGCGCTCCGTCACGTCGCGGCCGGAGACGACGAGCGAGGTGATTTCGTCGTCGTCGTCCCTGACAGGACGGATGAACCCGTGCAGGCTGTACTCGGCGTCCGACTCGGTGTGATCGATTTCGAACTCCACGTACTCGCCGTCGGCGGCGCGCGCGACCCACTCGCGGACGACGGCCTCGCTGCCGATCGGCCAGCACGGCGTGTTCCAGAGCGGGGTGCCGGTCACCTCGTCGCTGGACGCCTCGACCATGTCGAGTGCGGTCTGGTTGATCTGTCGGACCGTTCCGTCGGGGTCGAGGACGCCGACGAGCGTCTGGGGGTCCTCGAAGACGGCCTCGAACCGTCGCTCGCTGCGCTCGCGCTCCCGGCGGGCGCGCCGTCGCTCGACGGCGTTTCGGACGCGATTCGCCAGGATGGTGTACTGGTCGGGGCCGCCGTCCTTCTGCAGGTAATCGGTGACGCCGTCCGTGATGGCCTCGCTCGCGACCTCCTCGCTCCCTTTGCCGGTAAAGAGGATGAACGGGAGGTCCGGGTGGTCCTCGCGGACTGCCTCGAAGAACTCGAGCCCGTTTCGACCCGGCATCTCGTAGTCGCTGACGACGCAGTCGATAGGGGACTGGTCCAGCACTCGCAAGCCATCCTCGGGAGTCGTGGCCGTCACGACAGAGAAGTCACCGGCCGATTCCAGAAACGCAGCTACCGTGTCTGCAAAGTCCGGTGCGTCGTCGACGTGGAGGACGCGTATCGGCTCGGCCATTGCCCAACGTAGTTGCTCCGCTGACATAATGGTTGGCGCGAACCCGACGAGCCACCGTTACAGCCACTCTTCTGCCACCAGGGCGTCGGTGAGCGTGTTGACGTTAACCGCTAGCCGGCGGTCGGGAACGACCGCATCGTGGTCCGGGCCCTCGCCGACGACGTTGACGCCGGTCGGCGAGACCTCCCGGCCGTCGGCGACGAACGTCGCGTCGTCGCTCACGCCGAGATCACGCTTCAGTGCCGCCGGGACCAGCACCGTCAGCGACCCCCGCTCGTGGGCGGCCAGTGCGCGGTCGAGAATCTCGCCGTCGAGCAGCGGGAGGTCGGCGGCGACGGTCACCACCGGCGTCGAGACCCGATCGTCGGCGAGTGCCGCATCCAGGTCCGCGACGTAGCCCTCCCCCGGGGTCTCGATGCAGGGCACGTCCAGATGGGCCGCCGTCTCCGGCGCGTTCGGCGACACGACGCCGTAAATTCCCTCGATGGAACTCTCTTGGAGTGCGCCGGCGACGCGGTCGACCATCCGGACGCCGCCGACACGGAACAGGGGCTTCTCAGAGTCGCTGTCGAGCCGCGTCCCCCGGCCGCCACACATCACGAGAGCGTCCACACGATCACCTCCCAGGTCCCGGCCGAGAGCGGCCCCCAGCCGCCGAAGACCGTCCACGCGGCGACGCCGACGTGGAGCGCCGCGGCGCGGGCGAGTTCGTTTGCCGCGCCGAAGGCGTCGCCGCCAACGCCACCGAGCCGGCGGTTCGCCCACCGGTTGACGACCAGCGCCAGTGCCGGCCCCGAGAGGACCGCGAGCGCAGTCGCCGGGACGGCGAGGGCGGCGGCCGGGAGCGCGGCGACCAGCGGCGCGAGGAGGTGTCGCGGACGCTTCCCGTCGAGGACCGTCGCGCCGAACCCCTCGTGGCTCGGCCGCCCGACGCAGGCGAGCGTCGCCATCGACAGCTTCGCGCCGACCTCCGCGGCGACGACGAGCGCGACGGCGACGAGCGTCGGGAGTCCGGCGACGGCGAGCGCGCCGAGGGCGAGCGCCAGGAGGACGGTCCCGAGCGCGAGGACGGCCCCCACGCCGACGGTGGTGTCTCGCATCACGTCGCGTCGCTCGTCGGGGTCGCCGTGGACGACGGCCGCGTCGCCGAGGTCCGCGAGGCCGTCGGCGTGGTTGACGCCGGCGGCGAGCACGACCGCCGTCAGGTACGCCGCGGCGACGACAGGGGCGGGGAACGCGCCCGCGGCGAGGAAGGGAACCGCGACGAGGAGCCCGACGACGTAGCCGGCCAGCGGGAACGCCGCGGGGGTCGCGACGAAAGCCTCCCAGGCGGCCTCGGTGTGGCCGACCGGGAGCCGCGAAAGGAATCCGAGCGCGCCGCGGACAGCGGTCAGGACCACGCGAGCACCCCCGCGCCCGCGAGCAGGTACGCGAGCAGGCCGGCGACGCCGACGCGGGCGACGCCCCGCCGGGCCGCCGCCCCGCTCGGGAGGTCCGCCGCGGGGTTCAGAACGTACGCGCCGGGTTTTTCGAGGCGGACCCCGAGCGCCGCGGCGGTCGTGCCCATCGGCCACCCGGAGTTCGGTGAGGGGACGGCGTCCAGCCACTCGCGAGCGAGCGCCAGCGACCGAGGCGAGGCGAACGCGACGGCCAGCAGGACCGCGCTCGCTCGGGCGGGCAGCCACATCGCCGCGTCGTCGAGGCGCGCGGCCGGCGTCCCGACGCGCTTCGAGCGGTAGCCGAGCATCGAGTCCATCGTGTTGACGGTCTTGACCCACGCCGCCGCGCCGGCGGCGACGGGGAGCGCGGGAAGCCCGAGACCGCCCGCGAGCAATCCGGCGAGGACGAACGCGCCCAGCGACGCGACCAGCCCGTCGGCGAGGTTCTCGGCCGCGCTCTCGACGGCGGCGCTCCGAACCTGTCCCGCCGAGAGGGCGCTGGCGTCGCGGCCGGCGAGCGCGAGCAGTCCCTCCCGTGCGGCGGGCAGGTCGTTCTCGGTATCGTCGACGACGCCGTTTGCGGCGGCGAGGAGTTCCCGGAGGCTGGTCGTCAGGAACAGCGCGAGTCCGGCGGCGGCGACGCCGGCGATAATCGACACAGAAGCAACGACTGCGACAGAAATACCCACGAACGAACCGACGGCGAGCGGGAGCGCGACGGCCGAAACGGTCCCGACGAGCAGCGGCCGGTCCCACTCCCGGTCGAGCGGCGCGACGACCCGACCGAGCCACGCGATGGGGTGGAATCGGTTCGTCGGTTCGCCGATCGTCAGTTCGAGCGCGGCGGCGACGGCGACGGCCGCGAGCGCCGCGGCCCCCTCGCCGGTCAGGATTTCCAGGGCGCGTAGCGCGGTCAGCACAGCCGTCCCTCCCTGAGGTCTGCGGCGAGGTCGGAGAGCGTCTGGTCGGCGAGGAGAATCGACCGCGCGCCGGCCCGCCCGGCCCCGCCGTCGGTCCGGGCGTCGTCACCGACGTGGACGAGGTCCGCGAGCGGGACAGAGAGCGCGTCGGCGGTCGCCTCGAAGATCTCGGGGTGGGGCTTTCGCCAGCCGCAGTCGACGCTGACGACGACGGCGTCGAAGTCCCGGTCAGCGGCCCGTCCGAGACCGGCGCGGTCGAGCGTGCGTTCGACCAGTCCCGGGACGGAGCAGTTCGAGCAGAGTCCCACCGGGCCGCACTCTGCGGCGGCGTCGAGCGCCTCGACGGCCCCGTCGCGGACCGTCACCGGGCTGTCGAAGGCCGCGAGGACGGCCTCGCGTGCGGTCGCCTCGGACACGTCGACGCCGCGACTCGCGAGCGCCAGCCTGACGTGTTCGTCGAGCGGGGCTTCGCGGCCGCGCTCGTAGTCGCGGTGGGACGAGCGGTAGGCGGCCTCCCAGTCGTCGGGGACGCGGACCGAGCGGGCGGCGAGCGCGTCCGCGACGGCGTCCCACGGGGCGGCCGGTCGGTCGGCCGCGACGAGCGTCCCGAACAGGTCGAACGAGAGTGCCACACTCCTGTGGTTACTGCAAGCGCACTTGAACTGTGCGGTGGTCGGCCACACGCCGGCGCGACAAGGGCACCGGTCCGGGCTTGCGCCATTCCAAACCGTTTATACCGAAACAGGGGTAATCCGGCGGTATGGCAAGAGAGCAGACCGAAGTTCGAGAGCTCGACGAGGGAAGCTACGTCATGATCGACGACGCGCCGTGTAAGATCAACTCCTACAGCACGGCCAAGCCGGGCAAGCACGGCAGCGCCAAGGCCCGAATCGACGCCAAGGGTGTCTTCGACGAGAAGAAGCGCTCGCTGTCCCAGCCGGTCGACGCGAAGGTCTGGGTCCCGATCATCAACCGCAAGCAGGGTCAGGTCGTCTCCACCGACGGTAACGACGCCCAGGTCATGGACCTCGACACCTACGACACGTTCACGATGCGCGTCCCGGAGGACATCGACCTCCAGCCCGACGACGAGATCGAGTACCTCCAGTACGAAGAGCAGCGCAAGATCACGCGCTCGTAACGATGTTCCCCGGTGCGGGGGCCGAGCGCGAGGCGGCCGACTACGCCGTCGTCGGCGCGCCCCTCGACGCCTCGACCTCGTTTCGCCCCGGCGCGCGATTCGGCCCGCGCCGCGTGCGCCAGTTCGCCCAGGGCTTCGACGACTTCGACCACCGCACCGACCAGCACTTCACCGACTGTTCCGTCCACGACCACGGCGACATCGGCCCCACGGCCGACACCGCCGAGTACCTCACCTTCCTCGAAGGGACGCTCTCCGATTTCGACAGCGACGGGGCCGTCCCGCTCCTCGTCGGCGGCGAGCACACCGTCTCCGTCGCCGGCGTCCGCGCGCTCGACCCGGACGTGTTCGTCTGTCTCGACGCCCACCTCGACTTGCGGGAGTCCTACGCCGGCGACGAGTACTCCCACGCGACGGTGACGCGCCACGCGCTCTCGGTGGCCGACGAGGCCGTCGTCGTCGGCGCGCGAACCGGCTCCGAGGCCGAGTGGGACCGGGCGAGCGCCGACGACGTGACCGTCGTCCCGCCCGAGGACGCGGCCGACTGGACCCCCGATTTCGACGGCGCTGACGTCTATCTCTCGGTCGACATCGACGCCGCCGACCCCGGCTTCGCGCCCGGAACCGGGACGCCGGAGCCGTTCGGTCTCGCCCCGCGCGAGCTACACGAGGCCGTCCGGGCCGTCGCCCCGCAGTGCGTCGGCTTCGACGTGGTCGAGGTCAACGACCGCGACGACGGCCAGGCCGGGACGCTGGCCGCGAAGCTCCTGCGAGCGTTCGTGTTCGCCCACGCGGCCGCCGAGTGACGGTGGCGACCGGACGATGGCCTTCGGTGGCGACCGACCAGTCTCGGTGACGACCGACTCGCTCGGACGCCGGCCGTCCCCACCGCGGGCCGCGGTGTACTGATGTGGCTTCGGGCAGACGGTCCGCCTATGCGAACTGACGAGTCCCTCCCGGAGGACCGCCCGCTGTCGCCCGACGACTGGCCCGACCCGGCCGAACAGCGCTACGCGGAGCGACAGGCCCGTCTCGCCGACCGCTACGGCGTCGACGCGGCGTCGCGCGTCCTCGACACCGACGCAGCGGGACGGATTCACTATCTCGCCGCGGGCGACCCCGACGGTGAGCCGGTATTGTTACTCCACGGGGTCGGCCTGCCGGCGGCGACGTGGCTCCCGCTGGTCCCGCACCTCGCAGACGAGTACCGCGTGTACGCGCCCGACCGGCCGGGGCTCGGACTCTCGGCCGCCCCGAGCTACCGGGACCGCGACCTCCGGTCGTTCCTGGTGGCGTACCTGCTGGACCTGCTCGACGACCGCGGCGTGGAGCGCCCGCACGTCGTCGGCAACTCCCACGGCGGGCTCCAGGCGTTCCTGCTCGCGCTCGACCACGAGCGCGTGGACCGACTGACGCTGGTCGGCGCGCCGGGTGGCGTTTCGCGGGACCTCCCGCTACTCTTTCGCCTGCTGACAGTGCGCGGCGTCAACCGCGCCCTGTTCTGGCTCATGGGCCGGGGCGACCCGGTCGAGAACGCGCGCCAGTCGATGGCGCGGGTGAACGTGGTCGACGACAGCGCGCTCCCCGAGTCGTTCTACGAACTGCTGGCCGCGGGCGCAGGGCTCCCGGACCGCGAGGCGAGCCAGCGCTCGCTGGCGACCGCACAGGGCTCGTTCGGCCGCGCGCACCCGCTGTTCGACCTCCGCGAGGAGATATACGGCATCGGTCGCCCGACGCGGTTCGTCTGGGGAACGGACGACTCGTTCTGGTCGCCCGACGTGGGCCGGCCCGTCGCCGAGCGGATGCCGGACGCCGACTTTCACGAACTCCCGGGCCACGGCCACACCCCGTGGCTGGAGCCGGGCGAGGAGGCCGCCGCGCTCGTCCGGTCGTTCCTCGACGAGTAATCCGTATCCGAACGAATACAACGTATACGCCCTCGATCTGTGAGCGGGAGGCCTATTACGACGCGGGCGTGTACCTCACGCGCATGGAGCAGCTATCCTCGTGTTACTTCTGTGGCGGGGCGCTCGACGTCTCGCTGGCCGAGTACCCGATCGTCCCGAAGACCCTCCAGCCAGACGCCGAGACGCAGGGCACCGTCGTCCTCTGTTCGACCTGTCGCCAGAAGCTCGCGGCCATCGTCGAACCGGTGGTCGAGGCGGCCGCAAACGGGGGCGACGAGACGCCGGGCGACGTGCCTGACGAACAGCCGGCATCGGCTCCCGATACCGCCGCGAGCGCCGCGGACACCGAACGCGAGAACGGGACAATCGACGAGCGAGGGAGTGACCCCCTCGACGAAGGCGACCGCGAATCGGCCGCTACCGACGGTATCGTCGACCCGACCGCGGACGGCACGCTTCTGGGCGGCAGTGACGCCACCGACGAGCCGTCCGGTGAGAGCGGCGTCGCGACCCCATCCGATGCAACGTCGGAAGCCCGGACCACAGCCGACGCGGCGGAGGAGAGCGGCCCCGACACGGCGGCCGCGACTGACACCGATGCCGCGAGCGGGGACAGCGACACGACCGAGCAGGGGCCCTCGCTCACGAAACTGGAGTACAACAAGGTGATGCGCCTGCTCCAGAACCGGGAGATGCCGGTCGACCGCGCCGAGATTCGCGAGGTTGCGGTCAACGCCTACGACATCGAATCCGAACAGTTCGACGCCATCATCGACGCCGCCGTGGAACGGGACCTGATCGGCCAGGAGCGCGGCAAACTGGTCGAGGCGGAGTGAGTCCGCCGGGCGGCGGTAGAGAAAAGCATACCACCGCCCCTCGCAAAGCACGGGCCATGAACGCAGGCGACATCGCGAGCCGTCTCGACGACCGCCTCGACATCGACGCGTACGCCGACATCGACGCCAGTCCGAACGGCCTCCAGGTCGGTCCGGCGAGCCAGCCGGTCGACCACGTGGCCGTCGCCGTCGACGCGGCGGTCGAGACCATCGACCGGGCCGCCGAGGCCGGTGCGGACCTGCTCGTGACCCACCACGGTATCGTCTGGGGTGGGATGGAGCGCGTGACCGGGAGCCACTACCGCCGGGTCGCGCCGCTGATCGACGACGACCTCGCGCTGTACGTCGCACACCTCCCGCTCGACGGCCACCAGACGCTCGGCAACGCGGCCGGCGTCGCCGACCTCCTGGACCTGGGCAACCGCGCGCCGTTCGGGTCGATGGGCGGGGAACACATCGGCCAGCGGGGGACCCTCGCGGAGCCGACGACCGTCTCCGAACTCGCTTCTTCTCTCGAAGGCAAATTGGACACGGGCGGCGAGCACGTCCAGGTGCTTGACTTCGGCCCGTCGACTGTCGAGGACGTGGCGATCGTCACGGGCAGCGGCGTCGACTGGCTCCAGGAGGCCGCCGAGACGGGTGCGGACGTACTCGTCACCGGCGAGGGCAAACAGCAGGCCTACCACGAGGCCCGCGAGGCGGGCGTCCACGTCGTCCTCGCCGGTCACTACGCGACCGAGACGTTCGGCGTCCAGTCGCTGCGGGAGACTGTCGCCGACTGGGGCCTGGAGACGACGTACGTCGACTGCCCGACCGGGCTCTGAGCCGCCGCGATGGAAGGTTCCTACGACGGTATCGAATCCGACGCGGACCTGATCGAGTGGTCCCGCGGGTACTGTCGCGCGGTCCGCCGCGAGCGCGCCGTGTCGGTCCGGTTCGACCTCGTCGACTGGGAGGTGTCCCACCGGGCCAAGCGCCGCGCCGCCGCGGTCAAGCGACCGAAACTCGACGGCGCGACCGTCGGGGAGCCCTTCGACTGGGACGCCCTCGACGGGAGCGACGGTCGGCCGCTCCGCTGTACCGTCTCGCTGACGTGGGAGGCCTTCGAGTCGTTCGACCGGGTCGAGTGGGAGTCGACGCTGCGCCACGAACTGATCCACGTCGAGCAGTACCAGCGCGACGGGACGACCGACCACGGCCCCGCCTTCCGTGAGCGAGCCGCGCACCTCGACACCGACGTCCACTGCCCCGCCTTCAGCGACCCGAAGTACGTCCTCACCTGCGGCGACTGCGGGGACCTCGTGGCGCGCCGGTACCGCGACTGCAAACTGGTCGAGCAGCGCGAACGCTATCGGTCGAACTGCTGTGGCGCGTCGCTCGAACTCGCCTGACCGACGGCGGCTCAGAACAGGAGTCGGACGGCCCAGAGGACGCCCATCCCGGTCGCCATCGTCGCGAACACGTCCTCGGTCTTCCAGGCCACGCCCGCCGCGAGCGCGCCCGCGACGAACTTGTCCGGGGCGAAGGCCGCGGCGTCGAGCGTCACGAACGACGGGAGCACGAGCGCGGCGAGGACGGCCGCGGGGACGAAGCGCAACAGGCGCTCGACGCCGGGCGGAATCTCGTCGAGGCGGCCGAACAGCGCGATGAAGGAGAGCCGGCAGGCGTAGGTCAGGACGCCGACGAGCGCGACGGCGGCGGCGAGCGCGACCGGGTCGTAGCTAGTCGTCATCGGTCCCCTCCGCGAGCGACTCGGTGACCACGCCGGCCGCGATGCCGACCGCCGAGCCGACGAGCAGGCCGAGGTTGAGCGGGAGGCCCGCGCCGACGACGGCCAGCGCGCCCCCGACGACGGCCGCGACCGCGGACGCCCGGTCCTCGATGGCCGGGACCAGGATGGCGAGAAAGACCAGCGGGATGGCGAACTCGAGGCCCCACGCGTCGGGGACGCCGGTCCCGAGCAGCGCACCGGCGACGGTGGTGACCTGCCACACCGCCCAGAGGGTCACCGCCGCGCCGAGGTAGTACCACTTCCGGTCGACGGGACGGTCGGACCGGTAGCTGGCGACGGAGATGGCGTACGCTTGGTCCGTGAGGACGTAGGCGAGGCCGGCTTTCCACCGGGCGGTGAACTCCCGGAAGTACGGGGCGATGGAGGCCGAGTACATCAGGTAGCGGAGGTTGATGACGACCGCCGTCGCGACGACGACGGAGAGCGGGGCGTCCTGCCCGAGGAGTTCCAGGGCGGCGATCTGCGACGCGCCGGCGAAGACGACGACGGACAGCCCGACCGCCGTCGGGAGTCCGAACCCGGCGTTGACGGCGGCGATGCCGGCGACGAGGCCGAAGGGGACGATGCCCAGCAACAGCGGCACCGCGTCGCGGGCACCGCGGCGGAACGCGGAAGTGTCCATAGCTGTAGGTCCGCATCGGGCACGCTAAGGCCTCCGTTTCGACTGCCGTGTGACATGCCGAGACGGGCCACGCGGACGCTGGCGGGGGCCGACGCGCAGTGGCCACCACGGCCGCCGACGCGGCGAACCGCGACGTTGAAACCGCGGCGCGCCCGACTGGCGTCCAATGAGCGACCACACCGACGAGCGAGAGACGTTCTGCCACGATCCCATCGGCCACGCGGAGGCGCGGGCCGGGATGACCGTAGGCGAACTGGCCGACAGCTACGGGCAGGCCGGTATCGGCGCGAGCGATCTCCACGAGGCCGTCGACGTGTACAGCGAGATGCTGGACGACGACGTGACGACGTTCTTCGGGCTGGCCGGCGCGATGGTTCCGACGGGGATGCGGGCCATCGTGAGCGAACTCATCCGCGACGGACACATCGACGTGCTGGTCACGACCGGCGCGAACTGCACGCACGACAGCATCGAGGCCATCGGCGGCAAGCACCACCACGGCGAGGTCACGCCCGCGGACCGGACCGAGCGCGAGCACGACGAGACGCTGCGCGACGAGGGCGTCGACCGCATCTACAACGTCTACCTCCCCCAGGAGCACTTCGCACTGTTCGAGGACCACCTCCGAAGCGAGGTGTTCGGCCCGCTCAAAGACGAGGGCGCGGTCTCGATTCAGCGTCTGACCGAGGAACTCGGCCGGGCCAACAGCGAGGTCAACGAGCGCGAGGACGTGGCCGAGGACGCCGGCGTGCTGGCGGCGGCCTACGAGAACGACGTTCCAGTCTACTGTCCGGCGTTCCAGGACTCGGTGCTCGGCCTGCAGGCGTGGATGTACTCACAGACGAGCGAGTTCACGGTCGACGCGCTCGCGGACATGACGGGGATCACCGACATCGCCTACGAGGCTGACAGCGCGGGCGCGATGGTCGTCGGCGGCGGCGTTCCGAAGAACTACGTCCTCCAGACGATGCTCGTCTCGCCGGACGCCTACGACTACGCCGTCCAGCTGACGATGGACCCTTCGAACACTGGCGGCCTCTCCGGCGCGACGCTGGACGAGGCCCGTTCGTGGGGCAAACTGGAGAAGGACGCCCGCAACGTCTCGGTGTACGCCGACGCCACCATCACGCTCCCGCTGGTCGTCGCTGCGGCCCGCGAACGCGTCGGCGAGTGAGGGCCTGATCCGTCCGGTATGTACGACTATACACCTGACCGCCGTCGCGGACTGCTCCCGAGACGCCGTACCGCTACATATCACTCATATAAAACGTCTTTCGCGGGCCACCGGCACCCTCGATCGTCATGTCACGCTACATCGGTCGGCGGTCGTTCGTCGAGGGAACTGCGGCGACGCTCGCTGGCGCAGGTATCGCGGGCACGGTCAGCGCACGGCAGTCCGGCGACGCCGAGGGCGAGGACGACGAACAGAACGAGAACGGGCAGGGCGAGAACGGCGACGCGGAGGGCGCGATGACCGACGACCCGACGCTCGTCGCGCATCGCGGGTTCGCCGGCGTCTACCCCGAGAACACGGAACTGGCCGTCGAGGCCGCCTCGTTCGGCGGGCCGGGGACGGACACCGTCCACCGCCGGGCGGATATGATCGAGGTCGACGTGGTCCCGACCGCGGACGGGACGCTCGTGACGTTCCACGACGACGGCCTCGCCGGGCGCGACGGCGGCGAGCGCGGCCTGACGGACGCGGAGGGCCTGGTCTTCGAGACGGACACGGACACCGTCACGAGCGCGACCGTCCTCGGGACCGAGGAGACGGTCCCGACGCTGGAGACCGTGCTCGACTCGATTCCGCCGAGCGTGGGCGTCAATCTCGAGTTCAAGAACCCCGGGAGCGAGGCCCTCCGCTTCGGCGAGTCGCTGTCCGAGGACGCGCTCGCGACGCAGAAAGCGGTCTGGCGGCCCTACACCGAGCGCGCCCTCTCGCTCGCGAGCGAGTACGACAACGAACTCCTCGTCTCGTCGTTCTACGAGGCCGCGCTGGCGACGGTGCGCGAGACCGACGACTCGATTCCCGTCGCGTTCCTCTTCTGGGACAGCATCGAGACCGGCCTGGAAATCACCCGGCGGTACGACTGCGAGGCGCTGAACGTGCCCCGAAACATGGTGCAGGGGACGCCCCTGTTCGACGACGAGTACTACGTCGAGGGCGGGTTCAGCGACGTTGACCTGGTCGAGGTCGCCCACGACGAGGACCGCGAGGTGAACGTCTGGACGGTCGAGACGTGGTACCAGGCCCAGGAACTCGCGCGGGCCGGCGTCGACGGCCTCATCGCGGACTACCCGACGATTCTCTGAGCAGGATTCTCCGCGGCGGACTCGCCGCGCTGCGCCCACAGTTCTATTGTGATCCGAGCTAGACACTCTCACATGTCATTCCAAACGACTGTCCGGCCGGCCGAGCCGGTGGATGTCACTGACATCCGACGGGTCGCAAGCGCCGCGTGGCACACCGTGTACGACGACATCCTCGGCGCGGAGACCGTCGACGACCTGCTCGACGAGGGCTACGCCACCGAGGTGCTAGAGCGAATGATCGAACTCGACGAGGTGGGCCTGTTCGTCTCGACGGCGGACGGCGACGTGGTCGGGTACGCGAGCTGCGGGATGACCGACGCCGCGGGCTTCGGTGACCTCGACCTGTACGTCCACCCGGACTACTGGGGCGAGGGCATCGGGACGGACCTGCTCTACCGGGGCGAGAATCACTTGCGCGAGCTCTCGGTTCGGAAGATTCGCGACGAGGTGCTCTCGGCAAACGAGGTCGGTAACGGCTTCTACCGGACGCACTTCGAGAAGATCGGCGAGCGGACGACCGAGGTCGGCGGGCGGGAGTACCCGGTCAACGTCTACGAGCGGACGGTGTAATCTCGACTCGATCTGCGTTTCGTTCCCCCCACGCGGGTCGAACAGTCGGTCGAATCGGCGACTATCGGCGGAAAATCCCGAAGCGAGTCGACAGCCGCCGTCGGAAGCGGGGACGAGTCGTATTATCGGTACTTCTCCATAGCCCGCGAACTGGCCGGACTGAACTGCGGCGGCGCGGGTTCGGCCTGGCTGGCGACCTCGTCGGCCGCGTTCGCTCGACGGAACTGTGCGGGCGGTCGTTCGACGTCGTTCATCTCGACTGGCGGCTCGGCCGCGCTTTCACCGGGTTCGGCCGGCGGCTCCGCCTGCACGGATTCGGCGGCTTCGATCCCCTCGATGGAGACGCCTTCGTCGCTGTCGTCCGAGATCTGGATCGTGATTTGCATCGTGGATCACCGGGTGACGCTGTAGTTGACGTCGCAGTCGGCCGACCGACTGGACCACTTGTTCTCCGCTCTGATCTGGTAGTAGATGCCGCTGGCAGTCCTGTACGTCGACGCCACCCTGACGTCGACCCAGTCGCCGCTGTTGACCGGGTGTCCGACGAAGTCAACGGCGTAGCGGTCGTCCCACGGGCCGCTCCAGCGGTGGATGACCTGGCTCGGATCGAGCGAGACGCGGAACGCCGTCCCGGTGACGCGCATGTCGTCGGCGTCGACGAGGTCCTGTGAGGACACCGGCGTGAGGCGACCGTGTTCGGCCTGGACGGTGTCCATCGGGACGCCGAGCGTGATGCTGCTGCTGCCGGCGAACAGGAGGCTGGTCCCGTAGAAACCGTCCTCCTGTTCCATCCCGATCAGGCTGCCGCTGTCACCGCCGGCGGCCATCGCGTTGAACACGTCGAGGTCGACCATCTTCGCGACGCCGTGGCTGTACTGGACGTTGAACGAGGCGTGGCGGGCGGTACACTTCGCCCGGGTGACGCCCGTCGTCCGACCGCTCTTGACGTGCACCGCACCGATTTGAGCGTCGGTGAACTCGCGAAGGTCCTCGTGGAGTTCCCAGATGTCGGTCTGGAGGTGGTCCGGTTTGACCTCAACGAGCGCGCTGTCGGTCTTGTTCTCCGGGTACGGCGCGCTGGTCGAGGCGTCGATGGCGTTGAAGCTCAGCAGCGATCCGATGGCGTCGTCCGGCGCGGAACCGCCATCGTACGGCCCGGGTTGCAGTACGGTGTCGCCCCTGTTAGCCTGTCCGCTGTTGGCGGCGACGTGGGAGTTCGTGAGGAAGACGAGCCGATCGTCCTGCGTCCGGAGCGGCTGCGTCCCGAGCGTCCCGGCCGTGATGTCCGGGTGGCCACACGAGACGCCCGCCGGGGCCGGTCGCCAGCGCCGCGTCCGCGAGAGCGACTCTGGGATCTCCTGAATCTCCGCTCGCCCGCGCTGTTCAAGGTTCATCGGGGCTTCCGGAGCGGTCAGTTCGAGTTCGAGCGCTCGGACCTCTCCCGATTCCTGAACGTCGGTTTCGTACGTCTTCCCGTCGATTTCGATCTCGCTCGGGATGATTTCGTCCTCGCCGAGGTCGGCTTCCGAGACTTTCTTCGTGACGAAAACGATGACGGATTCCGTCTCCTCGTCCGGTTGCCCCGCTCGTTGCTTCGGGCCGATCCCGGTCCCCGTTACGTTGGGATACGATTCAAATTCTTCCCGTGTCTCTTTCGGGACTTCCGTGAGTTCGAGTTCCATAGGTGTTCCCTGGCTGCTCATTCCGACGGTCGTCGGTCGATACAGTCCGCGTGAGTGTCGAGCGTCGGGTGGCGGTGGATACGGCGACCACGTTCCTCGGTCTTCGTCGACTATCCTGGCAAGCCGGAATGAACATGATAGAATATGACGTTAGATAACTTAAAATTATGTATTACTAATATGTTTGGCGATAGTGCGACCCTCTGTCCATGATTGATACTGCAGTGATATCAGAATCCAATACAATCATCTGTGGAAAATGGGACTAATATCTAAGAATTCTGTAAAGAATTCGCAGGGGGAGCCCAGTCGCTCCGAACGCCCGCCCGAGCACTCGGTTCCGGCCGTGAGCGTTTCGGTCGAAATCACCGTTCCACCTGAAATATTCGAAGCTTACGGAGAATTGAGTTACATACACACGGCGTTCGTACGGTTACCAGTCGCGTCAGCGCTCAGGTAGGGGCGGACTCACGAAGCGCGATAGTCTCAAAACCGACTGCGAACTCCCTTACCTATCATGTTCTTTAGACTTGTAAAGCGGCGAAGTATACTTATTTACCAATTTTATATTAGATTAATCTCGTCAGGTATTCGACGCGGTACTTATAGTATTATATCTGATATTTCTGACAACGTATTGGATGATACTCACGATAGTCGTCTGGATTCCGTGGTGTCCGGCGATTGCTGTAGTCCGTGCGGTCGCCGGGACCACCAGTCGCAGTAGGCCGCTGTGGATCGTTCGTGCGGGGGCCGCGACCACGTCGTGCCGTCGCGTGGCTCCCTCTCGGCCGAAATGCGTGTGACACTCACACCCGCTGTCAGGCCGTGTAACAGCGTTTAAGCCGCGGAGGCCGCTCTAGGCGTCCAATGAGCTACAAGATCGGACTCGTCGGCAAGCCCTCCGTCGGCAAGTCCACCTTCTTCAACGCAGCGACGATGAACGACGTCCCGGAGGGGGCGTACCCGTTCACGACGATCGACCCGTCGATGGGCGAGGCCTACGTCCGGGTCGACTGCGCCGCCCCGGAGTTCGACCACTCCTGTACCCCGAACCACGGCTACTGCGCGGACGGCGTCCGGTTCGTCCCGACGAAACTGGTCGACGTGGCCGGCCTCGTCCCCGGGGCACACGAGGGGAAGGGCCTGGGGAACCAGTTCCTCTCGGACCTCAACGAGGCCGACGTGCTCATCCACGTCGTCGACTTCACCGGCGAGACGGACCTCGAAGGCGAGCCGACCGAGGGCCACGACCCCCGCGAGGACATCGACTTCCTCGAAGACGAACTGGACATGTGGTACCTCGACGTCCTGGAGAAGGGCATCGAGCGCTACCGCTCTGGCTACCACGGCGAGGACAAGGACATCGAGGCCGATCTCGCCGAGCAGATGTCCGCGTTCAAGATCAGTGAGGAGGAAGTCAAGCAGGTCGTCCTCGCACTGGACCTCGAACTCGACCCGGACGCGTGGGACGAGGCCGACAAGGAGGCGCTGGCCCGCGAGATCCGCATCCGGACGAAGCCGATGGTCGTCGCCGCGAACAAGATGGACACCGAGGCGGCCCAGGACAACTGGGAGGCCGTCACGAACGACCCCGAGTACGAGCACCTGACGTTCGTCCCCGTCTCGGCCCACGCGGAGAAGGCCCTGAAGAACGGCGACGAGCAGGACGTGCTCGACTACCGCCCCGGCGACGACGACTTCACCGTGACCGCCGACCTCCCCGAGGAGAAGGCCGCCGGCCTCGAACAGATCCGCGAGTTCGTCGCCGAGTTCGACGGAACCGGCGTCCAGCAGGCGCTCGAAACGGCGCTGTTCGAGGAACTGGAGGCCATCGCGGTGTTCCCCGGCGCACGCAAGCCCCAGGAGGACGGCACCTTCCTGCAGGACTGCTTCGTCCTCCCCGACGGCTCGACCGCCGAGGACTTCGCGTACTTCCTGCACACCGACATCGGTGACGGCTTCCTGCACGCCCACGACGTTCGCTCGGGCCGCCAGGTCGGGGCCGACACCGAACTCGACCACCGCGACGTGGTGGAGATCACGACGACGAACTGAGCCCCCGATAGTCGCGAGCCCCTGCCGTCACAACAGCATGTGGGCCAGCAGGGCGACGATGGCGATCTTCTTCACGAGAATGACGACGATGATCCACTGCGTCGTCGAGAGGCCGCGCAGCCGCTGGATTCCCCGCCGGAGGAATGCGGGCGAGTGCGCGACCTCGCGCACCAGCAGCCGCCACTCCGCTCGGAACGTCTCCAGGGCCGATCCCTGTCCCTCCGTGTAGGCGGCTTCCGGTGCGGGGAGCCACTCCGTGCCGGTGTATTCGAGTTCGACGAGTGCGCCCTCAAGGTGTGTGACCTGCTCGAATGCGAACCCACTGGCCTCACAGAGCCGTTCGAGCCGGGCCACGTCGCGGTCGCTGTCGAGGTCGTACGTCCGTCGCACCGGCTCTGTCGCCCAGTCGAACTGGAACCGACAGACGATCTGGTCGTCGCCGACCCACACGTCGGCCACCTCGGCGAGTTCGACCGTCCCCGCCGTCTCCTTTCGTTTGCGCTTCAGGTGCTCGTACTCGGAGGGGGCATTCGCGTTCGTCAGCTGGGACTCCGTCTCGGACATGCCTTCGCTCCGGTGTTCGGTTCTCGGAGCTATACGTTTTCTCCCGCTATGAGAAGTCGACCGGACAGCCGTTGATTTCGCCGCCGCGCATCCCCTCGGCCAGCCAGTAGATCGACAGCGTCAGCACGACCAGCGCCCCGACCGCGAACTCCAGGCCGTCGAGCGGCAGGAAGAGCAGCGAGGTCGACACCCCGAGCAGCGAGAGCAGGGCCAGCAGGACCGCCGAGCCACAGGCCGCACAGCCCGCCCCGAGCGTCCCCAGCAGGAGCCCGGCCGCGCCCGCCCCGCCCTGTTGCAGGTCGAGACCGTGTTCCCGGAAGTGGTACGCCGCGAGCGCGATGTCGATCCCGGTCAGCAGGGCGACGGCGACGAGCAAGAGCCCCTGTGCGGGCGTAAACGACGTGCCCACGAAGGGGTACAGTTCGACCAGCACCCGAAGCCGGCTGGCCAGCGGGAGCGACCCGCCGACGATGAGGTCCATCACCAGCGTCACTTGCAGCGAGAGGACGAACACGGACAGCGAGACGACCGACGCGACGGCGGCCACGACCGCGTAGGCCGGGAGCGTGAGCACCAGTCGGGCGGTTCGCCCCATCAGTCGCCAGTCGCCGGCCTGCGTCGGCAGTCGGACGCGCCACACGCGGCTCACGGTGTCATCCCTCGCTCTCTCCCAGCGCTTCCGCGATGAGTTCGTAACTGACGGAGCCGTTGACCTTCGTCACGAACTCGCCGGCCTCGAACAGCAGGATGATGGGCGTCGTCTCGCCCAGGCCCGCGTTCTCGGCCGCCTGGACGTCCGCCTGGACGGCGTCGTCGTGGGCTCCGTTCTCCGCGTCGGTCCTGACCGCCTCGCCGTCGACCGCCGTCTCCCTGTCGAGGAACGTCGCCGTCCGCTCCAGCACGTTCTCCGTCGTGAACGACGACTGCTCGGTGAAGTAGTGCTCGAACAGCGACCAGAACGCCGCCTCGTCGCGGGCGAACGTCGACTCCAGGGCCTGCGTCGCCGGCTCTCCCCACGGGTAGATGACGGGGTAGGTCCGCACGACGTAGGCCCCCTTTCCCGTCTCGACGATGTTCGCCTCGATGTCCGGGACGGTGTTCTCGTGAAAGCGCCGGCAAGTCGGGCAGGAGGGATCCTCGAACGCCAGGACGACGTGGCCGCCGAGTTCGCCCCGACGCGGCTGGGCGTCGAGACCGGCCGCCGCGGGGTGGTCCGAGATGGACTCACCGGTGGTCTCGCTGTCCGAACAGCCCGCGAGACCGCCGACGACCCCGGCCCCCGTGAGCGACAGAAAGCGTCGTCTGTTCATGCTCGCCTGCACGGCCCGCTGCCGTATAGCGTTTGTTCCAGTGTTCGCTCGCGAGGAGAAACCGTCTTGTCGCCGGCCGCGCTATCCCCGGCCGGCCGATGACGACGACCGCGGGCCGAACCGGGGTGACTCCCCTGTGTGACGAGCCCTATGAGTGCCGAGGCCACTCCTTCGACGGGAGACGGTGGCTCTACGCGCATCTAGTTGCCTCCTCCGAGACGACAGCCGATATGCGAGCTCCTCCTCGAACGGAAGCGTATCTGAAGCCACGGCCGAACCGCCCGAAGCGGCGTCACAGACGGAGCGCGAATCCGCGAGCCGTGCCGCCGCTCACTCGTCGTCGGAGCGCTCTTCGGGCGGGACGAAGGGGCCGACGGAGACGGTCCGGCGAGCGATGGTCGCGGCCCGGAACACGTAGGAGATGAAGAGGGCGAGCGGCGTGACGATGACGCCGATTCCGACGCTGACGATCAGCGGAAGATACTGCGCCGGAACGGTGACCGAACCGGTCCGGTAGACGAGCGCCAGTGCCACGCTGACGACCAGCGCGAGCAGGCCGGTGTAGGCGACGACGCGCGAGAGCCGGGCGAAGTCCTGCTGGAGCGACAGCGTCTTGAAGAACTGCCGCGTGACCGCGATGGCCTCGAGCAGGTCGTCGATGGCGTGGAGTTCCGCCGTCGCCGTCTCCGAGAGGCGGTCGCCGTACTCGTTTCGGATCCACTCCGTCGCGGTGAGATTCCGGGCGTACTCGGTCCCCAGGATCACTTCGAGGACGTTCACGATGGCCGTCTGACTCTCGATTTTCTCCGTGATGCTCTCCCCGTAGGCGCCGATGCCGGCGGCGTAGTCGTCCACGTCGCTCGGGTGGTCGCCGTCGGCGTTCTCACAGGCCGTCGCCAGGCGGTTCGCGCGTTCGGTGAGCGTTCCGGCGACGAGGCCGAGGAACTCGGCGGGGTCGTTCGGGACGGCGGATTCGTTCGCGTGGCCGCGGACTCGCCGGCGGAGGTCGCGGGTCCCGCCCAGCTGGTCGAACAGCTCGTTGGGCGAGCCGAACACGCGCGAGAGGATGAGCTGATTGATCGAGAGCGCGATGGTCACGAGCGTCACCGTCCCGGAGATGAAGCCGCTCGCGAACGCCGATGCGGCGGCGCTTTTCGGTCCGACGGCGAGCAGCCCCACCCGCGTCGAGACGGCGAAGAAGCCGACGACGGCCGTAACGAGGACCGCCGCGACGGCGGCTCGGTTCCCGCTCAGCACGAGCCAGTGGAGCGCGCGCTCTCGATAGCCGTCGACGTTTCGGACTGAATCCGCCGTCGTCACCCGTTCACTCATCGACGCTCCCGTCGCGACCGGATAGTGTTGGAGTACGCACAGTTCTGGGGGCGCTTCAGGCCGCGGCCTGTTACCGTTGCGGCTTGCGACAGTCGCCTGTCTGTGTCGACCGGCGGGGACACTTTTGTCGCGGCTGGCCGCAGTGTCGGTATGGAGTACACCACGTTCGGCTCCACCGGCATGACGGTCTCGGAGATCTGCCTCGGGTGCATGAGCTTCGGCACGGACTGGGACGAGTGGACGCTCGACCGCGAGGAGAGCCGCGAGGTGATCGAGCGGGCCATCGACCTCGGGATCACCTTCTTCGACACGGCGAACGTCTACTCCGACGGCGAGTCGGAGGCGATTCTCGGCGAGGTGCTCGACGACTACGACCGCGACGAGTTCGTCGTGGCGACGAAGGGGTACGGACAGATGCGCGAGGACGACCCGAACTCCGGCGGGCTCTCGCGGAAGGCAATCGAGCAGGAGCTGTCGAACTCCCTCGACCGACTCGGGATGGAGACGGTCGACCTGTATCAGATCCACCGCTGGGACTACGACACGCCCATCGAGGAGACGCTCCGGGCGCTGGACGACGCGGTGCGGCGCGGGCAGACGCGGTACGTCGGCGCGTCGTCGATGTGGGCCCACCAGTTCGCCGAGGCGCTGCACGCGTCGGATCGGCTCGGGCTGGAGCGGTTCGTCTCCATGCAGGACCTCTACAACCTCGCCTACCGCGAGGAGGAGCGGGAGATGCTGCCGCTGTGTGCGAACGAAGACATCGCAGTGATGCCCTGGAGCCCGCTGGGCGCGGGCTTTCTCACCCGGCCCCACGAGGCGTTCGATGCGACGACGCGGGGGGAACACGAGGCCGAACTCGGACGGCCGTACGCCGAGGGCGGCGGCCGCGAGATCAACGAACGCGTCCAGGAACTCGCCGACGAGCGGGGCGTGACGATGGCCCAGATCGCGCTCGCCTGGCAGTTCCACAAGGAGTGGGTGACGACGCCGATTCTGGGCACGTCGAGCGTCGAGCACCTCGAAGCCGCCGTCGAGGCGCTGGAGATCGACCTCTCCGAGAGCGACGTCGAGTATCTGGAGGAACCGTACGAACCGGTCCCCGTCTCGGGCCACGAGTGAGCTGGATCGGCGTCGTCGGAACGTGACGACATCGAACGGGATCGCGTCCTGGCCGCCCCGTCGCCGTTTCACTTTCACTTTCACTCCGGGGGTGGCTCGCGTATAAGTGACTCCTGGGGGAACCGATCGGCCATGAATAGTCAGCTTCCGACGCTGGATCCCGGCGTGACGTTCCTCGACGACGAGGGCGCACCGGCGGCGCTGTACCGGCTGGTCGGCCGCCACCTCGCCGACGCGAGCGGGTCGACGTACTGGCTGGACGCCCGGAACGCGGCGTCGCCGGACGCCATCCGCCGGCACGCGGTCGGTCGAGTCGCGCGGTCCATCCGCGTCGCCCGCGCGTTCACGGGCTACCAGCACTACGAACTGGCCCGGTCGCTGCCGGCCGAGGTGACGCCGCGGAACGCGCTGGTGGTCGCCCCGAACGTCGCGTCGCTGTACGCGGAGGACGACGTGCCGGAGTACGAGGCCGAGGCGATGTTCGACGCGACGCTCGAACTGCTGGCCGCGCTGGCCGACGCGCTGGACCTTCCGGTGGTCGTCACCGCTCGCGAGCGCCGCGACCGGGTTCGCGACGCGGCCGACCGGACCGTCACGGCCCAGCGCACGCAAGCAGGTCTCCGCGTCGACGGCCCGTCCTTTCGCACGGACGTGTACTGGCACGACTGGGGGTTCCAGACGACCATCCCCTACTGGGTCGACCTGCTCGGTGCGGCGGACGCCGACGGCGAACCGGTCCTGGTCGAGCCGGTGGCCCCGGAGGTGTGAGCCGTGGGTCGAACCGGTCCCACGGTGCGCGAGCAGTTCGACCGCCTGGAGCGCGAGTGGCAGCCGTTTCGGCGGTCGCTCCGCCGCCGCCACCAGCCGGCGTTCGACGGGCTGTTCGAGCGGGCGCGCGCCCACGCCGACGCCGCCAGCCAGCAGAACGCCCGCGACCCGTGGCGGGCGTTCGTGATGACGGTCCTGCTGGCCCAGGAGGCGGAACTGCGGGCGCGCCGGGACGCCGATGGCGTTCAAGATTGACGTCCGCGAGGACGGCGTGCCGGTCCGCTGGGCGACCGACGGCGAGGGCGTCGCGGCGACCGCCGATCCGGACTACGAGCCCGCGCTCTACGCCGCCGCGCGGAACGACCGGACGCGCTACCTCGACTGGCTCGCCGACGCGGTCGCCCCCGACCCGAAGGTCACCGCCGTCGAGCGCGAGCGGTGGTTCACGACGCTGGGCGCGACCGAGCGCTCGCCGGTCCTTCGGCTCTCGGTCGACCGACTGGACGAGGTCCGGCAGGTGGCGCGCGAGATCCGCCAGCGCGAGCACGCGTCCCACGCGCCGGGCGTGCTCTCGCTGTACGACGTGGATCTCGATCCGCAGTTCCGCTACTGCCTCGACACCGGGCGCGACCCGACCCCCGGGCGGCCCCTCCGCACGCTCTCGCTGTCGCTCCCGCCGGCCGCCCTCGCCGCGGACGACCCGACGGCGCTGACCGTCGACGGGGACCCGGCCGGCGACGACGCTGAGGCGGTGAAACGGTGCGTCGAGTCCGCCCTCGAATCCCGCGACCCCGACGTGCTGGTCCTCTCTTCGGGCGACATCGTGGCGCTCCTGGCCGACGCGGGTGTCGACCTCGGACGGCGGCCGGGCCACCGAAAGCTCGCCGGCGAGAGCACGTACGCCAGCTACGGCCGCGTCGGGCACTCGCCGGCGCGGTACGACGTGCCCGGACGGGTCGTGGTCGACCGCTCGAACAGCTTCCTGCTCGGGCACTCGAGCATGGCCGGCCTGCGGTACTTCGTCGAGCGCGCGGGCAAGCCGCTTCAGGAAGTCGCCAGAGACAGCATCGGCGGCGTCCTCACGGCGCTGGAGGTCCGACGCGCCCGCGAGCGGGACGTGCTGGCCCCGTGGCAGAAGCGCCAGACCGAACGGTGGAAGTCTCTCGACACGCTCCACGCGGCCGACCGGGGCGGGTTCACCTTCCAGCCGGACACTGCGGGCGGTGTGAGCGGCGACGCGACGGGGGGACCAGGCGTCCACGAGGCCGTCCACGAACTCGATTTCGCGTCGCTGTACCCCAACATCATCCGGGCGTACAACGTCTCGCCGGAGACGGTCTGCTGTGACTGTCACGACGGCGCGGACGTGCCCGAACTGGGTTACAGCGTCTGCGAGCGCGACGGCTTCCTCGGCGACGTGCTCGGGCCGCTGCTCGACGACCGGGCGGACTGGAAGGCCCGCATCGCCGCGGCCGACGCGGGGACGCCGACCGACGACCTCGAAGCGAAGGCCGACGCCGTCAAGTGGGTCCTCGTCTCCTGTTTCGGCTACCAGGGCTACCGCCACGCGAAGTTCGGGCGCATCGAGACCCACGAGGCCATCAACGCCTTCGCCCGCGAGATCATGCTCACGGCCAAGGAACGCCTCGAAGCCGCCGGCTGGCGCGTCGTCCACGGAATCGTCGACAGCCTCTGGGTGACGGCCGACCCCGAGCGCGAGCAGACGCCCGTCCGGGAAGTCGCCGCCGCCGTGACCGACGAGGTGGGGATCGAACTGGAGTACGAGGGCCGCTTCGACTGGATCGCGTTCTGTCCGCGAAAGCGGGCCAGCGGCGCGGCGCTGATGCGGTACTTCGGGCGCTGGGCCGACGAGACGGCGGCGAGCGAGTCTGAGCGGTACAAACTGCGAGGCATCGAGGCCCGCCAGCGGAGCACGTCACCGTTCGTCTCGGCGGCCCAGCGCGACCTGATCGACGCCTTCGACCGCGGTCGCGCGCCGGAGCCGGTCTGTGACCGACTCGCGCGCCACCTCGCGACGCTCCGCCGAGGTGCCGTGCCCGCGGCCGACCTGACCATCACGCAGCGCGTCTCGAAGCGCGCCGACGAGTACCGGCGGGCCTCCCGGGCGAAGGCCGCGCTCGAACGGGCGGCCGAACGCGGCTTCGAGCGTAACCCCGGACAATCCGTCGAGTACGTCGTCGTCGACGACGACCGCGCGGGAACGGAACGGGTTCGACTCGCGTTCGAGGACGGGACGGCGTACGACGCCGACTTCTACGCCGACCGCCTCGTCCGGGCCTGTGCCAGCGTCCTCGGGCCACTCGGATGGGACGAACGGCGGATCCGGCAGTACCTCGACGGGACGCGCGACGCGTCGCTGTCGTCGTTCGCCGACGGGCGGTAGCCGCGGGCCGCCGCTCGCACGGAATCAGGACCGTAATGAGGGAGTTCGTCCAACGGTGTCCATGGAGAAGCTTCGCGAGTCGCTGCACGAGGCCCCGATTATCGACAAGGACGGCTATTCCTACCTCGTCCATCCGCTGAGCAACGGCGTGCCGATGCTCGACCCCCAGCTCCTGCGGGAGGTCGTCGTCGGCGTGACGCGGGTGGCGGATCTGGACGTGGACAAGATCGTCGCGCCCGAGGCGATGGGCATTCACATCGCGACGGCGCTCTCGTTGCAGACGGACATCCCGCTCGTCGTCATCCGCAAGCGCTCGTACGGCCTGGACGAGGAAGTGGCGCTGCACAAGACGACGGGCTACTCAGACTCGGAGATGTTCATCAACGACATCGAGGCCGGCGACGACCTGCTCATCGTCGACGACCTGCTGTCGACGGGCGGGACGATGGCGGCCATCTGCGACGCGCTCGACGACATCGGCGCGAACATCTCGGACATCGTCGTCGTCTTCCGAAAGACCGGCGGCTCGGCGCTCGACGAGACCGACTACGAAGTGACCAGCCTCCTCGACATCTCGGTCGATCAGTCCGGCGTAACCGTCCACGACTGAACGTCTGGGAGCACGGCGGCTCAGTCCCGCGACGCGGCCGCGGCCATGTGCTCTCTGGCTTCCTCGGGCGTCATCCCGCGGACGCCGCAGGCACAGGAGAGCAGTTCCGGGTCGGTCAGGTCGTCGACCTCCTCGGCGTCGGCGCGCTCCAGCGCGTCCGCGTCGGCGTCGTAGTCGAAGGTCACCCGGTAGGTGACCTGTGCGACCCCCTCGATGCGGTGTGACGCGTCCGGGTCGGGGTTCGCGATCGCCTCGCTGTGTTCTTCCTGCATCGCCGACTTCCACTGTTCGAGGTTCGACTCGGGGTCGCGCTCGTCAGTCATACGGGGACCGTCGGCGGCGCGCCTGAAAAAGCAGTCGGGGAGCGGGACGCCGCTCACCGCTCTCGGAACGCTTTTGCCCGCGAGGGCCGCGACTTCGCTGTGGCCGATGCTCGACGCAGGGACCTGACGCGCCCGCTCCTCGCCGCCGCGACCGTCGTCGCCGCCGTCGCGACGGCCGGGAGCCTCTATCTCTCGCTCGGTCTCGGGCTGACGCCGTGTCGGCTCTGCTGGTACCAGCGCATCTGCATGTACCCGCTGGTCGTCGGCCTCGGGGTGGCGGCGCTCGAAGACCGGCCCGGCGTCGCCCGCACCGCGCTGCCGCTGTCGGTGCTGGGCGGCGGTATCGCGGCCTATCACTCCTGGCTCCAGATCACCCAGACGGCCTGCGGACTGGGCGCGTTCAGCTGCGCGCAGGTCCAGTACCGCGTGGCCGGGCTGACGATCCCGAACCTCGCGCTGACGGCGTTCGTCCTCGTCACGGCGCTCGTCGCCGCGGCGTACGCGACGCGATCGTAGAATACCGGCGGGCGCTCGCCGCGACCCGACCGCTTTTTCGCCGGGCCGTCGTTGGACCGGACATGGAGTACACACGACTCGGTTCGACCGGGACGACGGTCTCACAGCTGTGTTTCGGCACGTGGCGCTTCGGGCGGAACACCGGCGGCGTCGTCGAGACCGACCGCGAGGAGGCCCACGACCTGCTCGACGCGGCGTGGGACCGCGGCATCAACTTCATCGACACGGCCAACGTCTACGGCGACCCCAACGGCACGAGCGAGGAGTACATCGGCGAGTGGCTGGACGACTACGACCGCGAGGACTTCGTCATCGCCTCGAAGGTCTACTTCCCCTTCGACGGCCGCGGCGAACCCGGCCCGAACGATTCGGGGCTGGGCCGCAAGCACATCCGGGCCCAGATCGAGGGCACGCTCGACCGCCTCGACACGGACTATCTCGACCTCTACTACATCCACCGCTGGGACGAGGACAGCGACATCGAGGAGACGCTGGCGACGCTCGACGACCTCGTCCGCGAGGGCAAGGTCCACCACCTGGGCGCGTCGACGATGGCCGCCTGGCAACTGACGAAGGCGCTCTGGACGAGCGACGTGGAGGACTACGAGCGATTCGACGTGACACAGCCGCTCTTTCACGCCGGCTACCGCGACGACGTGAAAGACTACCTCGACGTGTGCGCCGACCAGGACCTCGCGGTCTGCCCCTACTCGCCGCTGGCCGGCGGCTTCCTCACCGGGAAGTACGAGCGCGCCGACCCCGACGACCCGAAGCAGTTCGAGGGTCCGGAGGGCTCCCGGGGCGACATCTACGACTCCTTCGGGGACTACTACCTCTCCGAGCGGGGCTGGCACGTCCTCGACGAACTCCGGTCGGTCGCGGACGAACTCGACGCCACCCCGGCCCAGGTCGCGCTCCGCTGGCTCGTCGAACAGCCCGACATCACCTGCGTCCCCATCGTCGGCGCGCGCACCGTCGACCAGCTGGACGAGAACGTCGGCGCGGTGGACATCTCGCTGTCTGACGAGCAGTTCAACCGCATCGTCAGCGCCCGCTACGCCGACGACGGCGAGCGCTGGGGCCACCGCGACTGAGGCCGGCGACAGCACCCGCGGCCCGGACCGACCGCGACGGCGCGGCGAAATCGCCCCAGGTCCGGGCTCCGGTTTGCTAATTAGGCATTCGTCTTATTCCGCTGGCACGCGTAACGACTCCGATATGGCAACAGTTGCGGAGTTTCGCCTCCCGACCGAGGCGTTCGTCTTGGGTCACCTCTTCGAGCGCTATCCGGGCGCGGGCGTCGAAATAGAGCGGGTCGTTCCTACCGGGGACACCATCCTCCCGTACATCTGGCTGGAGGGCGTCGACGGCGACGACGCGGCGGCCGCCCTCGACGGTACATCGGGTCTGGAGGGCGTCGACGTCATCGACACGGTGAACGGCTCGTCGCTGCTCCGGTGCCGGTACGCCTCCGAAAACGGCGGTGTGGAAGCGATCGTCGCCGCCGACGTGACGCTGCTGAGCGCCGTCGGCGATGCCAAGGGCTGGACGGTCCAGGTTCGCGGTGACTCGCCGACCGACATCTCGGCGTTCCACCGGACGTGTACGGACGCGGGTCTCGATCCGACGCTGGTCGAACTGCACGACCTCACGGAGACCGGTGGCGCGCCGTCGCTGACCGAGTCACAGCGCGAAGCCCTGGTCCTCGCCGACGAGATGGGCTATTTCGACGACGAGCGGCAGGTCACGCTCGCCGAGATCGCCAGTGACCTCGATATCTCCCGCCAGGCGCTGTCGAATCGGCTCCGACGTGGGTATCGAACGTTGGTTCGACGCCACGTGCGCTGACGATGCGCCTCTGACAGGTAAATAAAGGTTACATAGTCAATGTGACGGCCTATGCATGAGCGACCGAAACGAAGGAGTACATGTCTGGTTCTGACGACTGTTGCGACGAGGTTCCCACATCCGATCTTGTGGGCGCGGCCGAGACACTTTTCGATTCTATCAGCTATCACGACGAGACGAAGGCCACGATCGGCGAGTTCGACCGCGACGTGGCGTCGGTGTCACAGGCCGTCGTCGAACTCGTCGCGTACCAAACCGAGCGCGACGCCCTCGACCTCTCACCGCTCCAGAACACGGTCGATACCGAGGCTATCGACGAACTGTTCGACGGACGTGACGGTGCCCCCTCGACGGTCACGATGACGTTTCTCTACGAAGGTCTCGCGGTGTCACTCCGGGAGGGTGCCGTCGAAGCGATCCCGGTCTGAGGCGGTGTGAGATCTCAGTCTGGTCCTCGTCGCTTCACGTCACTCCACCGTCTCCGCCGGGTCGACGACCTCGTCACTCACCGGATAGACGCCGACCTGATCGCAGCGGTCGGCCAGCGGGCAGGCGTCGGGGTCGTCGAGGCAGACCGGCTTGCGAGCGGTGCAGTACTCCCGCCCGAACTGGATCATCGCAGTGTGACCGAAGCCACACTTCTCCGGTGGCACGTCCCGCTCTAAGTGCTCACGGACCCCCTCGTGGTCGGCGTCGGCGGGGGCGATCCCCATCCGCCGGGCGATGCGATGGACGTGCGTGTCGACGGGGAAGACCCCGTCGCGGCCGCCGGCGAACAGGAGCACGCAGTCGGCGGTCTTGGGCCCGACGCCGTTCATGTCGAGTAAAGTCTCGCGGACCGCGTCGGGTTCGCGTTCTCTGACGAACTCGTCGAAGCCGTCCTCGCCGCCGTATGCCTCGCAGATCCGCTGGGCCAGCGCGACGATGCGCTCCGACTTCTGGTTATAGAGACCGGCCGAGGAGATAGTCTCGGCCAGTTCGGCCTGGTCGGCGTCGGCGAGCGCGCGGGCGAGGTCGCCGTCTCCCGACTCGTCCCCGTACCGGGCCAGCAGGTCGTCGTGGGCCGGCTGGCTCGCCTTGTCGGAGGTGTTCTGGCTGAGTATCGTGCGGACGAGACACTCGAAGGCGTCCCGACCGCCGTAGGTCTTCTGCCAGTACAGGTCGCCGAGGCGGTCGACGACGGCCTCGGCGCGCGTCCCGGCGGTCTCGGGGTCGAACGCGGCCGCTCGGCCGCCGCCCGACGCGCCGCCGCTGATGTTCTCGTCCGGTTCCGGGTCGCTCATGTCCACAGTCAGGATCGGGACGGGCAAAACGCCTGCCCCGAATCGCACGCCAGGTCCGCGGCGACCCCCGGCAGATGCCGGCAGTGTGTTCTTCGGGGTGGACGGCGTACGCCGCGGCCGATGGGAGAGACCGACCTCGGACTCACGGAAGCGGTCTCGATCGCACTGGGCGGGATGATCGGCGGCGGCATCTACGCCGTGATGGGCGTCGTCGCGAAGATCACGATGACCGCCACGTGGGCGGCGTTCGTCCTCGCGGGCGTCGTCGCGCTCTGTGCGGGCTACTCGTACAACGCGCTCAACGAACGGAGCGACGACCGCGGCGGGTCGGTGTCGTTCGTGCAGTGTTACCTCGGGAACTCGACGCTGGCCGGGATGGTCGGCTGGACGCTCCTCTTTGGCTACATCGGATCGATGGCGATGTACGCCTTCGCGTTCGCGGAGTTCGCAATCACGCTCGGGCTCCCCGCCGACCTCGTTGGCCTCCCGACGCGGCCGGTGGTGTCCGTGCTCGCCATCGCCGGCTTCGTCGGCCTGAATCTGCTGGGGGCGCGCTCGACGGGGATGGCGGAGAACGTCCTCGTCGCGCTGAAAGTCGCCATCCTCGCGGCCTTCGGGATCCTCGGGCTGGTGTACGCCACCGGATACAGTGCCGCGCCGCTCGAACTCGGGTTCGGACGGCTCGCCGGCGTCAGCCCGATCGTCGCGGCGGCCATCTCCTTCGTGGCGTTCCAGGGCTGGCAGCTCCTGTTCTACGATCAGGAGCGCATCGCGGACCCGACCGAGACGATCCGGAAGGCGGTGTACATCTCGATCCCGGCCGCGGTCGTGGTGTACGTCCTTGTCGGCGTCGTCACCGTCAACCTCGTGCCGGACGCGCTGACGAGCCACCCGCACGTCGCGCTGAAGGACGCGGCGTCGATGATGATGCAACCCTACGGCCTGGCGGCGCTCGGCGCAGTACTGCTCTCCGTGTCGGCGCTGTTCTCGACCGGGAGCGCGATCAACGCGACGCTGTTCTCCGCGGCCCACTTCGCGAAGGGGATGCTGACCGACGACCTGCTGCCTGACGACCTGGGCGACGCCGACGCGGACGGCGTCCCCCAGCGCACGCTCCTCGTCATCGGCGTCGTCACGGCCGCGTTCTCGGCGATGGGGAGCCTGAGCGCCATCACCTCCTTCGCCTCGCTGTCGTTCATCGTCATCTTCGGTGCGATGAGCGTTCTCGCCTTCAGCCAACGGGACGCCGACGACGTCAACCCGGTCCCGCCCGCGGTGGGCGCGGTCGGTTCGGCCGCCTTCTTCCCGCTGATGCTGTACAACCTCTACAGCCGGGAACCCAACACGTTCTACATGGTGCTCGTCGTCGCCGCGGCCGTCGTCGCCGTCGAACTGCTCTACTTCGAGCGGTCCTACCTCGAACGAGAGGTCACGAGAATAGAGAGCGGCGTCGCCGACGCTGTCGGCTCGGACGACTGAGGCCGACGGTGCGGGTCCCGCGGTGACCGCCAGACAGCGACCAGGCGATGGTCGCGACCGACAGGCGACTGTCTCTCTGAAGCGGTAGTTCGATAGCCCAGCGGCAAAAGCGTCGCCGCTGGGGAACGACGAGTTCTGGGGCGAAAACGGAGGGCGTCGTGTCGACGCCCGGGACAGACACGAGAGATACCTCGTGGCGCGCAGCGACGGGCCATGCCCACGGTATCCGTCGCTGAAGATGGTCGATCGTGACGGTTACGGGTCGCCTCGTTCGGTCTCACCTCCGTGCTGGGACAGACGCGCGCGGACGCCAGGCAGGGCGACACCCGACTCGCTGGGCCGACAGTGGTCCCGCCGCCGCGTGTCCTGTTCGTCCGGCATACAATAATTTAGGTGGGCCTAAAATACAAAAAGGCATCGATTTTTCGGCCACCCGAAAAACGGCGGTCGGACCGTCGCCCACACGCCCGGCTGCCTTACTCTTCGACGACGACGGTGCCGACCATGCCGGCGGCCTCGTGCGGAATACAGATGTAGGGGTGCTCGCCGGCCGTCTCGAACGTGTGGACGTAGCTCTGGCCGGACTGGACCGCGCCCTCGCCGTTCTCCCAGCCCTCGCGGGCCGCCGACTCGCTCTCGAAGCCCCCGGAGGCCCAGTACGTCGCACCCTCTGGGAGGTCTGCCTCGATTGCGGTGACCGAATGTGGCTCGCCGCCGACGTGTTTCCAGGCGACTTTGTCGCCGGCGCTGACGGTGAGTTCCTCGGGCGCGTACGCGACGGCTTCCATGTCGACGACGTGGTCCGCGTCGTCGGGGACGCCCTCGACGACGTTCGGGCCGCCGGACAGCGACGCCTCGGTCTTCTCGCCGCCGTGACCGCCGTGGTCGCCGGATCCGCTCGGGGCGCTGTCGACAGCGCCGACGACGGCGAATGCCGCGGTGCGGGCGGCGTTCGCGAACGCGGTCGCGCCGTCGGTCGACCCGTTCTCCAGCGAGGCGACGTAGTCGTTCAGCGCGGCCTCGTAGGCCTCGTAGGCCTCGGCGTCCGCGCTCTCGAGTTCGTCGTGGACCGCGGCGTTCTCGAACGTGGCGAACACGTCGCTGACGATACTCGATGCACCGCCACCGGTCTCGCCACCGCCGCTCGACCCGACGACGGCCGTCACCGATTCGATGGCCGCGTCGGCGAACGTCTTCGCGGCCGCGTTCACGTCGCCACCGTCGTTCGCCGCGGAGATGACGCTCCCGAGCGCCTCGTCCTCGAAGCGGTGGTACAGGTCTTCGTTCGCCTCCTCCAGCGCCTCGTGGTAGCCGGCGGCCCCGGACTCGAAGAACGCCAGCGCACTCTGAGCGGTCGAGGCCGCGCGGTCGGCGTTCCCGAGCGCGCTCGTCGCCGCGGCGTCGAAGGCGAGGCCGACCATGTACGTCGCGCCGGACCCGCTGGCGACCGCGGCGCTGTGGGCCGATTCGAACTCCAGGAGCGCCGCGAGGACGCCGTCGTGGTGGGTCCCGACCGCGTCGTCGTCGCCGTTCTCGTAGGCCGACTGGAGCCCCGCGAGATGCTCCTCCTCGAAGCGGTGATAGAGGTCCTCGCTGGTCTCCTCCAGCGTCTCGTGGAAGTCGAGCTGGTTCTCCTCGAACCGGGCGAACAGGTCCGAGACGAGCGTCGCCGCCCGCCCCGCCTGGCCCTGGCGATACAGTTCGCGCGCGTCGGCGAAGCGGGCCCTGAAGAAGCCCGACTGGAGGACCGACGCGTTCCCGCCGGCCAGCGCCCCGATGCCGGCGACGAGATTGGTGTCGACCGTCTCGACGGCCGACGCGATACCCTCGGTGTCCCCGTTCTCGATGGCCGACGAGAGGTCAGACAGGCCGGCCTCGAAAGCTTCGTAGGCCTCGCCGTCCGCTTCTTCGAGAGCGTCGTGAGCGGCCGCGCCCTCGAAGTGGGCGAACACGTCTTCGACCATCGTCGCCGCGGTACCCGTCTCGCCGGCGCGGGCCAGCCATGCGGCGTCGTGTACGCGAGCCCGGTACGTGTTCAGCGTCGTCGCGTGGGCGTAGTCCGCCCCGACGCCGCCGCCCGACGCGAGCGCGGCCGCGTCCCACCCGCGGGCCTGCATCGCGGCGAAGTGGCCGGCTCCGGCGACCGAGTCGGCCGGCGCGACGGCGTAGGCCCCCTGGACGGCCGCGTCGAGCGCGGCGCGGGCCTGCTCGGTGACGGCGGCCGCGTCCTCGCTGCTCGCCGCCTCACCGATGCCCGAGAGCCCGCTTTCGAAGGCCTCGTAGGCCTCGGCGTCGGCCGACTCCACGGCGCTGTAGACGAGGCCGTCCTCGAAGGCGACCGTCGTCTCCTCGGCGATCGCCGCGGCTCCCTCGAACGAGCCGAGCCTGGCGGCGACGACGGCGTTGCTCGCGCGACTCCCGAGTAAGAGCAGGTCGAAGGCTCGCGTCGCCTCCTGCCCGGCGGCGGACTGCTGGGCCGTCTGGAGTTTCCCCGACGCCTCGCTCGCGGCGTCGGCCGCGGCCCCCACGTCCCCCTCGGAGAGCGCCGACTGGAGTTCCCCGAGCGCGTCCTCGAACCCCTCGTAGACGGACTCGGAGACGGATTCGAGTCGCTCGTGTGCGCCGTACTCGCCGGACGCCCCCTCGAAGCGAGCGAAGACGGACTGGGCGACGCTCGCCCCGGCACTCGGCGCGCCGGCCCGTCCGAGCGCGACGGCGTCGAACAGGCGCGCCCGGTAGACGTTCCACTCGGCCGCGACGGCGGTCATCGGGCCGACCGACGCCGCCTGCTCCGTCGACTTGCTCTCGCTCTGTGTCTCGGTCGCTTCGCGCTCCCCCGTCTCGGTACTGGACCCGCCGGACTGGACCCCCGGACACCCGGCGAGCAGTCCGGTCGCGGTCACCCCCACGGTCTTCAGCAGGTCGCGTCTCTGTGGCATACAGTGGATTAGGCATGCCTAAAACACTTAACTGCTCCGATATTTCGGCGGCCCTAAAAATTAGGGGCAGTCACTGCTTTCGGTGGCGGCGGTCGGGATACCGGGCGCTACGGAGCGAGAATCAGCGCCGCGAATCGTCGCGCCGCAGACTGATGGCTTCGGATTCAAAACACGCGACCGCACACTCGCTCACAGCGACAGGACGACGTCCGAACCGGTCGTGACGCCGAAAGCCTCGTCGCCGCGTCCCTGATTGACCGCGAGTTCGACGTTCCCGTGGCTACCGACCGTGACGAGGCGCTGTCCGGGGTCGACGGCCGCGTACGCGCGCCGGACCGGCACGTCGTCTCCGCCGACCGCGACCGTCTCGCCGAACCGCTCGGCGAGCACGTCGCCGGGGACGTTCGTGATGGCGTTGCCGAAGTCGTCGACGACGAGGACTTCACCGGTCGCTCCGTCGGCGTCGACCGACGGCTCGGGGAACCGCAGGTCGACGTACTCCTCGACGGGCGTCGCCTCCGGCCGTTCCTCGACGCGGTCGACGCCGGTGTCGTGGACGGCGGCGGCCGCGGGCGCGAAGACGTCCCGACCGTGGAACGTCGTGCTCGCGGGGTCGTCGTAGGCCCACGTGAACGCCTCGACGCCGTCGGCGTCGGCACCGTCGGCCGCGGCCAGGTCGCGGGCGACCGGCAGGAGGACGCCGTTGTCGGGGCCGACGAGCGCGTGCCCGCCCGCGCGGAGGACGATTGCGTCCCTGTCGGTTCCGACGCCCGGATCGACGACGACGCAGTGGACCGCCGGCGGGAAGTACGGAAGCGTCTGCGTGAGCCAGAACGCGCTCGCTCGCACGTCCTGTCGCGGGAAGTCGTGGGCCACGTCCTCGATGCGGGCGTCGCTTCGGCTGCAGACGACGCCCTTCATGGCCGCCGGGTACGGCGACCCGAAGTCGGAACTGAGCGTGATCATCGCTCCTCGAAGTCGTCGAGTTTCTCCTCGACCGACTCGTCGGCCGCGGTATACCGGTCCAGTGAATCGCTGGCAGAGACGTGCTGGAGCCGCTTGATGCCGTGAATCTCCTCGATTACCTCGACGACCGACGGCGGGACGCGGTCGCGCCAGGACTCGTCGTCGATCATGCGCTGGCGGATCTCGCTGCCCTCCAGGCGGTCGCGGTCGAACATCGGCGACTGGCGGACCTCGATACCGGCTTCCTCGAACAGGCGGACGACGAGCGGGTTGTTCGAGTAGGCCACGTCGAAGTCCGGGCACATGCTCTCGACGTGGCTCACCCAGACGGCGTTGCGGTTGATGTCTTCGAGCGGGACGACGTACGTCGTCAGGTCGTACTCCGAGACGGCCTTCGTGATCATCATGATCCGCTCACCGGCGGTGAACGGGTCGTGAGTGGTGTGTGAATCGTCGGCGCTTCCGATACCCAGGACGAGCTCGTCGACCTCCTCGGCGATTCGCTCGACCATCGAGTGGTGGCCGTTGTGATACGGCTGGAAGCGGCCGATGTAGAACCCACGCATACACGTGAGTGTGACGGGTGGTTTCAAAAAGGCGACGACGGGGGACGACCGGTGAAACTGAACCGGCGTACCGGGGCGCTGTCCGGTGGTTTCGGGGGTGTGGTACGGCGGGACGCGGGGAGAAAGTATATCAGTCGACAGTCCTTCGATACCGATGTTAGCAACGTTTGTATGAGCGACAACACCGACACCGACGCGGCTCCCGACCCCGACCGGGAGGCGAGTGACGCCGGGGAGGAGGCGTCCAGCGACGGGACCCAGCGAGACCAGGAATCCCCCGCCTCCGACCCCTCGGCGGACGAGCCATCCGGCGAACCCGAGGAACCACAGGCCGGCGACGGAGCAACGTCCGAAACGACACTCGGCAGCGACGTCCAGGTCGACGGCGAATCTGAACTGGAAGGCGACGAGGAGGCCTTGCTCGGCGGCCTCGAAATCGAGTCGACCGCCGACATCGAGGTCCCTGACCGCCTCGTCGACCAGGTCATCGGGCAGGACCACGCCCGAGACGTGATCAAGAAGGCGGCCAAACAGCGCCGCCACGTCATGATGATCGGCTCCCCCGGGACGGGGAAGTCGATGCTCGCGAAGGCGATGAGCCAGCTCCTCCCCCGAGAGGAACTGCAGGACGTTCTCGTCTACCACAACCCCGACGACGGCAACGAGCCGAAAGTGCGAACGGTCCCCGGCGGAAAAGGGGAACAGATCGTCGAGGCCCACAAGGAGGAGGCCCGCAAACGCAACCAGATGCGGACCTTCCTGATGTGGATCATCATCGCCATCGTCATCGGCTACGCGCTGATCCTCGTCCAGCAGGTCCTGCTGGGCATCCTCGCCGCCGGTGTCATCTACCTCGCGTTCCGCTACGGCTCGCGCGGCAGCGACGCGATGATCCCGAACCTGCTGGTCAACAACGCCAACCAGAAGACCGCGCCGTTCGAGGACGCCACGGGCGCTCACGCCGGTGCGCTGCTCGGCGACGTCCGCCACGACCCGTTCCAGTCCGGCGGGATGGAGACGCCGAGCCACGACCGCGTCGAACCCGGCGCGATCCACCAGGCCAACAAGGGCGTGCTGTTCATCGACGAGATCAACACGCTCGACATCCGCAGCCAGCAGAAGCTGATGACGGCCATCCAGGAGGGCGAGTTCTCGATCACGGGCCAGTCCGAGCGCTCCTCGGGCGCGATGGTCCAGACCGAGCCCGTCCCCTGTGACTTCATCATGATCGCTGCGGGGAACCTGGACGCGATGGAGAACATGCACCCCGCGCTCCGCAGCCGTATCAAGGGCTACGGGTACGAGGTGTACATGGACGACACCATCGAGGACGACCCCGAGATGCGGCGCAAGTACGCGCGCTTCGTCGCCCAGGAGGTCGAGAACGACGGGCGGCTCCCCCACTTCACGGAGGAGGCCGTCGAGGAGGTCATCCTCGAAGCCCGCCGCCGTGCGGGCCGCAAGGGTCACCTCAGCCTGAAGTTCCGCGACCTCGGCGGACTGGTCCGCGTCGCGGGCGACATCGCCCGCGCCGAGGACCGCGAGCGCACCGAGCGCGCCGACGTGCTCCAGGCCAAGCGCCGCTCCCGGTCCATCGAACAGCAGCTCGCGGACAACTACATCGAGCGCCGCAAGGACTACGAGCTGACGGTCAACACCGGCGACGTGGTCGGCCGCGTCAACGGCCTCGCCGTCATGGGCGAGGACAGCGGCATCGTCCTCCCCGTCATGGCCGAGGTCACGCCGTCGCAGGGGCCCGGCCAGGTCATCGCCACCGGCCAGCTCCAGGAGATGGCCGAGGAGGCCGTCCAGAACGTCTCGGCCATCATCAAGAAGTTCTCCGACGAGGACATCTCCGAGAAGGACGTTCACATCCAGTTCGTCCAGGCCGGTGAGGGCGGTGTCGACGGCGACTCCGCTTCTATCACGGTCGCGACCGCGGTCATCTCCGCGCTGGAGAACGTCCCGGTCGAGCAGAACATCGCCATGACCGGCTCGCTCTCCGTGCGCGGGGACGTCCTGCCGGTCGGCGGCGTCACGCACAAGATCGAGGCGGCCGCGAAGGCCGGCCTCGACACGGTCATCATCCCCGAGGCGAACACGCAGGACGTGATGATCGAAGACGAGTACGAGGACATGATCGAGATCATCCCCGTCTCGCACATCTCCGAGGTGCTGGAGGTCGCGCTCGCCGGCGAGCCCGAGAAGGACTCGCTGGTCGACCGCCTCAAGTCCATCACGGGCAAGGCCCTCGAACACGAGGTCGGGCGACAGGGCAGCGGCAGTCCCAGCCCGCAGTAACGGATGCCCGAGTGGGCCGCCTTCGTCGGCCTGACGGGCGTTCTTCTGACCGCGCTGCTCGGTCTGGCACGGCTCTCTCAGGGAGCGGTGCGGACCGACGGCGGCGGGATGCAGTCGATCGCCGGCCGGTCCCGCGCGGACCGTGATCCGACGATTCCCCGATTCGAGACGCGACAGGCAGCGGCCGAGCGCGAGCGACTGACTGACCGGCTCGCGCCGGACGACGTGTCGACGGGTGCGTTGCTCGCCAACGTCGCGTTCACGCAGGGCCTGTTCGGTCTCCTGCTGGTCGCCGGCGCGTTCTACTTCGAGATTCCGGCGAGCGCGTTCGGCGTCGCCGCCGACCCGCTCTCGACCGGACTGCCGGCGCTGGCGATCGGCGTCGGCGCGGGCGTCGGCTTCTGGGTCGGCAACGAGGCCGCCGCGGCGGTCGCCGACGGCTTCGGCGTCGCCTTCGACGAGTCGCTGCGGGAACTGCTGGCCCCGGAGTCGGCCGGCGGCTGGGTGATCCTGCTCGGGGTTGTCCTCCCCGTCATCGCGGTCGTCGAGGAACTGCTGTTCCGGGCGGCGGCCGTCGGCGTCCCCGTCGCGGGCCTGGGCGCGCCGGCGTGGGCGATGGCCGTCGTCGCCTCCGTCGCGTTCGCGCTCGGTCACGGCGCACAGGGCCGGGCAGGGATCGTCGTCACCGGCGGCCTGGGGCTCGCGCTCGCGGGGCTGTTCGTGGTCACGAACAGCCTGCTCGCCGTCGTCGTCGCCCACTACCTCGTGAACGCGCTCGAACTGGTCGTCCACGAGGGACTCGGCGTCGACCGGCTCTGGGCCTGAGTCCTGTCGCCAGTGTGACGGGTGAGGGCAATACTGAAACCGGTCGGCGACGACATGGCAGCAGTGACCGACTCCGACCCCCGCCCGGACGAGGCGACGGCCGTCGTCGCCGATGCACCGGTGGGAATCACCGTTTTCGACACCGAACCGGCGCTGGTTTCGGTCAACGACCGGTTCCTGGCGCTGACGGGCTACGACCGATCGACGCTGCTGGATCGGAGCTACCGGGCGTTCCTGGGACCGGAGACCGCGGCCGACGCCGTCGAACGGCTCGATCGGGCGATTGCCGAGCGCGTCCCTGCCACGGTCGAACTGAAGGTCCACCGGCAAGACGGCTCGACGTTCTGGGACCGCCTCCGCCTCACGCCGCTCGCCGCCGCCGACGGAACGGTGACGGGCTTCAGTATGTTCCACGAGGACGTCACCGCCCTGCGGACACAGCGGGGCTCGCTCGAAGCGCTCAATCGGTTCGCCAGCCGGGTCCAGAGCGAGGCGAACGTCGACGCCATCTGTGACCGCACCGTCGAGGCCGCCGCCGACATCCTGGACTTCGACATGTGTACGGTGATGCTCCGTGACGGCGAGTGGCTCGTCCCGCGTGCCACGTCGAAGGACGCCCCGCCCGGCGGGAGCAGGCGGATGCGCCTCGATCAGGGGCTGGCCGGACTGACGTACCGGACCGGGGCCTCGCAGGTCGTGGCCGACATCGACCGTGACGAGAACGCCGACCCCGCGAAGCCGACGTACAAGTCGGGACTCAGCGTCCCGGTCGGCGACCTCGGCGTGTTCCAGGCCGTGATGTCCGAGGTGGACGGCTTCGAGACCCAGGACGTCGAACTGGCCGAACTGCTGGCCAGACACACCGCCACGGCCATCGAGCGCGTCGAGCGCGAGCAACACCTCCGCCGGCAGAACGAGCGCTTAGACGAGTTCGCCGACGTGGTGAGTCACGACCTTCGGAACCCGCTCTCGGTGCTCGAAGGCTCGCTCGAACTGGCCCAGCGGACGGGCGAGGCGACACACTTCGAGCGCTCGAAGCGGGCGGTCGATCGGATGAGCCAACTCGTCGAGGGACTGCTGGCGCTCGCACGCCGCGGTGACGACGTCGGCGACCTGTGTCCGATCGCGCTGTCGGACGTGGCCGAGACGGCCTGGGCGCACGTCGAGACCGGCGAGGCCGCTCTCTCCGTGGAGACAACCCTCGTCGTCGAGGCCAACGAGGCGCGGCTCACGCAACTGTTCGAGAACCTCTTTCGAAACGCCGTCGAACACGGCTCGACAAGCCTTCCGTCGCAGGCTCCGGAAGACCCCGTCGAACACGGTTCGACGAGCAGTCAGAACGCGTCGCGTTCCGACGACGCCGCCGAGCACTGCTCCTCGGCCGAGTGGACGGCGTCTGGCGACGAGCGCAGCACGCTCCACGTTCGGGTCGCTGACCTCGATGTGGGGACCGGGTTCGCCGTCGAGGACGACGGCGTCGGTATCCGTCCGGAAGACAGAGCGAACGTGCTTCGAGCGGGCTATTCCACCGCCGCCGACGGCACTGGACAGGGGCTCGCGATCAGCAAGCGCATCGCCGAGGGACACGGATGGACGCTCGCGGTCGGCGAGAGCCGCGAGGGCGGTGCGCGCTTCGAAATTTCAGGCGTCGACGTGCTCGATTCCCCGTAGTCACAGCCCCTCGACGGCGCGGAGCTTCTGCTCCACCGGCGGCGGCGCGGCGCTCGGGCCGTCACGCACGCGGTGGTCGGGAATCAGGAGCGGCACGGGGTTGGCCGCCAGCGCCTCGCGAACCGCCGTCAGGTCGGCCTGGTCATCGTCGTCGAGGTCCGGCGTCATCCGCGCGAGCTGGGCGACCGAGGCGTCCTCGCCGTAGGGAATCTCTCGGACGGCCTCCAGCACGCGTCGCTGGTCGGTCGGGACGGTCAGCCCGACGGTCACGTCCGCGAAGTCGTCTTCGGTACCCTGCAGGTACTCCTCGATGCGGTCCAGCAGCGAGTGGTCAGCGCCCGCGTCCGCTTCGGGCGCGGACGGGAACGACAGCGAGATGATCCGGTCGCCGGCCTCGCCGAACTGCACGAACCGATCGAGGTACGACGATTCCCGGGCGTAGATCCCGGCGTCGCCGGTCGGTGTTTCCATACCTACGAGGTCGGGCGGTCGCCCCTTCAACATTCGGCCCCGTCGTCGCCCGCCCGGACAGCAAGCCTTATGTACACTTCTGTACGTTAGTGTTCAGTAATGGACGACAGTGAAAAGATAGCGCCAGCAGTTCGGTCGATTCTGGACGCGGCGCGCGAGCGCGGCGGCGGTGGCGACCGGGTATCGGTGACCCCGCGATCCCTGCCGGCGGCGTTCGAGGCAGCCGCGGCCGACGGCCGGGCCCCGCTCGTCGCGGAGGTCAAGCCGACGAGTCCGACGGCCGACGGCGAGCGGACCGACGACCCGGTGGAACTGGCGGAGGCGATGGTCGAGGGCGGCGCGGCGGCGCTGTCCGTGCTGACCGAACCGGAGCACTTCGGCGGGTCGGCGGCGACGCTCGAAGCGGTGCGAGACGCCGTCGACGTGCCCGTGTTGCGCAAGGACTTCGTCCTCTACGAGGAGCAACTCGACGTAGTCGAAGCGGACGTGATACTGCTCATCGTCCGCTTCCTCGAAGCCGAGGGGACCGACGACCTCGCCGACCTGCTCGCAGCCGCGCGGGACCGAGGCTTTCAGGTCCTCGTGGAGACTCACACCGCCGCGGAGGTCGAGACGGCACTGGAGGCGGGCGCGGAGATCATCGGCGTCAACAACCGCGATCTCGCCGAACTCGACGTGGACCTCGGGACCTTCGAGGCGGTCGCGCCCGCGGTGCCCGAGAGCGTCACCCTCATTGCGGAAAGCGGCATACAGACACCAGACGACGTGACGCGCATGCGAGAGGCCGGCGCGGACGCCCTGCTGGTCGGCTCGGCCATCATGGACCACGGCGCGGAGACGGACGTGACCGAGAACACGCGACGGCTGACGAACGCGGCCACGGACACTGCGGACACGACGACCACAGACACATGAGCACTGACGACGCACACGACCCCAAGTTCGGCGAGTACGGCGGACAGTACGTACCCGAGGCGTTGATGCCGGCCATGGAGGAGCTGGAAGACGCCTACGAGCGGTACGTGCTCGAAAACGAGGACGGCTTCATGGACGAGTTCCGCGAGCGGCTGGCGGACTTCGGCGGCCGGCCGACCCCGCTGCAGTACGCGGAACAGCTGTCGGAGCGCTACGACACCGACGTGTACCTCAAGCGCGAGGACCTGCTCCACGGCGGCGCGCACAAGCTCAACAACGCGCTCGGCCAGGTGCTGCTGGCGAAGTACATGGGCAAGGAGCGCATCATCGCCGAGACCGGCGCGGGCCAGCACGGCACCGCGACGGCGATGGCGGCGGCCCACCTCGACATGCCCTGTGAGATCTACATGGGCGAGACCGACATCGCGCGCCAGCGCCCCAACGTCTTCCGCATGCGCATCAACGGGGCCGAGGTGAACCCGGTGACCGTCGGCCGCGGCACGCTGAAGGAGGCCATCACAGAGACGTTCCGCGACTGGGCGACGACCGTCGAGCGGACCCACTACGTCGTCGGCAGCGTCGTCGGCCCGCACCCCTTCCCGAAGCTGGTCCGGGACTTTCAGGCCGTGATCTCCGAGGAAGCCCGCGAGCAGGCCATCGAGCAGACCGGTGGCCTGCCAGACGCCGTCGTCGCCTGCGCCGGCGGCGGATCGAACACGATGGGCGCGTTCGCCGAGTTCGTCTCGGACGAGTCCGTCGAACTGCACGCCGTCGAGGCCGGGGGCTCCTCGCTGGAGGTCGACGAGGAGGAGGGCGTCGCGCCGAACTCCGCGACGCTCTCGACCGGCGACGAGGGCGTCCTCCACGGCGCGCGAACGAAGCTCCTGCAGGACTCCGACGGACAGATCATGGAGTCACACTCCATCTCGGCCGGGCTGGACTACGCCGGCGTGGGCCCCGAACTCGCCCACCTCGTCGACGAGGGCCGTGTGACGCCCGCGAACGTCGACGACGACGCGGCGCTGGAAGCCTTCCACCGCCTCTCGCAGGACGAGGGCGTCATCCCCGCCCTGGAGACGGCCCACGCGTTCGCCTACGTCGAACGCGTGGCGGGGACCGCCACGGACGGTCGAGCGGCGGAGCCGCGAGACGAGCACGACGAACTCGGCGACACCGTCGTCGTCAACGTCTCCGGCCGCGGGGACAAGGACCTGGAGACGGTCATCGAGGAGACGAGCAAACGGGACCTCGACATCGCGCCGGACCTCTCGGTCTTCGAGCGCGTGGGAGGTGGGCTCTGATGGGGCTGGAACGCGCCTTCGCCGACGAACCGGCGTTCGTCCCCTACCTCGCCGCGGGCGATCCGACCTACGAGGCCTCGCTGGCGTACGTCGAGGCGCTGGCCCGCGGCGGCGCGGACGCCATCGAACTCGGCCTGCCGTTCTCCGAGCCGATGGCGGAGGGTCGGACCATCCAGAACGCCATCGTCCGCTCGCTCGACGCCGGCATGACCGTCGACCGCTACTTCGAGTTCGTCGCCGACCTCGACGTGGACGTGCCGGTGGTGTGTATGACTTACTACAATCTCATCTACCAATTTGGTCCCGAGGAAGGCCCCCGGCCCTTCGTCGAGAAGGCCGCCGAGGTCGGTATCGAGGGGTTCGTCGTCCCGGACCTGCCGGCAGAGGAAGCCGGCCCGCTCCGGGCGGCCTGCGACGAGTTCGGCCTCGACCTGGTGTTCATCGTCGCACCGACGACGACGGGCGAACGGCTCGACCGGATGCGCGAGCAGGTGTCGGGCTACGTCTACGTGCAGGCGCGCCTGGGCGTCACCGGCGCGCGCGAGGACGTGGACGACGCCACCGAGGAGTCGCTGGCGCGCCTCGCCGACTGGGACGTCCCGAAGGCCGTCGGCTTCGGTATCAAGACGGGCGACCACGCCGAGCGCATCGTCGCGGCCGGCGCAGATGGAGTCATCGTCGGCTCGGCGCTCATCGATATCGTCGCCGAGGGCCACGAGAACGGCGACCCCGTCGAGGAGGTAGCGGACCGCCTCGAAGCGAAGGCCCGCGAACTCAAAGACGGGGCGTTGCGCGGCGAGTCAGAACGGCCGCAACCGGAACGCACATAATCGTACTTGCCACACAGTCTCATAACATGACCGCAGGAAAGCGCGCACGACTCGAACGCATCGGGACAGACGACACGTACGTCATCGTCCCGATGGACCACGGTATCACAATGGGGGCCGTAACAGGTCTCAAGGACATCGAATCGACCATCGACGCGGTCACCAGCGGCGGTGCAGACGCCGTCCTCACCCAGCGGGGGATCGCCGGCCGCGTCCACCCGAACAAGAACGACGCGGGCTACATCGTCCACCTCAACGGCTCGACCACCATCGGCCCGGACGAACAGGACAAGCGGGTCACCGGGACGATCGAGGACGCCATCCGTGCCGGTGCCGACGCCGTCTCCTTCCACATCAACGTCGGCAGCCAGCACGAACCCGACCAGATCGAGGACCTCTCGAAGCTAACCACCGAGGCCAGTCAGTACGGCCTCCCGGTGCTGGCGATGGCCTACGCTCGCGGGCCGGACATCGACCCCGAGAACGAGGACTACAATCAGTCGGTCGGCCACGCCGTCCGACTCGCGGAGGAGCTCGGCGCGGACATCGTCAAGACGGGCTACACCGGCTCCGCCGACACCTTCCAGCACGTCGTCGAATCCACGTCGCTCCCGGTCGTCATCGCCGGCGGCGCGAAGGGAACCGACGAAGAGACCGTCCGAATGGTCCGGGGCACGATGGACGCCGGGGCTGCCGGCGTTTCGATGGGGCGCTCCATCTTCCAGCACGACGACCCCGAGAAAATCGCCCGCGCCGTCTCCGCTGTCGTCCACGACGACGCCACGACCGAGGAAGCGCTGCGAGAAGCCGAACTGCCCGTCGAGGCCTAGAGGCCGAACAGCGAACGGACCTTCGTCCCGAGGCTGCCCGACGCCTCGTCTTTCTCGGCGTCCGTTTCCCCGCCAGCGGCGGCTTCGCCGTCGGACTGGGCGACTTCGGTCTCCCCGCCGGACGGAGCCGTCCCGGTCTCGCCGTCGGACTGAGCGACACCGGCCTCGTCACCGGACCGTCGGGGTGTTGCGCCGGACTGTGAACCACCGGTACCGGAGTCGTCGGCTGCCGTCGACGAGCTGCGTGCGCCGGCGGCGCTCGCCTCCCGGTCGGACTCGTTCGCCGTCCCGCTCTCACTGGCTTCCGTCGAGGCCTCGCTCTCGGCGGCCGCCACTGAGGCCTCGTTCTCACCGGCCGCGGCCGCTGTTCGACCGACCTCGGTCACCGTAGCGGTCCCGTCGGCGCCCGCGCGCTTCGTCGCGGCCCGTGGCGGTTCGGTGCCTGCGCCCGACCGCTCGCCCGTGCTCTGTTCGGACTCGCCACCCGCGCCGTCGGTCGATTCCGCCGACGCGTCTGCGGTCGGCCGACTCGAGGTGGCGTCCGCGTCCTGCGGTGGCGATGGCCCGATCAGGTCGCTGTCGTCGTCGATCTCGTGAGGCTGGACGCGACCGCCGTCCGTCGCGCTGTCGGCGACCGGCTCGCTGCGACGGGCCGGTTTCGTCCCGCTCGGTTTGGACTCTCCGGCGTCGTCGTCCGCTTCATCGTGGCCCGACGCGTCGGCGCTCGACGCCTTCTCCGTCTCGACGAGCTGTCGTGCGATCTTCCGGTAGGCGACGGCCGCGCCGCTCTTCGGCGCGTCCAGGACGACCGGGACGCCGCTGTCCTGTGCGTGCGGGACCGCGTCGTCTTCGGGCACGTGGCCGAGCAGTTCGACGCCGAGGAACTCCGCGATCTGGTCCGCGCCGGGCGAGGCCCCGGTCCCGGACTTCGTCAGCACGAGCCCTCGAACCGGCGAGTCGACCCGGTCGGCGAGTTCCTGGGTGTTCCTGACGTTTCGGATCGACGAGACCCGCGGCGTGGAGACGAGCAACACGTCGTCTGCGAGCTGCAGCGGCCGGACCGTCTCCTCGCTCAGCCCCGCCGGCGTGTCGAGGAGGACCACGTCGTGGTGCCAGCGCAGGTCCTCGACGATGTCGGGCAGCCTGTCGATATCCGTCGCCGCGTACCCGTCGAGCGTCGTCCCGCTCGGAACGACCGAGAGCCCAACGTCGGTCTCGTACATCGCGTCCGCGATCGGCGCGTCGCCCGCGAGCACGTCGTGAAATGTCGTCGCTTCGTCCGTGTCCAGATCCATGTCGAGGAAGTCGACGACGTTCGCCATCGCCAGGTCCATCTCGACGACGACCGTCGAGTAGCCCGCCTCCGCCAACATCGTCCCGAGATTGATGCTCGTCGTGGTCTTCCCGACGCCCCCTTTCGCCCCCGCGACCGTGTATACGTGGTTAGTAACCATATCTATCTGGACCTTATCAGTCAAGTTGTCTGTTAGTAATATTCGATGATAAGTCTACTGACTAACATTTGATTTCTTATACACGCCCTGGCTAAACTAACGCAAACTCAGATAGAATTTGTTTTTCGAACGAAATTACCCCGATTTCTGCTAACTTTTGACTGGGGCGGGACGGTCGCGGTACCCCGTCGCGCGCCCGCCGTCGGAAGGCGGAAACGAGCGACCGACGCCGGGTCCGCCACGTTCAAGCCCCACCGTCGCACACGTGGGGGTATGACACGAAGCGTGTGGCTCAAAGCCGACAGCGAGGTCGGCGACTGGGAGACACGAAAGCGACGAATCACCGCCGGTATCGAGGCCGGCGTCGACTGGGTCCTCGTCGACGAGGGCGACGTAGAGCGCGTCTCGGAACTCGGCGCGATCAACATCGCCGCGTTCACCAACGGCGACGTCCACGTCATGGAGGCCGAGGCCGAGGAGTCGAATGCCGACGCAACAATCGTCGGGAAAGACGGCGAGGGCGACGGCACAGTCGATCTCCCCTCCGATTTCTCCGGCTCCGCGGACCTCTCCTCGCTCCGGCAGAACGGCGCGTCCCCCGACGGCGGCTACGTCCGCATCTTCGACGAGGACTACGAGGCCTTCGCCGAGGCGGTCGCCGCCGAGGCCGATTTCACCATCGTGATCGGCGAGGACTGGCAGATCATTCCGCTGGAGAACCTCATCGCTCGCGTCGGCGACGAGACGGACCTCATCACCGGCGTCAAGACCGCCGACGACGCCCGAACGGCCTACGAGACGCTGGAACACGGCGCGGACGGCGTCCTGCTCGACACGGACGACGTAGACGAGATCAGGCGGACCGTCGAGGTCCGCGACGAGATGGGTCGCGAGTCGCTCGACCTCCAGTACGCCGAGGTGACCGCCATCGAACAGACCGGTTCCGCCGACCGCGTCTGCATCGATACGGGCAATCTCATGGAGCACGACGAGGGGATGCTCGTCGGGTCGATGGCCCGCGGCCTGTTCTTCGTCCACGCGGAGACGGCCGAGTCGCCCTACGTCGCCTCCCGGCCGTTCCGGGTCAACGCCGGCGCGGTCCACGCCTACGTCCGCACCCCCGACGGCGGGACGAAGTACCTCTCGGAGCTCCAGTCCGGCGACGAGGTCCAGATCGTCGACGCGAACGGGCGCACCCGCGAGGCCATCGTCGGCCGGGCGAAGATCGAGAAGCGCCCGATGTTCCGGGTGCAGGCCGAGACCGAGGACGGCGACCGCATCGAGACGCTGCTGCAGAACGCGGAGACCATCAAGGTCCACACGCGCGACGGGCGCACGGCCGTCACCGACCTCGAACCCGGCGACGAGATCCTCGTCTACTACGAGGACACGGCGACGCACTTCGGCGAGAAGATCGAAGAGAGCATCATCGAGAAGTAGACTCGACGGCCGCTACTCGGTGGAAAGCTACTGCCCGTCCGCCTCGACCGGTTCCAGCCGCGTCGTACACCAGTGACAGAAGTCGATGTCCTGGTCCAGTTCCCGCCCGCAGTTGGGGCACTTCCTGCCCGACTCGATTTCCTGCGACCGGTTCTCTCTGATGGCCACCCAGTAGGCGTCGGCGACGTTGAGCGTCGAGATCACGACTGAGGCGATAGTCGCCTCTTGCGGTCGCGCCCGGTACGCCGCAAGAACTGCCTCCGTGGTGAACTCGTCGAGCATCGGGACGATCCCGCTTACGACGAGGAGGGTCGACACTGCGAGCGTGAGTCCGAGCCACAGCAGTCCCCGCCCCCACTTGCGGAGATAGAAGTGTCCGAGCCCGGGAAAGATGAACGCAAGCACGACCGCCAGCAGCGGGCGCTTGCGCCCTGAATCAGTCATACTCCCCGGGTCCGGTTCGCACGCCCCTATATCTTCCGACCCGCCGATTCCGGGCGGCGTCCGTCAGTTTCGCACGCTTGCAGCGCTCGGTGGTCCAGGGGCTCACTCGACCGGTTCGTGGACGACGTGAAAGCCCTCGTCGGTGGCCTCGACCGATTCGACGGCGTAGAAGCGGACGCGCCGCTCCTGTTTCGTGTTCACGGCGAAGTCGTAGTGTTCGGCCTCGTAGCCCGGCTCCTTGCCGTCGGCGCGGCGGCGCTCGACCCACTCCCGGTGGGCGTCGAGACGCTCGCGTGCGACCGACCGGGAGCGCTCGGGGGCGTCGGCGACCCGCCGGTCCAGCGCCGCCAGCAGGTCCGGGTCGCGGTCGACCCCGACGGAGTGCCGACCGGCGACCATGGCCGCGAGCGTCGTCGTCCCGGTGCCGAGAAACGGATCGAGCACGGTGTCGTCGTACACCGAGAACATCGAGATGAGCCGGTAGGGTATCGTCAGCGGGAACGCACCGGAGCGGTCCCGGAGGCCGTCGTCCATAGTCTGGGTCTCACCGGGCAGTTCCCAGAGGTCCGAGAACCACTCGTTGCGCTCCTCCCAGAAGTACGCGCTCTCGTAGCGTCGGTCCGCCCCGGGTTCGAGGCGGCGGCGCTCGCCGTTGCGGAACACGAGGATGTGCTCGTGTTCGAGCGTCGGATAGGCGTTGGGTGGGACCATGCCCGAGCCCATGAACTTCGCACCGCTGTTGGTCGGTTTCCGCCAGAGGATGTCCGGCAGTGCGCGCAGTCCGTGGTCGGTCAGCCGGTCCGTGATTTCGGCGTGGTTGGGATACGAACGGAAGCCGTCGTCGAGCGAGCGCGTCGCGTCGCCGACGTTGATACAGGCGATGCCGCCGGGCGCGAGCACGCGCGCCAGTTCGGCCCAGGCCGCATCGAGCACGTCGTGCATCAGCGCGAACGCGCGGTCGCCGTCGCCGTCGTCCAGCGCGTCCCCGACAGCGGGATCGAGGTCGGTGAAGATGTCGTCCCACATCTCGATCATCGGGTACGGGGGCGACGTGACGACGAGTTCGACGCTGTCGTCCGGGAGCGGCAGGTCGCGGGCGTCACCGGTGTGGACCCGGTGTGTCGTCTCCATACCGGTCCCCAGCGGAGGGACCGACTCTAGTCTTGCGGTTACTGCTCGTCGAGTTCGCGCTGCACTTCGTTGATCTTCGCCGTCTGCTGCTGGTTGGCGGCCGCGATCTGTTCGATCTCGTCGGCCACCTGCTCGGCGCTGTCGGCCGTCTCGTCGATCATGCTGGCGACCTCCTCGGTCGAGGCGGCCTGCTCGTCCGTCGCGGACGCGACCTCCTCGGCACTCCGTGCGGCCTCCTTGACCGCGTCGTCGATGTCACGCAGGATCTCGACGGCCCGGCGCACCTGCCCGATGCCCTCCTCGACCTCGTCGTTCGCGTGGTCGATGCTGGAGACGGTGTCCTCGGTGTCGGCCTTGATGTTGGCGACGAGCTGTTCGATCTCGGTGGCGTTCTGCTGGGACTCCTCCGCGAGGCTCTTGACCTCGTTGGCGACGACGGCGAATCCGCTGCCGGCCTCTCCGGCGCGAGCGGCCTCGATGGAGGCGTTGAGCGCGAGCATGTTCGTCTGGTCTGCGATGTCGTTGATGACCTCGACGATGTCATCGATCTCGTCGATGCGGTCGCGGAGTTGCTCTACGTCCTCGGCCACGTCGGTGTTGGCCTCGTCGACGGACTCCATCGCGTCGATGGCGTCGTCTGCCACCTCACGGCCCTCGTCGGCGAGGTCGCGCGCCCTGTCGCTGACCTGACGGACCTGACTCGCGCTGGAGGCGACCTCCTCGACGGTCGCCGAGAGGTTCGAGACCTCGCTCGCGACCTCGCGCATCGTGTCGGACTGGTCGTGTGCGAGTTCGCTGATCTCCTGTGAGCTCTGGGAGACGTCCTCAGACGTGTGCAGCAGTTCGTCGATCGCTGTTCCGATATCGGAGACAGATACGTCAGTCTCGCCGGCCAGTTGCTGACCGGTTTCGTCCGAATCTAAACCCATTTGCCGGAGAAAACAACGCCACCGCAGTAAACGTACCTCCGCAGTTATCACCCCTGATTCTACGTGCGGAGCGCTATCACGCGACCGGGAGGTCCTGCTCCGCTTCCAGCAGTTCGTGGTAGCGGTTGCGGATGGTGACCTCGGAGATGTCGGCGACCTCGGAGACGGCGGCCTGCGTGGTCTTCTCGTTGGTCAGGAGCGCGGCGGCGTAGACGGCGGCGGCGGCGAGGCCGACCGGCGACTTCCCGGAGTGGACGCCCTGTTCCTTGGCGTTCTGGAGCAGCTGGCGGGCGCGGTGCTCGGCCTCGTCGGAGAGTTCGAGCGAGGAGGCAAAGCGCGGCACGTAGCTCTCGGGGTCGGCGGGTCGAACTTCGAGGCCGAGTTCGCGGACGACGTAGCGGTAGGTCCGCGCGATCTCGCTCTTCTCGACGCGGGAGACCTCCGTGATCTCGTCGAGCGAGCGCGGGACGCCCGCCTGTCGCGCGGCGGCGTACACAGAGGCCGTCGAGACGCCCTCGATGGAGCGGCCGGGAAGCAGGTCCTCGTCGAGCGCGCGGCGGTAGATGACGCTGGCGGTCTCGCGGACGTTTTCGGGCAGGCCGAGAGCACTCGCCATGCGGTCGATCTCACCGAGGGCCTGCTTGAGGTTGCGCTCCTTGGAGTCCCGTGTCCGGAACCGCTCGTTCCACTTGCGGAGGCGCTGCATCTTCTGGCGCTGCTTGCCCGACAGGGAGTTGCCGTAGGCGTCCTTGTCGCGCCAGTCGATGTTGGTCGACAGTCCCTTGTCGTGCATCATGTTCGTCGTCGGCGCGCCGACGCGGGATTTCTCGTCTTTCTCGCTGGAGTCGAACGCGCGCCACTCGGGACCGCGGTCGATTTCGTCCGACTCGACGACGAGGCCGCAGTCCTCACAGACCGTCTCGCCGTGCTCGTCGTCGATGACGAGCGAGCCGCTGCACTCGGGACAAGCCGTCGATTCGGTCGATTCGGTCGACTCCGTCTGTTCCTCACGTTGCTGTCGCGTCAGTGTGTGTTCGCTCATTGGTTGCGAAGGCGGGTGCTCACCGGGTAGGATACGTCGTAAAACCCGGAGGCAGTCGGTAATACTGTGTTCCAACGAAAGTTATTAAACGGTTTCGGTATCCGATCAGAGAACGACCGCACACGTCACGAGACGTACGTTTGGGGCACTCACCCATGCCGATTAAAGTAACAATGATGAGGGTTCACGGCTCGCTGACGCGCTCACGCAAACCAGCTCCGTCAGTTCGGCGGTGACTCCCCGAAATCGACCGTTCCGGTGCTCGCCACTGCAGCGGTCCGTCAGTCGTTTGTCTCCGGTTCCACGGCGTCGGCCCGCCGGGACTCCTCGACCGCCGTCGTCAGCGAGACGTTGAGCCAGGCCATCGAGCCCAGTCCCCCGGCGATGGTGACGCCGTTCTTGACCGCGTGGTCGACGATGGAGACGCCGAGGGCGGCGGCGACGCCGACCGGCGTCAGCGACGCGACGATGACGGTGAACGCGCCCTCGTAGAGACCGATGCCCCCGGGCGTCAGCGGCAGCACCTTCGCGAGGTTCCCGACGCTGACGGCGAAGAAGCCGACGGCGATCAGCGAGGGCGTCAGCCCGTAGCCGAAGGCCTCGAAGACGATCAGCGCCGTGACCACGTCGAGCGTCCAGATGAGCAGGCTGCCCGCGCCGACGCGGGCGAAGGCCGGCCCGTCCGCGGCGACAGTCTGGACGTCGCCGACGAACCGTTCGACGACGCCCGCGACGTAGTCGGCGTAGGAGTCGTCGCTCAGGCGGCCGACGACCGCGCGGACGAAGTTCCGATCCGTGCGCGCGCTGCCGACGATGACGGCGACCGCTGCGATAGCCGCGAGACCGACCGCCCCGGCCACCGCGACGGCCGTCCGACCGCTGCTGGCCGCGTCGCCGCCGACCGATCCGCCCGAGAGCGCCGACAGCAGTTCGCCGGCAGATCCCGTCGCGGCCAGCCCGATCATGACGACGCCGGCGAGCAGCGTGATTGTCAGCAGGTCGAAGACGCGTTCGACGGCCAGCGACGCGAAGCCGCTGGGGTAGGGAATCGAGCGGCGTGCTTTCACGACGTAGGCCCTGACCGCGTCGCCAGCCCGTGCGGGGAACACGAGGTTCCCGGTCTGGCTGATGAAGATCGCCCCGGTAAGGAACTGCCAGCGCTCTCGATACCCCATCGAGACGAGGATGTCCCGGTAGCGGAGGCCCCGAAGCGGCCACGAGACGGCGTAGACGACCGCCGAGAGCGCCACGACCCCCGGGGCCGCGCCGGCCATCTCCACGAGCACTCGCTCGGGGTTCAGGTACTGCGTCATCAGGAGCAAGGCGAGGACGACGAGCATCGTCCCCGCGCCCAGCGACACCTCGCGCGTGATACGCGGGCTGACCGACAGTTCCCAGAAGGTCCTGAGGACCTGACTGCCCATACCGAAGACGTCCCTGACGATGTCGACCTTCGAATCGCCCTTGGGCGTCCAGTCGACCGGGAACTCCTTGACCCGGTAGCCGTCGCGCTGGGCCTTGACGAGCAGCTCAGTGTCCCAGAACCAGTGTTCGTCCTGCACGCGGGGCAACAGTGACTCAAGCGCCGTCCGGTCGAAGGCCTTGAAACCGCACTGGTGGTCTTTCAGGTCGGACCGGAGCACGGTCCGAACGAGCGTGTTGTACCCGAAGCTCGGGACGCCGCGCTTGGCCGGGCGGTCGGCGCGGTTCTCGGGCAGCCAGCGCGAGCCCGTCGCCACGTCGTAGCCCTCGACTCTGATCGCGTCGACGAGCTCCTGCAGGTGGTCCATGTCCGTCGCCAGGTCAGTATCGAAGTACACCAGCGTCTCGCCGTCGGCCCGCTCGAAGGCGTACTCGAGCGCCCCGCCGCGACCGAGGCGCTGGTCGCTGTGGATGTGGCGCACGCGGTCGTCCTCGCGGGCGAGCCGCGTCGCGATCTCCGGCGTCCGGTCAGCGCAGCCGTCCTCCGCGACGATGACCTCGTACGCCCCCTCGGGGAGGAAGTCGCCGAGCGTCTCAAGCGTTATCGAGACCGTCTGCTCGATGGTGTCCGCCTCGTTGTAGGCGGGGAGGACGACGCTCACCTCGACGCCGGAGCTCATTGCTCTATGGTTGCGAGACCGACACAAAAGTACCTTCTGTTCGGGCCGAACCGCCGGTCCCGGGTGAAATCGCCCCGCCCGGACACGGAGCCATCAGTCCGCTCCCTCGGGCGACTGCGCCGTCGCGAACTTCGCGAGGTCGTCGCCGACTTCGCCCACCGTCTGGTACGGCCGGCCGACGAGGATGTCGCCGGCGCGGCTCTTGCCGACGCCCGGGAGCGTCGCCAGCTCGGCCATCGACGCGCTGTTGAGGTCGAGCGGGTACGGGACGCCGGTCACCGAGCGGTAGCCGTGGTCGGTGACGGCCACATCGATGGTCCGCCCGAGGTCGCGCTCGCCGGGGATGCCGACCAGCAGCGGGTAGGTCCCCAGTTGCCGGCCGAACGTCTTGCCGTCCTGGTGGTACTCGAGGTGCACGTCGGGCAGGACGGTCCCCGGCGGCGCGACCCGCTGGAGCATCGGGTTGTCGATCTCCTCGCGGACCTCGCGCTTGTACTGCTTGAACAGCTTCTTGTGGTCGCGGGCGATCTCCGCGCCGGTGTCGGCCATGTCGGTCCCCTCGAAGGCCATCACCTGCCGGATGTTCACCCGGCGGAGCATCAGCCCCTCGTCGTAGACGCGCTGGAGGAACCGCTTGTTGTGCTCGAAGGTCTCTTTCGTCTCACCTTTCAGCCCGTGGACGAGGTTGATACCCGGCAGGAGCTTCGGGAGCCGACGGGCGGCGTCGTCGCCGAAGTTCGGAGCAGTATCCGCATCTCCTCCGGGTCGCCAGCCGGCCACCTCGTTGACGATCTTCACCGCCTCGAAGCACTGGTCGGCGGTGACGTTGAGGTTGTTGTCGCTCATCACGTTCGGGTCGGCCGACTCGAGTCCGAAGGCGGCGGTGTCGCCGGGCGTGTTGTGCTCTGCGATGATGCGGATCCCCTCGCGGGCCTTCTCTGGCCACTTCACGACCGTGATGGGGTTCATGTTGTCGAGGTGGAGCGTCTCAAGGTCCGGGGCCACCTCGCGGATACCGCCGTAGAGCTTTCGGAGCGCGTCTGGGTTCGGGGCCTCGCCGTCGCCGCCGTAGGCGAGGATGTCGGCCTGCCGGCCCAGCCGGAAGTGCCCGACGCCGTGGTCGGAGAGGGCGTCCACCTCGTCGACGACGCTCTCCGGCGGGCGAAAGTCCGGGTCGCCGTACATCGGTTCCGTGCAGAACGAACAGCGGTACGGACAGCCCCGCGAGGTCTCCAGTTCGCAGATGAGGTAGTCGGGGTGGTTCGGGTGCTGTTCGACGACGAACGCGCCGGCGCGGGCCCAGCGGGTCTCCTCCTCGACCGAGCGGTAGCGGTCGTTGAACCCCTCCAGCCCGGAGCCGACGAGGTCGGACACCGCGGCCTCCACGTCGGCCATCGCGAGGAAGTCGAAGTCCAGGTCGTCGCGCGCCGTCTCGCTCGCGCCCTCGTTGGCCTCGCCGACGCCGAAGCGGACGGGACCGCCCATCAGCGAGGTGCCGTTCGCCGTCCAGGCGAGCTTTCGCACCTCGTCAGGCTCGGCCGGCGTCCCGCCGACGTACTTGCCGGGCACGGTCATCCCGCCGACGTACACGAGCAGGTCCGCGTCCTCCACGTCACGCCAGTACCGGTTCTCCTCGCGGAGTTCGTCGATGGTGTGGTACGTGATCTGCTCGCGGGGGACGCCGGCGTCGACCAGCGCGCCGGCGGCGTACCGCGGGTACGTCGAGACGTACGGCGGGACCCCGAAGTGTGCTGGCTCGTCGACGTAGCCGTCGACGATGGTCACGTCGAGCGTCTCGGGGTCAGTCATACCCGTCGCTTGTCGCTCGACACTCAAAACCGTGTCTGGTCGGCCTCAGTCGTCGACGTCGAGCGCCGCGGCCAGCAGGGCCGCGTTCTTGACGTTGGCCTTCCAGTAGGCGTCGAAGAAGTCGCCGACGAAGGGGACGCTCCCGACCAGCGTGTCCAGCGCGACGTTGAACAGCATCCTGACGAGCGTTCGCTTGCGGACGCCCAGGCGGGCGGCTTCGGCGACGATGTACAGCGAGCAGAGCGTGGCGAGGACGTCGCCGACGAACGGGACGAGGCCCAGCAGCGGGTCGAGACCGACGCGAAAGCCGGTGCCGGGGACGCGGACGCTCTCGTCGAGCAGATGGGCGACCGTTCGGACGCGGCCCAGCGCCGGCGGTTCGGATACCATGTGCGAAACTCACGAGTGCCGGCGTCAAGGAAGTGTCGACCAAGCGAACTGTCTGTCGGACGGCTCAGTCGTCGGCGCTGACCGCACGGTCGTCGGCCTGTGCGTACCAGAGGTCGGCGTACTCGCCGTCGGCCGCGAGCAGGTCGTCGTGCGTCCCGCGCTCGACGATCTCGCCGTCGTCCATCACGACGATGCGGTCGGCGTCCCGAATCGTCGACAGCCGGTGGGCGATGACGAACGCGGTGCGGTCTGCGACCAGTTGCTCGATGCTCTCCTGAATGCGGTCCTCCGTCTCCGTGTCCACGTCGCTGGTCGCCTCGTCGAAGATGATGATTTCGGGGTCGTTCAGCAGCGCGCGGGCGATGGCGACCCGCTGGCGCTGGCCGCCCGAGAGCTTGACCCCGCGCTCGCCGATCTGCGTGTCGTAGCCGTCGGGCAGGTCGCTGACGAATTCGTGGGCCTGGGCGGCGCGAGCGGCCTCGCGAACGCGGTCGCGGGCCGTCTCCCATCCGGCGTCCCGTGCCTCGTCGTCCGATTGCTCGGCGTCGAGCACGTCGCGGTCCCCGTAGGCGATGTTCTCGGCGACGGTCCCGGAGAACAGGTACGGCTGCTGTTCGACGACGGCGATGTCGCGACGGAGCGCCTGGAGACCGTACTCGCGCACGTCGACGCCGTCCACGCGGACGGCCCCCTCGTCCACGTCGTGGAACCGGGGCAGCAGTTTCAGCAGGGTGGACTTCCCGGCCCCGGTCGGCCCGGCCAGCCCGATCGTCGCCCCGGCGGGCACGTCGAGCGAGACGTTCCTGACGACCGGCGGCTCGTCGCCGTAGCCGAAGGTCACGTCGTCGAACCCGACCGAGCCGTCGACGTGCTCGGGCTCGTACGGGTCCGCCGGGTCGGTGACTTCCGGTTCCTGGCCCAGCAGGCCGAAGACGCGCTCGGCGCTGGACTTGGCGAGCTGGTACTTGTTCGCCGACTTGCCGACGCGGCGCATCGGCGAGTACAGCCGTCGGATGTAGAGGAAGAAGGCGGTGAACGCGCCCGCTGACAGCGCCGCCTCGCCGTCGGGGCTGGTGACGAAGTCCATGCCCGCGACGTAGAGAATCAGGACGAACACGACGCCGGTCAGCAGGCGGAGCCCGGCGAAGAAGGCCCGGCGGACGCGCAGCGCGGCGACCTTCTCGTCGTGGTAGGTCTGGCTCTGTTCGGTCACGCGCCGCCGTTCGAAGTCGTAGCGGTCGAAGGCCTTGATGACCGCCGCGCCGCTGAGGTTGTTCTCCAGGCGGGTGTTGAGCCGCGAGACGGTCTGTCGGATCGAGCGGTACCGCGGCTCGATCCACGTCAGGAAGAACCCGCTCGCCACGCCGATGATCGGAACCGGCGCGAGCGCGATGAGCGCCAGCGTCGGCGAGTACGTGTAGAGGACGACGGCGATGCCCCCGACGGTCGCCACCACCCGGATGAGCTGTCGGAACTCCGTGTTGAGAAACGACTCCAGCCGGTTGATGTCGCTGTTGAGTATCGACATCATGCCGCCGGTCTGGTGGTTCGCGAAAAAGGACAGCGAGAGATGCTGGAGGTGGTCGTAGGTGTCGTTTCGCAGGTCACGCTGGATCTTCTGGGCGCTGGACTGCAGGAGGTACCGCGATCCGAAGCGGGTCGCGGACCGGACGAGGTACGCGATGGCCGCGATGGCGACGAGCCGCTGGAGGAAGGCGATGCGGGCGGCCTCGCCGGTGATCTCGCCGGGCGGCAACAGGCCCGCGTCGGTCAGCAGCCCCGGCCTCCCGCTGTTCAGGACGACGCGGTCGATGGCCGCGGCGACGATGATCGGCGGGACGAGGCGGGCGAAGCGGGTGCAAAACGCCGCCAGCACGCCGACGGTCAGCCGGAGCCAGTACGGCGACGCGTACCCGACGAGGGAGACCATCGGGTGGCCGTCGACGTTCTCACGGACGCCCTCGAAGCCGCCGTGGTCGTCGGGCATAGACGGCCATTGGCGCGGAAACTGAAATATGGCGGGCTTCGTCGCAGCCGTCCCGGCGGCTCGGTCGCGCCCGCAGCGTCGCGATCAGACGTAGATGTGCCCCTCGCTCTGGGGCCCGGACAGCGGCGGCGCGACTCCGTCGGCGAGGCGGCCGGCGGAGACGGCAGCGGCCAGCGAGTCGAGCGCGTCGTGGCTGTCGAGGTACGCATCGCGGTGCTCGCTCAGCGCGACGCTACAGGCCTCGACCGCCGCGACGTTGGCCTCCCGGCGCGGCCGCGCGCCGTCGGCGTCCTTGTACCCCTCGCGGTAGCACCCCAGCCAGCCGAAGGTCGCTGCGGGGTACACCTCCGCGACCACCGTGTCGGCGTCCCCATCCTGCATCGGAATCACGGCCGTCGCGTCGTCGTCTCGAAGCTTCCCGAGCACGTCGCGGACGCCGTAGAACGTCATGCTCCGGGTGCGGTTGGTGTACGGACACAGCGCGCCCCGGCGGAAGTCCGTCTCCCGGCGGACGTCGCGGCTCCCAGCGGTCATCTCGGCCGTGTGTCGACAGACCTCCGACAGCGACTCGGGGTCGGCCGGTCCGCCGGCACTCGCCACCCAGTCGACGAATCCCGACCAGGAACCGCCACACTGGGCGTCGAGCAGTGCCTGCGGGAGGCTGAAGGGAAAGTCGAGACCGACTGCATCGACCTCGTCGTCGGCGATGCGGTCGACCAGGCCGGCGTGAGTCGCCTCCCGGTCGCGGCCCCACTGGTCGGTCCCGCGGTAGCAGTCCTCGACACGCAATCCCTCGGCCGTCGGCGTCGCCTCGGTGACCCAGAGCGCGTCGCCGGCGGCCGCCGCACCGCTGAAGTCCACACCGAGGACCAGTGAACACATACCTGCCAGTTCGATGGAGCCGATATCAATGTTGGGACGTAGCGGTCCGACCGTTTCCAGCGTTCACCGGCACCGGTCGCGCCGCGAGACTCGGCTGGGGCCTCGCCCCGTCCGTAAGGGGTTTGTCCGCGACGGACCAACGGAACACTATGCCAGCCACGATGGAGGTCGTCTGCACGGACGGCGACTGCGAACTCGACATGTTCGAGATGCACTACACGTACGACATGCCGGACGATGTCGAACTCGCGGCGTTCTCGTGTCCGTACTGCGGCGGGACCGAGTGTCTGGACGAAATCGAGCTATGATCCGTGACATCGGGTCGTCCATCGGCAACGCCATCTTCGAGAACATCGGGCGGGCCGCGAGCCGCGTCCAGGAGAACACGTCCCTGCCGTCGGACCTGCTGGAGTCCGACGACGCCTACCTCGTCGTCTTCGACACCCCGGGCGCGACCGCCTCCGACATCCAGGTTCGCTACGTCGACGACCGCGTCGAGATCCGCGTCGACCGCTTCCGGGAGTTCTACGAGGGCTTCGAGATGCGGTATCCCGGTCGCGGGCTGTCGCTCGACGGGAGCGTCACCCTCCCCGGCGACGCGAAGGTCGACCCGGAGACGGCCCGGGCGACGCTCAAGAGCAACGGGACGCTCCACGTCCGCGTCCCGAAAGCGGACGAAGCCGTCGAGGACGACGCGGACGAATCCACCGAGCACGCCGAGGACGACGACGCCGACGCCGCCGAGTCGATCGAGCAATCGAGTGACGAGACCGACGTGACCGTGGCCACCGAAGACGTCGAGGCCATCGACGGAGCCGACGATGCGACCGACGAGACCGACGACTGAGCGGCTGTTTACGTTTTCTCACGCTGTATTATCACTCACCAGTCGCGCGTCGGATCACCGAGCGCCGTGAACTCCTCGGACCCGTCGAACCGCTCCGGGTCGACGCGGCCCGGCAGGTGTTCTGAGAGCGGATTCGGGCGGTCGAGCACGTCGGCCGCGAGGTACTCGCCAATCGCCGGGGCGCGCATGAGGCCGTGGCCCTGCCACCCGGTCGCCACCCAGAGGCCGTCGCCGACCCGGCCGACGAGGGGGTCGCCGTCCGGCGTCGCGGTGCAGAGGCCGGCCCACGACCGTTCGCACTCCGGGTCGAGCGTCGTCGCCCGCACGACGCGCTGCAGACTCCGCTCGACGAATTCCGGGTCCGCGTCGCGGCTCCAGTCCGTCGGGTCGACCTCGTGGGCCCCGTTCCCGACGAGCAGGCCGTCGCCGTTCGGACGCCAGTAGAACTCGGCCGTCGCGTCGTAGAAGGACGGCAGTTCGGCGGCCACCGGATCGGTTTCCATCGCCTGCGCCCGGTAGGGCTTCACCGCGAGCGAGACGCCGACGGTCGCGACCAGCGGCGCGGTCGCCTGGCCGGCCGCGACGACGACGGCGTCGAAGTCCCGCGTCTCGCCGCCAGTCTCGACCGTCGTCGGGGACGCGAGCGACGCCGCCGTTCCGGTCTCGATGGTCGCGCCGGCCTCGCGGGCGCAGTCGGCGAGGGTCGAGACGACGCGCTCGGGGTCGAGGAGGCCGGCATCGCGAGCGAGTCCCGCGACCTCGACGCCGTCGGTGACGAGCGCGGGATAGCGTTCGCCGAGCGCCGCCGGCGACAGCGTCTCGACCGCCACGCCGTTCGCCCGCATCTGGTCGACCTGCTCGCGGACCGCCCGCGCGTCGCAAGCGTCGCGGGCCACCCAGACGTACGGCCGGGGCTCGAACAGGTCCAGGTCGCGGTAGCGGGCGAGCGCGGCCCGGGCGACGCTCGCGTCCACGTCGTCGGCGAACGCGTCGTAGCAGATGCCAGCCGCGCGCCCGGTCGCACCGCTTCCGAGTTCGTCTCGCTCGAACACCGTCACCGACGCGCCGCGGCGCGCGAGCGCACCGGCGGTCGCCAGGCCGACGGCCCCGCCGCCGACGACGGCGACGGCGGTCATCTACGGGAGGAAGGGCTCCAGCCCGCGTGCCGGGTAGCCGACGACGGTGTCGACGCCGATGTCGTGCAGTCGCTCGGTTCGCTCGGCCACCGTCTCGGCCGACCCGACGAGCGCGTAGTCACGGACGGCCTGGGCCAGTACGTCGCGGGCGCGCCCCGTCGCGCGACTGTCGGTCGGCGCGCCCTCGGGCAGCGCTTTCCGGACCGGCGCGCGTCGGGCGGCGTAGTCGCCGACGGCGTCCAGCACCGCGTCCTCGCTGGTCGAGAGCACAAGCGGCGCGTACACCGCGATCTCGTCCTCGAAGCCCGCCGTCCGGAGCGTCCGCACGTCGCGGGCCGTCGTCCGCGAGAGGAGTTCGTACTGGGTCCCGCCGACGGCGAGCGCGAGCCGTTCGATGCCTTCCGTGCCGACCCACGGGTCGTCTGTCTCGTCGGCGGCGGCGCGCAGTCGCGGCGCGACGGCGCGGCCGGCCTCCTCGTCCGAGAGGTAGGCGCTGTGGCCGGCGACGAGGACGCGCTTCGCGCTCGCCGGGAGCCGGTCGACCGCGCTCGCGTCGTCGAGCGGGTCGTAGCCCTCGGCCCGGACCGGCGTGGTGACGCGCACGTCTGCGTGGTCGGCCAGCCGCTCGACGGTCTCCGGGGCCGGCACGTGGTCGGCTCCCTCGTAGTCGATGGCGAGGGTGTCTACGTCGAGGTCGACCGCGCTGGACACGTCGACCTCGGTCGGTTTCAGCGCCACCGCGTCGATGCCGGCCGCGGCGAGTCGCGGGCCCGTGAGCGAAGTCATTCAGTTAGCCTAGCAAGTGACCGGGGTCCCAAATTCCTGTCGTTCTCGTCCGCCGCCGGTCACTGCACTTCGTCGCGCACGCTCGGCGGCAGGTCGTCGTCCGGGCCCGTGTAGCGGTCCGGCTCTGGCGGCACGTTCCAGTCCGTCGCGAGTTCGAGCAACTGGACGAGCATCCGCGCGGTCGCCCCCCAGACGGTGTAGCCGTCGACGTAGAAGAAGTGGAGCCGAATCTCGCCGTAGTGGGGGTGGTCGCGCTGCTCGGACTCGTAGTTGTCGCGGTCGGTCAGCTCCGATACCGGGAGCGTCACGACCTCCGCGACCTCCTCGTCCGACGGCTGGTACGTCCGGTCCGGGATTCGCGCGACGAACGGCCGGACCGAGTACCGCGTGATCGTCCGGATGTCGTCGAGGCGGCCGACGACGTTGACCGCCATCGGGTCGAGTCCGATCTCCTCGTTGGCCTCCCGAAGTGCCGTCTGGAGCAGGTCATCGTCCTCTGGCTCGTAGCCGCCGCCCGGGAACGACATCTGCCCGGGATGGTCCGGCAGGTGGTCGGCCCGCTTCGTGAACAGGATCGACTCGCCGTCGGCGCGGCTGACGACCGGAACGACGACGGCCGCCTCCCGCGGCTCGTCTTCCACGGTGACCGGCTCGTGGGCCGCCACCCGGTCGAACTCCATACCACGTCGTAGGCAACGGGCGGCCTTAATTCGGGTGGGTCGCCAGCGACACGGCGGTCGCGTCCGCCGGTCGGCTCACACGTCGTCGAGCCGGTCCCGGAGGCCGTCCATGTCGACGTCCTCCCACGCCTCGATGTCGTAGCTCACGTCGAGCAGCGTCCGTATCCGGTCGTCGTTGCCCACCTTCACGGCCACAACCGCGTCGTCGCGGAAGCGCGACTTGACGGCCTCGACGACGGCTTCACGGGAGAGGTCTCGCGGCGGCACGTCCATGATGTGTGGCAGGTCCGCTGCGCCCTCTGGCAGTGCGGGGAACGCGACCGGGCCGACCACCAGCAGGGGCTCGTCGGCGTCGGCGTGGTGGTCCGGGACGGCGACGAGGTGATACGAGGCGATTGCGTCGTCGACCGTCGCCTCGAAGTCGTCCGGGTCGGCCTCGACGCCCCGCTTGAACGCGAGTTCGTCCCGGGCCGACCGGAGTTCCGCCCGCGTGAGCGACCCGAAGAGGTCGACCACGCCGGCGAGTTCGTCCGGCGTCAGGTCCATACTGGTCACGCGGCGTCGAGGGGCTTCAGCCTTTAGGCTTCGGCCGCCCGCGGGAGACGGTCGTCAAGGTGGAGCGCGACGAGCGCGAGCAGGACCGCCAGCAGCGCGAAGCCAAGCCAGCGGAAGATGGTCGGGAACGCGACGCCCCGGTCGAGGAGGGTCCCGATCAGCGCGCTCCCGGGAGCCTGAAACAGCATCATCCCGGCTCCGTAGGTCGCGTAGGCGCTCCCGCGGTGGCGGTCCGGGAGCGAGCCAAGCAGGTACGTGTCGATCGCAGGAAAGAGGCTGTGGATGACGTAGCCGACGACGACGCTGAACGCGGCCAGCGACCAGAACTCCGTCATCGACGGCAGCGCCAGCACGCAGCCGGTGAACGCCGTCAGGATGGTGAGGAGGTACGGCACCGACGGGAGGCGGTCGGCCACCCGGCCGCTGACGTAGAACGCGGGGATGCCGGCCCCGAACGCCACGAGCAGGAGCGTCCGGCCCTGGCCCGCGGTCAGCCCGACGCTCGTGGCGTAGGTCACGTAGAAGTTGAACAGGCCGTTCCAGGTCATCCCGGCGACGCCGATAGTGGCGACGCTCGTGGCGATGATGTGCCACTGGGCGCGGGCCGCCCCGAGCAGGTCGCGGTCCTCGGTGCCCGCCTCGGGCAGGTCGACGCGCCGCGCAACGAGCGTGAAGACGACGGTCATCACCGCGGCCGCGACCGCCATCCACTGGAGCGCCGTCCGCCAGGTGCCGACGACGAGCACGAACGAGACAAGTGCGGGCGCGCCGACGGCGGCCAGTTGGGCGGCGACGCCGTGCCCGCCGAGCGCGCGCCCGGGTCGGCTCGGGAACAGTTCGCTGACCAGCGTGTTCGCCGCCGTGAGGTACACGCCGCTCGCGAGCCCCATCACGAACGCGCCGACCAGCAGGTGCCGCGGCTCGACCACCAGCGCCGCCACCGTCGTTCCGAGCGTCAACACGATACCCGACCCGAAGATGGCCTTCGCTCGCGAGATGCGGGTCAACAGGACACCGGTCGGGAGGCGAGGGAGCGCGCTGCCGGCCCAGGCCATCGTCGCGAGCAGGCCGAGCGTCGCGTCGGTCGCGCCCGTCGTCGCCCTGATGGGCTCGATGAGCGGCGCGAACACGACTCTGGCGAGGTTGATGACGAACACCATCCCAAGCAGCGATCCGAAGACGCGGCGGCGAGACACGGGCGGTCGTACTCCGGAATCCGTGAACAACGTTCCGAAACTCCCCCACGGGGTTTTTACTCGCGGGTGGCACAGAGTCAGGTATGGACTCAGTGCGAAAGGCCCTGCGGGCCGGCGACGTCGAGAAGGACAACTACGGTCGACTCTCCTGTACCGCCTGCGACGAGCCGCTCGCGACGGACAACGACCCCGACGAGGTCGGGAAAGTCCGGGTCTGCCCCGAGTGCGGCAGCGAGTGGAAGGAGCTCGGATAGCTACTCGAAGACGGCGTCGAACGCGTCCGCGCCGAGCGGTTCGTACCGGCCCGCGTCGACGTTTTCTCTCGCGTGTTCGACCGAACCGGTCCCGACCAGCGAGCAGGTCACGCCCGGCGCGCTCCGCGCGAAGTTGATGGCGCGCTGTGCGCTCGTCTCCCCCGAGAGCCGTGCGGCTACGTCGTCGGGGATTTCGGCGGCCAGCTTCCCCTGCATGATGGAGGCGCTCGTGAACACGTCCAGGCCGGCCTCGTGGGCGAACCACAGCGCCGACTGGGGTCCCTCGGCTCCGTCGTGGGCCGCGACGGTGAACGCGTCGGCCATCGCGACGTTGAACGGGAGCTGAATCGCCCGGAGGTGGGTCGCCGCGTTGCCGACGGTCGACGCCGCCGAACGAGCGCGCTCGACCACCTCCGGGAGCGAGAGGTAGCTATCGTGGTCCGGCGGCACGCGGAACGCCTCCCACGTCGCGACCCCGTAGTGGCGCAGGTCGCCCGCTGCCGCGCGCCCCTCCAGTCGCTCGAAGGTCGCTTCGAGCTGGTCGTACACCGCGTCGCGGGACTTCGCCTTCAGTTGCGTCTCGGGGTTGTGGACGTAGTAGAGGTCGACGGTGTCGAGCCCGAGGTTGTCGAGCGACCGGTCGAGCTGGTCGTCGACGAACGCCGGCGCGATGCAGTGCTGGCCCGCGACGAGGTCCTCGCGGTCGACGAGGCCGGTGTCGAGGTACTCCGACCGGACGAACGCGCCGGGGTCGTCCGGCCGGTCCTCGTCGAAGGGAACGAACCCGCCCTTCGTCGCGACGGCGACGGCCTCGCGGTCCACGTCGGCGTCTTCGATAGCCTCACCGACGGCCCGCTCGGAGCGCTGGTGGCGGTAGTTGATCGCCGTGTCGACGACGTTGACCCCTGATTCGAGCGCCGTCGCGATGGCATCGCGATAGCTCGCGTCGCGCTCGTCCGTCGGGTCGCCGAGGTACGTGCCGACGCCGATGCTGGAGACGACGCCGTCGCCGAACCGGCGGTAGAAGGTGCGCGCGAACTCGTCGTGGTCGTCCCGGTACGCCCAGGTCGCCTCCCGTGTGGCCATACCGGCCGTTGGCGGGCGAGCGACAAAAGGCCCGAGATTCCCTACAGCTCGCCGGCCATCGCGGCGAACACGCGCTCTTTGAACTCCTCGCGCGAGACGCCGTCGCTCGGCCCGAGGCCGGCCATGTGTTCGATCGGGACCTTTCCACCGCCCATCCGAGCGTGGCCGCCGCCCTCGGCCATCGGGATGTCGTCGACGACGGCCTCGATGGCCCGGCCGATGTGGACTCGGTCGTCTCTGGACCGGCCGGCGACGCGGATGCTCCCCTCGCTCTCGCCGACGACGACTACCGCCGAGACGCCTTCGAGCGTCTCCAGTTCGTCGGCCGCCTGCGGGATGGCGTCCGTGTTCGACACATCGCCCACGTCGCTGAACGCGTAGGGCGCGCGCACCTCCCGGTTCGTGATCGCCCGCGACTTCACGTCGAGCACCTCGGCGTCGACCTGGGGATTGGCGATGCGGTTGAGCAGGTCCCCGTCCATCCCGTCGTAGAGGAAGGCGGCGGCCGCGAAGTCCGAGGACGTACAGCCGTTGGTCAGCGAGCGGGTGTCCGACTGGATGCCGTACATCATCCCCGTCGCGAGCGCGGTGGGGATGGTATCTGCCGGGGCCGCGTCGATGTCTATCTCGCCGTTGGTCTGTGACTCGGTGAACTCGAACTCGAGTTCGTTGAAGTAGCTCGCGAGGATGGTCGCACAGGCCCCGTAGTCCGTCCGCACGTCGGTGAAGCGCTCGCCCTCGCCGTCGCCGGGGTGGTGGTCGACCACGGCCACGGGATCGATCTGTTCCGCACCCGGGAAGCCCCGTGCGCGGTTGTGGTCGACGAGCACGACGGCCTCCGCGTCCACGTCGTCGACACTCTCGATCCGGTCGAAGTCCAGGTCGAGGACGGTCTGGAACGCGCGGTTCTCCGGGCGGCGGATCTCGCCGGAGTACAGCAGCGACACCGACGTGTCAGTGCCCGCGACGAGCTGGTCGACGGCGAGCGCCGAGGCCATCGCGTCTGGGTCCGGGTTGGGGTGCATCAACACCGCGAGTCGGTCGTAGTCCGAAAGCGCTCGCCGCAGTCGCTCACCGGGCGTCCGGCCGAGGTACCGGTAGAGCCAGACGCCGGCACCGACGAGGAGGACCAACGCGGCGACGACGCCGGCGACCAACAGGGGGTTCTCGATGGCGTACGCCGCGGCGGCGTCGATCTGTAACCCGCCGGCGGCAACGCGTCTCATACCACGCCCTTCCCCGGCCTGTTGTTATCAAAGTTCCCCAAAAAGGAGATACTATTGCCGGTAGTTCTGGATCGCGTCCCGGTATCCCTCTCGGAACGTCGGGTACGCGAACTCGTAGCCCAGCGACCGCAGTCGGTCGTTCGAACAGCGCTTGCTCGTCTGGATGCGCCGCTTCGCCGTCTCGGAGAGGTCGGGGTCGTCCAGTCGTTCTTCGGTGGTCTGCTTGGGCGGAAACGGCACGTCGCACTGCTCGGCGAGCCAGTCGGCGAAGGCCCACTTCTCGACGGGCTCGTCGTCGACGACCAGTACGACCTCCTCGCGGCGGTCCTCGGTCAGCAGAAAGCGGACCGCGCCAGTTGCATCGTCCCGGTGGACCATGTTGAGGTAGCCGGCGGTCACCGGGCCTTCCAGGTACCGCTCCAGCCGGTATCGGTCCGGGCCGTACAGTCCGGCGAAGCGTGCCACGGCCCCGTGGCCGCCGTACTCAGTCGGCCGCTCGCGGGCGACGCGCTCGGCTTCGGCCAGCACCTCGGTCTTCTCGGTCTGTGGGTCGAGCGGTGTCTCCTCGTCGACCCACGCGCCGTCGTGGTCGCCGTAGACGCCGGTGCTCGACGTGTAGACCAGGCGCTCCGGTGCGTCCGAGCGCGACCAGAAGTGGTCGACGGCCGTCTCCAGCCCCTCGACGTACACCTCTCGGGCGGCGTCGGCCCCCCTGCCGCCGGAGCTCGCGGCGAAGACGAGCCAGTCGGCGTCCGGGACGGCGGACAGCGAGTCCGGGTCGGTCACGTCGGCGCGAACGCCCTCGAAGCCAGCATCCTCGATTCGTGACACCCCCTCTTCCGAGCGACGGACGCCGACGACCTCGTGGTCGTCGCAGAGTTGCCTGCCGAGTTCGAGGCCGACGTAGCCACAGCCGAGTATGGCGACGCTCGCCGTCACCGCGTCTCTCCCTCGATGTGGCTATGGAGCGTGGCGTACTCCTCGAGCGTGATCGGGAACCGGCCCTCGATCTTCTGCTGGATCTCCTTGGGCTCCAGTCGGTCGTCGAGATCGGACGCCAGCGACTCGACGTCCATCACGGCCGTCGTCATCCCCATCAGAAGGATGTCCTGGGCCTCCGCCTGGAGCGCGTCGGCGTCGGGTCGGTCGGGGTCGGTCGCCAGTACGGCGACCGCCTCTTCCAGCGTCCGGTCGGCGACGTCGCCGTCGGCGAACGCCGCCACGACGCTGCGGTCGAGTCCCGACGACTCGACGACAGCGTCGACGCCGACCGAGTCGACCGTCTCGCCCAGTACTGTCGCGTAGGCCGCGAGCAACGCCTCGGGTGACTGCTCTCCCGCCTCGGGAAACTCGCCTCTAAGCATGGGCGTCGGTATGGCCCCGGGGTATTTTACTTCGGGTATGTCCCGTAGACGGACTGCTGTCCCTCTCAGTCGCCCGCGGTCGGCCACCCACCGGACTCCTCGACGGCGGTCCCGTCTTTGTCGCCGACGCCGCGTGGCTTCGGCGGGACCACCACGACGACGCCGGTGTCAGCCCTGAACGAGATTCGGTCGGCGGTCCCCAGCGTCTCCGCCGTCCCGTCGCCGTCGACATCGAGCGTGACTTCGCTCCCGTCGCGGGCGTACGTGGTCTGTGCACCCGGTTCCGTGGGGGGACCGTGGCTCGCGGTGACCGCGAACCGTGCGTACTCCCCGCGGACCGTGACCCACCAGATGTTGACCGTCGCGAACCGGGCCGTCCACGGCGGGCCGAGCGGCAGGCCGGCTGGAAGTCCGTCCACGTCGATGCTCTCGTTGACGCGCTGTTCGAGCTTCGACCGGCCGGCGTCGGCGAGCGCTTGCGTCGCCTGGCCGTGAGCCACGTTGCGGGCGGCTGTGGCCGTTCCGTTCGCCGCGGCTGCGGTCGGGACCGTCTCCGGTGCGCTGATGGCCGCGCGCAACTGCAGACGGAGCCAGTCCCGTTCCGTCCGCGTGAGGTTCCGCCGCTGTCCGGCCAGGCGAGCGACCTGATCGGGAGCCGACCCGTTGGTCAGCGCCAGCGCTCGTGCCGCGGGGCTGTCCCACCGAGATAGCGCGTCGGCGACGATGCCGCTGTCGCTGGCGGCCCCGGTCTCCGCTGCGACCGTCCGCCGCATCGCGGTGGCGAGCTCGGCGTTCGACCGACGCACCTGCGCTCGGAGCCGCTTTCGCTTCGCCGCGAGCGTGGCGTTCGACTCGTTGTGCAGCGTCGCGTTCGCGGCGGCGAGCGTCGTCGCGGCGGACGAGAGCCTGACGCGGTGACTTGGTCCCGGAACTGACCCGATCACGGCCTCGGCTGCGTCGCCGTACGGGACGGTGAACACGTTCACGTTCCGCGCCACGAGCGGGTGCTCGCTCCCGTTCAGCGCTCGATACCGGCGCTCGTCGAGTTCGGCCAGCGGCAGGTACGGCGTCCGGGCGTCGACGCGCGTCCGAACCGGCCCGGACGGTCCGACCGGGACCGGACGAGAGCGCGCCACGCGCGTCTCGCGTGCGGTCAGCCCGCGCCGGAGCTCGCGGAGCGATCCCTCCGTCTCCGCGGCGACTCGGTCTCTGACGCTCCGCTCGCTCTCCGCTCGCCCGGCGGCCTGTCGAGACAGTTCCGTGTCGACCGCGTCCAGATACGCGAGGCGGGCCGCGACGCGCGCTTTCTGGGCGGCGCTGTCGTAGGTGGCCGGCACGTCGGCGAGTCCGTCGCGGCGCGCTCTGAGTCGGTTCCGGAGCCGCTTCGGTGGATTCGCCTCGAACGTTCCGACCTTCCCACGCTCGACGGTGACGTTCGTGCCCCGGACGCGCTCGCGCAGGCCCATCAGGTCACGGTACACCCACGCGGACAACCCCGGCGGTCGGTCGGCCGTGACGGTCCCGTTCGTGCGTTCGAGCGCGCCGCTGACGACGCGCTCGGCGATCCGGTCCCGGCCGCCAGCACTGCCGACGAGTCGCGTCTGGGCCTTCCCCGCCACGTCCGCGAGGTTCGGCCCGCCGAGCGGACTCGCGCTCGCGTCGTGGGCCGTCGCTATCGAGCGGTTCGGTGCGGGCGACCGATCGCGATGGCGACCGACGACGGTGACGGCCACGTGGTAGCGCGCGGTGCTCGTCGCCGCGGTCCGCCGACGCATCCCTGCGTTCTCCCAGACGGCGGTCCGTCGGTACCGTCGCTCGACGACGCGGCCGAACGAGTCGAGCGCGTGCCACCCGTCGGGTGGGGAAACTGACCCGGTGTCGTTCTCGACGGCGTCCACTGACATGGTGGTCCGCTGGCTCACGAGCGTCCAGTTCGCGCCCGGTGACGGCGGCTTCGCCGGCCGACCGCCGCCGACCCGCTCCCGCTCGGTCTCCAGCGCCACTTCGACGGTGTAGGCGTCTGCGAGCGTCTCGTTGAGCGCGTCTGGTGCGGCGACGGTCCGAAACACCGTGTCGGAGGTGTCGTTGACGCCGACGGTCATCGAGTCGCCCGCACCGGGCCGTCCCGGCGAGTGCTGACGGACCGGCGTTTCGCTGACGGGCCTGTACTCGGCGTGGTTCAGCACCTCGCCGGCGAGGGCTGACCCGTTGCTCCCCCGGACGAGGTCCTCGACGCCAGTCATCGCCGTCGCCTCGGTCAGCGCACGGCGACCGGCCGGATCGCTCCGACCGAAGGTCGACCGCTGGACGCCGAGCAGCGCGCCGTTGGCCGCCAGCGAGACGTGGCGATTCGCGACGACGTTCTCGATGCCCGCACCGCCGTACTGTGCGTATCCTCTGGCGTACGCGATCGGATAGAGCCGCGCGGTCAGGCGTTGGCTCAGTCCCGGGTGCGCGAGTGAGGCGTTCAGTTTCGTCTGATAGGTCGACGCCTGGTCGTGGAGCATGAGCGCCGGTGTCGGGACGACGACCGTCGGCGAGACGCGCCGCTCGGCGACGACGCGACCGTGGCGTCGCACGGTCAACAGCACGTCGTCGACCGTCGCCCGCATCGCCGTCTCGTTCGCGCCGGCCCGTGCGACCGACACGCGGCGCTTCGCCGACCGGAGGTCGCTCGCGTTCGAGACTTGCGGGAGGCTGGCAGAGACGGTCACGTCCCCGCTCCGATGGGAGACCTCTTTCAGTCGCTCGCGGACCCGAAGGTAGGTACGAATCCGAAGCGCGTCGCGGAACGGCGTCGACTCGTTTAGCACTCGGCCCGCAGGTGTGTCGGCGGGCGTGACGACCGGGTTCGCCGCCGCCCGCCGACCGGCCGTCGCGACGCCGCTCCGGACGGCGCTCTGCGTCTCGGCCGTCGCCCGGTCCAGCGCTCGCTCGACGGCGGTGTCGGTCGGAACAGGGTCGCCGACGAACGTGGGGGCCAGCGTGAGGCTACTCACGAGCAAGAGCACGCCCAGCAGCGCGAACGGAATCCGCCCGCGAGTGTCGTCCATCACGGTGAGGCCCGTCCGTCCACCACGCGTCACGGCGACCACGTCCTGACCGTCACGCGGATCTCGCTGGCCCGGACGGCGCGGGCGGCGGCCACCGGCGAGTCGAACCGGGACCGCATATCGACGCGCAACTGCCGCGCCAGCGCCGCGGTCAGCCTCCGGTTCATCGTGCTGGTCGACTGGTGCTCGGGAGCCACGGTCGTCCCGGTCAGTTCGGCCGTGCGCTCGTAGCGCGCCTGCATCAACACGTCGGCGGGGTAGTCTCCCCGGAGCGCGTACCGCGTCCGGTCCGGCGGGAACAGGCCGTCGACGACGCAACGGGCGACGACCGTCGCGACCCCGTCGTACCCGCGCGAGACCGCCGCCGAGCGCGCCGCAGCGGAGGCGTTCTCCATCCCGCTCGGAACCGTCACGGTCGCCGCTCGCACGTTCGCGTCGGCAGGCGGACGGTCTCCCACGCGGTACTCGCTGCTGATCGGTGCGCCGGGGTACGGTTCCCACCTGACGCGGACCGACGTCTTCCGTCCCGGACTGCCGAGACGGTCGCGCGCGGTCGACCGTACCGCGGACTCGAAGCCAGTGCCTGCGGTCGAGATCCGAGTTCCGTCGACGGTCACGTTGCTCATCGCCGCTTCGCCGAGGAGTTGCGCGACGGTTCCGTGAGCCGTCCGCCGGTGCCTGTCTGCGTGTTCGGGCGGCAGCCGATCGTCGGTATCCGGAACGGTCAGATTGTACGAGACATGGGCCGTGCTCGCGGCCAGCATCGACGCCTGGTCGGCGGCCGGGTTCGCCGCCGGCGGGTGCTCGGCGCTCGCGCCGCTCAGGATCACCGTTGTGGCCGCCCCGACGAGCAGGAGGAACACCGTCACGTCGGCGACGGCGCTCGTGGCCCGCATCATCGCCACACCCGAACCCGGAGCCGTCCGCGACGGACCGTCCCCGGGGCGACGCGCACGCTCACGATCCGTGTGTCGCTGTCGGCCCCAGCCGGCGGTGTCGGTCCGGTACTCCACCGACCAGCGTCGGTGACGGAGACCGTGACGTTTCCGCGGTAGCCCGCTGGAAGTGCGTCGAGAGCGCTGTCGGTTCGCGCCGGGTCGACCACCCCAGCCGACGACAGGCGCTGTTCGACGGCGTCTGCCGTCGGTGCGGCGACGATGCGGTCCTGCTCCAGCGAGCCGAATGCGTCGTCGAGAACGCCCGCGTACAGCGACAGTCCGACACCGACGGCGAAGACCGCGACGAGCGCCGCCAGCGGTTCCGTCGTCGCCCTATCCGACGAGCGTGACATCGATCCCTCCCCAGGCGACGTGCCTGATCGCCAGCCGCTCGGGCGCGGGCCGCCACGTCGTGTTCTGTGCTCGCGCCCGAGCGAGGTCCGCACGGAAGGCGTCGCGCGAGTCGTACACGCTCGCCGGCGCGGTCCCGTCAAGCACGGCGCGTAGTCGGTCAGAGTCCGCTGTGATCGCGTCCTGCGTCAGTCGGACCTGTGCCGTTCCCCCGTCGTTGCGAAGGCGGAGTGCTCCGGCTTCGAGCGCCCACTCGTCTGCGAGCAGCCGTCGCTGTTCGACCGACCCGGGCGGACTCGTCGCCACTTCGTCGATAGTCGCTGCGGTCGCCGTCGCGTTCGGCGGCGCGGTCGTCGGTAGTCCGACGACGACACCGAGGACGGCGACACTCACCGCACTCAGGCCGACCCAGAGGTACAGCGCGTCGACGTGTGTCTCGAACATGGAGCGTCCTGGTCTCGTACTCTGATTTAAACGTCCGGTCAGATCAGCAGGCCCGTCGCGACGACGGCGGCGAGGAAGGTCGCCGTCGCGGACAGGAGCGCGAGGCCGGCGCGGTAGCCGACGAGCGCTCGGTCCAGCCCGCGATGGAGCCCGGTCGACAGCGCGGTCAGGAGCACGGCCAGCACGAGGACGTACCAGCCGACGACGAGGCCCAGCGTCGCGCTCGGGACGGCGGTGAACTGCCCGCTGCCTCCGTTCATCGACCCGGAGAGCGCGACGGTCGCGCCCCCGACGAGCGGGCCGAACAGCGCGGCCGTGTTCGAGAGGGTCTCGGTGATCCGCGCGAGGTCGCGGCGCGTCTCGCGTTCGACAGCTCGTAGCTCGTCGAGGTGGTCGCCCATCGCCGTCAGCGCCTCACCAGCGGGTGGACCGACGGCCGCCGCAGTTCCGAGCAGCGTCGCCGCTCGCCGGGCGCGCCTGCTCGGGAGGGTTGCGAGCGCGCCACCGGGGCCCAGGAACGCGCCTTCGACGCTCGTACCTAGCTGTGCCTGTCGAGCGACCGCGGCGTCGATGATTTCCTTGGTGGGTGACGATGCGTCGGCAGTGGCCTCGTTCAGCGATGATTCGACCGACTGTCCGCCGTCCAGTCGCCGACCGACTGACGAGAGCAGGTCTGGCAGCCCCGCCTCGACAGCGTCGACGCGGTCGCGGACACGCTTTGCGGGGCGATAGTGGACGACGAGCACGACGCCAGTCCCAGTCCCGAGCGCGCCGACGGGCGTCGCCCACGACGCGACGAGCGCGTTCCCGAGTGCGCCGCCGGCTACCGTGCCCGCGACGCCGGCGATTATCGTCGGGTGGATGGTGTCCGGCAGGTCCGGATGCGACCGTGGAACCGCGGTCGGTGGGAAGGCGACGGGTCGCCGGCCGAGCAGCCACGCGCAGGCGACCAGCAGCGCTGCGGGCAACGCGATGCCGTAGAGAGCCGCGAGGACCGGTCCGCCGACAGGGATGCCTGCCGCAGCCACGGCCGGCAGCAGCGACACCATCGCCAGTGGGAGTAGGACACCGAACGCGTACAGCCCGGTTGCCGGCCCGCGGAGCGAGGCCGCGAACGCCGCCATCTCGTCGCGTGTCCCGTCGAGGATCTGCCGCCGGGCGCTGTCGAGGATCGTCGGTCGGTCGCTCGCCGGGGCCGCCGTCGCGCGCTCGACGAGACCGACAGCGCGTTCGAGTGCTGGAAATGCGTCGCCCCACGCGGCCGCGAACGAGTTTAGGCCGCTCCGGGGTGTCCCGGCCGCACGCCGCCGGTGGGTATAGAGTCGGGCTGCGAGCGGTGTGTCGCTCGCCCGTGTGGCGAACGCGGTCGCCCGCTCCGCGCTCGGCCACAGCGTCGCGCCCAATACCAGCGCGGAGACGAGCGACGGGGCCGCTCCGAGCGTCCGGACGCGCTTCGCGTCGGCCGCGAACGGAACGCCGTAGCGGGCGAGCGCAGCGACCCCGAGCGCACCAGTCAAGAGGGGCAGCGAGACGACCGTTCCCAGCGGGCCGCCGACGGCGACCGCGAGAAACGAGGGGGCGACGGCACAGCCCGCGGCTCCGTACCCGGCCGTCAGTATCGCCTCTGCCGACGGCGAGAGTGACAGCGAGCGACACGCCCGGCGGTAGCCGTCGGGAACCGAGACGGTGTCGGGGGCGGCCGCGGCGACTGTCGTCACGATCGTGGCGAGCAGCGAGCGAACTGTGCGCTCGCTCGACTGGGACGGGTCGCTCGCTCCGCTCGCTTCGTTCATCCTCCGCTCCCGGTCGGTCCCGAATCGGTCGCGTCGACCACCGTCTTGTCCCCGCCGCTCGCGTCACCGGCCGAGGAAGCGAACGATGCCGTCCGTCGCTCGATAGCCGTGAGCACGTCGGCGTAGCGTTCTCCGGGCGCGGACAGCGACTCGACCAGGCGGCTGTTGCCTCGTTCGAGACGGCCGGTGGCGGTCGCCGTCGGCCCGTCGCGCTCGTAGAGGGATTCGAAGGCGACGCCGTCGCCACGGGCGACGACTTCCGAAACCGACGCGACGCCGCGGCCGTGCCCTGCCGTCGGTGGCGCGAGCGTGACCACGAGGTCCGTCGCGGCGAACGACCGGACGGGGACGCCGAGATCCGACACCAGTCGCTCGCGGATCGCGTCGGGACCGTCACCGTGGATCGTGCCGAGGACGGCCCCGTCGCCGCCGCCGACGCGCATCGCCTCGTAGAGCACGCTGGCCTCTTCACCGCGGACCTCGCCGACGACGAGCGCGCCCTCGCCGAGACGGAGCGCGGTCCGAAGCGCCTCTGTCGCAGTGATGGACGGACCGTCGTTCCTGGCCGTACGTAGCGGCTGTACGTCCCGTCCGTCGGCCTGCAGCGCCGACACCGGCAGCTCCGGTGTGTCCTCGATGAGGACGGTCCTGACCTCGCGTGGAAGCTCCCAGAGCAGTGCCCCGAGCGTCGTCGTCTTGCCGGCTCCGCGGGGACCCGCGACGAGACAGGCCCCGCCACGCTCGGCAACGACCGAGAGCAGTCCCGCCACCTCGGCAGGCATGGTCCCGCCGGCGACGAAGTCGGCCAGTCGCCACGCGTTCGCGTCGTGGGCGCGGAACGCGAACGCCAGGCCGTCGCTGACCGGCTCGGCCACGCCCGCGACCCGAATTTGCCTGCCCGCGACCGTCGCCGTCGCGTCCAGTGTCGGATTCGATCGCGAGAACGCGCGGCCGCTCGTGCGCCGGAACGTCGACGCGAGGGCGCTGGCCCCGGACTCGGTGAGCCTGACGTTCGTCCGCATCGTCTCGCCGTCGACGCGGACCCGAAGCTCCGTGTCGCTCACGGGGGCCGTCGCGAACACGTCCGAGACGCGTTCGTCGGCGAAGATATCGTCGAGAATTCCGAGGCCGGTAGTGTGCTTTTCGACGACCGATCCGACCGCGGCCGCGGTCGTCCCGTCGTCGATCTCGTCCCCGGCCGCCGAATACGGGTCACAGCCCCCGTCGACCGCTGCGCTCGCGAGGCGCTCGTACACCGTCGACAGTGCCTCCATCGTTGCCGCGTCGAACCGCTGCTCTCGTGGTTCGACGTGGTACACCGGCAAACGGTCGGACGGCGTGTCGTACCGGCGAACGACGGCGTCAGTCGAGAGGGGACGCCTGTCTCGGAGCGACGACGCCGGCGGAGCCGACGCCGCGACGCGGGCGTCGCTGATCGTCGGTCCGCTGTACGCCGTCAGCGCCGCCGCGCTGCTGTCGAACCCCTCCGTGGCGACCGCGAGGCCAGTCTCCGCCGCGAGGTCTGCGATCGGCCCCGCGCGCCCCGACGCCTCCTTGGCAGCCGCGACGGGATCTCGTCGGGCCCGCGTGGCGATTCGTTCCTCGACGGCCGCCGCGCGGACGGCGAACTGACCGGCGGCGACGAGCACCGCGGCCGCCCGGTCGACGTACGCCCGCGTTCGCCCGCCGCAGGTCGTCGTCACGGCGTCGACGCTTCCACCGTCGAGCGCGCCGATCGCCGTCGCTCGACAGTCGGCGGATTCGGAGAGATTACCCTTGCCGGGGCAGTCGTCCGCGGCCACAGCGAGGGAATTGCCCTCGAAGGTGAGGGTGCACCGACACCCCTCCTCCGCCGTGTCGCCGCTGAGCCACTTACGCACGGCTCTGTCCCCCCTCGGACTGCGTTCCCAGTCGAGCGACCGTCAGGACTCGCCGCCCATCTGTGCGAGTCAGCGCGAAGACGAGTCGATGGCTTCCCGGCTCACGGAACCGGCGTGCGCCCCGTGATGGCCGGATCGGAACCGGTGCGACTCGCCGGGAGACGGTCCTGTTTTCGACCCGCCAGGTCGCGACGCCGTCGCCGGCCCGGCCGTGAAAGCGGAGCCAGTCGACGCCGGCGCTCGTGTAGCTTCGTCCGGGCACCCGCACCACGGCCACGCGTCGCGCGTCGCCCGACGGTGTCGGGTCGTCGGCGACGGCGAGCGCGTTCAGCCGGGTCGCGAGTTCGTCCAGTTGCCGCTCCATCGTACCAGTCGCCGCGTCAGCCCTGGCGGCCGACAGCGCGGGCGCAGTCGTGGCGATGAGCCCCGTCAACACTGCCACCGAGAGGACGACGCGCAGTATCACAGTCGCTCGCGGATCCGTTCCAGGACCCCCGGACTCGGTTCGTCGTCTCCCTCGCTGTCACCGCCGTCGGTGATCGCCGCAAAGTCGGTGTTGACACCGACGCCGGCGGGCTGGCGACTGCAACCGGGATTCGATTCAGTCGCCTCGTGGGCTGTTTCGCCCGTTCGCTCGGTAGTGGTATTCCGGTCCCACGACTGTGCGTCGTCCGCGGGTCGCTCGGAGTGCGCCGACTCGTCCAGTCGCGCTTCGAGGCGGTCGACCGCCGCGAGCGCCGCGTTGGCACGGGATTCCACGTCTTCGTTGACCGCTCGGACGTTCCCGACGTATCCGCGCAGCGCCTGCGTGGCGGCTTCCAGGTCGGCTGTCCGGTCCGCCAGATCGTCGACCTGGTCTTCGAGGGCGTCCGCCCGCTCCTCGTACTCGCCGAGGTCGGTGACCTCGGGGAACGCTGTCTCGCCATCGGTGACTGCGCGCTCGACCGCACGGAGGCGCTCGGCCAGCGTCTCGACGTCTGTCATGGCCGGGGCTGGTCCCGTGCTGGTATTTGAACGCTCGGGTGAGCGCTGGCGAGTGTTTATCAGTGAGTCCGCAGCCAGCGGGAGTATGGTCGACGGCGACGCGGTGAAGGCGGCGCTCGCGGCGCTGGCGAGTGGCGAGGCCGACAGCGCCGACGAGTTCGGAGGGAACGGGCTGGCGAGAACGCAGCGCCACGAAGACGGGTCGGAACGACTGCCGTCCGGCGTGTGCGGTGACGACTACCGAGCGGTCATCGAACGGGCCAGCGCGGTGACGGCGGACCTCGACGCGGCCGCGGCGTTCGCCGAGGAAGTCGGCGTCGACACGCTCGATGCGGCCGTTCGGCAGGCGGAGCGAGAGGTGAGTGCGCTTGCCGCCGACGGTCGAGCGGCGCTCCGCGCCTTTCGGCGATACCGCCACGCCGCACGGGACGGCGACGGCGAATGAGTGGGTCGGTCCGCAGCCGACGGCTCCCGCCGCGTCGCGCCGCAGTCGACCACTTTCACTGCGGTTACGATACCCCTTTAGGCGGGGCTGGCATACGAACGGGCAAATGACACGGGTGATACACACCGGCGACACCCACGTCGGGTACCAGCAGTACAACGTGCCCGACCGCCGGCAGGACTTCCTGGATGCCTTCCGGCAGGTGGTCGCCGATGCCGTCGAAGACGACGTCGACGCCGTCGTCCACGCCGGCGACCTCTTTCACGACCGCAGGCCGACGCTGACGGACATCATGGGCACGCTCGACGTGCTCGAAACGCTCTCCGACGCCGGCATCCCGTTTCTCGCTGTCGTGGGCAACCACGAGGCCAAGCGCGACGCGCAGTGGCTCGACCTCTACGAGTCGCTCGGGCTGGCGACGCGCCTCGGGGGCGATCCGGTCGTGGTCGGCGACACCGCCTTCTACGGCCTCGATTTCGTTCCCCGATCCCAGCGCGACGACCTCGACTACGACTTCGCGCCCCACGACGCCGACGCCGCGGCGCTCGTCACTCACGGCCTGTTCCAGCCCTTCGACTACGGCGACTGGGACGCCGCGGAAATCCTGACGGAGGCGTCGGTGGACTTCGACGCGATGCTCCTCGGCGACAACCACGACCCCGGGAAACAGCGCGTCGAGGACGCGTGGATCACCTACTGCGGGTCGACCGAACGCGCGAGCGCCAGCGAGCGCGAGGACCGGGGCTACAACATCGTCACCTTCGACGACGAGGTCCGCATCACCCGCCGCGGCCTCGACACCCGCGAGTTCGTCTTCGTCGACGTGGAACTCGGGCCCGAGGAGGGCGTCGAGCGCGTTCGAAGCCGCGTCGGCCAGCACGACTTAGACGACGCCGTGGTCGTCGTCTCCATCGACGGCGACGGCGAGCCGGTCACCCCTGCGAGCGTCGAGTCCTTCGCGCTGGAGCGCGGTGCGCTCGTGGCCCGCGTCACCGACCACCGTGAAATCGCCGTCGAGGAGGGCGAGACGGAGGTCAGCTTCGCCGACCCCGACGACGCCGTCACCGAGCGGGTCCGCGACCTCGGGCTGAGCGAGGCGGCGCGCGACATCGACGAGACGATACGGGCTTCGAAAGTGGCCGACGCGAACGTCAAAGACGAGGTCGAGCGGCGCGTGCGCGAACTCGTCGACGAAGGGGCGGAAGCGTTCGAGACCGCCGCGGAATCGGCCGGCGACGAGAGCGACGAGGCGACCGCGAGTGACGACTCGCCCGCAGACACGGACGAGTCCGCCCACCCGCCCGCAGACACTGGCGACACGGACGACTCGGCTGTCGCGACCGACACGCCTCGCGGGTCGGCGGCCGACGGCGAGGACGGGGAGACACAGCCCGACGACCAGGCCAGCGTCGAGGAGTACCTGTGATGGAGGGACACCGATGAGGTTCGAACGCGTCAGACTGGAGCATTTCAAGTGCTACGACGACGCCGACCTGCGACTCGACGGCGGCGTGACCGTCATCCACGGTCTCAACGGCAGCGGGAAGTCATCGCTGCTCGAAGCCTGCTTCTTCGCGCTGTACGGCTCGAAGGCGCTCGACGAGACCCTCGACGACGTGGTCACCATCGGGGCCGACGACTGCACCGTCGAACTCTGGTTCTCCCACGCCGGCGGCGACTACCACATCACCCGACGGATTCGCGCGACCGGCGAGCGGGCCCAGACGGCGAAGTGCCTGCTGGAGACCCCCGACGGGAGCTACGAGGGGGCCCGCGACGTGCGCCGACGCGTCACGGAGCTCCTTCGGATGGACAGCGAGGCGTTCGTCAACTGCGCCTACGTCCGCCAGGGCGAGGTGAACAAGCTCATCAACGCCTCGCCGGGCGACCGACAGGACATGCTCGACGACCTCCTCCAGCTGGGCAAGCTGGAGGCCTACCGCGAGCGCGCCAGCGACGCCCGCGTCGGCGTGGGTCGCGTGCGTGACGACAAGCAGGGCGCGCTCTCGCAGCTCGACGAGCAGATCGACGAGAAGGAAGCAAAGGACCTCCACGAGCGACTGAACGGGCTGGAGACGAAGGAGAAGGAACTCCAGTCGGAGATCGACCACATCGAGGACCAGAAGGCCACCGCCGAGGAGACGCTCTCGCAGGCCGAGTCGGTCCTCGACGAGTACGAGCAAAAGCGCGAGGAACTGTCCGAACTGGAATCCGACATCCAGGACCTCCAGGAGACGATCACCGAGACGGAAACGGAGCGAAAGCGCCTCACGGAGCGGCTCGGCGACCTGAACGACCGACGCGAGTCGCTGGCGGCTACCCTCGACGAGACGGTCGCCGAGACCGAGCTCGATAGCGCTGACCCGGACGCGGTCGAGCGTCGCCTCGACGAACTGCAGTCTCGCGACGAGGAACTGCAGTCCCGCATCGAGGACCAGCGCGTCGACGCCAAGGAGCACAGCAGCACGGCCGAGGCGCTCGCGGAGAACGCCGCAGACCTCGAATCGCGGGCCGAGCGCAAGCGCGAGGAGGCGAGCGATCTGGAAGCGGATCTGGAGAGCGCGCGCGAGACCATCGCCACCCGCCGAGAGCAACTCGGCGACATCGACGAGCAGATCGACGCGCTCGAATCGCGGTTCGCGGATGCGCCCGCGGACCGCGATAGCGTCGCCGAGTACGAGCAGTCGGTCGCCGACGACCTCGACGACGCCCGCCAGCGGGTCACCGAACTGGAGACGAAGCTGAAAAATGCCCGCGAGTCCCTCGCGGAGGCCCAGGACCTCCTCGACGCCGGCAAGTGCCCCGAGTGCGGTCAGGACGTGAGCGAGTCGCCCCACGTCGACTCCATCGAGGACGACCGCGAGCGCGTCGCGGAGATCGAGTCGACTCTCGCGGAGGCCCGCGAGCGAGTCGAAGAGCTGGAAGCGAAACACGAGCGTGCCCGTGACCTCGCCGACGCGGCGGACGAACTGGACACGCTGGAGAACAATCGCTCGAACGTCGCCCAGCTCGTCGAGGAGAAGGTGGCCGGGCTGGCCGACGACGAGGCGCGTGTCGAGCGGCTCCGCGAGGAGGCGGCGGAGCACGCGGACGAGGCGGCGACGAAACGCGAGAACGCCGCCGAGGCGCGAGAGCGAGCCGACGAGTGCCGGTCGGTCGTCGCCGAGTGCAACCAGGAGCGCCAGCGCGTCAAACAGGCGATCCAGCACCTGGAACGAATCGAGGAGCTGCTTGACGACATCGACGACTGCGAGGCCGAGGTCGAACGCTTACGCGAGAAGCGCAGCCAGCAGGCCGAACTGAACGACCAGCGCCGCGAGCGCCTCACGGAGAAGCGCGAGCGCAAGCAGGAGCTCTCGGAGTCCTTCGACGAGGACCGCATCGAGGAGGCCCGCGGCGAGAAGCAACGCGCCGAGCAGTACATCGAGCAGGCCACCGACGCGCTCGCGACGAAGCGCGAGAAACGCGACGAGCTCCAGAACGCCATCGGGGCCGTCACGAACGAGATCGAGGAGCTGGAGAGGCTCCGCGAGCGCCGCGAGGACCTGGCGACGACGCTGGATCGGCTCGACACGCTGTACGAGGAGACCGAACAGCTCCAGGAGATGTACGGCTCGCTCCGGGCGGAGCTGCGCCAGCGCAACGTCGAGACGCTCGAACGGATGCTCAACGAGACGTTCGATCTGGTGTACCAGAACGACTCGTACTCCCACATCGAACTCGACGGCGAGTACCGGCTGACGGTGTACCAGAAGGACGGCGAGCCCCTGGAGCCAGAACAGCTCTCCGGCGGCGAGCGGGCGCTGTTCAACCTCAGTCTCCGGTGTGCCATCTACCGCCTGCTCGCGGAGGGCATCGAGGGCGCGGCCCCGATGCCGCCGCTCATCCTCGACGAGCCGACGGTGTTCCTCGACTCGGGCCACGTCACGCAACTGCTCGACGTGATCGAATACATGCGCGACGAGGTCGGCGTCGAGCAGATTCTCGTGGTCAGTCACGACGAGGAACTCGTCGGGGCTGCAGACGACCTCGTGCGCGTCGAGAAGGACGCGACCACCAACCGCTCGCGGGTCGAGCGCGTCGAGACGACCGTCGCGGAACTGGCCTGAGCGTCCCGTGTCCTCGGCTGGCGGGGTCGGACCCTACGTTCGGAGGACGGCCAGCGCCTCGCTCGCCGTCTCGGTCGCGTCGTAGCCCCGCCGGCCGTGTACCGTCGCTTCCGTCAGCAGGCCTGCGGCGCGGAACTCGCCGAGCAGTCCGTGGAGGTCGCTCTCGCAGAGGTCGTAGGCGTCGAGGAGTTCCTGGACCGACAGCGGGCCCCTGTCGTCGAGTTCGACCAGCAGGCCGAGTGACCGGTCGTCGTGGGCCGCGGTGACGACGGTTCGGACCGCGTCCGGAACGGCCGTCGCCGCAGTCGAGAGTGGCGACGCCCCGTCGACCGATTCGAGGTCGGCGTTCGGGACGTGGCGCTCCGCGCCCGTCTCGGGGTCGCGGACGAGACTCGATTCGGCGGACTCCTTGACGAGCAGATAGCGTTGGCCCGACTCGTCGCGGACGGTACGCATGACCGGTCCTATCCGACCGATTCGGTTAGCCGTTGCGGTCGTTCGGGTCCGCGTCGCTCTCACTGGCGTCGTCGGTCTCGCCGTCCGGTCCGTCTTCGGCCTCACCGTCCGCCCCGTCGTCTCTGGCCGTGCGCTCGCGCTCGAAGCGGACGTACCGGTAGGTCCCGTACGCGAACAGGATGACGCCGGCGAGGAAGATTCGCAGCCCGAGGTCGACCTGGCCCTCGAAGTACGCCAGCATCGGGCCGATCGAGAGCGCGAGGAGGGCGACGTTGAAGACGACGACCAGCCTGACGAACAGGCCGGCGGCGTCGCTCTGGTAGTCCTCGGACGACGGCGTCGGTACGTTTGGGCCGAGGCTGTCCGGGTCGAACTCCTCCGGTTCGAACTCGCTCTTCTCGGAGAGGACGCTTCCGCCCTCGTCGTCCTCGCCGGGGCCGTCTATCACGGGCTAGCTACGACGGTCGGACGGTAAAAGTGCTTAGTTGTCAGGCGATCTCCTGGAGGGTGACCGCCGTGTCCGTCTGCAGCCACGCCAGTGGATTCTCCGCGTCGTAGAATACTGTCCCCTCCTCGGTCTCGTAAGTCTCGGTCGTCCGGATGGCGTCCGGAAGCGCGGGTTCCGACCGCAGTTCTTCGGACCGATCCGCCTCGCCGTGGGGGGATGCGTGGTGCGACATTGGGTCGTCACCAGGTGGTATGGTATTGCGTGGCATATACTTTCTGCCTGTGGCAAGACCACGTCGACCGTCGGTGTTTTTATCGGGCATCTCGAAGCAACCCCAAGAATGAGCGACGGGACCCAGGGAACGCTGGGGGATTTCGGGCAGGACGCAGACACGGACACGGACGACCGACCTGTCGCCGACGAGGCGGCGGCCGTCGCTGGCAACGGCAACGACGGCACGAGCGTCGTCGACCTCGACGAGCGACAGTTTCCACCGGTCGAGGAGACCGTCGAGTTCGTCGTCACGCAGGTCGACTACACCATCGAGGGCCAGGGCGACGACGAGTTCCCAGTCGTCCACGTGTTCGGCCGCACCGAGGACAACGACCCGGTCCACGCGCGCGTCTTCGAGTTCCAGCCGTACTTCTACGCGCCGACGGACAGCGTCTCCGACGACCGCCTCCGCCAGTACGACCGAATCACCGACTGGGAGGAGGCCGACGCGGACGGCGAGCCCTACGAATCGATCCGCGGCGAGCGCCTGACCAAGGTCTTCGGCCAGACGCCCCGCGACGTGGGCCAGATGCGTGACGACTTCGACCACTACGAAGCGGACATCCTCTTTCCGAATCGCCTGCTCATCGACAAGGACATCACCAGCGGCGTGCGCGTGCCCGCTCGGGAACTCGACGACGGGAGCCTGAAGGTCCACCACGAGGAGGTCACGCCGACCGAGGTCACCGCCGATCTGCGGGTGAACACCTTCGACATCGAGGTCGACGACCGCCACGGCTTCCCGGAGGACGGCGAGGAGACGATCATCTGTCTCACCTCCCACGACTCCTACCGTGACGAGTACGTCGTCTGGCTGTACGAGTCCCCGGACGGCATCGACGGCCCGGCGGCGCTCTCGCAGTACGAGGCCATCCGCGAGGACGCCGACTTCGAGGCCGACGTGCGCGTCTTCGAGGAAGAGGAAGCGATGCTGGAGGCGTTCGTCGACTACATCGTCGAGACCGACCCGGACGTGCTCACCGGGTGGAACTTCGACGACTTCGACGCGCCGTACTTCCTCGACCGACTGGAGGAACTCCAGAGCTTCGACCACGACTACGACCTGTCCGTCGACCGCCTCTCGCGCGTCGACGAGGTCTGGCGGTCGGGCTGGGGCGGCCCGGACATCAAGGGCCGGGTCGTCTTCGACCTCCTCTACGCCTACAAGCGCACGCAGTTCAGCGAACTCGAATCCTATCGACTCGACGCCGTCGGCGAGCAGGAACTCGGCGTCGGCAAGGAGCGCTACACCGGCGACATCGGCGACCTCTGGGAGGACGATCCCGAGCGCCTGCTCGAGTACAACCTCCGGGACGTGGAACTCTGTGTCGAACTCGACCGCGAGCAGGACATCGTCGACTTCTGGGACGAGGTCCGCACCTTCGTCGGCTGCAAGCTCGAAGACGCGACGACGCCCGGCGACGCCGTCGACATGTACGTCCTCCACAAGCTCCACGGCGAGTTCGCGCTCCCCTCGAAGGGCCAACAGGAGAGCGAGGACTACGAGGGCGGCGCGGTGTTCGACCCCATCACCGGCGTCCGCGAGAACGTCACCGTGCTGGACCTGAAGTCGCTCTATCCGATGTGCATGGTGACGACCAACGCCAGTCCGGAGACGAAGGTCGACCCAGATACCTACGACGGCGACACCTACCGCGCGCCCAACGGCACGCACTTCCGGAAGGAACCGGACGGCGTCATCCGGGAGATGGTCGACGAACTGCTGACCGAGCGCGAGGAGAAGAAGGCCCAGCGAAACAGCTTCGACCCGGACAACCCCGAGTACGAGCGCTTCGACCGCCAGCAAGCAGCGGTGAAGGTGATCATGAACTCGCTCTACGGCGTTCTGGGGTGGGACCGCTTTCGCCTCTACGACAAGGAGATGGGCGCGGCGGTCACCGCCACCGGACGGGAGGTCATCGACTACACCGACGAGGTCGTCGCGAGCGAGGGCTACGAGGTGGTCTACGGCGACACGGACTCGGTCATGCTCCAGTTGGGCGACATCGGTCCGGCGGACGTCGATGGCGACGTGACTGTCACCGACGAGATGCGCGAGAAACACCCGGAGATGAGCGACGACGAACTCGAACTCCTCGCGGCGACCATCGAGAAGGGGTTCGAACTGGAGGAACTCATCAACGCGTCCTACGACGAGTTCGCCAGCGAGCGCCTCAACGCCGACGACCATCGTTTCCAGATCGAGTTCGAGAAGCTCTACCGACGGTTCTTCCAGGCGGGCAAGAAGAAGCGCTACGCCGGCCACATCGTCTGGAAGGAGGGCAAGCACGTCGACGACATCGACATCACTGGCTTCGAGTACCAGCGCTCCGACATCGCGCCCATCACCAAGCGCGTCCAGAAGGAGGTCATCGACCGCATCGTCCACGGCGAGGACGCGGAGTCGATCAAGCAGTACGTCGGCGACGTCATCGAGGACTTCCAGGACGGGAACGTCGACTACGACGACGTAGGCATCCCGGGCGGCATCGGAAAGAAACTCGACAACTACGACACCGACACCGCGCAGGTGCGCGGCGCGAAGTACGCGAACATGCTGCTCGGGACCAACTTCCAGAGTGGGTCCAAGCCCAAGCGGCTGTACCTCGACCGGGTCCACTCTGACTTCTTCCAGCGCATCGAAGCGGAGGAGGGGCTGGACCCCCAGCGGGACCCGCTGTACGGCGAGTTCCGTCGCGACCCCGACGTGATCTGCTTCGAGTACGCGGACCAGGTTCCCGAGGAGTTCGGGGTCGACTGGGACAAGATGCTCGACAAGACGCTGAAAGGGCCCATCGCCCGCATCCTCGAAGCCCTGGACATCTCCTGGGAGGAGGTCAAGTCCGGACAGGAGCAGACGGGGCTCGGCAGTTTCATGTAACCCGGAGCGGGCGGCGGTTTTTCTCTCGGAGAAATATTATTTCTATATACTGAACTGGAGTTCACGTCAATGCGAAAGCTTCATGGGTGAAACGTACCTCCTTTCGGGTGACCTAAGAGATACCTATGGCAACACTCGAAATCAACAATCTCCACGCTGAAGTCGCAGAAGAGGACGGTGAGACGATCCTTCGCGGTGTCGACCTCGAAGTCGAGTCGGGCGAGATCCACGCGCTGATGGGTCCCAACGGCTCGGGCAAGTCGACCACGGCGAAGATCATCGCCGGTCACCCCGCTTACGAGGTAACCGACGGCGAAGTGCTCATCCACCTCGACGAGGACGAGTTCGGCGACGAGGAGATCCCCGAGGACCTCCGCACCTGGAACCTGCTCGACCTCGAACCGAACGAGCGGGCCGCTCTCGGCGTCTTCCTCGGCTTCCAGTACCCGGCCGAGATCGAGGGCGTCACGATGGTGAACTTCCTGCGCACCGCGCTCAACGCCAAGCTCGAAGAGCGCGAGGAGCTGTTCGAGGAGGACGACGAGGACGAGGACGACGCCGAGGCCACCAACGAGGACGCCGCCGGCTACGACACCTCCCCGATGGAGGGCAACGTCGAAGAGGGCGAGATCGGCGTCGCCGAGTTCCAGGAGATCCTCCAGGAGAAGATGGAGCAACTCGACATGGACGAGAAGTTCGCCTCGCGGTATCTCAACGCCGGCTTCTCCGGCGGCGAGAAGAAGCAAAACGAGGTCCTCCAGGCCGCGATCCTCGAGCCGTCGATCGCCGTGCTCGACGAAATCGACTCCGGACTGGACATCGACCGACTGCAGGACGTCTCGAACGGCATCAACGCGCTCCGCGACGAGCAGGGCGCGGGCATCCTCCAGATCACTCACTACCAGCGCATCCTCGACTACGTCGAGCCCGACCACGTCCACGTGATGCTCGACGGCCAGATCGCCCAGAGCGGCGGTCCGGAACTCGCCGAGAAGCTCGAAGACGAGGGGTACGACTGGGTCCGCGAGGAAGCCTACGAGGCCGCGTAACGCCCATCAACCCAGACACACAACATCAAACTATGAGTTCAGATCAAGACCACCTCAAAGAAACCGACACCGAAGCCCGCTTCGAGTTCAAGAAGGAGGAAAACGCCGCCTTCGAGACCGAGAAGGGCCTCACCGAGGAGACCGTCCGGGTCATCTCCGAAGACAAGGACGAGCCCGAGTGGATGCTCGAGCGACGCCTGCGCGCACTGGAGCAGTTCCAGGAGATGCCCATGCCGGAGGGCTGGCCGGGCGCGCCCGACCTCTCCGAGGTCGACATCGACCACATCGTTCCCTACATCCGCCCGGACATCGAGACACGCGGCGGCGCTGACTCCTGGGAGGACCTCCCGGAGGAGATTCAGGACACCTTCGACAAACTGGGCATCCCCGAGGCCGAGAAGAACGCCCTCTCCGGCGTCGGCGCGCAGTACGAGTCCGAGATCGTCTACCAGAACATGCAGGAGCGCTGGGAGGAGAAGGGCGTCATCTTCTGTGACATGGACAAGGCCGTCCAGGACCACGAAGACCTCGTCAAAGAGCACTTCATGACGAAGTGCGTCCCCCCGAGCGACAACAAGTTCGCCGCACTCCACGGCGCGGTCTGGTCCGGCGGGTCGTTCGTCTACGTCCCCGAGGACACGACCGTCGAGATGCCCGTGCAGGCGTACTTCCGCATGAACAGCGAGGGCATGGGCCAGTTCGAGCACACGCTCATCATCGCCGAGGACAACTCCGAGGTCCACTACATCGAGGGCTGTTCCGCCCCGAAGTACTCGGCGTTCAATCTCCACTCCGGCGGCGTCGAAGTGTTCGTCGGCGAGAACGCGCACGTCCAGTACTCCACGGTCCAGAACTGGTCGAAGAACACCTACAACCTCAACACCAAGCGCGCCATCGTCGAGGCCGACGGCACGATGGAGTGGGTTTCCGGGTCGATGGGCTCGAAGGCCACGATGCTGTACCCCGCGACCATCCTCAAGGGTCCCGGCGCGACGGACAACCACATCACCATCGCCTTCGCGGGCGAGGGCCAGGACATCGACACCGGCGCGAAGGTCTACCACAACGCGCCCGACACGAAGTCCACCATCGAGTCAAAGTCCATCAGCAAGGACGGCGGCCGCACGAACTACCGTGGCCTCGTCCACATCAGCGACGGTGCCGAGGACTCCTCGACCTCCGTCGAGTGTGACGCGCTCATGTTCGACAACGAGTCCACGTCGGACACGATGCCGTACATGGAGATTCAGGAGTCCAAGGTCGACGTGGCCCACGAGGCGACCGTCGGCAAGATCGGCGACGAGGACGTGTTCTACCTCCAGAGCCGCGGCCTCGACGACGACGACGCGAAGCAGATGATCGTCGCCGGCTTCATCGAGCCGATCACGGAGGAACTGCCCATCGAGTACGCGGTCGAACTGAACCGCCTCATCGAACTGGAGATGGAGGGGTCGCTCGGATAACAATGAGCACGCAGGTACACGCCAATCTCACAGCGAGCCAGGTCGAACAGATTTCCGAGGATCTCGGCGAACCCGAGTGGCTGCTCGAGACGCGCAAGGAGGCCCTCGCCGCGCTCGACGACCTCGACATGCCCGACGTCATCCGGACGCCGGGTCGCACGTGGACGAACCTCGACGCGCTCGACTACGAGTCGCTCGTCGACCCGCTCGACTACGCCCAGGACAAGGACCGCGTCGACGCCGAGGGCGTCGAGGTCCTCTCTTGGAGCGAGGCGCTCGACGAGCACGAAGACCTCGTCAAAGAGCACTTCGGGTCCGTCGTCGACACCCAGCGGGACTACCTCACGGCGCTGTCGACGGCCCTGTTCTCGGCCGGGACGGTCGTCTACGTCCCCGAGGGCGTCGACGCCGAGGACGTGAAGATCCGGACGACGATGAACAGCCAGTCGCTGTTCAACTACACGCTCGTCGTCGCCGAGGAGTCCTCGTCCGTGACGATTCTCGAACGCCAGCAGACCGGCGAAGAGACCGACGGCGACCGCTACTACTCTGGCGTCGTCGAGGCCGTCGCCGGCGAGAACGCCTACGTCCAGTACGGCGCGCTCCAGAACCTCTCGGAGGAGACGTACAACTTCTCCACGAAGCGCGGGCACGCCGACACCTACGCCACGATCAACTGGATCGAGGGTAACATCGGCTCCCGACTGACCAAGTCCAGCGTCGAGACGCGACTGCTCGGCGACTCCTCGGAGTCGCAGATCCTCGGGGCCTTCTTCGGCCACGAGGACCAGCACTTCGACATCGCCAGCCGCGTCTGGCACGAGGCCGAACACACCGTCGCCGACCTCGTCACCCGCGGCGTCTTAGACGACGAGGCCCGCTCGGTGTACGAGGGCGTCCAGGACGTCGGCCGAGAGGCCTGGGACACCTCGTCGTACCAGCGTGAGAACACGCTGATGCTCTCCGACGAGTCCGAGGCCGACGCGTCCCCGAAGCTCATCATCAACAACCACGACACCGAGGCCTCCCACTCCGCGACGGTGGGACAGGTCGACGCCGAGGACATGTTCTACATGACCTCCCGCGGTGTCAACCCTGAGGCGGCGAAGAACATGCTCGTCGAGGGCTTCTTCGTCCCCGTCCTCGAAGAGGTGCAGGTCGACGAACTCCGCGAGGACCTCGACCAGCTGATCTACGAGCGTCTCCGAGAGTAATCAAGCGATTACTCTCGGAGGCTCATCAGAGCCTCGCTCTGATGGCGTCTCCGGGCGTAATTCGGAGAATTACGACTAAGGTGTGAGAGAGCATTGCTCTCTCGGCGTCTGCGCGAACACCTCGTTTTGCCCGCGTTGCTATCCGATACGTGGCCGGCAGGTGTGCCCATCTCGCCGGCTCACGGGACGCCGACAGGGAACCGCTTAAGTCCGCCCCTCCCCGAATTACGCCCATGACTGCATCACAGCGCCGCGTGGGGGTGATGTCGTGAGCCTCACGCAGCCGGTGGGGTCGGACCATCAGCTCGCCCGGTTGCTGCAGATCGGTATCGTCCTCGAAGAGGTCGTCGAGGCCCGATCCGCGAAGCACGCGGAGGAGACGGGAGACGAACTCGATCCAGACGTGATCGAACTCCTCGAACACGCTTCGACGGAGTCGGCGGACCACCGCCGTCGACTGGAGGAACTGGTCGACGATCTGGAGGCGGACACCGTCGCCTTCGAGGAGATCGAGATGCTGGTCGAGGCCCAGTACGAGTCCGACGAGGACTTCGACGGCGTCCTCTACGATCAGCTCTGTAACGAGGAGACGGCGTACAAGTTCTACGACGACCTCATCGAAGCGATCGAGGCGTCGGACGTGTCGTTCAGCGTCGATCGAGAACGGCTGCTCGACGTGCTCTCGGACATCCGGGCGGAAGAGGCCGAAGGCGTCGAAGAAGTGACTGACCTGATGGAGGCCCAGCAATGAACTCACAGGCCCAGTACCTGAAAGCGATCTATCTCACGCAACAGCAGAAAGACGGCTCCGCATCGACCGGCGACGTGGCCGACATGCTCGACGTTAGCCCGGCCAGCGCCAACGAGATGATCGGAAAGCTCGAGGACCGCGGGCTGCTCAACCACGAGAAGTACAAGGGCGTCGACCTGACCGACGACGGCATCCACCAGGCCCGCGAGGCGCTCCAGAACTACTGCATCATCGAGCGATTCCTCGTCGAGGTGCTCGAAGTCGAGGAGTTCCGCACCGAGGCCAAACAGCTCGAAGGCGTCATCGACGAGACGGTCGCCGACCGACTGGATACGATCATCGACCGCGACCCCAAGTGCCCGGACTGCTTCGACGCCGAGGACGACGTCTGCGGCCTCCTCGAAGTCGAGGCCGAGGCGACGAGCGACTGACTCTCGAAGCGTTCAAGTGCGTTCCGTCGGTTACTCAGAGTACAGCCCGCGAGCGAGTTGCGGGAGTTCGGTCCCGTGGTGGTGAGCGAATCCGTCTGGTTCGTGACCCTCGCGAGACGAGCGAAGTGAAGTCCCGTGGTGTAGTGGCCAATCATAAGGGCCTTTGGAGCCCTTGACGGCGGTTCGAATCCGCCCGGGACTATTCTGTCCGAACGAAGTGAGGACGAATAGCGGATGGTGGATTCGAACCCCAGGAGACGAGCGAAGCGAGTCTTCGGAAGGTTCGAATCCGCCCTGGCCTGTGTAACAGCGAGAGTACTCGTGGCCCGCTCAGTTGCCGGTGAGCCGCGCGCTCTCCGTGCTCGACCCACTGTACCGGCTTTTCTGCGAACGACAATTGAATCGGACCTGAGTGCCAATGCCATCAACGGTGCATCCGATATCAGGACGGACGTGACAATAGACGAGACATAACTGTAGATTTATAACGCGTCGTGCCAATTAGTGTCACATGCGAATCCGAGAAGCGGAGCCGGCCGACCGGCCGGCGATCCGGGACGTGGCGCGACGGTCGTTGGTAGCATCGTACTCGCTTGGACCGGAGGCAATCACCAGCGCTATCGAGGAGTGGTACGACGAGGACCGCATCGAGGAGATACTGGGGGACGACGACCGACTCCTCCTCGTCGCCGACCGGGACGGGCAGGTCGTCGGCGTCTCCGAGAGCGTCTTCTCGGGCGACCACGTCGGGACGATTCTGTGGTTGCACGTCGACCCGTCCTACCGCGGTGAGGGCATCGGCTCCGCGCTGTTCGACGAGACCGACCGCGTGCTCCGCGACCGCGGGGCCGAGACGATTCACGGGCGGGTGCTCGCGGACAACGTGGAGGGGAACACGTTCTACGAGGACCGGGGTTTCGAGCGGGTCGGCACCGGGGAGGTCGATATCGGCGAGCGAACCTACGTCGAGAACCTCTACACCGACGCCGACGAAATCGGGCGCGATCCGATCACGGACGAGTCGGGGAAGACCGTCTACGTCGATCACGACACTCACGAGAAGGGGTCCATCGAGCCGTTCCACGTGGTGTACACGACCGAGGACGGCGACGATCGCTACGGGTACTTCTGTAGCAACTGCGAGTCACTCGCGAACGCGATGAACTCGATGGGGCGGATCGAGTGCAACAACTGCGGGAACGTGCGAAAGCCGCTCCGCTGGGACGCCGCCTACCTCTAGTTCCCCGTATTTCCCGGCGGCGGACTCCCCTGTGAGGTCTGTCGCTCGCTGGCCGGAACGAGGATCAGCCGGTAGTACAGGCCGAACAGACACAGCGCGATGAATACGCCGACAAGGATGTCGGAGACGATGTGTTGGTTGATGACGTGACCGATACTCCCACCGCCAGCACTGGAGACGTGAAGCAGGGCTGAGTACATATGTACTCATTATCCAACTAGAACTAAAAATACGGGCCCGGGTTCCCGGTCGCTGAGAACCGGGGTGGAGTATTCACGGACGTCGGGTGGCTTCCCACCTGCGACACGCCCGCGATGGACTCTCTGGCAGGTCGACAGATCGCCGGCCGAACCCGCATCGGCGTCGCTCGCTCGGGAGCGATACGACGTCCGTGCCAGTCGTTCTCCCTGTCGTAACGCTAAAGAGTCGAACGTACCTCTATATGTGTAAGATGAATATCGGAATCCGTCGCCGGAGGTGGTGCTGTGGGCGTCGAGATTAGGGAGTCACCTGTCTCGGCGGACGCGTTCGAGGACATGAAGGAGTTCGTCCACGGCTACCTCGCCGCGAGCGTCGAAAACGAGGACGAGGGCGGTCGCATGCGGTGGTACCCGTGGCACTCGGCGGAGTACCGCTTCAACCACATCCTCAACGTCGTCGACATTGCGACGAAGATCGCCCGCAAGGAAGGGGCGAACGTCGACGTGACGCGCGTGGCCGCACTCTTTCACGACATCGCGAAACTCGAAGCCGAGCAGGACGTCCACGCGGAAGCGGGCGCGCGGATCGCCCGCGAGTACCTCACGACCCACGGTGACTACCCCGAGTCGTTCGTCGAGCAGGTGTGTTCGGCCGTCGAGGCCCACTCGTATCAGGGCCCGCTCGACGATCTGCCGCTCGAGGTTCAGTGTCTCATCGAGGCGGACATCCTCGACAAGGTCGGTGCGAACGGGACCGCGCTGATGTTGCTCCGCATGGGCTACGAGTCCCGGACGCACATGGACGCCGCCGAGATGGTCGACCGGGTCATCGAACGCGGCGAAGACGCCCGCGAGCGCGTCGAGAGCGACACGGCAGAGTCCATCATCCACCAGCGGCTCAAGCGGACCCGCTGGTTCCAGGAGTGGCTGACGATGGAGGTCGCCGAGATGGCCGTCGAGGAGGAACTCGACGACGTGGCGACCGGGATGGGCGACTCATAGCGCCCGAACGACGAAGAGCACGCCGGTGGCGGCCAGCACGGCGGCGCTGACCCACGCGACCAGCGGCGCGAGTCGCTCGACGCGGTTTCTCGCGGCGACGATCGCCGCCGGGAACCCCGTGATCCAGAGCGCGATGCCGCCGAAGAAGCCGCCCATCAGCACCGGGTGACCGGTCTGGACCACCAGCGCGTCGGTCGCACCGGCCGATAGCGCCGGGACGAACGACGCCACGTCGACCGTCCCGGGTTCGAGCAGACCGACGCCGACGGTGAGCCAGAAGGCGACCTGATACGGATTCGTCAGCGCCAGCACCAGCGCCTTCCGAAAGCCGCGACTCTGGTCGTCGTCGACCGCGTGATCCGCCGTGGCCACCGCGTGGGCCTCACGAACCGCGCCGTAGGCGAACCAGAGCATCAGGAGGCCGCCCGCACCGATCATCACGCGTCGCAGGCCCGGCGTCTCGGTCACGACGGCCGCGACGCCGAGCACCGCGAGCACGAAGAAGCAGGCGTCGGCCGTCATCGCGCCGAGGCCGGCGAAGAAACCGGCCCGCCACCCGCGGACCGCGCTCTCCTCGGCGATGACCGCGTTCATCGGCCCGGGCGGGGCGGCGAGCGCGAGGCCAAAGAGCACGCCGCCCAGGGCCGTCGGTAGTAGCGCCAGTCCGCCGACACCGGTGCTCAGTGACGCGAGCGCATCGAGCGGCGACGAGACGAGTGTGAGATGCATCTACGGAGTCGAGAAAACAGAGAGAGAATGGGGCGAGGTTACAGCTTGCCAGCTTTCTGCAGCTTCATCAGGTCCTCGGTGTCGAGGGTCTCGCCTTCCTTGAACTTCTGGTAGATCTCCTCGGCCTCCTCGCGGGCGGCCTCCTGCTTTTCCTCGCGCTGGGAGCGCTCCTGCTCCTCTTCCTTCTTGTCGAGTTCGCGCAGGCGCTTCTGGACGCGGACGAAGTCCTCGTGGTGCTGGTCGGCCGCTTCCTGGGCCTCGACGAACTCCTCGTGCTTCTCGTCGGCCTCGTCACGGATCTCGTCGGCCTCGCGGTAGGCCTCGATCATCTCGTTGTGGTGCTTCTGGGCCTCGTCGGCCAGCTCCGTGACCTTCTGGTGGTGCTTCGAGGCTTCTGATCGGACCTCTTCGGCCTCCTCTTTGAGCTCTTCGAGGTCGCCGCCCTGATCGAGCTTCTCCTGTTTCTCCTGGAGCTTCTCGCGCTTGGTCTCGATCTTCTCGATGAGCTCCTTCTCGTCTTCCGAGGAGAGGACCTCCGTCTGCTGTTTGAACTCGAGGTCTTCGATCTCTTCTTTGAGCTGCTCGACGGACGTGCCCTCGTCGAGTTCGAGATCGTTCTTGAGATTGTCGACCTTGTCGAAGAGCTCGTTGGCCTCCGCGTTGAGCTCGTTTCGCTTGTCCTTGTGCTCCTGGACCTGCTCGTTGAGCTCGTCGCGCTTCTCGCGGTGTTCCTGGGCCTCGTCGACCTTCTCGCGGGTCTTCGCGTTCAGGTCGTCGCGGGCGGACGCCCGCTCGGACGCCATCTGGTTCAGCTCGTTGCGGCGGTCGCGGAGCTGGCCGGCGAGTTTGATGAGCTCGCCCTTCGATTTGTTTTCGAGATCCTCTTCGGTTACTGTAACGTTCTTTGATTCGTCTATCGAGTCTGCCATTGTTGAAACCTCTATGCCATCACCGCTTCAGCACAGACAGTCGAGCCACTACTGAGGGGCTGGCACCAATAACAAGGGTTCCCTCTCATGTTGGGCTGAAAGCGATACTGCCTGAACGCGGAAGCGTTCTGGTGTCTACAGATAGAGGTGGATATTGTTTAAATATTCCGGTGCACCGAATACCGCGTCAACCCCTCACACGCCTCATATTCGGAGGTGAGGGAGTCACACGACTATGAGAGTACCTTATATATAACGGAAATATATTACTCAGAGATAGTGTACTCGTTCGTGGCGACCCGCTGGCCGTCGGTCACGGCGAGTGTCACGTCGTCGCCGGCCGACAGCGAGAGGGTGTCGACGGTGATGCGAGCGAACGGGCCGACGGTGTGTTCGACTTGTTCGCGGTCGCCGTTTCGGTCCCACTCGACGGTAAGGGCCGCCCTGGCCGGGCGGTCGTGGAGGATCACGATCTCGCGCTCGCCCGGGCGCGGATCGGAGAGCACGATCTGCGTCGGCTCGTAGCCGTTCGTCAGCGCGTCGTACGCGGGCTTCTCGTCGCCGCCGGCGGTCACCAGTCCCATGCCGGCGTCGCCCGCGTCGCGCAGGCAGTCCGCGACGAGCATCGTCGCCTCGCGCTGACGGAGTTGCTCGGTGACCCGCCGGACGACGTTCGCCTGATACGCCTGCGAGGCGTCGACGCCGTCCTCGACGTGGCGGTCGTGGCACGAGCGGTCGAACCCGGGGGCCGCTTCCGGGTCTGGTCGCCCGAGCGACCCCGCGCCGAACCCGGCGATGACATCGCCGACGTCGAAGCGCTCACAGAGCCACTCGAGGTCGTCCACGGAACCGTAGCGCCACCCCGGGTAGAGCGTGACGGCGTCTGGGCCGATTCCCGGCGGGCCGACGACTGGAAACGTCGGGACGGACTCGACCGTTTCGCCGACGGCGTCGGCGTCCGCCGCGTCGTAGCCGGCCCGCCACGCCCGAAAGCGAAAGCGCAGGCGGTCGAGGAATCCCGACCCGAGCCCGTCGGCGTACGGCGACACCGGGTCGTCGTGGACGCCGACGGCGGCGAAGCTCGGGTGCCGGCCGTACGTCCCGTCGAGCCGCTCTGCGAGGTCCATCCCACGCTCGGGGTCGAACGCGCCGGGTCCGGACAGCGGGAGGTCCTGCCAGAGGAGGACGCCGTGTTCGTCGCAGGCCGCGGCCACGTCCGGGGGCGCGCCCTGCGCGCGGACGCGGACCAGGTTCGCGTTGGCCCGGACGGCCCGCTCGACGTCCGCGACGGTCGGGTCGACGAGTGTCACGCCGCGGACCCGAACGTCCTCGCCGTTGACCGTCAGGCCGTCGTCGTACTCGACGCTCGCCAGACCGGTCGTCGCGGTGTGCTCGTCGTCGCCGAGTTTCGCCCTGACGACGTAGCGGGACTGCTCACCGCGGTCGTGGGGCCACCACAGCGAGGGGTCGCGCACGTCCATCGCGTAGGTGACCGTCTCCGTCCCGGCGTCGGTCGAGACCCGCGCGCGGTCCATCATCCCGCCGCCCCGAACGTCGCCCTCGGGTCGCAGGGAGAGCGTGAGCCGGTCGTCGAGCGGCTCGTCGGTCGCGACGGTGGCCGTCACTTCGACGGCCGCGCCGTCGTCGTGCAGCCGCGGTCGCGCCGACAGTTCGCGCACGCAGGGGTCCGGTCGGGTCGCTATCTCCGCGCCCCACCAGATGCCCGGGACGCAGCGCTCGGCGGGCAACTGGTCGGTCGCGTGCAGGCCGCCGAAGCGGTCCTCGGGCGCGCGACACTCCACCACCACCCGCAGTTCCTCGGCGTCGGGCAACGCCACCCGAAGCGGCTCGAAGTACGCGTCGTGGCTGGCGAGCAACTCTCCGTTGCACCACACACGCGTGTGAGCGAAGGCCCCCTCGAGGACGAGAAACGCGTGCTCGTCGTCCGCCGAACGGGGGTCCGATACGGTCGTCTCGTACGCGACGGCGTCCGCGCCGGCGAACTGCTCTGGCCGTCCGGGGACCGTCACCGGTTTCCACGCCTCCGGGGTCGGCATCTCGTCGTCCGGCGCAACCGCCGCGCCGCGCCACTCCAGCGACATACCTTGTGGCGCGTTCTCCGCGGCCATATCCTTTGCCCCGTGCTTCACTTTCACTTTCACTCCGGACATGGCTCGCCTTGAGGTAGGTGCGCCCCCTACGAACTGGTATGTTCACCGAACTGCACGAGGCGGCGACGCCGACCTGTGAGGCTCCAGACTGCGAGCGGCCGCTCGGCGACCCGGCGCTGGCCTTCGAGATCGAGGCCGGCCGCCGCGAGGCCCACGAGTGTGCCTGCGGTGCGGTGACAGTGACCGTTGCCCGCCCGGAGTCGTCTCGCTGAAGTAGCACCGCGTTCGAGCGGAAGCTATGTCACGCGAAGAGGTGGTCCGCGCGAGCGGCCACGAGAACGTCACGGGCGAGCACGCGAGCACGCTCGAAGTCACCAGCGACGACTTCCTGACGCCGGCCGGCGACTGCATCCTCGCCGTCGACGCCGACCGCGTCCCCGCGGACTTCGACGAGGCCTTCGTCTCGGCCTGCCAGGACGCCGACGCGACCATCACGGCGACCATCGCGGCCGGCGAGCAGAGCGTCACGGTGACCGGTTCCGGCCACCCCGATCTGACCTTCGAGAACGAGCGCAGCCACGTCCTGCGGACGAGCGACTACGTCGACGACCGGACCGTGATGGTGAACGCCGACGCCGCCGCCGGGGACGTGGACCGCGCCCTCGTTTCCGCGCTCGCCGACGGCCACGACGCGACGCTGACGCTGACGGTCGAATCGACGGACTGACCGCCCTCGCGTACGTTTCGGAGTCGATCGAGGAAGTGCGACAGCTGTCGCTCGCCGTTCGTACTCCGAAAGAATGCAGATGTTAGGCCGACGCGGTCGCGAGGCGACCTCGCGGTGAAACCGCTCGCTTCGAGGTCGCGAAGCGACCTCGCGTACCTCGACTCGAACTCTCGTCGAGTTAGGACCTCGCGCTGAAACGCTCGATTGTCTAACTAGACGAGATAACGTCGTCGATGCGGACGATCATCGTCGCGGCCTCGGTCGCGGACTCGATGGCCTCGCGCTTGACCGCGGCGGGGTCGAGGATGCCGTACTCGACGGGGTCACCGACGACGCCGGTCTGGCCTTCGCTGATGACGCCGGCGATGCCCTCGCTCTCGTGTTCCGCGCGGAGGTCGACGAGCGCGTCGATGGCGTCGAGGCCCGTGTTCTCCGCGAGGGTGCGGGGCAGCACGTCGACGGCGTCGGCGAACGCCTCGACGGCGAGCTGCTTGCGGCCCTCGATGGATGCCGCCTCGGAGCGGATGTGGTCGGCGACGGCGATCTCGGTCGCGCCGGCACCGGGGACCACGCCGCCCGCGTCGAGCGCGGCGACGACGGTGTCGAGCGCGTCGTTGAGCGCGCGCTCGATCTCGTCGACGACGTGTTCGGTGGAGCCGCGGGCCATGATCGTGACGGACTCGGCGGTCGCGCCGCCGGTGATGACCGTCGCCTCGTCGTCGCCGTGCTTCTCGACCTCGACGGCATCCGCGTGGCCGAGGGCGTCCTCGTCGAGCGCGTCGAGCGAGCCGACCCGCTTCGCGCCCGTCGCCTCGACGATGTCCTTGGCCGTCGAGGAGCTGACGCTCTCGACGACGAAGACGCCCGCCTTGGCGAGCTGGGAGGCGACGCGGTCGGCTACGTCTTCCGTGACGAAGACCACGTCAGCACCGCTGTCGAGGATGGCCTCGGCGTAGCCGCTGAGCTCCTGCTCCTCGGCGTCGAGCGCGGCGTTGAGCTGGTCGACGCTGGAGACGTTGTACTCGGCGTCGATGTTGCTCTCGCGGACGTCGAGTTCGGCGTCGACGACGGCGATGGACGCGTCCTCGACGGAGCGGGGCATGTTGTCGTGGACGGCCGTCTCGTCGACGATGACGCCCTCGACGAGCTCCGTCGCGGAGGAGGCCGCGCCCGTCTGGGCGTGGACCTCGATGTTGTCTCGGATGACGCCGTTGTCGCTCTTGGCGTGGCGGACGGCGTCGACGACGACTTCGGCGAGGCGCTCGGCCTCGACGTCGCCGGTGCCCTTGCCGGTCATCGAGGATTCGGCGACCTCGACCAGTGTCTCGTCGTCGAGGTCGACGTCGAGAACGGCCTCGTCGACGGCCTCCTGGGCCAGTTTCGCGGCGGCGGAGTACCCCTCGACGATGGTCGTCGGGTGCACGTCGTCGTCGAGCAGGTCCTCGCCCTTCGCCAGCAGTTCACCGGCCAGGACAGACGCCGTCGTCGTGCCGTCGCCCACCTCGTCCTCCTGGGTCTGGGCGACCTCGACGATCATCTGTGCGGCGGGGTGTTCGATGTCCATCTCCGAGAGGATGGTCGCCCCGTCGTTGGTGATGACCACGTCGCCGTCGTCGGAGACGAGCATCTTGTCCATGCCGCGGGGGCCGAGCGTGGTCCGTACGGACTCGCTTACGGCCTTGCCGGCAGAGATGTTCGACGACTGTGCGTCCTTCCCGTGTGTGCGCTGGGCGTCCTCATCAAGGATGAAAAGAGGCTGGCCGCCCATGCGTCGCTGGCCAGATGACATGTGTATTGAACCTCACCTAAGACAAGGCAAGCGGTTCTATATAAATCTTTCTAACGTAACGGGCCGCGACATCCCGTGACAGCGCCGCCCCGGCCCCGGATTCGGGGACGCCTACGCATGTTTTAATAGAGGGGTATACACACGGTACTGTAGATGCTCGAGCTGGAGCACGGGTTCCGCGTCGTCGATACGCACGCGCGCCTCGAACCCGACGAGCAGCGCCGTCCCCGTGACGGCATGGGCGACCCCGAGCAACTCGAACGGGAGATGCACCAGGCCGGCGTCGTCCGGGCCGTGGTCTTTCCCGGCGAGCGCGAGGGGTCGTACCTGAAAGCCAACAACGCCGTCGCCCGGATGACCGTCGAGCGGCCGATGGTGGCACTCGCCAGGGTCAACGGCGCTCGGGACCCCGGCAGCGGTCCCGGATCGGCCCTGCGGAACCTCACGAGCAGCAGGACCGACGCCCACACGTCGCCGGACGACGTCGAGCAGTACGCTTACGACGACCGGTTCTGTGGCTTCAAGCTCCACCCGCCGGCCGACGGCCTGCCCGACGAGGACGTGCTCTCACAACTGGAGGCCGTGTCGCTCCCGGTCATCGTCCACGGCGGCGAGGGGTTCCCGCCCGAGACGGTCGCCGAGACGCTGTTACAGTACGACTTCCCGGTCGTCCTCTCGCACTTCGGGGCCCATCCGCTCCGCCGGGACCTGATGGACGCGGCCATCGATCTGCTCGACTCGCACGACCAGCTGTATCTCGACACCAGCGCCGTCCGCTACCGCCGGCCCATGGAACGTGCGATCCTCGAACACCCCGACCGCGTCCTCTTCGGCAGCGGCGTTCCGAGCGTCCACCCGAACGTCGCCGTCATGGAGATTCTCACCCTCGACGTGCCCGAGGACGCGATGCGAAAGGTCTTCTCGAACAATCCCAGTCGCGTCGTCGAAGAACTCGCTCCGTGAGCGGTCCCTGTGCGGACCCTATGCGGTCCGTGCGGAGGGCAGAGGGGCTACCGCCAGTCGTACACCGTCACCGCGCGGTCCGCCCGCGCGGAGCGACCGTTCGGATTCCGCCGAGCGCTGCGGTCGCCGAGGCGGGCACGGACCCCGTCCGCGACGCCCGCGCCGACGCCCGATAACACGTCCTGGCCGGTGCCGAGCCACTGTGACGGTGTCGCGTCCCCGCGAACCACGTCGAACAGCGCGTCCTTCGCGTCGGCCGCGGCGTGCCCGGCGATGCGGCGGGCGACGGTCGGCCTGAGGTTGTAGTTCTTCACCAGCCGGTAGGTGAGCGAGCGGTACTTCGGGGTCCAGTCCGTCTCGCGGATGCCGCCGTCGGCCTCGAACTCGCGGCTGACGCACATCTCGGAACTCCAGGAGAGGTCGTGGCCGGCCGCCGCCATCCGGTGGGCGAAGTCGCGCGCGCTCCCGATCGAGAGGTACTCGTCGAAGCCGTCGAGGCGCTCCAGCACCTCCGCGTCGAACGCCACGTTGCCGGGGTTGAAGTACGTCACCTCGCGGCCGGCGATAGTCCGTGCCTCCTTCGATTCGGTTGTCATCCCGGCTCTGAGCCGCTCGTGCGTCGGCCCGGTCACCGCCTCGGTCACCCCCGAAAGCCCCTCGCGAATCGCGTCGGCCCAGCCGTCTTCGACGGACAGTCCCTGATTCACGAACGCGACGATGTCCCCGGTGGCCCGATCGAGGCCGGCGTTGCGGGCGACGGTGACGGAGCGGTCCGCGATCTCGACGAGGACCGACACGTCGTCGCGGTCCCGGACCATCCCCGTCGTCCCGTCGGCGGACGGTCCGTTGACGACGATGGTCTCGGCGTCGGGGACCTGCTCGGCGAGTGCGTCCAGACAGCCGGCCAGCTCCTCACGGCCGTTGAGCGTCGGGACCACTACCGAAATAGTCATGTTTCAGGGTACGTCGGCGAAGGCGCATAAAAGTCGCGGGCCGAACGTCCGCGTGTGACACACAGTGAGTGGCTCCGTCCGGGAAACGACGCCGTCAGCGTTAGACGTGGGTGTTCCAGTACGACACCGAGGCCATCTTCTCGCCTAGCGGCGTTCCCCCCAGCGCCGTGTCGATGGAGCGAAATGAAGCGGCCAGTTCGTTCGGGATCTTCCGGTAAAAGCCGTAGGGCAGCAGCCAGTCGTGGTCGGCGTCGGTCAGTTCGAGGCCGGCCCCGTCGAGCAGCCGGTCGATCTCCCACCGGGAGTACAGCCGCGACCCCATCGGGAGCGCCCAGTTGTAGATCGACCGGGTCGAGAACCGATTGAAGGTGTCGAAGAAGACCTGTTCCTTCGAGACGCGGCGCATCTCCGCGAGGAACGCCGCCGGCGTATCGGCGAGGTGGAAGAATCGCATCGCGAACACCGTATCGAAGTGGTCGTCGGGGAACGGCAGGCGGGCCGCGTCGCCGCGCATGAACTCCACGTGGTCGTCGACACCCGTCGCTTGCGCCTTCTCGCGGCCCTGCTGGAGCATCGGCCCGGAGATGTCGAGTCCCGTAATGTTCGCGCCGCGTTCGGCGAGCATCACCGTGAACCGGCCGGTCCCGCAGGCGACTTCGAGCACGTTCTTGTCGGCCACGGGTCCGATAGCGTCGAGCACCGCCTGTTTCTCGCGGCGGTCGATCAACCGACCTCCGCGGGAGAATCGCTTGGCCTCGTACTCTTCGGCCACGGTGTCGGCCTGATACCACTCCTGCCCTTTCACGCTCTATTGCTCACCCCGCGGGGGATAAAACGATACTGGAATCCCGTCTCGGCGGGCGGGTCCGTCGACCGGTCGACGCCAGACTGTTCGGGTCCGGCGCACGATGTCCTCACCGATGCCACGACCGAAACCACATGATGACAGGCGTGTATAAGGGTACATTAAACACTCTATAGAATCTGTATTGTTTGGTCATACATATAGCCAAGTTTTACCATCAAGACTTGAATATCACAGAGTATGAGCGCACTTACTGAAAATGCCGCGCCAGCCCCCTTCACCGACGAGGAGTTCCGCGAGACGCTCCGGGAACTCCCACCGAGCGCCAAGCTCGTGGCGAAGGTGCTGGAAGACGACGCGCCGCTGTCGCAGGGCCAACTGGCCGAAGACTCGCTGCTGCCGGACCGGACGGTCCGGTACGCTCTGAACCGCCTGGAAGAGTCCGGGCTGGTGGACTCCCGATACAGCTTCACGGACGCGCGCAAACAGGTTTATTTCCTCACGGTCTGACCCGCCGGCATGGACTGGCAGCGGACCAACGCGTCCGTTCCGACACGTGCCCCGACCGGCGAAACGGCGGCGTACCTCCTCGGTTCCGACGACGCACTTCTCGTTGACCCCGCCGACGCGACCGTCACGCTGGACGACCTTCTCATCGACCGCACGGTCTCTCACCTCGCGGTCACGCACCACCATCCCGACCACGTCGGCGGCGTCGCTCACTACGCGAGAGCGACCGACGCCACCGTCTGGGCGCGCCGGGGTCGCGTCGCGGCGTTCGAGGCTGCGACCGGCGTCCGACCGGACCGCGTCTTCGGCGAGGGGACGACGATTCCGACCGACGCCGGTCCGGTGACCGTCGTCGAGACGCCGGGCCACGCGCCGGAACACGTCGCGTTCGCGGCCGGGGGACGCGTCGTCGCCGGCGACCTGGCCGTCGCCGAGGGGAGCGTCGTGGTGGGTGCGCCCGAAGGCGACGTTCGCGCGTACCTGACATCGCTTCGCCGGCTCCACGCTCGGAACCCAGACCGACTGCTCCCGAGTCACGGTCCCGCTATCGAGGACCCGCGAGCGACGTGCGAGCGCCTGATTGCCCACCGACTCGACCGCGAGGACCGGGTACGCGAGGCGATCCGCTCGGGCGCACAGTCGCTCGACGAGATTCTCGACGCCGCCTACGCGAAAGACCTCTCCGGCGTCCGCGACCTCGCGCGGGCGACGGTGCACGCACACCTGGAGAAACTCGCCGTCGAGGGCAAGATTACGTGGAACGGCGAGCGCGCCCGCTCGATCGAGTCTGCCGACCGCGGTTCGCCCGCGGGGTGACGCCCTTTTGTCCGTCCGGGCGCTACTGCGGGTGTGAACTCGCTCGAATCCGAACTCGAACGCGCCCGCGACCTCGACGAGTCGGCGCTCGCCGACGCCATCGAGACCATCGGGTTCGAGTGCACGCGCTGCGGGGCCTGCTGTAAGGCGGAATCGGGCGGCTGTGGCGGGGACACCGACGACCGAAGCGAGAGCGCCCCTCACACCGCGACGGTGTTCCCCGACGAGATTCGACAGTTACAGGCCGCGGGAGACTACGACTTCCGCGACGTGGCCCGGCCGATGCCGTACGGGCTGGACGACGGCCCGGACGGTCCCGAGGGCGAGACCTTCGAGTGGGCGCTCCAGACCGACGACTGCGGCGACTGTACGTTCTACGCCGAGGCCGACGACGGAACGGGGGCCTGTACGGTCCACGAGGACCGCCCGCTCATCTGTCGGACCTACCCGTTCAGCGTCGCACTCGGTGGGACGAGCCAGCCGATGGGCGAGGCGGTCGACGAGGAGGGACTGGTCAGGGCCCACGAGTGCGAGGGGCTGGGCCGCGATATCTCGCGCGACGAGGCCGCGGCGCTGGCCGCGGCGCTCAAGGAGCGAGCGGTGCGGGAACTGGAAGAAGCGATCGGCGTTCGCGACAGCTACCGGCCGGCGGACCCGGCCGACGGAGAGGTCGTCGTCCACGACTCGGAGGGAGCGAAACGGCCCGACGGGACGCCCTACGAGCGGTGACCTCAGACCTCGTCGATGATCTCGCCGACGGCGAAGTTCGACTTGACCTCGGTGACCTCGATTTTGACGCGCTCGTCGATATCGGCGCCCGGAACGATGATGACGTAGCCGCGCTCGACCCGCGCGATGCCGTCGCCCTGCTTGCCGATGTCCTCGATCTCGACGTAGCGCGTCTCGCCCGGTTCGACCGGCGGCTGGGGCTGGTCCGGCGGCGTCTCCGTCTCCGTCGCAGACTCCTCGCTCGACTCCGACCCGTCGTCCGCGGAGATGAGTGCGACGCGGTACGTCCCGTTCGGGTCGACGCCGCCGGTCTTGACCTCGCGTCGCGGTATCTCGACGACGTAGCGGTCCCCCTCCTCGCGGACGTCAGCACTGAACAGACACAGCAGTTGATCCGAGATTTCCAATGTGATAGACCTCCGTTCGCCCACAAAACGGCCCATTACTAAAGAACTGCCGGAGGGAACGACCGGCGTCGTACCCACTTACCGGCACCTCGATCGGTGTTTCCCACCTGTACCAACGCCCCCTCGCGCGGTCCGACTGGCGGGGCTATCGGCCACCGATATGTGCAGAAACCGCACGACGGCGAGGCGTTAACCGACTGTACCAAACCCCCTAAGGGCGTCTCGGCTCTGCACCTAGACAGAGCAATGAGCGCCACCGCACAGACCACCGACAGTCCCCTCTCGGACAAGCAGCGTCGCATCCTCGAGTACCTGCGGGACAACGCCGACGAGCAGACGTACTTCAAGTCGCGGCTCATCGGCGACGAACTCGGTCTCTCGGCCAAGGAAGTCGGGACGAACATGACCGCCATCGCGAACGGCGACCACGACCTGGCCGTCGAGAAGTGGGGCTACTCTTCTTCGACGACGTGGATGGTCGACGCCTGAGTCCGTCTGTCGGCACCCACCCACGGGGCCGTCTCATTCGTGTAGGATCCAAGTTATATTCTCATGCGTTATTCCATGAACGGCCCGTTCGCCCATCGGAAATCGTGAACTGGATTTATTAGAATCGGTGATGATTGTGGCAATATGTCTTCGGAGGAAGTCACGCTCACTAGCACGGTCGCGGGATTCACCGCGGAGGGGAAACTCCACACGCTCAGCGTCTGGTTCATCCTGGCGCTGCGGTTGATGATGGGGATCGCCTTCTTCCAGAGCGGGATCGACAAGGTACTGTCGGGCAGTTTCGGCGCCGCGGGCTACCTCCAGAACGCCCCGCCGGCGAACGGGAGCCCCGTCGCCAGCGTCTTCGTCGCGATGGGGAACACGCCGTGGTTCGTCGACTTCGTGAACGTCGCCGTCCCGTGGGGCGAGGTGTTCATCGGTCTCGGTCTGCTCGTCGGCGCGTTTACCCGCCTCGCGGCGTTCTGGGGCGCGTTCATGATGTTGCTGTTCTACTTCGGGAACTGGGACATCGGCCACGGTTACATCAACGGTGACTTCGCGTACATGCTCGTCTTCCTCGCCGTCGCCGCGTTCGGGGCCGGGCGAATCCTGGGACTCGATCCGTACATCGAGCAGTACGAGGTCGGCGGCACGCCGCTGGTCGAGCGCTACCCGTGGATGCGGTACCTCCTCGGCTAAGTCGCGGCTCGCGATATCAGGGGTCGTACCGCAACAGCGAGTCGGCTTCGCCTGCCAGCGCGGCGGCGTCGTCGCCGAAGGAGTCGGCGTACCTGATGACGAGCGTGAGTACCGTCTCCGGTTCCGTGACGGCGTAGCCGTCTTCGCGCGAGAGCAGGTCGGCGGCTTCGAGGTCGGCGGCGTAGTTGCTCACTGTCGGGCGCGACACGTCGAGTTCGCTCGCCAACTCGGAGGCGGTCGCGTCCGGGCGTCGGAGCAACGTGACGAGCATCCCCCGCGCGGTCGAGCGACGGAGGTAGCCCAGCGTCACCTGCTCGAACGCGGAGAACTGGCCGGCCGGGAAGTAGCGGCGGTAGTCGCCGTCCTTGCGCGAGGCGACGATGCCCTCGTTCTCCAGTCGGTGGAGGTGGTGCTGGGCCTCGCCGGTCCCGAGTTTGAGGTCGTCACGGAGTTTCGAGAAGTGGGTGCCGGGGCGGGCCGAGACGTAGCCCGCGATGGCGTCGGGCGCGTCGCTGTCGCTCCCGTCGTCGGTGAAGCGAGCGAGCGGACTCGCCGCGCCGAGGGCGGCGAAGCGGCGGAGCGTGGCCCGCTTGTCCTCGTCGACCTCGCCCTCGCGGCTCATTGGTACCGAAAAGGCGGGTCGGTGATAAAACGTCTTCGCCTGCTATCAGGATTGACTATCCTTGTCGACTTCGGAGGGCTGGGCCGTGTCGTCGGGCCCGCCGGCCACGTCCGTCTGGGACCCGCCCTCGAACTCGGCGTCCATCTCCTCGATGACGTCGTCGGCGTTGTCGACGCCGGAGTCCTCGCCGTGTTTGATCTTCTGGGCTTCCTCCTCCATCGCTTCCACGTCGACCTGCGCTTCCTCGTCGATCTGGCCGAGGATCTCCTCGATGTCGTCGAGACCGAGCATCTCGCGGGTCTCGTCGTCGAAGTCCAGCGCGTCGAGCGTGTGGCCGTTCTCCTTCACGTCCGAGCCCTGGAGGTGCTTGCCGTAGCGGCCGACGAGCGACGTGAGTTCCTGCGGGAGGACGAACTTCGTCGACTCGCCCTGGCCGATCTCGGCGAGCGTCTCCATCCCCTTGTCGATGACGGCGCGCTCGCCCATCGATTCGGCGGATTTCGCACGCAGGACGGTCGAGATTGCGTCACCCTGCGCTTCGAGGATCTGGCTCTGTTTCTCACCCTGGGCGCGGATGATGTTGGACTGCTTGTCACCTTCCGCCGTCTCGATGGCGGAGCGCCGCTCACCCTGGGCTTCCAGGATCATGGCGCGGCGTTTCCGCTCGGCGGAGGTCTGTTGCTCCATGGCCTGCTGGACGTCCTTCGAGGGGTTGACCTCGCGGACCTCGACGCTCTCGACGCGGACGCCCCACTCGTCGGTCGGTTCGTCCAGTTCCTTCCGGATGCGGGCGTTGATCTCGCCGCGCTTGTTGAGCGTGTCGTCCAGTTCCATGTCGCCGAGCACGGCGCGTAGCGTGGTCTGGGCGAGGTTGGAGACGGCGCGCTCGTAGTTGTCGACTTCGAGGAACGCCTTCTTCGGGTCCATCACCTTGATGTAGACGACGGCGTCGGCGGTCACCGGCGAGTTGTCGCGGGTGATGGCCTCCTGACGCGGCACGTCGAGCGTCTGGGTACGCATGTCGAAGCGGGTCACGTCGGAGACGAAGGGGTAGATGAAGTGAATCCCCTGGTCGAGGACGCCGCGATAGGTCCCGAGGACGGTGTAGGCACCTTTCTGGTACGGGCGGATGATCACGACGCTCGAATAGACGAGCGCGATAGCGAGCAGGAGGAAGATTACCGTGACAAAGCCGATAATCCCTCCGAGCGCTGACTGCAGCGGTACTGTCGCGGGGAACATGACAGTCAGAACTCCGGAGCGCGCAAGGAAAAGACTTCGGTGTCTGTGTCACATACTACCGAGGTACACGATTCCTACGCCCGCTCGGACTCGCGCTCCGTTTCGGTGTCTGAATTCGCGTCGCTTTTGCTCCGTTCGCGCGCCAGTTCACGGTCGATGCTGTCGGTTCCGGATTCGACGGCTTCGACGGTGAGAACGTTTCCGCCGCCGGGGTCGAGGACCATCACCTCGGCCCCTTCCTCGATGGGGTCGCCGTCGCTACGGGCCTGATAGTAGGGATTGAAGCCACCGTCCTCCAGTTTGACCTCGCCGTCGCTCCGGGTCACGCGCTCGGTCACGGTCCCGAACTGGCCCCGCAGCGAGTCGGAACTGAGCGTCTGGCCGCGGCCCTGGCCGGCGAAGTCGAGCTTTCGATAGCCCCACAGCGTCGCGGCCGTCGTCGCCAGCACCACGACGGTGAGGATGAGCGGCGCGAAGATGCCCAGGCTCGCCGGGATGAACAGTCCGACCAGCCCCGCCGTCAGCAGCGCCACGCCGAGGACGAAAAAGTGCGTCCCGGGCGCGAGCGCCTCACCGACGATGAGTCCCGCGCCGGCCAGAAACAGCAGGATGGAGAGCGACATGCTCAGCAGCGGTTCGGCCTGCAGGGGGGCGAGCGCCGCCAGCGGGTTCACCATGTCTCGCTGTTGGGTCGGCGCGGGATTAAGTGTCGGGGTCGGTCGGCCGTTCAAACGGCGTTTGACGGGAGTGAAAGCAGCGGCTGGTGAGACGAGGACCACCTGCTGACGAGTAGCGGCCACGTAATCGCCATCGGGCCACAACGCGCGTCGGTCACGCGTCGCCGGTCCGGACGAACAGGCCGTACAGGGCCGCGGTCCCGACGAGCACGGCGAGAATCACGCCGGCGAGCGTCGTCGGCGCGTACATCGTCGGGCCGAGGAACATCCGGCCGAGCGCGAGAATCGCGAAGATGACGCCGAGGGCGACGAAGACCACGTTCTCCGCTTTCGGCGTGCCAGGCGTCACCTCCAGGTCTGGGGCGAACGAACCCGCGACCGCGCCCTCCTCCTCGTCGTCCTCGACTTCGATGACGTCGGCTTCGGTGGCCAGTTCGTACTCCTCGGTGAACCCGCCGTCGCGAGCGGCCGTCTCGTCGCGGCCGGCGTCGTCGTCCATACCCGGGATACGGCCCGCGGCTACAAAAGCGCTGGCGACCGCCGTTACTTGACGCGGGTCCCCAGCGGGGCGTCCTCGTGGGTGGTCAGCAGGTCGGCCTCGTCACCGGCCGCCAGCACCATCCCGTCGGACTCGACGCCGAACAGCTCCGCCTTCTCCATGTTCGCCAGCAGGATGACCCGCGTTCCGGGCAGCTCCTCGGCGTCGTGTAACTGTCGGAGGCCGGCGACGACCTGCCGGACTTCGTGGCCGATGTCGACTTCGAGGCGGAGCAGCTTGTCCGCGCCCTCGACGGGCTCGGCGCTGCGGATCTCGCCGACGCGCATGTCGACGCCCTCGAAGTCCTCGAAGCCGATGCGCTCCTCGACCAGCGGTTCGAGGTCGACCTCGCCGCTCTCTTCATCTCCGGCGGCTTCGCCGTCTCCGTTCGAGGCGTCTGCCGACGCCTCGCTCTCGACCCGCTCCGCCAGTTCCTCGTTCAGCGCCTCGATGTGGTCGTCCTCGACCTGCTCGAACAGCTCCGTCGGCTCGTCGAACTCGGCCGGCGGCGCGTCGAGGGCGGCGTCGAGCGTCACATCGGCGGCCGACCCCTGCTCGCCAAGTTGGCCCCACAGGCGCTCGGCCTTGCCCGGCAGGACGGGTTGCATGAGCACCGCGACGGCCTTCGTCAACTGGACGCAGTCGCGGATGACCTGCTCGGCCTCCTCGGGGTCGTCGTCCACCAGGTTCCAGGGCTCGTTGCGCTGGATGTACTCGTTGCCGTAGTTCGAGAGCTCGATGGCGATTTCGGCGAGGTCGCGCACGTCGTACTCGCGGACGGCGGCCTCGAAGTCGTCGATGGCCTCTTCGATGCGCTCGCGCACGTCGTCGCTGACGGGCGCGTCGGGCGTGCCGTCGTAGTTGCGCTCGGCGAACAGCAGCGAGCGGTAGATGAAGTTCCCGACGTTGCCGACGAGTTCGCCGTTGACCCGCTCCTGGAAGCGGTCCCACGAGAAGTCCACGTCGGTGTCCAGTTCCGCGCCGGTCGCGATGTAGTACCGGAACAGGTCGGGGTGGAAGCCGGCCTCCAGGTACTCGTCGGCCCAGACCGCGCGGTTGCGAGAGGTCGAGAGGGCCTTGCCGTCGATACCGACGAAGCCGGTCGCCAGGATGGAGCGGGGTTCGTTGTAGCCCGCGCCGCGCAACATGGCAGGCCAGAAGACGGCGTGGTGCTGGATGATGTCGCGGCCGATGACGTGGATGATCTCGCCGCTTTCGTCGGTCCAGTCGTCGTCCCACTCGGGGCCGTGGCGCTCCTCGCCGCCGACCTTCCAGACCGCTTCCCAGTCGTACTCGTCGGTGCCGACTCGCTCGGAGTACTGCCGGGTCGAGGCGACGTACTCGATGGGCGCGTCGACCCAGACGTACAGCACCAGGTCGTCGCCACCGTCGGCCTCGTCGGGATAATCCACGCCCCAGTCCATGTCCCGCGTGATACAGAGGTCCTGCAGCTCGCCCTCGATCCACTCGCGGGGCTGGTTCTGTGCGTTGTCGGTCCCTTCGAGGCGGTCGAGGAATCCCTGGAGGTACTCCTGAAAGTCAGAGAGACGGAGGAACTTGTGCTCGCGCGTGCGGTACTCGGCGGGGTTCCCGGTGATCGTGCTGACCGGGTCCTCGATCTCACCGGGTTCGAGGTGGCGCTGACACCCCTCGTCACACTCGTCACCGCGCGCCTGTTCGCCGCAGTAGGGACAGGTGCCCTCGACGAACCGGTCGGGCAGGGGCTGGTCCTCTTCGGTGTCCCAGGCGACCTGAATCTCCTTCTCGTGGACGTGGTCGTTTTCGACCCACGAGCGGACGAACTCCTGGGTGAGTTCGACGTTCGTCGCGTCGTCGGTGTGGCCGTAGTTGTCGAACTCGATGTTGAACTGCGGGAACGTCTCGGCGTAGGTCTCGTGGAAGTCCAGCGCGAACTCGCGGGGCTCGACGCCCGACTCGGCGGCGTTGACCGCCACGGGCGTGCCGTGCATGTCCGACCCGGAGACGAACGCCGTCTGCTGACCGATGCGTCGCAGCGAGCGCGAGAGCGCGTCGCCGTCGACGTACGTCCGGAGGTGACCGACGTGCAGGTCGCCGTTCGCGTAGGGCAACCCGCAGGTCACGACCGCCGGGCGCTCCGTCGGGAACTCGTCGTGGCTCATACCTGTTCGTGTGCCGCCCACGGGTCAAAAGGGGGTTGGTTTCGCCGTCGCGCGCGAGGCCTGTGGGCCGTCGCGGCGCGCCTGCCCGCCCGTCAGTCCAGCAGTTCCAGGCCGCCAAAGGCGACGAACCCGGTGACGACGAGGTCCACGTCCTCGTGGCTCTCCTCGGAGCGGGGGCGCGAGTCCTCCGCCGCGCCGAACAGCGGCAACACGTCGATGCGGACGTTCCACTCCCGCGGGACCCGTATCTCGGTACCGCCGAAGATGGTGGTCGTGCTGACGTGCGCCGGTGCGTCGGCGATGCCCGCGTCCCGAAGGTCGAGTTCGACCCCGCCGAACAGCGCCGTCAGATCGGCACTCCTGAACGCGTCGGCCGTGACGCGTCGCTCCGACCCGCCGAAGAACGCGAACAGCAGGACGTGGTCGCTCTGGTCCGCCCGCGCTCTCGCCCGATACTGTCCGAGAAGCAGCGAGAGCCCGAACAGGACGATCAACAGCGGCCAGAACTGTAACACGTCGCGGGCCGCGAGGACGCCCAGCGCGACCAGTTGCCACGCGCCCGCGACGAGGATGACCAGCAGCGGGCCGACGAGATTGCGCAGTCCGCCGGTCACGAGCGCGTAGAGGCCGAGGAGGACGAACAGCGACGGGACGTAGACGAACAGCGCGCCGAGGTCGAACAGGCCGGTCGACCGTCCGAGCAGCGCGAGGCCGATCAGCACGACGATTCCGCCGAGGAGGGTCTGGGCCGTCAGACGGCTTCGGGCCATGCCTCGTCTACTCAAACAGGTTACATAAATCTGTGCGCCGGCCGCTCACAGGAGCGCGAGCGTGCCGCCGGCGAGTCCGAGGGTGACGAGCAGTCGACCCGCGCTCCCCGCGAACGTCGCCGCCCCGAAGCGGAGGTAGTCCTCCTCGAGGACGGTAAAGGCGTAGATCGAGAGCGTGTCGGGGAAGAACGGCACACACAGCGCGAGTGCGAGGCCGACGTAGCCGTACTTCTTCGCCAGCTGGATGGTCGTGCGTTCCGACCACTCGATGATGTCGAACCGGGATTCCTTGATCCGGCGGACGAGCGGGCCGTACTCCTTGGCTTCCTGGCCGATGTGAAAGGCGACGAGGCTCCCGACGGCCTTCCCGAGGGCGCTGACGACGATGATCGCCGCCAGATTGCCGGTCGTCGAGAGGCCGAGCCGAAGCGTTTCGGCCGGGACCAGCACGACTTCGCTCGGGAGCGGCAGGATGAACGCGATGAGAAACGAGTAGACCGCGATGATGCCGAGGCCGGTCGGGCCAGTGGCCGTACAGACGGCATCCTCGAGTAGGGTCAGCGCCGAGCCGGTCGTCGTACAGTCGCCGACGAACGCGACGAACATCGGTGTCGAGGCTACCAGGTCCACAGCACTCTCTAGCAAACAACGGGTCCTAAATGTTCGTATGTTTTCTCCGGAGCGCTCTATAGCGAGGCAAACGCTCGGCCGGCGCTCCGTTCCGCCGCAGTCCCTCAATACCAGTCGAGGTCCGCCACGAACGACCGCAGCATCGACCGCGTCACGTGGGGCATACACACCACGCGCATCTCGCCCGCACCGGTCTTCGAGACCCGCCAGCCGCGCTCGCGGAGTTCGTCGGTCATCGGCATCGAGAGGTCCGCGGCCACCAGCGGGAGTTCCGGGCCGACGACCTCGTGGCCCCGGGCCGACAACTGCTCGGCCAGCCAGTCCGCGTTGGCCATCGAGGTCTCGTACTGCTGTCGGTAGCCCGTCGGCCACAGCGCCTCCATCGCCGCGACGGCCGAGGCGACGCCCGCGCCGGACCGCGTGCCGGTCAGGGTCAACTGGTCCGTCGATTCGAGGTAGGGCGTCTCGACGGCGAGTTCGTCCAGCAGCGTCCGGTCCCTGGCCAGCAGGCCGCCGGCAGGGACCGCCGCCTGCCCGACCTTGTGGGGGTCGATGGTCATCGTGTCCACGTCGGCGTGGCCGAAGTGCCAGTCGTGGTCGGTGAAGGGGAGGTAGAAGCCGCCCCAGGCCGCGTCGACGTGACAGAGCGCGTCGACCGTCTCGGCGAGGTCGGCGATGGCCGGAATCGGGTCGACGTAGCCGTACTCGGTCGACCCGGCGACGCCGACCACGCAGACCGTGTCCTCGTCGACGAGTTCGGCCATCGCATCGAGATGGACGCGGTGACCTCGCGCGGGCGCTGTGCGGAGTTCGACGCCGAGCACGTCCGCGGCCTTGGTGAAGGAGAAGTGCGCGTGGACGGGCGCGACGACGTTCGGGTCGTCGGTGTCGGCGCGGTTCCGGGCGACGCGAATCGCCTGGATGTTGGCCTCGGTCCCGCCCGAGGCGACGTAGCCCGCGGGATCCGACAGCCCGGTAACTTCGCCGAGGTACTCGACGGCCTCGCGCTCCAGGTCCGCGACGGTCTCGTAGGTCCCGGGGTCGCCCGGATTCGTCGCGAGGAAGCGCTCGGCCGCCTCGCGGGCCGCGGGGTGAGGGACGGTACACATCGACGAGAGAACGCGGTCGAAATCCTGTGGCTCGGCCCGCTGGAGCATCTATCCCTCATATGGGGGGTGGTCGTTTTATGCGTTGTGCTCGGAGCTACCAGTTCGAGGGCCCGATCTTTTTGGTCGCCTTCGCCCGGAAGCCGGCCGGGCCGATGCGGGACTCGAACACCGTCTGTCGCTCGGTGTCCAGTGCGCCGCCGAACGAGCCGACCCGCATCGTCCGGTACGTCTCGAACCCCTTGTCGTTGGAGTAGAAGTAGACGCTCCCGTGGAGCAGCCCGTGGATGAGTTCGTCGGAGCGAACGGCGCTCGCGGGCCGGTCGAGCTTCACGAACGCGACGCTTCCCCAGTTGACGACGGCCTCGCGAAGCCCCATCAGGAACGCCAGTTCGTGGTTCCTCGGAAGACCGAACTCGGTCGCTCGCTCCAGATCGGTCAGCGAGTCGATGACGACGAGGGTCTCCGCGGCGTCAGTCACCCGCTCGCTGATATCTTCCAGGAATTTCTCGAAGGTCTCGTCCGACGGCTCCGACGCCGCCGGGTCCGGCTCCGTCTCGGGCTGTTCGATGTCGTCGCCCGAGCGCCGCGCGTCGAACAGGGGATTCGGGACAGGGAGCAGTTCCATGTACCGCTGGGAGAAGTCCGCGACGGTCATGTTCGCCGTCAGCGCCTCGAACTGATACCCGTCGAGCACGGCGTCGAGTTCGCTGTAGAGGTGGTCACGGTCGTGCTAGAGCGTGACGTACGTCACCGATTCGGGAATCGCCGCGGCGCGCTCGGCGACGCCGTTCGGAACCATCTCCGGGCGGTGTTTCGCGAGCATCAGCGTCGCGAGGCTTGTGTAGGTGAAGGCGTCGCCCCCCGCGTCGGACGCCCCCGCCAGCAGGGCCGTGCTCCCGGTCGGGATGCCCCTGACGTGACCGTCGAGCCCCGGAATCCCGAACGGGATGTAGGAGACGCCGGAACTGATCCCCTTGGCAGTCGTCGTCGGGTCTGACGTCATACTCGAACGACGGCGAACGGCAGGAAAAAGCTTGTCCGCGGCCGCGACGACTACCGGATCGATTCCAGCAGGAGGCGCTGCTCGACGCGCTTGACCTCGTGTTGGACGTCGCGGACGGCGTCGATGTTCGGCGAGATGGAGGTGACGCCCTCGTCGACGAGGAAGTTCACCATCTGTGGCTTCGAAGCCGCCTGTCCGCAGATGCTCGTCGAGACGTCGTGCTCGCGGCAGGTCCCGATGACCTGGCTCATGAGTTCGAGGACGGCCGGATGCAGTTCGTCGAAGCGGTCGGCGACGTTCCCGTTGTTGCGGTCGACGGCCAGCGTGTACTGGGTGAGGTCGTTCGTCCCGAAGGAGACGAAGTCGACGCCGGCCTCGCAGATCTCCTCGATGGAGAGGGCGCTCGCCGGCGTCTCGACCATGACGCCCCAGTCGCGCTTCTCGGGGTCGATGCCGACCTCCTGCATGAGGGCCTTCGCCCGCAGGATGTCCTCGGCGTCGGTGACCAGCGGGAGCATCAGTTCGACGTTGTCGTAGCCGAGGTCGTACAGCCGCTCGAAGGCGCGGAGTTCGAGCTTGAACTCGCCGGGCCGGTCGAGCGAGCGGCGGATGCCGCGGTAGCCGAGCATCGGGTTGTGCTCGCTGGGCTCGTCCTCGCCGCCCTCAAGCTGGCGGAACTCGTCGGAGGGGGCGTCGAGCGTTCGGACGCGGACGGGCCGCGGGTAGAACGCCTCGGCGACCGAGCGGACGCCGTCGACGATCTCGTCGATGTAGGCCCGCTCGCCGTGGTCCTCGACGTAGCGCGAGGGCGTCTTGTCCGTCGAGAGGATCATGTGCTCGGTGCGCAACAGCCCGACGCCGTCGGCCCCCGTCGCGGCGGCGCGCTCGGCGGCCTCCGGGATGGAGACGTTGACCTTGACCTCGGTCCCGGTCATCGGCTTGACCGGCGAGTGCTGCTCGACGGGGTCGGCGGTCTCCTCCTCGGTCGTCTCGGGGACCTCGGCCCCCTTCTCGACCGTGCCCCGCTCGCCGTCCAGCGTGACGGTCTCGCCGTCGCGGAGTTTCTCGGTGGCGTCCTCGGCGCCGACGACGGCCGGGACGCCGAGTTCGCGCGAGACGATGGCGGCGTGACTCGTCATCCCGCCCTCGTCGGTGACGATGCCGTTGGCGCGTTTCATCGCCGGCACCATGTCGGGGGTCGTCATCTCGGCGACGATGATGTCGCCGTCTTCGACCTTGTCGAGGTTGTCGAGCTTGTCGACGATGCGGACGACGCCGGTGACGCGACCGGGCGCGGAGCCGATCCCCGAGATCCTGACGGGCTCGGACTGGCTCTGCATCGAGCCGCCGTCGGCGACGCCGGAGTCGGCGCCGTCGGGCTGGCTCTCCGCGTCGGCGGTCGCGTCGGCGCTCTCACCGCTCTCGTCGATGGTGGTGATCGGCCGGGACTGGAGCAGGTACACCTCGTCCTCGTAGATCGCCCACTCCACGTCCTGGGGCGTGTCGTAGTGGTCCTCGACGCGCTCGCCGACCTCGATGAGGCGGTGGATCTCCTCGTCGGAGAGGACGCGCTCGTCGCGCTTGTCCTCGGGCACGGCGCGCTCGATGGTCTCGCCGTCCTCCCCGCGGACGCACATCACCTTCTTGTCGGCGACGGTGACCTCCTCGATGGTGCCGGTCTCGCGGTCGACGACGTAGTTGTCGGGCGAGACGGCTCCGGAGACGACCGCTTCGCCGAGCCCCCACGCGGCCTCCAGAATCGCCGTCGGGCCGCCCGTCGAGGGGTGGCTGGTGAACATGACGCCGGACTTCTCCGCGTCGACCATCTGCTGGACGACGACGGCGATGTCGACGGCGTCGTGGGCGAAGCCGTTCTCGTTGCGGTAGTAGATGGCTCGCTGGGTGAACAGCGACGCCCAGCACTCCTTGACGCGCTGGAGGAGGTCCGCGCGCGAGACGTTGAGGTACGTCTCCTGTTGTCCGGCGAAAGAGGCGTCGGGGAGGTCCTCGGCCGTCGCCGAGGAGCGGACCGCCACGTCCTCGTCGCCCATCTCGTCGTAGGCCGCCAGCAGGTCCTCCCGGACCGACGGCGGGGTGTCCGTTTCGAGGATCAGTTCCTGGGCGCGCTCGGCCGCCTCGGCCAGCGCCTGCGAGTCGTCGCTGTCGATGTCGACGGTCTCGAAGAGCTCCTCGTCTATCTCAGTTGCTTCGATGAACGACCGATACGTGTCGGCAGTAACGACGAACGCCGACGGAACGGGCAGACCCGCTCCGGTCAGTTCTCCGAGAGACGCCGCCTTGCCGCCGACCCGCTCGAGGTCGTCGGCACCTATCTCGTCGAGCCACAGTGTTGGCATGGACTCACCTGTATCATCTTCAACGACAAGTAAGGACCTTCCGGTCTGATTCCTGCCGCCATCCTAATTCACTCGATACCGAGTGAACCAGACCCTCTCGACGGCGTCTCCGCTCGTCGCTCAGACCTCGATGATGTCGTCGTCGCTCGCCTCGGGGACCGAGACGGACCCGTCCAGCGCCGTCGCGCCGCGGCCGCCGACCCACACCTCGTCGCCGTCGGTGTCGACCGACACCGTCCCGGGCCGGTCACGGAAGTGACCCCCTTCTACGACGACCTGCTCGATGGTCGAATCGAGCGCGCCGTGGCGACGGACGAACGCAGCCACCGCACCCGCCGCGGTCCCGAGTATCGGGTCTTCGGTCCCGCCCGCGCCGGCCCGGAAAGCCCGCCCGTGGAGCGTCGACCGGCGGGTCGCGTCGCCGCCCACTGTGTCGAAGGTGAACGGGTACACGCCGTCGGCGTCGACGGCGTCGCACAGGTCGTCGACGGCGGCGGCGTCCACGGACAGTCCGCTCAGGTGCTCGAAGTAGTTGACCGGGACGGCGAGCCAGGACTCGCCGGCGTCGGCCGTCGCGAGCGGGAGGTCCGCCCCCACGTCCTGTAGCGCCGCCGGGTCGACGCCCAGCGCGTCCGCCACGTCGTCGTACGCGAGGTCGACCTCGGTCACCTCGGCGCGGCCCAGGTCGACCCACACCGTCCCGTCCTCCTTCGTCTCCCCGTCGACTGTGCCGCCGCCGGTGGCGCCCGTCCACTCGTCGGCCTCGGCGAGTCCGCGCTCGAACAGCGCCGCGTGGGCGGCGACCGTCGCCGTGGCCGACCGCCCGACTTCGCCGGAGGGCGTGAAAAAGCGGAGTCGCCGGTCGGCCTCCTCCGCCGGCAGCACGAACGCCGTCGCCCTCGCCCCCAGTTCGCTGGCGACGGCCCGCAACTGGTCGTCTGTCAGTCCCGCCGCGTCCGGCACGACGCCGGTCGGCGTCCCGGCCGTCGGTTCGGCGGCGAACGCGTCGACGAGCAACGCCTGTCGGGTTTCCATGGCACGGCATTGTGCCGACCCCGGGATAACCTTTTCCGGGCCACAGTTCGCGACCCCGACGGGCGACTTTTGTACGGGGCCCTCCCACCTGAAGACATGAGTGACGACGTGGAGGTCCCCGAAAGTCACCCCCGCTACGAATCGCTGCTGACCCGCCACCGCATCGAGGCCGGCGTCGACCGCGGTATCACGTCCCGCCAGGGGCTGATCGCCCAGGGCCGCGGCGAGGCCTTCGACTACCTGCTCGGCGAGCGGACCATCGACAGCGCCGACCGCGCCGAGCGGGCCGCTGCCGCTCACCTCCTCTCCGCCGACCACGCCGTGATTTCCGTCAACGGCAACGCCGCCGCGCTGGTGCCCGGTGAACTGGTCGAACTGGCCGAGGCGACCGGCGCGGACCTCGAAGTCAATCTGTTCAACCGCACGGAGGAGCGCATCGAGGCCATCGCCGAGTACCTCCGCGAGCACGGGGCGAGCGAGGTGAAGGGACTGATCGCCGACGGGCGCATCCCCGGACTCGACCACGAGCGCGCGAAGGTGGACGCCGACGGCATCGGCGACGCCGACGTGGTGCTGGTCCCGCTCGAGGACGGCGACCGCGCCGAGGCGCTGGGCGAGATGGGCAAGACCGAACTCGTCGTCGACCTCAATCCGCGGAGCCGCTCGGCAGAGGTCGCGGCCGTCCCCATCGTCGACAACATCATCCGGGCGGTCCCGAACGTCACCGAGCACGCCCGGGCCCTCCGGGGCGACGCCGAGGCCCAGCGGGCCGCCATCGAGGACTTCGACGCCGACAGCGCCCGCGCGGACGCGGAGCGCACCATCCGCGAGGGTGACCTCGAATGAGCCTGCCGCCGTACGTCTACGCCGACCGCCGGCTCCCCGACGAGGAGACCGTGCGGGCCGAACTCGACGAGCGAACGCTGACGGAGTTCGGTGAGCGCGAGGAACTCGAACGCCTCCATCGCGTGTTCTACCCGGTGTTCGTGGTCGAGTACACCTACGAGACGGGGAAGGGCAAGCTGTTCGGTACGGACGACAAGCGGGCGACGGCGCTGCTCGACGGGCTCTGGGCCGACAACGACCGGGCCGTCGCCCAGTACGCCGACGGGGCCGAGGACGTGGTCCGGCGCGCCACCGCCGACTACGACTTCGGCATCGGCGACCCGGCGCTCGGTCGGTCCGTCCTGCTCCAGTTCCAGGTGACCGACGACGAGGCGCGGTCGCTGCTGCCCCGGCGCGTCTCGGAGTACCGCGACCAGCGGCGCACGGCCGCCTCGGGGACCGCGAACGTGTTCCTGCGGAAGCTCCGGGAGTCCTACGGCCTCCCCGGCGACTTCGACCCGGACGGGTTCGACGCGGTGACGAGCGTCGACCGGCTGTACCTCCCGTTCTGGCTCGCCGAGTACCACACGCCGGACAGCGAGGAGGTCAAGCTCGTCACGTTCCGCGACCCCTCGGCGCCCGTCGAGGAGTTGAAGCGCCACGCGTGGCTCTCGCAGTTCCTCAGTGCCGACCCGCGGCGGCTCGCCGAGTACGGCTACGACGTGAACCCCGACCGCCTCGAACGGAACATCCGCGAGCGCATCGAGGGGGCGGCCGAGACAGACGAGCCGGCCGGTCGGGACAACGGCGAGCGGCGCGACGAGACTGCACCCGACCGCGGCGACGGCGCGCCGACCATCGACCGAGAGCGCCCCTCGGACGAGGCCAGCGTCGTCCAGCCGGACGGCGTCGACCTGCGGGCCGAGCGACTGGTCGACCCGGACCCATCGCGGAGCTTCGCCGACGTGGGCGGGATGAGCGACCTGCTGGAGACGCTCAACCACAAGGTCGTCCGGCCGCTGCAAGAGCCCGAGACCTTCGAGGAGTACGGCATCGGCGTCGTCAACGGCGTCCTCCTGCACGGCCCGCCGGGCTGTGGCAAGACCCACGTCGCCGGCGCGCTCGCGGGCGAGGTCGACCACGCCTTCATCGAGGTCAGCCCCGCGGACGTAACGAGCAAGTACATGGGCGAGCCGGCCCAGAAGGTCGAGGAGCTGTTCGAGATCGCCCGCGCGAACGCGCCGTGCGTGCTGTTCGTCGACGAGATCGACGGCATCGCCGGCGCTCGCGACGGCGACAGCAACATGAACAGCAGCGAGCAACAGCTCGTCAATCAGCTGCTCACCGAACTGGAGGGCATCGCCGAGGACGACGTGGTCGTCCTGGGCGCGACGAACCTCATCGAGGACGTGGACGGCGCGATCAGACGCTCGGGCCGGTTCGACGAGCGCGTGGAGGTGCCGCCGCCCGACGCCGAGGCGCGCCGGCAGATCCTCGACATCCATCTCGCCGGGCGGCCGACGGAGCCCGACCTCGACCTCGGCCCCGTCGTCGAGGAGACGGCCGGCTTCGCGGCCAGCGACGTGGAACTCGTGGCGGACGACGCCGCTCGGCACGCGCTGCGCGAGGACGCGCCGATCGGGACGGCGCACCTGCTGCGGGCCGCCCGGGACGTGGAGACCAGCATCGCTGACTGGGTCGACCCCGAGACGGTCGCCGGGGACGGCGTCGTCCAACCGGACGGCGTCGACCTGCAGGCCGCCTCGCTCGTCGAGTCCGACCCGGGCCGCGACTTCGACGACGTGGGCGGGATGGGCGACCTGAAGATGCGGCTCCGCGAGGCGGTCCTCGATCCGATCGAGAACGCCGACGCCTACGACGAGTACGGCATCGACGTGCTCTCCGGCCTGCTGCTCTATGGCCCGCCGGGCTGTGGCAAGACCCACCTCGCGGGTGCGCTGGCCGGCGAACTCGGGCACAGCTTCGTCGAGATCAGCCCCGCGGACGTGACGAGCAAGTGGATGGGCGAACCGGCGCGCAACGTCGCCGAGGTGTTCGAGATCGCTCGGGCGAACGCGCCGTGCGTGCTGTTCGTCGACGAGATCGACGGCATCGCCGGGTCGCGCCGCGGGTCGATGAACGCGAGCGAACAGCAGCTCGTGAACCAGCTGCTCACCGAACTGGAGGGCGCGGCCGACGACGACGTGGTCGCGGTCGCGGCGACGAACTTCGTCGAGGACATCGACGCGGCGCTGCGCCGCTCGGGCCGGTTCGACGAGCGCGTGGAGGTGCCGCCGCCGGACGCCGCGGCGCGGGCGGCGATCCTCGGCGTCCACCTTCGCGACCGTCCGGTGGCAGACGACATCGACCGACAGGCCATCGCCGGACTGACCGCGGGCTACGCCGCGAGCGACCTCGAACTGCTGGTCGAGGACGCCGCCAGACACGCCTTCCGCGACGGCTCGGAGATCAGGCAGGCCCACCTCGAAACCGCCGCCCGGGAGACCCATTCGAGCATCGCGGACTGGGACGACCGCGAGCGCTACCAGCGGGCCGGCGACACGGCGGACCTCGGAATCGGCGAGTGAGGCGGAGAGCAGGCGATTGCCGTCGCGGGACGGCCGTCCGCCTCACTCCAGGTCGCCGTCGAGCGCGGCCGCCACCCGGTCCGCGAACGCGGCTGACTCGGCGAGAGCGCTCGCGGCGTCGATGTCCTCGTGGACCGGCCGATCCTCGGTGAGCGGCGGCACGACCTCGCGGACGGCGTCGACGGCTGCCGCCGACCCCACGCCGAGGGCGAGACCGTCGTCGACGAACTCGGCCGCTTGCGTCCCACAGCAGAGTTCGACGCCGAGGACGGACGCGACGTTCCGGACCGCGCGCCGAGCGAACAGCGCCGACTGCGCGCTCATGCTGACGTGGTCCTCCTGATTGGCGCTGACCGGCGTGTTGTCCATCGAGGGGCGGCCGAGCGACCGGCACTCGTTGATCAGCGCCGCGGCGGTGTACTGGGCGATCATGTAGCCCGAGCGGACGCCGCTGTCGGCCGTGAGAAACGGCGGGAGGTGGGGCTCCTGCAGATTTGGGTTGAGAAGCCTGTCGACGCGGCGCTCGGAGATGGCGGCGAGTTCGGTGAGCGCGTTCACGAGGTAGTCGAGGCGGAGCGCGAGCGGCGCGCCGTGGAAGTTCCCGCCCGAGAGCACGGCCGCGCTGTCGGTCCCCGAGGCCCGGTCGTCGACCCGATCGCGGGGGAACACCAGCGGATTGTCCGTGGCGCTGTTGAGTTCGGTCTCGACGGCCTCGCGGAGGTGCGCGACGGCGTCTCGGACCGCGCCGTGGACCTGCGGAAGGCAGCGGAAGGAGTAGGCGTCCTGCACGCGGTCGCAGTTCCGGTGGGACTCGACCACGTCGGAGTCGGCGGTGAGGCGGCGGACGTTCCGCGCGCTCGCGGCCTGGCCCGCGTGGGGACGAACGGCGGTGACGGCCTCGTGGGACGGGACCGTCGAGGCCAGCGTCACCTCCGTCGAGAGCGCGCCGGCCACGTCGGCGGCGCTCACCAGTCGCTCGGCGTCCACCAGCGCGAGCGCGGCCAGGCCGACCGTCACCTGCGTCCCGTTGACGAGCGCAAGCCCCTCCTTGGCCCGCAGCGTCACCGGTTCCAGCCCGGCGGCGGCGAGCGCGGCCGCGCCGTCGAGTCGGTCGCCGTCGACGCGGGCCTCGCCCTCGCCGATGCAGACGAGCGAGAGGTGCGCGAGGGGCGCGAGGTCGCCGCTCGCGCCGAGGCTGCCCCGCGAGGGGACGACCGGCGTGACGCCCGCGTTCAGCATCGCCACCAGCAGGTCGACCACCGCCTCGCGGACGCCGGAGTACCCCTTCGCGAGCGTGTTCGCGCGAGCGACCATCGCCGCGCGGACCTCCTCGCGGGCGAGTTCGCGGCCGACGCCGGCGGCGTGGCTCCGCAGGAGGTTCGTCTGGAGGGCTTCGAGTTCGTCGGCGGGGATGCGCTCGTCCACGAGGTCGCCGAAGCCGGTGTTGACGCCGTAGACCGCCTCACCGCTTTCCATGACGCTCTCGACGCGCTCGCGTGACGCCCGGATCCCCTTGCGCGCGTCGGCGGCTATCGAGACGGGCGCGTCGTTCCGGGCGACCGCGACCACGTCGGCGGGCGTGAGCGAGGTCCCGTCGAGGACGACCTCGGCCGTGCTGTCGTCTGCCATGGCCGTCACTACGGTCCCGACGACTGATACGTTGGGGTACCGCCAGCAGCGACGACCGCGCCGCCCTTGAGGACGGTGTCGACGACGTTCGTCCCGTACTGGTAGGGGACGTGGACGTGCGTCGGCGCGTCGAGGACGAGCGCGTCGCCCGGCGCGCCCGCACGGAGCGTCCCCAGGCCGTCGCTGCGGTCCAGCGCGAGCGCGGCGTTGTGCGTCCCGGCGATCAGCGCCTCGGCCGGCGTCAGTCCCATCTCGACGCAGGACAGCGACAGCGCGAAGCCCACGCTGTGGCTGTGGCAGTTCGGGTTGAAGTCCGTCGCGACGGCGGCCGGCGCGCCGGCGTCGAGGAAGGCCGCGGCGTCGGCGTACTCGGCTCCGAGGCCGAACGCCGTCCCCGGCAGGAGGACGGGCGTCACGCCCGCTTCGACGAGTGCCCCGATGTCGTCGTCGGTGGCGTGCAGGAGGTGGTCGGCGCTCGCGGCCCCGAGGTCGGCCGCCAACTGCGTCCCGCCGACGTGGGCCAGTTCCTCGGCGTGGACCTTCGGCGTCAGCCCGGCGTCGCGGCCCGCTTCGAGGACGCGGCGGGACTGCGCGACGGAGAAGACGCCCTCCTCGCAGAACACGTCACAGAACTCGGCGATTCCCTGCGACTCGACGGCGGGGAGCTGCTCGTCGACGACCTCGTCCGCGTACGCGTCGGCGTCGCGACCCTCGGGCACGGCGTGTGCGCCCATGAACGTCGGAACCACGTCGACCGGGTGGGCGTCGTCCGCGCGATCGATGACCCGCAGCATCCGAAGCTCCGTCTCCGTGTCGAGGCCGTAGCCAGACTTCACCTCCACCGTCGTCGTGCCGTGGGCGAGCATCGTGTCGAGGTGGCCGAGGAGGTTCGAGAGAAGCGTCTCGTCGTCGGCGTCGCGAACCGCGCGCACGGTACGGAGGATGCCACCGCCCTCGGCGAGGATGTCCTGGTAGGACTTCCCGCGCAGTTTCGCCGCGAACTCGTCGGAGCGGTCCCCGGCGAACAGCGCGTGGGTGTGCGGGTCGACGAACCCCGGCAGGACGGCCCGGCCGCTCGCGTCGACGGCGCTCGCGGCGTTCTCCGGCGGGTACTCTCGGATCACCTCGTCGGTCGGCCCGACGGCGGCCACCGACCCGTCGACCACGGCGAGCGCGCCGTCCGCGACGGTCTCCAGGCCGCGGCCGCTCTCGTCCGGGCCGACCACGAGTTCGGTCGCGCCGTGGACCACGGCGTCGAAGTCGGTCATCGGTCCGCCCCCAGCCCGGAGAGGAAGTGCGCGACGGCGCGGGCACCGACGCGGGCCGTCCGGGTCCCGTCGTCCAGCGGCGGGGCGCACTCGACGACCTCGAAGCCCGCCACGCGGGGGTCGCCCGCTACGTGGCCGAGCATCCGGAACAGTTCCCGCGTCGAGAGCCCGCCGGGCGTCGGCGCGCTGACGCCGGGCGCGGCTGCGGCCGCCAGCACGTCGAGGTCGAGGCTGACGTAGACGGCGTCCACGTCGCCCAGCGCGGCCAGCGCCTCGTCGACCGCGCCGAGCGGGTCGCCGGACACGTCGTCGGGAGACAGGACGCGCCCGCCCTGCTCGGCGAGGTAGTCGTGGTACGCCGTCGAGGTCTCGAAGTGGCGCGCGCCGACGACGGCCAGCGTATCGAGGCCGGCGCGGTGGAGCTGTCGGTACGGCGTCCCGCTGGTCGGCGCGTCGCGGACCGCCCGGCAGTCGAGGTGGGCGTCGAAGCTGATCGCGCCCACCGTCGAGTGCGTCAGCAGGGGCGCGGCGTTGGGGACCGTCAGTGAGTTGTCGCCGCCGAGGAACACGGGCACGGTGTTCGTCGCGTGGACCTCCGCAGTCACCGACCGGACCGCGTTCTGGACGCGCTCGACGCCCCCGGGCGGGATCTCCACGTCGCCGAGGTCGGCGACGGCGTCGACCGCGCCGCGCTCGACGTGGTGGGTCTTCGTCCCCGCGAGTTCGCGGCGGATGGCCGCCGGGCCCTCGCGCGCGCCCGGCCGACCGATGACGGCACCGTCGTAGGGTTCGCCCACCAGCACGGCGTCGTACTCGCCGGCGCTGTCGAGAGCCGCCGTCTCGATCACGTCGCCGAACTGCTCGTCGTTCGGGTCGCTCGACGGCCCCGTCCACGGCGCGGGATCGGTCAGTTCGGTCATCGCTCGCGCCCGGCCTCGCGGTCGCGCATCGGGACGGCCACGTCGTGGGCGTCGGCCACGTCCTCGGCCACCTCGTAGCCGGCGTCGGCGTGGCGAATCACGCCCATGCCTGGGTCGGTGGTGAACACGCGGCGGGCCTTCTCGGCGGCGAGGTCGGTGCCGTCGAGGACGACGTGGTTGTTCGTGTGCAGGGCGTTGCCGATGCCCACGCCACCGCCGTCGTGGACGCTGACGATGTCCGCGCCGGCCGCGCAGTTCAGCAGGGCGTTCAGGATGGGCCAGTCCGCGACGGCGTCGGAGCCGTCTCTCATCGCCTCGGTCTCGCGGTTCGGCGAGGCTACGCTTCCCGCGTCGAGGTGGTCCCGCGTGACCACGATAGGGGCCGATATCTCGCTCTCGGCGACCAGTTCGTTGATGCGAAGCGCGAAGCGGGCGCGCTCGGTCAGGCCGTCCTCGGTCGCGTAGCCGAGCCAGCACACCCGCGAGGGGAGGCCCTGGAACGACACCTGTTCCTGTGCGAGCTCGATCCAGCGGTGCAGGTCGTCCTTCTCGGGGAACAGTTCCGTGACGGCCTCGTCGGTCCGGTGGATGTCCGCGGGGTCCCCCGAGAGCGCCGCCCAGCGGAACGGGCCCTTCCCCTGGCAGAACAGCGGGCGGATGTACGCCGGGACGAAGCCGGGGAAATCGAAGGCCGCGTCGAGGTCGCGGTGGTCCTCGACCTGCCCGCGGATGTTGTTGCCGTACTCGAAGGCGATAGCGCCGCGCTCCTGGAGTTCCAGAATACCCTCGACGTGGCGCTCCATCGTGTCGAGGCTCTCCTGTACGTAGGTCTCGGGGTCGCGCTCGCGGAGGGCGTCGGCCTCCTCGACGGTGTAGCCCGAGGGGTAGTAGCCTTCGAGTTCGTCGTGAGCGCTCGTCTGGTCGGTGACCACGTCGGGGACGAACTCCCGTTCGAGCATCGCCTCCAGCATGTCGGCGGCGTTCACGTGGACGCCGACGCTGTAGGGCTCGCCGTTCGCGGCGGCCGCCTGTGCGCGCTCGATGGCCTCGTCTAAGTCGTCGGTCTTCTCCTGGCAGTAGCCCGTCTCGATGCGGCGGTCGATGCGCTCCTCGTCGACCTCGGCGGCGATACAGACCCCGTGGTTCATCGTCACGGCGAGGGGCTGTGCGCCGCCCATTCCGCCGAGGCCACCCGTGACGACGACCTTCCCGCGCAGGCCGTCGTTGCCCGGGTAGTGCTCGCGCGCGAGGGCGGCCAGCGTCTCGTAGGTCCCCTGGATGATGCCCTGTGTGCCGATGTAGGCCCACGAGCCGGCGGTCATCTGGCCGTACATGATGAGCCCCTTCGCTTCGAGTTCGTGGAAGTGCTCCCAGTTGTCCCACTTCCCGACGAGGTTGGAGTTGGCGATGAGGACGCGGGGCGCTCGTTCGTGGGTCTCGAAGCGGCCGACCGGCTTGCCGCTCTGGACGAGCAGCGTCTCGGTGTCGCCCAGGTCCCGGAGTTCGTCCACGATGGCGTCGTAGGCGTCCCACGAGCGGGCCGCGCGACCGGTGCCGCCGTAGACGACGAGGTCCTCGGGTCGCTCGCCCACTTCCGGGTCGAGGTTGTTGTTCAGCATCCGGAGGGCGGCCTCCTGTCGCCACCCCTCGCACTCGATGTCGGTGCCGGTGGGCGCGCCCTGATACTCGCGCCACTGCTCGGAGGGGGAGCCGATACCGTCCGCGTCGCCGTCGGGTGCTGACTGCTGTGCCATACCACGACAAAGGGCCGCGAGCGTGATAGCGACCCCGCACCGCTCGGAAGTGTTTTTAAATAGTTCTGTGAAACGCTAGCTATGTACGAGGCCGTGTTCCGGGTGTACGGCGACGGGGCCTACGAGGCGGCGACGGACGGGACGGGGACCGTCATCGAGCTGTGGTGCAACGACCACAGCGACCTGCTGCACGTCAGCGGCCGCGACGCCGACGACGTGCTCGCGGAGGTGCGCGAGACGGTCGGCATCGGCGAGCGCCTGGAGAAGGGTGACGAGCAGGTGCTGGTCACCGAGGACTGTCTGAAGTCGCGCCTCGACAACAACGTCGAGCGCTACCTCGCGAGCGAGGGCTGCCTGCTCGTTCCGCCGCTGAAGTACGCCGAGGGCGGGAAGCTGGTCCGCGCGCTGGCGCTCAGCCCCGACTCGCTCTCGGGAGTGTACCGCTCGCTGGCCGCCGAGTTCGACGTGACGGTCGAGTCGAAGCGCGAGGTGCAGTCGGTGACGCCCGACGCGCCGCTGCTGACGGTCGACGCGGTGCTGCCGGACCTCTCGCCCCGGCAGCGCGAGGTGTTCCTGACGGCGTACGAAGACGGGTACTACGAACTGCCCCGCGGGACGACGACCGAGGCCGTCGCGGAGCGCGTGGGCGTGGAGCGCCGAACCGCGGAGGACCACCTGCGACGGGCGGAGAAGAAGCTGGCCGAGTCGCTGGTGGAGTACCTATAGGAAGCCCAGCGCGGCCAGCGCGTGGGTGATGCCGGCGACGAGCGGGACGAGGATGATCGTCCGCATGACGAACAGCGCGACGAGGTCGCGGAAGCGGATTGGCACGTCACTGAACATGTCCATCATCATCGGGCCGACGCTGGAGAAGAAGATGAGCTGGGAGACGGCGAGGACGCCGACGAAGAACTTCGCCTTCGTCGCCGTCTCGGTCACCAGCAGGACGGGGACGTACATCTCGGTGATGCCGACGATGGTCGCGGGCGCGACCACCTCGGCGTTCGGGATGCCGAGGGCGGCGATGACGGGCGTCAGCGGGCGACCGAGGATGTCGAAGACCGGCGTGTGCGCCGACAGGAGCGTGGCGGCCAGCCCGACCGCGAGGATGGTCCCGAGGATGAGGCTCGTCAGCTTCAGCCCGTCGACGAAGCCGCGCTTGGCCGCCTGCGCGAACGTCTCGCCCTCCGCGGCCTTCCCCACGGCCTCGCTGATGGCCAGCCGGACGTAGTCTGTCGGCGACCCGGAGAAGGCGACTTCGGGGTCCGGCTCGGCGATGTACTCCTCGGGCGTCGTCGCGATGGGCGGGAGGCGGACGAGGATGGCCCCGGTGACGACGACACAGAGGAAGTACGCGCCGAAGATGAGCGGGAACTGGGGCAGCATCTCCAGCGTGGCGGCGACGACGCCGACGAAGCCGATGGACACCGTCGAGAAGCACGTCGCGATGGTGAACACGTCGCGCTTGTGGTAGCCGCCCTGCTCGAAGACGTTTCGCGTCACGTAGAGGCCGACGCTGTAGGAGCCGACCCAGGAGGCGAGGCTGTCAAGCGCCGCCCGGCCGGGCACCTTGAACAGCGGGCGCATCACGGGACGAGCGAGCGTCCCGACGAACTCCAGGCCGCCCAACTCGACGAAGATGGTGATGAAGATGGCCCCGATGGGGATGATGACGCCGACGCTGTACACGAGCGTCCCCCACATCAGGCCGCCGGTGCCCGGCGTGTGGAGCCACTCGGGGCCGAGTTTGAGGAACATCACCGGCGCGAGCAGCAGGCCGGCGACCCGGAGCGCCCAGAAGACGCCCGAGGTCTCGAAGTACGACAGGTCGTAGCCGGCGACCTCCTCGTCGCCGACCATCGCCAGCGTCGTCAGTACCCCGCCCGCGACGATGATCGCGAGCGAGTAGACGCCGACGGCGGTCGGGAACGTCTCGGTGACGTTGCTAACGACGATGTCGAACGGCACCGTGACTTCCCCCTGGTAGGGCACGGGCAGGAGGAAGAACACGCCGCCGACCAGGAAGGCGACGAGGAACTTCACCACCGGCCGTGCGTCGTACTCGTGGAGGTCGACGTCGTCGATGTCTCTGGCGCTCGGTTCCGTGTCGACCGTGTACGTTCCGCTCGTTTCGGTAGACATTACCACACACTACCCCTGTTCGGCCGTTAGTCCTGAAACCACCGTGTGGGGGTGGGTTTATAAGTAAAGGCGGTCGGCCGACTCGTCCGAGCGACGCGACGCATCAGAACGACTTTGTACCACCACAAAATATCACTAAGTGGTATGAGCGAATTCGACCAGTTCAGCGACGTCGGCGAGGCGGAAGTGACCCGCGCGATCGGACAGGAGTGGACCGAGGAGTTCATGGACTTCTCCGACTCCGACGTCATCATCGTCGGGGGCGGCCCCTCGGGGCTGATGGCCGCGAAGGAACTCTCGGAGCGCGGCGTCCAGACGATGGTCGTCGAGAAGAACAACTACCTCGGGGGCGGCTTCTGGCTCGGCGGCTTCCTGATGAACAAGGTCACCGTGCGCGACCCGGCCCAGCAGGTTCTCTCAGAGCTCGACGTGGACTACAAGCAGTCCAAGGACAGCGACGGCCTGTACGTCGCCAACGGCCCGGAGGCCTGTTCCGGCCTCATCAAGGCCGCCTGCGACGCCGGCGCGAAGATGCAGAACATGACGGAGTTCACCGACATCGTCATCCGCGAGGACCACCGCGTCGGCGGCATCGTCATGAACTGGACGCCGGTCCACGCGCTGCCCCGCGAGATCACTTGCGTGGACCCCATCGCCGTCGAGGCCGATCTCGTCATCGACGCCACCGGCCACGACGCGATGGCCGTCAAGAAACTCGACGAGCGCGGCGTCCTGAACGCGCCGGGCATCGAGGACGCGAAGTCCAACTCCGGCATGGACCAGACGAGCGACGACACCTACGGCGCGCCCGGCCACGACTCGCCCGGTCACGACTCGATGTGGGTCGGCGAGAGCGAGGACGCCGTCGTCGAGCACACCGGTCTCGCCCACGACGGCCTCGTCGTCACGGGCATGGCCACGGCGACGACGTACGGCCTCCCGCGCATGGGGCCGACGTTCGGCGCGATGCTCGTCTCCGGCAAGCGCGCGGCGCAGGTCGCGCTCGACGAACTGGAGGTCGACGCCGATCCCGTCGACATCACGAGCCGCGACGCCGCGACGCCCGCGGACGACTGAGCCGATCGATCGTAGCCCGCTTCGGACCCGACCTTACTGTATCGCTCGCGTCGACTGCACCTCGACCCCGGTACAGTCGACGCGAGCGCCGCCGCTCTCGCTCTCCGTAATCGACAGGTCCCAGTCGTGTGTCTCGGCGATGGCGGCGACGATCGCGAGTCCGTAGCCGGTCCCGTCGTCGCCGGAGTACCCGTACTCGAACACCGTCTCTCTGTCCGCCGGCGGGATCCCGGGACCGTTGTCTTCGACGAAGAAGCCGTCAGATAGCAGTCCGACTCTGACGGTGTCGCCACCGTGGTCCGCGACGTTCCGGAAGAGGTTCTCGAGCAGTCGCTGGAGCCGCGAGCGGTCGGCGGCGGCTGTCGTCGAGTCGTCGACGTCGTTGGTCAGCGTCACGGCGTCGGTGTCGCTGGTCTCCCAGGCCGCGTCGACGACCGCCCGGAGGTCGACCGTCTCGATCTCCACCGCCGCGCTGTCCTCTTTCGCCAGCGTCAACAGGTCGCTGATGGTCTCGTCGATTCGATCGAGCGCCGAGAGCGCCGTCTCGAGGTGGTCCGAGTCTCCGTCCGCGGCCTCGAGTGCGACGTGACCGTGGGCGACAGACAGCGGATTCCGAAGGTCGTGACTGAGGACGCTCGCGAACTGCTCTAGCTGTTCGGTCTTCCGTTCGAGGTCTGCGGCGTACCGTTCCAGTTCGGTCACGTCGCGGAGCACGAGCACGTACCCGCGGGGCTCTCCCCCGCGCGCTATCTTCGAAGACTGCACCCGAAGCGTCCGCGTCCCGGACTCATCGGTCAGCTCGACCGTCGAGGCGAAGGGGCCGGTCTCCGCTTTTGCCGCGGTCTCCGCTGCCATCGGAACGACACCGGCTCCGTCGGTCGCACGGCGGTCGGTGTCGACGAGTGCAGGAACGACGTCGTCGAGCGGGTCGCCGAGATGTGTCTCGAGGTCGGGGGAGAGGTCCGCCGCCGCCTCGTTGAAATCGACGAGTCGCCGTTCGCCGTCCACGACGAGGATCGCGTCGTCGAGCGACGAGAACGCCGCGCCGCGTGCGAGCGGGACGACGCCGAACAGGTGGCGTTTGAACAGTCCGAAGGAGACGATTACGCCGAAGATACTGGCACCAAACACCCCGTACGGAAACCCCCGAATCGGCACGAAGTCGGTCACCGAGAGCAGCGCTGGCACGACGATGAAGAGTAGTCCGACCAGGAGCGAACCGGTCTGCGACCAAGTGGTTCGTCGTGAGACTAAGTGCATGTGGAAGAGCAGTCCGAGACCGACGACGACCGGGAGGTTCGCCCCGATCGCGAGCACTTTCGCGAGCGCCGTCGTCTCGACGGCGAGGTGCGGGAACGGCTCGGCCGCGATGTGTGCGTTCAGGAACAGCAGCCCGTGTAGCGGTTCAGTCAGCGTAAGCGCTACGGCCCCACCGACGAAGGCGAGTAGCGTCCACCGGACCGGCCTGGTCAGCCAGGCCTCCCGGCCGGTGAACGACACCGCGAACACCAACAGGATGGACGGCCCCATTAGAAAGAGGCTGAACCAGAGGCGACCGACCATCTGTTTCATCCCGAGCGTCGGTGCGAGCACCTGCGCCGCGACGAGCGTCGCAAAGATCGACTGGGTGACGAGCATCGCCGCCATCACTGTCGCGGACCTGTCGTCGGTCTGGCGTCGGACCCAGTACGCCGTGATGGCCGTGACCACCGCTGTCAGTAGCAGGCCGAGAAGGTGCGCGAGTAACAGGTCCATCCGACTGAATCTCTCGCGCTGACTGGTAAGAGTCCATTCGTGAAATAATCAGAATTGATACCAGGGTGCTGTCCGCTCCGATCGGCCTCGGACTACCTCGAACGTGGGGCGTCTCGCGACCGGACAGATCACGTCTGGACTGCCCGTCGCCGAATCCGACGCGGGTACTCGTTTTGCGTTTGGACGTTTCGACGATATATCTTGACAATCACACAATGTTGTGTCGAATATCGAAACTATATCCTAGAAATAGCTGGTATTAGTAGTGTATAATCAGATAATATCGATCTAGCGACAACAATTATGATGTAGCAGACAGCACATGTTAGTGATTGACAACCAATGTCCGAGAAGATGCAGCGGACGGACGACGAACCCGTCGACGACGTCGACGCGGGCACCGTCACGGTCCGGTTGTGGAGTCGTCGGCCGGTCTGCGGACCGCGAGCGACGGTCATCGATAGACTCACCGAACTCCGTGCCGCGGGCGTCCTCGACGACGTGGAGATCCAGACCTGGCCCGAGGAGATCGCCGTCTCGGAGCACAGCGTGCACAGCGACGTTCTCGACACCGTCGAGCGGTACGAAACCTGGGCGAGCGAACGGGGACTCAGCCTCCGGCCGCCGTTCGAGACGCGCACCTCGTCGCTGCTTGTCGGCGGGAGCAAGGAGGTGCTCCGCACCCCGATGCTGGTGGCGGCCGCCTACGAGGGGGACGAACTGGTCGGCGTCTACCCCTGTACGGACGGGGAGGCGACCTGGTCGATAACCGACTTCCTCGACGCGCTAGACGGCGGCCTCACCGAGCTGCCACACGAGACCCCAGCCTGACGCCGCTGGCCCTCCGACGGCCGACGCCCGTGCGGTAGTCCCACTCATCTGCCGCCCACTCGCCGTCGTCCCGCGCCCCAGCCGCGACCGCACTTAGTCTCGACCGGGGCGACAACGCGGGAGCGAAAACGGTATCACTCAGCGATACCACCGGCCGATACGATGGAGTCCGTCACGCTGTATCGCGCGCCGACGGCCGTGGTCGACGCCGACGCGATCGCCGCGTGGCTCGACGAGCGTATCGACGCCGCCGTCGCCGTCCGGGACCGATTCCTCTCGCTGTACGGCGACTCGGACCTCGCCGAGTCGTTCGCCGAGGCACGCGTCCTCTCGCCCCACGAGCGGGAGACGGGCAACACGATGCTCGGCGTCGTTCGCTACGAGGAGCGAGCGCTGGACTCGCCCGAACGCGCGGGCGGCGTCATCTACGACGGACTGGCGGTCCAGCGAGCGCTCCACGAGCGACTCCCCGCCGACGAGCGCTCGCTCGACCACCTCCACGTCCCGCTGCTGGACCGCGTGCTCGGGACCTGGGGCGACCACGACGGCCGCTGGCACAAGCGGGTGACCGTCCTCGGCCAGCCCGCGCTGGTCTCCGTGCCGGGGCTGTACGAAGCGCCGGCCAAGCCCGAACAGTACTACAAGGAACAGCAGAAGCACGCCCTCCGCTCCGGCGACGCGCCGCCCCGCGAGGTGCTCGAACAGGCGGTCGAGGGCGACTTTCTGGTGGCCGACGACCCGCGCACGACCGACGCGCTGAAGGGCTACGTCCTGCAGGCGTTTCACTACCTCGCCACCGGCGAGGCGTTCTGCGACGACGAAACCTGTCGGCTCCACAATCCCCACCGCCAGCCCGGCGTCGTCGACGCCCAGTTACGAGGCCCCGAGTTCTGTCCGCGCCACGCCGAGCGCTATCGGCGCTAGACCGTCGGACCGAAGTCGTCCATGACGGCGCGGACGAGTTTCGCCTCGGCGCGCTGGAGGTGGTCGCTGACCGTCGCGGGGGCACACCCCAGCTCGGCGGCCACGTCCTCGTGGGTCGCACCGCGAGGCCGGTCGTAATATCCCAGGGCGAGGGCCGTCCTCACGGCCTCGCGCTGACGCTCGCTGAGTCTGGACGCCGGCCGCGCCAGTCCGTCGCTGACGGCGCTAATGCTGTCCAGCCGTACGTCGATTGGCGCTGGCGCGTCGTCGAGGGCGTCCTGCAGCGGCCCCGCTTCGCCGACCACGCGACAGGAGACCGTGCCGTCGCGATAGATGAGCGGCTTGAGGACGACGAGGCCGAGCCGCGTGCCGGCGTCGTGTATCGCGTCGAACATCGGCATCGACAGCGGCCGATTCTCGACGAGTGCGTACGTCCGTCGCCGCTCGACACCCGAGAGCGTCACCGATTCGACGCCGGGCGTCGAGGGCGCGCGGTCGACGAACCGGGTCGCGTCGCCGTCGATGGCAAACAGCACGGTATCACACCCTTCGGGGGTGCGGTTCCAGTCGACGATGCGCGACTCCTCGATTTCGGGATCGTTCGCCAGCAGGTCGAAGAACTCCGGCGCGTAGTCGGGCGGTATGCGAGCGGTGACCCGGAGATGTTTCATGCCCGAAGTGTGCCGGAACCGTCACATAAATCCACCTCTCATACGTCACAGAACGCTCTCGGTACCGGCGAGCGACCACTCTGACGGCGATGACGAAACCGAAACAGCGACGTGTCGCGAACGATCCCGACCGGCCGGCCGCCGCGTCGACGGCGGCGATACGCGTCGACGGCCTCCGCGTCACCTACGCGGACGGAACGACGGCCGTCCGGGACGTGTCGCTCACCGTCCCTCGCGGTGAGTTCTTCGGGTTCCTCGGGCCGAACGGTGCTGGCAAGACGACCGCCGTCAAGGTGTTGGCGACGCTGCTGGAACCGACCGAGGGCGAAGTCGTCGTCAACGGCCACGACGCGACCGCGGCGCAGACGGCGGTCAGGGAGACCATCGGATACATGGCACAGGACGTGAGTGTCGACGCGGAACTGACCGCGCGGGAGAACGTCGCGTTCGCCTGCGAGGCCTACGGCGTCCCGCGCGGTCGGCGAGCGGAGCGAATCGAGGAACTGCTCGAACTCGCGGACCTCGGTGACGTCGCCGACACGCCCGCCGAACGGTTCTCGGGCGGGATGAAGAAGCGACTCGACGCCGTGACGGCCCTCGTCCACGATCCGGACCTCGTCTTCCTCGACGAACCGACGACGGGGATGGACCCGAAGGCGCGAAACCGCCTGTGGGATCACTTCCGCCGACTCAACGAGACGGGGACCGCGATATTCCTCACGACCCAGTATCTCGAAGAAGCCGACGCGCTCTGTGACCGCGTCGCCGTCCTCCGGGACGGCCGCATCGCCGCGACGGGGTCGCCCGCCGAACTGAAGCGCCGCGTCGGCGGTCAGATACTCGAAGTCGACGTGGACGGCGGCCGTGAGACCGCCGAAACGGCGGCCGACGTGGCCCGCGAGGGGACGCGCTTCGGTCCGGACGCGACGGTCGAAACCGTCGACGACACGGTTCGGGTGACGACGACGGACGCCGCCGAGCGCGGCACGGACTACCTGCTTGCGCTCCGCGAGGCGGGCGTCGCCGTGACCGGGTTCGACGTGGACGAACCGACGCTCGACGACGTTTTCTTCGCCATCGCGGACGGGCGAACCGATGGCTTCGACGCCGGGGACGACGGCGAGACGGGGCCGGGACCGTCCGGAGGGACACGATGAGTTTCGCGGGCGTCGACGCCGGTCCGTCGCGGTCGGCCGGAAACGCCTTCGTCGGGGACATCTGGGTCAACTTCAAACGGTGGACCCGGAAGGCGATTCGGAATCCGACAGTCGTCTTCCTCGAACTCTTCATGGCGGTGTTCTCCCTGCTGATGTTCACGGCCGTCTTCGGCGACGTCGGCACCCTCGCTCTCGAACGGGCCGGGTTCGAGAGCGTCAGCTACCTTCCTTTCGTCCTCCCCGCGGCCGTCGTCCAGGTGTCGATGTCGTCCTCGCTCTCCTCTGGCCTCGGACTGGTCGAGGACCTCCAGACGGGGATGTTCGAGAAGGTGACCGTCTCGCCGATGCGCTGGACCGCCGTCTTCGCCGGCAAGGCCGCCGCCGAACTGTTCCGCCTCGTCTGTTACGTGTTCGTCATCTTCGGCCTCGGACTGGCGATGGGCGCCACCGTCGAGACCGGACTCGTGGGGCTGTTCGGCATCGCCCTCGTCTGTGTCCTCTTCGCGCTCTGGTACATGGCGCTCTCGAACGCCGTCGCGGTGGCGACCCGGGACGAGGAGACGCTCGACGCCGTCGGGAACCTCCTGCTGTTCCCGCTTCTGTTTCTCTCCTCGGCGTTTCTCCCCGCGTCCTCGCTGCCAGAGTCGGTGCAGGTGGTCGCCACGGTCAATCCGGTCACCTACGGCGTCGACGCGATTCGAGCGCTGGTCCTCGGTCGGGACGTGCTGACAGTCGTCGAGGTGACGGCGTTCGGCGGCGTCTACGACACCCTCGTGCCGGCGCTCGCGGTTCTCTGTGCGCTCGATGTCGTCTTCGGTGCCGTCTCCGTCTGGCTCATGGGTCGAGCGACGGGATCCGCGGTGGCGTGACCGGGCCGCCCTGCCCCCTCTCCGCCCGCCGAATCCGCTGGAAGCGTTTCGGCCCTCCCGGTGCCCGCCGGAACCCGCGTGCGCTACGCGACGGTCCCGCTGAGCAGGCCGACGAACCCGCCGGCCATCGTCTCGTAGCGCCGGTCGACCGTCCGCTCGGTGAGTCGCTCCCGGGCCGCGGCCACCCGGCGCTCGAACGCGCTGGCGTGGGATCGCCGCGACAGCCGCGTCCCCGGCGCTGAGAGCCTGACGAACCCCTCGAACGCGACGTTCAGCGGCGCGGCGAGCGCGCTCGGACTCCGCTGGAAGTTCAGCAGCGCGACCCGTCCCCCCGGGCTGACGCTGTCGCACCACGCGTCGACGGCCGCCGCGGGGTCCTCGAAGATGCCGGCGACGAACGTCGCGAGCACGGCGTCGACGTCCCTGATCGGTGGTCGAGCGGCGTCCGCACGGACGTAGTGAACGCGCTCGCCGGTTCGCTCCGGGCGTTCCCGCGCCCGGTCCAGCATCTCTCGGGTCACGTCGACGCCGACAACTCGCCCCGTCGGGCCGACGCGGTCGCGGAGGACCGGCACGTTCGCCCCGGTCCCACAGCCCATCTCGACGACGGTGTCGCCGGGCGAGAGCGCGAGGGCGTCCGCGGTCCGCTCGCGCCACGACGAGACGCCCGGCGCGCTCGCGAGTCGGTCGTAGACGGCGGCCCACCGGCCGTAGAAGGACTGCGCGTCGGTCACAGGATCTCGCGCGCCGTCTCGGCGACCGACGCGGCGTCGTCGCCGAGCAGGTACACCACCGGTTCGATACCCATCGCGCCAGTCTGATACAGCGCGTCCGCGTCGGGGTCGTCGGCCAGCGCGGCCGCGACGGCGGTCTCGACGCTCTCGTCGGCATCGAACTCGACGACCGTGTAGCCCGCGTCCGCCAGCGCGGCCACGACTGCCTCGTCGTATCGGACGTTCAGCACCGCGCGGGCGTCGTTTCCGGCCGCCCGCGCCGCGAGCAACAGCGTGGCCACGTGCTCGCTGACGCCGAACTCCGGGTCGGCCGGGATGGTCGCTCGCCCCTTCACGTCGAGGATGCGGCCGGGGACCGCCGCCACGTCCTCGATGCCCGCCGCGTCGGGGAGACACTGGACGAGGTTCGACCCGACCGCCGGGATGAGCGTCGCGAAGCCGCTGGTGTTCTCCAGCACCGAGAGCCCGCGGCGGACCGAGGCGAGCGTCTGCTCGGCCGTCCGGAGCGTCGAGTCGGGGTCGTGGACGGCGAAGTCGTCGTACGCCGACAGCTCCGGGACGGCGTCCTCGTGGAGTTGTGCCAGCGCGCCGCCCTGTTCCAGTTCGCGGATGAACACCTCGGTCTCGACGAGCGCCTGGACGGGGCTCATCTCTCCCTCGGCCAGCCCGTCGGCCAGCCGCTCGACCAGTTCGTTCAGGCCGCGGTGGTCGAGCAGAGCCGCGTGGCGCTCCACGTCGCCGTGGACGTACTTCGAGACGGCGCTCTGGCTGATTCCCAGCAGGCCGGCGACCTCGGACTGGGTCAGCCCGCGCTCTCTGAGCGCGTCGGCCAGCAGCGAGCGAAACGTCGGCAGGAAGTCGTCGACGACGATCTCCTCGACGAAGCGCATCTATCGCCGCCCTCCGTCGTGGCTTGTCCCGCTCATTGGTCGCCTCCGAACTCACTCGCTCGAACCCAATACTCACGGCCCGCTCGCAGTGCTCGCGGCCCGCTCATTGGTCGCCTCCGAACTCGCGATCTCCCTGTATCTTGCTCGCTTGCGGCCCCGTCTGGCCCTGATACTTCGAGCCGCGCTCGGCCCCGTACGGGCGGTCGGCGGGCGTCTTGAGTTCCGTGAAGGTGAGCTGCGAGATACGCATTCCGGGTGTGAGCGCGACCGGCGCGGTGCCGAGGTTCGAGAGTTCGAGCGTGATCTGGCCCTCGTACCCGGGGTCACAGAGTCCGGCCGTCGCGTGCACCACGATCGCCAGACGGCCGAGCGACGACCGCCCCTCGACGTGGGCGATGAGGTCGTCGGGGATGGCGACGCGCTCGTGGGTGGTCCCGAGTACGAAGTCGCCGGGGTGGAGGATGAACTCCCCGTCCTCCTCGACGATGGTCTCGTCGACGTAGTCCGCGACCTCGTCCTCGGAGTTCGGGTGGATACACGGGATGTTGGCGTGCTGGAACTCCAGGAACTCCCGGCCCAGCCGCAGGTCGACGCTGGCGGGCTGGATCTGGATGTCCGGGTCGTCGAGCGGCTCGACGACGAGGTCGCCCTCCTCGAGCCGCCGCAGAATATCCGCGTCTGAGAGTATCATGAGAGTGGCGTTTGCGGCCGTAAGCCTAAACTTGGTGTTTGGCGACGCGAACGCGAGCGGCTCGGCTCCGCCGACGCACTCGGGCGTCTCCGGCACGTCTTCGGCCACGGCGTATGTACTCTGTGGTATGTGCAACCGTGCAGGTACTCCGACGGGCGTTTAAGTCCGGGTGTCTATGACAGGGTATGAAGCAGGCTATCGTCGCGCGGGCCGACATCGGGATGGGCGAGGGCAAGCTCGCCGCGCAGGTCGCCCACGCCTCCCTGTCGGCGTACGAGGACGCCGGTCGGAAGCCCCGGAAGGCCTGGAAGGGCGAGGGGCAGAAGAAGGTCGTCCTGAAGGCCACCAGCGAGTCCGAGCTGTTCGAGCTCGCTGACGTGGCCGAGCGCGAGGGCCTGCCGCATGCGGTCGTCCGCGACGCCGGCCACACACAGCTCGATCCCGGGACCGTCACGGCGCTGGCCGTCGGCCCCGCTCAGGACGAGCTAGTGGACCGCGTCACCGGCGACCTGCCGCTGTACTGAGGGCAGTCGGCATCCGCGATAGGTCTATATAAGAGTAACCCTAACCTCAGGTGAACAACAGACACTACACATCATGCAAGGAAACGAACAACAGGCGTACGACCGCGGGATCACCATCTTCTCGCCGGACGGGCGCCTCTACCAGGTCGAGTACGCACGGGAAGCCGTAAAGCGCGGGACCGCGAGCGTCGGCGTCCGCACCGCGGACGGCGTCGTCATCGCGGCCGACCGCCACGCCCGGTCGCCGCTCATCGAGCGCGACAGCATCGAGAAGATCCACGAGATCGACTCCCACGTCGGCGTCGCGAGCGCCGGTCACGTGGCCGACGCGCGCCAGCTCATCGACGTGGCGCGTCGCCAGGCACAGGTCAACCGCCTGCGCTACGACGAGCCGGCGTCGGTCGAGTCGCTCACGAAGGAGATAACCGACTACATCCAGCAGTACACCCAGACGGGCGGCGCACGCCCGTTCGGCGTCGCGCTGCTCGTCGCGGGCATCGAGGACGGCCAGCCGCGGCTGTTCGAGACGGACCCGTCGGGGACCCCCTACGAGTGGCAGGCCGTCGCCATCGGCGGCTCGCGCGAGGACATCCAGTCGTTCCTCGAAGACGAGTACGCCGAGGAGATGGACCTCGAGGGCGGTATCGAACTCGCGCTCCGGGCGCTCGCGTCGGTCAACGACGAGGGCCTCGACGCCACGGGCGTCGACATCGCCACTATCGACGTGGAGTCCGAGCAGTTCGAGAAGCTCTCGGAGGAGGACATCGCCGAGCGCCTCGAAGAGTTCGAACTCGGAGGTGAGAACTGATGTACGACCCCGAGAACCGGCTCACCGACGCCTACGAGCCCGAAGTCGGGACCCTCCCCAACGAGGACGAGGGCCGCGACGAGGAGAACGTCGTCAAGACCGGGACCACGACCGTCGGCCTCTCGACCGAGGACGGCGTCATCATCGCCACGGACCGGCGCGCCTCGCTGGGCGGCCGCTTCGTCTCGAACAAGCAGGTCACGAAGGTCGAGCAGATCCACCCGACGGCCGCGATGACGCTGGTCGGCAGCGTCGGCGGCGCGCAGTCGTTCATCCGCTCGCTGCGTGCGGAGGCCGACCTCTACGAGGTCCGCCGGGACGAGCCGCTCTCCATTCACGCACTGGCGACGCTCGCGGGTAACTTCGCCCGCGGCGGCCCGTACTTCGCTATCAACCCCATCGTCGGCGGGGTCGACGAAGAGGGCAGCCACGTCTACAGCATCGACCCGGCCGGCGGCGTCCTCCAGGACGACTACACCGTCACCGGCTCCGGGACGATGGTCGCGACGGGGACCATCGAGGGCCAGTACGAGTCCGAGATGACCCTCGAAGAAGCGCGCTCGCTCGCCATCCGGGCGGTCGAGGCCGCCGCCGAGCGCGACACCGGCTCCGGCAACGGCGTCGTCATCGCCGAGATCACCGCCGAGGGCGTCGAGGTCGACGCCTTCGACGACTACGAGTCGGCGTCGTAAGCCGTCTTTTTTCGCTCGCGTGACGACGCTCGCGCGGCCGGTTCCGTTTCACTCCCGTGGGACGACGCGCATCGGGTAGTCCGACTGGCGCATGATGTCCTGGGCGACGCTGCCAAAGAGCAGCCGGTCGGTCCGGCTGCGCTTGCGGACGCCGATGACCAGTTCGTCGGCGTCGACCTCCTCTGCGATGTCGAAGATGTCGGTCGCCGGGCTGTTCCCCCGGATGATCTGGTAGGTCTCGACCGTCGCGAGGTCGTCGAGCCGGTCGGGAACGACCTCCAGTGCGGTCTTCCCGTCCGCGATGGCCCGCTCGGACGTGTTCGCACCGCCGCGCTGTGAGTTGACAGCGTAGACGACGTCGTCGGCGTCGAGCACCGTTTGCAGGTACGAACACAGCGTTTCGCTGACCGAGACGGCGTTCGTCGCGAGCACGAAGGTCGTCATGTCCCCGTTCCCGTGGGCCTGAATAATAAGTATGTCCTACGTTACCATGCGTCAGCGGCAGATCGGCCGGCTACCGCTCGCTGACCACGAGCCAGCAGACGGCGGCGAAGACGGCGAGGACGAGGCAGATCGAGCCCCACGCGAGCGCCGCGAACGCCGTCGGGCCGAGGGCCGCCAGCACGACGAGACTCATCGCTCGCGCCCCCCGTCGGCCATCGGCTCGTCCAGCGAGCGAACCTCGCGCCCGAGCGCCTCCAGATCGGCGTCCGCGTTACCGAGTGCGGTTGCGACCGCGGTCAGGGCCGCCGAGACGAGTGTCGCCCCGGCGAACGCGAACAGGAACGACGGCGCCGGCAGTGCGCTCCCGAGCCCTGAAATCGCGGCGAGCAGGCCCCGGAGCGTCGGGAAGTACGCGAACCCGACGACCAGGCCCGCCAGGCCAGCGACGATCGCGCCCGGGCCGGTGAGCCGCTCGGTGTACAGCCCCGCGAGGAACGGGACGAACACGCCGGCGGCGAGCAGGTCGGCCGTCAGGAACAGCTGGAGGACGCTGTAGCCCTGCGCGCCGATGAACATCGCGCCGAGCGCGACGGCGACCGTCAGGCCGCGCCCGCCGAGCCAGAGGGTCCGCTCGTCCGGGTCGTCGAGCACGCGGGCGAGGTCGGCGGTGACCACGCTGGCGATGGCGTTGAACATCGTGTCGGCGGAGCTCATCACGAGCAGGACGGCGAGGACGACGACGGCGAGCGTGACCCCCGCGGGGAACGCCTCGGCCAGCACGAGGAAGAAGGCGATGCTCGCGGAGCCAGATTCGGTGAGGCCCAGCCCCGCCGCGGCGATGCCGAACAGGCCGGAGAGCACGAGCATGGGGACGACGACCACCGCGGCGAGGCCCATCCCGCGGCGGAGCGAGCGTTCCCCGTCGGCGGCGTAGACGCGCTGCCAGACGCCCTGGTTCAGCATGTTCGCGCCGAGCAGGGCGAAGGCGACGTACAGTCCGAACTCCAGGCCGGGGCCGAACGCGGGGTCCAGCAGCACCGGGTCGGCCGACACCGCCGCGGCGTGGAGTTCGCCCGCGCCGCCCAGCGACAGCAGCGCGCCTGCAAAGCCCACCGCGAGCAGCGGGAGGATGACCAGCGTCTGGACGGTGTCCGTGACGATGCTCGCGAGCAGGCCGCCGTAGGTGGTGTACAGCAGGACGAACCCGCCGACGAGCAGGGCGGTCTGCCAGTGGGGCACGCCGGCGACGAACGCCAGCGCGCCGGCGATGCCGGTCATCTCCGCGGCGAGGAAGACGAACATGTAGAACACCGACACCCCGAGGACGAACACGTACATCCCGGTCCCGAAGCGGGCGTAGGCGAACTCCGTCAGCGAGTGGCCGGCGGGCATCACCTCGCGGATGCGCGCGCCGACGGGAACGAACAGCGCGAGCGGGATGGCGCTCCCGATAGCGTAGCCGAGCACGGCCGGGAGCCCGCCGAATGCGGCTCCCGCCTCCGCCGGGCTGAACAGGATCCAGACGCCCATCATCGACGCGATGACGGTCGCGGCGAGCGTCCCGCTCCCCGCGGAGTCGCGCGCCGAGATGTACGTCTCCACCGAGTCGACGCGACCGCGCGAGGCCAGCAGGCCGACGCCGGTGAAAGCGAGGACCGTCACCGCCGTCGCGGCGAGCACGACCGTCGCGGAGACCATCTACGGGCTCACCTCGCGCTCGTCCGCGGCCGCGTCGGAGGCCGACTCGAAGAACTGCACTTCGAGTTCGACGGTCCGGTCGAACAGCGCCGCGACGCGGGCCTCCCGCCGGGGCGAGAGCGTCGGCCCGACGGCGTCCAACTGGCCGCGGAGCCAGTCGACGAACGCCCGAAACGGGGGAACGGCGTGGAGGTCGACCCACTCCGCGAAGTAGAAGGGCAGGCCCATCCCGGCGCTCGGCGGCCCGTCGGCGTCCGGGTCGCCGTGGCGCTCGGCGGCGGCCGTCGCCCACGACTCGTAGACCCATTCGGCGGGCACCAGCACGGCCAGCGTCTCCGCGTACCCGCCCTCGCGGGCGGCGCGCCCGAGCAGGTCGAGGAACTGCGCCGTCACGGCCGAGGGTTCGGGATTCTGCCAGCGCGAGTCGTCGACGCCCAGCGCGGCGAACGAGCGCTCGAAGTAGTCGTCCTCCTCGTCGGTCACCGTGTCGAGGAACTCGACGAGGCGGCGCTTCGCGGCCATGTCGGGGACCTGCCCGACGGCGTAGCCGAACGTCCCGACGAGTTCGCCGACGAAGGCGTAGTCCTGCACCAGGTAGTGCGCGAAGGCGGCCTCCGAGAGCGTGCCGGCCCCGAGTTCGCGGACGAAGCGATGGTCGACGGCGGCGTCCCACGCGGTTCGGTCACGGTCGCGGAGCCATTCAGTGAAGCGCGGATCGTCGACGCCCGCGGCGTAGTCGGCGTACGTCTCGCCGCCGCTCATAGCTCCCACCCCTCCTGCGTGTAGGCCATCTCCCAGAAGCGGTGTTCGAGCTTCGCGCTCGTCAGGAACGCCTCCTCCATGGCGTCGTGTTGCCCGGGGTAGCGGTCGCCACAGCGATCGACGTACGCGCGACACCAGTCCGTCGCCTCGCGGAACTCCGCGCCGGTGTACATCTCGATGAACGGCGTGTAGCGGTGCTCCTCCTCGGCGAGGTCGGCCATGTGCTCGGCCACGTCGAGGTAGCCCTGCATGCACGGATAGAGCGCGGCGGCGATCTCGGCCTCGTGACCCTCGTAGGCCGTCCGAACGAGGAAGTTCGTGTAGGCGAGGCAGGTCGGCGCTTTCTCCGTCGTCTCCAGTTCGGACTCGGAGATGCCGTAGTCGGCCGCGAACTCCCGGTGGAGATCCATCTCGGTGTCGAGCACCTGGTGGGCCACGCCCAGCAGGTGCGTCATGGTCTCTTCCTCGCGGGCCGTCGCGCCGGCGAGCGCGAACAGCCGCGCGTAGTCCTGGAGGTAGCGGTAGTCCTGTCTCACCCAGTGCCGGAAGGCCCCCTCGTCGAGCGTGCCGGCGGCCAGTTCCCGGACGAACGGGTGGGCCTTCTGGGCGGCCCAGATGTCCGCGCCCGCGTCGAGCAATCGGTCGCTGAATGCCATTGGTGGCCGAGCCAACGCGCTCCCTCGTGTTATAGCCTTCTAATATAACTGGGTTGTAGGTCGGTGAGCGGGGCCGACGGCCGGCAGGGTACTTGTGGCCGGGGCGTCTCACGTGGGGTAATGACACTGCAGTTGCCGAGCGAGATCGTCGTCGAGCGGTTCCTGCCCACGGCTCGCGCGATGCTCGCGGCGGAACTCGACGCGGAGGGGTGGACCCAACAGGAGATCGCCGACCAGCTCGGCGTCACGCAGGCCGCGGTGAGCAAGTACAAGAGCGGCGACGTCTCCGTCGAGGACCGGTTTCGTGAGGACCCCCGAATGCGCCAGACCATCGAGCGCATCGCAGCGGGGCTGGCCGCCGACGAGATGGACGAGTACGAGGTGCTCGACGAACTGCTCGCGCTCGTCGCCGAGTTCGAGGACCGCGGCCCCATCTGTGCGGTCCACGAGGAAGAGATGCCGGCCCTCCAGGGGATGGGCTGTGACCTCTGTGTGCGAGGCACGGACGCCGCGGTGCTCGAAGAGCGGACCGTCCTCTCCTCGGTTCGGCGGGCGACGCGCCTGCTCTCTGACGCCGCCGTCGTGGTCGCCGCCATCCCGAACGTGGGGATGAACGTCGGGATGGCGTTGCCCGACGCCGACGACGCGCTCGACGTGGCGGCGGTCCCCGGCCGCATCCACGACCTCCGGGGCCGCGTGAACGTCCCGTCGAACCCGGAGTTCGGGGCCTCCGAGCACGTCGCCGGGACGATTCTGGCCGCGATGGCCGTCGACCCGACGCGCCGGGCCGCGCTCAACGTCGTGACTGACGAGGCGGTCCTCGACAGCGCCCGCGAGCGCGGCGTCGAGCCCCTGCAGTTCGACGCCGGCTACGAGGACCGGGCCGACCGCCTCGAAGCGGCGTTCCGCGAACGCGGGGCCGTCCCGCGGGTCATCTACCACGAGGGCGCGTTCGGCGTCGAACCCATCACTTACGTCTTCGGCGAGACGGCGGTCGACGCGGCCGAGTTCGCCGTCGAATTGCTGGCAGACGCGGCCGAGTAGCCGTCGAATTGCTGGCGGACACACCCCGTGGCCGCCGCCGGGTCGCGGACCGACGCGGGCGACGCGGCGGCCTCAGAACCAGCCGGTCTCGGGGTCGATGGGGTTGTTCGGCTCCTCGCCCCGGAGGACGCGCAGCACGTCCTCGGTCACCGTCTCGGTCAGTTCCGCCCGCGACTCCTCGGAGTACCACGCGACGTGGGGGCTACAGACGACGCTGTCGAGGTCGTGCAGCGGCGACTCGCCGGGCGGCTCCGAGGCGCGAACGTCGAGCCCCGCGCCGGCGATGTCGCCGTTCGTCAGGGCGTCGTACAGCGCGTCCTCGTCGACGAGGCCGCCCCGGGCCGTGTTCACCAGCAGCGCGTCGTCGCGCATCCGGTCGAACGCGCCGGCGTCGAACAGCCCGCGCGTCTCGTCGGTCAGCGGGGCGTGGACCGAGACGACGTCCGACTCGGTCAGCACGGTCTCGAAGTCGACCTTCTCGACGCCGAGGTCCCCCATCCGGTAGGCCGGGACGTACGGGTCGTAGGCGATCACGTCGACGTCGAAGCCACGGAGCTTCGCGGCGAACCGGCTCGCCAGTTTGCCGAAGGCGACGAGGCCGACGGTCTGGCCGGCGAGGCGGTGCATCGGCTGGCCGACCGCCCACTCCCACTCCCCGTCCTTCACCGAGCGGTCGAACGTGGGAATCTTCCGCAGGCAGGCCAGCATGAGCGCGAAGGCGTGGGTCGACACCTCCTCGACGGAGTAGTCGGGGACGTTGAGGACCGTGACGCCGGCGTCGGTCGCCGCGCGCACGTCGATGTTGTCGACGCCGATGCCGGCCCGGCCGACGACCTCTAGCGAGTCCGCGGCGTCGACGACCTCGGCGGTGACCTGCGTCCCGGCGTCCACGATCAGCGCGTCCGCGTCGGCGACCGCCTCGGCCACGGCCGCCGGCTCCTTCGCGTCGGTCGTCTCGACCGTCGCGTCCACCGCGTCGAGCACGGCCGCCCGCGTCGCTTCGTCCATGACTTTCGTGTCCGAGACCACGACTCGATGTGTCATACCGTGGCGTTCCGGTCGGGTCGAAATAAACCCACCTCACGCGGCGGGGGCGACGCTCCTCGCTCGCCGGTTCTCCCGGCTATATGGTGAGCGCGACGGTACCGCTAGCCGATGGCTACCGACACCGACGCCGCCGAGGAGGGCGTCGACCTGCTCGACTCCTTCCGGCAGTTCTTCGCGCTAGAGCGGGACGTGCTGGTCCTCTCGCTGTCGATGCTGGCGTTCAGCCTCGCCTTCCAGATGACCAGCCGGTACGTCCCGGAGTACATGCGCGTGCTGGGGGCCAGCGCGGGCGTCATCGGCCTCTACGGGAGTGTCGGGAACTTTATCAGCGCGGTGTACCCCTACCCCGGCGGGGCGGTCTCGGATCGCGTCGGCTCGCGCCTCGCGCTCACCGCCTTCGCGACGCTGGCGACGCTCGGATTCGGGGTCTGGTACCTCGCGAGCGTCGTCGGAGACGTCACCGTCGGCGCGTGGACGCTCCCGGCGTGGTGGCTGGTGTTCCTCGGCCTCTTTCTCGCACAGGCCTGGAAGTCCTTCGGGCTGGGCGCGACCTTCGCCATCGTCAAGCAGAGCGTGCCGCCCGAGCGGCTGGCGATGGGCTTTGCCAGCACCGAAGTGTTCCGGCGCATCGGCTTCCTCGTCGGGCCGCTGGCCGCCGCGGCGCTGCTCGCCACCACCGCGACGTTCGTCGGCGGCTTCCAGCGCGTCCTCTTGCTCGCCGTCGCCTGCGGACTCGTCGCCACGGTCGCCCAGCACCTGCTGTACGACGCGAGCGAGGACTCCATCGGCAAGTCGTTCGAAGGCGTCGCACAGGTCGTTCGCGACCTGCGGACGATGCCGGCGACCCTGCGGCCGCTGCTGGTCGCCGACACGCTCATCCGGTTCGCCAACGGGATGGTGTACGTCTTCTTCGTCATCGTCGTCACCGACTTCCTCGCGGTCGGTTTCACCGGCTTCGGCGTCTCGTTGCGCCCGGACGCCTTCTTCGGCGTCCTCCTCGGCGTCGAGATGGTCGTCGCCGTCGTCTCGATGGCCCCCGTCTCGAAGTTCGCCGAGTGGGCCGGCCTCAAGCCCGCCGTCGCGCTGGGCTTTCTGGTGTACGCGACGTTCCCGCTCCTGTTGATCTTCGCCCCAAGCGACCAGTGGCTCGTCCTCCTGCTCTTTGCCTTCTCCGGCCTGCGCTTCGCCGGCCTGCCGGCCCACAAGGCGCTCATCGTCGGCCCGGCCGAGCGCGACGCCGGCGGCCGCGTCACGGGGACGTACTACCTCGTCAGAAACGTCGTCGTTATCCCGAGCGCCGCGCTCGGCGGCTGGCTCTACGGCAGCGAGTGGGCGGTGTCGGTCCGCGGGCTGGTGCTCCGGGCCGGCCCCGAACTCGCCTTCGGCGCGGCGACCGTCGTCGGTCTGGCCGGTGTCGCGTACTTCCTCGCGTTCGGCCGGGAGTTCGAGGCGTACGCCTGAACGGCCCTCACAGTGCCTCCCACTCCTCTTCCGGCGGGAGCTTCTCGCCGCAGCGCGGGCAGTACCGCATCGGCGCGCGCGTCTCCTGACCGTCCCTGTCGAACGTGATCCGTCGGCCGCAGTGCTCGCATGCTATCTTTGCCATCGTGGTGCTCACTGGTCGTCCGCCGTTCGACGACCTAGTCGTCTCTCCGGCCCCCAGTGTGGTAAGTCTGCGCACGAGAGGGCCGCGCCGACCGAGAGCGCCAGCCCTAAGCGTCGACCCGCGAACACCCCACCATGCGCGAGGCCCACCCCATCGAGCGGGCGGTCGGCATGGAGCACTACGTCAGCGACGCGGCGGGGGTGGGCGGTCGCCTCCGCGACAGGCCCGCGGACTTCCGCGTCCGGGAACTGGAGGCGTTCGACACCGAACCCGTCGACGCCGACACCGGCGCGTACCCCCACCTCGTTTTCCGGGCGGAACTGCGCAACTGGGACACCAACGACTTCGCGAGTCGCCTCTCGGACCGGCTCGGCATCTCCCGCGAGCGGGTGTCCTGGGCGGGGACGAAAGACAAGCGCGCTGTCACGACGCAGTTGTTCTCGGTGAAGGGAATCGACGCCGACGATCTCCCGGAGGTCGACGGCGCGACGATCGAGGTCGTCGGTCGCGCGGGCCGTCCCATTCTGTTCGGCGACCTCGCGGGCAACGCCTTCGAGATCGTCGTCCGCGACGCCGAGCGGGCCGAGAACGCCGCCGCGGTCGTGGCGGACCTGGCGGCCTTCGCCGGCGGAGCGGATCCGACCGCGGACGACGGGCCGACGGCCGCCGCCGACCTGCCAGACGGCGAGACGACGGTCGGCGTGCCGAACTATTTCGGCCAGCAGCGCTTCGGATCGCGCCGCCCGGTCACCCACGAGGTCGGGCTCGCCATCGCCCGCGGCGACTGGGAGGGCGCGGTCCTGGCGTACGTCGGCAACCCCCACGAACGCGAACCGGCGGCCACCCGCGAGGCCCGCGCCTACGCCGAGGAGACGCGCGACTGGGCGGGGGCGCTCGACAGGCTCCCCGGCGCGCTGGGCTACGAGCGCTCCATCTGTCACCGCCTCGTCGAGAACGGGGCCGACGAGCCCGCGGATTTCCGCGAGGCGCTCGAAGCCTTGCCGTCGAACCTCCAGTCGCTGTTCGTCAACGCCGCCCAGTCGTACGTGTTCAACCGGATCCTCTCGGAACGCCTGGAACGGGGTCTGCCGTTCGACCGCCCCGTCGAGGGCGACGTGGTGTGTTTCCGGGACGCCGACGCGCCGAGCGACCTCGCGGTGCCGGACCCCGACCGCACCCAGCGCGTCACCGCGAAGCGCCTGTCGACCGTCGAGCGCCACTGCGAGCGCGGCCGCGCCTTCGTCACCGCGCCGCTGGTCGGGACCGAGACCGACCTCGGCGACGGCGAACCGGGCGACATCGCTCGCGAGGTGCTCGACGACGTCGGCCTCGAACCCGGCGACTTCGACCTCCCGGGCGCGTTCGACAGCGACGGAACCTGCCGCGCGATACTGCTTCGGACCGAGCTCGGCGTCGACCGCGACGGCGACGACCTCACGTTCTCGTTTTCGCTGCCGAAGGGGAGCTACGCGACGGTCGTCCTTCGCGAGTTTCGGAAGGGCGACCCGGACGCGTGAAGCGGCGTTGGGGCCGGGCCGGACCGGCGCTCACCGGCCCCGCTCCCGCGAGTAGAAACGGGTAAGTCCGGTCGCCCGAGCAATCCGGTATGGGCGAGCTACCGGACGAGTTCTCGTGTACCATCACCGACTGGGAGTACATCTACGGGCTCTGTCGCGACGTGGCCGACGACGTGAAGGCCGCCGACTTCGAGCCCGACGTGGTCGTCGCGCTGGCCCGCGGCGGCTGGTTCGGCGGGCGCTGTCTCTGTGATTTCCTCGGGCTGGACGACCTGGCGAGCCTGAAGGTCGAACACTACGTGGGGACCGCCGAGAAGGGCGAGGAGGCGCAGATCCGCTATCCGCTGGCCGACGGAGCGGTCGCGGACAAGGACGTGCTCGTCGTCGACGACATCGCCGACACCGGCCAGTCCATCGAGACGGCCGCCGAGTGTGTCCGCGACCGGGACCCGAGCAGCGTTCGGACGGCGACGCTCCAGTTGCTCCAGACCAGCGACCACGAACCCGACTTCGTCGGCGAGCGCCTCGACGAGTGGGCCTGGGTCGTCTACCCGTGGAACTTCGTCGAGGACATGGTCGAACTCGTCGCCGGCGTCATGGAGAAGAGCGACCAGTCGGTCCACACCGAGGACGACGTGCGGCGACTGCTCCGGGAGCACCACGGCGTCTCGCGAACGGAGCTAGAGATCGCGCAGCCGAACCGACTGGACGAGGTCACGAGCGAGATGGAACGGCGCGGTGTCGTCGAATCGGCCGGCGACGGCTGGCGACTGCGCGAGAACTAACGAGCGCGAGCGCTGCTGCTATCGTCGCGGTTGCGGTTCTGCCGTCACCTCCGATTAGCGGTGGGTTCGTCCGTCGTCGCGGACGTACTCGAGCGCGCTGACGAACATCTCGGTGTCCACACGGTCACCTGACTCTTCGAGGCGCTCGCGGATCTTGGCCGGTGTCATGGTTACTGTTAACATATGACTCGGCGCGTGATAACTCTTTCTCACGTAACGACAGGTTCGGTTCGCGCCCGCTCGATGGCGGCCGCGGCGACGCTCGATGGCGGCCGCTGCGACACACGTTCGGTCGTCCGCGACTACGCGCGCTCGACGAACCGCGCGTCCGCGGAGGTGTGGCCGCGGTTGAACGAGAGAACCTTCGCGCGGATCACGTCGCCGGGCGAGACCGACGCGGGCACGTCGTCGGTGAACAGCACGAACCCCTCGACCTTCCCGACAGCGACCCGGTCGCCGGAGTGGTGGTCGGTGAACTCCGTGACGCCGAACTCGTAGACCTCGCCGAGTTCGACGGGCGGGTCGCGCTGCTGTGCGGCGTCGTGGGCGCGCTTGGACGCGCTGCGGTCTGTGAGGCGTCGCCGGAGGAGACCGCCGAGCGCGAGCACCGCGATTGCGCCCCCGGCGGCGGCGATCCAGACGAGTTGCATAGGTGGTCTCTCGGTCCGGGGGATAATACCGTTCGGGGATCAGAGTCCGAGTCGATCGCGCAGGCCACCCCCCGACTGCTCGGAGCCAGCGTCCGATTCGTCCGCGCCGTCCCAGTCCCCGGGAAGTTCGTCGGCGAGTTCGGCGACCTCCTCGTCGCTGAACCGCGGGTCTGTGGCCGCCTCGTCCAGCCAGTCCGCCCACTCTGCCGGCGTCAGCAGGCCCTCGGCGTCGGCCTCCCACTGATCGACGAGGGCCTCCCGGTCGCGAAACGGGATGTCCATACCGCTGTCGCCCCAGTACAGCGGGGAGAAGGCGAAGGCGTGGCTGTCGCCGTCGAGCCAGACGAGTCGGTACGGGTAGTCGTTGTAGTTGAACACGTCGTCCGGCGAGACCACGTCGCCGTTGGGCAGTTCCAGCGTCTCGGACATACGCCTCGATAGGAGCCTCGGCCCTTTCAGGATTCCGCGGGTGCGGACGCTGGCCCCGCGGGGCGATCGATGCTACGCGAGCGAGTCGCACAGCGCCCACTCGTCGGCCGCGGGGTCGAGGTTCGACGGCTCCGCGCCGCGGGTCGTCAGGACGCCGGCGTGGTAGTACATCGCCTTCAGCTGGAACACGGTGGGGGAGTGGTACACGCTCCCGTCGGTGAGCGCGTCTCGCCGAAGGTCGCCGTCTCCGGTCAGGACCCGCTGGCGAACGTCGTCGTCGCCGCGGAGGAACAACTCGACCGTGAACTCCGGATGCAGCGCGTGGAGGTACTCGACGAACTCGACGAGCGAGGGCGTCGCGTGACCGTCGCGGTGGAGGGCGTACAGTTCCTCGACGAGCAGTTGCGTCGCCGGGTAGCTGTAGACGATGCGTCGGACCAGTTCGCCCCACCGGGGTGCGACGTCGACGAACCGCTTCCGGGAGCGCTTCCAGTCCGCGAAGCCGTCGAGCGCGGCGTCGAGAGAGCCGGCCGTCCGCAGTGCGAAGCGAACGACCTCCCGACCGAGCGGCGTCAGCGCGAGGGTGTCGCGACCGTCGTCGACGAGGTTCAGGAAGGTCGCGCCGGCGACCGCCGAGTCGACCGCGCCGACTACCCGGTCTTCGACGAGCGCTCGCGTGTCGCCGTCGTGGGCGACCGCCAGCGGGACGCCGACGTAGTTCTTCGGGTGATTGAGGCCGAAGTTCCGGTCGGCGACGCCCTGGGCGCTCGCCTGGAACCGGATCGCCGAGGCGGCGTCAGTCGAGCCGTGGCCGACGACGCGCGGTCGTTCGAGCACCGTCACGACGCCGTCCGATTCGACGCCGAGGACGCCGACGTTGAGCTCGCGGGCCATCGTCCGCGCCGCCGTGGGGATGGCCGCACGCGGCGCGCTCACGAAGGCGACGTTGGCCTCGTTGAGCCGATCGTGGGCCTGGACGACGGCGCGCTCGGCGTCGACGGTCCCGTCTTCGGTGTACCCCTTCGCCTCGACGGCGATCAGCGGCGGGTCCTCGCCCAGTCGGTCGACGGCCAGCAGGTCCGACCCGAGCCGGTCGACGCCGACGAGGTCGGGGTAGCCCGTCCCGACCTGTACGTGGTTGAACGGGGCGAGCGCGTCCCGAACTGACTCGGAGATGGGCGTCTCGTCCAGCCAGCGCGCCTGTGCGAACTGCGTGTCGGCGACGACGTACGCGTCCGCGCCGCCGTCGAACAGCCTGTCCTTGGTCCGGGCGAGCACCTGCGGTTCGGCGAGCCCGTCCGCCGCGGTAGCCATGGCCGGCGTTCACACAGGACCGACATGAGTGTTGTCCACGACGGCGCGGTCGTCGGCATACCGGGCGCTCGTCGGCGGTCGACATACGAACGTGACCGGAGCAGAAACGACGGCGGTCGATCGGGGACGACCGCCACAGGAGCGAGTGGGAATGTCGATGCGGTCGTCAGTACTCGTGGAGCGGGCGCTGTCGGATCTTCGTCCGGAGTTCCGCGAGCGAGGGCTCGTCCTCGCCGACGAACTGCTGACAGACGGTGTGGACCTCCTCGCGGGAGATCTTGACGTTGCCCTGCTCGATCACGTCCGCGGGCCGCTCGCGGAGTTCGCGGATGGTCCCCACGGCCAGCAGGAACGGGATGGCCCACGCCGACAGCGTGTTGCCGCGGGTCTCGGGCATGGCTTCGAGCCACTGGTGGGCGTCGTCGAGGTAGCCCTCGGCGCGCTGGGTGACCTGCTCGATGACCGGGACCAGCGAGTCGACGTTCTCGGGATTCCCCACGTCGCTGTGGTCGAGTCCCTGCTCGTCGAGCAACTCCAGCGGGAGGTAGACGTTGTTCTCCTCTTCCATGTCGGTCGCGGCGTCTTTGGCGACGTTGACGAGCTGGAGCAGGAGTGCGAACGAGCGGGCGTTCTCCTCCATCTGTGCCACCTGCTCGTCGGAGGCCTCGTGAGAGACGAGGCCGGTGACGAGCGTCCCGACTGTTCCGGCGGCGTACCAGCAGTACTCCTCGAGCTCGTCGAGCGTCTTGATGCGCAGGCCGCCGGCGTCGGCGTAGCGGTCGACGAACATCGCCATGCCGTCGACGAGCTCCCGGACCGGTCCGCGGATGGCCCGCGTGGAGTGGTCGTCGAGCGTGCGGAACACGTCGACGACGCGGCCGGCGTTCGCGACGACCTCCCAGTCGGCGTCCGTCGTCGCCGGGATCCACTCTCCGACGGCGTCGTGAAACGCCGCCATGGAGGTCCCGTTCGACGGTTCGAGGACGCGGCTGTACGTCCGGAGCAGTTCGGCCTGGACCGCTGGCGGCAGGTGACCGGCGTCTTCGATCGTATCGGCGACGCGACAGAGGAGATAGCCCAGACAGATGTCCCGGGCCATCGGTTCGTTGAGTTCCGAAATCGTCAGACTAAACGTCCGCGACACGCGGTGAACGGCATCGTAGCACCACTCGACGTCTTCCGAAGACGACCGGCCTGTGTGGTTTTGAGACATTCCCGACACCCGGGGTAGGGCATACGATGATAAAAATGGGGTGGCTACAACGTCGGTCGCCGACCGCGCTCGACGGGCCGGTCCGACAGAATCACCTGTTCCGAGTCCGAACGACGAGTATGGTTGCCCGACAGAGCGGGAGGGTCCGGACGTGAACGCCCAGGACGCGGTCGTGCTAACGCTTTCGGTCATCGCCGTCGTCGTGCTCCCGGGGCTGGCGAACTGGGCGCTCAGCACGCTCGGTCGGCCGTGGCTCGGAAGCGCCGTCTGGGCGCTGGGCTACGGGCTCGGCGTCGTGTTCCTCTGGTACGAGTGGATCCGCCCGCTGGACATCACCGGTCCCGAGGGCGTCGAGCGGAGCGAGGACGCCCGCGACTAGCGGTCCCTTCACTGGCCGTCCGTCGTCGGTCTCCCTCGGACCGTCGAGCACGGGATCGAATCATATACAACACCTGTTGTACCTTCGAGGAACACTTATTGCGCTCGTCGGTCCAACGTTCGGTATGGCCAACGAGACGCTCGGCGACGGGTCACCGGGGACGGGAGCCCGCGCCGGCTGGACGCGCGAACAGGCGAGGGGAATCGAGCGGACGGACGACACTGTCGCGCCAATCGTTTACCCGCCCGAGACCGAGCAAATCCCCGCGGTCCACATCTGGGACACGTGGTTTCTCCGGGAGCGCGACGGCACGCTCGCCTCGGTCGACGGCTACCGGGTCTGTTTCTCGCTGACCGCTCCCTCGGACCTCCTGCCGGGCAAGCGCCACGACGTGGCGACGATTCGGTGTTTCTACTCCGAAGACGGCCGGACCTGGCACGACGCCGGCCCGGTGTTCGAGCGCGCACTCGGCCAGCGCCAGTGGGCCGGGTCGGCGCTGTACGACGACGACGGCAGCGTCTATCTGTTCTACACTGCCGCCGGCGAAGAGGGGAGCGAGGATCTGACCTACGCCCAGCGCATCGTCGGCGCGAGCGGCGGGCGCATCGACACCGACGACGGCTTCGAGCTAGCCGGACCCTGGACGCACCACGAACTTCTCACGCCCGACGGCGAGCGCTACGAGCGCGAGGACCAGTCCCGCGGGATGATCTACACCTTCCGCGACCCGTGGTTCTTCGAGGACCCCGGGACCGGCGAGACGTGGCTCCTGTTCGAGGCGAACACGCCGGTGCCCGAGGGCAGCGACGCCTGCGGCGGCGACGCCGCGCTCCAGGAGTTCAACGGTAGCGTCGGCGTCGCCCGCTCGCCGACGGGTGACCCGCTGGAGTGGGAACTCTCAGACCCACTGCTCGACGCTGTCGGTGTCAACCAGGAGCTCGAACGGCCCCACGTCGTCTACCGCGACGGCCTGTACTACCTGTTCGTCTCCAGCCACCTCCACACGTTCGCGCCGGGACTGGAGGGATTCGACGCGCTGTACGGCTTCGTCGCCGAGGAGTTCCGGGGCGAGTACGTCCCGCTGAACGGTTCCGGTCTGGTCGCCACGAACCCCGAGAACGCACCGTTCCAGTCGTACTCGTGGATGGCCTTCCCCCACGGCGAGGAGGTGCTGGTCCAGAGCTTCTTCAACTACTACGACTTCGCCGGCGAGACGCTGGACGAGATCGCGCACCTCTCCGAGCCAGAGCAGATGCGCCGCTTCGGCGGGACGCTCGGGCCGACGCTCCGCCTGGACGTCGAGGGAGCGCGGACGCGAATCCTCGGCGCGCTGGGTCACTGGCACATCCCGCTGGCCGGCGAGGAGCTACCGCCGACGGACCGCGAGCTGATCCGCCGCGGGAAGGCGAGCGCGAGCGACGAGAGCGACGGTGGCTACGGCACACAGCCGAGCGACGGGGACGGTAACAGCGAGTAACGGCCCGAGCTCCCCACGCTCCGAATCTCTCCGCCTATCGCTCCCACGCGCTCTGTAACTCCCACACGTCGAGCGATGCGATCGTCGCCCGACCGCCCTCGGCCGCCAGGGAGACGCCGGTGGCGTCCTCGCGAGTGGGGTAGACGCGGCTCGTCAGGCAGTGGCGCTCGTTGGCGAACACCTCGACGACGCTGCCGTCGACGAAGACGCGTAGCGACAGGGGCGCGTCGTACGGCGTGACGCGCATCGTCTGCGTGTCGACCGTCGCCTGCGGGTCCTCGCTCGACCGGGTGCGGTCGACGGCGATCTCGCTCTCGGATGTGTAGCGGATCGGTGTCCGTTCGTCCCCGTCCGGCGATTCGAGGACGCGGACCTCGACGGCCTCGGCGTCCTCCAGGCGGACGGTCGCACGCAGTTCGAACGACCGGCTGTCGACGCCCAGCCGCTCCGTGTCTCCCGGGCCGAGTCGCACCGCGTCGCGGCTCGTGGCATAACCGCGAAGCTCGGTGAGTTCCGGGGCCGGTCGCTGGCAGAGCCCGCCGTCGTCGGCCAGCGACAGCTCACGGGGCAGCGACAGCGCGCCGGACCAGCCGGCGTCCCACTGGGCGCTCAGGTCCCGGGCCTCGGGAATCCAGCCCCACGTCAGCACGCGGCCGTCGGCCGTCCACATCGACTGGGGCGCGTAGAAGTCGCCGTGGTCGAGCTTGTCGCGGCGGTCGGCGTCGAACTCGCCGTCCTCGTAGGTGCCGAGGAAGTACACCACGTCCTCGTAGTTCGAGACGTGCAGCAGTTGCCGGTCGCCGAAGTCGAGGAGTTCGGGGCACTCCCAGACGGTGCCGGCGGTGTCTCGGTCGCCGGCGAGGATCGGCCCGCGGTACTCCCAGTCGCGGAGGTCGGCAGACTCGTACAGCAGCGCCGCGCCGCCGCCGCCCTCCATGCCGGCCCCGATGAGCTGGTACCAGGTCCCGTCCTCCCGCCAGACGCAGTGGTCCCGGAACTCGCCCTCCCAGTCCTCGGTCCGCAACACCTCCGGGTCGGTCGGGAGCTCCTCGATGATGGGGTTCTCTGGGTCCTTGTCCCACGACGTGAGGTCGTCGTCGGCCGCGGTCGCGATGCAGGGGAGCTGGCGTTTGTCCCGACCACCGGTGTACAGGATCGTGGCGACGCCGTCGTCGTCGACCGCACAGCCCGACCAGCAGCCGTCGCGGTCCGGGCCGTCGGGCGAGGGTGATAGCGCCACCGGACGGTCCTCCCAGTGGACGAGGTCGTCGCTGACCGCGTGGCCCCAGTGGATGGTGCCGTGGAAGGGCCCGGCGGGGTTGTACTGGTAGAACAGGTGATAGCGGCCGTTCCAGTGGATGAGCCCGTTCGGGTCGTTGAGCCAGTTCGCGGGCGGGGTGACGTGATAGATCGGCCGGTTCGGGTCCTCGGCGAGACGCTCGCGCCACCGACCGAGCGCCGCGGCGTCGGCCGGCCGGCCCGTCAGCGGGTGGCGCTCGTCCCCAGCGAGATACGCGAGCGAGTTCGCGACCAGCGTCTCCCGGTTCATCTGACACACGTCGTGAGTCGGCTGTGCGAACGCCACCGACGAGCCGATGCCGAGTACCCGTCCGTTTCCGGGCTCCCAGGAGACGACCGTCAGCTGCGAAACCGCGTCGCGCTCGCCGCGGACCGTGCTCGCGAACACGTCGCCGGACTCCGGCAGGACCGACTCGTAGCGCGCGTAGGGGACGGTGACGCCCGGGCCGCGGGTGTGCACCCGGAGCGTGTCGTAGTCGGCCTGTATCGGGTGGTCGGCGTACAGTGCCTTCCACAGGTGCCCGGTCGGCTCGGAAATCTCCTCCCAGCCGGTGGCGTCCGGGCCCATCGCGTCGATTCCGAGCGGTTCGACGGCGGCTACCGCGCTTAGCGTCAACAGCAGCGTTCCGCCGTCGCGGACGTACTCGGTCAGGGCTGCCGCGCGTTCCTCGGGTAGCACTCGCTCGTCGAAGCGCTCGTCCCGGTGCCACCAGAGCACGTCGTAGTCCGACGGCGTGACCTCGGCGAGCGACCGGCGTTCCGCGCCGTCGAAGGCGTCGCTACACCAGTCGTACGCCGCCCGTTGCTCGTCCGTACAGGAGTCGGCGTACAGACAGCCGACGCGTCGCGACTGCGCCATGGCCCGAACGTGGTCGTGTGATAGGTAAAAACGTTCGGTAACCGTTTCTGCACTGGTATGATCGAGATTGCATGGTTCGGTCGTTGTCGGGGAGTGCTCGATCACGCGTTGAGGTGCTGGTGACGTGCCCACGGCTGGGCTCACGGATGATGCGACGACAGAAGGAGACAGCTATCAGTGGACGCGGGCGCTGCGGGCTTCCGATTTCCAGTCGATGACCGTGTCGTGGCAACTGGGACAGACGAACTCTGTGAGCTTCGTCGTCTGGTCGTTGTACGACATCCGTGTGCCGCAGTTGGGGCAACGCATTATAATTGTATATACTTAATTAAAGACTATAAGCTTTCCCCCGATCGGAGCACTGTTTCCGACAGAGAGGGGCTGTGAGCCGATAATTGTGGCATTTCATCACATGATTCTAGAGGGTAGTTACCATGGGGCGTGGTCGGCTACGACTCGGGCGTCGTCGGATCCAGGCCTCTGTCCGGCCCGTCGAGCGCGCGCTCGATGTCAGAGAGGTCGGCAGGGTCGGCGGGCGCGAGCGTGTCGGTCGACGGACCGACGTCGACGTCCGGTTCGGGGCGGTCGTCGAATCGGTCGTCGGGGTCCACATCGTCGCCCTCGGTCCGGGCGCGTGCCCGTTCGAGACGATGCGTGAGGGCGTCGAGTTCGGCCTCCAGGTGGTCGACTGCGTCGGGGTAACAGTCGCGAGCGGCGTCCAGCGCCGACTCGAATGCGTCCCGGGCCGATTCGTAGTCCTCCAGGGCGACCTCGGGCCGGCCGGCGTCAGCGTACCAGTCGCCCGCCTCCATCGCGTCGGTCGCGACGGTCCGGCGAGCGGCGACGAGGTTTTCGGCGACGGCGCTCAGTCGGTCCCTGATCTTCTCGGGACCGCCGGCGAATCGCCGTTCGTCCGCGCCCCAGTCGAGTTCGAGGACGGCACGGTACGCTTCGAGTGCGTCGGTCCAGTGCGCCGCGGCCTCGGCCGGGTCGTCGGCCGCGATGGCGGCGTTGTCGGCCTCGACGGCGAGCCGGAGTGGCGACTGGGAGAGCGCGTCGACGACGCTGTCGAGGCGCTCGCGTTCGGCCCGGATCGCTTCGGCCTCGTCGAGCAGTCCTTCGGGCACGGCGAGTATCGCGTCGTACTCGGCACGAGCGTCCTCGTACGCTTCGTAGGCCGCTTCGAAGGCCTCGTTTCGCCAGTGGGCCTCGCCGGCTTCCGCCGCCCGCCGGGCGCGACTCCGACGGACGTCGGCGAGAGCGTTCGCGTGACGTTCCCTGACCGCCCGGACCCGCCGTTCGAGCGCGCTAGCCCCGTCGGTCGCTCCGAAGTCTGCGGCCGTTTCGGCCGCCTCGTCGAGGCATTCGCTGGCGGCTTCGACCGCGGTCAGCGCCGCGTCGTACTCGCCGCGGTCGCGCCGTTCGGTCGCCGTCACCAGCGTCCGCGTCGCCTCGTCGAGGGTGTTCTCGACGTGGACCCACGCCTGGGTGGCGTGCGAGAGGTACGCCGTCAGTTCGAGGAGCCCCTGCTTGCCGCAGTGGACGTGCCAGACGGCCCCGCTCCCGCGCCGGATGGTACAGCGCCCGTGACTCAGGCCGGTCTCGCCGTCCACCTGCTCGATCTCGGCGTAGGGGAGTGCGAACCGGCTGTCGCCATCGCCGTCGCCGACCAGCACCAGGAGGCGCTTGTCGGTTGCGACACCGACCATGCGATAGCCCCTGCTCGGTCGGATCGACTCGAGTTCTTCGCCGCGTTCGATCTCCAGCCCTCGCTTGGCGCTGGTGACGACGAACCGCGGCGTCTCGCCGTCGTCGAGCGCCGCTTTTGCGGGCGCGTCGTGGAGATAGCCCGACGAGAGGAGCCCGCCAGTGCCCGTCTCGGTGAGGGCGTCGGGGAGATCGCCATCAAAATTATCTAGATTGATAATATTGCCCATTATCTGGACAGAAAACGTCTGAGGACTTGATATTCACTTATCTATTCTGATACTGAGGGGGTAAAATAAGCCCGATCGCACCGTCGATGTCCCGTCTGTGGTCGACTCACCCGCGGGGGCCGACGCCCCGACGAGAACGGCCGTCTGCCGGCCGACGGACGCACGTCTGACTTGGCTTTAGGTGTCAGGTGTTCGTAGCCCGTCGCATGCCTCGTGTCCGACTCGGTGGGGAGTCGAACCGGCAAGCGAAGAGCCGCCCACCGACCACAGAACGTCACGTGCGAATCGACACCGACGTGTTCGAGAGCCTCTCGAAGAAACCGTGGGCCGACAGCCCCCTGTCCCGGCCACGAATCGAGCGCTGGCTGAACTGCTGGCGCAGCCGTTAGCTGTTCTCGACGAGGCGGGCGGCGATGCGCTGGGCGCCGACCGTCGGCGCGACGTCCGGTTCGTCGGCGGCGATGGCCTCGATCTCCCGGTTCAGTTCCGTGCTGAGACGCTCCTCGAACTCCTCGACGATACCGGGGATGCAGGCCATCCCGCCCGTGAGGACGATGGGTCGGTCCAGCGCGAGCTGGTAGACCTTCATGTAGTCGTTGGCCAGTTCCGGCAGGAAGGTGTTCGCGAGCTCGTCGACGGCGTCGTCGACGTACTCGTCGACCGCGTCCATCACGGAGCGCTCGATGGTGAACTCGTGTGAGCCGCCGCCGGGCTGCTGGATGATGTCGGTGAAGGGCTCGAACTCGACGAAGTCCGCGTGTTCCTCCTTGTACTCGCGGGCGGTCTGGGTGTCGATGTTGACCCGGCCCTGGGTCTCCTCTTCGACGTAGTTCGCGATCATGCGGTCGACCTCGTTACCCGTCACGGCACCCGTCGTGAACGGCGCGAGCTGTTCGCCCCGGCGGTAGGCGGACGCTTCGAGGTTCGTCGAGCCCATGTTGACGGCCACGAAGATTTCGTCGATGGCTTCCAGATCGTTGCCGAAGGCCGGAATCGAACCGCAGAGCGACTCGGGATAGCTCTCGACGAGGTTCAGGCCGATCGAGGAGTCCTCGATGACGCCTCGGAGGTTGTCCAGTCCGGTCGGGTTGTCGATGGTCGGGATGGCGTAGACGACGCCGCTGTTGGCCGGGATGTCGTTCTCTTCGATGACCGCCTCGAAGAACGTCTTGGTCATCTCGGCGCGGTCGGCGTCCTCGGGCAGTCCCGACCGGAGCATGTACTGGACGCGGTCAGGGTACTCGCGGGCCGCCTCCTCGCCGTAGAGGACCTTCTCCTCGCCTGTCAGCGCGTCCTCGTAGGTCGCCATACACGTCAGGGTCTTGATAATGCGATTCTCCGTGCCGTGTTCGCCCGGGAGGGCGATGACAGTCCGCGTGCTGCCGAGTTTCACCCCGACCGGAACTGCCGCGCTCCCACCGGACGGCGCGGCGGAGTCGTCCCCCGCGTCGTCCGCGTCGTCGTCACTCATGTACGGTGGTGGTTATCGACGGCCCGGTATATATCCTCCCCTCAAATATCAGCGCTGATATAGTGTCTGCAAAAGAGCGGATATATTCAGACAGGTCGGGACACTGCGGTCGGAGCGCCAGTCACGTCATCGCCGTCAGCTTCGCGACGTACACCAGGCTCAACATGTGGTCGTCGACGCTCAGGTCGTTGTCGTCGTTGGTGGCGGACTCGTCGATGCCCAGCAGGTAGTCAGAGAGGTCGGCCTGGACTTCGGCCGTGATCCAGTCGATGGACTCGTAGTAGTCGAGCGCCTCGCCGGCCCCCTGATACCCCGAGTGCATCAACAGGAACTCCAGCCACTCGAAGACGACGAACTCCGCGGCGTACGTCTCGGGGAGCGATTCGAGGTAGGGCTTCTCCTGGCTCTCGCCGCCGAGGAACGGGAGCAGTTCGCGGTACAGCCCCGAGCGGAAGGAAATCCCGGCGAGCACCTCCTCCTCGCCGTCGTCGAGGCCCACGTCGAGGTCGGTCGGATCGGGCACGTCCTCGCCCATCCCGTTGCCCGACTCCCCGCGCTCGCGAGCCATCTTCCGAAGCTCGTCGAGGTCGTAATCGCGTGGGTTGATCGTCATGATACTGTCCCTTCACTGCACACGTTCTTAAATCTTGCACACCGTCAGACAGCCGTCTTGCGCGCGTTCCCGGGCGTTCCCGCGGTCGCCCGCGACCCGCCCCCGAATTGCGGCCGTTGATAATCGGGACCGTATTTTTATAGTGGCCCGGGCTCGACCTGAGAGCACTTAGACGATGAACCGGCAATCAGAAACCGGTCCGGCTCGCTTCTGCGTGACCAACGCGAAAGGCGGGACCGGAAAGACGACGATCGCCATCAACGTGGCCGGGGCGCTGAACGACCGCGGACGGGACGTCCTCTTTATCGACCTCGACCCGCAGGGCAACGCCACGGAGGGCGTCGGCCTCGTCGAGGAGTACGACGCCGAGCCCCCGACGCTGTTCGACGCGTTGACCGGCGACCCGGCGGTCCTCGGCGACCTCATCGCCGAGGGCGAGGAGATGGACGTGATCCCCTCGAGCATCGACATGCTCCAGGCGGAACACGAACTGACGATCGCGGACCTCATCGCCCGCGTCAACGCCCGCGGCGGCGGCGTCGACCCGGAGGCGCTGGCCTCGTTTGCCATCAACGTCACGCCGGAGATGGTGACGGGGACCCACGCGCTCGACACGCTCGACCGGGCGCTCGACACGCTCGATCGAACGTACGACTACGTCGTCATCGACTGCCCGCCCTTCTACGGGAAGTTGACCGATACCGGAATGTACGCCGCACAGAACGTCCTCATCCCGGCGCTGACCGAGGCGACCTCCGAGCGCGCCATCGAGCTGCTGATGGACCAGACGGCGGCGATGGAGCGCCAGACCGACGCGTCGATCCGCACGCTCGGCGTCGTCGCCAACCGCGTCGAGACGACCTCCGAGGACGAGACGATGCTGGAGTGGTTCGACATGGCGTTCCCAGACAGCCCCGTCTGGGAGGTCCGCAAGCGGGTCGCCCTGCAGCGGGCCTTCAGTTCGGGGAAGTCGGTGTTCGCGACCGAGGAGTCGTGTGACATGGCGGCTGTCTTCGAAGACATCGCGGCGGAACTGGACGAGCAGTTCGGATTTACGGAGAACGAGGTAACAGCATGAGTGACGACGAACGGATGGACAGGGCGGAGCGCATCCGCCGGATGCGCGAGGGGAACAAAGCCGAAACCACCGACGAGACGGACGACGTCGAAGCCGCCGACTCCGGCGACGACTCAGAGGCCGCCGACGAACCGGCTGACGAATCGGCCGCCGGAGACGAGTCGGACGACTCGTTCACCGACGATAGCGACCTGCTCACGGCCGACGCCGAGGACACTGCCCCGGCCGATGCAACGGGTGATTCCGACTCGGCCGACGCCGCGGGGGACGCCGACCCGGCCGAGTCCGGTGACGGCGACGACGACGCCGGAACCGACGATGCAGTCGCCGCCGCTCAGCGAGCGGCCGAGGCGTCCGCACAGCTGGCCGGCGCGAGCGGCGACACCGCCGTCGACCAGCCCACCGACGACCTCTCGGTATCGGCCAATCCGATGCAGGGACCGACCGGCGTCGAACTGCCGGACCAGGAGCTCATCCAGGAGGCGATGGAGTCGAGCAGCGCCGCCACCGCCGAGGGGGCGTCCCGCGCTGCCGCGCTGGACGACGAGGAGAGCACGCAGACCGAGGAACTGGTCCGCGTCCTGGAGTTCGCGCTCGGCGAGGAGTACTACTGCATCGACATCGAGTACGTCGAGGAGATCGTCAAGCGCGACACCGTCACCCGCGTCCCGAACACGGACGACTACGTCGAGGGCGTCGTCGACCTCCGCGGGCAGATCACGACCATCCTCGACCCCAAGGAGATGATGGACATCGACGACGAGGGGACCCAGAACCTCATCGTCGTCTTCGACCCGGACGTGTTCGAGGAACAGGGCGCGATGGGCTGGATCGTCGACGAGGTCCGGCAGGTCGTCCCCGTCGCGGAGTCGGACGTCAACACCGCGCCCGTCGACGGCGAGTACATCAACGGCGTCGTCGACCGCGACGACGAGAGCGACTTCGTCATCTGGGTCGAGCCGAACGAAGTGCTCGCCGACGCGACCCAGACCGAATCGGACTGACGCGCTCGCCTACGACTCTTCTTCGAGGGCCTCGTCGTCGAGGTGCAACTCCTCGCGAACGAGGTCGACCGCGTTCTCGACGGCTCCGACCGTTCCGAGGTAGCCCGCGCCCACGGTCGTCTTGAGCGCCAGTGCAGCCCGGCCCGTGACGACCGAGGGGCCGACCTTCGCGACCGCGTCGTCGCCGACCGAGACGAGCCACCCCGGCACGTCGAACTGGTAGCGCGCGAGTCGGGGCCTGAACTCCCCCTCGCCGTCGCGCCGGTGCTCGACGAGCGCGCGGACGTTCTCGGCGGCGACCCGGGCCTCGCGGACGGCGGCCGACGCGCTCGCCGGCACCGCCTCACCGTCGCCGTCGACGACCCGCGCGGCGTCGCCCACGGCGAACGTCGCGTCGCCCAGTCGGAGGTCTGCCCGGACCACGGGGCGGTCGTCGCCCATCGCCGGCGACCCCGTGATGCCGCCGGTCCAGACGAACTGGGCCGCCGCCAGTTCCGACCCGTCGGCGAGCGCGATCGCGTCGGCGTCGGCTCCTGTCACGCCCGTTCCGGTGCGGACGGTCACGCCCGTGTCGACCAGCGCCTCGTGGACTGCGTCCTGAAACGCCGACGGGAACGACGGGGCGACGGTGGCTTCCTGTTCCAGCAGCACGACGTCGATGTCTCGCCCCTCGCGCATCTCGGCCAGTTCCCCGGCGACCTGCACGCCCGAGAGGCCCGCGCCGCCGACGACCGCACGGTCGCCGTCGTCGAGGTCGAGGAAGCGCTCGCGGATGGCGCGGGCGTGGTCGAGCCGTTTCAGCGGGGTCGCGTGCTCGCGGACGCCCGGGAGATCGTAGTACGCCGTCCGCGCGCCCAGACACACCGCGCCAACGTCGTACGACAGCGTCTCCGAGCCGTCGAGGGTCGCGACGCCGGCGTCGGCGTCCACGTCGGTAACCACGGCCTGTCTGATCTCGCAGTCCAGCACCTCCTCTAAGTCGACGGTGATCTCCTCGGCCAGCGACGGCCGACGGACCACCCGGTGGAGTTCGTGCTGGACGAGATGGGTGTCCTGTTCGTCGACGACGACGAGCGAGACGCCGTCGGGGAGGGTCTGTTCGAGTCTCCGTGCCAGCGTCAGGCCGGCGTATCCGGCTCCGAGGACGGCGACGCGCATTGTGGCCGTCACTTGGGGCGGCGCGTGGTTAACCCTGTGCACGGCCGCGGCCCGGCCGTCCGCTCAGAACAGCGCTTCGTCCTCGTCGAGGACCTGCGCCGGGCCGCCGACCTCCCAGACGCGCGTGTCGACGCCGCAGTCGGCGACCGTCTCCTCGACGCGGTCGACGTGCTCGGCCGTGGTGTTGATGTAGACGCTCGCGCCCGTGTCGACGGAGAAGTACACCGGCACGTCCTCGCTGTTGCGGAGGTCCCGCACCGCGTTGAAAATCTCGATGGTGCGGGGCTGCCAGTACACCCAGCCGGCGGGCCCGGTCATCGTCGCCGCGGCCAGCGACAGCGAGTCCTTCTCGGCGATCTCGAACGTCCGGTGGAAGTCGGCGTCGTACAGCGCGTCCCGCATGTCCGAGATCTGGCCGTGGATGTGGGCCATCCGCGACTCGAACATGTGGCTCTCGGCGGCCTCCTTGTGGGCCTCTTCGGTCTCCTTGTAGGAGGGGACCATCCCGGCGACGATGCGGAGGTCGTCTTCGAGGTCGGTCTCGATGCGCTCGCTCCGGCAGTCTCTGTCGTTCATCCCGGTCCGCAGGTGCGAGAACGCGCCGGTCACGGCACGCGCAGCCGAGGAGGACCCGCGGCGCGCGACCGTCGAGATCTCCGGGCGCGTCATGTCGAGTCCGGCGGCCTCGACCAGCGCCATCGCCGCCGCGGCGAAGCCGGACGACGAGGAGCCAAAGCCGATGTTCGTCGGGAAGTCGTTGGCCGACTCGAAGCGCACGCCGTGGTCGATGCCGGCGAGGTCCCGGACGTGGTCGACGACGGCGTCGATGCGCTCGGCCCCGCGGCCCGTGACCTCCTCGCCGTCGATGACGTACACGTCCTCCTCGCGGTCGGGTTCGAAGGCCGCGGTCGTCTTCGAGTGGCTCGGCGCGGTACAGACGGAGATGCTGTCGTGGTACGGTAGTCGCAGTTCCTCGTCGCGCATCCCGTGGTACTTCACCAGCCCCTGAATCGGATGTGCCTTCGCGGTCGCTTTCATACCTCACCCTTCCGGGCCGGTCACTTTGCTATTGCGAACGCCGGCGGTCGGCCGTTCGAGGGTGTCTCGCACGCCACTGCGACGCATCGGCACGGAAACGGTTCTCGGCCGCCCTCGGAAATCGAAACCCCTAAAGAGCAGACGGCGAAACTCTCGGGTGAGCCGAGGTAGCCTAGCCTGGCCAAGGCGGTTGCTTCGAGAGCAACTGTCCTCACGGACTCAGGAGTTCAAATCTCCTCCTCGGCGTTTTGCTGACGCAAATGGCGAGCGTCGCGAGCCGTCGGCGTCAGCAGACGAATACGTGGAGTTTCGAGGTAGACCAGTCGCAGCCCGGAACGGCGCGCCGCGCCGCACGCCCGGACCGTCTGGGCGTGGTTCAAATCTCCTCCTCGGCGTTTTGCTGACGCAACCGACGAGCGCAGCGAATCGGCAGTGTTCGCAGACGTGGCACCGCCGACAGCCCCCGGTTACGTCAGCAGGAAGATCAGCACGCTGACGGTCATCACGGCGAGGATGAACATCGCGGCCAGCGCGCCGCCCATCGACACCATCGCGTTCGCCGTCGACGCCAGCGTCTCGGTGCGGTCGTTGCCGAACACCGTCACGCGCGCTCGCTCGCTGGCCATCCCCGCCTCGACGGGTTCGAGGTCGGCGACCGCCCGCTCCGTGAGATCTGCGATGAGCGCGACGATCTCCTTCTCGGGGATGGCCTGGCCCACCTGGTTCTCGGCCTCCACGGTGTTGACGATGTGCGTGTCGCTCGTCATCACTTCCATCGTGTCGACGCTGTCGACGGCGTCGATGATCTGCTCGCGGAGCCCGGGCTCCATGTTGTTGCCGTCGATGAGGACGTAGGCCGTCCGCTGGCCCGCGACCTCGAAGACGCAGACGCGGATGCCAAGCGGGCCGATGCCTTCCATCGGCCCCCACGGCGTCTCGTCCCAGGCGACGCCGCAGTGGATCGGCCCCGTCTCGGCGTCGGTGAGTAGCTTGCCGAGCTTGCCCGCGCCGTGGAGCATGTCGAACGAGCGCTCGCTCCCCGGGACGACGTGGCCGAGGTCGTCCCCTTCCAGCCCGTCGTTGCAGTTGTGGGCGTCGACAAGCAGCACGTCGTCGAGCCCGTCAGCGCGTGCTTCGGACATCGCCGAGAGACCGACGGCGTACTCCACGTCGTCGGCACAGCCGGGCGCGTAGGTGTTCACGACGAGGGCGTCCGAGCCGAACGCCTGCCCCGTCAGCGTGGCCTCGCCCTCGGTCACGCGGTGGCCCATCGTCGCCTCGCTGTCGTATTCGAGCTGCTGGTAAGCCGCCTCCGCGGTCGAGAGGATCGTGTCGACCTCGCGCTCGGTGACGAGGTTGAAGTCGTGGCCGGCCGTCGCGTGCGGCGGGAATGCGAGCCCGTCGGCGGACTCGGCGACGCGCTTCGGGAGGTTCCCGCCGCCGATCTCGCCCATCGGTCCGGGGTGGATCATCGGCAGGACGAACCGGGCCTTCTCCGTGCCGCCGGGCTGTCGCACCGACAGGACGGTGACAGGGACGACGGCCTCTTCGCCGATCTCCTCGAAGAACTCCTCCAGTTCGCGGGTCCCCTCGGCGATGTGGCCGATGAACCCCCGGAGGAAGTCGAGCGCGGAGACGCCGAGCGAGGAGCGCCAGGGCTGGTCGATGACGACGAGGAACAGCCAGACGGCCAGCGCGTAGATGACGCAGATGACCGCGAGGATGATGAAGTCCTGGGGGAGGAAGCCCTGTACCTGCGGGGGGACCTCCTCGGGGCGCGAGAGGTACTCCCGGAGCATCGGGTCTTCGAGGATGAACGCCGTCGCGCCGGAGTACACCGCGAGCAGGAGGGCGGCGGCGACGGTCTGGACGCTCGCCGGCACCGCGGCCTTCAGCAGCGAGTGCCGCGAGACGGCCATCAGAATCAGCAGCCGGAAGGCGAAGATCGAGGCCAGCGCGACCAGCAGGGCGTCGAAGACGAAGTTCTGGCCGAGCCGGACGCTCAGCAGGGCGATGACGCCGGCCACGGTGAGGATGGCGATGGTGACGAGTTCGCAGATGACGGCGAGCAGGGTGGCTCGGTTGGGCGTCAATTGGCCGCCCATCTGCCGGTCGACCCACGGCGTGACCGCGCTGGCGATGAACGTGGGGAGGCCGACGAGGAACACGCCCTGCCAGGCGTCGTCGAGGACGAACCGCGAATCGAACGCGGCGATGCCGGTCATCGCCGCGATGAGCAACGCGAACGCCAGACTCCGGTACCACCGGGGGGCCCGGAAAATGAACCGCGAGAGGCTGGCGAGGTTGCCCTGTGTCGCCGTCATTTACCTATCACTCCCCACGCCGACATATAAATCCCGTCACCTGTCGAGATCGGAACTCACTGACGGGCGACGGATCGCCGCTCGCAGACCGAAAGGAAGTTCTCGAACACTTCCTCGCCCTCCTCGGTGTGGGCGACCTCTGGGTGCCACTGCACGCCGAAGATGTCCTCGTCGGCGTTGCTCATCGCTTCGACGCCGCAGACGTCCGAGGTGGCGGTCCGTTCGAAGCCGGGCGGGACCTCCTTGACTTCGTCGGCGTGGCTGGCCCAGACGCGCGTCTCGGGGTACAGCGACCCGATGAGCGGGTCGTCCTCGTCGAGGATCTCGACCGTCACGTCCGCGTAGCCGCCGTACTCGCCGCTGCCGACGCGGCCGCCGAGTTCCTCGGCGATCAGTTGCATCCCCAGACAGATGCCCAGCACGGGTACGTCGAGGTCGAGGTACGCGGGGCAATTGCCGATGTCGTCCATATCGGGACCGCCCGAGAGGACGATGCCGTCGGCGTCGATCTCCGCCGGCGGCGTCGAGTTGTCCCGGAGCGAAACGTCGACGCCCATGTCCCTGAGCGCGCGCTGCTCGAGGTGGGTGAACTGGCCGTGGTTGTCGATCACGTCGATTCGGGTCATTACTGACGCGAAGGCCACGAAGGCGTATATATCTCCTGATGCGGTTCGAGGCGCGCTCTGGCCCCGTCTCAGAGCCGTGACTGGAGCCACTCCCACAGGCGGTCGAGGCGGGTGGGGCCGCGCAGTTCGAGGCGCACGGTGTTGCCGTCGGCGGCGGAGTGGAGGGAGAGCGTGCCGCCGTAGCTCTCGACGACCCACGTCGTCAGCCACAGGCCGATACCCTTCGAGTGGTGCAGCGGCGTCTCCGTCCCGCTGTCGAAGACCTCCAGTTCGTGTTGCGGGATCGGCGGACAGTTGTCGCTGATCTGGACGACGACGCGCCCCTCGCGCTCCGCGCCCGTGACGTACAGTTCCGGCGTGTCGTCGCAGTGGACGATCGCGTTCTCGAAGATGTTCTCGAAGACGACACCGAGCATCCAGTCCGCGTACGCCGGCGCTCGGTCGGGGAGGTCGGTGTTGATCGTCACCGACGGGTGGTTCCGCTCGACGGTCGCCACCTGCTCTCTGACGTACGGAACGACGTCGATAGGCTGCCGTGCGCGCTTGTCCGCGTCGAACGCGAACGCGATCTGTCTCGCCTTCTCGGTGGTGTCGATGAGGGCCTCGACCGAGTCGCTCAGTTTGCAGACGTGCGTCCCCGGCGCACCGACCGACGACTGGCGGTCCGAGTGCTCTCGCTGGAGTTCGCCGAGGTGGCCGAGCGCGACGTTCAGGTCGTTCCGGAGGTCGTGACGAAGCACGCGAAACAGCACGTCGTTGCTCTGTCTGAGTCGCCGACGACTCCGTCTGAGTTCGAGGAGCCACCCGACGAGCATCCCGCCGAACCCGCCGACGGCGACGGCGCTCGCCAGGATCGAGGGGACCATCGAACTGTGCGGGAGTGGGGAGAGAAGGATGACGATGTTGATGACGGTAAACAGCGCGACGCCGCCGCCACACCACTCCGCGGCGGTCCAGATCTGTTCGCCGTCGAGGCCGCTCATCGGGAGCCAGTAGTTCGCGGTGACGAGCGTCAGCGCCGGCGTCAGCCCAACGGCGAGTATCACGCCGTCTGTGACGGATAACTGCGCCATCGAAACGGCGTGTGCGAGCAGTGCGACCGACAGTGCCACGCCTGTAGCGACGACGTACCCCGTCCCCAGCGATTGCTTGGAAAGCGCTGGCGTGGTCACGATGGTTCGAGAGTACCGCGAGCGAACACTTAGTTCTCTCCCGTCTGTTATCTCACTTGATACTTGGAGGTTACGTCCCGTCGTACCTGTCGGCGGCCGACTCGAAGCCGAGTTCCGTCTGTTCCCGGGAGCGGCGCTCTTCCCGCGCAGCGATCGCTTCAGGGTCGGGATTGGCGTCATCGTCGACGCGAGCCCACGACTGGTGAATCTTGGCGTGACACCAGCGACAGAGGTAGACCGTTATCTCGTGTGAAAGCGATGCGTCGTCGTCGTAGGAGAGGTGGTGTTCCTCCAGTAGCGGCCGCTCGTCGGAGTGGGCCATCCGCCGCTCGTCGAGGCCACAGCGGACGCACTCCCGGTCGTGGTTGCGCGACCGGAAGTGCGGGCAGTCGGCCCAGTCCCACTCTGGGTCGTCCCCGTCGTCGGGCCCCACGGCCGCCGGACAGCGGAAGTCGTCGGCGCTCCGGGCGTTCGCGAACTCGGGGTCGTGGTGTCCGTGTTCGCGCGCCCACCGACACTTCCCCTCGTCGGTGACGAAGTCGCACCGGTCGACGTGGGCGTAGGGGTCGTCGACGCCGACGGAGGTCCCCTGCGACGTTTTCCGCACCATCTGTCGGGCGGTACACGCCGGCGAAGTAAAGGCCTTGCTCGCGCCCAGCAGAATACATAAGCCCCGCTCGACTAACGTGGGGCCATGAAGCTCGTCCACGAGCCGTCGGGCGCGGCCCGCCCGCTCGCCACGGAGGTGGAGTTCGCCGAGTCGACGTTCGAGCAGGGCCGCGGGCTGATGTTCCGCTCGTCGATTCCCGACGACTACGCGCTCGTCTTCCCGTTCGACCGGCCAAGCCGGCAGTTCATCCACATGCTCTTCGTCCGGTTTCCCCTCGACGTGCTCTGGCTCGTCGACGACGAGGTCCAGCAGGTATCGACGCTCCGCCCGTGGCTGTCGCTCGACTACGCGACCGCCGACACGGTCGTCGAACTGCCCAGCGGCGCGGCCGCGGACGTGTCCGCCGGCGATACGGTCCGGCTGGACTCGTGACCGCGACCGGCGCGCCGTCGGCGGGTGTCCTCGTTCGCCGCGCTTTCGCCACCTTTTAGACCGTGAGGGTTAGAGTACTCACTACTATGTCGGAACACCCGACGGAGGATAGAGGAAGTCGCCGCGAGGCGGCTGGCCGTGAAATTCGCGACGCTGTGTGATGGAAGTGGATCTTCTGTGAGCCAGAATACGTTATTCGGAGGGCACCCAGCGATGCGTGCGCTCTCAGACGTCGGTGAGGTACAGTTTCTCGACACGACGCTGCGCGACGGCGAGCAGGCCCCCGGCGTCTCGCTGACGCCCGACGACAAGGCCGACATCGCCGCGAAGCTCGATGCGGCGCGTATCGACGTGGTCGAGGCCGGCAGCGCCTGCACCGGCCCGGGCGAACGAGAGACCATCTCGCGGGTCGCGGGGCTCGACCTCGACGCGACGGTCACCAGCTTCTGTCGCGGCATCCAGAACGACATCGACCTCGCGCTGGAGTGTGGCGTCGACGGGATCAACCTCGTCGTGCCGGCCAGCGACAAGCACGTCGAGGAGAAGGTCGGCACCTCGAAGGCCGACAACGTCCAGAACACGGTCGACCTGGTGGAGTACGCGACCGACCACGGGCTGTGGGTCGAGGTCATCGGCGAGGACGGCTCCCGCGCCGACCTGGACTACCTCGAGGAACTGCTCGGGGCGGCGCTCGACGCCGGCGCGGACCGCGTCTGCTGGGCCGACACCGTCGGTCACGCGACGCCGGACCGCGCCCTCGAATGCGTCTCCCGTCTCGCCGACCTCGGTCCCGTCAGCACGCATACGCACGACGACCTCGGGCTGGCCGTGACCAACGCGCTGGTGTCTATCGCGGCGGGCGCGGACCTCGTCCACGGAACGATCAACGGCATCGGCGAGCGCGCCGGCAACGTCGCGCTGGAGGAGGTCGCCATCGCGCTGGACCACGGCTACGGGGTCGAGACGATGGACCTGACCGAGGTCCACGACCTCGCTCAGCTCATCGCCAACCGGACCGGCATCCCGCTGGCCCCGAACAAGGCCGTGGTCGGCGAGAACGCCTTCACCCACGAGTCCGGAATTCACACCGACGGCACGCTCAAGGACGACTCGATGTACGAACCGTACCCGCCGGAGAAGGTGGGACGGGAGCGCCGCCTCGCGCTCGGCAAGCACGCCGGCCGCGCGGGGGTCCGGGCCGCCCTCGACGAACACGACGTCGAGGTCACCGACGAGCAACTCTCCCAGATCGTCTCGCGCGTCAAGGAGATCGGCGACCGCGGCAAGCGCGTCACCGACGCCGACCTGCTGACCATCGCCGACGAGGTGACCGGCGACGCGCGCGACCGCCGGGTCGAACTGCTCGGCCTGACGGCCGTCTCCGGCTCCGATACGCCGACCGCGAGTGTCCGGCTCTCGGTCGACGGCGAGGAACGCAAGGAAGCGGCCGTCGGCTCTGGGCCGGTCGACGCCGCGATGAACGCCGCGGAGGTGGCGCTGTCTCACACCGCCGACGCGACGCTCGAAGACTACCACGTCGACGCCATCACCGGCGGGACGGACGCGCTCGTCACCGTCGAGATCGAGATGTCACGGCGCGACGACCACGTCGTCGTCACCGCGAGCGACTCCGACATCACCCGCGCCTCGGTGCGCGCGATGGTCGACGCGATGGACCGCCTCGTCGCCGACGACGACGAACCGCTCGTCGCGGACGACTGATCTGACACGTCGCTTCCTGCGCTCGCATTCCGCTCGCGGACTGGGTTTCACCGGCGAGACGAATGTTGAATAAACACAATTATAATTCAGGCAACTATTTTGTGGCTCCCGGTCCAACCGCACGGTGTCATGGCGGATCTGGGCGATAACGGGGCGTACGGGGCTCGCGGTCAGTCCGTGACACGATTGTAGCGAGAGGCACGGACACCGCGCGGGCGGCGGCGACGCGGTGGACATGGCAGACACTGGGAACGCGCCCGTTCGACGGGGGCCGACTACTGATTCGAACGGCCGGGCCGCCGTCGAGACGCGCGTCTCTCGGTTCGGGACTCAGGTGAACACAGCCAATGATACCAACCGACTTACCAACGACACGGCGACGACTGCTACGGAGTATCGGGGTCGGGGCCGCCGGTGCGGGGCTCGGAACGACCGCCGGTGCAGCGGAACCGGTCGCCGGGGACAACAGCGCGGCCCAGAACAGCCAATCGAACGCGATTGACCCGATCTTCGGTCTCGCGTCGGCGGGACCGAACCCGTGTAGCGGTGACGCGGACGCGTCCTGCTTCGAGTCGTTCCCGGAGCCAGTTCGGCCTGACCACGAGGTCGAACTCCACATCGAGATTCCCGGCCTGCTCCTGGCGCTGGCAGAGCAGGGCGGCTTCTCGGACACGACGACCGCCACCATCAACATGGAGGCTGCGGACGGCGACGTCGTCGCTCGGAACCTTCACCGGCCGGACGCCACGGTCGAGATTCAGACGCCGGACGGGGCCGTCACCCGTACCGTCGCCGAAATCGCCACCCTCGTCACCGAGACGATAGGGTTCCATTACGACCCCGCCGGGCTCCACGTCAGCCCCGGCGACGTGGTCCTCTTCAGCGCCGAGACGCCGGATCACGCCGTCGCGGCGTATCACGAACGGCACGGGCGCCAGAACAGGGTTCCCGACTCAGTCGGCCCGATCACCTCCCCGCAGATCCCGGTCGGCGGATCCTGGTTGTACCGGTTCGGCGCAGAAGGAGTGTACGATTTCTACTGTCCTCCTCACCAGGTCTTCGGGATGGTCATGCGCGTGGTCGTCTCCGACGGCGATTCGGTGCCGTCGCTCTCGGTCGAAAACACTGGGCGCCCGCCGGCCGAGGAGACCTTCCTGCCCGAAATCCTCGCGGGGTTCGACCCGAACGTTCCGAGTTCGCACGAGGCGCTGACGGCCGCTCCGCTGGACCCGGAGGCCATCGTCGAGGACGGCCCCGTCTCGTGGGAGACGGTCGTCGAACACCACCGCAATTCGTAGCGCCTCGGTCGGCAGTTCAGACCGAACCACCTGAATCCCCGCTTCTCGAAAGTGCTCGGCAGCACGTGTGACTGCATCGAAAAACAATCAGCGGAACGTCGCGCGGTCGCCGCCGCGGGCGACGGATTACTTGTGGCCGCGACTGGCCTCGTGGTACTGGAACACCGTCTCCATCCCGCGGACCAGCGCGTCGAGGTCAACGCTCTCCGTGTCGAACTCTCGGTCGCGGACCGCGCGGTACCGGTCGGCCCATCGGTCACGGAAGCGTCGCTCGAACTGCTCGGCCTTGATCTTCTCGATGATGTCGGCCTTCCGGTCGTCAGAGCCGCTGAGGTCGCTCGGCGAGACGAGTCCCTCTTGCAGTGCGAGGACCACGATACCCGCGGTGTAGTCTCCCTCTTTGACCTCGCGCTCCCAGGTCGTGAGCCAGTTCCCGATGCGGGCCATCTCCTGGAGGTCCCAGAGGAGGTCCCGGACGGTCCCGAAGTCCGAGTGGACGAAATCGGGAGAGTACATCAGATCGACGTCCGCGTAAGGGAACATTACCATGTTGTGCGCGCCGTAGCGCTCGGCACCGCTCAGGTTCGCGATGCGGGGATTCTCGTTGACGACCGCGCTGTAGTCCATCGCGTTGAGCGTCTGGCGCATGTCGTACTGGAAGATGTCCGCGAACTCGTCGACGCGGGGGGCGTCCGCGAGGCCGCTCTCGAACTCCCGCCAGACGCGCTCGATGAAGGCGAAGTATTCGTCGCTTACCGCGGCACGGCGCGGGTCCACGGCCGATGGGTTCTGAACGAGGCGGCGGGCCTCTTCGAACGTGTCACGGTCACCGTCGTTCTCGACGATGTCGTCGAGGATCGTGACGTACATCGTGAGGATCGTCTTCTGCGTGCGGACATGGTCTGCGTGCGCCGGGTCGACCGACGAGAGGGTGAACTCGGGGAACAGCGAGTAGATCCACTGCCAGAGGAACCGGTCGCGCTCGCCACAGACGCGCTCGTACTCGTCTGCCAGTACCTCGACCCGGTCGGGCAGCGACGTGGTCCGTATCTCTTCGAGGAAGTCGCCCGTGTCCGGGGCTGCTGCGTCGGCGCTCATCGAGAACCACCTGTGAGCGGCTGCGCCCGGACTACGGGTGAGTAATATTCAATTAACTGATCTTTGAAGGTGTCTACTTCGGTCGCACGTCCAGTCGATTCGCGCCCCTCACCTGATTTCGAGGCGAGTATCACACGTTGTTGTCCGCGGCCCATACATTCGAGAGGTAACGTAGTCCTTAAAGTGGTACTGACGTGTAAGATACGTATAACGACACAGAAACTGGCTGCTTTGACAGAATTTGGCATGAAATACGTACCAGTTTTTCTTTCCATACCTCTCTGCCCTGCTCAGAGAAATGATACCTTACTACCAATTTTGAGAAACACGGCTCGACGACAATCGTTCTGTAGCGAGTGACGATCGACTCCGTCACTCACCTATCAGACTGACAATGATTACAGCGGTGTGGACGACGACAGCGATCGCAGAAGTAGCTACGCTCGGACGCCGGACGTACCTGAGCGGTCGTGACATGGCGTCACGGACACGGAGCGATTCCCTTCGACTTCGATCCGACAGCCGGCCATGCTGAAGACGACCAGCCCGTCTGGACTCGGCTCGCCGGGCTCCCCGGCCCGAAACAGCCGATCCAGGGCGTCGGGGTCGATACAGTCACTGATGCGGTCGTCGAGGTCGACAGGATCGATTCCCAGCGTGTCCGCAACCGCGTGGACGATGGTCTCGCTCAGCGGTTCGTTCGGCGACGGTCGGTAGACCAGTTTTGCCTGAGACATGGGATCTCTGTCGTCTCTTGACCCCATACTCGAAAGGTGATTGTGGCTACACTGATACGCGCCCATCAGCGCAGTCACTAACAGTATAGCGCCACTAGCGGTCGCCGAATACGAACTCCAGAAGCTTCCGCTCGCTGACGCGGAGGTGCCGGTTGACCGTTGGCTGGGACACCTCGAGAATCGAGGCGATTTCCTGGCCTGTCGTCTCCCGCGGCCAGTCGAAGAAGCCGCTCAGGTACGCCGTCTGGAGAACTTCGAGCTGTCTGTCGGTGAGGCGCTCTTCGAGCGCCGACCGGGCCTGCCCCCCGTGCGGGCTGTCCGAGTCCGTCCCGTCGCGCCGCGCGACGAGCCGCACGTCGGCGTAGCGCTCCCCGAGTCGGCTGACGAACTGTCTGACGTCCGTCTCGCCCGAGACGGCGACGGTCACCTCGATCCCGTCCGGCGTCGTCCGAAGCGTCGTCAGTCGGCCGCCCTGTTCGAGGAGCGTCTCGGCGATGGTCCGCCCCGAGACCACGACCTCGTAGAGCCCGTCGCGCTGGTCGGTCGAGATGGGGCGGGCGGACTCGACGCGCGTCATCGAGGACGCCTCTCGTTCGACGAGCGACGGGTCACAGTCAGAAATCGAAAGGAACAGCCGAACGGTGTCGTCGCTCCGCGGCACGGCCCCTTCGCAGACGACCGGGACGCCCAGTCGGTCCGCGAACTGCGAGAGGAACGACTGGCGCGCCGAAAGCGTCAGTTCCAGTTCGACGGTCCCGTCGCCGGCCCGGCGCTGCCTGGACTCGACCTCGCGTATCGCGTTCGCGATGGTCTCGCCGAGTTCGGTGAACACCTCCTGGAGCATCTCGTCGAACCCGTCTTCCTGGGACGCGTACACCGTCAGTACGCCGTAGACGAACTCGTCGTACTGGAGCGGGACGCTGAGCGCCGACTGGAAGTCGCGAGAGATGGCTTCCGTCCGCCAGTGCTCGCCGCGGAGGCCGTCCGCGATCGCTGGGATGACCGTCATCTGCTCGGACTGGGCGGTCTGGACCGAGGGCGGTCCGCCCTCGCGTTCGAGCGACAGCGAGACGGCGTCCAGGTAGCTCGCGGTGTCGCCGGCCCAGGCCCGCGGAACGAGTTCGGTCGCGTCCTGCCGGCCGAGCCAGGCGAACGAGAACCACTGGGACTCGGCCAGTTCCTCACAGACCGCCTGCTCGATCTCCTCGCAGGTGTCGGCGTCGACGAGCACCCGGTCGATGCGTCGGATGATCGCGTTGACCTGCTTGAGCCGCCGCAGCTCCCGGTTCTGCTCGCGGCGTTCGGCCTCTCGCTCGCGAAGCGTCGTCTCCCGGTCCACGCGGGCGAGCGCGGCCTCCGCGCTGGCGGCGAGGAGGTCGACCATCTCTCGAATCCGGGCGTCGTCGTGCTTCTCGCCCGTCTCGACGTAGAACACGCCGTGGTCGGCCAGCGGGAGACAGAGCCGCTCGGCGTCGACGGCGGTCGGCCCGTTCCCGAGGTCGATGGGGTCGCCGGCCGCCAGCTCGACGGCGCTGTCTTCGACGAACACGTCCCAGAGTTGCCCGCCGCCGGGCCCGACGGTCCGCTCGCGGTCGCCCTCGTCGCCGCTCTCGTCGACCGCGCGCAACACGTTGTCGCTCCGGTCGAAGAGGTAGATCGACGCGTCGGGGAGTTCGAGGATGTCGACGGCGGTCCCGACGATCTGTCGGGCCACGGCCGCCTTGGTCTCGGTGTGCAGCAGCTTCCGCGTCGACTTGTGCAGCGCTTCGAGCGTCTCCTCGAAACGCTTCCGGTCGGAGATGTCACGGACGACCCCGATCTGGCGGTAGCCGCCGTCGTCGAGGTCGTACATCGTGAACCGCGTCTCGATTGGGAGCGTCCCCCCGTCGGCGGTACTGAGTTCCGTCGTGAGCGTTCCGACCTCGCGCTCGCCTTCGAGGAACTGCCGTGTCATCTCCGCCACGCCGTCGATGACGTCGTCGTCGGCCAGCAGCGCCGCGTTTGCCCCGACGAGCGTATCCGATTCGTAGCCCATCATCGACTCCACGGCGCTGTTGACGGTCTGTATCGTGAACGACTCGTCGAGCGTGTAGATCCCGTCCTCGATGGTCTCGAAGATGCGCTCGTACTCCTCTAACATCTGCGTCCGCTCGTGTCGCTCGGTCACGTCGTGGACGACGCCGAGGTAGTGCGTCTCGCCGTCCCACTCCTGTGGTTCGAAGGCGATTTCGACCCATCGCTCGGTGTCGCCGCCGCGGTACTCGGCGGTGACTGGTCCCGCCGAAGCCTCGCAGTGCTCGGCGAGGTCGAGTGTCTCCAGAGCCGGGAAGAACGCGCCGAGTCGCGTGCCGAACACGTCCCCCGGCGCTTCGTCGAGGAGGTCACAGAGGTGGTCGTTGCCCGTGAGGATCTGGCCGTCGGCGTCGACCACGACGATCGGTTCCGGCATCCGCGACGCGAGCGTCTCCAGGAGGACGGGCGGTGACTGCTGCGTCGGGGGCTGGTCCTCCTGTTCGTTCCCGTCTGTTCCACTGACCGGCTTCTCCATACCCCACCACGGCACTTGCCGGTTGAAAGGTTGATCCAGGAATGCGTTCCAGATAGTTACGTTTCCAACACCGATATACATCGACTGGCTATCGAACTGCCGACGTCAGTCGGTGAGGTCGACCACGTCGTCGAGGCCCCGAACGTCGTGGTCGGGGTCGACCCCGAGGTCTGCGTCGACCCGGTGCGGTCGCCTGATGAACGCCGAGTCGACGCCGGCCCGGTGGGCCGCTTCGATGTCCGATTCGTTGTCCCCGACGAACAGCGCGTCCTCGACGCCCAGATCGTCCATCGCCCGCTCCAGGTAGTACGGCCGGGGTTTCTTCCGGTGCAGGCTCTCGACGGTCGGTTCGCGCGCCCACACGCTGTCGAAGTGTCGTGCGAGGTCGAAGTGTTCGAAGGCGAAGGCCACCGTCTCGCGCTGGTTCGACGACACCACGCCCAGCGGACAGTCCAGTCGGTCCAGCGCAGACACGTCGCTGTAGGGCTGTTTCTCGCCAGCCAGGATCAGCGACCGCTGGGCCTCAGCCATCGCCTCGTCCCGGGCCCGGAAGAACCGCTCGGGGTCGATGTCGTAGGTCTCACAGACAGCGGTGAGTTCGGGAACGGTCACGCCGATGCTCATCGCCTCGACGTGGGCCGTCGTCGGCGACGCGACGCCCATGGTCTCGAAGGCTCGCCGCGCGCCGGCGTAGTGGGCGTCCATGTCCGTCAGGGTCAACAGCACGCCGTCGTTGTCGAAGATGACCGATTCGTAGCCCATCGGGAGTGCCTACGGCGGCGGCAGTGAGAAACGTTTCGCGCCGTTACAGCCCGAGGTCTTCCCCGCCCTCGTGGTCGAACTGCTCCGGCGGACGGCCCGCTTCGTCGATCACCTCGTCGGAGACGATGATCGGACAGTCCACCCGGAGGGCAACTGCGATAGCGTCGGACGGACGCGCGTCGAACACCATGTCTTTCCGGCGGTCCTCGGTGTACTGCTCCGCGTCGATCTTGCCGTAGAAGGTGCCGTCGGCCAGGTCGTCGATGCGGACCCGGTCGATCGCGCTCCCGAACTCGGTTATCATCTCGACCATGAGGTCGTGGGTCAGCGGGCGCTCGAAGGGCTCCCCGGACAGCGCCAGTTGCATGGACTGGGCCTGGTCCGTGCTGACGAATATCGGAACGATTTCCTCGCGCGCACGGAGGAGAACGACCGGCGTCCCGGCACCTTCCTCGCTGACGCCGACGCCGATTCCCTCAACCGTGGCATCGTGTTCCATGACACCGGGTATGGCTCGCGGGTATGAAAAGCTACCCCGACGCCGATCCAACCCACGCTCGGGCCTCGGTCACGGTGTCACCGCTCGAACACGCCGGTGGCCGAACGCGCGCACCGACTGAAACCGTCCTCGACGCCAGTGGACCGCTGTGGCCGCGTCTCGGCAACGATAAATCCCGATTAAGCCGAATTAAAACGGGCAATAGCGCGCCCAAATCGGCAAAAATCGGCTTAATCCGTCTTTCTCGCTTTCCCCCTTGATATGCCACCGGGACAGAGAGCCGAGCGGAGGAATCGATCACGATGAAGCTCACACAGATCGCCGGCGCGCTGCTGGCCGTGCTCGTCATCACGGGCTCGGCGGCGGCGCTGCCCGGCGCGGCAGATGCACAGGCCGACGACCACGCGGAGAACGCACAGGCTGACGACCACGCGTCCGACGACGCTACCGACCCCGCCGCGAACGGGTCCGCGTCCGAGCAGGCTGACCGACGCGGTCCGCCGGCCGACGCCGGGAGCGCGGCCGATCGGCGTGGCCCGCCCACTGATCTCCCCGCGCAGGTCCCCGACTTCGTCGGTGACATCCACGACCTGATCCGCCAGAAGATGGCCGGTGACCTCACCGGCGACCTCGGCGCGCAGATCAGCGAGCTGACGCCGGACGAAGACGACGCTGACGAGACCGCGGACGACGCGGCCTCGACGAACGCCACGGCGAACGGCACCGCCGCCACGGGCGACGCAACCCCGACCGACGGCGAGCAGTAACCCACTGACGCGCTGGCTCTCCCCATAGCCGATCGCACAAACGCGGTTTTTTTGCCCGCTGAACTCCGAGAGACGTGCATGGACGACACCGCCGAGCCCGGCACCCGCAGCGACGACGGCACCGGGTCCCGCACGACAGCGGACCTGCTCGCGGGCGACGACGCGGACTCGTCGGACGGCCTGCTCGACGCGGAGGGCATGAACCGGTGGCAGGCGACGAAGTACATCGCGCCGTTCGTCGCCATCGGGCTGTTCGACCTCGCGCTGTTGCTCGGCTGGGGCCTCGACCCGCTGTGGGGGTTCATGATCCTGCCGCCCATCCTGTTCGTCTCGGTGCTGGGCTGGATCGCGTTTCGCACCGGCTTCGCGAGCGACCGGACCGGCGATCCGAGAACGGACGGCGACTGACCGCTCACTCTGTCTCACGACATCGCACGCTCGATTCGAACACCGCTATGCAACAGCCACGAGCGCAACGCACGGAGCAACAGCTAGGCAGAGCAACGCAGAAAACGGCGGTGTGTGACCGCCTCACTCCTCGAAGAGGTCGTCGACCGCGGCCCGTGCCGCCAGCGCGGCGTCGTCCGCGACCCGGTCTTCGTCCTGCCTGGCGTCGGGCGCGTTGAGGTACACGTCGACTTCGAGCAGGTCGTCCTCGAAGGACACCGTCACGTCGAGGTCCTCGACCTCGCTGGCGTCGAACCGAGAGAAGACGACATCCTCGGCCGCCCGCGCGGCCGTCTCGACGACCTCGTCGTCGGTCGGCATCGCCTTACGCGCCGCCAGCGCCGGGGCCGCCGGCCGGGCCAGCGCCGCCCGCGCCGCCGAGCATCTGCTGGAGCTCGCCCTGCAGGTCCTCGAACTGCTCCTGGACGCGCTCTTCCTGTTTCTCGAGCGTCTCGACGCGGACTTCGAGGCTGCTGACCTTCTCTTCGAGGTCGTCCTGAGCCTCGTCGAACTCCGTCTTCACGAGGAGCTCGCCGACCTCGCGGTACATGGTGGCGTCCTCGTCGATGTCGTCGAGCTCGTCGAGGGCCGTCTGGGACTCCTGCAGTTCCGTCTCGGCCTGCTGCTTCTGGGCCGCGACCTGCTGTGCTGTCTGCTGGAGGTCCTGCAGTTCCTCGAGCTTCTCCTGTGCTTCAGGCGGAAGATTACCCTGCATACTCCGAGGGTCGGGGCCCGCACTGTTAAACCCACGCTTTCGATACTATCGGCGACGCGCTCACCCGCGCGGCGCTCGCCGTGCTCGCGGCGGATCGGTGTCAGGCGACTTCGCCGACGGCGCGCTTGCGCAGCTCCTCGGTCAGATGTGTCCCATGCCGGAGTACCTTTTTCGTCGTCGGGTGGACACCGCACACCCTCCTCGAAAAACCTACGCGAAAAAGCCGCCGCTCGCCGTGCTCGCGGCGGATCGATGTCAGGCGACTTCGCCGACGGCCCGCTCGCGCAGCTCCCCGGTCAAATGTGTCCCGTGTTGGTCAATCCGCCTGACGATGCGCTTTGCCTGCGTCGGTTTCAGGTACTTGTCCTCGATGGCCGCGCGGACCACCACGCCGAAACTGCTCGTGACTTCGGCCCCAAGTCCCTGGGCCATGCGGCGGACAGTGCGGTCCTCGGAGACGACGGCGACGGCCGCACGGTCGGCGCTGTCCCGGTGTGCGAGGACGCCGGCGAGCACCGTCACGGCCGAGCCGAGGTTTTTCTCGCCCAGCAGCGCTTCGGCCTGTTCGATGCGGTCTTCGTCGACGGACGTGTCGACGCCGCCCTCGCGGTACTCGGCCAGATTCGTCGCGGTCGGCTCCACCTGCACGTCGTCGATCACCGGCTCTGGAATCACGATGTCCCCGTCGAAGGCGTCGAGCAGGGAGAGTTCCCCCACCTGTCCCAGCGAGTACAGTGCCGTCGGTCCCACGTAGATGCGGGTCATAGCTCCGCGGCCGTGTCGGCGTCGAGTTCCATATCGGAGAGTTCGAGCTGTGTCGTGAGGTTGCGCTCCCGGGCCACGTCGAGCCACTCGGCGATGGAGAGGTCCGCGAGCTGTGCCGCCTCGGCCGCCGACACGTCGCCGGACTGGTACTGTTCGACCGCGACGCGGATGCGAAGCGTCTCTAGGCCCTCGCGGAGCGCCTTCCGAATCGTCGTCGAGCGGTCTTCCGAGAGCAGTTCGGCCACGTCGTCGAGTTCGTCTTTCTCCTCGGCGGGGAGGCGAGCGCTGATAGTGGGCATGTTTGCACAGTGATGTGGCGTAAACGCACATCAAACTACGGGTCGACAACGCGACTGTCTGCGAGATGGAAATTATCCTGCGGCGAAACGTTTGAGAGAGAACTGCTAAAAGCGGCTGGATGGCGCTCGCTCTGACTCACGGCGTGGGTGGCGTCCTCTGCTACCTCGGCGCGCACGGATGGCGGAGGTGACGCCGCGACCGCCAACGCTTAATCACATCCGGTCCGACGGGTGGCCAATGAGCAGGGAGGCACACGCGTTCGTTCCCGGCCACGTGACCGGCTTCTTCACCGTCGACCGGGGTGAGGACCCCATCGAGACCGGGTCGCGCGGCGGCGGCATCGCGCTGTCGGACGGGGTCGCCGTCACGGTCCGCCCTAGCGACGACACGCGGGTCACGCTGAACGGCGAGGCGATACAGGTCGAGGCCGTCGAGCGCGTACTGGACGCGTTGCGGACCACGGCGACAGTCACCGCAGAGACACCGCTCCCGCTGGGGTCGGGCTTCGGCGTCTCCGGCGGACTGGCGCTCGGGACCGCGCTCGCGGCCAACGCCGTCTTCGACCGGCGGCTCTCGTACAACGAACTGGTGACGGTCGCCCACGGCGCGGAGGTCCAGTCGGGGTCTGGACTGGGCGACGTGGTGGGACAGGCCCGCGGCGGCGTCCCGCTCCGCCTCGAACCCGGCGGCCCGCAGTACAACTACCTCGACGCGATTCCGGCCCGCAGCCGCGTCGAGTACGTAACCCTGGGTGAACTGTCGACCCAGGACGTGGTCGGCGGCGACACCGACGCGCTGACCGACGCCGGCGAGCGCGCGCTCTCGGACGTGGTCGAGGAGCCGACGCTGGCGACGTTCACGCGGGCCTCGCGGCGCTTCTCCCGCGAGGCGGACCTGCTGACGCCCGAGGTGAAGGGGGTCATCGACGACGTGGCCGAGGCCGGCGGGGACGCCGCGATGGCGATGCTCGGCGAGACGGTGTTCGCGCTCGGGACCGGCCTCACCGACGCCGGCTACGACGCGAGCGTCTGCTCGGTCGACCCCGCGGGAGCGACCGTCGAGGACGAGTCGCCCACCGCGTAGCGCCCTCGAACCGTCTTCCTTTTCCGCGCCGACGCGTAGCCACGGATATGGACTGCCGGCAGTGTGCGACGCCGCTGGACCGACCGGGCGACTACTGCCTGGTCTGTCACACTGCCAACGCCGACGCCGTCGTCCTCGAACTCGGCCGCGAGCGGGCGACGGTGACCGCAATCTACGACGGCTCGGTCGTCGGTCAGCGGACCGTGACGACGACCCCGGAGGGCGAGGGCAGCGAGGAGTCCGTCGTCGTCGAACTCCGTAACTTCGCCGGCCTCGTCGCCGACGAGGTCCGGCGCAAGCGCCCGGAGGAGGTGTACGTCACTGGCGACCGCGACGTCATCGCGGCCGTCCGCCCGCAACTGCACTACGAATTCTTCCGCGTCGAGGGCGACGACCCCGTCCAGCGTGTCATCGACCGGCAGGGCGAACCGGCCCTGGAGGTCGTCGACGCCGCACCGTCGGAGAAACTGGGCGGGAGCCACACCACGCTCATCGGCGGCCGGGCGGGCCAGCGGGTCGTCCACACCGTCGCCGGCCACCCGCACGTCAAGAAGGTCATCCCCGGTCCCATCGATGCCGGCGGCGCGAGTTCGCCCACCGGCGTCCGGGCCAAGGCGACGCGCGCCGACGACAACGGCAACGTCCGGGTGCTCATCCGCGACGGGTCGAGCGTCCAGGAGAACCGCGTCGTCACGACGGCCGGCGACCGCGAACTCGGCGAGCACGTCCGGGCGGACCTGAACGACGCGCTCCGCGAGGCCGAGCTACAGGACTGACCTGCGGCCAGTCGCCGCCCCCTACACGAAACTGCCAGTGCCGACAGCGGCGGCCACGACGACTCCAACGACTGTCGCCCGCGAGCGCGCCGGCAGCGCGGTCCGCACGTCCAGGACGAGCGGGAGCGCGTGCAGCGTCCCGAGGGCGAGGTAGCCCGTCGGAGCGACGCGGTCGAACGCGGTGACGCCGACGACGAGCAGACCGAGGCCGACGACGCCGGCCCCGAGATAGCCGCGGCCCCGCACGGGCTGGCCGGCTCCTTCCAGCACCCCGCCAGTCCAGCAGTAGCCGGCGGCCGTCGCGGCGACCCACGCGTGCCAGAACGCGACCGCTTCTGGGACGACGCCGAGCAGGCCGCCGACGGTCAGCGCCATCGCGCCGCCGTTGACCGCCCCCCACACGAACAGCACGTCCGAGAACCGGATCGATTCGGGCGCGTGCAGGACCGTCAGGCCGACGAAGCCGCCGGCGACGACGACCCAGAGCGCCGTCGCGAGGACGGCTCCGTCGGCGAGGTCGAACCAGACGATGGCCTGCGTCCCGCCCCAGCCGAACGCGCCGGCCGCGGCTCCCGAGAGCAGGAACTCGGCCGGTGTCAGCCGGCCGCTGGTGGCCGGGGCGACCCGGTGGAGGCGACGGCGGAGCGCGTCGGACGCTGTCATGGCACGCGCTTCGCCCGCCCGCACCTTCAGTTGTTACGCCAGTTCCGCCGCGAACAGGAGGACGCTCGGCGCGACCAGCAGGACGAGGCCGACGAGAATCAACAGCGCGGGCACGACGAGCAGTCCCATCTCGGTGAACAGCCACAGTCCCAGCCCCGCGAGCAGGGCGACGAGACCGACGATGCGCACGAGCCACGTGACGATCCCCTCGAGACCGGAGTCCGCCAGCAGGTCGAGTGCGTCGAGTAGCTCGTCCATAGCGGCCGGGGATTACCGACGGAGGCTGTTAGTCTCTGTGGCCACGCGACCGGTCCCGGCGGCGGGACGCTCGAGGGCATCGTCGGGACCGCATCTCGAAGGCCTTATGTGGACGCTCGGCGGACAACAGACCACTATGGCCACGAAGAAAGGACGCACCGGGAGCGCCGGCCGGTTCGGCGCTCGCTACGGGCGTGTGTCCCGGCGGCGCGTCGCGGAGATCGAATCGGAGATGAACGAGGACCACGCCTGCCCCAACTGCGGCGAGGATCGCGTCGACCGCAAGGGAACGGGCATCTGGCAGTGCAGCTACTGCGACTACAAATTCACCGGCGGCAGCTACACGCCGGAGACCCCCGGCGGCAAGACCGTCCGTCGCTCGATTCGGGCCGCGCTGTCCGAAGACGAGGAATAAAGGACCGTCACCCCTATCTCTCAGTTATGAGCTACAAGTGTTCACGCTGTAAGCGCGACGTGACGCTGGACGAGTACGGCGGCGTCCGCTGTCCGTACTGCGGACACCGCGTCCTCCTCAAAGAGCGGTCGCCCGACGTCAAAGAGATCGACGTCAATTGACCGCGCCACACCGGACGCTTCTCGCCGTCGAGTACGACAGCCCCGAGCGCGCCCGCATCGTCGAGCAGAGCGTCCGGCCCGAAATCGGCGCGATCGACGGCGACCGAACCACGGCGACGCTCGCCCGAGACGCCGAAACCGTCGAGGTTCGCGTCGCGGCAGACGATCTCGTTGCCCTCCGCGCCGGAATCAACACGTGGCTGACGCTGCTGTCGGTCGCCGAGGAGAGCGACCGCGCGGCCACAGAACAGTTTTAAGCATCGCGTGGCGTGTTGTATCGGTAACCCCTCATGGGAGACGAATCAGTCGAACCAACGCCACCCGAGACGCGGCCCGACGACGCGGCGCGCGAACTCGCGGTGCTGGTCCTCGACGCCGACGAGACGGCCCGACGAACCACACACGACGCGCTGTCGACCCACCGCCCAGCGATACAGGTGACGACCGCCGCGACGCCCGACGAGGCGCTGGCGGCCGCGGCGTCGTCGTCGGTCGACTGCCTCGTCGTCGACCCGGCCGGCCTCGACGCCCTCCCGGACTCACTCGTCTCGAACGATCGGTTCCCCGTAATTCTCTACACCGAACGCGACCCGAGCGACCTCGACGCGGCACTGCGCGATGTCGTCGCTACCACCGTCCAGAAGCAGGCCGACGACCGGCGGGAGTTCCTGGCCCAGAAAATCGAGAGCGTCGTCTCGCCGCCCGTCGACCGGCGCGAGTACGCGCTGAGTGACGCGCTGTCGGCCATCGAGTCGCGTACTGCTGACGGTGAAATCGCCGCCCTCGTCGACGAGCACGGCGATATCGTCTGGGCCAACGGGTCCGTGTCGGCCTTCGTCGCGGGCGACGGCGAGGTGGACACGGAGGCTGAGGGACTGTACGCCGTTCTGGCTGCTGCGATGCCGGACACGGCCAAGAGCGAGCGGCGACTCGAACAGTTGCGGGACCGGCCCACGGCACCGCTCACCGTCCGCGTGACCGAGGGCGATGGCGACCGGTACCTGCTCCGGCGCGGCTACGACCTCCCTGACGCCGCCGGCGGGCATACGCTCGTGGTGCTCGAAGACGTGACCGACACCGCGACCCGGGAGGCGAGGACGGCCCTACTGGAACTCCTCGTCGACCGTGCTCAGGACGGGCTCTACACGCTCGACGAGCGGGGGGTCATCGACTTCTGCAACGACTCGTTCGCGACCCACCTCGGGTACGAGCCGTCGGAACTGCAGGGCCGACACGCCTCGACGATTCTGGCACCCGGCGAACTCGAGCGGGGCCAGCGGACCATCCAGCGCCTCCTCGAAACGCCGGGCGAACAGAGCACCACAGTCGACCTGACGTTCGTCCGGAAGGACGGAACGGAGCAGGCGGTGTCGATCCACTACACGCTGATCTACGGCGAGGGCGACCGATACCGCGGCCTGATGGGCGTGGTCCGAAATATCACGGAGCGCCGCGAGCGCGAGCGAAAGCTCCGGGAGACGACCGAGCGGCTGGATCTCGCGCTCGAAGGGGCCGAACTCGGCGTCTGGGACTGGAATCCGAAGACCAACGAGGTGACCTTCGACGAGCGCTGGACGGGAATGCTCGGCTTCTCCACCGACGAGCTCGAACCGTGCTATCAGTCGTGGACGGACCTGGTGCACCCGGAGGACCTGCCGGAGGCGGAACGCGAACTCGGGAAGCTCAAGCGGGGCGACATCGAGCTGTACGAGACGGAGTTCCGGATGCGGACCAAGTCCGGGGACTGGAAGTGGATCCGTGACATCGGGAAGGTGTTCGAGCGAAACGACGACGGCGAAGCTGTCCGGGCGGTCGGCATCCATCAGGACATCACCGAGCGACGGGAGCGCCAGCGAGCCATCGAGCGACAGCGCGACGAACTGGCGACGCTCGACCGGATCAACATGCTGATTCAGGACCTCATCGGAGCGCTCGGGGGAGCGACGACTCGAGCCGAAATCGCGGAGTCGATCTGCGACCGGATCGTCGAGTCCGACTTCTTCGCGGTGGCGTGGATCGGCGAGCGGACGGGGGCGAACGACCGGGTCGTCGCGAAGACGGTGGCTGGTTCCGGTGCCGACCCGCCGCTCGTCGACGAGAGCGGCGACGGGTGCTGCCCGAGTGCAGAGGCGCTCAGGACCGGCGAGGTCCGGACGGTGCGGGCCGCGGAGACCGACGACGAGCGGTGGCAACGCGCCCTCCGCGAGCGGGACCTGGCGGCCTCGGCGGCGATCCCCCTCGTCCAGGGCGACGTGGCACACGGTGTTCTCTGCGTATGCGCCACGCAGGAGAGCGCGTTCAGTCCACGGGCGGCCGAGAGCTTCGCCGTCCTCGGCGAGATGATCGGGTTCGCATTCACCGCCGCCCAGAACAGACGGTTGCTGGCCCGCGATACGGTCCTGGAACTGACCTTCGAGTCGGAGCCGACCGACCACGAGTTGGTCGCCGTCGCCGACGAGTACGACTGCCGGTTCGAATCCGCGGGGCACGTCGACCTCGGTGCGGAGGATCTCTTCTACCTCTCGGTCGAGGGCGCTTCGCCGGCGTCTGTTCTCGACGACCTCGTCGCCATCGCCGACATCGTCGACGGACGAGTCGTCCGCGGCGACGAGACCGGTGGCGTCGTCGAACTCCAGGTCGAGGACGTGTTCCAGTCGCGCCTGCTCGACGTCGGCGCGCGCGCCAGCGAACTGGTGGTCGAGGACGGGACGCTCACGATCACCGTCGAGGCCCCGCCGGACGCCGACTCTCGGACGATCCAGGAGACGCTCTCCGAGTGTCTCCCGCCGCTCTCGCTGACGACGAGGCGGGAGCGCGAACGAGAGCGCGTGGTCCTCGACGGCGACGACAGGCCACACGACAGCCTGACCGACCGTCAGCGAGAGGTCCTCCGTACGGCCTTCCTCTCCGGCTACTACGCCTGGCCCCGGGACACGAACGCGGAGGAACTCGCGGAGACGCTCGGCATCGCGTCGCCGACGCTCCACCAGCACCTCCGGCGCGCCGAGCGGAATCTGATCGACGACGTGTTCGACTTCTGAGGTCGCGGCGCGTGCCGTCCGCTCCACGGTGCCGTCACTACCTAGCTGTCTAGGCGATCATTTGATACTACAGTAGGGGATAAGTTTAACACGCCGATAATGGGTAATCAAGCACGTGGGAGTCCGAAGAGCGAACAGTGGCAGGGGATGACGCCGGACAACCGAGACCTCTCGGCAACGGCGATCGACGACGTGTTCCAGGTCCTCTCGGACTGGCGGCGGCGAGCGGTCTGTCTGCACTTCGCGACCCGTGACGGGAACGGAACCGACGTGGAGACGCTGGCGGCCGCCGTCGCGGAGCGGGGGTCGAGGGCCTCGGCTGCCGACGGGGACGTGTCGCCGTCGACCGTGCAGACGCAACTCGAAACGGAGCACCTGCCGACGCTCCACCGAATCGGCCTGCTCGACTACGACGAGCGCAGCGGCGCGGTGCGGTACTGGGGGTCACCCACGGTCGAGAAGTGGGCCGAACACGCGGCGGCGGTCACGCGGCGCGACGAGTTCTGACAGGGTCACGGTCGGCCCGCGCACCGTCCGGGGGGACGGACGGGGCCGACCACCATTTCTTTGCGGTCTGCAGGCGAGAAGTGACGCATGGACCTGCCACCGGTCGGTCTCGGAACCATGGGTATCGACGACGAGCGCGTCGTTCGGACGGCCCTCGACGCCGGCTACCGGCACCTCGATACCGCACAGATATACGATAACGAGGCCGTCGTCGGCGCGGGCATCGACGCCGCCGCCATCGACCGGGCCGACCTGACCGTGGCGACCAAACTCTGGGTCGACAGCCTCGGACCGTCGGCGGTCCGGCCCGGAACAGAGGCCAGCCTCGACAGACTCGGCCTCGACGCAGTCGACTTGCTCTACGTCCACCGACCGCGCGGCGACTACGACCCCGAGGCGACGCTCCCGGCCATCGAGGCGGTGCGCGACGCCGGCCTCACGCGGCACGTCGGCCTCTCGAACTTCGAGCCGGACCAGCTCGCGGCGGCCCGCGAGTACGTCGATATCGCCGCACACCAGGTCGAGTTCCACCCGCTGTACTGGCGCGAGGACCTGCTGGCGGACGCGCGAACCCACGGCTACCCGCTGGTCGCGTACTCGCCGCTGGCCGGCGGTCGCGTCTTCGACGAGCCGGTCATTCGCGATGTCGCGGCGCGCCGCGACGTGTCGCCGGCCGCCGTCAGCATCGCCTGGGTGACCAGCTACGACCCCGTCGTGACCATTCCGAAGGCGTCGTCGCGGGCCCACCTCGAAGCCAACCTGGCGGCCGCAGAGATCGACCTGACCGACGCCGAGATCGAGCGCATCGAGGGTATCGACCGCGAAGAAGAGCTGTTTCCGGAGTGAGTCGCGGTCGGTCTCTGGGTGGCCTTAGGGACTCAGACGCTGGCGATCCCGCGGGAAGATGACCGCTTCCCGGATGTTCTCTAAGCCGAGCATCGTCATGACGAGGCGCTCGCCGCCCAGGCCCCAGCCGGCGTGGGGCGGCATGCCGTACTTGAACATCTTGGTGTAGTACTCGAAGGCCTCGGGGTCGAGACCCTGCTGTTCGAAGCCGGCGACGAGGTGTTCGTAGCGGTGTTCACGCTGACCGCCGGAGACCAGTTCCATCGACGGGTGCATCATGTCGAAGCCCGTCGAGACCTCGGCGTCGTCGTCGTGGTCCTTGATGTAGAACGGCTTGATCTCGCTGGGCCAGTCGGTGATGAAGTAGTGCTCGCCGACCTCTTGGCCGAGGACGTGCTCGGCCTCCGTCGAGAGGTCGTCGCCCCACACGAGCGGCTCGTCGAGCTCGCCGGTCGCGTTGATCTTGTCGATGGCCTCCTGATAGGACAGTCGCGGGAAGTCGCCTTCGGGGGCCTCGAACTCGTCTTCGAGTCCGAGCGCTTCGAGTTCCTCGGTGCAGTTCTCGGCGACGCCCTCGTAGGCCGAGCGGACGACGTGCTCGCAGGCGTCCATCGCCTCGGTGTGGTCGTAGAAGGCCGACTCGAAGTCGATGGAGGTCGCCTCGTTGAGGTGCCGGGGCGTGTTGTGCTCCTCGGCGCGGAAGATCGGGCCGATCTCGAAGACGCGTTCGAGGCCGGAGCCGACCATCAGCTGCTTGAACAGCTGCGGGCTCTGGTTCATGAACGCCTCGCGGCCGAAGTACGTGATGGGGAACAGCTCCGTGCCGCCCTCGGTCCCCGTCGCGACGATCTTCGGCGTGTTGATCTCGGTGCAGCCGATCTCGCGGAACGCCGCGCGGACCGAGCGCAGGACCTCGGCCCGGATCTCGAAGATGGCCTTGACCTCGTCCTTGCGGAGGTCGAGCGTGCGGTTGTCGAGGCGGGTCGGCAGTTCGGCGTCGACCTTCCCGGACGGGTCGAGCGGGAGTTCGGGGTCGGCCTCGGAGATGACGTCGACCGATTCCGGCGTGACCTCGACGCCGGTCGGCGCGCGCGGTTCCTCCTCCACGTCGCCGGTCACCGAGATGACCGACTCGCGGTGGACGTTCAGTCCGGTCTCGACGAGGTCCTCGTCCATCTCGTCTTTCTCGAACTTGACCTGGATCTTCCCGGTGGTGTCCCGGAGGATGAGGAAGGCGATCCCGCCGAGGTCGCGAATCTCGTGGACCCAGCCGGCGACGGTTACGCTGTCGCCCGGCTCTGCGTCCGCCGTGTAAGTGCGGTTTTCCATGCGGGTTCGTTCTGGACGGTGTGACTTAAGGACAGTCTTTCAGAACGAGGGGCCGAACGAAGTGAGGGCCCTCGGTATAGCGAACGGTGAACGAAGTGAGCCGTGAGCAGCGAGGGCCCGACCGAAGAGAGGGGCCTCGGAACTGCGAGCGGGAGCGGTAGCGACACGCGAGCAGCGAGGGCGCGACCGCAGGGAGGGGCCTCGGAACTGCGAGCGGGAGCGGTAGCGACACGCGAGCAGCGAGGGCGCGACCGCAGGGAGGGGCCTCGGAACTGCGAGCGGGAGCGGTAGCGACACGCGAGCAGCGAGGGCGCGACCGCAGGGAGGGGCCTCGGAACTGCGAGCGGGAGCGGTAGCGACACGCGAGCAGCGAGGGCGCGACCGCAGGGAGGGGCCTCGGAACTGCGAGCGGGAGCGGTAGCGACACGCGAGCAGCGAGGGCGCGACCGCAGGGAGGGGCCTCGGAACTGCGAGCGGGAGCGGTAGCGACACGCGAGCAGCGAGGGCGCGACCGCAGGGAGGGGCCTCGGAACTGCGAGCGGGAACGGTAGCGACACGCGAGCAGCGAGGGGTGCGACCGTAGGGAGCGCCCTCGACTATGGCGAACGGGGAGGAACGACCCGTGAGCACTGCAGTAAAAACGAGCTCCGGCCAGCGCGGGCGACTCAGCGGTCGGCGGTGGCGGCCGTCTGGGCGTCTTTCGCGCCCTCGACGGTCTCGCGGACGGCGTCGACCCCTTCGTCGTGGACGAGGTCGCCGACGACGATGGTGTCGGCGTGTTCGGCCATCGTACGGGCGGACTCGTAGTCGTGGATGCCGCCGCCGTAGAACAGCGTGGCGTCGTCGAGGATGTCGGCCGCGGCGCCGACCTTCTCGGTGTCGCCCAGCATCCCGGAGTACTCGACGTAGACGATCTCCTGCCCCAGCAGGTGTTCGGCGGCCTCGGCGTAGGCGGCGACCTCGTCTGCGTCCAGGTCGCAGTTGGCCTGCGTGTACGAGGCGACCGACGCGTCGGGGTTCATGACGATGTAGGCCTCGGTGAAGGTGCGCGACCAGTCGATGTCGTCGTCGATGCGGATCCACTCCTTGTGCGCGCCGGTGATCCACGTCACGTCGCCGGCGTTCATCACGACGGGGATGAGATAGCCGTCGTGGCGGTCGCTGTGGACGACGGAGGCGGGGTTCGAGGGCTCGATGTAGACGGGGATGTCGTACTTGCCGCAGGCGTCGACGACCCGCTTCATCTTCTCCTCGGTCATGCCGGTCGTCCCGCCGACTTCGATGGCGTCGGTCCCCGTCGCGGCCACGTCCTCGTAGGTCTCGCCGTCGACCAGCGTCTTGTCCGGGTCGATCTTCACGATGTGATCCCAGTCCGCCCAGTCGCTCATATCCCTCAGACTTGCGCGTGGCCGTATAACCGCTTCGGATACGCCGATGCTGGCCTGCGTCGGACTGCCCAGACCACTCAACACGCTAACAGTCGACTATATACGTCTCCGAAGGTTTATGACGGTTATGTTACAAACGTCTGACGATGACCGCTGACAGTCGACGGTACGTCCTCGCTGCCATCCGGGGCGTGCTCGTGCTCTCCGGCGTCGTCGTCACGGTGGCGGTGCTGTACTCCTTCGCGACGATGCCGGCGTCGACGGCCGAAAGCGGCGGCTTCGTCCGCGGACTCGCCTATCTGTTCGGGAGCGTCTTCTTCCTCCTCGCGCTCGGCGGCGTCGGGCTGGGAATCGTCTTGCCGTCGCTGCTCGGCTCGGGCCAGAAGTTCGGGTTCGGTCACTGGCAGTGGCGCTTCCTCCAGGGAGCCGCCGGCCTGCTTCTCGGCGGATTCGCCGTCGGATTGGCGACCGGACTGGTCACGCAGTTGCGCTTTGGCCTCCTCCTCTGGTTCGTGGCCATCGTCGTCGGGGCGTTCGTCGTCAGCGGCGTGCTGGCCTGGCGGCTGTTCGAGGTGTTCGTCGATGCGGTCGCGCGCCTCGTCGCCGAGGAGACGGCGGACTGACGCGGTCGGCCGAAGGCTGATGCCGTCCGGTGACCAACGAGCCGCCGTGCACAATCTGACGACGGTCGATTCGGTCCACGAGGAGGGGTCGTACCTGTTCACCGCCGACGGCCCGCACGGCGACCCGGAGGAGATTATTCTCGTCCCCTGCGAGGACGGCGTCGAGGCCTGGATCAATCGGTGTACGCACGAAGCCCAGCGTTTCGACACCGGTCGTGGCGTCCCGATGCGCGACGATCAGCTCATCTGTCCGCGGCACGGCTCGCTGTTCGACGCGTGTGACGGCGACTGCGACAACGGCGAGGCGGCCGGCACGACGCTCCCCTCGGTCGACGTCTCCGTGACCCACGGCGACGTGTACCTCACCGACGACGACTACGCGTTCGCTCACGAGGGCGGCATCGACGACGACGGGGGCCCGAGTTCCACGTCGCACCTGCAACTGTGACCTGCCACCAGCGAGGTCTGCTCGCTCGCCCGGCTATCCGCCGGTGAGCACTTCGTCGGCGCGGATGCGGAGGATCACGCGCTCGGTCTCGATTGGGTTCGGGTACTCGTCTTCGCCCATGTACCGCTTCGCAAGCGTATCGATGTGTTCGCGCGCGCCCTCGGTCGTCACCTCGTCCACCTCGCCGGTCACCGAGAGGAACCGATAGGGGTTGTCCGGGTCGGTCATGCTCACGGAGACCGTGGGGTCGGCGTCGACGTTGCGCGCCTTCCGCCGACCGCGTTCGGTGTTGACGAGCAACCGGTCGGCTTCGGCGTCGTAATCCACCCAGACGGGCGTCGTGTGTGGCGTTCCGTCCGGTGTCATCGTCGTCACGTGCGCGAACGTGGCCTTCTCGAACAGGTCGTGAAACTCCTCGGGTATCGATGGCACGCGTCGACACACTCTCGCCGGCCGATTAACTGTATCGCCGCCGGGAGGGGAGACGGCCCGACCGGCCTCAGGCTTCCAGTTCGCCCTGCCACTCGCGGACCTGACTGGCGCTGACGCCCTGGACCTCCGTGGCGATCACGTCGGGGTCGACCTCGCGGAGCGCGTCCAGCGAGTCCACGCCGGCGTCTTCGAGTTTCTCGGCGGTCGCCGAGCCGATGCCGTTCAGGTCTTCGAGGTCCTCGACGGCGGTGCGAGCCTGGTACTCCTCGAAGTTACAGATGGGACAGCCCAGTTCCCACGGGTCGTCGCTGTCGGGGTCGACGACGAGTTCGGGCAGGTCGTGCTCCTCGCAGAACTCGTCGGTCACCTCGATGTCGCCGTTGCGCGGCAGCGGGAGCGAGTAGTCACAGTCCGGGTAGCGCGTACAGCCGACGAGACGGGACCCGGAGCGGAGGTGCTTGATCGCGAGTTCGCCGTCGTGCGCTTCGGCGGCTTCGCCGCCTTCGCCTCGTTGCTCCTCCGGAGCAACGCCGGCACCGCACTCTGGACACGGCCCGATCACTTCGTCTTCGCTCTCCTCGGCCTTCTCGGCCTCGCAGCGGGGACAGCCGTGGACGAAGGTGTCCCGGCCGGCCAGCATCTTCACGTGGTGCATGTCGTGATCCTCGCAGTGCTCGTCGAGCACGAGCGGTTCGCCGGTCGACGGCAGGGGGAGCGTGTTGCGGCAGTTGGGGAAACCGTCGCAGCCGACGAAGTACGAGCCCTGGCGCGAGCGCCGGATCAGCATGTCTTCGCCACACTCCGGGCACGGACCGAGCGTCTTGTCGGCCTTCAGCGACTCCTGGAGGTGGTCGCCGATCTCCTCGCGGGAGTCCCGAAGCTCCTCGAAGACGCGCTTGAGCATCTCGCGAGACTCGTCGGCCACCGTGTCCAGCGTCTCCTCGCCGTTGGCGATGGCGGTCATGTCCGCCTCCAGCTGGGCCGTCATCTCGTCGCTGACGACGTGGTCGGCGAACTCCTCGGCGGCCTCGACGACGGCCATCGCGAGCGTCGTCGGCCGTGGCGGGTCGCCCTCGATGTAACCCCGGTCGTACAGCTTCTCGATGGAGTTGTGTCGCGTGGACTTCGTTCCCAGACCCCGGTCTTCCATGGTCTGGATGAGCCGCGACTGGCCGTAGCGACGCGGCGGCTGGGTCTGTTTGGCCTCCATGCGCACGTCAGACATCGACAGCTCCTCGCCCTCTTCCACGTCGGGGACGTGGTTCTCGCTGGCGCTGGAGTAGGGGTAGACCTCGTGGTAGCCCGGTTCGACCAGGCGCTTGCCGTTCGCCTTCAGCGAGCGACCGCCGGCCTCGGCGACCACGCGCAGGTGCTCCCACGTCGCGGCCTCGGCCACCGTCGCGAAGAAGCGCCGGACGACCAGTTCGTAAATCTCCCACTCGTCGTCCGAGAGGTCGACCTTCGGCGGAATCTCGCCGGTCGGATGGATCGGCGGGTGGTCGGTCGTCTCCTCGTCGCCCTCGGTGGCGGTGATCTCGTCCTGTTCCAGCAGCGACTCGGCGTCTTCACCGAAGGAGCCGGCTCCGACGAACTCGTCGAGGAGCTCCTCCTCGTCTAGGTCCTCGGGGTACACCGTGTTGTCTGTCCGCGGGTAGGTCATGTAGCCGGCGGTGTACAGCTCCTCGGCGATGGACATCGCCCGCTGGGCGGAGTAGCCGAGCGACCCGGCCGCGGAGATGAAGGCGGTGGTGTTGAACGGCGTCGGCGGGCTGTCGGTGCGGGTCCGGCGGCGGACGCTCGTCACGGTCGCTGCGTCGACGCCCTGGAGGTCGGCGTAGGCGGCCTCGGCGTCGCCCTCGTCCCAGACGCGCTCGGCCTCTTTCCCGTCGTCGTCGTAGAAGTACTGGGCCTCGAAGCCAGCGCCGTTCTTCTGCAGGTCGGCGAAGATCTCCCAGTAGTCCTCGGGGTCGAACGCCTGGATCTCGCGCTCGCGGTCGACGATGAGCTTCAGCGTCGGCGACTGGACCCGGCCCACCGAGATGAAGTCGTCGCCCAGTTGGCGCGCGGACAGCGAGAGGAAGCGGGTCAGCGCCGCGCCCCAGACCAGGTCGATGATCTGGCGGGCCTCGCCGGCGGCCGCGAGGTCGAAGTCGATGTCGTCGGGGTTCGCGAACGCCTCGCGGACCTCCCGCTCGGTGATCGAGGAGAAGCGCACGCGGTCGACGGGGGCGTCGGTCACTTCACGGATGAGCTCGTAGGCCTCCTTGCCGATGAGTTCGCCCTCGCGGTCGTAGTCCGTCGCGATCGTCGCCTCGTCGGCCTTCTCTGCCAGTTGCTGCAGCGTGGTGACGATGTTCTCCTGGGTCGGTTCCTTCGTCACGTCGGCGTCGATGAGCTCGACCGGTTCTACGTCGCGCCAGTCGCTGTACTCCGCGGGGAAGTCGACCCCGACGACGTGTCCGGAGAGACCGACGACGCGGGTGTCGCCCCACCGATAGACGTTGACGCCGTTGCGTCGCTGCGCGGAGGCGCTCCCCTCCGAGAGGATCTCCGCGATACGGCGCGCGGCGTTGTCCTTCTCGGTGATGATCAGTCTCATCGGACACCACCTGTCTCTGTCATTATGGGTCGCTACGCCGCGACACGTTCTAAAAGCTTTCGGCAAAATCGGCCGACAGCGCGGGTGTGCGGGCGCATTCGCGGTCGCACGGTCGCACGTGTGAGCGCACGCGAGAGCACCATCCCACTGTTGCGTGGGCGACGACCCGTTCTCTGCTCGCTCCGAACCGATCCGTCTCCATTGCCCCAGAATCGCGGGGTGTGCCGCCGTGCACGTAGGATGTGAGCACGCTGGACCGCAGATGAGCGAATTTGTTCATGCCTTCGTTACTCGACGAACCGGCTAATACGATGAAAGAATGCGTTTGAGGTGCTGTGTGTCTCGAATTCGAACTTTCTCTCCCTGGGACTGACCGAAGTAGGAGCGAATTTCACGTGCACGAAAATGAACAACAATCCTCATAATTTATATTGGGTGGATATCTCCGGGGAACCTGCATGCAACGGAAACGAAGTCGAACTCGTCGATCGTTTATCAAAGGAGCCGGTCTCGTGGGCACCACCGCTCTCGCTGGCTGTGGCGGAAACGCAGGAACGAGCGGTGGCAACGAGACGGCCAATTCGGGCGGAACCACCGGAACCGGCTCGGAGTCGATGGCCGACAGCATCGTCTTCTACAACGCCGGGAGCCTGAAATACGATCCAGGCACCGAGGCAAACATCGAGCGCTTCGAGGAGGAGACAGGCATCTCCGTCGAGGTCAACGAGGTCCCGTGGGAGAATCTCAAGACCAGTCTCACCACCATCTGGCGGAACCAGGACCAGACGGTCGACGCGTTCAACGGCCCGACGTGGTGGCTGGCCGACTTCGTCGCCTCCGACTGGCTCGAACCGCTCGAACTGAGTGACAGCCACATGTCGAACTACAACCAGCACCTGCAGGACCTCGTCACGTTCGAGGGCAAGACGTACATGGCCCCGGAGTTCGGCAAGTGGGGGACATACCTCTACGATAAGGTCCACTTCGAGAAGCAGGGCGTCAGCGAGCCGCCCCAGACGTGGGACGAGGTCGTCTCCAAAGGCAAGCAGCTCGATGCGGGGAACACCTCGGCATTTGGGTTCACGTGGGCGAACAAGGACGTGTTCACGTTCAAGCAGTTCCTCTATCAGGCCGGCGGCCAGCTGTTCAACGACAGCAACGAGCCGGCGTTCGTCGACGCCGGGATGGACGTGATGGACTTCCTCACCGAGCTTCGGACGGAGGGACTGATCCCGGGAGGGATCTCCAACATGGGCGAGGGCGGGGCCGGCGACACGTTCATCGCGGGCCAACTGGCGTCCGTGGAGTCATGGACGCCGCTGGCTGCACGGACGCTCGATTCCGACGGGTGGGACACGGACCGCCTCGGCAGCGCGAAGCCCCCGGCGGGTCCCGACTCGCGCGCCACCTTCCAGGAGTCAGACGGCATCGGGGTCTCGGCATTCTCGAAACGGAAGTCGGCGGCCAAGAAGTTCGCGCGGTTCATGACCACACCGGCGTCCTCGAAGACGAACATGAAGGTCGAGGGCAACCCTGCGGTCATCCCGTCGGTCTACGACGAACCGGAGATTCAAGAGCAGTACCCCTCGTGGCTGCTCGAGGACATGAAGTTCAACCTCGAACACGCGAAAAGCGAGACGTACCTCGCGCAACCGCAGGTCGACGACTACCTCTCCGAACAGATCACGCCGGCGTTCCTCGGTGACAAGGATCCGAAGGAGGCCCTCGAAACCGCCCAGAGCAACATCGAGCGACTGTACACGGATATCGGTCTCATCTGATCCTCGGAGTGGTATCTCGTCAGGCATCGCACAGTGTCTCCAGAAGTGGTCGTGTCTCGCCCTCGCTGACGCAGCCTCGTTCGATGGATCGCCAGCCACTCCGACCTGACATCGCTGTTGCACGGTCGAGCCACTACTTGTGAGCGAATTCGATCATGCGATCGAAATGGAACTATCTCGAATATATTCGGCATATGTCCTCCTAGGCTCCTGAATAGCCAGAATTCTCCGTATTGGGATACCTATGAAGAAATCGATTCGATCACTCTGTGTGAACAATTTCGAACAAAATTCCACATGATTTATATGCTATGGCTTTATCGTGAGTATTTGTATGCAGGGAGACCACAGTCACACTCGACGGCGGTTCATCAAAGGCGCGGGAACCATCGGCACTGTCGCACTCGCGGGCTGCGGCGGGAACTCCGGTTCCGACGGCTCAGACGGGTCGGGCGGAACGGAGGGTTCCGACGGCTCTGACGGTTCCGGCGGGAGCACTGGCACCGGCTCGGAGTCGATGGCCGACAGCATCGTCTTCTACAACGCCGGGAGCCTGAAGTACGACCCCGGGACCGAGGAGAACATCAACCGGTTCGAGGAGGAGACGGGCATCTCCGTCGAGGTCAACGAGGTTCCGTGGAACAACCTCAAGACCAGCCTCACCACGATCTGGCGGAACAAGGACGCCACGGTCGACGCGTTCAACGGCCCGACGTGGTGGCTGGCCGACTTCGTCGCCTCCGACTGGCTCGAACCGCTCGAACTGAGTGACAGCCACATGTCGAACTTCCCGGAGAACCTCCAGAACCTCGTCACGCTGGACGGCAAGTCGTACATGGCCCCGGAGTTCGGCAAGTGGGGGACCTACCTCTACGACACCGCTCACTTCGAGGAGCAGGGCGTCAGCGAGCCGCCCCAGACGTGGGACGAGGTCGTCTCCAAAGGCAAGCAGCTCAACACCGAGAACACCTCGCCGTTCGCCTTCACGTGGTCGAACAAGGACGTGTTCACCTTCAAGCAGTTCCTCTACCAGGCCGGCGGCCAGCTGTTCAACGACAGCAACGAGCCGGCGTTCGTCGACGCCGGGATGGACGTGATGAACTTCTTCACGCGACTCCGCGAGAACGACCTCCTCCCCAACGGCATCTCCAGCATGGGCGAGGGCGGGGCCGGCGACACGTTCATCGCAGGCCAACTGGCGTCCGTGGAGTCCTGGACGCCGCTGGGTGCCCGCGCGCTTAACGCCGACGACTGGGGCGCGGACCGCCTCGGCAGCGCGAAGCCGCCCGAAGGACCGGACTCGCGCGCCACCTTCCAGGACACGAACGGCATCAGCGTCTCGGCGTTCTCGGAGAAGAAGCGAGCGGCCAAGAAGTTCGCGCAGTTCATGACCACGCCGGCGTCCTCGAAGACGAACATGAAGGTCGAGGGCAACCCCGCAGTCATCCCGTCGGTCTACGACGAACCGGAGATTCAGGACCAGTACCCCTCGTGGCTGCTCGAGGACATGAAGTTCAACCTCGAACACGCGAAAAGCGAGACGTACCTCGCGCAGCCACAGGTCGACGACTACCTCTCCGAACAGATCACGCCCGCCCTGCTAGGCGACAAGGACCCGCAGGACGCGCTCGAAACCGCCCAGAGCAACATCGAGCGCCTGTACCAGGACATCGGACTGCTCTGATCGCGGGCTGAACACCACATCCAACCGACTGATCACTTCACCACATGTCGACAGAAAAACAATCGCTTCGACGCACACTCGACCGGCTGTTCGTGCCGCTGACGGTCGGGCCGACGATGCTCTGGATCGCCGCCATCATCGTCTACCCGACCCTGAAGCTGTTCTGGAGCAGCGTCTTCTGGACGAACCCCATCAACGGACAGCGGGAGTTCGTCGGGCTTCGAAACTTCCAGCGGCTCATCTTCGCAGAGGAGGGCGGTGCGTTCCTCGGACTGGCCCCTGACTTCGTCTCGATCACCTGGCACACCGCGGTCTACGTCGGCCTCAGCGTCAGTATCTCGTTCGCGCTGGGACTGGGCATCGCGCTCTTGCTCGATAAGGACCTCAAGGGACGGGGCTGGTTCCGAACCGCCGTCATCGTCCCCTGGATACTGCCGTACGTGATGAGCGGCCTGATGTGGCGCTGGATGTTCCAGTCCGAGTACGGCGCGATCAACGGCCTGCTCACCCAGTCCGGGCTCCTCTCCAGCAAGATCGCGTTCTTCTCGGACGGGACGCTGGCGATGATGGCGCTCATCATCGCGGACATCTGGGTGTTCACGCCGTTCATCATCATCATCCTGCTCGCCGGGCTCCAGAACGTCCCCGAACAGCTCTACGACGCCGCGGAGGTCGACGGCGCGGGACGGGTCTCGCGGTTCGTCAACGTGACCTACCCCTTCCTGAAGCCGTCCATCCTGGTCGCGCTGACCATCCGCATCATCTTCGACATCCGCGCGCTCGACCTCGTCTGGGTGATGACCCAGGGCGGCCCGGGCAAGTCCACGGAAGTCTGGGCCTCCTGGCTCTACCGCACCGCACAGGTCTTCAACCGTCCCGGAGAGGGCGCGGCGCTCGGCGTCGTCCTGCTCGCGGTCACGTTCATGATCGTGGCCGTGCTGTACAACGTCTTCGGTGAATCCCCCTACTGACAATGAGCACGAAACAATCCACTCTCGGCCAACTGATAACGGCGCTCGGACTGGACACTGACAACGAGTGGCCCCACGTCGTCCGCGAGCGCCTCGTCGCCTACGGACTACTGGGCCTGTACGTCTTCGTCATCTGGTTCCCCATCTACTTCATCTTCATCACCAGCATCAAACCGTCCGGGGCCGTCCTCGACATCCCGATCTCCTTCCTTCCGACCCAGCCGACGGCCAGCAACTACATCGAGATCTTCCAGAACAGGCCGTTCGAACTGTACACGCTCAACAGCCTCATCGTCGCCAGCACGACGACGATCATCTGCGTCGCGCTGGGGACCGTCACCGGGTACTCGTTCTCCCGGTACGATTTCGTGGGCAACAAGACGCTGTTGCTGTCGATCGTCGGCGCGCGGATGATTCCGCCGATCGCGCTCATCGTCCCGTTCTTCACCATCATGTCGAACCCGCCGCTGATCGGCGGACTCACCGGCAGTCTCTACGACACCCGGATCGCGCTCATCCTGACGTACACGTTCTTCAATCTCCCCTTCGCGGTCTGGATCATGAAGAACTACTTCGACGGCGTCCCCGAGTCGCTCGACGAACAGGCCCGCATCGACGGCTGTTCGCGCTGGGAAGGGTTCTTCAAGATCATCCTTCCGATGGCGAAACCGGGCATCGCCGCCACGGCGATTCTGGCCTTCATCTTCTCGTGGAACGAGTTCGTCTTCGCGCTCGTTCTCACGTCCTCCGAACAGGCACAGACGCTGCCCATCGCCGTCTCGCTGTTCGTCGCCGACGACTTCGTCGACTGGGCGCACCTCGCCGCTGGAGGGATGATCGCGGCCCTGCCCGGCATCCTGTTCGGGCTGTTCTTCCAGCAGTACATCGTGAGCGGACTAACCCAAGGAGCGGTCAAGGAGTAATCACTATGGCACACGTAGAACTCAACGAACTCGTAAAGGAATTCGACGACGTCACGGCTGTCGACGGCATCTCGCTCGACATCCCCGACGAGAGCTTCACCGTTCTCGTCGGGCCGTCGGGCTGTGGAAAGACGACTACCCTGCGTCTCATCGCGGGGCTCGAACGGGCGACCGACGGCGAGATCCGCATCGGCGACGAAGTCGTCAACGACCAGCGCGCCTACGAGCGGGACATCGCCATGGTGTTCCAGAACTACGCGCTGTACCCGCACAAGACGGTTCGCGAGAACATGCGCTTCGGCCTCGAACAGCACGACACCGCCGAGGACGTCATTCAGGACCGCGTCGCCGAGGCCGCCGAACTGCTGCAGATCGAGGAACTGCTCGAACGCCGCCCGGCGGAACTCTCTGGCGGCCAGCAACAGCGCGTCGCGCTCGGCCGCGCCATCGTCCGCGACCCGGCCGTGTTCCTGATGGACGAGCCGCTGTCGAACCTCGACGCGAAGCTCCGCGTCCAGATGCGCGCCGAACTCAACAAGCTCCACGAGGAACTGTCGACGACGACCGTCTACGTCACCCACGACCAGGTCGAGGCGATGACGCTGGCCGATCAGATCGCCGTCATGGACAACGGCCAGATCCAGCAGGTCGGCGCGCCCACGCACGTCTACTCGAACCCCCAGAACATGTTCGTCGCCGGCTTCCTCGGTTCACCGAGCATGAACTTCCTCGAAGGCACGCTCGGGCGGGACGCCGACGGGAAACTGCAACTCGACTTCGGGACGGACACCCACGACGTGCCCGCCGAGTTCGCCGACGAACTGGAGGGGTACGTCGGCGAGCGCGTCGTCCTGGGCATCCGACCCGAAAACATCTCGCTCAACCAGGACGGTATCGCCGCGAACGTCCACCCGGCGACAGTCCAGGTCGTCGAACCGCAGGGCGAGAAGACGGTCCTCGAACTCGACCTCGACACCGACCAGACCATCAAGGCCGCCGTCGACCCCGACACGACGGTCGAGATGGGCGACAGCGTCAATCTGCGGTTCGACCGCGACTCGCTGCAGTACTTCGACCCGCAGACGGGCGAGTCCCTGACCTACGAGTCGACCTCGGAACAGAAAGTAACCGCCTGACGATGCGAGCAGAGACTGTCCGCGTCCCGTCTCGCGTCTCTCTGACGGCGTTCGCCATCGCCGCCGTACTGGCGGTGATCGCGATATACAACTACGCGTCCGGGGTTTACGGCGGCGCGATCGTCAGCAGTCTCGGGACGGTCGTCGCGACGCTGCTGGGGACGCTCGTCGACTAAGTCGCGGACCGCACAGCTATGTGTGTCACAACCAATATAAATACGGAATCAGAATACGTGCAATATATCTCTGAGACACCCACCGGCCGCCGAACGCGCCCTCCGCGACCGACGGCACGAACGCCGGCTCTATGAGTGACCAGAATGAAACGAATAACTACTAATATACGTTCCACGCCCGTACGTGGACGTAGACCACAGGCTCGTCTGCCCGGGTTTGACACGTGACTATGTTGCCTGACAAACGTCGGAAGGAGATCGTGCGGAAAGTCAACGAGTCAGATCGGGTGACGGTCGAAGAGCTCACGGAGGCGTTCGGCGTCTCGGGGGCGACGATTCGGCGCGACCTCGCGTCACTGGCCGAAGACGGGCTCATCGAGCGGTTCCACGGCGGTGCGCTGCCGGCCCCGGACCACAACGGGAGCGAGGGGCGAGTCAAGGACGAGGTCGAGAACCCGAGCGGGAAGCAAGCTATCGCCGAGCGAGCGGTCGAGGAACTCGAGGACGGTGACGCGGTCTTCTTCGACACCGGACAGACTGCGATGGAGGTGGCGAAGGCCATCCCCGACTCCGTGTCGCTCCTCGTCGCGACGAACTCACCGGAGACCGCGTTCGAACTCAGGGAGTCCTGCGGCGAGGTGAAGGTCGTCGGCGATTCGCTGCGGCCCACCTCGGACGCGCTCGTTGGCCCTAGCGGCGAGTCCTACCTGAAGAAGACGAACTTCGACCTCGTCTTTCTGGAGACCGACGCCATCCACGACGACGGGAGCCTCTCGGTGTCCAACGAGGACGAGGCGCGCATCAAGTCGCTGCTGGTCGACGGCGGCCACCGCGTCATCCTCGTCGCGGACGGGAGCAAGCTCGGGAAGCAGAGCTTCCGCGAGTTCGCCACCATCGACGACATCGACATCTTCATCACGGACGTCGCGCTCGACGAGGAGATACGGGACGTGTTCGAGCGAGCCGACGTGCGCGTCATCGACAATCAACTGGTCGTGAGCTAACGCCGTCACGACCGCCGACTTCGACGCACTCTTGTCGCCGATGGCCGAACGGTTGGTATGGACCGTCGGACCAGCAAACTCCTCCGCGCCGTCGCCGCGGCGCTCGTGTTCGCGACGGCCGCGTTTCACCTCTGGTGGGGACTTCCGCGGAGCATCATCTACGCGCAGGCGATGGGGGGACTCCTCGGGCAGGGACTGCCGCCGGACCCCCGCCCGTTCCTGTTCGTCGCCTTCGCCGCGCTGTTGCTGGCCGGCCCGTACCTCGTCACCCGCGGCGTCGTCGGCCTCCGAAACGCCTACCTCGCCGGGATGATTCTCATGGTCGCGTCCATCGCCGCGTGGGTGTTCTGGCACGCCACCGGCCACGGCGCGTTCCTCGTCGACGGCTTCTCCGCGCCCTCGTCGGGCGGCAGCGGCCACCACCACGGCGGCAGCACCGTCCTGCTGATCCTGGACCACTTCAACACTGAACCGGCCGAGACGGCTATCAAGACCATCGAGGCGGTCGCGGCCGCGATCTTCGTCTCCTTGCTGTGGAGAGACCCCGCGTTACTCCCGGCCGAGCGTCGGGACCGCGCGGAGTCGAGCGCGCCCAGCGACTCGTAGCGCAAGGAGAGTCCCAAAGGTGGGGTTCCCGATAGCAGTCGTAGCCACTGCGGCAGTTCGATACTGGCTCTCTCCGGGGTTCGCGCTCGGCGGTTCAGACAAAGTATTTACAGTTCAGTTGGGATTGATTTCGTGCCCGATGATCGACATACGCAGAACGCAACTGCCGTCCATCGCGCTCGTTCTCGTCGGCCTCTATCTTGGAGTCAGGCGGACTGTGGCGTACGTGCAGTACGCCCTGGACCCACCCAGTCATCGACTCGGACTGCTAGCCGAAATCGTCTTCCTGTTCTTTCTGCTCGCGGCCGGGGTGCTGATTGCGATCGGGATTCGGGGACTCCGCCGTGAGCGCCTCGCTCTCCCGACCGCCGTACTCGTCGGTGTGAGTATCCTCTGGGGGACGTTCGCCGTCGACCTCTACTCGATTTCTTCGAACACCCAGTTCGTCGTCACGCTCGGATTGACCGTGTCAACCGTTCCTGCGGTCGCCACCTATCTTTTCTTCCGCTTGCGGACCATCGACACCCTCGGTTGACCGACTTCCGTTATAGTAACAATTGAAACGATTTACACACCGATCGCACTGCCATCGTGCGATCGGGTGTGCATTGACTGCCAATGGCTACTATAGCCGTCCCGTTCCTCGCGGAGCAATCCGTTCACGTCGCCCCACCTTTTTCGTCCTCGGGTACGCTCCCGCCGGTCGCGTGCCACTCGTCGAAAAATCTGGACCAAAAGGCGCTCGTTCGCTCGCCCCGCTCGCTCACGACCGTGAACCGTGGCCGACGGCCACGGATGCTACCCGTCCAGTTCGTCGCGCAGTAGTCCGTTCACGTCGCCGGGGTCGGCGCTCCCGCCGGTCTTCTGCATGACCTGGCCCACGAGGAAGTTGAGCGCGCCGTCCTCGCCGTTGTGGTAGTCGGCGACGGCGTCGGGGTTCTCGTCGATAGCGGCTTCGACGGCCTGCTGGACCTCGTCGCCGGAGGTCTTGCCGAGGCCTTCGCGGTCGACGATGGCGTCGGGGTCGTCGCCGGTGTCGAGCATCTCCCGCAGGACCGTCTCGTGGGCGTTCTTGGCGGTAATGTCGTCATTCGCGACGAGTTCGACCAGTCGCATTACTTCGTCGAAGCGGTCGTCGAGGTCGGTGATCGCCATGTCGCGGTAGTTCAGTTCGCCCAGCAGATTGTCGGCGACCCACGTCGCCGCGAGGTCGGCGTCGAAGCGCTCGGCGACGCTCTCGAAGAAGTCCGCGACCTGCTTCGTACTGGTGAGCTTCGACGCCGCCTCCTCGCTCAGGCCGTACTCGGCGACGAAGCGCTCGCGGCGGGCGTCGGGCAGTTCCGGGATTGGGACCTCGTCCGTCCAGTGGCTGACCCGCAGTGGCGGCAGGTCGGCCTCCCGGAAGTAGCGGTAGTCCTTCTCCTCTTCCTTCGAGCGCATCGACACGGTGTTGCCGTGCGTCTCGTTGAAGTGGCGGGTCTCCTGCTCGACGGCGCGGCCCGACTGGATGAGTTTGCGCTGGCGCGAGGCCTCGAAGGCCAGTGCCTGTTCGGCCCCCTTGTGGCTGGAGATGTTCTTGACCTCGGTGCGGTTTGCGTCTTCGAGCACCGCGTCGTCGATGTCGCCGTCCTCACTGACCTCGTCGGCGTCGACCATCGAGAGGTTCGCGTCGATGCGGAGGCTGCCGTCCCGGGTCGCGTCGAACACGCCGAGGTACTCGAGGACCTCTTCGAGCTTTTCGAGGAACGCGCGGACCTCGCCCGGCGCGCGGAAGTCCGGTTCGGTGACGATCTCCATCAGCGGCGTGCCGGCGCGGTTGTAGTCGACGAGCGTGTAGTCGGCGCGCTCGATGGAGCAGGTCCGGGACTCCAGCGGGCCGGTCCCCTCGCGGACGTGCTTGATGGAACCGGGGTCCTCTTCGAGGTGCGCCCGGCGGATGTCGACGCTCCGGCGCTCGCTCTCGACGGTGAACTCCAGTTCGCCGTCCTGGCAGATGGGCGAGTCGTACTGCGTGATCTGGAAGTTCTTCGGCAGATCGGGGTAGTAGTAGTTCTTCCGGTGGAACGTGGTCTCCTCGGGGATGTCGGCGTCGATGGCCTTGCCGACCTTCACCGCCGCTTCGACGGCCCCCTCGTTGACCACCGGGAGCGCGCCGGGCAGGCCGAGACACACCGGGCACGTGTGGGTGTTGGGCTCGGCGTCGGCCACGTCGGTCGAACAGCCACAGAATATCTTCGTGTCCGTCTCGAGCTGGACGTGGACCTCCAGCCCGATGACGGCCGCGAGGTCGCGGGACTCGGACGCTTGTGCGGTCATTGTCCGGGGTTCGGTGGCGCGTGGCTAAAGGCTAACGACCCGTCAGGGAAGGGCCAGCCTGCCCGCCAGCCGGCGATCGCTTCCAGTTAGCGAGGACGAACGTATCAGCCGTAGTGCCAATGTCTGACGTAGGTATAAGTGTCCAGACCGGTTGGGTAACGGGTATGTGCGGCAATCGCGTCGAGGAACTCGAAACGCGCGTCAGAGAACTGGAAGCGTCGGTCGAGGGGCTGACCGACGAACTGGTCGAGTGCAAGGTCCGCATCCGCGAACTGGAGAGCGCCGTCGACGAGGACAGCGGATTCGAAGCCGACGCCGACGACTCGGCTGACGAGGATATCGTCACTGCGAACGAGGCCGACACACCTAACACCGAGGATACCGAGGAATCGGATAACAGGGAGGAAGCCGAGGCCGAGTCGGAGACCGAATCCGAAGAGGAGTCGGGGTCCGACATCATCGTCGCGTAGGCCCGTCGGTCACACCACCGCATGCACATCAAAGAGCTCGTCCTCGACAACTTCAAGAGCTTCGGACGGAAGACTCGAATCCCGTTCTACGAAGATTTCACTACCATCAGCGGCCCGAACGGCTCGGGTAAATCAAACATTATCGACGCCGTGCTCTTCGCGCTGGGACTGGCTCGAACTTCCGGCATCCGCGCCGAGAAGCTGACCGACCTCATCTACAACCCCGGCCACGCCGACGAGGAGACCGACTACGACGGCGAGCGCCAGGCGAGCGTCGAGGTAATTCTGGCGAACGAGGACCGGACCCTCGAACGGTCGCAGGTCGTCAACGCCGCCGGCACGGAGGACGTGGGCGACGTGGACGAGATCGCCATCAAGCGCCGCGTCAAGGAGACCGAGGACAACTACTACTCCTATTACTACATCAACGGTCGCTCGGTCAATCTCTCGGACATTCAGGACTTACTCGCCCAGGCGGGCGTCACGCCCGAGGGCTACAACGTCGTCATGCAGGGCGACGTGACCGAGATCATCAACATGACGGCCGGCTCTCGCCGGGAGATCATCGACGAGATCGCCGGCGTCGCCCAGTTCGACGCGAAGAAGGCCGACGCCTTCGACGAACTGGAGGTCGTCCAGGACCGCATCGACGAGGCCGAACTGCGCATCGAGGAGAAACGTGAACGCCTCGACCAGCTGGAAGACGAGCGCGAGACGGCGCTCCAGTACCAGGAACTGCGCGACGAGAAAGAGGAGTACGAGGGCTACCGCAAGGCCGCCGAACTCGAAGACAAGCGGGACGAACTGACGGCGGTCGAAGCGGCCATCGACGACCTCGAATCCGAACTCACCGACCTCCAGAGCGAACTGGACGAGCGACAGGGGACGGTCATCCGCCTCGAAGACGAGCTTCACGGGCTCAATCAGGAGATCGAGCGCAAGGGCGAGGACGAACAGCTCGCCATCAAGCGCGATATCGAGGAGATCAAAGGCGACATCTCGCGGCTCGAAGACAAGATCGAGTCGGCCGAGGAGGCCGTCGAGAGCGCCGAGAACGAGCGCCGCCAGGCGTTCGTCCAGATCGACCGCAAGCAGGAGACCATCGACGACCTGGAGAGCGACATCCGTGAGACGAAAGTCGCGAAGTCGAACGTCAAGGCCGACATCGCCGAGAAGGAGTCCGAACTCGCCGAGGTCCAGCAGCGCATCGACGAGGTCGGCGAGGAGTTCCAGGAGGTCAAGGACGAGCTCGAAGCGAAGCGCTCGACGTTAGAGACGCTGAAAAGCGAGAAGAACGACCTCCAGCGCGAGCAGGACCGGCTGCTCGACGAGGCCCGTCGGCGCTCGAACGCGGAGGACGAAAAGCGCGCGGCCATTGAGGAGGCCGAGGCGCAGATCCCCGACCTCGAAGCGGACATCGAGGACCTGCGAACTGAACTGGAGAAAGCACAGAAGAACAAAGCGACCATCGCCGACGTGGTCGACGACTTACGCGGCGAGAAGCGCGAACTCCAGTCGGACCTCGACGACCTGGAAGACGAGATCAGCGCGAAGCAACAGGAGTACGCCCAACTGGAGGCGAAAGCCGGCGAGGACGGCGACTCCTCGTACGGTCGCGCGGTGACGGCGATCCTCAACGCCGGACGGGAGGGCGTCCACGGCACGGTCGGCCAGCTGGGCGGCGTCGACCCAGAGTACGCCACCGCCTGCGAGACGGCGGCCGGCGGTCGCCTCGCCCACGTCGTCGTCGACGACGACGGCGTCGGTCAGCGCTGTATCGAGTACCTCAAATCGCGCAACGCCGGCCGGGCGACGTTCCTGCCGATCACGCAGATGCAGAACCGCTCGCTGCCGTCGCTGCCGAACGCCGACGGCGTCGTCGACTTCGCGTACAACCTCGTCGACTTCGACCCCGAGTACGCGGGCGTGTTCTCCTACGTCCTCGGGGACACGGTCGTCGTCGACTCCATGGACACCGCCCGCGACCTGATGGGCAACTATCGGATGGTGACGCTCGACGGCGACCTCGTCGAGAAATCCGGTGCGATGACCGGCGGCTCTTCCTCCGGGACGCGATTCTCCTTCTCCGGTGGCGCCGGCAAGCTCGAACGCGTCGCCAAGCGCATCAACGAACTCGAAGACGAGCGTGCGGACGTGCGTGACGACCTCCGGGACGTAGAGGAGCGCCTCGACGACGCCCGCGACCGCGAGTCCGACGCGACCGAGCAGGTCCGCGACATCGAGGCCAGCATCGAGCGGAAGGAGGAGACCCTCCAAGAGACGCGCGAGCGCATCGAGCAACTGGAGGCCGACCTCGAAGAGATCGCGGCCGAGCGCGAGGACGTGGCCGATCAGATGGACGAACTGGAGGCCGACATCGAGGCGAAGACCGAGGAGATCGAGTCCGTCCAGTCCGACATCGACGAGCTCGAATCGGAGGTCGCCGACTCCGAGCTGCCAGATCTGACCGACCAGCGCGAGACGATCAAGGAGGACATCGACGCGCTCGAAGACCGTCAGGACGACCTCGACGCCGAACTGAACGAGTACCAGCTGGAGAAGCAGTACGCCGAGGAGGCCATCGAGGATCTCCACGACGACATCGAGGCCGCCCAGAACCGCAAGGCGGAACACGAGGAGCGTATCGACGACCTCGGAGCGACGATCGAGGACAAGCGAGAGCTGAAAGCCGAGAAGGAACAGGAAGTCGCCGACCTCGAAGACGAACTGGCCGACCTCAAGGCGGAGCGCGAGGAGCTGCGCGAGAAGGTTCAGGACGCCAAGGAGGCCCGCGACGAGCAGCAGGCCGCCGTCTCCGAGGTCGAGCGCGACCTCGAAGACGAGCGTGAGGAACGCGAGCGCCTCGAGTGGGAGATCGACGAACTCGAAGCCCAGGTCGGCGACTACGACCCCGAGGACGTACCCGATCACGAGACGGTCGAGCGCGAGATCGAGCGGCTGGCCGGCGAGATGGAGAAACTGGAGCCGGTCAACATGCGCGCCATCGAGGAGTACGACCGCGTGGCCGAGGACCTCGACGAACTGGAGGAGAAGAAGGCCACCCTCGTCGAGGAGGCCGACGGCATCAGAGAGCGCATCGACACCTACGAGGCGCGCAAGAAGGAGACGTTCATGGAGTCGTTCACCGAGATCAACGACCAGTTCGAGGACATCTTCGAACGGCTCTCGAACGGTACCGGTCACCTCCACCTTGAGGACGAGGACGACCCCTTCGAGGGCGGGCTGACGATGAAGGCCCAGCCTGGCGACAAGCCTATCCAGCGGCTGAACGCGATGTCTGGCGGCGAGAAGTCCCTGACTGCGCTGGCGTTCATCTTCGCCATTCAGCGCCACAACCCCGCGCCGTTCTACGCGCTGGACGAGGTCGACGCGTTCCTCGACGCGGCCAACGCCGACCTCGTCGGCGAGATGGTCGACGAACTCGCCGGCGACGCCCAGTTCGTCGTCGTCTCGCACCGCTCGGCCCTGCTGGAGCGCTCCGAGCGCGCCATCGGCGTGATGATGCAGGGCGACAACGTCTCGGCCGTGACGGGGATCGACCTCTCCGGCGACGGGGCGGACGACGGCGACGAGGAGGTTCCGGCGGATGACTGACGACGACATCCCGCTGGACATCACCGGACACGAGGACCGCGAGCCGCCTAGTGGCTCGGACAAGTCGACCGATGAGCGACGCGAGTCGGGTGACCCCAAGCCGCCCGAGGGGGCGTCGTCGCTCCTCGGCGGTGCGGAGCAGTCGGATCCCGAGGCAGACACCGGCGAGGGCGAAGCGACTGGCGACGAAGCGACCGACGACGTCGAACCGGTCGAAGTCCTCGTACAGCTGGCCGACGACGGCGAGATCGACCCGTGGGACATCGACGTGGTGCGCGTCACCGACAAGTTCCTCACGCGCATCGACGACGCGGACCTCCGGACCTCCGGCCGGGCGCTGTTCTACGCGAGCGTCCTGATTCGGATGAAGAGCGACGCGATGCTCGGCGAGGACGACACCGAGGAGGACCCCGCCGAGCCCTGGGAGCAGGCGATGACCGAGGACGCGCCCATCGACCAGCCGGACCCGTTCTCGGCGCTGGAGTCCGAGATGGACCGCCGGCTCGAACGCCGTCGTGCCCGCGGGATGCCACAGACGCTCGACGAACTGGTCCGGGACCTCCGGGACGCCGAACGGGACTCGTGGTGGAAGGAGTCCCGCGAGTACGACACCAGCGACTCTCCCAGCGGCTTTCAGCGCGGGACGCAGGAGTTGGACTACCGCGGGGCCGACGACTTTCGGATGGACGACGAGCCGACCGCGGCCGACGTGACCGGTACGGCCCACGCCGAGAACATCGACGACATCATTGGAGACGTCCACGACGCCGTGCGCGAGCACTACGACCAGGGCCGAGAAGAGGTGCTGTACCGCGAGATCGAGTCCGCCGGCGGGACGCGTGTCGAGACGTTCCTCGGACTCCTCTTTCTGGCCCATCGCGGTCAGGTCCGCCTCCAGCAGGACGACCTGTTCGGCGACCTCTGGATCCAGGATCCGAACGCCGTGGCCGGGTCGGGCGAGGCCGTCGCAGACTGAGCCGTCGGGTGCGAGGCTCACGGAGGCGGGACGCTTACGGTTCTGTGGACCCAAGCCAGGACCGTGCAGTACGACGACCTCTCGAAGGGAGTCGCAGCGGTGTTCGCCGTCCTGACGGTCGTCCTCACAGTGGTCGGTGTCATCGTCAATCCGGCCGTGCTTGTCCTGGCGCTGATGTTCGGCGTCTCGACGTACGTCATGTACTACCACCTCAGCGGCAAGATGGCCACGAGTCTCTACGAGCGGGTGGAACGCCGCGCCGCCCAGAACACCGGGGCCGCTCGCCGGGGCGGGTTCGGGGCCGGTCCGCGCGAGGAGTGGGAGCCGCCGGGCGACGGCCGACGCGCACGCGATGCGCGCCGCGCTCGCGAGTCCCAACAGCGCGGCCGTCGGTCGACGCGGGGGCAGCGCCGCCAGCAGCGGCAAGAGCAGCAACGTCGTCGCCGACAGCGGGTCCAGGCGGCCGACGGTCCCAGCCCCACGGAGGCCTACCGGACGCTCGGGCTCGACCCGGACGCGGACCAGGGTGCGATCAAGCAGGCGTATCGCGAGAAGGTCAAGGAGGTCCATCCCGACACCGACAGCGGGAGCGAGGCCGAGTTCAAGCAGGTGAAGGCGGCCTACGAACGACTGTCCGGCGACTGACCGCAATCCACATATCCGGCGGACCGGAGTGAGAGACATGGACAGCGACGTGCCGCCGCTCGTCGTCGATATCGACGGAACGCTGACCGACGAGTCCCGGGCGCTCGACCCCCGTGTCGTCCCCGTGCTTCGCGAGTGGCCCGAGCGGGTCGTGGTCGCGACCGGGAAGGCGATGCCGTTCCCCATCGCCCTCTGTGAATTTCTCGGTATCGAACGGACTGTCGTCGCAGAGAACGGCGGCGTCGTGTTCGTCGAGGCGACTGACGAACTCAGGCTGGAGGGGGACTACGAGGCCGCCATGGCAGTTGCAGAGGCGTATCGCGACCTGGGTCACGACCTCGGCTTCGGCGCGGTCGACCTGGCGAACCGCTGGCGAGAGACGGAGTTAGTCGTGAGTCTCGACCAGCCATTGGAGCCGTTAGCGGAACTGGCGGCCGCGGAGGGGCTCGTGGTCCTCGACACCGGCTTCGCGTACCACGTCACCGACCCGGTCGTCGACAAGGGGACCGGGCTGGAGGCGATTTGCGAGGAACTGTCCCTCGACGCCGGCGACTTCCTCGCGGTCGGCGACTCCGTCAACGACGCGCAGATGTTCGACCACGCCGGCGAAGCGGTCGCCGTCGCGAACGCCGACGAGACCGCCCGTGAACGCGCGGACCGCGTGACGGACGCGGCTTTCGCCGACGGATTTCTCGAAGCCGTCGCACCGTACCGGCGCTGATTCGCACTCGCGTCGCTCGTCGGCCCTGCGTCTGGCGAACAGGCGACGCCGGCGGCAGTGCTCCCCACGCGAGATGGCATCGCACAACCGCGGGTCCCGCGTGGCCGCTCAGTCCATCGGCGGGTCTGGGCTCGTCTCCACACAAAAATCCTCTCACGAGCGCTATTGTGAGAGAGACACTCAGCCATCGGCCACAGGACACCTCAGGGGCCGAAAATCCGGGGAAGGCTTTTATCTGCGCCACCGTTACGGAGTGACATGAGCCCCGACCGGGCCGTCCTCCGGCGCGCACTCGAGCGCGGCGAGCGGGAGGGCGGTAGCGTCGAGTTCAAGGAACGGCTCACCGAGAACCTCCACCTGTCCGAGGGGCGACTCGAATCGCTCGCGGCGCAGTTGCGCCACCGCGTCCTCTCCGGCGACGGGGAGGCGACCTACGTCGTCGGCGTCACCGACGACGGCGGCCTCGCCGGCATCTCGCCGGCCGAGTTCTCCGAGTCGATGGACGTGCTGAGCCTGCTCGCCGACGAGGCCAACGCCCACATCGAGGACGTCAAGACGTGGGGCGTCGACGGCGTCGGGGGCGACGGCGCGGCCGACGGCATCGTCGGCGTCGCGACCGTCACCGAAGGGTCGGTCCTCGCGGACGACGACCACATCGTCGTCGGGACCGCCGGCCACGTCGACCACGGCAAGTCGACGCTCGTCGGGTCGCTCGTGACCGGCGACGCGGACGACGGCCAGGGCGGGACCCGCGGCTTTCTGGACGTACAACCACACGAGGTCGAGCGCGGGCTGTCGGCGGACCTCTCCTACGGCGTCTACGGCTTCGACGACGACGGGGAGCCGATCAGGATGGACAACCCACATCGGAAAGACGACCGCGCGCGCGTCGTCGAGGAGTCCGACCGCCTCGTCTCGTTCGTCGACACCGTCGGCCACGAGCCGTGGCTCCGGACGACGATCCGCGGCCTGGTCGGGCAGAAACTGGACTACGGACTGTTAACCGTCGCGGCCGACGACGGCGTGACCGAGACCACCCGCGAACACCTCGGCATCCTGCTCGCGACCGACCTCCCGACGGTCGTCGCGATAACGAAGATCGATCTGGTCGACGAGGAGCGCGTCGCCGACGTGGAACGCGCCGTCGAGCGGGCGCTCCGCGAGGTCGACAAGACGCCGCTACGGGTCGAGCGCCACGGTGTCGAGACGGCGATCAACGAGATCTCGGAGACTGTCGTCCCCGTCATCACGACCAGCGCCGTCACCCAGGAAGGCCTCGGTGACCTGGACGACATGTTCGAAGCGCTGCCGAAGACCGCCGGCGAGGTCGGCGACTTCAGGATGTACGTCGACCGGACCTACAACGTCCAGGGAGTCGGCGCTGTCGCCTCGGGAACGATCAAGTCGGGCGAGGTGGAGGCCGGCGACGAACTGCTGATCGGCCCGATGCAGGACGGGAGCTTCCGTCCGGTCGAAGTCCGCTCCATCGAGATGCACTACCACCGGGTCGACGAGGCCAAGGCCGGCCGCATCGTCGGCATCGCGCTCAAGGGCGTCCGCGAGGCGGACATCGAGCGTGGGATGGTCCTGCTGCCGCGCGACGCCGACCCCACGCCGGTCCGGGAGTTCGAGGCCGAGGTGATGGTGCTGAACCACCCGACGCGCATCGGCGACGGCTACGAACCGGTCGTCCACCTCGAGACGGTCAGCGAAGCCGCGGTGTTCCGTCCCGAGGGCGGCCAGTTGCTCCCGGGCGACGCCGGCGAGACGACGGTCCGGTTCAAGTTCCGCTCGTACCTCGTCGAGGAGGGCCAGAAGTTCGTCTTCCGCGAGGGCCGCTCGAAGGGCGTCGGGACGGTGACCGACATCACGCCGGCAGAGTAGCGCCTATGCTCTGACGGCGACGTACTCGCCAGCAGTCTTTTCGGCGAGACCGAACGTGACCGCCCACTCCAGCAGATGCTCTACCCGCTCGCGCCAGACGGTCACCCAGTCGGTGTGTCGTTCGCGCTCCCAACGGGGAATCTCGTCCCGGAGCACCTCGAACGCGTCGTCGGCGTCCAGCGGGCCGCTGGCGAGGGCATCCACGAGCACGTCGACGCCGAACACCGACCGTCTGAACGCCTCGGCGGCCGCTTCCGGTTCGAAGTCACTTCCGGTGCGGTAGTAGCCCCGCTCGCTCTCGGCGACGAGGCCGAGCGCTCGCAGGAACACGAGGTACGACTGTGCGGTCTCGCGGTCGCCCACGTCCGTCTCCCGCTGGATCGCCCGACAACAGTCGGCCTCGTCGCCGGGGACGAGCGGAATCGCACCGCGGGCACGCTCCAGAAATTCGAGCGAACGCGGCGGCGGGGCGACCTTGTAGCGCACGGTCAGAGACCGAAGCTCTCGGCCAGCACGTCTTCGCGCGTCCCGCCGACGACGTGGGTGTCACCACCGACAACGTCGACGGTCACCGCGGCGGGGCCGAATAGTTCGACCGGGAGTTCCGTGAAGTCCCAGTCCGCGTCTTCGAAGACGCCTTCGAGCGGCTCGGCGTACTCTTCGGCAGCGATGGACGGGACCTCGTCGAAGCGGTCGAAGTCCTCGTCGACGGTGAGGTGGACCTCGCTGCCATAGGCCAGCGCGTCCGTGGTTCGGGCCATCGCCGTCGCCTCGTCGCCGGCGACGGGTGCGACCGGCGCTCGACCGGTGGCAGACAGCACCGAGACGGGGTCGTAGCCGAGTTCGGCCAGCCGGAAGACGGCGAGTTCGGCGGCTCGGGCCGCGGCGACGACGCTTCCGGTGACGCTCGCGGTCGCGAACGAGGGCAGGAACACGCCGGTTTCGGGCACGCCGGTGCGCTCGGCGACCTGGCTCGCGACGGCTTCGTCGGGTAGTTCGTCCGTTTCGACGGCCAGCACGGCGAAATCGGCATCCTCGCGGTAGCCAATGCGCTGGAAGGCGTCCTCCTCGGCGACGAGCGCGCGGGCCGGACCGCTCCCCAGTCCCTCGAACCCGTCGACCGCGAGTTCCCAGCCGCCCTTCTGCGAACACAGCAGGGCGAGCGCCGGGTGGTCCGTCGAGAGTTCGACGTGGGTCAGCGGCGCGCTGTCGACGGCGTCCATCGTCGACTGGACCGTCGCCAGGCCGGCCGTCTGGATCTCTGCGAGCAACATTCCGGCCTCGACCGCGCCGGGGACCTCGACGCCGAAGTCGAGCACTGCGGCGTCGCCATCGAGCGCGTGTACGTCTATCGTGAGTTCGTCGGCGAAGTCGATGGCCTCGTCGACGAGTTCCGTGGCCATCCGATTGAGGCTGTCCATGCGCCGTCTTTGGCACCCTCCCCTTTAATCTCCACCTTCGGACGCGCCGCTGCGTGCCTCGCGGCCGAGATGCTCCTCGACGGCGTCGACCTTGTCGCTCGCCCGCTGGTCGACAGTCCGCTTGTCGTCGATCTTCAGGAACGTGCTCACGCGGTCGCTCTGTGCGCCGACTGCCTCGTGGGCGGCGTGCGTGGCTGCGAACAGTTCTTCGCTGTCCTCGGCTTCGATGATCGTCCCCATCGGCGTGGTCTCGTACTCCACGTCGAAGTCGTCGAGGGCCGCGACGGCGTCGGCGACGTACGACGACATACTGCCTTCGACGACCGGTGCGACCGAGAGGAATCCGATACAGGTCATGCGCGTTCGCACGCGCGCCTGAGACTAAATACTGCTCCCTGCCGCTCGGCTCGCGCGCCGAGGGAGAACCACACAGGCTCTCTGCAGGTCGGGTCGAAGCGGCTCACTCCGCGTCTTCGACGGGCGCGCCGCGGGCGTTCTTCTGGACGCTGCGGAGTCCCTGTTTGGCCTTCTGCTTGGACGCGTAGCCCTGGCCAGAGTCCGCGATGATGTCGCCGTTGTCGTGGCGGAGCCGCCAGCGAGCCTTCCCCTCGCTGTCCTCGAACAGTTCGAACGTCGCCTTGCTGCCGCCCTCCGCGAGCGCTTCCGACTCGTCGTCCTTCGTCTGATCGACGACGTACGCACCGGGAGCGTTCGTCTTGACGCTTTCGAGGCCCTGTTTCGCCTTTTGCTTGGAGGCGTACCCCTCGCCGCCGTCGGCGATGATGTTCCCGTTGCGGTGGACGAGCCGCCAGCGCCACTGTTCGGCACTGTCCTCGTAGACCTCGAACGTCGCCTTGCTCGCCTGGGCGTCCGTGTCGACCTCCCCCGCGTCAGCGGGCCACTCCATCTGGATGTCGAGGCTGACAGTGTCGTCCGCGCGCTCGATTTCGACAGCCAGATCGGTTTCGGCCGGCGGATCGACCGTCACAGTCTGTTCGTCGTCTGCCGGCACGGGCTCGCCGCGGCCGAGTGCGTCGGCCAGTCGCCGGAAGTACGACGCGATCCCTCTGCGACTGCGCTTCTGGGACGACTCGTGGACCGTCTCATCTGTCATACGGGGTGACACTTCTCGGGGTCGACAGATAATGGTATGCCCAAACCATGGTCGACTTTCGTCGTGGACGAACCGAACTAGTTTCTCACGGGTGTCGTTCGCCGTAGAAATGGTCGCTCACGCTGTCCGGTGCACGTTCCCCGAAGGAGTCAAATCCAGGACGATTCCGCCTCGCCCCGCGACTCGCTACGCTCGTCGGTCGGCTTCAGCAGAAATGCGCTGGCTGGGATTTGAACCCAGGTTGTGACCATGGCAAGGTCACGTGATACCAACTACACTACCAGCGCGCACTTCGTTCGCCCTGACCCTCGCGGCCGTCGGCCGCTCGGTACCAGCGCGCAACGCCTCGTTGCAATCAAATCTGGAGGGGGTGATAGTAAAAAGCCTTCCGTTTTCCCGAGAAAACCGTGGGAAGTGAGGCCAATCGCCCCGCCGTGTCGCGGTGGTCATGTGTTGTGGTCACACGACATGGACTTTCGAAAGCGGCAAAGGTTCGAACCGCTCAATCGGTCACGAGGCAGCATGACGGACCATGTGAACGCGCCGCACCGCGAGTGTGAAACGCGGTCTTTTTAAGGACGGGAAGGAGAGATACCGGCACAGTCTAGTGGCGCGACGTGGAAGCGTCACGGCATGACGACCAGCGTACTCGTGCCGTCTTCCCTCGCACGGGAAGCCGAAGACAGACGCGAGGCAACTCGCAAGCTCGGATACGTGGCCCGCGCGGCCGCGGTCTTCCGGGTGGATCGGCTGACAGTGTACCCCGACCCTGACGGAGCGGGCAAGTGGGAAGACGGGTTCGTCGAAACCGTGCTGCGGTACGCCGCGACGCCCCCACACCTCCGAAAGGAGATGTGGGGTAAGCGGGACGAACTGGAGTACGTCGGCGTCCTGCCGCCGCTCCGCGTGCGTTCACAGACCGGCTCCGGATCTGAGGGTTCGGGGTCGTTAAGACAGGGAATCGTGACCGAGGTCGGAGCTGATGGGCGCGTCCGGGTCAATTGCGGACTGCAACACCCGATCTCCCTCCCCGTTCCAGACGGACTGGACGCGGGCGAGGGGGAGCGCGTGACCGTCAGGGTCTCTTCGCGACGGCCGGTCCGGGCGAAACTCGTCGACGTCCCACAGTCGGGATTCGACGTTGTCGCCGCGGACCTCGATGCGGCACTCTCGCGTGACGACGCCGGGCTCACTATCGCGTCATCGCGATACGGCGAGCCCGTCACGTCGACCCGTCTCGGCCAACTGGCCGACCGGCGGGACGACGAAGGCGGCATGACGGTCGCCTTCGGCGCACCCGAGCGCGGGTTACCGTCGATACTCGACGTCGCCCCGGACGCCGTCGGGGGAGACCAGACAGACGACGATCCAGCAGGGTTCGACCTCTGGCTGAATACGGTTCCGAACCAGGGCAGCGAGGTCGTGCGAACGGAAGAAGCTCTGTTCGCCTCCCTCGCCTGTCTAACCCTCACGGAGTAAACGAATGCCACAACCAAGCAGACCACGCAAAGGCTCGCTGGGCTTCGGCCCGCGCAAGCGCTCGACGAGCGAGACGCCTCGCTTCAACAGCTGGCCGTCCGACGACGGGCAGCCGGGCGTCCAGGGGTTCGCCGGCTACAAGGCGGGCATGACCCACGTCGTGCTCGTCAACGACGAGCCCAACTCCCCCCGCGAGGGGATGGAGGAGACCGTCCCGGTGACGGTCGTCGAGACGCCGCCGATGCGCGCCGTCGCCCTGCGTGCGTACGAAGACACGCCGTACGGTCAGCGTCCGCTGACGGAAGTCTGGACCGACGAGTTCCACTCGGAACTCGATCGGACACTGGACGTTCCGGAGGAACACGACCCGGACGCTGCAGAGGAACAGGTACGAGACGCACTCGAGGCCGGCACTCTCGGGGACGTGCGACTTATCACGCACACCGTCCCGGACGCCGTCCCGAACGTCCCGAAGAAAAAGCCCGACGTGATGGAGACTCGCGTCGGCGGCGGCTCCGTTTCGGACCGCCTCGACTACGCGCTCGACCTCGTCGCAGAGGGCGGCGAGCACGCCATGAACGACATCTTCCGCGCCGGCGAGTACGCCGACGTGGCCGGTGTCACGAAGGGTAAGGGGACGCAGGGTCCCGTCAAGCGCTGGGGCGTCCAGAAGCGGAAGGGCAAGCACGCCCGCCAGGGATGGCGTCGACGGATCGGCAACCTCGGTCCGTGGAACCCCTCGCGCGTGCGCTCGACGGTCCCCCAGCAGGGGCAGACCGGCTACCACCAGCGCACCGAGCTGAACAAGCGCCTCGTCGACATCGGTGAGGGCGACGAGCCCTCCGTCGACGGCGGCTTCGTCAACTACGGCGAGGTCGACGGGCCCTACACGCTCGTGAAGGGCTCCGTGCCCGGCCCGGACAAGCGCCTGGTGCGCTTCCGGCCCGCAGTGCGTCCGAACGACCAGCCGCGCCTCGACCCCGAGGTGCGCTACGTCTCCACCGAATCGAACCAGGGATAACCCATGCAGGCAACAATCTACGACCTGGACGGCGACGCCGACGGCGAGGTCGACCTGCCGGACGTCTTCGAGACGCCGGTTCGGTCCGACCTCATCGCCAAGGCCGTACGCGCCGCCCAGGCAAACCGGAAGCAGGACTACGGGTCCGACGAGTACGCCGGCCTCCGAACGCCGGCCGAGTCCTTCGGTAGCGGTCGCGGGCAGGCACACGTCCCGAAGCAGGACGGTCGTGCCCGCCGCGTCCCGCAGGCGGTCAAGGGGCGACGCGCCCACCCGCCGAAAGCCGAGAAGGACCGCTCGATCGACCTCAACGACAAGGAACGGCAACTGGCCGTTCGCTCGGCGCTGGCCGCCACGGCCGACGCCGACCTCGTCGCCGAGCGCGGCCACGACTTCGACCGCGACGAGGTCCCCGTCGTCGTCTCCGACGACTTCGAGGACCTGGTCAAGACGCAGGAAGTCGTCGACGTGCTGGAGGCGCTGTCCGTCCACGCGGACATCGACCGCGCCGACGACACGAAGATCAAGGCCGGACAGGGGAAGGGCCGCGGCCGGAAGTACCGCCGCCCCTCCTCGATTCTGTTCGTGACCAGTGAGGAGCCGTCGACGGCCGCTCGCAACCTCGCCGGGGCCACCGTGGCCACGGCGCAGGAGGTCAACGCGGAGGACCTGGCCCCCGGCGGCCAGCCCGGCCGACTCACCGTCTTCACCGAGTCCGCACTCGCGGAGGTGGCCGAGCGATGAGTTCTGTTGCACGCTTCGCGCGCAACAACCTCATTGGTCGCACCGGAGGTGACGACAAATGAGCTGGGACGTCATCAAGTACCCGCACGTCACCGAGAAGGCCATGAACGACATGGACTTCCAGAACAAGCTGCAGTTCGTCGTCGACGACCGGTCGAGCAAGACCGACGTGGCCGACGCCGTCGAGACGCAGTACGAGGTGACGGTCGAGAGCGTGAACACGCAGAACACGATGGACGGCGAGAAGAAGGCTGTCGTTCGCCTCTCTGAGGACGACGACGCTCAGGAAGTCGCCTCCAGGATCGGGGTGTTCTAACGATGGGACGACGAATCCAAGGGCAACGGCGCGGCCGCGGGACCTCCACGTTCCGTGCCCCGTCGCACCGCTACAAGGCTGATCTGGAGCACCGCAAGGTCGAGGACGGCGACGTCATCGCCGGCACGGTCGTCGACATCGAGCACGACCCGGCCCGCTCGGCTCCGGTCGCCGCCGTCGAGTTCGAGGACGGCGACCGCCGCCTCGTCCTCGCGCCGGAAGGCGTCGGCGTGGGCGACGAGCTGCAGGTCGGCGTCAGCGCCGAGATCGCGCCCGGGAACACGCTCCCGCTCGCCGAGATCCCGGAAGGGGTCCCGGTGTGCAACGTCGAGGCCAGCGCCGGCGACGGCGGGAAGTTCGCCCGCGCGTCCGGCGTCAACGCGACGCTGCTCACCCACGACCGCAACGTCGCGGTCGTCAAGCTCCCCTCCGGGGAGATGAAACGGCTGGACCCGCAGTGTCGCGCCACCATCGGCGTCGTCGCCGGTGGCGGCCGCACTGACAAGCCGATGGTCAAGGCCGGAAACAAGTACCACAAGATGAAAGCGCGCGGGACGAAGTGGCCCAACGTCCGTGGTGTCGCGATGAACGCCGTCGACCACCCGTTCGGTGGCGGCGGCCGACAGCACCCCGGCAAGCCGAAGTCCATCTCGCGTAACGCCCCGCCTGGCCGAAAGGTCGGGGACATCGCCTCGAAGCGAACAGGTCGAGGTGGCAACGAATGAGTTCAGAGTATCAAATCGGCCACGAAGGAGAGTTCTCCTTCCGCGGCCACACGCTCGACGAGCTGCAGGAGATGGAGCTCGACGAAGTCGCGGAACTGCTCCCCGCTCGACAGCGGCGAAGTATCACGCGCGGCCTGACCGAGGAGAAGCAGAAACTGCTCGAGAAGGCTCGCGAGGCCGGCGAAGAGGAGACGGCCAACGATCCGATCCGGACGCACCTGCGCGACATGCCGGTGCTGCCGGTGATGGTCGGTCTCACCTTCGCCGTCCACGACGGCCAGAACTTCGAGCGTGTCAAAGTCGAGCCCGAGATGCTCGGCCACTACCTCGGTGAGTTCCAGCTCACCCGGACGAGTGTCGAACACGGTCAGGCCGGTATCGGGGCGACACGCTCCTCGAAGTTCGTACCGCTCAAGTAATCATGGGAATCAGCTACTCAGTCGAAGCCGACCCGGACACCACGGCCAAAGCGATGCTCCGGGAGCGGCAGATGAGCTTCAAGCACAGCAAGGCCATCGCCCGAGAGATCAAGGGCAAGACGGCCGGCGAGGCTGTCGACTACCTCGAAGCGGTCATCGAGGGCGACCAGCCCGTTCCGTTCAAACAGCACAACTCGGGCGTCGGCCACAAGCGCAAGGTCGACGGCTGGGACGCCGGTCGCTACCCGCAGAAGGCCAGCGAGGCGTTCCTCGACCTGCTCGAGAACGCCGTCGGCAACGCAGACCACCAGGGCTTCGACGGTGAGGCCATGGAGATCATGCACGTCGCCGCCCACAAGGTCGGCGAGCAGCAGGGTCGCAAGCCCCGCGCGATGGGGCGTGCCTCGGCGTGGAACAGCCCGCAGGTCGACGTGGAACTCATCCTCGAAGAGCAGGAGGAGGCCGAATAATGGCCGACGAACAGCAGTTCATCGAGGACGGACTCCAGCGGACCCAGATCGACGAGTTCTTCGCAGAGGAACTCGGTCGCGCCGGCTACGGCGGCATGGACGTCGCCAAGACGCCGATGGGGACCCAGATCGTCCTGAAAGCCGAGAAGCCCGGTATGGTCATCGGCAAGGGCGGGAAGAACATCCGGAAGATCACGACCGAACTCGAAGAGCGCTTCGACCTCGACGACCCGCAGGTCGACGTTCAGGAGGTCGAGGAACCGGACCTCAACGCCCGCATCGTCGCGGACCGACTGGCCAACGCCTTAGAGCGTGGCTGGTACTTCCGCAAGGCGGGCCACACCACGATCGACCGGATCATGGAATCCGGCGCGCTCGGCGCGGAGATCGTCCTCTCCGGGAAGGTCACCGGCGCTCGATCGCGCGTGGAGAAGTTCAACCGCGGCTACGTCAAGCACAACGGCGAGCCCGCGGAGGAGATCGTCGACAGCGGCGTCGGCGTCGCCGTGATGAAACTCGGCACCATCGGCGTCCGCGTGAAGATCATCCCGCCGGACGCGGAGCTCCCCGACGACTTCGAGATCTACGAGGACGTCGAGGTCGAGGACTACGTCGCCGACACCGACGGCGAGTCGGTCGAGGAACTCCTCGAAGGCGAGCCCGAGGAAGAAGCCGAGGGGACGACCGAAGTCGGCCACGCTGACCCCGAGGACGTCGACGAAGATGTCGACGAGGAGGTCATCGAGGAGGAGATCGTCGAAGAGGACGTCGAAGTCCCGACCGACGACGACGTTGAGGACGTCGACGTCGACGAACTCGAAGACGCGGTCGACGAGGAACTCGACGAGGACGTCGAGGCCGAAGCCGAAGAGCTGATGGACGAAATGGACGAGGAGGGTGACGACGAATGACCGTCCTGCACGTCCAGGAAGTTCGCGACATGACGCCCGCCGAACGGGAGTCGGAGCTCGACGAGCTGAAGACCGAACTGCTGAACGCCCGGGCCGTGCAGGCCGCGGGTGGCGCGCCGGAGAACCCCGGCCGCATCAAGGAACTGAAGAAGGCCATCGCGCGGATCAAGACGGTCCAGCGCGAAGAAGGCGACCTTCAGGAGAACGAATAATGCCACTGACACCCGCAACGCTCCCCCGACACGAACTCGTCGGCCTCGACTGCGAGGTCGTCGCCGCGTCCAGCGCGGACGCCGTCGGCATCAGCGGCACCGTCGTCGCGGAGACGACGCAGACGCTGGCCATCGAGGGGGCAGACCGGGTGTGGCACGTGCCGAAGGACACGGCGACGTTCGCGTTCGCGCTCCCCGCGGGCGAGACCGTCCGCGTGGAGGGTGAGCGACTCGTTGCCCGTCCCGCTCGTCGCACAGAGAACACAGGAGATTCACAATGGCGCTAGGACTGAACGTACAGGAACCGGAGGAAGCCTGTGCCGACCAGAACTGCCCGTTCCACGGAGAGCTCTCCGTGCGCGGTCAGACGCTGGACGGCGAGGTAGCCTCCACCGACATGGAGAAGACTGTTGTCGTCGAGCGCGAGTACGACGTGAAGGTGCCCAAGTACGACCGCTTCATGAAGCGGCGGAGCCGCGTTCCGGCTCACGCACCCGACTGTCTCGACCTCGCGGTCGGCGACACGGTCACGATAGCAGAGTGTCGACCGCTCTCGAAAACGAAAAGCCACGTCGTCGTCAGCGTGGGCTCGGACGAGCCCACAGACGGCGAGCAGGACGGTGATGCCTGATGGAAGCACTCGGTGCTGACGTCACGCAGGGCCTGGAGAAGGGCTCGCTCATCACGTGTGCGGACAACACGGGTGCGCGAGAGCTCAAGGTCATTTCCGTCCACGGCTACTCGGGAACGAAGAACCGCCACCCCAAGGCTGGGCTGGGCGACAAGATCACGGTCTCGGTCACCAAGGGGACGCCGGAGATGCGTCGCCAGGTGCTCGAAGCCGTCGTCGTCCGCCAGCGAAAGCCGATCCGTCGACCCGACGGCACCCGCGTCAAGTTCGAAGACAACGCGGCCGTCATCGTCGACGAGAACGAGGACCCGCGCGGGACCGAGCTGAAAGGTCCCATCGCACGGGAAGTCGCACAGCGATACGGCAGTGTGGCATCCGCAGCGACGATGATCGTATAGAACCATGAGCAAGCAACCACACAAACAGCGAACGAGTCAACGACGCGCGCCGCTTCACGAGAAGCACAAGCAGGTCCGTGCGACGCTGTCCGACGACCTCCGAGAGGAGTACGGCCAGCGCAACGTCCGCGTCAACGCCGGCGACACCGTCGAGGTGCTCCGCGGCGACTTCGCCGGCGAGGAAGGCGAAGTCCTCGAGGTCCACCTCGACGACGCGGTCATCCACGTCGAAGACGTCACGCTCGAGAAGACCGACGGCGAGGAGGTCCCGCGACCGCTGGACACCTCGAACGTCCGCGTGACCGACCTGGACCTCGAAGACGAGAAGCGCGAGGCACGTCTCGAATCGGAGGATGATTCCGCATGAGTAACCACCAGAAGCGACTCTCGGTGCCCAACAGCTGGCCCGTAGAGCGCAAGACGGCGACGTTTACGGTCAAGGCCGGTGCCGGCCCGCACGGCGAGTCGGGGGTCCCCCTGCTCATCGTCCTGCGGGACGTGCTCGGCTACGCCGACAACCGCAAAGAAGCCCGCTACGCCCTCAACGAGGACAACGTCCTCATCAACGGCAAGGCCATCTCCGACGAGGAGCGTCCCGTCGGGATGTTCGACATCCTGGCGTTCACCGAACGCGAGGAGTACTACCGCGTGTTCCCCGGCGAGGGCGGTCGGCTGGCGCTGACCGCGATCGACCCGGACGCGGCCGAGTCCAAGCTCGGGAAGATCGTCACCAAGACGCGCGTTCCGGGCGGAGACGTCCAGCTCGGCCTCCACGACGGCGAGACGCTCGTCGTCGAGGACGACCAGACCTACGACGTCGGTGACTCCATCGTCGTCGGCAACGAGGACGGCGAGGTCGTCGCCCACTTCGAGTACGAGGAGGGCGCGCTCGTCACCGCCGTCGACGGCGCTCACGCCGGCGAGATCGGCGAGGTCGACGAGATTCAGGTCACGCCGGGTTCGGCCCAGAACAACGTGCTGGTCTCCCAGGACGACGGCGAAGGCTTCGAGACGGTCGAAGAGTACGTTGTCGTCATCGACGAGAACTTCACGGGTGATGACGATGAGTAGCGAGAGCGAAGTCGGCGGCGACTTCCACGAGATGCGCGAACCGCGCGTCGAGAAGGTCGTCGTCCACATGGGCATCGGCCACGGTGGCCGCGACCTCGCCAACGCCGAGGACATCCTCGGGGAGATCACCGGCCAGACGCCGGTGCGAACCAAGGCCAAGCGGACCGTCGGCGAGTTCGACATCCGCGAGGGCGACCCCATCGGCGCGAAGGTCACACTCCGCGACGAGGTCGCCGAGGAGTTCCTCGATACGGCGCTGCCGCTCGCCGACCTGTCGACGACGCAGTTCGACGACACCGGCAACTTCAGCTTCGGCGTCGAGGAACACACCGAGTTCCCGAGCCAGGAGTACGACCCGAGCATCGGGATCTACGGGCTGGACGTGACGGTCAACCTCGTCCGTCCCGGCTACCGTGTCGCGAAGCGCGACAAGGCGTCGCGCTCGATTCCGACGAACCATCGACTCAACCCGGCCGACGCGGTCGCCTTCGTCGAGTCGACCTACGACGTGGAGGTGAGCGAATGAGCGAAAGTGAAACCACAGACGAGCCCGATTCCGAGACGGCATCCAGCGAGCGGACTGGCCAGCTCGAGTCCTGTCAGCGCTGCGGGCGCGAACAGGGACTCGTCGGCAAGTACGACATCTGGCTGTGCCGCCAGTGCTTCCGCGAGATTTCGCGGGGCATGGGCTTCAAGAAGTACAGCTAACAATGACAGGGAACGACCCATTCGCCAACGCACTGTCGGCGCTCAACAACGCCGAAAGCGTCGGGCATCTAGAGCAGACTGTATCGCCCGCTTCGAACGAAATCGGCTCCGTACTCGAGGTCTTCTACGACCGCGGGTACATCGACGGGTTCAGCTTCGTCGACGACGGCAAAGCCGGTGAGTTCGAAGTCGAACTGAAAGGAGCCATCAACGAGTGTGGCCCGGTCAAGCCCCGCTACTCCGCGGGCGCCGACGAGTTCGAGAAGTGGGAGAAGCGGTTCCTCCCCGCCCGTGACTACGGGACGCTCGTCGTCACGACCAGCCACGGCGTCATGAGCCACTACGAGGCTCGTGAGGAGGGCGTTGGTGGCCAGGTCATCGCGTACGTATACTAACAATGCCACGAGTAGAACTGGAGATTCCGGAGGACGTGTCCGCCGAGCAGGACCATCTCGACGTCACCGTCGAGGGGCCCAACGGCAGTGTCACACGTCGGCTCTGGTACCCCGACATCGACGTGAGCGTCGACGGCGACGCCATCGCAATCGAGTCCGACGAGGACGACGCGAAGACGATGTCGACGATCGGTACCTTCGAGAGCCACATCGAGAACATGTTCCACGGCGTGACCGAGGGCTGGGAGTACGAGATGGAAGTCTTCTACTCTCACTTCCCGATGCAGGTCAACGTCGAGGGTGACGAAGTCGTCATCGAGAACTTCCTCGGCGAGAAGGCCGCACGCCGCACGACGATCCACGGCGACACGGACGTCGAGATCGACGGCGAGGAGCTCACGCTCACCGGCCCCGACATCGAGGCCGTCGGCCAGACCGCCGCGGACATCGAACAGCTCACGCGCATCAACGACAAGGACGTGCGCGTGTTCCAGGACGGGGTGTACATCACCCAGAAACCGAACCGAGGTGACGCCTGATGGCAGACAACCCCGACAACAAGAGCAGTGACGCCGACGCGAACGAAGAGGCGCTCACGCAGGGTGACGGCCCGCAGGAAGACGTCGAGTCGGAACAGCCACTCGACGGCGAGCGAGCCGAAGACCCCGACGAAATCGCAGAACAGGCCGAAGCGGACGACGAGTCCGGGGCCGAAGAAGACATGGAGCTGACCGATATCAGCGGCGTCGGCGACGCCAAGGCAGACGCGCTGCGCGACGCCGGCTTCGAGACGGTCGACGACGTTCGCGCCGCCGACCAGTCCGCGCTCGCGGATGTCGACGGCATCGGAAACGCGCTCGCTGCCCGAATCAAGGCCGACGTGGGTGGGCTCGAAGTCGAGTCCGAGACCGAGGCCGAAGTCGAAGAGGAAGGCGACGAGGCGGCCGAGGCCGACGAGGACGTGGAGACGGAACTCCAGGCCCGTGGCCTCACCGAGAAGACGCCGGACCTCGACGACGAGGAAGCGCGGCTGCTGGCCCAGCGACGACGGGTCGGCAAGCCGCAGTTCAATCGGCAGGACCACCACAAGAAAAAGCGCGTCTCGACATCGTGGCGCCGCCCGCGCGGCCAGCTCTCGAAGCAGCGCCGCGGCATCAAGGGCAAGGGCGACACGGTCGAGGCGGGCTTCCGCTCGCCGACCGCGGTCCGCGGCAAGCACCCCTCGGGCTTCGAGGAGGTCCGCGTACACAACGTGGACGACCTCGAGGGCGTCGACGGGGACACCGAAGCGGTCCGTATTGCCTCCAAGGTCGGCGCTCGCAAGCGCGAGCGAATCGAGGAGGCCGCCGAGGACGACGGTATTCGCGTCCTCAACCCCACCTACGTCGAAGTCGAGGTGAGTGAGTGATGACAGACCTCTCCGCACAGAAGCGACTCGCGGCTGACGTCCTCGACGTCGGGAAGAACCGCGTCTGGTTCAACCCCGAGCGACAGGGCGACATCGCAGACGCGATCACCCGCGAGGACGTTCGCGAACTGGTCGATGAGGGCGCCATCCAGGCGAAAGACGAGAAAGGCAACTCCCGGGGACGCGCCCGGGAGCGACAGCGGAAACGCGCCTACGGCCACCAGAAGGGAGCCGGTTCCCGGAAGGGCAAGGCCGGGGCGCGACAGGACCCCAAGGAGGATTGGGAGTCGCGCATCCGCGCACAGCGCAAGAAGCTGCGCGAACTGCGCGACGACGGCACGCTGTCGAGTTCGCAGTACCGCGACCTCTACGATAAGGCCGGCGGTGGCGAGTTCGACAGTGTCGCCGATCTCGAACGATACATCGACGCAAACCACGGTGACGCATAATGGCGACAGGACCACGATACAAAGTGCCGATGCGGCGACGCCGCGAGGCCCGAACCGATTACCATCAGCGGTTGCGCCTGCTGAAATCCGGCAAGCCCCGTCTCGTTGCTCGAAAGAGTAACAAACACGTCAGGGCGCAGCTGGTGACTCTCGGGCAGAACGGTGACGACACCCTCGCGTCCGCTCACTCGAGCGACCTCGCCGAGTACGGCTGGGAGGCTCCGACGGGCAACATGCCCTCGGCGTACCTCACCGGTCTGCTCGCCGGGCTTCGCGCACAGGAAGCGGGCGTCGAAGAAGCGGTGCTCGACATCGGCCTCAACAGCCCGACACCCGGAAGTAAAGTATTCGCGATCCAGGAGGGCGCGATCGACGCCGGCCTGGAGATCCCGCACAACGACGACGTACTCGCCGACTGGCAGCGCACGCGCGGTGCCCACATCGCCGAGTACGACGAGCAGCTCGACGAGCCGCTGTACAGCGGCGACTTCGACGCTGCCGATCTCCCGGAGCACTTCGACGAGCTCCGCGAGACCCTACTGGAAGGTGACATCGAACTATGAGTGCTAACAACGGATGGGAGCCGCGGACACGCCTCGGCAAGCAGGTCGTCGAAGGCGAAATCGACTCCATGCAGGAGGCGCTGAACTCCGGGCTCCCGCTGAAAGAATCGGAAGTCGTCGACCAGCTCGTTCCCGACCTGGAAGACGAAGTGCTGGACATCAACATGGTCCAGCGGATGACAGACTCCGGCCGCCGCGTGAAGTTCCGCTGCGTGGTCGCGGTCGGTAACCGCAACGGCCTCGTCGGCTACGCCGAGGGGCGAGACGACCAGGTCGGCGGTGCGATCCAGAAGGCGATCGACATCGCGAAGCTGAACCTCATCGACGTCTCCCGCGGCTGCGGGTCCTGGGAGTGTGGCTGTGGCCGTCCGCACACGGTCGCGCTGCGCACCGAGGGCAAGGCCGGGAGCGTCGAGGTCGAGCTCCAGCCGGCCCCGCGCGGGCTGGGCCTCGCGGGCGGAGAGACCGTCCGCAAGGTGCTCGAACTCGCCGGTATCGAGGACATCTGGACGCGCAGTAGCGGCAACACGCGGACCACGGTCAACTTCGCGAAGGCGACGTTCAACGCCCTCCAGAACACGGCCGAGGCCCGCGTGCCCGAACGGACCTTCGAGAAGCGAGAGGTGATCGAGTGATGCACGCGCTCGTCCAGCTCCGTGGCACGGTCAACATGGACAGCGACATCGAGGACACGCTGGAGATGCTCAACATCCACCACGTGAACCACTGCACGCTCGTTCCGGACACGGACGCCTACCGCGGCATGGTGACGAAGGTCAACGACTTCGTCGCCTACGGCGAGCCGAGCCAGGAGACGCTCGAAACGGTCCTGGAGACGCGCGCCGAGCCGCTCGAAGGCGACGCCGACGTCGACGACGAGTGGGTCGCCGAGAACACCGAGTACGACGACGTCGCCGGACTCGCGTGGGCGCTCATCTCCGAGGAGACGACGCTGCGAGAGCAGGGCCTCTCCCCGACGCTCCGTCTGCACCCGCCCCGCGGCGGCCACGACGGCATCAAGCACCCGGTCAAGGAAGGCGGTCAGATCGGGAAGCACGACACCGACGGTATCGACGACCTCCTGGAGGCGATGCGATAATGACGAGCAAGAAGCGACGACAGCGCGGTTCGCGAACCCACGGTGGCGGCTCGCACAAGAACCGACGCGGTGCCGGTCACCGTGGCGGTCGCGGTGCCGCCGGGCGCGACAAGCACGAGATGCACAACTACGAGCCGCTCGGCAAGAGCGGCTTCAAGCGCCCGCAGAAGGTCCAGGAGGACGTCGCGACGATCGACGTCCGCGAGATCGACGAGAACGTCACGCTCCTGGCTGCCGACGACGTCGCCGAGGTCGAAGACGGCGGCTTCCGCGTCGACGCGCGCGACGTCGTCGACGACGCCGAGGACGCCGACTACGTGAAGGTCCTCGGTGCCGGTCAGGTCCGACACGAGCTCACGCTCGTCGCCGACGACTTCTCCGAGGGCGCTCGTGAGAAGATCGAGGACGCCGGCGGCAGCGTCGAACTGACCGACCTCGGACAGGAACGGCAGGACGAGTCCGAAGCAGACGCGGACGAGGAATAACGACCGATGAGCTGGAAGGACACCGCCGAACCACTGCTCGTCCGGATGCCCGCAGTCCGCCGTCCGGAGGGCCACGTCCCGTTCAAGCGCAAGCTCACCTGGACCGGAGGCGTGTTGCTGATGTACTTCTTCCTGACGAACGTGAAGCTGTTCGGGCTGGACCTAGACGCCAGCCAGCAGGTGTTCGGACGCTTCTCGTCGATTCTCGCGTCCGGTCAGGGAAGCATCATGCAACTCGGCATCGGTCCCATCGTCACGGCGTCCATCGTGCTACAGCTCCTCGGTGGTGCGGACCTGCTGGGACTGAACACCCAGGAAGACCCGCGTGATCAGATCCTCTATCAGGGCCTCCAGAAGCTGCTGGTGCTCGTGATGATCTGCCTGACGGGGATCCCGATGGTGTTCGCCGGCAACTTCCTGCCCGCCGACACGGCGGTCGCGAGTTCGCTGGGGATCGGGACGGCCGGTGTCCAGTGGCTCATCTTCGCCCAGATGTTCGTCGGCGGTGTCCTCATCCTGTTCATGGACGAGGTCATCTCCAAGTGGGGCGTCGGCTCCGGTATCGGCCTGTTCATCGTCGCCGGCGTGAGCCAGCGACTCGTCGGCGGCGTGCTGACGACGCCGTTCATCGGGAACAGCGAAGGGATCCTCTACACCTGGTACCTGTTCATCACCGGCGAGCGCGGGACCGGACCGGTGCTTGCGGCCGACGGCCTCCAGACGGTGTTGCTCCAGGGCGAACTGCTCGGCCTGGTCACTACCGTGCTCATCTTCGCGGTCGTCGTCTACGCGGAGTCGGTCCGCGTCGAGATTCCGCTCTCGAACGCCCGCGTGAAAGGTGCGCGTGGCCGATTCCCGGTCAAGCTCATCTACGCCAGCGTCCTGCCGATGATCCTCGTCCGGGCGCTGCAGGCTAACGTTCAGTTCCTGGGCCGGATCCTCAACGCCCAGCTGGCGGAAGACATGCCCGCCTTCCTCGGTGCGTACGCCAACGGGCAGCCGACCAGCGGGCTGTTCTACTACCTCGCCCCCGTCCAGAGCCGCGTCGACTGGATGTGGTGGCTCGAAGGGAACACCCAACCGATCTGGCAGATCCTCATCCGCGTCGGCATCGACCTCACGGTCATGCTGGTCGGCGGCGCGATCTTCGCCGTCTTCTGGGTCGAGACGACCGACATGGGCCCGGAGGCGACGGCCAAGCAGATCCACAACTCCGGGATGCAGATCCCCGGCTTCCGCCAGAACGTCGGCGTCATCGAGAAGGTCCTCGAGCGCTACATCCCGCAGGTGACCATCATCGGCGGCGCGCTCGTCGGCCTCCTGGCCGTCATGGCCAACATGCTCGGCACTATCGGCGGCGTCTCCGGTACCGGGCTGCTGCTGACGGTCTCCATCACGTACAAGCTGTACGAGGAGATCGCCGAAGAGCAGCTCATGGAGATGCATCCGATGATGCGCCAGATGTTCGGCTGATCTGGGCCGCGTTCGGTCGACCGGCGGCCGATCACACCCGTTCTGCGTTTCACTTACCGACCGCCAGTGGGATTATCTGGACAATTGCGTCGTTGGGTGTCCAGTGAACCCGTGTTTGGTACTCCCTTGGGTAGTGTTTAGTTTGGAGCATTGTGCCAGCGAGCGAAACTCTGCAACCAATTTTCGGCTGTTTCCGGTTCGACGTGGCTGAAGCAGTTCGAGAACGACGAGGTTCGACGTTTCAGCTCTCGAAAAATTCGTTCGACAGCGTTCCGATTTCCGTGGCGACACATCTGAAATCGGAGGCCAGCACGTTGCAGCGCAGTTTGGAGGTGTTGAGCGCCATCAACGAGAAACACGGCAGTTTCGATATCGTGTTTTTGCCGAAGTTCGCGCAAGAAAATTTCTGTGAGGGTGGTCGTAGTCGTCGCAAACAACCGGATGTGAAGCAGTTGGTTCGTGTCTGGATCGGCAGCAGCGTACAGCCAGAATTGCTCGTCGTTGATGCGAATCACCGTTTCGTCGAGCGCGATTTGATTCGGAGATTTACCGGATTCGGGCTGTAAATCGGCTTTCTGCACCCAATCATGGATGGCTTTTCGACTGCGTTGGACACCCAGCGCTTCAAGCAGTTCGACGGTATTCGACAGCGAGAGACCCGCAACGTGCGATTGAATACCCAGCGCCATCGCCGACTCGGGTGTCCGCTCGCGCTCCACAAAATCCAAATCAATCCACTCTCTATTACCGCTGAGGCGTGTGATTTCTGCCATGGACAGCTGAAATCACTCTCGCCTCACTTTTCACGCTTAACTAAACACCGCCCTCCCTTGAGGGCATATATTTAATAGCGTCCTCAACTAAGTAGTCCCATGGCCGCATACGGCCGGCCGTCCCTTCGAGACTTGTTCGACGAATCACCGACCCCGCACATCGCGCATCCGCCGCGGAGTCACCATCGAGACTTCTACATCGCTACAGACGGGTCGTTCAAACCCCACAGCGGTGCGACAGTCACCGATGGCGATTCGAAGCGACCGACGGGCGGACTCGGTGTCGTCGTCGAGACGCTCGACGGCGAGCGCGTGGTCCGGCTGTCGGTCCCCGACACGTGCCCCGACAACAACGTCGCGGAGTATCGAGCGCTCCACCTGGGCCTCGACGTGCTCGCGGCGCGGGCACCGCCGAACGCCCGCGTCGGGCTCCTCATCGACCACGACCAGCTCGCGGCGAACGTCAACGCCGAGGTGCTGGCGACCCACGGCTCCGCGTACGACCCGCCCCACTCCGTGTCCGTCCCGCCAGCGACGGGGCTTCACTGGCGGGGAATTCAGGCGCGTATCAACGGCTTCGGCGAGGTCCGTGCCGCTCGCATCTCCGGGGACCGTAACCCCGCGCATCCGCTGGCGAACGCGCCCGACCAGTACGCCCACGTCAACGGCGAACCGGACCGCTGTGTCCTGCCGGAGTCCCCGTCGGTCGACGAGCGGGTCCCGCCGCCGTCGCGCGCGGAACGCGGCGGCGTCTCCGACTGAGCGGCCGGCCGCAGTGACCGTCCCGGAACCGGCGGCGATAGCCCGGTCGCTCGACTCCGTCCCTCGTTCCACTGACCGACAGTGGTCCCTCAGTCTCACGGATGGTCAGCCGGCCCTCTGAGCCGATCAGATATCGGGACTGACAGTACTTAGCTATAAATCTCAGATAGAGTTTCACGAACAGAGAGAGACGAAGGGGCCGTGTACAACACTCTGTAGTAGTCTGACACCGTTACATACAATCGATATAACGTATCAGAATTATCGAGCGCATTTCGGAGTACGTTCGGAGAACGCCACGGAGACCAAATTTTAAGTGATAGAATAAGTATACTATCGCGTGGGAGGTGCGTGTTCGATGAGTACGAGTAGCGACGGAACTCGCGGTTTCGATGGACAGCGATTCGAGCAGCCGCTGCCACCCCGGTCGCCGACACGGTACGACCTCGTGCTCGCGCTCATCCCGGCGGTGTTCGCGCTGACGCTCACCGCCGTGGCGCTCACGGACCTGACGCTCCGGACGGCCCTGACCGGCGCGTCGCTTATCGGCTCGCTGGCCGTCGTCGACGCGCTCTTTCTGAACCCGCCGACGCGCGGCGGCCGTGACGGGGCGTGACGCTGCTCCGGCGACTGATTAGAGACCGAGCAGTGTGCGTTCGGTTCTCGCCGTAGTAACAGCCGACGGCAGTCGAAACCGAGTAGCGGCGCGTCTCGCCGCTGCGATTACTCCTGTTGTGCGTCGACGACAGCGACGCCGGCGAGGTTCACGATGTCGCGACCACCTTTTTCGGCGTCGGGTGTGCTCGCGTTGCTCGCACACCGCTCCTTGAAAAACGTGGGTGAAAAAGCGCTCGCTACGCTCGCGTACCTACTCCTGCTGCGCGTCCACGACGGCGACGCCGGCGAGGTTCACGATGTCCTTGACCTCGTCGCCGCGCTGGAGGACGTGGACCGGCTTGTCCATGCCGACGAGCATCGGGCCGATGGCCTCGGCGCCACCGAGGCGCTGGAGCAGCTTGTAGCCGATGTTCCCGGCCTCCAGGTTCGGGAACACGAGGACGTTCGCGGCGTCGTCGAGTTCCGAGAACTCGTACGTCTCGTTGAGGATGTCCTCGACGACGGCGGTGTCGGCCTGCATCTCACCGTCGACAGGGAAGTCGACGCGGCCGTCGTTCTGCAGTCGCTCGACGGCACGTCGGATCTTGTACGTCCCTTCGTTGTCGACGCTGCCGAAGTTTGAGTACGACAGCATCGCGGCGCGCGGTTCGACGTTGAAACTCCGGGCCAGTTCGCCGGTGTGACGCGTGACTTCGGCGAGTACGTCGGTGTCGGGGTTCTGATTGACCGTGGTGTCGGCACAGAAGATGACGCGATTCTTGAACGTCAGCATGTAGACGCCGGCGGCGTAGTCGGCGTCGTCGGCCGTCCCGATGACCTGCAGCGGCGGGCGCAGCGCCGAGGGGTAGTGGTGGGTCAGGCCGGTCAGCATCGCGTCGGCGTCGCCCATCTCGACCATGACGCTGCCGAGATAGTTCCCGTCGCGGATCAGTTCGTCGGCCTCGCGGCGCGTGACGCCCTTTCGCTGGCGGAGTTCGTACAGGCGGTCGGCGTAGTCGGCCACGTCTGCCGTCTCGGGGTCGACGACCACGGGGTCGAACTCCAGGCCGAACTTCCGGCGCGTGGACTCGATGCGGTCGGCGTCGCCGATGAGGATGGGCTCGGCGATGCCCTGCTCGACGAGCTGGTAGGCCGCGCGGATCATCTTCTCGTCGTGGCCCTCCGCGAGGACGACCCGCTTCGGGTCGCTCTTGGCCTTGTTGAGGACGACCCGCATCATCTCGCGGGACTTGCCAAGCCGGGCTTCGAGCTTCTCGACGTAGTCCGTCGTGTCGATCTCCTTTCGCGCCGCGCCGCTCTCGATGGCCGCTCGGGCGACGGCGGGCGTCACCTCGAAGAGGACGCGCGGGTCGAGGGGTTTCGGAATGATGTAGTCCGGGCCGAACTGCAACGGCTGGTCGCCGTAGGCCTTGACGACCTCGTCGGGCACGTCCTGCTTGGCGAGGTCCGCGAGCGCGCGGGCCGCGGCGACCTTCATGTCCTCGTTGATCTCGGTCGCGCGCACGTCGAGCGCGCCGCGGAAGATGAAGGGGAAGCCGAGTACGTTGTTGACCTGGTTCGGGTAGTCAGAGCGCCCGGTCGCCATGATGACCGTGTCGTCGCGAGCGGTCTTGGCGTCCTCGTAGGCGATCTCCGGATCCGGGTTCGCCATCGCGAAGATGATCGGGTCGCTGGCCATCGACCGCACCATCTCCTGGTCGACGATGCCGCCGACGGAGAGCCCGACGAACACGTCGGCCCCACGCATCGCGTCGGCGAGGTCGCCCTCGGGAATGTCGCGGGCGAACTCCTGTTTGAACTCGTTGAGGTCCTCGTGGGCGGCGCGTTCCTCGGTGATGATCCCCGAGGAGTCACACATGGTGATGTTCTCCTTCTCGACGCCCAGCGAGACGTAGAACTTCGCCGACGCGATAGCGGAGGCCCCGGCGCCGGAGAAGACGACCTCTAGTTCGTCGAGTTCCTTGTCGGCAATCTCCGCCGCGTTGACCAGCGCTGCGCCGGAGATGATGGCGGTCCCGTGCTGGTCGTCGTGGAACACCGGGATGTCCAGATCCTCGCTCAGGCGGCGCTCGACCTCGAAGCACTCGGGCGCGGCGATGTCTTCGAGGTTGATGCCGCCGAAGGTCGGCTCCATCGCGCTGATCGTCTGGATCATCGACTCGGCGTCGTCCGTGTCGAGTTCGATGTCGAAGACGTCGATGTCGGCGAAGCGCTTGAACAGCACGCCCTTCCCCTCCATGACCGGCTTGCCGGCCTCGGGGCCGATGTCCCCCAGCCCGAGTACCGCCGAGCCGTCGGAGACGACGCCGACGAGGTTCCCCTTCGCCGTGTACTCGAAGGCCCGCTCGGCGTCCTTGTCGATCTCCTCGCACGGCGCGGCCACGCCGGGCGAGTACGCGAGCGAGAGGTCGCGCTGCGTGTTCGTCGGCTTCGTCGTCGCTATCTCGATCTTTCCTGGCGGCTCCCGCCGGTGATACTCGAGGGCGTCCTCGTCAAGTCCCATATCGCGGGGTCGAACGCATCCCTAAAAAAGACAACTTTACCGTCAATAAACGAGCGCTACACCGACAGTCGTCGAACCGGGAGCGAGCGGCGACCGACTCGGCGCTCAGGAGTCGTCGCTGGTCAGGTCGTCGACGCGGTCGGTGAGTTCGTCGACGGCGTCCTGCTGGCGTTCGGTCGCCGCCACGATCTGATTCGTCGCCGCCTCGGCGTCCTCGGCGTGCTCCTGGACGTCCTCGACCATCGCGGTGATGTCCTCGATGTCGGCGGCCTGGTCGTCGTTCGCGCTCGCGACCTCCTGAATCCCGTTCGTGGCCTCCTCGACCGCCTCCGAGATCTCGTCGAGCGCGTCGAGCGCCTGCGTGATCTCGGACTCGGCGCGCTCGATCTGCTCGTGGGTGGAGTCGACGATCTCGGTGGTCTCGGTCGCCTGATCCTGAATCGTGTTGATGCTCGCGGATATTTCGGAGGCGTACTCGCCGGTCTCGTTCGCCAGCGTCTTGACCTCGTCTGCGACGACGGCGAACCCGCTCCCGCTCTCGCCGGCGCGGGCGGCCTCGATGTTGGCGTTGAGCGCGAGCATGTTCGTCTGCTCGGCCACGTCGGCGATGATCTCGACGATCTCGCTCACCTCGTCCATCTGTTCGTCCAGGCCCTCGACGGTCTCGACGAGGTCCTGGCTCGTCTCGGTGAGGCCGTCGGTGACGTCCTTGACCGCCTCGCCCGCGTCCGACCCCTCTTCGGCGGCGTTCTTCGCGCGCTTGGCCGCCGACGCGACCTCGCTCGACGTGGCGGCGACCTCTTCCATCCCGGCCCCGATGTTCTGGATGTTCTCGGCGGCCCTGCTCAGCGACTCGGACTGCTGGCTCACCCGCTCCTCGACGGTCTCTGCTGAGGACGCCGTCTGTCCGATGGTCGCGGCGAGTTCCTGGGCCTGCTCGTCGACCTTGTGGGTCAGCTGCTGGACCTGCTCGGCCATGTCGTTGAGCGACGTGACGACCTCGTAGAGCTGGTCGTCGACGTACTCCTCGTTCTCGTCGCGGTCGAAGGACGCCCGGGCGTCGAGTCGGCCGTTCTGGAGCGCCGTCATCGTCGATTTGACCTCCTCGACCAGTTCCGTCACCGCCTCGTGGCGCATCGCCTCGTTTGTCCGGTCCTGGACCATCTCGACCACGGCGACGAGTTCGTCCCCGTCGTATATCGGTGCCGCGCTGAACGAGATGTGTCGCTCGCTGCCGTACTGGTCGGCCATCACGCTCGTGTCGCGGTACAGCGTGAAGTCCGCGTCCTCGACCTTCGGCACGTCGTACTCCTCGTGGGTCCGTTCCGGCGCGTCGAGGACCTTGTCGGCGAGCGTCTTCCCCCGGCGTCCGTCCGGGTAAAACGCCATGCTCGCCATCTCCATCTCCATTGCCTCCGATTCGGAGACGCCGGTGAGCTCCTCGATCGAACTGTTCCACGTGAGGATGTCGCCGTCCGTCCCGAGGACGAACAGTGGCGTGCCGATGTGATCGAGCACGCTGTGGAAGTTCAGGCCGGTAACAGAAGTGTCGGCCGCTGCCCGCGACGCCGCAGAATCGTCGGCGTCCGCGTAGGCGTCGATGCCTGTTCGCGTCACGAACTGGGTCGTTTCGAGCCCGTCGTGGAGTTCGTTCTCCACCGAATCGAGTGTGGCGCGCGCGTCGGCATCGAGCTCCTGTCGGAGGTGGTCGAACGCGGCCTCGACGAGCGACTCGACGACGAAGCCCTGCGACGCGACGAACTCGTCGGGGCCGATGCCGTCTCGCTCGTACTCGGCGACCAGGTCGCGGACGGTCGACGGCTCAAGCGCGAACTGGCGCTCGACGTGTCGTCGCCCGACTTCGGCGGCGTCGTCGCCGTCGAAGACATCGGCGAGCCGAGGCGACTCGGCGTCGATGGCGTCCTCCAGAAAGCGCGCCTGTCCCTCTACGACGCCCGCTCCCCCGTCGGATCGCGGCCGCGACGAGTCCCCCGTCCGTGGATCCCGCTCACGTATCCGTTCGGCGATGTCTTCCAACATAATCTGACTGGCTTCTGGTCTTTCGTTCACCCGCATAAAATTGGTCCTAATAATATCACGGACGATAATCACGGACCGCCGTGCGCGAAAAGAGCACATAAGTACGTGCGACCGAAGAACTAGCTATGACCACCCGTTTCCGCCGACTGGTGGCGACGACGACCGTCCTGACGTTCGCCCTCATCCTCCTCGGCGTGTACACCGGCGCTGTCGGTGCGGGACTGACCTGTGCGGCGCGCTGGCCGTTCTGTGACGGCTGGATGGGACTGTTTCCGGCCAACTGGGCGAGCTTCGTCGAGTGGTTCCACCGCCTCGTCGCGATGATCACCGGCTTCGCCATCCTCGGCTCGACGATCGCCGCCTGGCGCGGTGAGTACAGCCGGCGGATCAGGCTCTCGACGGCCGTCGCGACGGTCGTCCTCCCGGTCCAGATCCTGCTGGGCGCGAACACCATCTTCAACTTCGGCGTGCTGGCCCAGGTACTGCACCACGGCGCTGCACAGCTCATCTTCGGCGCGATGGTCGCGGCCACCGCGTGGGCCTACAGCGACACGGGCGACGCGGAGACGGCGCAGGCCGCCGACAGCGCCCGGGCGGCCAGCGCGGACGACTGAGGCGGTCGACCGTGCGGACAGTTCGAGCCACTCCACGTTCGGCGGAAAACTGGACGGAACTACCACGTGGATTGTAAATCCTTCGTAAGACTCATATCTGTCGGCGATTTCGCAATGCGTATGTCCGAGAATCGAACGTCACGACGCGAGTACCTCACGGTCGTCGGTAGCACCGCGGTCACGCTTTCGGTCGCCGGCTGTATGGGCGGCGGTGGCGGTGGCGGCGACGAGAACGAAGTCGTCGCCGGGACCGCTCCGGGGTTCCCGCCCTTCGAGATGAAGCAGGAGGGCGAACTCGTCGGGTTCGACATCGACCTGCTCGAGGCGGTCGTCGACGAGACCGACTACACGCTGACGGGCTGGAAGGAGTTCGAGTTCAAGTCGCTGATCCCCGCATTGACGAACGACAACATCGACGTGGTCGCGGCGGGAATGACCATCAACGACGAGCGCGACCAGACCATCGACTTCACCGACCCGTACTACAGTTCGAACCAGGCCATCGTGGTCCGGGCCGAGGGCGACTTCTCGCCGGGCTCGCTGTCCGACCTCTCGGGACGTACGGTCGGAGCCCAGAAGGGGACCACCGGCGAGAGCGTCGTCCAGGAACAGCTCATCGACGGCGGCTCCCTCTCGGCGGACAACTACAACTCCTACGGAAACTACGTGCTGGCGGTCGAGGACCTCCAGAACGGTAACATCGACGCCGTCGTCATCGACCAGCCGGTCGCCGAGACGTTCGCCGCACAGCGTCCCGTCGCTATCGCGTTCACCTACGAGACCGGCGAGAACTTCGGGTTCGGCGTCCGTGAGGACGACGACGAGTTCACGCAGGCGCTCAACAGCGGTCTGGCCGCGGTCCGAGACGGCAGTACCTATCAGGACCTGACCAACGAGTGGTTCGGCCAGCAGTGACCGATGCACGCGTTCCCGTTGCAGAGTGACTGGGCGTTCGTCCTCGGCAGCCTCGACCTGCTGGCCGAGGGGCTGGGCGTCACGGTCGCGCTGACCGCGGCCAGCATCACCCTCGGGTTCCTGCTCGGCTTTCCGGCCGGGGCGGTGGAGGTGTACGGACGCGGCCCACTCGCGAGCGTCGTCGAGACGGCCGGCGTCGTCCTGCGCGGAACGCCGCTGCTGGTCATCATCATCATCCTGTTCTTCGTCGTCTCCGTCTCGAGCAGCGCGTTCGTCACGGCGGCCGTCGCGCTCGGCCTCCGGAGCGGGGCCTACCAGTCACAGATTTTCCGCGGCGCGCTCCAGAGCGTCGACGAGGGCCAACTGGAGGCCGCCCGTTCCATCGGGATGGGCCGCCTGCAGGCCATCCGGCACGTCGTCGTCCCGCAGGCGCTCAGACGGAGCGTTCCCGGCTTTCAAAACGAGTTCACCATCGTCCTGAAAGACACCAGCATCGCCATCGTCATCGGCCTCGGCGAACTGCTGACCGTCGGACAGAACCTGTATCAGGGCGGGCAGTCGACCGCGGCACTGGAGATCTTCCTCACCGTGAGCCTCATCTACTTCGTCCTGACCGTCACCACGAACCGCACGCTCGACTACGTCGACGACTACTTCACCATCCCCGGGGGTGAGCAGGCGTGAGCGACCCGCTGTTGCGCCTCGAGGACGTGTACAAGTCCTACGGCGACGAGCAGGTCCTCTCCGGCGTCAGCTTCGAGATGGACACCGGCGACGTGGACGTGGTCATCGGGCCGAGTGGTTCGGGAAAGTCGACGATGTTGCGCTGCGTGAACCGACTGACCGAAATCGACAGCGGGGCCATCTACCTCGACGGCGACTGCGTCACCGACGCCGACACCGACGTGAACGAGCTTCGCAAGCAGGTCGGGATGGTGTTTCAGGACTTCAATCTCTTCGCACATCTGACCGCGCTTGGCAACGTCACGCTCGGCCTGCGGAAGGTCCGCGGGATGGAGCAGTCGGCCGCCCGCGAGAAGGGGTACGAACACCTCGAACAGGTGGGGCTGCTCGACCAGGCGGACTCCTACCCCGCCGAACTCTCGGGCGGGCAGAAACAGCGCGTCGGCATCGCCCGGGCGCTCGCGATGGATCCGAAGCTTCTGCTGTTCGACGAGCCGACCAGCGCGCTCGACCCCGAACTCGTCGGCGAGGTCGTCGAGGTGATGCGCGACCTCGCGGCCGAGGGGATCACGATGCTCGTCGTCAGCCACGAGATGGGCTTCGCCCGCTCGGCGGCGTCGGACATCATCTTCCTCGACGGCGGCGAAATCGTCGAACACGGCCCGCCCGAACAGCTCTTCGAGAATCCGAAAGCCGACCGGACCAGGGAGTTCCTCGGTCGCCTGCAGACCGAACACGAGGGAGGGTGACGGATGGGGGCCGAGACACAGGAGTCCGCGTCGACGGCCGGCGGCCGGACGGTCCGCGCTCGGGCCGCCGACCTGACCGACCAGCCGCTCACCGCGCTCGCCGTCGCCCTCTTCTGGGCGTGGCTCGTCGTCCGATGGACGAACGACTTCCTCCTCGGCGGCTCGCTCGCTCCCCGCGGCACGTCGTTCTTCCCGACCGCGCCGCTCGAGTTCGCGGCGACAACGCTGTCCGGCGTCGCGGCGGACCTCGGCGTCGTCGGCCTCCCGTTTCGGTGGCTCGCGGGCCTCGTCGGGTTCGTCGCGGCCTCGATCCCCTACCTGCCGGAACTGGCGACCGGCGTGTGGGCGACCGTCCTGCTGACCGTCTCGGGCATCGCCTTCGGGTTCGTCATCGCCGTCCCGCTCAGCATCGCCCGGGTGTACGGCGGGGTGGTCATCCGGTCCGTGGCGCTGGCCTACACGGAACTGTTCCGGGGCACGCCGCTGCTGGCCCAGCTGTTCGTGCTGTACTTCGCGACGCCGCTGACGATCTACATCCGCGAACTGCCCGCCGTCGGGACCGGGTTCGTGCCCGCCCAGGCGTTCTGGGTCGCGGTCGTCGCGTTCACCCTCAACAGCGCGGCCTACCAGTCCGAGTACATCCGCTCGGCGCTGAACTCCGTCCCCGAGGGCCAGCTCACCGCCGCGCGCTCGATCGGCCTCTCGAAGATCGAGGGGATCCGCCACGTCGTCCTGCCACAGGGGCTGCGCTACGCCATCCCCGGCTGGTCGAACGAGCTCGTCTACCTCATCAAGTACTCTTCGCTCGCGAGCTTTATCACCGTCCGGGAGCTGTTCGAGCGGGCCGACGCCATCGCCAGCGAGACCTACCGCTACACGGAGCTGTTCGTCCTCGCCGGCCTGCTGTACCTCGCGCTGGTCGTCTCCGCGTCGCTGCTGATGGACGCCGTCGAACGCCACGTCGCGATTCCCGGCCTCGGCACGTCCGGCCGGTGACTACATGAAATCGGAGAGCCCGGACTGCTGGTCGTCGTCTTCGGCCGCCTCGCTCGCGGATTCGGCCTCCTCGTCCGTACCGGTCGCCGTCTCCGCCGCGTCGTCCCCGAGCGTCACCTGCTGATCGGACGGCTCGTCGCCGTCGTCGGCTGACTCGTCTCCCTCTCCGCCGCTCGCGCCGTCAGCTTCGCCCCCCGCGTCGGCGCTCGCGCCCTCGAACGCGCCACCGGAGTGTTCGACGGCCGCTTCCTCGCGGAGCGCTTCCGCGTCCTCGACGATGGACTGGACCTTGTTCGTGTCCTTGCCGGACCCCGTGACGAACGAGACGTGCTCGGCTTCGAGGTCGTAGGTGGCCGCCATCGCCACCGTCAGGTCGCGGTTCCGGCAGTGGTGAGTCATCGTCGAGAGGAAGGGCAGGATCTCCCGGCGGGCCGTCCGCATCGAGACGCCGTCGATGGTCGCGATCTGCTGGGCGACGTAGTCGCGGGTGTTTCGCGTTCCCTTCGAACGCCCGAGCTTCGACCAGTAGCTCGGCGGGCCGTAGCGGGTCCACCCGCCCTTCGTGCCGTCGCGGGCCGCGGCGACGCCGGCGGTCATGTTGTCGCCGGCGTAGCGCCAGAACGAGTAGTTCTGCGTCTCGCGGACCCGTCCGAGCCACTGGTCGGCGTTCGAGAGATAAGCGTAGGCGCGGACCAGTTCGGCACCCTCGTAGTCCTTGGGCATGTTGTCCTCGATCCAGTTGATGAGGTCGTCAGGCGTCTCGTCCACGTCGTAACTGGCTTCCAGGGCCTCCTGTGCGCCCGCCTCCTTGAGCACTACGTCGAGGTACTCGAAGATGCCCTCGGTGGTGTCTCGCTCGCCGGTCACCACGTCCTCGGCGGTGAGGCGCTCGGTCGTCTCGGCGATGGCCTGGAGGTCCTTGACCGCGCCCCGCAGGTCGCCGCTGTTCTGCTCGGCGATGGCCTCCAGCGCGTCGGCCTCGTACTCGACACCCTCCTGTCGACAGAGGTCCCGGAGCACGGGAACGATGGACCGCGGCGACACGTCGCGGAACTCGATGTCCCGGCAGTTGTTCCGCAGGCCGTTGGACATGTCGTAGTACTCGTTCGCGATGAGGATCATCGGCTGGCTGGCCTCCTTGACCAGCGCCGTGACAGCCCGTGAGCCGCCGCGGTCGGCGTTGCCGTGGATGTTGTCCGCCTCGTCCATGATGACGAGTCGACGGCCCCCGCCGCCGGCGGTGAGCGTCCCCGACTTGGCGGCCTCGCCGGCCACCCGCTCGATGACGTCTTTCGTCCGCGAGTCGCTGGCGTTGAGTTCGATGGTCGGCCATCCCATGTCGTTGGCCAGCGCGTGCGCGGCGGAGGTCTTCCCGATGCCGGGCGAGCCGTGGAGGACGACCGCCTCGCGGTGGTCCTCCCAGGTGTCCGCCCACTCCTTGAGCGCGTTGCGGGCCTTGTCGTTGCCCCGCACTTCCGACAGCGTCGTCGGGCGGTACTTCTCCGTCCAGTCCATTGGGACGTGGTTGGCGCGACCGGCGTTTAGGGATTGCGGAGCGTCACTCGTCGGTCGCAGTCTTCAGATCCAGACGTGGCGCGACCGAGTCGTATGCATCGTCGCTCGAGACGATGGTGTCGCCATCCGACTCGACGAGATGGAGCGCGTCGAAGGGTGTGAACCCGTGATCTTCGACGTATGTCGCCGCCGCCACGACCGTTTCCACGTCGCCGTGTACCTCGACCAGCCCGGCGGCGTTCGCAACGACCCGCTCCGTGTTCCTGTCCTCCCGATAGGCGACCATGAGCAGTTCGATGAGCGTGAACTGGGACGTCCACAGGTCGTCTCGGTGCTCCCGATACACCGATTCCGCGGCCGAACCCAGCCAGTCTTCGTCTTTGATCAGGGCGAGCAGGAAGTCCGTCTCCGCGTACATTCAGCGACCCGCCTCGTCGAGTGCAGCCTCACGGGCCGCATCGCGGAGTTCGTCGGCCGACTTCTCTACGTCGGCGAACTCGTTTCGGAGCGCATCGAGCGGGTCGTTCGCGACCGGAACCAACTTGATTCCGTCGTGGAGTTCGACGATCTGATAGCGGTCGCCGTATCGCTCTCGGACCTCTTTCGGTAACGTGAGGCGGCCGCGGTCGTCCAGCGTCGTCTCGGACATACGCGTCGATAAGGTGGGTGGAAAGTAAAAACCTCCCCTGATATTCAAATGGTCCCACTCTGTCCGAATCGACCCATACAGTTCCCCGTTCGGCCAGATGGGACGATACACCTCACAGCCAGAAGACATATCCCGACCAGTCGACGTTGCCCAGTCATGAGTGACACAGTCCGCCGAAGCTACGCCGCCGGTGCCGTCGCCGGCGTCGCCGCGTTCGCCCTCGCGTACGTCCTCGTCTACGCGCTCAGCATCTCGGTGGTCCGCGACGCGCTGTTGACCGAGATCGCCGAGGCGTTCGGCGACGAGCGGGCGGCCTGGAAGATCGTCGGCTGGGTGTTCTTCAACGCCCAGTTCGTGACGACGACGATCACCGTCGACGTTCCGTTCATCGGTGGCACGTCCGCGGTCAACTTCGTCGCCGAGAACGACGCGCTGTCGCCGGTCCTGTACGTCATCCCGCCCGCGCTGTTGACGGCCGCGGGCGTCGCGACGGCGCGTCTCGGCGGTGTGACCGACCTCGGGCGGGCGGTCCGCGTCGGTCCCGCCGTCGCGCTCGGCTACCTCCCGCTGTCGGTCCTCGGGACGGTCCTGTTCACCGTCACCGCCGGCGAGGCCGGCCGAGGTGCGCCGACCCTGCTGACCGCGGTGGTCGTCGCCGGCGGCCTCTACCCGGTCGTCTTCGGGACCGTCGGGGCCGCGCTGGCGTCGACACTCGACGGCTCGTAGCGAGCGCACGCCGCGGAAGTTTATCCGGGAAGCCGCGGCAAACCCGGAACAGCCGTGTCCCCGTCCCGTCCCACCGCTCGTCTCGCCCGCGACCGCCGCGGTGTCACGCCCGTCGTTGGCGTGGCGCTCATGCTCTCGCTCACCGTCCTCCTGGCCGCGGTGGTCGGCGGGTACGCGATGAGCGCCGCGGCAGACCCGGCCCAGCCGACCCCGACCGTCGCTCGCTCGACGGGGAGTTTCGAGGCCGGACCCTCCGGCGGATGCGGGGACAACACGGTACAAATTCGTCACGAGGGCGGCGAACGGATCGCGCCGGAAGACATCGAGGTCGTGGTTCGACTCCCCGACGCCGACGCCCAGGCGCGGCTAGTCGACCTTCCGGTGTCCGGGACCGCTCTCGGGCCGTCCGCCGTCGAAGACCCCGACAACGTGGTCTACGACTACTGCGTCGGCGGCGCCGTCGCCAACGGCGGACGGGCGTGGACGGCGGGGCGGGTCATCGAGTTCCAGTTGAACGCCGGCGGTGGGACGGTCGACCCGGGCGATCCAATCGAGGTGTCCGTCGTCCACGAGCCCTCCGGCGGCATCGTCGCGTCGGTCGAACTGACGGCTCGTGATACGTGATCGTCGTTCCGACACCCTTTTATTCGAGACACGCCACCGTGTGAACTAATGGCAGGGGGCGCGCGCGACGATCTCGCGGAAAAGATGGCGGGGGAGGTAGCGCTGAGCGACGAACCGGGCGCGACCCTCCGAAAGTGGCGCACGGACTTCGACGTGGCCCAGACGGAACTCGCAGAGCAACTCGACGTGTCGCCGTCCGTCGTGTCCGACTACGAGAGCGGGCGGCGGGACAACCCCGGTATCGGCGTCGTCAGACGGCTCGTCGTCGCTCTGCTCGACATCGACGAGGGCCGGGGCGGCGATCACATCCGCCAACACGCCCGCGTTCTCTCGGCTGGCTTCGACAGCGACGTGGTCCACGACCTCAGGGAGTACTCGGCAAACGTGCCGGTGGAGCGCGTCTACGACGCCACCGACGCCGAAGAGCTGTTCCGTGGCAGCCAGGACACCGTCGCGGGACACACCGTCATCAACTCCATCGCGGCCATCACGCGGCTCTCCTCCGACGAGTTCTACCAGCTGTACGGGCAGTCGACCAACCGCGCGCTCGTGTTCACGAACGTGACCCGTGGGGAGTCTCCACTCGTAGCGCTCCGGGTCGTCTCCCCGACGCCCAACGCCGTTATCCTCCACGGTCTGAACGACGACGCCGTCTGGGAGCACGCAGAGGACCTCGCGCGCATCGACGACTTCTCACTGGCGATCACCGATATGGACCTCGATTCGCTCCTGGGCGGCCTGCGGACGCTTCCCTAGTTCTCCCAGTAGGCGTTTCCAGTTCGTTTTCGAGAACCGCGCTTCGCGCGCCGCTCGAATTTTCCGAGGGGCTTCGCTCCGCTCAGCCCCTCGCTACTCACGGGTCGCATTCGCTCCCCGTTCGCTTTCGAGGGCCGCGCTTCACGCGCCCCTCGCTACTCTCGCGGCTTCGCCGCTCGAATTTTCCGAGGGACTTCGCTTCGCTCAGTCCCTCGCTACTCCACGTACCGATACTTCCGCTCACCCATCCGGCCCCAGCCGTCGAAGACGAACTCCTGCTCGGGCGGGGTGAACTCCTCCACGTCGGCGTCGGTGTCGTGGTTGTGTACGTCGTGGATCTGTTCGTACTCCTCGAAGGTGATGTCGTGGCGGTTTCGGATCTGCGTGTCCACGTTGAGTGCTGCGATCTCCTCTTCCCAGCCGGGAACGATCGTCTCGGCGTGGACCTCGGCCTGCGCGCCGGAACCGTAGGAGGCGACCAGTAGCTTGGCGTCGTCGAGGTCGAGCCCGTTCTCGCGAGCGTGCTTGAGACCCGCGGCGCGGGCGATGTGGACGGAGCCGGTGTACCAGTTCCCGACTTCGCGGGAGATCTCCAGCGTCGGCTCGATGGCGTCGGCGTACCAGTCCTTGTAGCGCTCCGTCTCGGTCAGGGCGTCGGTGTACTCCTTGATGGCGGCGTAGAACTCGTCGTCGGTCTCGAACTCTTCGCGGACCGGCTGGTGACCGATCTCCTCGGCGAGCAGGTCCTCCACGTCGGTCCCGCGGACGATGTGGCGGTAGCCCAGGGCCGCGGCCTTCCGCACCATCCCGGGGAACGGCGTGTGGAACGGAATCATCTCGTAGTCGCCCGGGTGGATGTCGCCGGCCACCTCGGCGAAGTCGTCGAGCGCCTCGCGCATGCGGGCGAGGTAGACGTTCACCGAGCGCTTGCCGTCGACCGACGGGAACTGCTGGTTCGGCTTGAGGAAGTCCGTCTCGTCGGCGCTCCCGAAGCCCTGCTCGGCGGAGAGTTCGACGAGATTCGGGTCCTCGTCGACGAGCATGGCGACCGCACCGGCACCCTGCGTGGCCTCGCCGGGGTCGTCGCGGGCGTACAGCGCGGTGTCGGTGGCGATGACGAGCGCGGCGCGCCCGCGGTTGCGGCCCGCGCGAATCCAGTTGTACGCGTCGTCCAAGCTCTGTGTTCCGGCGATGCAGGCGAACTTCCGCTCGCCCTTGTTGGCGTGGTGGAAGTCCTCGTCGTACACCTGTTCGAGACAGCCGGCGACGTACGTCGACACCGGCTTTGAATTGTCGAAGGCGCTCTCGGTCGCAACGTCGATGCGACCGATGTCGTCGGGCGTCAGCCCCTTGCGCTCCATCAGGCGGTAGGCGGCGTTCGACGCCATCGTGACGATGTCCTCGTACACGTCGGGGAACGACGAAGCGCGCAGCCCCAGTCCCTTCGTGTACTTCCCCGGATCGTCGCCCTGGGCCGGCGCGAACGTCTCGGCGAGGTCGAGTTTGAGCTTCCCGGTCCAGATTTCCATGGCGTCGATACCGACTGCAGTCATACACGCACGAACAATGCGATTGTATATGGGTTTGTCGACTCTAGCATCGACAGCTGTCTAATACAGTGGTCGACAGCGTGGAAACCGGCCAGTCGCTATCCGCTCTCTGTCCCCGTCGTTTCCGTGCTGAAGCCGAAATCGACGATGCACTCGCCCTCGACAGCGTCGTACGGTTCGTCCGGTGACGGCACGGCGCGCGACCAGGCCGTGTTGTTGACCACCAACCGGTACGCGCCCGGCGAGACGGTGACACGCTTATCCCTAACGTTGGTCTCGTGGAACTGTGAAATCTCCACCAGGTGTCGAGCGCGGTACTCGCGCTGGAACGCCTGGTACTCCTCTTCAGTGAACAGGAGCACGTCGACCGGCGGTCCCCGACGGACGATCAGGTCGTAGGTGAGCGCGAACTGTTCGGACGCCTCGATGGCGTAGTCCTGATACGTGTCTTCTTCCAGTCGGAACGTGGCCTCCATCGACCGCCGGTTCGTCGAAGGCGTTGGCTGCGGCGTCTCCGTCTCGACCTGGATGCGCGCGGGGTTGTTCGCGGAACCGCCAGTCGAGGCCGAGGCGGACTGCTGGGGCGTCGCGGTGTCGCCGGCCGACGGTGCACCGTTCGCCGGCGTCGAAACCGTGGCGCGCTCGGGCGTTGCGGGCGACCGCGACGCTGTCGCCTCGGGGACCGGCGTCGTGTCCGATTCCTGTCGTGAACGCGTTCCGAGACACCCAGCAGAGAACGTGGCGAGCAGCGCCACCCCGAACCCGCGGCGCGACAGGTCATCCATATCTCAGGACACTCATGGACCGTTAAGATGTTTACGGGCGTGTTTTCGTCGCTGGTAATCGGCGGTGCGATTTCGTCCAAACATATTTGTGGAGTGAAAGCCGACCCTACGGTACTCGTATCAGCCTCCAAATACATGTTCTCGAATCGTCATCTCTCGGGGCGGGACACACTTCACACATGAACAGGTGGCTCCTCGCGCTCGGACTCGTGGTGCTGGCGGCGGTGAGCGCCCCGCTGGTCGTCGGTTCGGTCGCGGATGGACCGACGGTGGCCGACAGCGCGGACGCGGCGAAGAGCGCACCGGCAGCGACCACGGACGCGCCGTCGACGCCGACAGAAGCCGACGCGGCGGTGGCGACACCGGGCGCTGCTGACACCGAGGAAGCAGTGGCGACGGCTGAGGCCGTTTCGACGCCGACCTCTCCCGCCCAAACGACCCCGGGCACCGGTATCGACGAGGCCCGCTTCGAAGCCCGACTCGTCGCGGCGATCAACGACCGCCGGGGTGACCCGCTCGCCGACGACGCCGTGGACGCGACGCTCGCCACCGACACGAAGACCGGGCAGACGCTCTCGACTCTCGCTCGCAACCACAGCGAGCGGATGGCCGAACAGGGCCGTGCCTCGCCCATCGCCGGGGGCATGGACACCCGGGACCGATACGCCGCTGCCGGCCTCCGGGATCGATGCCGGCCGCGCCACGGGACGAACGCGTACTTCAGGCCGGTGACCGACCTCGAACTGGTCACGAGCGTCGACCCCAACGGCGCGAACGCGACCCGGACCGCGGACGCCGTCGCCGACTACTGGTTCGACCTCTCCGGTCCCCGCGACACGCTCTATATGCAGAACGTGAATCACGTGGGCGTGGGCGCGGCGACCGCCGACGGCGTCGTCTACGTCACCGTCGTGCTCTGTTGAAGTTCGACGGCGCGTCGACCGTTACGGGACGTCCTTTCGTGCGGTGTCGGCGTTCCCCGCAGAGTCGACGACGCGGAGCGACACCGTAGTGCCGGACGAGACCTTCTCTTTCGCTATCGTCTGCCCGGTCGCGTCGTCGAAGAGGCCGTCACCGTCGAGGTCCCACTCGTAGGTCGCGATATCGCCCTGTGGATCGCTGGACGAACTGGCGTCGAAATCCCACTTGTCGTTCGATTCTCCGCCGCTGGAGGTGATCGTGAAGTCGGCGCTCGGTAGCTGACTCTCGCTCTCCCCGCCGGGAGTGACCGTGAACATCTCCTGGGCCGTCCCGCCGCTCGCTCGCTCGTAGGTCACCGTTATCGTGACGCTCTCGCCGGTCATGTCCGTCTGGCCCCAGTACCGTTCGAACTCGAACAGGTGGAACGTCGCGGTCGACGAGTCTGACATAACCGGGTTCTGCGCGTTCAGACTCCCGTCGGAGTCCACGTCTATCGTCCGCGGGATGTCGGTCCCGCCACCGAAGTCGGTGTGTCCGTCGGTATCCGCTTCGATGTAGAGTTCGTTTTCCTGTGGTGCGGGCTCGCGATTGTTACTAAAGCTATCGCTGAGATAGTCGATGTCGTCGTCGACGGGGTCGATCGCGACCGTCGTGATGTCGATGCTCTCGCCCACCTCGTTCGTGACGGTAAACCTGATCCCGCCATCCACGGAGCCGTCGCTGTCGACCGCGACAGCGTCCTCGTTGTAGATGAGGCCGCTGCTGCCGGACCCGCCACCGCCGGATCCGCCGCCGTCGGTCACCGACACCTCCATCGAGACGTTCTCGGGGGTCGAACCGTCGAACGTACCGTCGACGCCGTCGAGGCTGAACTGGACGGTGTGGGTTCCCGTCTCCGTGGACTCCCCTGCCTCGTAGACGAACTCGACGCGGCCATCGCCGTCGGACGTCTTCGAATTCGCCGCGAGCGCGCCCGTGTCGCTCCCGTCGACCTCTCCTTCGACGCCGATACCGCTCACCGGATTGTTGTACTCGTCCCGGACCTCCAGAACGAGCTTAGCCGATTCACCACGGGAAATCGTCGCTCCGTCACCTTCGACATCCGTGAGATACGCCTCGGACTCCTCCGTCAGGCGAGTCCCGACGCCGACTTTCGTCATCTGTAGCTGGTACGTCCTGCTGGGATCGAGTTTCACCAGCACCGTGTGGTATCCCGGCGGGGCGGGGGTCGGCGCGTCTTCGACCGCCGTGACCGTCGTCTGGGTGGTTTCGAGAGGCTCCCACTGTGCCGGAGAGCGTCTGGTGACGAGCAGCAGCGTAATCGGCGAGTCGCTGTCGGGGCTGGCGATCTGGACCTCCCGTGTCGAGCTACTGACCGGCCGTACGTCCACCGATACGCTCCCGGACGAGGCGCGGTCGAGCGAGCCGTTGAGCGTCACGAGAGAGATCTGCGTCCCTTGCACGAGCGACTGGTCCGCCAGCGTGAGCTGTGTGTTCCGGAAGTCGTTGTACAACACCGTCTGGTCGTACACCGTCTCGGGCGGCGACGTATAGACGTTGTACGACGGGTCGTACACGATGCTCCCCGTCGAGTAGACGCGCCCCTGTCCGGGCTGGGTCGTGACGTTCCAGAAGTCGCCCGTCTCGCCGGTCACCGTCGCGTTTCGGACGGTCAGATTGACCGCCTCGGTCGCCGTTCCGTTCGTCCGGAGCGACCCGGACGGCGGGCCGGGGTTCACCGCGACCGCACGGCTCGGGTAGTTCGTCCCGAGCGTCACCGATACGGCGGTCAGCGATCCGCCACCGGACTGCGAGACCACGGTGTTTCGCAGGTCCTGTAGCTGGAACTGCACCTGCTGATTGTGGTTGAACTCCACCTCGCGGTTCTGCTCGGGGACGACGAAGGCCTGATACGAGGAAAAGGCGAGTATCAGCACCGCGAACAGCAACACGGCCCCGATCTGGACGGACTGGCCGCGCTCGTCGCCCGTGAAATCCATGCCGTCAGTTGCGGAGTCGGTGATAAAAAGCTGACTGCGCAATTATCAGCTTTCGTCTTCCTCTTCGACGACCTCGGGGTCGCTCATCGCGGTCTGCAGGCTGTCGAGTCCGTTGACCCACTCCGAGACCAGGCCGTACTCCAGTTCCTCGGCGACTTCCATCGGGAGTTCCTCGCCGTCGATGATCTGCGTGCCGGCCTGCACGCAGTAGCCGAGCGCGGCATCGAGGTCCTCGTCGGCCTCTGCGTCGGCCGCGGCCTCGATGTAATCGGCGACGGTAGCGTCGGCCGCGACGCCTTCCGCGACGTACTCCTCGGCGGCGTAGAACACGCACAGTAGCGAGGTCTGGACGCCGTCGATCAGCATCAGCGTCTCCTCGTCCTCGATGTCGATATCGTCGAGGACGATGCTTCGGACCCCCGCCAGCTCGTCGAGCGTCGTCTCCTCGTCGAGGGTGTCGTCCTCGTAGTCCGTGATGATCTTCGCGACCGCGATGGCGGCGTCGTCCTGCAGGTTCAAGAGGAGGCGTGCGGAGTCCTCGTCCTCAGGGTCGACGTCTTCCTCGTCGATGCGGTCGAGCCAGTTCTGCCAGCGTTCCTCGGTGTAATACTCCCCCGGCGGAGTGCTCATACCTCTCCGTTCGTCCCGTTGGGGATAGTAGTTTCGACCGGCGTTGCGGCGGACTCTTCGCCGGCGACGCGCGTCGAACGGTGGCGAACTCGCCCGTGGCTTTATCCCGACCGAGATTGTTATGTCACTACATGGCACAGCGACAGTCGACGCGTCGCTACGGCGGTCCCGCCGATCCGATCACGCTCGCGACGCTCGCGGAGCGGGCCGGACTCGCGCTGGTCGCCGTGACGCTCCCGCTCGCACTGGCGGGGTTCGCGGGCCTGGCCCTGCAAGCGGCGTCGCTGTCGGCAGCAGCGGCGTCGGCAGCGTCGGCCATGCACGGGCCGTTACTGACGGGCCGCGGGCTCTCGGTGCTGTTTCACGCGGGCGCGCTCGGGACACTGCTTGGCTGTTGGCTCCTCGGCCTGGGACTGCTTCTGGACGGCCTCTACGACTGAGCGTCGCCGTCGCCCTCGCTTTCGGGCTGGAACTTCGCGCTGATCTCCATCTCCTCGTCGAGCAGCGCGCCCTCGCGGTTCGAGAGGGTCCGCTGCGGGAAGGGGATCGTGATGCCCTCGTCGTCGAAGGCGTCTTTGATGCCCCGGACCACCGCAGAGACCGCTCGCCACTTCCGGGGCGGGGTGGGGTGGTCGATCCAGAAGCGACACTCCATGACGACGGCGGAGTCGCCGAAGGACTTCGGAACCACGTCGGGGGCCGGGGACTCGACGACGTGTTCGATGTCCGCCATCGCTTCGAGGGCGAGGTCCATCGCGCGGTCCACGTCCGCATCGTAGTCGACGCCGACATCGATGGTGAGTCGCAGGAGCCCCTTCCGACTGCGGTTCGTCACGGCTCGGTCACCGACCCTGTCGTTGGGGATGATGATGAACTCCCCGTCGAAGTTCTCCAGGCGCGTGTTGAAGATGGTGATGTCGGTGACGATGCCCTCGTTGTCGCCGATCTGCACCCAGTCACCGATGGTGAACGGTCGCGAGAACATCAGCACGAACCCGGCGATGAGCGAGCCGAGCGTCTGGCGCGCCGCGAACCCGACCACGATACCGAGAAAGCCCGCCCCGACCAGCAGTCCGCTGAGGTTGATCCCCCACAGCGTGAGGACGCTGGCGACGACGGTGACGAACAGCGCCACCTGCCCCACGCGAAGGATGATCTCCTCCTGATGTTCGGTGATGCGGTCCGAGCCGTCGCCGAGCTGTGACACCGCTTTCTTGAGCTGTTCCGAGGCGGCGAAGCTCAACAGAAGCAAGAGCAGCGTCAGCCCGGCCTTGAACAGGTCCGGCACGGCCGAGGAGACGATGTCGACCATCGCGATGGCCCACTCGAACAGTCCCCAGACGATCAACAGCGCGAAGACGGAGCCCAGCAGGACGGTTACCTGCCCGAGTCGGAGGACGACGCCCGAAAAGGAGGTCGGCATGTAGTCGCCGACGATGTCCACCGTCTCGCCGACCTGTCCGGTCATGTAGCGCGAGGTCAGCGCCCGGCGGATCTGGCGAATCGCCAGCGGAAGAACGAGGACCGCGACGAGCAGCGTCACCACGAGGACGCCCGCGCTGACCGCCAGCCGACCTTCGGTTGAGGTCAGTTGCTCCAGAACCGTCCTGGCCTGCTGGACGACCGCCTCGGACTGCTGCATAGGCTACACACGCGGGTGGGTGGACTTGTGTGTTGCCTTCGATAGCGAAGAACTGTTCAGCCCGCTCCGCACGCCGTCGGCCGTCAGACGCCGCGGCCCTGAAGCTTCTCTTCCTCGGGGAGGTCGGCGTTCGCGTCGCCTTTCATCCCGCTGCCGATGTCCTTGCTGATCTCGGCGAGCGCCTCGGGGTCGTCCCAGTTGTTGACGGCCTCGACGACGGCGGTGCCCATCGCCTCGGGGTCCTCTGCGCCGAAGATGCCGCTGCCGACGAAGATGCCGTCACAGCCGTGGTGCATCATCAGCGCCGCGTCGGCCGGCGTCGCGATGCCGCCGGCGGCGAAGTTCACCACGGGCAGGCGCCCCATCTCGGCGGTCTCGTGGACGAGTTCGGCGGGGGCCTCGTTCTCACGGGCCCACTTCTCGCGCTCCTCGTAGCTCGCGCCCTCGAGTTCGCGGATCGAGCCCTTGATGTTACGCTGGTGGTGAACGGCCTGGTTCACGTCGCCCGTGCCGGCCTCGCCCTTCGTGCGGATCATCGCCGCGCCCTCGTCGATGCGTCGCAGCGCCTCGCCGAGGTTGCGCGCGCCGCAGACGAACGGCGCGGTGAACTCCCGCTTGTCGATGTGGAAGCGGTCGTCGGCGGGGGTCAGCACCTCACTCTCGTCGATCATGTCGACGCCCGTGGCTTCCAGAATCTGAGCCTCTTTCGTGTGGCCGATGCGGGACTTGCCCATCACGGGAATCGACACTTCGTCGATGATCTCCTCGACCTCGGCGGGGTCGGCCATCCGGGCCACGCCGCCGCGCTTGCGGATGTCGGCCGGGACGGCTTCGAGCGACATCACCGCGACCGCACCCACGTCCTCTGCGACACGGGCCTGCTCGCGAGTGACGACGTCCATGATGACGCCCCCCTTCTGCATCTTCGCGAAGCCGCGCTTGACGAGATCAGTACCGCGGCGGAGGTCCTCCAGATCGGTAGCTTCAGCCATTATCTGCGGGTTGGAACTGGATTTACTTAACGCGTGTCCTTCCGGCGGCGGGCCCGGTCACGGGGTCTCGCCGGCGCGTTCGCCGGTCAGCGATCGGGCGAGACCACTATCGTTTTCATCGCCTCCCCCCACTGCATCGACATGGCTACTGACGAGGGCGTCGGCGGGCGCATCGACGCGGCCGTCGCCCGCCTGTTCGACCGTCGACTTCCGGCGGCCGAGGGACTGCCGCGCTACGTCGCGCCGCTGCCGGAGTGGCTGGAGAACGTCGGCCTGCGGCTGGCCTGGCCAATCGCCCTCGTCAACCTCGTGGGAACGCTGTTCGGCTTCTGGTACTATGCCGGGCGGCCGCTGGAGGTCGCGCCCCCGCTCGTCGAGGGGCAACTCGGCGCGGCCCCGGTCGCCGCCTACCCGCTCATCCCCGACTCGCCCGCGGCGACGATGTTCATCGGGCTCTCGCTGGTCGCCTGGCGACTCGACTGGGACGCCCAGTGGCTCCACATGCTCGGCTTCTTCGGCTGCATCAAGCTGGGCCTGTGGACCCCGTTCGTCCAGCTCGTGCTCAACGGTCCCGGCGGCATCGCGCCGTGGCTCTACTGGTTCCTGATCCTGAGCCACCTCGCGATGGCACTGGAGGCGTTTCTCATCCACCGCTACGCGACCTTTTCCGTCCCGGCGGTCGCCGTCGCCCTGTTCTGGTACGGCCTCAACGACGTGGTCGACTACTTCGTGCCCGTGCTCGGCGGGCCACACCACACCTGGCTGCGCGCCGAACCCATCGTCGCCGCCGGACAGTTCGATCACACCGTCCTCGCCCACGACCTCGCCGCCGCCTGGGCCGTCGTCCTGACACTCCTGGCGACGTTCTTCGCGCTCGCCACGCGCGTGGAGAAAGTGAAACGCTCGGCGTGAGCGCGGCTCGGCCGATTCGCGTCCGCTGTTCTCGCTCAGGTCGTGAACCCTTCGTCGGCCTCGCGGTCTTCGAGGACCCACTCCAGTTCCTCGATGGCGCGCAGGATCGCCACCTCGGCCTCGTCCTCTAGCTCCGTCGACGGCGGGTCGTGACTGTCGTACTCGTCTCGGAGCGTCTCGATTCGGTCCCGGATGGTCTCCTCCGTTCGCATGGTGGAGTCGACCACCTCGCGCGCCTTGATGGTACTGGTGGCGGTCATCGAGGGACCGAGGGAGTGCGACGTGAATCTCGCCACGGTCGTCGGTCCGCCGAAGCGACCGCTCGGTCTGGTATCGCCGCGGTCACAGCCCGCGAGACGGGTCACCAGAAGATTATTCGGGTGGCGTTTCTCACGCTATCGTGTGCCCTCCACCCATCGATCTGTACGGTTACGACCGCAACGCGACGGAAGCAGTCTTCGCCGGACAAAGTGGAGTGATTCGAATGCCTGAGATCACGGGCGTCTCCATCAACGGTCCGGAGACGCTCCGCGGGGCGGTACTGCTGTTGATCGTCGGCCTGCTGGTGACCGGCTACGGGGCCTACGACTACGCCCAGCAGTCCAGCGCCCTCACGAAGGCCGTCGAAGTCGACGCCGAACTCCTCGAGACCGGCGTCGAAAGGGAATCAGGTGGAAGACGGTCCGGCGTCAGCTTCCAACCGACGGTCCGCTACACGTACGAGTACGGCGGGTCCACCTACACGAGCACGAACGTCTTTCCGGCGAACATCGCTCCGACGTACGATACCGAGGACGCGGCCCGGTCGGTCCTGGACGGGTACGAGTCCGGAGACACCGTGACGGTGTACGTGCCGCCCGGCGACCCCGACGACGCCTATCTGAGACACCAGGAGTCGAACGCGCCGCTGCTCGCCGTCGGTATCGGGCTGTTCTTCGTCCTCGGCGGTGGCGTCACTACGCTGCGGAGATTGTGAGCGAGAAACGGCGTCTCTCGCACCTGCGAGCCGGGTCGGCTTTCGGAGACGGGCGGCTTACCGGACCACGACGACGGCGCTCTCGGTCTCGGTCATCTCGCCCTCGCCGGAGTAGGTGCGGGACTCCTCGACGGCGAACATCTCGTCGGTGAGCGTGACGCCAGCCACGTGGAGCTTGTCGCCGTCGATCTCGTAGTCGCCGTCCTCGATAGCGGCGTCGATGGCGCCGACCTCGCTCCCGAACTCGGGACCGACCAGGGAGTAGTCGAGGTCGATGCCGCTGACCTCGGTGGTGATGTCCGGGGCCTCGTCGTGGGCCTCGAGCGTGTCGACGTGCATCGCCTCGGCGATGGCGTCCTCGAAGCCGGCGACGTGGCCGTACACCTCGACGTGGTCGAGGTCGGCGTTCAGCGGCAGGCCGTGCTCGGTCTTGTACCGTCGGAGCGCGGAGACGACCTCCATCGCCGTCTCGCCGGCGTCGAGGTCGGCCTCGTAGCCGCCTGTGGTCGGCCAGTCCGTGGTGTGGACCGACGCGTCAGCATCGTACAGGCGGGTCCACAGTTCCTCCGTGATGTGCGGGAGGAACGGTGCAAACAACTGGAGGAACGTCCGGTGGGCGGTCAGGAGGGTGAACTCTGTCGACTGGTCGCGGCCATCGGCGAGGCGCTGTTTGGCGATTTCGAGGTAGTCGTCACAGAACGTGTTCCAGAAGAACGTCCGCAGCTCGTTGCGGGCCTTCGAGAACTCGTAGGCCTCGAAGCGCTCGGTGAGCGACTCGACCGTCGCGTCGAGTTCGGCCAGCAGCCACTCGTCGACGGCCGCCAGGTCGTCCGGCTCGGCCGGGCGTTCGGCGGGGGTCAGCTGGTCGACCAGCCGCGAGGCGTTCCAGAGCTTCTGGAGCAGGCGCTCGCCGGCCTCCAGGTCGCCCTCCTTGTACGGGAAGTCGTCGCCGATGGAGGTCCCGGCGGCCCAGTAGCGGGCGGCGTCGACCGGGAACTGTTCCAGCACCTCGCTGGGCGGGATGACGTTGCCCTTGGACTTCGACATCGCCTCGCGATTCTCGTCCAGGACCATCCCGTTGATCATGACGTTCTCGAAGGGGACCTCGCCGGTGTGCTCGTAGCACTTGACGACGGTGTGGAACAGCCAGAACGAGATGATGTCGTGGCCCTGCGGGCGCAGGTCGAAGGGGTACAGCTCGGGGTTCTCCCAGGTGAAATCCTCCGCGTCGGCGTCCCAGTCCCAGCCGGCGTTCACGAGGGGCGTCAGCGACGATGTGGCCCACGTGTCGAAGACGTCCTCCTCGGGCGTCAGCGAGCCGTGGCCACAGTCCGAGCAGGCATCGATCGGCGGGTCGTCGGACAGCGGGTCGACCGGGAGCTGGTCGCGCTCGGCCAGCACCGGCTCGCCGCAGTCGTCGCAGTACCACACCGGAATCGGGATGCCGGAGTCGCGCTGGCGCGAGATGCACCAGTCCCACTCCAGGCCCTCGATCCAGTGCTCGTACCGGGTGACCATCTTCTCGGGGAACCAGTTCATCTGGCGGCCCGCCTCGATGTACTCCTCCTTCTTGTCGAGCAGTTCGATGTACCACTGCTCGGTGACGAGGTACTCGACCTCTTCCTCACAGCGCTCGTGGACCTGGACGGTGTGCTCGTGGTCGCGGCTCTCCAGCAGCGACCCCTCCTCGGCCAGGTCCTCGATGATGGCCTCGCGGGCCTCGGTGGTGTGCATCCCCGCGTAGTCGCCGGCGAGGTCGGTCATGGTCGCCGACTCGTCGATGGCGAGCCGAAGCGGCAGGTCGTGGGCCTGGTACCACTCGATGTCGTTCTGGTCACCGAACGTACAGCACATCACGATACCGCTGCCGGTCTCCATGTCGACGCGCTCGTCGGCGATGATCGGGACCTCCTGCTCGAAGATGGGGACGCGCGCCGTCCCGCCCACGAGGTGCTGATTGTCGTCGTCCTCGGGGTGGACGAAGACGGCGACACAGGCCGGGAGCAGTTCTGGCCGCGTCGTCGAGATGGTGAACGTCGCGCCGTCGTCTGCGGAACCCTCACCCGTCTCCACGAGGTCGAAGGCGATGTCGTTGAACTTCGTGTGCTTGTCTTTGTCCTCCTGTTCGACCTGCGAGATGGCCGTCTCGCAGTCGGGACACCAGATGGTCGGCGCGCGCTGGCGGTACTCGCGGCCCTTCTCGTACAGGTCGAGGAAGGACAGCTGGGAGACGCGCTGGACGTTCGGCGCGATGGTCTTGTAGGTGTTGTCCCAGTCGACGGAGATGGCGAGCGACTGCACGTCCTGCGTGAACTCGTCTTCGTACTCGGTGCAGACGTCGCGGCACTTCTCCTGGAACTCGCGGCGGGTGAAATCCTGGTGGCGAATGCCCAGTTCGCGCTCGGTCAGGCGCTCGGAGGCGATGCCGTTGTCGTCGTAGCCGAAGGGGAAGTAGACGGTGTCGTCGGCCATCCGGTGGTAGCGGGCGACGAAGTCCTGCAGGGTGAACTGATAGAGGTGGCCCATGTGGAGGTTCCCGGACACCGTCGGCGGCGGCGTGTCGATGGTGAAGCGGGTGTCGGCGTCCTCGTCGTAGGCGTAGGTTTCGTCGGCGACCCAGCGGTCCTGCCACTCGGGCTCTACCTCGCGGGGGTCGTACTCCCCGTCGAGTGCGTCGGCTGACTGGTCTGCGGTCGATTCCTCCTGCGGTGGGTCCTGTGTATCACTCATGTTCGAACGGTGGGCGGATAGCCCGGATAGCGGCGGACTGCGGCGCGGTTGTCAGCGGTGCGTGCATCGAGTGGTGGGGGTGGTGTGGGGCGTGGGGACCCCTACACCGACCGGGGCGAGAACCAGCGTCTGGGAGAGTCGACGCACCATCTGGTCAGTACTCGGCCGACGGCGGGATTAACGACTTCGGTTTTCGGCGGCGCGGTTCGCAGTGCCCAGTTACGCGGTCGCTTCGTCCGAGCCGACGTCTGGCGTCACGAGCGGCAGGTCGATGTCGATCGCGTCGTACCAGACCGACGGCCGTTTCGACTGCCCGTCGTCTGTGAGGTCGACGAGGTGCAGCGCTTCGAGTTCCTTCAGGTTTCGGTGTACCTGACTGACGTCTCGGTCCACGAGCCGCGCCGTCTCGCGGATGCTCCCGGGCTCGTGCTGGACGATCGCGCGCAGGAGTTCGAGCGATTTCGGCCGGGTGACTCGGTGAACATCGGCCGGATCGTGATACACCACTTCGAAGTGCGGGTCCGGCGTCTCTCCGCGGTCGAGCGCGGCGAGCGCGTCTTCGATGTCGTCGTCGCTCCCCTCGCGGAACCTGATGTGAAGCGTTCTGTCTGTCGTGTCGGTGTTACCAGTCGTGGCCATGTTCGATCACCTCGGTTTTGAACCGCTGGAAGAGCGCCCGCACGCCGTCGAACTCGACGTCCGTAACCGTCCCGTCGGCCCGGTGCTTGTGGTGGTGTGCGGTGTCGGGGTGGTCGGGGAAGTTATCGTACCGAACGATGGTCTCCCCCGCGGCGTTTCCGTACTGCATCGAGTACTTGATGCCCTCCGGGTAGCGCTCCGACTCGGGGACGCGATACGCCGTGATCTCGGCGTAGCGGTCACCGAAGTCCCGCGTGACGTCGATGACGAGCTGTGCCTCGTCGTCCCCGGCCATAGGTGTTGGTACTCACTCCAACACCAAAAGCGTTGAGACGGGTCACAACACTTCGATGGAATAGCTAGTCTCGGACCCAGTACGTGGGTCGGTCGTTGATCGATCATCCGATCCGAGTTGCCGTCCCAGCGCTACTCCCCACCGCCTCAGGTCAGGTCCGGTTCGCGACGCTCGCGGTCCTCGGCGCTGTGGGCGCGGACCCACAGTTCGCCGATGCGCGAGAGCGTCGTCCGGTAGGACTTGCCGTGTTCCTCCTGCTCGATGTAGCCCTTCCCGCCGGGGCCGAGGCGGTCGACGTTGTAGATGACCTTCGAGCGGAAGGAATCGGTGTACTCCTCGCCCATGTCGCGGGCCAGTTCCTGGGCCAGTTCGGAGACGGACTCGAACTCGCCGTGCTCGCCCAGCGTGAACAGGATGACCTCCTCGAAGGGCTTGACGTTCGAGAAGGAGGCGACGGGCAGTTCGACGATGTGCGAGCCGTCGATCTCCTTCGCGCCGATGGTGGTCCCGCGCTCGTCGAACTCGTCGAGCAGGTCACGCGCGGTTTCGAGGCGCTCGTCGACCCGCTCGGAGACGGTCTCGCCGGCCTGTAAGTCCTCCAGCATGGCGGTCTGCTTGCGCAGTTCCTCGGCGAGTTCGGTCTCTAAGTACTTCTCGGGGACCGTGTAGTAGGTGTGGATGCGCTCGCGGTCGCCCTCGCGCTCGACCATGATGGAGTGGGCGGCGGTGGCGAACGCGAAAGAGACTGTTCGGGGCATCGCGGAGACGTTGACCCACACCTCGTTGCCCGCGTCGAGTTCCGCGTTGATGAGTTCGAACGCCTGCTCGAAGGCCTCGTCGTAGTCGTAGACGTCGTCGACCACGAACTGCTCCGTCTCGGCCCCCAGCAGATTTCGGTAGTCTTTCTCCAGTTTCTTCGCGAGGTTGCGCGAGTACTCGACGTTGGCCTCGCTCCCGACCGCGCCCTCCAGTAGGATGACGCGGTCCACGTCGAGTTGCTCGCGCACGAGCGGCGCGATGAGCCGGTCGTAGTCGAACCCGACCGGGACGATGTGGGTCTGCATACCCGGGACGTGGGGCTGGTATTTATATAAAGCACCAGTCTTCCGACCGTCGGTGTGCGCATCGCCGACGTTCGTCGCCGGGGCCAGAGTGGGGCGGACGGGATCGGTTGCACCGCTCAGGGAGTGCTTCGTTCAGTTCGAGAAACTATTATTACTCCTGTTAGAGTCTTTCTACGCACATGCCCGGCGAGTCCGATCCGGATGAGGAAGCAGAATCCGGCACGTCTGCGGAATCCGAGAAGCAACTGCCATCGCCGGACGTTCTGGAGATCGAACCGGTGTACGAGGCGTTGGGCCATCCCCGACGGCGATATCTGTGTTACACACTCCTCGAAGACACCGAGTGGTCGATGTCCGAGTTAGCGGCGAAGATTGCTGCGTGGGAGAACGATATTCCCGAACACGAAGTATCCGCGGACCAGCGCGAAGCGGTGTACGTCTCACTGTATCACGCCCACGTTCCGAAACTGGTCGACGAGGGTGTGATCACGTTCGATGAGGCGACCGAGACCATTCGGGCCGCTGAACACGCGAAACAGGTCCTGGCCGCACTCGAAGGTATGGGAGCCAGCCTCGACGCCGCTCAGGAAACTCACGCGCGAGGCGAGATGGACGAGCGAGAAGACTGAGAACGGAATCATGGCCGAAAACGACGACAAAAGCGGTGACGAGATGCACCGATCACAGGTCGCACAGCGGCACTACGAACCCGATGGGCGGGGGGAACTCACGACCGCCATCGTATACGCCATCGCGGAGGCCGAAGGAATTCCGCCGAGCGAGGTGAAGTCGCCACCGCTGTACGAATCCGTGAACGCGCCGGCAATCGAAGACGCGTTCTTCGGACCGACCGCCGCCGGTCGATCCCGACGGGGTAACGGCACTGTCGAGTTCCAATACGGTGACTACCTCGTGGAGGTCCGAAGCGACGGCTGGATACGGGTGTACGAGCGCACCGATCAACGCGGGTCGTAACGAAGAGCGACTCGGAGGAGAGGGTTGGTTTTCGGCCCGATCACTGGGCCTGTTGCTTGTAACACAGTCCGACGTGCCCCCGGGGACGGATTCGACGGCGGTAGAAGCGGTCGGTTACTCGCAGCTCTCGTGGACGGTCGCGCCCTCGTCGTTGGGACCGCGTCGCTGGCCCGGAACGATCGGCTCGTCGCAGACGGCACAGGTCAGCGCGCCGTTCGAGTGTGCGTTCACGGACTGGGCGTCGCTGTCGTCCGCAGTCGTGAAGTCCACGTCGACTTCGGTCGCGTCGTCGTCGCCCTCGTCGACTGCGAACGGGTCGTCCTCGTCGTCCTCGGCGGTAGTGTCGACGCCGAGGGACTCGTTGACGCCGCAGTAGCCGCTCGTCGCGTTGAAGCCGAGGCCGAGTGCGCCGACGCCGGCGAGGAGGCCGCGCTTGCGCTTGCCGCTCTTGAGCCAGCGGACGGAGACGATCGTCAGGACGACTGCCAGTACTGCACGGAGCAGGCGGTCGCGCCCGCCGACGTTTTCCTTTGAGTCCATACCTCCACTATTGGGCCGGACGCTTTTGTAGGTTTACATGTCGGCACGGCGGCGACCGCCGTCGGGCGGTTCGGCGGCCGGCGTGCTCCCCGCACTCAATCGCTCTCGACGCCGGAGACGGCGTAGGCCGTGCGGTCCTCCGTCGCGGCCGGCGAGGTGAGCAGCGACACGGCGACCGTCAGCACGAGGCCGACGAGGATGCCGACGATCCCCGGCGTCCAGCCGAGGTACGCCGCCGGCAGGGCGACGTCGAGACCGACAAATCCCGCGAGCGTCGACACGATCGGGAAGACGTGCAGTGCGTAGAACGCCTGGCTCCCGAGGACGCCGGCGTACATCCCGGAGCGGGTGGTGCCCCGCCAGTACAGCGCCAGCGCGACCGGGACGGTCAACTGGGCGAAGCCGCTGAAGGCGGTGTCGCCGATCTGGACGAGCGTGCCCGGCGTGTAGAGGCTGGCGACGAACGAGAGCGTCGCGAAGACGATCACGCCCACGCGGGCAACGAGCGCCTCGCGGCGGTCGGTCCGCTCGTCGCTCGCGTCACCCCGGCCGGTCAGCGGTCGGTAGAGGTCGCGGGTGAGGTACGACGATCCGGAGAGGAGCATCGAGTCGCTGGAGGACATCATCGCGGCCATCGCGCCGGCGATGACCAGCGCGGTGAACCACGTGGGGGTGTACTCGCCCAGCAGCGCCGGGATGACGTTGCCGCCTTCCGGCACCGTGACCCCGAGGCCGGCCGCCCACGCCCCGAGCATGAACGCGGGCACGAACAGGAGGAGGACGAGCACGGGCCACAGCGCGAACGTCCGCTTGAGGACGCGCTTGGACCCGGCGGCGAAAAAGCGCTGATTGATCTGGGGGAACATCGTCACGCCGAAGGCGATGCTCACCGCGGTCGAGACGACGTACTGCGGCGTGTAGAGGCCGCCGCCGAGCGCGACGAACCCGGGCTTCTCGGACGCGAGCAGGTCTGTGGCCGCGCCCGCGCCGCCCACGGCCGACAGCACCCACGCGACGGCCACCCAGACGAGCGAGAGCATGAACAGGCCCTGGAGCGTGTCGGTCCAGGCGACGCCGCGCATCCCCGAGAGCGCGACGTAGAGGATCATGAACAGCGTGATGCCGCCCGCGCCGACCCAGAACGGGACAGCGCCGTCCGTGAGGCCGACGATGGCCTGGCCCGCGCCCTTCTGCTGGAGCATCACGTACGGGAACAGCCAGAACAGGCTCACCGCGGCCACGACGACACGGAGCGCGGTCGACCCGAAGCGGTCGCCCAGCATCTCCCCGAGCGTGACGTAGCCGTGGCGCTTGCCGACGAGCCACTGCTTGTATCCCAGCACGTACCAGAGAACGGCGAAGATGATGCCGTCCATCAGTCCCATGACGAGGATCCACTCGGGGCCGGCGCTGTAGGCGATGTTGGGGCCGCCGAAGAAGGTAAAGGCCGACAGCAGGGTCGCGAAGGTGGTGAACAGGAGGACGACGGTCCCGAGCGTCCGGCTCGCGAGGTAGTAGTCCTCCGCGGTACGTTCGGTCAGACGGTACGCCACCGCGCCCACGGCGAGCGCGAGGACCATGTACGCCCCGACGATGCCCAGCTGGAGCGCGGTGTCAGCCACGGCGGCCCACCCCCTCGACGCCGATGCCCCAGTCCGTCCGTGCGAAGACGGCGAAGACGGCGCTCGCGAGGGCCATCCAGCCGACGTGCCACCACAGCCACAGCGGCAGGCCGAACGCGAGGCGGGCGCTGTCCCACAGGAACCACGGCACGGCCAGCGCCATCAGCACGAGCGCGACGACGGCCCACCCGACGACTCGAGCGCGACTCATAGTTGCTCATGCTAGTCACTACCCGTATTAATCGGTGACGATCCTTCACGAAGGCTCTCTGAAGAAATATGTTCTTCAATAGACGCGCGTGCCGGGTTCCACGTCGCGCTCAGGGGTCAGGTGGACGACCCCCTCCTCGCTGTCGACGCCGGTGACCAGACACTCGCTCTCGAAGCCGGCGATCGAGACGGTCCCGAGGTTGACGACGGCGACGACCTGGGACCCGAGGAGTTCCTCGGGCTCGTACACGTCGGTCAGCCCGGCGGCGGACTGGCGGGTCTCGTCGCCGAAGTCGACCTCGAGTTTGTAGACGTCCTTGCGGGCCTCAGGGAACCGCTCTACGTCGACGATTTCGCCGACGCGCATCTCGACGTCTTCGAGGAACCGTGCGGGGTCGATCGTCGATTCGGTGAATCCCATGCCCGCGGCTTACACGTCCAGTTATTTCACTACGGCGCTCCCAGACAGGGTATGCAGACCGCCATCCAGCTCTGGACGCTCCGGGAGCTCAGTGAGCCGCTCTCGGCGGTCCTCGACCGCGTCGCGGCCGCCGGCTACGGCGGCGTGGAGTTCGCGGGCGTCGGCGACCCCGGTGCCAGCAGGCGCGCGCTGGACGACGCGGGCCTCGACGTCGCCGGCGCGCACGTCGGGATCGACGCCCTCCAGTCCGAGACGAGTGCCGTACAGCGCCAGCTCCGAACGCTCGACTCCCCGTTCGTCGTCGTCCCGTATCTCGACGTCGACCACTTCGCCGACGCGGACGCCGTCGCGGCGACGGCAGCGATGCTCGACACGCTCGACGCGAAGTACGAGCGGCCGCTGCTCTATCACAACCACGACCACGAATTCGGCGAAATCGACGACGAGACCGCCTACGACCGGCTCGTCGACGAGGCGTCGGTCGGCTTCGAACTGGACGCCGGGTGGGCGCGCGCGGCCGGTCGGGACCCCGTCGACCTGCTCGACCGCCTCGACGGACGAGTCCCCGTCGTTCACCTCAAAGACGTAACAGAAGATGGGGAGCCGACCACGCTCGGCGACGGCGTCCTAGAACTCGAAGCCGTGGTCGACGCCGCCCGCGAGGCGGGCACGGAGTGGCTCGTCTTCGAGCACGACGAGCCCGACGACCCGGAGGCGGCGATCACGAACGGGATCGACGGGCTGCGAGCGCTGCTGTCGTAACCAGCCCTGGGGTTCGTTCTGAGCCGGGTGCGCAAGGTTATTCTGCCGTACTGACCAACATCAGCGTAGTGACAGCAGTCCGTCGCACCGCGACGGGCTGGGAACTGGGACAATCATGCAAGACACGGCGAAATATCTGATACACGCCGACATCACAGCGGCGGGGGTCGTCGAGCGAAGCGACGTCGTCGGCGCGGTGTTCGGCCAGACGGAGGGACTGCTCGGCGACGAACTCGACCTGCGGGACCTGCAGGACTCGAAGAAGGTCGGCCGCATCGACGTGGAGATTCGCTCGGAAGGCGGCCAGTCTTTCGGCGAGATCACCGTCGCGAGCGGGCTGGACAAGGTCGAGACGGCCATCCTCGCCGCGGCGCTCGAGACCATCGATCAAGTGGGTCCGTGTCGCGCCGAGATCGAGGTCTCGGAGATCGAAGACGTCCGTAGCGCCAAGCGCCGCGAGGTCGTCGAGCGCGCCACGGAACTGCTCAACGCCTTCGAGGAGCAGTCCGTACGGACCGAGGACATCGTCGAGACGGTCCGACAGCAGGTCCGAGTCGCCGATATCACCGACTACGAGGGCTTTCCGGCCGGGCCGCGGGTCGAGGACTCCGACGCCATCGTTATCGTCGAGGGCCGCTCGGACGTGCTCCAGTTGCTCAAATACGGCATCAAGAACGCCGTGGCCGTCGAGGGAACCGACGTGCCGGCGGCCATCGCGGACCTGACCGTCGACCGGACCGTCACCTCGTTCCTCGACGGCGACCGCGGCGGCGACCTCATCCTCAAGGAACTCGCCCAGGTCGGCGACGTGGACTACGTGGCCGTCACGCCCGACGGGAAGTCCGTCGAGGACCTCTCCCGGAGCGAGGTGATGACCGCCCTGCGCGACAAGGTTCCCTACGACGTCGTGGCCGACGCGGAGACGCTCGACGCCGTCCGCGACGAATCGTCGCGCGCGGACGAGTCGACGACCGCCGACGGTGGGGCGGTCGGAGCCGCAGCGTCACCCGCTGCGGCGGAGCCCCGGGACGCGGCGTCGGCCGAGGAACGCGCTACGGCAACCGAGCACTCCGCCGGGAGCGCCGACTCGGACACCGCTCCTTCGTCCGACGACGCCGAGCGGGCGTCGAGCGACGACGCGGCGTCGGTCACATCGCTTGCGGATCACATCGACGCGGTCGTGAGCACGGACAGCGGGACGGTCCGACTGCTCGACGAGGACGCCGAATCGCTCGCGGAGGGCGACGCCGCCGACGTCGTCTCGCTCGTCGAGACCGCCGAGACGGTCCCGCGAACAGTCGTCGTCGACGGGTCCTGCACGCAGAAACTGCTCGACGTCGCCGCACAGCGCGGCGTCGGCGTGGTCGTCGCGGCCGAGCACGGCGAGTACGTCAAACAGCCGACCGCCGTCCAGGTCCGCATCGCCGGCGAATAGCTCGTTTCACTCGCTGGTATCGAACTCTCGAACGAGCAACACGCCGTCGCCGTCGTCGTAGTGACCGGGGAGGTCCTCGGCCTTCGAGAACCCGAACCCGTCGTAGAACGATCTCGCGCGCTCGTCGTCCTCGCGCGCGGTGAGCCGCACCGTCTCGAACCCCGCCTCTCGCAGCCGTTCCAGCAGGCCGTCCATGAGCGCCGTGCCGAGACCCTGTCCCTGCATCGCCGGCGCGACGGCGAACTCCGCGAGGTACGCGACCGGCCGGTCCGGCACGACCAGCGCGTATGCGGCGGGCCCGCCGGCGTCGAGTACCAGTACGAGTGGCGGCCCCTCAATTCCCACGTCGAGCAGTTCCGGCCACGGCTCGTCGAGCGCACTCGTCTGAATCGCTCGCAAACGCGTCGCGTCGCTCGGGCGGGCCTCGCGAATCATACCAGACCGACGGCCACGACGAGGCCGGTCCCGGTGAGCGCGGCCGCCAGCGTGGCGAGCATGTTGACGCCCTGGTTCCCGACGACCGAGCCCTCGACCGTCGCGCCCAGGAGGCTGTCGACGGTCATGCCGACGAGGCCACACAGGAGGATGACGCCGCCGCCCAGCGGAGCGACGTGCTGGAGGAGCGCAGCGATGCCGGCGATGAGCCCCGCGCCGACACCTCCGGCGGCGACGCCCTGCCAGGTGACGCCGCCGTCCGTGCCCGGCTCGACGCGTTCGAGCGTCGTGATGAGCCGCGGGTTGTCGTAGAGGCCGCCGAACTCGCTGGAGAACGTGTCCGTCATCGCGGCGGCGACGGCCCCGGCGAAGGCGTAGAAGAACAGCGCCGGGTCGACGGCGATGTGGCTCGGACTCGCCTCCGCGGCGACGACGGCGAACAGCGCGACGATGGAGTTCGCCAGGACGTTGCCGCTGCCCCGTGCGCCCTCGTTCTCCTCGGCGATGCCCCGTTCGAGCTTCTCGTCGTAGCGGAACTTCGTCGAGAGCCCGCCGAGTCCGAAGAAGGTGATGAGCATCGCGAACCAGCCGAAGCCGCCGAGGACGATGGTCAGAAACGAGAGGAGGACGCCGGTGAGCATTCCCGGGAGCGACGCCGTGTCGAGCGCGTACGAGAGGTAGCCCAGCAGTACCGTCACGGCGAGCGCGACGACCACGCGCTGGGCGGTCACGGACGGGTCGAGTTCGAAGAACAGCCACAGGAGGAGGCCGACGGTGAGCATCACCAGCGGGTCGTCGCGTTCGAACAGCACCGATCGGAGCAGGGCGGCGACGAAGGCCCCGCTGGCGGCGAGAAACAGCACGGCCGGCACGGCCACCGGGTCCGCGCCGGGCGCGCCGACGGCGGCCTGTATCCGCGTCCCGGCCACTTGCCCGGCGACGCCTGCGACGAAGCCGACGACGACGAAGCCTGCGGTCGCGACGAATTCGTCGGTGCGAACGGTGTAGGCGAGGCGCTGGCCGAGGTTGCCGTAGGCGACGAGCACCACGACGCCGACGAACACGGGGACCGGGAGACCGAAGCGAACGGCCAGCAGCGCCAGCCCGGCGGCGGCCAGTGCGAAGGCCGCCAGGCCGTACAGCTTCCCGTCCTCGTAGTCGCCGGGGCGGGCGAACAGGTCGAACCACGACGATCCCTGGTCGACGGCGGACACGGCGACGGCGGCGACGGCGACGAACGGCGCGACGGCGGCGACAGTCGCGAGGTCGAGCGAGCGAACGCCGGTCGCTGCCGGGACGACGAACGCGAGCGTCCCCACGGCGGCGAACCCACCCGCTCGGCGGACTGTCGAGGTCACGTGGGACCGGTATCCCCGAGAGGCACTTACCCTTTCCCTTTCAGAGCGTGGCGGCTCCGCCGACCGTGAGATTTAGGCGGGCAGTCGGCATACCGCCCGGCGTGGGACTCTACGACCGCTACCTGGCGACCCGCGTGCGTCTGAGCGACGCCCACCTGCCCGAGACGGTCGCCCTCGTCATCACGGAGCGGGACCTGCTCGGCGACGGCGCGTACGACACGCTCGAACGCTTCTTCGACTGGGCCGTCCAGTACGGCACCGAGACCGTCGTCGTCTACGTGAGCGTCCTCGACGAGGAGGCGATCCCGACGCTCCGGCGCGAACTGGAGAACGTGACCGCGCCGATGGAGATGGCCGTCCGCGTCCCCGACGACGAGTCGACCGCCGACGCACCCATCCAGATCTCGATTGGCCTGGGCGGGAAATCGGAGTTCGCCACGGCCGTCCAGAAACTCGCCGAAGACGTCGACCGGGGAACGCTCGCCCCCGACGACATCGACGAGGCCGCCGTCGAGGAACACCTCGTGTTCCCGACGGACCCGGACCTGGTCATCAAGACCGGGGCCGAGCGCCTCTCCGATTTCATGATCTGGCAGTCGGTGTACTCGGAGCTGTACTTCACCGACGTGAACTGGCAGAACTTCAGACAGCGTGACTACCTGCGGGCGTTGCGGGACTACCAGGAGCGACAGCGCCGCTTCGGCCGGTAGTCGGTCTCAGTCGGCGATCTCGTACTCCTCGTCCAGTTGCTCGCGCTCGGCGCTGGGCAGGGCGTCGCGGAACCGACCGAGGATGCGCTTTGCCGTCGGGACTTCCGACTGCTCGATGGCGCGGACCAGCGCGAGCGACCGCTTGGCGCGCGTCGTTCGCCAGGACTGCTCGCGGTTCTCGTAGGTGCGGATCGCCCGCAGGAAATCGACCTTCCGGAACTCCGGCCAGTAGGGCGTACAGAAGAACGTCGCGGCCTCGTTGCCGTTGGCGTGCCACGGCAGGAAGTTCGACGTGCGCTCGTCGCCGCCGGTGCGGACGATGAGGTCCACGTCGCGGGTCGGCCCCTCGTAGAGCCGTTCTTCGACGGATTCGACCGTCACGTCCGCCGGGTCAAGGTCGCCCGCGTCGACCGAAGCGGCCACCTCGCGGGCCGCACCGAGCAGTTCGGCGCGGCCGCCGTAGGCCAGCGCGACGTTGAGATTGAGGTGGTCGTACTGGGCCGTCCGCCCCTCGGCGTAGTCGATAGCGTCGCGGACCCGATCGGGGAGCATCTCGGTCTCGCCGATGGCCCGGATACAGACGCCGGCCTCGTGGACGCGGTCGGCGTCGGCGAACGTTCGGAGTTTCTGCTCGACGAGATCGAAGATGTGCTCGCGCTCCTCGGGGTCGCGGTTGAAGTTCTCCGTCGAGAAGGCGTACAGCGTCACTTCCCGGATGTCGAGTTCGTCACACCAGTTCAACAGCGCCTCGGTGGTCTCTGCGCCTTCGCGGTGGCCCTCCTGGGTCTCCGTCCCGCGCTTGCGTGCGTACCGTCGGTTCCCGTCCTGAATGACCGCCACGTGGTCCGGCGTCCCCGATACCTCTAACTCCAGCAGTCGCTCGTACGCGGCATAGCCCAGTCGCTTCCCCCTCGAAATCATCGTTGTGTACATTTCAACCACTCAATAAGGGCTTTGTGGAAGCGGCCCCGTTCAGTTATTTCCCGCCTAATCCATGGAAATATTTGCGCATAGTTTTAATACGTCCGGGGGCGTTATTTGAGATGCAATGGCGACCGGTACGGTTGACTTCTTCAACGACACAGGCGGTTACGGCTTCATCGAGACTGACGACGCTGACGAGGACGTGTTCTTCCACATGGAAGACGTCGGCGGCCCAGACCTCGAAGAGGGCCAGGAAGTGGAGTTCGACATCGAGCAAGCGGACAAGGGTCCGCGCGCGACCAATCTCAAACGGCTGTGACCATGGCTACAGGAACTGTAGACTTCTTCAACGACACGGGCGGGTACGGCTTCATCGACACCGAGGACTCTGACGAGGACGTGTTCTTCCACATGGAAGACATCGACGGCCCAGACCTCGAAGAGGGCCAGGAAGTGGAGTTCGACATCGAGCAGGCCGACAAGGGCCCGCGCGCGAAGAACCTCACACGGCTGTAGGCGAGGGCGACTCGCTTTTCGACGACCGGTGTCGGACACGGTGAGCGACTGCTGTGTGCGGCGCTCGCCGGTGGTCGAACCGAAGTCCCGAATATCTTCGGTGTCACCCCGCCAGCGGTCGGAATCCGAAGTGCATTAGGGACCTCGTCGCGGACGCCACGGTATGACCGAGGCCGATGCACTCGACGAGGACCTCTACCGACGGACCAAGCAGCTACTGGAGCCGGGCGAGATCCAGCTCAACGGCGCGGTCGTCCACACCGAGTACGACGGCAGCGACGAGATCGAGATGATGCAGGCCACCATCGAGGTCGGCGAGATCATCGCCGAGGGCGCGGGGGTGGACCCGAAGGACACGTTCGTGTACTCGGGCAGCGACGACCCCGAGTTCGCGTCGAATCAGCACCAGGGCCGGACGCTGGACGGCGAGGAGTTCGTCTGGGAGTGCCAGCAGCTCCTGCGCAACGGGTCGTTCGACCTCGTGTTCTACTACGAGGCCAGCGCCGACCACGAGGGCATCCTGGCCGACGTCGAAGACGTCGGCTACGGCGTCACCGGCGTCAGAGGCGACTAGCGTCGTCGCCGCTGGCCAGCCGCTCCTGGCAGTTGTGGCAGTACGTGTAGTCCGGGCCGTTCGCGGCCCCGCAGAAGCGACACGTCGTCGCCGCCACGCCGGCGGACTCGAAGTAGGCGTTGAGCTGCCCGGTGTCGCGGGCGTTCCGTCGGCCGCTGAACTGCTCGACCAGCGGCTCGTGGGCCGCGTAGTCCATGAGTCGGAACAGGAGGACGAACGACAGCGGCACGCCTGCGAGGACGACCCCGTAGACCAGCAGTCTGAACGCCAGTTCGCCCGTCGAGATGTCCACAGGCCACAGAGGGGACGGAAGCGGTAAAATCCTCCGCAGCAACGCCTTGCTCGGTCCGCACGTCGGCCGCGACGGTCCGTCCGGGCCGCTTTTATCCGCAGAACACCCACCGTCTCCCATGAGCGAAGACCTGGGGACCGTGGATCGAGCCGTGCTGAACGCCTTCCAGGGCGGCTTTCCGGTCACCGAGCGGCCGTTCGAACCCGCGGCGGCGGCCCTCGCGGACCACGGCATCGACATCGACGCGGACGAGTTACTGGACCGCGTCCAGCGACTCGACGAGGCGGGCGTCCTGACGCGGTTCGGGGCCCTCATCAACGCCGAGGAGATCGGCGGGACCGCGACGCTCGTGGCGACCCACGCGCCCGTGGACAGTTACGACGAGCACGCCGACCTGATCAACGCCCACCCCGAGGTGGCGCACAACTACGAGCGCGAGCACCCCCACCTCAACATGTGGTTCGTCCTCTCCGTCGCCGACGAGGACCGGGTCGAGGAGGTCCTCGCGGAGATCGAAGCGGAGACCGGCGAGGCGACGTACAACCTCCCCAAACAACAGGAGTTTCACGTGGGCGCGAAGTTCCCCGTCGAGGGGCCACAGACGCAGGCCGTCGACTGCTCGGACCTGGGGCCGGACGTGACGCCGACGGACGAGCGCTCGCTCACCGCCGACGAGCTTGACCTCGTGCTGGCGATTCAGGACGGCCTGCCGGTGACGGCGACGCCGTACGCCGACGTGGCCGCGGAGATCGGCGCAGACGTGGACTGGGTGGTCGAGACGATCAAGCGGTTCGACGCGGAGGACAAGGTCCGTCGCGTCGGCGTCATCCCGAACCACTACGCGCTGGGCTACAGCGAGAACGGTATGACCGTCTGGGACGTGCCCGACGCGGTCATCGACGAAGTGGGACCGGCCATCGCCGAGTTCGACTTCGTCACCCACTGTTACGAGCGCCCGCGCCACGACGGCGTCTGGCCGTACAACTTCTTCGCGATGACCCACGGGCGAAGCGAGGCCGAGAGCGAGGACCGCATCCAGCAGGTCCGCGACCGGATGGCAGAGTACTGGGACGTGACCGAGGACGACTGGGACACGCTGTTCTCGACGCGCATCCTGAAGAAGACCGGCATCAGGCTGGACGAGCGAGCGCGCGAGAACGCGGAGACGGCGTGACGGTGCGCGGAATCCGTGCGTCGGGAGGCGAGTCGCCGTGATCCCCCTCATGCACGACTTCGAGGGCGAGACGGTCCTGGTCGTCGGCGGCGGCGCGGTCGGCGCTCGCAAGGCTCGCCGGTTCGCCGCCGAGGCCACCGTCGTCGTCCTCAGCCCGGCGTTCGCCGATCGGGACTTCGGCGACGCCCGGTTAGTGCGCGCCGCGCCGACCCCGGACGGCGTGGCCGACTGGGTCGAGCGCGTCGATCCCGCGCTGGTCGTCGCCGCGACGGACGACGCCGCGCTGAACGAGGCGGCGGCGACTGCCGCGCGGGACCGCGGCGCGCTCGTCAACCGGGCCGACGACCACGGAGCGCAGGACTTCGGGCACGTCGTCGTTCCGGCGACGGTCCGCGACGACCCGGTGACGCTGGCCGTCGCCACCGGTGGGAACGCGCCCGCGCTGTCGAAGCACCTCCGCGAGCGCTTCGAGGACGAGTTCGAACACGCCGGGGCGATGGCGGAACTGGTCGGCGATATCCGGGAGGACCTCCGCGAACGCGGCGTGTCTCCCGACGACCGCCGCGCCGCCGTCCGGTCCGTTGTCAGTTCCTGGGAAGTTTGGAAGGCTTTAGATAGTGGCAGGTCCAAAGCAGAGCAAGTAGCTACAGACGTGATCGGAGACTTACCTGGTGATCAACTGTGAGAGGGGAATCTGGAGTCATTGTCGGGGTCTGTATCTCCCACGAACGGGCGAGCGTCGATCAGTTGGAAACGGCGGCCGCCGACAGCGAACGGGTGGCCGTCGAGACCCTGCTCTCGAATCCCGCCGTCGAGGAGGCCTTCGCCCTCCAGACGTGTAATCGAACCGAGGGGTACGTCGTCGTCCCAGATCGGGCGGACGGCCTCGACGCGCTCGATCTGTTCACGCGCTCGGTCCCCGACGACACCGTCGTCGAGATGGGCCACGAGGAGAGCCTGCGCCACCTGCTCCGAGTGGCCGCCGGCCTCGAATCCATCGTCCTCGGCGAGGACCAGATCCTCGGTCAACTCCGGTCCGCCTACGAGACCTCCCGCGGCGTCGGCGGCATCGGGCCGATGCTGGAAGACGGTGTCACGAAGGCGATCCACGTCGGCGAGCGGGCCCGCACCGAGACGGAGATCAACGAGGGCGTCGTCTCGCTGGCCTCGGCCGCCGTCCGACTGCTCGATCAGGAGTGTTCGCTCGACGGCGAAACCGCGCTGGTCGTCGGCGCGGGCGAGATGGGACAGCTCGCGGCCAAGGCCCTCGCTGAGGAGGTCGACCGCGTCCTCGTCGCGAACCGGACGGTTCCCCACGCCGAACACGTGGCCGAGTCGGTCGACGTCGACGCCAGCGCGGTGGCGCTCGACGCCGTCGACGCGGCCGTCTCGGAGGCCCGCGTCGTCGTCTCGGCCACCGGGAGCGGCGACCAGGTCTTCGGCGTGTCGTCGTTCGAGGACGCCGGCGAGGTCTCCGTCGTCGACATCGCACAGCCGCGGGACGTGCCGGCGGAGGCGGGCCGGCTGCCGTCCGTGACGGTGTACGACCTCGACACGCTGGAGTCGGTCACCGCAGAGACCCGAAGTCAGCGCCGGCGCGCCGCCGAGGCGGTCGAGCGCATCGTCGACGAGGAATTCGAGCACCTGCTCGTCCAGTACAAGCGAAAGCGCGCCGACGAGGTCATCTCGACGATGTACGAGAGCGCCGAGCAGGTGAAGGCCTCGGAGGTCAACCGCGCGCTCTCGTCGGCCGAGTTCGACGACGAGCAGGCCGAAGTCGTGGAGTCGATGGCCGACGCGATCGTCTCGCAGATCCTCGCCGCCCCGACCAGAAGCCTGCGCGACGCCGCGGAAGACGACGACTGGTCGACTATCCACACCGCCCTGCAACTGTTCGACCCGGACTTCGGGAGTCTCGACCAGACCGAGCCGCCCGCGTTCGTCGAGGGCATGGCCGTCGAGGACATTCCCGACGGAATGCGAGAGGAGATTCCGAACGCGATGCTGGACCAGCTGTCCGACGACTGAGGCCGCCGGGCCACCTTTTTCAGCGGGCCGTCCGTCCTGTCGGCTATGGCAGACCTGCTCACTGACGAGGAGATCGCCGAACGGCTCCCGAGCGAGTGGTCCCGCGACGGCGACGAGATCGTCCGCGTCTTCGAGTTCGACGCGTACCTGGACGCCTCGGGCTTTCTGAGCGCCGCGGCCGGCCTCGCCGAGGACGCCTGGCACCACCCGGAGATGACCGTCCGCTGGGGCGAGGTCGAGGTGCGACTGACGACCCACGACGCCGGCGGCATCACCGAGAAGGACGTCGACCTGGCCGACCGACTGAACGGGATCTACGACTGACGTGGACGGCGCCGACACCATCGCCTCGCTACGGCCGACCGACCCGGCCGGCGCGAGCGCCCGCTACGTCTTCCGGATCGAGGTCCGCCTGCCGTCCACGGTCGAGGGGCTGTGGGCCGATCCCGACCGCTTCGAGACGACGCTGTACCGCACGGCTGATCCCCCGGGTACGGACGGCTGGCTGTTCTTCCGCGACATGCTCTGGCGCGGCGACCTGGCCGACGAGGTGCACTTCCGCCGCCTCGCGACGGACGAACTCGGCTGTCCGGTCGAGTCGGCGTCGTTCAGCGAACTGCGGACGGACGACGACTACCTGGCGGCGCTCCGGGACGAAATCGCGTCGGAACTGGACCGGTTCGACGCCGACACGGTCGACGCGGTCCTGCGGACGTACCTCGGGAGCTCGATTCACGTCCGATAGCCGTACGTCGCACCGATACGCGCGACGGCGCGGTCCCGTAGCGAGTGTCTACGGTTAATTATACACCGTACAACTGCGGGTAGGCACGGAAAGACTTTACCTGTGTGCCACATACTCACGTTTCCCTCATGACCACCGAATACGACTTCTGGCTGTTCGACCTCGACGGCACGCTCGTCGACATCGAGCCAGAGTACCCCCGAAAGGTGATGGGCGCCGTGGGCGACCGCCTCGGCGTCGAGTTCACCGACCGCGAGAGCGACGCGCTGTGGTACGGGTTCGGTGGGACACGATCCGAGTACCTGAAAGAGCGCGACATCGAACAGGCGGAGTTCTGGCGGCTGTTCCACGAGGAGGAAGACCCCGTCGCGCGCGCCGAGGCGACGTACCTCTACGACGACGCAGAGCGCTTTTTCGCCGAGCTCGACGCTCCCGCCGGCCTCGTCACGCACTGCCAGCAGTACCTCACCGAACCGGTGCTCGACCACCTCGACATCGCCGACTGGTTCGAGACGGTGATCTGCTGTGACGACGACATCGGCTGGAAGCCCGACCCGCGACCGGTCCAGACGGCGATGCGGGACATGAACGTCGCGCACAACGGGCACAGCGGCGTTCTCGCGGGTGACAATCCGAGTGACATCGGTGCGGCGTGGAACGCGGGACTCGACGGCGTCCACGTCAGCCGTCGGCCGGCGTCGGAGACCGGCCGCTGCGTCCGCGGCGACCGCCGGGTCTCGTCGCTGCTCGACCTCAGCTAGGGGACCTGGACGAAGTAGTTGGCCGAGAGGCCGTTGTACTCGACGGCGAGGCCGAAGAAGTCCTGCGTCCCGGCCCGGTCGAACGTGATGGAAACCGTCTCGGTCTGCTTGGACTCGATGACGATAGACTGGTCGACGGGCTCCCAGTTCCCGAAGCGGTAGAACTGATCGTCGTCGTCGTCGTTCAGTTTCCCCCAGTCGGCGGGATTCCCGCTGTTCGAGGAGTAAAACAGGAGCCTGACCTGCCGTATCTCCCGGTCGGTCGAGCCGTTGTTGTAGAAGTCGATCGACACGCCGTTGGGTCCCTGTCGCCGGACCGATTCGAGGCGCACGCTCTCGGCGAAGTAGGGATTGACCCCGGAGACGGAGTCGGTAGACTCGTCGTCGCCGCTCTGTTCGACGGGAATCGAGAACTGCGTCCGCTCCCAGCTCTGGACGGTGCTGTCGCCGTCGAAGTCCTGGCTGGCGGTGACGACGGCAGTCCCGGTGAACCCGCTCGCTGGAACGAACACCGCCGTGACCGCACCGCGCTCGTCGCTCGATTTCGTGAGCGAATCGGCGGTGGTTCCGTCGGCTTTACGGAAGGACCCGTCGGCCGACGTGAACGTCACGTCGCCCGTGGCGGGGTTGTTGAAGCGGTCGCGCACGTCGACGGTCACCGCCCGCGACTCGTCGGTGCGGATGCTCTCCCCGAAGGCCTCGTCGTCGGTGGTCAGGTAGTGCGGACCCAGCGCGCTCTCGTCGATCGAACCGCCGACGCCCACGCGGGCCATGCGGAGCTGATAGGTCCCCGGTTCGAGCGTCACCGTGAGCGTGTTGTGCGGAGTGCCCGGGGCTACGCTGATCGCGGACACGCGACCGCCGTTGGCCACGGTCTCGTCTTCGAGCAGGCCCCGCCACTGGTCCTCGGTCAGCGCCGTCGGGAGCGACACCGCGATGCCGCTGTCCGTGCCGTTCGTTATCGTCACTGACTGCGACGGGCCGGACAGCGGCGTCGTTTCGACCGCGATGGCGTTCGTGCTCGACGTCGCCAGTTGGCCGTCGAGGAACACTAACAGCAGTTGGTCGCCGTCGACGAAGCTCCCGGAGTCGACCGGGCGCACGGCCCCGTTGTCGAACGTGTTCACGAGCGTGTTGTGCTCGTAGACCGTGACGGGCGCGTTCCGGTACTCGTTGTAGTTCGGGCGATAGCGGAGGCGTCGCGTCTCGAAGGTCCGGTCGTCGCCGTTCCAGTAGGTCGACGCCGACGGCGCGACGGCGTTGGAGACGGTGACCGTCCCCGGCTCCGTCGTCGCTATCGAGCCCGCGCCGACGCCCGGGTTCACCAGGAAGAACCGCGAGGGATACCGCGTGGCCACCTCGACCTGCGTCGACGCGGGAACGTTCTCGGTCCCGGCCTGGAGGATGGCGCGGTCGACCGAGAGCATGTCCTGCTGGGCGCGCTGGTTGTGCTCGAACTCGATCTGCTGGTTCTGCGCCGGGACGGCGTTCACCTGAATCAGAACGAGCAGCGTCATGAGGAGCCCGAATAGCAGAATCGCACCGAGGACCTCGGAGACGCCGCGTCCGTCGTCTCGGAACGCACCGACCCGGCGCGAGGCGGTCCGTTCGGTCGTCGGTCGGTGCTGGGTGTGGGTGTGTATCGTTGGTGCCATGGTCGTTAGACGAGCGTGAACGCGAGCGTCGAGACGAGTATCAGGAGGATGCTGTACTTCAGGCCGCTGAGCGCCCGGTTGTCGACGAGCTTGCCGGCCAGCAGCCCGGAGCCGAACGCCTGGACGAGCGCCGAGTGGAAGAACAGCGTCTCGTAGGCGGCGACGGGGAGGTTCGAGATGCTGATCGGGGTCTCGGCGTCGGCCGGTGCCGCGGACTCCGACGCCGTGGCGATCGGTTCGAGGTAGCTCTGGGTCAGCAGCGCCACTACCAGCAGGTAGACGAGGAAGCCGATGACGACGACGGCGACGTAGGAGGTGAGTTCGCGCCGTCGCTGTTGCTCGATCTTGAAGCGGTTTCGGGTGTCGTCGGCAGCGATGCTCAGCACGCGGGCGAGGTCGCTGCTCGACCGCATTCCCTCCGCGATGAGCTTGATGGCCCGCGAGAGCTGCGGAACGCGCAGGCGGTCGGCGAACGACCGCAGGGCGCGCGTGGTGTCGTGGTTCCACTCGATGTCGTTGCGGACCTTGCGCAGTTCCGCTTCGATCGGCCCGCTCGACCACTTCGCGACGAGGCCCAGCGCTTCGGTCGTGGACACGCCCATCTTGTTCGCACTCGACAGCGCGTTCATCGTGTCGGGGAACTGCCGCGCGATGCGTCGCTCGCGCCGGCCCTTCCGCTCGACGAACAGCGACAGTGGAACGAGCACCGTCAGGAGCGGTATCACGACGAGCCAGACGGTCGCCCCGCGGGGGGACGCGAGGAACGCCTCGCGGCTCGGTTCGACGATGTCCAGGCTGACGACGAGCGCGAGCCAGCCGAGCGCGGCCGGAACGGTGAGTAGTAGCGTCAGCAGCGGCGATTTGGCGAATATCTCGAACGGCGTTTCGAGCGATTCGAGGAGGTACTGACGGCGACGCCGACGGCGGTAGCCGGTGTGAAGTGCGGCGACGTGCTCGGCGCTGTCGACCGGGACCTCCCGTTCGCGGCCGACGACACCGCGGAGCGTACGCTCCAGCCACTCGCCGGTCGCTGCGACGGCGTCGCGGACGACGAGCAGCATGAGGCGACCGACGCCGTCTGTGGTCACGTGTCGCTCCGTCTCGAGTTTCACGTCGGCCTGCGTGAAGGGGGACGACAGCATGTCCAGCAGCACCAGAAACGCCAGCATCGCGAGCGGCATCACGAGGTAGACGAGCGCGGTGACCTGCGTGAGCGTCTGCGCGCCGAGCAGGCTCATCACGATGAGAATCACGATGAGGAACAGCGGCGCGGCGACGAACAGCACCACGAACACCTCGCTGAGCAGGGAGAGCGTCTCGAGGAACGCCGTCTGCTCGTCGTGTGCCTCTTCGAGGTAAGTGTCGGTCTGGGCCTCGAAGAACACCGTCACGTCGCCGCCGGCGTCGAGGACGCTCAGCAGGTCGTCGAAGAACTGTTCGAGGGTGTCACTCGGCGTGAGGTTCCGGGCGTTCTGGAGGCCGGTGTAGAGGTCGTTTCCGAACAGTTCCACGTCGCGGACGACCGTCTGGAACTCGTTTGCGACCTCGCCGTAGGTGTCCTGGGACTCCCCGAGGACCTTGATGACCTCGACGGTGTCCATCCCGCCGTAGGACAGCGCGTACATGAACGTGATTGCGTGGGGCAGCGTCACGCTGATGCTCCGGCGGCGCGACCCGACGACCGAGCGGGGGTAGTAGTACCGCGCGTACCAGGTCGCGGCGGCGAACGCCGTCGCCAGGGCGACTGCGAGGAGCGCGCCGGAGAACAGCCCCCGGTTCTGCCCGAGGTAGACCGTCAGGTCGCCCCGGAACGACAGCGGGTTCGTCAGCGAGGCGATGACGCCCTGGTCGACGAGGACGAGCGTGAGGAACACGCCGATGAGGACGCCGAGCGCCCCCATCGAGATGGCGTACAGCGCGCTCTCGGCGAGGTAGGCGTCGTAGTTCTTCCCGAACCGGGCCTGGTTCAGCCAGCGCTGGAGGTCCCGGTACTTGTCAGGCCGGAGGCGGTAGTGACTCCGGAGGTAGCCGTACTGCTTGCGGAACTCGTCGCTGTCTTCGGGGCGCACCTCCGCGTCGAGGTGATTGACGCCGGTGTCTGCCTCCTCGGACCGCTGGACGCGGCGGGTGTAGTCGTCGGTCGCCATCACTCCTCCTCGATGAGGGTCCGGCGGTCGACCCCCATCGACTCGAGGTCCTCGACGTTCGGCCCGCGCTCGCGCAGGAACGCGGCGGTGAGCCTGCCGGACTCGACGCGCCGGAGCAACGATTCCGGGTCCTTGTCGAAGAGCTGAATCGCGGACGCGACCTCGACGTAGCCGGTGATGTCCTCGTCGGCCATGTACCGCAGGAGCCGGACCCGGTCGTCGATCTGGGCCTGGAGTTCCGTGTCGCTCCAGCCGCGGTCCGACGCGATCTCGGCGAGCAGCTTGGAGTCCGAGACCGCCTCGTGGGAGTCCGTGTTCGCGTCGCGCTTGAACACGTTCTTGGTCCGCACGTCGTCGCTGTCGTACTCCTGAGGCAGGACCTCCGCGACCGAGTGGTTCCGCCGGACGCGCCTGTCGCCGAGGTAGGTCTGTTGCTGGACGGAGATGATGTCCAGGTCCTGAAGCATCTGCACCGGGACGTTCAGCGGCGGGTTCTGCATCCGGGAGATGACCGTCTCGACGGAGTCGGCGTGGAACGTCGTGTACGCCGTGTGCCCGGTGGACATCGCCTGGAAGAAGGTGAGCGCGACGTTCTCGTCAGTCCGAATCTCCCCGACGAGGAGGTACTCCGGTCGCTGGCGGAGTGCGGCGTTGAGCAGGTTGTACATGCTGATCTCGCCGCGCCCTTCCGCGGTCAGCGGGCTCCGGGTGACGCTCTGGATCCAGTTTTCGTGTGGCAGGTCGATCTCGCGGGTGTCCTCGATGGAGACGATCTTGCTGGCCGGGGGGATGAAAAACGAGATGGCGTTCATGCTCGACGTCTTCCCGGACCCCGTGCCGCCCGCGAAGATCAGCGACTTGTTGTTCTGGATGGCGATCCAGTAGTAGGCCATCATCTCGGCGGAGAACGTGTTCCACCTGATCAGGTCGACCGGCGTGAAGGGGATGTCGGCGAACTTCCGGATGGTGAAGTTCGACCCGCGGGTGCTGATGTCGCCCCCGAGCGTGATCTGGACGCGCGACCCGTTCGGTAACGACGCGTCGACGAGCGGGTTCGAGACGGTGAGTTGCTTGCCGGCGCGCTGGGCCATCCGCGAGGTGAACGAGTCGAGCGCCTCGCGGTCGAACGTGACGTTCGACTTGACGTCCCGGTACTCCCGGTGGTAGACGAAGACGGGCACGTCCGACCCGTCACAGGAGATGTCCTCGACCGCGGGGTCCCGCATGACGGGGTCGATCGCGCCGTAGTCGATGAAGTCCCGGACGAGGTAGTACAGCAGCTTGTGGAGGCTCCCGTTCTCGACCGTCGCCGCGTTGTCGAGGATCATCTGCTCGGCCTCGTGCTCGAAGAGGTCGCGGCGCTCGCGCTCGCCGTCGAACTCCTTGTACATCAACTGGTTTCGGAGGAGTTCGACCATGTCTCGCCTGACGTACTGCTCGAAGCCGTTCATCACCGGCTCGACGCTGAGATACCGGTGTTCCATCTCCTCGTCGTCGTACACCACGGCGACGAGGGCGAACGGTTTTCTCACCCACCGGTACTCGACGAGGTCGTAGCTGTCGAGAAACGAGAAGTCGAAGAAGCGGGTCGCGATGAACTCGCCGGATGGGGGCTCCGCGAACGATTCGCCCTCGCCCGTGGCGAAGTGCTCGCTGACCTCGGCGAGGACGTCCGTGACGAACGGGTCCTCCCAGGGGACGATGGCCGATTCGTCCGGGGATTCGACGGCAGAGACTTCGATGTCGAGTACCTCGGAGAGCGGTTCGCCCGGCACCTCGTCGTCAGTCACTCGTCGGTCCGACACGCCCGCTTTCAGTGCCCCACGCCCGTTCGTCGATGCCGCGTCGTTCACTGCGTCAGTCCGCTCGTCAAAGTTTCCCTGTTCGGTGTTTTGATCCATGCTGTGTCCCTCAATGCCGGATCCGAGGTCGCCGTCAGGACGTGCGAACGAGTCGGGTTCCCAGTTCGAATCGTCCGACACTGGCCGGTCAGATAGCGAGCGTGCACGGGGTCGGTAGCACGTCCTTACTCGGCTACGACCCCGCACGGAGCGCTCTCTGCCGTCGGAGCCAACATCAACTGACCTCTAGAGGACGTCGGTAAGCTTCAAGCTATTGCCCGATATTCGGAGGTACGACGATCATACCGGTCGCACGGTGAAATCAGATCCCGCGACGCCTTCGCGACCGCCCGCTACGGGAATGCGTCCCAGTTCTCGACAGTGACGGTCGTTCCGGCCGCGGATCCGGTCGACCCGGACGGGACCGTCACCCACCCGTCCGCGCGAGTGACCGCGTCGAGGTCGCGGTCCGGAATCGGCGTCGCACCGTCGTCATCGACCGTCACCGGGACGAACGACCGGCGCGACGCGTCGGTCTCGATGCCCCGTGTGAGTTCGACGCGCCGCTCCGGGAACGGCGTCAGCGGCGCGTCCGCGAGCGCCTTCACCAGCGGCCGGAGCAACTGCGTCGCCCCGACGCGGACGCCGGCCGGGGCCTCCGGGAGTAACAGCACCGGTCGTCCCTCGACGACTGCGAGGCCGGTGTTCCCCCCGGGATCGACGGCGGTTCGGTCGACGAGTACGTCACCGAGGTCGGCGACCACTTCCCGGAGGCTATCGCCGGGCTCGGTCCCGGTGACGGCGATGGCGTCCCGGGTGAGGTCGCGCTGGACGGCCATGCGGAGCGCCGGCGGGTCGTCCGCGACGGGGTTCCGGTAGGTCACTTTCCCGCCCCAGCGGTCGACGTACTGCGCGAGCGTGAAGCCGGCCGTCTCGGTGCGGTCGCCGCCGGCCGCGTCGTCCAGTTCGTCGCCAGTCGGCACGAGGCCCACCTGCGGGCGCTGGCGAACGCGGAGTTCGTTGACCCCAGCGGCCTTCAACAGCCCAACGTCGGCGGGCCGGATCCGCCGGCCGGCCTGAAAGATGGTATCACCGACAACGACATCGGCCGTGTCGACGGACGTGGCGGCCGTGGCGTCCGCCGCGAGGACCCGCCCGACGGCGACCGAGAGCGGGATCCGGTCGGTCCGGTCGACGGGCGATGCGAGCGCGGCGATCTCCCGGCACACGGCCTCCAGCGAGTGCGATTCGGCGTCCGACGGCGAGGAGTCGACCATACGCACGCTAACGAGCGGCGGGGGAAAAGCGCCCCGAGAGGGAACTCGTCATCGAACCCAGCCCGGCGTGAAGCTGTCGGAGACGACCACCGCGAACGCTTTTGCTCGCCGGCGTTCGGTATCGTAACATGGTCCTCCCGCAGTTAGTCGGTCTCGTCATCCTCGCGGTCGGCGGGTACCTGCTCGTCGGCGGCGGCCGCGAACTCCGAACTGTCTTCCACGTCCTCCGCAACGACCCGGTCCCGATACGCGAACTGGACGGCTACACCGGTCCGGTCGAGATTACCGGCACGGCGGTCGCCGACGAGGACGCGGGCACGGTGACCTCGCCCTTCACCGGGAGCGAGTGCCTGGCCTACACCTACGAGGTCGAGGAGCTCCGGTCGTCCGGGAAGCACTCGAACTGGGAGACGCTGGACCAGGGACAGGCCGGCGTCGACTTCGTCGTCGACGACGGCAGCGACCGCGTGCGGGTGAACCCCGACGGGGCGGACGTGCGCTTCGAGTCTCACTCGGTGACGGTCCCGCCGGGCACGGAACTGCCTGACCGACTCGCCGAGTACGTCGAGCGGACGCCTGGCGTCGACGCGCAGGACGGGACGGTGAATCTGCTGGTGACCGAACTCAGCGTCGGCAACAGACAGCGCTTCACCGAGCGGCGCCTCGACGCGGGCGAGCAGGTGTACGTCTACGGCCTGGCGAGACGGGGACCGGCCACGGAGTGGGGAAGCAATCTCGTCGACGCCGTCGTCGGGGACGGCGACGGGACGCCGGTGTTCGTCATCTCGGACACCAGCGAGCGAGGGACCGCGTGGCGCGTCGCGCGCGGCGGGCTCTGGCGGGCGGCGCTCGGCGCGCTCGTCGCCGGCTTCGGACTGCTCTTCCTCCTGAGCGTCGCGTGGTAGTGACCGGGACCGTCGGGTTTACCACCGCGCAATCCCAACGAGCGCGTATGCCTGCCCTGCGTGAGGCGCTCCGGGATCTCCCCGACGCCGTGTTCGCGGACGTGCTCGAATCCGAGGACGCGTACCTGTTCGTGCTGGACCTGCCGGGCGTGACCGCGGAGTCTATCGACGCGACCGTCGAGGGCGGTCGGCTCCGAATCGAAGGGCAACGGACCAAGGACACGCCGGGCGAGTTCCGGTTCGTCCGGGAGGACCGCTCGGTGTTTCTCGACGTGGAACTCCCGCTCCCGCCCGACACGACCGGCCAGGGCGCCGAGGGGACGGTCGAAAACGGCGTCCTCGAACTCCGGCTGCCGAAGGCGACCGCAGCACCGAAAACGACGATCCCGATCGACGAGGACTGACACCGAGGTGCCCAGCCGGTGAACGTTCGCGCGTACTGGCGGTTCTTCGTCGTCGCTCGGCAGTTCCTGCCGCTGTTGGTCGCGTACGCCCGCGACCGAAAGCGGTTCTTCGTCGTCGGGTCGTCCCGGCGCGTCACCCCCGAACAGCGCCGCGAGCGCGCCCAGGACCTGCTCGACTCGCTGTTGACCCTCGGCCCGACGTTCATCAAGCTCGGGCAACTGCTGTCGACGCGGCCGGACATCCTCCCACCGGAGTACATCGAGGAGTTCTCGAAGCTCCAGGACCGCGTCCCGCCGGCCGACTGGGCGGACGCGAAGCGGGTCCTCGAGGACGAACTCGGGCCCGTCGACGAGCGCTTCGAGGAGTTCGACTCGGACGCGATCAGCGGCGCGTCGCTCGGACAGGTGTACCTCGCGGAGATCGACGGCGAGCGGGTCGCCGTGAAGATCCGCCGGCCGAACATCGAGGACCTCGTCGAGGCCGACCTGCGGGTGATTCGCTGGTCGCTGCCGCTGCTGATGTACTTCATCGACGAGTCGCGGTCGTTCTCGCTGGAGACGCTCGCCGACGAGTTCGCGAAGACCATCCGCGAGGAGATGGACTACCAGCGCGAGGCCCGGATGCTCACCGAGATCAGGGAGAACTTCCTCGACAACGACCGCATCTGCATCCCCAGCGTCGAGGAGTCACACTCGACGCGGCGCGTGCTGACGATGGAATACGTCCCCGGGACGAAGATCAACGACATCGACGACCTCGACGAGCGCGGCGTCGACCGCACCGAACTGGCGCGGACGCTCCAGCAGGCGTACCTCCAGATGATCATCGACGACGGCGTCTTCCACGCGGACCCGCACCCGGGCAACCTCGCGGTTCAGGACGACGGCACGCTCGTCTTCTACGACTTCGGGATGTCCGGGCGGGTCGACCCGTTCGTTCAGGACAAGATCGTCGAGTTCTACGCCGCCGTCGCCGATCAGGACATCGACGCCATCCTCGATGCGCTCATCGAGATGGGGACGCTCTCGCCGGAAGCCGACCGGCAGGTGATGGGCGACGTGATGGAACTCGCCATCGCCGACGCCCGCGGGGAGGACATCGAGCAGTACCGCGTCCAGCAGATCATCCAGCAGGTCGAGGACACCATCTACGAGTTCCCCCTCCGCCTCCCGTCGAACCTGGCGCTCGTCCTGCGCGTCGCCACCGTCGTCGAGGGCGTCTGCGTGACGCTCGACCCGGACTTCGACTTCATCGAGGTCGCGACCGACTACCTCCGGAGCGAGGGGTACATCGCGGAGGGAGCCCGGAACTACCTCGAAGACCGCGCCACCGAGGTCACCGACGCCACGCGGTCGGCGGTCCGCATCCCCCCGAAACTGGAGTCGGTCCTCGACCGGGTCGAGCGCGAGGACCTCACCGTCCGGGCCGACATCGAGGACTCGGACGGCCTGCTCGCGACGATGACCAAGCGGCTCATCCTCGGGATGTTGCTCGCGAGCACGCTGTTCTCGACGGTGTACCTCTACGCGCAGGCGACGCTCCCGGTCGTCGGCGTCGGCGTCGCGGGCGTCGCCGCACTGACCGCGGCGCTGTGGTGGTCGTTCCGGTCGAAAAAGAGCGTCCGGGCCAAGCCGCAGTTCACCCGACAGAGCATGCGCGAGCGAGAGCGCGAGAGCGCCACGCTCGACACGAGCTACGCCGAGGACGGCGAGGACGCCTACGGGAGCGACTGACGGGACGCCGCCGGCGCGGGAGTCAGGAGAGGTCGAACAGCTGTGCGGCCTGCTCCATGTCCTTGTCGCCGCGCCCCGAGAGGTTGACGAGGATAGTCTCGTGGTCGCCCTCCGCGGCCAGTTGCTTCGCCAGCGCGAGCCCGTGGCTCGTCTCCAGTGCGGGGATGATCCCCTCGGCCTCGCTGAGTTCGCGGAACGCCTCCAGCGCGTCGTCGTCGGTGACGCCGCGGTACTCCGCGCGGCCGACCTCGCGGAACATGGCGTGTTCCGGGCCGACGCCGGGGTAGTCGAGGCCGGCCGAGACGGAGTGGACCTCCACGTCGTCGTCGATGACGCGGGTCTTCATCCCGTGGAGCACGTCGTCGTCGCCGGCGGCCAGCGGCGCGGCGTGGCGGTCCGAGTCGGCTCCCTCGCCGCCGCCTTCGGCGCCGTAAAACGCCACGTCGTCGTCGCGGAACGCGTGGAACAGCCCCATCGCGTTGCTTCCGCCCCCGACGCAGGCGACCGCGGCGTCGGGCAGGTCGCCGGTCCGCTCTTGAAACTGTTCGCGGGCCTCGCGGCCGATGACGCTCTGGAAATCTCGGACCATCCGGGGGAACGGGTCCGGCCCGACGACCGAGCCGACGAGGTAGTGGGTGTCGTCGACGTTCTCGGCGAAGTCTTCGAGCGCGGCGTCGACGGCGTCGGCGAGGCCTTCGCCCCCGCGTGTAACCTCGTTGACCTCGGCCCCCATCAGGCGCATCCTGAAGACGTTCATCTGCTGGCGCTCGACGTCCTTCTTGCCCATGTAGATCTCCGTGTCGAGGCCGAGGAGCGCGCCGGCCATCGCCGTCGCCGTCCCGTGCTGGCCCGCGCCGGTCTCCGCGATGAGTCTCGTCCGGCCGGCCTTCTTGGCGAGCAGGGCCTGTCCGAGCGTGTTGTTGATCTTGTGGGCCCCGCCGTGGAGGAGGTCCTCGCGCTTGAGGTAGACCTCCGCGCCCCAGCGCTCGCTCAGGTTCGCTGCGTGGAACAGCGGCGTCGGACGCCCGGCGAAGTCTTCGAGTAGCGACCGGAGCTCAGCCCGGAACGCCTCGTCGTCTTTGTGTTCGTCGTACGCGGTCGCTAGCTGTTCGAGCGGTTCTTCCAGTGGCTCCGGGACGTACCGGCCGCCGTAGCCGTCGAAGTCTCCGTCCGTCATACGCTCGCTGTGAACGGCTCCGATAATAGATGTGTCTACTGCTGTCCGACGACTCAAACGCGTTTTTGAGCGTGCCGTACGCATTAGGGGACGGGAGTCGAGGCGTCACGTATGTCGAGCCGAGCAGTCGCCGACTGTCCGTCGGTCGCTGGTGGCGGTTCGCGGACGGTGAGCGGCGATGCGTGAGCGGTGGGCACTGGTCGTCGCGTCACTGGCCGTGTTCGCCCTCATCGCGGGGATCGGTTCGCTGGCGACGACGCCGACTGACGGCGCGGGCGCGTCGCCGGCGACCTCCGACCGATCGACCGCCGACGGGGCGTCGAACGGCCGGTTCGCGACACTCCACGCGGCCGGCGTCACCGGCGAGAACGTCTCCGTCGGCGTCGTCGACCCGACCGGATTCGACGTGCGCCGCGGCGGGCTACGAGCCCACGTCGCCGAGACACGCGCGTTCGGACCCCGAGCGCTCCGCGCCGGCGACGACGACCACGGGACGGCCGCGGCGCGAGTGCTCGCCCGGACCGCCCCGGACGCCGACCTCTACCTCGCGCGCGTCGACGGCGTCGACAGCTACCGGCGCGCGGTCGACTGGCTCCTCGCCGAGGGGGTCGACGTGGTCGTCGCCCCGGTCGCGTTCTACGGCCAGCCCGGCGACGGGACCGGCGCGGTCGCCAGGGCGACGACGCGGGCCGCGAACGAGGGAGTGGTGTTCGTCGCGCCGACGGGGAACCTCGCCGACTCCCACTGGTCGGGGCGCTACGACGCCGAGACCGCGGCGAACGGAACAGTGTTGTTCGCGAACGACAGCCGGCGGAACTTCGTGCGCGGAGACACCGAGATGACCGTCTGGCTCTCGTGGGACCGGGACGGCCGCGACGAGGACTACACCGCCGAACTGTACCGGACTAACGGCACCGTCTCGCGGCTCGTCGCCCGCTCGCAGCCGTACCGCGCCGACGCGGTCCCGAACGAGCGCATCGTGGCCGACGTGGAACCCGGGAGCTACTACCTCGTCGTTCGCGGGCCGGCCGAGCCGACCGGGACGCGGGTGCGGCTGGTGTCGCCGACGCACGAGTTCCAGCACGCGGTCGCCGATGGGAGCGTCGTCGCCCCGGGGACCGCCCGCGGCGCGGTCACCGTCGGGGCCTACAACAGCCGCGTCGATCGGGTCGAACCGTACAGTTCGCGCGGGCCGACGGCCGACGGGCGGGTGGGCGTCGACCTCGTCGCACCCGACCGGCGCTTCGCCGACGCGTCGGCGTCCGGGTTCGTCGGCTCCTCGGCGGCGGCGCCGTACGTCGGCGGGGTCGCCGCGCTGTTGCTGGACGCGGAGCCGTCGCTGTCCCCGCGTCGCGCCGCGCTCTTGCTCGAACTCACCGCCCGCGACGTGGGCCGACCGGGAATCGACACTGCGACCGGTCATGGCGAGGTGACACCGGTCCGCGCCGTCAGGGCCGCGACCAACGAGACGGCGACTTAAATCTCGTTTTGAGTCTGCGACAGGGTTTTGCAGTCGGCCGCGGCAGCCGTGAGTGACGACGAGCTATGTCTGGCCTCATCGAGTCCCTGCAAGATCGCTCGGCGACCGCGGACGAAGACCCACGCGTGCTCGACGTGGCGGAGACGGAGACGGACGCCGTGCTCGACGCGCTCGCCTCGGACACCGGTCGCTCGCTGTTTCGGACCCTCTTCGACCAGCCGGGAACCGCCTCGGAGATCGCCGAGCGCTGTGACACGTCCGTTCAGAACGCCCACTACCACCTCTCGAACCTCGAATCGGCGGACCTCGTCGAACCGATCGATACGATCTACTCCGAGAAGGGCAACGAGATGACGGTGTACGGCCCGGCCAACGACCCCATCGTACTGGTCGGCGACCGCGACCTGGGCCCGCGGGTCAGGCAGTCGCTGACCGACGCGCTCGCGGGTCTCGGCCTCCTGGGCGTCGCCAGCCTGTTCGTCCAGTGGGGGGCTGAACGGCTGGCCGCGTCCGCCCGGGGCACGAGCGTCCTCGCGCCAGCCAGCCCGAACGCGGGCCCGGTCCGGCCGACCGGGACGCTCGCGCACCTCGTCTTCGAGGTGGTCGAGCCTGGCGTGCTCTTCTTCTGTGGCTGTCTCGCGATACTCGGACTGGTCGCGCTGGCGACGGACGCGTAAAAATCGGGGGTCGACCGGGAACCGTCGGGCGCTCAGCCGCGAATCGCTCGCAGGACGACGGCGATGCCGGCGATGCCGAGGACGCCGCCGAACGCGAGCGCGCCAGTGCCGGCGCCGAGCACACTCCGCTGTCCGATCGGGTCATCGTCGCCCGTCACGGAGGCGGTCGTCGACTCGCCCGACAGCGATGATGTCTCGTTCAGGTCGGTGACGACGAGCGTCCCGATCTCGTCTGGTTCGCCGTCGATCTCCGACCCGCGGTACAGCGTGAGGTCGTAGTTCCCGGGGTCGAGTCGGCCGTCGAGCGCGACCTCCGACCCGGGCTGGACCGAGACAGCGTCGGCGTCCGACGCCGTCGAGAGCGTCGCGCCCTCGCGGCCGGCCGAGGTCGCGTCGAACCGAACGACGACGCGGCCGTCGCCGTCGCCGTCGCGAACGGTCGCGTTGATCTCGTAGTTGGAGTCGGGGCTGCCGATGGAGAGCGACGCGGCGTCCGCGTCGGCCAGCACGACCGGGAGTTCGGCGGTCGCGCTCTGTCCGGTCCGGACGACCGCCCGCTCGAACCCGAACTCCCCGTTCTGTTCGACGACGTACTCTCCGTCGGTAGCGTCGCCGGCTTCGATCTGGAGGGTACCCGTGGTGTCCGGCCGCTCGCTGGTATCCGTCCCGTCGAACAGTCGGAACTCGTAGGCCGCAGGGTCGAGCGGCGACGAGAGGTCCGGTTCCTGACGAGTGACCGTGACAGAGTCGCCGTCGTCGGCCGCCGTGAGCGTCGCGCCGTCGGTCCCGGCGTTCGTCGTGTTGAACAGGACCAGCACCTCGCCGTCGCCGTCCCCGTCGGTGACGGTGGCGTTGACGAGGTAGTTGACGTCGGGGCCGCCGACGGAGAGCGTTCTCGTCTCATCGCCGTCCGTCGGGACGGGTATCTCGGCGGTCTCGCCCTGCTCGACCGTGACGACGGTCGGGTCGCTCGCGGTCTCTGAGGGCGTCGGCGTCTCCGGGATCGGGTCGGTACAGTCGTCTTCGCACGCGCGGACCGTCACGGTCCGGTTGGTCAGTTCGGTCCCGTCGGCGTGGACGGCGAGTTCGTAACTCGTGTTCGCCGGGACCGACGAGAGATCGAGCACGGCGACGAATGTGCCGTCGTCCTGTACCTCGCCGTGCGACTGATAGAGGAACGGGGACTCGGGGTCGTTCGACTGTATCCTGACCGTGACTTCCGTTCCCGACTCGATGGTGGTCTCCCCAGTGACCACCTGCTGCTGGGCGGCGACGAGCGGGAAGCTATCGCCGTCGAACGAGGTCTGCTGGTCGGCGGCGGCCGGGAGCGTTCCGACGGCGGCGGCCCCGAGGACGAGGGCAACGAGCGCGACCGACCGTCTGCTCACGGCACCACCCCCACTGAACGCGGGAGCGGTCGGTGTCTGTGCGGCGATACCCACGGCAGAACCGCGGATGGAGGGCACTTCGCTGGCATGCAATCGAACGTTCGCTTCGGGGCCAAAAACGCGCTCCGGTAACTTAAACGCAGTTTGAAACCGGGGACGCCTGTCGCCCTCGCCACGGGTCCGTGCGTCCGCGGTGACCGTGGCAGACCCTCAATTCTCGGGCCACTACGGGTCCCGAGCCGTATGCTTCCCCGGTCCTGACGTGAATACATCCGGAACGTTCAGTATTCAGTGTCCTATATGAGGGGATATGAATGCAGTGGCCAGCGACGACGTGGTGGGGCCACCGGTCCCGTCGTCTCCTTCCGACGACGCGGTGACCGGCGGGTCGCGTGGGGAGGCGAAGCGATGACGACCTCGCCGGCGACGAACAGCGTGGTGTTGATCACCGTCGACTCGCTGCGAGCGGACGCGCTGGGCGGGCCGGACAGCCCGTCCCCGGTGCTCGACTCTCTCGCCGACGACGGCGTCGTGTTCGAGAACGCCGTCGCACAGGGGAACTGGACGCCGTTCTCGTTCCCGAGCATCCACGGCTCCAGGCCGGTGTTCGCGGAGAGCGACGACATCGGCCTGGCGTCGACGCCGACGCTCGCGGAGCGGCTGTCCGAAGCGGGAATCGAGACGGCAGGGTTCAACGCCGCGAACGGATTCCTCACGGATCACTGGGGCTACGACCGGGGATTCGACGAGTTCGAGCCGTTCGTCGAGAGCGGCGGCTACAGCAAGTACCTCGCCGCCCACCCGACCGTGCAGGCGTGGGTGCAACTCGGCGCGTCACCGTTCAAGCGGGCCGCGACCGTCCTCCGCGGCGGGTCCGACGAGCGCCCCTTCGCCGACGTGTCGCGGATGGGGGACCTCGAAGAGCGCGCGACGACGTTCCTCGAAGGGACGGACGGCCCGTTCTTCCTGTGGGTCCACTACATGGACACGCACACGCCATACGTCCCCGCGCCGCGACACATCCGCGAGGTGTCGGACAACCACTTCGGCGTCCTGCGGATGCTGGGGTCACACATTCGGACCGGCCTCGGCTGGGAGGTCGACGAGCGCACGCTGGAGACGCTGCGCACGCTGTACGAGGCGACGGTCCGGCAGGTCGACGCCAGCGTCGGCCGCCTGCTGGAGACGCTCGACGCCGAGGGCCACGCCGACGACACGGCCGTCGTTGTCGCCGGCGACCACGGCGAGGAGTTCCTCGATCACGGCCACCTCGCGCACTACCCGAAGCTGTACCGCGAACTCGTCGACGTGCCCTACATCGTCTCGACACCCGAGGGTGAGCGCCAGCGGGTCGAGACGCCCGTCGGCCTCGATACGATTCCATCGACCGTCTGTGACCTGCTGTCGCTCTCCCCCGCGGAGGAGTGGGAGGGCGAGTCCGTCGCGCCGGCCGTCCGCGGCGAGACAATCGAGGACCGCGGCCCGATCGTCTCCGCGGCCGTCCGGGGCGAGAGCGTGACCAGCCAGCCGATCCCGCGGAGTCGGACCGACGGCGAACTCCTCCTGAGCGCGCGCGACGAGCGCTACACCTACATCGAGTTCACCGAGTCGGGCCGGCGCGAGCTGTACGACCGGGCGAACGACCCCGCGGAGCAGGAGGACCTCTGTGCTGACGCGACCGACGCGGACCCGCCCGAGACGGTGCTCGACCGGCTCTCGACGGCCGTTTCGGAACATCTCGACGCACTGGACGCCGAGAGCGGCCCGAGCGACACGAACGCCGAAACGTCCGAGGAGATAACAGCACGGTTAAAGGCGCTCGGTTATCAGTAGCGTCGTATGGCGTCAGCTGTCGTCACGCCGGCACGGCGACAGCAACTCGTTCGGTTTTTCCTCGTCGGCCTGCTGGCCGCGCTCGTCCAGACCGCGCTGCTGTGGCTCTTCGTCGCGCTCGCCGAGCTTCACTACCTCGTCGCCGGGGCCATCGCCATCGAGATCACGATCCTCCTCCAGTACGTGCTCAACAACGCCTGGACGTTCCACCGCTCGGCTCACTCGACACTCAGGGAGTACCTCGTCGGGATGGGCAAGACCAATCTCGTCCGCGTCTCGGCGCTCCTGATACAGCTCGGCATCCTCTACGTCTTCGTCACGTCGGGGGCCGTGGCGTACGTCCTCGCCAGCAGCGGGACGGCCACCACCTGGCAGAGCTCGGAGATCCTGCTCGCGAACGCGGGGGCAATCGCCCTGACCGGGGTCTACCGCTACGCCCTCGACGCCTACTGGACGTGGGGCTAAACGGTCGGGACGGGGACCTCGTCGAGGACGGTGCGTATCACGGCCCGCTTGTCGACCTGTTCGACGCGGGCGTCCGGCGTCAGGACGAGTCGGTGGGCCAGCGCCGGCTGGGCCACGCGCTTGATATCGTCGGGGGCCACGTATTCCCGGCCGGCGATGGCGGCCATCGCGCGGGCGGCCTCGAACAGCCGCTGGGTTCCCCGTGGTGAGACGCCGACATCCACTCGGTGATCCTCGCGCGTCGCACGCACGAGGTCGGCCATGTACTGTAGCAGGTCGTCGTCGACGGTGATCGACTCCGGGACGGCCCGGAGCGCCTGTACCGACTCTTCGTCAAGCACCGACTCCACGGTCGGGCTCTGGGTCGTCCGCCCGGCCCGACGCCGGAGGAGTTCGACCTCGCCCTCGTCGTCCGGGTAGCCCAGCGAGGTCTTCGCGAGGAACCGGTCGACCTGGGCCTCGGGGAGTTCGAACGTCCCCTCCATGTCGACGGGGTTCTGCGTCGCGATGACGAAGAAGGGCGTCGGCAGGTCGTACGTGTCGCCGTCGACGGTGACCTGCCCCTCCTCCATCGCCTCCAGGAGCGCGGACTGGGTCTTCGGCGGCGCGCGGTTGATCTCGTCGGCCAGCACGACGTTCGCGAACACCGGGCCCTCGGTGAACTCGAAGTCGCGCGACTGTTCGTTGAAGACGTGCGTCCCGGTAATGTCGGCCGGGAGCAGGTCCGGCGTGAACTGGATGCGCGAGAACGACAACCCGAGCGCGGTCGCCACGCTGCGGGCCGTCAGCGTCTTGCCCGTTCCGGGAACGTCCTCCAGCAGGACGTGTCCCTTCCCGACGACGCCCAGCAGCACCGTCTCGAAGAAACCCCTGTCGGCGACGACTGCGCTGCCGATCTCGTCGAGCACACGACTCGACACCTCGCTTGCCTCGGTAGCGTCCATAACCTGTCATGTCCCGGGCCCGGTAAATGCGTATCGAGAGGCTCGGTCGCCGATTACGGCCCCGCGTAGCCCTTCGGGAAGACGCCGACAGCGCCGACCGCGGTGTCGGCCCTTATACGACCCCGAGGGGCGGGAAAACCGAACAATGAACCCTTATATGCGAGTACTTCTAACCGGCAGACGATAGGAGATACCGGAATGAGTAATCCATGGATCGCCATCGGCGCGCTCGCGGTCGTGGCAGTTGCCATCCCGATCAGTATGATGGCAGTTTCGAGCCTCTTGCGGCCCAGCGTGCCGGAACAAGGTAAACGCGCCACCTACGAGTCCGGCGAAGTGCCGACAGGCAGCAGCCAGCAGATCAAGTTCAATATCCAGTACTACATGGTCGCGCTGCTGTTCGTCGTCTTCGACATCGAGACCGTCCTCATCTTCCCGTGGACGGTCATCTATCGCGACGCCGTCGCCGAAGTCGGGATGACGAAAGTGCTCCTGCCGATGGTCGTATTCATCGGTGTGCTCGTCGTCGGACTGGGGTGGGCCTGGCGAAACGGCGCAGTCCAGTGGGTGCGCAGTCCGCGCGCCACGAAGGGGGCAGACACGTATGAGTAGTGACCAGACACCACCGGCCGTCGAAGACGTATCGACACAGGAGGCCCGCATGGGTGACGGGGCCGACGACCGCTTCAACTCGACGCTGCGCGAAGCGTTCGGGTCGACGCCGTTCATCCTGACCAAGTTCGACAAGTTCATGAACTGGGTCCGGGGCTCCTCGATGTTCATGCTGCAGTTCGGGATCGCCTGTTGCAGCATCGAGATGATCCACACCTACGCGATCAAACACGACCTCGACCGCTTCGGCGCTGGGGTTCCGCGCGCCTCCCCGCGCCAGGCCGACGTGATCATCGTCCCGGGGACTATCGTCTCGAAGTTCGCCCCGCGGATGAAGCGGGTCTACGACCAGATGCCCGAGCCCAAGTTCGTCGTCTCGATGGGGTCGTGTACCATCTCCGGGGGCCCGTTCCAGGAGGGGTACAACGTCATCAAGGGCGCGGAGGAGGTCATCCCGGTTGACATCCACGTCCCGGGCTGCCCGCCGCGCCCGGAAGCGCTGATCTACGGCGTCGCCAAGCTCCAGGAGCGCGTCGCCAACGGCGAGTCCTCGCCGGTGACGGTCAAGCCCTACGAACTGGAGCAGTTCGGCGATCTCGAACAGGACGAGCTCGTGGACAAGCTCGCGAGCGAGATCGACGAGGACGACCTCGTGATGCGGTACAACTGGAACGATTCCCCCTGATCCATGAGTCTAGAGAAACCAACACGCGACACGGAACTCGACGTGGGCGCGACGGAGGACGGGCTGGACTACGACGCGCTCGCGGACCTGCTCGGCGGACACGTCCTCGACCGCGAGGAACACGTCAACGCCGAAGGGTTCGTCATCCGCCCGGACGAAGTGCAGGACGTCCTCTCGACGCTGCGACAGGAGGCCGGTTTCGACCACCTGAGCTGCGTCACGGCACAGGAGTACGACGACCGCTACGAGTCGATCTACCACCTGCGCAAGTACGCCGATCCCACGCAGGAACTGTCGGTGGTCGTCCCCTCGCCGAAGGATGATCCGCACAACCAGTCGGCCGCGCGCGTCTTCGACACCGCCGACTGGCACGAGCGAGAGGCGTACGATCTGGTCGGCATCAACTACGACGACCACCCTGACCTTCGGCGTATCCTCCTGCCCGAGACGTGGCAGGGACACCCGCTGAGCCAGGACTACAACCAGGACCAGCCACAGATCGTCCCGCTCCGGGAGAACGCCAACCCGCTGCAGGACGACCACCGCAGCGAGGACGACCCGGACACGATGTTCGTCAACATCGGTCCCCACCACCCGGCGACCCACGGCGTCCTCCACGTCGAGACGGTGCTGGACGGCGAGCAGATCGCCAGCCTCGAGCCGGACATCGGCTACCTGCACCGCTGTGAGGAGCAGATGTGCCAGCAGGGCACGTACCGCCACCAGATCATGCCCTACCCCGACCGGTGGGACTACATCTCGGCCGGCATCCTCAACGAATGGGCCTACGCGCGCGCCGCCGAGGACCTCGCGGACATCGAGGTCCCGGAGTACGCCCAGATCATCCGGACGATGTCCGCCGAGATGTGCCGGATCGCCGCGCACATGCTCGCGCTGGCGACGTTCGCGCTGGACGTGTTCGGCGACTTCACCGCCGTTTTCCAGTACGGCATCCGCGACCGCGAGATCGTCCAGAACCTGCTTGAGGACCTGACTGGCCAGCGCCTGATGTTCAACTACCTCCGGCTGGGCGGAGTCGCCTGGGACCTCCCGGAGCCCCGCGAGGAGTACTTCGAGAAGGTCCGGGACTTCCTCGACGGGCTCCCGCACAAGCTCGAAGAGTACCACGACCTCGTCACCGGAAACGAGGTCTTCCAGATGCGGTGTGTCGACACCGGCGTCCTCTCGCCGGACCAGGTCAAGCAGTACGGCGCGACCGGCCCGGTCGCCCGCGGTTCGGGCGTCGACTACGACCTCCGCCGGGACGACCCCTACGGCTACTACGACGAACTCGACTGGAACGTCGTCACGGAACAGGGCGGCGACAACTTCTCGCGCGTCCTGGTGCGCATGCGCGAGGTCGAGGAGTCCGCCCGGATCATCTCCCAGTGTGTCGACCTGCTGGAAGACTGGCCCGAGGACGACCGCGAGATCCAGGCCAACGTGCCGCGGACGCTCCGTCCCGACCCCGACAAGGAGATCTACCGCGCGGTCGAGGCCGCAAAGGGCGAACTCGGCATCTACATCCGCTCGGACGGGACCGACAAGCCCGCCCGCTTCAAGATCCGCAGCCCGTGCTTCTCGAACCTGCAGACGCTGCCGGAGATGTCCCAGGGCGAGTACATCCCTGACATGATCGCGTCGCTCGGCAGCCTCGACATCGTGCTCGGGGAGGTGGACCGCTGATGCAGTCGGCTCCGCTGCCGGAGACGCTCGCGAACCTCCTGGGGCTCGACCCCAACAGCACGCCGGTGATGATCGTGATGAGCCTGATCGGTGCGGCGCTGATCGGGACGCTCATGATGACGAACACGGCCCTGGCCGGTCCGTGGGCCAAGCGGAAGATCACCGCCGCGTTCACCGACCGCATCGCGGTCAACCGAATCGGCCCGTTCGGTCTGTTCATCATCGTGGCCGACGCCGTCCGTCTGCTCTCGAAGGAGCTCATCGTTCCCGAGGGCGTCGACCGGCCGGCGTGGGACCTCGCGCCGCTGGTCATCGCGAGCACCGCCCTGCTCGGGTTCGCCGTGATCCCGATGGGCAACGGTATCCAGCTCGCCGACCCCGAGGTCGGCCTGGCCTACGTGTTCGCGACGGCCTCGATGGCCTCCGTCGGCCTCGTGATGGCCGGCTACGCGTCGAACAACAAGTACTCGTTCCTCGGCGGCCTGCGCGCCGTCGCACAGAACCTCGCCTACGAGATCCCGCTCATCCTGACCGGCGCGTCGGTCGTCATCTTCGCCGGCTCGCTCCAGATGAGCGAGATCGTCGCGGCCCAGCAGCAGTCGCTGATCGGGCCGCTGCCCTCGTGGTACGCCTTCGTGAACCCCTTCGCGTTCGTGCTGTTTCTCATCGCGAACCTCGCGGAGGTCGGCCGCAACCCCTTCGACATCCCGGAAGCGCCGACCGAGATCGTCGCCGGGTACCAGACCGAGTACTCCTCGGTGTACTTCGTGCTCGTCTACCTCGGTGAGTTCATCCACATCTTCCTCGGCGGCGCGATCATCGCCACCATCTTCCTCGGCGGCCCGGCCGGTCCGGTCCTGCCGGGAATCGTGTGGTTCATGATCAAGATCTGGGGCGTCTTCCTGTTCACGCAGTGGGCCCGCTCGGCGGTCCCCCGCGTTCGGATCGACCAGCTCATCGAGATCGGCTGGAAGGGTATGCTGGTGCTCTCGCTGGCGAATCTGCTGCTGACCGCGGTCATCGTCGGGGTGATCGCCTGATGTCCCGCACGCGAGCGATCGGAGGTGACCTGTCATGATCGGAATTCTGAAATCCATGGCGACGACGATGAAACACGCCCTCGACGGGGAGACGTTCACGGTGGAGTACCCGGACGTGGCCCCCGAGGTGAGTCCCCGCTTCCGCGGCGTCCACAAGTGGAGCCAGGAGCGGTGTATCTGGTGTCGGCAGTGCGAGAACGTCTGTCCGAACAACACGATCCAGATCGTGATGGACGAGCAGCGAAACGGCGAGCAGTACAACCTCCACATCGGCCAGTGTATCTACTGCCGACTGTGCGAGGAGGTCTGCCCCACCGACGCCATCCTGCTGACCCAGAACTTCGAGTTCACCGCGGACACGAAAGACGAGTTCGCCTACGACAAGGAGCAACTCAAGAACGTGCCGTGGTACAAGGACATCGACCCGCTCGAGTCCCGCGAACCGGACCGGGGCGCGTGGATCGGCGAGGGCGACGGCGAAGTGGACTATCAGTAACTGCGCGGCGTTTTCTCCCACGGCTCGGTTCCGTGATCCAGTCGTTTGACGACTCCCCAGCGTGTGCTGTCTCTGGTGCCCAGTGTGCTCTGTAATCAGTCGTGATCTGCGCGGGCCGCCGAGAGTTGGCAAATAAAACTGACGGTGTCGAACCCCGCTCGCGCCCCGAATCCGTCGGAACCAGTTCGACGATCCGACAGATCTGCGATTCGTCTGACAGACGGCCCACGAACGAGCGGACATACCGGCAAACAGTGGCTCTACTGGCGAGACGAAAGAGGAATCTTCAAAGGGCCGCCGGCAAGAGTCTCCAAGTAAGATGGCACTGTACGAGTCAATCGCGTTCGCGCTGTTCGCTCTGGTGACAGTGGGCAGCGCGGCGGGCGTCGTGTTAGTCCGGGACGTCTGGCACTCGGCGCTGTTACTGGGCGTGTCACTGGTCAGCGTCGCAGTGTTCTACGTGATGAACCAGGCGGCGTTCGTCGCAACGATGCAGATCCTGGTGTACGTCGGCGGCGTCCTCGTCCTCATCACCTTCGCGGTGATGCTGACCCGCGAGGACGAGTCGGTGATCGAGGTGACACCATGACCAACAAACCCGAACTGCACACGGAGGGGAGTTTCGTCGCTGGACTGGCCGCGATCGCCCTGTTCCTCGTCCTCGGTGCCGTGTTCATGGGCGTCTCGTTTCCGACGCCCGTGGGCTTCGGCGAGGGCGCGGCGATAACCAAGAGCCTCGGGGCGGCGATGTTCGACATCGCGCCGAGCGCGATCATGGGCGAGGGCGAATCGGCCGTCCCCAGCGAGGGCTTCCTCGTCGCGTTCGAGATCATCGACGTGGTCCTCGTGGCGGCGCTCGTCGGGGCCGTGATGCTCGCGCGCCGCGAAGACGCCGGCGAGATCGTCTCGCTCGCGTTCGGCTCGACCGAGAGCGACCAGCAGACCGTCGCCGCCGACGGCGGCGAGCCGGCCCCGTCCGAGGAGACTGGGGGTGACGACACGTGATCCCCGCAGAGACCTACCTGCTGCTCTCGGCGGCGGTGTTCTGTATCGGACTGTTCGGCATCCTCACCCGGCGGAACGCGCTCATCTTCCTGATGTCCGTCGAGCTGATGCTGAACGCCGCGAACATCAACTTCGTCGCGTTCTCGCTCCAGCACGGGAACCTCACCGGTCAGGTGTTCGCGCTGTTTGGGATGGCGCTGGCCGCCGCGGAGGTCGCTATCGGTATCGGCATCATCCTGGTCCTGTACCGCAACTTCACCGACGTGGACGTGACGAAGGCGACGACGATGAGGTGGTAACAGATGGCTGCATTCACATACGCTCCGGCGATCGTCTTGCTGCCGTTCGTATCGTTCCTCGTGGCGCTGTTCGCCGGCGACCGCATGCCGAAAGGCGGCGCACTCGCCGGGATCACCGCGACGGGCGGATCGCTCCTGCTGTCGATCTGGGTCGCGCTGACCGTCGCCGGCGGCGAGACGCACAACCAGTTCATCTACACGTGGGTCGCGGGCGTCGAGTCGCTGCAGCTCCGCTTCGGACTGCTGCTCGACCCGCTGTCGGCGCTCATGCTGCTGATCGTCTGTCTGATCTCCTTCCTCGTGCACATCTTCTCGCTCGGATACATGAACGACGAGGGCGAGACCGGACTGGCGCGCTACTACGCCGGCCTCGGCCTGTTCACGGCGAGCATGCTCGGGTTCGTCGTCGCCAACAACCTCCTGATGGCGTTCATGTTCTTCGAGCTGGTGGGCCTGTGTTCGTACCTGCTCATCGGCTTCTGGTTCCGCGAGGAGGGGCCGCCGAGCGCCGCGAAGAAGGCGTTCCTCGTCACCCGCTTCGGTGACTACTTCTTCCTCATCGGCGTCGTCGGTATCTTCGCCACCTTCGGCACGGGCCTGTTCGCGCCCGTCACGCAGGGCGGCGAAGTCGTCGCCGAGAGCTTCCCGGTGCTGGCCGAACACGCCGTCGTGGACGGCGAGACGGAAGCCATCGGGATGCTCGACACCGTCGGCATGAGCGCGCAGGCCTGGTTCACGGTTCTCGGCCTGCTCGTGCTGGGCGGCGTCATCGGGAAGTCCGCGCAGTTCCCGCTCCACACCTGGCTCCCCGACGCGATGGAAGGTCCGACGCCCGTTTCCGCGCTCATCCACGCAGCGACGATGGTCGCGGCCGGCGTCTACCTCGTCGCGCGCATGTACGGCTTCTACGCCATCTCCCCGACGGCGCTCGCGGTCATCGCGCTCGTCGGCGGCTTCACGGCCCTGTTCGCGGCGACGATGGGGCTCGTGAAACAGGAGATCAAGCAGGTCCTCGCGTACTCCACCATCTCCCAGTACGGCTACATGATGCTCGCGCTGGGCTCCGGTGGCTACATCGCCGCTGTCTTCCACCTGACCACCCACGCCGTGTTCAAGGCGCTCCTGTTCCTCGGCGCGGGGTCGGTCATCATCGCCATGCACCACAACGAGAACATGTGGGACATGGGCGGTCTGAAAGAGCGCATGCCGGTGACCTACTGGACGTTCCTCTCCGGGTCGCTCGCGCTCGCCGGCATCGTTCCGTTCGCCGGCTTCTGGTCCAAGGACGAAGTGCTCTACGAGGCGCTCATCCACGGCTTCGGGACCGAGGGCGGTCTCGGCACGGCGTACCTCGTCGCGTACGCGATGGGGCTGCTCGCCGTGTTCTTCACCGGCTTCTACACGTTCCGGATGGTCTACCTGACCTTCCACGGGAACGCCCGCAGCGACACGGCGCGGGACCCCGAACCGGTTCGCTGGAACGTCAAGGGCCCGCTGTCGGTCCTCGGGTTCCTCGCCGCGACGATCGGGTTCATCAACATGAAGCCCGTCGCGGAGCTGACCGGCGCGCACATCGACTTCCTACACACGTGGCTCCTCGGTCCAGAGGAGGGGGGCTGGCCCGCGGCACTCAACACGGGACTGCACCGCTACGAGGTGCTCCTCCACGACGTGGCGCACGTCACGGCCGGCTACCCGCTCGGCGAGACGCCGACGCTACTCGCCTCCGCGGGAATCTCGCTGGGCCTCGCGCTCGCCGGCGTGCTCGCGGCACGAAGCCTCTACGCCGGTCCCGACCCGGTCGAGCACACGGACAAACTCGGCGGTCTGAAGACGGTACTCATGCACAACTACTACCAGGACGAGTATCAGGTGTGGCTCGCGACGGGTGTCACCTACCCGGTCGCGCGTGCGATGGACAAGTTTGATCAGGGCGTCGTCGACGGCGTCGTCAACGGCGTCTCCAGCGTGAGCCTGTTCGGCGGAAGCCGCATCCGCCGGATCCAGTCGGGCCTCGTCAGCAACTACGCGATGTTGCTGACGCTCGGGCTCGTGCTGTTGCTCGCGTTCTTCGGCGTCGTCGGGGGGTGGTTCTGAATGTGGATCGCCGCACTCCTCGCCATCACGCTCCTCGGCGCGGGCGTCGTCTTCCTGGCCCCGAACCGGTACGCCGGGAGGCTCGCGGCCGGAATCAGCGCCGTGCCTGCCCTCATCAGCGTCTACATGTACTGGGTGTACCTCACGCAGTACGGCGGTACGGGCAACGCCCTGCTCTCGCCGGGTGACATCGCCTTCAGCCAGCAGGTCCCGTGGCTCTCGCTGGGCGGGCTCGAAGTGTCGTACTACGTCGGGCTCGACGGCGTCAGCATGCCGCTGCTCGCGCTGACGACCATCCTGACCACGCTCGCGCTGGTCTCCGCCTGGACACCCATCGACGAGCGCCAGTCCCAGTTCTACGGGCTGATGCTCCTGATGGAGGTGAGCCTCATCGGCGTCTTCTCGGCGCTCGATTTCTTCCTCTGGTTCGTCTTCTGGGAGGGCGTGCTCATCCCGATGTACCTGCTCATCGGCGTCTGGGGCGGCCCGCGACGGAAGTACGCCGCGATCAAGTTCTTCGTGTACACGAACGTGGCGTCGCTGATCATGTTCGCCGGCCTGTTCGCGCTGGTGTTCGCCACTGACCTCACCTCGCTGGCCCTGCCTGCGATGGCCGAGGCGTTCCGCACCGCGAGCGGCCTGCCCACCGTCGCCGGGATCAACCTCATGACGCTCTCGTTCGTCATGATGTTCTTCGGCTTCGCGGTGAAGGTGCCAGTCTTCCCGCTGCACACGTGGCTCCCCGACGCACACGTCGAGGCCCCGACGCCGGTGTCGGTCATGCTGGCCGGGGTCCTCCTGAAGATGGGGACCTACGCCCTGCTGCGGTTCAACTTCACGATGCTCGCCGACACGGCCCGCCAGCTCGCGGTGCCGCTGGCCATCGTCGGCGTCGTCAGCGTCATCTACGGCGCGATGCTCGCGCTCGCACAGCGCGACCTCAAACGTATCGTCGCGTACTCCTCCATCTCGTCGATGGGGTACGTCATCCTCGGACTGGTCGCGTTCACGCCCCACGGGATGGGCGGAGCGACCTTCCAGATGATCTCTCACGGCCTCATCTCGGGGCTGATGTTCATGTCCGTCGGCGTTATCTACAACACGACGCACACGCGCATGGTCGGCGACATGTCCGGCCTCGCGGACCGGATGCCCTGGACGGTCGGCATCTTCGTCGCCGCCGCCTTCGGCTACATGGGCCTGCCGCTGATGAGCGGCTTCGCGGCCGAGTACCTCGTCTTCCTCGGCTCGTTCGACGCCGCGACGCTCGGTGGCGCGGCACCGGTGCTGACCGCACTCGCGATGTTCGGCATCGTCGTCGTGGCCGGCTACCTGCTGTGGGCGATGCAGCGAACACTCTTCGGACCGTTCGCCATCGAGACGGACTACGACGTGGGTCCGGCCGCGTTCCACGACGTGGCTCCGCTCGCGGTGTTGCTCCTGCTGGTCATCGCCCTCGGCGTCGCTCCCGACCTCTCGTATGACATGATACAGCACTCGATTTCCCCGGTTCTCGACCTCGGAGGTGGTGCATAGATGGCGCAGTTACCGAGCTGGATGGGACTCGCGCCCGCGCTCGCGCTCGGACTGGCCTCGCTGGTCCTGCTGCTGTCTGACTCCATCGACCCGGACACGACGAACACGCCGGTGCTCGCCGGCATCTCCGTCGTCGGCTCGCTGGCTGCGCTGGTCTCGGCTGTAGCGTTCATCGTCGGTGGCACGGGCGTCCCGACGAGCGAGGGCGGCCAGGGGACGCCGGTCCTGTTCGGCGGCCAGCTGGTCGTCGACCAGATGGCTCTGTTCTTCATGACCATCGTCGCCAGCGTGACGGCGCTGGTCGTGCTCGCGAGCTACGACTACGTCTCCGAGCACAGCTACCAGGCCGAGTTCTTCGCGCTGGTGCTGCTGTCGGCGACCGGGATGAGCCTCCTGAGCGCGGCCAACAGCCTCGCGACGGCGTTCGTCGCCCTCGAACTGGTGTCGCTGCCATCCTACGCGCTCGTCGCGTTCCTCAAGCGAAACCGGGGCAGCGTGGAGGCCGGCCTGAAGTACTTCCTCATCGGCGCGGTGTCCTCGGCAGTGCTGGCCTACGGCATCTCGCTGGTGTACGCCGCGACCGGCGTCCTCCGGTTCGACGGCGTCGCGACGGCCATCTCCAGTGGAACCATCCAGACCATCGTCGATGGGTCGGTTCAGGCCCAGTCCGGCGAGCCCGCGGTCCCGATGTCCATCCTGGGCGTCGGCATCCTGATGGTCATCGGCGGCGTGGCGTTCAAGACCGCCGCCGTGCCGTTCCACTTCTGGGCACCGGAGGCCTACGAGGGCGCGCCCGCGCCCATCTCGGGCTTCCTCTCGTCGGCGTCGAAGGCCGCCGGCTTCGTGCTGGCGTTCCGCGTCTTCGCCGTTGCCTTCCCGATCGGCGACCTGCTCGCCACCGGCGGGGCGATCAACTGGGTCGTGGCGTTCCAGATCCTCGCCATCGCGACGATGTTCATCGGGAACTTCGCCGCGGCCACCCAGGAGAAGGTCAAGCGGATGCTGGCCTACTCCAGCGTCGGTCACGCCGGCTACGTGCTCATCGGTCTCGCCGCGGTGTCGGCGTCCGGTGAGGGGCTGAGCTTCAGTATCAGTGCCGGGATGTCCCACCTGCTGGTCTACGGCTTCATGAACACGGGCGCGTTCCTGTTCATCGCGCTGGCCGAGTACTGGGGCGTCGGCCGCCGCTTCGAGGACTACAACGGCCTCGGCCGACAGGCACCGGTCGCCTGCGCGGCGATGACGGTGTTCCTGTTCAGCCTCGCCGGCCTGCCCATCGGCGGCGGGTTCTTCTCGAAGTTCTACCTGTTCCAGGCGACGCTCAACGTCGGCGCGTGGTCGCTGGCCGCCGCGCTCATCATCAACAGCGCGCTGAGCCTGTTCTACTACTCCCGCGTCGTCAAGGCGATGTGGATCGAGGAGCCGACCGGCGAGCGCTCCATCGACTCGTACCCGATGGGGCTGTACACGGCCGTCGTCGGGGCGGCGATCGTGACGTTCCTGCTCGTCCCCGGCTTCAACCAGGTCTCGGAGATTGCCTTCCAGGCCGCACAGTTGCTGTAGACGACTGATTTCCGGCCTTCGATTCCGTCTGTTCTCGACTGAGCTATCCGATTAGCGCGACTCGTAGACCAGCACGCCGCCGGTCTCGCGCTGCTCGACGCGGCCGTCGGCTTCGAGGACGTCCAGGTGGCCGACGGCCTCGCTCAGTCCGGCGAAGTACTCGGTCGCCGGCAGGTCGCCGAACAGCGCCGTCATCACGTCGACGGGCGTCGTCGCCCCGCCAGCGACGATGTCAGCGACCTCCTCGGTTCGCTGGTCGTGTTCGTCGAGGATGGCGTCGATGCGCTCGCGCGGGGACTCGACGGGCTCGCGGTGACCGGTGAGAAAGCGGTCGTGGCCCTGCTCGCGGAGCCATCGCAGGGAATCGTTGAACGCCGGGAGCACGCGGGGGCGCTCCCCACCCCGTTCCGGCGGGGCCTGGAGAAACGGATTCGGGGTGATGTCGCCGAGGACGTTGTCGCCGACGAGCGCTACCCGCCGCCCTGCGTCCTCGTAGGTGAAGATCAGTTCGCCGGCGGCGTGGCCCTCGACGCTGTCGACGGTGAGCGCTCGGTCGTCGACCGTCACCGTGTCACCGGCCGTCAGTTCGCGGTCGGTATCGACGCTCTGGGCGTAGGCCAGAAACGCCTCCGGGAGCTGCGTGACCGTCGCGGCAGTCTCGGCGGAAGTCCCACAGCGCTCGAAGAAGTCGACGAAGTACGACTGCTCGGCGTCGAGTTGCGCCCCGAAGTCTGCCATGATGCGCGCGGCCGGCGGGCTGGCGAGGATGCGCGCGCCCTCACTAGCGAAGCGCTTCGCCAGTCCGAAGTGGTCCGGGTGCGGGTGCGTGACTACGATCTGTTCGATGTCGGCGGGCGCGAGTTCACGGGCCTCGAGCGCCTCGATCAGTCGTGACCACGCCTCCTCGCTGTCTGGCCCGGGATCGACGATCGTTCGACCCGCGACGTACGCGTTGACCGGACCAACCTGGAAGGGTGTGGGTATCGACACCCGCGTGAACATGTCTCTCCGTACTGCCCGCCCGCTGAAAACAGTTCACCCCGATACGAGCGCTTGCGGACGACTCGGTACCATCTGCAGGCCGACTTGGAGATGGATGTCATGCACCTGAGTATTATTCGTCGGGCACAAGAGATATATTCGTCCTTCCCGTAGGGACAGATATGAACAAACACTTCGAAGACGCCCGGTACTACCTGAAGCGCGCAGGCGAGACGGCCACGAAAGGCGTCCGAGAGGAGCTAGAGCCCGTCGAGGACCGGTTCCGCGAACTCACCGGCAAGGAAGAGGAACCGGAACCCAGCCGTCTCGACGCAGTGAAGGCCGACCTGAAGGAACTGCAGGGGAAGGCGGAAGGCGAGGCCGAGCAGGCGATCGCCGACGCCCGCGAGAAGATCGGGGCGTACCGGCAGAAAGAAGAGGCCGAGGCGTAGTCGGAAAGCAATTCTTAAGGCATCCCCTCGAATAGCCACAGGTGAGCGGGTTGGTGATCTAGTCCGGTTATGATACCTCCTTCACACGGAGGAAGCCGGCGGTTCGAATCCGCCCCAACCCACTTCTGCGACGAACGGACGTGAGGAGCGCAGTGGTTACGACGGATTCGAAGCAGAGCAGTCGAGCGCAACGGAGTGAGCACGTCTGCGCGCGGTTCGAATCCGCCCCAACCCATTCGATTCTGTGACGAGCGAAGGCGAGGAGCGAAGTGTAACGAAGGATTCGGACCCTGAAAGGCGAGCGTAGCGAGTCTTTCTCCGGTGAGAATCCGGCCCAATCCAGTCAGTTTTGCCCCGAGGTACCTGCCGGCCCTATCACTCTGATCGGGTCACTCGTCGTGTGTGCCCAGCGAGGCACCGCAGTCGGGACACTCACCGTCGGTGATCGTCACCTGTGCGTCACAGGTAGGGCAGTAGTCGCGATAGCAGGCGGGATCGCCCATACGAACACTGTCGGGCGCGATCGACGTGAACGTTTCTCACCGGAGAGACGCTCGCGCACCACCGGGCATTGCTATCAGCATAGTACTGTCGCGGGCACTTCACTATCTGTATAGTAGCAATGGGCTTCCGTCCATTACGACTGTACTGTTGTATGCGCGACACCGCCGATCAGGGGTCGACGACCGAAACTGCCCGCCCGCCCGACGACACTACCCACGGACCCGCGCCGCTCTCGCAGGAACGGGATGCGTCAGCGGAGCGCAGTCGTGAGCCGGAGCCGCTCGGCGTGGAATTCTGTCTCAGTCACGCCGGACTGGTCCTGACCGATGCCATTGCGTCCGGCAGTGACGTAACCGTCTCGCTGGAACAACAGGTCGCAGACGCTGAATCGACACTGCTGGTGGTCGCCGTTGAGAGCGACGATTTCGAGGGATTCGAGACGGCACTCGACGCGGACGCGACTGTTACTGACCCGGCCGTACTGGACTCCAGTCCAGGCAGGCGGCTCTATCGCGTCGAGGTAACTGACGAGGCAGAGCGGATCACACCGTCGCTTGTCCGATCAGGTGGTCGCATCCTCGAGATGCACACCGTCGACGGACAGTGGCAGGTCTGCGCGCAGTTCGTCTCGCGGACGGCACTCTCGGAGTTCCGGACCGTCTGTACCGAGCGGAACGTCACCTTCAGACTCGACCGCCTGTACCGAACGGGCGACGGGTCGAACGCTGGCGTGTGTGGCCTGACCGCCGACCAACAGACGGCGCTCGAAACCGCACACCGTGAGGGGTACTTCGACGTTCCACGCGGGATTTCACAGGCCGAGCTCGCGGACGAGCTCGAGGTCTCGCCGTCGGCGGTGTCACAGCGGATCCGCCGCGGGCTGGATCAGGTTCTCGGGTCGGAACTCGACGTGCCCACGGAGTAAGCGGTCGAAGGAAGGACTCGGTACCGGCAGTGACCAGAGTGTAGAGATAAGTCGTGGTTACTTCACCTATCAACTGATTAACCACACGACTACCGGCGTTGATAGGTAATGCCGGTACCCGTCCGATCGGCGATACTGTGCCAAAAAGGATATTATTCCGCTCTGACAGTCATATTGTATGGGTTACAGAATCGTCAGTGGACTATGCACGTTTCTCCTCTTGGTCGCAGTCGCCTCTCTCTCAGTCGGTGTCGTCGCAGCCGATGACGCAGCTCCGCAAGTTGAGAACGCGACTGTCGTCACGAACGAGAGCGGACCCGCGATAGCGACGGTCCAGTCGACACAGGCCGTCGATCGCGGACCGAACGAAACTGTCTTCGTCTGGGAACGGATCGACGGCGAGCGCGCCAGCAGCTATCGGATCGCGACGAGCGTCGAATCAACGGGTGCGAACGCGTCGGTCTGTCTGCGCGCGAACGGATCGACCTCGTGTGCCCCCGTTGGCCACGACGGACACGTGAACCTCTCGACGCCGGGCACTGACGGCCTCTCCTCGCTCACTGTTTCTCTCTCTAATGCGAGTTCGAACGCGACGCTCGACACCGAGACGCTCTCGATTCAGGCGATCGAGCGGACCGGCGACCTGGACGCCGATGGCCTCAACAACAGCAACGAAATCGAGCAGGGGACGAACCTCACCACCGCCGACAGCGACGGCGACGGGTTGTCTGACGGTGCGGAGTTCCACCAGTACGGGACCGACCCGTCCATCGCCGACACCGACGAGGATGGTCTGCTCGACGCCGCCGAGATACAGGCCGGCTCCGACCCGACGCTGGCGGACACCGATCGGGACGGACTGGTCGACGAGCGCGAACTCGCAGTGGGAACGAACCCGACGGCGGTCGACACCGACGGTGACGGCCTGACCGACCAGCGGGAGGTCTCGGGGAAGACCGACCCGACGGTCGCCGACACGGACGGTGACGGCGTGCTGGACGGGACTGAACTCAAGATCGGAACCAACCCGGCGCAGGCTGACAGCGACGGGGACGGTATCGCCGACGGTCGCGAGCGGTCGCTCGGGACGAACCCGACGGTCATGGATACCGACGGTGACGGCCTCAACGACGGCGAGGAACTCCGTATCGGGACCAAACCGACGGTCGCAGACTCGGACGGTGACGGCCTCGCCGACGGCCGCGAACTGGAGGTCGGAACGTCGCCGCTGACGGTCGACACCGACAGCGACGGCCTCGCTGACGGTACCGAAGTCTCGACGACCGGAACCTCACCGCTCGCTTCGGACTCCGACGGCGACTTCCTCAGCGATCAACAGGAGGTCACCTGGGGGACCGACCCGAACAGCGCGCTCACGCCCGCGTGGGTCACGTCCGCGTTCCTCGGGTTCGTCATCGGGATGGGGCTGTCGGTCGCTGCGATCAGGCGCGGCTGGCTCACCGATCTCTCCGCGTCGCTCAGGCTGTTCGTCTACCGATCGCTCGAATTCGACAGGGAAATCATCGAAGTCAACCGGGAGATCGAAGCCGGCGACGAACAGGGTGAGGCCCCGGACGAACCGATGGCCGACGCGGACTCTGCGAGTGACGTGTTCGAGCGTGCCGACACGGAACTCGTCCCCGACGAACGACTCGTCACGTTGATGTTGAAAGCCGAGAGCGGCCGAATGCACCAGAGCGACATCGTCGCGGCCACGGACTGGTCGAAGGCGAAGGTCAGTCGCCTGCTGTCGAGCATGGCCGACGCCGACGACGTCGTGAAGATCCGCCTCGGACGTGAGAACCTCATCTGTCTGGAGCGGGCCAAGCCCGCTGCCGCGACGGCCACCCACGCTGGGAAACCGACGGACGGAAGGCCGCCCACGCCGGGCGGATAGCTCTCCGTCACGTGATCCGGGCCAGCCCGGGCGATAGTGACATCTTTATTCCGCACCCGTCGCTCGCGCCGATTGCACTCGCTCGCACGCCCCTCGCCCGAACGGGCCGATTCCGCCCTCGCGCTCCGCACTTCCCTCCAGAATCCGACGAATAGCGCGAATACACACGTTTCAGGCCAATATGGGGCCGAATATGGAATTTCAAATATAGTAGCTTGACTAACGTGTGTCTGACGAATCTGGCCGAAACAGTTCGATATCCTAGACAATCTTCCGCAGAAACGCAGAAACGGTTGTCGATTTGTCTCGAAACGATCGGCCGAGTCGAACCACAGGCTAATACGTCGAAAATTGGGATCTGTGCGGTCCTACGCCCCGTTCTCTCGTGGTGAACTGACGGTAAACCGTTCGTTATCCCCCCGATAAAACGGTGAAACAGTCGCAACCGGCGGAACAGTCGGCCCGGTATATGTCGGGTGGGTAGCAAAGGGTGAGACGAACATGTCGATAGCTGAGACGACTACAGAACCCTCCGCAACTGGTTCCGACGACGAGCCCGAGACAGACGAGGAACTCACGCGCGACGACATCTTCCACGTCCTCCAGTGTCGTCGTCGCCGCCTCGTACTCAAGTACCTGCACGAGTACTCCGGTGACGAACCGGCTGATATGAGCGACATCGCCGAACATATCGCCGCGCTGGAGCACGACACCACGGTCGACGCGCTCAGGTCGAAACAGCGTCAACGCGTGTACATCGCGCTGTACCAGTCCCACCTCCCGAAGATGGACGACGCGGGCGTGGTCGACTACAACCAGGACCGCGGACTGGTCGAACCGACGCCGCTCGCGAGCGCGTTCGACAGGTACCTCGAACAGGAGCCCCAGCTCCTGTCGACACCCGCCGACGAGACGGCGACTCAGGCGGCGACCGAAACCCGAGACCGGGACACGGTGTCGAGCGAGCGACGAGATGCCGACGCGTCGACGCGGTATCTCGGAGCGGCGGGAGTCGCGATCGCCGCGACGGGGCTGGCGCTCGGGAGCCTCTTCGTTCCGGCACTCTCCGGTGTCGGGCTCGCGCTCCTGACCAGCGTGCTGTTCCTCGGGATCGGACTGGGGCACTGGCTGTCGACTGCCTCGGACCGTCCCACGGCCGACCTCGTCTCGTCGGCGGTCGGGCGTGTGAAGTGAGCCCCGCGTAGAACACGACAGAGCGAACGACGTGACGACCGGACGACACCTAACCGTATGACACCAGTTATCGGACTCGCAAGCGTCGGTGAGGTCGAGGAGCAGACGGTCACGCCTGCTCACTCGGGAATCGACGACGACACGGCGTTCGATATCCTGGGGAACGAACGGCGTCGTGCCTGTCTCAACTATCTCGCCGGTCACGACGGTAGTCTACCGGTCAGTGACCTGGGTCGAGCGGTGGCGCGTGAGGTGGCCGATCCGGGAACCGACGAGGACGACCTCTACGACAGCGTCTACATTTCGCTCTGCCAGAGCCACCTCCCACGGCTCGATTCGGTCGACCTCGTCGAGTACGACCCCGATGAGAAACTGGTCGAGACCGGTCCCTCGTTCGACGACATCGACCACCTCCTCGACGATCCAGACCGCGAGTCCGACCCCGGCCGGCCCGCCGTCGGTCCGTTAACCGTGGCGTGCGTGGCGACGGTCGGCGTTCTCCCCGCCCTGATGGTCAGCCCCCCGGCTCTCAGCACCGTGTTACTGGTCGGACTCGTCGCCGTCAATCTCGTCGGCCTCGGCCTCGAATACGGATCGGTCCGCGAGTGATTCGTCCTCGACGAATCACGCGGACGGTAGACGGTTGGTACTCGCTGATCGACGAGAGCCGTCCGCGGCGACGTCCAGTGGTTTTCACACCGATCCGGCCGGGCGCGAGAACGCGTTCGCGCGCACCGAGAAGTCGGCGTATACCGCAATTCGCGGCTGCGTAAAGGTACGTATAGTCAAACGGTATTGTATCGAAGGGACGGGCATGACCGATTACGCCAGTATGCGGCGAGCGATCGAGGAGACCAAGGAGTCGTTCGACGCCGTCGAACGGTTCTATCGCCAGTCGCCGCTCTACTCCTGGATCGACACGCCGCTCCCAGACGAGTCGTAGGTCCGATCGAGCGCCGATTTCCGACGAGCGACGCGCCCCGGCAGGATAGAAATACACTTCACCGGCCGGCCGGAAGCCGTCTGACATGAACCAGTCGGAGGGGCGACAGTGTACGTCGTGATCGTCGGCGCGGGCGAAGTGGGGTCCAGTATCGCCCGAAGCCTCGCCGACAACCACGAAGTCGCGGTCATCGACATCGACGGCGAGCGGGTCGAGAGCCTGATGTACGACGCCGACATCCTCGGCATCGAGGGCGACGGGGCGGATCTCGATACGCTCGCCGAGGCCGGTATCGAAAAGGCCGACGTGCTCATCGCCAGCACCGACGACGACGAGACGAACATCGTCACCTGCGGCACGGCTATGACGATCGCCGACGCGTTCACCATCTCCCGGGTCAAGAGCGCGAAGTTCCTGCGGACCTGGCAGCAGTCGCGACGGGCCTTCGGCGTCGATCACATGGTGGCGACGAACCTGCTCACCGCCGAGAACATCGCGCGCGTCATCGGACTCCCCGGCGCACGCGACGTGGAGACGTTCGTCAACGGCATGGTCCAGATGGCGGAGTTCGAGATCCAGGGGTCGAGTCCCATCGCCGACCAGACGGTCGCCGAGGCCGACCGCTACGAGTCGCTGACGTTCGCCGCCGTGTTGCGAGACGACGACGTGATTATTCCGCGCGGGGAGACGGTGATTCGGGCGGGCGACGACATCGTCGTCATCGGGAGTCCCGAGAGTGTCCGGACGTTCGCGGCCGCGATCGCGCCGGACTCGAACGCGACCCAGAACGTCGTGGTCATCGGCGGGAGCGACGTGGGCTATCACACCGCCTCGCTGCTCCAGGACCGCGGGATCAAGCCGCGCCTCGTCGAACACGACCACGACCGAGCCCGCGAACTCGCCGAAGAACTCGAGGGGACGACGGTCCTCGAGAGCGACGCGACGGACCGCGAGTTCTTAGAGCGCGAGCACGTCGCCGACGCCGACGCGGTCGTCGCGGCGCTCGATAGCGACGAGAAGAACCTCCTGGTGGCGCTGCTCGCCAAACGGCTCGGGGCCCAGCGAACCGTCTCGGTCGTGAACGCCGGTGAGTACGTCGGCCTGTTCGAAGCCGTCGGGGTCGATGTGGCCGTCAACCCGCGCGAGGCCACCGCCGAGGAGATCACGCGGTTCACGCGCGAGTACGACGCCGAGAAGGTCGCCATCATCGAGTCCGACCGCGCCGAGGTACTCGAAATCGAGGTCACCGAGGAGAGCGTCCTGGCCGGCCGCCCGATCCGCGAGTCGATTCAGGAGTTCCCGGCCGGCGTCGTCGTCGGCGCGATCAGCCGCGGCGGCGAACTGGTCATCCCGCGCGGAGATACGGTCGTCCAGCCCGACGACCACGTCGTCGTCTTCGTCGACGCCGAGTGCCTGGACACCGTAAGCGATATGCTCTGAGCGCGCCCCGTCGCTGCCGACCACGCCGGCACGGAACGGGAGATTTTTCGCGCTCGGCGCGTCACGGTCGTCCAATGGGTGACCCGCCGTGTCGGTCCGCGTAGCCTGGCAGCAGAGCGTCGCATTCACTGGAACGATACTGAAGTACCTCGCCGCGACGATGCTCGTCCCGCTCGGGATCAGCCTCGTCTACGGGGACGACACCGCCGTCTTCCTGGCGTCGATCGCGATCACCGTCGCGATCGGGTTCGGGCTCGAACGCCTGGACGACGATCCGCAACTCGGCCCGCGTGAGGGGCTGCTGCTCGTCGCGCTCTCGTGGGGCGCGGTCGCGCTGGTCGGCGCGATTCCGTACGTCCTCGCCGGCTACGGAACGGAGTCGGCGCTGGGCGATCCGGTCAACGCTCTCTTCGAGTCGATGTCGGGGTTCACGACCACCGGCGCGACCGCGACCGACGAGATATCCTTCGAACGGCACTCTCACGCCCTGCTGATGTGGCGGCAGCTGAGCCAGTGGCTCGGTGGCATGGGGATCATCGTGCTGATGGTCGCGATCCTCCCGGAAGCCGCCGTCAACGGGGCGCAGTTGATCGAGTCGGAGGCCCCCGGCCCGGAACTCCAGAAGCTGACGCCGAAGATCGCCGAGACGGCCCGCCTGCTCTGGCTGTTCTACATCGGCTTCACGGTGCTGTACGTGGTTTTGCTGCTCGCGCTCCACGCGGTCGGCGCGGCCCCGAACATGGGCGTGTACAACGCGGTCGCACACGGCTTCACGACGCTCCCGACGGGTGGGTTCTCGCCGGAGGCCGAGAGCATGGCCGCGTTCTCACCGGCCGTCCAGTGGCTCGCCATCCCGTTCATGCTCGTCGCCGGGACCAACTTCGCGCTGTTTTACTTCATGCTCCGGGACGACTACCTCTCGTTTTTCAGAGACCGTGAGTTCCAGGCGTATCTCGGGGCCAACGCGGGCTTCGCGGTACTCCTGTGGGGGCTGCTCTTTACCGGTGCCGCGCCGCCGCTTGAACTCGGCGGCGTCACGCAGGGCGCGCTCGAAAACTCCCTCCGGCAGGCCACGTTCCAGATCGCGTCACTGGTGAACTCGACGGGCTTTGCCACCAGCAACTTCGCACAGTGGGACGCAACCTCGCGGGCGGTGTTGCTGTTCGCGATGTTCGTCGGCGGCTCCGCCGGGTCGACCGGCGGCGGGATCAAGGTCGTCCGCTGGCTCGTCGTCTTCAAGAGCCTCCGCCGACAGCTGTTCACGACGGCCCACCCCGACGCCGTCCGGCCCGTCCGCCTCGGCGGGCAGGTCATCGACGAGGGGGTCATCAGCGCGATCTACGGCTTCACGCTGCTGTATCTGCTCGTCCTGGGGACGTCGTCGATACTGCTCATGCTCGATGCGACACGCGTCGGTCTCGAACTGACGGTTCTGGAATCGGTCAGCGCGGGCCTGGCGACGCTCGGGAACATCGGCCCCGGCTTCGGATTCCTGGGGCCCTTTGGCAGCTACGTGGAATTCCCGACCACCAGCAAGCTCCTGATGATCTTCCTGATGTGGCTCGGTCGACTGGAGATCATCCCCGTGTTCGTCATCTTCACCGGTCCGTTCTGGAAGGAGTGAGCGTCGCGCCAGCCCCACCCCAGCGGATATAGCGGTTCGGCGCGTACGTTCTGCATGACCAGTACAGTGGCCTCACGCGTCACGGTCTCCGTCGCCCCCGCCGAGGGCGACGACCCGTGGGAACACGTCGACACCGAGTGGCTTCTGGGTGAACTCCGAAAGGACACCTACGAGACGTATCTCAAACGCGCTCACGATGGGCGTGTCGCCGTCGGCGAGGAGTGGGACGAGTTCGTCAACTGCGGCTGTGCGACGCCACAGGACGTGCTCCTGCGCGTCGAGCGCGTCGAGGGCGGGGACGCAATCGGCGAGGAGACGACGCTGACCATCGAAGTCCGCGAGGCCGAGACCGCCCGGTCGGTCCCGTCTGCCTCCGAGTGACGCGAGCGGCGCGCCGTTTTTCGCCCGTCGACATCCCGGTCCGGTATCGGGAGATATTGGGACAAGGGAAAGGCTGATACATACCACCGGCAACAGTTCGGACCATGCCACGCGAATCGTATCAGGAGCGACTCGAAACGCTCCGCGAAGACGTACTCTACATGTCCGAGGTCGTACTCGAACGGCTCCGGCTCGGACTCGACGCCATCGAGCAGAAAGACGATGAGATGGCCCGAGAAGTCATCGAGGGCGACCACGAGATCAATCAGCTGTATCTCGACCTCGAACAGGACTGCATCGACCTGCTGGCGCTGCAACAGCCCGTCGCCTCCGACCTGCGGTTCATCGCCGCCTCGTTCAAGATCATCACCGACTTAGAGCGGATGGGCGACCTCGCAACGAACCTCGGCGAGTACTCGATGGAGGCCGAACGCGACGTGTTCCCCGAGGTCGACATCCAGGAGGTCGCCGACGTGACGCTGGAGATGGTCGAGTCCGCGATGGACGCCTACGCCGAGGAGGACCCCGAGCAGTGCTACGCCATCGCCGACATCGACGACGAGGTCGACGAGCGCTGTGAGCGCGCCTCCGAGACCGTCGTGCGCGACCTCATCGAGCGCGAGATCGACGCCGACTCCAGCGAGCAGGAGATCGAACAGCTGATGGCCGACGTCTCGCGGCTGCTGCTGACGATTCGCGACATCGAGCGGGTCGGCGACCACGCCGTCAACATCGCCGCCCGCACGCTGTACATGGTCGAGAACGACGACGACCTCATCTACTAGTACCTTTTTCCGCCTCGGGTATCCTCGGCCGCCGGCGGCGGCCTGCGGGTACCGCTCGGCGCAAAAATCTACGCTAAAAAGGCCGGAATCTCGGCCTCCGGCCTCGATTCAGGTGAAACGGCTCGCTGCGCTCGCCGTATGCCTCTGTGACCGCACAGCACCTACTCGGGCGTTTCCAGCAGGGCTGGCGAATCCGCACCGACTTCCTTACGCAGGCTCGACCGTGTCGTCGCCCGCGAGGCCGTCGTCGGTGATGCGGAACTGGACGGTGTCGCCGGCGGGCTTGGCGCGGTGCTTCTCGAGCGTGGCGCGGCGGTTGCCGCCGCGGAAGCGGTCGAGGCGGAGAATCGCGCCCGACCAGTGGTTGAGGGTGTGGCCGCCCAGCGCCGTCGAGCGGTCGCTGTCGGGATCGGTGAACACCTGATTCGTGAAGAGGACGGCCACGTCGTGCTTGCGGGCCAAAGATAGCAGGTGCGTGATCTGGCGGGCCACGTCGCGGAGCGTCTCGCCGCCGTCCTCGTCGTCGCGTCGGAGCCGATAGAAGCCGGTCGCGCTGTCGAGCACGATGAGTTCGACCTCGGCGGCGAACTCGGCGGCGTCCTGGACGGCCTCGGCCTGCTCGTCGAAGTCCAGCGCGTCGGTGACGATGAGCCGGCCGGCGAGGTCGTCGACCGTCTGGGCCGTCCCGCGTGCCCGACCGCGCGCGACCTGCTCCATGCGGTCCGCCGAGAGCCCTTCGGTGTCGATGTACAGGGCCGCGTCGCCAGCGGCGGCGACCTCCATCACCGCCGACAGCGCGAAGTTGGTCTTCCCGGCCGCCGGCGGCCCGTACACCTGCGTCACCGCGCCGCGTTCGAGCCCACCACCCAGCAGGCCGTCGATCGCGTCGCACCCGGTCGGGACGTACTCGCTCACGACCGAGCGTTAGTCAGGTTCAGATAAAAACGCTGGCACTCTCACGCGTCGTCCAGCCGCTCGGCCAGCGTCCACTCGACGAGCGACACGTCGTCGATGTCGGCCGTGGCGAACCGGAGGTCGGCCCCCCACTCGCGGGTGAGCACGAGCGCCTCGGAGTCGAGGTCGTACCCCGAGAGATCGTCCCAGGCGTAGAAGCGACGTGCCCCCGGATGGCGGACTTCGAGGCCCGCGTCGGTGGCGACTGCCGTCCGGGTCCCGCCCGTGGTGATGAGGACGAACCCCGACGGGAACAGCACCTGGCCGGTGTACTGCAACAGCGAAGACTCCAGAATCGCGCCGACGGCGAAGCCGACGGTGGCGACGCCGGCGAGCGTCCCGCCGTTGCGCAATCGCCGTCGCTGCTCGCGCTCGGGCCAACTGGCGGTCCAGCGGGCGAGCGCAGAGCGCCCGGCCGTGGCCGCGACGGCGTATCGCGTGTGGGACATGACGGCGATGGCGATGCCGAACACGGACGCGAGGAGGCCACACGCGACTGCGACGAGGCCGACGGGCCCGACCGCGCCGGTCTGTGCGAACCCGGCGACCGCGTAGCCGACTGCGAGCGCGATGAACACCCATCGCTTGCGGGTCGCACCGAGAGCGACCGCCAGCGACGGCCGGGGCCGGAGCCACCACGCGGTAGCGAGCGCGACCGTGACGAGCGAGCCGACGAGCGTCACAGCTAGCGCCAGGGCACTCTGCGAGACGGTCCACGCGACGAGCAGCACCACCGGCGGCGTCGCCAGTAGCCCGAGATACCCCCCACAGACCGCCCCGAACCGCGGGTCCTCCTCCCGGCACGTGCCGGCGGCTTGTGCCGAATGCATCACCGTCCGTTCTCCCACTTGTTACTAAAAAGTCCATTATTTCTAAGAGGTATCTATAGCAGTGTGATAATGGTTCTATCCAACTCCATCTGGTAACTATCCGGATGGTCCCGCGACGGTATCGCCGCGGGGCCCACACCTGTAAGTACGCGGGCCGCGAAATCGAGACGTGATCGTCGTCGCCACCGAGGACTTCGAGGTCTACCACGGCGTGGTCACCGAACTCCGGGACCGCGGGGTGTCCTTTACCACCATCGAACCGGGGGACGAGTGGCCCGAGGGGACCCGGGTGGCGATTGTCGCGGACGGCGACGCCATCGAGGTCCCCGACGGCGTCGAGGTGGTCAGGGCCGACCCGAACCGGCCCCGTCGGGCCGTCGAGTCGGCGCTCTCGACGCTCCGGGGCGGCGACGGGCGGACCGTCATCGGTATCGACCCCGGGGAGCGCCCCGGCGTCGCCGTCCTGCACGGGGAGACGGTCGTCGCCGCGTTCCAGGTGCCGGCGGCCGAGGCCAGCGACATCGTTCGCCAGGAGGTCGAGGACGCGGTCGACCCGGTCGTCCGCGTCGGCGACGGCGCTCGGCTCGTCGGCGCGCGCATCATCGACGACATCCAGAGCGTCCCGGTGGAACTGGTCGACGAGACTGGAACGACCCCCTATCTTGGCACGGGGGCGCGCGGGATGGGAGACGTGCTGGCCGCGGTCAACATCGCCCGCCTCGACGGCGAGGAGATCGAGAGCCGGACCATCGAGCCGACGGCGGGCGAACTGACCCGCATCAAGGACCGCTCGCGGGAGGCCAGCGACACGAACCGCGCCATCAGCGAGGCGCTCGCCCGACGCGTCGCTGCGGGAGAACTGACCGTCGAGGAAGCGCTCGCGGAACACGGCGGCGATGTTGTCGACGATGAGACCGAAACCGACGACGAGAACCCCAGCGACGACGCTTGATTACTCCCGGACCATCCGCTCGGCTCGCTGGCTGACCTCCCTGACGGAGAGGCCGGTCGCCTCGGCGACGGCCGCCGCGTCGTCGTACTCGGCGCTCACGTCGAACACCGAGCCGTCGCCGTCGCTCGCGACCTTGACCGTCACCTCGAAGGTCTCGTCGCCGACAGCGAGCGCTACGGTTTCGAACTCGCGGTCGGCGACCCAGCGGTGGCCCGCGCCGTGTTCTCTGACTCCGAGGGTGCCGGTCACCTCGGCGAGTCGTCGGGCGACGCGCTCTGCGTCCTCGGGCTTGCAGATGACCTTCACGATGTGGCCGGGCCGGGACTTCTTCATCGTCGCCGGGACGACGGACACGTCCCGCGCGCCGACCTCCCCGAGCGAGCGCTGGAGGTCGCCCAGCACCTCGGGGGACACGTCGTCGACGTTCGTCTCCAGTACGGTGATGTCGTCTCGGCGCAGGCGACCTGCAGTCTCGCCGACCGTCGCCCGGAGAACGTTCGGCCGGTCGTCGAAGTTCCAGCCGCCAGCGCCGTAGCCCGACGCGTCGATGCGGAGCGGCGGGAGGGAATCCACGCCCTCGGCGACGTGCGCGAGGATGGCCGCGCCGGTGGGCGTGAGCAATTCCGCGTCCATGGGGCCGCCGCGGAGCGACCAGTCGGCCCGCTCGGCGATCTCGACGACGGCCGGCGTCGGCACGGGATAGGTCCCGTGGCTCATCTCGACGGTCCCGCCGCCGGTCGCGAGCGGCGTCGTCACCACCCGTTCGACGCCGAGGTCGTCTAGCAGCAGGCAGGCTCCGACCACGTCGGCGATGGCGTCGTCGGCCCCGACCTCGTGGAAGTGCGTGCCCTCGAGGTCCGTCCCGTGGACCGACGCCTCGGCCGACCCCAGGATCTCGAAGATAGCGAGTGCGTCGTCCGCGACCCCGCCCGGCAGAGGTAGCCCCTCGACGATGTCGATGACTTCCTCGTACGTCCGGCTGGGACCGTGGCCCTCCGCTGGCGTGCGGTCGGAGTGATCGTGTGCGTGGTCGTGGTCGCCGTCGTGTTGATGGTCGTGACCCTCGTCGTCGCCGTGCGTATGGGAATCCTCGGTACTGTCGTCGTGGTCGTGGTGGCCACTCCCGTCGTCGTCGGCGAGCAACACGTCGACGCGCGTGGCGGACACGCCGCAGCGGTCGACCTCGGAGACGGCGTACTCCACGTCGAGCGCCTCTTCGACCGGTGACAGGGCGTCGCGGTCGGCACCGGCCGCGAGCAGCGCGCCGAGCAGCATATCGCCCGCCGCGCCCGTCCGGCCGTCGAATGCGAGTGTTCGCATAGTCGGGGCCTCGCGCCCCGCGAGTAAAAGCCCACTCAGTTCCGGCGGACGATGTGGATGTCGTAGCCGTCGCCGTCGGTGAGGTCCTCGATGGGGACGACGATGTTCTCGCTGTCGTCGCTTCCGAGGAAGACGACGCCCGCATCCACGTCGCGGGCGGTCTGCCGGATCGTCGCCGACAGTTCGCTCGTGGAGTGGGCGCTCACGTCGTCGTAGCGGAGTTCGGCGTCGTCGGTCGCCTCCTCGATCTTGCGCCGGAGGTCGCTGGCCGCGGTCTCGGCGGCGAAGTCCTCGGCCGGGTCCACGCGGCGGCGGCGTTCGGCGTAGTCGTCGCCGGTCGGAATAAAGGCGACAGCGACCACGTCCTCGCCGAGCGCGTCGGCGTAGACGACAGCGCGGTCGAGTGCGGCGTCTGCGAGCGGCGATCCGTCGAAGGGAACGAGAAAGACCATATCAGCGCTATCGGGTCCAGCCTTATGAAACGAGGCGATTCCGGCGGTCGGTGCAGTGCGATGTGGTGACGCGAACCCTGACCTGTCGGCCCCGAAGAACCGCGCCGACCGCGTTCGATCACCCCGTGGTCCCGCTGTTCGCCACGGATTCTGACACCATGCTATTAGGTAACATATAAATCCGTCGCCGGGCGTCTTGCCCGCCGGTAGCATAAAGCATATCTCCGGGGCTACCCCAGTTCATTATAAGCTGACTCTACTATGAACGAAGTTCAATTGGAAGTGGCGAAGGCGTACCCCAACGACTCGGGGCGCGGCATCGCCCGACTCGACCCCGATACGCTGCTTCACCTCAAGCTCTCTCCCGGCGACATCATCGAGATCGAGGGCAGCGACACGACGGCGGCGAAGGTCTGGCGCGCCGACCGCCAGGACTGGAACACGGACACCGTCCGTATCGACGGGTTCACGCGCCAGAACGCCGACGTGGGGATCGGCGAGCGCGTCACCATCCGCAAGGCCGAGGCCGAGAAGGCGGACAAGCTCGTCCTCGCGCCGCCGGAGGAGGCGTCGGTCCAGTTCGGCTCCGACGCCGCCGGCATGGTCAAACGCCAGATCCTCAAGCGGCCGGTCGTCGAGCGCGACATCGTCCCCGTGATGTCCTCGACGAACCACCCGTTCATGCGCTCGCCCGGTCAGGCGATCCCGCTCATCGCCGTCGAGACCGACCCCGAGGGCGTCTGTCTCATCACCGAGGACACGGAAGTCGAACTCCGCGAGGAGCCCATCTCCGGCTTCGAGAAGACCGGCGGCGGAATTACGTACGAGGACATCGGCGGCCTCCAGAACGAGATCCAGCGGGTCCGCGAGATGGTCGAGCTGCCGATGAAACACCCCCAGATCTTCAAGAAGCTCGGCATCGAGCCGCCACAGGGGGTCCTGCTCCACGGCCCGCCGGGGACGGGGAAGACCCTGCTCGCGAAGGCCGTCGCCAACGAGACCTCCGCCAGTTTCTTCTCTATCGCCGGGCCGGAGATCATCTCGAAGTACTACGGGGAGTCCGAACAGCAGTTGCGCGAGATCTTCGAGGACGCCAGCGAGGAGGCTCCGTCGATCATCTTCATCGACGAACTGGACTCCATCGCGCCAAAGCGCGAGGACGTGACCGGCGAGGTCGAACGGCGCGTCGTCGCCCAACTGCTGACGATGATGGACGGCCTCGAATCGCGGGGCCAGGTCATCGTCATCGCCGCCACCAACCGCGTCGACTCGGTTGACCCGGCGCTTCGCCGCCCCGGCCGCTTCGACCGCGAGATCGAGATCGGCGTCCCGGACGAGGTGGGCCGCGAGGAGATCCTCCAGATCCACACCCGCGGCATGCCGCTGTCCGACGACGTGAACCTCGCGAAGCTGGCGACCGACACGCACGGCTTCGTCGGCGCCGACATCGAGAGCCTCACCAAGGAGGCCGCGATGAAGGCCCTACGCCGCTACCTCCCCGAGATCGATCTCGACGAGGAGGACATCCCGCCGAGCCTCATCGACCGGATGATCATCAAACGGGACGACTTCAAGGGCGCGCTCAACGAGGTGAGTCCATCGGCGATGCGGGAGGTGCTGGTCGAACTCCCGAAGGTGTCCTGGGACAGCGTCGGCGGCCTGACCGAGGCCAAAGAGCAGGTCCAGGAGGCCGTCGAGTGGCCGATGAACAGCCCGGAGAAGTTCGAGCGGATGGGGGTGACGCCGCCCTCGGGCGTGCTGCTGTACGGCCCGCCCGGCACGGGGAAGACGCTGATGGCGAAAGCCGTCGCCAACGAGACGGACGCGAACTTCATCTCGGTGCGCGGCCCGCAACTGCTCAGCAAGTGGGTCGGCGAGAGCGAGAAGGCCATCCGCCAGACCTTCCGGAAGGCCCGGCAGGTCGCGCCGACGGTCATCTTCTTCGACGAGCTCGACTCGCTCGCGCCGGGCCGCGGCGGCGAGATGGGGTCGAACGTCTCCGAGCGCGTCGTCAACCAGCTGTTGACCGAACTGGACGGGCTCGAAGAGATGGAGGACGTGATGGTCATCGGCGCGACGAACCGGCCGGACATGATCGACCCGGCGCTCATCCGCTCGGGGCGCTTCGACCGCCTGGTCATGATCGGCGAGCCGGACGTCGACGGCCGCGAGCAGATCCTGAAGATTCACACCGACGACACGCCGCTGTCGCCCGACGTGAGCCTGCGCGAACTGGCCGAGGTCAGCGAGGGCTTCGTCGGCTCCGACCTGGAGTCCATCGCCCGCGAGGCCGCCATCGAGGCGCTCCGCGAGGCCGACGACGCCGAGGAGGTCGAGATGCGCCACTTCCGACAGGCCATCGACAGCGTCCGCCCGACCATCACCGACGACATCCGCGAGTACTACGAGCAGATGGAAGAGGAGTTCAAGGGCGGCTCCAGCCCGCAGCGCCAGGCCGGCACCGGCGGCCGCATCGGCTTCCAGTAACGACCGCGTCCCGTTTTCGTCACCGTTCGCTGCTCACTGCTCCCCGCGAGCGGCGCTGTTTTCCCCTTCGTCGGCCGGTCGCGCCGTCGCGAGAACGAATCCGACGCCGAACAGCGGCGCGCCCAGCACGGCGACGCCCGCGGCCAGCCCCAGCACGAGGGCGGAGACGATCACGCCGAACCCGTAGAATGGCGAGTACAGCGTCGCCGTCGGCCCGACCGCGAGCACGAAGCCGGCCACGGCGGTCCCGACGCCGAGCCAGCGCCGGCCGGTGCCGATGGCGTACCCCGCGGGGAGTAACGCGAACACCGGCACGAGGAATCTGGCGCTCGTCCACATGGCGAACGTGAGCCCGCGGATACCGACGGCGAGAGTCCCGACGGCGGTGGCGAGGACCGCGACCGCGAGTCCCCCGATGGCGACCCCGGCGAGCGCCGGATAGGAGCGGAGCGACGCCGGTTCCGTCAGCGACAGGCCGAGACCGAGCGCGACGAAGGCGACTCCGACGCCCACGAGCGGGGCGATTGAACTGCTGAGGACCGAAATCCCACCGGCGACCAGCGGCAGGAGCGCCACGAGGAGGCCGACGCCGGCGAGCGCGCGACCCGCTCGCCCCGTGCGGGCGGGCAGGCGGTGACGTATGGTCGACAGGCCCCCGCCGACCGCCCCGACCAGCGCGCCGAACGCGGCGGCCGGCACGACCACGTTCGTCAGGAGGTACCCCAGGAGCCCGGGGCCGCGCATCGTCACCACGGCGAGCAGGCTCAAGAGCGGGCCGACGGCGCTCTCCCGCGGGACGAACGTGACGATGTCGCCGCGATCGAACGACGTCACGCGCATCCGGCGGCCGTCGGCCGAGACGGTGCTGCCCGGCAGGGGCCGCCCGACGCGAGTGCCCGGGGGCGCGACGACGACGAGACGGTCCGCCCCGAGGCCGTCGATGTTTCGGTAGCCGTAGGTCTCGGTGAACGCGCCGGAGCGGAGCGTCCCGCCCACGGCCGGCTCGGCGAACTCGGGCTCGCGATACCGGAGCGTGACGACGCCGTCCCGGGAGACGGAGGCGTTCAGGAACTCGGTGTCCCACATGGCACGGTCGCCGATAGCGCGCCGGAGCGTCGCGTTCTCGCGCAGTCTCGCGCCGTCGCCGGCGAGGTGGTTCTGGACGACCCACGTGGCGGTGCCGTTCCCGTGGACGGTCACCGTTGCCGTGCTCCGCTCGACGGCGAGCGAGACGCCGTGGCGTTCCGCGGTGGTCGCGAACTGGTCGCCGCAGGCGTCACAGAGCGGACGCGGCGGCGGCGCTGCGCCGACGGGCGTTGCGAGAGCGAGTAGCGAGCCGACGAGCAACACGCTCAGGAGGAGGGGAAGCGAGCGGGAACCGGGGGAGGGCATACGTGGCCCCACCACGGGAACTGTCAAATAGTCAGTGAAGACTCAAACCGGCGCTGTACTCTCGGCGAAGCGAGCATTTCTCGGCTTCCCGTCGCTAGCCGACTCCCGCCGCGAGGTGTCGAGTGATGGTCGCTTCGATGGCCGCCGCGACGACGAAGAGCACGAGCGAGGCGGCCGCGTACCGGAGCACCATTCGAGCGCCGTCGGCCGTCAGCACCCTGTCTGTCTCCCGACGGAAGTACCGGAGCACGTCGAGGGGGATTCGCAGGCCCGCCGCGCCGGCGGTCCAGAGCGCGGCGAATTCGAGGACGCCGTGGGGAAGGAACAACCAGACGTGGTCGTTGTGGACCAGTTCGATGCCAAGCGGAACGCCGGTCAGAAACAGGTTCGCGAGCGTGAGCACGCCGAACCCGACGATAGTCGTGGCGAAGACGACGAGGTTGTTCCGGAGGATGCCCCAGAACGTCGGGTCAAAGGAGAGGGCGTACAGCGAGGCGCCGACCGTCTCCGCCACGCCGAGTCGCGACGAGAGCGTCGCCAGCAGGCCGGCCACCGTCCCGGCGACGGTGGTCGCCGCCGAGACGAGAAGCAGTCGTCTCCCCGCGCGCATCAGAGGAGCGTTCCCGCGGCCCCAGCGAGGAATCCGACCAGCCCGCCAACGAGGCTGATCGCGAGTCCGATTCGCTCCAGTCGCGGACTGTAACGCGTCAGCGACTCGTCGAGGACGTCGGGGCGGGTGAGGAGGTACGCAACCGCCCCGCCGCCGACGCCGAACATCGGGCTGACGACCGGCGAGAGGACGATTGCGGCGGCCACCGCGTAGAGCGCACCGACGACGAGCGTTGGGAGGACTCGTTTCAGTACCATCGTGCGTGTCTCATTCTGGCTGATATCGGTGTTTCGCTACGCGACGAGCGCACCGCCGGCGAGGGCGAGCGCCGTCCCGCCGGTCGCGACGCCCGCACCCGCGTACACGGCGGCCGACGCGCCGGCGTATTCACCGGCGGCGATGAGCGCGCCGCCGCCGGTCGCCATCGCACCGCCGGCTCCGGCCATCGCAGTTCCGTCGTCGCGGGTCTGCGTGTCGCCGCCCTCGCCGACGTACTCGTTGTACGCGTACGCGCCGGGCGCGCCGACGAGGGAGGACGCGATCAGGGCGGCAACAGACAGGGCGGTCAGGAGGGCGATTCCCCAGTCGTCTCGGATAGGTTCTGGCACGATCATCTGACGACTTCGTGACACTATCGCGGCCGACGTCACTTAATAGTTTACATTATCTGGTATTATATACTTATTTACAGATAAAGATTGACACACGAGTATGGAGTTCGAGACGCGACGGCGCAGTCCGACCCACCTGGCGACAGTCATCACTGACCCCGCGGAGTTCTACGCCAACGACCCCCAATCGACGGACCTGGTCTCTGCGGCGCTCATCGTGCTGAGCACGGCCGTCGCCAGCACGCTCGGGACGCTATACGCGATGTCGCTCGTTCTCGGTCGGTTCCCGGCGACGGTTCGGGCGTTCGCGTTTCTCGGGAGCGCGGTCTCGATTCTCAGCGGCCTGTTCGGGACCGTGTTGGTCTGGATCGCGGTGTCGGGAACGCTCTACTTGCTCTCCGCGACGTTCAGTGATACCGGGGACTTCCGGGACCTCGTCGCGGCCGTCGGCTGGGGGTTCGTTCCGGCGCTGTTCAGCGCGCTCATAGGGTCGGGGGCCGCCATCTACGTGTTCTCTCATCTCTCGCTCCCGGCGGTCGGCGAGGGCGTCGCTGCGGCGCTCCGCTCGGCGGGCGACGACCCGCTCATCGTGTTCGCCAACGCCCTCGGTGTCGTCTTCACGCTCTGGCAGGGACTCATCTGGTTCTTCGCAGTCAAGCACGTCCGTGCGCTCTCCACGCGGGAGACGGTACTCACCGTCGCCGGTCCAGTCGGTGTCGCCGTGGCGTGGTCCCTGCAGACGCTCCTGTAGGGGCCGAGTGCCTGTGTCTAGACATATCCGACACGTCCGACGAAATACAAGAACTCCAATATAAACTTTGAACCAGTGGTTCTTTCTCCTTTCGAAGCCCCCTTTCGGGAGACTCGACTAACGAGGTCGATGTCGCAGACACACCGCGTGTACCGACTGGTGAAACGCCCTAAAGGAACGCCCGACCGCGACACGTTCGACCTCTCGGAGGAGCCGGTACCAGAGCCCGGACCCGGTGAAGCCCTCGTCAAGACACTGTACCTCTCGGTCGACCCGTACATGCGCGGCCGGATGAGCGCCGCGGAGTCGTACGCGGAGCCGTGGGACGTCGGCGACCCGCTTCGCGGGGCCGTCGTCGGTGAGGTCGTCGAGTCGAACGGGGCCGGATTCGACGCCGGCGACGTCGTGACCGGCGACCTCCAGTGGGCGGACTACGCCACCGCGCCAGGGCCGGCGCTCACGCACGTCGATCCCGACCGCGGACCGATCTCGACCGCTCTGGGCGTGCTCGGTATGCCGGGACTGACCGCCTACTTCGGAACCACGGAGGTGGCCCGACCGTCGGCCGGCGAGACGTTCGTCGTCACCGGGGCCGCGGGAGCCGTCGGCTCGGTCGCCGGGCAGATCGCGAAACTCCGGGGCGCCCGCGTCGTCGGCTTCGCGGGCTCCGACGAGAAGGTCGCCTTCCTCGAAGACGACCTGGGCTTCGACGCGGGGATCAACTACGCGACGACCGACGACTATCGCGCCGCGCTGGACGAGGCCGCGCCGAACGGCGTCGACGCGTACTTCGACAACGTCGGCGGCGAGATCACCGACGCGGTGTTCACCCGGCTCAACACCGACGCGCGCGTGGCCGTCTGCGGCCAGATTTCGCAGTACAACGCCGAGGAGATGCCCGTCGGACCGCGCAAGCTGGCACAGGTGATCCAGACCCGGGCGACCGTCGAGGGGTTCCTCGTCTCCGACTTCGAACCCCGGTTCGAGCAGGCCGCGACCCGGCTCGGCCAGTGGGTCGCAAGCGGCGAGATCACGTATCGCGAGACCGTCACCGAGGGGCTCGAAAACGCGCCGGACGCGTTCCTCGGGCTGTTCGAGGGCGAGAACATCGGGAAACAGCTCGTCAAGGTGGCGGAGCGATAGGTCGGCGAGTAGAGACTCCCGTTGGCCGGGAAAAGAGAGACCGAACGCGAAAACGGGGGTATCGCCTTACAGTTCGCCGAGCTTGCGGAGGAGCTGGCCGCGGTACTCCTCGTCGGCCTGGACGCCCTTCAGTTCGAGGACGTTCCGTTCGAGCTTGTCGAGCGCGACGTTGAACGCGGTCTCGGCCCCGTAGCCCTCACCGGAGCCGGCGGCCTGGCCCTTGTTGGTCCGCAGGCGGATCTGGCACTGGATGAGCGGCGTGCCGCGGAGTTTCTCCTTGTGCTCGTGGAACCGGACGTGGGCGTGCTGGACCTGCATCGCCTGGTACTTGTCGGCCACCGTCTCGATGTCGGCCCGGATGTCCTCCCGGGAGATGGTGTCGAGGAGGGTGATGTTGGTGATCTGTACGTCCATGTGGTCCTCCTCCGTGTAGGTCAGGGCCCGGAGCACGTCGGTCTTCGTGAGGATGCCAACGACCTCGCTGTCGTCGTCTTCCGGCGTGACGACGAGGCCCGCGAAGTCGTTTTCGAGCATCCGGGAGACGGCCTCCTCGACGGAGTCGCCCATATCGACCGTCTCGACCGGGCTGTTCATGACGTCGTACACCGGCAGGTCGAGAACTCGCTCGATCTCGCCCGCGCGGTCGCCCCGGGTCGCCTTGTTCATGTCGCGGACGACCACGTCGACGATGTCGTGGCGGGTGACCATGCCGGTCAGGCTGTCGGTCTCGTCGAGTACCGGGAGCCGAGAGATGCCGTGCTTGCGGAGGAGATTGACGACCTGCCCGACGTTGGTGTCCTCCGAGACCGTGATGACGTCCTGCGTGTAGATGTCCTCGACGGTGAGTGCATCGAGGTTCTCGAGGACGGCGTCGAGGATGTCGTCCTCGGTGACGATTCCCCAGAGTTCGCCGGCCTCGAAGACAGGGGCGAGTTTTACCCCGCCCTCGACGAGGACGCGCGCGACCTCGCGCACGTCGTCGGTGCGCCCGACCTTCGGGGCCGAGCGCGTCATCGCCCCCGCTTTCGCACTGTCCTCGACGTGGGACTGGACCAACTGTTTCTGCGTGATAACGCCAGCGTACGCACCGTCCTCCGTGACGATGATGCCCTTGGGGTTCTCGCGCTCGAAGATAGACCGGACTTTCCCCAGGCGCTTGTTGGCGTCAACCTCGACAAACTCTCTGGTGGCGATATCAGCAATATCCATCGTTCTTCACAGTTCGAAGTTCTACGTGAAGGGTTATCAACCTTGGTTTAGTTCCTGCGAATCGGGAGACGGGCCAAGCTTTAGGCCGCTGGCTCCGACCACTGGATATGCTTCCAGACATCGGCGTCTTCGGTCCGTACACCTACCTCGTCACCGAGGTCGCCTGGGGGAGCGTCGCCCTCGCACTGCTGTGGCGGGCGGACGCGGTCCGCGAGGCGGCTCGGACCATCGCGGTCCTCTATCCGATCGCGTACGTCTGGGACTGGTACACCCTCACCGTCGGCGTCTTCTCGATCGAACTCCGAACCGGTGTCGACCTGCTCGGAATCCCCATCGAGGAACACATCTTCATCGTCGTCGTTCCGGCACTCGTCCTCGGTATCCACGAGACGATCCGGGAGCGCGCGGGTGACGATAGCACGGAACGGTCAGGACACTAACCCGTTTTACAGCCCTAACCCACACGGGGGTTCGCCAAACAACTGGAAACAACACTACTCGGAGAATGTCACGAATTCCCACAATAGGGATCCCGAGCGGTCCATCTGGCGTATGCCGTCACCTCTCACAGTAGATATATGTGTCAGCCGAGAGTTGCATCGACCAGCCATGAGTGACACTAGTCCAACACCTCACATCGAGCTCTACGTCCGCTCGATGCTCCCCGACGGTGCCCACGAACGCCAGGAGGAGGTCATCGACCGCCTCGATACGCTCGAGCAGAACGACCAGATCGCGAGCTTCAACGTCATCGTCTGGGGCAAGCAGATCGCCCCGCAGTCGGCCGCCGCAAACACTGAGGAGGGCCAGTTCATTCTGAATCGCGTCGCCGAGTTCAAGCAGTGGGCGCTCTCGAACAACGTCTCGTTCGAGTCGTTCTATCAGCGCACGCAGGTGGATTCCGAGGCCACCGAGTCGGCCTACGACGCGATGACGCTCCCGGTGATGGGCCTCGCCGAGTACGACGGGGACGAACTCGCCCACGTCGCTCCTTGCACCAAAGGCGACACGGTCCACACCATCGTCGACCGTCTCGACCGCCTCGAAGCAGGCCAGCCACCGGCGCTCGAACAGGAACGACGCAGCGTCAGTGTGGTCTAATCGGCGGCGTTCGCTCGAATCGTCTCGACGTAGGGGCCGAACGACTCCGCCCCCTCAAGCATCGTCAGTACTTCTTCCGGGTCGACCGCCAGTTCGTAGGCCGGTCGCCCCTTCCCAGTCGCTGACTCTGTCTTCGCTTTCGTCAACAGGCCCGCGTCGGCGAGCGTCCGTAGCGCCGCGATGACTCGCTGTCGCTCGACGCCACCGAAGGGGTCGCGGTCGATATCGTCGAGGTGGGCCTTTGCCGCCTGGGTCACGTCGTAGGAGTGGACCGGGGTCTCACCCGCGACCGTCAGTTCGACGACCGAGAGCAGGACGAACTGTTCGAACGAGTCCGTCGAATCGAGCGTGTCCATACCTGTCACTGTCAGGGTTCCATCAAGAAAGTACTGGAACGTGACGTGAGGCGGTGGCTCATCCGTTGGGTCGCCGCCTGACACGCTTGGGGTGTTTCGAGACGTACACCGGCGTCGGAAACACGGCCTCGACGAGTCGCCGCCCGAGCCGCGAGGAGAACGCCAACTCGAGCGGTTCCGCGAACGTCTCCAGTAACCGCTGTTTCCCGTTCGATGCGTCGAGGTCGAGGTCCAGGAGGTCGCCGGATCGGTACTCGACCGTCTCGAAGTACTTGGTCAGCTCCCTGCGGACGGTGATCGACCACACCGGGTGGTACGCCTCCCTGTACCAGTCGTCCCCGCGATCGTACTTCTGGTCGTACGGCCTCGCCACCCGATCGCCGATGGCTTCCGGTAACCACGGCATCCCGAGCGGGTAGCCGTGTCCGTCCCCCGGCCAGGCGCGGTTCGGACAGATCGAGATGAACACGCCGTCGTCGGAGAGCACGCGCGCGGTGTCCGCGATGAGTGCCTCCTCGTCGGGGACGTGCTCGAACACCATGTTCGAGACGATGGCGTCGACGCTGTCGTCCGGGAGCGGTATCTGCGTTCCGTCCCCTCTGACGAGATCGCAGTCGCAGCTTCTCGCCTCCTCCGTGAAGTCGATATCCAGCACGATCGCCCGACAACCGATCGAGTCAGCGAGCGCCGACGCTATCTTGCCGTCCTTCGCGCCGATGTCGAGGAGCACTGAGTCCTCGTCCAGTCGCTCGGAATCAGCGAGCGCCGACCGATATAGCTGTTTGAAGACAGTCGATGTCATGACGTGGGGTAGCGAGAGCCGCCAACTGCAGGCTGCTTGGTACGCTACTCTATCGGGAGCCCCTATCACTATCCGTCACTTATCTGCATAGGCAGGTGATAAACTCCGCGGGAAGGATGGACGATAAATGGCCCGTAACCGCGAAATCCACCATTAAGCCAACGCAATCGCGTCCGCGCCGAACTCGACGCTGAGGCCGTCGACAGCCCGTCACTACCCCGTATCTGCTCCATTACCGAGCCACCGCGACAGAGTAGTGGCACCCCATCTCTGGATCACAGATCGTTCGTGACAGAAAAGTAACTCGGACGGATCGTGAACCAGGGTCGTTCCGCTTCGCTCGTATCCAAGGTTCAACTCCACGTTACGAACACATTCGTCACTCGGGGGTTGCTCGCGACAGAATAAGTGGGTTCGGGCGGATTGTGAACCGAAGGAAGACTCGTTTTGCTCGGCGCTGCAACTCTCAGGGTTCAAATCCTTGGCATCCCAAACGACGACCGTGACTCGCTACGCTCGTCTTCCAGGGTTCAAATCGCCCTCACTGACGATTTCGTCGCTCGCGGGTTGCTCGCGACAGAATAAGTGGGTTCGGGCGGATTTGAACCGCCGGCCTCCTCCATGTCAAGGAGGTGTCATAACCGACCTAGACCACGAACCCTCACTGCGAGGTACACCTCATTGTATCCCGGGGGTATAATTGAAGGTTTCGAATTCGGTATCGCCACGGCGTCTGTTGATTACCCGCACACCCGGGCAGGAGTCGTGTCGGCCCCGATAGGCTTAAGTCGATGTACGGATTTGTGCATCACAACACGAAAGAGTCCATTGGTGGATACAATGAAGGAGTACATCGAACGCGTCACCGACGGAGAGGACCTGACACAGGAAGAAGCGCGCCGCGTCGCGACCACCGTCTTCGAGGACGCGACCGAGGCCCAGATCGGCGCGTTGCTGACGGCGCTGCGGGCGAAAGGCGAGACCGAGGCGGAGATCGCCGGCTTCGCGGAAGGGATGCGCGACGCCGCGCGGACCATCCGGCCGGACCGAGAGGGGCTGGTCGACACCTGCGGGACCGGCGGCGACGACTACGACACGATCAACGTCTCGACGACGAGCGCCATCGTCGCGGCCGGTGCGGGCGTGCCGATCGCGAAACACGGGAACTACTCGGTGTCGTCGCCGTCGGGGAGCGCAGACGTGCTCGAAGAGGTCGGCGTCGACATCGAGGCCGAACCGGAGGACGTCGAGGAGACAATCGAGCGCGAGGGCATCGGCTTCATGCTCGCGCCCGTGTTCCACCCGGCGATGAAGGCCGTCATCGGCCCGCGCCAGGAACTCGGTATGCGGACCGTCTTCAACATCCTCGGGCCGCTGACCAACCCCGCCGACGCGGACGCGCAGGTCCTCGGCGTCTACGACCCCGACCTCGTTCCGATCATGGCCGAGGCGCTGGCCCGCCTGGACGTGGAGCGCGCGCTCGTCGTCCACGGTGACGGCCTCGACGAGATCGCCATCCACGGCGAGACGGCCGTCGCAGAGGTCACTGGCGACCGCATCGCGGAGTACACCATCACGCCGGAGGACATCGGCCTGGAGACCCACGACATCGAGGACATCGCGGGCGGCGAGCCCGCGGAGAACGCGGCCGACCTCCGCGGCATCGTCTCCGGCGAAATCACCGGGGCGAAGCGAGATATCATCCTCGCGAACGCCGGCGCGGCCATCTACGTCGCCGGCGTCGCCGACACCCACGAGGAGGGCGTCGAGCTGGCGCGAGCGGCGATCGAGTCAGGCGACGCCGCGGCGAAGCTCGAAGATCTGGTCGGGGCATGACGCGCGTGAAGATCTGCGGCGTCACCGGAGGAGAGGACCGCGACGCCGTCGTCGCGGCCGGGGCCGACGCCGTCGGCGTCATCCACGGCGTCCCCGTCGACACGCCCCGCGAGGTCGACGAGGCGACGGCGGCGACCCTGATCGACGGCGTCCCGCCGCTCGTGACCGGTGTCCTCGTGACGATGCCGACGACGGTCCAGGAGGCCGTCACGCGCGTCGACGCGGTCGAGCCGGACGCGGTGCAGGTCCACGACGGGCTCTCGCCGGCGGAACTGGGCGCGCTGGACAGTCGGATCACCCAGTCCATCGTCGCCGTCGTCGCGGCCAACGCACCTGATATCGAGGACTACGCGGCCCACGCCGACGCCCTGCTGGTGGACTCCGTCGACGCCGATGGCGGCGGCGGCACGGGCGAGACCCACGACTGGGAGCGCACGCGCGAGGTCGTCGACTCGCTCGACGTGCCCGTCGTCCTCGCCGGTGGACTGACGCCCGAGAACGTCGCCGAGGCCGTCGAGACGGTCGGCCCGTTCGCCGTCGACGTGGCCAGCGGCGTCGAGTCCGAGGGCGGCCGGAAGGACCACGACGCCGTGGAGCGGTTCGTCCGCAACGCGACCGGGGCCGCGGAGGGGTCGGCGTGAGCCTCGACGTCTCCCGCGAGGCGTTCGTCGAACAAGCCGAGGCCGACCGGCCCGTCGTCGTGCGGACGGCTGCCGAACTCGACGCGGACGTGGAACCGCTCGCAGCGTATGCGGCACTCAGCGGCCGCTCAGACGACGTCGGCGGGAGTGACTACACGTTCCTGCTCGAGAGCGCCGAGAAGGTCGCCTCCAGCGACCCGGACGGCGCGTTCGCGCCGGAGACCGACGACCGCCACGCCCGCTTCTCGTTCGTCGGCTACGACCCGCGGGCGGTCGTCACCGTCACCGGCGACGACAGCGAGGTGCAGGCACTCGACGAGCGCTACGCCGACCTCGTGACGACCGACGGCGGCGACGTGGTCGACGACCTCCGCGCCGCGATGCCGGACGTGACCCTCCGGAACTTCCCGGAGATGGACCGCCAGCACCTCGAAGGCGGTCTCGTCGGCTTCCTCTCGTACGACGCCGTCTACGACCTCTGGCTCGACGAGGTGGGCCTCGACCGCCCGGACTCGCGGTTCCCCGACGCCCAGTTCGTCCTGACCACGTCGACGGTCCGGTTCGACCACGTCGAGGAGACCGTCTCGCTGGTGTTCACGCCCGTCGTCAGACAGGACGAGGACGCCGGCGAGCGCTACGACGAACTGGTCGCCGAGGCCGAGCGCGTCGAGGCCGTCCTCTCGGACCTCGACCCGCTCTCGACCGGCGGCTTCCGCCGCGAGCGCGAGTCGGCCGGCCCGCAGGACGAGTACGAAGACGCCGTCGAGCGGGCCAAGGAGTACGTCCTCTCGGGCGACATCTACCAGGGCGTCATCTCACGGACCCGCGAACTGTACGGCGAGGTCGACCCGCTGGGCTTCTACGAGGCGCTCCGGGAGGTGAACCCATCGCCGTACATGTACCTGCTGGGCTACGACGACCTGACAATCGTCGGCGCGAGTCCCGAGACGCTGGTCTCCGTCGCCGGCGACCACGTCGTCTCGAACCCCATCGCGGGGACGTGCCCCCGGGGGAACTCTCCCGTCGAGGACCGCCGCCTCGCCGGCGAGATGCTCGCCGACGGGAAGGAGCGCGCCGAGCACACGATGCTCGTGGACCTGGCCCGCAACGACGTGCGCCGCGTCGCCGAGGCGGGCAGCGTCCGCGTCCAGGAGTTCATGAACGTCCTCAAGTACAGCCACGTCCAGCACATCGAGTCGACGGTCACGGGCCGACTCTCGCCCGAAAAGGACGCCTTCGACGCCGCCCGCGCGACGTTCCCCGCGGGGACGCTCTCGGGCGCGCCGAAGATTCGCGCCATGGAGATCATCGACGAGCTCGAACGCTCTCCCCGCGGTCCCTACGGCGGCGGCGTCGGCTACTTCGACTGGGGCGGCGACGCCGACTTCGCCATCGTCATCCGCTCCGCCACCATCGAGGACGCCGACGAGTCTGACCGCATCACGGTCCAGGCCGGCGCGGGCATCGTCGCCGACTCCGATCCCGAGAGCGAGTACGTCGAGACCGAACAGAAGATGGACGGCGTGCTGACTGCTCTGGAGCAGATCGAGGACCCCCCGTCGACCGACGGGGCCGAGGGAACCGACAGCGACGAAGCCGATGCGACCGCCGGCGAGGACGCCGCCGGGGAGGTACCCAGATGAGCGCCTCGCGGCCGGCCGGCGAGGACGCGGTCAGGGACGACCTGCGGGTCCTGTTCGTCGACAACTTCGACTCCTTCACGTACAATCTCGTGGAGTACGTCTCCGAGCACGCCGAGACCGAAGTCGTCCGAAACACGGCGTTGCTCGACGACGTGCGGGCGTTCGACCCCGACGCCATCGTCCTCTCGCCCGGTCCGGGCCACCCGAAGAACGAGCGCGACGTCGGTGTCACGCTCGACGTGCTCCGCGAGGTCAGCCCCGACGTGCCGACGCTCGGGGTCTGTCTCGGCCTCGAATCGGCGGTGTACGCCTACGGCGGCACCATCGGTCGCGCGCCGGAACCCATCCACGGCAAGGCCTTCCCCATCGACCACGACGGCGAGGGCGTCTTCCGCGGCCTCGAACAGGGCTTTCAGGGCGGGCGCTATCACTCGCTGATCGCCGAGGACGTGCCCGAGGAGTTCGTCGTCAGCGCGACCACGGAGACCGAGGACGGCACGGAACTGGTCATGGGCGTGCGTCACCGCGAGCACCCCATCGAGGCCGTCCAGTTTCACCCGGAGTCAGTCCTGACCGCGGTCGGCCACGACGTGATCCGGAACTTCCTCGCCGGGCTCTAGATAATCTGGAAGCCCAGCATTCCGAGCAGCCAGAGGACGGCGACGGCGACGATGGCGAGGACGACGATTCGCCACGCCATTTTCATGACGAACCGGCCGACCAGCAGGACGAGCGCGACGACCAGGAGACCGGCCAGCAGCGCGGGCAGTGAGGGGACCCCACCGAGTTGCAGGAGCCAGAGCATACGGGGGACAACGTCGGCCGGGGGGAAATACTTCGTGGCTGGCAGGGCACGGTGGCGGGGCTGTCGACGCCGTCGTTTTCGACGGTGCGCGGGCCGGACCCCTATTCCGAGAAACCGCAGGACGGCGGTGCGTCTGACGCGCTCATATTCGGTTCCTACCAGCCGTTAGTCGGCGGCTATCTCGCGTCGAAACCCCCTGCTGTTTCGACTGGATATGTCGCTCACGTCTGGTGGTTCCACGGAGGTCGATTTCACTTTCACCCCGGTCTACACACTATTAAGAAGAGTCCGACGCATCTATTCCGATGTACGCGACTATCGTCTCCCACGTCGCTCGGACAGACTGACGAACACCGTAGTTGCGACGCCGTCTCGCGAGTGCGGTCGCGCCGAACTCGCAGTCAAGAAGGAAGGATTAAACGCCATCGATGAATACGTATCTGCCGCCAGAAATGACCGGAACACGGGTAGCTACTGAACGGGGTATCGACCGGCAGCGGGCCGCTGCCGGGCGGAGGAGCGGGCGATGAGTAACAGCGACCTCTCCGCCGACGAGATCACGCTTCCGATCAAACGGACCGACGGGGACACCCTCGAAGAACGCCTCACAGGCAACGCCTACCACAACATCCTCCCGGCGCGCTATCTCCGGAAGGACGCCAACGGCGACCTCGTCGAGGAACCCGAGGACCTCTTCGAGCGGGTCGCGAAGAACATCGCGCTCGCCGAGGCCGTCTTCGAGGCGAACAAGCGCGGCGTCGACGTGACCGTCACGCCCGACCAGCTGAAGCCCGACCACCCGCGGCGAGACGAACTCGCCGACGAGGTGTTCGGGAAAGGGACGGCCGTGGACGACGACGCCGAGACCGAGCTCTCCGTCTACAACGTCAACAAGTTCGCCTACGACACCGTCGTCCCGGAGCTCCCCGACGACGTTCGCGACCACGTCGAGTCCGTCGCCGACGCGTTCCAGGACCAGATGGAACAGCTTTCGTTCATGCCGAACTCGCCGACGCTGATGAACGCCGGCGACGAACTCCAGCAGCTCTCTGCCTGTTTCGTCGACTCGCCCGGCGACGACATCGACGACATCCACCAGACCGCCAAAGAGGCCGCGCAGGTCTTCCAGTCCGGCGGCGGGATGGGCTACGCGTTCTGGAAGCTTCGCCCGTACGGCGACCCCGTCGGCTCCACCGGCGGCATCGCCTCCGGGCCGATCACGTTCATGCGGACCTACGACCAGATGTGCGAGACCATCGCGCAGGGCGGGGCCCGCCGCGGCGCGCAGATGGGCGTCATGCGCGTCTCCCACCCCGACGTCATCCAGTTCATTCACGCCAAGAACAAGGACGTCTCGCTGGCCGAGACGCTCCGTCTGAACGACCCCGACGACTTCACGCACAACTCCTTCGCCGAGGCCCTGGAAGAGGCCCGTGAGCTCATCGACGAGGACGGCAAGGTCCCCAAGCACCTCCGCAACGCCGTCGAGGGCCACCTCTCGAATTTCAACATCTCCGTCGGCATCACCGACGACTTCATGGACGCGCTCCAGAACGGCGAGGAGTTCACGTTCACGAACCCGCGCACCGAGGAACCCCACGTCGCGACGGAACAGACCGAGGAACTGTACGAGATGTTCGACCTCGGCGAGTACGTCGAGGCCGGCGAAGTGCTCTCCATCCCCGCCGAGAAACTCTGGGAGCGCATCGTGCAGGGCGCCCACGAGAACGGCGAACCGGGCGTCATCTACCTCGAACGCGTCAACAAGCAGCACTCCTTCGACGTGGAGGAACACCCCGAGCACCAGATCCTCGCGACGAACCCCTGTGGCGAACAGCCCTTAGAGGAGTACGAGGCCTGTAACCTCGGTCACATCAACCTCTCGACGCTGGCCGCCGAGGACGCGCCGGACTGGCGCGTCTGGTCCGCCGAGCACGGCGACGAGTACGACTCGACCGAGGCGGCAATCGAGGCGTTCCTCGAAGACGCCATGGACTGGGAAGAGTTCGACCGCCGCATCGAACTCGGCACGCGCTTCCTCGAGAACGTCGTCACGATGTCCGACTTCCCGGTCGAGAAAATCGAGCAGAAGGTCCGGGAGATGCGCAAGATCGGCCTCGGCATCATGGGGCTGGCGCAGCTGTACATCCAGCTCGGCGTCGCCTACGGCACCGACGAGGCCAACGAGATCGCGCGCCAGACGATGCGTCACATCAACCACGGCTCGAAGGCGACCAGCCACGAACTCGCCGAAGACCGCGGCGTCTTCGAGGAGTGGGACAACTCCAAGTACGCGAACCCGACCGAGTACCGCGAGTGGTTCGAGAAGCAGACCGGCGAGGACGCCGACGACTGGGAAGACGGCTACCCGATCCGCAACCACAACACGACGACCATCGCGCCGACCGGCACGACCTCGATGATCGGCAACACCACCGGCGGGTGTGAGCCCATCTACAACGTCGCCTACTACAAGAACGTCTCCGACGACGTCCAGGGCGACGAGATGCTCGTCGAGTTCGACGACTACTTCCTCCGTGCGCTGGAGGACAACGACATCGACGTCGAGGCGGTCAAGGAGGAGGCCCAGGAGCAGATGGCGAACAACGAGTTCGACGGCGTCGACGGGCTCACGACGGTCCCGGACGCCATCGGCGAACTGTTCGTCACCACGGGTGACCTCTCGGCCCGCCAGCACGCCGGCATCCAGGTCGCCTGTCAGGAGGGCGTCGACTCCGCCATCTCCAAGACGGTCAACGCCCCGAACGACTCCACCATCGAGGACGCCGCCGCGGTGTTCGAGTACATCTACGACCACGGCGGCAAGGGCGTCACCTACTACCGCGACGGCACCCGCAGCAAGCAGGTGCTGACCACGCGCGCCCAGAACACGGAGTTCGCCGACATGGACGCCGAGGAGGTCGTCGCTCAGATCGAGGAGGTCTTCGGCGGCATCGAGGGCTTCCTCGAAGACGAGGCCGTGCAGGCCGCCATCGACGACTCCGTCGCGGAGATCCTGAGCGTCGCCGACGGCGACGCGGACGCCGAGTTCGCCAAGAAGCAGTCCCGGCCGGACGTGCTCCACGGCGTCACCCAGCGCATCGACACCGGCTACGGGAAGCTCTACGTCAACATCAACGAGGATCCCGAGGCCGACCGGCCGTTCGAACTGTTCGCCAACATCGGCAACTCCGGCGGCTTCACGGCCTCGTTCACCGAGGCGCTGGCCAAGACCATCTCGACGGCGCTGCGCTCGGGCGTCGACCCCGAGGAGATCGCCGACGAACTGCAGGGCATCCGGTCGCCGAAGGTCGCCTGGGACAAGGGCGAGCAGATCCAGTCCATCCCGGACGCCATCGGCACGGCCCTGCGGCGCTACCTCGACGGCGAGGTCGACAAGGCCTACCCGCAGCAGGTCACGCTCGAAGAGACCGCGGAAGACGAGGACGGCGAGGTCTCGGAGACCGACGCCGCGACTCAGACTGATGGCGGCCCGCAGGCGAAGACCGCACAGAGCGACGCCGCATCCGGCGATCAGCAGGACATCATCGACGCCGGCGAGAGCCCCGAGTGCCCGGAGTGTAGCTCGCTCTCGCTGTACTACTCGGAGGGCTGTAAGACCTGCGAGTCCTGTGGCTGGTCCGAGTGCTGAGTCGGCCGACTAACTGGGGACAGTGACACACGGAGTCTGAGTTCGCATTTCGCCCGCGGTTCGTTTTTTCCGTCGCTCGCGCCGAGCGTCGGCTACCGGAGTTCGGTAACGTCGTAGACGCCGGTGACGGCCGTCTCTTCTGCTGTCGCCGTGATCTCGTCGCCTTCCTCGACCGCTGTGTCCGTGACGAGCGTCACCGGTTCGATGGGCCGGCGGCGGAGGAAGGCCCACACGCGCTCGACCCGCGACGGCCGCCCGCCCTTCCGGCAGACGACGACGTAGCGCGACTCCGCGAGCGACGCGAGGTCCGGTTCGAGGTCGTAGTCGTCGAGTTCCTCAGGGCCGACGACGTGGATGACCTCGCCGGCGATGGTCTCGCCCATACCCGTCGCTTGCGGCCGGACCGGTATGTGTCGCTCGCTTCGTTATGCGTACCGCTTCGACACCCACCCGGACGGGCCGTTCGGATACGGGTCGGCCTCGGCCTCGGGCTGGACCACCCCGTCGCGGTCGATCATCCGGACGACGACGGTGTGGCCGCCCGCGGGCGGGTCGTAGGTGTACTCCCACTGCCGCCAGGCGTCTTCGGCGCGGCCGTCGCCGTCGACCGCCGGGAGCGGGTCCGAGAGGGTCGCGTCGCTCCACGTCTCCCCGCCGTCAGTCGAGACCTCGACGCGCTCGACGCCGCGCAGACCGGCGTAGGCGTGACCGCCGATACGACGGCGGCCGTCGTCGAGCAGCGACTCGTGGTGGAGCTTCGCAACGGGGGTCACCGGGCCGGTCCCGTGCCAGCCCCGTTGCTCCCAGTAGCCGTCGGCCTCCCGCTCGAGCACCTCGATCTCGGTGAGCCACTTGACGTTGATCTCGCCCCAGTGGCCCGGCACGAGCGCGCGGACGGGGTAGCCGTGGCCGCGGGGGAGGACTTTGCCGTTCATGCCGTAGGCGAGCGTCCCCCGCCGGAGCGCCTCGATGGGGAACTCCTCGAAGTAGTCGTCGTCGGCGCGGAGCATGACGCAGTCACAGCCGCTCTGGACGCCGGCCTCGTCGAGCAGGCTGGCCACGCGGACGCCGGTCCACAGCGCCGTGTCCATCTTGTGGCCGTTGAGCTGTTCCCCGACGCAGCGCAACGTCTCGAAGCGGTTCTCGGCCTGCATCGACAGTATCTCGTCGTAGTCGACGGTGATCTCCTCCTCGACGGCCCCGGTGATCGACAGCGACCAGTCGTCGGCCGACAGGTCGGGGTCGATGGAGTTGATGTCGACCTCGTAGAAGCGCTCGCTGACCAGCGGGTCCATGCCGGCGAGATCGAGCGAGGCGTCCTGTGCGATCGCGAGTTTCCGCTGGATGTCGGCCACGTCCGCGCTCCCGTCCGGGAGCGACGGCGCGTCGTCGCCGGTGGTCCGCGGCGATCGTCGCTCGCCGGCCGCGTAGCCGACCAGCGCCGCGCCGAGGGCGACGCCCGTCGTCGAGAGCGCCCGCCGCCGCTTCGAGGAGACGGGCGCGACCGGCCCGCCGAAGTGATCGAGGGCCTGTGCGACCGCGACGACGGCGGCCGCGGCGACGGCCGGCCCAGCGGCCAGGACGACCTCGCCCGTGAGGACGACCGCGACGCCCCACGTCAGGCCGGCGGTCCCGGCGGCCGGTAGTAGCCGACTGTTCACGGCCCGCCCGGTGAGGATGGCGGCCCTCGCGGCCAGGCCGACGAGCAGGCCGGTGAGACAGACCGCGAGCAGGAGATTGAGCTGCTGGCCGAGGCTGCCGAGCGTCGAGATGGCGGCCGAGACGACGATTCCGGGCATCGTCCGCGTGAGCGCGCGCTCGACCGGCGACACGACGAACGCCGGGGTGTAGCCGGTCAGGGCGTACGAGCCGGCCAGTCCGGCGACCGCTGCGGCGGCGCTGACGAGGAGGCGACCGCCGCGCGAGTCGAGCAGTTCGTCGGTCATGTCCGAACAGAAGCGCGCTCGGTCAAAAGGCGTTGTTCCAAATTCGGTCCCACTCTGTTCCGAAACACCGGAAGAGCGAAGCCACGCGCCGCCGTCGCTCCCGATATGTCCGAGGAGACCGGCGGTCGCCCGTGTCCGCTGTGCGAGCGGGCGATGTACCACCGCCACTGCAAGTACGTCTGCCCGGAGCACGGCGTCGTCTACGACTGCGCGGACACGTTCTACTGAAGGCAGTGAGTCGACGGGACACGTCGACCGCGGACTCGCTGTCGGGTTTATTACGATGGAACAACGACGTGACTGATAATGAGTAGCCACGGTGGTGAGATCCGCGTCCTGCACGTCGACGACGACCCCGATCTCGGCGACCTCGTGGCGCTTCACCTCGAACGGGTCCACGAGGACCTCACCGTCTATACCGAGCGGCGGGCTGTCGACGGCCTCGAACGGCTGTCGGCCGAGCCGTTCGACTGCGTCGTCAGCGACCACGACATGCCGGGAATGGGCGGGCTCGAGTTCCTGCGGGCCGTCCGCGATGACCACGGTGACCTCCCGTTCATCCTCTTCACCGGGAAAGGAAACGAGGAGATCGCGAGCGACGCCATCTCCGCCGGCGTCACCGAGTACCTCCAGAAGGGGATCGGGACGGACCAGTACACCGTGCTGGCGAACCGCATCGAGCGCGCCGTCGGCGAGCGGCGGGCGAAGACGGCGCTCGAAGAGTCCGAACGGATGCTGTCGACGCTCATCTCGAACCTCCCGGGGATGGTCTACCGGGCGCGCAACGAGGCCGACTGGCCGATGGAGTTCGTCAGCGACGGCGCAGCGGAACTGGTCGGGTACCGCTCCGAGGCCATCGAGCGCGGCGAGGTCTCCTGGGGCGGCCTCATCGACGAGTCCGACGCCGACCGGCTCTGGCAGACCGTTCAGACGTGCATCAAGGCCGGCGAACCCTTCGAGGTCTCCTATCAGGTCGAGACGGCCGACGGCGAGACGCGGTGGATGTGGGAGCGCGGGCGAGTCGTCGACGAGACCGACGACGGCGTCGAACTCCTGGAGGGGTTCATCACCGACGTGACCGCCCGGAAGGAACGCGAGCGGGAACTGACGGCCGAGCGGGAGTTTTCCGAGAAGCTCATCAACGCCATCGACGACGCGTTCTACCTCGTCGGGACCGACGGCTCGCTGATCCGGTGGAACGACGTCGTCAACGAGGTGACCGGCTACACCGACGAGGAACTGGCCTCGATCGACGTGTGGGACCTCGTCGCGGAGTCGCATCACGACGAGATCGGCCGCGCGATCGAGCGGACCCTGGCGGTCGGCCACGGGAGCGTGGAAGTGCCGCTGGTGACGGCCGACGGCGACAAACTGCTGTACGAGTTCCGGGGCTCGGCGATCGACGACCGGAACGGCGAGACAATCGGCGTGGCCGGCATCGGCCGAGACATCACGGAGCGAAAGCGCCGCGAGCAGAAGCGAAAGCAGTACGAGACACTGGTCGAGAACGTCGGCGACCCGATGTACGTCCTCGACCCCGACAGCACGATCCGCATGGCCAACGAGGCGATGGCCGATCACCTCGGCTACGACCGCGACGACATTGTCGGCTCGCCCCCCAACCGATTCATGCCCGACGAAGACGTACAACGAGGGACCGACCTCATCCGCGACCTCGTCCGCGACGACGAGCGCACGTGGGGTTCCTTCGAGATGCGGACCGTCGACGCCGACGGGACGATCAGGATCAACGAGGACAAGGTCGCCCCGCTGTTCGACGATGACGGAGCGTTCGTCGGGTCGGTCGGCGTGTTGCGCGAGACGACCGAGCGAAAGGAGCGCGAGCGCGAACTCGAGCGCTACGAGACGATCATCGAGGCCGTCGGCGACCCGGTGTACACGCTCGACGACGAGGGCGTGTTCACCTACGTCAACGAGGCGATCGAGGACATGACGGGCCACGAGCCCGACGCCCTCGTCGGCGCGCACATCTCGACTGTGATGAGCGACGAGGACATCGCCCGCGGCAACGAACTCATTCGGGAGATGCTGTCCGACGCTGATCGGCGGAACGTGACCTTCGAGACGGAACTCGTCGACGACGCGGGCGACTCAACACCGGTCGAGATTCACATGGCGCTCCTGCCCGCGCCCGCGGGGGAGTTCGCCGGGACGGCGGGCGTCATCCGGGACATCAGCGAACGGAAGGCCCGCGAGCGACAGCTGGCCGAGTTCGCGTCCGTCGTCAGCCACGACCTCCGGAATCCCCTCAACGTTGCTGACGGCCGGATCTCGCTGGCTCGCGAGACTGGTGACCTCTCACACCTCGACGCGGCGGCCTCCGCCACCGACCGGATGAGCGAACTCATCGACGACCTGCTGTCGCTTGCCAGACAGGGAGCGACGGTTGGCGAGACGAGCGCCGTCGACGTCGCGGCCGCGGCGTCGCAGGCCTGGGGCGACGTGGACACCGGCGAAGCGACGCTGAGCAAATCGGGGTCGGTCACCGTCGAGGCCGACCCGGCCCGCCTCCGAGAGCTGTTCGAGAACCTCTTTCGAAATGCTGTCGAACACGGTGGTTCGGGCGGGGAGACGCCCGATCCGCTCGTCATCACCGTCGGTCGGACGGACGACGGCTTCTACGTCGCCGACGACGGTGTCGGCATTCCGCCGTCGGAGCGCTGCCAGGTGTTCGAACGCGGCTACACGACCAGCGAGCGTGGGACCGGTTTCGGTCTCGCTATCGTTCGGGAGATCGCGGAGGCCCACGGCTGGTCGGTCGATCTGGCCGAGAGCGAGGCCGGCGGCGCGCGCTTCGCGTTCACGACGGCCCGGGGCGATCGGTGACGTGCCGGTAGGCCGGGCCGGCGAGCACCAGCACGGCCAGCGCCGCCGACAGCAACAGGACGTGCGGGAGCGCGTCGACGCTGAGCCCCGTGAGCGTCAGCGACCGCAGCGACGCACCGGCGGCCACTTCGACGGCGACCCACGGAATCTCGCCAAGGAAGGTCCCGACGGCGAACGACCGCGGCGAGACGCGCGCGAACCCGGCCCCGTAGGAGACGGGGTCGGCGGGGACAGGCGAGAGCCGCGCCGCGAGGACGCCCCGCGTCTCGCCGGTCACTTCGATGATACGCCGGCCGGAGTCGCCCAGCCAGCCGAACATCCCGCCCTGCTCGCCGGCCCGCAGCGCGAACCGGTAGGGGATGAGACAGGTGACGAGCGCGCCCATCAACGCCACCGGGAAGCCGTACCCGACACCGAGTACGAACCCGACGAACGCCGACAGTGGCATCGTCGGCCACGCGAAGAACGGTCGGACCAGGTACAGCCCCACGATGACGCCGGCGAGGTAGACGGGGTGGTCCGCCAGGTGCGTGGTCTCGGCCACGACCCGCTCTGGGGTCAGCAGCGTCGTCGCGGCCGCAACGACCACCACCAGTGCGGTCGTGCTCACCAGTTGTCGCTTCGCGAGGCGGTCCATCTATGCTACGGAGCGGTAGCGAGCGACAAACGCTTTGTGGTATCTTTTATGTTCGCGAGGTCGAATCGGCGTTCGTGCCCGGGAGCGAACGCGACCCGGTCGAACTCGGCGTCGAACTGCTCGCCCACCTCGAACACGGGGAGCTGTCGGTCGCCGACGCCCTCGACCGCATCGAGACGGTGACCACGAACCCCCAGGTCCAGCGGGAGATCCTCGACACCGCGGTGATGCGCGGCATCGTCGAGCGCGAGGACGGCATGGTCCGCCCGCGGTCCCAGGGAACCTACGTGGAGTTCGAGACCGACGTGGTCGTCCGCGAGGGCGAGTTTACCTGCCAGCGCTGCGGCTCCGCAATCGGAACCGGCCACTTCGTCCAGTTCGAGGGCGGCGAACTCGGGCCGTTCGGCTCGACGTGTATTCGGAAGGTGTTGGGGAGGGAGTAGCGAGGGGCGCGACCGAAGGGAGCGGCCCTCGTTATAGCGAGCGGCGAACGAAGTGAACCGCGAGCAAGCGGCCCGTGGTCGGGGCGACCGAAGGGAGCGGCCCTCGTTATAGCGAGCGGTGAACGAAGTGAACCGCGAGCACGCGGTCCGCGGAAGACGTCGCCACTCGCGGTCACGGAACACTGAGCGCTACGCCACGGCGAGAAAGTGCGACTGCCGTTCGGTTAGCGGCCCTGTCGGAGCTCTTTGATGAGCTGTTTGATCGTCCGCTCTTGCTTCTGGAGCTGCTCGTTCTGTTGCTCGACGGCGGCAGTCAGTTCCGCGACCTGGGCTTCGAGGTCGGCGATGTCGCCGTCCGATGCGGTCTCGACGGCGTCGGTCTCTGCGTCGCCTGCGACGCCGAGTGACTCGGCCCCCTGGCTGCTGGCCTCGGCGGCTGTGCCGGCACTCCCGTCTCGGTCGGGCTGTGCCGTCGCGGTTTGCGGGTCAGAACCGTCGCCGGATTCGTCGGCGTCGTCGCTCACCAGCGGGTCGATGCCGCTGTTCAGCCCGAGGCCGTCACCGGTCCCGTTCCCGCTCTCGTCGTCGGCCTCGTCCACGGCGACTTCGGCGTTGAGTTCGCCGAGCGAGTCGACCTCGTGGTACGAGAACAGCGCTCCCTCCAGCGTCTTGCGGAGGACGGGAGCCTCCTCGGAGGGGGCTTTGATCCGCTCGGGGCGGTCGTTGAACGAGAGGACGATCGCAGTGGCGACGCTCCCCTCCTCGAACGACAGGCTGGTGACGTCGTCGAAGGAGAACGCCTCGTAGTCGGCGTCCCAGGTGACGTTCCCGATGTGTTTGAGCAACTGGCGCTCGGTGACGACCAGCGTCAGTTCGCTGAACCGGAAGACGCCGGCGAGCGTCTCGTCGTCGGCGATGCCGCCCGAGGCGGTGAGTTTCCCTTCGAGCAGACGCTTGAGGACGGCGTCGCCGCGGCTGCCGGGGACCGATAGCTCGCGCTTCTCGCTGGTGTAGACGAGCGTGAACTTCGTCTTTCGTCTCCCCTCCGAGACCGTGAGCCGTTCGAAGTCGTGGGGATAGCTCTCGACCTTCTCGTCGCTGAGCAGCCCCTCACCGCGGTAGACGAGCGTCCGCGTCGGCGTGAAACAGGCCGCGTCCTCGTCACCGAGGTTGACGCCGGACCGGACCTCCTCGTCCCCGAGTTCCTGCCGGACGAGGTCTGGTATTTCCATACTGCCTGCATACCTGCGTGGTGGCTTAAATCCGCGGGTCGATTATCAGCGGCTATCACGGCCGAATCGACCGCACACCGTGAGACGGCGACCCAGTCTCACCGGAGATGAGAACCTTCAAGACGGCTAGCGGCCAACGGCTGAATGCACCCGCGCCCGGGTGGCTTAGCTGGACATAGCGCCGCACTCATAGGGTCTTTCGACTCATGCGGCACTTCCACCGACATGACCCAGGGGCGCTCGTCACGCCCCGGACCTGGGCCATGCGGAGATCGAGGGTTCGGAGCCCTCCCCGGGCATTCCTGTTTCAACGACACTTCCCGATAGTTTCGCTCACAGCGTGTTTTCGGCCGCCGTTCGATTTAGCCAGTCAGCGCCCGATGTCTAGTGACTCGTGGATGTCGGTACGTACGTTGTCGCTTCGAACGAGCGTCTAATCGCACCAGTCGCATTCCTGTCGTTGCGTCGAGTACAGTGTATTTTCGGCCAGATCGTTCGAGGGTCTCGTTCGGTGCCAGAACGTACGTTCCTCCCGGCTGGTCCGCTAGCTCGGTTGGCGGGACTCCCTCGTAATGTCGGTCCGCGAAAAATGTAAACCTCCACACCTTTCCGACGGCGGGGGTGATGGCTATCGTCGCGTCGGGAGGGGTCACCTTGCTCGCCGTTTGACCGAGCTGTTCCGTCTCGGTGAACTGCGGCTGGCTATTTCCAGCCGGGGGAGTGCCGACAACGGTTGCAATCAGGAGCACAGAGACCAACAACGCAACGGTCACGCGCTTGATTTGCCGACTGCCAGTGGTTCGTTCAGGGTCAGCCGAGTCGGCGTAGTACGGAAAGCAGACAACAGTGGTAAGGCCGATACTGAGTATGAGTCCTATCACCGACACACCAGTCATTGCGAGGAGAGTGACCAGTCCGATGCCGAGACCAGCCCCTGAGAGGACCGAGCCGCTGGCCGCGTCACTAACGGCCAGACCGATGAGTAGTGCGCAGGGGACGAACATCGAAATAATATACCAGCTATGGTTTCCGGTGACTGCAAAGAACCCGAGCGTTGTCGTCGCCCACCAGATGAGTAAGAGTGGCCCGGAAGTTCTGTCGGACCGCTTGCCGGAGAGAACCGTCCCAGCGGCTGCCGGTAATAGCAGGTACGTCCACGGGTCAAAGAACGCCGGGAACTCCGCAAAATACGGATATCGCATAAATTCGAAGAGCGTCCTTGACGAGGTGGCGAAAGATTCTCCGGTGGCCCGCTGGAGGACCTGTTGCAGAAATATCTGGTAGAGGAAGTCGTCCCCGTGCTGGATCCACGCGTATACCGGCCACGGGAGTACGACAGCGATCGTCAGTCCAACCATCTTTGCGCCCTCGAGAGAGAGAAACATCTTGATACGAGACAGGGCGAGCGGCGCACTGGCGATTACAAAGATTCCGGCGTTGAAACTTTTGGTCAGTAGGGCGAGCCCAGCGGCCACTCCAACGTATGGGAGTAGTGAGGGACGATCTTCAGTGAGTGCCCGCCAAGTGAGGTACAGAAATAGTGTGCCGAAAAACAGCAGTGGAACGTCTGTACTAGCAGTTCGTCCACCGTGGCCCTTAACGACGACAATCGGCGTTGTAAACAGGATCGTCGTGGCGACAACCCCAGCCAACCGATCTCTCAGCACTGCACCGAACCGATACACTACTACCCCAGAGAGTACTCCGAAGAGACCGACCGGCAACCGAGCTGCGAATCTCGTGACACCGAACACCGACATGGAAATGCCCTGAAGCCAGAACACCAACGGAGGTTTCTCGAGAAACGGCTGGTACCGGATACCGGGTTTCTGTGGATGGATGTACAGGTGCGGGATGAGCCAATCACCGTTCGTGACCATGTTCCGGGCAACGTTCGCGTAAATACTCTCGTCCCATCGCGTGAGTGGTTCCGCTCCAATATTGTAAACAAACACGTACAGCCCGAGAGCGATCAGCGCGGCAATAATCCCGTAATCGATAATTTCTATACGCTCATACTCACGCAACCAGACGGAATCTGGCCACTGGAGACGTTCCCTGTTGAACCATTGGGTTCGATTAGCCCCCTCAGTGATCGAATCAGACCTTTGCGTGAGGGAGTCATCGGTTGCAGTCCTTCCTGTATTTGCTATCTGCGGCAGGCTTCTCGTATCACTTGACTTCGAGTTGGGAGTGTCAGCCACTCGCTCCGTTTCGATAGCGTCGATAAACTGTGTCAAGGCCTCCTCGTCGGCCGGTGTCCACTCGGCCTGAGGATCAAATACCTTCGCCACTCGTGATATCATTTCCTCGACCTTCTCGTCTTCGATACCGTGTTCGTCTCCAATACGTCGGAGGTATTGCCGTACCGTTTCACCCGACTTACGCGTTAGACCAGTTCGTTGTACGATTTCCTCGACTCTGGGATTAGACATCGCTGGCTCCTTCGAGTACGTTCCAGGTGAACAGGCACTCCGCAACGTAATTGATCGTCATCCCGATCCCAATCCCAATCGTGTTTGCGACGACCGGCCAGATGTCGAATCCTTCGAATACGAGTGTGATTGCTACGATGCTGGTCAAGACGTACAGCGTTGCGAAAGCGGCGGCAAGGCCGACGATTCGGACAAAGTGAGATTTCTGCCACCGTCTGATAGTGGACACCTTATCGGAATCACCCTCGTTGGCAAACGTCCAGCGGTCGTTGATCACGAACATCGTCGAGATAGACAGTTCCGCCCCGGCCGCCTTGGCCAGAAGTGGACCGATTCCAAGTGCCCCAGCGAGTACTGCCACGACAGCTGTCTCCAGCGTTGCCCCGACAACGCCGACGGAAGCGAACCGACCAATCCGAGCCCGATGGAGGAGGGAGTCGAGCCGAGAGCTAATCGCCATCATTACCGATTTTCATGAGCTTCGAGTGGTCGGTGGGCGTCGCGTTCCGGTGTCTCGGACTGGTCGCAATTGCATCGGTACGGCGTTTTACATCGACGAGTGCGGTCGCCAATTCCAGAGATGTCGCGATCGGGTCAACTGTCGAATCGGGATGGTCTTCCCAGTCGACCGGGACTTCGGCGATCTCGTATCCGAGGGAGCCTGCGACGCTGACGAACTCCAGATCCCACGCGAAACCGGGTTCGTAGCAGTGGTGACCGATCGAACACCACGCGTCTGCCCGGACGGCCTTCGCACCGCACTGATAATCCTGGCAGTTCGTCGGAAGTACTGTTCGGGCTGCGAACGCGAAGGCGTCTCCGAGTAACTTCCGGACGACTGTCTGATGGGCGACAATGTGAGACGATGGATGCCGTCGAGAGGCGATACTGACGTCTGCTGTCCCCGCTTGACACTGCCGCACCACATCCCGAAGCGAGTCAGGCGGCACTGATCCATCTGCGTCCGCAAAGGCGAGGATATCAGTATCGACGGCATCAAAACCGGCCATTATCGCTCCGCCTTTCCCGCGGCGGGTAGTAGCGACGTTCACCACATCGGCAGTCTCCTCGAGTTGGTCGACGTGCGCTTGGCGAGGAGTGTCTATTTCGACACGGATTGTCTGTGGCCCGAGTTCGTCACGGATCGACTGGACGTACTGCTCTAACGTGAGAATGTCCGGGTCGTACGCAGGGATGACGATTCCCACTGAGTCAGTAGTGCCCATTGTTCCCTCCCAATGATAGAGATCCCATCGTTCAAATGATCAGATATACTTACAATTCCAAAAACCCATTCCTATTGGTATTTTAATAATATTAGGACAGCATCATCTTCTGAGCCTATGTGGCCGTCGGAGAGAGAAGAGGGCCAAGAACGCTGGTCTGGAACCTTGTGAATTGAGCAGTCTCAGAATCGCCTCACGTAAACAGGGCCGATACTGCCCAAGAAATTGAAAAGTGACAAAAATATCGTATTGTGGCTGGTTGGTACCGATCAAGAGGACAGTAGATCGGTCGTCGTGATAGTTCTTCAATGAGTCTGGTGTGCTTCACAGATGTGGCTCAATAGACCCGCGATCTCCTAACGGTTGTCGCCAACCGGTCACTCCGCGTCGCCGTCCATCTCCGACTCGTCACTGCGCGCGTCGTATCCGTACGCCTCCAGCGCGAACGCCGCCGACACCTTCCCGAGTTTGAGGTCGCGCTCGATAGCGTCTGTCGCCCGGTCGTCCGGGTCGCCGTAGCCGCCGGCACCGGGCGTACGGATGCTGACGGTCGTTCCGGGCGGCAGATCGTGGGTCGATTTCTGCGGGAGTCGCGTCTCCGTTCCGTCGGGGTCGATGCGGACCCCGCTCCCGGACTCGCCGTCGCCGCCGCCGAGCAGGCCGTAGGGGCGGTGGTCGTGGCGGTCGGCGAGCAGGCTGAAGGTGGCCGTGTGGTCGCGGACCTGGATGTCTCGCCGGAGCCCGAGACCGCCGCGGAACTCGCCGGCACCGCCAGAGTCCTGCCGGAGTTCGTAGCGGGTGACCCGGAGGGGATAGGCGGTCTCGAGCACCTCGGCGGGCGTGTTCATCGTGTTCGACATGTGGACGTGGACGCCGTCCATGCCGTCTCTGCCGGCGCGGCCGCCGAAGCCGCCGCCCTGCGTCTCGTAGAAGGCGTACGGCGAGCCGTCCCGCGGGTCCGTGCCGCCGAAGGTGACGTTGTTCATCGTCCCCTGGGACCCGGCGACGACCCGCTCGGGGACGACCTCGGCGAACGCGCCAAGCACCACGTCGGTCACGCGCTGGGAGGTCTCGAGGTTGCCGCCGACGACGGCCGCGGGCGGTTCGGGGTTGACGATGGTTCCTTCCGGAGCCACGACGCGTATCGGTCGGTAACAGCCGTGGTTCGGCGGGATGTCGGGGTCCGTGACGCAGCGGACGGCGTAGTAGGTCGCGGACGCCGTGACCGCGAAGACGGCGTTGATCGCACCGGTCGTCTGCGGGGCGGTCCCGTCGAAGTCGACGGTCACCTCGTCGCCGTCGACGGTCACCGCGGCCTCGATGGGGAGGTCCTCGTTGCCGGTCCCGTCGTCGTCGAGCACGTCGGCGAAGCGGTACGTGCCGTCGGGCAGCGACTCGATCTCGGCGCGCATCCGCCGTTCGGAGTAGTCCGTGACCTCGTCGAGGGCGGCGGCGAGCCGGTCGGGGCCGTAGCGCTCGACGAGGTCGGTGACGCGCTCGCGGCCCGTCTCGTTGGCGGCCTCCTGGGCGCGGAGGTCGCCGCGGCGCTCGTCGGGCGTGCGCACGTTCGAGCGGATGAGCTCGAAGACGGCCTCGTTGGGCTCTCCCGCCTCGAACAGCTTCACCGGCGGGATGCGAAGCCCCTCCTGGTAAATCTCGGTCGAGTCCGCGGCGACGCTGCCGGCGCGCGATCCGCCGATGTCGGCGTGGTGGGCGCGGTTGGCGGCGAAGGCGACCAGGTCGGCCTCGTGGAACACCGGCGTCACGAGCGTCAGGTCAGGGAGGTGAGCGCCGCCCTCGAAGGGGTCGTTGAGCAGCACGGCGTCGCCCGGGTCGAGCGTCTCGGGCGGGAAGCGGTCGACGGCGGCCCGCACCGAGAACGGCATCGCACCGAGGTGGACCGGCATGTTCTCGGCCTGTGCGACCATCTCCGCGTCGGCGTCGAACAGGGCACAGGAGCAGTCGCGGCGCTCCTTGATGTTCGGGGAGTAGCCGGTCCGGACGAGCGTCGCGTTCATCTCCTCGCAGACCGCGGCGGCGGCGTTACGGGTCACTTCCAGCGTCACCGAGTCGACGGCCCCGTCGTCGCTCATTGGCCCACCTCCACGACGAGACTGCCGTACTCGTCGACCCGCACCGACTGTCCGGGGCGGACGACGACGGTGCTTTCGGCCCCCTCGACGACGGCCGGTCCCTCGAATCGCTCCTCGGCCGGGAGGCGCTCGCGGTCGTAAACGCGCGTCTCGACGGCGTCGCCGTCGAAGGTGACGGGACGCGTCGCCGTTATCGCGTCGTCGAGGCTCCCGTCGGCCGTCGTCGCCCGCAGGTCCGGCGGGTCGACGAGGCCGCGCGCCCGCGTCCGGAGCGTGACCAGCTCGACCGACTCGTCCGGTGAGGCGTGGCCGTACCGCTGGCGGTGGCGTTCGTCGAACCGCTCGCGGATCGCGTCCATCGCCGCCTCGTCGACCGTCTCCGCCGACACCGGGATCGATAGCTCGAACGACTGGCCGACGTACCGCAGGTCGACGGTGTGCTCGAACCGCATCCGCTCCGCGGTGAACCCCTCAGCGGTCAGTCGCTCCCGGCCGGCCTCGGCGAACTCCTCGAAGGTGGCCTGCAGGTCCGTCGGCGAGACGGCAGCCCACTCGCGGACGCGTGAGGCGCTGTAGTCGTAGAGGGCGTCGCTGATGAGCAGGCCGAGCGCGGAGAGCACCCCCGCCGTCCGGGGGACGACGACCCTCGGGATGTCCAGTTCGGCCGCCAGCGTCGTCGCGTGGAGCGGTCCCGCGCCGCCGAAGGCGACGAGGCCGAACTCGCGGGGGTCGTGCCCGCGCTCGACGGAGACGACCCGGAGCGCCCGCTCCATGTTCGCGTTGGCGACGTCGAGGACGCCCTGTGCGGCGGCGTCGACGGAGCGGCCGAGCGGGTCCGCGAGGTCGGCCTCGAATCGCTGCCGGACCGTCTCGACGTCGGCGTCGAGGTCGTCGGAGAGGAACGAGGCCGGGTCGAGACGGCCGAGCAGGAGGTGCGCGTCGGTGATCGTCGGTTGCTCGCCGCCGCGCCCGTAACAGATCGGCCCGGGGTCCGCACCGGCGGACTTCGGTCCGACACGGAGCGCGCCGCCCTCGTCGAGCCAGGCGATCGAGCCCCCGCCAGCGCCGACGGTGTGGACGTCGATCATGGGCACCGAGACGGGGTACTCGCCCACTTCGACGTCGGTCGCCACCAGCGGGTCGCCGCCCTGCACGAGCGACACGTCACAGGAAGTCCCGCCCATGTCCATCGTCACGAGGTCCTCGACGCCGGCGAGGCCGGCGACGTACGTCGCGCCCTGCACGCCCGCCGCGGGACCCGACAGGAGTGTATTCACCGGGCGCTCGCGTGCGGCGTCGGCGGTGATGAGACCGCCGTTCGACTGCATGATCCGCAGGTCAGCACCGATTCCCGCCTCTCGGACCCGCGATTCGAGGTTCCCGACGTAGCGGTCCATCACGGGCTTGAGGGCGGCGTTCAGCGCCGTCGCCAGCGTCCGTTCGTACTCGCGAATCTCCGGCAGCACGTCACTAGAGAGCGAAAAACTACAGTCGAGCCCCTCCGTCGCCGACAGGATTTCCCTGACTCGCCGTTCATGCGTCGCGTTCTCGTAGGAAAACAGCAGGCAGACGGCGACGCTGTCCACGTCCGCGTCGGCGAGCGTTCGGCCGAGCGCCCGGACGGCGTCCTCGTCGAGCGGCTCGCGGACCCGTCCGCGCTCGTCGAGGCGCTCTGGGACCTCGTAGCGGCGGTGCCGCGGGACGACCGGTTCGGGCTTCTCGGCCTGGAAGTCGTAGATGTCGGGGCGGGCCTGTCGGCCGATTTCGAGGGCGTCGCGGAAGCCGTCGGTGGTGACGAGCGCGGTGTCGGCCCACTCGCCCTCGAGGACGGCGTTGGTCGCGACGGTCGTCCCGTGACCGAAGAAGTCTACGTCTGTGAATCGCAGGTCCTCCCGTGACCGGATCCGCTCCAGGCCGTCGACGACGCCGCGTTCGGGGGCCGCCGGCGTCGACGGCGTCTTGGTCACTTCGACAGTCCCATCCGAGATCGTCACGAGGTCGGTGAACGTCCCGCCGACGTCGACGCCGAGCCGCGCCTCAGTGTCGTCCATCGCCACCACCGACGAAGGAATCGGACGTGACGGCGGGTGTCGTCTCGCGCCGTCGGCGTCGATGTCGCCCGCGACTGGATCGCTGTTCTGCCGGACGTGCCCGAATCCGCACTGGATACGGGAGTTCCATCGCCGGCGCGCGTTCGGCGTCTGCGGGAAGCGGTATCGTCACCCGGTCGGTCAGCATACCCATCCCTCTCCGGGGGAGTCCGTATACCCAACGGTCGGTCACAAAAGTTGTCCGCTCAAGAGACGCCGCTGCCGGGGAACTCCTGGAACACCGACTCGAAGTCGTTGATCTCCTCGACTACGGCGTCGGTCTCCTCGCGGAGCTCTCTGACGCGCTCGCTCACGGCGCGGTACTCGTCGCTCGCCTGGAGTTCGACGGAGCTCTTCTCCGTTTCCAGCGTCGCCTTCTTCGACACCATCGCGAAGTACTGCTGGATCCGTTCGTCGTAGGTCGTCCGCGCGAGCATCTCGGTGACGGTGTCGAGCAGTTCGCCCCGCGAGACCGGTTTCGTGAGGTACTCGTCGAACGGCATCTCGACGATATCGAAGTCCGGGTCCACCGCCGTCACCATCACGACCGAACACTCGACGGATCGCCGGTCGATGGCGTCGAGGACCTCGTCGCCGGTCATGCCGGGCATCTGTCGGTCGAGGAAGACGACGTCGACCGAGTCGTCGAGGCATTCCAGCGCGTCCGCACCGCTGGTGGCCGTCCGCACCTCGTGGTCCGATACCAGCCACGCCGAGTACAACTCTGCGATGTCGCGCTCGTCGTCGACGACGAGGACCGTTGCCTCCTTCGTTCCGTCACTCTCGTGCACTGTTGTCCCTCCCTCTTGGTCTCCGCAATGACTCTCTTGACTCGTGAGCAACACGTCGACATAAATCCACTCGACAAATTATCAAATGTGATTTTCAGGGTGCCTTCGGCGGTCGCGGACGGCCAGCGCGTCACGTCCCCGAGAGGTTAACACCGCGGCCGCCCTACGTTCCGGCCATGGTGACACCCTCCGGGCCGTGGTCGCTGGCGGAGACGGAGCGGTTCCTCGACGAGGTGACGGTTCCCATCCGACTCGGCTGTCGGACCCCGGCGGACCGGCCGTGGATGCTCTCGCTGTGGTATCGATTCACCGACGGGGTTTTCGAGTGTGCCACCGGCGCGGACGCGGCCGTCGTCGAGTACCTCGAATACGACCCGACGGTGTCCTTCGAGGTGTCCACCAACGTACCGCCCTACCGCGGCGTCCGGGGCAACGGAACTGTTTCGGTGACCACCGACGAGGACAAGGAACTGCTTAGGGACCTCCTAGAGCGGTACCTCGACGGGACCGACGCACCGATCGCCGAACGGCTCCTCTCGCCCGACCGTGAGGAGGTACGACTCGCGATCACCCCCGACCGCCTCCACACCTGGGACTACAGCGACCGGATGTGACCGGTTGCCGGCCGAGCGACGTGAGATGGACACCACGACCATGGACACAGACCCAACGAAGCTCAGATCGCTCGCCATCAGCGCACAGGACCTCGTCGCGGCTACCGAAGCGAGAGCCGACGGCGCAGACGCGGTGTTGCGCGTGACGCCACCGTTCAGCGGACGCATGCGCGCTCGGTTACACCTCGTTCAGTCGGGGGAGACGGACGACGACACGCTCCATCTCGAGCCGTCGACGCTACTGGCCGAGGACGCACCTGCCTATCCCACGCCCGACGACACCGCCGACGAACTCCGCGCCGACGAAACCGAGACGTACTCGGTCGAGCGTCATCGCACGTACCACGAACAGCGCGTCGAAACGTGGCGCGAGTCGCTCCCATCCTACGCCGTCGACAGCGTCACCCCGCCGGCGGTCGGCCACGAGGTGACGGTCTCGATACTCGGTCCCTGAACGCGCTCGGTCGTCGGCGAAACAGGAAGATCTCGAGTTCGCCGGACGGTACCCCGTGAAACCGATCAGGAGACGTCGATAAAACGTCTACTCACTTCTCAGCTCGTCGTGAAATGTGCAGTTAGTCAGTAATTGCCCGTGAAACGTCTCGAAACGGCTGGAAGGCTCTGGTAGTTATAAGATATCTCCAGTAGAAACGTCGGGTACAGCCCTCGCATGTCAAGTTCGTCAGCCCACGAATTGCTCGCCCTGCTCGACGCGGCCCTGCCGCGTCTCGACGCGTCAGTCGTCTCCGCCGTCCGCGGTGTCGCCTTCTGGACGGCGATCGCCCTCCCCTTCCTCTACGTCCCGCTGCTCGTCTCCGGCCTGAACACCGGCTCGACCCGAGCGGCCTTCGTCGCGCTCGTCGCCTGTAACGCGATGGCGCTCTACGTCGGCCACACCCACCGAGGGGAGTGAGACGCCGACGCGGTCCGTTCCAGAGCCATCCGCCAGCGCCCACCGTCGAGTCCGACCAGTCTTGGCCGTCCAGCCCGTCGGTCGGATATGGACGAGCGCACGGGTCGGTTCCGGGTCTACCGCGTCGTCGAGGCGGTCCCGCACGTCAATCTGTTCGACACCGAAGCGACGCGGCTCTACACGGTGTATCAGTCCGGCTACGGCGAGCGCCAACCAGCCGTCGACGCGCTCCGGACCGGGGATCTCGTTGAGGCGACGCTCGGCGGCGACCCCGACGACGCCGAGGAGGCGTGGTCGCTGCTGGAGTTCGAGCGCGTCGACCGGGTCGCGATGGACTTCGCCGTCGACGCCGACCCGCCGCCAGAGGCGACTGACTGCTGGGAGCCGGGTCTCGACCGCCCCGCGAGCGTCACGCTCACCGAGGGCGGCCGGCCGGTCGGCGAGTGTTTCGTCCAGCCGCGCGGGCCGCTCCCCGGCGGAGCGTTCGTCCCGAGCGTGCTCACCGGACTCGTCCCGATGGAGGAGATTCTGACCGAACTGCCCGGGGTGGGCGCGCCGCCGACCGACGCCGTCTTCGTCGACCCCGACCCGCCGGACGCCGACGCGTACTCGCGTCCCTACGGCGTCGCCGCGCTGTTCACGGCCGAGGCCGACGAGCGACTCGCGGCGTTCAAGGACCGATACGACCTGCCCACCGAGGGTGACACACGGCCCGCGTACGATCCCTACGGTATCTGAGCGCCGCCGGGCATCCCGGACCGAGCGTCACATCGTGATGACGACCGGCACGGGAACGAAACACAGCATTCCCAGGACGAACGTCAGCAGGCCGACCGCCCACCGACCGGGTCCGAGCCCCGTCTCGTCGACCGGCCGCGCCGATCCCATTCGGCCGAAGACGAGCGCCAGCAGTCCCCAGAACGCCCACATACCCGCCCCTCGACCGTCCTCGAAGGCGACGAGATACCCGGCGAGGCCGAACAGGGCGAGCGGAACGGCGATCTGAATCGCCGAGAGTCGGTCGCCGAACAGCGATCGGGCGACGTGCGCCCCGTCGAGTTGGCCCACGGGCAGGAGGTTCAGGAACGTCACGAACGCCCCGACCCAGCCGCCGATGACGACCGGGTTCGGCGAGAGGAGCGGGTTCGCGTACGTTAGCGGTTCGCCCATCGCCGCGGCGACGCTCTGCAACAGGAGCGGATAGCCGAGTTCGACGTGGGTGACGAGGCTGCCCGACAGCTCTACCGGGGGGAGCGTCACGCCGACAGCGGTCACGACGACCGTCGCGGCGAGGCCGGCCAGCGGCCCGGCGACGCCGATGTCGAACAGCGCCTTCCGGTCCGGGATGGTGTCGTTCATGCGGATGACCGCGCCCAGCGTCCCGAGGAGGTTCGGGAACGGCAGGAAGTACGGCAGGCTCGCCTCCACCTCGTGGTGGCGGCTCATGATGTAGTGGCCGAACTCGTGGACCGCGAGGATGCCGAGCGCCGCCGCGGCGAACGGCCACGCCGCGAGCAGCGCGGACGGGTCCTCAGTCGGTGACAGTCCGTACCAGCGAGTCCCGGCGTACAGCGTCGACACCAGTGTGAGGACGGCGAACGCGACGTTCGTCCACGGAACGCCTTCGACACCGAGCGAGCGCTCCTGCGCGACGAGCACGTACTCGCCCGTCTCCTCTCTGAGCGCGACGCGGTAGCCCCGTTGCCGGAACGTCGGCGCGACGCTGTGGAGGACCTGTTCGGACTCGGCCACCGGTTCCCCGTAGTACCGCACGCCGTCGTCGGCCGACATGTCGACCTCGTACACGCGGAAGGTGTCGGCGAGCGTCTCCGGGTCGGGGAGCTCCGGCGGCGCGGACTCGGTCGCCATTACCTCCTGTTGGTGTTCTATCGGTTTGAACCTGTTTGCCACCCCCTGGCCGCGTTCGCAAGCCGAAGACTCAAGCCCGATACCGTGCTACATAGTGGCATGAGTGTAGCGGGACTGTGCGAACTCTGTGGACGCCCCGAGGTAGACCACGGCTGTGACCGGTGCGGCCAGCTCGTCTGCGACGAACACTGGAGCGAGGACACCGGCCTGTGCGTCGAGTGCGCGGCAGACGCGGGCCGACCGGACGATCGGCGAGTGCCGGAGGACGCGCCGGACGGCGTCGACACGTACCGCTTCTGAGTGGGGTACCGGCGGAAAACCACGTCCGCGAAGCGGTGCGGTCGTCCCTCGCTCCGCTTACTCGCCGGTATCGCGGAACTGGTTCAGCCGCTGTTTCAGCTGTTTTGCCGACTGGCCGGCGGCGTCGAAGAACGCGTCGCCGGCGTCGCCGCGGCCGCCACGGGCCGTCGCGTCCTCGCCGGCGAAGATGATGCCCCGCGAGGAGTTGACGAGGCCGACCCCGTCGGCGAGTCCGTGCTCGACCGCGGCCTCCGCGTCGCCGCCCTGGGCGCCGACGCCGGGGACGAGAAACGGGATGTCCGGGACCAGTTCGCGGATGGACGCCAGTTCGTCGGGATTGGTCGCCCCGACGACGAGGCCGACGTTGCCGTTGCGGTTCCACAGGTCAGCGAGGTGGACGACGCGCTCGTACAGCGTCTCCCCGGAGGCCAGTTCGAGATCCTGTAGGTCTTCGCCGCCGGGATTCGAGGTGCGTCCGAGGACGAACACGCCCTTCTCGGCGCGCTGGAGGAACGGTTCCAGGGAGTCGCGGCCGAGGAAGGGATTGACCGTGATGGCGTCGGCTGCGGGTCCGTGGTCGTCGTCAAGCGCGCGGGCGTACTGGCGCGCGGTGTTCCCGATGTCGCCTCGCTTGGCGTCCAGCAGGACCGGCACGTCCTTTCCGTGGGCGTAGGCGATGGTCTCCCTGAGCGCCCGCCAGCCGTCGGGGTCCTCGTAGAACGCGGCGTTCGGCTTGTAACAGGCGGCGTGCTCGTGGGTCGCGTCGATGATTCGACGGTTGAACTGCCAGCGCGGGAGGTCGGCGTCGCGGACGGCGTCGGGCAAGCGGTCCGGGTCGGGGTCCAGTCCGACGGAGACCACGCTATCGGCGGTCTCGATCCGGGCCGCGAGACGGTCGAAGAAGTGCATAGGTACCGCGCGGACCGGCAGCGACACAAGCGTTTCCTTCTCGTCCCACGCGGGGGAATCAGATCTGATACTGATTCCCCCTGTCTATTTGCGGGACCGTCCCCAAAGCCGGTCATGGACCGTTTCGTGGATGTCGGTCACGTGGCTGAGACCTTGCCCGATCTGACAGCGGCGCTGGCGGACCCGCGGCTACGGCGATTCGGACTCACAGGCGGCGTCTCGCTGGTTGGCGTGGGCGCGCTACTGTCGCTCGCACCGACGACCGGCGGGTGGGCGTTCTGGTCGAACGCCGTCGCCGCGACGCTCGTGTTCATCGGCGTCCCGCTGCTCTGTCTCGGCCTGGCCGCCCCGGACCCCGACCCCAGTTCGCTGTTTCACCTTGGCATCGACCTGACGGAGACCCAGCGCCGCGCCGTCGCGGCCGGCTCGCTCTGTGTCACGCTCACCCCCATCGTGCTCGCGGTCGGGACCCCGCTCGGCCTGCCGTCGCTGGTCCTGGTCGTCGCGGCCACGTCCGCGGTGTTCGGGACCGTACTCATCCTCACCGGGTTCGTCGCGTGGACGGCCGCGACGCTCGCCGAGCCGACCAGTTAGGCGTCCAGCGTCTCGACCAGCGCGTCCACCACTCCTTTCACCGCCGCGCCGCTGTGCGCGACGAGCGTGTCATCCTCGACAGACACGTCGTCGCGGTCCGGCACGCCGCGGAGGTCGGCCCGCACCGTAATCCGGGCCGTCTCCGGCGTCACGCGGACGACGGCCACCGCCGACTCGTCGTGGGTCACGCGATAGGCGACCGCGCCCTCGGGCGTGGGTTGCACGTCGGTGTCCGCGTCGACGACGGCCACGTCGGCGAGCGGCCCGCGTTCGAGGCCAGTGAGTTCCGAGGCCAGCAACTGGGCGATGCGCCGCCCGTCGCTGATGCGGTCCTCGACCATCAGAGGTCCTCCCGTGCGTCCGCGGCGATGTCGGCCACTTCGACGCCTTCGCTCCGGGCGTAGACGACGGCGGCGGCCTCGAGCGTCACGCCGACCTCGGACTGGAGAGCATTGATACCCGCGACCGCGGTCTGCTTCTCGATGCCGGTCTCGACGACGGCGTCGAGCACCCGCTCGAACGTGGAGCGAGACTGCAGAATCTCCTCGCCTGGGGCGAACCCGTCGGGAATCTCCGTCCCGCTCGCATCGAATCCGACGACGAGGTCGTCGCCGTCGTGTTCGACGAGGCCCTCGCTGGCCGCCACGTCGACGAGCGTCTTGGCCTGGTCCGGCGAGAACCAGTTCCGGTCGAGCGACAGCGCGACGACGAACTCGCTCTCGGCCATCCGGTCGGTCCCGCGCTGGCGGAACGGAGCGGCGACGGCCGTCTTGAGACTCATCGTGAGGTGGACCGAGCGGCGCGAGGGTAACGATTACGATGCCGACCGCGAGTCCGCATCGAACGGTTCAAGTAGCTACTGGGATATCTGTCCCGTATGAAAGACCAGGGACGCTCCCCGCGCAAGCGAACAGGCGGTCGCCGACGACCGAACCACAAGAAGAAAAAGCACGAACTCGGCAACGAGACCACCGAAACGCAGGTCGGCGAACAGCGCCTGAAGGTCGTCGACGCCCGCGGTAACACGCAGAAGGTCCGCGCCGTCTCCACCGACGTCGCGAGCGTCGCCGACGGCGACGAGACGACGGAGGCGACCATCGAGAACGTCGTCGAGAACCCCTCGAACCCCAACTACGCCCGCCGGAACATCATCACGAAGGGCGCTATCGTCGACACCTCGGAGGGGCAGGCCCGCGTGACCTCCCGACCCGGACAGGACGGACAGGTCAACGCCGTCCTCGTCGAGTAATCCGAACTGCCGACGTTCTCCCGCTTCCCACCGTGAACAGCGGCTGCTCCATCAGATCCGCGGCAGCCCCTCTCTCGTCCCCTCACGGCCGCGGCGCGGCCTTCTGGAGGGCGCTCTCGGCGATGTTGCCGCCGTAGTCGGCGGTCCGCGACAGCGAGTCGACGACGCGGCCCAGCAGTTGTGCGCTCTGTGGGTCTTGCTCCCTGACTCGGCTGTCGACCTCGCGGGCGGTCTCGTCGACGGCGGGAATCCGCGCGCGAGCGTCGTTGGCGAGTTCGATAGCCTCGTCGGAGTCGTCGGTCAACAGCGCGTCCATTGCCTGCTCGGAGACCGACGTGGCCTCCTCGGCGAGTTCGTCGAGCAGGTCGGCGGTCTCGCCGGTGATCTCGCCGGTCTCCTGTGCGAGGCTGGCGATTTTTGTGGCGTGGTCGGCGATGCGCTCCAGTTGGCGGGCGCTGGACTGGTAGTCGAAGACGGTCTCGCGGGGGAAGCCGATCTCGTTGGCGGCGGTCGGATTGCGGAGGACGGTGCGGAAGACGCGCGAGACCATGTACCAGAGGCGGTCGACGTCGTCGTCGCGCTGCATCACGTCCTGGGCGAGGTCGTCGTCGTCCTCGATGAGCGCCTCGACGGCGTCCGAGAGCATCGTCAGCGAGACCAGGCGCATGCGCGTGATGGCGTTGAGCACAGAGAGTTCCGAGGAGTCGAGGAGGTCCTGCAGGACGACGCGGTCCGAGGTCTCCTCTATCATTTCGAGGCCGACGAGGCCCTGGGTGGCGTCGCGGATGATGCGGCGCTGCTCGGCCGTGATGCGAGCGGCCTCCAGTCGGATGATGTCGAAGCCGCTGACGTACATCGTCATCACCGCGCGCGTGAGTTCGTGACGGTTCTCGATGCCGGTGATGTCGAGTGACCCCTCGACGTGGTCGTTCTCGTGTTCCGGCGAGACCAACAGCAGGTCGTCTTCGGCGTAGAACTCCACGACGCTGCCGGCGCTCACGTCGTTCTCGGTCGCCCACTCCTTCGGGAGCGAGACGGTGTACGTGGACCCGCCCGTCAATTGGACCTTCCGTGTCTCCATATTGCTACCGATATTTGCTCTGGGTGCATAAAAAATTCTGTAACTATATACTGGCGATCACGTTCGAACTCGAGATGGGTCGAACGACGTTCTCAGCAGTTCATCATCCACCGTGGTACTGTGCTTCAAGGTCACGAGCCACATCTGTTTAAGAACTAAATATATAGAACTATATAGTGTCTGTACTCGGATATAGCGCTAATAGTAGGGTACTTACCCGTCGTTCATCTCCGTACAGATGATGACAGACTCACCGAGCGGTGGACTCTCGCGTCGTCGCTTTCTGACAAGCTCCGGTGCGCTGGGAGCGCTGGCGCTTGCGGGCTGTACGGAACAGTCGTCGGGCTCTGGCTCCGGGTCGGGATCGGGCTCCGGCTCTGGAACCGGCACCAGCACGGGCGGTAGCACCGACAGCGCCGGTGGGCAGCTCTCGGGTGAGATCACGATCACCGGGAGCAGCACCGTCTACCCGCTCGCGACGGCCATCGCGAACGAATTCCAGAAGGAACACGGGCAGGTCGACATCAGTCTCTCGCCGACCGGCTCCGGCGGTGGCTTCAGCAACCACTTCTGCGTCGGCAACTCCGATTTCAACAACGCCTCGCGACCGATCACGCAGTCCGAACAGGACCTCTGTTCGGAGAACGGCGTCGAGTACCACGAGATCAACGTCGCGACGGACGCGCTGACCGTCATCGTCAACAACCAGAACGACTGGGTCGACTGCATGACGCCGGAGCAGCTCCGACAGATCTGGCGCGCCGACGGGGCGTCGACGTGGTCTGAGGTGAACTCGGACTGGCCCGACGAGCCGATCAAGCGCTTCGGCGCGGCGGACACCTCTGGTACGTTCGACTACTTCAACGAGGCCATCCTCGGTGAAGAGGCCAACCACACCGGCAACTACGAGGCGACCGAGAAGGACAACCTCATCCTGCAGGGCGTCCAGCAGGACCAGTACGGTATCGGCTACTTCGGCTTCGCCTACTACCAGGGCAACCAGGACGCGGTCACGGCGCTCGGCATCGACAACGGCGACGGCTGCGTGAAGCCGTCCATCGAGTCGGCGAAGGGCGGCGAGTACAAGCCCCTGTCGCGCCCGCTCTTTACCTACCCGCGAAAGGGCGCGCTCGCGGAGGAGCACATCGCGGAGTTCGCACGCTTCTTCGTCGAGCAGAGCGCCAACACCAACCTGGTCTCCGACGAAATCGGGTACGTCCCGAAGACCGAGGAGACGATGCAGTCCGAACTCGAGGCGCTGAATCAGGTCATCTCCGAGGCCCAGTAACGAGACCGCTATATAGACGATAGAGAGTTACGGATACATTCCGAGTGCTTTTTCCCGAGATGCGAAGAAATGAGCGTACAACACGATGAGTAGCGAGGGACAGACTCCGGACCTGTCGGGGGACCGGGGATTCAGGTCGGTCCGTGAGTCGGCATACAAGTACGCGCTGGCGGGCTGTGCCGTTCTGTCTGTCCTGACGACGGTCAGTATCATCGCGGTGCTGGTGCTCGACGCCACGCAGTTCTTCGCCGAGTACCCGATCCTCGAGTTCCTGACCGGGACGGAGTTCAGTCCCAATCTCGAACCGGTTGCCTTCGGCGTGCTCCCGCTCATCCTCGGGACGCTCCTCATCACGTTCGGTGCGGCCGTCATCGCGCTGCCGATCGGCGTGCTGACGGCGATCTACCTCAGCGAGTACGCGAGCAAGCGCACGCGGTCGGTCCTCAAACCCATGCTCGAAGTCCTCGCCGGTGTCCCGACCGTCGTCTACGGCTACTTCGCTATCGTCTACATCACCCCGGCACTGAACGTCGCTATCGGCGTTCTCAACGGCACACTCGGGACGGAAATATCGCGGCTCGGGCTGTTCAACGGCCTCTCGGCGTCGGTCGTCGTCGGCATCATGATCATCCCGATGGTCTCCTCTATCAGCGAGGACGCGATGAACTCGGTCCCCGACTCGCTTCGCCAGGCGGGCTACGGGCTCGGGGCGACGAAGTTCAACGTCTCGGTGACGATCGTCGTTCCCGCGGCCGTCTCGGGCATCGCCTCGTCGTTCATTCTGGCCATCTCGCGAGCGATCGGCGAGACGATGGCCGTCGTGCTGGCCGCCGGGTCCCAGCCGCCGGACATCCCGCCGGTCCAGCAGGCTTTCGGCGTCCCCTACGTCGCGCCGACGGACATCCTCTCGCTGTTCACCGAGAGCTCCGCGACGATGACCGTCGCGATGATCGACATCGCCAGCGGCGACATCTCCGGCGGATCGACCGCCTACAAGTCGCTGTTCGCCATCGGCCTGACGCTGTTCGTCATCACGCTCGCGATGAACGTCGTCAGCGACCTCGTAGCGAGCCGCTACCGGGAGGAATACGAGTAAATGGCCACGAAATCACCCACACAGACGGAGTTCGGCGAGGTCAGCAGGATCAAGGGAATCGTCTTCAAGTACGTCTCGTTCGTCGCGTCCATCGTCGGTATCCTCGCGCTGGGCGTGTTGCTGGCGTACGTGTTCTGGGACGCGCTCGGCTTAGAGAGCGCTGGAACCGGCTGGTACCTGGCGTACACGGGGACGCTGCTGGTCCCGCTGTTGGCGTTTTTCGCGTACGCGCGAACGAAGCCTGACGTGGTCGCCGGGGCGTTCGAGCTGTTCAGTCTGACCCTCGCCGGCGTCATGCTGACCGTCGCATCGGTGATCATCCTCTCCATCATCGCGAGCCCCGCCGTGTGGTTCGCGTACTTCCTGACCGTCGTCGGCCCGCTGCTGGCGCTGTTCGTCTACGGCCAGTACGAACGCGAGGCGACCTGGGTCGGGCTGGCGATGCTCGTCACGCTCGTCGCCGGTCCCGTCGTCGGCACGCTCGGACTGGGCGCTCTGACCACGGTCGGGGCCCTGCTCGGTGCGCCCGGGGTGTACTTCCTCTCGCTCGTGGTCCCGGGCGCGGCGCTGTCGGCGTATCTTGCCGCCGAGCGATTCGACGCGTCACGCCGGGTGAGCCTCGGTATCGGCGTCGTCGTCCCGGTCCTGGCCATCGTCGCCGTCCCGGTCGTCGACACCGTCCCCGCAATCTCTCGGTCCGTCTGGCTCATCGCGCTCGTCATGCTCGGCCTCCCGGTCGGCTACGCGGTCGCCAACACCGCTCGCACGCGCGAGCGCCGGTCGGCGTTCGCGCTGCCGGTCATCGCCGTCGCCGGGTTCCTCGCCGGGGGCGCTATCGTCGACGTCATCGGTGCGACGAAGCCCTCGCCGTGGCTCGACTGGCAGTATCTCACCAGCAGTCCGTCGATCTCGAACGCGGCAGAAGCGGGACTGTACCCCGCGATCATCGGCTCGATCTTCCTCATCGTTCTTGTGAGCGTCTTCACCTTCGTGTTCGGCGTCGGCGCGGCCATCTACCTCGAGGAGTACGCGCCGAACAGCGGCGTCCTCGGCACGGTCACCCGGATCATCAACGTCAACATCTCGAACCTCGCCGGCGTCCCGTCGGTCGTCTACGGGCTGCTGGGCCTCGGAATATTCGTGAACATCGAGGCGCAACTGGGCCCGTTCACGTACGGCGGGTTCGGCGTCGGGACGGTGTTCACCGCCGCACTGACGCTCTCCTTGCTCATCCTTCCGATCGTCGTCATCTCCGCGCAGGAGGCGGTCCGATCCGTGCCGAGCTCGCTACGGCAGGCCTCGTACGGGATGGGCGCGACCCGCTGGCAGACGATTCGGAACGTGGTCCTGCCGCGGTCGCTGCCGGGCATCCTCACCGGGACCATCCTGGCGCTCGGGCGCGCAATCGGCGAGACGGCCCCGCTCATCATGATCGGGGCCGCGACGACGAAGTTCTCGCCGCCGGCCGGGCTGTTCAGCAAGCTCACGGCGATGCCGATGCAGATCTACGCGTGGGCGTTCCTGCCCGGCGAGGACTTCCGATACGGCGTCGTCGCGGCCGGCGTGGTGACGCTGCTCGTCGTCATGCTGACGATGAACTCCGTCGCGATACTCGTACGCAACAAATATCAACAGGAGGCAAACTAATGACTTCACAGGACATGGCCAGTGAGACCGAGGCTGAGACCGACGACGACTCTCTCGTGACGACCGACCCCGGGAAGGGAGGACTCGACGAGAACGACGACCGGGGCTCGGTCGCGCAGACGGGCGCCGGGACCGTCATCGAGTCGCGGGACCTCGACGTGTTCTACGGCGAGACCCAGGCGCTCCAGAACATCGACCTGGCCATCCCGGAGAACCAGGTGACGGCCATGATCGGCCCGTCGGGCTGTGGCAAGTCGACGTTCCTCCGGTGTATCAACCGCATGAACGACCTCATCGACATCGCCCGCGTCGAGGGGGAACTCACGTTCAAGGGGAAGAACGTCTACGACACCGACGTGGACCCGGTGGCGCTGCGCCGCCGGATCGGGATGGTGTTTCAGCACCCCAACCCCTTCCCCAAGAGCATCTACGACAACGTCGCCTACGGCCTGCGCATCCAGGACAAGACCGAGAACATGGACGAGGTCGTCGAGCGCTCGCTGAAGAAGGCCGCGCTGTGGGACGAGGTGAGCGACCGCCTCAACGACTCCGCGCTTGACCTCTCGGGCGGCCAGCAACAGCGTCTCTGCATCGCGCGCGCCATCGCTGTCGACCCCGAAGTCATCCTGATGGACGAACCGGCTTCGGCACTCGACCCCATCGCCACCTCGCAGATCGAGGACCTCATCGAGGAACTGGCCGCGGAGTACACCGTCGTCATCGTCACCCACAATATGCAGCAGGCGGCCCGGATCTCCGATAAGACAGCCGTCTTCCTCACCGGCGGCGAACTCGTGGAGTTCGACGACACCGACAAGATCTTCGAAAATCCGGACAGCCAGCGCGTCGAGGACTACATCACCGGCAAGTTCGGATAACTGCTTTCCGCCGACCTGCCGCCTCCTTTTCGGTTGCCACTCACCGCTCCAGCGTCGCTTCGGTGTCGATGTCGTACACCGCTTTGGGCGTCTCGACGTGGGCCGTCCGCACCGCGTCGTCGTGCCCGTTCTCCAGCAGCCAGCGGACCCGCCGCGGCACGGTCTTCGGCCCGAGGACCGCGCCGGGGCGGTCCGGGTCGTCGATGTAGTCCGTCTCCATCAGGAACGGCTCGTCTGCCTCGATGGCGATTTCCAGTTCGTCCTTGTCGGCCAGCACCGACTTGACCGGGCCGGTGAGCCGGCCACCCGAGTAGTGCTTGACCACCTGCGTGCGGTCGAGGCCGCGTTCTTCCGCCCACTGCGCGACCGTCTCGAAGTCCTCGCCGCCCTCCGTGTGGAGCTGGATCGCACAGCCGACATCGGCGGCCCGCTCGAAGCCGTGACGCATCACGTCGTTCGAGGCTTCCCAGACCGCGTCGTCCACGTCGTAGTGGGGCCGCCCGGACTTCATCGCGAGCGCCCGCCCCTCGGCGACGTACTCTGCCGCAACGTCGAGGCCGGCCTGCATGATGTCGCGGGCCTCCGCTGGTGTGTGGCCGTCGCCGACCAGTTTCGAGACGAGCGCCGGGTGGACGCCCAGCACCGGCCACGCCCGCCCGTCGAGCACGTCCGATGCGTCGGCGGCCGCCTCGACGGTCAGGTCGAACACCTCCCGGAACGTCGCCTCGTCGGTCGCCTTCTCGACGAGGTGCCAGGAGGGCTTGTTGAGCACCAGCAGGTGCGTCCCGCCGTGGTCGGCGAACTCCGCGGCCGCCTCGACGTTCCGGCCGTTGACCGGGTCGAGGTGCAGGTGGTTGTCGAGCACCGGCGTGTCGTCGATGTCCATACGCGCCACACGGGTGCGACCGGAGAAAACACTTGCCGACTCGACTGCCCTTTTGCAAGAACGCCCCTCAGCCGCTCACTCGCCGAGCGTCACCGCTTCGTCGGCGGCGTTCCCGAGCGCGTCGGACCGTCCGTACTCGCCCGGCGCGACGGCGACAGTGCGAAGTCCCTCTCTGCCGGCGACCTCCAGCGCGGGCTTGAAGTCCGTGTCCCGCGAGGCGACGACCAGCACGTCGATCTGTCCCGCGACGGCCGCGTCCGTCGCGTCGACGGCGAGCCGAACGTCCACGTCGCCGCTGGTGATGACGACTTCGAATCCCCGTGCCTCGGCGGCCTGGATAAGGCCCGGCGACGCGTTCTGGTCGACGTAGAGCCGCGTCAGCGCCAGCGGGCCGTACGTCTCGGCCAGTTCTCGAACCTCGTCTAGGTCCACGTCGAACTCGCCCCGAAGCACGTTTGGGCCGTCGACGAACAGTCCCACCCGCGTCCGCGACTCGTCCGTGTCGAGAATCCGTCGAAGCAGCTTCATAGACGCTGTTTTCCGCTGAGCTGTTTATGCGTGCCGTTTCGTGCCGTAAACTGATAACCGCTATAGCAAAGCGGTGGGGTAGAGGCGACCGACCGGACGGGAGACGGTTTCCAGGAAGGGCTCCTGTCTCCCCACAACCGATTTGAAATCGCTGGACGTACGCCGTGTCGTGTCCCCCGAACTCAGTTCGCGCGCGCGAGCGCTGGCACTGCCCTACTACGAGGACGCCCTCCCTGCCCACGACGAGTTCCACGCGAACCGGGTCCGCGACCTGGCGCTCCGACTGGCCGCAGACGTGACCGGCCCCGTCGACGAGGACCTCCTCGCCGCCGCGGCGTGGCTCCACGACATCGGTCGGCCGCTCGAACGGACGGGCGAGGTAGACGACCACGGTCGGTGGGCGGCCCGGGAGGTCAGCGAACTGCTCGCAACCGAGGGCGTCTCGGAGGACCGACTCGCCGCGGTCCAGCACTGTCTCCGAACGCACAGCATTCGGTCGAACTCGCCGGACCCAGAGAGCATCGAGGCGAAACTGCTCTTCGACGCCGACAAACTGGATGCGATCGGGGCCGTCGGTATCGTCCGTCTCGCCGAAATCGTCGGCGAACGGTCGGGGCGCTCGGGAGTGCGGTGCGCCGTCATCGACGACACGGCGGCGACCCGAGAGGTGACTACGGCCAAGCGGGACGTGTCGCTCCTCCGGGAGTGGGCGAGCGAGCGGCTGACCGCGCTCCACACCGAACCCGCGCAACGCCTCGGCGCGTCACGCTGGGAGTACGTCGCGGACTTCTTCGAACGGTTCGACGAGGAAATCGGACCGGACGCGACGCGGTAGGCTGTCTCTGGCCCGTCTGAACGGCGCTGGCGAAACGATATCTCTCTCGGCGACCGCGGATTTGCTATCGTCACATACAGTTTATCGCTCTCGTCGAGGCCAAACGGTAAGACCGCTCGGCGTGTGTCCTCCGCCTATGACACTGCGGTCTTCGCCGCTCTCGGCGGCGCACGCGCGCACAGACGCTTCGTTCACCGACTTCGGCGGGTGGGAGATGCCCGTCGAGTTCGACTCGATCCGGGCCGAGCACGCGGCGGTCCGCGACGCGGTCGGGAAGTTCGACGTCTCGCACATGGGACAGGTCACCGTCTCCGGTCCGGACGCAGCGACGCTGACACAGCGGCTGACGACGAACGACGTGACCGCGCTGGACCCTGGCGAGGCACAGTACGCGGCGATCACAGACGACGAGGGCATCATGCTCGACGACACCATCGTCTATCGGCTTCCCGAGGGAATCGACGACGACTACCTGTTCATCCCGAACGCGGGTCACGACGGAGAGATGACCGAGCGGTGGCTTACCGAACGCGACGACCGCGGCCTCGACGCCGCGGTGACGAACCGGACCGAGGAGTACGCGATGATCGCCGTACAGGGACCCGACGCACCCGACCTGCTGGCGGCCGAGACGGACGTGGCGCTCGCCGACCTCTCCCGGTTCGAGGTAGCGGCGGGGACGGTCGCCGGCGTCGAGTCGCTCGTCGCCCGGACCGGATACACCGGCGAGCGCGGGTTCGAGGTGCTCTGTCCGTGGGCCGACGCCGAAACGGTCTGGGGCGCGCTGGAGTGTCAGGCCTGTGGCCTCGGTGCGCGTGACACCCTCCGTCTGGAGATGGGCTTCCTGCTCTCCGGGCAGGAGTTTCACCCGACCGAGGAACCGAGGACCCCCTACGAGGCGGGAATCGGCTGGACGGTCAAGCTCGACACGGACTTCGTCGGCCGGGACGCGCTGGAGGGCGTCGAGGCCGAGGGTCCCGAGGAGAAACTCGTCGGCATCGAGCTGATCGACCGGGGCGTCCCGCGACACGGCTACGACGTGACGACACCTGACGGCGAGCCCCTCGGCCGCGTCACCAGCGGCACGATGAGCCCGACGCTCGGGACGCCGATCGCTCTCGGGTACGTGCCCGTGGGCCACGCCGAACCGGACACGCCCGTCCGCGTCGTCGTCCGGGGGGAACCGAAGAAAGCACGTACCAGGAGCACGCCATTTCTCGACAGATGAGCTTCGACGTTCCCGACGAACTACGATACCTGGACACCCACGAGTGGGTCCGCGCGACGGACGAGACCGCCGAGATCGGCATCTCGGACTTCGCGCAGGACGAACTCGGCGACGTGGTGTTCGTCGAACTGCCCGACGAGGGGGCCGAGCTAACCGCCGGCGAGGACTTCGGCGTCGTCGAGTCGATCAAGGCAGTCTCGGACGTGTACGCCCCCGTCTCCGGGACGGTAACGGCGGTCAACGACCGACTCAGAGACGAACCAGAGCTGCTCAACGAGGACCCCTACGGCGACGGCTGGATGCTCGAAGTCGACCTCGCGGACGAGGGTGAACTCGACGACCTGCTCTCGCCGGCGGACTACCGCGACCAGATCGAGTGAGCCGCGTCGTGTTGCATCGGCGGAAGGAGTAGCCTAATGTAGGCACGGCCGCTACGGGCGGGTAGCATGTCTTTTGGCCCTGGTGAGTGGATTTCCCATGAGCGAGCGTGAGAGAGAGCGCGACCGACGCGAGCGCGGCAGTCCGTACGCACCGCAGACGGCCGCGGAGACCGCGGCGATGCTCGACGCAGTGGGCGCCGACGACATCGAGTCGCTGTTCGATGTGCCCGACACCGTCGCTTTCGACGGCGAGTTCGGCATCGACGCCCGGAGCGAGCGAGAGACGAAGCGCGAAGTCGCCCGACTGCTCCGCCGGAACGCGGACCTCACCGAGTTCCTCGGTCGAGGCCACTACGATCACTACGTCCCGAGCGTGGTCGACGACCTCGCCGGTCGCTCGGAGTTCCTGACCTCCTACACGCAGTACCAGCCGGAAGTCGCACAGGGCTTCCTGCAGGCGCTGTTCGAGTACCAGTCGATACTGGTCGAACTGACGGGACTGGATGTCGCCAACTGCTCGATGTACGACGACGCGACGGCGCTGGGCGAGGCCGCGACGCTCTCCCAGCGCGTGCGGTCGGTATCGGGCGACCGAATTCTCGTGCCTGGCCACCTCCGCGAGGGAAAGCGCGCGGTGCTCGCGAACTACGCGGACGGCCCGGGGCTCTCGGTCGAGTCCTATCCGATGGACGACGGAGCCGTCGACGTCGACGCGCTGGCGGAGACGATCGACGAGGAGACGGCGATGGTCTACGCCGAGACGCCCACGGTCAGGGGCGTCGTCGAGGAGCACCTCGGGGCGATTGGCGACCTCGCCGACGACCACGACGCGCTGTTCTGTCTCGGGTCGGACCCCGTGGCGCTGTCCCTGCTGGAGCGCCCGGTCGACGTGGGCGCAGACGTGGTCGTGGGCGACGCGGCCTCGCTCGGGACCGGCACGGCCTACGGGTTCGGCCTCGGGATGTTCGTCACGCGCGAGGAGTACCTGCGACAGGTCCCCGGGCGACTGGTCGGGGCCAGCGAGGACGCCGACGGCCGGCGCGCGTACACGCTGACGCTCCAGACCCGTGAACAGCACATCCGCAAGGAACGGGCCACCTCGAACATCTGTACGAACCAGGCGTGGGTCGCGCTGCGGACCGCGATGCACGCCGCGTGGCTCGGCCCCGACGGGCTGGTCGACCTCGCGAACGAGTGCGTGACACGCGCTCGCGACCTCGCTACCCGATTGGACGAAATCGTCGGCGTGCAGGCCCCAGTCCACGACCGCCACCACTTCCGGGAGTTCGTCGCCAGCACCGACCAGCCGGCCAGCGCCGTCGCCGGGGACCTCCTCGACGAGGGCTACGCGGTCCACGAGGTCGGCGAGCACCTGATCCAGGTGTGTGCCACGGAGACCACCGCCGAGGCCGAAGACGGCCTCATGGCGGCGCTATCGGAGGTGGCGAAATGACACTCGCCGCACTGCGTTCGGCGAACCGCCGTGGGACGAATCGCGTCCCACGACTTTCACGCTCGACGCGGGGGTGTCTCGCGTGAAATACGACCAGGCCCGCTGGACCGACGACAGCGAGGACCGCTACGAGCCGCTGCTCTCGGAGAAGGCGAACGAGACCGTCGAGGTCGAAGATTCCGCGCTGCCCGAGGACCTGACGCGGGACTCGCTCACGCTCCCGGCCCCGGCTGAGCCGGAGCTGGCGCGTCACTACACCCGCCTCTCGCAGATGAACTACGGCGTCGAGAGCGGGCCGTTCCCGCTGGGGTCCTGTACGATGAAGTACAACCCCTCGTTCACGGAGGACGTGGCTGCCCGGCAGGACGCCGCGATTCACCCGGACCGCCCCGACGCGACGGTCCAGGGCACGCTCGCGCTGTGTCACCGCCTGCAGGACTACCTGGGCCGTATCGGCGGAATGGACGCCGTCACGCTCCAGCCACCGGCGGGCGCGGCCGGCGAGTTCACCGGCATCCAGATCGCGAAGGCCTACCACGAGGCCAACGGCGACGAGCGCCGCGAGGTCGTCATTCCGGAATCCGCCCACGGCACGAACTTCGCGACGGCGGCGATGGCCGGCTACGAGGTGGTCGAACTCCCGAGCGACGACGGTCGCGTCGACACCGAGGCGCTGGCGGCCGCGGTCGGCGACGACACCGCCGCGCTGATGCTCACGAACCCCAACACGCTCGGGCTGTTCGAGCGGGACATCGAGGAGATCGCGGACCTCGTTCACGACGCCGGGGGACTGCTGTACTACGACGGCGCGAACCTCAACGCCCTGCTCGGGCGCGCTCGCCCCGGCGACATGGGCTTCGACGTGATGCACTACAACGTCCACAAGACGTTCGCGACGCCCCACGGCGGCGGCGGCCCCGGGGCCGGTCCCGTCGGCGTCCGCGAGGGGCTGGCGAAGTTCCTGCCGACCCCGCACGTCAGGGAGCGCGACGGGAACTACGAGCACTACGAGCCCGAGGCGTCCATCGGCAAGGTCCACGGCTTCTACGGCAACTGGCCGGTGCTGGTCAAGGCGTTCGCCTACATCGCCCGACTCGGCGACGCCGGCCTGCGCGACGCCAGCGCCAAGGCCGTGCTGAACGCGAACTACCTCGCCGAGCAGATCGACTACGACGTGCCCTTCGGCCCGTTCCACCACGAGTTCGTCGCGAGCGCTGGCGAGCAGGACGCTGCCGACGCCGCAAAGCGGATGCTCGACTACGGCGTCCACCCGCCCACGACGAAGTGGCCTGAAATCGTCGACGAGGCGCTGATGACCGAACCGACGGAAGGCGAGACGAAGCGGTCGCTCGACCAGCTCGCGGCCGCGTTCGATGCGGTGGCCGCCGAGGACGACGAGACGCTCGCGGCGGCCCCGTCTCGGCCCGCAGCCAAGCGCATCGATCAGGTCAGCGCCGCCCGGACCCCCCGGCTCTCCTGGCAGGCACTCGACGACGCGTAGCCGGCCGGGTTCGACACCTACCACTGCGCCCGTGCGGATAGTTCGATATCCCGGGGACGGGCGACAGAGCCGGATGAAACGAGAGACGGGCTTCGATTGCGATACGAGAAATGCGAGAGCGGCGACGACAGCAGCACGGTCATCACGCTCGCACTGCCACGGACGGACGTCTAGACTTCGTCGCGGATGCGGTCGGCGAGGACCCCGTACTGCTCGGTTCCGGTTCCCTTCTGGACGACGGCCGTGACACCGTTCTCGGCGGCCACGTCAGCCACGTCCTCGCGCTCGCGGGCGGTAAACAGCAGGAACGGGATCGACGCTCCGCGCTCTCGAATGGCGTTACACAGTTCGACACCGTCCAGGCGCGGCATCTTGTAGTCGCTCACGACGGCGTCGAACTCCTCCTCGAAGACCCGTTCGAGCGCCGCCTCCGGATCCGTCTCGCTCGTGACCTCGAACCCGTCTTCCTGCCCGAGAAATGTGCCGACGATCTCCAGCACGTCCGCGTCTTCGTCCACCAGTAACACCTCGATGCTCATTACGACTACGTGCGAGATACCGCGGTAAAAACTCTCGGTCAGCGCATCGAAGACAGGTCGACGACGACCGACCGGTCGACGGTGAGCCACGTCGAGAGTCGGGCGAGCCCCGACAGCCCCTCCGGCGAGACGGTACACCGATCCGGCTCACCGGAGTACTCGACGACAGTCATCGACAGCGTCGGGGGCGCTTCCGGGTGGTCGGAGGCCGAATCTGCCGCGTTCGCCGCGTCCGGATCGAGGCTCATCGATGTACTCGGACCCTCAGCGGGCGCATGTAAAACAGCTGCTAAGTGGTCTCTATATCGGTACGGAGAGCTACGCCGTCTGACCGGTGTCGACTTCGCCGTCGATGCGGACGAACCCGTAGTCACACTCGGGGCAGTGCCACTTGACCTTCGTGCCCAGGTGCATCGACGTGCTGGCGACCTTCCAGAAGTCGCGGTACTCTTCGCATTCGGGGCAGTAGTGTTCGAGTTCCAGGCTCATGCCCTGACGTTTCGCTCGGGGGCAATTGAATTTCCCGGTTCCGCTCGCGCCGGCGAAGCAGGCAAACGGCTCCGGCCCGAAGCCGTCTTATGACCGCGCCAGCGTACGAACCCGACCGTCCGACGGCGTTCGCTCTGGACGCCGACGCGCCGCCGCCCGACAGCACCGAGACGGCGACGTTCGGCATGGGCTGTTTCTGGGGGCCGGACGCCCGATTCGGGGCGATGGACGGCGTCGCCCGAACCCGCGTCGGCTACGCCGGCGGGACCGAACCCGATCCCAGCTACTACTCGCTGGGCGACCACACCGAGGTCGCCCAGGTCGAGTACGACCCCGACAGGCTCGCGTACTCGGACCTATTGGACGTGTTCTGGGCGAACCACGCTCCCTTCTCGGCCCCGCACAAACGCCAGTACCGCGGCGTCGTCCTCGCACACGACGAGCGCCAGCGCGAGGCCGCCGAGGCGTCGCGCGACGCCCTCGAAACGCGGACGGGGAAGGCAGTCGAGACGGCCATCGAGTCGCTGGACCGCTTCTCCCTGGCCGAGGACTACCACCAGAAGTACGAGCTCCGGTCGACGCCGGTCGTCGCCGACGAACTCGAAGGCGTCTACGGCGACGCGTTCGTCGACTCGACGGTCGCCGCGCGGCTCAACGGCTTCGTGGCCGGCCACGGCGACCCCGACAAGCGCGACGCCGTCTTCGCCAAATTGGACCTCACACCGGCCGCCCTCTCCGAGGTCCGCCGTCGGCTCTGAACCGCGACGGACGGCGGGCCGACCCGCTCGTTCGGGTGTCAGTTCCGGCGCGTCACTGCCCGTAGCGCCGTTCCGGGGGCCGCGCCGAACGCGGCGACGATACCGCCACAGCAGAGCACGACGAGCCAGTAGGTACAGAGGCGATAGAGGAGCGTGACGCCCGCCGCGAGCGTCGGGTCGAGACCGCTCACGACGACCACCAGTCCGGTCATGACGAGTTCGACGCTCCCCAGCCCGCCCGGGACCGGGACGAGCGACGCGAAGCCGGCCATCGGAACGACGAAGAGCGCGACCGCGACGGGGACGGCGGTCCCGAGCGCCGCCGCGCTCGTCACCAGCGGGACGCTGAACGCGACCCAGCCGACGAGCGCCCACGCGAACCCGAGCAGGACCCGAGTCCGGTCGCTCGCCACCGCGCCGACCGTCACGTAGAATCGCTCGACCTCGGCGGTGAGCGCCTCCGGCCGGGACAGTCGCCGTACCCTCGGCGAGACTCGCCCGGCGGTCGCCTGGACGAGCGAGGCGACCGCAAGCAACGACCGCCCGACGACGCGACGGCGGTACCAGACGGTGACGGCGAGGACCAGCGTCCCGCCGGCCACGACCGCGAGGACGCTCCCGAGCGACCGGAGCCCCGGGGTCCACGGAAGCGTGACGACGACGAATCCGAACCCGATACCGGCGAGACAGAGCGAGGCGAGCAGCGACTGCAGTTCGGTGACCGACACCGGCGCGAGGTTCTCGACGTAGGGACGGTCCAGTTCCGTCCCGACGCCGTAGGCGACGACGGCCGTCCCGAGGGCGTGTCCCATCGGCAGGACCTGTTTCGTGACCATCCCCAGGGAGAACACGACGAAGTTCCGCCACGGCGACAGTGTCGCCCCGGACGCCGCCAGGAGGTGCCGCTGGGACTCGCTCCAGGCCACCGCTCCGACCGCCGTCACGACGACGCCGACGGCGAACACCGGGAGGTCAGTTCCGCGGAGGGCCGCCCCCAGCCGAGGCAGGTCGACCAGCCAGAGAAACCCCGCCAGGAGCGCACAGGTCAGCAGGGCCGAGGACACAAGTCGCCACCGTCGGAGGGCCATTCCCTTCGACAGGCGTCCGGGAGCGAGATAAGTCTGATTCACCCCGCGTTCCCGACCGCCGGGACCGAGAGCGGTCCGCCGCTCGAAGCCCCCTGAGCGGTTCGTTCCGGCGGTCTTCAGTGCGGTACGTCACACGCCCCAACGATTCGCCCACGCCTATAAGACGCTGGCAGTGTCACGTTCGCCCATGACCATCTACACCGGTCGCGGCGACCAGGGCCAGACCGACCTCCGAAACATGGAGCGGGTGTCGAAAGACAGTCGCCGCATCGAGGCCTACGGGACCGTCGACGAGGTGAACGCGCTGGTGGGCGTCGTCAGACCGACCGGACACGACGACATCGACGAGAAACTGCGCGAGATACAGAACCACCTCCACATCGTCCAGGCCGACTTCGCCAACCCGAACCCCGAGGAGGACGACCCACAGATCGACGAGTCACACGTCGACTCCCTGGAGTCGTTCATCGACGACGCCGACGCCGAACTGGACCCGCTGGAGTCGTTCATCCTCCCGTCGGGCTCCGAACCCGGCGCGAAACTTCACCACGCGCGGGCGGTCTGTCGCCGCGCCGAGCGCCGCTGCGTCTCCTTCGCCGCCGAGGAGGCCGGCGTCAACGAGGCGGCCATCGTCTACCTCAATCGGCTCTCCGACGCGCTGTTTACCCTCGCCCGCCTCGTCAACAAGCGCGAGGGCGTCCGCGAGGAGAACCCCGAGTACTGAGCCGGACCGCCGTCTCGCGGTCCGGCCCGACCAGCGGGTCTACTCCTCTCGCTCCCAGTACTCGTCCTTGAAGCCTGGCGTTCCGAGTTCGTGGAGGTCACGCGACACCTCGCCGACCTCGGTCTGGAGGTCCTCGTGGTAGGAGACCAGCCGGTCACGCAGGTCGTCGTGCTGGCGAGCGAGAATCTGAGCGGCGGAGAGCGCGGCGTTGAACGACTTTCCGGCGTCGACGGCGGTGATGGGCGCGCCCTGTGGCATCCCGATGACCGAGTCGACGGACTTCTCCTGGACGGGGACGCCGATGACCGGCAGCGGGTAGGCGATGCTCGCGGTCATGTTCGGCAGGTCGGCGGACTTGCCGCCCGCGCCCGCGATGATGACGTCGATGCCGCGGTCGGCGGCCGTCTCGGCGTAGGCGTACATCAGTTCCGGCGTCCGGTGGGCCGAGCAGACGAACGTCTCGAAGGTGAACCGGGCGTCCGGCGCGTCGGTGTAGTCGGTCTGCTCCTCGAAGCCGAGTTCGTCGGCGAGCGCGGCGTAGGCCCCCGGCCGCTTGCCCTTCCCGCCGGCCATCGTCGCCAGGTCCGAGTCCGATCCCATGACAATGCCCACGTCCGGCGTCAGGTCGTTCGGGCGGTCCATCTCGGCTTCCTCGCGCAACTGGTCGATGAGCGACTGGACGCTGTCGGGTGTCATACGAGGCCGTCAGACCGGCGGGGGCGTAAGTGTAGGCGATTTCCGTTCGTCAGTCCTCGCTCAGCACCGATTCGAGCGCGTCGTAACACGCGGTCGGGTCAGCGGGAAACAGCCTGAGCGGGCTCGTCTCACCCGAAACGCTGATTCTGAGTGCCCCTCGTTTGCGGTAGGTGAGCGCCGTACTGACGAGGCCGGCGACGACGAACAGTCCTGCCAGAAGGAGATTTCGCCCGACGGAGGCGAGACCGAACCCGACGAGACCGAGGCTCATCACCACGAGGAACCAGTCGATGTCCTGTAGCGTCACGTCCACGACGCCCGTCAGGGGGACGGTGACTGACTCGTCAGCGGGACGGTCGACCACCACGCGGTCGGTCGTGACAGTGATGCGGCCGCCGCGCCGGAGGTCGCCGTGGTACACCGCCTCGCTCTCGTCGGGCATCGCGTCTCAGTCGTCACCCGGAATCCGGGAGCGGTCGCCGCCCCGACCGCGCAGTCGGTCGACCGCCGAGACGAACTCGTCGTCGTCCTCGGTGAGTTCCGCCCACGCGCTCAGGCCGCGCTCCTCGCGGGTTCCGGGGATGGTGTTGTCGAGGACGAACGCGACGACGCCGCCGACGACCATGCCGGTGCCGCCGACGACGAACAGCGTCGTCGCGACCACGTCGGTCCCGAGCACCGCGCCGAGGACCGGCACGCCGGCGAGGCCCTGCTGGAGCGCCGTCGCGCCCGACGCGTCGAGGCCCTGTCCGACCTGACTCATGTACTCGGGGACGGCGAGGCCGGCGAAGAGGGCGAACCCGACGATGAAGATGTTCCGGTTCGCGTCGAGGTCGACGTACTTCAACTGCGAGAGGCCGACGGCCGCGATCTGCCCGAACATCACCATGTAGAGGCCGCCGATGATCGGCGCGGGGATGGTCGCGAACAGTTCGCCCATCGGGCCGAAGTAGCCGACGAGAATCATCACCGCGGCCCCGATCTGGACGACGTAGCGGGAGGCGACGCCGGTGATCGCGATGGCACCGACGTTCTCGGTGTAGGACGTACAGCCGTTTCCGGTGCCCATGACGCCGGCGAAGACGTTGCCGACGCCCTCCATCCCGATGCCGTGGTCGATGCGCTTCGCGCTCGGCGCGCCCTTGCCGGCGATGCGGGCGACGGAGTGGTAGTCGCCGAAGCTCTCGACGACGGAGGCGAGCATCCCGGCCAGCATCCCGACGACGAAGCCCGGCGTGAACTGCGGGAGGCCCCACTGGAAGGGGTAGATGGGCTGGAGGAGGGGCGCGCTCGTGACGCTCCCGAGGGCGACGTAGCTCACCGACCCCTCGGCGAAGACGCCGGTCACCGAGAGGACGGCGGCGACGCCCCACGCGACGGCGATGCCGAGGAGCACGGGGAACAGTTTGAACGCCCGGTGACGCCGGTCGAGGTACTGCGAGAAGACGACGATGGCGAGCATCGTCAGTCCGAGGAGCCACCAGTTCTGTCCGGTCCCGGGCGCGCCGAAGTTCGGGTTCGAGATCTGCGGGACGTTGAACAGCGCGAGGCCGATGAGCGCGATGACGGGCGCGATGACCACCGGCCCCATGTATCGCTTCAGTTTCCCCATCAGGCCGGAGTAGCCGATGAGCATCTCGACGACGCCGGCGACGATGACCGCGCCCTGCAACTCGACGAGCATCGTCTGCCAGTCCGCGCCCTGCTGGGCCAGCACGCCGACGATGGCGAGCCCCGGCGCGAGCATCGAGAACGTCCCGCCCTGCACGATGGGATAGCGGTTCCCGATGGTCGTCTGGGCCAGCGTCGCGATGCCCGAGACGACGAAGAACGTGCCGATGAGGCGACCGACCTGTCCCGGTGCCGCCTCGAACATCCCCATCGCGCCCGCGAGCCCGAGCGGAATCGCGACTGACGCGCCGATCATCGTCAGATAATGTTGGACGCCGAGCAGTATCGACTCGCCCTTCGGCGGTCTGTCGTCGATGCCGTACTCCACGAATCCGGCGGCCGACCCCTCGCCCGCGGCGTCCGGCCCTTCCGGTGTGAAGTCCTTCTCCACCTCCTCGAAATCGTCTGCGCTGTCAGAACCCATATGCCAACTACAGGGGACGTGGCCGTGCCCCCTCAAATCTCTTGCCAGTTGGATCGGTCGGTCCGTACGGGTTCGGACCGTCATACGGAAAGGAAAACGCTCTTAGCCCGGACCGACACATCTGCGTACATGAGCAACGGGGACGACGAGACCGACGAGGACGCCCCTGCCGAGGACGCCGGCGAGGACGTCAGTAGCGAGGCACTCGAATCGCGGCTCGACGAGGCCAGCGAGGCCCTGGAAGCCGCCGAGACGGAAGCGGACCTCGACGAGGTCGAAGCGACGCTCGACGACGTCGAGAGCGACCTCGAAGCGGCCGACCTGCCCGAACCGGACGAGGACGACGAGGACGCCGAAGACCCCCGCGAGGAACTGGAGTCACGGCTCTCGGACCTCCGCGACGACCTCGAATCCCAGCGCGGGCCCTACTCCGAGGACGTCGTCGACATCGTCACCGAAGCGCAGGACACTGTCACCGACAGCGAGTGGACCGAGGACGGCGAAGGCGAGGCCCAGGACGCCGTCGAGGACTTCCTCGATGCGTCCGCCGAGTACGTCGACCACGACGCCGACACCGGCGGGGACTTCGTCGCCGCCGCCGACGCGCTCGGGACGGTCGCCGACGCCATCGAGGCCGCGGACCTCGACCCCGACGAGGACGCGGAGACCATCGAGGGCCTCCTGGAAGCCGCCGAGGCGCTGGAGACGGGCCTCGAGGAGGCCGAGGTCTGGGACGACCTCACGGTCCAGGAGAAACTCGACTCGCGGGGCTTCTACGACGTGCTGAACAACGAGAACCGCAAGGACTACCCGCCGGAGTGGAACGCCGCGAAGCTCCACGCCGAGGAGGGAGATCTCGAAGAAGTCCTGTACGCCTACGAGAACATGGGTTCGGAGTTCTTCGAGGAGTACATGGTCGACCTGCTGTACAACCTCGGCAGCGACGCCGAGGCGGCCTTCGACGCCATGCACCAGCGCGCCCAGAAACGCGAGAAGGGGCCCATCTCGGTGCTCGGCAAGATCGGCGACGAGCGGGCGGCCGAGACGCTCCACGACTACATCGACGGCGACGGCGACCCGGCGCTCCAGAAGGTCACCCTGCGCGCGCTCGGAGCCATCGGGAGCGAGGAGTCCGTCCAGCCGGTCGCGAACCGCCTCGACGCAGAGAGTGACGAGATCCGATCCGCTGCGGCTCGCTCGCTCGGCCTGCTCGGCGACACCCGCGCTATCGAGCCGCTGGCCGACGTGCTCGAAGCCGACGACAGCGACTCCGTCCGGGCCTCCGCGGCGTGGGCGCTCCGGCAGATCGGCACCGAGGACGCCCTCGATGAGGCCGCCAAGTACGCCGACGACCGCGCCTACCTCGTCCAGGCCGAGGCCGAGAAGGCCTCCGGCGTCTGAACGCGCGAACCTTTTTGTACCGGCGGGCGGCCAGATGCCCCGATGCGACCGCCCGCCTCACTCGTCTGCTGTCTACTCGCACTCGTCGTGTTCTCCCCGGTCGTCGCGGCGGTGTCGGCGCCATCGCCGCAGGCGGTAGGGTCCGAGTCGATTGCCGCTCCCGTAGCGACTGCCGAGGCCGAATCGGCCGCCATAGCCGCGGTGTACCCTGATCCGATCGCCGGGGGCGACCGCGGCGAGTTCGTCATCCTCTCAGTTCCCGCAGGGACAGCGCTCGGGGAGTACAGCCTCTCGGACGGCGACGGCACGGTGTCGCTCCCGAACGCGACCGGCAGCGGCCGCGTCGTCGCCTCGACCGCGCCCGATCACACGCGACGGCTTACCGACAGCAGGGTCGTCGGCGTGGACGGCCATCTCGCGCTGGCCAACGGCGGCGAGCGGATTCGGCTGCTCCGAGGAGAGCGAACGGTCGACGCCGTTCGGTACTCGGCAGCGACCGAAGGCGAACTCGGCGTCGTAAACGGGTCGGTCGTCCGCTGGCGACCGCTCGGTGCGACCGACCGGCCCGTGGTCAGCGCGCCCGGCGGCGATGTCCGGGCGTTCGTGCTACCCGATGCGCCGGGCGCGGCGCTCGGCCCGATACGGGACGCTGACGAGCGCGTCCTGCTGGCGGGCTACACCCTCTCCTCCCCGAGGGTGGCGGACGCGCTCCTCGACGCGCAGCGACGCGGCGCGACGGTCCGCGTCCTGCTCGAAGGCGAGCCTGTCGGGGAGCGCACCGCCGCGGAGGCCCGGACACTCGACCGACTGACCGACGCGGGGGTCCAGGTCCGCCTCATTTCGGGACCGCGCGCCAGGTACAGCTACCACCACGCGAAGTACGCCGTCGCGGACGACCGTGCCGTCGTGATGACCGAGAACTGGAAGCCCGCGGGGACCGGCGGCAACAGCAGTCGGGGGTGGGGCGTCGTCACCGCACAGCCGCGAATCGTCGACGGCCTCGCGACGACCTTCCACGCGGACGCCGGGTGGCGTGACAGCGCGGCCTGGGAGCGGTATCGCCAGGGACGCCGGTTCGAGCGCGGCGAGCGAGCGACGGGCGCGTACCCGACCGAGTTTCGCGCCGAATCAGTGACCGTCCGCCGGACGGACCTGCTGGTCACGCCGGACAACGCGCAGGGCGAACTCGTCGCGATCTTGGACCGGGCGAACGACTCCGTCGACGTGATTCAGCCCACGGTCGGCGACTGGGACGGCCCGCTGCTTCGGGCGCTCCGGCGGGCCGCCTCGCGCGGCGTCGAGGTCCGCTTGCTCCTGAGCGACGCATGGTACGTCCGCGAGGAGAACCGCCGCACCGTCGAGCGGTTTCGCGACTGGGCCGACCGAACTGACGCGCCGCTGTCTGCGAAACTGGCCGATCCGGAGGGCCGCTACGAGAAGATTCACGCGAAGGGGGCCGTCGTCGACCGCGAGCGCGTCGTCGTCGGCAGCCTCAACTGGAACGAGCAGGCGGCGACGACGAACCGCGAGGTCCTCCTCGTCCTCCACGGGCCGGAGGCCGCCGCGTACTTCGGCGAGGTGTTCGACGCGGACTGGGCCGGCGGCGGTGGCGTCGGAGTCCCGGTCGGCCTCGCCACGGCCGTCGGCGGCGTCATCGTCGTCGCCGGACTCGCCGCTCGGCGAGTGCGGTTCGAACCGTGAGAACGGACGGCGGCCGGCCTACACTTCCTCGGGGAGCGCCGTCGAACTGCCGAGGTCCTCGTCGATTTCGGCCTCAGCCATCTTCTCGACGAGCGCGTCGATGACCGTCTCGCGCATGCCCTTCACGAACTTGATGGAGCCGACGACGAGGTGGCCGCCGCCGGAGACGCCGCCGCCGTCGACTTCCTCGGTGAGTTCGGTGACCATCCGCGGGATGTCGAGTCGGACGCCGTCGGAGCGCAGGACGGCGAAGTCGGGGCCGTAGCCGATGGTGATGACGGGGTCGCCCGTCTCCGCGACCTTCCGGTCGTGGATCTCGCCGGTGGTCTTGCCGGGCGCGGGGTAGGTAAAGCGGTGGGCGTGGTTCTCCACGTCGATGGTGTAGAGGTGCGCGCCGTTGTCGAGGCGCTCGTGGTCGACGTGGCTCATCGCGGCGTCGAGCTGGTCGTCCACGTCGCGCTCGGCGCGCTCGGCGAGGAAGTCGACGACTTCCTCGTGGCGCTCGCGATCGTCGCAGTCGACGTTCAGCACGTCGGTGATGAGCTGTTCGCCGGAGCTGTAGCGCAGCCAGTGGGTGGCGTAGTCGAGCGCCTCGCCGATGTCGCGCAGGTCGTTCTCGTCGTAGCCCTTCTCGCCCGCCAGGTCCACGTAGTCCCGCATCGCCTCTGCTTCGGAGCGGTCCGAGAGGCCGGCGACGGCGGGGACGTGCGTGAGGTCCTCGGTGAGGTCGGGGTCGATCATCCGGGCGAGCTCGACACAGAGCATGCCCGTCGTGATGCGGTAGTCCTCGTCGTGGAGGTAGGGGTTGACGTGCTGCTCGATGAGCGGCTCGACGGCCTCGGGGTCCGGGTGGTGGTGGTCGACGACGACGACGGGGATGTCGTAGTGCCGGAGGTTCCGGTAGGCCGGCGTGTCCTCTTCGGTCGAGCCGTTGTCGAGCATCAGCAGCATCGGGAGCTTCTGGCCGTGGCGGGTGCGGTCCTCCAGCGCGAAGTTGAGGTCCCGCGTCACGTCCTCCATCTCGTAGTAGGGGGCCTTGCTCGGCAGGCGTTTGAGGAGGTGCTGGGGCGCGCTGTCGTCCTCGTACTGCGAGGCGATGAACGACTCCAGTGCGACCTGCAGCGGGACGCTCGCACAGAGACCGTCGCCGTCCGCGTGGTGGCGCATCCGGATCGGGCGGCCCGACAGCACCGTCTTGCGGAGCTCGGTCGCGACCTCTCGGAGGTCGTCCCAGAGCTTCTCGAAGGCGGGCCACTCGACGAGCGGCTCCACGTCGGCCGGCTCGGCGGCGGCTTCGAGTGCCGCGTCGAGGTCGGCCTCCACGTCGGCGGCCGCGTCGCCGTCGAGGACTGTCAGCGAATCGGCCTCGACCTGGAGACCGTCGTCGCGCTCCTCGGCCCGGCCCGAGACGCGGACGATGTCGTCGATCTCCACGTCGGGATGAGCGCGGACGCCGGCTTCCTCGAAGGCGGCACAGGGGACGATACCGGTCTCGTCGCGGACCTGGAACACCGTCGGGCCGCCGGTCTGTTTGATCTGGACGACCTGGCCTTCGAGGACGACGGTCGAGCCGGTCGCGTCGTCGAGGTCGTCGACGGTCGTCGCGTCGCCGTGGACGACGCGCTGTTCCTCGTAGTCGTCGACGCGGACCTCTTCGAAGCTGAGGTCGCCGTCGGGGCGGATCTCGCCCAGTTCGACGATGAGGTCGTCGCCCACGTCGTAGGGGCCGATGAGGTTCGAGTCGTGGACGAGCCCGGAGACGGCGTCCGAGAGGTCGACGAACACGCCGTACTCGACGACGCCGTTGACGGTCGCGTGGTACAGTGCGCCCTCTTCGAGATCATCTACCGTACATTGAGCCGCGAGATCGTAGACGACGGTCCCGCCGTCGGGGACCGTGGCACCGTCATCGGTGCCAGTTGGCGAAGACATTTGCCGTTTCTTCGGTGCTCCCCGGTTTGTACTCTTCGGAATCGAGGGAGGTCCGAACACAACGCGTAAAAAGCGGCCGACCGGACTGTGGGTATGGGGTTGTTCCGAACGAGCGGGATACTCGGGATCGCTGAGTCGGCCCTCGAGTTCGCGCTCGCGGCCTCCGAGGAGTCCCATCCCAACGAGTACATGGGGTTCCTCCGGGGCGATGACGCCAGCAAGCTCGGGCTCGACGAGGACGGCACGGTCCTGACCGACGTGCTCGTGATTCCGGGCACGCAGTCGAACCCGGTGAGCGCGACCGTCAAGACGAGCATGGTGCCAAACGACATGCGAGCGGCCGGGTCGATTCACTCGCACCCGAACGGCGTCCTCCAGCCGAGCGACGCCGACCTCGCCACGTTCGGGCGCGGCGACGTCCACATCATCGTCGGCTATCCGTACGGCCGCGACGACTGGCAGGCCTTCGACAGCGACGGGAACGAGGTCGAGTTGCCGGTGCTCGACGTGGACCCGCCCGAGGAGGCGTTCTTCGACTTCGACCAGTCCGACATCGACGCCGAACTACGTGAGGAGGAGTTCGACCAGTGACCCGCGTCGTCGCGCAGGGCACGTTCGACATCCTCCACCCGGGCCACGTCCACTACCTGCGGGACGCTGCCGACATGGGCGACGAACTCCACGTCATCGTCGCCCGCTCGGTCAACGTCACGCACAAGGCCCCGCCCGTGGTCCCCGACGAGCAGCGCCGGGAGATGGTCGCCGCGCTCAAGCCGGTCGACGAGGCACACCTGGGCCACCCGGAGGACATCTTCGTGCCCATCGAGCGCATCGAACCGGACGTCATCGCGCTCGGCTACGACCAGCACCACGACGACGAGCAACTGGAGGCGGCGCTGGCCGCGCGCGGCCTCGACTGCGAGATTCGCCGCGCCAGCCCGCTGGAAGCCGAGGCGGCCGAGCGACTGCTGTCGACCGGACGGATCATCGACAAGGTACTCGAAGAACGAGACTGAATAGCTGCTTCCTCAGCCAGATGCGTCCGTCGTCGACGTGCCAGGATCCTCGACGGTGATGACTGCCTCCGAGACGGCGCGCTCGTCCGTGGTGTCCGAACCCGCTTCGACGGGGAGCGTGTACGTTCCGGGCACTGCCGCCGACGGGACGGCGACCGACAACTGACCGCTCACCGACTCGACGACCGGGTCCCAGACCAGTTGCGGCGGATACGACTCTCGGACGGCGGTCGGCTGTGGTTCGAACTCTTCGTAGGTGATCTGCCAGCTCTCGGGCACGTCGCCGAGCCGCCAGGTGAGGACGCCGACGAGCGACGCCTGCACGTCGACGGTTGCCGTCTCGCCCGGCGTGACCGTCGCATCCGAAGCCGTGACCGAGAGACTGCCGCCCGCACCGCCGCCGCCGTCCGGCGACCGACAGCCAGACAGCGACGCGGCTCCGGCAGCGAGCGCGAGGATCGCTCGACGAGTTGGCATACTGATGCTTTCTGCCGAGCGGTGAAAACAGTTCGTCAGACGGCCGGCTCAGAGCAGGTCTTCCGCGGCGAGGCGGTCGACGGCCTCTTGGAGGCGGTCCTTGCTGTTCGCGTAGGAGAAGCGGGCGTAGCCCGGCGTCCCGAACGCGCTTCCGGGGACGGTCGCGACCTGGGCCTCCGAGATGGCCTCGTCGCACCACTCGGTGTCGTCGCCGTCGGGGGCGACTTCCGGCATCATGTAGAACGCGCCCTGCGGTTCGGGGACGCGGACGCCCCGTTCCTCCAGCAGGTCGATGAGGAACTCGCGGCGCTCGGCGAAGGCCTGGCGCATCTCCTCGACGGCGTCGTCGGTGTTGGTGAGCGCCTCGACGCCGGCGTGCTGGACGAAGTTCACCGCACAGGAGACGGAGTGCGAGTGGACCTTGCCGGCCTGGGAGATCAGCTCCTCGGGCCCGGCGAAGTAGCCCAGCCGCCAGCCGGTCATCGCGTAGGCCTTCGAGAAGCCGTTGAGCGTAACCGTCCGGTCGGTCATGCCGTCGAGCGTGCCGAGCGAGATGGCCTCCGCGCCGTCGTAGGTGATCTCCTTGTAGATCTCGTCGGAGATCACAGTGATATCGTGCTCGACGGCGAGGTCGCGGACGCCCTCCATCGCCTCGCGGGAGTACACCGCGCCGTGGGGGTTGCCCGGCGAGTTGACGACGAGCAGTTCGGTGTCGTCGGAGACGGCCTCGGCGAGGTCGTCGAGCGCGCCCTCGAGCTGGAAGTCGTGGGCCGCCGTGTCGACGCGGGTCAGCGTGCCGCCGGCGAGCTTCGCCATCGCCTCGTAGGAGACCCACGCGGGGTCGAGCAGGGCGACCTCGTCGCCGTCGTCGATGACCGTCTGGAAGATCTCGTAGAGGGCCTGCTTGCCGCCCGGCGTGACGATGAGGTTGTCCGTACCGTACTGGGTGAGCCCGTCGTCGTGGAGCTTGTCCACGAGCGCGTCCTTGAGCTCGGGGATGCCGTTCGAGGGAGTGTAGCCGGTGTGGCCGTCGTCGAGTGCGGCCTTGGCGGCATCCTTGATGTTCTCCGGGGTGTCGAAGTCGGGCTCGCCGACGCTCAGGTCGACGACGTCCTTGCCCTCGGCTTCGAGCTCTGCGGCCTTGTTGCTGATCGCGAGCGTGGCGCTCGGTTCTACACGTTCGACGCGGGATGCGAAGTCCATAGTCATTGTTCGAGTTCCGTGGCGAGTTCGATGGCGCTCGTGACGGCCGACCCACCTTTGTCGGTCCGGGCCTCGGCCTCGTCCTGGCTCATGCCCGGGCCGATGATGCCCAGCGTGACGGGGGTGTCGCGGTCCAGAGACACGTCGGTCAGCCCCTGGGCGGCGGCGTGGCCGATGACGGCGTCGTGGTCGGTGTCACCGCTGATGATGGCTCCGAGAACGGCGACGGCGTCGACGTCCGACCGGCGAGCGAGGCGGTCGGCCGCGAGCGGCGTGTCGTACGAGCCCGGGACAGAGACTGTGTCCACGATGTTCGCGTCGCGGGCCGCGGCCGCTTCGCGTGCCCCGCGTTCCATTTCGCCGATGACCTCCCCGTGTTTGTCGTACTGGGCGACGACCAGCCCGAGCTGCACCATACGTGACTCGCAGGCAGGGGTCAATAAAGTACTACCGTTCCGTCCTCGGAGCGAGCGCGGCCCGCGGTCGACCGGCACCGCTTCAGTCCGAACACTTCTGTAAACCAGAAGGATTCTAATGCCCCCTGTGCTTCCCACAGACATGGCTGCGCCGTCTTCGCTCTCTGCCCTCCGCCGTCTCCGAGACCGGACCCGGTCCTGGGTCGACGAGGATCCCCACGCCGCGACGAAGCTCGTCGTCGGCGTGACGCTGCTTGGTCTCCTGCTCAGACTCGTCGCGCTCGGCCACCGCGTCGCACACTTCGACGAGGGTCGGGTCGCCTACTGGGCGCTCAATCTCCGCGACTCCGGGTCGTTCGCCTACCGGTACATCATCCACGGCCCGTTCATCCAGCACGTCGACTCGTGGCTGTTCGCCGTCGTCCCGCCCACCGACTTCTGGATGCGGTTCCCGGTCGCGGTCGTCGGCGGGCTCCTGCCCCTGACGGCCCTGCTGTTCCGCGAGCACCTCCGGGACGAGGAGACGGTGCTGGCCGCCGTCTTCCTGGCGATCAACCCCGTCATGCTGTACTTCTCGCGGTTCATGCGCAGCGACGTGCTGGTCGCGGCGTTCATGTTCACGGCGTTCGGCTTTCTCGTCCGGTTCCACGACACCCGGAAGCCGCGATACCTCTACGCCGTGGCGACGTTCGTGGCCTTCGGCTTCGCGGCGAAGGAAAACGCCATCGTCTACGTCCTGACTTGGCTCGGCGCGACCGGTCTGTTGCTGGCGAAGGTGTTCGTTCTCCCCAACGGCTACCGCGACGCGCTCGGGTTCCTCCGCACCGTCCCGAGTGCCGACGCGGTCTGGAACCGCATCACGGGTCGCGTTCGCGGCGACGTCGACATGCTCAAGGGCGTCGTCGGGTCGTTCCGCGACCGCCACGACAGCGCCGGGGCGGTCCTCGCGGCCTACGCCGGCCACGTCGCGCTCGCGGTGGTGCTGTTCGGATTCGTCTCGCTGTTCTTCTACGCGCCCCGCGGCGCTGGCGTCGCCGGCATCGAGTACCCGCCGACGCCGGCGTCACAGGGCGACGTGAACTTCTGGTCGGGCGTGACGAACCCGACGCTGTTCCCCGAACTCGTCCAGGTGACGTGGGAGCGCGTCGTCGACCAGTTCAGCGAGTGGTTCTCGCCGGCTTCCGAGAAGGCGACGACGACGGAGACCGGCCTCATCGAGTCGCTCGAAGGCTTCTACGAGAGCGTCGACGGCCACTACGAGGTGCTGCTGAAGGCCCTCGCGTTCACGTCGATGCCGCTGGTCGCCTTCTCCGTCTTCGGGTACGCCCTCGACCGCCTCGGGGCGGTCGAGCCGCGCCACCTCGTCCCCTTCGTCGCCTACGGCGGGTTCGTCTCCATCCTCGGTTACCCCATCGGGACGGACATCGGCGCGCCGTGGCTGGCCGTCCACGTCGTCGTCCCGCTGTCGATTCCCGCCGCCGTGGGGGTGGCCGCCGTCTTCCGGTGGGGCAGCGAGGCGCTGTCGGCCGACGACGTGACCGGCGTCGCCATCGCGGCCGTCATCCTGCTGCTCGTCTCCGCGCTCGTCGTCAACACCGCCGCGACGCGGGTGTACTCGAACGAGCACCTCGAGGGCAACTCCCTCGTGCAGTTCGCCCAGCCACAGGAGTCGCTGCGCGAGGACCTCCACACGATGGACCGCATCGCGACCGCCCACGACGGCGGGGCCGACCTGGTCGTGTACTACGGCGAGTCTGGTGACGCCTACGACGGCGACGACGCCTACGTCAAAGAGAACCGCGACAACTGGAACGAGTCGTGGTGGACCACCAGACCGACATGCATGAACTGGTACAACTCCCTGCCCCTGCCGTGGTACTTCGCGGCCGACGAGGTGAGCGTCGCCTGCGAGAACAGCGAGTCCGCGCTCCGCGAGCGCGCCCAGGGGCAGACGCCGCCGATGATAATCACTCAGCCCGTCGACGGGACGGTCCCCGCGGACCGGCTCCGCGCCGCCGGCTACGAGCCGCGGACGCACCTGATGCGCACGAAGTACGACTCCAACGAGATCACGGTCTGGGTCCACGAGTCGTACGCCCGAGAAACGAACGCTTAACCCCGACGCTGTGAAAGCGCGCGGTATGACGCTCACTTCGCCCGGCCCCACCGTGGGGGTCGTCGGGGGCGGCCAGCTCGGACGGATGCTCGGCGAAGCGGCTGCGCCGCTTGGCCTCGAACTGCTCGTCGCCGACCCGACGCCGGACTGCCCGGCCGCGCCGGTCGTCCGCGACCAGCTCGTCGGCGGCTTCGAGGACGAGGAGACGTTCCGCGAGCTCGCGGAGCGCTCGGACTACCTCACCTTCGAGATCGAACTCGCCGGCCCGGACGTGCTCGAACGCGTCGCCGAGGAGACGGGCACGCCGGTCCACCCGGCCCCCGAGACGCTGCGGACGATTCAGGACAAGCTCGTCCAGAAGCGCCGCCTCGCAGACGCCGGCGTCCCGGTCCCCGAGTTCCGCGCCGTCGACACGGCAGAGGACCTTCGCGAGGCCTGCGCGGACCTGGGCTACCCGGCGATGCTCAAGGCCCGCACCGGCGGGTACGACGGCCGCGGGAACGTCCCCGTCGAAGGCCCAGACGACGTCGAAGACGCCATCGACGACATCGCCGGCCCGGCGATGGTCGAGGAGATGGTCGACTTCGAGCGCGAACTCGCCGTCATGGGCTGTCGCGGCGACGGCGAGCGCGACGCCTTCCCGGTCACGGAGACGATACACGAAGCCGAGATCCTCCGGGAGTCGGTCGCCCCCGCCCGCGCGTCGGCCGCCACGCGCGAGCACGCGAGAGACGTCGCCCACGACGTGCTCGACGCGATGGACGGCCGCGGCGTCTTCGGCATCGAACTGTTCGAGACGGCCGACGGCGAGATCCTGCTCAACGAGATCGCCCCGCGGCCGCACAACTCCGGGCACTGGACCATCGAGGGCTGTCACACCTCCCAGTTCGAACAGCACCTGCGCGCTGTCGCCGGCCTCCCGCTCGGGACGACCGACCAGCGGTTCCCGACCGTCTCGACGAACATCCTCGGCGACGTGCCCGAGCGCCAGTCCGCGGCACTCAGCGGCGAGGAGTGCGTCCTGGAGACCGCGCGCGCGCACCTCCACTGGTACGGCAAGCGCGAGGTGTACGACCTCCGGAAGATGGGCCACGTGACGCTCACCGGCGACGATCCGGACGCCCTGCTCGCGGACGCGCGGGACCTCCGGGACGGGCTGACCTTCGAGTGAGGCGTGTCGGGGCGGCCGTCGAGAACCGAGCGGCCTTTGCCCGTCCGGTTCCGAATTCGACCATGGAGCGACGGGACTTCCTCCGCGCCGTCGGACCGGCCGCCGGCATCGGGCTGGCCGGCTGTATCGGGAACGGGACCGCGGGCGGCGACTACGACGTGGGGATGTCGGCCAAGGCGTTTCGCCCCCCCAGCATCGAGGTCCGACCGGGGACGACCGTCCGGTGGCGCAACACCAGCAAGCAGGGCCACACAGTCACCGCCTACGAGGGGCAACTCCCCGACGGTGCAGAGTTCTTCGCCAGCGGCGACTTCGACAGCGAGCAGGCGGCCCGCGACGCGTGGGGGAACGCCACCTCGGGCACGCTGTTCGAGGGCCAGGAATACACCCACACGTTCGAGGTGCTGGGCACGCACCCCTACTTCTGTATCCCCCACGAGCGCGGCGGCATGGTCGGAACCGTCGTCGTGACGGAGGACGCGGCGACGCCGACCGAGAGCGAGTAATCGGCGCTGCGGTCGCGCGGTCAGTGCTCCGCCGGCGGGTCGGGAATTGTGACGCTCGCGGTGTCCTCATTGTCGTCACTGACGCTGACGGTGAGGACCGGCATCGGCGCGACGCGGACGACCTTCTCGGTGACGCTCCCGAGCAGATAGCGGTCGTAGCCCGTCCGACCGTGGGTTCCCATGACGACGAGACCGACGTCGTTCTCGGTCGCGTAGGCGACGATGCCAGCGGGCGGGTTCCCCCACCGGACCTCCCTCGTCGCGTCGAGGCCGGCGTCGAGCGCGCGCTGGGCGACCGCCTTCGTCGCGTCCTCCCCGTCGGCCGTCAGCGTCTCCTCGACGCGCTGTTTCACGTCGTCCGGGACCGATCCGTACGCCCGGTCGTCGACGACGTGGAGCGCGTGTACCTCGGCCCCGAACTGGACGGCCAGCGCGACGCCGTGCTCGGCGACGGCGTCCATGTCGGCGCTCCCGTCCGTCGGAATCAACACTGACTCGTACATGTTATTTGCTAACTGTTCCCACAGTATAAACCCACGTTCGGCGTGCGACCCGACGGCCGGGGGACGCGCCGCTGGTCAGTGACGACGGAAAAATGCGAATCGAGTCGGTCGCTGAAACGAGCGTCGACGGAGTTAGCTCTCGACGTCGACGTCTTCCTCGTCGACGTCGACGGCGGTCTCCTCTTCGGCGGCGACTTCCTCGGGGCGGGCCTCGAGGGTCGTCTTCTGGATCTCGACGCGGCGCAGGGGGTAGATGTCCTTCGCCTCGCCGTAGATGGCCGAGGAGAGTCGGCCCTCGACGACGCTGTCGATCAGTTCCTCGAAGGTGCGGTCTTCGGCCGTCTCCTCGACGAGGTCGATCATCGTCCGGCGGATGGCCTTCTCCTGGGAGGCGTCGGCCTTCTTCGTCGTGACGGCGACCGGCTGGACCTGGACGCGGTAGTCGTCCGTGGTCAGCACGGTGACGAAGGCTTCGACCTTCGAGGAGCCGCGGCGGACGAGCGAGCGCAGGTAGTCCCGCGTCAGCTCGTGGCGGACGAACTCCGTGTACGCGGAGTCCGAGGCGACCTCGTTGATCTTGAAGGTCAGCTTGGTGTTGTTCTCGCTGGCGTCGTCGGTCAGTTCGCCGAGCGTGGTTTCGATGGTGCGTCCGAGCACCTTGTCCGGTTCGTCTGCGGGTGTCTTGCCGAGCGCCTCCCGGTCGAACTGTTCGGGAGCCTGCACGGTGTACCACCGCTTCTGCTGTGCGCGTTTGGATACGCTTCGTTCACTCATGGTTGGATCGTATGTCGTGGTTGGCTAGCTGTGCTGCGACGCGGAGGTTGACGACGTAGTCGTCGACGGTCGCCTGGAGGCCCCCAGTCGTGTCGCGCTCGACGGTCGTGACCACCGCGTCGTCTTCGACGCGGGTAGTCATCTCGTCGGTGTTGTCCGGGCGGAGCGCGTTCGCGACGCGCTCGGGCGAGTCGTGCGTGGTGCGGATCTCGGCCCGTCTCATAGTGCCTCCCGGAACGCTTCGATGAAGTCCGCCGTGGACACGTCGAACCGAGCGCGCGCCCGGTCGCCGGTCCCGACGGCGTCGCCGCCGACGGACTCGACTGCCGCGCGGATCGACGCGGCCACGTCCCGGCCGTCGGTGGCGCGGGCCGCGGCCTCGCCGTCGGTGACGACGAGCGTCACCGGCTCAGGCGCGCGGAAGTCGGCGAACAGTCGGGCGACGGTGCCGGTCGGCATCGGGTCGCCGCGGGCGACGAACAGGCCGTCGTATCGGCCCGTCGTCGCGTCGGTGACCGCCTCGTGGGCGCGCCGGGCGTGCGTTCGCCAGGCGTCCAGCGCGTCCTCGCGGACGGCGTCGTGGCCGAGCGCGAGCGCGACGGCGGTCCCGGGTCGTTCCCGGGCGACGGCGTCGAGCACGTCGGCGTAGCCGCCGACCGTCTCGAACGGGCCGCCGACAGCGGGACGGAGCGCGCGCTGGACCGCGTCAGCGGCCCGCGGCGGTGCGTCCTCGGTGACGGTCAGTGCGACCAGCGACGCGAGGCGTCGGCGGTCGTCGGTCGACGGGTCTTCGTCCGGGGCGACGTCGAGGTCGGCCAGGGCAGCCCGCGCGGCGTCCGCCTCGCCCGAGAAGGGCGCGACGAACAGCGTCGAGTGGGCCAGGCCGTCCGCGAGGTCGGCGACCGGAACGGCGACACCGGGACGGCGTTCGAGGCCTGCCCGTTCGGCGGCTTCGGCGACGGCCCCGTCCGCGTCGCCGGCGGCGATCGTGCCTGCCAGCGCGAGCGCGGGGTCCGCCGTGCCGAGTTCCCGGGCGGTTTCGAACGCCGTCGCGGCGGCGCGGTCGGTCAGCGACACGTCGGCGGCCGACTGCGTGCGACCGACGGCGACCGTGAGGTCGGCCTCCGTGGTCCGGTCGGGGTCCTCGAAGGGGCGGACGACGCTCGCCTGGAACGGCGTGTCGTCGAGCGCCCGGGCCAGCAAGCCGGTCGCGGCCAGTGCGTCCCCGGTCGCGTCGCTGACGAGGCGCACGAAGGCAGCCTCGCGCAGCGACCCGGCGAGGGCACTGGGCGACGTGGCTGGCGTCGGTTCCCGACCGGTCGCGGACATCTATTCGTCGCCCAGCAGCTCGACGGCCGCGTCGTAGCTGTAGGTGAAGTCCGCGTCGAGTTCGTCGCCGCGGTAGTAATCGGCGAGGCGACGGATCTTCGACTGCGTGTTCTGGAGCGCACGCTTGTTCTGGTAGTCGCCGGGGTTCTCGTCCATGTGGTCGCGGAGGCGGACGGCCCGCTCCATCAGGTTGCGGAGGTCCTCGGGGAGCTCCGGCGAGGCCTCGTTGTCCGCGAGAATCTCGGTGACCTTCTTGCCGGTGGCGAGCGAGACGTCAGGGATCGGAGTACCCTGGACGCCCTCGTCGCGCAGCTTCAGGCCGATCTGGCTGGGCGAGTGGCCCTGTTCGGCGAGTTCGACGACGCGCTCTTCGATGGCGTCTTCGTCTACGTCGCTCCACTCCGGGGGTTCGTCTGCCGCCGGTTTGTCCGAACCGGACGAACCGCGGCGGCGTGTGTGCATTCGTGCCATGTTTCTGATTGGAACGGCACAGACCGCTCGTCGCTAACCGGTAGCGAGGCGTATTGGCATCTGGTGATGCCGAACACGGCCGCAATCCCGAGTCCTGGAAGCCCAGGACGTGTCAGATTTGCGGTCGTGCTGTTCCCGTGTGTCCGTCGACGGTGGCGCGACTAAACCGTTCCGTTTCGAACCGCCGCCCAGCCCCCAACGAGCCGCTCCCGTCGGCGCTCGCCCGACTGGCAGTATTACCGCTGATAACCAGCCCCGCTCGCTTAAGACCCGCGTCGCTGTAAGGTCGTGCAATATGGCGAGCGCAGGGTCCCGGTCGAGAACGCGCGGGCAGACCGCACCGCTCGGGGTCGCGCTCGTGTTCGCGGTCATGATCGTCACCACGACCGCGGTCGTGGCCGTCGGCTCCGACGCGATCGAGACCACCCAGGACCAGCTCGACCTCGAACGCACCGAGAAGTCGATGACGCAACTGAAGTCGCGGACCGCGATGGTCGCGCTCGGGCAATCCGGCGCACAGCGCGTTTCACTGCCTGCGACCGGACCGAACGCCTATCGCGTGAACGAGGGCGCCGGCTGGATGAACGTCTCCTACCGGAACACGTCCTCCGGGGAGACGAAGACCGTCTTCAACGAGACGATGGGCGAGGTGGTGTACACGGCCGAGGGCGGTGACCGCATCGCGTACCAGGGCGGCGGGCTGTGGCGAGCGACCCGAGCGAACGGCTCGTTGATGGTCTCGCCGCCGGAGTTCCACTACCGCGATGCGACCATCACGCTACCGCTCGTGACCGTCAGCGGCGACCCGACGGTCGGAAACGGCGTCCGCATCACCCGGAACCGCTCGACGCAGTACTACCCCAACACGACGCGAGACGGGAATTTCACGAACCCGCTCCGGGACGGGAAGATGACCGTCACCGTCCAGAGCGACTACTACCGCGGCTGGGGGCAGTACTTCGAGGAACGGACCGGCGGCGACGTGCGCTACGACCACGCGAACGACCGCGTGACGCTGCTGTTGACCGTCCCGGCCGACTACCCTTCGCTGGAGGCTGGCGTCGTCTCCGGGTCGCCCGGGTCGACGCTCACCGTCGACAACAACGTCGTGATGGACAGCTACAACTCCTCCGAGGGCCCGTACGCGGGCGGCGGGTCGAGCACGAAAGTCGTCGTCGCCGGCGATCTCGTCGTCGAGAAGGGCGAGATCCACGGGAACGTCGAGGTCGGCGGCGACATGACCTTCGACCACAACAACGGGCGCCTCTACGACGGGAACATCTCCTACGGCGGCGGATACAGCGAGAAGTCCGCCAGCAACTGGCAGCCCGGGCCGAACAACTGGAAGAACGACAACGCCAGCGTCTCGGCACCGGACTCCGTCGCCGGCGTGATCGGCGACCGCGGCGATGCCCTCCGGGACCCGGCCGACAACGACAACGACACGACCGCCGTCGTCGACGGCGGGACCATCGACTACGGAGCCGCCGGGCCGTCCGACGAGGCAACGTTGTCCGCCGGCGACTACTACCTCTCACAGCTCGACGTGCCTAACGGCAAGACGCTGACCCTCGACACCTCGGGCGGCGACGTCGACGTCTACGTCGAGAACGGGCTGACGATCGACCGCGGGGAGATCGAGGTCACGGGGTCCAACCGCGTGAACGTCTATCTCGAGGGTGACGCGACCATCGAGGGCCAGAACGGGAACACGGAGATCTCGACCCCGGGCGACAACTCCACGCAGTTCTGGCTGTACATGAACCCCGACCGACAGATCGAGTTCGGGAGCAAGTTCAGCGTCACCGGCGTCATCTACGGGCCGGGACAGGGACCGAACCAGGGTGTCGACCTCGTCCTGACAGCGGCCTCCAGCGGCAGTGAGATCAAGGGCGCGTTCGTCGGTGGCGCGACGACCATCAACAACGTCGCGTTCCACTACGACGAGGCGCTGGCGAACGCAGACACCGTCGAGCAGAACTCGCAGATACCCGCCGTCACCTACGTTCACGCCTCGACGAACGACGTGAACGTCACCGCTGGCTGACGGCGACAGGAGGAGACAGATGAATTACACGTGGCCAGAGACGTTATCAGCGGTGATAGCAATTGAGGGGGCATGAAGATGCCTCTGGGTCGGGGCGGCGGAGAGCGGCGGTGCCGCGCGCAGTCGGCACCGCTCGGGGTGGCGCTGATCTTCGGGATCATGGTCGTCTCGACGACGATGGTCGTCGCGTTCGGGGCCGGCGCGATCACGGACACGGAGTCACATCTCGGCGCGGAGCGCACGCAGAAGGCGCTGACGGAGTTCGACTCACGGGCGGCACTCGTCGGACTCGGCCAGTCGAACGTTCAGCAGGTCGAACTCGCCGCCCGCGGGTCAGAGCGCTACCGCGTCGACGAGGACGCGGGGTGGATGAACGTCTCCTACAAGGACCCCGAGACGGGAGCCACGACGGTCGTGTTCCGAAAGCGGATGGGCGCGGTCGTCAACGACGACGAGACGGCGACCACGATCGCGTACCAGGGCGGCGGCGTCTGGCGCTCCGACGGCGCGGGACAGTCGGTGATGATCTCGCCGCCGGAGTTCCACTACCGCGGGGCGACGCTGACCCTGCCGCTGATAACGGTCCGTGGCGACGCGTCGCTTGGTCGACGGGGCGTCATCAGCCGAAACGGGACGACGCGGTACTTCCCGAACGAGACGATGAACCCCGCGTTCGTCAATCCGATGGCGAACGGCGAGGTGACGGTGTCGGTCCGCAGCGACTACTACCGCGGCTGGGGACAGTACTTCGAGACGCGAACCGAGGGCGAGGTGAACTACACGCACTCGAAGAACATGGTCAACGCCACGCTCGTTACGCCCGTCGGCGCGCGAACCGTCCGAAGCGCAGTCAGGTCGTCCTCGCCCGCCGGCGTCATCAAGTTCAAGGGGTCGACCGACCCGGGCTTCGACGCCTACAATTCCTCTGACGGGGACGGCTACGCCGGGGAGGGCGCGGCCAACGGCTGGAACAACGCCTCGATCAACACCGCCGGCGACGTCCAGATACAGGACAACGGCGTCCGCGTCCACGGCAACATCACCTCCGGCGGGTACGTCGACATGAAGGACTGGGGCAACAATTTCAACGGCGAACGGGTCGAGTACGCCGACGGCTTCTCACCGTCGCCTGCGCCGCCGTCGGTCGAGACCGAGCAGATCTCCGGCGTCGAGAGCGTGTCGGCCATCGACGGCTACGTCAACCGCCGGGTGGACGACATCCGCTCGAACCCAGACAGCGGGTACTACTCTGACGACACTATCACCAGTAGCGGCACGCTCGACTCGGCGGGCGGCGACAAGCAGTACTACGTCGAGCACATCGACCTCGACTCCGGCGAGACGCTCACCGTCGACACGAGCGGCGGCAACGTCTCCGTGGCGGTCCGGGACTACGTCAGCCTCGACGAAGCGAGCATCGAGGTCGACGGAACCCACGACGCGCGCTTCTTCGTCAAGGGCGAGAGCGCCTGGGGCGACCGGACGATCAAGGGCGAGACGACGACCTCACACATCGACATCACCGGCGGACGGGTCGTGACGGTCGGGAGCGGCCCGAGCGAGAACGCCACGCAGGTCGCCTTCTACGGCAAGAGCCACGTGAACACGACGCTCTCGAAGGACGGGACCAACTCCAAGTTCGTCGGCATCATCTACGCACCCAGCCAGGGGACGAACAAGCTCGCGATGCGCCAGAGCGAGATCTACGGCGGCGTCGTCACCGGCGAGGTCGACATCTGGCAGGACGGTGCGATCCACTACGACCGGAGCCTCAGGAACACCCGGGCGGTCCCGGAAGAAGTGAACATCATCCGCATCACGTACCTCCACATCTCCGTCAACCGAATCAACGTGACCTCGCCCTGAGCAGTTCGAACGCTACTGGTCGATGTCGACTCGGATATCGTGGTAGACGACGTACGTCCGCTCGATGCTGCCACCGGCACCGTCGGGGTACTCACACCAGTCGTTGCCGGTGGCACACGTGAACCCCTTCTCCTCGAAGTAGTCTTCCCAGAGGTCCGACCGCGGTCCGGTGACGTTGATCCGAACGCCCTCGACGCCGCCGCTCGTGTCCTCGAACGCGATGTCCGTGTCCCGGTGGTTCGCCCGCACGAGCACGGTCGACCCGCCGAGGCTCTGGGTATCCGGCCTGTTGAGACCGACGACGGTGACAAGCACGTGGTTCCCGTCTACGACCAGCGGCGGGTCTCGAATCCTGAGCCCGCCGTCGCGGTTCGTCCGGTAGACGCCGCCGGCCTCGTAGACGATCCGTCGCTCTTCGTCGCCCTCGAAGACGATGGGGCGAATCTCCCACTGGCCGACCCGCGAGTACCCGCTTCCGCTGTCGACCTCGACGGTCATCGTCACGTTCTCGCCCGTCCGAAGCTGGGCCTCGCCGAGGCTGATTTCTGTGGCCCGGCTCGGCGCGCCGCGCTGGTAGAGGTCCGCGACGTTGTCGGTCAGGATGTCGAACGCCCGTTCGGCGTTGTTGAGTTGCTCGGCGTTCCGGGCGTCCTGCAGGGTCCCGAGACCGCCCACTGACACGAGGGTAATCGAGGCGATGATCAGCGTGAACACCAGAATGAAGCTCAGCACCTCGCTGACGCCCCGGTCAGCCATTGCGCACCTCCAGCTGGCCGCTCTCGTAGGTCACGACCACGACGCCGCCGTTGACCGTACTCGTCCCCATCGCCGACGTGGTCTCGATGTCGACCGTGACCGACAGCGACGGCTCGACCGATTCGAGCGCGACGCGGTCGTTCGGCCCGTCCAGCGAGATCCGGTAGCCGCTGCCGGCGACACGCTCCGGGTAGCTCCGCCGGAGTGTCACGGTGGGTGAGCCGCCGTGGGCTGCCTGAACCAGTCGGTCGGCCTGTGCGAGGTCGGAGGCGACCTGCTGACCGATCACGGCGAGTTCCTCGCGGACCACCTCCTCGCGCCGGTCGTTCACGAAGTCGCTCCCGGCGACGACCAGCCCGGTCACCAGCAGCGTGGCGATCGTGAGCGTCAGCGTGTAGCTCAGCGTCGTCGAGACGGCGCGGTTATCCATCGGGCTCACCCGGAGCGACCCGAATTTGCGTCGTGTAGTTGATGCTCGGATTCGCGTACGTGAACGCCACCTCGACCTCGTAGACCGCGCTCGTCATGTACGGCGCGGGGCCGGCGCTCGGCCCGGAATCGAGCGTCGTCGTCGCCGGCGAGTTCGCCGTGACGAACGAGTAGTTGCCCTTCACCTGGTCGCCGTTCTGGAAGCTGACGTTGTACGGCGTCGAGACGCCCGCGCCGTAGCCGAAGTACGTGTCCGCGGCCTGATCGTACCCGAGCGCATGACATGGGCGTCCGTCGACCGTGCCGTCGGTCAGCGAGACGGCGAATTCATCGGCGGGAATCGTCTTGGCACACTCTCGCGCCGCGCCACCGGGCCGCTCCGTTCGCACGTGGATCCGGTCCGGATTCAGGTCCTCGCGCCAGAGCGTGACCGTCCACTGTCGACTCGGCGATCCCGTGTTGTTCACGACGACGGTGAACCGGCCGGACAGGGGGTCGAGGTCGGTCGAGTCCAGCGCACCGCCCTTCTTGATTTCCATCTCGAACGCGCGGACCGCGTGCGGCCGCCCGTTTTCGTCGACGCCCTCGACCAGTTGCCAGTCCGAAGCGCCGCCGCTCAGCCCGTTCGCGGTGAAGTTCCCGCCGCCGCTGTCGTTCATCGCGATCCGCGACCCGTAGTGGTAGTCGTGCGGGTTCGAGGTGTTCACCAGACCGCCGGTGAGCGCCTGCTGTTTCCCGCGCTGGCGACTCGCCGCCCGCACGTCGCGCTCGACCGCCGCCTCGGGCGCGGAGTGGTTGTAGCGGTTCGCCGCCGCTACGCTTCGCTCGACGCTTGTCTCGACCATCGCTCGCGCGTCGAGCGCACCGTCGCCGCCGGCGGTCTCCCCGCGACTCGCGAGGTTCTCGGTGAAGATGGCGGAGTTGACGATGAGCGCGAGCGAGACGAACGTCACCGCGAGGGCGAACGCCGCGATCAGGATGATCTGGCCGCGTTCGCGGCCGGCTAGATCCGCCACGCGATCACCTCCACGCGGACCGTGTTGTAGTGGTTTCGCCCCGTGTCGGGGATCAGATACGTCGAGCCCGGGTCCCCGAGTGTCGTCTCGTTCGCCGTCCCGTCCTCGTCGTACAGCGGGTCGTCGTCGGACAGCGTCACCGTGTAGGTCGCCGTTACCGCGTTGTCGGTCGGGACGCCGTTGTAGACGTACCGCCGGGGAACGATGTCGCCGCTCGGGCTGACGAAGCTGAGATAGACGTTGTAGGCGATGCCCCGGTCGTCGAACGACCGCGAGAGCATCTCGCCGAACCTGTTGTCTGGCGGCCCGCTGGTGTAGAAGTTCTCCTGGCCGGTCACGCCGTGGAACTGCCGCGTCGAGTTGTTCCAGAACAGGAGCGCCGGCTTGAGCGCGCCGGCCTCGGCCGCCGCCGTGAGCACACCCTTCCCCGTCGCCGCCTGCTGGTTCTCGATGTGCTGGCTCGACGTGCTCGCCGACAGCGGCGTCACCGCCGTCATCTGGAGCGCGAACACCAGACTCGACAGCAGCATCAAACTCGCGATGACCGCTTCCAGCGTGTGTGCCTGGCCTCGCATCTCACCACACCTCCACGGAGACGGTCACGTCGTACCCATCGAGCCAGACCACCCGGGTGGCCGTCACCGACTGGTCGTTGTTCGTCGGCGCTGCCTCACCGCGACTGAACGGCACCGAGCACGTCGCGGACGCGTTCCCTTCTTCGACGACAGCGTCCGCGGTCTCGTCCCAGCACAGGCGGTCCGATCCCGACCCAGCCGTCGACACGTTCCCGTAGATCGTGACGTTCAGGTGCTGTCTGGTCGGATCGAGTCCCAGTTGCGACTCGACGGGTTGGCCGCCGCTCCAGGTTCCCGTACAGGACGCCGGAGCGGTCTGGTCGTCGAAGAACTTCACCGTGCAGTACCGATCGAGTCGGTACGGGTGCTCCGGCGACCCCAGCATCGATTTGGTGATCCCGTCGGCCACGCGGTTCGAGACGACCGTCTCCTCCTGTGCCCCCTCCGTGAACGGGGACAGCAGGCCGGGGACGAACAGGAAGATGAAGATGAGCACCGCGAGGAACACGCTGATCCCAATGGCGAAATCGAGCGTGGTCTGCCCACGCGTCGCTCTCTCGGCCCTGCACGGTCGACCCTTCGATCGGACTCGACGCCTCAACACGCTCCCTCTCCTCGCTGCATGCCCGTATCTGCGTAGTCGAGGCTCCCGACGCTCTTATCCATTGTGGCCGATCTGTGCAGGCCACGCCGGATGCCAGCCGTTCTCACTCCCGGCCCGCTTCGATGGGTTTAATAAAAGCCACCGGATACCAGAAGTACGAAGCGGGCTCGTAGATCAGGGGTAGATCACTCCCTTGGCATGGGAGAGGCCCCGGGTTCAAATCCCGGCGAGTCCATCTGAGTTCTCTCCGTCAACAATCGACAGAAGGCGTGGCTTCTTTATAAAATCCCTACACCGTTGAGCGTGTATCTTGCCGCTTTCACCCGCCAAAATCCTCCCTTGTGGCCTCCCACCGTCCCCTCTCCGTACCTCTGCCGTATCCGGGTTTTGTACAATCGAGTTTCGGAAGGCGGTGTATTAGTGTGTAGAGCCACAGTTCCGATAGGGACGTAACTGTACATTGAGGGGACGGGTTCCAACCGCGTCTATGCACTCTGTCTCCGGTTGGAACATTCATTGAGTGGCCGTATTGCATATATAGGTAGGTCGCTCTCCGAAATTTCTCGTATGAGCTGAGATATATTGGTCGCTGAATCAGTCGAAATTAGCCGTTTCGAGTGTCCCGAAGCCGACGGTATGGAAGCAGATTGGTGTATCCGCCCGCTTGATAGGCAAAACCATTGAGATACTACCGAGTCGTTACGCTATCACGATTCGTTGGGAGAGAAAACCGACTCAATGCGTAGTTACGTTCGATGAATCGTTGGGTGTTACACTTAGAGTCTCTATGTGAGATACCCTACGGTTTGCGAATCCCGGAAGGATTATCCACAACGCTCTAACCAGAGATGGGTATTCGATATAGCCCTATTACCACCCCCCGATGAACTCCAATTCTACGTCCACTTTTTCGGCAAGTTCCGAGACGTACTTCTGTTTCTGATCGGAGGGAAGATTCGTGTGAACGTAGTATCCCTTCGAAACAGATTGGTGTGTTTTCATTTCTTTGCCATTCGTGTGTTCCGGCTTGTCATTGAGAAGTGCACGGCTCCCTTTGCCGGTTCCTGGAATATATGGAATCTCAATCTCGTTCAACAGTTTCTCCTCCTCAATAAGATAATCCACAAGCGAACCCATCGCTTCAGACTGTAATTCCTCAACTACACAGTGAATTTCCTCCCCGTTCCGGGAGACACGAATTTCATACTCTCCATTCACGGGTTTGTCGTTACTTCCGGGTGGATCTCGAATGACCTCTCTTCGATGTGCCTGCTCCTCCAATGTTCGGATTAGATTATCGACGAAACTCTTCGCTTCATCCTCGACTTGCTGTGACACTGCATTTCCGGCGACTTCCGAAACTACTCCAGTTACATCCTCAGCGAGGTCTTCTTTATTCTCTCGGAGCTCTTTAACGGCGTTCTGTACCGCCTCGATCTTCTCAGCGATCTGTCGGGATTCACCGGACTCAATAGATTCACGGGAGAGTGCCTTGAGGGGGTGTTCGTTGTCCGGTACATCCTCTACGTCGAACTCTGAGAGAGAAATCAAGTTGACTCGGTTGCTTGAAACGTGATGGCGGAAAATCTTGAACTCACGTCCATTCGATAGGAGTCCCCAATCGACTCCGACCTGTCGCATGTAACTCTTGAGTTGCTCTTCGTGACTCTGTTCGAGTGGTGTATCACACCCTTTCGCCTCAACGAATACGACCGGGGTCCCCTCGATTTTGAGCGCATAGTCAACCCGTTTCGTCGTTGATCCCATCTGTACGGAGTACTCCAGTTCGACAGCGGAGGAGAGAATGTCCCATCCGAGAAGATCAATTAGCGGCTCGATGAGTTTCCGCTTGGTGTTCTCCTCGTCCATTTGTGGAGAGTCCTCGATCAGGCCCGAGGAGCGTTCCGCGTACTCAGATAACTCCTCACGTAGCGTCATTTCGTGCATCTCCTTCTGGCAACCGGATAAAGATACTGAGAGTTAGAACAAGTCAAGACAGTCCTGAACTGTCTGCTTTTCATCTTGGTCTAATTCCAGAAGTGAATAGACCGCTTCGTCAATCTTATTCTCCAGATTGGTTATTTCCTCCGTATCAAACCTGACTTTATCGTCGTTCAGTTCGGACATTACGTCCTGTACATCAGTATCGCTAATAGGGATAGGAATCGAAATGCTCTCTCCACTATCTACGTTCATTCCCTCTACTGATTCTCGGATATACTTCGCCTTCGTCTCAGTATTAATCAAGGCGTTTCGGATACTATCAGTACGTCCCGCATCTAAGCTGATGACTCCATCCTCTTCGTTGATTGTCGGGTCAACCGACGACCGCTTTGTCTGCCAAGTATAATCAACCCAATCAATCTCTACTGACTCATCAAGATAGGTGGTGGGGAACCCATCAATACGCTCCCGCAGATCTCTATATTTGAGGAGTTCCTTGACAGCCGCCTCAATATTATTGTAGGCCTCTGAGCCAACTGCATCTTCAGGCGGCACTATTGGAAGGGACTCAACTACGGTTTGGCTGTAGTTCCAGTATCGGTTTTGTACGTACGTGCTCTCGCTATTGACGTACAACTGACTCCAAGTTGAGTTCAGAAATCCAAGTAGATACTCGTAATGTGTCTCTGGACACATCATCCCAACTGCCGAATCTAACAGGAAATGCTTCTCCAGATCGACCGCGAAGCAATTTTCTGTTGAAAGACGGGGCGTGATGATTTTCTGGCTACCGAGAACGGCCCTATCACGGGGTCGCCATAGTTCGTACCATTCCTTGTTCCAGTCAGTAATGTTCTTCCCGTCTAATTCTCTGCTTTCCAACCGTTTCTCGTATTCAGATAGATAGGTGTGCGTCTCTGGATAGTCCTCCAGATCAACGACATCTCCGTTGTCGTCGTATGGATATATGAGAACTTTGTCTTGTGTTGGTTCCGACCACTTCTCAATATCTCCGCCTTTCAGTACGTTCTGCAACAAGTCCTCCTCCAAATTCAGGTTCTCCGCCTCCCTCTCCGATAAAACAAATATCTCTTCGCACCCTTTCCCGCCAATTGTACACCCCTGACTGGCGTTGTACAGTTCCCCAATCCGCTGTCCGGGGCCATCTCTGACACTTTGGACAATATCTGATGCGAGAACCTTGGCAGGCGACCAGGAGTCTGTTGTTAGTTTTGCCTGATTCAACCTGTGCCGTTTAATCCAAGGTACAGAACTCTCTCGAAGATGTTCCATAACCGTATCAACCGATCGCTCGTGAACTTCGTCTTGGAACGTAACGAATTCAAACTCTGATTCAGACACACTCTCTTTCTCGGTAATCAGGATACAGGGATAGTTAGTCGCATTATCGAACATCTCATCATAATCCCCGAAGTCAACAATAGTGTCTAACTTGGTGTTCTCCAACAGGATACGACGAGTCTCCTTCCCGTAATTGCGCTTCATAAATCGGTTGGGAGTAATGTATCCTAAATTACCATCTTCACGTAGCCAATCAACCCCTCGTTCGATAAATGGGACATAGATATCATACCTCCCGTAGGCAGAGTCATACTGTTCTCTCAACTGATCGCGGAGAGACTCATTCCCTAATGCTCCCCGACTACCTAACAGAATGCCTCCCCATGGCGGATTCCCCACAACATAATCATACTTCATATAATTTTTCACGACTAAAGACAAGACTGTATCTTCAAACATTTTGAACAGCCGTCCGTCACCATGGTCTTCTCGAAGGTAGCGTACCGTAGCCAGAATATCGTTGACGTATGGCTCGAAGAAATCCTCAACCCCATCGTAATCGCGGGTTGTATAACGGTGGATACCCTCTTCGAGGCCTCCACCGTACTCCCACCATCCTTCCCGCATGTGGAATTTTACCACGTCCAAGACGCCCTGTAGTGCGGCGTAGTACTCCCCAAAGTTCCGGACGCCGGCGTTCATTTTCGCCGTGTCGTACTTCGGCATACGAACCCGTTGAACGAGGAATCCATCCTCCAATTCCGAGTCTGCCACTTCGCTCTCATCGACCTCAATTGGAAGTGGCACAGGAATCTTCACGTCTTGATTGTCCTCGGTGATGGAGTCAAACGTCATCTGCGTCTGGTCGTCGTCACCGAGATCGAGGCCCGTCAGTTCTCGCTCATTTCGCAAGGAGTCCGTCCGGAAAATCGGGAGCCGTCGAATCGTGAACTCATCGTCCTCCTGTTTCGCCTCCTTGTACTCAGGGAGAATAGCGACCATGAAGCGAATCTGTGCCATCAACACCGCGAACGGGTGAATGTCCAACCCGACGATATGCGGCGTCGTACAGAGTTCGGTGAGGTGTTCCGACCAATCGGGCTCGTCGTTGTACCGGCGCACGTCGTCGAGGTAACGGTTCACGGCTTCTACGAGGAACGTCCCGGAACCACAGGACGGGTCGATAATGCGCTCCTCAGAGACGCCCACGTCGTATTCGACGCCGTCCATGATGTAGTCGATGACGGGCTCTGGCGTGTAGAACTCCCCCAGGGCCTTCCGCGTATCCGGGTCGAAGTACTTCTGGTAAAGGTTACCCAGCGGGTCGCCCTCAACCTGCGCAAAGTCGAATTTCAGCACCGCAAACGAGACGTGAGCGATAGCGCGACTGAACCGTTCTCGGGTCGAAGGACTGACTCGGCTAACGTCGCTCCCCTCTTTGGCGACAGACTCGAAGCGGCTGTATGGGTTCTTGTGTTGGCTGGCAGTTTCTTTGCCGTAGCCGTCTGTCCACCAGATGAAGATGTCGTCCTCGAAGAGGCTCTGGACGAGGTGGTTACGCATGTCCTCGATCATGCCGTTGGCCGCAATCGGGTAGGCGTCCAACTCGATGGAGCCGCTGAAGCCGCCGAGTTCATCGAAGTACCGCCGGAGACCCGTACTGTTGGGGAAGAAGTCGTGGTCGTCGGTGGCTTTCGCCAAGAGGAGTCGAGCGAGGAGTGCGTGGCCGGACTCCAAGCAGAACATGAAGTCGCGGAGTGACTGCTGGTCGTCGATGAAGGGTTCCCACGAGTCGGGTGTCTTGTCTGGTTCGCTGGCGTAACTGGCCTCCCAGAAGTCATACGCACCTTCCACGAACTTCGCTTCCTGTTCGTCTCGGAGCTCTTCGAGGAGGTCCATCATCGCCGTAACGAGGTTGGCGAAGGGGCTGTCCTCCTCCAAGCGGAACGTCTCAAAGAAGTGGGTGCGGCCAAGTTCACCGTCAAGTTCCACTTCATCGAGGCGGTCGAGGAATTCGGTGACGCTATTCGGGTCGGTTATATCCCATCGGGGCTTCTGGAGGGCTGCACCGAGATCGGCGGCGTCGCTCTGTGTGGCTTCTTCGAGTGAAACGGTGAGCAGACGAGAGTGCCCATCCCGACGATACAACCGAAGCGCCTTCCCGTTGGTCAGCACACCGTAGTCGGCTTTGAGTTCGTCCACGTAATGGAACAGTTGATCTTCGTGGGGGACGAGGTCACGTCCGGTCGTTTTGAATTCGTAGACGGCAGTGACAGATTCGTTGCTGTCAAGCGTGACGTAATCGGGACGACGGTCGTCGGGAAGAGTCCATTCACTCCGAAGGTCGTGACCTGCGCCCTTGTAACCGAGCTTGTCGTAGAAGTTTTCATTGAGAAAGGCGTTTTCGACGTCCTTTTCGCTCATATCTGCATCGAGGCGCGAGGCGATTCCGTGGAGGGTTTCGAGAATCGCAGACGTATCCGACATATCCTTCCCGAGACGGTCTGCTGTCAAAAAGGATGGTGTCCGACTGTCATTCCATTCAGACGGTTAGCAGGTTTCCTGTCGGTGTAATAACGCATGGAGTCGGCCGGTGATTCGATGGACTCTTGCCTTCGAGTTTTACAGCTTATCGTTACGTCCCCCTCACAGTCGAGAGAAAAACCGCCTCAATGCACAGTTTCGTTAGTTGAAGCCGTTGGGAGTTACACTTAACACCTCTATATTGAACACTTAAAGATCTCAAATTGAGTTTTCGGAACCCTACCTATACAACACTATACCCCGACTTCCGAAACTATTCGGAGAACTCGACGTGGCCGTACTTTGCTGCTTCTTCGAGGCAAACATTCGAGAAGTGCCATGCACCACCCCCTCCACCACGTCCCGCTTTCCGACTGTCGAGATAGCCTTGTTCCACGAGAGTCTTGAGGTGCTTACGAGCATAGCTGTGGGAGATCGACACACGATCAGCTATCTTTCCCACCTTCCATTCCCGTTTACGCCAACCCTCAAGGTCGTAGATCGCGTCAATCACTTGCCTCATCCCGTTCTTTGGGGTTATCCACGAGTCAACCGAGACGAGCTGCTTCTCCGGCTCCACCCAATCGGGTAGTGCTGAGGTATGGACGTACACGGTCGCCCCCTTCTCGCCGTTCTGCTCCTCACGTCCGAAGCGCATCACCGCTTGCAGGACTTCGTTCTGAACAAGCGCCTTCATCACGCAGTTGCCGAAGAATCCGTAATCAGTAGCCTTCCCTTCGGTTCCTTCTCTCCGTTCTGCAGAGTGGCCGGCGAGTGCGCTCCACTTCTCGATCAAGTCGTCACCGGGATGAGGGTTCCCGAGAATGATGCCGAGTCGTGTCGTCCCGAAGGCGTTGCTACCCTTCAGGTTCCCATAGTTCTCAGTCTCCGATGCCAGCGACTCCAATCCATAGCTTTCGTACTGTTTGAGGCCCCTCTTGGAGGTGATGACCCCGGGGGTTCTTCCTTCAAGTTTCCCTATCTTTTCGACAACTGGAATGTCAACAGTCGGAGAAACCCCATCTCCACCCTGATAGGCGTTCCAGTTCTCAGTAGTCTGTATGATTTCCAGTCCGAGAATATCCTCAAGATATACCTGTCTGTTCCCCTCATTGAGGAGCGGAAACCGTTCGATCTCCGTCCCCATCACGAGTTCCCACAGTTCGAGTACTGGAGTCCCATCGAGAGCCACGACACTCTCTGCCTTTCCCAGGTTCGGCGGAAGGAGGAACGACCATTCGTGTTCGGTGTTCCGGACCGCTACTTTTCCATTGCCCAATTCAGCGTGTCGCCACCGGTTATCCAGTCGCTCTTTCTCCAGATTTGCGAGCGTCATTAGCGGCCCAAGAGCGTGTGCTGACGAATTCTTGGCTTGGAGTACGTGATTGGAATCGTAGTACGACCAAACCTCCTGCTTCCACAGCTCAACTTCTTCCTGAAACTCTGACTGGCGTTCGAGCAACTCCTCGTAATCCCGGAAAGGAAGTCGGTCCTCCTCCTCAACGTATGCGGTTACTGCTGGTGCTACCTTTCCCGTGTACTCTTGCACGAAAGCGTCTCCGGGGAACTCATCGATAGCGACGTAGCGTTCCTCAGTCCAGTCAGTCTGGTAGGCGTGGAGATAGTGACCGAGAAGAACATCGTACGACTCGGGGTCGATATTAATCCCCTCGATGAACGGACATTCACCATGCTCCTGACAGGGAAGCTGTTCCCCGAGTAGCCTTCTGGCCTCCTGATGGATTGTTTCGCCTTTGACCCCCTGTCGGTAGTTCGAGAGTAGTTTCTCCGTCAGTTCATCTGCCGGATTTCCCTTCTCGTCAAGTGAAACGCTCTGACAGTCGCGGTGGAAGGAAGCAAGCCGCTTAACCGAAAGGTCGAGATCATCTTCCGCACACCAACCCTCGTACTCGTCCATGAGTTCGTGCCGTGGGGCGAAGATGGTAATCTGGTTGCCTGTTTCGGCCGCCCATTTGAGGACACCGTAACTCTTACCGGAAGCCGGTAGCGCCTCAATGAGTGCAGTTTGTGGGTATTCGAATGCCTCCCGTATCACGCCATCGAGCTGAATATGAATCTGTTCGAGAGTGGGATTTTGCGATAGTTCTGCCGCTGTAGATGTGTCTGTGGACATGAGAATAATACCTCCCGCTCATCAGTCGAGTATCGCGGGAAAAGCCTCTACTATATACAACGGGACGCAGTCGAATATAACTACCGAAATCCCACAGACGGCGGCCGATTCTTTCAAAATATGGAGTCTGATTTTCTTGGTCAGACCCCAGGGGTCAAGTGTCGAAAGCCGTTTAGTGAGCGGTCTAACAGTCTGGCATCGTCTGTCGAATCTGTTCGGACTTCTCCGTCTTCGAGCGCTTGTCGTAGTACTGCTTGATGGTGTCGTACCCACTGTTCACGAGGTCGGAGACGTCCTCGATGGACACGTCGTTATCGAGCAGGTACATAATACGGCCCTTCCGAATCGAGTGGGGACTCACGCTCGATGGACACTTACTGGCAGTGTTATATGTCGTGGCTTCGCACTCGTCAGGGTCTCGGTCGTGGGGACACTGTTGACCGTAGTGACAGGGACGTGTGAGAGTGTACACGTTCCGCTGAATCGTTGTTTTCTGGGCACGGACTGATCGGCCCATCAACAGGGGTTCTCGTCCGTGCTTGTCCGTTCCGCCGGGATGGTTCATTTCGAGATAGTCCTGTACCACTTCCACGTCTTCTTTCGATAGCGGAACGTTACGCTCACCGTGGGCTTTGTTCTTCAGCGGAGTTCCGGTATCTGGTCGGTGGCGTATCTTCAGCATCGGTGGGTCTTCCACGAGGTCGTCCACATCGAGAGCGTGGATACTCCCCTGACGGGCGGCTGTTCGCCACAGGAGGAGGAACGTGACGTGTCGGAGTGAGGCGTATTCGTACTTTTCCAGGTAGTCGAGAATTACGTCTGCTGTCTCCGCCTCAATGAACTCAGCCCGCGAATCGTTACCGTCCTTCTGTGGCACGAGGCTCTCCACCTTCATCGGAAGCCCGTGAGGAACGGCTTCAATAGCCTGACAGAACCGCATGAACTTCTTCAGCGTCCACATCTGGTTTCGTAGCGTGGTGAGACTCACCTGCTTACCACGCCACGTTTTGAACTCCTTGAGTCGTCGGCCGGTGAGGTCGTTGAGATTCTCTATCTGGTTTTCGTGGCAGAAGTCCACGAACGGGCGGAGCGCGTACTTATAGTTCTGTACGGTGTTCTTTGCCTGTCCTTCTTTCTGGTCTTCGAGGAAGCTTGTGACGGCTTCCTGTGGCGCGTATGGTTCGAGACTCATGGTTGGGTGTCAACGGAGTCGTACACCCAGATAGATCCACTCAGGTTGGCACACTCCCCACGCGGAGGGCGCGTAGCGGCCGTGAGCGTAGGCCCCGGGTTCAAATCCCGGCGAGTCCACTTGAGCGAAGCGAAAGTGGACGAGCCGGCCCTGTGCCGGTTTTCCCGTTCACTTTTATCCGCCACTCTTGATTTCGAGTGAGTCTATCGTAGCTCACCGCTCTGCATTTGGAGCGACCCTCACTTCCCGCGTCCGCTTGCTGGCGGTTCACGCTATTTGTCGGACTCCGACTTCAAATCACTATCGGCAGTTCAATCTCTTTTCGAGGGTGTCGTATAATCAGTCATAGAACTCCCCTACACAATCAGTCCGTTCAGAGCGCGTCCTAATCCTTCATACGAAATATGACAATTAAAAACATTTGGGAAGTATCTTATAATAAAACTAATATTATATTTCTCCAATGGAATTATATGAGCGACAGTGACCAAAAAAGCGACCCACAGGTGCTAATTGAACATAAATTTGGGGAAGCAAAATTCTTTCTCGGAAATATGGAGGTGGAAAATCTTAGGCTGGACAGTCCCAACCTCGTCTATAACAATCCAGACTCATTCATATACAACTTCAGCGCATTCACTGGGGCACTATACTCAATCAATGATTTTCTTACGACGACAGAGGGATACACGGCTATAAAGAATTGGTTAGACGATGACTCGAAGAAACAAATGTACGATATACTAATAAGTAGGGAAGAGGGAATTAGACAGATATCAGTACACCACAAAGAAGCATTTGATGAAAATGATATCACGGTGGTAGATGTTTTGACTATGAAAACAGAAAAGATGACAGGCAAATATGGAGTCAACTATGTTTTTGCAGAAAAGAAATCCGGAAATGGAGTTTTGGAACCACCGCTTTTAGAAGAATATCGAGGTGAATACACCTATGGCGGAAGAGTTTATGTACCAGTCACCTCCTTCTCAAATAGGTTTTTATACGATGTTGTACACCCTTGTTTGGAATGTCAAGGCCTGAGAAAATAGAACGACGGAATTTAAAGCTTGTCGAGGAATTCAGTCCGTCGCTGGCGCTTCTCGCTGTTTGAGGCTTTGTCGTAGTGCTTGTCCAGTACCTCCCGACTCACGTCGGCTCTATCGCTGACCGCTTCGACCGGCCAGCCCTTGTTCCGGTGATAGGTAATCGACCCCTTTCTGATTGCGTGTGGACTCACAGAGGACGGACACTGACTGGCATTCGGACTCATGACCGCCTCGCAGTCTTCGATTTTTCGGTCGTGGGGGCACTGGTTTGAGTAGTAACAGGGTCGGGTGGCCTTGTAGACGTGAGCGCGAATCGTCGTTTCGTGTGCTCGACCGAATGACGTGCAGATGAGTGCCATCCGACCGGAGTCATCTTCAACGCGAGGGTGTAGGTCGTGAACCCAGTCATTGAGGACTTCGATAACGTCCTTTCCGAGATTGATTTCCCGTTCACCTCGCTGGCGGTTCTTCAGGGGCGTCCCAGTCGATTCTCGGTTGACTGCTTTGATGTAGCCCTCTCCGATGTGAAGGTCGGTGATGTCGAAGGCACGGAGCGTACTGGTTCGAATACCAGTGTGCCACAGTAGATAGAATATGACGTGCCTCAGCGTTGCGTACTCGTATTTTCCGAGGTAATCCAGAATCGCTTCCGCTTCTTCGGGGGTAATCGCTGTGTCGCTCACGTCCTCGTTCATGCCGAGCTGTGGAAGTTCGACCTTCTTGCTTAATCCAGTCGACACTGCGTCAATCCGTTCACAGAACGACAGGAATTGTCTGATTGTTCCCAGTTGGTTTTGCAGAGTGACGTTGTTGACTTCCTCCGCTCTCCAGACTTTGAATTCGTGGATACGTCGGCCAGTCATCTCGTTGAGATTGTCGATACCGTTTTCTTCGCACCATTCTACGAACCGCTCGACCCGATACCCGTGATTCTGTTTTGAGGTGTCGCTGAGGTCGGTGCGGTCTTCGAGGTACAGTTCTTTCGCCCGGCGTGGTGTGATTGGGTCAACCATTGTTTGCTTTCGAGCCACCAGCAGTTGGATGACGGGAGCTGAGGCCCGCGAGGCGACCCCCATACCAGTAAACTAAGCCGGAGTTCTGAGATTCTCCTCTTATCACTGGATTAGCATGGGTTTGGAGCGAAGTGAGCGTCAGTGAACGTAGCTCGGGTTCAAATCCCGGCGAGTCCATCCTCATTTTACCGCCATACGCGGGGAAACTAAATCGACGCGAGAGCGTCGCTTTTCGCCGATATCGGCGGAATCGGGTTTTCGGGAACCTCCCCGTCGAAGAAGAGTTCATCCGGAATGCGGATGCACCCGCCGCCGTCTGGCGGTGCGCGGGAGGGAATCGGACTCCTGCCTTCCCCGGAGGACTGTCCTCGCTTTCAACCGAGGTGGCGTGGCAGCTTCGACGATTGCTCCGTGTCACGATTTCCGCCGGAGAGACGCTTTCGCTGCGAAATATGATAGTTTACACACAGTAAAGCAATACTTTTTTGTGCAACAGTTGGTATGTATATGTATATGTCAGCGTGGGGTAAACAGGGGGTAACAGACCGTGGTGTGTCGCACGTGCTCGGGGTCGTGCTACTGGCCAGCGTGGTGGTGATCGGGGCGTTTCTGATCGTGCAGGTGGGGCAGCAGACGCTCGGGGACGTGAACAACGAGGCGAACGTCGAGATAGCCGAAGAAGTGATGCTGTCCGTCGACAACAGCTTCCAGCGATCGGAGACAGACGAATCGGTCGTCGTTCCGAACCGGGTCCGGTCGGACGTCGGCGTGCGAGTGAACGCGACGTACAACCTGACTCTGAACGGGTCGCCGTCGTGTTCCACCGGGAACCGCACTCTTCACACGATCGAGTACCAGCGGGACGGCAAGCGGGTCGGCTACGAGGGGGGCGGTGTGTGGCGACAGACCGAGTCTGGAGCGACGATGTCCGCGCCGCCGGCGGTGACCTACGACGACGGGTCGCTGTCGCTCTCGTTCGCGAACATCTCCGGCCGCCACATTGGCGGTGAGTCGGTCACGGTCCGCTCGAACGCGACGAGCAAGCGGTCCCACGAGGCCGCACTGAAGATGGCGATGTTCACGGACGCAACGTACGAGCAGGCGCGAAGCGGTGCGGTGACGTCGCCGTCGCAGTCGTGTATCCCGTCCCGCATCGAGAACGCGACCCTGACGGTGGACAACAGCACGTACGCACGCGCGTGGGCAGACTGGGCACGCGACACGTACGACGACAAGTACGTCACCGTGACGCCGAAGGCCGTCGAACCCGGCGACACGGTTCGGATCCGGTTCGCGCTCGGCGACGTCTCGGACTCCCGGTACGAAGTCGAGAACCTCTCGGTGACACCCAACGACGCGGGCCCCGGCGCGAACGTCTCGGCGACCGTGACGAACGTCGGCGGCCTGCGCGACACGCAGAACGTGACGCTGGCTCACAACCGGTCGGGATCCCCGTCGGTGAACCGGTCCGTCACGCTCGGTGGCGGTGACTCGGCCACGGTCAACGCAACGTTGCCGGTGACCGTCAGCGCGCCGCACAACTTCAGCGTCTCGACGAGCGCCGACGCTGCGAACGTGACGGTCGTCTACACGTCGCCGGGCGGGTCGCCGAACCTCGCGATCACCGACAACACGATGCCGGCGAGCGCGCGGCTGAATCAGGTCCCGTCGGCGACGGTGACGGTGAACAACACCGGCGCGATGACGGCGACCCAGCGGGTCGAGTTCCTCGTCAACGGGTCGGTGAACGCGACGCGGGCCGTGACCGTCCACCCGAACGACAACCGGACGCTCGACTTCGGACCGTCGCTGCCGACGGGCGAGAACGGGACGTACAACCTCACGGTGGTGACGAACGACAGCAGTTACATCCAGCACCGCGACGACGGGCACCACTTCGTCGTCGGGCGCGTGGGCGTGTTCGAGATAACGTCCATTACGCCGCCGGGCGGCCTCCAGAGCGGCGATCCGGCGACTGTCGACGCGACGATCGAGAACACCGGTGACATCCGGAAGATCTCGCCAGTCGAAGTCCGCATCGTGAACGCCTCGACCGGCACCGTGATCGCGACCCAGACGACGACGCTGGACCTCGACGGCGCGCAGAGCGGGGCCGAGTCCGGGACGGTTTCGGTCACGAGCAGTCCGATCACCGTCTCCGAGCCGACGCACTACCGCTACGTCGTCGAGACGCCCGACCGGACGGAGTCGGGATCGTTCGTCGTCGGCGCCTCACCGCCGCCGCTGTTCGAGATCACGGCCACGGACGTGAAGAACCCGGTTCGCCCGGGCAATCAGACGACGACCACGTTCACCGTCAGGAACACCGGTGGGACCGAGGGCGAGCAGACGCTCCGCGTCGAGCGCAACGGAACGACCGTGGTCTCGGAGACCGAGGCGCTGGATCCGGGCGAGAGCGTCACGCTGAACCGAACGGTCACCGCGCCCGACGAGCCCGGGAAGTATCCGCTGACGTTCTCGACGGCGAACCGGTCTCGACGGCTGACGATGAACGTCCAGCCGGAGTCGCTGATCGGGGGGAACGGCTCGACGATCACTATCGAGCAGTCGGTCAACGCCTCCGTCGCGCTGAAGGGCGCTGATCTTGAGGGCTTCGATACTAGGTACGATCATATCACCCACGCGCCCGTGCAGATGTCGCTGTACGTCCGCGACGAGTCCGGGGCGGAGACGATCGAACTCTGGCGTGATTACGAGAACGGCGACGTCAACGGACCGCACGCCGAACAGCGACTCGTCTCCGACGACCACGAGAATCCGTATACCTACTCCGCGTCGTTCGAACCCGGGACGGAGATCTCCGTCTTCGCGCAGTCGTACTACTGCGACTGGTCGCGCGAGACCGACCCGCCGATCTGGCTCGCAGGGTACGAAACCGAATACTGTTCCGGTTGGGGTGACGAGCGCATCGAGGTCAGCCAGACGCAGAACAGCGGGAACCTCGTGATCCTCGGCGACGGCGACGAACTGCCGTCGTTCGAACAGGCTCAGTGGTATCAGCGCGACGTTCAGGACACGCTCGGGAGCCGCGTCGACGACACGGGCCATCTCCGACTGGCCGACGGCGAGCGAGCGTTCCTGTACGAACTCTCGGAGCCGAACGCGGACCCGGATAACGCGGGCCGGGAAGGAGACCCAGACTACAACGACGCCGTGGTGCTGTTCACGGTCAACGCGATCGAGAAAGACGTTCGCACGGGACCGAAGTACCGGATTAGCGACGTCGATGCTCCGGCACGCGTCGACGAGACGACCGACGCCGTGGTGACGGCCGAGGTCACGAACGTCGGCGGTCAGGCCGGGACTGCGACGGTCGAAACCACGTTCGACGGCTCGACGGCCGGCAACGAGTCGGTCGTGATCGAGGCCAACGAGACAGAGGAAGTCACGTTCGAACTGGACACCGACAGCAAGGTCCCCGAAAATTCGTACGGGTACAACGTGACTGTGGGCGGATCCGACGAGCGCTGGAGCGGGAACGTCTACGTCGGTGAACTGGACGAACAGTTCATGCAGGTCGACTCGCTCCGCGTCCCCGGCGCAATCGACAGCGACGACAGCGCGACCGCGACCGTCACCGTCACCAACGTCGGCGACGAGGCCGGGACCGACACGGTCGTCCTGAAGGCGAAGAACGACGACGACGCCAGTCCGTCGTTCACCACGGTCGATTCGGTGACGATGTCGACGATACTCGCTCCCGGTGACACGCGGCAGTTCACGCTCGACCTGCCGACCGACCGCGGGAACTACACCGTCAAAGTCGAGACGGCGAACTCGACGTCCCCCGGACAGTCGTTCTTCGTCGGCCGCTCGGACGTCGCGGTTGCCGACACCCAGTCGATCAACATCGGCGCACAGACGTACAACACCTCTGAATTGATCGAGCGCCGCGGGGGCGCCAGTCGGATGACCGTCGAGGTCGTCAACAGGGGGACGATCGGCGACGAGCGAACCGTGAATCTCACGATCCGGAACGAGAGCGACGGCGAGACAGTGTTCGCCGCGTCGAAAAACGTCACTGCCGGGAGCGGGGACCTGACCGGCGTGTCAGCGTATCCGGCGTGGGCGGGCTACGACGTCGACCTCGATCCCGGGTACTACACCTACGAGGTGACGGTGTACAACGAGACGACCGGTGACCCGGTCGACGACACGGCCTCCGGCGAACTGTTCCTCAAGGAACTCGACGAGACGGGGGCGTCCGGCGACAACGCTCCCATCTCGGTCGACTCGGACTCGGTGACGCTGGGCGAGTAAGCCGCCGAACGCGCTTCTTCTCCGTCGAATCGGTTTCAGTTTCGAGGTCCCGTCGACAGTCGCGTCCGTCTGTGATCGGGCGAGTGCCAGAGACGTCGCTGTCGCTGGGGAGTCGAGCGCAAAGAAAGACTGATTCGGTGTGCCGGTGACTTAGCCGAAGAGTTCGCCGAGGCCTTCGCCGCTGGCGTCGTCGTCCTCATCGTCCTCGTCGTCGTCGCCGTCGTCGGCGGCTTCTTCCTCGGCCTCGTCCTCGGCCTCGTCCTCGTCGGCGTCACCCTCGGCGGGCGCGGCCGCGCCACCGCTGGCGGGGACGGGAGCCGCGGCGGCCTGCTCGACGGCCTCCTCGATGTCGACGTCCTCGAGGGCGGCGACGAGGGCCTTGACGCGGGACTCCTCGACGTCGACGCCGGCGGCTTCGAGCACGTCGGTCAGGTTGTCTTCGTTGATCTCTTCGTCCGCTTCGTTCAGGATGAGTGCAGCGTATACGTATTCCATTGGTCTTTGTGTAGGTTGTTAGAACATCGCTCCGAGCGCGTCGCCGGCGTCTTCGTCGTCATCGTCGTCGTCGGCCTCGTCGTCTTCGGCCGCCGACTCGTCGGCGTCGTCCTCGGAAGCGGTGTCGTCGTCTTGGTCGTCAGCCGATTCCTCTGTCGCAGCCGCAGCCTCGACGCCCTGGAGCTCCTCGGGGAGCGCCTCGTCGTCGTCGATCTCCGCGGCCAGTGCGCGCAGCTGTGCGTCAGCTTTGCTCACGAGGTCGGGGACGACCTCGGGGTCCTCGATGGCGGCCTGGAGCGCGAGGCTCTTGGCGTCGCCACGGGCCGACTGCAGCATCGTCGTGACGGTCGTCGCGGTCGGGTACTCGGCGTTGACCGAGAGGTTGAACGCCCGACTGGCGGCCGCCTGGATGTCGCGCTCGTACTCGTCGACGTCGAGTTCGAGCTCCTCGGGTTCGAACAGGACGCCGTCGGCGAAGACGGCGCGGAGGTCGAGTCCGACCTCCTTCGGTTCGATGCCCAGTTCGCTGAGGACGTTCGAGAGGTCCTGTGAGACCTCTTCGCCCGCGTCCAGCACGACGGAGTCCGAGAGCACCTGAATGGAGCCCTCCTGGATGCGCGCGTCGGCACCGATGCTCTGGAGTTCACCGACGAACGGACCGGGGTCGACGCCCGTGTCGCCTTCCGGGATGACGATCTCGTTCGGGGCCACCTCGCCGGCGCTGATGGGGGCCGGCGTCTTGGAGGCCTCGAGTTCCTGGAACAGCGAGAACGGGTTGTCGTTCGTGCCGATGAGGCCGACCTGTCCGGTGACGAAGCCGTTGAGGTCTTCGAGACCGTCGTCGACTTCGTCGAGGGCACGCTTCAGGAGCGTGTTCCGGGAGACGCGAAGCTCCGCGGTGCCGTGCAGGTCACGGCGCATGTCCTGAAGCTGTCGCGAGGGAATGCCGGCGATGTTGACGACGCCGACGCTCTCGTAGGACTCGATCATCTCGACGATCGAGTCGACCTCTTCCTGTTTCCATTCGGGGATGGTCTCGGTCTTGCGTTCGGACTCGGCGCTCATATCAGGCCACCTCCACGGCCGGGCCCATCGTCGTCTTGACGTAGACGGTGTCGATGTTCAGCGGGCCCTTCTCGAGGTCCGCGTGCAGTCGGCGGAGGATGACGTCGATGTTGTCCGAGATGTCCTCGGCAGACATGTCCTCTGCGCCGACCCGCGTGTGGAACGTCCGTCGTTCCCCGCTGCGGAGCTGCACGGTGTTTTTCATGCGTTCGATGACCTCGACGACGTCGTCGTCGGGGTCGAGCGGTTCCGGCATCTTCCCGCGGGGACCGAGGACGGTACCGAGGTACCGACCGATGTCCTGCATCATGTCCTTCTCCGCGATGAAGAAGTCAGTGGAGTCGGCCAGGTCCTTGGCGGCGTCGTCGTCGCCACCGAGTTCCTCGAGTTCGTCCTCGTCGAGTACGTCGTCTGCGACTTCCTCGGCACGAAGGGCGGTTTCGCCCTCGGCGAAGACCACAATGGTGGTCTCCTGACCGGTGCCAGCAGGAAGCACGACGGACTCGTCGACACGGTTCGACGGGTCGTTAAGATCTAAGTCGCGCAGGTTCACTGCGAGGTCCACCGTTTCGCGGAAGTTCCGCTCGGGTGCGTCCTCGAGTGCGCGCGAGACTGCGTTCTCTATTTCCTGATCTGCCATTGTTCACCTCCGTAGTGCGCCGTATGGCTTCTACGGGTCAGTGAAACAGGCGGATGCCTGTCTCGTCCGGCACAACGCTAATGCGACACTTAAACCCGTCGAACCAGCCCCACGGCGGCTCACGGCCGTGTTTCCGCGTCTCAGGGGCGGGCACAAAACGGCGATCCCGACGGGCCACAGCCGCGGCTCGTCGGCCAGACCGCGAAAAACTCCTGTCGCTCCGCTCGAAGCGACTCGGACTACGCCGAGGCTTCGGCGGCGAACTCGTCGTCGTACTCGCCGGCGTCGATTCGCTCTTTGAACTCGCGGGGGTTCTCGCCCTCGATGGTGACGCCCAGCGAGGTGCAGGTTCCGACGACTTCCTTCGCGGCGTTCTTCAGGTCGTAGGCGAGCAGGTCGGGGTGCTTCTGCTCGGCGATCTGCTTGACCTGTTCGACGGAGAGGTCGGCGACGAAGTTCTCCTGGGGTTCGCCGCTTCCGGTCTCGAAGCCGGCCTCGTCCTTGATGAGCTCGGCCGTCGGCGGGACACCGACGTCGATGCTGAACGAGCCGTCGTCGTCGTAGTCGACAGTGACCGGGACCTCGGTGCCGTCGAACGCGGCCGTCTGGTCGTTGATCTCCTGTACGACTGCCTGCACGTCCACGGGTGTCGGGCCGAGTTCCGGACCGAGCGGCGGACCGGGGTTGGCCTGTCCACCGGGAACGAGGACTTCGATAGTTCCAGCCATGTATGGGCAAATCGCCGCGGCGGTTTAAAGGATTGCGTTTCGCAGACGGCTGCGTGAGGGGCACACACGCTCGAACTCAGAACAGTCGCGGCCGTGGTGTGTCTCGGGCCGCGTCAGGCGACGGCGACGCCGTTCATGGCGAGGAAGTCGCTCGCGCCCTTGATCTCGACCGGCGACCCGATGACGCGGACGCAGTCGCCCTCGCGGTGGACCGTCACGGTGAACTGCCGCTCCAGTTCCTCGCGGACCCCGTCCAGCGCACCGGCTGGCAGGAGGATCTGCGTACTGTCGCGGAACCTGTCGGCGGCACCCATTGTCGACACGTGACGGAGGATACCCTATAGGTGTGTCGAATTATTTGAGTGTCACTCGGCGGGGTCGGTCGCCTCTGGAGGGCGCGTCTCGGTCGGGGAGGAAAGCCTTATTCGGCACGGGCGGCCGACATACACCTAATGGGGCTCGAAGAGGAGATACAGGAACTCGAAGAAGAAATCGCCAGCACGCCCTACAACAAGTCGACAGAGGCGCATATCGGTCGGCTGAAGTCCAAGCTCGCAGAGAAAAAAGAGAAGCTCGAACAGCAGGCCTCCTCCGGCGGCGGCGGCGGTTACGGCGTCGAGAAGCACGGCGACGCAACCGTCGCTCTCGTCGGGTTCCCCAGCGTCGGCAAGTCGACGCTGCTCAACGCGCTGACCAACGCCGAGTCCGAGACGGGTGCCTACGAGTTCACCACGCTCGACGTGTATCCGGGGATGCTCAAGCACAAGGGCGCGAACATCCAGATCCTCGACGTGCCCGGCCTCATCGAGGGCGCGGCCGGCGGCCGCGGCGGCGGCAAAGAAGTTCTCTCGGTCGTCCGAACCGCCGATCTCGTCGTCTTTCTTATCTCTGTCTTCGAGATCGACCAGTACGACCGCCTCCGAAAGGAACTGTACGAGAACAAGATCCGCCTCGACCAGGAGCCGCCGTGGGTGAACATCCGCAAGAAGGGCAAAGACGGGATCTCCGTCAACACGGCTTCCGACGTGTCGCTCGACGAGGACACCATCAAGGCGGTCCTGCGCGAACACGGCTACGTCAACGCCGACGTGACCGTCGGCGCGGACGTCGACATCGACCAGCTCGTCGACGGTGTGATGGACAACCGCGTCTACCTCCCCTCGCTCGTCGCCGTCAACAAGGCCGACCTCATCGAGCCGGACTACCTCCCGACGGTCGAGAGCGAACTGGAGGAGCGCGACATCGACCCCGACGAGGCCATCTTCATCAGTGCCGAGGAGGAGAAAGGGCTGGACAGCCTCACCGAGCGAATCTGGGAGGAACTCGGGCTCATCCGCATCTACATGGACAAGCCGGGCCGCGGCGTCGACTACGAGGAGCCGCTGATCCTCCGCGAGGGCGACACCGTCGACGACGCCTGTGAGAAGCTCGGCGGGAGTTTCGACGAGCGGTTCCGCTTCGCGCGCGTCACCGGTCCGAGCGCCAAGCACGACGAACAGCAGGTGGGACGGGACCACGAACTCGCCGACGAGGACGTGCTCCGAATCGTCGCGAACCGCTGAGCGTATGCCGGCTCCGTTCACGGCGCACGCACGTGCGGAAAGAACAGCTATTATCTCGGTCAGACCCCGAGTCCACCCATGACCAACGCGCCGCACCGCCGTCTCGGTGCTGTCGTCGTTGCAGGTCTCGTCCCGTGGACGGTACTACTGGTCGGGCGCGACCTGACGCTCGTGTTCTCGTTCGGCCTCGTCAACACGGATCCGCTCGCGCTCGTCACCGTCTACGACTACTTCGTCCGGTTCACCCAGGGGCTGCCGCGCTTTCTCGAGGCCTGGGGGACCGGCGTCGTGCTGTATCTGCTCGGTCTGGCGAGCGCCGTCGCCGGCGTCGTCTGGCACGAGGACCGCCGCCTCACCGCCTTCGCGCTCACGGCCGCCGGGCTCTCGCAGGTCTCCGTCGCGCTGGGCTTCAACAGGCGGCTCGGCTCCACGGCGGTCCCGGTGGGAACGGTCGTCCTGCTGGCGGTGGTGTGGTGGTACTACTGGCCCGCGCTCCGCGGTGGCGGCACGGGCGACTGAAACCCGCATCGAAGCCGGTCGCTTCCGCCTGTGGCGGTACCCTTTTCGCTCGCTCGTTCGATAGTCCCGCGTATGTTGTCGCTCGATCATACAATGATGCGCGTCGAGGACCTCGACGCCTCGCTCGAATGGTACCAGACACACTTCGACTACGAGGAGAAGGGCCGCTGGGAGGCCGACACGTTCACCAACGTCTTCCTCGGCCCGGAGGACGCCCACGACGAGGGCGCACTCCTCGAACTCACGTACAACCACGACGGCCGGTCCTACACGATGGGTGACGCGTGGGGACACATCGCCGTCCGCACCGACGACGTGTACGACGCCTACGAGGAACTGATGGAGGCCGGCGTCGACGACTACCGCGACCCCGACTCCTGTGGCGGCTCCTACGCCTTCGTTACTGACCCCGACGGCCACGAGATCGAGATCGTCGAGCGCGACCACGGCGCGAAGTGGTCGCTCGACCACACGATGATCCGCGTCGAAGACGCCGAACAGGCCATCGGGTGGTACACCCGCAAGCTCGACTACGAACTGTTCCGCCGCTCGGAACACGACGACTTCGCGCTGTACTTCCTCAAGCCGGCTGACGCGCCGGACGAGGCGATGTCCGTCGAACTAACGTACAACTACGACGGCCGGACCTACGAGCTCGGCGACGCGTGGGGGCACCTCGCCGTCCGGACCGACGACCTCCACGACACCTGGGAGACGCTGATGCACCGCCACGCGGAGGACTACCGCGATCCCGAGAGCTGCGACGACCGGTACGCGTTCACCAAGGACCCCGACGGCCGCGAGATCGAGATCGTGACGAACTAGGACAGTCACACTCGGACTCGCCCCCGCTGGCTACCGCCCACATGTCACTGAGTTTTGGAATCGATCGCGTCCCTTTTTCCCGAGAACCGGTCGTTCCCGTACCTAAACCCCTACCGTCAGACGGGTGAATGACATACGTCTGAAATGAGCCACAAAGCCCTTATGAGGGCGTTTTACTGTCGCTATTGCCCGTTCTGTCGCGTGCAATATTGTGTCATACAGTCGTCGTGACCACAAAACATTTATAATTGACAGCAGTGGTTTTGATCGTACCCCTACCCATGGCGCCAGAAGTGAGTACACCGGTCCGGTCTATGCGCACTCGCGATGACTGCGTTCCGACCACGTGGAAAACTGCTGGTGTCGCCCGATAGCAACACAACACAAACTATGACAGGAACTAACGAGAAGCTCCGTAGTCTGTTCCTCACGGCGCTGATGGTGTTTTCGGTATTCGCCGGCACCGTCGCGTTCTCCGGTGGCGCAGCCGCCGCCGCTAACGTGGGAATCAACCAGGCCACGGAGTATACCGCCAACGGCGGTACCAACACGATCGAACTGGCACTGAACGATAGTACTGACACCGCTGTCACCAGCGGTGACGTCGATATCTTCATCGACGGCAACCAGAACCCGAGCGGCTACTCGACGAACATCGACCCCGATAGCGATGGATCCGACGCGACGAACGGTCGGATCGCCATCGGCATCGGGCAGGACGTCCAGCCGAACCGGAACCTGACGGTCCGGGTCGACGTGACCAACGGTGGTCAGACGTCCACGCTCGTCGCGAAGGACATTGACGTGACCTCGCGGACGTTCACGCCGTCCGGCTCCGACCGCTCGTACACGAACGTGTACCGCGGCGAGGTCATCGCCATCGAGGACCCCGACGCGACGAACAACCCCAGCGTCGAGATCGAGGAAGACGGCGGGTCCATCGTCGCTGACGACAGCTACGGCGACAACAGCGAGGTCTACGTCTTCGACACGGACGACCTCGACACCGGCCAGAACTACAACATCACGGTCGACGGCTCCGACGAGGCCGGCTTCCGTGTCAGCGACCTGAACCTCCAGGTCGAGATGGACGACAACGACGTCACTGACGAGGACGACATCATCGCTAACGCGACGATCCGCCGCGGTGGCCAGCCGGCCAACGCGACGCTGTTCTCCGACGACGGCGAGAAGGTCGACTCCATCGTCAAGAACCTCAAGGGTAACGACGTTACCCAGTTCAACTTCGGTAACATCAGCGACGCCAGTGGCTTCGATGCCGGTGACGGTCCGTACTACGTCAACGTGACGGACAACCAGACCGGCGTCACTGCCACCTCCGAGCAGATCAACGTCTCTGAAGCACAGGACGGCGAAGTGAGCTTCGACGAGAGCGTCGTCTCCGACGAGCGCGGTGACGTGGTCAACATCACGTACGAGCTCTCGAACACCGACGACGGTTACATCTACATCGGTGACGAAGACGACGACAACTACGCAGTCTCCGGCCAGATCACTGACGACGACGACGACGGCGAAGTCACCGTTCAGTTCAACAGCTACCTGGCTGGTACGTCCGCTAACGTGGGCGCCGTCGACGCCAGCGACGTTCTCTCTGTCGCCGGTGACGACGACATCGAGAGTGTCTCCGAGCACGGTTCCTTCGAGCGAGCCAACCTCGACGAGGAGACGCTCGACGCGTCCAGCTACAACATGAACGCGACCGCGGGTACGAACCCGAGCGACAACCCCGACTCCGTCGGGACGCTCCGACTCGAAGACCGCTCCACGGAGAGCATCCAGAGCTGGGTCGCCCCGCAGGACGCTGACCTCACGGACGAGGACATCGACATCTACGACCGCGTCGGCACGAACCTGACCGAGTCCGACGACATCGCTGACGGCGACATCATCGTCCACCAGGTCACTGCCTCTGGTGTCGAGGGTGTCCTCGCCTACGAGGAAGACGTCAACGGCTCGTCCGACGTCACGCAGGCGTTCCTCCGTTCGTCCAACCCCGGTAACCCGATCAACTTCACGGTCAACCGGACGAACGTCGGTGCGAACGCCGACGAGGACTCCATGGTCCTCACCTCGAACAACGTGACCGTTGTCGACGACCCTGACAACAACACGTACTTCGTCGCCGTCGAACTGGACAACGTCGACCAGTACGAGAGCGGCACTGATGTCCGCGAGGACGACGAAGACGACCAGATCACCGCCAACTTCACCGTCTCCGGCAACAGCGCTCTCGTTGACGACGACGACGGTGTCGAAACCGACTACACGATCACGGATCGCGACGCGACGCTCAACACGGCCAACGGTCTCGTGACTGTCCAGGCCGCCGCGGATCAGCCCGTCTCGGGCACGACGACGATCGCGCCCGGTTCGGAGATCGAGGTCCGCCTCGACTCCGAGAGCGACGCGAATCCGTTCATCATCCGCCCCGAGGCGACCGTCTCGCCGAACGGCACGTTCACTGCCATGGCGGACATGAGCGACTACTCCTCGGGCACGAACTTCACGGCGCAGGTGCTCGACGTCGACGGTGACGACCTCGGCGACGAGGAAGACGGTCGGATCACGTCTGCCCCGACCGCCACGGTGAGCATCAGCGACCAGGAATCCGACGGTAGCGAAGTCACCGTCGACAGCGCGCAGCTGTCCCAGGGTGGCTTCATCGCGATCCACGCCGGGAACGCCACCGGCGACGTGATCGGGAACTCCGAGTACCTCGAGGCAGGCAGCCACGAGGACATCACGGTGACCCTCGACACGCCGCAGGACGGCGACTTCACGGCTGTCGCGATGCCGCACCTCGACACCAACGACAACCAGGCCTACGACTTCGACGGCGGTTCCACGGACGCTCCGTACACGTCCAACGGCTCTGCCGTAGTCGAGTCTGCGAACGTCACCGTCACCGGTGGCGAGACGCCGACTGAGGAGCCGACCGACGAGCCGACCGACGAGCCGACCGACGAGCCGACGGAAGAGCCGACCACGATGGCCGGCACCGACGAGCCGACCGACGAAGGCACGACGGCCTCTGAAGGTCCCGGCTTCACGGCCGCCATCGCGCTCATCGCGCTCGTTGCCGCGGCGCTCCTGGCTGTCCGACGCGACAACTAACCGGAACCGCTCCGGTCCCTGAACATCCGTTTTTTCTTCGCGCGCTACGTCGATAGCGACAGCGTCGGGATCACAGCCCTGTCGCGCATACGTCCGTCATCCGACGACAGAGATTCGACGACGACTGGTCAACCCTGCGCGGTCGGGACTCGCTTGCGGACGGCCAACTGCTGGTCGTCGGTCGTGACCGGAACGCAGTCGAACGCCGACGAGACGCGGTAGTAATCCAGTACCTGCCGAACGTCGCCGCTGATCGCCGTCTCCCGGAGGTCCGCCTCGGCGACTGTTTCACCGAACGAGTCGTAGACGTCGTGCAGTGACGTTTCCGCGGGGATGCGTGCGCTCCCGGTTTCGCTCGTCGTGTACCGGCGGTCGACCTGCGTCTCGTATCGGTCTCGGTTGATCACCCACTGGGTCCCGTCCTCGTGTGTCTCCGCGACGACGGTCGGGAACGTCTCGATGTCGCGGCGGCCGGCGGCGTCGAGAATCAGATCGTACATCTCGCGTGCGAGGCTCGTCTGCAGTACGTTCCGCGCAGACAGGTCGAGTTGCGCTATGAGGTCAGCGTTCTCCGCCGCGAACGTCTCCGCGGCCGCTTGCTCCTCGCCGTCGAGATAGAACACGTCGGTGAACTTCCCCGGGTTGTTCGTCTGTGAGAGCCCAGCCGTTCCCTTGACCTGAATCGCTCGCACCTCGGACCGCTCCTCGAAGTTCAGGTCGGACCGAGAGATACCCGTCTGCGGGCACCGCCGTAGTTGCTCGTACGCTCTCGTCATTACTTGAATAGACAAGGATTAGTAGACATTTAGGTATCGGTTACGTACCAATCAGTGAAATCTCACTTTATCGAATCCGGCCGTGGCGTGCACTAGGACTGTGAGGAGGGAATCGCTCAAACCACCTCTGTGACACCGTCTTGGCACCGTTTAGAGCGGAGACATGTCAAGGAAGGGCATGTCTAATTAATTCTAAAAGACACTTTCAGTTGTCATATTTGTGTCTTACTTACCACATTTATTCCACAAAGCATTTACCTTACTTCGGGAAATGTGTGGATACCCCTACCCATGACGCCAGAAGTGAGTACGCCGGTTCGGTCTACGCGTGGTCGCGGTGACCGCGTTCCGACCACGCGGAAAACTGCTGGTGTCGCCCGATAGCAACACAACACAAACTATGACAGGAACTAACGAGAAGCTCCGCAGTCTGTTCCTCACGGCGCTGATGGTGTTTTCGGTATTCGCCGGCACCGTCGCGTTCTCCGGTGGCGCAGCCGCCGCCGCGAACGTGGGCGTCGATCAGGCAGTGGAGTATACCGCTAACAGCGGTACTCATACAGTTGAACTGGCACTGAACCAATCTACCGACCAGAGTGTCTCGAACATCGACATCTGGATCGACGGGAACAAGAACCCGACCGGCTACACCCCTTCCATTGCTGGTGGGGTTGACGGCCAGAACGGTCGAGTCGCCATCGACATCGACAAGGACGTGACGCCGAACCGGAACCTGACGGTTCAGTTCGACGCTACCCGTAACAGCGTCACGACCACCGTCACCGCGAAGGACATCGACGTAACCTCGCGGACGTTCACGCCGGACTCCAGCGCCCGGTCGTACACGAACGTCTACCGCGGCGAGGTCATCGCCATCGAAGACACTGACGCGTCCTCCAGCACGAGCGTCCTCGTCGAGGAAGACAAGGGTAGCGTTGTTACTGACGACAGCTACACTCAGTACAGCGACGTCTACGTCTTCAACACTGAGGACCTCGACACTGGTCAGAAGTACAACATCACGTCCGGGTCCGACACCGCTGGCTTCAAGGTCAGCGACCTCGGCCTCGCCGTCGAGATGGACGACAACGACGTCACTGACGAGGACGACATCATCGCCAACGTCACGGTCAAGCGCGGTGGCCAGCCGGCCAACGCGACGCTGTTCAACGACGAGGGCGAGAAGGTCGACTCCATCGTCAAGAACCTCAAGGGTAACGACGTCGTCCAGTTCAACTTCGGGAACCACACCGCCGACGACGCTCCGTACACCGTCAACGTGACGGACAACCAGACCGGCGTCACGGTGTCCTCCGACCAGATCAACGTCTCCGAAGCCGAAGACGGCGAAGCGAGCTTCGAGGAGAGCGTCATCTCCGACCAGCGCGGTGACGTGGTCAACGTCACGGTGCAGCTCGACAACACCGACGACGGCTACATCTTCATCGGTGACGAAGACGACGACAACTACGCGATCTCCGGCCAGATCACTGACGACGACGATGACGGCGAAGTCACCGTCCAGTTCAACAGCTACCTGGCTGGCTCGTCCGCCAACGTCGGTAACGTTGACGCGAGCGACGTCCTCTCCGTCCCCGGTGACGACGACATCAGCGGCGTCACCGAGCACGGTACGTTCGAGCGAGCGAACCTCGACGAGGAGACGCTCGACGCGTCCAGCTACAACATGAACGTCACCGCGGGCACGAGTAAGAGCGACAGCCCGGACAACGTCGGGACGCTCCGCCTGAGTGAGCGCTCGACCGAGAGCATCCGCAGCTGGGTCGCCCCGCAGGACGCTGACCTCACGGACGAGGACATCGACATCTACGACCGCGTCGGTACGAACCTGACCGAGTCCAACGATATCGCTGACGGCGACATCGTCGTCCACCAGATCACTGCCTCCGGTATCGAGGGTGTCCTCGCTTACGAGGAGGCCAACGGTGCGTCCGATGTCACGCAGGCATTCCTCCGCTCGAACGGTGAGGACGAGGCGTTCAACTTCACGGTCAACCGGACGAACGTGGGCGCGAACGCTGACGAGGACGACATGGTCCTCACCTCGAACAACGTGACCGTTGTCGACGACCCCGACAACAACACGTACTTCGTCGCTGTCGAACTGGATAACGTCAACCAGTACAACAGCACGACTCCGGTCCGCGAGGACGACGAAGACGACCAGATCACCGCTAACTTCACGGTGTCGAAGGACAGCGGCCTGGGTGACGAAAACGACGGTGTGGAAGACGACTACACGATCACGGACCGCGACGCGACGATCAACACGGCCAACGGTCTCGTGACGCTGCAGGCTGCTGCTGACCAGCCTGTCACCGGCACGACGACGGTTGCGCCCGGCTCCGAGCTCGAGGTCCGCCTCGACTCCGAGAGCGACGCGAACCCGTTCATCCTCCGCCCCGAGACGACTGTCACGCCGAACGGCACGTTCACTGCCACGGCTGACATGAGCGAGTACTCCGCCGGCACGAACTTCACGGCGCAGGTGCTCGACGTCGACGGTGACGACCTCGGCGACGAGGAAGACGGACAGCTTACCGCTGCGGCCACCGGAACTGTGAGCATCAGCGACCAGGAATCCGACGGTAGCGAAGTCGTCGTCGACAGCGCGCAGCTGTCCGACGGTGGCTTCATCGCGATCCACGCCGGGAACGCCTCCGGCGACGTGATCGGGCACTCCGAGTACCTCGAGGCAGGCAGCCACGAGGACATCACGGTGACCCTCGACACGCCGCAGGACGGCGACTTCACGGCTGTTGCAATGCCGCACCTCGACACGAACGGCAACGAGGCCTACGACTTCCCCGGTGCTGACGGTCCGTACACGTCCAACGGCTCTGCCGTGACCGTGTCCGCGAACGTCACCGTCGGTGGAACGACGACCGAGGAGCCGACCGAGGAGCCGACCGAGGAGCCGACCTCCGAACCGACGGAGGAGCCGACCTCTGAGGCCACTGACGAAGCGACCGAGGAGCCGACCGAAGAAGGCACGACGGCCTCTGAAGGTCCCGGCTTCACGGCCGCCATCGCGCTCATCGCGCTCGTCGCTGCGGCGCTCCTGGCCGTTCGACGCGACAACTAACTGGAGCAGCTCCAGTCCCTGAACATCCGTTTTTTCTTCGCGCGCTACGTCGGTAGCGCCCGCTGTACCGACCGATCCGATCTGGTACCGAGACCGCACACGGGCGCAACGACAAAACATATAGGACGGTTTGGCTAACGTACAGCAAATGAGCGAGACGGTGCTGCAGGCGGGCGTCGACGTGGCGGGGCTGTCGTTCGAGCCAGTCGCCGTCTCCGAGCCGCTGATGTGGCTCGTTCTCGCGGCGTTTCTCGGGAGCTCGCTGGTCGCCGTGTACGACGACGGACTCGCCCGCCCCGTCGCGACCGCGGGCTGGGTCCTGTTCGGCGCGTACTGGCTCGTCCTCGCGCCACACTTCATCCTGATACAGAAGAGCGTCATCGAGGGACTCGGAAGCGTCGCCGCGGTTCCGCTGTCGCTGTACGCCGGCTACCTGCTGTGGAACGGGCGCGAGTCGCTGCTCGTTCTGACGCGGGCAATCGGCGTCATGGGGCTCATCTACGTACCGTTCCTGACGATCGCCCCGCTCCGGGAGGCGATCATCGAGTCGGTCACCGATCAGGTGGCGTTCCTGATGACGCTCGTGGGCCACGACCCGCTCGTGGTCGACGGGCTATCGCACAGCGGAATCGAGATCACGGGAAAACAGTACCCCTACGAGAACACGTTCTGGTTCGAGGGCGAGGGCAGGCCGATCACCTACACGATCATCCTCGCCTGTACGGGCATCGGGAGCATCTCCATCTTCGCGGGCGGCATCCTCGCCGTCGACGCGCCGTGGCGGCGCAAACTCAGGACGCTTGCGGTGACGGTCGGCATCATCTACGTCCTGAACCTGTTCCGAAACGTCATCATCGGCCTCGCGTTCGGCCTCCAGAAGGCGCAGTTCTTCGAGGGGGCGATCATGACGCTGTTCGGCATCAGCGATCCGCGTCTGGTGTCGTACTACATCGTCGACCGCATCCTCGCCCAGACCGGCTCCGTCCTCGTGCTCGTCGCACTCACGTGGGTGCTCATGCGCGAACTCCCCGAGCTAGCGGTCATCGTCGAGGACCTGCTGTACCTGGTGACCGGAACGGAGTACGACCTCGGAGCGACGTTCGAGGCAGACGAGACGGACCCGGGGACGCCGACGCCCGGCGACGACTGACGGTGTGAGAACGACGCAGCGATTCACTCGACCGGAGCACCAGCGAACGCCGCCAGCGCGTCCCGTTCGAGGGGGTGCAGCGACCCGGGAATGACCAGTAAGTGGAGCGGGTCGCCGAAGGTCCGCGTAGCGAGTTCGTCGAGCGTGTCGGCGACGACTAGCGGGTCTGGGCTGCCGGCTCTGGCGACGACGACACCGAGCGTGTCTGGGAACGACTCCGCGAGAAGGGTGGCCGCGGCGTCGGCGGTCATGTACGTGTCGTCGCTGTCGTCCCAGTGGGGGTCGTCCACCTTGATGTCGAGGTAGACGAGGGTGTGGAGGTCGCGCTCGCGGTTGTCCTCGATGGTGGCGACGACGCTGTCGGGGACGCCGTCGCCGCCGTGGGCGTCCTCGAATGGGAGCGTCGTGGCCTTGCCGAAGCGGTAGTTTTGCAGGCCGGTCAGCGACCCGGCAGCGGTCTGGGCGGTGGTCCCGTGGACGATTCGCGTCTCGATGCCGCACTCCTCGGCGCGAAGCCGGAGGTCCGCGTGCGTCGTCGAGACCATCGTGTCGCCGGCGGTGCAGAACACCACGTCCTCGCCTTCGGCGGCCGAGAGGATCGGCTCCGGGTCCTGCTCGATGCCCGCGCGGTCGCGGACCTCGATGGTCGTGTTGAGCGTCGATTCGAGCGTCTCTAGGTCGGTTCCGACCAGTCGACTGGTGTAGAACTCCGCGAAGACGCGGTCGGCGTCGCGGATGGCGTCGCGGCCGGCGACCGTGACGGAGCGTTCGTCGTAGAGCCCGAGTCCGACGAAGGTGAGCATACCGGCAGTGGGGTAGCGCCGGGCATAAAGGGCGCGAAGCGTCAGGCTTACCGCCCGCGGTCGGGGAGACGTAGTATGGGCGTTCCCTGCGTTCGCGTGCCGCGCGAGGACGGCGAGTCGACGCGCAGTCGGCTCGCAGCGGCGGATCTCGTCGACGACGGATACGATATCACCGCGGCGGACGGCAGCCTGTACGTGCCGGTGACGGACCCGGCGGCAGTGCCGGACGACCTCGACGTGGTCGAGTTCGACCCGCCGGTCCGCGAGGGCCAGACGATGCCGGCCGACGAACTCGGCTTCGACCCGAGCTACGAGCGCATCGGCGACGTGGTGATCGTCGACGAGGACGACAACGAGCGGGCGAGGGAGATCGCCGACGCTATCGCCGCGTCAGACCTGCCGGTGCGGACGGTGTTGAACCGCGCGTCGAAAGTCAAGGGCGAGCAGCGCGTCCGCGAGTGGGACGTGCTGGTCGGCGAGAGCACGGAAGTCGTTCACCGGGAGTACGGCTGTGAGTTCGCGCTGGACCTCGCCGAGGTGTACTTCTCGCCCCGGCTGGCGACCGAGCGACACCGCGTCGTCGAGCAGGTCATCGAGGGCGAGCGGGCCTTCGACATGTTCGCCGGCGTCGGCCCGTTCGTCGTCCCCTTTGCGAAGCGCGGGGCGACCTGCGTCGGGACCGACATCAACGAGACGGCAATCGAGTACCTGCGGGCGAACGCCGAGCGAAACGGCGTCGCCGACCGAGTGACGGGCATCTGTGGCGACGTGCGCGAGGTGGCCGACGACTACGAGGGGTGGGCCGACCGACTCGTGATGAACCTCCCGCACAGCGCCGACGAGTTCCTCGACACCGCCGTCCGACTGGCGGGGTCCGAGTGCGTGCTTCACTACTACGACATCCAGCACGAAGACGACCCGTTCGGGCCGGGCGAGCGAGCCATCCGGGCGGCCGCCGAACCCACCTACGACGTGACGGTCGAGACGCGACACATCGTTCGGTCGTACGCACCGCATGAGCACAACGTCGTTCTGGACGTTCGTTTGACAGAATAAGACGAACAATTATGTACATTGCTCCGATGATGGAACGTAGTGGCAGATGGGTGTGAGCGAGGTAGACGAGATAGACGTCCACGACATCTCGCCGATGGCGTGGCGACTCCTGCGGGTCGCCGCGGGCTTCGGGCAGCGAGAGGTCGAGGTCGAGATCGACGACATCATGCAGGCTCACATCTCCATGCTTGAGAACAACAATCGGAGTCTCTCACAGGAGCGACTCGACGTGCTGTTCGACCTGTATCGCTCCGAACTGACGGACGAGCAGGTCTGCGTGCTGGTAGCGAACTTCTAACTATGACCGAACAACGAGACGAGAGAGCGGAACGACGGCGGAGGGGGCGACCGTGACGTGGGCCGGTCGTGCGACGCCACGGCGGACGGCGGCGTCGCTCGTGCTCGCGCTCGTCGTGACGGGAGCCATCGCCGCCGCACCGACGCCGGCGCGACTCGACGTGGCGGCCCAGTACGCGCTCGCGACGATGGCGCTGGCGGCGATCCTGTGGGTGACGAACGCGCTCCCGCTGTCGGTGACGGCGCTGCTCATCCCCGTCGCGCTGACCGTCTTCGGCATCTACGACACGATGGAGCCGGCGCTGTCGGGCTTTGCGGACCCGCTCATCTACCTGTTCGTCGCGGGGTTCATGCTCGCCGAGGCGCTCCAGACTCACAACATCGACCGGCGGATCGCGCTGTACCTCATCGGTTGGATGGGACGCTCGCCCAGGCTACTCATCCTCGCGATCATGGTCGCGACGGCGTTTCTCTCGATGTGGGTGTCGAACACGGCGACGACGGCGATGATGACGCCGGTCGCGCTCGGCGTTCTCGCAGAGGTCGTCGGCAGAGAGATTCCCGACGGCGAGGCGTCGAACATGCGGATCGCGACCCTGCTCGGGACGGCCTACGCGGCGAGCGTCGGCGGTGTCGGGACACTGATCGGGACGCCGCCGAACGTGGTCGCCGTGGCTTTCCTCGACCGCCTCGCCGGCGTCGAGATCTCCTTCGCCCAGTGGCTGGTGGTCGGCCTGCCGATCGTGGTGTTGACCCTGCCGCTCACCTGGTACGTCCTGACGTTCTGGCTGTACCCGCCGGAGGTCGAGGACGTGAGCGACGCGCAGGCACAGGCCAGCAAGTATCTGGAGGAGGAGGGGGCGCTCTCACAGAGCGGCCGCCGCGCGGCGTACATCTTCGCAGCGACGGCCGTCCTGTGGATGCTCGGCGGCCTCGGCTTCCTGTTCGAGGGGGTGCTCCCCGAGACGGTGTTCGTGACGCTGTTCGGCGGCGCGGGACCGACCGTCTTCGGACTGGAGGGACACCGCGGAATCCTCTACTTCGTCGTCGTCGGTCTGCTCGCCATCCCCGCACTGGTGCTCTCGGGGGCCGACGACTGGGAGAACCTGATCGACATCGACTGGGGGACCATCGTCCTGTTCGGCGGCGGTCTCTCGCTCGCGGACGCGCTGGCCGAGACGGATGCGACCCAGTGGTTGGCCCGCTCCGTCTTCGATGCGGTCGTCAACGCGCCGCTCGCGCTCGTCGTCCTCGCGGTCATCGTCTTCACCGTGCTCGTGACGGAACTGTCCTCGAACACGGCGACGACGACCATCCTCGCGCCGGTCCTCATCAGCCTCGGGAGCGTCCTCGCCGGGACGCTCGGCGTCGACCCGGTGCACGCGGCTATCACGCTGGCGATCACCGGCGCGATAGCCGCGAGTTTCGCCTTCGCGCTCCCGGTCGCCACCCCGCCAAACGCCATCGTCTTCGGCAGCGGCCACCTGGACCAGCGGGACATGATCCGCGCGGGCCTCGTGCTGAACGTCCTGATGACTCTCGTCCTGACGGCGCTCGTCGTCGTCTCCTTCTCGCTGTTCTGGCCGCACGTTTTGTGGTAACGGTTCGCTAGAGTAACAATTGAAGCGATTTACACACCGATCGCACTGCCCTCGTGCGATCGGGTGTGCGTTGACTTTCAATGGCTACTCCAGCACCCACGCCCGCCGCCGGTTACGGGACAAGTGACAACGCGGAAACTATCACGAACAACTATCCTTAACATTTATTAGGGTAAATCACAACGGTCAGTATAGGCCGTGTATCACTGATACACGACCGGCTCGAAACCTATGACGGGAACACAAGACCGACGCACGTTTCTGAAGGTCGCGGGAAGCACAGGTGTCCTGGGGCTCACCGGCCTCGCAGGCTGTTCCGGTGACGGTGGCGACGGCGGTGGCGGTGACGGCGGTGACGGTGGAAGCGACGGCGGCAGCGGTAGTGACGGCGGCAGCAACGACGGTGGTTCGACCGGCGAGAGCGGGAGCGGTACGAGCGTCATCACGCTCGGCGGCTCGATGAGCCTCACCGGCGACAACGCCGACCTCGGCAAGCTGTACAAGGACGCGTACGAACTGACGATCCAGCGCATCAACGAGTCCGGCGGCATCGAGGCCGGCGACGGCAACACCTACGAGCTGGAGATGATCCTGCGGGACGACGGGACCGACGCCTCCCAGTCGAAGTCCATCTACCAGGAGCTCATCGACCGCGAGGGCGTCGACTACCTGCTCGGCCCTTACTCCAGTACGGTGACGCTGCCGGCCAGCGCAGTCGCCGCGCAGAACCAGAAGCCGATGGTCGAGGGCGGCGGCGCGAGCCCGGAGATCTTCGCGCAGGGCAACGAGTGGATCTTCGGCCTGCTCCCGACGGCCAACAAGTACGCGAAGAGCTTCATCGACATGTGTACGGCCCAGGACTCCGCGCCGGAGTCCATCGCCATCCTCGCAGAGGACGGGACGTTCAGTCAGTCGACCGCCGAGGGTGCGCGCCAGAAGATCCAGCAGACGGACCTCGAACTGGTCGTCGACCAGACGTTCCCCTCGGACACGTCCGACCTCTCGACGAACCTCGGCCGAGTGCGAGACAACGACGCCGACGTCCTGCTTTTGTGTGCCCACCAGAAGCACAACATCATCCTGGCGAATCAGATGGAGAGCCAGAACGTCAACCCCGACGCCGTGATGGGGACGGTCGGCAGCCTCAACGACTCCTTCAAGAACGAGGTCGGAGCCAACGGAAACTACATGTACGGGCCGTCCTCGTGGGCAGTCAACGCGAACTTCGACGACCCGGTGTACGGCAAGACCGGCGACTTCGTCGCCGCTATCGAGGAGAACTACGACTACACGCCGGACTACCACAGCGCGGCCGGTGAGGCGGTCATTCTCACCTACATGAACGCCTTCCAGAACGTCTCCGAGCTCGGGCCGACGGCGGTGCGCGACCACATCCGCCAGGCCGAGTTCTCCTCGGTGTACGGGACGGTCGCTTTCGACGACAGCGGGGTCATCAACAAGAACATGCTGGTCTACCAGTGGCAGCCCGATCCCGGTCTCCAGATCGTCCACCCGAGCAACGTGGCTCAGTCGGACCCGGTCTACCCGATGCCCGCCTGGAGCGAGCGCTGAGACACATGGCCGCCACCCAATTCGTCGTCAACGGACTGCTCGTCGGTGCGCTGTTCGCAGCCGTGGCGGTCGGATTCGCGCTCATCTGGGGCGTCGTCGACATCATCAACCTCGCCCACGGCGAGATGGTCATGCTCGGCGGCTACACGTCCTACTGGGTCCTGTCGTTCGTGACCGGGAACGCCGAGGGGTCGCCGGTGCTGTTCCTGGCGACGATCCCGGTCGCCATCGCCGTGCTGTTCGTCGTCGGCTACGCGCTCCAGCGGACGCTCGTCTCCAGAGTCATCGGCACCGACATCTTCCTGACCCTGCTGGTGACCTTCGGCGCGAGCATCGCCATCCAGCAGCTGGCGATCCAGGCGTGGTCGGCGAACCCGCGCTCCATCCAGGTCCGATTCGCCGAGCCGTCGATGACGCTCGGCGGGATCGTCGTGCCGAAGATGAAGCTCGTCGCCTTCGTCGGCGCGATCGTGCTGACCGCGCTGCTGTACGTCTTCCTCCAGAAGACGCGCACGGGACGCGCCATCCGCGCCGTCTCGCAGAACCCCGAGGCGGCCGCATTGGTCGGGATCGACGTGGAGCACACCCGCGCGGTGACCTTCGGCGTCTCGTCGGCCATCGCCGGCGGCGTCGGTTCGTTCATCGCCGTCATCCTGAACATCCAGCCGCAGATGGGGCTCATCTACACGCTGAAGAGCTTCGTCATCGTGGTGTTCGGCGGCGTCGGGAGCATTCCCGGCGCGCTCGTCGGCGGCCTCCTGCTTGGCTCCGTCGAGGAACTCGTCGCCGGGTTCGTCTCCTCGCAGTGGACGCTCGCGGTGACGTTCACGGCGCTCATCGTGCTCCTCGTGGTCAAGCCCGAGGGCCTGTTCGGCAAGGGGGCAGAGCAATGAGTACGAGCGACGAGGACTCTCGCGGCGCGCTCAGGTCGATCCTCCCGCCGGAGTCGGTCGATCGGTTCCTCGACACGTGCAACGAGCACGGGTGGCTGTTGCTCGGCCTCGGGACGGCCACAGCGGTCTCGCTTCCCCTGCTCGGCCTGGAGGCCGGCTACTTCATGACTGTCATCACCGAGATGTTCCTGTTCGCCATCCTGGCGCTGTCGTGGGACATCGTCGGCGGACAGACCGGCTACCCGAGTTTCGGGAACATGGCCTTCTTCGGCATCGGCGCGTACACCACCGCAATCCTGACGAAGGACTTCGCGTTCGCCTTCCCGGTCGCCTTCGTTCTCGCGGGGCTCGTCGCCGTGACGCTCGCCGCTGTCATCGGCGCGGTCGTGCTCAGACTGCGCGGGCACTACTTCGCCATCGCGACGCTCGGCGTCCTGCTGGCCGCACAGCAGGTCTCGCGCATCCTCGACATCACTGGCGGTGCGAGCGGGAAGATACTGCTCCAGACGCCGTCGGGAGAGACCTTCTACTATCTCTTCCTCGCAGTGTTGATCGTCGAGATGGGCGTGGTGTACTACCTCTCCAGTACGCGCTTTGGCTTCGTCCTCAACGCCATCCGCGACGACGAGGAGAAGGCGACCGCGATGGGGTTCAACACCACCTACTACAAGACGGCTGCCTGGATGCTGGCCGCGCTGTTCACCGGCTTCGCCGGCGGCGCGTACAGCCTGTTCAACACGTTTATCGACCCGCAGACGGCCTACAACGGCGCGTGGAACGTCGAACTCATCGCCATGGCGCTGCTGGGCGGGTCCGGCACCGTCGCCGGCCCGGTCATCGGAGCGTTCGGCCTCCACACCATCATCGAACTCGTCGAATCGTACGCCGTCGGGTGGCAGCTGGTCCTGCTGGGCCTGGCCGTCATCGTCACGGTGATCGGTTTCCCCAACGGACTGGTCGGAACCCTGCGCGAGTACGGCAGCGAGATGGAGTACTACAAGCACGGCGGCATGGCCGCCACGAACGACGACACGAAGGTGAGCGCGGATGAGTAAAGCGACGTCCGGTACCGAGACCGCCGTCGACAGCGACCGAGCGGTACTCCGAACCGACGGTATCACGAAGCGGTTCGGCGGCCTCACCGCCGTCAGCGACGTGGACGTGGAGATCCACCGCGGTGAGATCGTCGGCCTCATCGGCCCGAACGGGGCCGGGAAGTCGACCCTGTTCAACTGCATCACCGGGACGCTGACCCCCGACGAGGGGCATGTCTATCTGCAGGGTGAAGACGTGACGGCCTGGCCCGAGCACAAGATCGCCCGGGCCGGCCTCGGCCGGATGTTCCAGGAGACGCGTATCTTCGGGGACATGTCCGTCCGCAAGAACCTGCTGCTGGCCGCCCAGGAAGGCGGGGCCGACGTGGGGAACCTCCTGCGTCGCCCGGACGACTCGCTGCTTTCCCGGACCGACGAACTCCTCGACTACGTCGACCTCGCCGGCCTCGCGGACACCCGCGCCGGCCGGATGAGCTTCGGCCAGCAGAAGCTGCTGGAGTTCGCGATGGAGCTGATGTCCGAGCCGGAGATCCTGCTGATGGACGAGCCGGCCGGGGGAATCAACCCATCGATGCTGGAGAACCTCATCGACTACATCCGCAACGCCAACGAGGACGAGGAGACGACCATCTTCCTCATCGAACACAACATGGACTTCGTCATGGAGATCGCAGACCGAATCTACGTCCTGGCACACGGCGAACGCATCGCCGAGGGGACGCCCGCGGAGATACAGAACGACCAGCGCGTCCTCGACGCCTACCTCGGGAGGGAATGAGCATGGCGACGACACCAGACGACGCCGTCGAGACGACGACGGATCCCATCCTCCGGATGGAGAACGTCACGTCCGGCTACGGCAACACGACCGTGCTCCACGACGTGAGTATCGCCGTCGAGGACGAACAGATCGCCTGCCTCATCGGCCCCAACGGCTCCGGGAAGTCCACGCTGATGAAGAGCATCTACGGCTTCGCGGACGTCCAGTCCGGGACGGTCACGCTCCGCGGGAACGACATCACCGGCCGCTCCCCGCAGGACAACCTCGCCAACGGGATGAGCTACGTCCTGCAGGACGCCAGCGTCTTCCCGGGGATGAGCGTCCACGAGAACATGCTGATGGGGGGCTACGTGTTCAACGACGACGACCGGGCCGCCGCACGCGCCGAGGAACTCTACGACGAGTTCCCGGTGCTCGGCGACATCCGCGGCCAGAAGGCCGGGACGCTCTCGGGCGGCCAGCGCCGCCTGCTCGAACTGGCCCGGGCGCTGATGGTCGACCCCGACGTGATGATGCTCGACGAGCCGTCTATCGGGCTCGAACCCCGGTTTATCGACGACGTGTTCGAGCGCATCGAACAGCTCAACGACCTCGGGACGACCATCCTGCTGGTCGAACAGAACGCCGAGAAGGGGCTGTCCGTCGCCGACCGCGGCTTCGTCCTCGCAAGCGGCGAGATCAAGTTCACCGGCACCGGGACCGAACTGCTTAACGACGAGGAAGTCGGACGACTCTACCTGGGAGGTTGACTGATGTACACGATACTGGTCCCCGTCGACGCCGACGAAGATCGCGCCCGCGGACAGGCCGCCTTCGTCTCTGAACTGCCGGCCGCCGATACCGACATCGAGGCCGTGATCACCCACGCGCTCACCGGCGAAGAGGTGGACGCGCCCGAGGAGATCCGCAACGTCGAGCGGATTGCGACGGTCCGCCTCGTCCGCGACTACCTCGAAGAGCGCGACGTCGACGTCCGGCTCGCGGAGGGGCAACAGCCCCCGGCCGACGGGATCCTCTCCCTCGCCGAGGAGTTCGACGCCAACCACATCGCGATGGGATCCAGAAAGCGGTCTCCGACCGGCAAGGCCGTCTTCGGCAGCGTCTCACAGCAGGTCCTGCTCGAAGCCGACGTGCCGGTCACCGTGGTCGGCGCTCGCGAGGAGTGAGAGGCACTCCCTCGCCGGGTCCGATTCGCAATCCTTATTGCGGTTATCGGTCCAAGAACGAAGTACGCGAACCGCGCGCCGGTGTAGCTCAGACTGGCTAGAGCGAATCCTTCGTAAGGATTAGGCCGAGGGTTCAAATCCCTCCACCGGCTTTTTGCTGCGAACAAATCGTGAGCAGCAAACGCTGTTGTGGGATTTGAACGAGAGAACGCGCAGCGCGAGCGTGGCGAGTGACCGTGTTCACGTGGTTCACACTCACTCCACCGGCGTTCTGTGACGAGCGGACGTGAAGAGCGAACGTCGTCGACCATTTCTGTCCCAACACTCGGAATCCAGGGGCTCGCACTTCTGATGACGTAATAAACGATCCTCACTGATGGGGCGACACCGCCTCGGCGACGCGAGGCCAAGACTCGACCGTACACGATGCTGGCACGCGACAGTGCGCTCCCGACACGGCGACGGATCGCTCGGCGACCGGCCTTCCCGCTCGCTAGCGGCGGTGATCGGTGATGGGCTTTCGAGACCGCTGTCATCGCGACGCCGACGCGGCGGTGGAGTGCATCGCCTGCGGCGAGACCGTCTCACGGTCGGACGCGCGGGAGTACGACAAGCACGGCGACCGCTGGGACCGCGACGACAAGTCCTTCGAGTACCTCTGTAAGCCCTGTTACGGGGAGTACTGTCACTTCGACCGGGCCGGGCTGGAAGACCGCCTCGTTGCGGCCGGGGCCGGGACCGTGAGCCGAGGCGAGTTCCTCCGACGGTATCACGACCTGGCCGACGGGGAACGCACCCGGACCGAGCGGCGCTGACCGGCGCGCCTGTTCGGGACGCCCGTTCGGCCGCTCGGATTGCCGCACCGCTCAGGGCGTGATGACTGCCCGGCCGTCGATTTCTCGGGCTTCGAGCTTCCGGGCGACGGTGTTCACCTCGTCGAGGTCGTAGCGGGTCGTGTGGAGCGAGACCGCGTCGCGTTCGACCAGCGCGACCAGCTCCTGGAGTTCGGTGTAACGGCCGACGATGTTGCCCTGATAGGCGAACTCGCCGTTGACCAGTGCCTGCGCGGGTTCGTGGATGTGGCCGCCGTAGCCGATGATCTGGTGATCGCCGCCGGCGGCACAGATGTCCGGCGCGAGCGCGGTGGTCTCGTCGGCCCCGACGAAGTCGAGCACCTGCGCGGCCCCGGCCCCGTCGGTTATGTCTTCGATTACGCTCGCCACGTCCTCACTCTCGGGGTCGATGGTGTAGTGCGCCCCAAGGTCGGCGGCGAGGTCGCAGGCGGACTGCTTGAGGTCGACGGCGACGATGTCGGCGGCGCACATCGCGTCGAGGCACTGGAGGCCGATGTGGCCGAGGCCGCCGACGCCGATGACCACGGCGGTGTCGCCGGGATTGACCCCGTCGACGGCGCGCTTGGCCGCGTGGTAGGCGGTGATGCCGGCGTCGGCGTGGGGCGCGATGTCGGCCGGGTCGACGCCGTCGGGCAGCGGGACGACGGCGCGCTCGCTGGTCAGCAACTGGTCGGCGAAGCCGCCGTCGGTCGTCAGGCCGTTGAACGCGTCGTTCTCGCAGTACATCGTCTCGCCCTGGCGACAGGGCCGACAGGTCCCGCAGGCCTGGACCGGGTGACAGATGACCTGGTCTCCCTCGGAGACCACGTCGACCTCGGCGCCCGTCTCGACGACGGTCCCGGCGTTCTCGTGGCCGAGTGTCAGCGGCAGGTCCTGGTCGACGTACTCCGTCCACATCCCTTCGATGATGTGGTTGTCCGTCTGGCACCATCCGGCGCCCTCGACCTCGACGATCACGTCGCCGTCCGAGGCGATCTGTGGTGCGTCCACCTCGTCGATCGAGAGCCCGTTCGCCATGTCGTGGGTGTACTCGTGGAGTCTGGCTGCGCGCATCCCGTGCTAGTACCTGACACTGGGGCAAAAAGACTCGGCGCGGCGACGGCTACGACCGGCGGGCGAGGACGCCCATCGAGAGGAGGGCGAGGACGGCGGCAGTCACGCCGAACCCGGGGCCGAACACGCCGGACGGGGCCAGACTGGTCGCACGCATCGGTTCCTCGACGGGTTCGTCAGCGGCGTACTCCCAGACGGCGGTGTCGTTCCTGACGAGGTCGGCGTTCGACTCGGTGATGTCGGCCGGCATCGTCAGTTCGTACCTGACGGCGACGCCGTCTCCGAGGGCCGCGCCGTCGTTCTCCTGGACGGTGACGAACGTCCGGTCCTCGAAGGTGACGTTCCCGTCGGAGACGTTCGTCGAGACGGCGCTCTCTGGCCCGGGATTCCAGTCGGTGAAGGAGACGTTGATCGTGACGTTGTCGCCGTCCAGCGACTGCTCGTAGGTGTGATTCGCCATTCGACTCGTGTTCACGTCGGAAAGCAGGTATCCCTCGACGGAGTCGTAGCCGCTGTCCTCGGCCTGTGCCTGGAGTCCGTCGTACACCGTCGGCGACATCTGGAGGGAGAGGTCGTACGACGTGACGGTCCCGTCTCCTCCGACCGTCGCGTCGACGGATGCTGTCATACAGCCTGAGAGGACGATCAGGGCGGCGAGTGCCACCGCCGGCAGTGTGCGCGTCATTAGTATTACGCGCCGACTGGTTGCAATAAGCTTTGTCGTCCACGACGGGACCGAGTCAATGTGTCAGAACGAGGAGCTGGTCGTCCGTACGGACGACACAGAACGGCGTGCCGGGGTTTCCGAACGTGTTGGTGCGTTTCTCGCTGACGAGGAGCGTGTCGAACTCGTCTCCGCAGGCCGGACAGGCGAATCCCTTGCGGTTCGACAGCGTCATCGTCTCGCGGTCGTCTTTCAGCAGCTTGAGCCCGTGGCGGTACTCGTGGACGTCGAAGCGCCCGCTCACGTCGAGGTGTTCCATGGGGACGACAGGACGTCGGTGGGGTAAAAAACGTCGGCCGGTTTCAGACGAGGTTCGCGCCCATGTAGAGGACGACGACGAGGAAGATCCAGACGACGTCGACGAAGTGCCAGTACATCGAGGCAGTCGAGACCGAGGTGTGGCGCTCGGCGGAGTACTGGCCGTAGTAGCCGCGCACGAAGACGATGCCGAGCAGGACTGCGCCCATGGTGACGTGCAGGCCGTGGAGACCGGTCAGGCCGTAGAAGGCCGAGCCGTAGATACCGCCCGTGATGGTGAAGCCCTCGTGGACGATGAACTCGTAGTACTCGTAGACCTGGCCGCCGATGAAGACGATTCCGAGCAGCAGCGTGGCCGCGAGCCACTGCATGAAGCGGCCGCGGTCGCCGTTACGGAGCGCGGCGTGGCTCATATGCAGCGTCACGGAACTGATGACGAGGATGATCGTGTTGACGATGACGAGCGAGCCGAAGACGTGCGGGATGGACGCCTGCGTCCAGACCTCGCCGCCGCGGACGATGAAGTAGTAGACGAACCCGGCCCCGAAGGTCGCGAGTTCGGTCCCGAGGAACAGCAGCATGGCGAACTTCAGCGTCTTGCCAGAGTGGTGGTCGGTGCCCCGTTCCCAGAAGTCGGAGACGAAGGCGTGGTACAGCCACCCGTACAGTCCGGCGAGGAAGATACCGACGCTGCCGACCAGCGCTCCCGCGCCGACGGTCTGGCTGACGAGCGCGCTTTCGCCCATCGAGAGGACGAACAGCGCCATGCTGACGTAGATTCCCGAGGCGCCGATTGCTGTGACGAACGGCCACCAGCTGGCCTCGCCGAATCCGTGGGGCCAGTCCTCCGTCGCCGGGAGGTGGTGGTCCCCGTGCCCGTCGTCCGCGTGTTCGTCGGAGAGACTCATACAGCACGCTTACGAGTCGAATACTAAAAGCCCATCCAATTCGTCGCGGGCCCGCGGCCCGCTCGTCGACCGATCCCGGAAGCTACACGGGGGCGAAGTTCCAACCCCCGACGATGACATCCGGGAGACGCCGCGGGGCCGCGCTGGCGCTGGGCGCGCTGGTCTGGCTCGCGATGACGGGGACCGCAAGCGCCCACGGCGGCAGTCTTGCCGGGGGCGGCCGCGAGTCGCTGACGATTCCGACGTGGCTGTTCCTTTCGACCGGCGGCGCGGCCGTCGGCGCGTCCTTCCTGCTGGCCTCGTTCGTCACGGACCGGGCCTTCGTCGAGCGGGTCCACGGCTGGGGGAGGCCGCTGGTCGAGGACGGGACCGGCGCGCTCGCGCTGGCCGGCCGCCTCCTCGGTCTCGTGGGTCTCGCTGCGGTCTTCGTCGTCGGCTTCGCCGGCCCGACGACCGCCAGAACCAACCTCGCGATACTGCTGGTCTGGGTCGGCTGGTGGGCCGGGCTGGCGATGACGACGTACCTCGTCGGCAACGCCTGGGCGACGCTCAATCCGCTGAAGACGCTGGCGCGACTGCTGCCCACCCTCGACCGGCCCTACCCCGACCGCGTCGGAGCGTGGCCGGCGGTCGTCGGCCTGCTCGCGCTGGTGTGGCTCGAAGTCGTCAGCCCGCTGGCGGACGACCCGCGCTTGCTCGCGACGGCAGTCGTCGGCTACTCCGTCGCGACGCTCGCCGGGGCGGTCGTGTTCGGTCCCGACGCGTGGTTCGACCGCGCCGACCCCGTCGAGCGCGTGTTCCGCTACTACGGCCGCTTCGCGCCGATCGGCCGAACCGAGGACGGGCTCCGACTCCGCCTGCCGGGGATGGACCTCTCGACGCCGCGGCTCGTCGACGGCCCGGACGAGGTGGCGTTCGTGGTCGCCCTGCTGTGGGTCACGACCTACGACGGCCTCGTCACGACGCCGGCCTGGCGGGATCTGACCACGCCGCTCGTCGAGGCGGGCGTCCCGGCGCACCTCATCTATCCGGTCGCGCTCGTCGTCGGTTTCGCCGGCTTCCTGGGGGTGTACCGGCTCGCGGTCCGCCGCTCGCGCGACGCCGCCGAGACGTTCCTCGCCCCGTCGGTGCTCGCCCAGCGGTTCGCACCGCCGCTGATCGCCATCGCCGTCGGCTACCACTTCGCGCACTACCTGGGCTACTTCCTCGTCCTCGCGCCGTCGCTCGCCGTCGCGCTCTCTGCACCGTTTTCGAACCCGGCGACGGTCCCAGTCGTCGACCTCCCGGGCTGGTTCGGCGGCGTCGCGCTCGCGTCGGTGATCGTCGGCCACCTCGTCGCCATCTGGGTGGCTCACGCCGCCGCCTACGACCTCTTTCCGGAGCGCCTGCAGGCCGTGCGCTCGCAGTACCCGTTCATCGCCGTCATGGTGTTCTACACGATGACGAGCCTCTGGGTCGTCTCCCGACCGGAGGTGCCACTCCCACACCTATGACCGACACCGAACCCGCGACGACCGACCGAGAGCGGAAGTCACCGTCCACGGCCGATGCACCGTCCGGCGACTACGACGTTCCCCCCGGTGCGGAGACGTACGACTGCCGGTACTGCGGCCGCCCGTTCGCCACCGAGTCTCGGCTCGAGCTTCACCGCGGCCTCGATCACCCCGGCGACCTCGACGACGACGAGGTCGAGGCGTTCCGAACCGCCTACGAGGCCGAGGAGGAGGCGCTCGCCACCTTCCGCCTGCGGGCGCTCGGCGCGCTCGTCTTGCTCTACTTCGGCCTGCTGATGGTCTACGCCCTCGTCTGAGAGCGCCCGCGTCCCGCGCTCGGAAGCGACACGTTGATGGAGCGCAGGCGACCAAACAGTGGGTATGGACCTTCGCGTCATCGACAAGTCTGACACGGAACTCTCTATCGAGATCGCCGGCGAGGACCACACGTTCATGAACGTCATCAAGGGGGCGCTGCTGGAGACCGACGGCGTCACGGCGGCGACCTACGACGTGAACCCGGAGCAGTCCGGCGGCCAGACGGACCCGGTGCTGACGATCAAGACCGAGGAAGACGTCGACGCGCTCGACGCGCTGGAAGACGGGACGGATCGCGTCATCGAGAAAGCCGACAGTTTCTCAGCGGCCTTCGAGTCCGCCGCGTAAGCCGCTCCGCTTTCGGTCTCTTTCAGCACAGTACGTGCGTGACGAACACGCGCCCGTCCGGGCCGACGTGCACGTCGACGCCGATCGTTCTGTCGTCGGTCTGGCGAACCGGCTGTCCGCGTTCGAAGTAACTGTCGACGAGCGCCGTCGCGAACGCGGTCTCGTTCCCGAACTGTTCGACTGACATGGGCGTGCGGTCGTAGGCCACCTCGTAGTGGACGGTCGCGGGCCGGTCACAGGACAGCGCGAACCGCGAGACGCCGTCACGAGTCGGCGGATCCGCGTTCTCGTAGTGGGCCGCAACCCGGCCCCTGTTGTAGTAGGTCGCGGCGTCGTCGGCCGTGGCGTTCCGGGTCACGGTCCCACCGCTGATGCTCGACCGCCGGACGTTGTACACTTCGACGTAGATGTCTTCCACCTCGGCGAGCGAGAGGGAGTTGACGGTGTCGGCCTGTCCGGGGGCGTCTGGAATCGGCGGCGGGCCGGCGGGCGTCTCGCTCTGGAAGCCCGGGAGCGGCACGCCGGCGACGAGTCCGAGGAGGACGATGCCGATGACCAGCGCGACCGTGACGTAGCCGAGGACGTACTTGGCTTCGAGCACGTCGAGCCAGCCGGTCTTGATCTCGTCGAGGGGGTCGTCCTCGGGCGGTCCCGTCCGGCGCTCGAAGTTGCTGCCACCACAGCGGTTGCACGGCGGCGAGTTCTTCTGGTGCTGGCGCCCGCAGTCGAGACAGACCCACCGGGGCCCGCCCTCGACCACCTCGTGATTGACCTGCGTGACCGCTTCCTCGAAGGTTCCGTGCCCGCAGTTGTCACAGGGTGGGTCGTTCTCCTCGTGTGGTTTGCCGCACCACTCGCACCGCCATTTCATTGTGCTAACTCGACGACGCGGACACAAAGCCTGCCCGATACCGACCCCGCCACGGTCACACCTCCACGGTCCGCGTGACGTCGGCGTCCACGTCGAAGTGTTGCCCGTCGCGGAACATGTCGTAGCCGTACGCCAGCAGCGAGAGTGAACCGACTGTCATTGCGAGGAACAGGACGACTTCGGTCTGCGTGGCGGTCCCGGCGACCACCGCCGGGCCGTACATCGCCGGCCAGGAGAGAGCGAAAATCGCGTACGAGACGCTGACGAACAGACGCCAGGTGACCGTCACCGGACCGACCGACACGGCCGCGACGGTGCCGGCGAGGAGGAGCCCGACGCCAGCGACTAGCATCCCGACGAGGACAGGACTCACGACGAGCGCGCCGACGCCGAAGAAGGCGAGAAACGCGCCGAGGAGGGCCAGGTCGAAGAGGCCGAGATAGCGATAGGTAGACTGCTTCATACACGATCATCGACACGACCGACCCTAAATCTTGTCGGCCACGAACTGTCTCGGCTACAACCGCACCGGGATCCCCTTGCTGTCCAGATACTCTTTCGTCTCCTCGATGGAGTACTCGCCGAAGTGGAAGATGGAGGCGGCGAGGCCGGCGTCCGCGCCGGCGTCGACGAACACCTCCTCCATGTCGGCGGGGCTGCCACAGCCGGAGGAGGCGATGACCGGCGTCGAGACGGTGTCGCAGACGGCTTTCATCAGCGGGATGTCGTAGCCGTCCTTGGTTCCGTCGGCGTCGATTGAGTTGACGAACAGTTCGCCCGCGCCGCGGCCCTCGGCCTCGGTGGCCCACTCGACCACGTCGAGGCCCGTCCCCTCGCGGCCGCCCTTGACCGTGCACTCGAACCAGCAGGACTCGCCGTCGACCTCGGCGTAGTACTCGCCCTCGTCGTCGAAGCGCCGGCGGGCGTCGACGGAGATGACGATGCACTGGCTGCCGAAGGCGGCCGCGCCCTCGTCGATGAGGTCGGGCTCGGCGATGGCCCCGGAGTTGATCGAGACCTTGTCCGCGCCGGCCCGCAGCGTCTCCTTGATGTCCTCGCGGGTGCGGATACCGCCGCCCACGGTCAGCGGGATGAACACCTCGTCGGCGACCGCCGAGACGGTGTCGAGCATCGTCTCTCGGCCCTCGGCGGAGGCGGTGATGTCGAGGAAGACGAACTCGTCGGCCCCGGACTCGTTGTAGGCTTTGGCCATCTCGACCGGGTCGCCGGTGTACTCCAGGTCCTCGAAGTTGACACCGGTGTAGACGGCCGCGTCCCCGTTCTCGTCCACGTCCACGTCGATACAGGGGATGATGCGCTTGGTGAGAGTCATCTGATATCGGTGGGTTCGCCGCAGGGCCGTTTGACGGTTTCGGCTGGCGCAAGCGGCGGCACGAGCGCGTGATCGCCCGGTGGTGCGGTGAAATCCGACAGTTACAGGTAGGTCGCTCGAAAACCCTCGCGCATGGCAGACGACCACCACGAGGAGGAGCGCCCGGACTACGACCCCGAACACGTCGAACTCCCCGCGAGGGAGCCGCCGCTGCGCTCGACGGCCCCCCAGAGCGACTTCACGATGTCGCAGGTCGGGACCGGCATCGTCGTGACGCTCGTGGGACTGGCGCTGACGTTCGGTATCGCGCTGGCGCTGGCCTGAACTACCAGTTCTGGGAGGGATGTATAAGTTCCTCCGTGACAAAAGCCGAGTAGTGTGTCGTCCGAGTTGTCAGCCGGTACGACGGTCTCGACGGGAACGTCGACGGCAACAGCGGGTCGCCGTGCCGGTCGCGAGGCGGCGACCGCAGCCCGGGACCGGCTCGCCGCCGACCGAATCGACTTCTGTCAGGTGTTCGCCACGGCGGCACTCGATCCCGATGCGGTCCTCGCAGCGGTCAACGAGGTCGTCGGTGAGGAAACGACCGTCGTCGGCTGTTCTGCGACGGGGGCGTTCACCGAGGAACGGACCATGGACGACGGCGTCGCTGTCGCGCTCGTCAGCAGCGACGCGTTTCGCTTCGATACTGCGATGGCGACCGGCCTCCGTGAGAACGTTCAGGGGACGGTCAGAGACGCGGCCCGCGCCCTCCCTGACGACGTCGAGTGCCCCTACCAGTCGGCCATCGCGCTCCACGACGGACTGTCCGGCATCGGCGAGCAACTGGCGCTCGCGCTTCAGCGGCGACTCGGACCCCACGTCGGGATCGCAGGCGGCGCAGCCTCGGACGACTATCGGATGGAGTCCACGCCGGTGTTCTGCGGAGAGACAGTCGCCGATGACGCCCTCGTGCTGGTGCTCGTCTCTGGCGAACAGCGGGCGATCATCTCCATCGACCACGGCCACGAACCGGTCTCGGGGCCCTGGGAAGTGACCGACGCGTCGGGGAACATCGTCCGCGAACTCGGCGGACGGCCGGCGTTCGCGGTGTGGAAAGACGCCGTGCGTGACCCTGTCGCGGAGCGATTCGGCCTCTCCGTCGACGCGCTCGAACCCGGGTCCGACCGGCTGAATATGCTGCTCGGAGCCTACGAGTTCGGCATCGACCAGGGCGACGCGTACAAGATCCGGTGGCCGCGGGTCGCGGTCGGGGAGGAAGACGCGCTCGAATTTGCGGTCGACATCCCCGAGGGGACCGTCCTCCGGGTGATGTACGGCGGCCGAGCGGCCCAGGTCGACTCGGCGGAACGGGCCGCGCGCGACGCGCTCGAACAGAGCGACGGCGGTATCGCCGGCGGGTTCGTCTACGACTGTGCGTGCCGCGAGTTCGTCCTTCAGGAGGCGTTCCCGGAGGCGGTCGACGCCATCGACGGCGCGCTCTCGGCCCCGTTCGCCGGGTTCGAGACCTACGGCGAACTGTGTATGCAGACGGGACAGTTGAGCGGCTTTCACAACACGTCGACGGTGCTGTTCGCGTTCCCCGAGTGACACATGGACAAGACAGAACTCGTCTCGAAGTTCGCGGAGACGGTCGGCGTCGAGAAAGCGACGGCTATCGTCGACGAGGCGATGGCCGACATCGGCATCGCGGACGAGACGACGCTGACCAACACGGACGCTCGGGACGTCTGTGAGGTCGTCCAGCACGATAGCGAGGGGTACATCGCGCTCGTCGCCAGCGAGCTCCGCGTCCGGCTAGCGGCAGAAGAGCGCTTCGACGCGCTACTCGAAAACATCCCGAACCCGGCCGTCGTCGTCGAGTTCGATCAGCGCGACCCCCGCATCACGTCGGTCAACGAGGCCTTCGAAGCGGCGTTCGGGTACGACCGGAGCGCCGCGGTCGGCGAGCGCCTCCGGGAACTCGTCGCGCCGCCCGACTACGAGCCGGGGGGCGTCGCGGCCGACTGGTTTCGGGACACCGGGAAGTCGGAGACGGAGGTGACGCGGGTGACTGCCACGGGCGAGGCGCGGACCTACCTGTTTCGGAGCGTCATCGTCAGCCGCGACACCGGTGACGTGGAAGGCTACGGAATCTACACCGACATCACCGAGCGCAAGCGCCGAGAACAGCAGCTCGAACACCAGAACGAGCGGCTCGACGAGTTCGTGAGCATCGTCAGCCACGACCTCCGCAATCCCCTGAGCGTCGCCTCGGGGCGTGCCGAACTCCTGCTCGACACCGCCGAGGACGACGCGGTGTGCGAGGGGCTCGAAGCGATCTCCGACGCTCACGAACGGATGGAGCGCCTGCTCGACGACCTGCTGACACTCGCTCGGCAGGGACAGGTGGTCGGCGAACCGACGACGGTCGACCTCGCGACGGTCGCCACCGACGCGTGGCAGCAGGTCGAGACCGCCGAGGCGACGCTCGCGGTCGAGGCTGAGGCGACCGTCGAGGCCGACCCCGACCGCCTCCAGCAGCTGTTCGAGAACCTCTACCGGAACAGCGTCGAACACGCCGGCCCGGACAGCGAAATCGTGGTCACCGACGCCGAGACGGCCGGACAAAACGGCTTTTCCGTCGCCGACGACGGCCCCGGAATCCCCGCGGAGGACCGCGGACGGGTGTTCGAACACGGGTACTCGACGGACTCTGACGGCACGGGCTTTGGCCTCTCCATCGTCCAGAGCATCGCCGAGGCCCACGGCTGGTCGGTCGCGGCCACTGAGAGCGAGTCCGGCGGGGCGAAGTTCGAGATCCGCTGGTGACTCGCGCGGGCGGGCCGGCCGTCTTCAGGCCAGTTCGTCGTCGATGACCGACCGCAGGTCGGCGATCTCCTCGGCGTGGTACTGCACCCGCTCGTCGTTGACAGTGAGATCGAGATGGTTCGAGCCGTTGGCCTCGCCGAGTTCCGTCACCGGCGCGACGCCGTCGAAGGCCTCGCGGACGGCCGACGGGTCGGTCGTCTCGAACACGACGCGGCCGGGCCGCTCGTTGAACAGGAGGCGCTTCTTGGTCCCGCGCTCGACCGTCTCGATCTCGACGGTCGCGCCGGCGTCCTCGTGGACCATCTCGGCGAGGGTCACCGCGAGGCCCCCGTGGCTCACGTCGTGGCTGGCGAGCACGTGGTCCGCGTCGGCCACCTCGGCGATGGTCTCGACGAGCGCCGTCGGGTCGCTCGGGAGTTCCGGGAAGCGGTCAGTGCCGCCGAACTGGGCGGTGTATTCGGAGCCGCCGAGGCACGGGTCGGCCTCGCCTTCGAGCGCGGCGTCGCCGACGACGACGAGCGTCCCCTCTCCCGAGAGCGACATCGGCGGGGCGTCGTAGCCCTCCTTGACACCGACGAGCGCGAGCGTCGGCGTGGGCGGGATCGGGCCGGTCTGGGAGTCGTTGTACAGCGAGACGTTGCCGCCGACGACCGGTACGTCGAGGTCGGCGCACATGTCGGCCAGCCCGTCGACGATGCCCTTGAAGCCGCCGTAGACGTCCGGCTTCTCGGGATTTCCACCGTTCAGGCAGTCCACGGCCGCGTGGGGCGTCGCGCCCTTCGCGGCGACGTTCGTGGCGTTCTCCAGCGCGACGGCGCGAGCGCCCTCGTAGGGGGCGGCGTCGGTCCAGTTGGGGTCCGCGCCGGCCGAGAAGGCGAGACCGGTCCCGGCCTCGCGGACGGCGAGCAGGGCCGCGTCGTCGCCCGGCAGGACGCTGGTTCGGACCTGCACCTCGTGGTCGTACTGGCGGTACACCCAGCGCTTCGACGCGCAGTTCGGGCTGCCGACGATCCGTTCGAAGGCCTCCTCCAGCGCGACCGTCGGGAGGTCGCGCTCCTGTTCGGTCGGCTCCTCGCTCGGGAGATCGTTCATCGGAGCGCCGTCGCCGAGGAACGCCGCGTCCACGTCGACGACCGTCTCGCCCTCGAACGTGCAGACGTAGTTCGTTCCGGCCTCGGTGAGTTCGCCGATGACCGAACAGCCCAGGTCGAAGCGCTCGGCGAGTTCGGCCACGCGGTCGACGTTCTCCGGCGCGACCTCGTACACCATCCGCTCCTGGCTCTCGGCGAGCAGGTACTCCATGGCGTTCATGTTGGGCTCGCGCTCGTGGACGCGGTCGAGTTCGATGCGCGCGCCGAGGCCGCCCTTCGCGACGAGTTCGGACGACGCGCCGCCCAGGCCCGCCGCGCCGAGGTCGCGGGCCGACTCGACGAGTTCCTCGTCCAAGAGCGCCTCGTTGCACTCGATGAGGAGCTTCTCGGCGTAGGGGTCGCCGACCTGGACCGCAGGCCGGTCCTCGGTCTCGGCGTCCTCGGCGAGGTCCTCGCTGGCGAAGGACGCGCCACCGAGGCCGTCCCGGCCGGTGGCGTTGCCGACGAGGACGAGCTTGTTGCCCGGTTCCTGCGCCTCGGCGGTGATGGTTCGCTCGGGCTCCAGCAGGCCGATACAGGAGACGTTCACCAACGGATTGCCCTCGTAGTCCTCGTGGAAGGCGACGCTGCCGGCGACGGTCGGGACGCCGATGCAGTTGCCGTAGTGTGAGATGCCCTCGACGACCCCTTCGAGGAGGTACCGGGAGTGCTCGCGCTCGAAGTCGCCGAAGTACAGGCTGTCGGCGAGCGCGATGGGGTACGCGCCCATCGAGAGGGTGTCGCGGACGATGCCGCCGACGCCCGTCGCCGCCCCGTCGAACGGGTCGACGTAGGACGGGTGGTTGTGGGACTCGACGCCCATCGTGATGTACATCTCCTCGCCGTCGTCGGAGGCCGGCAGGGAGACGACGGCGGCGTCGTCGCCGGGGCCGATGACGACCTGGTCGCCGTCGGAGTCGAACGCCGAGAGCAGCGGCCGCGAGGAGCGGTACGCGCAGTGTTCGCTCCAGAGGTTCTCGAAGAGAGCGGCCTCCGCTCGCGTCGGCTCCCGACCGATCTCGTCGACCACGATCTCGTGGTCCGCGTCGGACAGGCTCATTACCTCCCCCTGGCCACCGGCCGGATAAGTCCCTTTCCATGCGCCGTTCGACTGTGCGAGCGGTCCGGGTTCCGTTTACTAATATCGATTTCAAATACTACCAAGTTCTTCTCGGAATCTTGGGCCAATATTGCTCATAGTGTCGGTTTCTCGGGAGGATTGGACTCAGACTCCACCTCAAAAATATCAAAATCGAGAATGAATACTAGAGCTATATGTGGTCGCCGGGCGACAATCACGTAATGGCATCTGCGGAAGTGAACTGGCTGACGCTGGAGGGAAGCTCCTTTTCGGAGCGATCCTTCTCGGGGGCGTGGCTGCTCGCGCTGGGGACCTACGGCGTCGGCGACATCGTCACGACGATCGCCATCGTCTACTTCGTGCCGATGTTCACCGAGGCGAACCCTGCGGTCCGGTGGGCGATCGAGTCCTTCGGCGGCGGCGGATTCCTGGCGCTGAAGCTCCTCGTCATCTACTGCTGTATCGGCGTGAGCATCTGGGGCGGCGTGCTCGACGAGGACCCGTTGCTGTACTACGGGCCGCCGGCGCTACTGACCGCGATGGGGCTGGCCGTGACGTGGCTCAACCTCGGGCTCCTGTTCTCCTGAGTCACGCTTCCCGCAGGACGATCGGGACCGTGAAATCCATCCGATCGCTCTGTACCTCGTTGCCGGCCGATTCCGGGAGTGAGACTGTTATCGCGACCGTCGCCTGACTACCGGCGTCGAGCGTCTCGCTCCCGCGGACGGATGCCCCGGCTAGCGACGACGCGCTGACGGTCGAGTTCGCCGAACCGAACAGGTACTCGCGCGTCCCGTCGGGGTACTCGGCCCACAGGCGGACGCGGAGGTGTGCGGACAGCTCACCGGTCGCGTTGGTGTCGCCCGCCGCCCGTTCGGGCTCTCGCAGTCCGTTCTCGTCGTCGGACACGGACGCGTTCGAAACGCCGACGGTCCCAGATATTGTGCCGCTGTTTCGGACGACGACCGAGCCTGTCGATCCGCCGCCGGGCGCGAGGTCAGCGACGCGTATGAGCACCGAACCCCCGTCGACGGCGAGATCGAGCGAGTCCGCACCGCGGCCGCCGTCGACGCCCGATGAACCACCTGCCGAACCACCATCAGAGGGGACTGGGCCCGCATCGACGGCTGCCCCGTCGGAATCGTCGGGGAGCGGCGTCGGTGTCGGCGTCTCACGCGAGTCTGGTTTGCCGGTGTCGTCGGGCTCGTCAGTCTCCGCTCCGCTCGATCCGGTATCGGACACCGTCTGCGTGGGCGTCGGGGACGGTGTGCCGTCGACCGCTACCGGCGTCGCTTCGATGACCGGCTGTTCCGGCGTCGGCGGTGGTGCTGACCCGTCGCTCGTCAGACCGAGCGTCCCGACACCCGTACCGATGACGACGAGCACGATGAGGACGAGAAACGCCAGTATGCGTTTGTTGTAGTCGCCGTCCTCGTCCCGGATGACCTCGTCGCGCATCAGCCATCCTCCCGGTCGGAGCCGGTGTCGATCTCCGGGGCCCGCGTTTCGCCCCGGACACCTCTTCGGACGGCTGTGTTGGTCGGTCCGTTGGCCAGTGACAGGGCGTGTTCGCCGACCACAGGTGAAGTCAGGTTCATGTTAACACGTGTATTCTGTCCCGTCGATAGTCACCGACGCGAACGTCACTTTCCGCCCGAAGCCGTTCCTGTTCTTGTTGTTCCCGTTGATAGACACCTCGTTGTCGCTCGGTGACTCCCCGGAGAACTGCCTGCTGTCGCCGTTCGCTGTAGTGACAGTGAACTCGTACGTCGACCCCGAGACGGTCACGTCAACCCTATCGCACTGGGTGTTGAACGCGACCGGGCCGTCGCTCCCGCTGCCACCAGTCGTCTTCTCAATTGTGATGGGCGCCGACTCGGTGGTCTCCGCGTCGGTAAACAGCGCGTAGGACGCGGAACCGCCGCCGAACGTGCCGGCCAGAAAGACCCAGATAACGACCACGGTGGTGAGCCGCGAGACCGGTTCGGTCACGGCTCGTCACCGGCCGTCGCCGAGAGCAAGTCACGCAGTTCGAGGACGACGAGCAACAGCGCGGGGACGATGACCAGCGTCAGCAGGCCCAGCTTCGTCTGCGAGAACGAAATGACGTAGCCGACGTAGGGGACGCTGAACGTGACGATGCCGATGACGTCGTTAGGCGCGACGAGCGACGGATCCGGGTCCTCGTTCGCGTCGCCCTGCGTCTCGAATCGTCGCTGGCCGTCTCGCTCGACGACGTCGACGACCCGGTGCGTGACCCGCGTGTTCTCTCCGCCGGGCGAGCGGTCGTAGGTGACCACGTCGCCCTCGGAAACCTGGTCCGTCGGGACGCTGCTGACGAACACCACCGCCCCGGCGTCGATGGTCGGCGACATGCTCGACGACAGGACGACGTAGCTCTCGTCTGCGCCCACTGCTTGCGGGACGGCCGCGACGACGAACACGCCGACGACGAGCACCAGGATACAGAGGCCCAGCCAGTTGCCGATTCGACGCCAGTCGACGCCCGTCTCGCTACTGTGAGTCATGCTGATTGAGATGGAAAGTGACGGTGATCGCAACGCCCTCTTTTTTGAACTGATTGCCGACGTTCTGCAACTCGAAGCCGACGGTGAAGTCCGTCCCGCCGGCGGGGTCCGGCAGGTCGAGGAGGTCGTTTGGCGTCGTCTCGCCCCCGCTCAGGTCGTTCGTCGCGAGGTCGTGCAACGTCGGCGGAGAGCCATCGGTAATCTGTCCGAGTCGATCAATCCCGTCGTAGGTAAGCGTCGTGACGTCGAGTCGCTCTGCGACCTCCCGGGCGGTCCTCTTCGAGTTGTTCCGCGCGTCGCTGTTCGTATATTCGAAGTCTACGTCGAGCGAACCCGAGAGTGATCCGCGACTGACCAGCGTGACAGTCCCCTGCGTGGTCTCGCCGGGCGCGAGCGACGCGCTGAAATCGAAGGCGGCGGTTCCGCCGAAGCCGAGGGTCAGCGTGCCGGTCGACACCCCGTTATCAGCACTCGCCTCGGTATCGGTGAAGTACGCCGCCGTCCCGGCCCCCGCGGCGGCGCTTGCGGCACCGACGGTAACGAGGCCGCCGAGCACCCGCCTGCGCGTGAGTCGTGTTTCGTCCACCGGTAGTAGCTACACCCGACGTGTTCCCGGGGACGCTCGGTCCGCCGGGCCCCCCACGTCGGTCGTGTCGCGTCTCGCTCGCGATACGCCCGCGTCAGTCCTCGCCGGGCTGCTGGCCGACGAACTGCACGTCCATCGCCAGACCGTCGGCCTGGAACGCGTTGCCGGCGCCGGAGTCGAACGTGAACGCGAGTTCGAGACCGACCGTCGTTCCCGGGCTGACGTCGCCGAAGGCGTCGTCGAGCGACAGCCCGCCGAGGTCGTCCGCCGTCGACACGCTCTGTGTCGACGTGAGATCCTCGTGTACCGACCCGTCCTTGCGCAGGTTCGCCGTGTCGACGGTCAGTTGCTCGGCGAACGCGGACGCCGACTGGTCCGTGCTGTTGCTCGGCTCGGACGGCTCGCTGCTCGGTTCGGAGTTGGTGACGCTCAGGTCGACCTCGACCGGGTCGATCGTGCTGTCGGCGTCGTAGGTCGCGCTGATCTCGTAGGTGCCGGTGTTCGGGAGCGTATCTCCCGGAGCGGCGTTCGAGATACTGATCGCGCCGTTGGCAGCGCCGGTCAGGTCGAGCGTCCCGGCGGTCACCTGATTGTTCGAACTCGTCTCCGTGTCGCTGAAGAACGCGAACGTCCCGGCACCCACTGCAGCGCTCGCCGCACCGACCGTAACGATACCACCCAGTACTCTGCGTCGTGTCACTGCGATATTCTTGTCTGACATATGTCTCTCATCGTGGAGATTGAGAGGCTCCACCAGCCCACCAAGCCCAATCGGATTCCCCCATCCAGTAAGCTCGGTCTACTGAAGATACTGTGAGGTGTCGTATAAGTGTTTATTGCTTTTCGACTGGCGATACGGCCGATTTCGGGACTTCTCCGGCGGACCGGTACTGAGAATCACCACGCCAAAATCGGACGGTAGGATGTCATTACTCTCGAACTCGCCGCGAGTCAACGGCAGTCAGAACGGAAGGTCGTCGCTCGGATCGACGTCCGACTGCGGTCCCTCTGCGGCCGCGTCGCTCTCGGCGTCGACGAGTTCGCCCGTCTCCCGGTACCTGGATTCGAGGTCCATGAGTCGCTCGTTGATCGCCTCGCTCTGGTGGTGCATCGCGTCGACGCGGACGCTCACCACGTCGTACTCGTGGCGGTCCGACAGCCCGTTCCAGGCCCGGAACGCGCCGACGGTGAGCGTGTCGCTCTGCGGGCAGAACTCGGTCGTCGGCGTGAACGCCGCCCGGAGCACGTCGCCGTCGCGGGCGTAGCGGAACCCGGAATCGGGGTGTCGCTGGTCGAGGTTCAGTTGCGCCAGATTGTACCCGAAGGTCATGTCGTAAACCCCTCGCTCGTCGAACAGGTCCATCGTGAGCCGGTGGAACGCGGCGTGGTCGGTCCCGGTCAGTACGTCCGCGTCGGTGAGGAACGGTCCCGGTTCGGGGAGGTGGTCGGGAACGAACTCGTCGTACCCGTCGAAGCCGACGTCCGTGCCGCCGCGCAGGCCGGAGAGGAAGCTCATAGGAGAGCGTTCGTCGGCCAGCCACGGGGGCGTGTCCCCGAACGTGTTCGGAGCAAACGGCTCCACCAGGCCGAGCGACCGTCACGACATGGTCACGACCAGCCTCGACGCGGAGCGCGCGTACGACGACGAGCGGTTCTCCGCACAGACGATCCACGAGACGGACGAACAGAAAGTGGTGCTCGGCTACTTCGAGCCCGGACAGTTCATCCCCGTCCACAGCCCGGACAGCGCCGTCGCGATCACCGTCGTCTCAGGGACTGGAACCGTACGCGACGGGGCGGACGAACACAGCGTGGGACCGGGCGACGTGGTGGCCGTCCCCGCCGGCGAGGCGCGCGGCGTCCGCGCGGAGGGAGAGCGCCTGGAAGCCACGCTCGTGACCGCGCCGCCGCCGACGGACGCGGAGCACGACCCCGTGCGCCGCGGGCTTCGTGAGGGGACCTTCGACCCGGCGTAGCGAACGTGTTCGGCGCAATCCCCTCCACCGTCACCGTCGAATCGTCAAACGATGCCAGAGACGACTCTCGACTTGCGTGAGATTCCGCCGCCGGAGCGCCACCCGATGATCCACAGTGCGTTCGACGCGCTGGACTCCGGCGAGACGCTACAGATCGTCAACGACCACGAGCCCAAACCGCTGTTCTACGAGATGCAGGCCGAGGTCGACGCCTTCGACGCGGCGAACTACCAGTGTCGACAGGAGGAGCCACAGAAGTACGTCGCCGAACTCCCGAAACAATGAGCGAGCAGTCTACGGGGACAGAGCTGGCGTCGCTCTCTGACGGCGAGGGCGGCCGGACGCGGCTGTTCGAGGGGGAACCGAAGACGGTTCACCTGTCGCTGGACGCCGGCGAGTCGATTCCCCGCCACCAGCACCCGGACCGCGACATCGCCTTTCACCTCCTCTCGGGTGCGGTCGACCTGACGCTCGGCGACGAGACGCTCTCGCTCACCGCGGGCGAGGTCGTCCGTTTCGACGGCGAGCAGGACATCTCGCCGGCGGCGACGGCCGACAGCGAGGCGCTGCTCGTCCTCGCGCCGTCGGCGTAGGTCGCCGCTTCACTCGAACAACGATAGCGCGGTGGCGACGGCCTCCCCGTTGCCCCGTTGCTCCGCGTCGCGGAGGCTCTCGTGGGGGACAGCGAGCAACCGCTCGACCAGTCGGTCAGCGAGTCGTTCGACCGCCGCACGCTGTTCCGGCGTCAGTTCGCTGGTCGCTTCGAGTCGCGACAGGGCCTGTTCCAGTTGTTCGGCGCTGATCTCCGCGCCACGCTCGTCGATCCGGGCGATAGCCTCTTCGACGTCCGGCCGCGTTTCGACCTGCTCGGTGTTCACGCTCATCGGGACCAGATGACGGTGACAGTGGCCTCGTCGGTCTCGACGGTCTCGGAGTCGTAGCCGCGGTCCTCCAGTTTCGGATAGAGGTGCTGGGGGGCGCGGTCGTTGTACTGGACGAGGACGGTGTCGTTGTCGAGTTCGGCGAGGCGTTCGAGCGTCTCCTTGAGCGGTCCCGGCGGCCCCAGCGACCGCACGTCGAGGCGGTCGGCCGGGGCGTCTGACGGCGCGCCGGTTTCGGCGATGACGGAGGCTACGTCGGCCGGTTCTCCCTGGGTCGGTGCCATACCGGCAGTTCGGACTCGGGCGCGCCCAGCGTTGTCCCGAACACGTTCGGCCGCACTGCCAGCAATCTCGACGGCGTACGTCCCGGTAATGAGCGGAATCCCCGGAGACATCGACGCGTCGAGCGGTCCGCCGATGACCGTCCCGCTGCGACACTTCGTGGTCGGGCTGGCGTTCCTCGTCGCCGGCGTCGCTGTCGGCGCGGTCGACGGCCGCGCGGGCCACCTCGCGCAGGTCCACCTCCTGCTCGCCGGCTGGGTCTGTCTCACCATCATGGGCGCGATGACGCAGTTCGTGCCGGTCTGGGGTGGCGTCGCGCTGCACTCGCGACGGCTCGCGGTCGTCCAGCTACCGCTCGCAGCCTTCGGGTTCGCCGGACTGGCGGCGGGGTTCCTCGGCGACTGGCCGGTACTGCTTCCGGTCGCCGGCGCGCTCGCGCTCGCCGGTGTGTGGACCTTCGCGTACAACGTCGGGCGGACGCTGCTCGGCGTCGATCTGGACGTGACGACGGTGCACTTCGGCTGGGCCCTCGTGTTCTTCCTGCTGGTCACTGTTGCGGGGTTCGGACTCGCACTGGATCACGCGGCCGGGCTACTCTCTGCTGTTGGGTTTTCTCGCGGCAGTCTGCTCCTCTCTCACGCCACGCTCGCGGTGTTCGGCGTCGTCCTGACGACCGTCGCCGGAGCGCTCGCCCAGCTCGCCCCGATGTTCACGCAGGCCGAGGACAGACGGTTCGAGTCCGTCCTCCTGCGGGCTGAGACGGTCGCCTACCCGCTCGGCGTGCTGGCGCTCGCGGGCGGACGGCTCCTCGGAACTGAGGCCCTCGCCCGCGTGGGTGGTGTGGTGGTCGTCGCCGGGCTCGCAGTGGTGGCGGTCGTCCTGGCACGACGGCTCGCCAGCGCGCGCGTGGACTGGACGCCGATGCTGACCCGGTACGCCGTCGCGGCCGTGTCGCTGCTCGCCTGGGCGGCGCTGACGGCACTTCGCTGGTGGCGGGACCCGCTGTCGTACGGCGGGCTGTTCGGGTGGCCGGCGCTCGTCTTGCTCGTCGGCGGCGTCGGCTTCGTCGTCCTCGGGACGCTGTACCACGTCGTCCCGTTCATCGTCTGGGTCCACCGCTACAGCGACCGGCTGGGCTTCGAGGACGTGCCGATGATCGACGACCTCTACGACGGCCGCGTCGCCGCCGCTGACGGGGCGGCGCTCGCGCTGGCGTACGCGCTCCTGCTCGCAGAACAGTGGATCGGGCTCGGAGGACCTCTCGTGATGGGGACTGGTGTGGTAGCCTTCGTCGGCGTGGCGCTGTTCGCCGGCAACCTCGTGGGCGTTCTCGTCGAACACAGCCCGCGATCGCTAGCGTCGGTGCTGATCGGTGGCGACGGCCGGTCGGCCGACGCCGAGGACCCGTAGCCGGTCACTCCGCTGCGGGCTGTTCCGTGTACAGCGAGTACGTCAACACCAGAAAGCCGGCCGCGGTGAACAGCGACTCGATCGTGACGCTCACTGTCACCGGGAGGCCGACGACCTGGTGGAGCGTCCCGGCGAGGATCGCCCCGGCCGTCACCAGTCCGATGCCGACCCAGAGCGCCCGCATGGCCGGTGCCTTCGTCCGTCTGTAGGCTCGATACGTCATCGTCGTCAGAACTGCCCCACAGCACAGTGTGACCGTCTTTGCGGCGACCAGCAGAACCGCGTTCGCACCCAGCATACAGCGACTCGGACCGGATCCGGGATATACGGACCAGCGCGTTACCAGCCGCTGGGAACGCTCACTGAACGTACAGCGAGTAGAGGATGATGCCCAGCCCGATGGCCGTCAGCGCGCTCGACGTGAAGACGCTGATCGAGAGCAGGTCCTGGCCGACGAACTGGCTGACGGCGATGTCGAGGACACCGCCGGTGACCGCGCCCAGTGTCACCACGCCGAAACCGTACGTCAGCCACTTGTGTTGTGGGCTCCCCGTCCGGGTGTACGCCTGGTAGGAGTAGTAGGTGATCAACCCACCGAGGATGAGGATGAGCGTCTTCGAGACGACGATACCGACCTGGGAACTGATGATGTGTGGCATGATTAGGTCTCCTTTCGGACCTCCGACCAGAGGTTCTCGAGCCGCTGGTCCGGCGTCCGGGCCCGGTGTGTGATGTCGACGGTGAGCGAGCGCTCTTCGTCGAGGGCGATGACGACCTCTTCGAAGTCGATGGCGTACCGGCTGGCGTGTTGGCCGTCCGAGCGGACTTCCACGCCCTCGTACAGCAGGGACGACTCGGTCAGCAGTTCGAGCTTTCGGTAGGTCGTCGACAGCGGTACGTCGCTCTGCTCGGAGATCTCGCTCGCCGTCAGTGGCTCGTCGAGCACGCTGACGATAGCCCGGCAGTCCTCGTCGTCGAGCGCGTCGAGGACCGTCTGCAACTCCGGCGTCTCCTCGTCAGCGAACGGGTCCCGGACCATCCTTGTCCCGAACTGCCGGCCGGACACCTTTAATCTAACCGACTCGGCTTCTCTGGCTCACCGTTTCACCGCCCGATAGCGGACTGGTGCCCCCAGTATTCGGGGCTATTATGAAGAACGTATACTCGCGTTCCCAGCCGATGAGAACGGTTCTGCCTCCCTGAGAACACGCTCACGGGGGTTTATACTGCGGGTCATTAGGTCCACTTGCACATGGAAGACTCTCCGATCGGCGCACCTGGCTCCGGTATCTCTCGTCGCGACTTCGTGAAAGCATCCGGTCTCGGCGGCACGCTCGCGCTCGCGGGCTGTAGCGCACCCGGTGACGGCTCAACTCAACAGCAGATGGGCGACAGCGCAACGACGCCCGCCCAGAGTAGCGACCTCCCGACCACGTCACCGCCGGAGGTCGTCAACGTCGACGAGCAGGGCGGCGAGGTCACCATCTCCTCTCTCCCCGCTCGTCACGACGCTCACCCCGGCGAGTCGATGGGCGGCCCCGTCGAACTCCCGCAGGTCTGGGCGTTCAAGGCCGACGACGGCGACCCGAGCGTCCCCGGCCCCATCCTTCGGACGACGGAGGGCGAGGACATGGAGGTCACGCTGGACAACACGGGCGGGATGCGCCCGCACACGCTGCACTTCCACGCCGTCCAGAAGAAGTGGGAGGACGACGGCGTCCCCACGACCACCGGCATCCGCGTCGACCCCGGCGAGAAACATACCTACACGATCCCGGCGAACGTCCCGGGGACCCACCTCTATCACTGCCACTACCAGACGCCACGGCACCTCGACATGGGGATGTACGGCATCTTCCGCGTCGACCCGAAGGGGTACGAGCCAGCCGACAAGGAGTACTTCATGACGCTGAAGGAGTGGGACTCCCGGCTGAACCGCCAGATGGCCGGCATGGACGCGACCTACGACCCCCGCAACCGCAACCCCGACACGTTCACCATCAACGGCAAGTCCGCGCCCCGGACGCTCCACCCCGAGGACGGCTCGCCTATCATCGTCGAGCAGGGCGACACCGTCCGCGTCCACCTGGTCAACGGCGGCTACATGGACCACCCGATGCACATCCACAACCACCGCTTCCAGGTCGTCGCCAAGGACGGCGGCGTCATCCCCGAGGCCGCCCGGCACGACCAGGACGTGACCAGTATCCCGCCGGCGGGCCGCCACACGCTCGAGTTCGAGGCCGACGCCGACCCCGGCATCTACCTCATGCACTGCCACAAGGTCAACCACGTCATGAACGGGCGCGCCTATCCCGGCGGAATGGTGTCGGCCGTCGTCTACAAGGAGGCGATGGACACCGACATCTTCAAACAGCTGATGGAATACGCGGGCTACGAGGGCTGAAAGCCCCCTGCTGAATCGACAGAGCCCGGATCAGTCGTCGGCCACGGCCGCCTTCATCTCGGGTTCCGGCGGCTTCGCGTCCACGGGCTCCGAGACGGGCGACCAGCTGAGGTCGGACTCGTAGCGGAACGCGCGGTGGTCCTGTTCCGGGTCGACGACCGTCAGCGACAGCCACCCGTTGTCGAGCAGTTCGGTCAGCTCCGCGTGATCGGCGAGGATTCTGGTCACGCGCTCGACCGGGGCGTGAATCGCGGTCGAGAGGCGGAGCGGCTGGTGATACGGATCGTCGTCGGTCTGCTTGAGCGACTGCGTCGGGAGCCCGGTCATCAGGTCACCGCCGTTGCCCTGGTAGACGCCGACGTTGCCGACTGGGTTGTGGGTCACCTTCGACCCGCTCCCGAAGACCGCGGTGTCGACCGTCGCGAAGTAGTACTGGGCGTTGATCCACTGGGTGACGACGAGCGGCCCGGTCATGATGGCCTCGAGCGCGTCGCCGTCCTCGGAGTCGGTCCGCCAGTCGTAGGTGTGCAGGAACGAGCGGCCGTCGAGGTCGAGTCCGTCCGTCAGTTCGCGCGGGCCGACGACGAAGCCGGCGTTCCCGGCCAGCCCCCACTCCGGGCGCGTCTCCGCCCAGTCGGCGGCGCGGCGCTCGGTCTCGCGGAGCGCCGACTCGGCGTCAGCGGTTCCGTCGCCGGTCCGCTCCGCGGCCGCCCCGGCGCGTGCGGTAGCCAGGTCTTCGCGGAGCTGCTCGATGTCTGCTGCGTGGCTCTCGGGCACGTCGTCGGCGAACAGTTCCACCTCGTCGGTCGTGGTGTTGTGCTCGCCGGCGACGAACACGGTGTCCTCTGGCACGTCGATTCCGCGGTCGCGGAGTTCCGCTTTGACCGCCTCGTCGTTACAGATTGCCGCGAGGACGCGGGCGCTCGGGCCGCCGGGGTTCCCGGCACAGGCGCCGCAGTCGAGGCTCGAATCGAACGGGTTGTTCGTGGTCTGGCTCGCGTGGCCGGTGAAGGCGACGACGCGGGCGAACTGTTCGATGCCGAGCAGTTCGAAGGCCGTCGCCGCGTACTCCGCCTTCTCCTCGAGCGTGAGGCCCGCGCGGAGGTCGTGGACGCCGTCGGGGTTGTAATCGACTTCCGGCTCGCAGACCTCGTGTTCGGCGGGGGTGCGCTCGTCGGCCGCTTTCGCGGCGTCGTAGACGCGAGCGGGGAGGAGCGTCCGGGCGGCCAGCGCGGCCCCGTAGCCGACGCCGGTGCTCTCCACGAAACTGAACGCCGTCGCGGCGTTCGATTCCAGACTCTCGACCGCCGAGCGCCCGGCCTCTACGACGCGGTTCCAGCGGTCGTAGGCGGCCGGGTCCTCGTCTTTCTCCTCGGACGGGCGCGCCGCGATGCGGTGTTGCGCGTCGACGATGGGCGGACACGCGTCGACGGCCACCTCGGACTCGTACCCCTCGTAGCGCATCGGCACGCCGAAGAACCCGGCGTAGCCGTAGGTCTCGTAGTTCCCGGCCGCCTCGACGTGGCGGCGGATGACCTCTGAGCGCGTGTCGATGCAGAAGACGAGCTGGGCGTCGGGCCGGGTCTCGTCCTCGGTCTCCTCCAGCGCGCGGCTCGCGTCGGTGAGCGACTCGACCAGTTCCTCGCGGTAGGTCGCCTCCCAGGCGGACAGCCAGACCTCGGGGAGCGGCACGTCGGCCGCCTCGGCCGCGGTCCGCTCCTCGTCGGTCTTCGGCGGCGCGATGGGCGCGTCGAACAGGTCGGCGAGCGCGAGCCGCACCGCCAGGTAGCCCGACAGGGAGATCGGGTACGTCGACTGCCAGGCGTCCTCGTCGGCGGCGCGCTGCTTGAGGTAGCCGGTCCAGCCCGGGAGCGCCGCGAACTGGTGCTCGAAGATGTCGGTCCACCGCTCGTCGGGGTAGCCGTCGAGACGCTCGCGGATGGCGTCGACGGGGCGCTCGGGGAGCGAAGCGATCGCTTCGCCGTCGGGGATGTCGCCGTCGTGCGGCGCGACGGTCCGGAACGCCTCGTAGAACCCCGCCTCGCGGTTCGGCATCGGCCACTCCGCCGTTCCCTGGTCGAGGAAGGCCGCGAGCCACTTCGTCACGACGGCGTCCACGCGCTCGGTCGCGGGCGCCTCGGCGTCGGTCGACCCGGCCGAATCCCGCTCGGCCATGCGGTCGAGGGCCGCCTCGGGGTCCGCGTCGAACCCGTGGTCGGACAGGTGCGTCGCGAGCACGTCGTCGTCTATCTGTCCGGTCTCCCAGGCGCGGCGGAACACGTCGGCGCTCGGATAGCCATCGCCGCCGAGCAGCCGTTCCGCCTCCGCGACCGCCTCGTGGAACGGGCGGTCTTCGAACCCGGAGAGCGGGTTCGACGTGACGAACGAGTGCAGCGGCCAGGCGGAGCCGACCGCTTCAGCCGCCGATTCGATGCGCTCCTCGATGTCTGACTCAGTACTCATTGTAGTCCTCCGTGGCTGTCAGCAGGGTCTCAGATGGGGGCTGGGTCGCGTTCAGGAGCGCCACGTACAGGCGCTGGCTGTGGCGATAGACGCCGGTCTCGATGGCAACGTAGGCGAGGACGAACGCCGCGGCGACGAGCCCGTGAACCGGGGTCAGCGCCGCGTGCGTCCCGACGGCAGGGAGTCCGGCCAGGAGGGCGCTGATGAGGCGGTAGACCATCGCGTACGCCGTGATCGCCGGCAGGAAGATCAGCGGGACCGCCCCGTAGCGAACCGTCGACGGGAGCGCGGTGCGGGAGACAGTCTCGCGGGCGGCGTGCAGCGTCGTCAGCGTGACGAGGCCGGCGAGCAGGAGGCCGCCGTCGAGCGCCGTCCCCTTGCCGGTGAGGAGGGCAAACACCGCTCCGCCTGCGAGGGCAGTCACGGCGGTCACGGCGACTTCGACGACCCCCGTCGAGCGTCTCGCCCCCTCGTCCGTCGGCCCGCGCTGTTCCACGCTACTCCCGGTCGAGAGGAACTGATAGGCCTTGTAGCAGCCGTGCAGGATGAGGTGCGTGACCGCGGCCCCGAAGAACCCGAGGCCGACCTGCATGATCATGAACCCCATCTGGCCGACCGTCGAGCACCCGAGTTTGCGTTTGACGTCCGTCTGGACGGTCTTCAGGAGCTTCCCGGTCAGCGCGCTGCCCGCGCCGACCACCAGGATCAGCAGGAGGAACTCAGGTTCGACGGTGACGACCGGCGCGAACCGCGTCAGGAGGATGCCGCCGGCGTTGACGAAGCCCGCGTGCATGAGCGCGGAGGCCGGCGTGGGCGCCGTCATCGAGGAGAGCAGCCACGTGTGAAACGGGACCAGTGCCGACTGGACCATCGCGGCAAGCAGCAGCGCCCCCGCGGCCACCAGGGCGACAGTGGGGGACACCGTTCCGATGGCGGCCGCGACGCCGCTGACCGTCGTCGCACCGGTGGCCCACCACAGCGTCGCCAGACCGACCGACAGCAGCGCGCTACTGAGGAGGAAGTACCGGCGAGCGAGCGAGGCCGAGGCCTGGGCCTGTGGCCAGCCGTCGACGTGACCGATCAGTTCGGCCATCACGACCCCCATCGCCAGCCAGGCGGCCGCGAACAGGACGAGGTGGTCGGCCGCGACCAGCACCATCACGGCGAGCGTGAACGCGAACACGCGGCCGAAGAACCGGTCCATCGTCCGGCTGCCAGCCATGTAGCGCCGGGAGTAGCTGTGGACGACGCCGCTGAAGAACGTGACGGCGACCCACATCACGGCCGTCAGCCCGTCGATGGCTACGACGCCGTCGACGGTCCACGGGTCGCCGCCCAGGCCTCGCAGGGCCAGCGTGCCGAGGCTCGCGGCCCACAGGAGCCACACGAGTCGTGTCAGCGTTTTCGGCACGCTCGATTCCTCGGTCGTCGGCTCTGGAAGCGCTCCAACGGTCGTCGACTGCTCTTGTCCGGTCATCGTTTGTCATTCTGCAACCGATCACCGACGATCAGCCCGCTCGGACGGGCCGGAGCCGGTATCGGTCGTCTTCACTCACCATAACGAACAGAGTGGTTATTAAATCTGTCTAAATTACCAAATTGTTCCAAAAGACGCCGATTATAGAACATTATGGTTATCGTTGGCATGGGTCCCCGGGACGACAGCCGATTCCGAAGAACGACCGTGTGAAGACCGTATACTGTCGATTCGTCACCGTTCCCTGCTCTGCTTCGACGCCGTTCGCGGACGAAAAGAACACAACTGCGGGGCGATGTGATCAGCCGAACGCGCACGAATCGGTCGTTGGCTTCCCCGCAGACCCGACTGGAGCTGTGGAGTCGGGGCTTCCCACACCCTGTGTTGATCGACTCGCCCGCGCGGGTCCACGATTCCCGGTCGGCGACCCGACGGCGGTCGCGTGACGGGTTTTCTCGGAGTCGCTACGCCTCGTCGGTGTGGTTGCCGTCGAACCCGTCGAAGGGCGTCGTCTCGTGACTTCGGACGAGGACCTCGTCGGCCACTTCCAGCCCCATCTCCAGGAGCGCCTGTGCGACCGGCGTGATGTCGTCGTCGGTCTCACCGACGGCCGTCACGAGCAGATTCTGCTCGCCCGTCACCAGTTCCTGCACCGAGACGACCCCGTCGATGGACAGTATGTCCGGGACGATCTTCCCGCGTTCGGGGATCGAGGCGGTGCAGAACAGCAACATCCGAAGCGGGTAGCCAGACTGCTGATAGTCGACCTCCGCGCTGTAGCCCTTGATAACCTCGTCGGACTCGAGTCGCTGGATTCGCTTGCGAACGGTGCTGTCGGACGTGTCGGTCCGCTCGGCGATGTCGCCTGACGACATGTTCCGGGCGTCTTCCTGCAGGGCGTACAGGATCGCCTTGTCCACGTCGTCGATAGCTTCCTCGGCCATGGTGGCCCGTCTCCCGCCGTCGGTAAAGGTCCTTACCTCGTCGGACGGCGCTGTCGCCCATACATTCGGCGTCAGCACGGGTTCGGGGCTATCGACGCCCACCGTCTCGATAAACACTAAGTCGCTATATCGAATGTTCGACTCGCCGGCACGCGACCGCACGAATCAAGCCCGACAGAGTAGCAGCAGCGAAATCTGTCGGGTGTCTCTGGAGGAGGTGCTTTTTGCAGAGGGTCACGGTCTCGAAGCGAACGCTCGCCGCCGTCCTATTGAATGGTCGGACGGAGACGCGCCACGATATCGTGGTCCCACTGATGGATTCGTTCCCAGAGCAACACTGCGGGTGGGAGTGCGACCACCGCCGCGAGGAACGAGTAGGTGACACTCAGGCCAATCAGGACCCCGAAGTTGCCGAGGATCGGGGTGATGGCGAGTGCGAGCGCGCCAGTGCCCAGCGCAGTCGTCAGCATGCTCCCGAACAGTGCGCCGCCAGTGCCTGTCAGCGTCACCATCATCGCTTCGTGGGCGCTGGTATTCGCATCGTACTCGTCGATGAACCGGTGGGTCGTGTGTACCGAATAGGCGATTCCAACCCCCACCGAGATAGAGAGGATCGTCGCTGTCAGTGCGTTCAGCGTGATGTTCAGGTATCGCATCGTCCCGAGCAAGAACGCGATTGCCACCAGTATCGGGAAGATATTGACCACACCGAGCAGCGGCTTCCGTTCCAGGATGCCGTAGATAATCACGAGGAACGCGGCGGTCAGTCCGACCGCCATGACGAGCCCTTGGATCGCCGACTGGAAGATACGGTCCATTACCGCCGCAAGGACGACGACGCTCCCCGTGGCCGTCGCTTCGAACTGGAGCCGCTCGGCCAGTTTCGCACCACCAGCGGTCACTTCTGTCTGTGTGGCATCGGGATCAGTCCGATATTCGATCTGAGCGGACCGGTAGTCGTCAGTGAGGTACTGTTCGGCCCGGTCACTCGCCAAGGACGAGAACAGTTCGTCGTAAATCAGTTCGAGATTCTGGTCGGGGATTCCGTTGTCGTTCTGGTCGTTTCGGGCGACCAGGGCGGCGAACTCTTCGTTCTGGTTCGCGTGGGATTTGATTACAGTGACGATGCTCCGTGCCTCTGCCTGCCCGCCGGGTCCGACTGCAAGAGACTCCGGCGGATTGTCGTTCGGAGCGGCGAGGGCTTCGAGAGCGTGATCTTGCTTGAGATTCCCCTGAACGTATATTTTCACCGTACTCCCCTGACTGCTTCCGAATTTATCATCGAGCAAATTGATGGTCGAGGTGACGGTGTACTCACCTGGACTGAACGGCTCGGGCAACTCTGTGAGGTAGGCCGGAATCTCCTCGGGCGGCAGGAAGTCCTCGTTCTCAAACGAGGTGCCGACACCCGACCCGTACGCGCCCATGACGCCGCCTGACAGGAGTAACCCGACGACGATCAACGCCGGAGCGTGCTGGCTCACCTGTGCGGGAAACGCGAGCAGTCGTCCGAGAGCCGAGTCCTCCGAGGCAATCGGGGTGGAGTTGAACTCCGGAACGCCGAGGCGCGTGCGTACGTCGTCGCTCACCAACTTGGCCGCGGGTAAGAATATCCCGAAGAGGAGGAACGTAAAGAGAATACCGACTGCTGAGGCGATGCCCAGGTTCCGAATCGGTGTCAGGGTCGAGATTACGTTGGCACCGAATCCGAACACTGCGGTCACGGTCACGATGACGAACGCGACGATGAGCTGGTTGTTCGCTTCTCGCATCGCTTCGACCGCGGTGAACCCGCGCGCCGTCTCTTCTCGATAGCGATTGATGATGTGGATACCGAAGTCGACACCAACGGCGAGCAGTAACACCGGGACCGAGATCATCTGTTGGCTGAACGGAATCCGGGCGTACCCGAGGAATCCGAAGGTCCAGATAATCGTCATCACGAGCGCGACCAGCCCCAGCAGGACGTCGATGGGGTCACGGTACGCGACCACCAGGAAGAACAGTAACAGGAGTATCACCACTGGCATCACAACCAGAAGCGAATCCGACATCGACTGGCGTATCTCCGATTCGGTGGTCCCCGAGCCGAACGCGCGAACGTCGCCGGAGGTCTCGTCAGCGATCGCCTGAATGTCCGTCTGGACAGCGGTCAGACCGTCGAAACTCTGGGGGAAATCATGCGAGATCGTCGTGATTGACGCAGACGCCGAGACGCTCGTGGGATTGAAGTCATTCGATACTGATCCGGTCAGTCGTGACTCCTCTTCGAGGTCTCGAACGGCCTGTCTGATTTCGGACCGGGGCGCACGTTCGAGCGTTCGCCGGTAGTCTTCCGGGGTCGTCGCTGATGGGTTCAGGTGCTGTGCAATAATTGGGGCCGGACCACTGGCCGACTCCATCCGAAGGTCCTCACGTTCCGCGACGCGTTCGAGCAGGCGTGCGTCACGGACGAGCGCTTCTTTGGTCAGGACGTTGCTGTCCGTCCGAATGAGTTGCGTCGTGTCTTGCGTGTCCGATTGAAAGGCCCCTTCGAACTTCTGGGTGACTTCGTCTTCGGCCTCCTGTTCCGGGAGTCCCTCGGTGAACGCGTCGAGTCCTCCGGCGCTCACTTGGACAGACCCCAAACCGCCGACGAAGACCCCCGTAACGAGCAGAAAGACGACGATAACCGCTCGTGGTCGGTCCACGATCGTCGTGTTGAGGCGTTCTGTCGCCGTTTCGACTCGCTCCGCCAGTGACATCAGTCGCGCCTCCAGTAGACGACTGCGACACCACCGATGACAGCCGCTCCCAGCCCCAGGATGAGTGGGACAGGCAGCCCGCCGCCGGTCTGCGGAGCCGCATCGACTGGCTTCCTGAACGTATCGGACAGGTGGGTGTTACCGTCGCTATCCGTATACCGGAAGTCGAACGACATCGGATACGTGCTCCCCGCTGTCGCGGAGGACGCCGCCGACACCTCGAACGCCAGCGTCGCGGATTCACCGGGCTCCAGGGACTCGATGTAACTGGTGTCCGTCCCACTGATGCTGAGTGGGTCGTCGGCGAACAGCCGCGCCTCGACGTCGGAAACCGTCTCGTCGAGGTTGTTCGTCACTTCGACCGAGACGACCCGTGAGTTCCCCACGGCAATCGTCCGGTCTGCGACCGCGAGGTCGAACTCGTCCTCGCTTGCGGCGACGTCGGACTGGACAGACAGCGTGTCGCTCGTCTGCTGGTCGCCGTTGTCGTCCTCGTAGCCGACGGTGAAGTCGAACTGACGCGCTCCCTGGCGGGCACTATCAGAGGCGTCGACTCCGAAATCCACGGTCGTCGACTCACCGGGTTCGAGGGTGCCGACGGCGTACTGCGTTCCCTGCGGGGAGAGACTGGCGTGGTCGCTCTCCCAGTTGACTACGGCGTTCTCGACGGTCCGGGGGCCGTCGTTGACCAGCGTGGCTTCGAGCGTGCCGTCCTGGCCTGCTTGCAGCGTCCCGGAGACGTCCGACAGCGAGAACGTCTGTTTCGGCGCGGTCTCGATGCCCAGCGAGAGGGTGTCGTCGGTGCCCGCGTCGCCCTCGGGGTCGTCGTACTGGACCGACGCCGACAGCGCGTACGAGCGAACCTCGGCGTTCGAACCCGCCGTCGCGTCGACGGTCACGGTTCGAACCTCGCCGGGACTCCACTCCCCGACGAACTGCGAGGTGGAACTGGCCTCGCCGAAGGTGATGTCGCTGCTCTGTGCGGTGACCGTCACCGACGCGTCGTCGACGGTGACCGGCCCGTCGTTGCGCAGCGTCAGTTCGAACTCACCGGTGTTGCCGACGGCCACCGCGCTGGAGGTGTCGACGACCGCGAACGACTGTTCGGGTGCGGGGGCGATGCCGACGGTGTTGCCGACCGGTTCCGTTCGGACGCCGTCGGCGTCGTCGAAGGCCACCGAGAGCTCGAAGTTGTACGGTTCGGGCTCGGCGTCGCTGCTCGCGCCGATGCGGTACTGGAACGTGCGGTTTTCGCCGGTTGCCCACGAGTCGACGAACCGGGAGCTCTGCTCGCCGTCGCCGACGGTGAACTCGCTGTTCTGGGTCTGCAGCGTCACTGCGGCGTCGCTGGCGGCAGATTCTCCGGTGTTCTGGACGGTGAGTTCGACGCTGCCAGTCGAGCCGACCCGCGCGCTGGAGTCGACGTCTACCACGTCGAAGGTCGCGTCGTCGGTCACCCGGACGGTGACGTACTTCGTCCGGGAGGCGCTCTCGTAATCACGAGCGCTCGTCCCCTCGGAGATGTAGCTGTAGTGGTCGTACTTCAGCCTGACGGGAACGCGGTAAGTGTCGGATTTAGCGTCGTCGTCGACGCTGATGTCGAACGACACTGTCCGCGGTGAGCCCGTGGCCAGATCACCGGTGAGTTGCCGCGAGGTCGTTATCGATATCGGAGCGTCTTCGTCCTTGACATCGACCGTCAGGCCACGCGCGGTAGTCACCTCGCTGTTCAGACTCGGGTTCGTACTGGAACCGGAATCGAGCTCACCGTTGTTCGAGAGCACGACGTCGAGCGTCGTCTCCTCGCCCGGTGAGACGGTGTTGTCCGCGAGTGCAACCTCGATGTCCGGGCTTCCGGTCACGGCGGCGACGGCAGTGCCACTCGCGGCCGAAACCACGGCGGCAGCGAAGAGGAGGCTCGCGATACTGCTACGCTCCATTGCGTCTCCTCCCGTGGGTCCGTGAGCTGGTTCGCAGTCTGCAGAAACAGTGCAAACGTCGGTGGTGACTGAGGGGTGTGTGCCACGATGGTTCTCGTTTCACGAGAGAACAGATGGAGAGAGGAGTGGTAAACAGGGACCCAGATTTTCTGCGCCAGAAAAACTGCGTAAGAGGCCCACAAATCGTTCGTTTGACAGTCCACCACAAACGGAGAGAACTCACGCTGACAGCTGCTGAGATGGCTGGTATTCTGAGTGAGCAAATAGTACGAACACATTTTCAGAGTCAGAAAATCGGCAACCATACCAAGCATGCCCGCGAGAATAATTACGTGTGAGTGAGGATCCACAGTCGAGCGAGATTTACGCCCTCCTCGACGACGAGTACGCTCGTGCGATCCTCACGTCGACCGAGACGACTGCGAAATCCGCGAAGGAGCTCAGCGACGAGTGTAACGCGTCGCTCCCGACGATTTACCGGCGCACTGAGCGCCTGATCGACTGCGGTCTCCTCGAGGAGCAAACCAAACTCGAAGACGAGGGCCACCACCACAGTGTCTACAAGGCGCGGCTCAAGCGACTCACGATCGAACTGGAGAACAATGAACTCACAATCGACGTCGAAGAACGACCAGCGGAGAAGATGGCGGACCGGTTCACCAACATGTGGGGGGAAATCTGATGCAACCGCTTCAAATTAATCCCTCCTTGATTCCCTCGTACTATCTCGTTTTGCTACTGGTTGGGTTACTCGCCGCTGCGATGGGGCTGTTTCTCGTCTACCAGGCGTACCAGGGATACCGTCGAAGTGACCGGCGACAGATGCTGTTCCTCGCGATCGGACTCGCACTCATCACCGTCATTTCACCGCTGGTATCGCTCCTCGTCCCGTCCATTGGGATCCCCCTCAAATTCGAACTGATCGTCTATACGTTTTACGCGCCGTTGGTGAGTAATATCATCAAAATCGTCGGTATCGCGGTCATCATCTATTCGCTCTCCCTGCGGAGCCATTCGTGAGACGTGAGGACGAGTGCTGACCGATAATTCGCTCATCGCTCGGTGAGATTTTCCGCTCAGTTCGACGTGGTTCCCAGCAACTGAGAACACACTGGGCCCGTTTTTTTCGGGGCCACTAATGGGGCCGTATGGAAGCGTTCGATCACGAAGTAGACGCCCCGCGCGGAGCGACGAGTCGCGAGTGGGAGGTGTTCGTCCGCGAGGACACCGCGGACCCGCTCACGCACGTCGGCAGCGTGAGCGCGCCTTCGGCGGATGTGGCCCGCGAACAGGCGGCCTCGCTGTTCGGCCGGACCGCCGTCTCGCTGTGGCTGTGTCCCGCCGACGAGACCCGACGATATCAGACCGAGGCGGCGACGCTCGGCGCGGGCGCGTCGGGCGAGGACGCGACGATGTCCGTCGCCGAGATGCAGTCGGAGACGCTTCGGGGTGAGGACGGATGATATCCGTCTCGAAACTGCTCTGTGACCTCGACGCCGAGGGCGACGGTCTCCGGTACGACGCGGCCGACGAGTCGACGAAGCGCCAAATCCGCGACGAGAAGCAGCGCCGGCCCGTGGTCGTCTGGAACGTCACCAAGCAGTGCAACCTCTACTGCGACCACTGCTACGCGGCCGCCGACACCGACATCGCCGACGGCGAGCTCTCGACGGCCGAGGGGAAGGCGCTACTGGACGACCTGGCCGACTACGGCGCGCCGGTCGTGCTGTTCTCCGGCGGCGAACCGCTCGTCCGCAACGACCTCGAGGAACTGATCGCCTACGCGAACGACGTTGGCGTCCGCCCCGTGCTCTCGACGAACGGGACGCTCATCACCGCGGAGCGCGCCGAGTCGCTGAAGGCGGCCGGCCTGAAGTACGCCGGCGTCTCCGTCGACGGCCTGCCCGAGCGAAACGACGACTTCCGCGGGCTGGAGGGCGCGTTCGACGGCGCGGTCCGGGGCATCGAGAACTGCCTCGACGCGGGGCTCAAGACCGGTCTGCGCTACACCATCACCGAGCGCAACGCCGCCGACCTGGAGGGCGTCGTCGACCTGCTGACCGACGTGGGCGTCGACCGCTTCTGTTTCTACCACCTGGACTACGGCGGGCGCGGGACCGAAATCGTCGACGCCGACCTCACGCCCGCTGACCGTCGAACCGCCGTCAAGCGCGTCTGCGATATGACCCGAGAGTACCACGACAGCGGCGAGGAAATCGAGACGCTGCTGGTGGGGAACTACGCCGACGCGGCCTACCTCGTCGAGTACGCCCGCGAGCACATGGGCGAGGCCCAGGCCCGCCGCGTCTACGAGTACCTGCGGGTCAACGGGGGCGACCCGACCGGCGAGCGCGTCGCCGACGTGGACTACCAGGGCAACGTCCACCTGACGCAGTTCTGGCAGGGCTACTCGCTGGGGAACGTCCGCGACCGCCCCTTCGGCGACATCTGGGAGGACGAGTCGAACCCGCTGCTGGGGGCGCTCCGGAACCGCGACGACCACCTCTCCGGGAAGTGCGCCGACTGCCGGTACGCCGAGGTCTGTCGCGGCGCGTCGCGCCTCCGCGCGCTCACCGTCGAGGACGACCTCTTCGCCCCGGACCCGCAGTGCTACCTGGAGGACGGCGAGATCGAGGGGCCGACGCCGTTCGGCGCGGGCGACGAGCCGATGTCGGCCGACTGATTCCGTCGAGTCCCACTTCAATGCCCGTCACGCTGGGGGCCGTCGCTCATTCCCGTCCGGCGTCATCGTTCACTTGCGGCCGTCGATTGGCGGCCGTGCGATCGACCCGCTTCCAGTCTCGTGGGACAGACAGGTGGCATATTCGGGCGTTCGACCGCCCCGGGGACAGGCGGTCGAACCGTTCTCTGTTTCGAGTGACGCGGAGCGGCGGTGACGGAATCGGGGCGCTTTTGCCTCGCCCCCCGCTACTCGTGAGCGTGCAGTCGGTCGAGCTTCACACGCACTCGTCGCTGTCGCACGACGGCCGAGACCCGGTCGAACTCCTCTTAGAGCAGGCCAGCGCCGTCGGCCTCGACGCGCTGGCGGTGACCGACCACGACGAGATCGACGCCAGCCTCCGGGCGGTCGAACTGGCCCCCGAGTACGGCCTCGTCGGCATTCCCGGCATGGAGGTCACGTGCGCCGCCGGACACGTCCTCGCACTCGGGATCGACGAGGCGATTCCGCGGGGCCTCCCGTTCGGTGAGACGCTCGACCGCATCCGCGACCAGGGCGGCCTCGCCGTCGTCCCGCACCCGTTTCAGGAGTCGCGTCACGGCGTCCTCGAGCACATCTCGAAGGCGGAACTGGCGACGGCCGACGCCATCGAGGTGTACAACTCTCGGCTCCTGACCGGCCGGTCGAACCGGCAGGCCGAGCGGTTCGCGCGCCGTGAGGGGCTCCCGATGACCGCCGGGAGCGACGCCCACATCGCCGAGATGGTGGGGCAGGCGGTCACGAACGTCGACACAGACGAGCGCTCGGCGGCGGCCATCCTCGACGCGATCCGCGAGGGGCGGACCACCGTCGAGGGCAAGCGGACGCCGTGGCGCATCAGTTTCCGACAGGCCGCTGGCGGGGCGAAACGACGCGTGAAGAACGGCATCGCCGACCTCTTTCAGTGATGCAGGGGGCCGACCCGTCGGTCGTGGCCGACGCGCTGGACAGCGGCGACCCGCTTCCGGGGACCGGCGGCTTCGCCGGCGACCTCGACGGGACGCTCGTCCGGGACGTGCTCGGCCGCTACCCGCTGTTCGTCGAGCGCGCCGCTTCTGACGACGAGCGGCTCGACCCCGAACAGTGGAGCCACGACCCGACGGCGCTGGCCGACCCCCAGTCGTTCCCCGCCGGACACGTCCGCGACGGCGACGGGACCAGACGCCGCTGGACGCTGCCGTCGCCCGACCCCTTTGGCGACCGCGAGACCGCGATCGAGGCGGTTCGCACGGCCATCGAAGACAGCGTCGACGCCGTCGACACCGACGGCCTCGCAATCGCCTTCTCCGGCGGTGTGGACTCGGCGCTGCTCGCGGCCCGCATCGACGTGCCGCTGTACGTCGCGGGCTTCCCGGACAGCCACGACGTGGCGGCGGCGCGGTCGGCCGCTGACCTGCTGGGGACCGACGTGCGCGTCGTGGAACTCACCCACGACGCCATCGAGCGGGCCGTGCCCGAAATCGCCCGCGCGACGGGGCGGACGAACGCGATGGACGTGCAGATCGCGCTCCCGCTGTCCCTGGTCGCCGAACGCGTCGCGGCGGACGGCTTCGACCGCCTCGCGCTCGGTCAGGGGGCCGACGAGCTGTTCGGCGGCTACGCGAAGGTCGCGAAGGCTCCTGAAGACCCTCGCGTCGAGGCCAATACCGTCCGGGGCGCACAGCGAGAGGTCGTCGCTACGCTCCCCGACCAGCTAGAGCGGGACGTGCTCGCGCTGCGAGCCGCGGGCGTCGAACCGGTGACGCCGCTGTTGCACGACCGCGTCGTCGCGGCCGCGTTGCGACTGGACGGCGACCTGCTCGTCGACGGCGAGACGCGGAAGGTCGCCTTGCGGGCGGCCGCCCGTCATTCGCTCCCCGAGGCCGTCGCGACCCGGGACAAGAAGGCCGCGCAGTACGGCTCGCTCGCGGCCCGCGAACTCGACCGCCTGGCACGGCAGGCCGGCTACAAGCGCCGGATGGACGACCACGTCACGCAGTACGTCGAGTCACTACTCGACTGATCACTCGGGAGCGTGGCCGCTTCCGGTCACCGCCACGGGCCGCTCCGAATCGAGGATGACGCTCTGGCTGACGCTCCCGAAGACGAGCGCGCCCAGCGGCGAGCGCTTGCGGCCGCCGAGGACGAGCATGTCCACGTCTCGCTCGTCGGCGACCTTTACGATCACTTCCTCGGGGTCGCCGTGGCGGGTCTCCGTCTCTATGGCGATACCTGTCTCGCGCAGGCCCTCGACGACGACTTTCCCCGCCTGCGTCTGCTCGACCGAGGTCTTCTCCGCCGTCTCCTCGTCGCCGAAGACGTGGAGGACGGTCGCCCGCACCGAGTCCTCGGCGTGGGGGAGCGCCGTCGTCGCGTCGACCTGTGCGCGGCCCCGTTCCTCGCTCGCGTCGACCGGGAGTAACACCTCGTACATACCGGCACGTACGTGACGTATGGGTATAGTTAACAATTAACTATGTCTGCGAAAGCAGAGCGATACGACTCGGAATGCGAGGGGGCGAGTGGACGCGATAGATCGGTTAATCGGCCGTTACCGCTCGCTGACAGTCTCTATCGCCCGTCTCCCGATCTCGACCACGTCGGCCGGGAACTGGTCGGCCCGGTCCCGGAGCTCCGCGGGCGTGAACCACGACCAGTCTGCGGCGGGTTGCTCGCCCGGCGCTGGGTCGATGTCGCGGCTCGATGCCTCCCCGTAGAAGATGAAGTCGACGTGCTGGTGGCCCACCTCGCCGTCCGCGTCGACGTTGATGTCCTCCAGCAAGAAGTGCTGGGGCTGGGGAATCGACCGGACGGTCTCGCTCTCGATTCCTTCCTGTGGCGCGACCAGTTCCACGTCGAGGCCCAGTTCCTCGCGCGTCTCGCGCAGCGCGGCGGCGTGGGGGAGTTCGTCGCGGTCGACGTGGCCCCCGGCGGGCAGCCACATCTCCAGTTTGTCGTGTTCGTGCAGCGCGACGGCGCCGTCGCTGACGACGTAGACAGTCGCGACGAAGTGACGAGTCGTTTCCATGCCGACGCGGAAGGCGTCGTCGGCCGTCTAGGTTACGATGCGGTCCGTCCGCCGTTCAGGGGTGGATGTTGTCCTCGGCCTCAAGCAGCTCGTGGTAGCGGTTGCGGATGGTGACCTCGGAGATGTTGGCCACCTCGCTGACCTCGCTCTGGGTCACCTTCTCGTTGGTGAGCAGCGAGGCAGCGTAGACGGCGGCGGCGGCGAGGCCGACCGGCGACTTCCCGGAGTGGACGCCCTCCTCCTTGGCGTTCTGGAGGAGCTGGCGGGCGCGCCGTTCGACCTCCTCGGAGAGGTCGAGGTCCGACGCGAACCGTGGCACGTAGCTCTCGGGATCGGCGGGCTGAATTTCGAGGCTCAGCTCGCGGACGACGTAGCGGTAGGTCCGCGCGATTTCGTCCTTCTCGACGCGGGAGACGGCGGAGATTTCGTCGAGCGAGCGGGGCGTGCCGGCCTGTCGCGCTGCGGCGTACAGCGACGCCGTCGAGACGCCCTCGATGGAGCGGCCGGGGAGCAGATCCTCGTCGAGCGCGCGACGGTAGATGACGCTCGCCGTCTCGCGAACGTTCTCGGGGAGACCGAGGGCGCTCGCCATGCGGTCGATCTCACCGAGGGCCTGCTTGAGGTTGCGCTCCTTGGAGTCCCGTGTCCGGAACCGCTCGTTCCAGGTGCGCAGGCGCTGCATCTTCTCGCGCTGGCGCGAGGACAGGGAGTTGCCGTAAGCGTCCTTGTCCTGCCAGCCGATGTTGGTCGACAGTCCCTTGTCGTGCATCATGTTCGTCGTCGGCGCGCCGACGCGGGACTTCTCGTCTTTCTCCTTCGAATCGAACGCGCGCCACTCGGGGCCGGGGTCGATCTCGTCCTCCTCGACGACGAGGCCGCAGTCCTCACAGACCGTCTCGCCGCGCTCGCTGTCAGAGTGCAGCGACCCACCGCACTCGGGACAGACGAGTGTCTCGCTCTCCTCGTCGGCCGTCTGCTCGGTCTCTGTTTCGCGCTCGTTCGAGTATCGGCGGATGCTGGTATCGGTCATTTTGTTGGGGGGACAGCCGGGTATCGTACCCGAAAAACGTGATTGTAGTATACTGTTGTGTCCACGGCGACTTAAAACTTTTGCCAATTTCGAAAGTCATTCTTTCCGATAGCAAAACGAGACTTCCCCACAGTCCCGACAGAAGTTCATAGTGCGTCAACACACCCCATAGGTTCGGGTCAGGGGATTCGAAACGCTTACCGCGTCGCCAGCACTCCGGCCCGACATGAGCGACCCCGCCGTCGATCCCGAGGAGGTCCGACACGTCGCCGATCTCGCCCGTGTGGACCTCGGGGACGACGAGATCGAGCGCTTCACCGACCAGTTCGGCGAGATCCTCGCCGCCTTCGAGGCGCTCGACGACGTCCCCGAGACCGACCGGGAGGCCGACCTCTCGAACGTCATGCGCCCGGACGAAGTCCGTGAGAGCCTCTCACAGGAGGAGGCGCTACAGAACGCGAGCGACACGGAAGACGGCCAGTTCAAGGGGCCGAAGGTGTCGTGAGATGACGGACTACAACGGCTACGTCACCGAGGAGGAAATCGAGGGGGCCGACGACGGCCCGCTCGCCGGCCGGACCGTCGCGGTCAAGGACAACATCTCGACCGAGGGCGTGCGGACGACCTGCGGGTCGGCCATGCTCGGAGACTACGTGCCGCCGTACGACGCGACGGTCGTCGAGCGCCTGAAGGCCGCCGGCGCGACCATCCCCGGCAAGACCAACATGGACGAGTTCGGGATGGGGACGACCACCGAGACATCGGCGTATGGCCCCGTCGAGAACCCCGTCGCCGAGGGTCGCGTCCCGGGCGGCTCGTCCGGCGGGTCTGCGGCCGTCGTCGCCGCCGGCGACGCCGACATGGCGCTCGGGACCGACACCGGCGGGTCCATCCGCTGTCCGGCCGCGTTCTGCGGCGTCGTCGGCATCAAGCCCACCTACGGGCTCGTCTCCCGGTACGGCCTCGTCGCCTACGCCAACAGTCTCGAACAGGTCGGCCCCATCGCGCCGAGCGTCGAAGAGGCCGCCGAACTGCTGGAGGTCATCGCCGGACCCGACGAGCGCGACGCGACGACCCAGGAGGCCCCCGAGGCCGACGGCTCCTACGCCGACGCCGCCGACGGCGACGTGGACGGGCTCTCCGTCGGCGTCCCGACGGAACTGCTCGACGGGGCCGACGAGAGCGTCGTCGAAACGTTCTGGGCGGCGATCGAGGACCTCGAAGCGAAGGGCGCGACCTACCACGAGGTCGACCTCCCCTCGGTCGAGCACGCCGTCGAGGCGTACTACGTCATCGCCATGTCCGAGGCGTCCTCGAACCTCGCCCGGTTCGACGGCGTCCGCTACGGGCAGTCCGGCGGCTACGACGGCAACTGGAACGAGTCGTTCGCCAACGCCCGCGAGGAGGGCTTCGGCGAGGAGGTCAAGCGCCGCGTCCTGCTGGGCACGTACGCGCTCTCGGCGGGCTACCACGACAAGTACTACAAGAAGGCCCAGGACGCTCGCGCGTGGGTCAAACAGGACTTCGACGAGGCCCTCTCGGATGCCGACGTGCTCGCGTCGCCGACGATGCCCGTCCCGCCGATGAAGCGCGGCGAGAGCCTCGACGACCCGCTCACGATGTACCTCGCGGACGCCAACACCACCCCGGTCAACCTCGCGAACCTCCCCGCCATCTCCGTTCCGGCGGGCGAGACCGACGACGGGCTCCCGGTGGGTCTCCAGCTCGTCGGGCCGGCCTTCGGCGAGCGCGAGATTATCCGCGCCGGAAGCGCGCTGGCGTAGGGACGCGAGCGAGCGCCAGGCGAAGCGAGCGGTTTTTCGCCCACGTTTTTCGACGAACGGTGCCCGCAGCGAACGCAGTGAGCGAGGACACCCGAGGAAGAAAAAGGTGGTTGGCGAGCGCGAGATTATCCGCGCCGGAAGCGCGCTGGCGTAGGCGTTCACGACACTGGGCTCTGACCCGCATCTGGACCCTCCAACACGTTTTTTGAACAGTGCGACGAAGCGACGGATATGGCAGCCCTCCACACCTCTGCCCGCAGCCGCCTGCGGCTGGTCGCCCTCGTGGCGGTGCTGGTCGCCTTCGACGCGGTCGCCGTCGCCGCCGCCTACGTGCTGGCACACGTCGCCGCCGGCCTCGTTCCCCTGCTGGCCTACCAGTACGAGCACCTGTTCTGGTCGATGAGCTTCGACATCGTCCCGCTGTGGCCCGTCGTGCTCGTCGGGACGCCGCTGGTCCTGGTCGGCCAGTCCGTCTTCGGCTACCGGACGACGCTCCGTGACGCGCTCTCCGAAGAGACGCTGGAATCGGACCCCGACAGCGTCGCGGAGATGCGCGGGAAGATCGAGCGCAGCGAGACCGCCCAGCGCTTGCGCGCCCGGGTCGACCGACTGGCGCACACGGCGGACATGACGCCGCCGGACGTGACCGTGCTCGACTCGGAGACGCCCAACAGCTTCGTCGCCAGCCGCCCCGGCGAGCGCACGCTGTTCGCGACGACGGCGCTCGTCGAGCGTCTCGACGGCGACGAACTGGACGCCGTGCTCGCCCACGAACTCGCTCACCTGAAGAACGGCGACGCGTTCGTGATGACCGCGGCGGCGTTCCTGCCGACGGTGAGCGCCCGCTTCCTCGGCGCGGTCGGGCGGGCGGTCCGCGGTTCGATCCTGCTGGGATGGTTCTTCGACGCGGACGACGACAGTTCGTGGGCCGGGAACGGACAGGTCAGCATCGCGGTCGTCCTGTTCGCAGTCGTCGCTATGCCCGTGGCAGCGGCGCTGTACCTCGCCAGCACGGCCTGTTACCGATTGCTCTCGCGCATCCGGGAGTACGCCGCGGACGCGGGCGGGGTCGCTATCTGTGGCGCTCCCGCAGCGCTGGCCGGGGCGCTGGAGACGCTCACCGAGGACCGCCGACCCGAGACGGACATCCGAACCGCTGAGACCGGCGTCCGCGAACTGTGCGTGGTTCCAAACGCGATTGCGGAGCGAGACGACGACCATGAGCCGTCGAGCCGCGGCGACCGACTTGCACGCCGCTGGCGCGTCGGAAGCGAGCGACTCCTCCCCGGCTCCCATCCGTCCGTCGAGGACCGCATCGACGCCCTCCGGGGACAGCAGGCGTCGATGGAGCGGTCCGAGAGCGGCCCGCGGTGACGGTCGCAAACAGTTTACTCTCCGGCCCCCAGAGGCCAGCTATGAGCGACGAGACGACAGCGGGCGGTCGGTTCGACTGGGTCCACTGGCCCACGATGGCGAAGAGCCTGGCGCTCGGCGTCGGCGTGGGGCTGGTCCTGGCGGTGACGCTCGGCGACTTCTATCTCGGATTGGTTCTCGGGACGCTCAACGGGGTGGCCTTCGGTATCGGCTGGTCGCGCTCACGACGGCGCTGAGCCGAGCGAGCGGCCGGTCAGTGCTGCCCGTTCCACTCCTCGGGAGCGCCGTTGAGGCGCGCCAGTTCGACGTGCCCATCCTGATCGACTCTGACGCGGTAGCCGTGGTACGAGAAGGTGATGACGACCTGCGCCTCGGGCGCGGGTGGGTTGTCGAAGAGATGGTCCAGGATGTGGTCGATCCGCTCGTACAGCGGGGGGAGGTCAGTGACCTCGACGCCCTCCACGTCGGCGATCGTTTCCAGGACGCGGAAGTTTGCCTCGTCTTCTACCGGTTCCACTTCCCGCTTGATGAGCGAACGCTCGGGCGCCTCGTCGTCGGACGAAGACTCCTCGACCATGTGTCAGCGTTTCGACTGCACGGATAAACGTTTGATGGCTAGCCGCCCTGGAATTATCAGGCAGACCGCCTCAGAATGACGAAACAGGCAGTATTCAGGTATCGGTGAACCGGTTCGCGTTCCCGCCGAGCAGCGAGTCGAAGATCTTCCGCTCGGCGGCGCGAAGGTGCTGGTGGTACGTCGGCGGAGCGACGCCGAGGCTGTCGGCGATCGACTCGCCCGTCGCGGCCCGGGGCCACTCGAAGAACCCGGAGTGGTAGGCGGCCCTGAGCGTCGTCCGCTGGCGGTCGGTCAGGGGTTCGAGAGGGTCCCGATCCCAGGAACCGTCGCTGGTCGCCGATCGCTGTCGCCGTTTCAGGAGCGTGACTGACGGATAGGTCTCCTGGATGGCGTCCACGACGTGGCGTGTCTCTGTACTCGGGGAGAGATGGACCGTCAGTGAGAGGTCACCGTCTTCGATGACCGCCTCGTGGACGAGTCCACCGACGCTGGCCAGTTCCGAGAGCATCGGTGGCTCGGTGAGGCGGAGTTCGTAGCTCGTCGTCCCCGCGTCGTCGTGGAACGACACTCCGTCCCAGACGGGGACGGTCTCGGTGAGGGCGATCAGGTCCGCTCTGGCGTCGGCGTCGACCGTTCCGTACACGAGGAACTGCTCGTCGTCGATCGGGACGACGTGATCCAGCGTGATCCGGCCGGTAGCGCGGGCGTCGACGCCGAACGCACCGAACACGTCGTCGATGCGGAACTGCAGTTCGACCACCTCGTCGCTCAGGAGCGCTCGCTTTCGCTCGGTCGACGCGATGGCGTGGCCGACGACTTCGCCGAACCGACCGAGCAGGTCCCCCTCACGCCCCTCGAACGCCTTCGGGCGATCGGAGTACACGTTCAACACGCCGTAGGTGGTCCCCTCGTACGAGAGCGGAATCGCGGCGGACGACCGGACGCCGTGGCCCTCGATGTGGTCGCGCCACGGGTCGTGTCTGGAGTCGGACGTCACGTCCTGCGTCGTCTGGACCATTCCGGTTCGGATGGCACGACCCGTCGGTCCGTCGCTGCGCTCGTCGTCCGGGTCGACAGAGATGGTGATCCCGTCGAGGTAGCCGTCGACGCCGGCCTCGGTACGGAGGTTCACCGTCTCCGTCTCGGGGTCCACGTCTCCGATCCAAGCGAAGAGGTACGACGGCGAACTGGCGATGTGCTCACACACCGTCGACTCGATCGTCTCCCGGGTCGGCTGTTCGATGACCGCACTCGTCGTCTCCCGGATCACGGCGTTGAGGCTGTTCAGCGCCGCGAGTTGCTCGCGCTGATCGAGCAGTCTTCGTTCGTAGTCGCGGCGGTTGATCGCCGTCGCGAGGATGTTCGCGACCGACTGTACGAACCGGGCGTCCTCTTCCGAGAACGTCCGGGACTCGGTGCTGTGCGTCCCGAGGATGCCCCACGGCTCAGACCGCGGACCGATGATCGTGCTGATTCCGCTGCGAACGTCGTGGTCTCTGAGCAGGTCGGGACCGCTAAAGCGCGACTCCGTCGTGAGGTCTTCGACGACGACCGGGCCCTCGACCGAGAGCGTGTAGGCCGCCTGCGAGTCCGCTTCGACCGCCGAGACGGTCGCCTCGCCGACGAGTCCCTCCTGCCAGCCCACGCCCTCCCGGAGCAGGAGTTCCTCGCGGTCTGCGTCGAGATCGAGCACCTTGCAGTACTCGATTCCGAGCGTGTCGGCGACGAGTCGCGTCGCCGCGGCGAACAGCGCGTCGAGGTCGGGCCGCTCCAGCGCCTGCTGTCCGAGGTCGGTGATCACTTCCTGCTGGCGCATCCGGCGCTGTAACTGCTCCTGGCGCTCTTTCCGATCGCCGACGTTGCGAACGACACCGACGCGAGCCGGGTCGTCGTCCCCGAGATCGAGGAGTGAAAACCGCGTCTCAATCGGCACCGTCTGCCCCTCGCTGGTCACCAGTTCCGTCTCGATGGTCGTCGCTGTCGCGTCCGATGTCACGAGCGCGTCTCGTCGGTCCTCGGCGCGGCCGAGGTCGTCGTCGGTCGTGACCATCGAGGCGTGGGACCCCAGCAGTTCTTCGCGGTCGTAGCCGGTCAGGTCCGTCAACGCCTCGTTGACGAGGACGAACCGGTTCTCACCGTCGACGATGTACACGCCGTCGTCGATCGTCTCGACCACCGTCCGGTAGCGCCTGAGTCGCTCCTCGCGTTCCTTTCGCTCGGTGATGTCGCGGAAGTACACCGAGAGCCCGCTCTCCGAGGGGTACGCCGTGACTTCGAACCACGTCGACAGCGGCGCGAAGTACTCCTCGAAGGAGACCGTCTCCTGCGCTCGGAGCGCGCGCTCGTACTCCGCCTGGAACGTGGTGTCGCGAGCCTCGGGAAAGACCTCCCAGATGGGCTGGCCGACGAGGTCACCGACCGACCGCTCCAGAGCGCTCGCCGCCTGCTCGTTGACGTGCGTGAACCGCCAGTCGTCGTCGAGCGCGAAGAACGCGTCGTCGATCCGGTCGAACACGTCGTCGAGTTCCCGTTCGAGATCGTTGCGCTGGCGCTCCAGGGCCCGGGTCTTGCGCTGGAGTTCGGTCACGTCCTCGCCGGTCGCGACGACGCATTCGAGACGGCCGTCGTCGTCCGTCACGGGGCTCGCGTTGACCCGTACCCAGTGCTGTCCGCCGTCGGGACCGTCGTGCTGGAGGAGCCGATTCGAAACCGGTTCCCCCGTTCGAATCACCGTCTCGACGGGGTGTTCGCCGTCGCCGAGGGACTCGCCGGCCTCGTCTCGCATCGGGAGCTCCGAGACGTGGAGTCCGGGGACGGCCGATTCGTCGATGCCGAGCTGGGCGCGAGCGCGCGAATTGATACGCTCGGCCGTCCCGTCTGGGCTGAAGACCGCCATTCGGATCGGTGCGGTTTCGAGGAACAGTTCGGTGAGGTCGCGCTCGCGACGGAGCTGGCGCTCTCGCTCTCGCTGCTCGGTCATGTCCCGCGTGACCTTGACGTAGCCCCGTAGCTCGTCGTCGTCGCCGTAGAGCGCCCGGAGCGTGACGTTCGCCCAGAACCGCGACCCATCGGCGCGAACGCGCCACCCCTCGGTGTGGACGACCCCGTCGCTCGCTGCGGTCGCCAGGTTCGCGTCGGGCACTCCGGCCGCTCGGTCCCCGTCAGTGTAGAACAGCGAGACGTGCTCGCCGATCGCTTCGTCGGCGTCGTATCCCTTGATCGCCTGTGCGCCCGAGTTCCACGTCCTGATCCGACCAGCCGCGTCAAGACGGAAGATCGCGTACTCCTCAACCGCCCCGACGAGCGAATCGAACTCCTGGCTGGAGGGATCCGACCGACGTTGCTCGGTGACGTCGCGGTACAGGTGGACGGACCCGCCCGCGAGCGGCTCTCCGTCGACGGCCTTACACCGGTGTTCGAGCCAGCGGGTCCGGCGCTCGCCGTCGGCCTCGACGTGACACAGGACGCGCCCCTCGCTCCCCGCGTCCGTCGCTGCACGTACCCCTTCGACGACCGTCTCGGGGTCGGCCACCGCCGGCGCGACGACGGCGTCGAGGAACTCGCGGTGGTCACTGCCGACGGACTGCTCTGCGGTCGGACCGAAGAACCGGTCAAGCGCGTCGTTCGTCCAGACGACCGTGTCGTCTTCGTCCAGGACGACGACGCCGACATCGTCGAGCAGGTCGGCGACGAAGAGCCCCTCAGTCACGGCGGCGTCTGCCACGGCCTCTCGCTCTGTGTCGGCGGGTCGCCACCACACGCGGGCGCTCGCCCCGACTTTCTTCGTCGCCACCAGGTCGTGCTCTGCCAGCCGTTGGAGTCGGTCGTAGGTGCTCCGTCGCCCAAGGTTGAGCCGGTCGGCGACTTCGCTCGTCGTCAGTGGCGTCCCGGACGCGTCGAAGACCGCGAGCGTCTCACGAAGCGTCTCGGTCAGCGAAGAGCTGGCCATAGTCTCGTTCATCGGCCGAGCCGTATCAAGACTCCGCCGGCGGAGTGCTGGTCTGGTCGCGATAGCTGGGCCCAATTGGTACGTAATTGAATTCAAATATATCTATATGAATGGAAATGGCACCGGACGGACTGCTGTACATCTGAGGGATGTGCCTAAGTCTTTATGCATGTAGCTTACCCCTGCTGGTACGTTTCGTCGTAGTAGACACTGGCCTCTGACGGGGCCAGCCGTATCGACACGCGACCACGAGCCAACTGGTGCCACAACACATGTCCAACGCGACCATCGACTATGCGGGCGAGCTAGCCGAACTGACTGAGCTGACCGACGGTGACAGATACGAGGTGCTGTCGTCGTCCAGACGGCGAACGGTGATCGACGCACTCGCGGACCGTTCCGGCCCGGTCTCGCTCGACAGCCTGTCCCGATCCGTCGCCGCCCTCGAACCGGAGGCCGACCCGGACGACGACAGCACCGTGCGGACCATCGCCGTCTCTCTCCACCACACGCATCTCCCGAAGATGGCCGACCACGGTGTTCTGGAGTACGACGCCGACGCGAACCGCGTCGATCCCTCGCTGACGCCCCTCCGAAACGCCTGACTGGGTGTCGGGCTGCCCTACAACACGTTCTCGTACACGTCGATCAGCCGGTCGATGGCGTGGTCGACGCTCACTACCTCACGACGGGCCAGACAGGTGTCTCTGAGCGCCGCGTTTTCGTCGAGGACGCGCTCGATAGCCCGCCGGAAGCCGTCGATATCGCCCTCCTCGTAGGTGTAGCCCGTCTCGCCGTCGTCGATCGTATCGCTGAGCGCGCCCGCGTCGACGCCGGCGACGGGCGTCCCACAGCAGTTCGCCTCCAGCGCGACGAGCCCCTGGGTCTCGACGGGGCTGGGAAACGCGAACACGTCGAGCGCCGAGTACAGTTCCGGGAGCTCGGAGCGGTCGAGAAAGCCGAGAAAGCGCACGTCCACGTCGCTGTGTTCGGCCGTGGTTTCGAGCGCCTCGCGGGCCGGTCCGTCGCCGCCGAGCACGACGGTCACGTCGAGCCCCTCGCAGGCCGCGATGACGTCGTCGAGGCACTTCTCGTAGCCGTGCCGACCGGTGTAGCCGACGATTGGACCGTCCGGGAGGTCGTAGCGCTCGCGAAAGCCCGACGCGTCGACCGGCTCGAACACGGTCGTGTCGACCCCGTTCGGGATGACCGTGACGTCTGTGTCGATGTCGACCGACTCGCGGAGGTGCGTCGCCGCCCGCTCGCTGGGCGCGATGACGGTGTCGGCCCGGCTCAGGAACCACCGCTCGTAGTGCTCGGCGCTCGACCGGACCGCCGACTCCACCGCGCCGTTGAACGAGACGTACTCGGCGTACTCGCTCGTCGGCGTGTGATAGGAGGCCACGAGTGGCACGTCCAGCTTGCGGGCGAGACGCTGGCCGGCCATCCCGAGGCTGAAGGGCGTGTGGGCGTGCACCAGGCCCGCGTCCCGCACGCCCGCCGGAATCTGTGGCATCCCGAGCCGGAACCCCTCGTAGAACGGGAACGGGAGGCTCCGGACGGGGTACTCGTCCGAGGTCGGGTCGTGGTCGCTCTCGGGGTAGACCACGTCCATGCGGCCGCCGCGGTCGCGCCAGCGGTCCCGCCACGTCTTGACCGTGTAGGTCACGCCGTTGACCGTCGGCAGGTACGTGTCGGTGAACGTCGCGACGTGCGGCAGTGCCATCGCCGCGGCGTAACACGACCAGTGGGTAAACCCTTGCCATTACGCCCTCGGCGGGGCGAACGTGCCCGTCCGCTGTCAGGGGACTTTTTGACCGCTGGCGTGAGGGACAGACAATGGCAGGAACCCGCTGGCTGTCGGCCTGGGCGCTCGCGTCAGTCGCCCTCGGGGCGGCGTCGCTGCTCGTCCCACTGTACTTCGTCGCCATCGGCGGCGAGACGCTCATGCTCGGCGTCCTCGCGGGCGTGGCCGCCGCCGCTGGCGCGCCGGGCGCACTCGTCTTCGGCCGCGTCGCCGACCGCACCGGGAGGCGTCGCTCGCTCGTCTTGCTCGCGCTGGGGCTCGCCACCGCGGCGCTCGTGCTCGTCTCGCTCACCGAGCGAGCGTGGCTCGTCATCGCCGGCAACGGCCTGCTCTGGTTCGCCTCCGGGGCCGTCGCGCCGGTCCTGACGCTGCTGGTGACCGTCGGGGCGGCCGAGCGGGACTGGTCGGCCCGATTCGCGCTCCTGAACCGCTACCAGGGGTGGGGCTGGGCCGGCGGTCTCGTTCTCGGACTCCTCTGGACCACGCTCCTCACGGGACCGCTGGGCCCGCTCGTCGCCCAGCAGACGCTCCTGTGGGTGTGTGCCCTCGCGACCGCAGCGGCCGCTGTGCTCGCGGGCGGGTGGCTTCCTTCGGACCCGCCGACGCTCGACCGGCCGCGCGGCAGTCGTATCGCCCGGGCCGTCGCCCGCTCGCGCCGGCTCCCAGTCCGAAGCGCCACGTTCCCCGTCGGCCCCGGCCGGCTGTACTGGCTCACTCGTTCGATGCACCCGCGGGAGGTGGTCGCCCGGTTCTCGCCGAAGCTGACCGTCTACTTCGCCGGTGTCGTCGCGTTCTTCCTCGGGTTCGGCGTGTTCTGGGGGCCGCTCCCGCTGTATCTCTCCCGAACGCTTGGATTCGACTCCAGCGTCGTCTTCGCGCTCTACCTCGTCTCCAGCGTCGGCTCGGCGCTGTTCTACGACCGCGCCGGGGCGCTCGCGGAGCGGTACTCCCCGAGCGGCCTGCAGGTCGGTGGCCTGCTTGCCCGCGCCGGCCTGCATCCGGCGGTCGCCGTCGTCGGGCTCTGGTTCCCGGCCACCCTCGCCGGAACGGTCGTCAACGGCGTCCTCTTCCTCCTCATCGGCGTGGCCTGGGCGGTCATCGCCGTCACCGCCGCGAGCCTCGTCACGCGCCTCGCGCCTGCAGCCATCCGCGGCGAGGCGCTGGGGCTGTACACCGCCATCTCCGGTCTGGCGAACGGCGTCGGGGCCGTCCTCGGCGGCTGGCTCGGCGGCATCGGCTTCCTGCTGGCCTTCGCCGTCGCCGGGGCGCTGGTGCTCGTCGGCGCGGTCCTCGTCGGGGTCGTCTGGCGACGCTCGTCGGCCGCGTCGCTCGCGGACGGATCGCTCTCGGCCCAATAAGCTCGACCGTAGAACAGTCCCCTAGACCAGTTCCTCGTACGTCTCGACGAGCCGCCGGCCCACCCGGTCCAGCCCGTGTTCGCGGGCCGTCTCTCTGGCGTTCTGGCCCAGTCGATCGCGGAGGTCCGGGTCGTCGGCCAGTCGCGACAGCGCCGCTTCGAACTCGGCCTCGTCCTCGCAGATGAGGCAGTCGTGGCCGTCCTCGTAGTACTCCCGGAACACCGGGATGTCCGAGAGGACGACGGCCTTCCCGCAGGCCATCGCTTCGAGGACGGCGATGCCCTGGTTCTCGGCCTTCGTCGGAAACAGGTACACGTCGCCGGCCCCGAACGCGCCGCGGATGTCCTCGATCCAGCCCGTGAAGGTGACGTTCTCGGGCGGATCGTTCACCCACCGCGTCACGGTCTTCGAGGCCTGCGGGCCGGCGTCGTAGGGTCCGAACCACGCGAAGTCGTAGTCGGTCCGCTGGGCGAGTTCGCAGAACGTCGTCAGCCCCTTGCGCTCGAAGACGTTCCCGACGGCGAAGACGACCATGCCGTCGAGGTCGTAGCGCCGGCGGTACTCCTCGCGGGTCTCTTCGAAGCCGGCGAGCGCGTCGATGTCGACTCCGTTCGTCATCGGCCGGATGGGTGCCTCGACCGGATACGATTCGAGCACGCCCTTCGTGTATTCGGAGGGGCAGAGCACGAGGTCGGCCTGCGAGTAGAACCACCGCAGGTACCGGCCGAGCGCCGGCGCGACGAGGTTCGACCCGCGGAAGCTGTCCCGGAAGTCCTCGCGCGTGACGTGAGCGTGGAGAACGAGTGGGATATCCGCGCGCTTTGCGTGCCGGGCGACGGCGACCGACCCCGGCCCGATCATGTTGCAGTGGGCCACGTCGAACTCGGAGAACACCGGGTCGTCGAAGGCGACGTTGCCGCCGACGGCCCAGCCCGGGTGGCCGTCGCGCCACGGCGTCGTCTCAACCTCGACGGCCGTGTCGGCGAGCGCCGCCCGCTGGTGGTCCACGGCCGTGCCGATTCCCGACCGATCCAGCCGGGACGCCAGTTCGAGGTAGTTCAGGACGCGCACGTTCGGTGGCTCCTTCGGCCGCGCCGAAAACCCTACCGACTTCCCCCGGCGCTCGGTCGGAAGGCATTTTCCCGCCGCCGCCCCAGTACCGACGATGGCCGACGGGGAGACGATCGCCCGCGAGCGGATCGAGCGCCTCGAGTCGCTGGCTCGCGAGGCCGTCGCCGCCGGCGAGGAGGACCGCGCCCGCTCGTACGTCCGCCGCGCCCGCCGGGTGGCCGAGCGCCACCGCCTGCGCCTCCCGCGCTCGTTCGAGCGCTCGACGTGCGACGCCTGTGACACCTACCTCAGATACGGGTACAACGCCCGGTCCCGGACCCAGTCGGGCCACGTCGTCGTCACCTGCGACTGCGGCGCGCAGTCTCGCTATCCGTACGAGTAGGCGTTTCTTTACGACTACTGGTTTTAAGGTCGCGACGCCGTTACGCGGTGTGTATGAGCGACGCTTCTAGGCAGCAACGGATCCACGACCTCGACGCGACGCTGCGCGTCGGGAAAAGCGGTATCGAGTCCGTCGCCGACGAACTCGACACACAGCTGGAGAACACCGACCTCGTGAAGGTCAAGTTCCTCCGCTCGTCCCGCGGCGGCACGACGGCCGAGGAACTTGCCGACGACCTCGCCGACCTCGTCGGCGCGGACGTGGTCCAGGTGCGCGGGCACACCGCGGTGTTCGAGAAATGATGCAGGTCGGACCGTTCCCGAACCTGGTCGGGAGCGTCACCGGGGCGGTCGTCTCGGCCGCCATCTTCGTCGTCGTCTTCGTCCTCATCTACATCGCCGGCAAGGCGATCTTGCTCCCCGTCGTCGACCGCTCGCTGAAGTCGCGGGACCTGGACACCCACGCGCGAAAGCCGCTGAAGAAACTGGTCAGCATCCTCGTCGTCTTCGCTGCGGTGGCCGTTGCGTTCGGCATGGCCGGGTTCGGGAACTTCCTTCAGTCGCTGGCGACCGTCGCCGCCGCGGCCACGCTCGCCATCGGCTTCGCGATGCAGGACGTGGTCCAGAACTTCGTCGCCGGCGTGTTCATCTACACCGACAAGCCGTTCCGGATCGGCGACTGGATCGAGTGGGACGACAACGCCGGCATCGTCGAGGACATCAGTCTCCGCGTCACTCGCGTGCGCACCTTCGACAACGAACTCCTGACCGTGCCGAACTCGCAGCTGACCGACGGCGTCATCAAGAACCCCGTCGCCAAGGACCAGCTCCGCCTGAAGTTCGTCTTCGGCATCGGCTACGAGGACGACATCGACAAGGCCACCGAGATCATCGTCGAGGAGGCCGACGCCCACCCCGAGATCCTCGACGACCCCGCGCCGTCCGTGCGTCTCGTCGAACTCGGCGACTCCTCCGTCGGCCTCCAGTCGCGCATCTGGATCGCCGACCCGAGCCGCGCCGACTTCGTCAAGACCCGCGCCGAGTACGTCAAGGCCGTCAAGGAGCGCTTCGACGAGGAGGACATCAACATCCCCTACCCGAACCGCACCATCGGCGGCGGCCTCGAACTCTCGAACGTCGAGGGCCTCGTCGAACCGGCCGACGACTGAGCGCGTTTTCCCGTCTTTCGACACTGTTTGGCCGTCCCTCGCCGCGGTAACTCCGACAGGCGACCTGGTTATTCCTCTGGCATCCACGCTGGCCGGGCCACCGTGGCGTTTCCGAACGCAGACACGTCGTATCTCGTCTGCCGGGTGAACTCGTCGTTCGATCTTGTGATGTCGTATTCCGCGATAAATCCGTCCTCGGCGACGATGACGTGCCCACTCGCGGTATTCGCCGGGACCGAGTCGGGGGTTCTGATGCCAGTCACGGTGTACCTGACACCGGTCGTCCCCTCGACGATGACGACCTCGGTGGCGTTCAGTTCGAGATTCGACAACGGTCGACGCACCCCTTCGTGTGAGGCGACGCGGACCGCTGTCCAATTCTGGTCGGGCTTCCGGGTCAGTTCATCCGTCGTTCGGTCGTACTCGAAGACGCCCTCCGCGCTGTAGTACACGTGGACGTCAGTGTCGAATTCGGTGTCGATCAATTGCACTGAAGCGGTTCCAGCGTCGGGATCTACTGTCCGCACTACCGTGCGATTCCTGTCGTCGGCGGTGACGGACATTCGACTCTTTCGGGAGGTGCCATTCACCGTCGCACGGTGTGTCTGCAGCGCGACAGAGACGTCTGAAATCCCTTCCTGTGACCACCCCGACGGATACGAAGCGTTCTCAACTGTCGGTTTGGGTGTCGATGTCTGGCGGTCTGTGGCAGGCAACCCGGAACAGCCGGCCGAAAGGACGACAACAGCCAGAAGGAGGGCAGGGAGGGCTTCTCGAAAGTCGTCAGCCATACTAGCAATAACCGAATCGCCGGTGAAGACAGTTATGACCGCTCCGTGCCAGTGCGAACTGAATTTCGGGAGCCAGTTCGCATCGCGCCGATAGCCGAGTTTTGCCGAACTGCGATCACTGGCACGCAATTCCGGCCGGGAGTGACCTCTGTGTCACTCCCCGGGGAAGGGCAGGCCGAGCAGTCGAGCGTACCGCTCGCCGTCGGCGAGCGGTTTCACCGGACGCGAGCGAAGCGAGCGTCCGGCTCTTTTTCGTCCAGGTTTTTGGGCGGGGGTTGAGGCGAGCGCTGGTGCGCTCGCCGAACCCCCCGTCGAAAAAGGTGGTGAGGTATGAATAGACGGACAGTCGGGATTGCCCGGCGTTCGGGCGCGGGTAATCCCGTTTGCCTCCTCCACCCCGCGACCCCACGAGCGACGGGTGTTCGGCGGTCCGCTGCTCACTTCCGTGCCTGACGGAGTGCCGCCGTTTAACCACGTGAGCGCACCCCTGCAGGTGCGACCACGTGGACCGCCGTCCCCGTGGGACGAGGCTTCCACGTTGGCTCACGGGGTCCACGTCCGTCTGACCGGACGCCCCCGATGTTCGGTCCCCGCTCAAGACCACAGTGCGGGCGAGGAGGGGGGCCTAGCCCCCCGACCTAGTCCATCTCGAAGTCCGCCGCCGCCCCATAAGGGCCTTTCGGAAGCGCCACCAGACCGCGGGACGACGAGCCAGTCCGCGGCGTGACGGCCCCGCACCGCTCAGAGCAGTCCGAGCGCGCGGGCGAACCAGGCCGATCCCAGCGGGATGGGACAGCCGGCGGCGACGACCGCCCAGCGGTGGTGTTCCATCAGCGTCGACTCGGTCAGCCCGAGGACGAGACTCTCGGGGACGGTCAGCGCCCAGACGGCGCTCAGTGCGACGATGAACACGCCGATGCCGATGCTCGCGCCGGCGGCGACGCTCGGATCCGACCGCCCCTCCCGGCCGGCCGCGAGGACGATGATACTGATCAGGGCGAACACGCCGGGGATGAGCGGGGAAAACGCCCCGGCGCTGTAGTAGGCGCTGACGGCGCTCGGCGTCTCGACGAGCGCGTACGGAACGGCGAGCGCGGCGAGGTACAGAACGCAGCCGACGATACCGACGGTCGGAGCGAGCCGCAAGTCGTCCATATCGGCGCTCCGTCCGGCGGCGTCTTAACACCGACGTTCGAGCGAAACGACGAAATGTCGCCTCGCCGTAGCCCGACACATGGGACTGGGCTCGACCGCCAAAAAGATCCAGAAGGTCGCCGAGATCGCCGACGAACTCTACACGAAGGTCAACGAGCTGAAGGCGCAACTCGAAGCCCTGCGGGACACGGTCGAAGAGACCAACGACCGCGTCGACGGAATGGACCGGGAACTGGCCGAACAGCGCGCGCTCATCGAAGCGCTGGCCGAGCAACAGGACATCGACACTGACGCGGTCGTCGAGGACGTGACGACGGAAACCGGCGAGTCGGGGACCCAGACGGACGCGTAGACGCCGCAATCGGCTCGGTCTCGTTCGGTTTCACCGGCGTTCGGTGGGACACTCGGTCCCATCCGAGACCGTGACACTGCCGGACTGAACCGGATGGTTTAAACCACAACGCCGACTTACCAGAAGACGTAGGGCGCTTAGCTCAGCTTGGACAGAGTGCTTGGCTTCGGACCAAACCGTCGGGGGTTCAAATCCCTCAGCGCCCGTGATTTTGCGAGGAACGGACGTGACGAGTAAAGAGCGGTCGCTGTAGGATTTGCATCAGGGAGGAGCTTGCTCCGACCGTGGTTCACATCCCTCAGCGCCCGTATCGCTTAATCCATCCGAATTTTCCGCGTAAAGGCGCTTAAACCCCAAATATGATTTTATTACCTCGATTTCTTTCGTTCGACAATCGAACGGTTCTGAGTTGGAGCGGTGTCATCTGGTGATTCGCGTACTTCTACACGGACCTCACCGGGGAAATCAACCGCCAATTGCGACGCTACCATCGCTTGTGTCGGGTAACTTACGACGCTCAAGAACCTTCCTAAACTCCGTCAAGTAGTTCGTGCTGAATATAGGGCGTGTATACATCAGGCAAGCCGGAAAATATCGGACAGTGAAATTTCAACTTCCGAATGGCTTCCTCGCTCAGATATCGCCGTTGATGATGTCCGCGGCGCGCTGGCGGTCGAACAACTGATCTGCGTCCGAAAACTCCGGATAAGCGCCGCCGTCGTAGATCGGCCACGCACCGAACCGCTCGGGGTAGAGCGCTTTCGCGGACATCTCGAGTTGGAATAGGTTCATGATTGGACCGCCGAATCGAACGGCGAGAGGGTGGACTCGTCCGTTCTTGACGGCGGGTATTTCTCCTGCGACCGGATCCTCTTGGAGTTCGGATTTGATCTCCGTCCAGTTCGCTCCGGGGGACATTCCACCCGTCCGGAGGATGACGTCCGGGGCTGCTTCGGCCAGCGTTTCGAGGTCGATCTGTCCGTCGATGTCCATGTCGCCAAAAGCGTCTTCGGCCTGCATTGGTCGCGTATGCGCTTGATAGAATCCCTCGTCGTTCATACTATAGGCCCAGATTCCCTCGTCTACACCGGATGGGGAGATGAGGATACGAGCGACACGCGGGCGTTCATCTGCTGGCGGTAGATTCGACTCGATAGTCGATAACACGTTCGCGTGCATCGTAGCCAACGCTTGGTACCGATCTTCTTCCTGGAACACCTGTGCGACTTTTTCGAAGATCTCCCAGAGGCCGTAGTATTGGTAGTCGTTCGACCACTGCTCCGGTGGTTCGTCGCGCGGCCCGCTCAGAGAGTTTCCGAACCAGGGGGCAAGATTTTCACGGACTTCCTCGATGTCCGCCGTGTCCAGGTTCCCCATCGTCGCGACGTTCGCCGGATCGGCGAGGTGAATGTCACTTTCGAGTTCATAGAGAGACTCTTTGGCCGGATTCCAGGATCCTTGCAGATCGGCCCAATCGACGCTGACCCCGTCGACGTGTTCGAGCACTCGATTGTAGAGACCATCGAACAGTTCCGGATTGAATATCGCGTTGAGATCCTCCCCACGGCCCATTGCGAGTACCATGTCGGCGTGGTGTGCGAGGATCGTAAACACGTTCTCCGGGGGGCTCTCAAAATTGACGGTACCCATCGGCGACATCGTCACCGAGTACGACGTATCCGTTGCGTCCGCTTCCGTCGGAGTCGCAGTCGGCATTTCGGTCGAGCTTGGGGTATTCTTCGCCTCACCTTCGTCGCCTGAATCGCTGTCGCCCGCACAGCCGGCGAGCAGTCCTCCACCAACAACCGCCCCGCCGTACTTCATGTAGTCTCTGCGCGTCGGTGCCTCGTGTCCACCGCTATCTTCGGACATACGTTTTAGGCACACCTAAACAATCAAAACTCCTTCGGTCTCCAGACAACCTTACCCGATCGCCTCCGTGACCGACTCGCCCCCTATATTCAGCATGAGTCAAAAATATGGTCTGCATTCTGATAGATTTGGAAGAACTCAAACCCGCGAATTCAGCCATTTCACGCCCAACAAGGGGATTCGTTCGACAGACGAGCGAGCCCCTCAGCGCCCGTAGCGGATTTTTGAGGGGCAAATCGACAGACTGCGAAGGATCGGTATTGCTCTTAAGTGCAATGTTGTTGCTTTCGTTCGCTAGTCGAATGGTCTGGAACGGAACTTGTTCCTTCCGGGATTTTCCTCCATTATCACCGCGGCCGCTGAGAAATGTACTCACGCGTTTAGCGGGTATCGAACGAGTTGATCACGTCGCTCGTCGAGTACGTCTCGACCAGATTCTGGTCGTCGAAGTCGGAATCATCACTCCAGATAGCTGTATCGTTGGCAATCGCACACGCCAGGTAGAGAACATCGTCCGGGTCGGTGTCACCGATTGCTCCCTGGGCCCGTTCGATAGCTGGATAGAAGTCGTCAGCAGGAACAACCTCGATATACTGGAAGAGGAGGTCCATGAATTGTGCCACTCGATCTGGCTCCATCCCTGACTTCTCCGCAATCAGATCATCGTAGTTCTCGATTTCGTCTTGGACGAAGGTGGGTGTCAGGAGATTGGGTTCAAGCGTGACGATGAGCTCGCGTGTTTTCGAATCAGCGATGAGTGCAGAGATGACGACGTTGGCGTCGATAACCAGCATCATTCGTCGGTCTACGCCGATTCCTCGTCAACGCGCTTCCGTCCACGCTCGTTTATTTTGTCAACGATCTCCTGTACATCGCTCTCGGTGAGAGTACTCTCGCTGGTGAGTTCGTCCATCACTTCGAGTGCCTCTATTTTTTCTTCGATGGCCTGTCGCGTAACCTCGCTCCAGTTGATTTCCGGATGGCTCTCCATTCGCTCTTTGAGGTCGTCGTCCACATTGACGGTGATACTAGGCATACAGAAACCTATAGGTACACAGATTCCTGTGTCTTTCGGTGTATGATAGGACGCTCGAATTCGGTCTCCTCAGGCTCAACAAAGGGATTCGTTCACCAGTCGAGCAAGCGCCCTCAGCCCCGTCGCGGATTTTTACGTTCCAAACCGCCCGATAGCGTCGGATTAATCTCCTATCCGAGAGAGGTGGAAGAGTACTTTCGTTCAAACTCCGAACGGTCTCACGCGTTGCGCAATCTTTTTGCACATTACACAAGATATTGCGTAATATGCAAGAAGATGCGCGAGTGTGTCTCGACTTTCCGCTTCCAGCGGAGCGTATCTTCCGGTATCAGGCGATGCAGGACATCCTTCACCACCTCGTCAACAATCCATTCGAAAGCTTCTCACAAAAGGAACTAGCCACGATGACTGGCGCAGACGTGTCATCGGTTTCCCGAGCGGTCGATCTACTCGACAAGGTCGGTGTCGTTGCCATCGAAGACGGCGTCCCGTCCCGGATCAGTATCGACCAGAACCACGTTGAACGGGCTGACCCCCTGTTTGCGATTCCACAGCAGCAGTTCAGAAAGCCTGTCCGTGAATTCCTCGACGAACTCCGCGACCGAATCGACACAGCGGACAAAATGTCTGGTGTCGTCGGGGTCGTTCTCTTCGGTAGTGTCGCTCGTGGCGATGCCGACCGAAGCAGTGACATCGACCTCCTGGTCGTCGTTGACGGCGACGGCACGCACGGTCGCCGTCTCGGGACGAAACTCGCACGGGAACTGGAGACCCAATCGTTCGACGGTGACCGCTATCAGTTCGAAGTTCTGGTCGAAACACCCAGTAGTGCGAAGTCTCGTGCAGAAAATCTGAAAGAGATATTCGACGAGGGCATCGTCCTGCTACAGAACGACCGCTTGCGCGAGATACGAGACTCGGCATACGAAACCACTGACGGAGGTGCGTGAACGTGCCACTCGACCTCGACGATATCGAACCACTCCTATCGGACGCCGAAACAGCGTTCCGACGAGGTGGACAAGAGACGGAAGACGGACTCGATGTTTCAGATGCCGGATTCGTACAGCTACGGAAGGCCTGTCGGTCCCTCACTGGTGGGGACCAGCTACTGGCTGACGGATTCTACACGCTCGCTATCGAAGCCGCATTCACGTCGGTAGAGAAGACGTTCATGTTCTGGCTCATCGCAGAGGGACACCAAGACCCGGCCAATCCACCACAGTCCCACACGACAGCTATCAAACGCAGCGCGACTGTCGGATTTATCGGTACTGAACCGGCCGAGCGACTCGAAGAGCTCTGGACTGAGAACCGAGCACAGACCTACTACCAGGACGGAAAGGCGACACGGGAGCGTGCCGAGGTGATGGTCGCACTCGCCAATCGAATACATACGTTAGTCGTCGACCTCGTCGGCGTTCGGCACGAGTGCGTCTGTATTTGACACAGCGCTTCACACAACTAGTGCAGTCGTATGGAACTGCACGATTTGGGGCAATCCACGCCTAACAAGGGGATTCGTTCACCAGTCGAGCGAGCGCCCTCAGCGCCCGTAGAATTTTGCGGCGAACAGGTCGTGAGCCGCAAATTCGCCATCTGAGGATTTGAATCAGGGAGGAGCTTGCTCCGACCGTGGTTCACATCCCTCAGCGCCCGCTCGTTTTCCGAACGATGTAAATTCGACAGACGGGAGTGTGGTGGTTATATACTATAGTAACAATTGAAACGGTTTACACACTGATCGCACTGCAATCCGATCTGGTGTACACTGACTTTCAGTGGCTACGATAGCTACTGCGGTCTCGATCCATTTCGTTCACCGGGCGAACGATTTTGCCTCATCGACTTGCTGTCTGGCGGTTATCTACATCCAAACGTCTTCGAGGACACGAGCGTACGACTTCGTCTCCTGAAGGTCGAACGCAACACCGGAAACGTGCTCACCGAATTCGGCCGCGACGGCGTTCGCCTTCGTTCCATCACGGCCAGCGACGACCACCGAGCCCGGTCCATCGAATGCTGTGGCTAGTTCCTCCGCAATCGTGTGGTCGACCGACCCGTAGTCGCCGACGGTCAGCGCCCTCATGCGGACAGATCGACCCCTCTGAGCCGGCGGGCGTTGATCGCGACGATGATCGTCGACAGCGACATGAACACCGCACCGATCGCTGGCGACAGCAGGATCCCAATGGGCGCGAGAACCCCGGCGGCGAGCGGCAGAGCGATCACGTTGTAGCCGGTCGCCCAGACGAGGTTCTCCTGCATCTTCCGGTAGCTCGCCTTCGAGAGGCGGACGAGGCGCACGACGTCGAGCGGATTGTTGTCGACGAGGATGATGTCGCCCGATTCAATGGCGACGTCGGTCCCGGAACCGATGGCGATACCGACGTCAGCCCTGGTCAGGGCGGGCGCGTCGTTGACGCCGTCGCCGACCATCGCGACGAGTTTTCCCTCCGACTGGAGCTGCTCCACTTTGGTGTCTTTTTCCTCGGGCAGCACCTCGGCGAAGTACTGATCGATACCGAGTTCTTCGGAGACCGCGCGGGCGACGTCTTCGGAGTCACCCGTCAGCATGGCCACCTCGATGCCCATCCCGTGGAGGGCCTCGATGGCCTGGCGGCTCTCCTCTCGAATCACGTCCGCGAGCGCGAACGCCGCCACGACCTCGGATTCGTCTCGGATGAGGTAGATGACGGTCTGGGCGTTCGCCCCGGCCTCCTCGGCGAAGGTAGCGATGTCGTCGGGTCGATCGATACCGAGTGTCTCGAGCAGGTTCGGCCCGCCGAGGTGAACTGTCTCGCCGTCGACGGTCGCCTCGACACCCAGTCCACGGAGGTTTTCGAAGTTCGAGACGCTGGCTCGCTGCACGCCCCGTTCCTCGGCGGCACTTCGGATAGCACGGGCGATCATGTGCTCGGAGTCGCCCTCGACGCCGGCGGCGACCTCGAGCGCTCGCTCTTCGTCCCACTCATCTGCCCCGGCGGTTTCACCGCCTTCCTGTCGCGTCTCCGACGCGACGCGGATGCCGACGACGCCCTGTTCACCCTTCGTGAGCGTCCCGGTCTTGTCGAACATCACCGTGTCGAGGTTTCGGGCCTCTTCCATGGCGATGCGGTCGCGGACGAGCATCCCGTTCTGGGCAGCGGTGGAGGTGTTGATTGCGACGACGAGGGGAACCGCGAGGCCGAGCGCGTGGGGACAGGCGATGACGAGGACCGTGACGACGCGTTCGAGGACGCCGATGCTGAATCCGACAGCGACGACCCACGCGACGGCCGTGATTGCGGCGACTCCCAGTGCGATGTAGAACAGCCACCCAGCTGCGCGGTCGGCGAGCAACTGCGTGCGGGACTTCGATTTCCGGGCCTCGTCGACGAGTCGCATGATGCCTGCGAGGGTCGTCTCGTCACCTGTCTTGGTTACCCGGACACGCAGGCTGCCGTCTTGGTTGACCGTGCCCGCAACGACTTCCGAACCGGGGTCCTTGTCGACGGGCCGCGATTCGCCCGTAATCATCGACTCGTCGACCGAGGACTCGCCCTCGACGACTTCGCCGTCGGCGGGAACGGAGGCACCGGGACGGACGAGCAAGACGTCGTCCTCGGAGAGTTCGGCGACGGGGACTTCTTCGGTATCCCCACTTTCGGTGACGCGCTCGGCGGTGTCGGGCATCAGTTTCGCCAGCTCGTCGAGGGCGCCGGAGGCCTGCCGAACCGAGCGCATCTCCATCCAGTGGCCCAGCAGCATGATGTCGATCAGCGTGACCAGTTCCCAGAAGAACGGCGTCGTCCCTTCGAGAAACAGGCTGGCGATAGAGTAGACGAACGCGACGGTGATCGCCAGCGAGATGAGCATCATCATCCCCGGCTCGCGGTTCTGGAGTTCGGTGCGAGCCATCGAGAGGAACGGCACGCCACCGTACGCGAAGACGATCACCGAGAGAACGGGCGTGATCCAGACGCTTCCGGGGAACGTCGGTGCCGTGTACCCGAAGACGCCCTGGATGAATTCGCTGAAGTAGATGACCGGGACCGAGAGGACGAGCGAGACCCAGAACCGCCGCCGAAACATCTGTTCGTGCCCCGAATGGTCGGTGTGGGCCTTGTGATCCTCGTGCTCTCCTTCGTGGCCGTGCCCACCGTGATCGTGGTCGTCGCGGTCGTGCTCGCCCTCCCTGCTGTGACCGTGTTCATGGTCGGCGTGACTGTGCCCGGACGCGGACTCGTGCTCGTGGGGTGCGTGTTCGGCTGTCTGTTCAGACGCTGGGGCGCTCTCGCTGGTCGAATCGTGGCCTCTCTGTTCGGGCGAGTGAGCGGTCGGTCGTCGTCCGCCATCTGCTTCTAACTGGCAAATTCGGCAGCAGGAGACAGTCTCCTCGGACTGACCTTCCGGCGGAGATGCTTCGGCATGATCGTGGGTTGAATTGTTCATATCTTACATGTTGGTACCGTCACCCATTATTCTGTCCGGGGCACGGGACTACCCAGTGAGGGAACAGACTCGGAAGACAACGGCGGGCTGCTCGTCCGTGAACGTCTCAGGCGTCGGCGGTGTATCCGGCGTCCTCGACGGCCTGCACGAGCGCCGTCGCGTCTGCATCACCCTCGACGCTCGCCTGCTCGGCGTCCCGATCGGCGGTGGCGTCAGTCACGCCGGAGACATCCCGAAGCGCCTCTTCGACTGTCTGTTCACAGTGGCCGCAAGTCATGCCCTCGACGGTGATGGTCGTCGTCATACGATAGTACGTACGCATCCCTCTCTTATGCGAATTTCTCCGTTGGATCGTCGGGAATTGAAGCGATACACTTTGGAATCGAATCTCTGTCTCGTCGCGTGCTTTAGCTCTCTGCTCGTATTGTCCTCCCACGCGCGACCTCGACGAAAACCGATCTCGAAATTCTGCAGTTACTGATGGAACCGGGAATTCGACGGTTGAACCGTCGGCACGTTCTGCAACGACTATGAGATTGTCGTTCACGTCCAGGCCGTCGTCAAGTCCGTGAATCGCGCTTCGCTCGGAACCGTCGAGGCCGAGCGCCTCCCAACACTCGTCTCCTTCGAACACCTCCGCGGTCTTCTCCTCGAACATCGACGAGTCGACGCTGCATCTCCCCTGTGTGTCTGATCGTTCGAAGAAGCCAAGCGGTTCACGGAGGGGAACAAGAACCGCTCGGGGAACGATGAGCGGACACACCGGTTTTGAACGGACGGCTGTCGTCTCCGTCGAAGGGTACTTTCGAATACGAATTAAACGTGGACCCTGACCTCAGAACCGTAAGAACAACTAACAAAACAGATGCCAGCGATAGTCTAGGTATGCAAGCCGCCCTCGTCGATGGAATCCTCGAATCCCTCCGGATCGGTGTCGGCTTCCTCTGGACGGCGGCCTGGGCAATCATCATGGGACTGATGGTCACGAGTCTCGTTCAGGTCTACGTCTCGAAAGAGCGGATGGCTCAGGTCCTCGGAGACGACGACCTCGGTGGGCTCACGAAGGCGACGGTCTTCGGTGCGGCGAGTTCCGGCTGTAGTTTCGGGGCCGTCGCCATCGGGAAGGGCCTGTTCAAGAAGGGCGCTCACGCGGTGAACGTCCTCGCGTTCATGTTCGCTTCGACGAACCTCATCGTCGAGCTCGGACTGATGATCCTCATCTTGCTGGGCTGGGAATTCCTGGTCGCCGAGCTCCTCGGTGGCGTCATCCTCATCGCAGTGATGGCCCTGCTCGTTCACCTGACGCTCCCAGAGAACCTCTTCGACGAGATTCGACAGGAGCTGAATCACCGTGATCAGGAACACGGTGTCACCGAGGACCCGACTTGTGGGATGGAGGGCAAAGCCGAGTACTCGCTAACGACCGACGGCGGCGAGACGCTGAAGTTCTGTTCGGAGGGTTGCATGGAGACCTATCAGCAGGAAGCCGCCAGTAGCGGCGGCTGGCGCGACGAACTCATGTCGTGGGGCGGCTGGTACAAGGTCGGGAACCAGTACCGCAAGGAGTGGTCGATGATCTGGAAGGACGTCATCGCGGGCTTTCTCATCTCGGGCTTCGTCATCGTGTTCGTCCCCCAGTGGGTGTGGAACGCGCTCTTCCTCCAGGGAGAGGGACTCCTGGTAAGCGCGGAGAATGCGATCATGGGCGTGGCCATCGCGGTCCTCAGCTTCGTCGGCAGTATGGGGAACGTCCCGTTCGCCGTCGCGCTGTGGGGCGGTGGCATCAGCTTCGCGGGCGTCATCGCGTTCGTCTACGCCGACCTCATCACGGTTCCCGTGTTGAACGTCTACCGGAAGTACTACGGCTGGAAGGTGATGCTCTACATTCTCGGCATCTTCTTCGTGACGATGGCCTTCACCGGCTTTCTCATGGAGGAACTGTTCAACGCCCTCGGCATCGTCCCGAACCTCGCCGGGGGCCAGACCGCCTCAGAACAGACCTATTTCGAGGTCAACTACACGTTCTACCTCAACGTAATCGCGTTCGCCCTCTCCGGGTTCCTCCTCTACATCTACCGACGTGGACTCGGCGCGCCCGGGCAGTACCGCGATCCGGTCTGTGGAATGCGAACTGACGAGAGCGGGCCGAGTATAACCCACGACGGCGAGACGTACTACTTCTGCTCGAAGCGGTGCAAGCGCTCGTTCGAGGAGGAACCAGCCGAGTTCGCCCACCAGCATCCAGAGGTTGCCGGAGCGGGATCATCACAGAGCCATGAGCATCACTGAACACCGCATCTCGGTATCGAGTCGCGTGTGCCGGATTCTGGGTTCTTGGGAAGCCCAATCACAACTGGTACACCCCTGTCTGGCCAATTCACCGGCATGAACGAGTATCACCGCGAATCGAGGTGGGGCGAATGAACCGACGACGAGCCGATGGGATCGTCGGTCTCATCGTCGCGGCTGTCGTCGTCATCGGGGGTGCGCTCAGCTGGCAAGCGTACCAGCAACAGCAAGCGTTCGAGCAGATGGGATCGATGATGGGAACCTCGATGGGAGCAGTTCACGGAACGAACCCACTCTGGTACGTCCTCGGAACCATCCTCGTCTCGGTCGTCATCGGCGGAGGATATCTGATGATTCGCGACGAGATCACCGACACGGTGGCGGTCGAGCGGCAAGGGAATGAAGCCTCGGAGCAAACCGACCAGGACCGCTCTGAATCCGAACCATCGACTCAGACCGCTCACCCGAGTGACGGCATCAATCCAGAGACCCAGCCACGGGCCCGCGTGCTGGACCTGTTGCCGGACGACGAACGCCGCATCCTCGAACCGGTCCTCTCCTCACCGGGCATCACGCAGATCGAACTCAGGGACCGGTCGGACTTCTCGAAGAGCAAGGTGAGCCAGACGGTCAGCGCCCTCGAGAAGCGTGGCCTGCTCTATCGTGAGCGGCAGGGACGGACGTACCGGATCTATCCGAGTGACGACCTGAAACAGACGCAGAGCTAAGCTAGCACCTGTCGAACAGTTTTGTAGCTGGACATCGTATCTCCGTTCATGTGCAATCGCCACGTCGCTCACATGATTGCAGATTACGAAGCGGCGAGGCTCGACGAAGAAGAGGAGGGGACCGAAGGATCTGCGTCTCGCGATGCGGAACAGACGGCGAGAGCGCAGCGTGGATTGCTCGCGACACTCAGAAGCCGCTTCGCTCGATAAACCCTACCAGGTCGCCCTCACTCGCAGTCCCGAAATCCGGGGTAGGGTATCTAATCGTTCGAGGCCGACGGCTTCTGATTCGAACGAATAACTGCAATCAGTCACGCCAGCGTCACTCATCGTATGGAAGCGGACGCCCTCCACTCCGATCCATTCGACGACAGTGGCGGAGATGAGTCGCGCAACCAGCCGTTACCCACCCCGCTCGCACGAATAACGACGGTAGGCGTGTACGCGCTCGTCGCTGGCGTCCTCCTCAGTGGAAGGTGCATACGTCATACGGCGACTTCTGACTGCCGGGCTAATCAAGGAACGACCGGAGAAGCACACCGAGCGCGACGACGAGCGCCACGGACTCGGCAATATGGACCTGCGTGAGCGTTAACCCAGTGAACTGATAGAGGAACCCTTCAATCAACACACCGATCGTGATCAATCCGAATCCGATCGTCGCGTCACGGAGATATCGGGTTTTGTCTCGGCGATACGCACGGAAACTAATGACAGTCGTCGCAAGTCCCATCAGGAGCAAGAGGACACGAACGCCGACTAACACGAGATCCCAGTGGCCGGTCATGGACCTTTCTCCCGGTTCGCTTGCTGTGGGATCTGGCCGTATAGCGAGTACAGAATGACGAGCATGCCGATGGCAACGATGGCCGTCTGGATGGTCCCCGCCAGGAATATCGATAAGCCGACGACGTCGAACAGAACTCCCTCGATGACCGAACCGACACTGATGAACAGGAAGCCGATGGCGACGTACAGCATCGGCTCACTTCCATACGTACGATACCCCTTGTAAGCCTGGTACGTTATCAATAACCCCAGTCCGACCGTGATAATCTTCGCGATGACGAGTTCGATGTGCATTCTTGTTCAACTCTCCCGGATGTCGCTCCAGATACGCGAGAACCGCTGGGCGGCGTCCTCTCGAATGTGGACGCTGACGTCGATAGTTCCGTCTTCGATATCGACGTCGAGGTGGTCGACGTTCGCCTCGTAGACACTGTGATGGCTCCCATCTGATTCGATCCGTGTCCGTTCGACGAGCAGGTCGCTTTCGATCATGTCCTCGACCCGGCGATAGATCGTCGACAGGGCGACGTCACACTCCTCGCTGAGCTCCTTTGCCGACCTGGGATCGCGGCTCGTCGCGCCCAGGATCTGTCGGACTCGCTCCTGTCCGAGCAGTTCTAGGAGTTCATCAGCGTGGTCGTCGTTGGACACGGCAGTTCCTCGCACTACCAGCTACGTCCCCGAAGACACTTAAAAGAGAGATCGTTTTGCGTCGCGTGCAAAACAGGCACCCCCCCTATTTCCCCGGCTCACCTATCTCTACCTGTACGGTGACCTGGGCTATGAACGAATCACGACTCACGCGACGGGAACTGCTTGCAGGAACTGCTGGCCTGACTGTTGCTGGACTGGCCGGGTGCACTGGCGCACCGGCTGGATCGAGCCAGCAACAAGTCGGAGGCAGCCAACAAACCGAAGAACAGTCCGGTGGCGACGACCACGCTGGCCACGGGGACGAAGCGCACGGTCACGACACGGTGAGCGAACCCAAAGCCGAACGCGAGGTAGCGGTCAACACCGCGCGAAACGAGGGGTCGACCGAGTACCACTTCGACCCCCACGTCACGTGGGTCGAGCCCGGCGGGACGGTCACGTGGGTGCTCGAGAGTGGCACGCACACTGCAACTGCGTACCACCCGGACAACGACCAGCCCAGACTGGTCCCCGAGGGAACGGAGGCCTGGGACAGCGGAACGATGTCCGAAGAAGGCGAGACCTTCTCGCACACCTTCGAGACCGAGGGGGTCTATCACTACCTCTGTACGCCCCACGAGCAGTTCGGGATGATGGCTACCGTCATCGTGGGCGAACCTCACCTCGAGGATCAGCAGGCACTCCAAACGATCCCGGACGACAAGCCCGAGGAAGTCCAAAAGAAACTCGAGGAACTCAACGGGATGTGTCGAGAGATCTTGAGTGGGAGCCACGAAGAGGAAGAGGGCCACCACGAGGAAAGCACCAGTACCGAGGACGGCCATCACGAAGAAGAGGCCCACACCGAGGAAGAGGGCCACCACGAGGAAAGCACCAGTACCGAAGACGGCCACCACGAAGAAGAGGCCCACACTGAGGAAGGGGGCCACCACGAGGAAAGCACCAGTACCGAAGACGGCCATCACGAAGAGGAGACTCACAGCGAGTAATCGGCAGTACGTACGAGTCTATGCGGAACTACCCAGGACGATTGGACTGATTCTTTGTCGCTGAATGACGACCGCGCTATCCATGGTACAACAGCTCACGACGACGGTACTTGGCCGAGAGTACACGCTCGATCTATCGGGAACGCTGACGGGCTACTGGCTCGTATTCCTTCGGTTGCTCGTGGGCTGGTTGTTCCTCCACGAAGGGTTGAACAAGTACGCCACGCCGGGGTCGTTCCGTGCTGGCTGGTTTCTCGAGAAGACAGGGACGATCGTATCGCCCGTACTCAACGCGTTTGCAGGCGGTGCGACGGAGGCGGCCGTCAACGTTGTCATCCCGATCGGCGAGCTACTGATCGGTTTCGGGTTGCTCCTCGGTGCGTTGACGCGAACGGCCGCCTTTTTCGGCGCGTTCATGATGTTCTTCTTCTATTTCGGCGGCGAGCACTGGCGACGCGGGCTCGTCAACGGGGATCTGCTAGGACTCGTCCTGTTCGTGACGATTCTCGTCTTCGGTGCCGGACGCGTCTGGGGTATCGATTCGTATCTCGAACGGACCGACCTCGTGCAAGCCAGACCATGGCTGCGGTATCTGCTCGGGTGATGGGATAATGGACATGTTACCACCACGTTCAGCGTACGGCTGGTTCGATGACGCGGCGCTCGCCACCGGCCTCGGGCTCGTCCTTCTTGGTCTGGTGGTGATGGGATTTTTCGAGACGCTCGCCGGAAGCGCTCACTTTACCGAGCGCATCCCCGGAGTCGGCGTCGTCATCGTCCACACCTCGTTCACGCCTCACCTCCGAGCCTACATCATCGCGCTCGGCTTTCTCATCCTCCTCGTGTGGGGCGTCTCCCGTGTGGGTCGTGCCATAATTGCATCACCTGCCGAACCGTGAGAGTATCCGGACATCCGCATGCACGTACAGTTTGACGTCGTTTCCCTCACGACTGCCGAATTCGGTGCAGATGAACGATCCTATTGATGAAAAACGGTTAGAACGCTCTATACACGTTCTCGAACGTTCTCCTGCGCGGATTCACACCCAGCGGGATAACTCCCGAGCGGTCCTACGAGTAACCGAGGAGAACGACAATGACCAACTTCAGAATCGGACGCTGGCTGCTCGTGGTGCTCGCGATCGTCGGTCTCGCGCTCGCCGCGCCTCTGGTCAGCGCACATGGTACTGACACGACTGTTGACGACGCGCCCCCGTACGATGGGACCGCCGACGACTGGGCGGCTTGGATGGAGGGGCACATGACCGAGCACATGGGCCCTGGTAGCGTCGAGTGGATGGAGTCGCACATGGGTGTGACCGTCGACGAGATGGCCCAGGACATGGCTGACGACGACTACGACGGCGGGATGTACGGACAGGGCCACTGCTGACGGCCCCTGACCGTCCCGAACGCATCGAACGAACACTGAAACACACCACCCAACTCACGATCATGACTCAATTCACGACGCAGGTCGGACGCATCGCCCGTCGACTCACGCTACTCGCCGTCCCACTGCTGATCGCGACGACCGGGACGGCAGCCGCCATGGGCGGCGGCTACGGCGGCGGCATGATGGGCGGCGGCTGGGGACTCATCGGCGGCGCGATGGGTCTCTGGGGGCTCCTCTGGATGGGGTTGCTCATCGCAGTCCCGCTCTATCTCGTCTTCGCGCTCGCGGGACGTGACGGAGACCGGTCCGACGAACGGCCGCTGGCAGTCCTCCGAGAGCGCTACGCGCGTGGCGAACTCTCGGACGACGAGTTCGAACGGCGCCGCGAACAACTGGAACGTGCTGGATGAGTCCCCTCGGAGACCTCCGACGCTGGTGAGCCCATTCGGAGCGACCTCTTCGGACCCCAACCCTTAACCCCACCAATACAGAATTATATTGCATGAAGTACACAATACAACAGTCAGTATCCGGCGAGTTCGACGATGTCGTCGAGACGACTATCGACGCGCTCAAAGACGAAGGCTTCGGCGTCCTCTGTGACATCGACGTGCAGGCGACGCTCGAGGAGAAACTCGGCGAAGAGTTTCGCCAGTACCGCATCCTCGGAGCGTGCAACCCATCCCTCGCGCACGAAGGGCTGACCGACGAGATCGAACTCGGCGCGCTCCTCCCCTGTAATGTCATCGTCTACGAAACCGACGACGGCGAGATCATGGTGAGTGCCGTCGACCCACAACAGCTCGTCGGGATGGCCGACAACGAAGCGCTCGACTCGATCGCGACCGAGGTCCACGACAGATTCGAGCGTGTTCTCGCCAGCATCACCGAAGACCTCGAATCCTCGTCGGAGGCCTGAGTGACAATGCCCTCGTCGAACCAACTCGACACGACGACCATCGTCCTCCTCATCCTCGGGGCGATTATCGTCCTTCCCCTGCTCACGATGGGGATGGGATTCGGCGGGATGACGGGCTACGGCGGAATGATGGGCGGATACGGGACGACCAGCGGCTGGTGGCCACTCGTCGGGATGCTCGTCCAGCTGGTCTTCCTTCTCGTGCTCCTCGGTGGGGGCTACCTCGTCTTCCGCCGCGTAACGGACTCGCAGTCGCCTCGAAATCCCGCGATGGAAGCGTTGCGTATGGCGTACGCCCGTGGCGATCTCACCGACGACGAGTTCGAGGCCCGTCGGGAGACGCTCGAAAGTTCGGAGTAACCGATTCGACCACCAACACGGGGGTTGGCCACGTACGCTTCCTTGGAATCCGAAAACTGAGCCTCCCACAGCTTTCGGATATGAATGAGAATGTGCTAAAAGTACAATACCATACAAGCTACTATGACCGAAGTACTCCTCTTCACGCAAAAGACGTGCGGAGCATGTGCGACGCAGCGAGAGAAAAACGACGGTATTGAGGGGGCGTATCCGGACGTCGAGTTCCGGGAGGTCGACATCCAGACCGATCTGGAGACGGCCGAGGAGTACGGCGTCCGGAAGACGCCGACGACGCTCGTGTACGCGAACGGGGAGCGGACTGCCGAGTTCATCGCCATCGTCGATCGAGACGAGCTGGAGACGGCTATCGAAGACACCGACCAGCAATCGGCAGCACTCGCACAACGGCTCACCAACATCGTCCGCGGATGACGGAAACAAATTCTCAGATAATGAACTACAGGAGACGCCAGTTTCTGGGAGCGCTCGGGGCTGGCACAGTCGCGACAGCGGGACTCACCCGGACAGCCACTGCCCAGGAGCAGCCCGTCGTCAGGATGGGGAACAACTACTTCGACCCGATCGGCCTCCACGTCGAACCCGGCACGACCGTCCGGTTCGAGATCGCGGCCGGAACACACTCGGCGACCGCCTACGAGAACCGGCTTCCGGCCGACGCCAGCGCATTCGATAGTGCGGTCATCTCGTCGGGCGGGTTCGAGTACACGTTCGAAGAATCGGGCACGTACGATTACTACTGCATCCCGCACAGATCGGTCGGAATGGTCGGTCGCATCGTCGTCGGCAGCCCTGGCGGGCCAGCCGAAGCGAGTCCGATTCCAGACGGTGACGTGCCCGATAGCGACGCAATCGTCGAACAGGGCGCGATAGCGTATGGATCCAGCACCGGAGGAGGTGGGAACTCCGGTGGCGGAATGATGGGCCATGGGATGGGGTCTGGTCCCGGAATGACGAACGGCCGGAACGGGGGCTTGTTCGGCGGACTGCCGTTCCTCGGCGGGGCACTCGGACTGCTCGGCCTGGTCGGCGGACTCCTCTACTGGGCACTCGGTCGAGGTGATGCATCTCCCGAGAGTGACGATTCCGCCATGGAAACCCTGCGACGGCGATACGCACGAAGTGAGGTCGACGAAGCGGAGTTCCAGCGTCGCCGTGAACGGCTGGAGACTGGGGGAGAAGACGAACCTCGGTAAGGCGCGCGTCGGGCGTTCTATAGGTGGCTGTTCGCTCGGGGCCCGTTGAGAGCGTATTCCAACGCCGAGAGACACCGCTACTGACAGCAAATCCGATGGTGCTAGGCCAACCGCGTCGACGTCGATCCTCCTCGTGTTGATCCTCGTTTCAGACCGCCTTCCCAACGGCGTCGAGTCATCGACCGTCTTTTCCTACCGCCCCGAATGACCGACCATGGTATCGACGGTGATCGACGGAGATCCCGGACAGTCGGTCGGAACGTCTCCGCCCGTACTCACTGGCCACCGGGCGATCGTTCCGGAGTGTCGATGTCGGCGAGGCGCTCGCTGCCGTAGACGGCGACGACGACCAGCGCCGCGACGAAGAACACGATTGCGAGGAGCCCGTTCGGCAGGGCGGTCTGGAGCGCGGTACCACCGCCGACGAGGTACAGGATGCCACTGGTGTTCACGGAGGCGTGCAACACCATGGTCGCCAGGACACTGCCACCGGTCTCGTTGTAGACCCAGGTGAACACGACAGAGAGTGCGATGACCGCGAGCGCGTAGTAGTAGACCGGGTCGCCGGCCTGTGAGGACCCCGATACCAGAAACAGGGGCAGGTGCCAGGCGAACCAGCCGACGCCGATGAGCAGGCTCGAAGCGAGTGCCGAGTACGATTCCTGGAGGCGAGGCAGCGCGAATCCGCGCCACCCGAGTTCCTCGTTGCCACCACCGACGAGGAACACCTGGAGGAACAGCACTGGGTAGAGCAGCAGAACGCTGGTGGACGGGGGGTCGAACTGGCCATCGAACACGACGATGTGGATGGCACTCGCCACGATGACGGCGATGGCGGGGAACAGCAGTGCGAACACCCAGTACCTGATGGGAACCCTCCACCGGAGGAGCTGTCCAGCCCACTCACGAAGGCTGTCGCCGATGGCCCACGTGACCAGTGCTGCGGCCACGAGCGGTCCGAACCCGCCGACCATGATGAACAGCATCGTCTGGAGGTCGTTGGCGAGCACCAGCGGAGCCCACGTCGCCCACCAGTCGCTGAAGACAAGCGGCACCCACGCTGTCCAGGAGAGCAGGTACGCGACGACGAAGAATGTCGTCACGGGATACGTACTGATGTGTCTGCGGATGCGGAACGCCATAGTGTAGAGGAGGAATCATATCCATTTCAACATTGTCAAGATTCTCTCCCGGAGGGAATCGCGATCAGTCAGTAAAACTCCTCCAGCACGACCCGCTGGAGGTGATCGAACACGAACGTCTGGTCGATCGTCGAGAGATTGCTGAGGACCGCGATGGTGTATTCGGGGTCGTCGTGATGCATCGCAATGGCGGAGTAGCCGGGAATCGTCCCAGTGTGGCCGACGAGCTCCTGGCCGTCGATGACGAGGTTCCGAACACCGAGTCCGTAGCCACGCTGTGCCGGAACGTCCGTGTCGGGTGCATCAACGAAGGTTTGCATTTCGGCGATCATGCGTTCGGAAAGCACGTCGCCGGAGAACAGTGCTCGAACGAAGCCAGCAACATCGGGTGCGGTTGAGAGGATGCCGCCCGCAGCGTAGGCACCCGTCTCCAGTGAATCACGGAATCCAGTCAGGTTGCGCCGGCCGAGATTGAAGATGGACTCGTCGTAGGCATTCGCGATACGTGCGTCCCGTGGATAGTCGAGGTAGTACGTTCGGTCGAACCCGAATTCCTCGCGGACGAGGCGGCGGATCTGCGTCTCGTATGGCTGTCCGATCACTCGCTCGAGGATCATCCCGAGCAACACGTAGTTCGAGTTCGAGTACTCGTGTCGAGCGCCGGGTTCGAAGCGGAGTTCGGAGCCGCGAATCACGTCGAGCAGTTCGCTCGGGTCCCACGTTCGGGTCGGGAACCCCAGATACCGCGCGAGGAACCACACATCGCTCGTGTAGTTCGGGACGCCGCTCGTGTGATTCAGCACCATCTCGACGGTCACCTCGCTCGCGCCGTCGATATCGACCCACTCGTCGATGGTATCCGACAGCCCCAGTGCGCCCTGCTGGACCTGCCCCAGCACGAGCGTCGCCGTGTAGAGTTTCGTCACGCTGCCGACGTACAGCTGATGTGCGAACGAGAGCGGGACCTCGTCGTCGTGGTCAGCAGTTCCGGCGACGCCGCACCACCGCGTTCCGTCCTCGAAGATTGCACACGCCTGGAGGCCGACGTTCGAACGGTCGGCACTGTACCGGTCGAGAACGGTCAGGAGTCGCTCCGCGGGGACGTCAGCTTCGCTGGGTCCTGTGCTACTACTCTGAACCGGATCGGCCGTCTCGATGCTCGTCCGCTCGTTCTCGCCGTGCAGGTAGAGCACTCGCCCCGTCCAGCCAGCGAGTCCGAGTGCACCGGCCACTCCTGCGCCGCCGGCGGTCTTGAGAAAACGCCGCCGAGTGTGTCTGTGGGCCTCGCTGCTCGACTGGCCGTCGCTCATCCCTGCTGTTCCTGTCCGACATCCGGCGTTCGACCTGCCGTCTCGGTTGCTCGCGATTCGTCGTCGTCCAGTCCGAGGACGCTGGTATCCGGCACCTCGTGTTTCGAGAGGCGGTCGGCCCCGAACGCGAGGACGACGGCCACGGCGAACCCGACCAGCACGACGGCCGAAGAGACCTCCGCGAGGAAGTTCAACCACGGATCTGGAATTCCGCCGGGGACGAGTGCCGCCCGGTCCGCGGGGTGATAGACGCCGATGCTGTTCATGCCGGCATGAAACACCGCGACCGCGAGGACACTCCCCGTGTTGTTGTACATCCACGTCCAGAGGACTGACCCCGCGAGGATTGTCACCCCCCAGATGAGTTGTTGGGAGACCGGCCAGCTGCCGTGGGTGGTGTTGGCGTTCAGGAACAGTGGAAGGTGCCAGCCGGCCCATGCCACCCCAACGAGCAGACTCGTGACCAGCGCGCTGTAGCGCTCCTGGAGCACCGGCACCATGAACCCGCGCCAGCCCAGTTCTTCCTGGCCGCCGCCCCAGACGGTTCCCCAGGCCATGACGAACAGGTAGATACCCGGAAACGGCAGCGCCGAGAGGTCGATCGGGCCACCGAGTGCGACGTAGAGTCCGCTGCCGATCGCGAGGACGACGAGCGGGAGTAATAGCGCGACCGTCCACCACTTCGCGCCGATCTGCCACCTGAAGAACTGGCCGACCCAGGACCGGAGACTGCCTTCCGACGCCCACACGACGACGGCGGCTCCCACGGGCGGACCGAAGCCACCGAAGCCGATGATGATCGACATCGTCCACGATGCGGTCATCCCCGAAAGTGCGACGATCCCCTGTATCGTCCACGTAAAGGCGTAGGTGACCGCCAGGAAACTCGCGATGCGGTGGCGGTCGATCCACCCGCGTACGGAGAGCGCCATGTGACAACAATACTGAATGGGGCGGTTAATATCTGCCGTCGATTCCTCCTGCGAGGGCACACAACGAGACGGACCCGGTGGATACGAACGGTTTGCCCACGAGGGACCCTCAGATGCGGGCGTCCCGATGCTCGCTGGGGCAACTCTCGGCAGATTGTCACTCAGTCGATCTATCGTCGCCTCCTCGGTCAGGCCGGACAAGCCATCGACTGCGTGATCGACAGCCCTTCCAGGACCAACTGTCCAACGTCGTCTATCAACGCCTCCAGGTGGCCAAGCAAGGCATCGTCGACAGCGACATCCAGGTGCCGTGTACCGCCGCCGGGTGTAACTGATCGACGGGATCATCGGGCTGGTCGCCCGTTCGTCGCGGCCGTCGTTCTCGTCCTCACCGTCTGGGGGTCGACTCGGATGCCCAGTGCACTCGGCGAGCCCTACGAGAGCGAGGACTGAGGGGTGTGAGTCGAAGATCAGGGCATACGAATTTCCGGTGAGCCAGGAAAGAGTGCTCGCCACCGGCGTTCAGATTTACCCCGGCGAAACCGAGCTTACCTGATCTCCATCTCGTCGCGTTCGTCCTCGTCGCTCGTCTCGCTCGTCCAGCGAAGTTCGAACTCGACCTCGTTCTCGGTTCCGGTGCCGACCAGCGACGAGTCCGATTCGACCTCGACTTCGAACGTCATCGCCTCGGGCGGGTCGATCGTCTGGCTCTCGTTGCCGACCATGAACGTGATTCGGGTGTCGTCCTCGTCCGAACCGCCGCTGAGCGTCGGGGCCGACGTCGTCGAGTCTCCGTCTAGCTGCGCTGCGAACTCGCGGAGGTAGTCTGCGATCTCGTCGCGCGTCATCTGTCGTTCTGATTCGAGTGTGGTCATGCTGAACCGGTTCAGTGTTCGTGTCGCAACGCTATCGTGTGTCTGCTTGCAAATACCAGCGGAGTGATTCGGAGTCGGCGACCGCACGCATTTGCCGTGCCTGTGCAGGTCGAATGAGGAGAGCCAGAACCGAAACCGGGGACGTGAGAGGGTCGTGAAACGGAGTACGATAGCGGTGGCGCTCTCGCTCGTCTTGGACGTGCCACTGGCCGACCGTATCGTTACGGACACGGAGTGGCATCTCTTCGACGAGCGAGTGACCGCTCTGTCGGGTTGCAAGCCGCAGGGGCGAATCGCTCCTCGGGCCTGTAGTCGCAGGCCGGTCGCTGATTGCCCGTCCACTCGCATGAATTGACAGATGAACCGATCGATACTGACACAGGAGTTCGAGAGTGTGACGCCGGAGACGCGTGCAGGCAAACTCAGATCCGACCTGCAGACCAATTCCACCGCGGCGGTCCTCGTCGGCGACGACGAGATCGAGGGCGCAGTCCTCCCCAGAGACCTGCTTCGATCGCGCCTCAGCGACGACGCACAGGCACAGACCGTCATGGGGACGGTCCCGAAGCCAGCGCCGACGGCGGAGACGAGCGAAATCGCTCGCGTGCTCGTCGAGTCCGAATCGACGGTCGCTCCCCTCGTCGACGAGGCGGGCGTCCGGGGCATCGTCACCCGAGACAGTCTCCTCAGAGCGGTCGACACCGATTTCGACGCGATCAACGTCGAATCGATCTACACGCAGGACCCGGTCACGGTCGACCGCAAGACGAAGATGGGGAAGGTCGTCAACATCGTCAGGGAAAACGGGATCTCTCGGGTTCCGGTCGTCGACGACGACGAACTCGTCGGTATCGCGACGACGGACGACCTCGTCGAGTTCGTCGTTCGCGGGACCGACACCGCGACGAAGGGCGACCGGCGCGGTGAGAAGCGCCACCTCGTCGATCTCCCGGTCGAGAACGTGATGAGCCGGCCGGCGGAGACGACGACGCCTTCGGCGACAGTCGGATCGGCCCTGGAGACGATGTTCGAGAAGGGATACGACGGGCTCGTCGTCGCCGACGGATCCAGCGTGGAGCGCCCGCTCGGTGTCCTCACGAAGACGGACGTGCTTCGGGCGATCACGGACTCCGACACGCCCGACCTCGACGTCCAGGTCGTCAATCCGGAGTACTTCCGGGAGATCGACTGGACGGCGATTACCGAGCGCATCGAGGGCGTCACTGAGAAATACCAGGAGCTGGACGTCTTCGACGCTCGCGTAACAGTCCAGAAACACGAGGAGAACCACCGCGGGGAGTCGCTCATGCGGTGTGAGGTACGACTGTTCACCGACGAGGACCGAGTGGCGGGAACCGGCGAGGAGTACGGAGCGGCCAACGCGTTCGACGCGGCGCTCGAGACGCTCGAAAAGAACGTGCTGGAACTGAAAGGCAAACAGACCGATAGGGATCGGAACGAGACGGTCCCCCGAAAGCCCTAGCCAGTTCGATGGTGCGCGAATCGGGGTCCGAGACGAGCGCCGAGTCGGTCGTCGTCCTCAATCCGGTGAGTGGCGACGGCACGCACGTCGAGCCGGTCCGCGAACAGTCCGCCGTGCGTGGCTACGGCGTCAGCGAGACAGAATCGGCGGGCGACACGGTGTCGATGACGAAGACGGCGATCGACGCGGGCGCGACCGAGATCCTCGCCGCCGGCGGTGACGGGACCGTAAACGGCGTGGTCCGGGGCGTCGTCGAGGCGGACGCGCTCGACGCAGTCACCGTCGGCGTCCTCCCCTGTGGGACGGGCAACGATTTCGCCGAGAACGTCGGCATCAGCGATATCGGGCAGGGATTCGACGCCATCGAAACGGGCGAGCGCCGACGGATCGACCTCGGATTTGCCGACGAGGCGCCGTTCGTGAACTCCTGTGTCGGCGGGCTGACGGCGGAGTCGAGCGCGGAGACGGACCCGGACATGAAAGATCGGTTCGGGTCGCTGGCCTACGTGATCACGACGCTCAAGACCATCCCGTCGTTCGACGGGATCCGTATGACGGTGACGCTCTCGGACGGCCCCGACGAGCCGTCGGTCTGGTCGGGGTCGGCCATCGCCGTCCTGATCGGAAACGCCCGCCGGTTCCCGCCGGGCGGCAGCACGGCGGCCGACGTCGAGGACGGCCGGTTCGACGTCACAGTCGTCGAGGGTGACGGCTCGGTGGGCCTGCTTGAAACCGGGACCGTCGAGCGACTCTTCACCCGGGAGAGCGAACGCACGCACCGCTTTACGGTCCCGTCGCTCGACATCGAGGTCCACGCGGACGAGCACGCGGCGTTCAGCCTCGACGGGGAGGTCGTCGAGCGGACGGCCCTCTCGGTTCGCGCTCGCCAGCAGGCGCTCGAAGTCGCCGTCGGGCCGGGCTACGAGCCGACACCGGACGGGACGGGGGACTAGCGATGCTCAGACTCGACTTGCACACGCACACCCGATTCTTCCACTGGAACGAGGGATCGCCGACGTGGTTCGACCCGCTCGGCGCTCGCCTGCTCGGGCGCGCCGCACGCCACAGAAACTTGGACGGGATGGCGCTGACGAACCACGACTACTACCGACCGTACGACCCCGGACCCTCGCTCGTGACGCTTCCCGGGATCGAAGTCTCGACGACGCGCGGCCACGTTCTGGTCGTCGGCCCGGACCCGCCGACTGACACCGTGCCCGACAAACACACGCCGGCGGCGGTGGCCGACGCGGCACACGACCACGGTTGCGCGGCGATTCTCGCACACCCCTATCGGAACAGCACCGTCGCCGAGAGCGATGCCGCACTGGACGCCGTCGAGGTCAACGGCAAGCACCCTCAGCGCCGGGCGAAAGTCGAGCGACTCGCGGCCGAACTCGACCTGCCGCTGGTCGGCGGGAGCGACGCCCACTACCCGATCGAGGCGGGACGGGCGTACACCGTCGTCGACGCGAACGAGCGGACGCCCGGGGCCGTCGTGGACGCCATCCGCGACGGGCGCGTGGAACCGCGCGTCGACGACCGCCTCTCGGATCGCCTCCTCCGCGAGGTGTACGCTCGGATTCACCGCGCGAAAGGCCACGACGAGCAGAGCGATTGAAGGCTCGACTGCGGTGAAGCCCCGTGTCGCTCGACGCGGACGACGTGTCGCAGACAGAGGCCGCAGTCAGCAAGACGGACTTCGGTTCTATCGTCCACTCTCTGGCGTAGCCGCTGGTCTCCTTGTCTGAGACCGTCTCGCTGAACAGTGTTGTTATACAGTTCCGTCTGGAACTGATCGTATGGAGTCGGGGGATGCTATCATACGTGCTGACGGATGGCTCTGGCATCTGACCAACGTCGTTGCTGGTGCCGTCACCTTTCTTGGAGCGGTCCTGTACACTCCGCCCGGGACTCACTCGTGGAACCTAATTATCGCCATTGTGGACCCGTTCTTTCTGCTCGCTCCGCTCTCGCTACTGTACACTTGCTGGTGTGGGCTCGACCTGTGGCGATGGTATGGGGGTGACGAAGTACTGTGACGCGGTGAGTCCACCACCTGTATCTACCGACTGTCACTGCAGAGTCGCGTCGGCCGAGGTCAAAAGACCACTGCTACTGCACACCCAATCGAACTGCCGTCGTACGATCGGTGTGTCCCTGAGTCGGGTGAGACAACGGCGTCGGCCGGTGTGGCGGATGGTCGACGTGGCGTCGCCGCCGCCTCAGAGGTACGCCGGATCCCACTCGTCCGGCCGGTGCGTGTTTCCACAGTCCGTACACTGGAGGCGTTCGAGTCCGTCGGAGGTCACCGACGTGCTCTCACACACCGAACAGAGGAAGCCGACGCGGGTCCCGCCGTCGTCGCGAACGGCGTAGAACGGCCCGCGTTCCCCCTGGAGCGACTCGTCGGTCGCGACTGACTGTCGGTCCCCGTCGAGCGTGGCCTCGTCCGGGACGCTCTCCACTTGCTCGGTGCGCTCGGGATTCGCTCTGTGCCGCGTGTACACCTCGACGGTGAACCGCTCGCCGCCGACTTCGGTGGTGTACTGCTCGCTCGCGTAGAGCCCGAACCGTTCCAGGAACGGTGCGCCCTCTCGGGCGCTCTCCAGCGCTCGGGCGGTGAACTGCGGCGCCGTCGTCTCCGCCTCGCTGCGGAGTTCCTCGACGAGCGCCCGACCGACCCCGCGGCCACGGGCCTTCGGGTGGACGTGGAGCCACTCGATCGTCGTCCCGTCACCGAGTTCGCCGAACCCGACGAGGCGAGTCCCATCCGCGGAACCGGACTCTTCTGCGACCAGCAAGTCGTCGTCTTCGTTCTCGATCCGCTCGCCGACCGGGTCCGGTGCGAACGTGGTTTCGACGATGGTCGCGATCTCCCCCGGACTGAGAACGTACGAGGCGCGGAACGAGCGCCGGGCGACCGATTCGATGGCGGTGCTGTCGTCGGCCGTCGCGGGGCGTATCTCCATACCACGTGTCGGTCTTCTGTGGTGATAGGCGGCGTCCCTGCAGGTGAAGGGGCGCCCCCGTCACGCCGTCGGATCGCGGTGTGTCGGTGCTTCTGACTGGTGGTTCGCCCCACGGGCGGCGGGGCCCTGGCGGCCAGAACGAGCGGGACAACTGGGCGAGCGAAGGCGACCGCCTCGTCTGCCGGCTTCCGGTCACCACGCGGCGAACCGGTCCGTCTCGAAGGTCGCCGCCTGTCGACGGATGTAGCGTCGCTGGGTTCCCCGTACCGCGCGGTCGAACGGTTCCCCCTCGTCGAGTCGGTCACGTACCTGATCGAGTTTCCACTTGCCAGGGGTCCGCCGGGTTCGAGCGCGCGATTCGAGCGGTGAGAGCAGGTCGTCCGCGTACTCGGCGTCGAATCCGGCCGTTTCGAGTCCGGCGCGTGCACACGCGAACAGGTCCGCGTAGAGCGCGTCGGTGTCGGTGATTCGGTCGCCCGAGCGGTCGATCCACCGGAGGTCGGCCGACAGCCCGTCGGCTGCTGCCGCATAGAAATTGTGCCGTGCGTCCGCCCAGTCGAGACTGCTGACCGGGTGGTCCCGACGGGTGAAGTCGGTCAGCAGCCCGGCGAAGAGACCGACGAACGCGATGGTGTCCTGTAGCGTGGGCTGACCGGGTAACGGACGGAATTCGATGCGGACGTTCGGTTCTCCCATGGCCCCCGCGTCGAACACCGGCCGGATCCACCGCCAGTAACAGCCGTGTTTGTGCGAGAAGTGCCGCAGCGCCGACTGATCGTCGAACAGCCTGGGGACGATCGTCGGGTCCGAGGCGATGGACTCGACGGCGTCGGCGACGGACTCGACGTCCTCCGGGAACGCGACCTTCGCGGGCCCGTCGTCGTCGTTCATCACGGATTCGAACACCCCGATCCGGTTTTCCAGTCGGGCGGCGTCCACGATCGTCTCGCCGTCGACGTCGTCGTAGAACGCCGGCGGGAAGAGCGGCGAGTTGACGCCGAGCGCGAGGATCGGCCCGGCGGCGCGGAGCGCGTACCGGAAGTACGTCGGCAGCTCGCTCGCCTGCTCGACGACGAAGTGGGGCTGGATCGACGTCGTGAGGCTGTTCAGCAGTGCCGTCTTGCCCTCGTACGTCGCGTTCGGGGCATCGATCCTGGTGGCCGCGGACTGCCCCTGTGCGTGGTATCTCGCGGTGTCGCACATGTTCGTCGCGAGCACCGTGTCGTCGGTCGTGGTGTGGTCGGTGAGGTACTCGACCCCCGTCTCAGTCTGGGGCGAGATCGTCCAGAACCCGTCGCTGACCAGTCGCTCCTCGGGGTCGAGGAGCGCGTCGCTCGCCGCCTCGAATCGCGCCCGCATCTCGGATTCGATGGTCTGGAGCCCGGTGGCCGAAAAGGGTTGGGGCGACGACCGAAACTCGATCTGGTGGCGACCGATCTCCTTCTCACAGCCCAGTATCTCGTCCGTGCACCGCGGAAGCGTCGTGAGCGCGTTCTCCCGATCGACCACGTAACATTCGTACTCCAGGCCGGTCGTCGCCAGTTCGCTGTCGAACGCCCCGTCTTCGACAGCGCTGACGAGCCACGAGGCCTCCTCGCGAACGCGGTCGTCGAATTCGGTCGGATCGCGAGTACAGAGCGAGGCGACCTGTGACGCCAGTTCTGTTTCCTGCATAGTAATTTACAGACGGCCCACCTCCCTGAGTGTAGAGCTTGTATATACGCGGTCTTCGCCTCAGGAGGATCCTCAGTCCCGTTTGCGCCCGATTTGACCTGCCGCTACAGCCCGTTCCCGCCGTCTCCGGGCGGGCCCGAACCCGGACGGTCACCGCGTCCGTCGGCCGCCTCGCTCCCGTCGATGGCCGCTCTCGCGTCGTCGTCCCAGTCCTCGAAGTAGCCGTAGTCCCGCATCGTCGTCATGCCCGCGATCGCCGCACGGAGACTGATTCCGATGAGCGGAACGTCTGCGACGGTGACGACGACGTCCGCCTGCACGATGACACCGTCGCGCAGGAGCACGTCGAGCAGGTCGACGACCGCGTCGCCCTCACGGGTGGGGTCCATTGGTCACTGGAAAGGCGCCGTGACGGCGGCGTTCGGCAGTCATGGGTCGGTCTCCAGCGTCGGTGCGAAGGTGTACGGTGGCCAGGGGCCGGTGTACCGGACTTCGAGGCCGGGGGTCGCCGCGACTTCGTCGAGGCGTTCTCCGATGGCGCTCGCCGCGGCGTCGTCGGCCAGCGCGGCGAAGGTCGTCTCGAAGTCCGCGTCGTCGGCCCGGTCCGTCTCGACGAGCGCGGAGACGGTTCGGTCGACGGACTCGACCTCTGTCGCGTGGGACGCGAGGGACTCGCGGACCGCGGCCACCGTCTCCTGCCACTCGGTTGCGACCAGCGACCGTTCACGCTGCCGGGCCTGCTTCTCGCGCAAGAAGGCGGTGCCGGTGTCGGCCCCGGTCGCATCCTCTCGAAGCTCGTCGAGGCGAGCGTCCGCGTCGACCGCGCTCGCCCCGAACGGATCGGCGTCACAGCGGAGTTCGATTCGATACTCGCTGTGTCCGGCGAGGTCGTCGAGTGCCGACCGAAGCGTCGGACCGGTTCGCTCCAGCCACGCCGCCACCGCCTCGTCGTCGCCCTCGACGATGGTGTCGAACCGGACCGGCAGCGGGGTCCCGAAGCGGTCGTGGACGGCGTCGACGACGCCCTGGTGTTCGAGCAGCCATCGCTTCACCGTCGCTCCGTCGTTCGAGTCGTACGGGTCGTCCCGGCGGTGCACGACCGCCCCGAGCCCGTCGACGGGGACGAGGTAGGGTCGTTCGCCGTCGACACCGTCGGTCCCCAATTCGGTTCCGTCCGTCATCTCGCCCGCGTCGGTGAGATCGGCCACGCAGTAGAGATACCGGCCCGTCCCCGCGCCCTCACCGGTGCGTTCGCCGTCGCCGACCGTCTCGGTGGCGTCAGTCACGGCTTCCCCCGTCGTCGGCTCTCGGCTGGGTCGCCGGACCCGGTTCTGCGGCGACGCCGGCGGACGGATTCTCGGGATCGACGGACTGGAGCGCGTCGGCGACCAGGCCGTCGAGGTCCGAGCGGATCCGATCGACTTCCGTCGAGATCCCGGCGGTCGCCTTGATCTCCTCGACCTGGGCTTCGATGGCCTGTAGCTGTCCGCCGAGTCGCTCGACCTGCTCGTCGGTCAGACGGCCGGATTCCATCCGCCGGATCGCCTCCCGCTCCATCGCCTCGACCAGCAACTCCACGACGGCGACGACCAGCGCGAGGAGCCCGTCGCCGGCGTCCTCGCCGTCGACGTCAATCGTCGTCACCGTCCGCACCTCCGTTCGTCGGCTCCGCAGCGCCCCCATCGCCGCCCGGGTCGTCGGCCACCTCGGTGGCGGGTCGCTCGGCCCGGTCGCCGTCGGGAACGTCGGTCGGCGACGTGGCTCGGCCGCCGTCACCACCGCTCTCGAATCGGCCCTCGTGTGCCGGCCCGAGCCGATTCCTGTTGGCGACCTGCTCGATCCGTTCCTGGTCGGTCCCGTCGGGGAATTCGAGGCCGTACTGCGCGGCCGTCTCGAAGGACGCGACGGCGGCGCGAATCTGGATCCCCAGCAACTCGGTATCGCCGACGGAGACGGCGATATCGGCGTTGATGACGAGGCCCTTGTCGAGCAGCAACTCGACGACGTCGGCGAGGTCGGCGGAGGAGCGGGTCGGTCCCGGACTACTCATCGCTGTCCTCCTCGTCGAATCGGCTTCCGTAGATACGCCGTCTGTTCGGGGCGGTCGAGTACCGCGTCTCCTCTGGAACCGTCGAGAACGCGGCGCGGCCGGATCGCGGGCGGTGCGACGAGATGGTCGACACCGCCGTCGGGTTTCGCGAGTTCGATGTCTTCGAGTGTCGCTGCTCGCTCTGTTCGATGTTCGCCTCTCGCAGCTGTTTCAGGCGCTCTCGGGCCTCGAGGATGCGCTCGCGGAACGCCCCGACCGAGTCGCTGATCTGAGACTGGATGGCGTTTTCGAGGGATTCGGGGTCGAATCCGTCGTCGTTCGGACCCAGCCCCTCCAGGCCGTCGGTGGCGGACGCCTCGTCGGCCGTCTCGTCGCCGGAGCCGTCGTCGTCTGAGAAGGGACCGTCGAGCGAAACCCCCTCGAAGAACCCGTCGTCGGACTCCTCGTCGAAGTCGTCGAGTTCGTCGTCGAGGTCCCGGGACTGCCGCCAGAACGCTCTGGCGTCGACCGTGTCCCAGACCTCCGACATATCGGTCACCGAGAGGAGTTTGCGTAACTTCACCGCGGCCGTTGGATTGCGGTCCTCGATCGCATCGGGGACCTTCTCCAGTTCGATCGCTTCGGGGAGGGACTCCCACTCGATTTCGCCGAGGAGGTCCGTCAGATCGACCGTATCGAGCAGGTCCTCGACGGAGTCGGCGACGTCGTGTGCGTCGTCGAGCGAATCTATCGCACCCTCGACCGAGTCGTGGCCGGCCGCGGCTCGTTCGGCACTCGATAGCAGGTCGTCGATACGACTGAGGAGCGCGTCGGCCGTCTGGCCGTGTGCGTTCTGTGTCATTGTGGGATCGCCGTCGGTTTCGTCATCGTTTGACCTCGACTCTCCCGCTGAGGCGCTCGCGGGCGGTCTCGGCGACTTCGAGTTCGGATTCGAGGGTCGCTTTGCGCCGGTCGTACGCGTCCGCGTCCAGTTCGCCGACCTCGTAGAGCAGACGGACCTCCTTGAGGTCGTCGCGGATCCGTTCCACGTCGTAGCGCTCCTGGAGCGCCATGTCGTGGATGACCGTCAGCAGGGACGTGATCGGTCTGAGGAACAGATCGTCGAGGAGGAACATTCAGGCCTCCGCCGCGATGGTGAAGTCGACGAAGCTGTAGGGCGCCCACGGCCCGGAGTACTGGACAGTGAGGTCGGGATGGGCCTCGCGGACGGCGTCGACGGCATCGTCGAACTGCTCGCGGTCGTCGCGGGCGACGAGGTAGGCGCGGTTCACCAGCAGTCGGTCGCTGAACAGGTCGCCGTCTGCCACGTCCTCGGCGCTGTCGTCGAGTTCGGCCTCGATGGACGCGCGCGTCTCCTCGGGGTCGGTCAGGCCGTCCTCGGGAACGAGCACTTTGATCCCGACCTCCTCGCGGTCGGCGGCCTGCCGGAGCGACCCCGTGAGTTCGACCCGACTGTTTCGGAGCACGTTCTTCAGCGCGCGCTCGGAGTCGAACACCATCCCGAAGCGCATCGGGACGACCGGCCGACCGTCGCCAGCAGTCATCACCTCGCGAAGGACGTCGTCGTGAGCGCGTGCGTTCTCGTCGCTCTCGTCGGGGTCGAGCGTGTCGATATCACTGACGACGGCGGCGTGGTTCCGGTGACTGACCGTGTAGACGTCGCTCGCCGCTTCGACGCCCGTTGTCGACACCTCGACCGCTTCGTCTTCGACAATCCCGTACACGTACAGCTTTTCCTCGGCGACGGACTGGTCGGCGCTCATGTGCGGAACACCGCTTCATAGTGACGAAGCGTTACTGCTGGCAGTCGCAAGGCCCTGGTGGTCGAAGGGGGCACCTCTCTGACTGACTGAGCGAATCGCGCCACAGCGCCCCTCTCTGGTGCTGTCAGGAGCCTGCAACTGCAAGCGCCAGTGACAGGTGTGGTTCTCTCCTCGTGAGTGGTATGGCAAATCCCGATTCCAGTAGCCTGGCAGCAGTGCTCGACCGAATCCTCGACAAAGGGCTCGTCGTCGACATCTGGGCGCGAATCTCCGTCGTGGGTATCGAGATCCTCACGGTCGAGGCGCGCGTCGTCGCCGCCTCCGTCGACACGTTCCTCCACTACGCGGAGAACATCACGAAGATCGAGCAGGCGAGCCAGTCCGGCGACCTGGAGGAGATGAAAGACATCGAGATCGAGAAGCCCGCTCGCCCGGACAACTACCAGCAAGCGCCCTCCCAGTAACGCTCGGATGATAGCCTGAACCCATGTCACAAACAGATGCAGAGACCACCGACCAGTGTCGCGCGCTCACCAGCGAGGGCGACCGCTGTCAACACTCGGCACCCGACGGTACGTTCTGCCATCAGCACGACGAGTCCGATCCGACCGTCGACAGCGGTGACGAGGCGGCCGAGGGAGCCGATCGCGGCGAGGCTTCGTCCGAGACCGACGACTCGTCCGCGGACGGCGAATCGACTGGCGGAGACGAGGCGGACGCTATCAGCGACGTCGCACCGCTCGTCGAGATCCGTCGAAAAGCGGAGTCCGTCGCCGCGGAACTGATCGAGCGACCGCTCGACGGCGTCGTCGAGGCCTACGAGGACGACGACGAGTGGATCGCGGTCGTCGAAGTGGTCGAGCGACGCGCGGTCCCGGACACCCAGGACATCCTGGGCTGTTACGAACTCACCTTCGATAGCGACGGAACGGTGACCGGGTACCGTCGCCGCTCGCGATACCGCAGACTCGACACCGATCGACAGGAGGGATTCGAATGACGACACGCCAACCACTCCGACCGACGACGCATAGATACCGAACGGCGTTTTGGACCTGTTCGGAGGGGTGAGATAACGAATGGCGACAATCGTTACCGGAACGATCCCGGCCGAAGAGTTCGCCCTCGTCCACACGCTCGAGAAGGAACCGGACACCCGATTCGAGTGCGAGCGAATCATCAAGAGCGGCGAAGACGCGGTCATGCCGTTACTGTGGGCGCGCAACGTCGACCGCCTGGCCCTGGAAGACGCGTTCGATGGGGACTCGACCGTCGACAGGGTCAGACTGCTCGCCGACTTCGACGACGAGTACCTCTACCGGATGGACTGGGTGGACCACGTGCAGCTCCTGGTGGGGATGCTCACGAACGGCGAAGCGACGATCCTCGACGCGTACGGCAAACGAGAGGAGTGGTGTCTCCGGGTGATGTTCCCGACGCGGGACAAGTTCTCGGAGACGCACGACTTCTGTGCGGAGCACGGGCTCACGTTCGACATCGATTCGATTCGAGAGCTTGACGGTCAGCCGGCCGGCCGGTTCGGTCTCACCGAGGGGCAGTACGACGCGCTCGTGCTGGCGGCGAGAGAGGGGTACTATTCGGTGCCCCAGGAGCGGACACTCGAAGACCTCTCGGACGAACTCGGCATCACCCACCAGGCCCTCTCCGAGCGGCTCCACCGGGGCACCGAGGCGCTCGTCGAAGACACGCTCCTCGTCGGCACCGACTCGACGTGAGTGGAGCGGGCGAGTGTCGCGAAGACGCCGCTTCGCCGTCAGGACGACGAACCGTCCGGTGAGTCGGTCCCGTCCACCGCGCCGCTGTGATCGTCACCGCTCGCGTCCCGGATACCGGTCCCGTCCGCGCCGGCCTCCGCGGGGGCGTCACCGAGTTCCGAGTCGAACACGTCGCTGTCCCCGATCACCGGTTCGAGCGTCTCTCGTAGGGCAGGGCCGGGCAGAGTCTCTTCGTCGAGTTCGACGAGCCGCTCGGTGGCGGCGTTCACGTCGACGGTCTCGACGGCCACGCGGAACGTCTTGCTGGCGACACGACTCCCGACTTCGCTCCCGAGCGTCCGCTTGGCGAGCCCCCCGACACCCGTTCCGTCGATCATCCGGGACACGATAATGCGTCCGACGGGTCGACCGACCGCCTTCGTGAGGGCGTCGACGTCGACGGGGTTCTCGGCCGGCTCGTCGGCCAGGATCGCCTCGAAATCGACCGCGCTGAGGACCTCTTTGGCCACGTCGGCCGCAAAGACGAAATCGAGCGTTCGTTCGACGTGTTCGAGTCGCGCATCGACAGTGGAATCGCTCATTACGAGACACCAGAGGAGTGCCACGCGGATACTGCTGTGGCCTTCGAGTGCAACGCAGTCGCGGCCCGACCGGAACGCACCGGGACCGGGAAGCGTCCGCGGCGGGGTGACTGGCTTGCGCCTGCAACCACGGGAGGGTTGGCACCCGCGGGTGTACGTCCCTCCGATGCCGTCGACTCGCCCCGCCGTCATCGTTGCCTGCCGCGAAACGATCGGAGCGGCTGGAACGAACCCGCAGTGGTCCCGGCCGGACGCTGACTCGTCAGGACCGCGCACGCTCGCGACAGTGACAGGACCCTCGACCGAGGCGGGAGCGGACCGATGACGGACACCGGGTCGGAGGGGGTCGAGGATGTGGGGGCGGCGAGCGACACGCGAGCGGACCAGGAGAACATCCTCCGCGTGCAGATCCGTGAGGGACTGAGTGAACTCAACCGGCCCGCGGACAGTCTGGCGCTTTCCGGGCTCTCTGCGGGCCTGGACATCGGGTTCGGGCCCCTGCTGATGGCCGTCGTACTGACGGTGTCCGAATCCGCAGGAACCACGCCGCTCGTCGAGGAACTCGTCCTGGCGAACGCATACGCGATCGGGTTCGTCTTCGTGGTGCTCGGCCGGTCCGAACTCTTCACCGAACACACGACGCTGGCCGTGCTCCCGGTCCTCGACGGACGGGCGAGCCTCGGACAGCTCGCTCGCCTCTGGGGGATCGTCTACGGAGCGAACGTCGTCGGCGGCGCAGTGTTCGCGGCGATCGTCGTCTTCGTCGCCCCCGGCCTCGGCGTCGCCGACGCGAGCGCGTTCGTCGAGATCGCGACGTCGCTGACAGAACACAGGTGGCAGATTATCCTCGCGGCCGGGGTCCTGGCCGGCTGGCTCATGGGACTGCTCTCGTGGCTGGTCGCGGCGGCACAGGAGTCCGTGGCGCGCTTGCTGTTCGTCTGGATCATCGCCACCGCGATCGGCTTCGCACACCTCCCGCACAGCATCGCCGGCACGGTGGAAGTCCTCGCGGGCGTGTTCGTCTCCCCGTCGCTCACGGGACTGGATTTCCTCCGGTTCCTCGTCCCGGCCACGATCGGGAACGCGATCGGCGGCTCGATCTTCGTCGCCGTGTTGAAATACAGCCACGTCGTCCGCGGGAGTACGGTGCCGAACGGGACCGATACCGAGTGACGACCGCTCCCGCGGTGCACCTCGGCCGCGTTCGGCAGAGAGTAGTCCAGAACGATCAGCACACGTCGATAAGCAGAAGGTTGGATTGAATACGGCAATATAGTTCTGGCAGAGACATAGATAGTATGGTAGTAGGGGAATATACTGGTGGTATTGGAAATACAAATACGATTTGGCACAGATACACTCATAAACAGCTATCGAATGCACAAATAAGTGCGTAGTGGGAGTTTTTCTCATCAGTTCAAAAACCGTTTGAGGGGATTCAGGTGACAGGGACTTCTCAGAGGAGAGGGTTCGTGACTGCGCTGATCGGATTGGCCAGCCCGGCCGTGTTCGACACGCTGACACGGGCCCCCTGTCGACCAGCAACTCGTCGGGACCGGGCGATAGTATTATATAGTACCTCCTTCCCACACAGTCATTCCCGAAAACGGGGGATACGATCACGTTTGATGAAAGTGCGTTCGGTTATGTGGAACAATATCTGCTGAGTCCACGACCGCATCGATCGCATTCGCGGCGGCTCCGACCCGCGTCGTTATCCACCGCTCGGCCCCACAGTACGTGGTAACGGCGGCCCAGCCAGCGGGGGACAAAATAACTAATGTACGTCTGTCATCCAGCCCGTTCAACTATTCTGAACAGTGGTTCGGGTCACGGTCCTGTCGGTCGAAATAGGCGAAACCGGAGCCCAGGACGGCGAGAGCACACCACCGATCGGCGCTAGAGCGAGATCAACTCGGCGGTCGAACCGCTCGGACGGGACGAAACACGCGATTCACGACGTGAGCGGTAGATCGCGACGTCTCATCCCCCGAGAGCGAGAATGCACGCGAGCGAGGTTTACTGCCGGCAACACAATATTTTTGTATAATTATAGTCTGCTACTGTTTATGAGGTACTACCAGCTACGCGACGGCGATTCCCAGCGGTTAGCCGTGTCGGCGGGCGAGGACACCTACGATCTGACCAGCGCCAAATCACAGCTTCGGACCTTTCGTGATCTTCTCAGGGCGGCATCGATCGCCGACACCGGACCCGACGAAATCGCGTCGAGACACTTCGCCGCCGCGGAGACGATCTCCACCGAGGAACTGGAAGCCGACACCGCAGACCCCGTCACCGCCGACGAGGTGTGGGCCGCGGGCGTCACATACCAGATCAGCGAAGAGGCCCGCAAGGACGAGAGCGATATGCCGGAGATGTATCTCAACGTCTACGACGCCGAGCGACCGGAGATCTTCTTCAAGTCGACGCCCAATCGAACCGTCGGTCCCGACGAAGACGTCGGCATTCGCGCGGACTCCGAGTGGGACGTTCCCGAACCCGAACTCGGGATCGTGCTCTACGAGGGCGACATCGTCGGCTACACCATCGGCAACGACATGAGCAGCCGGTCGATCGAGGGCGAGAACCCGCTGTATCTCCCCCAGGCGAAGGTGTACGACCGCTGTTGCTCCGTCGGGCCGACGGTCGTCACCGACATCGAGGACCCCCACTCCCTGACGCTCTCGATGACGATCCACCGGGACGGCGAGTGTCTGTACAGCGACGAGACGAACACGAGCGAGATGGACCGCACCTGCGAGGAACTCGTCTCGACGTACACCGCCCACAACGCCGTCCCGGAACTGTCCGTGCTGCTCACCGGGACGTGTCTCGTCCCCGACGACGACTTCACCCTGCAGGAGGGCGACGAAGTCGCGATCAGCATCGAGTCGATCGGCACGCTCAAGAACACCGTCACGGTCGTCTAATCCGGTCGGACACTGCGTTTTCGCCGAGGTTCGAGTGGCTACGATTGCCAGCGGTGCGGCCGTGAACACGGCCTGACCCGGAACTGTTTTTATCGTGGACGGAGAGTTTCGGGTGACGCATGAGCTACGCAGACCTACGAGACCCGAATGCAGAGTACACCATGCGCGACCTCTCGGCGGAGACCATGGGACTCACAGACTCCCGCGGCGAGCGGCGCGACGTGGAGATTACGGACGTACAGACGGTCATCGTCGACGGGAACTACCCCTGGACGCTCGTCCGCGTGTACACTGACGCCGGCGTCGCCGGCAACGGCGAGGCCTACTGGGGCGGCGCGATCCCGGAGATCATCGAGCGACTGAAGCCGTTCGTCGTCGGCGAGAACCCGCTGGACATCGACCGCCTCTACGAGCACATGGTCCAGAAGATGTCCGGCGAGGGCTCCGTCGCCGGCAAGGACATCGCGGCCATCTCCGGCATCGAACTGGCCCTGCACGACGTCGCCGGGAAGATCCTCGACGTGCCGGCCTACCAGCTGCTGGGCGGCAAGTACCGCGACGAGGTCCGGACCTACTGTGACTGCCACACCGAGGAGGAGGCCGACCCCGAGGCCTGCGCCGACGAGGCAGAGCGCGTCGTCGACGAACTGGGCTACGACGCCCTGAAGTTCGACCTCGACGTGCCGAGCGGCCACGAGAAGGACCGCGCGAACCGCCACCTCCGCCAGCCGGAGATCGAGCACAAGGCCGAGATCGTCAAGCGGGTCACCGAGCGCGTCGGCGACAAGGCCGACGCTGCCTTCGACTGCCACTGGGCCTTCGCCAGCGGGAGCGCCAAGCGCCTGGCACGGGAACTCGAACAGTACGACGTGTGGTGGCTCGAGGACCCCGTCCCGCCGGAGAACCACGACGTCCAGCGCGAGGTCACGCAGTCCACGGGGACGCCCATCGCGGTCGGCGAGAACGTCTACCGGACCCACGGCCAGCGCAACCTGATCACGGACCAGGCCGTCGACATCATCGCCCCCGACTGCCCGAAGGTCGGCGGCATGCGCGAGACGGCGAAGATCGCCACGCTCGCGGACATGTTCTACGTGCCCGTCGCGATGCACAACGTCTCCTCGCCCATCGGGACGATGGCCTCCGCTCAGGTCGGCGCGGCCATCCCGAACGCGCTCGCCGTCGAGTACCACTCCTACGAACTCGGCTGGTGGGAGGACCTGGTCGAGCAGGACGACCTCATCCAGGACGGTTACATGCCCATCCCCGAGGAGCCGGGCCTGGGCCTCACGCTCGACTTCGACGCCGTCGAGGAGCACCTCGCCGACGGTCAGGAACTGTTCGACGAGTGAGCGGGTCGGCACCGATGCGGTAGCGATTCGAGACGCCGCACCGGCCCCTCTCTATCGACAGTCCCGTCGCGCACGGCTGCGGCTCGTCGGTCTGGGTCGCTCGACCCACCGTTCTGACGCCGGCGCGAACGTGGTGCCGTCGCTGTAGCGACCGGTCACGCGGAGAGCCGTGCCGCTCTGTTCTCGTCGGCGCGGGAGCCGACTGTTTTGCCGGTCTCGATCGAGTCCTGTCACGAGCGATATTATTTATTACTCCGAGCGCGCGCCAACGCACGCACTGCGCCACACTGCCCCACAACCCATTATTTCGGCACCCCTTCTGAATTCACAAACCGTGAAACGGCCGTACTCGTGTTGGAGATGCTGAATAAATCCATTATCTACCATAAAGATCCGGTAGATTTATTTGTATGTCCCTCTCTTCTGGATACTGTATGGCTGATAATGACAGACCAGACGTGAGCACGGACCGGCGAAAGTACATGGCGGCCCTCGGCGCGGGGATCGCTGCAGGTGTGGCCGGTTGTTCTGGTGGCGACGGCGGTGACGGTGGAAGCACGAGCTCCGGCGACGGAAGCAGTGACGGAAGCGACGGAAGCGGTGGCGACGGTGAAAGCACGAGCTCCGACGGCGGCAGTGGCAGCCAGTGGGACACGCAGCTTGAAGTCCTCCACGGCTGGGCCGGTGGGGACGGTGAGGCCGCGATTAACGCCCTCATCGACGCGTTCAAGGAAGAGTACCCCGACATGCCGACGAAGTTCCAGGCTGTCGGTGCGAGCGCGAACGTCAACCTGAACGCGACAATCCTTCGGCGGATGGTCAACGGGAACCCGATGAGTTCCTTCGCCAACTGGCCGGGTAACAACCTCGAGCGCTACCGCGGCAACCTGATGGACCTCGAAGCTGACGTGTGGGAGGCAGAAGGGTACAAGGACGTGATGCAGGACCGCGCCGTCGAGCTCTGTACGTTCAACGACCAGATTCCGGCCGTGCCGCTTGGCTCGCACCGGATGAACAACCTGTTCTACAACATCTCGGCGTTCGAAGAGGCCGGTGTCGACCCCGAGAGCCTCACCGACATGCCGTCCCTGATGGACGCACTCGACGCGATCAAGTCCGAGACGGACATCGCGCCGATGGGCCAGGCGATGGTCGCGCCGTGGACGGTGCTCCAGCTGTGGGCGCAGGTCCTGCAGAGCCAGGCCGGCGTCGACGCCTACATGAACTTCATCGAGGGCAACGGCGACCGACAGGCCCTCGTCGACTCGCTCGAACTCGTCAAGGAGATCCAGCAGAACTACATCACCAACGACGCGTCCACGTCCAGCTTCACGGACATGGGCGGGAAGATGATCGCCGGCGAGGTCGCCTGTATGCACCAGGGTAACTGGCTCGCCGGCCAGTTCCGTACCGACGACTCGTTCAACTTCGGGGAGCACTGGGACTGGATTCCGTTCCCGGGCACCGAGGGTACCTACGGGTACCACATCGACGCGATCGTCGCGCCCGCGAACAACCCGAGCAAGGACGAGACCATCGCGTGGGAGAAGTTCGTTGGCACGACGGACGCCCAGGTGGCGTTCAACAACCTCAAGGGCTCCGTGCCGCTTCGCACGGACGTCGACTCCAGCCAGCTCGGTGACTTCATCGCGCTGACCTACGAGGACCTCACCAGCTCCGACCGATACCCGCCGACCATCGCCCACGGGCTTGCGGTCACGCCCGAGCAGATGGGTAACTGCAAGACGGCGATGAGCGAGAACATGATGGGTCCGTACGACGTCGAGGCCGCCGCCGACGCGCTGCTGAGCGCCGTCTCGAACTAAGTTGCCCTGACCGGCACCTTTACTTGTTAGCATACAACCAATTCAATCTATGGGTACCACAGACACAACAGAATCAACGACACCGGCTACGGAGGAGGTCGGCTGGGAGACCAAGGTACGGTACTTCCTCAACAACGACCTCGTCCGGTCGTCGCCGTACTGGGGGATTCCGTTCCTCCTCATGGGGATCGCCGTCTACGGCGGGATCGGGTTCAACACCGCGATCTCGCTGACGGACGCGCGGGGGCTGCAGTCGCCGGATTACAGTAACCTGGACTTCGAGATGTACACCCAGGTGTTCGAGAGCAGCGCGTTTTTGAGCGCTGCACAGAACAACCTCGTACTGCTGGTCGTGTTTACCACGGTCTGTCTGTTACTGGGGCTGTTTCTGGCCGTCCTGCTGGATCAGGGCATCCGACACGAGAACACCGTCCAGACGATCTACCTGTTGCCGATGGCACTGTCGTTCGTCATCACGGCGCAGGTGTGGCTCTGGCTATACAACTACGACGTGGGGCTGATGAACATCATCACCAGGGGGATCGGCATCGGGCCGATCGACTGGATCGGGAATCCATCGATCGCGCTCGGATCGGTGATTTTCGCGCTCATCTGGCAGTTCAGCGGCTACACGATGGTCGTATATCTCGCCGGCCTGCGGTCGCTGCCCGACGATCAGTTCGAGGCGGCGCGGGTCGACGGCGCGAGCACGCTCACGACCTACATCAAGATCATCATTCCGCAGCTCAAGGAGGCGTCGGTCAGTGCGGCCGTCGTCCTGATGGTGTTCGCGCTCAAAGCGTTCACCTTCCTGTACTCGCTCACCGGTCGCTACCGGCCGCCGAACGGGACCGACATCCTGGCGACGCTGATGGTCCGCCAGGCGTTCAAGCTCGGTAAGTGGGCGTACTCGGCTGCCATCGCCACGTACCTCCTCATCCTGGCGCTGGGTGTCATCGCACCGTACCTCTACTACCAGTACAGACAGGGGAGCCTCTGACAATGGCAGGTTCATCATCAGACCAGACGTTCGACGTGGCATCGCTCGTCGAGGACTTCGATCTCAACCGGATCGGGCAGTACGTCCTCGTCATCATGTTCATCGGGTTCTTCCTCGCACCGCTCGAGACGGGGATCATGACGGCGTTCAAGACGAACCGCGCCGTCGCTGAGACGATCCCGCTCATGCCGCCGCTCGGCGAGGGCTTCACGCTCGACAACATGACGTTCGCGCTGAACGCGCTCTCGGGCGCGTTCTTCAACTCTCTGTTCATGGCGATCCCGGCGACCATCGGGAGCGTCCTGTTCGGGAGTATGGCCGCCTACGGCCTCACGATGGTCGACTGGCGCGGTCAGATGGGGATGCTCGTGTTGTTCCTCATCGGTATCTTCCTGCCGTACCAGGCTGTTCTGGTCCCGCTCGCGCGGTTCTGGAACAACATCTTCCCGCTCGCGGCGATGGTCCAACCGCTGTTCGTCGCGGTTCCCTTCCTGCAGGACTACCACGCGAACCTCGTGCCGCTGATCATCACGCACATCGCCTACGGGATCCCGATCTGTACGATCCTGTTCCGGTCGTACTACCAGGGACTGCCCTCGTCGTACGTCGAGGCAGCAAAGATCGACGGCGCGTCGATCACGAAGATCTACCGCCGGATCATCCTGCCGATCTCGAAGCCGATGTTCGGCGTGGTGTTCATCTACCAGTTCACCCAGATCTACAACGAGTTCCTGTTCGCGTTCACGCTCATCACTGGCTCGGACACGCCCGAGGCGGTCGTGACGCTGATCCTGCCGGCCGTCGGGGCGTCGACGTCCGGGATCGACTTCGGTATCCGGATGTCCGCGGCGTTCCTCGCGGCGCTGCCGACGCTGATCATCTACGTGGCGTTCGCTGAACAGTTCGCTGAAGGCCTGAAATCTGGAGGATAACAATGGGACGAATCGAAATATCGAATCTGACGAAGCGGTTCGGCGACACCACGGCAGTCGAGGATCTGTCGCTCGACATCCCCGACAGCGAGTTCCTCGTGCTCGTCGGGCCCTCGGGCTGTGGCAAGTCCACGACGCTGCGCTGTATCGCGGGACTGGAGACCGCCTCCGAGGGGAGCATCTACATCGGCGGCGAGCACATGAACTACCGCGTGCCCCAGAACCGGGACATCGCGATGGTGTTCCAGGACTACGCGCTGTACCCCCACATGACCGTCCGGGAGAACGTCCGGTTCGGGCTGGAAGAGGAACCGGGGTACACGAGCGAGGAACGAGACGCCCGCGTCGAGGAGATCGCCGATCTGCTCAGCATCTCCGACCTGCTCGACCGCCGGCCCGGAGAGCTCTCCGGTGGCCAGCAACAGCGCGTCGCGCTGGGTCGCGCCATCGTCCGGGACCCCGAAGTGTTCCTGATGGACGAGCCGCTCAGCAACCTTGACGCGAAACTGCGCGCGGAGATGCGCACCGAACTCCAGCAGCTCCAGCATCGCTTCGACGTGACGACGGTGTACGTGACGCACAACCAGACGGAGGCGATGACGATGTCCGATCGCATCGCCGTGATGAACGACGGGACCCTCCAGCAGGTCGGCGAACCGCTGGAGCTGTACCACGCGCCGGCAAACCGGTTCGTGGCCGGGTTCATCGGCGAGCCCGCCATGAACTTCGTCGAGGGGACCAACGAGAACGGCACGTTCGTCGGAACGTACATCGAGTACCCGTTCGACGAACCGATCAGAGAGAACGTCGGCGGCGTCGAGGACGTGGTCCTCGGCGTCCGGCCGGAGGACATCAACCTCCGGCGGTTCCCGGAGGACGGGTCGGGCTCGCTCGCCGATCACGAGTTCCAGATGACCGTCTCCGTCGTGGAGCCCCACGGCGACCAGAACGTGATCCACCTGCGTCACCCGGACGATACGGGCGGTGACGAACTGCTGCACGCGGTCACGTCCGGGACGACCGTCGTCGACGCTGGGACCGACGTGGTCGTTTCGATCGACCCCGGTGCGGTCCACGTCTTCGAGACGGCGACCGGCGACGCCTTGCACAACAGGCGTCTCGAAACCGAGCTGGAGGTGCGAAACGTATAATGTCCAGTCTGACACTCGATCACGTGACGAAGGTGTATCAGGACGACGAGGAGGAGGTCGTCGCAGTCGACGACGTGTCGGTCGAGATCGAGGACGAAGAGTTCCTCGTGCTCGTCGGGCCCTCGGGCTGTGGCAAGTCCACGACGCTGCGGATGATCGCCGGTCTGGAGACGATCACCGAGGGCGAGATTCGCCTCGGCGACCGCGTCATCAACGACGTGGACACGCAGGACCGCGACATCGCGATGGTGTTCCAGTCCTACGCGCTGTACCCGCACCTCTCGGCCCGGCGGAATATCTCCTTCGGGCTGGAGCAGTCGACGGACCTGCCCGACAGCGACATTCAGGAGCGCGTCGAGGAGGTCGCGTCGATGATGGGCATCTCCGACCTGCTCGACCGAAAGCCGGGTCAGCTCTCGGGCGGCCAGCAACAGCGCGTGGCGCTCGGTCGCGCCATCGTCCGGGACCCCGAACTGTTCCTGATGGACGAGCCGCTCAGCAACCTCGACGCGAAGCTGCGCGCGGAGATGCGCACCGAGCTCCAGCAGCTCCAGCGCCAGCTCGGCGTGACGACGGTGTACGTCACGCACGACCAGACGGAGGCGATGACGATGTCCGACCGCATCGCCGTCATCGACCAGGGCGAACTCCAGCAGGTCGGCGAGCCGCTGGAGCTGTATCACGAGCCGAACAACCTCTTCGTCGCGGAGTTCATCGGCGAGCCGTCGATGAACTTCTTCAACGGTCGCTACGAGGGCTCGGCGTTCGTCCACGACCACTTCGAGTACCCGTTCGGTCCGCAGATCAACGACGACGTCGGCGAGGCGTCGGACATCGTCCTCGGCGTCCGGCCGGAGGAAGTCGTCGTCCTCGACGACGCGGCGGTCGGGGACGACCCCGACCACGAGTACGAGATGGACGTGACCGTCGTGGAGCCGATGGGCGACCAGAACGTCGTCCACCTCTCGTTCCCGGGGACCGACGACATGTCCGAGGATATGGTCGCGGTCACCTCGGGACTGCGCGAGGTCGCCGAGGGATCGCGGGCGACGATCCGCATCCCCGAAGACACGGTCCACGTCTTCGACAACCGGACCGGTGACGCGCTGCACGACCGCCAGCTCGACCTCTCCGCGCAGACGCTGCGCCTCTGAGGACGACCCGGCACGCTCGACATTCGCCGCTGTCCGTTTTCCCGTTCTCTCGGCGCTCACCGCTCTTTCGATACCGACCACTAGTTTCGTACGATGGAGCGCCGGCTGGCGGTGACAGAGACGGAAAACGGAAAGACCCGTTCAGAAGGTGCTGTCCGCGAAGCCGCCGTCGACGGTGAGCACTTCACCGGTGACGTACGAGGAGGCGTCGCTCGCGAGGAAGATCGCCGCGCCGACGATCTCCTCGCGCTCGGCGACGCGCCCGAGCGGACAGCGATCGTCGATGCGCTCGCGCTTCTCGGTGCCCTCGGCGTAGGTGTCTGCGTTCTGGGGCGTGATGACGTATCCGGGCGCGATGGCGTTGACGCGCACGTCGGGTGACAGTTCCTTCGCGGAGACGCGCGTGAACGCCTCGACCCCGCCCTTCGCGGCAGAGTAGGCGGGGAGGTTCGACATCGCCAGCCGAGCGGCGAGCGACGAGATGTTGACGATCGAGCCGCCCTCGTCCATCGCGGGCGCGAACGCCTGTGTGACCTTGCGGACACCGTCCAGGGCCACGTCGGTGACGAAGTCCCAGTCGTCGTCGTCGATGCCGAGGACGGACTTGCGGGAGATCGCGCCCTGCGAAGCGACGACCACGTCGACGCCGCCGAACGCGTCGACGGCCGCCTCGCGGACCGCTTCGAGCGAGTCCGCGTCGGTCACGTCGCAGGTGACGCGGGCGGTGTTCGCCCCGCGCTCCTCGATGGCGTCGGCCGTCTCGTCGACAGCGTCCTCGCTCCGACTGGTAGCGATGACGTCCGCCCCTTCGGTGGCGAACCCGAGCGCGATTGCCTGTCCGATGCCGCTGGTCCCGCCGACGACCACGGCGCGCTTGTCACTGACCGTTACCGGCGTGTGTTCGTAGGAAACCATATGCAATTCGACGGAGGGTTCGTATATTACGCTTGTGGACCGTTCGGCGCGATTCCATAGAATTATACGGACCGGTGAACACGATATAGACATGCGTGGATTAGCCAAGGTTAGCCGTACCAGCGGCGCGATGGAGTTCGTCGACAGAGAGCGGCCGGAGCCGGCTCCCGACGAGGCGGTCGTCGAAGTCGATTACGCCGGTCTCTGTGGCAGCGACGCGGGTATCTACGAGTTCGAATCGGCCTTCGAGCGGATGAACCTGCCGACCGTCATCGGCCACGAGTACGCCGGCCGCATCGTCGAGGCCGGCGACGCCGTCACGAAGTTCGAGGTCGGCGACCGCGTCGTCGAGCGCCCGATCCGCGGCTGTGGCGACTGCTACCAGTGTGAGATCGGATCGCCGAACGTCTGCCAGAACGCGGTCATCACCGGCGTCGACCACGACGGCGCGTACGAGCAGTTCGTCGCCGTCCCCGAGCGGGCCCTGCACCCGGTCCCGGACTCCGTCGAACAGCAACACGCGGCTGTCGTCGAACCGACGAGCATCGCCGCGCGCGCCGTCATCGAAAACTCCCGAGTCTCCCCCGGCGACCGCGTCCTCGTCGAGGGGCCGGGCCCGATCGGCCAGCTGACGGCCCAGATCGCCAGCGCCCAGGGCGGAACCGTCACCGTCTCCGGCGTCGGCCCCGACGCGGAATACCGCCTCCCGCTCGCCGAGGAGTTCGGCTTCGAGACGATCAACGTCGCCGAGGACGACTTCGAGGCGCGCCGCGCGGAGCAGACCGACGGCATCGGCTACGACGTGGTCTTCGACACCACGGGCCACCCTTCGGGTCTCCCGTCGGCGGTCGACGCCGTCCGGAAGGGCGGACAGATCGTGCTGGTCGGCCAGACGGGCGAGACGACGATGGAGTACTCGCCGCTGGTCCGCTCGGAGATCGATCTTCAGTGTTCCTACGCGTCGATGTACGAGGACTTCGAACGCTCGCTGCGACTGATCGACAGCGGCGATGTGGATTGCGAGACGTTCGTCGACGACCGCTTCTCGCTCGAAACCGCGGACGAGGCCTTCGAGGCGTTCATCGCCGGCGAGACGTGCAAGCCGGTGTTCGACGTGTCGCAAATCTGGGACTGAAGTCGAGCGACGGAGCAGTCCCGGCCGATCGCCTCTCTAACCAAAAATCGTTATATATTGTTGGCTGTGAAGTGACGAGCACTGATTTGCATGGCGAGATCTGAGAGACCAGCGGTCAAGTCGGTCGGCACGGCGTTCGTGATCCTCGACGCACTGAAGGGGCTAGACGGCGCGGGACTGTCTGAGTTGGCGCGACACCTCGACATTCCGAAGAGCACCGTCCACAACTATCTCAGTACTCTCAGACAGGAGCAGTATGTCACGAAATCGGGAGACAGGTATCGGGTCGGACTCCGATTTCTCGAACTGGGTGCCTACTCGAGACACCGCGAGGAACTCTTTCGAATCGCGAAACCGGACGTGGACCGACTCGCTGCCGAAACCGGTGAACTCGCCAACGTCCTGGTGGAAGAACACGGCAGAGGGATCTACCTCTATCGGGCGCGTGGTGCAGATGCCGTCACGGTGAAAGCCCACGTCGGCACGCGGATTCCCCTGCACACCTCCGCGCTCGGGAAGGCCATCCTGGCCCAGCTGCCGGAGGAGCGCGTCGACGAAATCGTCGACCGTCACGGCCTGGGCGGGCCGACGGCCCAGTCCATCGACACCCGCGACGCTCTCGACGCGTCGCTCGAAGCGGTCCGCGACCGCGGTGTGGCCTTCGACGACGAGGAGCGCCTCGACGGCCTCCGCTGTGTGGCCGCGCCAGTCCTGGCCAACGACGGTCGTGTGCTCGGCGCGATCAGCGTCGCCGGCCCGACGAACCGGTTGCGCGGCGAGCGCTTCAGCGAGGAGCTCCCCCAGAAGGTGCTGGAAACCGCCAACGTGATCGAACTGAACGTGACGCACTCCTGAGAGAGCCGTTCACCGCGTTTCGACCGGCGTCTGTCTCGGATATGTGTTCCATAAAATGGAACGGATGTTTACTACGATCTCTCGGAAACTGGATGAGGAGAACGAACGCCGAGCGCGGAGTCAGGTACAGAGCGCCCGAAGCCGCCGTTCGGGATCGCAGAGACCGAGCCACCGCGCTCGCAGTGATCGAGTAGCTCGGAAACCGCCACGGTTCGTTCAGGTCACCTGAACTCCCTGCATCGGCCACCTGCAGCAATCCTTACCGGGGTCGCTTCGACTGCGAACTTTCACACTCCCGTCCCGGACTCGTCCCATATGGGTGAACAACTGTTTAGTAGTAGAGCCCCCATATGTCTGCTATGGCCAACACCGCCCGGAATCCGGTAAAGTCCGTGGAGACCACGTTCAAGGTCCTCAACGCCCTCCGTGACCTGGACGGCGCAGGGGTCACCGAACTGGCACAGCACCTCGACGTGCCCAAGAGCACGATTCACAACTATCTCAGTACGCTCGAACAGGAGGAGTACGTAGTGAAGCACGACGGCGTCTACGAGGTTGGCCTCCGGTTCCTGGAACTCGGCGCGTACGCGCGCCACCACCGGAAACTGTTCAGGATCGCGAAGCCGGAAGTCGATCGCCTGGCCGAAGAGACGGGTGAACTGGCGAACATCCTCGTCGAGGAACACGGCCGCGGCTCGTACCTCTACCGGGCCAGGGGGGACAAAGCGGTCCGGGTCAAGGCCCACGTCGGCACGCGGGTCCCGTTGCACACGACGGCGCTCGGGAAGGCGATCCTGGCCCACTTACCGACGGAGCGCGTCGACGAAATCGTCGACCGTCACGGCCTCGGCGGCGAACCGCCGAAGGCGATCGAAACCCGCGAGGAACTGGCCGACGCGCTTGCCGACGTTCGCGACCGCGGTGTGGCCTTCGACGACGAGGAGCGACTCGAAGGCCTCCGCTGTGTGGCTGCCCCGGTTCTCAACCACGACCACGAGGTTATCGGCGCGATCAGCGTTTCCGGCCCGACGAACCGGTTCCGCGGCGAGCGCTTCCGCGAGGAACTCGCACAGAAGGTCCTCGAAGTGGCGAACGTGATCGAACTGAACGTCACCTATTCGTGACACGGCTGTTCAGTATTAGCGAACGCGGTGGGTGCGGCGAATCGCGATCTGCCGAACGCGCAGTAGACGTTCCAGTCATGGTTTATAATGTTGATTCGGATCCGAGTACCCATGTGGTCCGCTTCGGAACCGATCGTCCGCGATACTCCTACGCCTTCGGATACGTTCACTTTTCTCCCCAGAGATCGGGTGTGTGACTGGTTATCTTTCCTATTTATTCTGAAAGACCGAGTTATTCGAGCGTCGTGAGTAGGGATTGATAGGTGTCTGTGTGTTCATCAATATGGAACAGATTCCTACACTGCTGGCCGAGTGGTCAGGTCGATGCGACCAAGCGCGAGTGCGATCTTGCATAACACAGGTACACCTGTTATTATGGCACTTTGCGGCCTTCTGTATACGTCTTTGCCGTAGTAGTGATTGAAAAATCGAGATATGAAAATCGAATTTCTATAATGATCCCATATATCGAAGATTTTGATATGTTATTTCGATTCAGGACTCTAATATTCGATTTTTAGATTCTAATATCCAACAACTATCTCCGAAATTGCACGAATAGACGGCCGCAGGCGATGTTCGCGCGGGGCCGACTCGGGAGTTCACCGTTCGGCGATCGGTTTCGCGAAGGACCTATCTACCGTGTGCGACAAGGAGGGGATATGCGAACTGGCGTCGTCGTTGCTGGAGGTCGCTCGACGCGCTTCGGTGGTGGCGACAAGGCGGTCGCCGATCTCGCGGGGACACCGATGATCCGTCGCGTCGCCGACCGACTCGACGACGCAGTGGACGCGCTCGTCGTCAACTGTCGCGAGGATCAGGTCCCGTCCATCGAGGTCGCGCTCGAGGGACTCGACGACGTGACGTTCGCCACCGACGAGCGGCCGGACGAGGGTCCCGTCGCCGGCGTCGCCGCGGGTCTCGACGCCGTCGAGAGCGAGTACGCCGTCGTCGTCGCCTGCGACATGCCGCTGGTCGATCCATCGTTCGTCACCTACCTGTTCGAGCGGGCTCGCGGACGCGACGCCGCGGTCCCCCAGCCGGACGAGTGGCTCCAGCCGGCACAGGCGGTCTACCGGACCGAACCGACACTGGCGGCCTGTCGGAGCGCGCTGGATCGGGGAGAGCGCCGACTCCGGGACGTGGTGGCGGAACTGGAACACGCCGTCGTCGAGCGCGAGGAGATCCGTCGACACGGTTCACTCGCGTCGCTGGAGAACGTCAATACGCCAGCGGAACTGGACGCGGTCGCGACGCGATTGTGAGCGCGCGGTCGCGTTTGTGACAGTGTTGTCGCGCGTGTCCCGATCGCCACACGTCGCCACAATCGACCGGGTCGTATTGTTACATTCACGCCATTTAAGGCGCTGTGCTGTGAACCCGTACCAAGGAAATGCTCGAGGACGACTTCGGCCGCGAGGTGACGGGGGTACGCGTCTCACTCACCGACCGGTGTAACTTCGATTGCGTCTACTGCCACAACGAAGGACTCGGGGACACGCGCGGGCCGATGGAGCCGCAAGACGACGAACTCCCGGCGGACACCGTCGTCGCCTTTCTCGAAGTCGCGGCCGAGTTCGGGGTCGACTCGGTGAAGTTTACGGGCGGGGAGCCGATGCTGCGCGAGGACTTAGAGGACATCGTCCGTCGCGCACCGGACGAGATGGAGGTCTCGATGACGACCAACGGGACCTTCCTCCCCGGTCGCGCACCGGCCCTCGTCGACGCCGGCCTCGAACGAGTCAACGTCTCCCAGGACGCGCTCGACGCCGACGCGTTCGCGGAACTGACACAGAGCGGGGCCTACGACCGCGTCCTCGAAGGCGTCGAGGCGGCACTGGACGCCGGACTGGCCCCGGTGAAGCTCAACATGGTCGTCTTCGAGCCAACCGCGGGCTACGTCCCGAAGATGGTCGACCACGTCGCCGAGAACCCCGGCCTCCAGCTCCAGCTCATCGAGTACATGCCCGAACTGGCCGGCAACCCGGAGTGGGCAATCGACATCCAGCGCGTCCACGACTGGCTCGAAGACCGCGCCGACCGCGTCGAACATCGTGAGATGCACGACCGCAAGCGCTACTGGATCCACAGCGCCAGCGACGCCGACGCGGAGACGGCTTCCCGAACCGGGACCTCGCTCGCGGCTTCGGACGGCGGCGTCCGGACGCCGCCCGTCGACGCACAGAACAGCGGCATGGTCGAAATCGTCGACCCAGTCGGCAACGCGGACTTCTGTGCCAACTGCCACCGCGTCCGCCTGACCCACGACGGCTACCTCAAGGGCTGTCTGAACCGAAACGACGACCTCAGGGACATCGGCGACACCAAGGCGTCGATGCGGGCGGCGTTCCGCGAGACGGTCGACACGCGGGTCCCCTACTACGGCGAGTACCTCGTCGAAACCGACGACGGCGAGTGGGAGCGCAACGACGCGTACGTCGACACCGACGGGGACCGCGACCCCTACGAGTACTCCGAGTAGTCGCCTCGCGCCCGCCGAGAGACGCGGGCGAACTCGAACCTGCCCATAGACGCTTGTATCGGGAGCACCAACGTAGACCAGAAGATGCGTCCCGCAATGGAACTGGCGGAGTTGCTCGGCGAGGCGGAAGCGCTCACTATCGTCTGTCACAACAACCCCGACCCGGACTGCCTGGCGAGCGCGCTCGCGCTGGGCCGAATCGCGGGTCACGTCGGCATCGACGAGCGGCGGATCCTCTACAGCGGCGAGATATCCCACCAGCAGAACCGCTCGTTCGTCAACGTCCTCGACATGGACCTCCGGGAGTTCGACCCCGACGTCGTCCGCGACCGCCCCTCGACGGAGTTGCTGGCGTTCGTCGACCACTCCCTGCCCGGCGCGAACAACCGCGTCCCCGAGGATGTACCGGTCGACATCGTCATCGATCACCACCCCGCCGACGACGTCGAGGGTCGCTTCGTCGACCACCGCGAGCACGTCGGCGCGACGGCGACGATACTGACCGAGTACGTCCGCGACCTCGACATCGAACTCGATCCGAAGGTGGCGACGGCGCTGCTGTTCGCCATCCGCCGCGAGACGCTGGGGTTCCTCCGCGGGACGACGCCGGACGAGCACGGGGCGGCGGGCTTTCTCACCGACCGGGCGGACTCGTCGCTCCTGCGGACGCTGGCGTCGCCGTCGGTCAGCGGGGCCACCATCGACGCCATCGGCGACGCCATCGAGAACCGGACCGTCAAGGGCTCGGTCCTCATCTCGCACGTCGGCCGGACCTCGGAGCGCGATGCCCTGCCCCAGGCCGCCGACTACCTGGCGACGCTCGAAGGGGTCGAGACGGCCATCGTCTTCGGCATCGTCGACGACAGCATCCACCTCAGCGCCCGGTCGACGGACTCGCGAATCCACGTCGGCGACGCACTCTCGGACGCCTTCGCCGACGTGGGCAGCGCCGGCGGCCACCGCGAGATGGCCGGCGGCGAGGTCCCACTGGGTATCTTCGCCGACTACACGACGGACGACGCGGTGCTCGTATCTATCGTCGAGCAGGTCATCACGGCCCGCCTGCTGGCCGAACTCAACATCGCCGAGGAATAGCTGACTGACCGCGTTCAGGACAGCCGGAACGTCTCGAGGTTCTTCGGATTGTGCGTCCGCATGTTGAACTTCTGGTACAGCGCCGAGGAGAGCTGGTTCGTCGAGGACTCGTCGCCGTGGACGCAGAGGATCTTCTCGGGGCGGGGGTGCATCGTCTCGACGAACGACTCCAGGCCCTGTCGGTCGGCGTGGCCGGAGAAGCCGTCGACCGTCTCGACGTCCATCTTGAGGCTCACCCGTTCCGCGCGCGGACCGCTGCCGTCGCCGAGCGTGATCTCGTCCTGGCCGCGCTGGATCTGGCGACCGAGGGTCCCCTCGGCCTGGTAGCCGACGAACACCATCGTGTTGTCCGGGTCGCTGCCGAGCAGGCGGAGCCAGGACATCACCGGGCCGCCGGTGACCATCCCGGAGGTGGTCAGGATGATGGCCGGTTCGTCGTCGGTGATGTCGCGTCGCATCTCCTCGCCGCCGTCGACCTGCTCGAACTGTTCCGCGAGGAAGGGGTTCTCGTCCTCGTAGAGGATGCGCTGGCGGAGGTCGTCGCGGAGGTACTCTGGGTAAGCGGTGTGGATAGCCGTCGCCTCGCGGATCATCCCGTCTAGGTACACCGGCATCGTCGGGATGTCGCCCTTCCGCATCGCCTCCTCCAGAACGAGCATGAGCTCCTGGGAGCGGCCCACGGCGAAGGCGGGGATGAGGATGTGGCCATCCTTCTCCTGAGCGGTGTTGATCACGTCGCGCAGCACCCGCTCGGAGTCGGACTGGTCGGTCTGGTAGTCGTTTTTCCCGCCGTAGGTGGACTCGAGGACGAGCGTCTCCACCCGCGGGAAGTCGTTGACCGCGCCGTCGAGCAGGCGGGTGTCCTTGTAGTGGATGTCGCCGGAGAACGCGACGTTGTACCGGCCCTCGCCGATGTGGAAGTGACAGACCGCGGAGCCGAGGATGTGGCCCGCGTTGTGCATCGTCAACTTCACGTCCGGGGCGATGTCCGTGACGTTGCCGAACTCCAGCGGAATCGTGTGTTTCAGCGCGTTACGGACCTGCTGGCTCTCGTAGGGGGGCGTGCGCCCCTCCTTCGAGGCCACGTCGAGGTAGTCCAGCTGGAGCAGGCCCATCAGGTCCCGCGTCGGCGCGGTCGTGTAGATCGGGCCGTCGTAGCCGTACTTGAACAGGATGGGGATGAGCGCGGAGTGGTCGAGGTGGGCGTGGGTCAGGACCACGGCATCCAGCGAGTTCGGCCCCGCGGCCAGCGCCTCGGGGGCCTGGAGATACGGGACCTCGCCTTCTGCGCCGGGCTTGTCGCCGCAGTCGATGAGGATGCGCGACTCGGGCGTCGAGAGGATGAACGACGCGCGGCCGACCTCCCGACAGCAGCCAAGCGTCGTCAGCCGCACCCAGTCGTCGTCGTTCGTCATCGGGCGGTTGATCTGCCGGCCGACTCGCTGGAGGATGTCGCGGCGGTCCTCGCGCTCCTGTTTCAGGAAGTTCCGGACGTTCGAGACCGTCGAGGATTCCATCGGCGGCGTGCGGACGACTTCGGGCGTCCAGCCGACCGACCCCGAAATCTCGTCGAGCGTCGCGCCGTGGCGGCCGATGACGCGGCCGGGCTTCTCGGCCTCGATGAACACTTCGCCGGTCTGGCGGTCGAAGTCGAGGTTCTGGACGCCGGCGTCTTCCGGGATCGTCTCGGTTATGCGGACCCGGGCTTCCTCGGGCGGGACCAGCGCCTCCTGCGTGGGGCGGACGTTGATGCGCTTGCGGAGCGTCTGTGCGAGGTTCCTGACGATGCCGTCGCGGCTGGCGACGGTCCGCGCGTCGGGCGTGTAGATGACGAGCTCCGGTCCTTCGAACTCGACGGACTCGATCTCGATGTCGTCTGGCGTCTCCGCTTCGACCTGTGCTTTGATTCTCTCAAGTGTCTCGTCTGCTGAACTCATAGCTTTGAAGATTCCGGTGGAGGCGCGATAGCCGTCGGAAAACCACGGCTCTCGGGTGCCGTTATCTAGGTGGGAGAACGAGGACAGTTAAGAACCTTTGCTTACCGCGCGCCCGCATCCGGTTCTCGGTGTCGTCGCGGGAATGTCGGAGTGTCGTGGGATGGTAGCTGGTGGCGTCCGGCTCGAAACATCGTCTGATTTTAGTACACCACGCCCCCCGTATGAGACATGGGTTTTGGTAGCTACGACGAATCCGAGCAGAAGGACAACAACGTAGACGCGGACGACAGCGAAGGCGTCGCCGTCCACGAGAACGACCACGACGGCTCGGTCTCCTTCGAGACGGAGGCGTCGACGAGCGACCTCGTCGACAAACTCGGCGAGATGAAAGACGACGAGTAGGGACTCAGCCGCTGAGTTTCGGTTCGAGGTCGCCGCGCTCGTCGAGCTGTTCGAGGATGTCGCTGCCGCCGACGAACTCCCCGTCGACGAACGTCTGTGGAATCGTCTCGCGACCGCTGTGGCGCTCCAGCGCCTCGCGGTAGGCGTCGGTCGCGCGCAGCACGTTCACGGTTTCCACGTCCTCTCGGTACTGTGTGAGCAGCCCGAGCGCCTTCCGCGAGTAGCCACACTGGGGCATCAGCTCGTCGCCCTTCATGAACAGGACGACCTCGTTGTCCTCGATGGCGCTGTCGACGTGGTCGGTAACCTCCTCGGGTGAGACCTCTTCGGGTTCGAATGCCATACCCACCCTAACGCGACCACGGGTAAAGGCGTACCGACGGTCGGATCGACGACTGCGGACCGTCGGCCTGACGAGTCCGGCTACTCTGCTTCCTCGGGCGTCAGCGTCCGCAGCTCGATGGCGTGAATCTCGCGGGTGAGGTGCTCGCCCAGCGCGTCGTGGACGAGTTGGTGCTGGTCGACGAGCGTCTCGCCCTCGAAGGCGGGCGAGACGACCCGGACAGCGTAGTGCTTGTCGTCGTCGGGGTCTCTCGGCGTGGTGACCGTCGCCGTCGCGTCCGGCAGTTCGTTTTCGATGAGCGCGGCGACTTCTGCTTTGTCCATGTCCGGCCCGAGGGCGCGGGCGGGCAAAACAGTTGGCGTCGCCCACGCCGAGCCCACTATCGCACCCGTCACCAGTCGGGCGACACCTCGCGCGCGATGCCCGCGCCGAGCGCGAACACTCCGAGGCCCGCGAGCGCGGCCCCGGCGAGCCACGGCGTCGAGAGAGCCGCCGTGAGTCGCGTCACCCAGAGCCCGGTGACGGTCGCCAGCCCGCCGGCGACGACGAGTTCGACGAACCGCTCCATGCGTCACGCTGGCACGAGCGGTGACAAAGACCTACCGGAGGAAACGGTTTGTGCGTCGCCGCCCTAGAATCGAGTATGAGTGACGGCACGCTCGTCTACGACGATGACTGCGGCTTCTGTACCTGGTGCGCGGACTTCGTCCGCACCCGCTCGGACGTCGACATCGTCGGATTCTCCGATCTCGACGAGGATCTGCTGGCGCGTCTTCCCGAGGACTACGAGTCCTGCTCGCACTTCGTCACCGAGGACGAGGTGTACTCCTGTGGCGCGTCCATCGAGGCGGCGCTCGCGCGGACGGGCCCGGGCGAACTGGCGCGGCCAGCGGTGGAGTTCCTCAATCAGTTCGACGACTACGAGCGGCTCCGCGAGCGCGCCTATCGCCGCGTCGCCGACGACCGGAGCCGGTGGGGGAAGTACCTCTCGAAGACGCCGCCGGCGAGCACGGGCGACTCGAACTGCTAGAGCGGTCAGACGCGCGTGAGCCGCAGGTCCCCCTCGCCGACCGGGCTGACGTAGGTCCCCACCCGCTCGCGTGTCCACCACCGGCCGGTCTCGCGGCGTTCCTCGGGCGTCGTGAACCGGTAGCGATAGCGGACCGCCCGGACGTGCGTCGGCGTCTCGTCGGAAAACGGGACCGAGTCGAGGAGGTCGTGCGTCGCCTCGTCGCCGTCGAGGAGGTTCTGCAGTAGCGCGAGGAACCACGGACTCCGGTGGGGCGTCGGGGCCATCGCCGCGAACCACAGTTGCCAGTCCAGCCGGTAGTGGTAGGGAGCGACCTGCCGCGGTCGCCGGTCCGGGTCGGTCGGCTTGCCCCTGAACTCGTAGGTCTCCCACTCCGTGTCCGGCGTCACCACGTCGTCGGTCGTCCCCTGGACGACGATTTCGTAGCGGTCGCGGGTGATCGACCCGAACGCGCCGTAGGTGTTGACCAGGTGCAGGGGGTCGAAGGCGGTGTTCATCACCTGCCGTTCCGAGAGGATGTTTCGCGCCGGGCCGACGCTCCGCCAGAGGACGACGGCGGCGAGCGCGACGGCGAGTGCCTGGAGATACAGCGGCGGACTGGACGCCGTCGGTGCACTGACCGGGAGGACAGCGGTGAGCACGCCGTCGCTGAACGTCGCGACGGCCTGGACGATGGTGAGGGCGTTGAGCCACGAGAAGTTCCCCGTGACCATGAGCCAGCCCTGGAAGCCGATAGTCGCCGCGCCCGCCACCGAGGCCCAGGGCTGGGGAGCGAAGTACAGGAACGGGACCGCGACTTCGACGACGTGGTTGCCCAGCACCTCGACCCGGTGGAAGCGGTCGGGCAGGTGGTGGGCGTACCAGCTCACCGGGTTGGGAATCGGCTGAGTCTCGTAGTGGTAGTCGAGCGCGGTGCAGTCTCGCCAGCAGTCGTCGCCGCGGAGTTTGATGAGCCCCGCGCCGAACATGTTGCGAAACAGCACCCACTTCAGGAGCCAGACGACGACCACCGGCGGTCCCGTCGGCCCGGCTCCGAGAAACGCTGCCAGAAACCCGGTTTCCAGCAGCATCGACTCCCAGCCGTAGCCGTAGAACGTCTGGCCGGCGTTGACAAAGGAGAGGTACAGCCCCCACAGCGCGAGCCAGAGCGCCATCGACGCCGGGACGGCGTAGGGTCTCGGAAGCACGGACGGCACGCCCGCGAGTGCGACCACGGAGAGGGCGACCCCGGCCCACGCTGCGACGACGACGACGCGGTCGCTCGGGTAGTAGTAGAACAGGCTCGGCCGCTCTCGGAACGAGTGGCGGTCGACGTACCGCGCTATCGGCAAGAGGCCGTCCTCGCCGGCGAGCGGCCGGAACTGCCTGGCCGCGACGAGGAAGGCGAGCAGATAGATCGCCGCGAGTCCCCGGTGAAACAGGAACCGAACGAGCCAGTAGGACCCCGCGTCCCACGGGAGCATGGTCGGCTATCGTCCGGCCATCGTCATAGACGTATCGGGCGCTGGGGGACGCGGCCATCCGGGCCGGTCACGTCAGCCCATGAGCTGCTGGTGGGTCGGCTTCATACACCGATCCTGCACGACGCGGCGACCGGCCGCTTCGGCGCGCTCGACCGCCTCGTCGTCGTGGATGCCAAGCTGGAGCCAGATGACGGCGTCGTCGTCGCGTGCCAGCGCCGCGTCGACGATGTCGCTGACCTCCTCGCTCGGCCGGAACACGTCGACGATGTCGATCTCGCCCGGCACGTCCGCCAGCGAGTCGTACGCCTCGCGGCCGAATATCTCGTCGGCGAAGGGGTTGACGGGAATCACGTCGTAGCCCTGTTCGAGGAGGTACTTCGGGATCTCGTGGGCGTCTTTGCCGGGACTGGCAGAACAGCCGACGACGGCGACGCGGTCCAGTTCCAGTATCTCTCGGAGTTCCGCCTCGTCAGTTACGGGCATATCGACCGATTCGCCGGGCAGCGCCAAAAGCTATTGCCCGGCGGCCGTCACCGGATGCCGTCGTCCGCCTCCACCGGTTCTTCCAGGTGTTCCTGTCCCCACTTCGCCATCTCGGTGATGACCGGTTCGAGCGACGCCCCGCGCTCCGTCAGCGAGTAGTTGACCCGAAACGGCTGTTCGCTGATGACTTCGCGGTCGACGAGCCCCTTCTCCTGGAGGTCCTCGAGGCTGTCGGACAGCACCTTCGATGAGATGCCGTCGACGTTCTCCTTGAGTTCGTTGAACCCCGAGGGCCCGTGTTCCAGCAGTCGATGGACGATGACGGGGTGCCACTTCTTGCCGATGAGCGAAGCCGTCGTCGTGATCGGACACCACTCCTCGCCGGCACACCACACGGAGAGCTTCTCCGGGGAGTCGGTCATTGTTGGTGACAGTTCACTCGCGGGCCGCTAATAGGTTACCCCTGGTTAGGCCGTTACGTCGCGTCAGTCGGCGCCTCGGTGATCGTCGAACAGCGATATGGGTTAATGTCTGATATATTACTATTATCCAAAATTAGCAGAATTCGATCATATTTTGGGGAATTTCTTGCCCTTACTCTGAGAACCGTTCAATGGGACCCCAAATCGGCTGTCTGGTACTTCTCGGGGATCACATCGGAGTAACCGCTGTCATAGGGTGAACGTCATATTCGGATGTAACACGGCCCTAACCGCCGATCAGTACCGTTCCGTAGAGACGGGAGACCAGTCTCGATAGAGATATTCTCAGATTTCTGTGACTACTGGAAATTTTATTATTTGGTGGCGGTTCGGTACCGAGGATCGACGGTTGCGCGGGTGCGACGCCCTGTGAGTCGTACCACAGACAGGCAGCGATAACAGGGGTCGACGGGTGTCCGTCCGCGGCGAGCAGTCACTCTGTCCGATCGAGTCCTGATCGTCACGCCGAGAGAATAACACCTGTACGTGTGTTACATCGAATGTGAGCGGTCGTCTTGATCGGCCCACAGTCCGTTCCGTCGGAGACGACCGGCCGTCGACGAACCCTGTCGTTCGGACTTCGCGAACGGGGGTGCGGATGTGGGCTGGATTACGAGAACTGGGAGTTGATCTCGATGACGTTGGCCGACCGCGTGACCATGCTGGGGAGTTCCTCCTCGTAGAACTCGCCTTCGAATCGGCTGGCGGGCCCAGAGATGCTTATCGCGCCGACGATTTCGTCTTTGGTCGTCACCGGGGCGGCCACGCAGCGCAGGCCCTCGATCTTCTCCTCGCGGTCGAAGGCGTAGCCGCGCTCTCTGATGGCTTCGAGTTCCTCGAACAGCGTCTCCGGGTCGGTGATCGTGTTCTCGGTGTAGCCGACGAGGCCGTGGCGGTCGATGATCTCCTCGACGCGCTCTCTGGGCATGTGTGCCAGCATCGCCTTGCCCAGCGAGAGGCAGTGCATGTACTCTCGCTTGCCCGGGGACGACGCGGACTGGATGGCGTTCTCGCCGGCGCTCTTGTAGATGTACACCGCACGCCCGTGTTCCGTCATCGCGAACTGAGCGAGCTCGCCACAGGACGCGGAGAGGTCGTCGAGTTCCTCCGTGACGACGTCGTAGATCTGGAGTCGGTTCCGTACCTTCTCCCCCAGTTCGAGGTACCGCAGACTCAGACGGTACGTATCGCCCTCCTTCACGACGAACTCGTTCTGCGAGAGCGTGGCCATGTGCCCGTGGATGGTCCCCTTCGACCGGTCCAGTTCCGAGGCAATTTCCGTGATTCCGGCCCCGTCTCGCTCGAGCAGCAGTTCGATGATGTCGAGTGTCGTCTGGACCGCTTCCACCGTTCGAGAGCCGTCGTGCGTTGCCATACCACGTAGTTTGGCATCGTCCATCATAAAACTGTTCGTCAGCGACGAACGATTGGGGGCGTTCGGAAGATGCGAACGTCATTGTCCGGGCACGACGAGCGAAGTCGCATATCGCCGGTCTTTCCCGGGCAGCAGCGTGATAAACGTCCGCACACCAGATGGGTGGCCCAATAACGTTCGCCTCTCTCAAACGGTGGGTGAAGTGCCTGCACGTTGGGTATCTGCGACGCAGACGCTCACGAACTCCGGTCGCGTGGGGAAAACGATATTACACGGACACCACAAGTCGGAGGTACGATGGTCAGCATCGACTACATGGCCCATCAGGAGCAGTACAGCCCGTCGGAGCTGCTGGAGTACTCCGAACTCGCCTCGGAGAACGGCTACGACTTCATCTGGACCTCGGACCACTTCCACCCGTGGTTCCACACGGACGCCGAAGCCGGCTTCGCGTGGTCGTGGCTGGGGGCCGCCACCGAGCGGGTCGACATCCCGATCGGGACCTGCGTGACGCCCGCCGGCGAGCACTACCACCCGGCAATGATGGCCCAGGCCTTCGCGACGCTCCAGGAGATGCACGACGAGCGGGTCGTGCTCGGCCTCTCGACCGGCGAGGCGATGAACGAGAAGCCGCTGGGCCACGAGTGGCCGGAGTACCCGGTCAGACGCGACCGGCTCGAAGAGACCCTGGAGATCGTCCACGGCCTCTACGACTCGGAGGACTTCTTCAGCTACGAGGGTGAGCACTACGAGGTCGACGATGCGAAGCTCTACACGATGCCCGAGGACCGACCGGAGATCCACCTCGCCGCCAACGGGCCGACGACAGCCTCGCTGACCAGCGTCTACGGCGACGGCTTCATCACGGTCAAGAAGGGCGAGGAGTACACCGACCGGCTCTATCCCGCCATTCGCCGCTACACCGAAGAAGAGGGCCGCGATCCCGACAGCATCGAGACGACGCTGCTCGTGATCGCCTCCTACGACGAGGACTTCGAGCGCGCCCGGGCGGCCACCCGCCCGTGGTGGGCGACCACGCAGAACGTCTTCGACCGCGCGATGGCGAACCCGAAGGACATCGAGCAGGAGGGCGAGAAGGCGACCGAGGAGGAGATCGAGGCGAAGTTCCTCATCGCCGACGACCCATCGACTATCGCCGCCCAACTGGAGGAGTACGCCGAGATGGGCTTCGACCGCATCGCGCTCGGCAACACCAGCCCCGAGCCCGAGCGGCTCTTCGAGGTCATGGGCGACGAGGTCATCCCCTCACTGTGAGGGGGCCGTGGGGGAACGTTTAATAAAACCGGCGTGTACGTTTGTGATGAGATGCCTAGACTCAACGGTGGCGAGATCATCGCCAACTATCTGGAAAAAGAGGGCGTCGAGTACCTCGTCGGCATTCCCGGCCACGGGAGCACGAACCTGCTCGACGCGTTCAACGACTCCGAGGTTGAGGTCATTCAACCCCGGCACGAACAGGGCGCGACACACCTCGCGGACGGATACGCGCGAGCGACGGGGGACCCACTGGCTGTGTTCACCTCCATCGGCCCAGGGGCGACGAACACCGTCACCGGCGCAGCGACGGCCTACGTCGACTCCATCCCGATGGTCATCTTCACCGGCGCGCCCCAGACCCACGAGTACGGGCAGGGGATCCTCCAGGAGATCGAGCGCCAGAAACCCGGCGACTTCCCCAGCGTGATGGAACCCGTCACGAAGAAGAGCTTCGTCGTCGACGACGTGGAGCGGCTCCCGCGCATCCTTCGCCGGGCGTTCCAGTGCGCGCTGTCCGGCCGTCCCGGTCCCGTCCACGTCGACGTGCCGATGGACGTACAGGGCGCGGCAGCGGACGTGGAACTGCCAGAGCCGACCAAGCACCGCCCCCACAGCCGGCCCGGCGGCGACCCAGAGACGGTCTCGGACGCCGCGGACCTGCTGGCCGAGGCCGACCGACCGGTCATCGTCCCCGGCGGCGGGACGATGCTCGCCGAGGCCTGGGACGAGGTACAGGACCTCGCCGAACACCTCCAGGCCCCCGTCATTCCGACGTTCCAGTCGCGGGGCATCATCCCGGAGGACCACGACCTGTTCGTCGGCTACGCGGGCTGGATCGGCTCCTCGGCCGGGAACGAACTCGCGGCGAACGCGGACGTAATCCTCGCCGTCGGCTGTCGGTTCACCGACATGCACACCTCCTCATTCGAGGAGGGCGTGAGCTTCGAGATCCCGCCGAGCAAGCTGGTCCACGTCGACATCGACCCCCAGGAGATCGGGAAGAACTACCCGGTCGAGGTCGGCATCCAGGGCGACGCGAAGGTCGTCACCCGTCAGATCACGGAGGCCGTCCAGGACCGCGTCGACCCCGTCTCGACCGAGGACAACGAGTACTACGAGGAGATTCAGGCGCTGTGGGAGGACTGGCAGGCGCAGGTCGACGAGCGCTGGGAGAGCGACGAGGTCCCGATGAGTATCTCGCGCGTGGCCCGAGCGGTCCGCGAGGTGCTCCCGCGGGACGGGAGCATCGTCACCAGCGCCGGCCAGCCCCAGGAGACGATCAACCCCGAATTCCCGGTGTACGAGCCCCGGACGAACATCTCCTGTGGCGGCTTCTCGACGATGGGATGGGGCGTCTCGGCCGCCATCGGCGCGAAGCTGGCGGATCCCGAGCGGACGGTCGTCGACTTCGAGGGCGACGGCAGCTTCCTGATGTGCAACCAGGAGGTCGCCTGCGCCGTCGAACACGACATCGACGTGAACTACGTCGTCGTCAACAACAACGGCTGGAAGTCCATCCGGAACCTCCAGGTGAACAAGTACGGCTGGGACCGCGTCCTCGACACGGAGTTCGACGACGAGACGATGGTCGACTTCATGGACATGGCCGAGTCGTTCAACGTCGGCTTCGCCGAGCGCGTCGTCAAGCCCGAGAACCTGAACGGCGTCCTCGAAGAGGCGTTCGCCCACGACGGGCCGTCGTTCGTCGAAGCGGTCGTCGAGCCCGACAACCCCGACTCCGGCGCGATCATCACCGGCGAGTGGGACCTCGCCGACCTCGAACACTGACCGCGCTCGGCCGTTTTCCGCCGTCTCGTGTGTGCTGACCGTTCCGTAGCCGCGACGCTCGACGCGTCGATGAATGAAAAAGCTGCCAGCGACTCGTTTCTGGGGCGTTCTCAGACTTCGATCAGGACCTTGCCGTCGACGCGCTTGCGGGCCTGCGCGACGGCCTCGTCGGCGTCTTCGAGGTCGAACGTCGACGTGACGATCGGGAGGTTGTCCAGTCGGCCACTGGCCATCAGCCGGATAGTGCGCGGGTACACCTGCTGACCCGTGTGGCCTTCAGAACCGTACAGTTGCGCGCTCGATCCCTGGTACTTCCGGAGCGCGATGTCCGGGTCGCTACCGGCGTTGCTGATGTGGACGACGTTCGCCCGCTCGGCCAGCGTGTCCTCGATGACGGGGTAGGTCGCGCCGACAGCGCCGCTGGTCTCGACGTGGACGTCAGCGCCCTCGCCGCCGGTGACCTCGTCGACTTTCTCGACCGCGTCGACCTCGATGGGGTTGTAGACGTGCTCGAAGCCGAGATCGTGGGCGATCTCGCGGCGCTCGTCCGAGGGCTCGAAGGCGATGACCTTCCCCGCGCCCGCGGCGCGCGAGACGTTCATCCCCGTCAGGCCGATGGGGCCGACGCCGTGGTAGACGTGGTAGTCGCCGGGCCAGATGCCCTCCGCCCGCCCGAAGAGGCCGTAGAACGTGATGGTGCTCGGCTCGATGGTGGCGGCGGCGCGGTACAGTTCGTCTTCGTCCTCGTACTGCTGAGACAGCTCCGAGACGCCCCAGAGGATCTTCTCGGGAACGGCGACGTACTCCGCGAACGCGCCGTCGAGTGTGAAGCCAAGCTGCTCGAAGTTCTCGCAGTGGCCGTGGAATCCCTGGCGGCACATCTGACAGCGACCGCAGTAGTCGGTGACCTCGGCCGTCACGGGCTCGCCGACCTCGAATAAGTCCGCGTCGTCCCCGGTCTCGACGACCTCACCCGAGAACTCGTGGCCGATGACGTTCGGGAGCTGCGTGTACGCCGAGTAGTGCATGTAGCCGTCGTCGTCCGTCTCCGTCATGGCCACGTCGCTGCCGCAGATGCCGGCGTACTTCACGCGGACGAGGACCTCGTCGTCGGCCGGTTCGGGCCGCTCGCGCTCCTCGACACGTAACTCGGGATTCTGCCAGATACTGGAACTGTCCATCGCGCGCTTGCGCTGCTTCTCGTCGTCCGTCAGGTCGTAGCTTGACTGCGGATTCCACTCCGCATCGAGCACTAGTGCACGCATGGTTCTCAGTGTGGTTCCCGGTGACATAACTGTACTGGATTCACACACCGGGAGAACGAACCTCTCCCGTCGGCCGCTCCTTCACCGGTCGCCCGCGTCTTCGGGCCGTCGTCGCTCGTCGGCCACTGCCTGTCAAAACCGTTCCGACCGACTCAGTACGTCTGCCAGCCGCCGTCGACGTAGACCATCTCGCCGGTCACGTAGCCGGCCTGGTCGCTCGCGAGGAACAGGACCGCCGGCGCGATGTCCTCGGGGTAGCCCGGCCGGTCGAGCGGAATCGGTTTCATCAGGTCGCCCGCTGCCACGGATTCCTCTTTCTGCTCGGCCCCGGAGCCGAACTCGGTGGCGATGTGGCCGGGCGCGACCGCGTTGACGCGGATGTCGTCGGCCGCGAGTTCGAGCGCCGCGCCGCGGGTAATCATCTTGATCGCGCCCTTCGTCGAATCGTAGTGGATCTGGCCGACCTGGGCGTGCGTCGCACTGATCGACGCGGTGTTGACGATGGTCCCGCTCACACCGCGGTCGCGCATGTCCGCCGCCGCGGCCTGACAGCCGAAGAACACGCCGTTCGTGTTGATGTCGTGGATCCGGTCGAACGTCTCGGCGTCGACCGAGAAGAGGTCGCCGCGGGTGAACCAGCCGGCGTTGTTCACCATCACGTCGACGCCGCCGAACTCCCGGGCCGCCTCGACGACGGATTCGATGTCCGAGCGCTCCGATACGTCGGTTTCGACGAAGACCGCACGCCCGCCGTCAGCCTCGATGGCCTCGTGGGTCGGCCGCGTCGCGTCGGCGTCTTTCGTCTCGGGCGTGATGTCAGCGTTGACGACCGTCGCGCCGGCGTCCCCGAACGCCAGCGCGACCGCCCGTCCGATACCCGAACTGCCGCCGGTGACGATAACCGTTTCTCCGTCGAAATCGTACCTTACTGAACCCATACGCTCAGTTACGGCTGGATCACCAAGAGTGGTGCGACTGTGTCGCAGCCGGTGTTGATGGCGTAACACATTTATGGGTGGACCGAGAGGTGTTTTACGTATGACGAGCAAGCAAGAGCAGTCGCCAGACGCGACTGCCGTCCCAGACACCGTAGACAGCTACGTCGGTGGCGAGTGGGTCTCGGTCGATTCAGACGAGGGCCAGCCCGTCGTCAACCCGGCGACCAACGAGACGCTGGCGGACGTGCCGTTCGCGACCGCCGAGGATGTCGACGAAGCCGTCCAGACCGCGAGCGAGGCCTTCGAGGAGTGGTCGCGCACACCGCCGGTCGAACGCGTCCAGTACATCTTCGACCTCAAGCAGGAACTCGAAGCGCGACAGGAGGACATCGCGCAGGCGCTGACGCGCGAGCACGGCAAGACGCTGAACGAGGCGCGCGGCGAGATTCGTCGTGGTATCGAGAACGTCGAAGTCGCCGCCGGCATCCCCAACATGCTGCGCGAGGGCAGCGGCAACGTCCAGGACGTGGCCAGCGGCATGGACGAGCACGCCATCCGACAGCCGCTTGGCGTGTTCACCGCGGTCACGCCGTTCAACTTCCCGGCGATGATTCCGCTGTGGTTCCTGCCCTACGCCGTCGCCACGGGCAACACGTTCATCCTCAAGCCGAGCGAGAAGGTCCCGCTCAGCTCCCAGCTCATCTTCGAGGCCGTCGACGCGGTCGACTTCCCGGACGGCGTCGTGAACCTCGTCAACGGCGGCGTCGACACGGTCACTGCCCTGCTGGAACACGACGACATCGAGGGCATCTCCTTCGTCGGGTCGACCCCCGTCGCCCAGCACATCTACCAGACCGCCGCCGAGCACGGCAAGCGCGTGCAGGCCCAGGGCGGCGCGAAGAACTACGCCGTCGTCTCCGAGGACGCCGAACTCGAGGACGCGGTCCCGAACGTCATCGGCTCGGTGTACGGCAACGCCGGCCAGCGCTGTCTCGCCAACGACGTGGTCGTCGGCGTCGGCGACAGCTACGAGCCGCTTCGCGAGGAAGTCCTCGACGCCGTCGACGACCTCACAGTCGGCAACGGCCTCGACGAGGACACCGACGTGGGCCCGCTCATCACGGGCGAGTCCGCGGAGCGCGTCAAGGGAATGATCGAGGACGCCATCGACGAGGGCGCGGACCTGGTCGTCGACGGCCGCGACTTCGAGCATCCCGACTACCCCGACGGGAACTTCCTCGGGCCGACGCTGCTCGAAAACGTCACGACGGACATGGACATCACCCAGACCGAGATCTTCGGCCCGGTGATGGCGCTGACCAAGGCCGACGACATCGACGAGGCCATCGAGATGGTCAACAGCACCCAGTACGGCAACGCCTCGTCGCTGTACACCGAGAACGGCGCGGAAGCCCGGAAGTACCGCTACGAGGTCGACGCCGGCAACATCGGCATCAACGTCGGCGTCTGCGCGCCGATGGGCTTCTTCCACTTCGGCGGGCGCAAGGACTCCTTCTTCGGGGACCTCCACGCCCAGGGCGAGGACGCCATCAACTTCTACACGGACAAGACCATCACCATCGAGCGCTACTACAGCCACTGAACTCCCGGCCACCGTAGCCCCAGCTCCACTACGTCGTCTCTCTTTGTTTCGCGCCTTCGGACCACGGTAGCCACCGGTCTCCGTCTCGGCGTCACGCCATGTCACGAACGACAGGCTCGCGGCCGTCGGTTCGCTGGTCGTCGAAGTCTGCGGACAGAAGTCGCGCGGTCAGTCGTCGGAGGCGGAGACCGGTTTGTCGAGCGCGTCGGCGTAGTTGTCGATGGCCACCTCGACGCTGTCCATCAGCAGGGCCACGTCCTTGCCCGCGATGAGGAAGTCGAAGCCCTGGTCGACCCGGGACTCGATGGCGTCGGCGCCGATGTCGGTCGTCAGCGTCCCGACGGGCACGTCGGCCGCGTGGCCGTCGTCGATGATCGACTGGACGGCCTCGTCGAACTCCGCCGAGTCCCACTCGGCGAACATTCCGAGCGAGCCAGAGAGGTCGGCCGGACCGACGAACAGCGAGTCGATTCCCTCGACGGCGGCGACCTCCTGGGCGTTCTCCATCCCCCGCTCAGTCTCGATCTGTGCGATGGTGAGGATCGACCCGTTGGCGCTCGTGACGTACTCCTCGAAGTTCTTCCCGTAGCGCGTCGCCCGGCTGCCGGCGATGCCGCGGATGCCGTCCGGGGGATACCGGAGCGAGCGGACGAGCTCTTCGGCCTCCTCGGCGGAGCCGACCATCGGGACCATCACGCCGGCGACACCGATGTCGATGACGCGCTTGAGCCGGACCGGGTCGTTCCACGGCACGCGGACGATCATGTCCGTGTCGCCGGGCGCGGCGTCGACGCCGCGGGCCATGCTCTCTATCGTCTCTAGGTCCATCGTCGTGTGCTCCATGTCGACGAGGAGGAAGTCCAGGTCGAGTTGAGCCGTCGCCTCGGCGATCGTCGGATGCCCGACCGAGATCCAGGTTCCGAGAGGGTTGTCGGCTGATTCGATTGCGTCTTTGATGTGGGTCATGTGTATCAGATCCTTGCCGCGACAGCCGGTGTCACGACCGACTAGTCTCGGCTGTCAGTCGAATTGTCTATGATGGTTATTCGGGTCAAAGCATAAAAAAATGCGGGTGCGCGTCGCACGCGGGGGCGGGGTCTCGGGACCGGCCGGACCGCCCACCTCATCGGAACTTATAACAGGACAAACGTATATATCGCAAACGATGCGATTCGGTATCGTCGGGTTCGGCGACTCCCGCGCGGAGACCCCGAACCGGACGAGGCCGAGTTGCCGAGACGGAACCACGGGCGGTCGCCTCGCGTTCCGACACACCCATCCCGTACCCGACCCAGGTGCGGACTGACACACAAACCATGTACGAAGACTTCGCATCCAAGCTCGCAGCGACGATGTGGGCCGACTTCGACGAGACGCCGCGCCGCGCGGACGGCCCACCGGCAGAGATCACCGACCTGAACACGCTGGTCATCGACGGGAACTTCCCGTGGACCATCGTCACCGTCGAGACCGACGAGGGCGTCACCGGCATCGGCGAGGCCTACCCCTCGCCCGGCGTCCACGAGATCATCACGGACTACCTCCGGCCCGTCCTGGTCGGGGAGAACCCGACAGACGTCGAACGGCTCTACAACCTCATGCGCGAGAGTCTCTCCGGGCGCGGCTCCCAGGAGGGCGTCGGCACCATCGCGATCAGCGGCGTCGAACTCGCCCTGTGGGACGCGACGGGCAAGCTGCTCGACCAGCCGGTCTACCAGCTGCTCGGCGGGAAGGTCCGCGAGGAAGTGGCCGTCTACGCCGACTGTCACGCCGGCGAGGCGATGGTCGAGTCCGCCGAGGAGGGCCAGGAGGACGAGACCTACGAGCCCGAGGCCTACGCGACGGCCGCGCGCGCCGCCGTCGAAGACGGCTTCGACATCGTGAAGTTCGACCTCGACGTGCCCTCGGGCCGCGAAATCGACACGCTGTCGCGTCACTTCGACCCGCCGGAGATCGACCACAAGCAGCGCGTCGTCGCCGCCGTCATGGAGGAGATCGGCGACGACGCCGAGGTCGCCGTGGACCTCCACTGGAACTTCAGTCCCGAGACGGCCGAGCGGCTCTGTCGCGCGCTCGAACCGTACGACCTCGCGTGGATCGAGGACCCGCTGCCGCCGGAGAACACAGACGCGATGCGCGAACTCAAGCGCCGGGTGAACGCGACCATCCTCACCGGCGAGAACCGCTACGGCCGCCACGGCTTCCGCGACCTCATCGAGGACCAGGCCGTCGACTTCCTCGCGCCCGACGTGCCGAAGACGGGCGGCATCGCCGAGACGAAGAAGGTCGCCGACATGGCCGAGGCCTACTACCAGGCGCTCGTCCCCCACAACATCGGCAGCCCGGTCGCCACCGCGGCGACGGCCCACGTCGGCGCGACGGTGCCGAACTTCGTCGCGCTGGAGTACCACGCCCGCGAGGTCTCGTGGTGGGAGGACCTGCTCGCGCGCGACGAGGACTTCATCCAGAACGGTCGCATCCAGATCCCCGACGCGCCGGGCCTGGGCATCGAACTGGACTGGGACGTCGTCGAGCAACACCGCAAGGAGTAACGCCGACCGCGCACGCTGGTTCGTTTTCGCGACCGTCCGATCGAAAGTGTTAGCACGCTTCCGGGAGAGTCGATAGACTGCACATGCAATCGAGTGACACAGCGGTGGGACAGCCATGAGAGCCGCGCGCTTCTACGGCGCGGGCGACGTACGAATCGACGACGTGGAGCCGGCCGCGGTCGGGCCGACCGACGTGCGAATCGACGTGACGGCCTGTGGCATCTGCGGCACGGACGTTCACGAGTACGAGCACGCCGAGTACACGCCGGCGGAGCCACACCCGCGGTCGGGCGCGAGCCGCCCCATCACCATCGGCCACGAGTTCAGCGGGACCGTCAGCGAGGTCGGCGACGACGTGACCAGCGTCGCGGTCGACGACCCGGTCGCCGTCCACCCGAACATCCCCTGTGGCGCGTGTCGCTACTGCGAGGACGGAGCCTACAACCGCTGTGCGGATGTCCTGGCGGTCGGTCTCCAGACCGGGGCCGGCGGCTTCGCCGAGGAGGCGGTCGTCCCCGCACAGCAGGTCCACCGGCTCCCCGCGGACGTGCCCGTCTGGCAGGGCGCGCTCGTCGAACCGCTCGCCGTGGGCCTCCACGCCGTCCGCCGGTCGGAACTGCGCACCGGCGACACCGCCGCGGTCTTCGGCTGCGGTCCGATCGGGCTGACCGTCGTCCGTGCGCTCCGCGAGGCGGGCGCGAAGCGCGTCTTCGCCTCCGAACCGAACCGCGCGCGTCGCGAGGTCGCGCTCGAACTCGGGGCGGACGCGGTCGTCGACCCCACGTCGGAGGACGCCGTGGCGCGAATCACGACCGCGACCGACGGCGGGGTGGACGCGTCGTTCGAGTTCGCCGGCGTCGCCCCGGCGGTCAACGCCGCCATCGAGAGCACGCGTCGTGGCGGCGGTGTGACCGTCGGGAGCATGACCAGCGGGACGACGAGCGTGGACCTCCAGCAGGTGGTCACGGGCGAGCGGACCCTCCGCGGCACCTACTGCTACGGCTTCCCGCCGCGGTCGACCCGGACGGAGTTCGACGCCGTCGTCGAGTCGCTTGGCGACGGCGACGTGGCCGCGGACACCTTCGTCACGCGGCGAATCGGGCTGGACGACCTCGTCGCCGAGGGCATCGAGGAACTGGGGTCCCCGGACACCGACCACGTCAAGATCCTCGTCGAACCATGACTGCGGTCGAACGCGCCGCGGAGCGATGGCGCTGCTGGAACTGAGCGCCGGACTGGCGCTGCTGGCGTCGGTGCTCTCCGCGCTCCAGTCGCTCTCCGTGGAGTACGGCCTCGACAACGGGTCGTTCCTGGAGGACCGGGAGCCGGCGCTGACGGCGGCGGTCCTCAGCATCGTCGTCAGCGTCGTCGTGTTCTGGGCGCTGCTGTTCGCGCGGGGCACGTCGCTCGCCGGCGTCGAGGCGCTGCAACTCGCCCCGTTCGCCCTCGCCGGCCTCGCCAACCCCGCGGCGTTCCGGCTGCTGTACTTCCGGAGCATCGACCGGATCGGCGCGCGCGTCTCGGCCGCGGTCGTCAGTGCGAACCCGGCCGTCGCCGCGATGCTCGCCCTGCCGCTGCTGGGCGAGCCGTTCACCGTCCTCACGGGCGTCGGACTGCTCTGTATCGTCGGCGGCGGGGCCCTGCTCCAGCTCTCGGGGACCGGGGCCGGCGAGTCCGGCGACCTCATCTCCGAGGAGCTCGGAGCGATGACGCCGAAAGACCTGGTCCTCCCGCTCGCCGCGATGGCGCTGCTCGGCTGTTCGTTCGTCCTCGTCAAAATCGGGCTCAACGCCTACTCGAAGCCGCTGGTCGCGACCGCGGTGGGACAGACGACCGCGCTCGTCGCGTTCGTCGCCCTCTTCGGCGTCTCCTCGGACTCCCGGCGGCGCGTCAGAATCCGTGACCGGACGGCGCTGCTGGCGTTCGTCCTTGCGGGGGTGTTCGTCGCCGGGAACTGGCTCGCCTGGTTCTCCGCGCTCCAGTTCGGGACCGTCGTGACCGTCGTCCCGCTCTCGAACGTCTACCCGCTGGTCATCGTCGCGCTGTCGTACGGGCTGGCCCGGCGCCTCCCGAAGTCGCCGCGGGTGCTCGCCGGAATCACCGCCATCGTCGCCGGGGCCACGCTGATGCAGTTGTCCTGAGCGGTCGGACGGCGAACGCGATTCGCCTCAGCGCCCCTCGCGGGCCGCCCGCCAGTAGTCGAAGTTCTCCTTGGCGTGGACGAGCGGCTTCTCCGTCTGGTTCTCGATTTCGATGGTGCAGTGGCCGTCGTACCCCACCGCCTGGAGCGCGTCGGACAGCCCCTCGAAATCCAGAATTCCCTCGCCGAGGTCGGTGAACGAGCGGAAGTAGTTGATGACGTTGTCGAGGTGGAAGTCGCCCTCGGTGAGGCTGTCCCGGACCTCGTCGAACCCAGTCGGCGGGGCCACGTCCTTGAGGTGGACGTAGGCGATGTCGTCGGCGAACCGCTCGACGCCGTCGGACACGTCACCCGCGGGAAAGTGCTCGCCGTAGGGGTAGTGGTGGGCCGAGTCCCACAGGAGTTCGAGGTCGTCGACGGCGTCGAGGAGCCGCCGGGTCTCGGCCGGGCGCTCGACGTGGGTCGCGCCGTGGTGGTGGACGAGCGGCGTCACGCCGACCGCGGTGGCTGCGTCGGCGAGGCGACCGAACCACTGCTTGACGGTCGCGTCGTCGTGGCGGTGCCGCTGTGGCGGGAGCAGCCCGACGAACTCGGCACCGAGGTCGGCGATCAGCGAGAGGTCGTCGGCCACGCGCTCGACCGCCGCCTCCGATTCAAGCCAGTCGCTCATGACGCAGTAGAGGTCCAGCCCCGTCTCGTCGAGCGCGCGCTCGACCGTGTCCGGGCCGGCGGCGCGAACCTTTCCGAGTCCGATCTCCGCGCCGTCGTAGCGACACGCGGCGATGTCTTCGAATCCCTGCTCGACCTCGGCGCTGTCGTACATCATAGTGGTGTATCCGGTACCCATACAGGCCGACTAGCGCGACGGGGAGAAAAACACCGGGGTCGGTTCGACGATTCGACTGGGCTACCAGGTCATCCAGTCGGGATCTTCACAGCGGTGGGTCCGTTCGATGGCGTCGATGCGCTCGATGTCCTCGGCGTCGAGTTTGAGGTCCAGCGCGCCGAAGTTGTCGCGGAGGTGGTCGACGGAACTCGTCCGCGGGATGGCCGTCACGCGCTCTTTCGAGAGGAGCCACGCGAGCGAGACGACCGGCTCCGAGACGCCGTGCTTCTCGGCGATGTCGGAGATCGGGGCCACGTCGAACACCTCGCCCTGGGCCAGCGGCGAGTAGGCCACGAGGTCGGTGTCGGTTCCGTCCAGGTGCGCTCGAATCTCGTCCTGCTGAAGCAGGGGGTGCATCTCGACCTGGAGCGCGTCGACGGGGCGGTCGAGCAGGTCGTCGGCGAGCAGGAGGTCGTCGACGGTGTAGTTGCTCACGCCGAGGGTGTCGATCCGGTCGTCGTCGACGCGGTCGGCAAGCACCGGCAGGACCGTCTCGATGTCGTCCTGACCGCGCGGCCAGTGGTGGTACAGCAGGTCGATCCGGTCGAGGCCGAGCTTCTCGAAGCTCTCGTCGACGGCCCGCTCGACGTACTCGGTCGTCTTCTCGGGCTCCTCGAAGTGCGCCACTTTCGTCGCGACGAAGAGGTCGTCGCGGTCGACGTCCGCGGCGGCGATGGCCTCGCCGACCTCCTCTTCGTTCCCGTAGAGCCGGGCGGTGTCGATGTGGCGGTAGCCGTGTTCGATGGCCGTTTTGATGGTCTCGACGCCGTGTGCGTCGGTCAGCGTGTACGTCCCGAGTCCGAGCCTCGTTTCGCCTTCGAGCATACCAGCGCGTACAGATGCGAGTGGTAAAGTGGTACCGGCTTCGGTGAGTCGGCCGCCCGGAGGCTCCAAATCTTTATCTCGCGGGCTACCGAGACTTCATCCGATGTGCGCAGAGTTCCACACTGACGGTGTTCGCCGTCACTCGAACGTGTCAGCAGAGAACAGCTCGTGGGGCAGGCCACCATCCGCGCTCGCTCGCGGCAGGATCGAGGTGACCGCATGACTCTCGACGTCGGCTTCCTCGGCTATCGATTCATGGGCAAGGCTCACGCGAACGCGCTCGCCCGACTCCCGATGTTCTTCCCCGACGCGCCGGCGACCAACCGGGACGTGCTCGTCGGGCGCAACGAGGCGGCGGTCAGCGACGCGGCGGACCGATTCGGCTTCGACCGGGTGGCGACGGACTGGCGCGACGTGATCGACGAGGTGGACGTGTTCTACAACCTCGGCCCGAACCACGTCCACGCCGAGCCGACCATCGCGGCCCTGGAGTCCGACGTTCACGTCATGTGCGAGAAGCCGCTCGCGCCGGACATCGAGACGGCTATCGAGATGCGCGACGCGGCCCGCGAGAGCGACGCTATCGCCGCGACGGGGTTCAACTACCGCTACGTGCCCGCGCTTCAGTTGGCCAAGCGACTGGTCGATGCGGGTGAACTGGGCGAGATCTACCGCCTCAAGGGCCGATGCCTCCAGGACTGGCTGGCCGACCCGAGTCTCCCCTGGAACTGGCGCTGTGACGCCGGGGTGTCCGGCACCGGCGTCGTGGGCGACGTGGGCTCGCACACCATCGACCTCGCGCGCTGGCTCGTCGGCGATATCGACCGCCTCAGCGGCTCGCTCGTGACGCAGGTCACCGAGCGTCCGGATCCCGACGGCGACGGGACACGGCCGGTGACGACCGACGACGAGTACTCCGCGCTCGTCGAGTTCGAGAACGGCGCGGAGGGCGTCCTCGAAGGCTCCCGTATCGCCACCGGGCGGAAGGCGGACAACGCAATCGAGATTTACGGCTCCGAGGGCGCGCTGAAGTTCTCGCTCCGGCGGCTGAACGAACTTCAGGTCAAGGGAGCAGACGACCGCGGCTACCAGCAGGTCCTGGTGACGGACGACGACGACCCGTACATGGACCGCTGGTGGCCGGCGGGTCACATCGTCGGCTGGGAGCACACCTTCGTCCACGAGAACTACGAGTTCCTGTCGGCGGTCGCGGACGGCGAGCGGCACCGACCGGACTTCGAGGACGGCGTCGCGGTCCAGCGCGTCGTCGAGGCCGTCCGCGAGAGCGACGACCGCGGCGAGTGGGTCCGGGTCTGAGCGCTCGCGCTCCCGCTCGGGGGAGTCGGTCGTCGCCGATTGGGCGAATTATGGGTGATTAATAGAAATGTTTATCTGTGTGTTCTCTAATGTGGTAGGTGTATGCCTGACGGTAACGCACCCGACCATGGAGACGACATCGTGTCGATCGACCTCGGCGTCTCGCGTCGTAATCTGATGAAACAGATGAGTGCAGTCGGCCTCGCGGGCGGCCTGTCGGCGCTCGCCGGCTGTGGCGGCCTTCGCTCTGACAGTCAGACGCCGACCAGCGAGGAGACGGAGAACGACGGCGACGGATCCGGCGGCCAGAGCGACGGCGGCGGCGGTTCGAGTTCGTTGCCTGCTGCGCTCCGGGTCCCGCTCGTCCCCCCGCCAACCGCCGACAGCATGGACCTCTCGAACCCGACCCAGGAGGACCGCGAGATGGTGTTCGTCACCCACGTCGTCGACGAGTTCATGACCGGCATCATCGTCGGGATGAACGACGCACTGCACAACATGGGGTGGTCGGGCGAGTTCATCGGACCGTCGAGCCACTCCCCGGCCCAGCAGATCGAGACGCTCAACACGACCGTCTCGCGCCTCCGAAGCGGGCAAGACGCGCTCGCGACGAGCATCCTCAACAAGGACCAGTACACGGGGCCGATCCAGAACGCCATCGACAACGACATTCCGGTCGCCTCGTTCAACACGAGCGTCTACGCCGGCCAGTTCAACGAGATGATGGAGACGTTCGGCACCGTCATCCCCTACATCGGCCAGAAGTTCGTTCCGGCCGGCGTGGCCGTCGGACTGACCGGCTACGAGCGCGCCAAGGAGAAGGTTGACGGCGAGATCGTCGCGCTACCGACCACCTCCGCGCCGGACCACCCGGCGCTCTCCGCGCGAGGCGAGGGCATCCGCATGGCACTCGAAGCGCAGGACGACGTTCGAGTCCTCGATACGCTGAACGTCAGCGGGGACCTCTCGCAGGCGATCAACCGCGTGGACACGAAGTACAGCTCCTCGCCAGACATCAACCTCATCCTCGGGACGGCCCTGCAGGGCGCCATCGCCGGCGGCCGCCTCGTGGAGAACAACAGCCTGCAGGGCGAGATGACGGTCGGTGGCTTCGACCTGCCCGAACCAACGCTCGAAGGAATCGGCAAGGGAACCATCGACTTCACCGCCGGACAGGACCCCTACAGCCAGGGGAACATGCCCGTCAACATGATGTGGAACTACATGGAGCGTGGCATCCCGATGAAGGACTTCAACACCGGCATCTCCGTCATCGACCAGTCGAACCTCGAGTTCGCCCGGCGCCGCTCGGGGTCCTGGGGCGCGCTGCAGAGCTGGCAGGACAGCAACTACTGACCACCGATCACCGGCCCATCAGTTGGCATTCGCCGGTGACGACCCGCAGACCCCCTTCTCTCCCCGTTTCGGGGACCGGTAACGGACCGATACCGCTGCGTGCGCGGCGGCGGTCCTCGTCGCGACCGCTCGTTCAACCTTCACAGATACCAATGTTTTATAATTGATGACGACAACCGTCACTGTATGGCAGAGGTCGACGCCTCGGTATCAAGAGACAGCGGACTAGGCAACGTATCGAGACTGTTACAGAGCCGGGAAGTCGGGGCGATACTCGCGGTGAGTGTCCTCCTGGTCCTCGGGACGGTCGTCCGGGCGGACGTGTTCCTCAGCGCCGACAACCTCGTCGGCATCGTTCGGAACACGGCGGTCACGGCGATCATCGGCTACGGGATGACGCTGCTGATGGTGTCCGGCGAGTTCGACCTGTCGGTCGGGTCGCTGATGGCCGTCTGTGGCGCGCTGGTCGCGACGATGTACGGGACCGGCTACCCCATCCTGTTCGTCGTGCTGCTGGTGCTCCTGTTCGCGGGGTTGTACGGGCTGTTCCAGGGGCTGATGATCACCAAGCTGGGACTCCCCTCGCTGATCGTCACCATCGGGACCCTGACCCTGCTACGGGGGGCGAACCTCGTCATCCTGCAGGGCCAGACCGCGACGATTTCGAGCGACAACTACCCGCGGCTCATCTACTACATCGGTGGCGTCGCGGAACTCGGACAGGGACCTGCCCTGCTCAATCAGTTCCCGATACAGATCGTCTGGACCATCGCGTTCCTGCTTCTTGGCTACTACGTCCTCAACAAGACCGCCTTCGGCTACCGGGCGATGTTCACGGGCGGGAGCAAGGAGAGCGCGACCCGGACGGGGATCAAGACCGACCACGTCAAGATTATCAACTTCATGCTGGTCGCGCTGCTGGCGGCCTTCGCCGGCATCGGCCAGCTCGCGTTCACGCAGGCCGTCTCGCCGTCGACCGGCCAGGGCACCGAACTGATCGTCATCGCGAGCGTCGTCATCGGCGGGACGAACCTCTTCGGCGGCGAGGGCTCGATGCCCGGCACGTTCCTCGGCGCGCTCGTGTTCGCGCTCACGCAGAACATCCTCGTGCTCGCCGGCCTGGGCGTTCGCCTGTTCCAGGTGTTCACGGGCATCTTCATCATCTCGGCCGTGCTGATAGAGGTGCTGAGCCGTGACGTCCGCATCGAGTACCTGACCGAGGAGTACATCGACCCGATCACGGACCTCGCCGACGACGCGGAGTCCTTCTTCGAGTACGTCCGCAGCGACGTGCAGGGCATCGACGAGCCGCTCATGTTCGCGACCATCGGGACCCTCATCCTGACGCTGGTGACGCTGGTCGCCATGACCGTCGTCGACTTCGCGGTCGGCTGGGGCTTCTCGTTCACGATCGTTCGGCCGGGCGTCGCGGCCCTCGGGACGCTCCCGCTGGTCACGTTCATGATGATGGCCGGCCTCATCCTGCTGTCGACCGTCTTCCTGCACGCCGGGGTGAAGGCCGTCGGGACCCGACGGGACTTCGACACCACGCTCCAGGGCGTGATCTACAGCTTCGCGCCGACGGTCCTGCTGTTCGTTCCGATCCTCCTCTCCGGATGGAGCTTCCTCACGCCGCTCGTGCTCGGAACGGCCGCGCTCGTGTTCCTCCCCGCGCTGTACCTGCTGTACCGGTCGACGCGGGTCCTCCACGAGTTCGGCGGACGGGACGCGGCGCTGTCGGTCGCGACGATGGTCGTCCTCTGGGCGCTGGTCGCCGCCTTCACGCTGACGCAGGTCTCGGGCGTCAACTGAGCGGCGGTCGCTTTTCCGTCTCAGCGGTCACGGTCACAGTCACTGAGCGTCGCGAACACCCGATACAGACGCTCAGCCACATCCCAAGTGGACCCCGTAACCCACCACATTTATGATGGTGGATGCCGAGATTTGTACCATGTCAAAGGCAGACGAGTCCACGGTAAGTACTGACGTGAGCACCGCCAGCGCGTCGAAGACGGACGACGACACGATCCTCTCCGTCGAGAACGTCTCGAAGCACTACGGCGGCGTCGTCGCCCTGGAGGACGTGTCGCTCTCTATCAAGGAGAACGAGGTGCTGTCGATCGTCGGCGACAACGGGGCCGGCAAGTCGACGTTCATCAAGCTCCTCTCGGGCGTCATTCCCGCCACCTCCGGGTCGTTCCACATGCGCGACCCGGAGACCGGCGAGATGGAACACATCGTCCTCGAGTCCCCGTCGATGGCCAAGCGGGCGGGCATCGAGACCGTGTTTCAGGACATGTCGCTCTCGCTGCAACACGACGTGGCCTCGAACGTGTTCATGGGCCGAGAGCCGCTGAAAGGCGGCCTCTCTGGGAAGCTCTTCCGGCGGATCGACCGCGAGTACATGGAGGAGCGGTCCATCGAAGCGCTCGACGAGATCGGCTTCGAGATCGACCCACGGGCCATCACCGAGGAACTCTCCGGCGGGCAACAGCAGGCCGTCGCGGTGGCCCGCGCGCTCATCTCCGACCCACGGGTCGTCATCCTCGACGAGCCGACGGCCGAGGTGTCCGTCGAGGGGTCACAGAAGATCCTCGACCTGATCGAGGAGCTCCAGGCCTCCGGGAAGACGGTCATCTTCATCACGCACAACCTCCAGGAGGTCTTCGACGTGGCCGACCGCGTGGCCGTGCTCCGCTCGGGTAACCTCGTCGCGGAACTGGACAACGACGGGACGATCGACCGCGAGGATCTCGTCGGTCGGATGACCGGCGCCATCCAGTAACGCCGTCCCGCAGTCCCGACTCGTTTTTCGTCTCGCTGCCCGTTTCAGCGGCCAGTCCGTCGTTCGCTGCGCGTCAGTTCGCCTCGCCGAGGGAAACCTATTTGTGACCGTCTCCCGCAGTTTCGCACGTCATGAGAGTAGGGATGATCGGAGCAGGGAGTATCGCCCAGATAATGCACCTTCCGTACCTCGCGGAGCTTCCCGGCGTCGAAATCGAGGCGCTGGCGGACCCCGGCGAGAACACGTCTGAGACGCTGGGCGACCGGTACAACGTCCCCAACCGCTACCAGGACAGCGAGGCGCTCATCGACGAGCAACGAGAGAATCTCGACGCGGTCGTCATCGCCACGCCGATGCAGACCCACGCCGACCTCGCAATCGCCGCGCTCGAAGCGGGTCTGCACACGTTCGTCGAGAAGCCGATCGCGGTCACGCCCGAGGACGCGGAGCGCGTCGTCGAGACGGCCGAGAGCGCCGACGCCGAGTGCATGGTCGGCTACATGAAGCGCTACGACCCCGGCTTCCAGCGCTTTGCCGAACTGGTCGACGACCTCGACCAGATCGACCTCGCGACCAGCGTCGTCATCCCGCCGGACGTGGGGGCCGTCCTCGAAGACACGTACGACCTCGTCCAGGCCGACTTGGACGACGCGTTCATCGAGGAGAGCATGGCCGCTCGACAGCGACAGTGCGCCGAGGCCATCGGGACAGACGACGAGACGCTCGGGCGCGCCTACGGCTATCACTTAGAGAGCATCTGTCACGACGTGAACGCCCTGCGCGGCGTGTTCGGCTCCGTCACGGGCATCGACCACGTCGACGTGTTCAACGGCTGGAAGTACCTGACGGCACAGCTCCGCTACGAGGGCGACCTCCGCTGCATGCTCGAATCCGGCGCGACGGACCGGCTGTGGTACGACGAACGCATCCAGGTGGACGCGCCGGACCGCTCCGTCTCCATCGGCTTCTCCAACGCGTTCATCAAGAACACGCCGGCCGACGTGCGCGTGAAGCAGGGCACGGAGGAGACCACGGAGACGATACACACGCCGTCGTACGACGAGGCGTTCAAGCGGGAACTCGAACACTTCGCGCGCTGCGTCGAGGGCGACGCGACGCCGCGGACGACGCCGACCGACGCGCAGCGAGACGTGGAACTCATCGCCGACCTGTTCCGCGAGTTCGAGGGCAACGCCCTCGTCGGCGACGCACGGACGTAACGCTCCGCGCTCGGTTCGCTTCCTGAAAAGAACACTATCGGACCGCTTCTGATGCCGCTCAGCGCCCGGTGACCGACCGCAGGTGGTCGATGTTCTCCTTCGCGTGGACCAGCGGGTGGTCCTTCTGGTTCTCGATCTCGATGGTCCGGTGGCCGTCGTAGCCCACCGCGTCGAGGGTCTCCGAGATCTCTCCGAAGTCGAGGACGCCCTTGCCGAGGTCCGTAAAGGCCCAGATGTAGTTCACGATGCTGTCGTAGTCCTTCTTGCCGGCGGTGAGGTTCTCGACGTGCGTCTGGAACTCCGCGGGCGGGTCGATGTCCTTGAGGTGAACGTAGGCGATGTCGTCGGCGAACCGCTCGATGCCCTCCGCGACGTCGCCGTACGCGTAGTAGTGGGCGGTGTCGAACAGGAGTTCGAGGTTGTCCGGTCCCTCGTCGAGCCAGCGGCGAATCTCCTCGGGCTGTTCGACGTGCGCGCCGCAGTGGTGGTGGACGACGGGTGTCACGCCGGCCTCGGCCGCGGCGGTCCCTATCCGGTCGAGCCAGTCGGCGAACGTCTCGTCGTCGACGACGCCGCGAGGCGGCGGGAGGATGCCGAGGAAGTCAGCGCCGAGCGAGCCGGCCAGCCCCGCGCCGTCGACGGCCGCTTGCAGGTCCGCCTCGGTGTTGAGCCAGCCGGCCATGACGCAGTACAGGTCGAGTTCGTACTCTTCGAGCAGGTCGTTCAGTTTCGCTTCGCCGATGGCCTCCGCCTTGCCGAGACCGATCTCGACGCCGTCGTAGCGGCAGGCCGCGAAGTCGCCGATGCCCTCGGAGACGACCGCCTCCGAGTCGTACATGATGGTCGCGTATCCGGTTCCCATACGGGTACACCTCACACGGGCCAGGGACAAAACGTTTTGTACACGAGCCGGCGCACCAGTGATCGAGAGCCGGACTGCCTCGGACGCACGGACCTGCAGACGCGCGAGGAATGACCGACGATGCGCTTACTGCCCGGTGATCGACCACCAGTAGTCGAGGTTCTCTTTCGCGTGGATGACCGGCGGCTTGTTCTGGTTCTCGACCTCGATGGTGATGTGGCCGTCGTAGCCGATCTCGTCGAGCGCCTCGTGGACGGCGGCGAAGTCGATGACGCCCTCGCCCAGGTCGGTGAAGGCGTCGTAGTACAGGAAGACCGTGTCGAGCTTGAACTCTCCCGCAGAAATCGCTTCGACGAGGTCGTCGAAGTTCGCGCCCGGAGCAACGTCCTTGAGGTGGACGTACTCGATGTCGTCGGCGAATCGGCGAACGCCGCCGGACACGTCGCCGTCGGCGCTCTCCGGGTCGTAGGGGAAGTGGTGTGCCGAATCCCACAGGAGGCCGAGATTGTCCGGCGCGCGGTCGAGCCACTCCTCGATTTCGTCGAGTTGCTCGACCTTCGTCCCGCCGTGGTGGTGGAGGACGGGCGTGACGCCGGCGTCGGCAGCGGCGTCGCAGACCTCGCCGAGCCAGCGCTCGAAGTCGTCGTCGTCGGTCGTGCCGCGATGGGGCGGGAGGATGCCGAGATACGGCGCACCGAGGTCGGCCGCGGTCTCAGCGCCGGCCGCGATACGGTCGGCCGCCCCCTGCGTTTCCAGCCACTCGCCCATCGTGCAGTAGAGGTCGAGGTCGTAGGCGTCCAGTTGTTCGGCGAACGCGTTCGCGCCGACGGCCTCGATCTCGCCCAGGCTCGTCTCGACGCCGTCGTACCGGCAGGCGCCGATGTCCGCGAGTCCGTCGAGCAGCGATTCCTCGCCGTACATGATAGTCGTGAATCCGACTCCCATACGACCTACCACATCCCAGATCGATATATAAATTGGGGAACGCCCCCGGCGGCGCGCACCACGCTCGATGACGCCGCTCCTCGCTCCGCTCCACCAGTCGACTCACAATAGCACCTGAGCTATCCGGCCACTTTGTTCGCGTACGACGAACGATAATCGCTCCCCGCGAATGAAGTCCGCGGTTTCGACGGCGTGGTGGTCGCGGCCGGCTCCATTCGTGCGAATTTCTCTCACTCCGTTCGCACTGTCCGAACGATCGATTCGAGTGAAATAACATCCGTACTCGTGTTACTTCAAAAGTTCGACGGCAGCTACCAGTGTCTATGCAATCACACGACCTTCGAGCACGGCGCCACGTCACATCGACCTCCGTCGATCCGTCCGAGGCCCCGCCTATCGTTCGGGTGCGGCGAACGAACGGTCATGCTCGGACCGAGAGCCCGTCTCGATGCGTCTCGGATGGCTTCGTTCTGGAGTGCACGATTCCGACTGGAGAACGACGTGCGACTGAGTCGATTTACTCCCGCTGGACGTACGTCACCGGGCAGTCCGCGTTCAGGAGTATCTGCTGTGCGTGGTCGCCGAATATCGCCTTCCCGGCCGGCGAGCGCCCCGCACCGCCGATGAACAGCTGGTCGATGTCGAGTTCGTCCGCGACACGGACGACCTCCGTTTCGGGGTTGCCGACGGTACCACGGATCTCGTAGTCGATTCCCAGTTCGTCGAGGCGGCCCGCCGGCGTCCTGACGCCTTCGTGTCGCGACGCCATCTCGTCCGGCTGGAGCGCCCCGGAGGTCGGGTCCAGGTCGAGGTCCTCCATGAGCTGATCGTACTCGTCGTTCGTGAAGACGTGCACGAGGTACACCGTCGCGTTCGTCGGTCCGGCGACCGCAATCACGCTTTCGAGCAACCGCTCGACGTGGTCCCGGTCGTTCGGTCCGACTGCGAGCATGACGTTGTCGATGGTCTCCGACATGGTTCCAGTGTTCGGTCACGACTCCATTAACTGTTGTGCCTCCCGCTGTCAGTCGCTCAGTTCGCCGGCGACGGTCGTCACCCCGGCCGCAATCGCGTCCCCGTACATGGTTAGTCACGGGCTTCCCACCTGAGCGAAGTCGTAGGCGGTTCCGAACCGGCGGCGACGCCGGGACGGCGTGCCGAATCCGTGGCCGGATTCCAAAGGCTTTGTATCGGTTGCCGTCGCAGGAGTTCCCATGACGGAGAACGTAGTAGTACTCGGAGCAGGATATGCAGGCGCTGGTGCGATCGCCAGCTTGGAAGCGGAACTGGACGGGGAGGCAGACGTGACGTGGATTTCGGACACGGACTATCACCTGGTGCTGCACGAGTCCCACCGGTGTATCCGGGACCCGAGCGTTCAAGAGAAAATTGCGATTCCGGTTCACGAGATCAAACAGCCCTCGACCTCGTTCATCCAGGACGAGGTCGTCGACATCGACACGGAGAGCCGTGAAGTAGAGCTGGCCGATTCGGAGTCGATCGAGTACGACTACCTGCTGGTGGGGCTGGGCTCTCAGACCGCCTTCTTCGGCATCGAGGGCTTAGAGGAGTACGCGCTGACGCTGAAGAGTCTGGACGACGCGCTGGCGATCCACGACGCGATTCAGTCGGCGGCGCGGGAGGCCTCGACGAACGACCCGGCGCAGGTGGTCATCGGCGGCGCTGGGCTGTCGGGCATCCAGACCGCGGGCGAGGTGGCGGAGTTCCGCGACGAGCACAGCGCGCCGATCGACATCCACCTGGTCGAGGGGCTGGACCAGGTGCTGCCCAACAGCGATCCGGAACTGCAGGGCGCGCTGCGCAAGCGCCTCGAAGAGCGCGACGTGAACATCAAGTGCGGGGAGTTCATCGGCGAAGTGGACGAAGAGACCGTCTACATCGGCGACGAGGACGAACTGGACTACGACGTGCTGGTGTGGACCGGCGGCATCACGGGCCGTGACTGCGTGGCCGACGTGGACCTGGACAAGGACGAGCGCAACCACCGCATCCACGCGGAAGGCACGTTCCAGACCGACGACGAGCGGGTCTTCGCCATCGGCGACTCCGCGCTGATCGACCAGCCTGGCGACCAGCCCGCGCCGCCGACCGCCCAGGCTGCCTGGCAGGCCGCGGAAGTGGCCGGCGAGAACCTCGCGCGTGCGGTGCGCGGCCAGCCGCTGACGACCTGGACGCACAAAGACAAGGGAACCGTCGTCTCGGTGGGCGAGAAGGCCGTCGCCCACGACGTGATGAACATCCCTGTCGAGACGTTCGGCGGACTGCCGGCAAAAGTGCTGAAGAAAGGTATCGCCGCACGCTGGATCGCGGACGTGACCGGAGTCGGCCGGGCCGCCAAGGCCTGGCCCGACATGTAATTCGGCTCTCGGCACCGTTCTCGAACGGCTTCGGCGCGCCGCTAATCGGGGAACCCATACATTCATACTATTCGATCCAGTGTAATTGGACAATGCCAGTAGCTTGGCTGAACGCAGTCAGCGGGAGTGACATCGATACCGCCGGCGGGAAGGGGGCGTCGCTGGGCGAACTCCGCGGCGCCGGCTTGCCCGTCCCGTCGGCGTTCATCGTCACGGCCGACACGTATCGCACGTTCATCGACGAAGCGGGCATCGCCGAGGACCTGTTCGAGGCCGTCGACGTGGACAGCGAGGACTCGACGGCCCTCGCATCGGCCGAACAGCGCGCCCGCGAACTCATCATGAACACCGAGTGGCCCGACCCCGTCCGGGAGACGATTCTCGACGCCTACGGCGACTTCGGCGACGACCCCTTCGTCGCCGTGCGGTCGTCCGCGACGGCCGAGGACCTCCCCGACGCCTCCTTCGCCGGCCAGCAGGAGACGTTCCTGAACGTCGACCGCGAGGACCTACTGGACCGCATCAAGCGCTGCTGGGGGTCGCTGTTCACCCAGCGCGCCATCTACTACCGCGACGAGCAGGGCTTCGACCACGAGGCGGTCGACATCGCCGTCGTCGTCCAGCGGATGGTCGACGCGGAGAAATCGGGCGTCATGTTCACGAGCCATCCGTCGACGGGGGACGCCGAAATCGTCGTCGAGGGCGCGTGGGGCCTCGGCGAGGCCGTCGTCTCCGGCTCCGTCTCGCCCGACAACTACATCATCGACAAGGAGAGCGGCGAGATCGAGGACGTGACCGTCACGACGAAGAAGACCAAGTGCGTCCGCGATGCGGCCACCGGCGAGACAGTCGAGAAGGCCGTCGACGAGGCGCGGCGGGACGAGCGCGTCCTCGACGGGGCCGAACTCGACGAACTCCGGCGGGTTGGCAGACTGGTCGAGGAACACTACGGCGACCCACAGGACGTGGAGTGGGCCATCGTCGACGGCGACGTGTTCATGCTCCAGTCCCGTCCCATCACGACCATCGACGAGTCGACGAACGGCGCGGCGTCGCAAAACGGCGACAGCGACGGCGAGATTCTCGTCTCCGGCCTGGGCGCGAGCCCGGGGACCGTCTCCGGACGCGTCCGCTCGGTCGGCAAGCTCGACCACCTCGATGCGGTGACCGACGGTGACGTCATCGTCGCCGAGATGACGACGCCGGACATGGTCCCGGCGATGAAACGCGCGGCCGCCATCGTGACCGACGAGGGCGGGATGACGAGCCACGCCGCCATCGTCTCGCGCGAACTCGGTGTCCCCGCGGTCATCGGCGCGGAGTCGGCGACGGCGACGCTGGCCGACGACCAGTACGTGACCGTCGACGGTGACAGGGGGACCGTCGTCGACGGCGCGGCGACCGAGGCGGAACTGCGCGACGGGGAGTCGCCGTCGGCCGAATCCGGCGGTGCCGGCGGGTCCGCCGGGGCAGCCGGCTCGGGTCAGGCGAACGCCCCGAAGCCGATGACGGCGACGGAGGTGAAGGTCAACGTCTCGATTCCGGAGGCCGCCGAGCGGGCCGCGGCGTCGGGGGCCGACGGCGTCGGCCTGCTGCGCATCGAGCACATGGTGCTGTCGCTGGGCAAGACGCCCGGGAAGTACGTCGCCGACCACGGTGAGCGGGCGTTCAGACAGGAGATCATCGACGGCATCCGGACCGTCGCCGAGGCGTTCTATCCCCGGCCCGTCCGCGCGCGGACGCTCGACGCGCCGACCGACGAGTTCCGCCAACTTGAGGGCGGCGAGGACGAGCCGACCGAGCACAATCCGATGCTCGGCTACCGCGGCATCCGCCGGAGCCTCGACAAGCCGGCGGTGTTCGAACTCCAGCTGGAGGCGGTCCGCCGGCTCCACGAGATGGGCTACGACAACGTCGAACTGATGTTCCCGCTGGTGACCGACGCGGAGGACGTGCTGCGGGCGAAGTCGCACATGCAGAACGTCGGTATCGACCCGGACAAGCGCCGCTGGGGCGTGATGATCGAGACGCCGGCGAGCGCCCTTTCCATCGAGGAGATCGTCGACGCGGGCGTCGACTTCGTCTCCTTCGGGACGAACGACCTCACGCAGTACACGCTGGCGGTCGACCGGAACAACAGCAACGTCGCGGACCGCTACGACGAACTGCACCCGGCGGTCCAGACGCTGCTGACCGACGTGATCGAGACGTGCCGGGCGAGCGACGTGGACACGAGCATCTGCGGGCAGGCGGCCTCGAAGCCGGCGATGGTGCAGTCTTTGGTCAACGCCGGTATCACGTCGCTGTCGCCGAACGTCGACGCGGTGCGGGACGTGCAACACGAGGTCAAGCGCGTCGAGCAGAAGCTCCTGGTCGAGACCGTCCGCTGACCTACCAGGCCGAGCGGAGCACGCCTTCGAGGTCGTCGGTCGTCGGGTCCAGCCCCGGCGGCGCGTTCGCCATGAACGAGTCCGCGAGCACGGCGTCGGCGACGGCCGGGAACGCCTCGCGGTCCGGGCCGTCCACGTCGCGGAGTCGCGTCGGGAGCGACAGCGCAGTGGCGACTGCTGCCACCCGGTCGACCACCGCGGCGGCCGGGTCGTCGGCGTCGCCGACGCCGAGCGCGTCGGCGAGCAGGGCCCGCCGGCCGTCGACCCGCCCGAACAGGTACGAGAGCGCGTGCGGGGCGACGACCGCGTGGGCCGCGCCCTGCTGGACCTCGTACGTACGAGTCAGCCCGTGACCGAAGGCGTGAATCAGCGAGAGCGTCGTCCCGTCGGCCCGCGAGATGCCGTACTGGACGAGCATGACGCCCTGCGTCAGCGCGCGGTACACCCACGGCTCCTCGGTCCCGTCGCCGTACGCCAGCAGCCCTTCGGTGAGCAGTTCGAGACCGCGCGAGGCCGTCGCGTCGGTGATCGGCGTGGCGTTGGCGGCGTACAGCGTCTCGACGCCCTTGTCGAAGCCGTTCATCGCAGAGGCGGCGAGGACGGCTCGCGGCGTCGTCGCCACCAGCTCGGGGTCGTAGCAGACGGCGGCCGGCATCAGGTCGGGGTCGCCGACGCCGCCGCTGGCCGGTTCGTCGACCGGACAGGTGTCGGGGGCCGCGGTGACGCCGGCCACCGAGGAGAGGTCCGCGCCGGCGAGCGTCGTCGGGACGGCGACGACGGGCGGCAGCCCCGCGTCTGGGACCGGAATCGTCCCCGTGTCGACGAGCGCGCGACCGACGGCGTGGGGGTCGCGGTCGGTGGCGGCGAGGACGCTGACGATCTTTGCCACGTCGAGGCTGCTCCCCCCGCCAACGGCCACGAGGCAGTCGGCGTCGGCCGCTCGATAGGCGTCCAGGCCGTCGGAGGCGGTCCCGAGGCGCTTTTCCGGCGTCGTCTCCGCGAAGACACTGGCGAGGCGGTCGCCGAGGCCGTCGCGGATGGGGTCCATCACAGCCGCCGTCTCGCCGACGGTCGACCCGCAGACGACGAGCGCGCGGTCGCAGTCGTGCGCAGCGAGTTCCTCACCGAGCGACGCCGCGCTCCCGGGGCCATACCGGAGCACGGCCGGGTCGTAGTCGAACCGGAACGGCGCGGCGAGGTCCGCGCTGGCTGGTGCGTCGCCGAGCATCGCGACTCAGTCGTCCCCCTCGGGGTTCGGCCCGTCGAACGGGGGCAACTGTCGCTCGATGGCGTCGCGGTCAGGCTCCAGTTTCTCCGGGAGCGTCAGCCGCGAGCCGAGGTCGTTTTGGTCCTCGTCGATGGTGAATCCCGGCCCCATCGTCGATATCTCGAACAGGACGCCGCCGGGTTCTCTGGCGTACAGCGCGTGGAAGTACGTGCGATCGATGATCGGACTCGGCGAGATACCGCGTTCCTGGTACGCCTCGCGGTAGCCCTCCAGTTCCGCAGTGTTCTCCGCCCGGAATGCGACGTGGTGGACCGTCCCGACGCCCATCCGTCCGCGTTCGAGGTCCGTCTCGACCAGATCGACGACCGAACCGGGGCCGTCGGACGCACTTCGGTAGCGGCGACGGCCGTCCGCGGTTGTTTCGTGGGCGTATCCAAGCACGTCCGTGAGCACTTCAGCCGTGGGTTCGACATCACTGAGTGCCAGCGTGACGCCGTGGAAGCCACGGAGCTGGTGTTCGGCCGGGACCGGACTGGCGTCCCACGGGACGGCGTCCGACGGCGCGTCGGTCGCGACGAGTTCGAGGGTGATACCGTCCGGGTCCTCGAACCGGAGGACGGTCTCGTCGAACCGTTCGGTCCGCGTCACGTCCACGCCGCGGTCGCCGAGGCGGTCGAGCCAGTAGTCGAGGGAGCCCTCGTCGACGAGGTACGCCGTCGTCTGGGTCTGGCCGGCACCGAAGGTCCCCCGCCGGCCGGCGTCGGTCCACGGGAAGAACGTGACGTTGGTCCCCGGCGTCCCCTCGCCGTCGCCGTAGTAGAAGTGGTAGGTCCCGGGGTCGTCGTGGTTGACGGTGCGCTTGACGAACCGGAGTCCGAGCGTCTCGACGTAGAACTCGGCGTTGCGCTCCGGGTCCCCGGCGATCGCCGTGACGTGGTGGAGTCCGCCCGCGTCTGGTGGCATACCCACGAGTACGGAACCCACGGTTGAGTAGCTTTTCTCACCCCCGCGTCACCGGTGGACGCCTGTGTTACTACGTCACCGGAGGCAACTGAAGCGTTAACACGACTTGTCTCGTATCATCTGACATGGCCTGCCCCTATCTCGAATACCGCGACGCCGACGGGGACGCGTCGTTCGACCACGAGCGGGCGTACTGCACCGCGACGGCGTCGTTCGTCCAGCCGATGCGGGCCGACATCTGCAATGACCGCTACGACCTCGATCACGAGCCCCATTGCGAGATCTACCGCGCCCACGCAGAGGTCGGGGACTCGTGAGCTACGACGACTACCTCGCCGAGGAATCGATGATCGTCACCGCGGCGCTGACCGGCGGTGTCCACGGCAAGGAGGCGAACCCGAACCTCCCGGAGACGCCCGAAGAGATCGGGCGAGCGGCCGCCGAGGCAGAGGCCGCGGGCGCGTCGGTGGTCCATCTCCACGCCCGCCGGCCGAACGGCGAGCGCTCGTTCGAGACGGCGCGGTTCCAGGAGATCGACGACGCCGTCCGCCGGCACACCGACGACGTGATCATCCAGCACTCGACCGGCGGGACGGGCGCGCCCGACGACGTTCGCCACCGGCCGCTGCGGACGGACCCGCCGCCGGAGATGGCGTCGCTCGACATGGGGCCGCTGAACCGCTACGACCGCCTGACCAGCGAGAACACCCGCGCGCTGGTCGACTCGCTCCACGCCGAGATGGTCGACCGCGGCATCAAGCCGGAACTGGAGGTGTTCAACGACGGCCATCTGAACGAGGTTCACAGCCTGCTCGACCGGCGCGACCTGGCCGACCCGGTGTACGCCACGCTCATCTTCGGACCGGGGACGCTCGCCCCGCCGACGCCGGCGAACTTCCTCAACGCCATCGACAATCTCCCGGACGGCGCGCTGTTCAACACGCTCGGGTTCGGCCGCCACCAGTTGCCCTTCGCCACGATGGGTGCGCTGTTCGGCGGCCACGTCCGCGTCGGCCTCGAAGACAACGTCTACTACGAGCGCGGCGAACTCGCGGAGAGCAACGCCCGCCTCGTCGAGCGCGTGGTGCGCGTGGCCGACGAACTGGGCCGCCCCGTCGCCTCGACGGCGGAGGCGCGGTCGATTCTGGGACTGTCGTGACCGAGTGCTGGGGAACAAACGCAGATCTGGTCAGACTTTTGCCAATCCTTCCGCTGTATACATCGAATCGCCCGTCGTATTTCCGAGTATGGTTTCAATCCTGCCCAATTGCCAGTATAATATAGTAATATGTACCTATTCAGTTGTATAAAACTCGACTATCGGGATAATTAGACGTAGTGAGGATTATCTGAGATAGTTCGATCCTATCCCCCCACCGTATGGCGGTACCGATGGTGAAAGTACTCTCGGGAGTGTTACTTCTGGACAGAGTCAGTGCTCGGTGGCGCTCGGTACCGACGTCGTCAGCGAGGGTCGAACCCGTCCAGGCCGTCCATCCGCGCTTCGAGGTCGTCGAGTGTCGATTCGAAGCCGGCGACGCTCGGCTTCTCGCGGCGGTCTGGAGCGGCGAGGACACGGACCGACTGGGTTCCGAGCGGGACGAACCCGAGCCCGAGTTTCGTCGCGGTCGTGCGGAGTCCGAGTCCCGCGTCGGCGTCGCCATCTCGAACTTTGCGAGCCGGACTCTCGTGGGCCTTCGCCGTGAGTCCGTAGCCCTCGATATGCTCTGTGAGAGCGGCCCGGTCGACGCCACGCTCGTCGGCAAGCGCGTCGAGCGCGCGGTCGAAACTCCGTCGCAGGCCGGAGCCGCTGTCGCGGTTGACGAACCGGACCGAGTCGTCGACGAGGGCCGAGAGGCCAGTCACGTCGCTCCCGTCGGGGACGACCAGGCCCCACTCGCGCGTCCACCCGCCGATGTCGGTCGCGTCGATTTCGGTGTCGATCGGGCCGGCGACGACGGCCACGTCCGGCACGCCCTCGCCGAGCCGTCGGAGCCCCTCGGCCGTCCCGACCGGGAGATACCGCGGCCGGTCGACCGCGTCGAGCAGGCGCGAGAGCAGCGGGTCGTCCTCGCCCATCCCCAGCAGCGTCGGCGGCCTGACGGCGGGCGAAAACAGCGTCACCTCGACTTCCTCGCCCTCGGCCAGATAATCGGTTCCCGGCGATACGTCCACGAAGCCGTCTGCGTCGACGAGGCTCGTCGTCGCGCCGCTGCCCTTGTCGACGGGGTAGACCAGCGTCGCCCCCGAGCCGTCCTCCACGAGACCGGCGGGTAGCAGGCGTCTGCGGCCCTCGCCGTAGCGCTCTTCGACCGCCATCTGGCCAGTGATGACGGCCGTCTCCGGAGCCGGCAGTCCGGCGGCGTCGCGGAGCGCCGGCGCGACGAACGTCCGGAAGATGGTCAGCGCAGACACCGGGTAGCCCGGCAGGCCGACGTAGGCAGAGTCGCCGATGGTGCCGACCAGCATCGGCTTCCCGGGCTTGATCGCGACGCCGTGGAGGCGGAGGTCGCCGCGCTCTTCGATGACGCGGTAGATCACGTCGACCGCGCTCGCGCTGGTCGACCCCGACGAGAGAACGAGGTCGCACTCGTCGGCGGCCTCGCGGAGGAGCCGTTCCATCTCCTCGAAGTCGTCGCCGGCGTGAGGATACATGACCGGGTCGCCGCCGGCCTCCTCGACGGCGCTCGCGAGCGCGTAGCTGTTCACGTCGTAGATCTGGCCGGCGTCGCTGTCCAGTTCGTCGCCGGGGCGGACCAGCTCGTCGCCGGTCGAGAGGATGGCCACGCGCGGGCGGCCGCGGACCGGGACCTCGTCGACGCCCAGCGCGGAGAGGAGGCCGATTTCTCTGGGCGTGAGCCGCGTCCCGGGCCCGAGCGCTCGCGCGCCGGCCGCGATGTCCGCGCCGGCCAGCATCACGTGGTCGCCGGGCGCGACGGCCGTTCGGACCTCGACGCCGTCGTCGGTCTCGGTCGTCCGCTCGACCATCACCACGGCGTCCGCGCCGGGGGGCATCACCGCGCCGGTCGAGATCTCCGCCGCCGTTCCGGGCTCGACGGTCACGTCGGGCTCCTCGCCCGCGTGGACCACGCCGGCGAGGGACAGCGTCGCCGGGTCGGCCTCGTCCGCGCCGAAGGTGTCCCGGGCCCGCACGGCGTAGCCGTCCATGCTCGCGCGGTCGAATCCGGGCACGTCGATGGCCGCGTCGATCCGCTCGGCCAGGACGCGATCACGGGCCGCGTCGAGCGGGACCGTCTCCGGTTCCGGGGCGATGTCGAGGCCGGCCACGGCGTCCTGGGCCGCCTCGGGCGAGGCGAGGTCGCGGAACTCGCGTCGGTCGCTCACTGTGACCACTCCCAGTGCTCGACCGCGACAGTGGTTCCGCCGTCGTACCCCTCGATTGACTCGGGAACGACGACCCAGCCGTCCGCCAGCGCGACGCTGGAGAGGACGCCCGCGCCGCCGGTGCGTGTCGGCGTCGCGGTCGGCTCCCTCTCGTCGTCCAGTTCGACCCGGGCGAACGTCCGTGTCCCCGGCTCGCTCGCGATCTTCCGGGTGAGTTCGGCCTCGGTCGTCGGCGGGGCGGTCTGGGGGAGGTGGCCCGCACACCGTAGCGCCGGCCGGAGGAACTGGACGGCGTTGACGATACAGGCCACGGGGTAGCCGGGCAGCGTCAGGACCGGCGTCCCCTCGACGACGCCGAGCGCGACTGGGTGGCCGGGCTTCAGGGCGACGCCGTGAACCAGCACCTCGCCGAGGTCGTCGACGACCTCCGGGAGCAGGTCGCGCTCGCCGACGGACGACCCGCCCGTCGTCACGACGAGGTCGTGATCGAGGTCCGCGCTGATGGCGTCTCGGAGCGCGTCGGCGTCGTCGGTTACCACGTCGCGATAGCTCGCCTCGCCGCCCCAGCGCTCGACGTACTGGGCGACGGTCTGGCCGTTCGTCTCGACGACCTCGCCGGGGTCGGGGTCGTCCTGGACCAGTTCCTCCCCGGTCGGGAGCACGCTGACGCGGGGACGCTCGTAGACCTCGACGGCGTCGCGGCCCACGGACTTCACCAGCCCGAGGTCCGACGGGCGGAGCCGGTGGCCCGCCTCGTACAGCGTCTGTCCCTCCGCCACGTCCTCGCCGACCGGCGCGACGTTCTCGCCGCCGGCCACCGCGTCGAACACGGCGACGGAGTCGCCGGTCGCGTCCGTCTCCTCGACCATCACCACGGCGTCGGCCCCCTCGGGGAGTTCGCTCCCCGTGTGGACCCGGGTCGTCGTCCCGGCCGCCACCGCCTCGTCGACTCTGAGATTCGCCGGTGACCGGCGGCTCGCGCCGAACGTGTCCTCTGCCCGCACGGCGTAGCCGTCCATCGCCGCCCGGCGGTAGTGCGGGACCGGGCGTTCCGCGGTGACCGTCGACGCGACCACGCGCTCGTCGGCGTCGCGGAGCGGGACCCGTTCGGTCCGCTCGTGTGGCGTCACAGCCGCCAGCAGCGCCTCCCTCGCCGCCGATACGGGCGTCCGGTCCTTGAAGCCGGCCGACCTGCGTGACTCGTTGCTCATGTTCCTCAGAGCGGTCGCCACACCAAAAAGCTCGCCACGTTTAGGTCCCGTGGCCCCCTCTGTCACCCATGTCCAAGTCGGATCTGTACTGTCGTCTCTGCGGGAACCGGCTGTCGACCGGGCTGGTTGCGACCGACAGCCGGCACTGCTGTCTCAACGCGACGCCCATCGCCGGAGCCTGTCCCGAGCACGGGCCGGTCGGGCCGCACCACGCCGTCGAGCGGTGAGGTAATTGTCGCCTCGCTCAACCGAGGCGGTCGAGATCGCCGCGGCGTTCCCGATGCATGATCTCGGCCGCGAACAGCCGGAGCCGGTCGACGAGTTCCGCCTCGGTCTCGTAGGTCTCGATCCGCAGGTCCCAGCGGACCGACGCCGAGCGGATCATCGCGCTCGTCACGTCGTCTTCGTGGACGAAGACCAGTCGCTCGCCGTGCGACTCCGACAGCGCTTCGAGGACGCTCCCGGCCTCTTCGCCGACGCCGAAGTTGTGTCCGAGGAACGGGAGCACGAACGCCGTCGCGTTGCTACACCGGGCGTACTCGATGCTCTGGGTGACGGCGTCCACGTCGTCGGTGTCCACGTCGATATCGAGCGCTAGAAACGCATTGACGCCGGGGTCCGATCTGAGCGCGCCCTGGACACGTCGCAAGAGCGCCTGCGCCGCGTCGATGTCCTCCCTGTTGCGAAAGAGTTTCCTGAGCGGACCGGGGAGGTCCGCGACCTCGATGTCCCGTCGTTCCTCCTCGCTGAGCACGTAGTTGAGATTGAACGACTTGTACGGCCCCATCAGATAGAAGAGAAAGCGGTCGTACGTGACGGCCCCGACCCGGTCGGTGATGAGATCGCGCGTGATCGCGGTCGACATAGTGTCTCGTATCGCACACGAATATATAAAAGAACGTGTTTTCAGCGTTTATCGGCTTGATAACTGCTAAGAGTGCCCCGCTCGTACGACAGGACGAGATGGCCACGGATCACACGCGTCCGTTCGACGGGGAGTTCCCGGACGACCCGTCCGAACTGTTGCCCGACGACAGCGTGCTCTCTCTCGACGAGTACCTGGCGATGCACGCCGCCGTCGGCCACCGGACTCGATACGAGGTCCTCTACCGGCTGGTTCACGGCGGCGAGACGAGTCCGACGGAACTGGCGGCCGCGATGGAGATCGACGACAGCACGCTCCACTACCACCTCAACGAACTCGTCGACGCCGGCCTCGTCGAGAAACGCCAGCGGACGGAGCGGGACCGGGACGGCCTGTACACGTACTACCGGGCGACCGTCTTCGGCGAGGTGACGCTCTCCGACGGGGTCGACGAACTGATCCGCGGCGAACGGACGTTCGACGAGCTGTACGACAGTTCGGCCGAGTGAGGACGGTCGTTCCGGCGGAGTGACGCGAACGCGATAGTGAGCGACCGCTGTCTCCCCGTCCCGTGCTGACCTTCAAATACGGGGAGGCGGCGACGACCCGGTATGCTCCCGGTGACGCCGACCGTCGATTTCGCGGGGACGCTCGCCCTCCTCCTCGCCGTCGGCGGCGGCGTCGCGCTGGGCACCGTCAGCGGGCTCGTCCCGGGCCTGCACGCCAACACGTTCGCGCTCCTGCTCGCCGCCACCGCGAGCGCGCTCCCGGGGCCCCGGCTCTACGTCGGCGTCGCGATGCTCGCTGCCGGGGTCACCCACACCTTCCTCGACGTGGTCCCGGCGCTGGCACTCGGTGTCCCCGACCCCGCGATGGCGGCCGGTGCGCTCCCGAGCCACCGCCTCGTCATCGAAGGCCGGGGTCGCGAGGCGCTCCGCCTGTCGGCGCTGGGAAGCGGACTCGCGGTGGCGTTCGCCGCTCCCCTGGCCGTACCGCTGACGATGGCGATGGAAGCGCTGTACCCGCTGCTCCAGCGCTGGCTCTCGGTAGTTCTGCTGGGAATCGCCGCTCTACTCGTGGTCACTGAACGGGGGCTCCGTCGGAAGGTGGGCGCGTGCTGTTCGCTCGCCGCGAGCGGGCTGCTCGGGATCGCGTTGCTCGACGCGCCCGTCTCCGGACCGCTGCCGGTCTCTGACGTGCTGGTCCCGCTGTTCTCGGGGCTGTTCGGCGCGCCGGTGCTGCTCGCCGCGCTGGAGGGGGCCGGTGTCCCGGCCCAGGCCGACGCGGCGGTGACCACGCCGCCGCGAACGGTCCTCGCGCTCGCCGGCGTCGGGACGCTCTGTGGCGGCGCGGTCGGCTATCTCCCCGGCGTGTCGAGCGCCGTCGCCGCCACGCTGGCGCTCGGCCTCGTCGCCGACGGCGGGCCGCGGGCGTTCGTCGTGACGACGAGCGGCGTCAACACGGCGACGGCAGTGTTCGCGCTCTTCGCGCTGATCGCGCTCGGAACGCCGCGAACGGGCGTCCTCGTGGCGCTCGACCGCGCAGCCGTTCCGCTCGTCCTGCCGGCGCTGCTCGCGGCGGTCGTCGTCGCAGCGGCGGCCGGCGCGGTGCTCGTTCCCGTTCTCGGCGACCGCTACCTCCGGACGGTCGGCCGGCTGGACCCGCGCTGGCTCTCGCTGTCCGTCGTCTGCTTGCTCGTCTGTCTCTCGGCGCTCTTCGCCGGACTCCTCGGCGTGGGGGCCTTCGGGGCGGCGACTGCGGTGGGCCACCTGCCGCCCCGCTTTGGCTCCCGGCGGGCCGCGCTGATGGGGGTGTTGCTCGTCCCGCTGGCGCTATAGGTAGCCGCGCTGGCGGAAGTGAGCGAGGAGGACGGCGACGATGAGCCCCATCCCGAGCATGACTGCGGGGTAGGCCAGTGGCCACCCCAGTTCCGGCATGTTGTAGGGGCTGTCGGCGAAGTTCATGCCGTAGACGCCGACGACGAACGTCAGCGGGATGAAGATCGTCGCGACGACGGTGAGCACCTTCATGACCTCGTTCGTCGACTGCGAGACGGTGTTCAGGTAGATGTCGCGCGCGCCGGCAACCAGATCGCGGTAGGTCTCGGTCAGGTCGACGATCTGGACGAGGTGGTCGTACACGTCGCGGAAGTACTTCTCCGTCTGGGGCTGGATCTGGTCGGGGTCGCCGCGGGCCAGGACGCCGACCGCCTCGCGGGCCGGCCAGACCTGCTTGCGGAACGACAGCAGGTCCCGACGCACGTCGTTGATGCGTTCGAGCGTCTCGATGTCGGTCGAGACGGTCACCTCCTCCTCGATGGCCTCGATGTCCGTCTCGACCTCGTCGAGCAGGTCGAAGTACGCGTCGACGATGACGTCGATGACCCGGTAGGCGGTGAAGTCCGGGCCGCGGTGAAGGAGGCGTTCGTCGCCGCGGGCGGCGGCGTCCATCACTCGCTTGACGGGCCGCACCTCGCCCGTCGAGAGCGTGACGACCCAGTCGCGGCCGACGAACACGCCGAGCGGCGTCGTCCTGACCTCCTTGTCGAAAGTCGTGTCGCCGGCGGTGAGCGACGCGGACTTGACGAGGACGAAGGTGTAGGCATCGAACTCCTGGACCTTCGCTCGAACGTCGTTCTGTACGTCCTCGACGGAGAGCGGGTGGAGGTCGAACGCAGACCGGACTGCGTCGATCTCCTCGGCGTTCGCGTTCCCGACGTGGACCCACGTGGTCCCCACCGCCGTCCGGGCGGCCGTCAGATCGTCGTACTCCTCGGCGTGTCTGTCCGCATACACCAGTGCGGAGATCACGTCGATCCCTCCGTCGGCGTGGAGTATCCCACGGCGGCCACCGTCAGCCCGACCATGACCGCCGTCACCGACAGCGAGCGGCCCGGATAGGCGGCGACGACGCCGAGCAGGTAGCCCGCGATACCCGCGAGCGTCAGTCCCGCGCCCGCGGCGAACACCCGATTCATGACTCCGCTATCGCCGGCCCGAGAGAAAACAGTGTCCCACGCGGCGCTCAGTTCCCCGAGTGGGTGAGCCCGGACAGGAGCGTGTCGACCCGACCCTCCTCGTCGACCTCCTCGGGGTAGACGGCGACCGCGATGACTACGTCGCCCTCGTGTTCGAAGCTCGCGAGGTGGACCAGTACGTCGACCTCCTGACCCTCGATGGTAGTGGTCCCCGAGAACACCGAGACTTCGCGGGAGTCACCGAGCGTCTGGACCGTCCGGTTGCGCTCGAACTGGACGTCGCTGACGCCGCGGCTCCGGCTCGCCACTTCCCGGACGAGCCGCTGGTTCGACCAGCTCGCCGCGGGGTTCAGCGACTGCCCGGCAACGCTGGCGCTCGGCGTCGAGAGCACCATGAACTGGCCCGCGGTGACCTCGCCGACCGGCCCCAGTTCCATCCCGCGCTGGTACTGCCGGATGTGGTTCGTGATGCGGACCGTTCGCTCTTGCCCGGCGACGGTCACGGTCCGCTCGATGGTCGATTCGTTCGCGACCGTCTCCTCGTAGCCGGTCTCCTCGAGTGCGCCGTCGCCGACTGCCGCCGGCGAGGACTCGAAGGTCAGTGTCTCTCCGGTCAACAGGCTCGAACAGCCGGCCGACACGACGAGTAGCCCGATCAGTACCGATAGTATCCCCTTGCGCATCGTACCCCTACCGAGTGTATGCGAGGGGAAAAGGATGTCTGCCGTTAGTGACGGTGTAGAAACAGGTCCTCAGATACGGTACGTCGGCCCGTCGTCGGTGTCCTGCACCTCGACGCCGAGGGCCTCCAGTTCGTCCCGGAGGTCGTCGGCGCGGTCGTAGTTGCCCGCCGCGCGCTCGCGCTCGCGGAGTTCGAGCACGAGGTCGATCACGTCGCCGGCGAGCGAGACGTCGCCGCCGTCCTCGTCGCCGAAGGACAGCCCCAGCACCCCGCCGCCGAACGCCTCGAAGGTCTCGACGGCGCGCCGGAGGCCCCGGTAGTCGTACTCCTCGTGGTCGTCGACGTGCGTGTTGACCGCGGCGGTCAGGTCGAGCAGCGCCGTCGTCGCCTCGCGAGTGTTGAAGTCGTCGTTCATCGCGGCCTCGAAGTCGTCTCGGGCGGCGTCGACGGCATCCCGGAGCGTCTCGTCAGTCATTTTCGCGTAGGCGTCCACGTCGTCGCAGGCCGCCACGGCGCGCTCGTAGCCCCGCGAGAGGCGGTCCCAGCGCTCGCGTGCCTCGGCGATGGTCTCGTCGCTGTAGGTGGCCCGCGAGGTGTAGGCCGTCGACAGCAGGAAGGTTCGGAGCACGTCGGGGCCGAACTCATCGACGGCGTCGCTGACGGTGAAGTAGTTCCCCAGCGATGAGGACATCTTCTCGTCGTCGGTCTCCAGCAGGCGGACGTGGAGCCAGTACTTCGCGAACTGCTCGCCGGTCGCGGCCTCGCTCTGGGCCACCTCGTTCTCGTGGTGCGGGAAGACGAGGTCCTGTCCGCCGACGTGGATGTCGATGGACTCGTCGAGATGTGTCATCGACATGGCCGAGCACTCGATGTGCCAGCCCGGCCGGCCCTCGCCCCACGGCGAGTCCCACGTCTGGGCGGTCGCGCAGGCCTCCTCGGCCGGTGCGGCCCCGGGGTGCTGGTGGTCGGCGATGTCTTCGGGCGCGACGCCGTCGGCCTTCCAGAGCGCGAAGTCCGCGGGGTGGCGCTTTTCCCCCTCGCTCTCCTCGCCCTGGGACTCGATGTCCTCGACGGACTGGTTCGAGAGCTTCCCGTAGTCCTCGAAGCTGGTCACGTCGAAGTAGACGGAGCCGTTGGCCTCGTAAGCGTGGCCCTGGTCGAGCAGGCGCTCGACGAGGTCGATGATCTCGGGGACGTGCTCGGAGACGCGGGGGTACACCTCGGCGCGGTCGAGGTTGAGCGAGCGCATGTCCTCGATGACCTGGCGGACGTAGTGGCGGGCTACTTCGGCCTCGCTGTCGCCGTCCTCGCCGACGCGAGCGACGATCTTCTCGTTCACGTCGGTGAAGTTCTCGACGTGGCGGACGTCGTAGCCGAGCCAGTCGAGCCAGCGGCACATCACGTCGACGTGGACCCAGCCGCGGGCGTGGCCGAGGTGCGGCGGGTCGGAGGTCGTCAGGCCGCAGTAGTACAGCAGAACGGAGTCGGGGTCGCGTGGCTCGAACGGCTCTTTCTCGCCGGTCAGCGTGTTCGTCACGCGTAGCGTCATTGTCGAACGAGACTGCGCCGGGCCGCTTCAAGGCGTCGGAACGGCTCGTCGGTCCCCGACTCACCGGCCGACCGCGCCCTCGACGACACGGAGCGCGTCGGGCCCGTCGCGGCGCGTGACGACGACGACGAGCGACGCTTCGGTGACGCCGGCCGCCTCGACGGACACGTCGGCGGCCCGCAATCGGCCGAGCACGTCCCCCAGTGCCGCCGGACCGAGGTCGCCGGTGGCGACGATACCGGTCAGCGAGCCGGCGTCCGCCGCGAACCGGGCGTCGCCGACAGCAAGCACCCACTCGTCGGTCGACTCGGCGGCGTCCGTTCGACCCAGCCCGCTTTGCATCGACACCCGAGCGTCCGCGTCGTGGGGCGGACCGTCGGGCAGTTCTTCGGCGAAGCGTCTGAGAGCGGTCGCGATGGCCTCCTCATCGCCGTCCACGTCGAGCGTGCGCGCGGCGGCGGTGTAGTTGACGACGCCGGCCCGGAGCGCGTCGTAGAGGACGGGGCGCTCGCGGACGGCCTCGCGGGTGGCGGCTGCGAGTGACATATCCGAAGCCGCGAGCCCGGCGGATAAAAACGTGCCCAGATGCCGCCAGCGAAGGCCCTAAGACCGGCTCGTCCCAACCGAGCGTATGGACCACGCGCTCGTCATCGCGGCCCACGGCTCCCACCTGAACGCCGAGTCGAGTACGCCGACCTACGACCACGCGGACACCATCCGTGCGACCGGCGCGTTCGCCGAGGTGCGCGAGTCGTTCTGGAAGGAAGAGCCGTCGTTCCGGGAGGTCCTGCGGACCGTCGACGCCGACGAGGTGTATCTCGTCCCGCTGTTCATCTCCGAGGGCTACTTCACCGAGCAGGTCATCCCGCGGGAGTTCCGCCTCGACGGCTGGGACCCCGAACTGTGGGACTCCGACGGCACGAGCGCCACGAACGCGACGCTGACCGCCGCCGACACGGGCCAGACCGTCCATTACTGCGGCCCGGTCGGGACCCACGACACGATGAGCGACGTCATCGTCCAGCGGGCCCAGTCCGTCACGGGTAATTCCGACGTGGGCGAGGGGTTCGGCCTGGCCGTCGTCGGCCACGGGACCGAGCGCAACGAGAACTCCGCGAAGGCCATCCAGTACCACGCGGACCGCATCCGCGAGCGCGACCGCTTCGACGAGGTCCAGTCCCTGTTCATGGACGAGGAGCCGGAGGTCGACGACGTGACGGATCACTTCGAGAGCGACGACATCGTCGTCGTCCCGCTGTTCATCGCCGACGGCTTCCACACGCAGGAGGATATCCCGGAAGACATGGGGCTGACCGACGACTACCGGACCGGCTACGACGTGCCGACGACCGTCGACGGTCACGACATCTGGTACGCCGGAGCCGTCGGCACGGAGCCGCTGATGGCCGACGTGGTACTGGAGCGCGCCGCCGACGCGGGGGCCGACGTGAGCGCCGCCATCGAGCAGGTCCGCGAGGAGACCGGCGGCGCGCGGCCGGCGACCGGCGACTGAGACGGTCCGCTGTCCGTCCGCCGGGCCACGTCGCCAGCTCCCGGCAGCACGAGGCGGAACCAGCCGACTTTTGCCCGCCGAGCCCCGATTTCGGGTATGGACGGCGAGTACGTGGACGCGCTGGTGGACACCGCCCCGGACGGTATCGACTTCGACGACCTCCACGTGGACCGCGAGCCCGACGGCTACACGTTCCGAACGCCCGAGACGGAGCGAAGCGGCATCGACGAGGAGACGCTCCGGGAGGCGGCAACGGACTCGCCGTACGTCCGCAACTGGTACTTCTGGCACGCCGTCGCCCCGCAGAAAGACGACCGCTGGGCGTTCCTCCGCTGGCTCGAAGGCGCCGACGAGCGCGGCGTCGCCGAGCGGTACGACGCGCTGGCCGACGGCGTCGCGGCGACGTGGGGCCAGCTCCACCTGCGCGTCGCGCTGACCGACGGTGCGCGACGGTACCAGGTCCGCCACGTGGCCGACGCCGAGACGGATTCGGACGACCTCGACGCGTACGACGATCCGCTCGACGCGCGCGAGATCGCCAAACACGACGACGACGGGCAGTATCGCCCGCTCAAGACCGCGCCGTCCCTGCGGACCGGCTGGGCGTTTCCCGGCCTGACCGCCGACGAGCTCGTCGCGACCGTCGACGCGTTCTACCCGGCGACAGTCACGAACTGGCACCGCGAGCGCGAGGGCGACCTCGACGTGAGCCACTGGCGCGACACCGTCTCCCGGCAGACGGGCATCTACGGCGTCATCGACACCTGGGACCGCGGCGACGGCCACGAGCACGTCGACTGGGTCGCCGAGGCCTGCTGTGACGACTCCCAGTGTCTCAAGCGCCGCGAGTGGCAGTACGACGACGAGACGGACCTCGACGTGGATGGCGGGTCGGGCGCGTTCCCCTGTCGCGAGCCCTGTTCGCTGGTCATCGCCGCGGCCCGCAAGTGGACGAAGCTCGAAGGCGAGGAGACGCGGACCTACGAGTTCGAACTGACGCCGAGCGAGAAGGAGCAACTCGAAGCGGTCATCGACGCCGTCGCCGACGGCGAGGCCGACGACATCCGCGAGGCGGACATCTACGAGGGGGCGAACCGCTACCGCGTGCGGTATCTCCGCGCGAAGCTGTTCGACGATGACGGGAACCTCGCTGGCGTGGAGACGGACGACTGAGCGGGTGCGGCGGTGGGAAGGGTCTCGCGCGGCGGTCCGCGCTCACTGCACGACGGCGAGATACAGCGCACCCAGCACGCCGGCCACGGCGACCAGTGCGCCGAGGGTGAGAAGGAGATTACTGGTGAGTGCCAGCGTCAGCAGGCCGACGACGAGCGCGACGATGCCGCCACCGGCGGCGAACAGCGTCTCGGTCGATAGCACCTCCAGGAGCGGTTCGGACTCTGTCTCGGTCTTCGGCTGGGGCTTCGCCAGGTCCTCGTCGACGATGACCGGTTCGTTCTCGGGCCCGCCCTCGGGGACGACGATGTCGACGTACCGCGTCTCAGCGCCGTAGGCGGTCACGATCTTGAGCTTCCCGCGGACCGGTCCGTCATCGTGGACGGTCACGCGGATACGGCGCTCGCTGTCGGCCTCGATGTGGTGGTTCGCGGCGTCGATGGACGCGACCGACGAGAGCGCGTCGTCGAGGTGGAGATGGACGTGGAGGGACTCGCCGTGGTTCACGATGTCCACGTCGAAACTCCCTGTCGCGTCGAACTCGTGTGGGACCTCCAGGCTGTGGATACCGGTCCGATTGACGTGCACGGGCAGGGAGTCAGGCACGGACCTGTCTGCACGGGGCGAGGAGAAAAAGGTTCATACTGTTGACTGTCTTGCTTCGAACCGATTGTCGCCCCCGGAGCGGAGGAGCGCAGTCCCCGGCCCTATGCCGGTGCTTCGTCGCGCATGTCCGGCGGGAGCAGGTTCGGGATGCCGTCCTCGATGGGGAACACCTCGCCGCACTCGGTACAGACCAGTTCGCCCGAGATGATCTCGCCGTCCTCGCGCTCGGTCACGTCCAGGTCGAGGTCGTGTTTGTCCAGAGGGCAGCAGATAATCTCCATCAGGTCCTCTTTCATACGCTGGGCCAGGTCCGGCGGTCGCAAAAGTCTGCCGCTCTCCCGTGACTCGTGGCCGCGTGTTCCCCGAATCGGCGGTTCGACCCCATATACTGACCGTCTCGTCGACGCTTTGCCGCCATCAGCAGGCATTATCTCCCGGAGGAGAGACCGCTCAGGTATGACCGAGGACACCCTGTACGACCGACTGGGCGGGGATGAGGGACTGGAAGCGGTCGTCGACGACTTCTACGAGCGCGTGCTGGCCGACGACGACCTGCGCGGGTACTTCGACGACACCGACGTGGAAGCGTTGCGCGAGCACCAGCGGTCGTTCCTGTCGATGGTTACCGGCGGGCCGGCGACCTACGACGGCGACGACATGCGGGCGGCCCACGCCCACCTCGACCTCTCGGCGGGCGACTTCGAGGCGGTGGCGGGGCACCTCGACGACGCGCTCCGGTCGGCGGGCGTTTCGGCGGCCGACCGGGACGCGGTGCTGTCGGCGGTCTCGAATCTCGAAGACGACGTGTTGAACCGATAGAAAAGCGCTTTGCGGCTAGAACGGCTGTTCTCTGACGATGGTCTCGCCGCGACCGGGGCCGACGCCGATTGCGTACGCCGGCGTGTCGAGTTCGTCCTCGATGTACTCGACGTAGGCCTTCGCGTTCTCCGGGAGCGCGTCGTAGCCCTCGTCGGCGATGGCCTGCCAGTCGGCTTCGGGCCAGCCGTCGAACGAGCGGAGGTTCGCCTCACAGCGCGCCCACTGTTCGGTGGTCGCGGGCATCGACGCCAGCTCCTCGCCGTCCAGCGTGTAGGTGTGGCCGACCTTGACCTCGTCGAGGCCGGCGAGCACGTCGAGGTGGTTGATGGCGATACCGGTGAAGCCGGAGACCCGCGTCGAGTGCCGGAGCATCGGCAGGTCGAGCCAGCCGACCCGGCGCGGCCGGCCGGTGACCGTGCCGTACTCGCCGCCCTCCTCGCGGATGTAGTTCGCCAGTTCCTCGTTCTCGCCCTCACCCTGCTCGTCGTAGCCGGGCGTGTCGCCGACGACGCCGCCGAGTTCTGTCGGGAGCGGGCCGCTGCCCACGCGCGTGAGGTAGGCCTTGACGATACCGATGATCTCGCCGCCGCCCACGACGCCGGGGCTGAGTCCGGTCCCGGTCGCCGCGCCGCCCGCGGTCGGGTTCGAGGAGGTGACGTAGGGGTAGTTCCCGTGGTCGATGTCGATGATCGTCCCCTGTGCGCCCTCCAGCATGACGTTCTGGCCCTCGTCGATCGCGGCCGAGAGGTACGCGCCCGCGTTGACGGTCATGTCCTCGGCCTCGAAGCGGCGGCCGAACTCGCGGAACTCCTCGAAGAGTGCGTCCACGTCGAGGGCGTCCGGGTCCTCCAGGTCCTCGATGTCGAGGCCGTAGACGTCCTCGACGACGGCGCGCTTCTGGGGCACGACGTATTCGAGGCGCTCGCGGAGCACGTCGGGGTCGAGCAGGTCGCCGACGCGAACGCCGCGACGGCCGGCCTTGTCCTCGTAGGTCGGGCCGATGCCGCGGCCGGTGGTCCCGACCTCCTGGTCTGACTCGCTCTTGACCTCCTCTTCGATGCCGTCGAGCACCCGGTGGAACGGGAGAATGACGTGGGCCCGTTCGGCGATGCGGACGTCGGGGTCGAGGCCGCGGTCCTGCAGCGTGTCGATCTCGTCGAACAGCGTTCGCGGATTGACGACGCACCCGTTGCCGAGCACGCCGACCTTGCCGCGGATGGCTCCGCTCGGAACCAGCGAGAGCTTGTACTCCTCGCCCTCGTGGACGACGGTGTGGCCGGCGTTATCGCCGCCCTGATAGCGCGCGACGACATCTACGTCGTCGCCGTACAGGTCGACGATGCCGCCCTTCCCCTCGTCGCCGAGCTGTGAGCCGACGATGGTTACGGTCATCGCACGGACCTTCCAGCCTCCGTGATAAACAGATTACGGTCCGCACACGTCACCCTCGCCAGCAGTACCCATGTGAACCGTTACGACGCCTTTAATACACACCTGTTCGAAGTAAAAACCGGCAAAGGCGGGTATGTGAGGGGAACATTTAAATCCCGCAAACACAAGTTAACAATTGCCATGATAGACAGGCTTGAAAAGGAAGTCGACATGCTGGAGCGCCACTTGCAGGTGCTGCGCATGGTTATTGAGAACGAGCCTATCGGTATCGTGAAGATGTCGAACGAGACGGGATACCCGCACCACAAGGTGCGCTACTCCCTCCGCGTCCTCGAGGAGGAGAACCTCATCGAACCCTCCAGCCAGGGTGCGATCACCACCGAGCAGACCGGTGAGTTCGTCGACGACCTCGACGAGAAGATCGACGAGATCATCGAGAAGCTCGAAGGCATGAAAATCGAAGACGCGGCCGAGATCGAAGGCTAACTTCTTCTCCGTTCAGAGCTCCGGGACCGCCAGGTGGAACTCCTGGTTTCTCGCTTCTAGCAGACAGAGGTGAAATCCCTCCTTGCGCGAGAGGTTCACGAAGCTCTTTCGCTTATCACGACTGAACAGACCGCTCGACGTGGCTTCCGTGGCGGTTTCGAGCGCCCCGGGTTCGAAGAAACTACTGGTGACGAGGAACGCCGCGGCCAGCGAATCGGAGGCGTTCCCGACCCGCTCGGCGTTGGTGACCAGGTCGGTCATCTGGCTGTCGGTCGCCGGATCGCGGGAGTTGTTGATGTTCGCGACCACCAGCGGGTTCCCCATCCGGTCGCGGACGACCACGTCGAAGCGCTCCTGCGACCGGGTCTCCTGGCCGTCTTCCGTGTAGGTCACCGAGACCTGGCCGTTCAGTTCCGCGCGGTCGATCTCTGGCAGTCCCTCGTAGAGATCCTTCATCGAACCGGCGTGGCCGGTGCTCGCGATCTCGTAGAGGAGGTTTCGGACGAGCCAGTTGACGAAGCGGTACTGGATGCTCTCCGAGAGGAACTCCTCGAACGGCGTGCCGTCGACCGTCGCGCCCTCAGCCTCGAACTGCGTGTGGTGTTCCAGTCGAAGGTTCTCCTCGACCTGCTCGCGGGTCGCCTCCCCGTCGCGGGCCTTCTCCAGCGTCGCCTTCCCTTTGGAGTGGTACCTGACGAAGAGGTTCGTCCCGTTGATCGCCTCGGCGACGCTCAGTCGCGGCCCCTCCTGGGCTCCGTCGCCGGCCTGCTCGGCGAGGCGGTCTTCGAGTCGCTCGATTTCAGCCCGTGCGTCGGCCAGTTCCGACTCCAGTCGATCCCGTTCGGCCCGCAGTTCCTCGTTCGTCGCTTCGAGGTCCGCGAGGTCCGATTCGAGTTCCGACACTGCCTCGGCACGCGCTTCGAGTTCCGTCTCCAGTTCCGCCACGCGCTCGTCGGCACCGGTGGATGGTTCGCTACGGTCGGGTGTCGGCTGGGGCTCTGACTCCTGTTCGGCCGCTTCCGTCGGCTGTGGGTCCCGTTCGACGGCCGCCGGTTCGGAGGCGCGCCCCTCGGCAGCAGTCGGCGTCTCGCGTTGCGGGGGCCGGTCCTGGGACGGTCCTGCGGCCGACGACTGGGACGCGCTCGCGTTCGCCTCTCCGGCGGACTGGTCTCGCCGCGGTGTCGCGGTCGTCCCCGCCGCCGGCGGGATCTGTGTCCCACCTCCCGACTGCTCGCGCGCGCTTGCCGACTTGCCGGGGTCGAGCGACGGGATCGAGCGGGTCTCCAGATCGGCGCTCGACGGCTCCGGCGCGGCCGCCGCCGAGTCGGCTCGCTCTGGGGGCTGCCGCGGTTCGCGGTGCTGCTTCGGCGTTCGACCACCGCGCTCCGCGTCTGCGCCAGCGGCGGTACGGTCTGACTCGCTCTCCTGCACGCGATCATGCGTGTCCTTTGCGTCCGGGGCCGAGTCACGGGACGGTCGCACGTCGGACTGCTCGCGCGCGCTCGACGGCTGTCCGGCGTCCGGCTGCTCGTTGTCCGATTCTGGGTCGGGACCGACCCGTGACGAGGAGCCGGCGCCTTCGGTCACATCGTCCTCCGAGTCGTCCGTAGCCGGGGACGCTCCGGTCGCGTCGGCGGTCCGGTCGGTCGACGCCGCCGCGTCCGCCCGGTCGTCCGCGGTGCGCTGGCGCGCGGCGCTCGGACTCGTCCCCTTCGTCCCCGGGGGTCCTCCGGCCGCACCTCCCGATCCGCGCTCGGAGGGCTCTCGGCTCGCTGGCTCGTCGTCCGCCGTCCCATCGGTCGGCTCTGTCGCTGCCGACTGGGCGTCACTCGGCGACTCGTCGGGGTCGGTCGCGTCGTCGGTGATGTCGGCTGGCTCGTCGTCTCCCGGAGCGGCCGCTGCAGCGGCGTCATCGGCGTCATCGGCCGCACCGCTCTCGTCGCTGTCGTGCCCGGCGGCCGCTGCGTCGGCTGGATCGTCGTCGACGGGGTCGGGGATCTCGACCGGGTCGATGTCGACCGGCATGACCTCGTAGATGCCGACTTCGTCGTCGGCCGTCTCGAAGGCCTCGTCCCCGGTGAGCAGGTTCTCCGCGTTGCCGACCCACGCGACGCTCATCGAGCGACCCTGGTGATAGACAGTGTAGTAGTCCCCGGAGAGGACGTTCTCGGAGAGCTCGATGAACCCGGTGAAGCTGCCGTCGCTCAGCGTCCGGTCGACCTCCGAGAGCGGCGTGTCCTCGGTGTAGTACTTCGCCTTGACCTCGTCGGCGCGCTCCTGCATCACTGCGAGGAGGGCCAGGGCCTCGTGGGGCGCGCGCCTGGCGGTCCCCTCGGCGGCCTCGAAGTCCTCGATGTCGCCGTCGAGGACGCCGACGACCGTCCCGTTCAACATGAACAGACGGGTGGGGCCGGCGGTCACCGCGCCGGAGAATTCCTCCCCGGCGAGGGCCTGCAGGCCCGCGTACCCGCCCTCGAACGGGACCGACTCCCAGCCGTCGATCCGCTCGACCGTGCGTGTACTCATTACCTCACTCAAGCCGGATGGTAGACAAATAGTTTGTGCCCGGGTCGGAACACGTTACGGACCCCGATTCGGTCGGCGAGGCGCGCTATCGGGCCCGAAACGGATCGGGACGGCAGTCAGGAGTCGGACAGGTAGCGGCCGCGGGCCACCACGTACATGAGGACGATTCCGGTCCCGACAGCGAGGACGAACTGACCGAGCAACGCCAGCACGGCACCCAGCGGGGAACTCCCGAAGGCTGTGTACACGAGGGCGTACGGGACGAGGGCGACGGCGGCGAACGCGCCGATGAGCTTCGCGAGCGGTCGGGCTTCCGAGAGGATCTGTGCGACGTTGAGGTCCCCGGACGCGGGGTCGACGAAGGGCGGCATACATGGCTGCTGGGCCTGGCGTTCGTAAGTAGCTCCCGAAGACCGCCGTGAGTCGGCTCTGTCGGGACCAGGTCAGAGCCACCGGCGTGCCGGCGGTCCGATGGACATATCACCGGGCGGTCGCAAGTGACAGTATGGCAGAGGCAGAGGAGCCGGGACTGAGCGACCAGTATCCGACCGCGAGCCCGTGGCCGCTGTTCGTCGCTCTCGGGCTGACGCTGTCCGAAATCGGCGTGTTCATCGGGCTCTTTCCGGTCGCCGTCTTCGGGCTGATACTGTTCGGCGGGAGCGTCGCCGGGATTCTGACCGAGTCTGGCTACGCCGAGCGCCCGTGGCCGACGCTGCTCGGTGTCGGCACGGTGCTGACGGTGCTCGCCGCAGCGCTGGCACTCTGGCAGATTCCGCTGGCCGACATCGCGCTGTCGAACGTCGGTGAAGGGCCGCTGTTGACCCGCCTCGTCGCCGTCGCCGTCGCCGGCCTCGTGATGGCCGCGATGGGGAGCGTCGCGTCGCTCCTCGAACAGACCGCGGCCTGAGCGAAACCAACAGCCTATTTACCGGCCTCTACAAAGGCCCAGCCATGGCACTGTTTGGGTTCGAAAAAGACACCCTGCTCGACCTCACTGTGAACGTCATTCCGCTGGGTATCATCCTCTTCTTCATCGCCGCGTTCGCCGTGTTCCCGGCCTTCGGAACGGACCCCGTCTTCTCCGGGATGCAGTTCGCGCTGATGGTCTCGATGTTCCTGCTGCTCGCCGTCCTGACGTACTACGCGGGCCGCGCCATCGAGAACGCCGAGGCACGACAGGAGAGCGTCGACGAGGCGACGGCCGTCGAGGAACCGCCAGGCGAAGTCACCGGTCTCGAGGACGGCGAAGCGACCCAGAAGTGACCGATACCCGGTCGCCAGAGGACCCACGAGAGCCTTTCTACGGTTCGGCGAATTCCACTCCAGCGACACCCCGGAAAGTGGCGACGGCGGCGTCCACACGCCAGTGCTGTGTGCCGGTCCCGGCGGGCCACGGCGGGCGCACGTGACGCGTGAATCGACCCTTTCATTATGGCCCAGTCCTGAGACTCGTCCATGGTAGCAGGAGATATTGTGCTGACGGGGCTCATGGCCGTCCTCCTCGTCGGCATCGCCGCGCTTCTCACGCGCATCGAGAACTGGCGGTCCTATACGCCCCTCGCCGGGGGCGGGACCGCCACGGGTGAGACCGTGGTTCATCGAGAGAAACCCGCTGGTATCATTCGCTGGCTGACAACCGTCGACCACAAGGACATCGGGATGCTGTACGGGCTGTACGCCATCATCGCCTTCGCGGTCGGCGGCATCATGGCGTTTCTCATCCGCGTCCAGCTCGTCACGCCCGGCGGGGCGATCCTGGGCAACAACGCCTACAACTCCATCCTGACGAGCCACGGCATCACGATGCTGTTCCTGTTCGGGACGCCCATCATCGCGGCGTTCGCGAACTACTTCATTCCCCTGCTCATCGGGGCCGACGACATGGCGTTCCCGCGCATCAACGCCATCGCGTTCTGGGTGCTCCCGCCCGCCGCGCTTCTCATCTGGGGTGGGTTCTTCCTCGCGCCGGTGACCGACAACATGATCGAGCCGGCCCGGACCGCCTGGACGATGTACACGCCGCTCTCGGTCGAGCAGACGAACCCCGGCGTCGACCTGATGCTGCTCGGACTCCACCTCTCCGGGGTCGGGGCGACCATGGGGGCGATCAACTTCATCGCGACCATCTTCACCGAGCGCGACAGTGACGTGAGCTGGGCGAACCTCGACATCTTCTCGTGGACCATCCTCACCCAGTCCGCGCTCATCCTCTTCGCGTTCCCGCTGCTGGGGAGCGCGCTCGTCATGCTGCTGATGGACCGGAACCTCCAGACGACCTTCTTCGCCGTCGAGGGCGGCGGTCCGCTGCTGTGGCAGCACCTGTTCTGGTTCTTCGGCCACCCCGAGGTGTACATCCTCGTCCTGCCGCCGATGGGGCTCGTCAGCCTCATCCTGCCGAAGTTCTCCGGTCGGAAGCTGTTCGGCTTCAAGTTCGTCGTCTACTCCACGCTGGCCATCGGCGTCCTCTCCTTCGGCGTCTGGGCCCACCACATGTTCTCGACGGGCATGGACCCGCGACTGCGTGCCTCGTTCATGGCCGTCTCGCTCGCCATCGCCATCCCGAGCGCCGTCAAGACGTTCAACTGGATCACGACGATGTGGAACGGTCGGCTCCGCCTGACGACGCCGATGCTGTTCTGTATCGGCTTCGTCTCGAACTTCATCATCGGCGGCGTCACGGGCGTGTTCCTCGCCGCCGTCCCGGTCGACCTCATCCTCCACGACACCTACTACGTCGTGGGTCACTTCCACTACATCGTGATGGGTGCCATCGGCTTTGCGACCTTCGCCGGCATCTACTACTGGTTCCCGGTCTTCACCGGCCGGATGTACCAGCGGACCCTCGGGAAGGCGCACTTCTGGCTCTCGATGGTCGGGACCAACCTCACCTTCTTCGCGATGCTGGCGCTCGGCTATCTCGGGATGCCGCGCCGGTACGCCACCTACCAGTTCGACGGCGCCATCGCGCCGCTGGCCCAGGTAACGACGTTCCATCAGCTGGCGACGGTCGGCGCGGTCATCCTGCTGGTCGGCCAGCTCATCTTCGTCTGGAACCTCGTCCAGTCCTGGCTCGAAGGCCCGAAGGTCGAGGACGGCGACCCGTGGAACCTCGAGCGCGACGGGATGCTCGACCGCGAGTTCCAGTGGTTCGACGAGCAGCTCGAAGCCGACGAACACGAGCGCGACCCGTCGCTGCTCGCCGACGGCGGCCAGGAAGACCAGACGGACTCGTAAGCGGGCGGCCATTTTTCGACCGCGGTTTCTCTCGTTCGGACCTAACCGATAGCAGTGCTGTGACCGGCTTGAGCGGAACCGGCTGTCCCGACCTAGCTCGCGCCCGAGACGAGGACGATGGCGGTGACGAACATCATGAGCGCGATACCCGAGAGAACGAGAAACAGCAGTTCCTTCTGGGACATACGCAGACTACGGGGTCGAAGTGAAAAAGGCTAATCGTCTCGGACCCTTCCGTCCAGTATGACCCAGCGAGTGGCGGGCCGCTCCGGACAGCAGATCGTCGTCCGGCTGTACGTCAGTATCGTCGCGCTGGCGGGCGTGATGGGATTCGTGCTCGGGAGCATTCGCCCCGAAAACCTCCAGCCGAAGCTCTTTGGCGTGGTCGCACTGCCGCCGACGCCGTTCGGCGTCGCGATCTACGGGCTCGTCACTGTCGGCGTCGGCCTCGGCGCGCTCCTCGCGCTCGTGATGTACGTCTCCGCGCGGTTCGACGACGCGGCCGCGAACTAGGCCACGCTCGCCGTCTCCTGGTACGTCCCGTATTTTGTCTCGAAGACGGCCATGATCTCGCCCATCGTCGCGTACGCCTTGACAGCGTCGACGATGGCCGGCATGACGTTGTCGTCGGCTTCGACGGCGTCGCGGAGGTCGGAGAGCGCCGCCTCGACGGCCGCGTCGTCGCGGTCAGCCTTCACCGAGGCCAGCCGGTCGCGCTGGCGCTCCTGGACGTCCTCGTCGACGGTCAGAATCTCCGGCTCGGTGTCCTCCTCGACGGTGTACTTGTTGACGCCGACGACGACCTCCTCGTCCGTCTCGACGCGCTCCTGGTACTCGTAGGCGGCGTCCTGGATCTCGCGCTGGAAGTACCCGCCCTCGATGCCGGCGAGTACGCCGTCGCGGACGGACCCGTCGCCGAGTTCCTCGCGCACGTGCTCGATGTAGGCCATCGCCTTCTCCTCGACCTCGTCGGTCAGCGCCTCGACGGCGAAGCTCCCGCCGAGCGGGTCGACGATGTCGGCGGCCCCGGACTCCTCCGCGATGATCTGCTGGGTGCGCAGGGCGACGCGGACGGCGTCCTCGGATGGGAGCGCGAGCGCCTCGTCGAAGCTGTTGGTGTGGAGGCTCTGGGTGCCGCCGAGGACGCCCGCGAGCGCCTGAATCGTCACGCGGACGACGTTGTTGAGCGGCTGCTGGGCGGTGAGCGACTGCCCGGCGGTCTGGGTGTGGAACTTCAGTTGCTTGCTGGCGTCGGCCTCCGCGCCGTACCACTCGTCCATGATACGGGCGTAGATGCGCCGCGCCGCCCGGAACTTCGCGATTTCCTCGAAGATTGAGTTGTGCGAGTTGAAGAAAAAGGACAGCTGTGGCGCGAACTCGTCGACGTCGAGGCCACGGTCCAGGCAGTCCTCGACGTAGGCGAACCCGTCGGCGAGCGTGAACGCGAGCTCCTGGATCGCGGTCGAGCCGGCCTCGCGGATGTGATAGCCGGAGACCGAGACGGGCTTGAACTTCGGCGTCTCACGACAGGCGAACTCGACTACGTCGGTGACCAGCTTCAGCGACGGCTCCGGTGGGATTACCCACTCCTTCTGTGCGATGAACTCCTTGAACATGTCGTTTTGCAGGGTCCCGCGCACCTCCTCGCGCGGAACGCCCTGCTGGTCGGCGAGCGCGATGTACATGGCGTAGACGACCGGCGCGCTGGGGTTGATGGTGAACGAGGTCGACACCTCGTCGAGGCGGATGCCGTCGAACAGCCGCTCCATGTCCGCCAGCGTGTCGACGGCGACGCCCTCCTTGCCGACCTCGCCGTCGGCCATCGCGTCGTCCGAGTCGATGCCCATCAGCGTCGGCATGTCGAAGGCCGTCGAGAGGCCGGTCTGGCCCTCGTCGATGAGGTAGTGAAAGCGCTCGTTGGTCTCGTCGGCGGTCCCGAAACCGGCGAACTGCCGCATCGTCCACTGCCGACCGCGGTACATCGTCGGGTACACACCGCGGGTGTACGGTTCCTCGCCGGGGAAGCCGATGTCCTCGTCGTAGTCGAGGTCCGCCACGTCCAGCGGCGTGTACAGCCGATCGACCTCGTGGTTCGACACCGTCGCGTAGCGGTCGTCGCGCTCGCCGTAGGCGTCCAGTACCGGATCGAGGGTCTCTGCTTCCCACTCCTCGCGCTGCTCGCGGATCCGCTGGAGGTCCGCCTCGTCGTACATGTGTGCGAGTATGTCACGATTTAGCAAGAAGGTTCGGGCGGTCGAGCGGAACGCCGTCGATCACTGACTCACGTGGGCACTCGCGGCGGCGCTACTCCTGGAGACGTTCGGTCGTCTGGACGAGGGGGTGGTGGGCGTAATCGACGACTTCGATGTCCGCGATGGATTCGAGGTCGGAGTTTGCGGCCGTCTCGGCCATCCCCAGTTCGACCGTCTCGTCGAGGACGATGACGTAGGCGTCCATCTCCTCGATGCCGAGGCGCGCGGCGGCCTTCACCCGGTGGTGGCCGTCCGCCAGCAGGAGGTCCCCGCCGTTGTCGATGACGACCAGCGGTTCGGCCAGCCCGCGTTCGAGTTCGTACACCCGTCCTTCGAGTTCGTCGGCGTACACCGTCGTCTGCGTCGGTGTGAGGTCAGATAGCTTCACCTCGCGCCTGCCCTCGTGCGTGGTGATGCCGTGGATGTTCTCCAGCGTCCGGCTGAGCTTGTCGACCTTGCCGGGCGTCGCCCGCTCGATGTGCGAGCGGATCACGTCGGCGTTCGAGATGATGCCGACGAGGTGGCCGGCGTCGTCGACCACCGGGAGCTTCTGGATGCCCGAGCGCAGGATGACCCGCGCGGCGTCCTGGACGGCCATGTCGGGGTGGGCCACGAGGATGTCCTCGGTCATCACGCGGAACATCGGCTCGTGGTCCTCCGCGAGCAACAGGTCGCGGGCGCTGACGAACCCTTCGACGCGCCGGCCGTCGGTCACCGGGAAGCCGCTGAAGTGGTCGTTATCGGCAATACGTCGGGCCACCTCGCCGACGGTATCGTCGAGTTCGACGGTGGCAACCTCGCGGCTCATGTAATCACCGACCGTCGGTCGACTCGATTCGTCCATCGCCGATGGGTTCTCGACCGACGGCAAAAAAGGCTCGCCTACCCGGCGTCGCGGTCCGGCTCGGCGTCGGCCAGTTCCTCGGTCGCATCGGAGTCGTCGGCCGCCTCTTCCGCCGTGCTGTCGACCGTGGCGTCGGTTCCGTCGTCGTCCGAGGTCGCATCGGGGTCGTCCGTCGCACTCTCGGATCCGTCGCGGTCCCCGTCGATGGTTCGACCGAGTCCCGTCGCCTCCGCGAAGGCTTCGCCGTCGTAGCCCGCGCGACCGTACATCCGCCCGAGGAGTCGATTCGACCGCGACTGGACGGCGTCGAGAAAGCGGTCCGAGACGATGGACTCGACGACCGCTTCGAGGGACTCCTCGCGGTCGTCGACCGTCTCCAGCAGTCCCAGTTCGATCTGCGCGCCGGCCATGTCGGCGTGGCCCCCGGCGGAGCCGATCTGGCCGAAGGCGTCCCGCAGCGCCTCACCGAGGTCGATGTCGGCCCCTCGGGCGCGCGCCGAGACGTAGATCACGCCGTCGATGACGCCGTACACCATCGTCGCCTGCACCCCTTCGAGGTTGAGGAGCCGGTCCGCCGCCTGCGCGAGTGCGTCGCGGTCGCCGATCACGCCGACACCGCTCGACAGTACCGACCCCTCCCGCTGTCGGTTCGTTATCGCCCGCCCGATGACCGAGAGCGTCTCGGCGCTCACGCTCGGGTTCTCGATGCGCTGGAGCGCCTCCATGTCCGCGTCGGTGACGAGGTGGGCGGCTGCCTCGAAGTCCTTCGCGACGACCTCGCGCCGGAACTCCTTCGTGTCGACCTGAATGCCGAACAGCAGGCCCGTGGCGATGGGCCCGGAGATGTCGACGCCGAACCGACGGAGGTAGTCCACGAGTAGCGTGCTCGTCGCCCCGACGCCGCTTCGGAGGTCGACGAAACGCGCCTCGACGGGCACGCGCGGGGGGTGATGGTCGATCACGATGTCGATCGGGGTCTCCTCCGGGAGCTGATCGTTGACGCCGGGTCGGGAGTGATCGACCAGCGCGAAGCCGTCGAACGGCTCCAGCGCATCCTGGTCCGCAGGGTCGAGGTTCGTGAGGTCGAACTCCAGGACGTTCACGAACGCGCGGTTCTCCTGGTGGGAGATCTCGCCGTAGTAACAGATCGTCACCTCGCAGCCGGCCCGCTCGGCGAGTTCACCGAGCGCGACGGCGCTCGCGATGGCGTCAGGGTCGGGGTTGTCGTGCGTTACCACCGCAAGGTGGTCGTCGACGTCCCGGAGGACTTGCTGGAGCTTTCGTGCGCGCGTCCCCTCGTCGCCGACAATCTGCTGGAGCCGCTCGGTCACGACCGCGTCGGGGTCGACAACGCGGTCGGCCACGGCCTCCTGACGTTCGCGCTGGTCCGCCGTCGCGCCGGTCCCGGCATAGACGAGTCGGAACGTGTCGGGGAACAGGTCGGCCGCGAGGGTCGCCGCCGCGGTGTTCCGTGCCGGGTCCTCGTCGGCGACGACGACGCTCTCGGGTTCGAATTCGAGCGCAGAGAGGACGCTCCGATCGGTCGGGTCGGCCTCGTGGACGTCGATCCCTGACGCGCGGAGCGTCTCGGCCCGGTGCTCGTCGTCGGTGACGACCACGAGATCGCCGGCGTCGTCGCTAACCTGATCGAGGAGCGTTCGCGCCGTCGGCCCGAGTCCGAGCACCAGCCGAGAAAGCATACTCGCAGTCGGCTCTGGAGCGCCTAAAATCCCGTTATTTCAGCCGTTCCTGGAGGAAAGACGGATGGGCCGCCGTTACCCCGTCGAGCGAGAGGATCTTGTCTTCGATGACCTCGGCCAGGGAGTCCCCGTCGAGCGCGCGGACCTCGGCCATCAGCATGTGGTCGCCGCTCGAGGTGTACAGTTCCTCGACCGCCGGGATGTCCTTGAGCTGGCGCGTCGCCTCGACGTAGCGCTCGCTCGCCACGTCGATGCCGACGAGCGCGATAGACTGTCCCGCCAGTTTCTTCGGGTCGATGTCGGCGGAGTAGCCGACGATGACGCCCTCCTCTTCGAGCTTCTGGATGTACTTGCGCACCGTGGGCTTCGACACCTCTGCACGCTCTGCGATCTCCGCGTACGAAGCCTGTGCGTCCTCTTCGAGGACCGAAAGAATTCGACGCTCCGTAGACTCGGAACTCATGGAGCTATCTTTTCGGTGCATGAAAAAATATCTTCCGAACCGGAAAGCCGGTTTCGGGAAGCCGTCGACCGAGCCGACGGGACCCTTATTTGTGATGCTCGAGGAGGTTGTCGTAGGTCCGCTCCCACTCCGCGTCCTCGTCGAAGTACCGCTCCGCGAGCGGTTCTTCGGGCATCTCGCCGATCTGGCGCTTCTCCTGTCCGTAGGAGGGGCGCGCGTCTTCGACGTACATCCGCCCGGTGAGTACTTCGCCCTCGTAGAGCTTTTCCTCGGTCTGGCGCATCATCTCGGCGGCTTCCGCGCGGTCCGAGAGGTCGAAGTCGTAATCGTCGGACTGCTGGACGTCCGTGTACGGGACGTAGTGCTTCGCGTCCTTGTTCCAGGTCGGACACTGGGTCAGGAAGTCGATGTGCGCGAAGCCGTCGTGTTCGATGGCCTCGGCGATGATCTCCTTGGCCTGGTTCGGGTTCACGGCGGCGGTGCGAGCGATGTAGGTCGCACCGGCGTTGAGCGACTGGCTCAGCGGGCGGATCGGCGACTTCGCCGAGCCGTGGGGCTGGGTCTTGGACTTGTGGCCCTTCGGCGAGGTCGGCGAGGTCTGGCCCTTGGTCAGCCCGAAGATCTCGTTGTTGAACACGATGTACGTCATGTCGTGGTTCTCACGGGCCGTGTGGATGAGGTGGTTCCCACCGATCCCGTAGCCGTCACCGTCACCGCCGGCGGCGATGACTTCGAGTTCGGGGTTCGCGAGCTTCGCGGCCCGGGCGACGGGCAGCGAGCGGCCGTGGATGGTGTGGAAGCCGTAGCTGTTGAAGTAGCTGTTGAGCTTCCCGGAACAGCCGATGCCCGTGAACAGGGCGATCTCGTCGGGGTTGCGGCCGACTTCCGGCATGGCCTGTTTCAGCGCCTTCAGGACGCCGAAGTCGCCACAGCCGGGACACCAGGTCGCCTGCGGCTCGATGCCGGGCGTGAACTCGTCGCGGTCGATCTCTCGCTCTTCGCCGATTGCACTGAATGCACTCATGGGTTAGTCACCTGCCGCGGGTACGAACTTCATGTTACTCGCGGCGAGTTCCTCGCCGTCGATACTGGACTCGAACCCGTCGACGATCTCGGCGGGCTCGAAGGGGTTGCCGTTGTACTTGAGCAGGCTCGAGAGCTTCTCGCCGTACCTGCCGAGTTCCTTCTGGGTCAGCCCGCGGAACTGGGCGGTGGCGTTCATCTCGACGACGAGCGCTTCGTCGACGGATTCGAGCCACTCGCTGACTTCCTCGACCGGGTAGGGCATCATATCGGAGACGCCCAGCGCTTTCACGGAGTGACCGTTCTCGTTGAGCCGGTCGACTGCCTCGAAGACCGTGTCCTGCTGGCTCCCCCAGACGAGGAGTCCGTGGTCTGCGTCCTCCGGACCGTAGTAGGTCTGGTGGGCCGCGTTCTCGTCTAGGTCGGCGCGGATGTCGTCGAGCTTGTTCAGCCGGCGGTTCATCTGCGCGATCCGGTTGTCGGGGTCCTCGCTGATGTGGCCCGAGGGGTTGTGCTCGTTGCCGGTCGCGAGGTAGCGCCCGTCCTTCTGGCCCGGCACGGAGCGCGGGCTGACGTTCGAGCCGTCTTCAGGCTCGTGGAGGAAGCGCTGGAACTTCCCGGAGGGGTGGTGTGCGGCCTCCTGGATCTCCTCTTCGGTGAGGACGGATCCGGGGTCGGCGTTCGGCTCCTCGTCGAAGTGACTGGCCGGGAGGTTCCGGAGTTCGCCCTGGATCTTCTGGTCGTAGACGACGATGGCCGGAATCTGGTACTCGTAGGCGATGCGGAACGCGGAGCGCGTCTGCGTGTAGCACTCGCGGATGTTCGCGGGCGCGAAGACGACGCGAGCGGAGTCGCCCTGTGAGGTGTACAGGACGTGTTCGAGGTCGGCCTGCTCGGGCTTGGTCGGCATCCCGGTCGAGGGACCGGCACGCATCGCTTCGACCAGCACGATCGGCGTTTCGGTCATCTCGGCGAGTCCGAGCGGCTCGGACATCAGCGCGAAGCCACCGCCGGACGACCCGGACATGGCCTTCACGCCGGCGTGAGACGCGCCGAGCGCGAGCGCGGCGGCCGCGATCTCGTCCTCGACCTGCTCGGAGATCCCACCGAACTCCGGCAGGTGCTGAGACATGATCGTGAACACGTCGGTCCACGGCGTCATCGGGTAGCCCGAGATGAACCGACAGCCCTCGTCGAGTGCGCCGTAGGAGATGGCGTTCGAACCCGAGAGGATGACCTGCTCCTCGTCGTGGGAGTTGTCGGGCACCTCGATATCGTGGTCGATGTCGAGTTCGGCCGCGGCCTCGTAGGCGTCGTGCAGGACGTTGAGGTTCGCTTCCTGCATGTCGCCGCTCATGTTCTGCTCGATGAGCTGTTCGAACTCCGCAGTGTCGATGTCGAGGATGGCGGCGGTCGCGCCGATACCGGCGGTGTTCCGCATGATCTCGCGACCGTGTTCCTTGGCGATGCCCCGAAGATCCATCGGAACGACGTGCCAGCCGTTCTCCTCGGCGGCCTCTTCGAGTTCGATCTCCTCGACGTCCTCCTCGTCGAGGAGCCCCTCGTCGTAGAGGAGGACACCGCCCTCGCGGAGGTCGTCGAAGTTCTCGTACAGCGGCTTCAGCTCTTCCTTCCCGTAATAGGCCTCTTCCTGCGGGTTCCGGGCGAAGGAGTCGCCCAGCGCGAGCAGGAAGTTGTAGCCGTCACCGCGTGACTGTACCGGCTCGTCTTTCGCGCGTACCTCCACGTACGTGTGGCCGCCACGGATGCGCGACGGGTAGTGGCGATGTGTGAACACGTGAAGCCCCGACCGCATCAAGGCTTTCGCGAAGTTCTGGCTCGTCGAGTCGATCCCGTCACCGGAACCGCCAGCGATGCGCCAGATTAGTTCGTTGTCTGTCATGGTGAAATCCTCGGCCCCAGCTCTGGTGCCGTATCTCGCCAATTGGAGGGCCGTGACTAAAGATTTTCCACTACATCACCGTTCATTAATCGTTATCTTTCGGCTCAGGCGCTCACGGGCCGGATTTCGATTTTCGGAACGTCTCGCCGTGGTATGTCGGAGAATACCGCGATTTTGTGGAGAATATAGCCGCAATATGTCGCTCACAGTGCCCGTGATCCACGACGCGTCGGGTGACTCTCGATGAGAGTCGTCGGAACGACTAACACAGTGAGAACCGATGTCTAGTCGAGGATGTCGTTAACGGAACTCATCGCCGGCGTCGAGGACCACCAGAAGACGCTGACGGTCTTCAACGCCGGGGAGTCGGTCGTGGACGACCTGCGCGAGCGCTTCGCCGACCGAAACGTACGGGTGCTGCCAGAGCGGACAGAGAGCGGACGCCCAGGGGAGTTCATCACGCTCAGCGACGGCGAGGAGGTGGTCGCGGCCGCGAGCCTCGACTCGTTCACCGAGACACTCTCGGACGGCGAGCGCTACATCACGCGCGACAGCAGTCCCTACCGGTCGATTCTGGACCACCTGGACGAGACGATGTTCACCTCGTGGTCCATCGAACGGATGGTCGCGGCTTCCCGCGAGATCGAAGACCGCGCGTGGCGCGTCGGCTACGGGTCGTTACACGCGGGCTTCCAGACGCTCTCGACATTGCAGGGCGAACTCGACCTGTACGAGCGACTCGGGGAGACGGACGTCTCGGTCCACGCTTACGCCGTCCCGGACACCGAACCCCCGGAATCGAGCGCGTTCACTCTCCATCTCGAACGGAGTCAGGAGATCGCTGACTCGTGGTTCGTGGTCTTCGACGGCGGTGGCGACCCCCGACAGAAGTGCGCGCTGCTGGCCGAGGAACGGGAGCCCCGGGAGTTCTACGGGTTCTGGACCTACGACGAGTCGACGGTCGACTGGATCATCGACTACCTGGAGTCGACCTACGGCTATCTGGAACAGTGAGCGGACGCTCCGTTCGCAGCGTCGGTCCTGTGTACGCGCCGTCGTCTGATCTACACTGGTGATTCGGTCCGCCCGCCCCGTCTCGTTGGGCCGGACGCACACACCACCGTGCAAGTGTTCTCCGCGTCAGAGTGGTGGGGGGTGGGGAGACGCGGCCCCCGTGCGCAGGTCCATATATAAATCCTGGTCCTGCCGTCGGCCTCTCCTGTGACCCGTCTCTGCGAGATGGATGTTAGATGGTCGATTTCGGCAGGGATATAGCCCTCATCCACTATCGTACGTTTGGTCCCTGTTTCTACGGTAGCGGTTGAATATTCTTCTACCAAAAGAAATAAACTATATATTCAAAGACCTCTCCTTCGTCCGTCGTAGCGAGAAATCACAGGACTGAAGTGTCGTGACTCGTGCTCTCCGATAGAGCAATTCTCTGAGGGGTTGTCGAAACCTCGTCTCCGGAAAACACTCGCAGGGTGGTGTGTGGTTGTCCCTGTCTAGAACACTTGAAACACTTGAACGGTGGTCGAGGGCTTTATATACCATCGTCCGGAAGACTGCCTACGGATGGTCGACGTGAACGAGAACCCCTTCGACGGGACCGACGCGATCTTCGAGCGGAAGCAGCCGCTGAAGAAGGACACGTTCACTCCCGACACGATCTTTCACCGCGACGAGGAGATCGAGTTCTACATCAACGCGCTGCAGGACGTGATCGTCGGCCACGACCCGAACAACGTCTTCGTCTACGGCCCCACCGGCGTCGGGAAGACCGCCGTCACGAAGTGGGTCCGGGACAAACTCGAAGAGAAGGCCGACGCGGAGGAGATTCCGCTCACCGTCGTCGGCCCGATCAACTGCCGGAACTACCGGTCGGCCTACGCACTCGTCAACACGCTCGTCAACGAGTTCCGCGACCCCGAGGACCAGCTTCCGGAGAGCGGCTACAGCACGGACAGCGTCTTCGAGTTTCTCTACGAGGAGATCGAGGCTGTCGGCGGGAACGTCCTCATCATCTTGGACGAGATCGACAACATCCCCGCAGAAGCCCGAAACGACTTCCTCTACGAGCTTCCGCGGGCGGAGGCCAACGAAAACACGCCGATCACGGACGCGAAGGTCGGGCTCATCGGTATCTCGAACGACCTGAAGTTCGTCGACGTGCTGGAACCGAAGGTGAAGTCGACACTTGGAGAACGTGAGATCAAGTTCGGTCCCTACGATGCGAACGAACTGCGGGACATTCTCGGCTACTACGCCGACATCGCGTTCCGGGACGGCGTCCTCGGCGACGAGGTCGTCCCGCTGGCGGCCGCGTTCTCTGCACAGGAGCGCGGTGACGTGCGCCAGGGACTCCGAATTCTCGAGAAGGCCGGCGAGTACGCCCGGATGGAGGGTGCGGAGGGCGTGACGGAAGCTCACACGCGCCGCGCGACAGACACGATCGAGACCGACGAACTCCTCGACTACTTCGAGCACGACCTCAGTTCCCAGCAGGCGCTGACCTATCTGGCGACGACGCTGGCGCTTATCGAACCGAAACACGAAGCGTCGACGAAGCGCATCTACAACCTCTACTCCTCGATTGCGGAATCGAGCGGCCGTCGGGTCAAGTCCGAGCGCAAGATCTACGAGTTCCTCGATCAGCTCTCGATGCAGGGGCTCGTCCGCTCCGCCGAGCGGAACCTCGGTCGGAAGGGTGGCCGCAAGTACATCTACGAGGTCACCGACGACCCGGCCGACATCATCAGCGCCGCGCTCCAGTCCTCCTACAGCGACGCCGTTCCGAGCAACGTCGACGGCATCCTCGAACACTATCTGGAGGGTGAAGCGACCGAGTTCGAAGCGCCGGACACGACCGACGACGAGCAACAGAATCTCTGGCAGTTCACCTGAGCACGAACAGAATCTCTGGCAGTTCACCTGTGGACGGTCCGTCGCAGGACCGAAGAACACTTGCAGCGTGGTGTGTGGGTGTCCGTCAGCCACCGGTAGTACCAGGGGCTATCGCGACGGAGAACAGTTGCAGGCCGGTGTGTCTTTGTGCTGTTCGTGAACTCGTTCCTCGAAGAAATTCCATGCTAGCGGCCCGATTACCTGTGGAAACACTTGCAGGGTGGTGTCTGGTGGCTGGCCCACGTCGGGACGGAACGAGACTTCTCCTGATATCACTGAAAACACTTGCAGGGTGGTGTGGTCCCGGAACTCGGCGGTTCAGGGTGTGACACGGGGGCGATACCAGCCCTGCGGAACACTTGCACGGTGGTGTCCCTCGCTCTCGGGTACGAGTGACGAGACCGACAGAGTCGTCACGAACCCACTGGAAAACACTTGCAAGGTGGTGTGGCCCGGTGCACCGGTCAGTTCTGTGTCTGACTGGGAGCGCCCTTCGGGCTCGGGGACTGGGACTGTCACCATGAGCCACCGATGTCCGCGAGAAACACTTGCAGGGTGGTGTCTCAGCGATTTCAACGGCCGATACGTCGGCGACCAGGAACACTTGCAGCGTGGTGTGTGAGGACACCACGTTCCACGGGCGGGAGTGTCCCATTCGCCCCCGCGATCCGGCCCGTCACTGGGGCGCCTGGTTGTAGATGAGGTTCCGCTGGATGTCGTTGGCCCCTTCGTAGATGACCGGGATGCGAACGTCGCGGTACACACGGGAGATGCGATTCTCCGTCAGGACCGAGCGGCCGCCGTGGAGCTGCATCCCGCGCTCGGCACAATCCATGGCGGCCTCGGTCGCCTGCGTCTTCGCGAGGGCCGCCCAGTAGCCGGCGTTGTCCTGCTCGGCGACGCGGTCGGCGGCGTGCCAGGTCAGCGTCCGGGCCGACTGGAAGTCCAGTTGCATGTCGGCCAGTTTGTGCTGGACGGCCTGGAACTCGTCGACGGTCTTGCCGAACGCCTCGCGGTCGTGGACGAACGCCCAGGCCTCCTCGATGGCCGCGGCGGCGAGTCCGACGCCGTGCCCGCCGACGATGATCCGGCCGTGGTTGAAGAACTCCGCGAGCATGTAGAAGCCAGCCCCTTCGACGCCGATGAGGTTCTCCTCCGGGATGCGACAGTCGTCGAGGACGATGTGGGCCTGCTTGGACGCCCGAAAACCCATCTTTTCCGGGATGTGCTCGGCGTGGTAGCCGTCGGCGTCGGTCGGCACGATGAACAGCGAGTAGTTCCCGTAGCGATTGTTCGGATCGTCGCCGGTCTTGGCGTACAGCGTGACCCAGTCCGCCTCGACGCCGTTGCCGATCCAGTACTTCTCGCCGTCGAGGACCCACTCGTCGCCGTCCTTCTCTGCGGTGGTCGACATCCCGGCGAGGTCGCTTCCGGTCTCCGGTTCGGAGACCGCGAGCCCGGTGAGCTGGTCGTTCTCCGCGACTGGACGCAGAAACTCCTCCTTCTGCCACTCGTCGCCGTGGTCCTCGACGATTTCCGCCCCGAAACTGGCGAGCTGGAGCGTCAGCGCGATGCCCGCGTCGGCCTTGTAGAACTCCTCGGCGATGGCCAGCACCTGGTGGAGGTCGAAGCCGCGGCCGCCCCACTCCTCGCCGATGTCCTGTGCGACGAGTCCGGCGTCCATGCCGGCTTCGAGGACCTCCCACGGGTACTCGCCGGAGGCGTAGTACTCGGCCGCCGCGGGTTCGATGTGTTCCGTCGCGAACTCGCGGGCGGCTCGCTTGACCTCGCGTGCGCGCTCCGGGACGAGTGTCTCGGACAGTAGCTCCATATTTCCATCATGGCTCGAACTGGCATATAATTCGTGAAACTCGGACAAACCACGACGAAATTGTTTTCGGAAAATTGCTGATAATCGGCCAGCACGCTTTTGCGTGCCAGTAGCCAGGGTCGGATATGAACCGTCGTGACTATCTCCTCACCGGCGCGAGCCTCGGAACGGCCGGACTCGCCGGCTGTTCGTTCCTGGCCGCCGCCGCGACACCTGCGCCGAACGTCCCGGAACAGCGACTCGACGACGGCGGCTGGACGCGCACGAACCAGGCCTCGGAGACGGTGCTGGAGCGAAGCTACGGCCCGGTCACCATCGAAGCGGTGTCGAACACGGTCCAGTACGTCGACGAGCAGTTACAGGAGCGCGTCACCAGCCGCACGCTCGATCAGGTCCAGACCGCGCTGTCGGTGTTTTTCGCGACCCGCGTCGACTTCAGTCCGAACCTCGACAACCTCCCCGCCGGGGCGGGACGGGCAGAACTCCTGAGCCAGGTGCAGTCGAACGCCCGCGAGACCTTCGAACAGCAGATGCGGAACCAGGGACTCACCGACATCGAGAAGTCCGGCGAGGGGACGATCGACATCGACACCGGCGAGACGGCGGAGACCATCCGGCTCTCGGCCGCCTACCCCTTCCAGGGCATCAGCTTCGACGTGACAGATGACAAGTCCGTCGAGATTCCGCCGGCCGACATCGACATCTCGGCGCTGCTCGCCGTCTGGCACCACGGCGACTACGTCCTCATCTCCGGCGGTGCCTATCCGGCCCAGAACTTCGACCAGGTCGTCGAGAACTCCCTGAGCGAGGGAATCACGGTGACCGTCGACGTGGACCTCGGCCTCGAACCGGAGGCGTACCGGACCGAGATCAGAGGGCTCGTCGCCGGCGTCCAGTAACCGCGCCGACCCAGCGGTGCACTCTCGGCCGCCGCTCCCCGATTGCTCACTCCGGTGCGGCATCGTCGGGCACGTGCCCCTCGACGAGCGACTCGTCGCCGTACTCTTCGCGGAGGGCCTTCTTGTCGAACTTCCCCGTCGCCGTCTTGGGCACCTCGTCGATGACGACGAAGTTGTCCGGGACCCACCACTTCGGATACGAGTCGAGGATGTGCGCGCGGAGTTCGTCACCGAGCGCGTCCTCGTCGGCGTCCGCCGTCGGCACGATCATCGCGAGCGGACGTTCCTGCCAGCGCTCGTGGGGGACGCCGATGACCGCCGCCTCCGCGACGTGCTCGTGGGCCATCAGTTCGTTCTCCAGTTCGACCGAGGAGATCCACTCGCCGCCGCTCTTGATGACGTCCTTGGCGCGGTCGACGATCTCCATGTACCCGTCCTCGTCCACGGTGACCACGTCCCCGGTCTTCAGGTAGCCGTCCTCGAAGTCCGTCCGGGTTGCGTCGGGGCGTTCGAAGTACTCGGTCGTCACCCACGGCCCGCGGATGTACAGTTCGCCGAAGTCCTCGCCGTTGTGCGGGACCTCGTTGCCGTCGTCGTCGACGACGCGGAACTCCAGTCCGGGCGAGACGAGTCCCTGCTTCGAGCGCTTGGCCAGTTGCGTCTCGTAGTCGGCATCTTGTAGGTCGCTCTTGAGAGTCGCCACCGCGCCGACGGGTGCCGTCTCGGTCATCCCCCACGCGTGGACGAGTTCCACGTCGCGGTCGTCGAACAAGCGGATCATCGCCTCCGGGGCCGCACTGCCGCCGACCACGAGGCGCTCGAGCGACGAGAGGTCGACGTCGTTTTCCTCGACGTACTCCATCAGCCCGAGCCACACCGTCGGGACACCGGCGGTGACCGTGACGCGCTCCTCCTCGATGAGCTGGGCCAGGTCCCCCGGGTCGGGCTGTGGGCCGGGGTAGACGTGCTTCGCGCCGCCGGCGGTCGCCGAGAACGGCAACCCCCAGGCGTTGACGTGGAACATCGGAACGACGGGCATCACTACGTCGTCGTCGGCCAGCGGGATGCCCTGCGGTGACTGGATACCCATCGTGTGCGCCCAGAGCATCTGTTGGGTGTACTCGACGCCCTTCGGGCGGCCGGTCGTCCCCGACGTGTAACAGAGGCCGGCGGGTCGGTCTCCGTCGAGCGTCGGCCAGTCGTACTCGGTGGGCTGGTCCGCGATGAACGACTCGTAGGCGACCGCGTCGAGGTCCGTCTCCGGTAGGTCGTCGCTCATCACCACGTACCGCTCGACCGAGTCGAAGGGCTCGGGGTCGTCGGCGACGGCTCCTTCGAGTTTCGGTAACAGCGACACGTCGACGAAGATAATCCGGTCCTGTGCGTTCTCGACGATGTACTGGACGTGTTCGTCCGGGAGGAGCGGGTTGATCGTGTGTAGCTGCGCGCCGATCCCGGGGACGCCGAAGTACGTCTCGAAGTGTCGGCTGGTGTTCCAGCAGAACGTCCCGAGGCGCTCCCCGTCGCCGTACCCGGCGGCGTCGAGGGCGTTGGCTAACTGTGCCGTCCGCTCACCGTACTCGGCGTAGTCGTACCGGACGAGTCCCTCGTTGGTCCGCGAGACGATCTCCGTGTCCGGGTACAGTTGCTCGGCGCGCCACAGGAACGGTCGCAGCTGCTGGGGAGAACCTCCTGGCATACCGTGCTCCATGGGCGCATGATACATGAAGTCCTGCTAAATTGTTCATGAGGGAAACAGAGTTTATCGGTGGGTCGATTCCTACACTTCGATCTCTTGCATCAGATCTACGAGCTCCTCGAGCTCCGGGAACGTGTAGACCTTGACGTTGATGTCGGACTCCAGTGCGTGGACGCGCGAGTCGAACATCAACGCCATCTCGTTCTCGCGGTCGCCGACGAGCTGGTCGACCATGCCGCTGCCCGGTCCGAAGGTGAAGTTCGGCGTCGAGATGTCGATGGTCGTATCGAGGACGTTCGCCCAGCCGTCGATGAAGCCGCTGGTCATGATGTTGCCGATCTCCTGGATGGCGGAGCGTTCCATGTCGGTGAAGCCGCTGGCGTTGGGGTCGGTCTCGCCCATGTCGCCGATCATCCCGCTCGCGAGGTCCTTCGCGCTGGCGGCGTTGAACAGAAAGAGGATGTGACCGTGCGGTTTCTCGACCATCTCGATACTGATACCGATCTGCTTCTGGTCGCCGACGTGGGTCTTGATGTCGGGGATGTCGATGAAATTGATCTTGGTGATCTCCATCTCCGTCTCCATCCCCGTCATCTGGCTCAGGTGGTTCGCGACGGTGTTTCCGCCCTCCTTTGCCATCTGATTGAACAACCCGAGCTTCCGTATATCTATCATCAGACTCATGCGTTAGGACTAGCCGTTGGCCCTCAGTTACCCTGCCTCCTACATAAGCTATGCACCCGCATTTTCGCAGACGAGAATCGGAGGCCCGTGAACGGACCGCGAGCGCGTCAGAACTGTTCGGCCGTGTCGATTCCGATGACGATCCCGCTCTCGTCGGCATCGAAGTTGTCGTCGCCCCGCACCGACGACGCGAACAGCAACTTCGCCTGTTCGGTGTGGGCGAGCCTGGCCGCGTCGGCCACCGCGCCCTCGAACTCGAACTCCCCGAGGAGTTCCTCCCAGGCCTCGTCGGCGACACGGTATGCTCGGGTCCCGTCGACGGTAACGTAGTCGTACGTCCGCTCGAACCGGCCGTGTCGACCGATGAGGTCGGCGTGGAGCACGACCAGCGCGTCGCACAGGTCGCTCTCGTCGACGCCGGCCCACTCGGACGCACGCTCGATAACGGCGCTGTCGAGCCCCGATTCCGTCGCTGCCGTCCCGGTGTCGGCGTTCGCCATAGTGCACGCTAGTTGTTAACGAACGACCATAGCATTTGGGTACACCGTCGCGCCTAGTCGAATGCCGGCTCAGTCGACGCGGACGCTCACCGCGACGCCCTCGCCGAGGGGCAGCAGGCCGGTCTCGAAGGCCGGGTCCTCGCCCACGCGTTCGAGATAGGTGGCGATGCCGTGGCTCATCTCGTTGGCGTCGACGTCTTCGCCGTCGAGGAGCGCGCGCACCGCCTCGAAGTCGAGCGGGCCGGCCTCGATCATGTTGTCCGCGACGACGGCTCCGCCGACGGGGACCTTCTCACGGACGGCCTCGAACGCCTCGGCGTAGCGGTGCTTCTCGTTGTCGATGAGGACCACGTCGAAGGGGCCGTCGTAGTCCTCGACGATCGCTATCGCGTCGCCGTGTTCGAAGGCCGCCCGGTCGGCGAAGCCCCCGCGCTCCAGAAATTCGCGCGCCTCGTCCAGTTCGTCGGCGTCGATCTCCGTCAGCACGATGCGTCCCAAGTCGGGGATCGCGGGAGCCATCCAGTACGCGGAGTAGCCGAACCCGGACCCGAACTCGAAGACGCGCTCGGCGTCGACCATCCGCGCGACGAGGCGGAGCCAACCGCCGACCGCCGGGCCGACCGTCGGAAATCCCTCGCGGTCGGCCTTCGCGTCCATCTCCGTGATGACGTCGTCGGCGTCGGGGGCGATGGTTCTGGCGAACTGCTCGGTGACCGCCGGTAGCGGTGTCTCGTCCATGTCGGTGTATGCCGCCAGCGGTGACATAAAGGTACGACTGGCGGCGACTATCCGAGTTCGAGACGCTCGACGTACCGCATCGCCGACTCTAGCGCGGGGTTCGGGTAGTACTCGACCGTGTTGTCGTCGGCGTCGTACGAGAGGATTCCCAGGTCGTCCAGTCGCGGGAGGTGATTGTGCGCCAGGGACACGCTGACCTCGTCGCGTGACTTCGGCGTCCTGCGCGCGGGAATCGACTTCTCGCGCTCGTACACTCGCTCGACGAGTTCGTCGAGGTCCATGGTGTGTTCCGTGCGGTCTTTCAGGTGATAGAGCAGACAGCGGCGCCGGGGCGAGGAGATCAGTTCGAGCACCTGATCGAAGGAGTAGGGGATCGGAATGGTCTCCGGTTCCTGCGGGTTGCCCTTCGCGACCCCGCCCGGCGGTGCGACCGAGTCCCGGAACGTCGGCGCGTCGTCGTTCGGGGAGCCAGTTATCGTCCAGCCGTGGTCCGGGATGTACTCGCAGACCACGTCGTACAGCGGGCGAAACATCTCGATGGTCTCCTCGGTGCTCTCCTCCGGGTCCATGTGGTGGTGACACATCACGCCCATCTCGCTACACTGTCTGTTGAGCGCGGTCACGAGCGAGATGACGCGGTCGCGCTCCCACTCGTTCAGGAGGTCTGTGAGCGAGTTGAGACACAGGACCGACGGGCCGTCTGCGGCCTCCCAGCGTCCGAGGTGACGGGCGACTGCGAGCCCGATGTCGATCGGCTCGACGGACGACTGGAGCGTTTCGAGCGTCAGTGAGGGAAACGCGCCCGATCCGGCAGCCTGGGATTCGGCCGGGAGCTGACTTCCCGCGTCGAGGATGACTGCCTCCTCCGGCATCTCGTCGTCAAGTTGCTGCTGCCAGAGTGAGAGCTGTGAGTCCGGGGACTCCGCCATCGTGACGCAGATGGCTCTCGACTCGCGCAGTCCGTGCTCGGACAGGAGGCTGGTACAGCCCTCGCACTCGGCGTTGCTCCCAGATCGTGCCAGTAACAGGACCGAAGACGCGCTGTCGATGAACTCGTTCGGTGTCTCTGACCCGCCGGTCATTGGATATTGTATCGTACCAGCAACCATAAACCCATCAATCAAAAATAGTTCGGGGTTCGTGACATCTAATTGTTCAGTGTTCACAGGCAACACTACCGGAACGTTCATGACTCACACGGGGATGCCGGTTCGCTTCGGGCAGGAATTTTCCGGGGAGGGCCCCCTCACGCAACGACGACAGATCTCAGCGCGCCGAATTCGCCGACCGACCGGACGCGGGCGGCGCAGTTCTGGCGCGAGACAGAGGATTTTTGCGAGGGTACGCGAACAGTACGGACATGCCGGTCATGGCGAGCGACGACTTCTCCATCCACGCCGACGGGTGTGACCAGTTCGACGACGGGATGCCGATCTCCTCGCTCCCGGACGAGGTCACGTCGATCGAGGACCTCGACTGCGAGTGCTGGAGCGGGTTCGACTCGCTCGACGAGATCGAGTGACGCCGACTCAGGCGTCCCAGTAGTCCGGTTCGTTCCCGGGTTTCCACTTGATCGAACAGCCCCGTGACGGCTTCTCGGCGGCGGTGATGTCCTCGCCCGCGAGCAGCGTCTCGATGTGGGCCGCCATTTCCCGTTCGCTCGGGTCGTCGTCCGGGTTCGGCGCGTCGTCCAGGCGGCCGTGATAGGCCAGTTTGAACGTCCCACCGTCGTTGCGGAACAGGAACGGGTCGGGCGTACAGCGAGCGCCGTAGGCCGCCGCGACCTCCTGTGACTCGTCGAAGAGGTACGCGTCGTAGTCGATCTCGCCGCGCTCGACGAGTTCCTGCATCTGATCGAAGGAGTCGTCCGGGTACTCCTCGGGGTCGTTCGAATTGATCCCGACGACGGCGAGGTCGTCGTAGTCCGCCGCGAGACGGTTCAGTTCGTCGATCTTGGCCTTCGCGTACGGACAGTGGTTACACGTGAACACGACGAGCAGGGCCTCGTTGTCGGTGAACTCGGCCAGCGAGTGCGTTTCCTCGTCTGTTCCGGTGAGTTCGAACGACGGGGCCTCGTCACCGCGCTGGAGCACGTCGGATTCCGAGTCGAGTGAGACCATCGGCCGTGATTTCGGTCGCCCCGAATAAAATCCCACGGATAGTACCGTCGCCGACAGGACGGGCGGTCGCCCTCAGGCGTCGGACTGCTGGTCCCGGACCGCGTCGTCGAACGCCATAGCCGCCTCGAACACTGGACTCCCGTCGTCCACGGAGAACACCGTTTCCTCGCCCTCGTCTCCGTGCTTCTCCAGCAGACCGACGGTGACCAGTTCTTCGAGCGTGCCGTCCAGATACAGCGACTTCAGCGGGACGCCTGCCTCGTCGCTCAGTTCAGTCTTCGTGTACCGCTCGGTCGGATCGAGTTCGAGTACCGCGTCGATCACCGCCGCGGCCCCGTCGTACGCGGCGATGAATGCCCACCCCGATTGCGAGTCGCTGCGTCGTTCACCCTCTTCGAACATTACCCGATCCTTACCGTGAACGGTATTAAAACCATCTACGGCCCGGATGCGACACTCTCTCACCATTGAGCAAGGCTTTTGTCCGCCTCGCTCCGCCACCTCTGTATGAGCAGTCGCCGCGAGATACTGGACCTGCTACGGGAGAACGCTCGCTACACCACCGAGGACATCGCTCGGCTGACGGACTTCTCCGAGAGCGAGGTAGCCGAGATCATCGAGGAGTTCGAGGAGGCAGGCGTCATTCGCGGCTATCAGGCGGTCGTCGACTGGAACGCCGTCGGGACCGACGAGGAGCGCGTCCGCGCCACGGTCGAACTCAACGTCACGCTGGACCGCGAGACGGGCTACGACGACATCTCCGAACGCATCGCGAAGTTCCCGGAGGTGACCTCGCTCCGTTTGGTCAGCGGTGACTACGACTTCGATCTGGAGGTCGAGGGCGACTCGATGCGGGAGGTCTCGCACTTCATCAGCGACAAGATCGCTCCGATCCCGGAGATCACGCAGACGGTGACCCACTACATCATGGAGTCCTACAAGGAACAGGGCATGGAGTTCGACGACCACGACGACGACGACAGGCTGTCGGTCTCACCATGACGCTCGAACCGGCCAAACGCGTCGACAGCGTCCCCCCGTCCGGGATTCGGCGCTTCTTCGAGTTGGCCGAGGAGATGGACGACATCATCTCGCTCGGCGTCGGCGAGCCCGACTTCTCCGCGCCGTGGGCTGCCCGCGAAGCGGCTATCGCCTCTCTCGAACGCGGGCGGACGTCCTACACCGCCAACCGCGGGAAGCGGGAGCTGCGGGAACGCATCGCCGACTACGAAGCGGCGACCCACGGTCTCCAGTACGACCCCGACGAGGAAATTCTCGTGACCGCGGGTGCGAGCGAGGGGCTCGACCTGGCGTTCAGGGCGCTGCTGAACCCCGGCGACAGCGTGGCCATCGCCCAGCCCTGTTACGTCTCCTACGTGCCCGGCGCGACGTTCGCGGGCGTCGACGTGGTCGACGTCCCGACTCGCGCCGAGGACGAGTTCAAACTCACACGCGACGTGCTGGAGTCGTCTGGTGCGGCCGACGCCGACGCGCTCGTCTACTGTTACCCGAACAATCCGACCGGCGCGACGATGACTGGCGACGAGATCGCCGAGGTCGCCGCGTTCTGTCGCGAGAACGACCTCGTCGTGTTCGCCGACGAGATCTACGCCGACCTCACCTACGAGCACGACCACACTTCGATCGCGTCGCTCCCCGGGATGCGTGAGCGAACGGTCGTCTTCAACGGCTTCTCGAAGGCGTTCGCGATGACGGGGTTCCGTCTGGGCTACGCGATGGCCCCGCCCGAAGCGATCGAGGCGATGAACCGCATCCACCAGTACTCGATGCTGTCGGCCCCGACGACGGCCCAGTACGCCGCGATCGAGGCACTCGACAACTGCCGCGACGAGGTCACCGAGATGACCGCCCAGTACGACCGCCGACGGAAGTACGTCCTCACCCGTTTCGAGGAGATGGGGATCGACTGTTTCCCCGCCGCCGGCGCGTTCTACGCGTTCCCGGAGTGCCCGTGGGAGGACGCCGACGAGTTTGCGGAGGCACTCTTACAAGAGAAGCGGGTCGCCTTGGTCCCGGGGTCGGCCTTCGGCGCGGGCGGCGAGGGCCATCTCCGCGTCTCATACGCGACCGGACTCGACGATCTCAAGGAAGCGATGGCCCGGATCGAGAGATTCATCGCGTAGTAGGAACCCGTTACTCTCGCCGAAACGTTCAGTATGGCTGACTTACTACTGTAGACAGATCGCGATGCACTCGCCGAAACGTATATATTATCATACACTTATCGGGGGTAAAGTTTTTTCCTGCGTACAAGGAGATGAATAACAATGGCTATCGATGATACCGGTGGGGGCGGTTCGGATCAGGTCAGTGGGGGCGGCCTGACTGACCGCTCGGCCCGGGTCGGCGAGTACACCTGGGACGACCTCCGCCGTGAACTCCACGACGGCGGCCGGTTCGATCGAAGCGAGTACCTCGGGTTCGAACCCCGAGAACTCCCCAACCGCCTCGAAGACGCTGCGAGCGCCGGAAAGACACTCGACGACCATTTTCAACAGTTTCTGGATCCGAAGACCACCCCTGTCGCCAAGGACGTCTACTCGTGGGAGCACTTCAAACGGGAGTACTACTACGAGGACGGCAGTCGCCCGCGCGACGGCGACGGCGCGGTCGTACCGTTCGACGCCAGCGAGTACCTCGGCTTCGACCCGGATCACACTGAACACAGACTGTCCGCCGCGGAGGACATTGCCAGCGAACTCCACGAGTACGTCGACGAGAACACGGTCGACGTGAATCCCGACCTCGACGAAGACGAGTTCTTCTCGACGCGCGAGGGACACACGACGGTCGTCAACCGATACGACCTCGAGAAGGCGGTCCCACAGTCGAAGAAGACCCACTTCTCTGAACTCGAACGCTACTGGGTGAACAAACCCTACGCCTGCGTCGTCATCTTCCACTCGCGAAAGGAGAACGAGAAGAAGTACTACGTCGTCGAACCGTACCTCAACGCGATCGAGATCGACCTCCGTGAGTTCCTCTCGGGCAAACTCAAGACCGCCATCAAATACTCCGAGGACGACGTCATCGTTCAGGGGACGGACGCGGACCGTGCGCAAGTCATCCAGCGCGAGGCCGAACAGCTCCTCTCGCGGTACGACCTCTACGACGGACCGGTCAACGCCGGCGGCGGGAGCGAGGGCGTCTTTGGTCAGGTCATGGAACTGTTCGGTCTCGACGAGAGCGACGACGACGAGACGACGGGACCACTGACCGGTCTCTCGACCCGCCCGGAGCCGGCCGTCATCGAGGACGACAAGTCGACACTGAACGAGTACCAGGTCGAGAAACTGCTCTACATGCTCAAGCGGGACTTCGTCGGCTACGCCCGCATCGACGCGGTCAAACACGACATCAACGTCGAGGACATCTCCTGTGACGGATACAACTCCCGGGTGTTCGTCTACCACACTGACTACGAGCAAATCATCTCCAACGTGGAGCACGGCAAGGGCGAACTAGACGACTTCGTGGTCAAACTCGCCCAGCGCTCGGGCAAGGGCATCTCGAAGCGCCAGCCGCAGGTGGACGCGACCCTGCCGGACGGCTCACGCGCCCAGCTGACCCTCGGCCGCGAGGTGTCGGATCACGGGACGAACTACACCATCCGTCAGTTCAAGGACGTGCCCTTTACCCCAATCGACCTCATCAACTGGAACACCTTTAGCTTAGACGAGATGGCGTTCCTCTGGCTCTGTATCGAGAACAACAAGAGCCTCATCTTCGCCGGCGGGACGGCGTCCGGGAAGACCACTTCGCTGAACGCGGTGTCGCTGTTCATTCCGTCGAACTCCAAGATCGTCTCCATCGAGGACACGCGCGAGGTCGAACTCCCCCAGCGAAACTGGGTGGCCAGCGTCACTCGCCCCTCCTTCGGGGAGGACGACAAGGGCGACGTCGACGAGTTCGACCTGCTGGAGGCCGCGCTTCGCCAGCGGCCCGACTACATCGTCATGGGTGAGATCCGTGGTGAAGAGGGGCGGACCCTCTTCCAGGTCATGTCAACTGGCCACACCACGTACACGACCTTCCACGCCGACTCCGTGGGCGAGGTCATCAAGCGGTTCACGACCGAACCGATCAACGTCTCGAAGACGCTGTTCACCGCGCTGGACCTCGTCTCGATCCAGACCCAGACCCGGGTCGACGGCAACAAGGTGCGCCGGAACAAGTCGCTGACCGAGATCAACGAGTACTCCGCCGAGAACGACGAGATCAACGTCAGGGACGTCTACGAGTGGCGCGCCGAGACGGACGAGTACATCCAGATGGGGAACTCGAACACCTTAGAGGAGATCAAGTTCGACCGGGGCTGGACACAGGAGAAGCTCGACGAGGAACTGTTCAAGCGCAAGGTCGTCCTGGCGTATCTCATCGAGCAGGGGCTGAACACGTACACGCAGGTGGCCGCGACGGTACAGGCGTTCGTCAACGACCCCGAGACCATCCTGACGCTCATCGCGAACGAGCAGCTCGAACTGTCGCTCGAAGACCTCCGCGAGATGGAGTCCGTCAAGATCGACATCGAGCCCGAGAAAGAGGAGATGGTCCCGCGGCCCGACGCCCCGCCGGAGATGGTCGAGGAGACCAAGCAGGTCCTCGACAACGCGCAGCCGCTGTTCGACACCTACAAGAGCCGCGAGACGCCGGACATCGTCTCGGCGTTGATGGACGGGGACGCGGATGCCGACGGCACTGGCGAGGACGACGGCATCGACTTCGGCCAGTTCGTTCCCAAGGCCGGCGCGGAGGCAGATAGCGAATGAGCATGGACACACCGGGACAGAAACAGCTCGGGAGCGGCGGTGCGCTCGGCGACACGTTCTACCCGGTGTACAAAATGGTGTTCGACGAGGAGGGCGACTTCGTCGACAGCGTCGAGAACAAGCTGGCCCAGGCCAGGATGGCGGACAACGTGGAGATGTTCCTCGCGCGTGCGCTCGCCGTGGGCGTCATCGCTGGCCTCGCGCTGTGGCTCGTCGGGACGCTGCTCGGCTACCTCCTCGTCCAGTTGCTCTTCGCCGGCGGCGAAGCGCCGACGCTGATCGGCATTCCGGTCCCGGAGAACGTCTCCGCCATCCTCGACGTGCTGAAGATCCCGTTCCTGGTGCTTGTGACCGGCGTGATATTCGGTGCGATCGGGTTCGCCATCGGGTTCGGCTCGCTCGTCTCCATCCCATATTTCCGGGCGAGCGCCCGAAAGCGTGAGATCAACGTCCTCCTCTCCGACGCCGTCTCGTTCATGTACGCGCTGTCGGTCGGTGGGCTCAATCAACTCGAAATTCTGCAGGCGATGGGACAGGCAGAGGACACCTACGGCGAGGTTGCAAAGGAGTTCCAGTCCATCGTCCTCGAAACGGAGTACTTCGACACCGACTACCGGACCGCGGTCCGCAATCAGGCGATTCAGACCCCTTCTGACGAGCTGTCGCAGTTCCTGACCGACATGCTCTCGATCATCAACTCCGGCGGGGACATGACCTCCTTCCTCGAAGACCAGAAGGAAAAGCACATGCGGACCGCCAGACAGGAGCAGAACAAGCAGCTGGAGACGCTCGAGCTGTTCGGCGAGATGTACATGACGCTCTCGCTGTTCCCGCTGCTTCTCATCATCATCCTCGTCATCATGTCGATGATGGGCAACGCCCAGCAGTCGCTCATCTACGGGACGGTCTACGGGCTGATCCCGCTGACCGGCCTGGGCTTTCTCGTGCTCGTCTCGACGGTCACGCAGGACTCAATCGGCGACGGCTACCTCCGGTCGAACGCCGGCGAGAAGGAGCTCGTCGTCGACGAGGGCGTCGGCGTGTTCAACCTCGGTCTCATCGAAAACTACGCCGGGACCTACGGCGTCTTCGACCGGATCAAGCGTCGCGAGGGGACCTACGAACTCATGGAGATCCTCAAGCGCCCGGACCTGTTCTTCCGCGACCACCCGCTGCTGGTCCTCGGGCTGACGATCCCGACCTCGATACTCGCGATCGTCGTCGCCATCGTCCTCGGGTGGGCACCGCTCTCGCTGGACGGGATGATCGCGGTTCCGGTCCGCTCGACGTTCTTCTGGGTGTACGTCCCGATGTACATCAACTTCGTCCCGCTGATGGTCTTCTACGAGTGGAACCTCCGCTCGCGGAAGGCGATCATCGGGAACCTCTCGGAGAACCTCCGCAAGCTCGCGTCCGCAAACGACACCGGGATGACCCTGCTCGAGTCGATCAAGGTCGTCTCCGAGACCTCCGCGGGCAAGCTCTCCGACGAGTTCGAGACGATCCACGCGAAGGTGAACTACGGGACGAGCCTGAAAGACGCGCTCCGAGAGTTCAACAACAAGTATCACGTCCCGCGGCTGGCCCGGACGGTGAAGCTCATCGCGGAGGCCCAGGAAGCCTCCAGCCAGATTCAGGACGTGCTCTCGACGGCCGCACAGGCCTCGGAGAACCAGGACGACATCGAGCGCGAGCGCAAGTCGCGGACGCGCATGCAGACGGTCATCATCATCATGACGTACCTGACGCTGCTCGGCGTCATGGCGCTGCTGAAGACGCAGTTCCTCGACGTGATGGCCGGACTCGCCACGCAGGCCTCGGGATCGAGCGGCAGCGGCGCGCCCGGCGGTAACTTCGGGGGCAGCGTCGACACGGACCTCCTGTCGATGTTGTTCTTCCACGCGGTGACGCTGCAGGCGCTGCTGTCGTCGTTCATCGCGGGCTACATCCGCGAGGTGAAACTCGTCGCCGGCGTCAAATTCGCGGTCATCCTCTCGACGATCGCACTGGTGGTGTGGATCGCCGTGGGGTAACGGACGCCCCGCGGTTCGACAGCAGACGTATCAGACGGAAAATAGGGTGTGTGGGATATGGATACAAGAGCACAAACTCCGCAGGACTTCGCCGTCGGGGTGAGCGTCCTGCTCGTGACGATAATCGGGGTGTTAGCGTTCGTACAGGGCAGTGCTATCGCCGTGTACGAGTCCCCGGACGTACAGCGCAGCCAACCGATCGCGGACCGTACTGCGACCTACCTGGTCGAGAATTTCACGGTCGAGGGGACGCGAAACCACCTCGCCTACAACACGACCGGCGGGATCAACGCGTCGCTCGACGCGGACACGGCCGAACTCGACGCGCTGAAAGCGGACGCGGGACTCCTCGTCGCGACCGACCGACGGGCGAATCCGCGCGTGAACGTGACGATCATCAACGCGTCGACGCTCTACGAGGGCACACGCGAGCCGGCGGTCGACGACGGTGACACGCTCGCCTGGGGACCCGACTCGACGGACAGACAGAACGTCGCGCGAGCGACCCGCGTCGTGAAACTGACCAACACCGACCAGTGCGACCCGGTGTGCTGGCTCGTGGTACGGGTGTGGTAACATGCGGGGACAAGCGTACACGCTGGAGGGCGTGCTCGCGGCCATTGTCGTCGTGACGGCGACGGTCTACGGACTCTCGGCGGTCGACACCGGCCCGTTCCAGACCGGTGCGGAGCAGCGGACGGCCGAGCTCGACGCGCGCGCGGCGGACCTCCTCTCGCTGGCTGCCGAGACCGGGGCACTGCAGAACGCGACGCGGTGTTACAGCGTCGGTGCCCCGACGCTCAACGGGAACCAGACCGGGAGTTCGACCGAGTTCGAGCGAATGCTGAATTACACGTTCGACCGGCAAGGCGACGAGTACAACGTCTATCTCAGCTACTGGGACCGGGACGCGAACGACAGGAAAACCGATCTCGTCTCGCAGGCGGCGAATCAGAACGCCGCCGACAATCCCGCCGACGCGGCCGTCGCGACGGAGACGGTCACCCTGACCGACGATATGCCGACCCGAATCGGCGACTGTAGTGGCACCGGCCCGCCGCTCTCTGCCGTCGGCGACTACTTCGCCCCGGACGCGAGGCCGGACTCGATCGTCTACAACGTCGTGGAGGTGCGTCTGGTCGTATGGTAGCGCGCGACCGCGGACAGTTACTGCTGATCGGCGGGGTCGCTATCGCCATCGTCGTGTTCAGTACGATCCTCTTCGCCCACAGTCTGGCCGTCACCGACGCGATCGCGACGACGGGAAGCGCTCACAGCATCGAGCGACTTGCTGATCGCGAAGCCTCCGTGAACCGTGACCTCGAACGGCTGGCCGTGGAGGCTCGCGGGGACGACCTCGACGGGTACGAGACGCGCTATCGGGACGCCCTCGTGAACTACACGGTGACCCACAACCGGGTCGTCGGCGGCCGTGACGGGACGTACCTCAACGCGACGCTGAACGAGACCGCCTCGCTCGGGACCGAGGTCAATCAGACGGGATCGGCACGGTTCACGCGACCCGGTGGAACCGGATCGAACGTCGACTGGACGATCGCTTCGGACGCCCCTCGCATCGTCGTCTTCAATCTGACCGTCAAGGACGTCCCCGGTGCCGGGACGCCGTTCACTCTCGTCGTCGAGGGCGACGGTGGCGGGACTTGGACGATGGACGTGACGGAAACGAACCCCGGTGCCGTCAAGCACGTGACCGTCAACGGCGGGCCGAGCGCGTGTGCCGACACCGGCGACGCCGAGATCGACGTGCTCGAGGGTACCTGTTCGATCGACGGGACGACGGGCACGTTTGCGCCCTTCACGTCGACGCTCGACGCCCCCTACACCGTTCGCATCGAGAAGGGCAACCGAGTGCGCGGGTCGTATCGGTTCGCCGCGATCGGTGACTTCCCCGGTACGAGCTACGACGCCGGCGACACTGCTCCCTACCCGGTTGTCCCCGCGGTCGACACCACGTACGACACGCCGTCGGCGAGCTACAATCGGACGGTCCTCGTGGAGGTGAACAGCACGTGATCGACGGATTCCGTCGGGACGACCGCGGCGTCTCGCCAGCCGTGACGCAGGCGCTGACGATCGGTATCACTGCGCTGTTGGTGACGGGGCTCCTCATCGGCGGGAGCCAGATGGTCGAGTCCCAGCGCGAGCGCGTGACCGAGGAAGCGCTCGAGAACGTCGGCGACGGTGTCGCGAGGGACTTGCTCCGCCTCGACGCGTTCGCCACGTCGGATCTCAACGGCTCGGTGGCTTTCCGGGCGACATATCCCGATCGGATCGCCGACCAGACGTACAACGTCGAGGTGACCGCCGACGCCTCGCGCACGCGCGTTTACGTGAACGCGACGGCGATGGATCGGTTCGCGGTCGTCCGGTTCGACAACGAGACGGCAGTCTGTCGGTCCTTCGCCAGCAGCGGGCCGATGATCGTCAGGTACAACGCGACCACCGACTGCATGGAGGTGGTCCGCGGATGAGGGACAACGAGATCGCCCGCGGTGAGCGCGGTGTCTCTGACCTGCTCGCGTTCACCCTGACGTTCAGCATCATCGTGGGTGGGATCGCACTGGTCTCCCTCGGCGGCCTCGGCGCGTTCGAGACGGTGCAACGCGGGGCCGCGGTCGACGTCGCGGAGACGACGATGGTCGGATTCGCCGAGACCACGAGCGACCACATTCGCGACGGCGCGCCGCGTCGAACGACCAGCATCAAGCTACAGGGGCACGGTCTCTCCCAGCGATCGTCTGCCCTCAACGTGACGGTCGACGGCGACTCGACGATAATTCAGAGTCGAACGCTCGTCCGCGAGACCGACGGCGGGAGCGACATCGTCTACACCAGTGGGGCGGTGTTCAGAGTGCAACCAGAAGGGCTGGTCGTCTCCCGAGAGCCGTCGTTCAGGTGTAGTCCCGACAGCGCGTATCTCTCAGTCCTTACGCTCACGGGCCAGACGAACTTCTCCGCGGCGAATCGCGTGACCCTGGAGACGTCGCTTCGGGACGAGACACTCGTCTCGCCGAAGGCCGGCGACGCTCCGACTGCAGCGACGGTCTCGGTTAACGTCTCCAACACAGCCTATCCTGCGGCGTGGCAGCGACTCTTCGAGAGAAATGCGCCTCACTGGGATCCCCATCCGAGCGAGTCGTACACCTATCGGTGTACGGGCATCGATCGTGCCGTGATACACAACACGTCAGTCAGCCTTCGGACGATCTCTTGAGGGTAGCCCTGGCACTCGACATGGTAGCTGCCACCTATCCCGGTCACTACGCCGATGAACGCCGCTCTTTTCCTGTTCGCGCGCGCCGCCGGGGATCCCCTCCGTCGCAACTCTCGGACGCTTCGTTGCGCGCCGCGATCCTGTCTACGTATCTGAACGTTCGGTTAATATCACTTACTGTGTAGGGAATATTAAAAATAGAAATAAACATTGAGGAGGTATAGCCGCTAAGTACGATGATTTAGAGGGGGCTTCTTTCATTCTGATACTGGTTTTAGAATAAATATCGGCGAAGTAACGTGATAACCGTTGGCAAGGTAGTACTATTACCCTCCAATTACAAGGGTTGGACACTAATGAAGAAACAAGAGCTCATTCACCTTCATAGCCTTCTCGCACAGGTACAGCACCACTACGAGGCCGAAGCCGATTCTGAAGTCGAACACGATCGATACGCCGACCTCGGTGTCAAACCGACATCGATTCACAAGTCGAAAACTGACCACAAGGACGCTGTTTTCGCTCTCGCAAATGAACTGACGACGGAGATGGCCGAGGCGACCGACGAGCCCCGCCCGATGGCGGCCGACTGACGTCGTTCGTCCGCAGATCGACTCTCTCCGACGATTCTCCTTTCCACACGTTTCGTTTTCTTCGATTAGCTACAGTACCAATTGACAGAGTGGCTTTTCGATCGCACTGCAGTCCTGCGATCGTGCGTGCCTGAAGTTCAATGGCTGCTTTCGTGTATCGGCGCTCGATTCGCAGCTCGCCCAATGCATGCCACACGCTATCGTAACTCTCAAACAACTTATACAGCGGGCGCACGTATTTATTCTGTGAGCGATGATACAGGGCGGCGGAATCTCCGCATGCCTACAAGCGACGAACTGTTTGCAGTGGTCACAGAACACCTCGGCGGCAATCACGTCCGAATCCTCTGTGAGGACGGAGAGACCCGAATGGGACGAATCCCGGGCCGGATGAAGTTCCGAACCTGGATCAACGAGGACGACATCGTTCTCGCAGAGCCCTGGGACTGGCAGGACGAGAAGGCCAACATCGAGTGGCGCTACAAGGGCCAGGACGCCGACCAGCTCCGGGCCGAGGGCCACATCGACTCCCTGACCGCATAGTCACGCTGTACTGACTCGTATCGACCGACGAACGCCACGCCGGTGCGGCTTCTCCGCGACTACCCGTGAGTTTCGTGACGCGTAGCGATCCGCCACGCGCACACGATTTCCCTGATACCTGCCCACTCAATACCGCTACCTATTGATATGTAATGCCGCCACGCCGCTGACGACAGAACTAATGTGAAAGATATCGAGAATGTATGTGTGTCGGCCTGTCACTATCTGGTCGCAGTCTTGCGATTTCGTGTGTGTGGGCATCACGTTACGTATGCGTCGTGTGCAACCAACACAGGGCGGCTGCGAGACGATTCATTTATATGTACCCCACCCATCCGAATGAATGCGAAGGTCGCACCGGGCGGCGTGCCCGGGACGACACAGCCCAATCGGCCACCTGGCCGATCGGGCTACGAGAGTTCGTCGCCTTCCCCGTCTGGGGCTGGCGACTGCTCACCCCATGAGGATTCCACCCCTGCGGTCCGCCGTCAAGATGGAATCTGATGTGAGCCCACGGACCCATGCAGTAGTCACCATCGACGTAGGAATCGATGGGTTAGCTTCCGACGGAGTGCAACCACTTCCGCCGCTGATGTATATCAGCACATTCCGGTTGATCCTGCCGGAGGCCATTGCTATCGGAGTCCGATTTAGCCATGCTAGTCGCACGAGTTCATACTCGTGGCATATAGCTCAGTAACACGTGGCCAAACTACCCTACAGACCGCAATAACCTCGGGAAACTGAGGCTAATAGCGGATACGACTCTCAGACTGGAGTGTCGAGAGTTGGAAACGTTCCGGCGCTGTAGGATGTGGCTGCGGCCGATTAGGTAGATGGTGGGGTAACGGCCCACCATGCCGATAATCGGTACAGGTTGTGAGAGCAAGAGCCTGGAGACGGTATCTGAGACAAGATACCGGGCCCTACGGGGCGCAGCAGGCGCGAAACCTTTACACTGCACGACAGTGCGATAGGGGGACTCCGAGTGCGAGGGCATATAGCCCTCGCTTTTCTGCACCGTAAGGTGGTGCAGGAACAAGGACTGGGCAAGACCGGTGCCAGCCGCCGCGGTAATACCGGCAGTCCAAGTGATGGCCGATATTATTGGGCCTAAAGCGTCCGTAGCCTGCTGTGTAAGTCCATTGGGAAATCGACCAGCTCAACTGGTCGGCGTCCGGTGGAAACTGCACAGCTTGGGGCCGAGAGACTCGACGGGTACGTCCGGGGTAGGAGTGAAATCCTGTAATCCTGGACGGACCACCAATGGCGAAAGCACGTCGAGAGACCGGACCCGACGGTGAGGGACGAAAGCCAGGGTCTCGAACCGGATTAGATACCCGGGTAGTCCTGGCTGTAAACAATGCTCGCTAGGTATGTCACGTGCCATGAGCACGTGATGTGCCGTAGTGAAGACGATAAGCGAGCCGCCTGGGAAGTACGTCCGCAAGGATGAAACTTAAAGGAATTGGCGGGGGAGCACCACAACCGGAGGAGCCTGCGGTTTAATTGGACTCAACGCCGGACATCTCACCGGTCCCGACAGTAGTAATGACGGTCAGGTTGACGACTTTACCCGACGCTACTGAGAGGAGGTGCATGGCCGCCGTCAGCTCGTACCGTGAGGCGTCCTGTTAAGTCAGGCAACGAGCGAGACCCGCATCCGTAGTTGCCAGCAATACCCACGTGGTAGTTGGGTACACTACGGAGACTGCCGCTGCTAAAGCGGAGGAAGGAACGGGCAACGGTAGGTCAGTATGCCCCGAATGGACCGGGCAACACGCGGGCTACAATGGCTCTGACAAAGGGATGCGACGCCGAGAGGCGAAGCTAATCTCGAAACGGAGTCGTAGTTCGGATTGCGGGCTGAAACTCGCCCGCATGAAGCTGGATTCGGTAGTAATCGCGTGTCAGAAGCGCGCGGTGAATTCGTCCCTGCTCCTTGCACACACCGCCCGTCAAAGCACCCGAGTGAGGTCCGGATGAGGCCAGCATGCGCTGGTCGAATCTGGGCTTCGCAAGGGGGCTTAAGTCGTAACAAGGTAGCCGTAGAGGAATCTGCGGCTGGATCACCTCCTACTGACCGGGATTGGGGCTCTGCCCCAACCCACCTTACACTGATTGGTGACCACAAGTCACCGCGAGTCGGCAAGCGCCGACTATTGCATGGGCCCGCTGGGCTCACGAGACCTATCCGAGGCGGATATCCCCTCGCGGGGAGGTCGGGTGCAACTCCCGACAGGTCCGTACCTCGTGCCGGTCCCGAACCGTGCCCCTTAAGTGTGGGACGGCGATGGGATATGGTACGACGACAGATGCACCAAGCCGGGTCAAACCGCGCTTGGGAAGGGTCGATTCGCCCACCACTCCCACCTTGGGGGCGAATATGAAACCGTGTGTACGTGCGATCCAGGCGTCCACTGGACTCGTTCAGTTTAACGAGTCACAATGACGTTGGCTACTATGCCAGCTGGTGGATTGCTCGGCTCAGGCGCTGATGAAGGACGTGCCAAGCTGCGATAAGCCACAGGGAGCCGCACGGAGGCTAAGAACTGTGGATTTCCGAATGAGAATCTCCTCTGCAATTGCTTCGCGCAATGAGGAACCCCGAGAACTGAAACATCTCAGTATCGGGCGGAACAGAAAACGCAACGTGATGTCGTTAGTAACCGCGAGTGAACGCGATACAGCCCAAACCGAAGCCCTCACGGGCAATGTGGTGTCAGGGCTACCACTCATCAGCCGACCGTCTCGACGAAGTCTCTTGGAACAGAGCGTGATACAGGGTGACAACCCCGTACTCGAGACCAGTACGCTGTGCGGTAGTTCCAGAGTAGCGGGGGTTGGATATCCCTCGCGAATGTCGCAGGCATCGACTGCGAAGGCTAAATACGACCTGAGACCGATAGCGAACAAGTAGTGTGAACGAACGCTGCAAAGTACCCTCAGAAGGGAGGCGAAATAGAGCATGAACTCAGCTGGCGATCGAGCGATAGGGCATACAAGGTCCCCTGACGAATGACCGAGACGCGAGTCTCCAGTAAGACTCACGGGAAGCCGATGTTCTATCGTACGTTTTGAAAAACGAGCCAGGGAGTGTGTCTATATGGCAAGTCTAACCGGAGTATCCGGGGAGGCACAGGGAAACCGACATGGCCGCAGGGCTTTGCCCGAGGGCCGCCGTGTTCAAGCGCGGGGAGCCATGTGGACACGACCCGAATCCGGACGATCTACGCGTGGACAAGGTGAAGCGTGCCGAAAGGCACGTGGAAGCCTGTTAGAGTTGGTGTCCTACAATACCCTCTCGTGATCTACGTGTAGGGGTGAAAGGCCCATCGAGTCCGGCAACAGCTGGTTCCAATCGAAACATGTCGAAGCATGACCTCCGCCGAGGTAGTCTGTGAGGTAGAGCGACCGATTGGTGTGACCGCCTCCGAGAGGAGTCGGCACACCTGTCAAACTCCAAACTTACAGACGCCGTTTGACGCGGGGATTCCGGTGCGCGGGGTAAGCCTGTGTACCAGGAGGGGAACAACCCAGAGATAGGTTAAGGTCCCCAAGTGTGGATTAAGTGTAATCCTCTGAAGGTGGTCTCGAGCCCTAGACAGCCGGGAGGTGAGCTTAGAAGCAGCTACCCTCTAAGAAAAGCGTAACAGCTTACCGGCCGAGGTTTGAGGCGCCCAAAATGATCGGGACTCAAATCCACCACCGAGACCTGTCCGTGCCCGTTACAGGGCAATCGAGTAGATTGGCGCTCTCATTGGATGGAAGCAGGGGTGAGAATTCCTGTGGACCGATGAGTGACGAAAATCCTGGCCATAGTAGCAGCGATAGTCGGGTGAGAACCCCGACGGCCTAATGGATAAGGGTTCCTCAGCACTGCTGATCAGCTGAGGGTTAGCCGGTCCTAAGTCTCACCGCAACTCGACTGAGACAAAATGGGAAACGGGTTAATATTCCCGTGCCACCACACAGTGAAACCGACGCCCTGGGGTCGATCACGCCGGGCCTTCGCCCGGTCGAATCGTCAAACTCCGTGGAAGCCGTAATGGCACGAAGCGGACGAACGGCGAGATAGGGAAACGTGATTCAACCTGGGGCCCGTGAAAAGGGAGTGTGGTGTCCGTACCGAGAACCGACACAGGTGTCCATGGCGGCGAAAGCCAAGGCCTGTCGGGAGCAACCGACGTTAGGGAATTCGGCAAGTTAGTCCCGTACGTTCGCAATAAGGGATGCCTGCTCCGGAACGGAGCAGGTCGCAGTGACTCGGAAGCTCGGACTGTCTAGTAACAACATAGGTGACCGCAAATCCGCAAGGACTCGTACGGTCACTGAATCCTGCCCAGTGCGGGTATCTGAACACCTCGTACAAGAGGACGAAGGACCCGTCAACGGCGGGGGTAACTATGACCCTCTTAAGGTAGCGTAGTACCTTGCCGCATCAGTAGCGGCTTGCATGAATGGATTAACCAGAGCTTCACTGTCCCAACGTCGGGCCCGGTGAACTGTACATTCCAGTGCGGAGTCTGGAGACACCCAGGGGGAAGCGAAGACCCTATGGAGCTTTACTGCAGGCTGTCGCTGAGACGTGGTCGCCGATGTGCAGCATAGGTAGGAGTCATTACAGAGGTACCCGCGCTAGCGGGCCACCCAGACATCAGTGAAATACTACCCGTCGGTGACTGCGACTCTCACTCCGGGAGGAGGACACCGATAGCCGGGCAGTTTGACTGGGGCGGTACGCGCTCGAAAAGATATCGAGCGCGCCCTATGGCTATCTCAGCCGGGACAGAGACCCGGCGACGAGTGCAAGAGCAAAAGATAGCCTGACAGTGTTCTTCCCAACGAGGAACGCTGACGCGAAAGCGTGGTCTAGCGAACCAATTAGCCTGCTTGATGCGGGCAATTGATGACAGAAAAGCTACCCTAGGGATAACAGAGTCGTCACTCGCAAGAGCACATATCGACCGAGTGGCTTGCTACCTCGATGTCGGTTCCCTCCATCCTGCCCGTGCAGAAGCGGGCAAGGGTGAGGTTGTTCGCCTATTAAAGGAGGTCGTGAGCTGGGTTTAGACCGTCGTGAGACAGGTCGGCTGCTATCTACTGGGTGTGTCAAGGTGTCTGACGGGAACGACCGTATAGTACGAGAGGAACTACGGTTGGTGGCCACTGGTGTACCGGTTGTTCGAGAGAGCACGTGCCGGGTAGCCACGCCACACGGGGTAAGAGCTGAACGCATCTAAGCTCGAAACCCACCTGGAAAAGAGACACCGCTGAGGTCCCCCGTACAAGACGGGGTCGATAGACTCGGGGTGTGCGCGTCGAGGTAACGAGACGTTAAGCCCACGAGCACTAACAGACCAAGCCATCATTCATACGCACTGTGACTCATTCACCGACGATTTACTCGTCGCTGAACGAGTCCAGGCGCAAACTGGATCGCACGAACACACGGTGGAGACCAACCGAGACTGGTAATCTCGCGGTTCGATTCCGCGACTCGGCGTTAGGCGGCCATAGCGGCGGGGTTGCCTCCCGTACCCATCCCGAACACGGAAGATAAGCCCGCCAGCGTTCCGGCGAGTACTGGAGTGCGCGAGCCTCTGGGAAAACCGGTTCGCCGCCACCATTCATACCTACACGGCCCACAGCACAGCGCGTGCTGTGGGCCGTTTGTCGTTATGCACGCGGAGAGGGATCGCTGTCCGTCAGGGCAGCTCGTTTTTTTATGATACAAGCAGAGAGCGTCGCCACAGGACTCGTCGGTCGTCGCCGATCGGCTGCGGGAAGTGGTCGGCGGACCACGGTAGGCTCCCAGCGACACGCTCGCTGACCTCGGACCGCACCGGAACCGGAAAGAACTGCCGAGGCGCGAGAGCGTGCACAGCCTTTGGGACCTTCAGTAGGCGTTTAAGTCGGGGTCGCGTAGCCGGCGGCGATGAGAGACACCATCCTCGATACGATCGGGTCCCCGCTGGTGTCGGTTCGCGCGCCGGAGGGGGCGACAGTCGCGGCGAAAGTCGAGTCGTTCAATCCCGGTGGGTCGGCCAAGGACAGACCGGCGAAGTACATGATCGAGGCGGCCGAGCAGGACGGTGAACTCGCGGCCGGCGACACGATCGTCGAACCGACGAGTGGCAACACCGGCATCGGGATGGCGATGGTCGGTGCCACGAAGGGATACGACGTGGTGCTGGTGATGCCGTCCTCGAAATCGCCGGAGCGCCGGCAGATCATGAAGGGGTACGGCGCGGAGATCGAACTGGTCGAGGGTGACATTTCGGACGCCAAAGAACGCGCGGACGAACTGTCCGAACGGGACGGCTACGTTCAGTTGCGGCAGTTCGAGAACCCGGCGAACCCGCGGGCCCACTACGAGACGACGGGAGCCGAAGTCCTCGAGCAGGTGGGCGATCGAACCGTCGACGCGCTGGTCGCTGGCGTCGGCACGGGCGGCACCATCACCGGAACCGGGCGACGGCTCCGTGAAGCGTTCCCCGACGTGGAAATCGTCGCGGTCGAGCCAGCGGGCAACGCCGTCCTCTCGGGGATGGAACCGGGGACCGGTGAAGACAGTTTTCAGGGGATGGGCCCGGGGTTCGTGAGCGACAACCTCGACACGGACCTGCTTGACGACGTGCTGACGATCGACCTGGACGCGGCGGAGGACGAGTGTCGCCGCCTCGCGCGCGAGGAGGGAATCTTGGTCGGGCAGTCCTCGGGCGCGTCCAACCTCGCGGCCTACGAGGTCGCCGAGCGCCTCGTCGACGACGGCGTCGACGACCCGCTGGTCGTCACGGTGTTCTGGGACAGCGGCGAGCGGTACATGTCGACCGGAATGTTCGACCGCGACTAGTCGAGCGGTCGCGCGTCTCGCCTGTAGGTCGCGTACTTCTCGCGGGCCCACTCGTTCATCGGTTCGGTGTCGTTGTTGATGGTTCCCTTGATGCCCGTCTCGGTGTAGACGACGATGCCGCTGGCGGCCCCGTCAGTCTTCTCGGCGGTCCAGACTGCGTACGGCATCGGCTTCTCGGTCACGTACAGCGAGACGTTCGATAGGTCTTCGAGCGTGTCGCGTCTGTCGGGGAGCGCGCTGTCGAGGGACTCGGCGACGGCTTCGGTCACCACCAGTTCGACGTCGACGGCTGTGTCGCTCCACAGAGATTCGATGACGTCGACGTAGCGCGGGAGGACCGCCGGGCCGATCCCGCGGAACGACGTGGTTCCCTCGAGGATATCGACGTTTCGCTCGGTCGGTGCGGTCGGTGCCGACGGTGACGTGGTCTCCACGTCTGCACCGTGGAGCACCGACGGGTCGATGTCGACGTCTGGAGGGAGCGTGGAGAGAACAGGGTGAGCGCATTGGAGTGCATCGAGTCGGTCACGAAACCCCTCGTACGCCGCCGTCGCCTGTCGGCCCGCATAGGTGACGACGTATTCGCTACCCGACCGTTCGACGAGATCGGCGTCGCGGAGCGCGCCGACCGCCCGGTCGACGGTTGACCGTGACCGGTCGAGCGAGGCTACGAGTTCGGGTTTCGTTTTCGGTGTTGATAGCGAGGTGAGAAACTCGTACCGCTTCGTGACGACGTCGACCACCGAAGGAACCTGTCCCATGTCCGTATCATATGTTGTCGGTAGCTGATATTGTTCTTGCCGTTCAGTGGCCCATATCCGATGACAGATGGTGATACTCAGGATCCGGGAATGTTCCCGGACCATCGGTATATGCCGTTCGGACGAGTGTCGAGAGATGTGGGCGAGTCGGTCAACGGCAGCCGCCCACGCGGAGTGCCCGGCCGCGGCTGTGCCTCTGACATTCGGGCACTTTTTGTCACGCGCCGAACTCGGACTCGGTCACTCTGACGACGAGGGTGTCGTCCACGTCCCTGAGGTCGTACTCTGGAATCGTCTCACCGGTCCGTGTCAGGAGCATCGGCTCGACCAGGCTGGGCGGTCGGTCCAGCGTGTCGTTCTCGTCGTCCCCCTCTCTCTCGGCTGCGTCGACGACGCCGTACACTTTGAGAAAGCGGCCGGTGTCCTCGGGAGCGATCTCGTCGTCGCGGATGGCGCGCGCGAGGTCGCGCGAGAGCCACTCCGTCTCGCTGATGGAGGGGTCGCGAACGAACGCGGCGTCGGCGAACCGGACGAGATACCAGTTCAGGTCGTTCAACAGCGCCACTGCCGCGCCGAGGCTGACCGTCTCGACGGTGACGGTGTTCTCGAAGGGTTCCTGCAGATCGTAGGTCGCAAGGGCGTTCCGGGCGGTCTCGCGAGAGAGCAGTTCGTAGCGGAGGTTCACGTCCTCGCTCCCGACGAGACAGACCTGCGTCATGGCTCGACCCTCGCCCGCCCCGGAGATTTAGCTTTCGATGGGGACGACGTCGCGCGTTTCGGCGCAGGCGGCCGCCCGGTCGAAGAGGTCGTCGGGTTCGGCGGCCCGGAGCCGGTCGAGCGAGGCGTTCGTCTCGGGATAGGAGGGGGCGACGCGGTTACAGCCCGCGTCGATCGTCGAGTCCTCGAAGGTCCCGATGTCGCGGGCGAGATCGGTGATCTCGGCCTTGTCCGCGGTGAGGTTCGGCCGGTGGACGGGCAGCGTGGTCGCCGCGTCGGTCACCGCGACGTTCGCGCTGGTCTGGCTCGACTTCTGGCCGATCGCTTCTCCGGTGACGATACCGACCGCTTCGTGTTCGTCGGCCACCGTCTCGGCGACGGCGAGCATGAACCGTCGGAGCGCGAGCATCCGGAGTGAGTCGAGCGACTCGGCGAGGTCCGCGACCACGTCGCCCGCGTCGACGACGTGAACAGAGAGGTCGTAGCCGGGCGCGTAGGCAGCGAGCGCCTCGACCGTCGAGAGTGCCCGGGCGCGATGGTCGGGGCCGCCGTAGTCGCCGAGGTCGACGTAGACCGGAATGACGGGCGCGCCGCGTTTCATCAGCTTCCAGGCGGCGACGGGCGAGTCGATGCCGCCGCTGACGAGCGCGACGACGGGACGCTGGGTCCCGAGCGGGAGGCCGCCGGGGCCGCCGCGCTTCTCGCAGAAGACGTACGCCTGGTCGGCGCGGCACTCGACGAACAGTTCGAGGTCGGGGTCGTCGAGGTCGACAGTTGGGGTCTCGCCGAGCGATTCGATGGCGTCCCAGACGGCGGCACCGCCCTCGGACTCGATGTCGGTGCTAGAAAACGGATGCTGGTCGGCCGGGCCGGCCCGGCGGGCGTCCACGGCGAAGGCGCCGCCCTCGTAGCGCTCGCGGGCCGTGGCCGCAAGCGCCGCCTCGATAGCGTCGAGCGTCGGGTCGACGGTGACGACCGGCGAGGCCGAGGCGACGCCGAACGTGTCTGCCGCGGCCGCCGTCACGTCGTCGGGTCGGTCCGTGTGGACGAACAGGCGGTTCCGTCGCTGTTCGATGGTGCCGGACAGGCCGCGTGCGTCGAGCATCGCGGCGAGGTTGTCCGCGAGCCGCGCCTCCATCTTTCGGCGGACCTGCTCGCTCTTGACGCCGAGTTCGCCGTGACGAACGAGGACGGTATCGGCGTCTGGCGGGTGCATGGCACCGAGTTCGCCGGCGGCGAGTAAAGGGATGTCGTCTCGCGGGACGTCAGAACGTCGTGAGGTCGCCGTCAATGACCTGCCGCGTGATGTCGGTCACGCCCGCCAATTCGTCGTCGATGGCCGCCCGGACGTCGTCCTCTACGTCGCCGACCGCGACGCCGTCCTCGGTGACGATAGTCGCGTCCGCGACGTGCGGTTCGTCGATGGGCGAGCCGATCTGCGAGAGCAGGCGCATCTGGACCTGCCGGATGCCGTCGACCTCGCCCGCGACGGACCTGGCGATCTCCGTCGAGAGGAGGTTGTAGATCTTCCCGATGTGGTTGACGGGGTTCTTCCCAGACGTGGCTTCCATGCTCATCGGTCGGTTCGGCGTGATGAGGCCGTTGGCACGGTTCCCGCGGCCGACGGAGCCGTCGTCGCCCTGCTCGGCGCTGGTCCCGGTGGTCGTGAGGTAGATCGACTCGGAGTCGTAGTCGTCGGCCGTGTTGACGTGGACGGTCACGTCGCGGTCAGTGTGCTCGACGGCGAGGTCCGAGACGAAGTCGCGGACACGGTCGACGGCGTCCGTGTAGGCGGCGAGGTCTGGGACGTGCTCGTCGACCATCGCGACGGCGACGGTCACGTCGATGTGGTCACCCTCGCGCTTGCCCATCACTTTCACGTCCTGGCCGACGACCGGGTTGTCGTCGGCGTACTGGCCGGTCAGCTGGCGCTCGGTCTGGAGGACGATCTGCTCGGTCTCCGACAGGGGGGCGTGGCCGACGCCGTAGCTGGTGTCGTTGGCCATCGGGACGGTCCCCTCCTCGCCGAAGACGGTCTGAAGGTCGCCCGACCCCTCGCCGAGTTGTACGTCGACGACGATGTCCGAGCCGAGGTCGAGGTGGGGAAACTGCTCGGCGAGGTAGTCCCGCGCGGCCTGCAGGGCGATGCTCTCGGCGGGGACTCGCTGGCCGTCGTACTCTTTCGTGGCGCGCCCGACGACGAGCAGGTAGATCGGTTCGAGCACTTCGCCGCCGCCGTAGGCGGGCGCGGCCGTGCCGGCGACGAGCTGGGTCTCGTCGGTGTTGTAGTGGAGGACCTTCCCGAACCGGTCGATGTACGTCTGAGCCAGCGCGCGCGAGACGGTCTCGGCGACGCCGTCACAGATGGAGTCGGGGTGGCCGATCCCCTTTCGCTCGACGACTTCGATGTCCTGATCTTCGACTGCGAGGCCGCTCGCGGGCTGGACGTGGATGTTCCGATCGGTCATTACCACGGCCTTCGCTGGGCCGGCTTCTATAACTTACGGGAACAGTTCGGCAGAGAATGATTACTCGCTCGCATCATCGAGCAGCATTCCGAGATACGAGGTCCGCTGCTGGTCGGCCGGGTCGAGGCCGAGGTCGCGGAGCACCTCGTAGGCCCCCTCGCGTGCGGGCTCGATATCGCCGTCCGTCTCCGTCTCGACCTCGACGAAGGTCCCCACGTCGTCGACGGCGTCGAGTGTGACGTCGTAGTCCCGAACCTCAAAGACCCGCCGGTTCTTGCGGACCGTCGCGGCTGGGTCGAACCCGAGATGGGTGACGATGGCGTCGACGCTGTCCCCGTCGGCGACGCCGGTCTCGAACTCCTCGCGGCTCTTCGACTCGGCCTCGAGGAGCGGCCCCTTGTAGGTGATCTTCGCCCTCGTCTCGCCCTTCCTGGTCTCGCGGCGGATCCGAAACGCCTCGTCGGTCTCGGCGAAGTCACGGTGGGGCGCGTCGTAGTACGTGTCCTCCTGAATCACCGTGTCGACGTGCTCTGCGCCCATCTCGTCGAGTCGCTCGGCGACCGCCTCGATGTCGGCCGGCACTTTGACCTCGATCTCGTACATACCGCGCTCGTCGGCCGGGGCGGTGAAAAGCGCTCGCTTCGACCGCGCCCTTTACTGTCCCCGCTCTCCCGAGTAGGGGTATGGCCGGTCGCTACGAACCGATCGAGTCCCCCGACGAGACGACCGTCTTCCCGTACCACGACCTGACGCCGCCGACGGTCGCGACGGTCGCGCGCGCCCGCCGCCGAGTCAGACAGCACCTCCCCCAGACGCCGCTCGTCCGCAGCGAGCCCCTCTCGGATGCCCTCGACGCCGATGTCCTGCTCAAGCGCGAGGACACCCTCCCGACCGGCGCGTTCAAGGTCCGCGGCGGGGTGAACCTCGTCGCGTCGCTCGACGAGGAGTTCCGCGAAGCCGGACTGCTGGCTGCGAGCACGGGCAACCACGGCCAGTCCATCGCCTGGGCCGGCCGGGAGTTCGGCGTGCCCGTGACAATCGGCGTTCCCGAGGGGGCGAACGCCGGCAAGGTCGCGTCGCTGGAACAGCTCGGCGCGGAGGTCATCCAGTACGGCGCGGACTACGACGAGGCTCGCGAACGAGTCGAAGAGTTGGCCGTCGAGCGCGAGGCTCGCTACGTCCACTCCGGGAACGAACCGGCGCTCATCGCCGGCGTCGGCACCGCCGGCCTCGAAATCGTCGACGAGCGACCGGACGTGGACCGCATCTTCTGTCCCGTCGGCGGCGGTTCTTCGGCAGCGGGGTACTGCCTCTCGCTGGGCCAACTGACCGACACCGCCGTCGTCGGCGTGCAGGCCGAGGGCGCGCCGGCGATGTACCGCGCCTGGGACGAGGGGACGCTGGCGGCCCTCGACAGCGTCGACACCATCGCCGAGGGAATCGCGACGCGCGTCCCGTTCGCGCTCACCACCGAAATCCTGCGCGACGGATTGGCCGACTTCCGGCTGGTCTCCGAGGAGGCAATCGAAGACGCCGTCGCCCGCCTGTTCGCGACCGACCGCATCGTCACGGAGGGGGCCTGCGCGACGGCTGTCGCCGGAGCGCTCCAGGCTGGGGCCGACATCCGGGGCGAGACCGTTGTCATCCCCATCTCCGGTCGCAACGTCGACCGCAAGAAGTTCGAGCGCCTGCTCGACAAGAGTGACTACTGACCTGCCATTCGTCTCCGCCGCTGGCCCGGAAACGTTGTCCTTAAGAGTGCCACGACTGACGAACAGGGTATGAGCAACGAGTCCGAGACCGAAGCCGAGGAAGAGGCGGAAGCAGAGACAGAAGAGGGACTGCAGAACGGCGACGTCGTAAAGCTCGCCTACACCGCCCGCACCGTCGAGGAGGGCCAGCTCGTCGACACGACCGACGAAGAGGTCGCGGCCGACGACGGCATCGACACCGACCAGCAGGAGTTCGGCCCGCGAACCATCGTTCTGGGCGAGAACCACATCTTCCCGGACGTCGAGCAGGACATCTACGGGAAGGAAGTCGGTGACGAGGGGACCGTCACCGTCGCCGCCGAAGACGCCTTCGGCGAGTACGACGAAGAGGAGGTCCGCACCGTCTCGAAGGACAAGATCCCCGAGGACGACCGCTACCCCGGCGCGCACGTCGACATCGAGGGCCAGCACGGCCACGTCGAGACGATCATCGGCGGCCGCGCGCGCGTCGACTTCAACCACCCGCTCGCCGGCGAGGACGTCGAGTACGAGTACGAGGTCCTCGAAGAGGTCACGGACCGCGAGGAGAAGGCCCAGGGCATCATCCAGATGATGCTCGACATGGAGCTCGACGTGTGGTTCCAGACCGATTCCGTCGAGGAGGAACAGCTCGTCGAGAGCGAGGACGACGAAGACGAGGAGGACGCGGAGCCCGAGTACGAGACCGTCGAGGTCGAGAAGGAGACGCTGTACATCGAGGCGACGCCCCAGCTGACGATGAACCAGCAGTGGATGATGGGCAAACAGCAGATCGCCCAGCAGCTCACCCAGCTGCTCGACATCGACCGCATCATCGTCCAGGAAGAGATCGGTGGCGGCGGCATGGGTATGCCCGGGATGATGGGCGGCATGGGCGGAGCCGGCGGCGCTGACATCGAGGAAGCGCTGGAAGACGCCGACGTGGACGCCGAAGAGATCGTCGAAGAGATCGAAGGCGCAGAAGAGTAGAGCTACCGCGAGCGGCGCGAGCGGTTTCCCCGGACCGAGCGACAGCGAGATACGTCTTTTTCCAGCAGCGTCCCCGTCCGTGACTGACACCCGCGTGAGCAACCGTTATCCGACCGGCCCGACATCACAACCCATGCGCGCGTCGCTGCTGTACCCGGCTCTGCTCTCGGTCCCGCCCGCTATCGCGATCGGCGTCGGGACGTACGTCCTGACGGCGAGCGTGCTGTTCGGGCTGGGACTGGGACTCGCGGTCGGGGTCGGAATATTCGCGCTGGTGCTCGTCGGGACGGAACTCGGATCGACAAACAGAGAGCCATAGCTCCGCGGGAACGCCCGGACAGGCCGCGACGGAATTACGCGATGTCGCGGCTGGTGTCGATGCTGACCTCTTCGACCAGATTGAGCTTGATGACGTCGGTCGGCGCGCGTCCGCCGCGGAACTTCGGAATCGCGAGGCGGTTCTCGACTTCGTCGCCGTTCGTCGTCGTGTCGAGCTGGAACACCACGTCGGCGAAGTGTTCGGTGGTGTCCCGGAGCGGCGGGACGTCGCGGCCGTCGAGGCAGTGAACGATGGCCAGGCTGCCGGTGTTGACGATGTGGTTCTGGAGGTCGTTCATGAACGCGCGAAAACGCGAGTGGGGCTCCTGGGCCTCCAGTACGTCGAGCGGGTCGACGATGAGGTTCGACGTCTCCGGCAGGGCCGAGACGAGTTTGCCGGCGTTGTCGAGCGGCGCTTCGCCGGAGATGTGCCGGACCGTCGGGTCGCCGGTGTTGGCCGGCGTCTGCTCGATGCTGGCGACGACGGACTCGGCGGTCCGGTCGAGCGAGAGCCACAGGGTCCCGCGCGTGGCGGTGAGTTCGTAGAGAAACAACTCCGCCTGGCTGGCCGGCTGCGCGGAGAGCACGACGATGCTCCCCGCGGGGATCCCCCCGTCGAGTTTCCTGTCGAGGACGTCGATCCCCGTCCGTAGCCGGTTCACCATACCAGTGAGGCGTTACGGACCCATCAGATTAAGTATTCCGCTTGTTGAGAATTTCCGCCGCCGCGAGATACGTGCGTTCGACCGCATCAGACGCCAGCGGAGCCGATACCGATGGAACGTGAACGGTCGGCTCGCACGCCAACAGGGGGGTCGGATCGACTCTCCCGTCGCTGCCGACGAGCACTGCGAGCGCCGGCGGGGCGTCCAGTTCGCGGGCGACAGCCGCCGTCTTCGCGGTGTCGGTGAGGCTCTGCTCCGTCGGCGTGCTGACGAGGACCGTCTGGTCGGCGGCACGGAGTGGGACGGCGGCGTCGGGGCCGGCACCCGCCGGGCAGTCGAGCAACACGGTGCGGTCGCGTCGCGCCAGCGCGTCGAGGGCGGAAGAGATCCCGGGAGTCGACACCCCCTGACAGGGAAGCACGTCGACGCCGCGGAACCGCGGGGATGGCTGGGCCAGTGCCGCCGGGTCGGTGTCGGACCCGCACTCGGCGAGTCCGGGTCTCGGGTCGACGCCGGCACGGAGGTGGAGGTTCGGCATGTCGCGGTCGGTGTCGACGACCAGCGGCCGGACTCCCGTCGCCGTCGCGACCGCTCGTCCGAGCGCGAGCGCTGTCGTGGTCTTGCCACAGCCGCCCTTGCCACCAGCGATTGCGAGCATACCGCGACTGGCCGCGTCTCCGGTCTTGAACGTTCGTCACGACTTGAGGCGGACGGACCATTACATATCTGGGTAGCATCCGTGGAACGATTCACTGTCGTGCCGTTATGCGGTCGCTAGTCGGTGCGCTCTCAGGTTCGCTTCCCTTCAATCTCATGCCGGTGTCCGGGTTCGCCGCCTAGCCTCCACATAACGATACCACTCTCTACCCATGGCGGCATTGTCCATGGATAGCATACCTCAGCGGGCTATCCAGTTGTACAGTGTCCGCTCTCACTCCGCCCCGCTCCCGGACATCCTCCGACGCGTCGACGAGGCCGGCTACGACGGCGTCGAGTTCGCACACCGGTTTCGCGAGGAACCGACGGAGCCCGTCGCCGACGCGCTGGCGGAGACCGGGATCGAACCGGTGGCCGTCCACGCCGACCTCTCGGCTGTCGAGGACGCTGTCGACGGCCAGACGGACCTCATTGAGCGCTGCCGGACGGTCGGCTGTGATTCGATCGTCATCCCCCACGTATCGTCGTCTCACTACCGGAGCCGTGGGTCGGTGCGTTCGCTCGCAGAGCGCCTTCGGGCGGCAGCCGCGGACCTGGCCGACCACGGACTCAACCTCGGATTCCACAACGACAGGAGAACGCTGTGGCCGCTGTTACCGGACGGAAGCCGGGCACTCCTCTCGTCGACCCCGATTCCCGACCGGGCTGCCGATCACGCACAGCGGGCGGCCCGACGGCTCGCGTCGCAGAACCCGTCCGTGGTCCCGAGCGAGACGCCGCTGTGGAACCTCGTCGCTCGCACCGAACCCGAGGAACTCAGTTTCGAGATCGAAGTCGCGGAGGTCCGTGCCGCGGGATTCGACCCGACCGCTGCGCTCTCGCTGGTCGGCGACCGCGCCGAGATGGTACACCTGCGGGACGTCACCCGACCGGACCTCGTCGGTGGGGCCGAGAACGTCCCGCACGGTGAGGGTGCGGTCGGTATGGAACGCGTAGCGGAGGCCGCTGCCGACGCTGGCGTCGACTGGATCGTCTACGAGAACGAACTCGATGCCGCCCCGGAGTCGAAAATCGACGGCGGCGCGGCGCTCCTCGATCGACTGGTCAGTCGGTCCGACGCGCCCCGCGAACGAATCGGCACGCGAACGAGCGGGTCGTGAGCGCCTCGTCCCGGTGCGGCGAACTGGTTACCGTCAATTAATGCGGCTATAACAATACCGTTCGGTCGGGACCCCCGGAGCATGGAGTTCCGGCATCAGGTAATCGACGAGTCGCCGCCGGCGAGTCAGATGAGCTTCTGTCTCACGACCGACCTCACCGGGAGCGGTGTCCCGGACGTCATCGTCGGCGCGCTGGGTACCGAGTACGTCGTCGACCTCCCGCTCATCGGCACGTCGGTCGACCTGTTCTCCGTGTACGGGATGGGGCCGCTGGCGCGACGGTTGCAGACGAACGTCTTCTGGTACGAGAACCCGGGGTGGGAGCGCCACGACGTGGCCCGCGCCCCGGAACTGTCGGTCGGCGGTTCGCTGGGTGACGTGACCGGCAACGGCGGACCCGACCTCGTCGCCGGGCAGAACATCCACCGGCACAAGCTCTGGTGGTTCGAGATCCCGCTCGATCCGCGCGAGACGTGGACACGGCGACTCATCACGGACGATTTCGAGAAGTATCACGACACCGCCGTGGCCGACGTGGACGGCGACGGAGAGAACGAGGTCGTCGGGCTGTCACAGGAGTCCCAGACCGTGTTCTACTACGATATCCCGGACAACCCCCGCCGGGAGCCGTGGCCGGTGGCCAACCGCCACGTCGTCGCCGACGGACTCAACGTCGAGGGCGTGGCCGTCGAGGACGTCGACGGCGACGGCGAGGCTGAAATCGTCGCCGGACCGAACGTCTTCCACCGCACCGACGACGGCTGGGAGCGCGAGCAGATCGCTGAGGGATGGGAATGCACCCGCATCGCCATCGACGACCTCGACGGCGACGGCGAGCCAGAGATCGTCCTCGTCGAAGGTGACGAGCCCTATCTCGACGACCGCCCAGCCCGACTCGGCGTGTTCGACCCGCCGGAGTGGTCGCTGACGCTGCTGCACGACGACCTCTCGAACCCCCACAGCCTGCAGGTGGCCGACCTGGACGGCGACGGGACGCCTGACATCTTCGTCGCCGAAATGGGTCTCGAAGAGGGCCACACCCCGCGGCAGTTCGCGTTCCGCAACGACGGTGCGGGGAACTTCGAGCAGGAACTACTCGGAACGGGAATCGCGACCCACGAAGCGAAGGTCGTCGACCTGGACGGCGACGGCGACCCGGACATCGTCGGCAAGGCCTACACCGAACCGCACGTCGACGTGTGGCAACACAGCTGAGACGGGGCGAACGAACGTCTCTCGCCGCCGCGACTCGTTGGCTCGCCGTCGCCTCCGCGTGTCGGGGGATTCAAGAGCGTCGGGAGCGCGGTACCGAGTGAGATGCGGCACGACCACATCATCAGCGCGAAACAGCTCTCGCGGGGCGACATCGAGACGGTGCTCGACCACGCGGCCGACATCGCCGCTGACCCGGGGGCGTTCGCGGACCGACACACCGACACGCTGCTCGGCATGCTCTTTTTCGAGCCGAGCACCCGGACGAAGATGAGCTTCACGACGGCGATGAAGCGCCTGGGCGGGGACATCGTCGACATGGGCTCGGTCGAGTCCTCGAGTGTCAAGAAGGGCGAGTCGCTGGCCGACACCGTCCGCGTCGTCGAGGGCTACACCGACGCGCTCGTCCTCCGGCACCCGATGGAGGGCTCGGCGAAGATGGCCAGCGAGTTCGTGGACGTCCCGCTCGTCAACGCCGGCGACGGGGCCGGCCAGCACCCGACGCAGACGCTGCTCGACCTCTACACCATCCGGGAGAACGCTGGCTTCGACGACCTGACGATCGGTATCATGGGCGACCTGAAGTACGGCCGGACGGTCCATTCGCTCGCCCACGCGCTCACGACCGTCGACGCCAGACAGCACTTCATCAGCCCGGAGTCGCTGCAACTCCCGCGCTCGGTCCGCTACGACCTCCACGAGGCCGGCGCGGGCGTCCGCGAACACACCGACTTAGACGAGATCCTCCCGGAACTGGACGTGCTCTACGTGACGCGTATCCAGGCCGAGCGCTTCCCTGACGAGAGCGAGTACCGCGAGGTCGCGGGCCAGTACCAGATCGACGCCGGGATGCTCGAAGCGGCCAAAGACGACCTGACCGTGATGCATCCCCTGCCCCGCGTCGACGAGATCGCCCACGACGTCGACGAGACCACGCACGCCCAGTACTTCCAGCAGGCTCACAACGGCGTCCCGGTGCGGATGGCCCTGCTCGACCTGATGCTCGGAGGTAACCAATGAGCGACAACGACCAGCAACTCCGCGTCTCGAAGATCCGAAACGGCACCGTCATCGACCACATCGCCGGCGGACAGGCGCTGAACGTCCTCGCCATCCTCGGCATCGACGGCACCAGCGGGGACTCCGTCTCGGTCGCCATGAACATGCCCTCGGACCGCCTGGGCCACAAGGACGTGGTGAAGGTCGAGGGTCGCGAACTCTCACAGGACGAGGTGGACGTGCTCTCGCTCATCGCCCCCGCGGCGACCATCAACATCATCCGCGACTACGAGGTCGTCGAGAAGCGCCGCGTCGAACGCCCCTCGGTCGTCGTCGGCGTCCTCGAGTGTCCGAACCGCAACTGCATCACCACGGAGGACGAGCCCGTCGACTCGCGGTTCGCCGTCGGCGACGACGGCGTCCGCTGTGAGTACTGCGACACCATCATCCGCGACGACCTGCCGGCACACATTCTCGCCGAGTGAGCGCCGACCGCGACTGCGCTGATTACGCGACGGTCTCGACGCCGGTGAACTCGAACCGCGCACCGCCGGCGTCGCTTTCGCCGAGGGTGACGGTCCAGCCGTGTGCGCGAACGATCTGTCGGATGCTGACCATCCCGAAGCCGGTCCCGTCTTCTTTCGTCGAGAAGCCGGGCTTGAACACCTCGTCGGTGGCCCCGTCGGGGAACCCCTCGCCGGTGTCCTCGTAGTAGAACCCGTCCGACAGCGTCCCGATACGTATCTCTGCGTCCGGTCCGCCGTGTTCGAGCGTGTTCCTGACGAGGTTCTCGGCCAGTCGGGCCAGCGCTTGCTCGTCGGCGACCACCTTGCGTGAATCGACGACGTCTATCGACCGCGACACGGTGTCGAACTGGTCAAGCGACCGAAAGGGGGCCGCGAAATCGACCGACTTCGGTTCGGTCACCAGTTCCTGTTGACGCATGACGTTCGAGAGGTCGTCTATCAACTCGTCGAGCCGCGTCGCAGATTGCTTCGCCTCCGATAACCGATCCATCTCACCGGTCTGCAACGCCAGTTCGATGTTGCCGCGAATGGCCGACAGCGGGTTCTTGAGATCGTGTGAAACGACCTCCGCGAACTCGCTGAGCCACTCGATCTGGTCCTCCATCTCGTTGCGGTGTGCGATGAGTTCGGTCACGTCGCGCTGGAATCCGACGAAGTGCGTCACGGTTCCGCTGTCGTCCTCGATCGGAGCGATTTCGAGGAAATTCCAGAACGGGGTGCCGTCGGCGGTGTAGTTCAGCACTGTCGTCGATATCGTCTCCTCGTCGGCGATGGCGTCTCGAATCGAGGCGACCGTCTCGGGGTCGGTTCCCTCGCCCTGCAGGAACCGACAGTTCCGACCGAGGATCGCGTCCCGGTCGTAGCCGGTGAGCGACTCGAACCCGTCGTTTACGTAGATGATAGGGTTATCGTCTCGGTGTGGGTCCGTAATCGTCACCCCGACAGAGGCGGCGTCCAGAGCCCGCGTCTTGAGCGCCGCCTCGCCAGACGGCTCGGGGTCCTCGGTGACGCGCTGGACGAGACAGACGTGGCCACCGTCGCTCGTCGGCGTCAGGACGAGCCGTTCGTGGACGGGGTCTCCGGCCTTCGTCAGCCCCGTGGCGACGCCGCTCCACGATCCACGCTCGTCGAGTTCGGGGAGGACCTCGTCCGTGAACCGGTCGATCTCCCGGGCGGGATACAGCATCTTCCAGTGTTCGCCGATTATCTCAGATCGGTCTCGGTCGTAGATCGCCGCGTAGGCGTCGTTCAGGTACTGATAGATGCCGTTCTCGTCGATAATCCCGATCCCTTCCTGTGCCGATTCGATGGCTCGAAACCCCCGCTGGACCTGCTGTTCCGCCCGATGTTTCTCGACGAGGTTCTCGATCTTGTTCGCGAGAATGGTGTACTTCTCCGAGCCCCCTTTCTGGAGGTACTCGTCGACGCCCGCCGAGATCGCCCGGCTCGCGATCTCCTCGCTCCCCTTGCCGGTGAAGAGGATGAACGGAACCGTGACGCCCGCGTCTCGCATCTCGTCCAGCACCGCCAGGCCATCGCTTGACGGCATATCGTAATCACAGACGACGCAGTCGTACGCGCCGTCGATGGCCTCGGTGAGTCCGGTCGTCGGCTCAGTCACCGTCGTCGTCTCCGCGTCCGTAAGCTCCTGTTCCAGGAAGGTGGCGGAGAGATCGACCAGGTCCGCGTCGTCGTCGATCAGCAGGACCGACAACCGCTGGTCGTGCATCCCGAACGGAGCCACATCGCCCAGTGGAGACGGGGGCATGACACATACCATGGTAGTGGTAGACTTAAACGTCACACCTAGGCCGATGCTGGGTGCCGCTCGCTGTGAGCGGCTCTGCGCTCGGCCGCCCCAGTCACTGGACCGCCGCCAGTCTCACTTGAGCCAGACGCTCGCAAAGGAGTCGAAGTAGTCCGCGCCGGTGTCGACGAGGACGTGGTCCGCGCCGAGCGCCGTGACGCGGTTCGACACCGAGTCGATGTGCGCGTCGAGACGTGACTGGTAGGTCTCGGCGAGCGACCCGCTGAAGTACGACCGCCGCGTCCGGTCGCTCTCCGGGTCTGCGAACAGCACGTCACCGACGACGCCGGGGTCCCGCTCCGTCGGCGCGACGACGCGGACGAGCAACACGTCGACGTCGTTCCTCGCGAGGGCGGCGACGCCCGACTCGATGACTTCCGGGTCTGCCAGATAGTCGCTGAAGACGACGACGAGCGACCGCGAGCGGATCCGCTGGGCGTACCCTTCGAGGGCCGACTCGAAGTCCGCCGACCCCTCCGGCGCGACCTCGTTCAGCTGGTCGATGAGCGCGAGGAGTTCGCCGCGGTTCGACCGGCCGGTATCGATGCGGTTCACGCGGTCGAGGAAGGTTCCATAGCGGAAGTCGTTGTTCTCCTCGGCGGTGAGGTAGGCGAAGCCGAGTGCGAGCTTGGCCGCGTACTCGAACTTGTGGGTCTCGTCCTCGCCGTAGTCCATCGACGCGCTCGTGTCGACGAGCAGGTGGACGGTCAGGCTCCGTTCTTCCTCGTACTGCTTGATGAAGTACTCCTCCGTCCGGGCGAACAGCTTCCAGTCGATGAGCCGCGTGTCGTCGCCCGGCGAGTACCGCCGGTAGTCGCTGAACGTCAGCCCTTCGCCGACGCGGGGCGACTGCTGGTCGCCCTGCCGGAGCGACGTGGTCTGGCGGTTCAGCGCCGCGTCGAATCGGCCGAGTTCGTCGAGGAAGTCTGGTTCGATGGTCATTCCAGCAGCGAGGCGACGAGGTCGTCGGGCGTCAGTCCCTCGCGCTCGGCCCGGAAGTCGACGATGATCCGGTGGCGGAGGACGGGCGCGGCCAGCGCCTCGATGTCCTCGCCCGTGACGTGCGAGCGGCCCCGCAGGAACGCCCGCGCCTTCGCAGTCAGCACGAGCGCCATGCTCGCGCGCGGACTGGCCCCGAACTCGATGTCGTCGGCCTCGCGGGTCCGCCGGACCAGTTGGACGGCCCGGTCCCGCAGGTCGTCGGCGATGGGCATCTCGCGGACCAGTTGCTGAATCTCCTGAATTTCCGTCCGCGTGAGCGAGCGCTCGACGGGGACCTGCTCTTTCCCCGAGGTGAACATCTCGACGATGGAGCGCTCCTCCTCGTAGTCCGGGTAGTCGACGAGAATCTTCAGCATGAAGCGGTCGGTCTGGGCCTCCGGCAGCGCGTAGGTCCCCGACTGGTCGATGGGGTTCTGCGTCGCCAGGATGAAGAAGGGGCGGGGCAGTTCGTAGGTCTCGCCGGCGGCCGTCACCTGCTTCTCCTGCATCGCTTCCAGCAGGGCGGCCTGGGTCTTCGGCGTCGCGCGGTTGATCTCGTCGGCCAGCACGACGTTCGCGAACACCGGTCCCTTCTCGAAGACGAACTCCCGGCCGGTGTCAGTCTCGCGGATGATCTCGGTCCCGGTGATGTCGGAGGGCATCAGGTCCGGCGTGTTCTGGATGCGCGAGAACTGGAGATCCGTCACCTCCGCGACGGTGCGGACCATCGTCGTCTTCCCCAGTCCGGGGTTCGATTCAAGGAGGGCGTTGCCGTCCGCGAGGATGCAGACGAGCAACTGTTCTAGGACCTCCTCCTGGCCGACGATTCGCGTGGCAATCTGTTCGCGGGCGGCCTCGATCTTTCGCTGTAGGGCGTCGATGTCTTGCTGTGGCGTCATGGATCGGTGTCTGAGTCGTCTTGGTCTCGTATCCTGAGATTGTACTCGCGGATGAGTTCCGCGTCCTCCACTTCCTCGGGAGCGGCGTACCCGGCCTGCTGGCTGTCGACGGCCCCGCTCCCGCTGCCCGGACCGCCGTCGCCGGTCGACGGGAACTGCTCGCTGCTGTCGATCTCCTCGTCGCCGCCCGTCGACTCGATCTCGGCGGTGAGGTTCTCGTCGCCGGCCTGCACGTCTTCGGACTCTCCCAGCACCGCGTCGCCGTCTTCGAGCCCCTCGTACTCGCTGGGTCGGTCGGACGGCGAACCGTCGTCGGTCGGACCCGCTCCGCCGAGCAGGTCGAGATCGACAACGGCCACCTGGACCGTCGCCAGGCTCAACGCGACCACGACGACGAGCGTCACGAGCAGCCGTCGGGTGTCGACCAGCGCGACCCCGGAGCTCTGCCGGAGGCGGTCGAGCACGTCCTCGTAGAGTCGGGCCGCCATGCGCGTGTCGGCCCCGTCGTCGACGGCGTCGCGGGCAGTCCGGAGCGCCTCCGCCACGCCGGGATTCGCCGCCTCGAACTGCTCGACGAGGGGGCGACGGACGCGGTAGCCGTACTCGCCGACGAACGCCAGCAACCCGACGACCGCCGCGACGACGGCGCTCCCCGGCAGCGTCACCCGGGGGACCGACCGGCCGACGGCCTGCGCGATGGGATCAGTCACCGACGCCGGGACGGCCACCTGCGTGGGCAGTTCCGCCGGCTGGAGGACGGCCAACAGGACGTTCACCGCCAGGAAGAGCAACACCGCGTCGACCACGGCGTAGATGAGCGCCGCCTTCTTGCCCTCGCTCCTGACCTCGTCGAGCGCGCTCGCCATCCGCCGGCGAGGGTCCGGCCCGCTGGCTTTCGGCTGGGCCGACGCGGCACTCTCGCTCCCGGCCGATTCAGACGCGTTGGATGGCGTTGCGTCGCTCACGATTAGACCCCCTGGCAGGCACTGGAGGTCTCGTTCGTGTTGTCCAGCGCGTTACAGGCCTGTTTAAGATCTTGCTCCAGGTCGTCGATCTCGTCGTTGAGGTCCTCGATGTCGCCTTCCAGGTTGTCGATCCGCGATTCGAGACTGTCGATCTCGTCGTTGAGGTCAGAGACCTGCTCCTCCAGGTCCTCGTTCTCGCCTTCCAGGTCGTCGATCTCGTTGTTGAGCGAGTCGACGCGGTCCTGGAGGTCGTTTCGCTCGCTGCGGAGGTCCGACACCGTCCCCTGCAGCTCCTCGACGCGGTCCTCGCTCTCTCGCAGCGACTGTCGGGTCTCGGAGAGCTGGACCTCGGTGGCGTTGAGCTGTTGCTCCGTCCGGTTCAGCTCGGTGGCGACCTGGTCGACGTCTTCAGAGCGCGTGTCGAGCGTCGCTTCGAGTTCGTCGACGCGCGACTGCGTGGACTGGAGTTCGCCGCGCGTCTCGTCGAGGTTCTGGCGGAGTTCGGCGTTCTGCTCGCGGAGGTTCTCGTTCTGGGTTCGGAGCTCGCTCGCGGAGTCCTGATAGAGAACCGTCGTGCCGCCTGTCCCGACCATCGAGAGGACGACGAACAGGACGAGCCCGAGGTTGATGCGGCGACCGATTGTGCTCACGGGAGACCACTCTCCAGAGTAGTGCGACCGCGGTACACTTGAACGCGGCGGGCGACCACCTCGCCGGTGAACAGCGCGAGCGCGCCGAGTAGCGCCAGCCAGTCCCAGGTGTCCCGGACCGTCCGAACGCGCGTGGATTTCTGACGCGCCTCCCGGGCGATCGCTTCGCCCTGGTTCGGGCCGAACACCTGCCCGCCCGTCGTCCCGACGAGGGTCGAGAGGGCTTCGCTCTGGCCGAACGCGGCATACTCGACCGGGTAGTTCGCGGCGTACTCGGTGTCGAGCACCGTCCGGTAGCCCGCCTCCCGCGGCGTGAACTCGCCGCGGTACCGGCCCTCGCCGATCTGGCGGAAGGAGACTTTCGCGGCCTCGGGCCGCGAGTCGCCCTGGAAGGTCAGCGTCGTCGGGCTCCCGACGCGGGCGTCGCCGACGCTCGTGACGCCGGTCTGGGTCCGCGTGGGGTCGCCGACCGCGTAGTTCACGGACTTGGTCAGGACCAGCGAGTCCGGCCGTTCGAGCAGGCCGTCGAGCGTCCCGTCGGAGCCGTAGGCGGTGATCGAGACCACGCGGCCGAGTCCGAACCGCCAGGAGGTGATCGCCGGCGTCCCGTCGGCGGTGGCGACCTGGTAGTCCGCGCCGGGCTTGACCTGCACCTTGTTCGCCTGCCCGGGGTTGGCCGTCAGTTCGACGCCGGAGGTGATGAACGTGCCCTCGGTGACGATGGTGAGGTTCTCGCCCTGGTAGCGCCGCGAGGTGCCGCCAAAGAGGAGGCGCAGGCGTTCTGTCTCGTCGGCGGCGAAGTACGACCCGCCGGATTCGCTCGCGATCTGGCGCATGGTCGCGACGCCGACTCGCTTGCCGACGCCGACCGAGACGACCCGCGTCCCCTCGCGGCCGAGCTGATTGGCGACGGCGGCCGGCGGCCCGAGGTCGTCCTGGCCGTCGCTGAGCAGGATGATCGTCCCCTCGCTGTCGCCGAGCAGTTCGTCGGCCCCCTGGAGCCCGACGGCGATGTCGGTCGCACCGCCGCTGTTGAGCCGCCGGATCTTGTCGGCGACTCCCTCGCGGTTCGGGCCGAGCTGTTGCATCTCGGCGACGCGGTAGGCGTTGTGGTTGAACGCGACGACGCCGACCTGATTTCCGTCGCCGAGCTGATCGAGTACGTCCAGCGCGACGGCCTTCTGTACCGAGAGGCCGCCCTCAGCGCTCCCCGAGACGTCGACGAGGAGCACGATGTTCGATTCGCCGCCGGTCGCGTTGCCCACGCTGACCGGCAGCATCGGCGCGACCGACGACTGCTGGTAGCCGCCGTTCTCGTAGGCGTTGTCGCCCCCGGCGACGACGAGGCCGCCGCCGTTGATGACGAACTCCTGGAGGGCGGTGACGTTGCCGAGATTGGCAGACGGCGTGTCCTGGACGACGACCGCGGAGTAGCCGTCGAGGTCGCCCGGGACGGTCGAGGCGGTCGAGACGTTGTACAGCGAGTCGAGGTAGTTCCGCAGCGGGTACTCGCCGGGCGAGACGTAGAGCACGTCTGGCTGTTCGACGACGCGGACGCTGCGGTAGAACACGTCGTTACGCGCGTACACGTCCTCGCCGTCGAGGGTCGCCGTCACGCGGTGAGACCCGATCTCCTCGAAGGTGTGTTCGACCGTCAGCGTCCCGTTCGGCCGCAGTTCGCCCTCGGTGGCCGTCTCGCCGTCGATAGTCACCGTGACCGGGACCGGGCCGTCGACGTTCACGCCCTGGAGCGAGACGACGTACTGCGAGGGCACGCCGCGGCTGACGGTCGCCGGCCCCGATATCGACACCGCGCGCTCGGTCCGCGGGGACCGCAGCCTGACCCGGTGGACGGTCGCGTTCAGCGAGGCCGCCTCCTCGGCGGCGACCGAGAGGCTCCGCCCGTCGGTGACGCGACCGTCCGAGACGACGACGACCGTGCCGTTCTGCCTGAGGTTCGCGACGACGCCGTCGCCGATTCTGGAGGTCGACCCGCTCCCGACGGTCGCCCTGGTCACCGGGACGCCCTCGCCCTCGATCTGCGTCACCAGCGACTCGGTCGTGTTCCCGTAGACGTCCATGCTCGCGGACTCGTCGCTCAGTATCGTCACGCTCGGCTCGCCCGGCGTCTCGCGCGTCTGGACCGTGTACGGCTCCATCGCCGCGAGGACGAGCAGACAGACGATGAGGACGCGGCTGGCGAGCAGGAGCCGGCGGCTCCGGTTCGACGCCGACCGCGGTCCGGCCTCGCCCCGGCGGACCAGGTACGCGAGCAGGCCCACGGCGACGGGCAGCGCGGCCAGCGGCCAGAGGTGCTCGATGCCGACGGTCAGCCCCTCCGCGACGGTGTAGGAGACCGCCATTACAGGTCACCTCGTCGCCGGAGGTAGCCAACCTCGACCAGCGCGAGCAGCACGCCCGCGAGGGCGAGGTACTCGGTCAGCGGCCGCGGGACCGTCCGCTGTTCGACGCGGGTCAGATTGCCCGCGGCCCCTGAGCGTTCTTCGAGCGGTTCGACGGCCGTGGCGGACTCGCTCTCGTCGAGCAGCGACGCGCTCACCTGCCGGCTCTCGGTCCGGTAGAAGCCGGCCTCCCGGAGCTGGACCGACCCGGTCGTCGTCCCCGACGGGCTCTCGACCGTCGCGTTCCCGAACTGGACGCGCTCGCCGGTCGCGTGGTTCAGCGCCGGCAGCGGCTCGCGGTCCGCGAGGTAGTACACCGCCCGCTTCCAGAACACCGGGTACTGGTAGTTGAACTTGAAGCTCGAACTGTCCTCGATGTAACCGTAGTACATGACGCGGCCGCCGCCGCGCTCGGCCGTCGCGAGGAGCGGCGAGCCGTCGCCGAGCCTGACGTGGGCTGTCCCGGTCCGCAGTGACCCGGAGACGTACTCTTCGGGCGGCTGGAAGTCGATACCGGTCGTGAGCCCCGTCTGTGCGCTCTGACGGACGGTCGCCCCCGACGCGACGCCGCCCGGTTCCAGCAACAGCAGGTCGCCGTACTTCGTCGGCAGCTCGCGCTGGGCCAGTACGGCGACGCCGCCACCGTCCGCCACCAGTTCGCGACCGCTCTCGACGTTGCCGGGCAGCAGCGAACTGTCCTCGACGTTGCTGTAGAGGATGACGTCGTAGCCCTCCTCGATGGTCGTCGGCGGCTGCTCGACCGTGACGTTCACCCGGTCGATCACGGAGAGCGCGGTGGTCAGGTAGCGGTTCCGGTCGTTGGTCAGGACCAGCACGTCGACGGCGGGGTCTTCGGGCGCGGCGAGGTAGACGGTGTCGTCGGCCGCGAAACTGTCGCCAGGCGCGAGTCGCGCCTGACTGGTGCCGGCGGGGACCGGCAGCGTCACCGACCCCACGTCGCCGGCCCCGAGCCGAATTTCCCGCGCCGCGTTCCCCAGCCGGACCGTGCGGGTGACGGCCGAGTCGCCGTAGTTCTTCACCGAGAGCGTCACCGACGACTGGGAGAACCGGCGGTCGATGAAGCCGACGTTGTCGTCGCCGCCGCCGGCGAACTGCCGGAGATCGACCGAGAGCCCGCGGGCGCGGGCCGTGCTCACGGCGGTGGTCCACTCGTCGCCGGCGAAGTCGCTCAGGACGACGACCCGTGCGTTCTCGCCGGCCAGCGAGGCGGCCTGCGAGATAGCACCGCTCAGGTCGCCCGCCGCGTCGGTCGGGCCGAGTCCCGCGATGGCCTCCCGGGCAGCGCTCGGCGTCCCGCGCTGGAGCACGACCGCCCCGCCGCTCCCGGTGGTCACGACCGACGTGGTCCCGGTCACCTCGGACTCCGCGGCCGCGACGGCCCGCTGGAAGCGCGTCGATCCGTCGGCGCTGGTCTGCATGCTCGCGCTGGTGTCGACCACCAGCACCGTCTCCTCGACCGTAGTCCGCTCGGAGACGGTGACGTAGGGCGAGGCGAGTCCGACGGCCAGCACGAGCACGACGAGCACCTGCAACAGCAGGAGGAGGCTCCGGGAGAGCCGTTCGAAGAACGGCGTCGACGACTGCTGGCGCTCCTCTGCGACGAGGAACTGGAACGTCGGCAGTGAGAGCTCCTGGGGGTCCGGCCGGATCAGGTACAGGAGGACGATCGGCACGGCCGCGAGGAGGGCGACGAGTCCGAGGGGGGAGAGCAACACGTCCGAGAGGACCATTACCGGGGTATCTCCCGGGGACGGCATTTATTTTGTGTATCGATTGACACCTGGTGTCGGCGGGTCGGTCCGGACGCTGCCTATTTGCGCTCCGCTGTCGAACGACCCGTATGCGTCCCAGTCGCGCCCGGACCGAGGAAGTCGCCCGGGCACTCGTCCACGAGGTCAGAGCCGAGCGGCTCACGTTCATGGCGGGTTCGATCGCCTATCACGCCTTCCTCTCGATTCTGCCGTTGCTGTTGCTGGTGCTCGCGTTCGTCCAGCGGACCGAGAACGTCGCGCTCAGGACCTCGGTCGTCGGCATCATGGAGTCTGTCCTGACGGCGCAGGCCAGCGAGGTCATCCAGCAGGGGCTCAGCGAGGCCGACGCGTCGGTGTCACTGCTCGGTCTCGGCTTCCTGCTGTGGGGGTCGTTGCGCATCTTCCGCGGGCTGGACACAGCCTTCTCGGACATCTACGAGACGGGCGCGGCGAACACCTTCCTCGACCAGCTCGGCGACGGGCTGCTCCTGCTCGTGACGGTCGCGCTGGCAATCGTCAGCGCCAGCGCGCTCGGCTCGCTGCTCCCCGAGACCGGAACGGGACCGCTGTCGGCGCTCGTCGGCGGTGCGGTCCGCGCCGTCGGGCTCTTTCTGGTCTTCTACCCGATGTACTACGTCTTTCCCGACACCGACGTGACGCCGATGGAAGTCGTCCCCGGCGTGGCGTTCGCCGCCGTCGGCCTCACCGTCGCGCAGGCGATCTTCACGACGTTCAAGGCCGGCTCGACCGGCGGCAACCTCGTCGCGAGCATCCTCCTGCTCCTCTCGTGGCTCTACGTCGTCGGGCTGGTGATCCTGCTCGGCGCGGCCGTCAACGCGGTCCTCTCGAACCGCTCGACGGACGTGGACATCGCGCCGGTCGTCGGCGGCGTGCCACAGCAGAACACCGAGCGGGAGACGACGATGGCCCGCGACGACTTGCTCGCGGACCTGGACGCGCTCGCCGAGCGACTCCAGCGCGAGAACGGGACGATAACCGTCGAGGTCGGCGGCGAGCGGACGGATATCGACTGCCCGGAGACCGCGACCGTCGACCGCTCGTCGGACGTGTTCGGGCTGGACCGGTCGGTCGCCATCACGCTCCGGTGGTGGCCGGAGGACGACTAGCGCTGCTGCGTGTCGGTTCGCTCCCGCATCTGGACGGTCGGAAGCGACCACTCGCGCCCGACTCCAAGCCCGCGCGCCGTCAGCACCCCCAGCGCGCACCCGGTCGACGCGAGGCCGACGGTCACGTCCATCTGTGCGAGCGCCCAGAAAGTGAGACCGCCGATGACGGCACAGGACGCGTAGAAGTCCTCGCGGAGGATGAACGGCGTTCGGCCGAGCAGGAGGTCCGATATCGCGCCGCCGCCGGCCGCGTTGACCGTGGCCAGCGCGACGACGGCGAACACCGGGAGACCGGCCTGGTGGGCCAGCAGCGCGCCAGTCGTCGAGAAAGCCGCCAGCCCGATGGCATCGGCCGTCAGGACGACCGGGTGCTGGTGGCCGTCGTCGAGGTAGTGGACGAACACGACAGCCGCGGCGACGCCCAGCAGCGAGAGGGCGACCTCGTCGGGGGACTGCAGCGAGTTCGGGACCCTGTTCAACAGCAGGTCCCGGGTCGTCCCGCCGCCCAGCGCCGTCATCACGCCGACAACCGTGACACCGAACACGTCGTAGCGCTCCTCGATGGCCTTGGCCGCGCCGACGAACGCGAAGCCGACGAGCCCGACCGCGTTCATCAGCGCGAACGCGTCAGGCACGCCGGTCACCGCCGGTCCGTCCCTGCCGTCCGCACGGCCCGCACGCTCGTCCCCGGTTCGGCACGTCTCTGCCGCCCGTAACTGCCATTAGCGTATCGCTACGGGCGGCGGTAATTATCCCTTTCCAACGACCGCGGCGGGGCGGTGTGGTAGCGTTCAGCACGGAAAAACGAGGGTTGGCGGCCACCAGCCCCGGTCAGGGTTTCTCGGTCTCCAGCACCCAGTCGCTCGGCGTCGCTCGCCTGACCTCGAACGGGTCGAACGCCTCTCGCGGGGCCTCGGCGAGTCGGCCGAGGAAACTCCCGACCGGTGTCGGGTCGCGGTCGCTGACGAGGACGAACCGCTCGCCGCTGTCGAGGGCAGTGAATCGCTCGCGGACCCGTTCCTTGCGTTCCTGTGGCGGCAGGTCACGGATGTCGACCGCGTCGCGGTCGTCGGCGACCGCCACCTCGCCGGCCGTCTCCAGCGCGTCCTCGACCGCCGCGCCGAGGGCTGCGACCGCGTCCGGCACGTCGCCGGGCGCGGGCGTTCCCTGGAGATCGTGGCTGAACGGGAGTTCGGCGAGCACGTCGGCGTCGAGGTCGGCCAGCGCGTCGCCGGCGAACAGGTCGTTCGGCTCGCCACAGCAGTCACAGACGTACTCGGCCATGTTGACGACGGTCCCGAGCACCGGCACGTCGTTGTCTCGGAACAGTTCGACGGTCCGGCTGGTGTCGCTGACGCTCGCGTGGAACGGCGTCGTCACGACGACCACGCCGTCGACCGGGACCTCCTGCAGCGTCGTCAGCACCACGTCGCCGGTCCCCGGCGGGAGGTCGATCACCAGCGTCCCGTCGGCGCGCCACGCGGTGTTCTCGAAGAGGTCCGAGAGCGCGTCGTGGGCCATCGCCCCGCGCCAGGCCAGCGGCGCGCCGGACTCCATCAGGCCGACGCTCATCACGTCCATCGGGCCGGCCCGCACCGGGAGCGGGTCGCCCTCCTCGCTGGAGTGGACCGGGCCGCTCACGTCCAGCAGTTCCGGCACGTTCGGGCCGTGGATGTCGGCGTCGAACAGCGCCACGTCGCCGTCGGCGGCCAGCGCGCAGGCGAGGTGGGTCGCGACCGTCGACTTGCCGACGCCGCCCTTCGCGCTGGCGACGGCGATAACGCGGTCGAACGACTCGACGCCGCCCTGGCCCTCGCTCGACGGCGTGGTTCGCTCGACGTGGACGCTCTCGACGCCGTCCACGTCGTCGACGGCGTGGAGCATCGCCTGGACGACCTGCGTGCTCGTCTGGCCGTCCAGCGCCGTCAGGTCCGTCTCGATGGTCACGTCGCCGCCGTCGACGGCGATGTCGTCGACGAAGCCGGCGTCGAACACGGAGAGGTCGGCGTTCGGGTCGCGCACGTCTCGCAGTGCGGCCTCGATGCGGTCGGTCAGGCTCGTGGGAGTGGTGTCTGTCATCGTGGCGTCTCAGAGGTCCGGCATCCGGTTGAGTCGGTCTTCGCCGGGCAACAGTCGGGCGTCGTTCTCAAGCGCGCCGCCGAACTGCCGCCGGAAGGTCCCCGGATCGACCTCCAGCGAGCGCTCGGCGGTCTGTCTGACGACGGACGCGGGGTCGTCAGTGAGTTCACGCAGTCGCTCGCGGGCGCGGTCCTCGTCGACGCCGCCGAGCATGTGCGCGGCCCACTCGCGGACCCGCTCGCTGTCGTCGCGGCTCTGTTCCAGCAGCGCGTCGGCCATGTCCTCGCCGCGGAGCTTGAACAGCGAGATGGCGGCGTTGCGCCGCACGGCGTGGTGGTCGTCGTCCAGCGCGTCGTCGATGTCGTCCTCGTGGGCCTCGCGGTCGACGTTGTCGAGCGTGACGACGGCCTCCGCCCGGACCCACGGGTCCGGGTCGTCGAGGAGTTCGACGGCGACGGCGGCCGCCCGCTCGCCGCCGTGGGCGGTCAGCGCCTCGACGGCGAACTGGCGCACGTCGCTGTCCTCGTCGGTCGTCGCGGCCCGCGCGAGACCGGTCACGACGGCGTCGGTGGTGTCCCGGTCCTTCAGCGCGAGGACGGCGCGCCGGCGGTCGACCGTCGACCCGTGTTCCGCGTCGGCAAGCAGCGACGCCACCGCCTCGTCGTCGACGGGTTCGGTGTCGCTGGCGGCCAGTTCCTCCGGCGTCGCCTCGCCGATGGTCACGTCCTCGCGGCTCACTTCGATGTCTTCGAGCGCCTCGATGTCGACGTGGAGGCCCGGACTGCGCTCGGGGTCCAGTTGCGGGTCCGGGTCCTCTTCGAGGTGCTTCTCGAACTCGTCGTCATCGTGACAGCCCGTCATCGGCGGCCCTCCTCGCGCGTGAGCGCGGCGACCCCGAGCGCGAACGGCAGCGCGCGCGGGAGCGACGCCGGCACGCCCGCGAGCGCCACCAGCGCGACGCCGGCCAGCAGCGTCCAGCGCCCGGTCCGCGCGGCGGCACTGGCGGCGGTCACCGCGCCCGCGACGGCCAGCGCGACGACGGGGAGGCTCGTGCCGACGACGCCGCTGCCGGTGAGCGTGACCGCGCCGGTGAGGAACGGCACGGCGCGGCCGACGGCGACGACGGCGGCGAACGCGAGCAGGCCGCCGAGCAGCGCCGTCCAGTCGGGCGTCGAGCGCGAGCGCCAGTCCGACGCCGCGAAGGCCGGGAGCGCGGCGATTCCGACCAGCGCGACCGTCGAGGCGATCGGTCGGAGGCCGGTCCACCCGCCGACGCCGCTTGCGAGACCGACGCTCAACCCCGCGAGCAGCAGCGCCGTCGCGGGCGCCGAGAGGGCATCGAGGTCGCGTCCCGACGCCACGGCGACTGTGGCCGTGCCCGCAACTGCGGCGACCGCGGCCGGGAGCGCGGCCGCGCCGTCGAGCAGCGATAGCAGGCCGAACACGCCGACGAACAGCAGCCCGATTCCGGCGGTCGCGTCGGTCTCGGTGACGGCCAGCGCGACCGCGGCGAGCGCGACGACGGCCGTCGCACCGACAGCGAGCGCGTCGCTCTCCACCGGGAGCGCGGTCCGCCCCGGCGCGTTGACGAGCAGGGTCGCGACGTACTGGGCGGCCACCGCGAGCGCGGCGACGCCGGTCGCGGCGAGCGTGACCGACTGGCCGCCGTCGGCGAGCAGCGGTCCCACCCGACGGCGGAGCGCGGTCGCCGTCATCGACGGCCCTCCAGGCGGTCCGCGAGGTCGTTTCGGTCGGCCCGGACGACGGCTTCGAGCAGGTCGCCGAGGCCGCCGTAGATGTCTGTTCCGGGTTCGTCTCTCAGTCGCTCGGCGACGCCCGCGGCGGCGTGGCCGAGGTGGCGGTCGTGGAAGTCGAGGCGAGCCCTCGCGGCGTCGCTCCCGACGGCGGCCTCGCGGCGGGCCAGGTAGCCCGCGAACTCCAGTTCGTAGGTCAGCGCGTCGTGGTTGTCACGGGTCTCCTGATCGATTTCGAGGCCGTAGTGGCTGTAGGCCCGCGAGAGGTCGAGGTTCACGTCGTTCCAGGAGTGGTCCGGCCGGTACTTCGACTCGTACAGCGGGACCGGCGGTCCCTCGGCGTCGAGCGAGCCGTCGGTGCGGTCGGTGTACTCGCTGTAGCCGAGTTCGAAGATGTCGTTGTAGCGCGCCGCGAGCGTCCGGTAGTCGTCGTCGGTCGTCAGCGACGGCACGGACACGTCGAGCGCGGTGCGGTCGAAGCAGGCCCGGAGGTCGGCTTCGAGCGACCCGTTCGCGGCGGCCTCGTGGAACGACTCGGTGGGGTACTCGAACCCCTTCGAGAGCGTCGCGTACACCGCCCCGCGGGCGGCCGCGTCCTCGTCCACGTCGTCGAGCGAGTCGGTCGGCGTCGTGGCCATCAGTTGCCCTCCCGCGTCCGGTAGATGCCGAACGTGGTCACGCCGACGACGGCGACGATGGCGATGCCGGCGACGGTCCACAGCAGCGTCTCGTAGGGCGGGCCCTGCGGTCCGGGGCCGAACGGGAAGTAGTGCCACTCGCTGACGGCCTTCTGGCCGGCGCGCTCGCCGTTCGAGCCGTTCCAGACGGCGAAAGCCACGTCGAGGTCGCCGTCGGTCCGCAGCGCCGTCCGGTTCTCGCCGGTCGCGTTCAGCGGCCGCGAGTAGACGAGCGCCCAGGTGGCGTTTCCGCCGGACCCGCTGTGGGTCGCGTTCGCCTCGATGGTGGGGTTCTGGAAGGCCGTCGTCGAGCCCGCGCCGCCCGCGAGGAGTTCCTGCGAGCCGGTGGCTCCGCTCCAGAACCAGACGTTCACTTTGTTCCCGGGGCCGCCCATCGCGATGGGCGGGCGCGCGCTCGTGTTCGCCGGGAACTGGACGGCCGCCGCGTCAGCGAACGTCTTCGGGTCGTCCGCCGCCACGTCGCGGGTCGCGTCGTCCCACTCCAGGCGGACGAACAACCGCTGGTCGGTCCGGGCAGCCTGCACGTGGACCGTCTCGACGGTCGTGTCGTCCGCGTTCGGGACGCCGCTGGGCGCGCTGGCGAGCGCCACGTCAGAGGCCGGGACCTCCTCCCAGCCGGCGGCGGTCGGCTGGGAGAGGTCCGCGCTCGCCGCTTCCGTGACCGGAATCTCGTGGGCCGGGCGGGCGCTCGCCAGCGGTGCGGCGACCGACGAGACGAGGACGAGCGTCGCCAGCACCGCGGCGAGGCCGACCGTCCGGACGGTGTCACTCGTCATCGAACACCCCCAGCCGGTACTGCTTCGCCGGGTTCTTGTCCTGGAGCAGATCCATCAGTTCGCTGTCCTCGCCCTGTCGGGTCCGCTGGCGCTCGCGCTCGATGGTGTCCAGCGCTTCGTCGACGCCGTCGCCGAACAGTTCCCGGAGGTACTGGCGTGGGATGCGGTCGATGTCGACCGTCTCGCCGTCCTCGGTGTGCTGGCCCGGCGCGAACGGCGGGATGTAGTAGACGTTGGGCTGGGTCTGGAACTCCGGGTGGAGCGGCAGCGCCACCTCGTACTCCTCGACGAGCTTGTAGATGGGGCCGTCCTCGTCGTCGAGGAAGCCGACCATCCGGAGCTGTGGCGGGCACTCCTCCGCGCAGGCCGGCGCGTACGTCTCGCCGTCCGGCCCCTCCCCTTCGAGGCGGGGGTAACAGAAGATGCACTTCTCTGATTTCTTCGAGACGGTGTTGTAGTACACCTTCTTGTACGGACAGCCCTCGACGCAGTAGCGGTAGCCCCGACAGCGCTCCTGGTCGACGAGGACGATGCCGTCCTCCTCGCGCTTGTACAGCGCCGAGCGCGGGCAGGCCTCCACACACGAGGGGTGGGTGCAGTGGTTGCAGATGCGCGGGAGGTAGAAGTAGTAGCTGTTGGGGTACTCGCCGGCCCCCTGGTCCTCGTCCCAGTTGGGGCCCCACTCCGCGCCCTCGCGGGGCCGGAGCGGCTCGTCGCTACCCTCGTACATGATCTCGTTGTGGTTGAACTCCCACGCCCGACCGTAGTCCTCCTGGTCGGGGATTTCGCCGGTCTTGCGCTCGGAGTGCTCGCCGGACTGCCAGCCGCCGCCGGAGTCTTCCCAGCCACGCGGGTAGCCCTCGCCGGGCTTGGTCTCGACGTTGTTCCAGTACATGTACTCCGACCCGCCGTCCTCGGTCCAGAGGCTCTTGCAGGCGATGGTACACGTCTGGCAGCCGATGCACTTGTTCAGGTCCATCACCATCGCGACCTGGTGATCGATGCCATCTGCCACGTCGACGAGCGAGTCCTCGCTCCCTTGGTCGTCCTGTTGGTCGGTACTCATTCGGTGTCACCTCCGGTCGGCCGGACGTCTACGCGCACGTCGCTGTTGACCCCCGTCGGTCCCCAGTAGTTCGGGAAGAAGTGCAGGTGCTCGCCGGTGTCCTCGGGGTACTGCACCAGCTGGGTCGGCTTCATGTACATCGGGACGAGCGTGTTGAAGTTGTCCCGATCGGGGTACTGGAACTTCTCCCAGGAGAAGAAGTGCCGGAGCGTCCCCGGTTCGCTGGACGGGTAGATCTTTGCCTGCACCTCGACGGCCCCGAGGTCGTTGTACACCTCCACGGTGTCGCCGTCCTCGATGCCGCGCTCCTCGGCGTCCTCGGGGTTGATGTACACCACGGGTTCGCCGCGCTGGAGGCGGAGCATCTTGGGGTCGTCCCGCCACGTCGAGTGGATGGCCCACCGGCCGTGGGGCGTGTTGTACGACAGCGGGTAGTCTCCGCCGGTGTTCTCCGGCCCCTCCTTGTGGGTCGGCAGTTCCTCGCCGAGTTCGAGGTACCAGTCGTGGTCGATGTAGTACTGCTGGCGGCCGGTGAACGTCGGCCAGGGGTTCTTGTCGTGGACGTAGTCCTGCCACGGGACGTAGGCCTCCCCGTCTTTGATGTCCGAGGTCCAGTGGTCGCCGGCCGCGAGGAACCGCTGGGGCTGGTCGTCGATGTCGGCGAACGTGATCTGTTCGTCCGTGTCGCTGGGGTTCGTCTCCTCGGAGTGTTCGAGGATGAACTCCGCGGCGGCCTTGTCTTCTTCCAGGGCCCCCTCCTCGCCGGTCTCCCAGTCGCGGACGTAGTCGTCGTGGATGGTCGTCAGGTCGATGGTCCGGTCGAACTTCCGGTCCTCGATCGGCTCGACGCCGCGCTCGGTGGCGCGCTCCTGAATCTTCTCGGCGAGCAGGCGGAAGATCTCCCAGTCGGTCTTGGCCTCGCCCAGCGGTTCGACGGCGGGCGTGAACGGGTGCACGTAGGTGTGCATGTCCGTCTCCGAGAGGTCGTACTTCTCGTAGTGGCTCGCCGCCGGGAGGACGATGTCCGAGTACAGCGCCGTCGAGTCCATCCGGAAGTTGATGTCGACCACGAGGTCCAGTTTGGGCCATAGCTGCTCCTCGACGGCGACGTTGCCCTTGGCCTGGTTGAAGTAGTTACCCCGCCAGACGAACATCGTCGTCGGGTCGGGCCTGATGCCGTCTTCGCGCTCTTCGGGGTACACCGGCATCCACCCCTCGTCGATGGACTCGCGGATCTTCTCGGCCGTGTCCGGGTCGGTGTTGTCGAGGATGCCGGCGTGGAAGTACGTCCACAGCGTCGTCGGGACGCCCCGGACGCTCCCGGTCGGGAACGAGAGGACCTGCCAGCCGTGGAACGACCAGATCTTCTCCTGGCCGACGTAGTGGTCGACGCCGGTGCCGGGGTCGCCGAGGTTCCCGGTCAGCGTCACGAGCAACTGGATGGCCCGATTGCCCAGGTCGTTGTGGTACCAGTCGTTGACGCCCTTGCCGTGGATGATCTTGGCGGCGTCGGCCTCGGCGAACTCGCGAGCGATCCGCTGGTAGGTGTCCTCGCCGACGCTCGTCTCCTCGTGGACGAACTCCGGCGTGTACTGAGAGAGTTCGTCCCGGAGGTTCTCCCAGACCGACCGGACCGAGACGCTCCCGTCGTCGGTCTGGACGCTCCGGTCGACGCTCAGCCGCGGATCGAAGTCGAGTTCGATGCTCACCGAGTGGTCGTGCTGGCCGTCGCGCTCGCCGAGCGAGCCGGGGGCGGCCCGGAGGTCGCCGTTCGCGTCGACCATGACGAACACCTTCTCGGGGTCGTCGGCGTCGGATGCCAGCCCGACCTCGTTCGCCCGGAGGAACTTCCCGGTGTCCTCGCGGACGAGCAGCGGCATGTCCGTCTGCTCTTTGAGGTGTTCCTCGTCGTACAGCTCCTCGTCGACGATGGTTTGGGCCATGCCGAGCGCGAGGGCGGTGTCCGTCCCGCCCTCGGGAGAGAGCCACTCGTCGGTGTGGATGGCCGTCTGGGAGTAGTCCGTGAAGATGCCGACGCGCTTTGCCCCCTCGTAGCCCGCGTCGAGGAAGTACTTCGCGTCGGGGATGCGCGTGACGTTGATGTTCGACCCCCAGGCGACGAGGTAGTCCGAGTTGTGCCAGTCGGCCGACTCCGCGTTGTCGGTCTGGGTGCCCCACGTGATGGGCTGGCCCGGCGGCAGGTCCGAGTACCAGTCGTAGAAGCTGTGGGAGACGCCGCCGAGCAGATTGATCAGCCGACTCCCGCTGGCGAACGAGACCGGCGACATCGCCGGAATAGGCGTGAACCCGGAGATGGCGTCGTAGCGACCCGCCTGCACCTCGTCGATGACGTGGTCGGCGATCTCGGTCAGCGCCTCGTCCCAGGAGATGCGCTCCCACTGGCCCTCGCCGCGCTCGCCGGTGCGCCGGAGCGGGTGGAGGATCCGCTGGTCGGCGTTGACGTAGTCGGTGTAGCAGGCCCCCTTCTGACAGCCCCGCGGATTGGGGTCCGGGAGGCTGTCGTCGAAGGTCGGGTAGTCGCCGGCCTGCTCCTCGCGCCAGACCTGGCCGTCCTTGACGAAGACGTTCCAGGAACAGGAGCCGGTGCAGTTGACGCTGTGGGTCGAGCGGGCGACGGAGTCCCAGTCCCACTCGTCGCGGTAGAGGTCCTCCCAGTCCCGGTACGGATAGTTTCCGATGGGGTCGTCCACCGCCTGCAGGCCGGTCATGCCGTCGTCGGCGAACGAGAGCCCCGTCGCGCCGAGCAGCGACGCGGCTCCGAGGCCGCGGACGAAGTCGCGTCGACTGATTCCAGCGCTGTCCGTCTCGTCGTCGGTCGGGTCGTGTCTACTCATTGGTGATGAACACAGTCGCGGTCGCACAGGCGGCGCCGGCGAGCGCCAGCGCGATGCCGGTCGGCGTCCCGCCGCCGACCTCCAGGCCGGCGGCTACCAGGCCGAGGCCGACCAGCTTGCTCGTCGTATCCAGCAGGCGATACTGTCGCTCCGTCAGTTCCACGGTTTCAGTCATCGTCGCGCACCTCCGACTCGGTGGTCGGGTCCTCGCCGGTGTCCGGGGGCGACTCCTGTCCGCCGTCGTCCGGCGTCGCGTCCGGGCCGCCGTCGGCGGCGACGTCACCGCCTTCCGACGGCGTCGGCTCGCCGTCGCGCAACAGCAGGTAGGTGATCGCGCCGAACAGCGGCGGGACGAGCAGCAGCGCCGCCGTCAGTATCGGATTGACGGCGCTGGTCGACGTATCGAGCACCTGGCCAGCGAGGATGTTGTTCATCCCCGCGATGGAGGCGATCATGATGAACGCCACCGCGGCGACGCCGACGGCGGTCTGCCAGGGCCGCGAGAGCGGGTCGGCGGTGAAGTGCGTCGGCGAGTCGGTCCGGTCGATGAACGGCCACGCGGCGACGGCGGCGAACACCAGTCCCGGCAGGACGATGCCGCCGATGAACTCGCCGCTGACGTGGACCGAGCCGACGCTGAAACTGGCCCACTGCGGCAGGAGCTTCAGGAAGCCGTACACCCACATCAGGAACCAGTCCGGCATGATGAGTTCCGGCGTCGACGCGGGATCGTTCGGGCCGTACTCCGCGACGTTGTGGACCGGGAGCAGGCCGGATAGCGCCGACAGCGTCGCCGCCGTGGCGAAGAACACGACGGCGGAGACGGCGGCCTGATTCGGGAAGGCGGGGAGGCCGATGATGACGCTGTCGTCGTCCTCGTCGACCGTCCGCCGGCCGGTGGTCACGTCGTCATCGCGCGGGGCTTCGGTGTGCTTCTGCCGGATGAGGATGGCCATGTGGACCGCCAGGCCCACGGCGATGGCGGAGGGTATCACGAGGACGTGCAGGAAGTACAGCCGCGGGATTGTCGCGCTGGAGGGGAACTCACCCCCGAAGACCACCTTGCCGAGGAAGTCCCCCAGTAACGGGATCGATATGGTGAGGTTGTACCCGATGCTGGTGGCCGTGGCGGCGAACTCGTCGAACGGCAGGGCGTAGCCGGTGTAGGCCGCGCCCATCGCGAGCGCCGCGAGTCCCGTTCCGACGATCCAGTTCGGCTCCCGCGGATTGCGGTAGGAGCCCGTGAAGAACACCCGTAACATGTGCAACCCGATGGAGGCGACGAACAGGTGGGCCGCCCAGTGGTGGAGCCGGCGGATGAACATCCCGAAGGGCACGTCGTAGGTGATGTGCAGCACCGAGACGAACGCTTCAGGCATCTCCTCGCCCTGGAACTTCTGGACGCTGCCCTCGTACTCCACGTCGGAGGTCGAGGGCTCGAAGAAGAAGCCGAGGAAGATGCCCGACAGCACCAGGAGGAGGAAGCAAAACAGCGCCACCTCTCCGAGCAGGAACGAGTCCTCTGCCGGGAACGCCTTGCCGAGGAACTTCTGGCCGTTCTCTAAGTCCAGGCGGGTGTCGAACCAGTCGTACAGCTGGTCGGCGCGGGACATCAGCCACCCCCCGGGCCGACAGGCCCTTCAAAGTCGCCCGTGGCGACGAGGAAGCCGTCGCTGGTCACCGTGATCGGGAGCTGTGGAAGCGCCCGACCGGGCGGCCCGCCGGTCACGGCCGCGCCGTCGAGAGCGTCGAACCGGCCGAAGTGACACGGACAGACGAGGACGTTCTCCTCGCGGTCCGAGACCATACAGCCGGCGTGGGTACACACCTTCGAGAACGCGGCGTACCCGCTCACGGTGAACCCCTGCTTGATGTTCGAACTGTACTCGGACTCGGGATACCGGACGAGTAGCGTCGGTGCCTTCTCGATGCCGGGGCGTGGTTCCGGGAACACGGTCAGGAGGTCGCCCTCGGACAGGCGCTCCTCGGTGACTCGCTCGCCCTCGCTGTCCACGAGGTGGACCCCGTCGGAGTAGATCGGGCCTTCGTATCCCCGCTCGAACACCTGCGTCGTGCTCGCGAGCGGCGCGGCGAGGCTCGCGACGGCGGTGAGGCCGCCGACGGTCGCGAGGAACTTCGCGAAGTCCCGCCGGCGCAGTTCGGCCCGCGCGTCGCTGTACAGCGTCGGCGACTCGGTCACGTCCCCCTGACACGAGCAGTCGTCGGCCTGTTCCTCGTCGTCGTCGGGTTTCGGGTAGTCGATCATTCGTGCCCCCTCAGTTCGGCGACTTCCACGTGCGGCATGAACCAGGCGTAGTACGCGACCGTCGAGAGCGCGAGCGAGAGGAACATCCCGGTCGCGTACAGCCCGAAGTACTGGGTCCGGGCGAGCGTGAGATACTCGCCGGTGAACAGCGCGGCGAAGACGATGGAGAGCACCGTCAGGCCGCTCATCGCCACGAGCCCCTCGATGGCGTCCGAGGCGTCGTGGTACTCGACGACCCAGCGGCTCTCGGTGTCGAACCACGGGAGCGAGACGGTCCCGCCGTCGGGGACCGCCGCGGCGTCGTCGGGTGGTCTGACCGCCCGGTTCATGAACTGGTGTGCGGCCGTCAACACGCCGACGAGGGCGAACAGCCCGACCCAGACGATGACGCCGACCTGGCTCGGTGACAGCTTGTTCGGCGTCTCCAGGGGCCCCGCAAGCGGCCGGATATCGGTGACGCTCTCGTCGATCGCGATCTCTTCCGAAGGCGGTTCGCCGTGCAGGGCGACGAACCACATCGGCAACAGTACCGCCGTGATCAGTAGGCCGATGAGTATCGTGTTACGTCTCATGTTCTCGACTTCGTCCGTGGGCGTCGGTTCGCGCGCGATCCGAAGGGTCGCGTCACTCCGCTGTCTCGCGTTTGACCCAGCACCCGAATGAACTGCTATCCCAACATCTTGGGCCCTTTATATTGCGGAGTTTGACCCGAATATGTTCGACTTGGGTTTCATGTGTCGTCGGCGTCTTCGTCCGGTTATGCCGGGCCGAATGCTCGCGGAAGTGGAGGTGTTCGGTCCACGATCGTGTCAGGTCGCACCGCACGCTGGCGAGGAGTGGTCGGTCTCGAAGGTCGCCCGTAGCACGGGGAGCGACGAGGGCCGCGTCGTCGAGGAGTTCACCCTCCGCGGGGACGCGTCGTCGCCACCGGACCCACACCGCGACCGCCCGACCGTCGAGAAGGTGTTCTCCTACGACGAGCGCCACGTGTTCCGCCTGTCTCGCGTCGCTGACCAGGGCTGTGTCTGTGAAGTCGTCGAGGCCGCCGGCTGCGTGGTACAGGAGGTCTCGGCCGACGGACAGTCGCTCGTCGTCACGTTCCTCGTCGAGGACGTGCCGTCGCTGCGCGACATCGTCGCAACCCTCCAGTCGGAGGGCGACGCCGTCAAGCTCCGCCGACTGCTCGAAGACACGCCCGAGGAACACAAACGGCCGGTCGTGCTCGACCGCTCGAAACTGACCGAGCGCCAGCGCGAGGTACTGGTCAGCGCGCACGACCTGGGCTACTTCGAGCACCCGCGCGAGGCGTCGGCCGGCGAGGTCGCCGACGCACTCGATATCTCGACCTCGACGTTCACCGAGCACCTCGCGGCCGCCCAGCGGAAGCTCCTCGACGACCTGCTGGACGCCTGCTGAGCCGAGTCCCGTCGGTCGTCGCTGCGATCCGCACTCTCGCCAGCCGACAGTCTCTTGCGCCGTCCGCGGACACGTCCGGTATGGGACACCACGACGACGGGAGCGACGAACACGGTTCGGACGACCACTCGCACGCGGGGCACGACCACGACCACCACGCGCACGACGCCAACGCCGTCTCCGTCGGGATCCTCACCGTCTCGACCTCGCGCACGCTGGACGACGACCCCGCGGGGGACGTGATCGCGGCGGTCATCGCGGACGCGGGCCACGAGGTCGTCGCGCGCAAACTGGTCGACGACGACCCGGCCGCCATCGCGGACGCCACCGTGGCGCTCGTCGAGGACGGGGCCGACGCGGTAGTGACGACGGGCGGGACGGGACTCACGCCCGACGACGTGACCGTCGACGCCCTCAGGTCGCTGTTCGACCGGCCGATTCCGGGCTTTGGCGAACTGTTCCGCTGGCTCTCCTACGAGGAGGTCGGACCGATGGCGATGGCCTCGCGGGCGACCGCAGGCGTCGTCGACGACCGACTGGTGTTCTGCCTGCCCGGGAGCGAGAACGCCGCGAGGACCGGCGCGGAGGAACTGATCGCGCCGGCCCTCGGCCACCTGCTCGGCCTCGTCCGTCGGTAGGCAGACCCGCACGGTTTTGGGGCGGGGTGGGCTACGAGCAGCCATGACCGAGGAGTTCTCACACGTCGACGACGAGGGCGACGCGCAGATGGTGGACGTGGGCGACAAGGCCGAGAGCCAGCGCCGGGCGGTCGCCCGCGGGCGAATCGCGCTCACGGCCGAGACGCTCGCAGCCATCGAGGCAGACGAGGTCGAGAAGGGAGACGTGTTGACGACGGCCCGCATCGGCGCGATTCAGGCGGTGAAACACACCTGGGAGACGATTCCGATGTGCCACCAGATCCCCATCACGAACGTCGACGTGGCCTTCGAGGTGGGCGAGGCGGCCGTCGAGGCAACCGTCGCCGTCGAGACGGTCGGTAAGACCGGTTGCGAGATGGAGGCGCTGGAAGGCGTGACGACCGGACTGAACGTGGTCTGGGACATGGTGAAAGCAAGCGAGAAGGACGCCGACGGTGCGTACCCGGCCACGGCTATCGAGGACGTTCGCGTGGTCGAGAAGACGGTCGAGCGGTGACGCGCGGATCGGGTTCCGTCAATCGTCGGACGGAGTGACGTAGATTCTGCCAGGGTTCTGGACCACGACGTCGGCCCCGGCGTACGCGAAGGTCACCGTCACATCCGTCGAGGCGGAAAAGAGCGCTACGAGCGCGTCCCCGTCGACGGTCTCTGCGAGTGGCGGGAGGTCCAGCGCGTCGCAGTCCTTTGCCGTAGCGACCGTCCGGACGATCATGTCGGTGATGGCGTCTCCAGACTCGCTCACGGACGCCCGAACGGTGTCGCTGTCGTACTGATCCTCCATTATCGTTGTCGTCAGTCGCTTACCTGTCGCTGCTGGGATGCCAGATCGGCTGTGACCGGTTCCGAGGAGATCACGCCAACCGGGAGCCGATACATGAGGGCCGTCTCTCGAACCGTTCCCTGATCCCGACTCCAGACGATGAGGCCCGCTTCGTTGAGTTTCGGGAGGTGTATGTGGTGGAGTTGCACCCGGGCGCGGTGTACCGCCTTCTCGTCGTCTGGATCCACGGCGAGTCGCCTGGCGACGTCGTCGACCGAGATCGTCCCCTGATCGGCCGTGAGTATTCTGAGTACCGCCCGTCGTTCTTCGTTCGCCAGCGTCTCGAAGACGACGCTCCAATCTACCGTTTCAGCTGTAACCATCTACTACACTCATCGCCCTCTCAGAGTAAGGCAGTACTACCTGATATTTCACCCGCTTAAGTGCTTTCCGGCCATCCGCCTCGTTACGACCCGTCGAACATCACCGAGGACAGTACCTTGTTGGCCGCACGTCGGATGTTTTCGGAGACGGACTGTTCGGAGATGCCGAGTTCCGCACCGAGTTCGCCCAGCGTCGTCCCGCGCGGGACTTCGAAGTAGCCTCTCTCTACGGCCATCTGGAGCGTCCGTCGCTGGGCCTGCGTCAGGTCGAACTTGTGGACGCTGTCGAACTCCTCGGCCAGCGTGTACACGCGTTCGAGCTGGAACACGATTCCGTGGTCCATACAGAAGTTGTGAAAGTCCGTCAGCCCGCTGTGATCGTCGAATCGGATGCGGAAGAACCACTGTTCGTTCCCGCGGGCCTCCAGGATCGTGGCCTGCGTCTCGGCCATCCCGTAGATGAGGCTCTCGACGTCGTCGGCCCACTCGACGCGGTAGAGCGCGCTGTCCTCGATAATGTCGAGCGCGTGGAGGCGTTCGACGTACGGGCTCGACTCGACGGCTCGCTCGAACTCGTCGAATCCCCCGCCGTGGACCCAGATGTACGGCATTACCCGTCCGGAGGCCGGCACTACCCGTTCCATCTCGACGTGCGTATTCTCGCCCCGGGCGAGCACCTTCCCGAGGATGAACTCGTCCGAATCGATGGTAAACTCCGCGATGACAGTCACAGGACAAGTAGTTTCGCAACGGTAATGAATACACACTAGACTGGGACCGTCGCGTTCGGCCCGGATGTCCACACACGACACCGGCCGTCGCCTGCGCTCGACTGTGGTGTGCCATCGAAAAGGCCTATCTACGTTCCTGTGTTACGCACGCTCATGCACGTGCTGGGAATCGTCGGGCACTCCGAGACGGGGAAGACGACGCTCGTCGAGCGGCTCGCAGAGCGACTCTCGGCGTCGGGGCGCGTCGCGACGGTGAAACACTGTACGCACCCGCCGGACGTTGACACCGAGGGGAAAGACACCGCTCGACACCGCGCGGCGGGGGCCGCCGAGACCGTCGCGCTCACCGACGACGGCGAGTGGTACGCCACGGGGACCGAACGGACGCTGGCCGAGACGCTCGACGACCTCGCACCGGACTACGACTACGCCCTCGTCGAGGGATACACTGGCGCGTCGATTCCGAAGGTGGTCCTGGGGGAGCGCGAAGCCGCTGACCCGGTCATCCACCGCGCGTCCCGGGGCGCGGACGCCGACCTCGATACCATCATCGAGGCGCTCCGCGAACGCGACCCCTACGTCACGCTGGAGACGCTCGTCGACGAGGTGAAAGCCCATCCCGACGAGACGTTCTCGGGAGCCATCGCGACCTTTACCGGTCGCGTCCGCGCTCGTGACGGGCCCGAGGACCCGCCGACCGAGTACCTGGAGTTCGAGCGCTACGACGAGGTGGCCGCCCGGAAACTCGCCGCGCTCCGGGAAGACCTTGAGGCACGAGACGGCGTCTACGCGGTCCGCTTGCACCACAAGACCGGCGTCGTCGAGGCGGGCGAGGACATCGTCTTCGTCGTCGTCCTCGCCGGCCACCGGACGGAGGCCTTCCGCGCCGTCGAGGACGGCATCAACCGACTCAAAGAAGAGGTCCCGCTGTTCAAGAAGGAAGTGACGGTCGACGAGGCGTTCTGGGCCCACGAGCGGTAGCGCCGTCCTACCGCCACGGCGTCGCCCGCAGGCCGCGAACGATCAGCAGGGTCCCGAGCGCGACGCTGAGCAGGACGACCGCGACGGGCAGCGCCGCGTCCAGGCCGTCAGAGATGAACGAGGCCCAGATCTGGACCGGGAGGGTCCGCGGGTAGTACGCGAGCATCATCGTCGCGCCGAACTCGCCCATCGCGCGGGCGAACGTCAGGACGAGGCCGGCGAGGATGCCGGGCTTCGCGAGCGGGATAGTCACCGAGCGCATCGTCTCCGTCCAGTTCCGGCCGAGCGAGCGCGAGGCCTCTTCGAGATGGGCGTCGATGCCGTCGAAGGCGGCCTTCGCGGTGACGACGAAGAACGGCGAGGCGACGAACGTCTGCGCGGCGACGACGCCGAACAGCGAGCGCGTGAGCGCCAGGTCTGTCAGCCCGCCGAGGCCGCCCGGGCCGACGACCGTCAGGAGCAACATCCCGCTGACGACCGGCGGCAGGACGAGCGGCAGGACGACGGCCCCGAGCGCCGCCGTCGCCAGCGGCCCGCTGTTCTGCGAGAGCCAGTAGGCCAGTGGTAACCCGAACACGACGGCGATGGCGGTGCTACACAGCGCGGCCACGAGCGACGTCACCGCCGCGTCGACGACGTAGGCGTCGGCCAGGCTCGTCGCCAGCGCGGTCGGCGAGTACGTGACGACCAGCACCGCGACGGGCACGACGAAGTACAGCAGCAGCACCGCTCCGAGGACCGGAACGAGTTCGCGCACCCCCGCGCCCGCGTGGGCGGACGGGGCCTCACCGCGTGAGAGCGTCCGGGACATCTCCGACTAGTCGTGGGTACTCCTCGCGGACGGTAAATCCGTGGGGTGTGAGCCAGTCGCTCGCGAGGACGGCTTCGAAGGCGGTTCGCGTCCGCGGGCTGTCGTCACGGCGGACGGCTCCGTACTCGATTGGCCCGCCGCGTGCGACCGTCCCGTCGGGCAGTTCGTACGAAACAGTTCGGTACCGGTCGGCGTGCGCGGGGTCGCCGAGGCTGAGTTCCGGCGGGAACTCGCGGAACGGGTAGTCGCGCTCGACGGCCATGCTCCGGTAGACGAAGGCGGCGTCGACCGCGCCCGTCTCGAACTGGGCGAGCAGTTGCGTCTCCGGATAGGTCTGCTCCGGCGAGAGGACGGCGTCGGCAAGCCCCGGTTCGTCGTAGTAGTCGGCGGCGAGGTCGAGGACGAACAGCGTCCGGTAGCCGAGCGGGTCGAGCGTCGGGTCGGTCCGGCCGAGCGAGACGCTGCCGTCGCGAAGCGGAGCGAACCATCGCCGTGCTGCCTCGACTCGCTCACCCCCGTCGGTGTCCGGATTGTACGCCAGCACCATCTCGTTGCTGGCGACGACCGCGTGCCACGGCGTCGACATGAGCCGCTCGAACAGCGCGGGGTCGGCCAGCGCGACGATGGCGGGGTCGCGCTTTTCCTCCGCGACCAGCCGCGCGGCCTGGACCGACCCGCGGGCCTCGACGGCCAGTTCGGCGTCGGTCCGGGACTGGAGCGTCTCGCTGGCCGCCTTCTGGAGGCTGCCCGCGACGAGGACGCGCACACGGCGCTTGCCGAACGCCCCACAGCCGGCCAGTGCGGTCGCGGCGCTCCCCAACGTCGCGAGCACCGCGCGGCGACTCGAAGCGTCCATCGTCTCCCTGTTTCGCGTTGGGACACATCCCTGTTCGGGTCGCCCCCACAATTGTCGGGGCCTTGGCGTCTCCCGCCCGGCGACGGCGCGGCCGGCCGCAGATTTATAATCAAGTAGTATAACCTAGTGATTATGACGCAGATCGAGGCGGCCCGAGACGGGACAGTCACCGCGGCGATGGAACGCGTCGCCGAGCGCGAGAATGTCGACCCGGCGTTCGTCCGGTCGCAGGTCGCCGACGGGCAGGCAGTGATTCCGACGAACGAGAACCACGACTCGCTGGACCCGATGATCATCGGTCGCGAGTTCGCGACGAAGGTCAACGCGAACATCGGCAACAGCGAGGAGACGAGCGACATCGAGGGCGAACTGGAGAAGCTCCACACCGCCGTCCACTACGGTGCGGACACGGTGATGGACCTCTCGACCGGTAGCGACCTCGACGAGATTCGGACGGCGAACGTCACGCACTCGCCGGTCCCCGTCGGGACCGTTCCCATCTACGAGGCCGTCAAGCGGGCCGGCGACGCCGCGGACATCACCCACGAGCTCCTGCTCGACGTCATCGAGAAGCAGGCCCGACAGGGCGTCGACTACATGACCATCCACGCGGGCGTCCGGATGGAGCACCTGCCCCTGACCGACGGCCGGACGACCGGGATCGTCTCCCGCGGCGGGTCCATCCTCGCGCAGTGGATCGAGGAGAACGGAATGGAGAACCCGCTGTACACGAAGTTCGAGGAGATCTGTGAGATATTCCGCGAGCACGACGTGACGTTCAGCCTCGGCGACGGCCTGCGGCCGGGGTGTCTGGCCGACGCCGGCGACGACGCCCAGTTCGCCGAACTCGACACGCTCGGCGAACTCACGCGGACCGCCTGGGACCACGACGTGCAGGTAATGGTCGAGGGACCGGGCCACGTCCCGATGGACCAGGTCGCCGAGCAGGTCGAACGCCAGCAGGACGTCTGCGACGGCGCGCCGTTCTACGTCCTCGGCCCGCTCGTGACCGACGTGGCCCCGGGCTACGACCACATCACGAGCGCCATCGGCGCGACGGAGGCCGGTCGGGCCGGCGCGGCGATGCTGTGTTACGTGACGCCGAAAGAGCACCTGGGCCTGCCCGAGAAAGCGGACGTCCGCGACGGACTGGCCGCGTACCGAATCGCAGCCCACGCCGCCGACGTGGCGACCGGCCGCGAGGGCGCGAGAGACTGGGACGACGCGCTCTCTGAGGCCCGCTACGCCTTCGACTGGCGCGAGCAGTTCGACCTCGCGCTGGACCCGGAGCGGGCCCAGGAGTACCACGACCAGACGCTCCCCGGCGACAACTACAAGGAGGCCCGCTTCTGCTCGATGTGCGGCGTCGACTTCTGCTCGATGCGCATCGATCAGGACGCGCGAGCGGACGGGGAGATGGACGAGATCGAGGCTGACGCCGACGACCGGACAGACCTCGCAAACTCGGCGGCGGCCGAGGTGAACCGCCCACCGGTCGGCACGCACGACGGCGCGACGGTTCCCGAGACAGACCGCTCCTCGACTACCGAGACGGAGGGGCGTGCGGACGACTGACACGGCGATAGTTCTTTATAATTGGTGTCCGTCATTTGAAACGATGCAGAAGAAGCTCATCGCCCTCGTCGCCGTCGCGGCCATCGCGCTCGCGTACGTCGCCAAGCGGTAGGGTCACGTTACACCGGCGCATCGCCACTCGAACACCACTGTCGGCCGCCCCGCTGGTCCCCGACGGTCTCGGCTCGACGAACCGTCACCCGGTCCTGGCCGGCAGTCTTCTCGCGGACTTCGCTCCCAGCGCCCGCTCCGTCGCTTTCCGAACCCTTACCCGCCGTTGCGCCGTACCCGGCGGTATGTACGGCGTCGTCACCCGCAACGAGGAGGAGACGCGGTGGTCCGAGTTCGACCGGGCGTTCTACGAGGTCAAGGACGTGACCGGCCGGGCCGCGGAACCGGTTTCGGACGCGGTCAACATGGTGTCCTGTTTCGGCGACAACGCGGTCGAGAGCGAGGAGGACCTGCTCGCCTTCGACGAGGCGGGGACGCCGGCGACGCGCAATCAGCCGTACTTCGACTGGACGTACGTCTGTCCGACCCACGACCGCTACCGCGAGGGCCTGCTCGACATCGTCGAGGACGCGGCCGCAGTCAACGAGGACGTCCGCCTCGACGACGTGGGCTTCCCGCGCGACGAGTACTGCCACTGCGACCGCTGCGAGCGGCGCTTCGCCGAGAGCGACTTCGAGGACTGGTCTGACTGGCGGACGAACGTCATCACCGAGTTCGTCGCCGAGGCCCGCGAGCGCGTCCCCGGCGACCTGTACCTCACGCTGTATCCCGACCCCTATCCCGGCCACCTCGAAGCCCGCTCGGGCGTCGCCGTCGACGACATCGCCGAGTACGTCGACGAGTTCGTCGTCCCCATCTACGACATGGCCTACTCCACGACGTACTGGCTGGAGATACTGGCCAAGGGGTGGCAGGACCGCCTCTCGACGCCGTTCAGCATCGAACTGTACGCCGTCGACGTGGACGTGGACGACCTCTCGAAGGCCGTGGAAGTGGCCGACGAGTACGGTGATTCAGTGCTGTTCGGCTACGACGCCAGCAACGCCCGGGCCACGGTGCGCCGGCTGGAAGCCGACGCCAGAGAGGGGAAGTCGTTCGGGCCGGAGTGAGGGTGGCTCGGCGGCTGGGCAGCGGCACCGCCCGATCGTTGCTGGTCGTTCGAAGTGCTACGCCCCGTCTTCGAAGCGCCGGTCGCGCCACTCCTCGATCTCCTCGCGGTCGCGCGTGTCCTCGGGCAGGTCGTCGAACCACCGCGCCTCGCTGATCTCGAAGTCCGGGTCGTCGACGCTGACCTCGGTGGTCTCGGCGCGCGCCTCGTACACCGGCAGGACGCCCCAGGCCATGTTGCCGTCGCAGTAGAACTCCACGCGGCCCAGCAGTCCGAGCCCCTCGATGGACGCCTCGATACCGCCTTCTTCTCCGAGTTCGCGGAGCGCGGCCTCTCGGAACGACTCGTCCCCGTCGAGTTCGCCGCCCGGCAGGACCCACATGTCGACGCCCTCGTGGCGGACCAGCAACAGCTCCCCGGTGGGCCGGTAGGCGAGCGTGTGCGCGCCGTAGGGCGCGCCGTGGTCGCGGGCCTTACTGGCGACCGACCGGAAGTGCTGGCGGGGTACCCGCCGGTGGCGCGTGAACTCGACGAAGTCGTCGTGGCGGTCTCGGAGCCTGTGATACGTCTGCTCGGCGGTCTGGCGCGCCCCGTCGGCGAGGTACCACAGCTCGTCGACTCGCGTCATGTGTCTACCGGGCGGACCGCCGAAGCGGCGACGGTCGTCTGCGACTCCCTGCCGTGCTGCTCATGACGGCAGGTCGTTCCGAGCCGCCTATAACCCTTCGACACCGCGCGGGACCGAATCAGTCCCTTTTTGACGAGCCACCGAGTACCGCCGGGTATGGCATTCGAAGAGGACGACAGCGTCATTCTCCACGACGAGCACAGCGACTACGACGGCGAGACGGGCACGGTCACGCAGGTCGTCGAGACGATGTTCGGCGACGCCAACTACACGGTCTCCTTCGAGGACGGGCAAGAGCAGGGCGTGCCCGAGGACAACCTCGAAGCCGCCGAGGACGAGTAGGCGCTCGATGTCGTCGGTCCCGTTCCACTACGTCGACCTCCGAACCTTCTGTTACGCGACCGAGGACGACAAGCGCGTCGAGCAGGCGCTGCGGACGTTTCTCCCCGAGGACTACCCGATCGAGCGAGCGAAGAGCGAGGGTCACTACGGCGACCGCATCGTCGTCCTCTCGGCGCGCGTCGAGAACGCCGACGACGTTCGCCACGTCCTCTCGCAGGTCGCGAGCGCTCCCGACATCGAGGCTGTGCGGGCGGAACTGGACGACCGGGTCGACGACAACTGCTCCTTTTTCCTGACCTTCGACAAGCAGGCGGCGTTCCGCGGCGACGTGGAGCGCGGCGACGGCATCACGCTCCGGGCCAAAGTCGAGGCCTACCCCGCGAAGCGTGAGAAGGCCGTCGCGAACGCCCGCGAGGTCTTAGAGGAACTGTGATGTACGAGGCCGTCTACGCCCACCCCGACGGTGACAGCACCGTTGCCCGGCACGCGCTGACGGCCGCCGAGTCCGGTTTCGACGGAATCGTCGTCAGGAACCACGGCGACGAACCGGCCGAGTACGACGCCGACGCGATCGCCGAGGAGTACGGCGTCGACGTGGCCGAGGGCGTCGAGATCCGCGCGGAGAACCCCTCGCGAGCAAGCGGCTTCGTCGGCAATCACCGCAGCGAGACGACGGTCGTCGTCGTCCACGGCGGCGACCCGAAATTGAACCGATTCGCGGTCGAACAGCCCGCGGTCGACGTACTCGCCCACCCGATGCGCGGCGACGGCGACTTCAACCACGTCCTCGCCAACGAAGCCGCGGCGAACGGCGTCCGGGTGGCATACTCGCTCGGGCCGGTCCTGCGCGAGTCTGGCGGCAGTCGCGTCCGGGCCATCAGACAGTTGCGAAAGCTCAGGGAACTCCTCGAAGACGCTGGCGCGCCGTTCGTCGTCACCGCGGCACCGGAGAGCCATCTCCAGCAGCGGGCCCCGCGCGAACTCGTCGCCGTCGGCGAGGCTGTCGGCTTCGACGCCGAGACGATTCGCGAGGGGCTGGCCGAGTGGGGACGACTCGTGGAGCGCAACCGCGAGCGGCGGCGCGAGTCGTTCGTCGAACCGGGCGTCACCGTCGAGACCGACGGGGAGGACCAGTCGTGAAACACCTCCCGAAGCACCTTCGGCCACGGTGGCGCTACCTCGCCGTCGAGATAGAGGCGTGGCCGGACGCTTCATTCGACCGGCGGGCGTTCCAGCGCGAGGTGTGGTACGCCGCCCAGAACCTGCTGGGCGACACCGGCAGCGCGGAGACCGACATGACCGTCCTGCGCTTCGAGCGCCGCGACGGCGCGGGCCACGCCATCGTCCGGGTGCGTCGGGGCGAGACAGACGCGGCCCGCGCCGCGCTGGCCTGCCTCGACAGCGTCGACGGCGACGCGGTTCGGATTCGGATACGCGGGATTAGCGGCACGGTGCGTGCCTGTGAAGAAAAGTATATAGGCGGGCCGCCGGAAGCACCGAAACAGAGACACGTCGTGTTCGAGAACGCAGACCGGAGCGCCACCGTACGGGATCCGCGATACGACGTCGAGACGGCCTCCGACGGCGCGTTCGTGGGCGCGACAGCACTCGATTTCCGATAACTATGCAGGGACAAAATCAACAGCAGGCCTACGACCGCGGGATCACCATCTTCTCCCCGGACGGACGCCTCTACCAGGTCGAGTACGCCCGCGAGGCGGTCAAGCGCGGCACAGCGAGCATCGGCGTCAGGACGAGCGACGGCGTCGTCCTCGCCGTGGACAAGCGCATCCGGTCGCCGCTGATGGAGCGCTCCTCGGTCGAGAAGATTCACAAGGCCGACGACCACATCGGCATCGCCTCCGCCGGCCACGTCGCTGACGCCCGGCAGCTCATCGACTTCGCCCGCCGCCAGGCGCAGGTGAACCAGTTGCGTTACGGCGAACCGGTCGGCGTCGAGACGCTGACCAAGGAGATCACCGACTACATCCAGCAGTACACCCAGGTCGGCGGCGCGCGCCCGTTCGGCGTCGCGCTCATCATCGGTGGCATCGTCGACGGCGAGCCCCGCCTGTACGAGACCGACCCCTCGGGGACCCCCTACGAGTGGAAGGCGCTGGCCGTCGGGGCCGACCGCGGCGACATCCGCGACTACCTCGAAGCGAACTACGACGAGGAGATGGACTTAGACGCCGGCATCGATCTGGCGCTCGCCTCCCTCGCGTCGGTCAACGACGACGAACTCGCCCCGGAGGGCATCGGCGTCGCGACCATCGACGCCGAGACGGAGACCTTCGGCGTCCTCTCCGACGAGGAGAAGGAGTCGCACCTCGCCGCGGCCGACCTGCTCGAAGCCGACAGCGAGGCCGACGACGAGGGCGAAGACGCGGACGACGAAACCGAAGAGTAACGCGCTCGCCGGGTGTTTTCGCGCCTGCTGCCTCCCGTGGCCGGCCCGCTCTATTCGGGCCGAGCGCCGCGCAGTAAGGCCTTTAACCTGCCCACCGCTACCGTCGGGTATGATATCGCTTGACGAGGCGGTGACGGCGCGCCTCGAATCTCACGGGCAGCGATTCGAGGTACTGGTCGATCCGGATGCGGCGCTGGCGATAAAGCGCGACGACTTCGAGGGGGACTTAGAGGACGTCATCGCGGCCGAGGACGTGTTCGAGGACGCCTCTCGGGGGGACCGACCGCCGGAGAACATGCTGACGGAGGTGTTCGACACCACCGACCCGATGGAGATCATCCCGGAGGTCATCAAACGGGGGGAGATCCAGATCACGGCGGACCAGCGCCGCGAGATGCAAGAGCAAAAGCACAAGCAACTGGTCCAGCGGATCACCCGCAACGCGGTCAATCCGCAGATGGACGACGCGCCGCATCCGCCCGAGCGGATCGAGTCCGCGCTGGAGGAGACGGACTTCAGGGTCGACCCGATGGAGCCGGTCGAGAGTCAGGTCGACGACGCACTCGACGCGCTCAGGCCGGTGATTCCGATCCGCTTCGACGAGGTCACGGTCGCGGTGCAGGTGCCCGCGGACTACGCCGGCAGCGCCCAGGCGCAGATCAGACAGTTCGGCGATCTCGAGCGCGAGGAGTGGCAATCCGACGGCTCGTGGGTGGGCGTGTTGACGTTCCCCGCCGGGCTCCAGAACGACTTCTACGACCTCGTGAACGAGCACACGAGCGGCGAGGCGGAGACGCGAATCATCAAAGACGAAGACGACATCAGCACGCGCGGCTGAGACCGTCGGCAGTCGGTCTCCGTTATCCCTTCTTGAAGCCGATCAGGAAGCCGGCGGTGAATCCAGCGCTGACCGGCAGCGCCGAGAGCAGCGAGACGATCCACGAGGGCGGCTGGGCCGCCGCGGCGTCGCCGGCGGTTCCGGTCGCGTTTCGCGCGGCTCCGCCGATGGCTTCCCAGTTGACCTCGAGGATGCCGCGCGTCTCGAGGAACTTGAACAGCGCAAGCTCGATGCCGACGATGACGGCGATGAGCTTCGCGACCTTCTTGGCGGCGAAGCCGATGATGCCGCCGATGAGGCCGCCGCCACCGAACTCCAGCCCCATCTGCTGGAGGCCGAATCCGTCCAGTTGTAGTGCGAACACGTCCATACCGCGTACCTGACTGTCCGTTTTTAAATCCTTTGTGCTCGTGTCTGTCCCCCTTTTTATTGCCTCGGTGATTCGTGACCTGCCCCATCGTGGGATGGGCCGCCGTCACCCGCCGGACGACGGTGCCACCCACCCTGCAGATTAAATAATCGGACGCCGTACTTTCGCGACGAGTGACGGCGACACACACCACGGAACGGGCGGTCGTCGCGAAGCGCGTCGACAGCGGCACCGCCGACACGGAAGAGATCCGGGACCTCGCTCGGGCCGCCGGCTACGAGATCGTCGGCGAGATCACCCAGACCCGGACCGAGGACCCCGCCTACCACCTCGGCGAGGGGAAGGTGACCCGGCTGAGCAACGCGGTCGCCCGCGAGGACGCGACCGTGGTCGTCTTCGACAACCAACTGGGCCCGTACCAGACCTACAACATCGGGAACGAACTCCCCGAGCGCGTGCGGGTCATCGACCGCTTCCGGCTCATCCTCGAAATCTTCGGCCAGCGGGCCCAGACCCGGAAGGCACAGCTCCAGGTCGAACTCGCGGAACTGCGCTACGAACTCCCGCGGGCCGAGGCGAAGGCCAGCCTCGCCAAACGCGACGAACGACCGGGGTTCATGGGGCTCGGCGAGTACGACGAGACCCGCGAAGAGGACATCAAAAAGCAGATCTCCAACATCCGCGACGAGCTCGAATCCATCGAGGAGACCGAGCGTCACCGTCGGGACCAGCGCCGCGAGTCCGGCTTCGACCTCGTCGCGCTGGCCGGCTACACCAACGCGGGGAAATCGACGCTACTGCGCCGGCTCGCGACCGAACTGGACGTCGACGAGAACGAGGACCTGCACCCGGACCTCGACACGACCGCCGAGAGCGAGGACCGACTGTTCACGACGCTCGGAACGACGACGCGGCGGGCGGAAGTCGGCAAACGCGAGGTGCTGGTGACCGACACCGTCGGGTTCATCCAGGACCTCCCTCACTGGCTCGTCGAGTCGTTCAAGTCCACGCTCGGCTCCGTGTACCACGCCGACCTCGTCTTGCTCGTCGTCGACGTCACCGAGTCGGTCGAGGAGATCCGCGAGAAGCTGGTGACGAGCCACGACACGCTGTACGAGCGCAACGAAGCGCCCATCGTCACGGTGCTGAACAAGACGGACGCGGTCGACGACGAGGAGGTCCGCCGCAAGAAGGCGGCACTCTCGTCGCTGGCGCCGAACCCCGTCGCTGTCAGCGCCCGGGAGGGGCTGAACATCGAGGGACTGGCCGAACGGATCGACAGGGAACTGCCCGACTACGAGCAGGAGCGACTGGTGCTCCCGATGACCGAGGACACGATGAGCCTCGTCTCCTGGATTCACGACCACGCGAACGTCGAGGCGGTCGACTACGGCGACCAGGTCGTCATCGAGTTCGAGGCGCGGCCGGCGATCATCGAGCAGACACGGGCGAAGGCCGGCGACCTCGTCGGCGCGTCGGCCTGAGCGACGGTCGCGCTATTCTTCGGCATCGCGCTGCCACAGCACTCGAGGAATCTCGTCGAGCAGATCTGTCGCCACCAGCCCGTAACCGTTGTCGTCGACCACCCGGTCGCCGACGCGCCCGACCGCGTAGGCCGCGATGGCGGCCGCGTCGAAGGGATCCTGGACGCAGGCGAGCGCGCCTGTCACGCCCGCGAGCACGTCGCCGGTCCCCCCGACGGTCATCCCGGGGTTCCCGGTCCGACCGACTCGGGTTCGCTCGCCGTCGGAGACCACGTCGTAGGGCCCTTTCACCAGCAACGTCTGGCCGATTTCTGCGGCGAACGATTCGACGAGGTCAATCCGATCGCGCCAGTCATCGGCCGTCTCCCCGCCCATCCCGACGAGTTCGCCCTGATGCGGGGTACAGATGAGGTCGGCTTCCGTTTCGACTTCCGGGACGACCGAGAGGGCGTCGGCGTCGACGACGGCCGTCCCATCGAAGGCCGAGAGCAGTTCCCTCACAGCGTCGAGCGTCGCGTCGGCGTCGCCGAGGCCCGGTCCGAGGACGAGTGTATCGTGGGCCGCCGCCAGGTCCGCGAGCCGGTCTACGTGGGCCGGCGCGAGGCACTCGCCGTCGTAGGGCCTGAGGATGAGGTTCTCGCTGTAGCCCTGTATCTCGCGGGCGACCGCGGCCGGGCAGGCGACGCGGACGAGGTCGGCGCCGCCGCGCAAGGCGGCCTGCGCGCTGAGGGCCGGCGCGCCGGTGTAAGGGCCGCCGCCGACGACGAGCACCTCGCCGTTGTCGCCCTTGTGGCTCGCGGGGTCGCGTTCCAGGCGCGAGAGGTCGCCGCGCTCGACGAACAGTTCCGCCGCGTCGGGGATGCCGATGTCGGCGACGGTGACAGGTACGTCGAGGTCTGGGAGTCCTGGCTTGGTGTCGTGGAACGTGACGACGTGGTCCGCGCGGACGGCGTTTTCGGCCAGCCGCCCGGTCTCGGCGTCGAGGCCGGAGGGAACGTCCACTGAGAGGACCGTCGCGTCGCCTTCGTTCATCGCGGCGGCGGCCGTCGCCTCGGGCTCGCGGAGGTCGCCGGCGATGCCGGTTCCCAGCATCGCGTCGACGAAGAGGTCCGGGTCCCCGAGGTCGAGCGTCGCCGAGTCTGTCACGGTCTCCGTCGGATACTCGGCTCGCTGGAGGGCCTCCCAGTTCTCCCGGGAGATGTCCGTCGTGATTGTCTCGGCGCGTCCGAGCAGGAGGACGCGGAGGTCGAAGTCGTCGAGGAAGCGGGCGGTGACGAGCGCGTCGCCGCCGTTGTTCCCGCGGCCGGCGACGATAGTCACGCTGTCGCCGGCGTCTGACAGCCCTCGCACCGCCCGCGCGACCGCGTGGCCTGACGACTCCATCAACTGCTTGCGCGGGACACCGAGGGCCTCGGCGTTCTCGTCGACGACGCCCATCTCTGAGCCGGTGAGCATGCGCGGGGCTTGCGCCGCCACCGAAGTAACTCTACGGGACGGCGGCCTACCAGCGAACCTCGAAGCCGTCGATGCCCTCCGGCTCCCCGTACTCGACCGCCACGTCTGTCACGTTCGCGCGATCGCTACCCTCGTGACAGAACTCGACCATCGCGTCGACGTCGTCTTCGGGCCCCTCGAACACCGCTTCGACGCGGCCGTCGTCGAGGTTCCGGACCCAGCCATCGACCCCCCGCTTCTGGGCCCGCTCTCGCGTCGTCGCTCGGTAGTAGACGCCCTGGACGCGGCCGGAGACGAAGACGTGCGCTCGCGTTCGAGACATGTTCGGAGGCTTGCCCGGCGACCCTCGTTATACTGTCGGCTGGGCGCCGTCCGTCACTCGGCGTCGCCGCCGGTACGGAGGTAGTGAAAGAGGTAGGTCTGGGCGTATCCGGCGTACTCGCCGCCGAGCGCCGACCGGATCGCCCGCGAGGTGTCGGCGTAGTTCCCGCGGTCACACTCGGGATAGTACTCCTCGATGGTCGACCGGATCCACGTGTCGAGCGGGACCGCTTCGAGGAAATCGAGCGAGAACAGGAGGACGCAGTCGGCGACCTTCTGTCCGACGCCGACGAAGCGGGTCAGCGACTCGCGCGCCGCCTCGTAGTCCAGCCCGGTCGCCTCGTCGGGGTGGGCTTCACCGGTGGCCACCATCTCCGCCGTCCGCTGGACGTAGGGGGCGCGGTAGCCGAGTCCGAGGTCGCGGAGCGCGTCCTCGCTCGTCTCGGCGAGCGCGCTCGGCGTCGGATAGGCCCGGTAGGTCGCTCCGTCGAACTCGACCGTCTCCCCGTAGGCCTCCCGGAGCGCCCGTTGCATCCCGTGGATGCGCGAGACGCGCATCTGCGCCGAACAGATGAACGAGATCAGCGAGCCGAAGGGCGGGTCCCGAACCAGCCGCATCCCCCAGTACGCGTCGTACGCGTCCTGAACCACTTCGTCGTCGGGGGCGGCGGCGCGAATCTCGTCGAGGTCGTCGCCGAGGCGCAGCAGTCGGCGAACGTCGCGCTCTGCCTCTACGGTCGACTCCCACTCCAGGCGGGCCTCGCGCTGGCGGACCCGGATGACGTGAGGTGTCCCCTCGCGCCTGACGGTCGTCCAGTACCAGCCGTCGTCGCCGGTCGCCCCTTCTGTCTCGTACATCCGACCGTCTTCCCGGTTCCAGAGGTAAGATTGTCCGCTCTCGACGGTCGACTGCAACTCGATGCCGCCGGCGAGCGTATCGGTGTCGATGACACCCTGTTCCATTGTATCCCAGAAATCGCCCCACGGCTATCCGAGTTTCGAGTCACGTCGGGCTATCGAACGAGTGAATTGCGACGAGCCAGCCGTCGGCACTGTCAGTTACACGGTACCGTCTGTCTTTCGAGGGTGTGATGATTTGATCGGCGGTATTCAGTTTTGCTCGATCCCGCTCTCCCTCCGTCTCTCGGTGAAAAACGCGATGTCGTAGCGTCTCTCGACACCGACCTAACCTTCATTATATTGGAAAATGTACATACCAACATGAATTGCCGAGTTGTCGTCGAGGCCGCCGTGCCAGTCTACGACGTCGAATCCGCGGACGAGGCGGTTCGGATCGCGATCTCGAAGACGGGTGAGATGCTGAACCCGGACCTCAACTACGTCGAGATCAACATGGGCGACCGGCACTGTCCCCACTGCGGGGAGACGCTCGACCCCGCGTTCCTCGCCGCCGACGAGAGCCTCGTGGCCCTCGAACTCGAAATGACTGTGTTCAACGTCGAACGCGACGAACACGCCGCACGGATCGCGCGTAAAGAGATCGGGCAGCGCCTCGAGAACATCCCGCTAGACGTACTCGAAATCGAGGAGATCCCGGAGGAATCCGACGACGACGCCGAGACGTCGGAGTCGACAGACGACACCGATCAGTCCGACGCGGCGACGACAGACGACACGGACGAATCTGGCGACGTGCTTCCCGAGTTCGAGGAACTGATCGACGAGTGAGGGGCCGAGGCAGCAGGACTGATTCGCGGCCGTTGCAAACACGTACGATCGCTAAGAGGTCCCGGCGGCGAGACACTCTCGCATTTTGATATATCTGCGCGGAAAAGCGGCGTCGCTGTGGTGGAGTGGTGACTGGGGAAACAGCGGGAAGGTTTTCAGTCCGCAGCCGCAGAAACGGGCTCTTTCGTCTCGTCACTCATCTCGGATGCGATCCCGTCGGCGATCGCAAAAACGGCAGCTTTGTGGTCAGTCTTCGACTTGTGAATCGATGTCGGCTTGACGCCCAGTTCCTCGTATTCGTCGTGGTCGACCTCTGTCCCGGTTTCTGCTTCGAAGTGGTTCTGTACCTGTGCAAGCAGGCCGTGAAGGTGGATGAGCTCCTGCTTTTTCATGGTCAACCCAAGCTAACAACTCGAAGGTTATAGTACTACTCTGATGAAGGTTAACACACTACTTTTCCATATCGTATCGTAGTTAGCAACGGCATAGATTCGCCCCCTTTATTTTATATCTAAACTCCTGAATTTATGGGACCGGTTACGTGATGGGTCCCGAATACGTCACTCCCTTTGATCGGCTGTGGGCGTCGACCGGACGGGACGTCGTCAGGCGAGCCCTCTAGCACGGTGATACTCGACTATCAGGTGGCTAATAGACAGTTTCACCCACTCGATTCATGGCGTCGTTCGGGCCGATCGGTAAACAGTAGACGAGTGGCCGAGCGTCGAACCCGTCCACAGATTGACTGATGTTCCCAGTCAAGTGGCTCCGCGTGGTACGTGTGATATGGTCGTTACGCCCAACAGACGGGTTGAGTTCCATGATGACACGCAACGGGCCGGCCCTCGCGTTCGAACCGGCGCGGTCCGGTTCGCGGAGGGTCCACGATGAGCGGCCCGCACCAGGACCAGCAGCGGTTGACCGCGGGCACGCCGCTCGCGGAGGCGAACGCCGCGGCGGTGCTCGTCCACGGGCGGGGTGCGACCGCACGGAGCATCGTCCAGATGGCGTCCGAATTCCAGCGCGACGGCCTGGCGCTGCTCGCGCCCCAGGCGGCCCGGAACACGTGGTATCCGAACTCGTTTCTGGCCCCGGTCGAGCAGAACGAACCCGGCCGCACCTCCGGGCTCCAGGCGGTCGAAGACGCGGTCACCGAGGCGGCCGAGGCCGGGATACCGACCGACCGGGTGCTCGTCCTCGGGTTCTCACAGGGGGCGTGCCTTGCGAGCGAGTTCGTCGCGCGAAATCCGCGGCGGTACGGCGGGCTGGTGGCGCTCAGCGGCGGACTCATCGGGGAGACGATCGACGAGGACGCGTACGAGGGCGACCTCGAAGCCACGCCGGTGTTCGTCGGGTGCAGTGACGTCGACCCGCACATACCCATCGAACGCGTTCACGAGACCACGCGGGTGTTCGAGCAGCTGAACGGCGACGTGGAGGAGCGAATCTACGAGGGGATGGGCCACGGCGTCAATCAGGACGAGATCGGGTACGTTTCGTCACTGGTCGACGACCTCCTCGCCGAGACGTAGGTCGCGCGGTGGGTAGAAACTGATTACTTCACCCGAACTTGGGGTTATGTACTCTCTAAGAACGGACTCTTTTTTCACTCGATTCGGGGAAAACATATAATTAGGACGTATGTCCCATCTTACGGTATGGCTGCAACTGTCGTGACCGAGGTCAATAGACCGTACGTGCCGACGGAGGGGGCGAAACTGACGGCCGAGATCGAAGTCGAACCGGGGGCGATGGAAGAGCGGCCCACGCGACAGATCGCGCTCTGCATCGACGCGAGCGGCTCGATGGCCGGTGACGACATCGAACAGGCGCGGGCGGGGGCCGAGTGGGTGTTCGGCCTCCTCGACGAGGACGACTACGTCTCCATCGTCGCGTTCGACAACGATGTCACGACCGTACTCGCGCCTACGCGCTGGGGCGACATCACGCGCGATGCGGCGCTCGACGCTATCACGGACATCTCCGCGGGCGGCGGGACAGACATGTACCGCGGCCTCCTCGAAGCGAAGGAATCGCTTCGGGACCTGCCGAGCGACGACACGACGGCGCGTCGGGTGCTCTTGCTCTCGGACGGCAAGGACAACTCTCACGATCCCGAGGCGTTCGCCGAACTGGCACGCGAGATCGACAGCGAGGGCATCCGAATCAAGGCCGCCGGCATCGGGAGCGACTACCGCGAGGAGACGATTCGGACCCTCGGGACCGTCGCCCGCGGCGAGTGGACCCACCTCGACGCCGCCGGCGACATCGAGTCGTTCTTCGGCGACGCCGTCGAGGAGGCCGGGACCGTCGTCGCACCGGACGCCCGACTCGAACTGGACGTGGCCGACGGCGTCGAGGTCAGCGAGGTGTACCGCGCGCTCCCCCAGACCCAGTCCGTTGACCTCGACTGGGCGGACAACGCGACCGTCGTCCCGCTCCCGGACCTGCTCGAACGGGAGACCCAGCGCGTGGTCCTGAAGGTGCACGCGCCCGCCCACGAACCCGGACGTGCGGTGTCGCTGGCTGACGTCACGCTATCGGCCGGGGGCGAGACAGTACACGGCGCGATCACGGTCGACTACACCGACGACGAGTCGAAACTCGCGACCCACAACGAACAGGTGGACGTAGACCACCGCCAGACGGTCATCAAGACCGAACTCGGTCGGGGCAACGTCGCGGAGGCCCAGACGCAACTGGAGCGGATGACGCGCATCCACGGCGAGGACACCGAGGCTGTCCAGTCCGCCGAGCGCGAGACGCGGATCGTCATGGAAGGCGGCCGCAAGGAGCAGAATCGGGCGACGAAGATCGTCACGGACGAGGGCATCCAGAAGTGACCGCCCTGCGCCGTCGAGACCGCACAGCCGTCGCCGTCCGCCCGAGCTAACGTGCTATGACCTGGGAACCAGAGACGGGCGACGTCATCGCCGGCCGGTACGAACTTGAAGCGTTCCTCGGCAAGGGCGGCTTCGCGAAGGCCTATCGCGCTCGCGACACGGAGACCGGCGACATCGTCGTCCTCAAGCACCCGAACTACACCGAGTCACAGAACGACCCGGCCATCATCGAGGAGTACTTCGGGAAAGAGGCGGAGTCGCTCGAACGCATCCGGCTCGCCGGCGGGCACGAGAACGTGATGGACTACTACGACACCGTCACGGAGCGCGACGTGCCCTTTCTGGTCGTCGAACTCGTCACGGACGGGATCGAACTCGACGAGGTCATCGACCAGCACGGCCCCATCGCGGACACCGAGCAGGTGCGCCAGATCGGAATCGACCTCTGTGACGCGATGGGCTTTCTCCACGAGAACGAAATCGTCTACCGCGACCTGAAGCCCGAGAACGTCATGCTCACACCGGACATCACGCCGACGCTCATCGACTTCAACACGGCGACCGGCTTCGACGCCTCGGGCGACCCGTCGACCGGGAACAACGGGACGACCATCCTCGGGCCGTTCAAGCCCCGCGAGGTGGCCGAAGCGAGTCGCACCGACGTTCGACAGGGGCCGTGGTCCGACGTGTACTCGATCGGGAAGATCCTGCTCTTCCTGCTCAAGGGAAGCGTCCCGAAGAAGGACGGCGTGAACCCCCAGGATTTCGGTGCGGACTGCGAGGACTACCTCGCGGAAATCGTCGAGCGCGCGACCCAGACCGATTACCGCGACCGGTACCGCAACGCGACCGTCCTGAAGGAGGTCCTCGAACGCAAGGACCCCAGACCGCCGGCGACCGCGTCGATCACGTACATCCAGGCGGGGACGCGGTTCACGGTCGAACCCGGCGACACGATCGGCCGCGAGGGCGCGAACGGCCCGTCCGCGTCGATCACCATCGAGGATCCACAGGGCGAGTACATCTCCTCGGTCCAGGTCCAGTTCGACACCGAGGACGGCGACTGGTACCTCCACGACCGCAGCCTCAACGGCACCTTCGTCCAGAAGGGGGCCGGCTGGCAGCGCGTCCTCTCCTCGCCGGGTCGCGAGCGGCTGCGGACGGAGGGCGAGGATCCGACTGATAGGCATGGAAACGTCCCGCCGGAGTCGATCCGGCTCAGGGACGGCGACCTGGTATCGCTCGTCCACCCGACCTACGGCGTCACGTTCGAGTTCCACCCGGAGGAGTCATGAGATACAGCACCAACTACGACATCGGCGAGCGGAAGCGAGGACAGGGAATCAACGAGGACAGCGTCTCCGTGACGGTGTTCGAGGAGGGTCACCGCGACGGCTACCGCGGGCAGGACCGGCAGGTCGACGACGAGGCTGATGCCGCGGCCGCGGACCCCGAGGCCGAGACAACCGACGAGGCCGACGACAGCGGAGAAGCCACCGATCACGGCGAACCCGGAGCGGACGAGGAGGACGGTGATCCCGAGACGGCCGCGGAGAGCGACGATGGTGCCTCCGACGCCGATGACGAGCACGGCGACGACGCGGTGGCCGCGGCACAGCCGGGCCCCGACGTGAGCGACCACTCCGACACGGACGACGCGGGCGAGGGTGCCGAGTCCGACGGTCGACCGATGAACCGTTCAGCCGCCGTGTTCGTCGTCGCAGACGGTGCTGGCGGCCACGACGCGGGCGACGTGGCGTCGTACATCGCCACGACGGTGGTGGCCGAGGAGCTGGCACCGATGGCGATTCGGACGGCCCGGAGCTACCCGAACGGGTTCGACGTCGACGTGGCCCGCGGCGTCCTGCCCGACCCCCCTGGCGAGGGCGAGATTCAGGACGCCGTGGCGGAGGCGATCACGGCAGCCCACCGCGAGATCATCCGCTACGCCGACGAGACCGGCACGCAGTCCTACACGACCGTCGTCGCGGGCATCTACGTCGACGGCAAACTCCACTACGGCTGGGTCGGCGACAGCCGGGCGTACGTCGTCAACGGCGCTCGCGAGACGATCTCGGCGCTCACCCGAGACCACGCCGTCGTCCAGGAGTGGGAAGACAGCGGTGAGATCGACTCCGTCGAGGCTCACGTCCACCCCAACGGCAACGAGATCACGCGCGCGCTCGGCGGCTCCGGCTACGAGGACCCCGAGCGCGCGTCCGTCGAGGTAGACACGCGGACGGTCCGACTGTACGCCGAGGACACCGTCGTGGCAACGAGCGACGGTCTCATCGACGCCCAGACCGACGCCCCTCGACTGTACGAGGAGTACGTCGAGTCCGACAGCTCCGAGGCGGTCGCCGACCGGATTCGCGAGCGGGTCGTCACCGACGACGACATCCGCGATGTCGTGCTCGAATCCACCTCGCTCGACGCCGCCAGCCGAGATCTTGTCACGCTGGCGAACGAACGCGGCGGGAAGGACAACGTCTCGGTGGTCTTACTTGCCGACGACGCGCTCCCGGAAACGCCGGACGAGGGCGGAATCCCCGTTCGAGATATCGATCCTGATATCGACATTTCTGAACGTGACACGGTGATTATGACAGACGAATAGCGAGAAAGTTTAGCGGGAGTAAGTATTTTATTTCCTCCCCATTTAATCCCAAACGAATCTCATGCCCGAACCCGACCGAACCGTACAGTGCCCCATCTGCGACGCCGACTTCGACCCGGCCGTCGCGGGCGGGTGGTGTACGAATCCAGATTGCGGCGAGTGGCAGTACGACGGCGATATCGAGGAGGGAGACGCCGGCGGGACCGGCGAGGGACCGGCGGCCGACGTCGAACTGCTCGAAGACACCGCGTCGCCCGACCGACTGCCCTCGACACCCGGTCCGGCGACGAACGGCCACCACGCCGAATCAGAGACCGAGACCGACACGGTCGAGGCGGTGCCGGCCGAGGTCGTCGACGACCAGCGCCGCGACGCTCCGGCAGTGACCGCCGACGAGGCGGTGGACGCACAGACACCAGCGGACCACGGTGACGACGCGACACCGCCTCCCGATCACGAGGCCGAGTCGACGACACCGGTGTCGGCCGATGGCGACGAACCGACCGGCGGCGACTCGGCCCAGAACGACGCCGAACCGGCAGACGAGCAGGCCGACGCTGCCGAACCGGCGGACGATGAGGCCGACGCTGCCGAACCGGCAGACGAGCAGGCCGACGCTGTTGCACCAGTGGACGATGAGGCCGACGCTGCTGAACCGGCGGACGAGCGGATCGGCGAGGCCGAACAGACTGGCGACGCCGAACCCACGGACGAGCAGACTGAGGATGCTGAACCGGTGACCGAGCCGGCCACGATCGACTGCCCCGACTGTGGACGGGAACTCGACGCCGACGCGAACTTCTGTCTCGACTGCGGTGCGGACGTCCGAGAGCTCCCGGCCGCCGGTCCCGAACCGCTCGACTCGTGCCCCGAGTGTGGCACGGACGTCGACGACGAGGCGAGCTTCTGTATCAACTGCGGCGAGAACCTCGATTCCCACCGCGATGGCGCGGGCGAAACGGATTCGGACGACGATTCCGGTACTCCCGACTCGGCCGGCTCGCCGACCGGCGACGCAGTCGAGGCCCTGTCGTCGCAGTCGTCCAGCGAGGCGAGCGTTCCCGACGCACTCGTGCTCTCGGTCGCGGGCCGCGACATCGACGTGACGGACGGTGACCGGGTCGGCCGGGAGATCCGTGCGGCGCTGATCGACGCCGGCAAGCCGGAGGACGAAGCGGTTCGGATCCACCGGGAGCACGTCCGGTTCGATCGGGAAGCGGACGGGTACTACCTGGTCGACCTGGGCGACAACCCGACGCAACTCAACGGAACGACCCTCCAGAAAGGTGACCGCGAGCGCGTCGAACCCGGGGACGAACTCGAACTGTCCGGCGTGGTCACCATCGCCATTCGGGCTCGGTGACGACGCGTGTTGGGCGGTCGGTCGGGAACGGACGGGTCCTCGTCCCGAGGGCGATTGGTCGCGGAACTCCGCGAATCCGTCTCGGTACTGCGGGCTGAACGCTGGCTGTTCCTCGGACTGGTTCTGGCATGGATCGCGTACGGCGCCTGGGTCGTCGCCACCGGACTCGCACTGCGTCGAGCCCCGGTCGAACTCGATAGCACGGCCGTCGCCGCGGTCGGTGGCGTCGAGGTCACCGCGACCGCCGTCGTCGCGGCCGTCGCGTGGCTCGTCGTCCCGGCGCTGGCCGCCGTCTGGCTCGTCAACCGACGGCTCCGAAACGACTACGGCAATCTCGCGGACGCGTACCGGTTCGACCACCCCGCCCTGTTACTGGTCGTCCCCGGCGTCGCCCTCGCGTGCTGTCTCGGTCTCAGCGTGGCGCTCGGTCGGAGCGTCGTGCTGACAGCCGTGGCGGTGGCCGCCACGGCACACCTCGTCGTGCGAACCGTGGCCTACGGCCACCGCGTGTACACGCTGTCGTCACCTGCGTCGCTATCGGTGCTCGTGTTCCTGACGGCGCTCACGTTCGCCGTCGGGTGGCTTGCTCGAACACCCGTCCTCGGCGTTCCGACGCTGGTCGACTGGCTGGCCCGGGCCGGTGTCGACCGGACGGTCGGTCCCGTTCTCGACGCGGTCGGCGTCACGCCGACGCTGGCTGGCACCGCCGCCGTCGCCGTCCCTGGGACGCTGGTGGCGGCCTATCTCGCCGTGCAGTCCGCCGCCGGGGCCGTGGTGCGGTCGCGCGCCCCCCTCGCCGACCCGCAACGGCGGCCGGACCAGCGATTCCCCATCATGCCGCCGGTGGCGACGCGCGACGCCGAACCTGAGACGGACCCGACTGAGACAGATGAATCTGCCCGTTCGAGCCCGGCGGCTGAGTCAGCAGAGTCGACAACCGATACCGGCGGTTCGGACGCGGCACGACACACCGGAACGCGGGTGTATTCGCCGGGCGAGACGGCCGCCGCCGAGCAGTCGGCTCCGAGTTCTGCCGACGACGACTCCGCGACCGACGCGCCAGCGGTCGACGGTGTCCGGGCGGACGAAGCCGCCACGACCGAGACGGACACTAGTCGGGCCGAACGCGGAGAGAGCTCGACGGAGACCGCCGATTCGGGCTCGGACGAGTGGATCGACGACACCTCGGTGTTCACGCCGGAGCGCCGCGAGGGCTCGTCGGAACGGCACTGTCCTGATTGCGGCGAAGTCGTCTCGCCCGACGCGAGTCGCTGTCCGAACTGCGATTCGTGAGGCCACTGAGACGGACGACTGTCAGTACTCCACGTCGATGCGGTGGTCTTCCGGCGTCTCGTCGCTGATCGGTGCGGTGACCGTGAGGACGCCGTCCTCGTACGACGCCGAGATGTCGTGGCCCTCGATTGGACTGGAGAGGCCGATGCTCCGGTGGAACACCCGGTGGCGCTCTCCCGACTTCCCCTCGACGGCCTCGACGTGGAGTCGCCCGTTACGCCAGCGGACCTCGATGTCTTCCGGGTCGTGGTCGGGAAGGTCGAACAGCACGACGTAGGTGTCGTCTTCTCGGTACAGCTCGATGCCCTTCCGTGGGTGATGTTCTGTCATCCTTCAGGATTGTTCACACCCGAGGGCAAAAACGATTCCTACGGCTCTCAGCGATTGGAAACCGGGATATCACCGAGCGTCACCGTGTGTGACTCCGTCGTCGGCGTGCCGTCCGGCGGATACCGTAGTGTGGTCACCGCGAGGCGGCCGGGGCGCTCGCCGGGCGGCAGGAGCCACGACTCGGTCACCGTCGCCGACTCGCCCGGCCGGATTCGGTCGGTCGTCGCGGCCCCGTCGACGGTCGTCCCGCTCCGACTGGTGACCGCGCCGAGGCGCACGGCGGCAGGTGTCTGCCCGGTGTTCGTGGCGTTCACCGTGACGGTGACTCGCCAGCCGTCGTTCTCCGTGACGACCGAGGCCGACTCGATGCGCGCACTCAGGTTCGTCTCGTCGAGTATCTCGTCGCCGGTGACGACTCCCGTCTCGGCGGCCGTCGGCGTTTCGGGAGCCGCGTCGCCGCCACCCCCGTCGCCCACGACGTGATGGCCAAGCATACTACCGAACGTGGCCACCTCGATGAGGATCGGCAGGCCGATTCCGATGACGATGAGGAGACGGATGAGCGTCTTCTGTTCCGGTCCGTCGACGTCTTCGAACATGATGTGAAAGGGGAAGTCGATTTAGACGGGGATGGGCGGACTCCCGGGAGCGAATAGTCCGTCCGCGACCATGCTGGCCAGCGGCGGACCGTACGCGATGACGATGAGCAGCAGGGCGATGGCCGTCCAGAGCTTGTAGTTGTCGAGGATGCGCGGGCTGTGCTCCGGGCCGGACAGCGGGGCCGGGATGGTGCCGTTGACCGACAGCGTCCCGCCGCGGCGGGCGAGCAGCGTGTCGGCCATCACCACGAGGAACAGCGCCGCGCCGACGAACAGCAGGAAGCCGCCGATAGCGATCTGGAGTCGCATCTCGGCGACCGTGCCGGCGACGCCCTGGAAGGCGAACTCGTCGTAGGTCGGTTCGGCGGTCCGTCGGGGGATGCCGGCCAGGCCGGCGCGGTGCATCGCGTTCGACATCAGCGCCATGCCGACGAACCAGACGTACGGCTGGATGACGGCCAGACTGCGCTGGCGAAGCGGCTTGCCGGTGATCTGGGGGAGCAGCCAGTAGCTGATCGCCATCGCCGTCAGCGCGAACGCGGTGCCGACGGTGAGGTGGAAGTGGCCGGGCACCCAGATGGTGTTGTGTATGAGGTAGTTGATGTTCATCCCGGCGTTGATCATGCCGGAGAAGCCACCGGCGGCGAACATCAGGCCGGCGAGCGCACAGCCGGAGAAGGCCGGCTCGTCCCATGGGAGGTCACGGAGCCACGAGAGGTAGCCCGAACCCCCGTTCTGGCGCGCCCCGTGTTCGAGCGAGGCGACGACGGTGAACGCCGTCAGCAGCGAGGGCAACAGCAGGAACATCGTGTTCGTCATGGCGATGAACTTGTAGCCCTCGGGGATGCCGGGGTCGACGTACTGGTGGTGGAAGCCGACCGGGGTCGACAGGAGCAGGAAGGCGACGAAGACCACGCGGGCGAGCGGGTCGCTGAACAGGCGACCGCCCGCGAGCTTCGGCAGGATCGTGTACCAGACGAGGTACGCCGGCATGAGCCAGAAGTACACGACCGGGTGGCCGAAGTACCAGAACAGCGTCCGGGTCAGCAGCGGGTCGACGTTCTGGATGAGCCCGAGCGACCACGGGATGAGGAAGACGACGACCTCGACGGCGACGCCGATGGTGGAGATGTACCACATCAGCATCGTCGTCAGCACCATGAACGTCTGCAGCGGGATGCGCTCGTCGGGATTGTCCGCGCGCCACTCCCACAGCGCCTTGAAGTAGGCGGCCCCGGCGATCCAGGAGCCGACGATGATGAGCGCGGCCCCGATGTAGAACGCGGGGTGTGCCTTCATCGGCGCGTAGAAGGTAAAGAGCACGTCGGCACTCAGCGAGTGACCGAGGATCGACGGCGCGCCGAACAGGCCGCCGAGGATGGCCACGGCGGCCAGCACGGTCCCCGTGAGCATGATCCAGAAGGCCGGCCAGGCGATGCGCTGGGGCAGTTCGCGTTCGAGGCTACTGGCGACGGCCCACGCGAACAGCCCCGCGATGAAGAACGTCGTGAACACCAGCGCGAGCAGGACGCCGTGGGCCGTCAGGATGGTGTAGTAGTCGGCCGAGCTGACGAACCCGCGGAACACGCCGGTCCGGTGGAGCGCCTGCACCACGCCGAACAGCGCGCCGATACCGAGCGCGGCGAAGGCGACGATGAACTCGCTTCTGATGAGCTTGGACGTTTTCGGATAGGAATCGACGAACACCATCAGTGAGCCACCTCCGGGGATTGCAGCTGTGTCTCGTTCATACGCTGTGATTGCTGGGATTCGTACTCGTCCTGTGGGACGACTTCGACGGAACCGCCCATCGTGTGGTGGGCCGCCCCGCAGTACTCGTGACAGACTAGCCCGTACGTGCCGGGCTCGTCGAACCGCACCGAGACCTCCGCGACCTGTCCGGGGATGACCATCGTGTTGATGTTGGTCTCGACCACGGAGAACCCGTGGACCACGTCCGCGCTGGTCACGTAGAACGTCACCCTCGCGTCCGCGGGCACGCGAATCGGATTGTCACCGGATCCGGGGACGAACTGGAACTGCCGAGCGACGACGTACACGGAGTAGTTGTCCTCGCCGTCCTGATATACACCGGGGTCGTCGAACTCCGTCCCGGTGTCGCCGCTCTGTACCTCCTGTGCGTTGATCTCTCCGCCCGAGTCGTCGACCATCGCGACGCCGACGCCCACGCTGCCGTAGGCGACTGTCGCGATGAAGCCGACGATGAGCAGGAGCGCTGCGCCGAGCCAGACTTTCTCGAATCTATGGACCTGCATGGTATCACCCGATCACCGTGACGCGGCCGAGGAACTCCACGAAGTACATGAACACCCACAGCAGGGCGATCAGCACGAAGTAGAAGGCGACCAGTGCCGCCGTCCCCTTCGGGTCGTAGTCGTCGTGGCCGATCTCGACCGCCGGTTCCGTCTCCGCCGCTTCCTCGACCGGTGCCGGCCCGGACGCGAGCGTGAGGTCGTCGCTCGTCGCGGGCGGTTGTTCGCTGTAGCGCCGTCGCATCGCCGCCGCGAACAGGAGCGGCGAGAAGAACGCGAGCAGGACCGAGCCGGAGAGCAGCCACTGAGGTCCGGACAGTTCGATGCCCTCGCCGCGGCCGCCACCGCTTCCGCCGCTGCCGCCGAGCGGTCCGCCGACGACGACGGCGCCCTTCATGCCGAGGGACTCGTGGGGCACGCAGACGTAGTTGTAGATGCCCATCTCCTCGAAGGTGTAGCTGTAGGTCGTGCCGGCCTCGGCGACGGCCGAGCCGGAGTCGAGCGGGCCGTCGCCGTCGGAGACGACGTTGTGTCCGCCACCCTCGCCGTTCCAGCGCCAGACGACCTCCGTGCCGGGCGTGACGCGGACCGCCGGTGGGTCGAACGCGAAGTAACCGTTGTTGCCCTGGGCACCGACGGTAATCTCGACCGTGTCCTGGTCGGTCCTGTCGACGGTCGTCCCGTCGAAGTTCGAGACGCCCTCGAACCAGCCGCCGTAATCGGGGTTCGCCGGCGGTCCTTCGGGCGTCCCGCCGTTCCCGCCACTGCCACCACTGCCGCCGCCACCGGGGCGGACGACGACGGCGCCCTTCATGCCGAGGGTCTCGTGGGGCACGCAGACGTACTTGTAGATGCCCTCTGACTCGAAGGTGTGGCTGTAGGTCGTGCCGGACTCGGCGACGGCCGACCCGGAGTTGAGCGGGCCGTCGCCGTCGGAGACGACGTTGTGCCCGCCGCCCTCCCCGTTCCACCGCCAGACGACCTCCGTGCCGGGGCTGACCATCACGGCCGCGGGGTCGAACGCGAAGTTGCCGTTGTTGCCCTGCGCACCGACGGTGATCTCGACCGTGTCCTGGCCCCGTTTGTCGACGGTCCCGTCGTAGTTCGAGACGTTGTCGAACCAGCCGCCGTAGTCCGGTTCCTCCTGTGCCGATGCCGTGCCGGTCGCGCCCAGCGCCGCCGCGCCGGCCGCCGCGCCGACGAACTGTCGACGATTCAGTGCCATGTTCGCTCCCTTGCTGAAACGGGCGACAGCCCACCGTTCGGTCCAGCTATTCGTCGAGCCATATTCGATGGCACACTGCTATATTCAAAAAAGGCACCGCTGGTTTTTCAGGGGGCAGGAACGCCCCCACTCTTTTTATACGCCCTCCAACTTACGGCCACGCATGGCAGCTTCGAACCCTCGAATCGTCACACTGCTCGCGCTGCTCGGGCTGGCCCCGGTCGCGTACTACATGCAGGGCACCGGACGGACCATCGTCGCGCTGTCGCTCGTCAGCGTCGTCATCATCGCCGCGAGCCTGTTCCTGATGACCAGCTCGTCGGAGTCGACGGCGGCCTGAGATGGGCCCGGGGACGGCGGGACTGAGCACTGGCGACGCGGCTGGAGTGGCCGCGTTCTTCGGCCTCGGCCTCGTCGGGAGCGTCCACTGTCTCGGCATGTGCGGCCCGCTGGTCACCACGTACGCCGACCGACTCGGGGACGACGGCCCGGTGTCCGGCCGTGAGATCCGCCAGCACGCGCTGTTCAACGCCGGCCGGACGCTCAGTTACGCCCTCGTCGGCGCTGTGCTGGGTGCGGTCGGCGGCGTCCTCTACGACGCGGCCGGCGTCGCTCGCCTCGGCACCGCCGTCCGGGGGGTCGTCGGCGTCGCCGTCGGCCTGTTCATCATCGCCGTGGGCCTGGGCTACCTCTCGCGCGGGAGCGCGGTCGACGTGGCCGCGTCGCTCCCGCTGGTCGGCGGCCTGTTCCGGCGCATCTCCGCGGCCCTCGTGGCCCGCGTCGACCGCTGGGTCGAAGGCCCGGGAATGATCGCGCTGGGCGCGATGCACGGCCTGCTCCCCTGTCCGCTGTTGTACCCGGCGTTCCTGTACGCGTTCGCCACCGGCTCGGCCCTGACCGGCGGGCTCTCGCTTGCCGCGCTCGGCCTCGGGACGTTCCCGCTGGTGTTCGCCTACGGGACGGCCTTCGGGTCGCTGTCGCCGTCCCGGCGCGCGGCGCTGCACCGCGTCCTCGGGGCCGTCTTCGTCGTCCTCGCGCTCGTCCCGCTCTCGAACGGCCTCGCAGCGTTCGGTATCGCCGTCCCGAAACCACCGCTCCCGATGCCATGGCTGTGACTCACTGCACGCTCTGTGACCTGCCGGCCGACGCGCCCGTCACCGACGACGCCGTCGACGGGACGTTCTGCTGTCGGGGCTGTCTGGAAGTCGCGCGAACGCTCGACGACCCCGCGAGACAGACCCGCGAGGACGCCGACACCGGCGCGGACCCCGACGAGGTCGACGGCGAGACGGCCTTCGTCTCCGTCGAGGGCATGCACTGTGCGACCTGTGAGACGTTCCTCGAAGCCCGCGCCACGGACCACGAGGGCGTCGCGGCGGCCGCCGCCAGCTACCCGACCGGGACGATGCGGCTCACCTACGACGACGCGGTGCTCGATGAAGCGGCCCTCCCCGACGTGGTGGCCGGCACCGGCTACGACGCCAGCCTGCAGTCCGCGGAGCGCGACGACGAGTACGAACTGGAGGGGCGACTCATCGTCGGCGGCTTCTTCGGCATGATGACGATGCTGTGGTACGTCCTGTTCCTGTATCCCGCCTACCTCGGCGTCGACCCGTCGCTGCTCTTGCTCGACCCGAGCGGGACCGCCGGCGCGTACCTGCTGTGGAACATGGCGGTGATGACCGGCGTCGTCGTCGGCTACACCGGGTGGCCGCTGCTGCGCGGGGCCTACGTCAGCCTGCGGGCCGGCCGGCCGAACATGGACCTCCTCGTGGCGATGGCCGCCTCGACAGCCTTCCTCTACAGCGTCGTCGCCGTCGTCCTCGGCCACACCGAGGTGTACTTCGACGTGGCGACGGTCATCGTGATGGCCGTCTCCGTCGGCGACTACTACCAGGACCGTGTCCGCCGGGCCGCGCTGGACCGCCTCACCGAGTTCACGACCCAGCGGGCCGACGGCGCACGGCGGCGCACCGCAGACGGCCACGAGGAAGTCGCGGTCGGTGACCTCGACCCGGGCGACGAAGTCATCGTCCGCTCCGGCGACCGAATCCCGGTCGACGGTACCGTCGTCGAAGGAACCGCTGCCGTCGACGAATCCCTCGTCACCGGCGAGTCCCTGGCCGTCCGCAAGACCGCGGGCGACGAGGTCGTCGGCGGGTCGCTGGCCACGCAGGGCGGAGTCGTCGTCCGCGTCGGCCCCGACGCCGAGAGCACGGTCGACCGCCTGACGAACCTGCTGTGGGAGGTCCAGAGCAGTCGCGGCGGCGTCCAGCGCCTCGTCGACCGCATCGCCGCCGTCTTCGTCCCGCTGGTGGTTCTCCTGGCCGTCCTCGCCACCGGCGCGCACCTGGTCGCCGGCGCGACCCCGACGGACGCGATGCTGACCGGGCTGGCCGTCCTCGTCGTCTCCTGTCCGTGCGCGCTGGGGCTGGCGACGCCGCTTGCGACCGCCGCGGGCATCCGCCGGGCGCTCGACGCCGGCACCGTCGTCACCGGCGACTCGGTGTTCGAGACCGCGACCGACGTCGACGTGGTGGCCTTCGACAAGACGGGGACGCTGACGACCGGCGAGATGGAACTGCTGGAGCGCGCCGACGAGGACGCGATGGCCCGCGCGGCCGCCGTCGAGCAGTTCGCCGACCACCCCGTCGCAGCGGCGGTGACCGAGGCGACGGCCGTCCCCGACGCCGACGTGGCCGACTTCGAGCAGCACCCGGGTCGGGGCGTCAGCGCGACCGTCGACGGCGTGCGCGTCGTCGTCGGCACGCCCGACCTGTTCGATTCCCTCGGGCTCGCGGTCCCCGACCCACTGCGGGAGCGCTGCGAGCGGGCCGCGGACAACGCTCGGGTCCCGGCGCTCGTCGGCTGGGACGGCGCGGCGCGCGACGCGTTCGTCGCCGGCGACCGCCACCGCGAGGGCTGGGAGGGCGTCGTCTCGACGCTCGCCCGCGACCGAGCTGTCGTCGTCATCACCGGCGACCGCCCCGAGGCGGCGACCCCGTTCGAGCGCCACGAGGGCGTCGACGAGGTGTTCGCCGGCGTTCCGCCCGAGGCGAAGGCGGAGGTCGTCGAGCGCCTCCGTTCTCGCGGGACCGTCGCGATGGTCGGCGACGGGAGCAACGACGCGCCGGCGCTGGCGACCGCTGACCTCGGCATCGCGATGGCCTCCGGCACGTCGCTGGCCGCCGACGCGGCCGACGCCGTCGTGACCAGCGACGACCTCCGGGCCGTCCCGGACGTGTTCGCGGTGACCGCCGCGACGCGCTCGCGGGTGCGCCAGAATCTCGCGTGGGCGTTCTGCTACAACGCCGTGGCGCTCCCCCTCGCACTGCTCGGTCTGCTGAATCCGCTGTTCGCGGCGCTCGCGATGACCGCGAGCAGCCTGCTCGTCGTCGGCAACTCCACGCGGACGCTCGCCGGCGATTCGGCGCTGGCACGTGGGGACGGGAGCGACGCCGACCCGACCGCACCCCGAAATCAGCCCGCAGCGGCCGACTGAGAGCCGCTGGCCCCCGAACGAAGATTGTTGTGTGATACCACGTCTGAAACAGATTTAAGATATCACCGGTACAGGGATTATACACGTCGAATCCCCGACGTGATGACTCCATGACCGATACGATTCCCGTACCCGCGCCGACCTCGTTCGCCCGCTGGCTCTACAGCGGGCGGTCGGCCATCGAGCGCGCCACCGCCGGTGCGCTGGGTGCTGTGGCCCTTCTCACGGGGCGGGACGCGGCCGTGGACGCACGTCGGACGATGCCGCCGTTCGCTGCACGGTAGGCCCGTTCGCCGCCGTGGGACCGGCGTCCCACTCACGGACGCCGCACTGCGGCGGCGCGTCGTCTCTCTGCTCCGACAGCGACCATCGGCGGCCGCACTCGCCGTCACGCCTCTCGACCGCCACGCGTGACGCTGTCGCTCCGAGCATCCGTTCCCCCAGTCGCATCGTCGCCCAGTGAAGGGTTCCTCCGCGGAATCCGGTGCCGGCCCGTCCCCGGGCCGGAAGCACGCCTCTCCCGTCACCGACGCGCGGTCCCCCTCCGCTGCCGTGTGGTTCCCATCCACCGCCGCGCAGTCTCCGCCCACCGACGCGACTCCTTCGGCGAGTGCCCGACCGACGGACGCCGGTCCGTCCACCGGGCCCGGTTCGACTCCGGCCGTCGGCGTTATGTCGCTCCAGGCGACTCCCCCGACCGAGGTATCGGCCGACGTATCACTGCGCGTCCCGCGTGGCGGGTCCGAGACCCTCGAAGCGGGCGTCGCCGAGGTGCTCGCAGCCGTCGACGGCGTCGACGCGGTGACCGTCGACCGGGTGACGAGCGTCCGCCCGACGTGGACCGACATCCGCGTCGACGCCGACGTGTCCCTGTCGCTCCGCGTCGCCGAGGACTCCGACCGGGTCGACGCGAGCACCGCGCTCCTCCAGCAGGGGTTCGGCGTCATGGCGGTCAACCGCGTCGAACTCGACCGCGAGGCGTGACCGACTCGACCGCGTTCCCCAGCCCACGTTCCGCTTCGGCGTCCCGATAGCCGCAGGTGGCTTCGGGCTCCGCCCGGGACGGGTTCGACTCCCGACGGGACGACGATCATGATGGAACACGTCTACCTCGCCGCCGTCCTCGACCGACGGCGACGCGACTCGAACAGCCGAGCACAGTCTCGCCGCAGACGGCGGCTGTAACACCGCTTTGGGCGGTCGAAGAAACGCAATTCTATTCGTCCGTCCAGAGCGCGTCCGAGAGCGTCCGCTGGACCGCCTGCTCGCCGACGGCCGTCGCGAGCGTTTCGAACCCGCTGCGCTCGACGGGATCGCCGGCGTTGGCGACGAGGCGAGAGACGATGAACTCCGGCGTCGACTTCCCGACCGTCCCGAACCGCGGCTGGTAGTCCACCTGCAGGTCGAGGTCCTGGCTCAGCCCCTCGGCGAAGATGCCGTCGGTCCGAGCTTCCTCGGGCAGCGGTTCGAGGTCGTCCGCGAGGTGGGTGACGAACACGCCCAGCGCGTCGCGGTCGACGGTCAGCGTCACGAGGCCGTGCAGCAGGTCGGCGGCGGAACCGGGTTCGGTGATGGCCTCGAACTCGTCGACGAGCATCAGCGTCCGGTCGCTCCCGGTCAGCGGTGGGACGACCGACCGGAGCGTCGATTCGAGGACGCCGGCGTTGAACGAGGCGTGGCGGCGGTGGAACACGACGGTGTCGACGAGTCCGACCTCCGCGGCCTCGGCCGGTACGGGCAGCCCCATCTGCGCGAGCAACTGGACCTGACACAGCGTCTCAAGCAGGGTCGTCTTCCCGCCGGAGTTCGCGCCGGTGAGCACGGCCACCCGGTCGCCGCTGGGCGGTCGGTTCGCCCGGTCGAGGTCGAGCGAGTGGTCGCCGACGGCGTAGGTGACCGGCTGGACGCTGTCCACGTCCGAGAGCGCGAGGTTCCGCGCCCGCTTGACCGCGATGGTCTTGCGGCCCTCGACGAACGTCGGCCGCGTCAGGTCGAAGGCGATGGCGAAGCGCGCCAGCGACACCGAGAGCGCGAGGTCGTCGACCGCCGCGACGGCGGCGTCGATGTCGTCGCGCGCGTCAGCGAGGTCGTCTTCGAGCCGGTCCGCGACGGCCTGCTCGCGTTCCTGTGCGTCCGTTCGAAGCGAGCTTCTGAGATCCCGCAGCGCTGCGTCGACGAAGTCCCGCGCGTCCGTCGCCTCGCGCGGCATGGCGTCGCGGACCCGCGCGGCGTCGATACCCGTCTCGTCGGTGACGTGACGCACGAGCGCGTCCTGGAACTCAGCGGGTCGCCGCGCGCCCTCCTGGACGGCCTCGACGACCGCCATCGAGGCGGCGGCGAGGTCCTCGACCTGCCCCAGCTGGTCGCGGAGGCGGTCGAGTTCCTCGTCGGCTCCCTCGCCGACCGAGTCGCCGTCGCCGGCCAATCCGGCGAGGGCGGCCCTGGCTGCCGAAAGCGCGTCCTCGTCGAGTGCAGCGACGGGCTCGAAGACACCGCGCTCGACGCCCGTCCGCTGGAGCGCCAGCGCCGCTTTCACCGCGGCCAGTTCGCCGCCGCTCGCGTCGTAGCCGTCGAAGGCGTCGAGGACGGCACGCTGGTCCGAATCCGACAGGTCGGCCCACGTGTCGCGGGCCGCGAGCACGTCGTCGAGTCGCTCCGCCATCGCCTCGCGGGTGGGAAGCGGCGTCAGCACGCGGACCTTGTCGGCCGCGTCAGCCGTGACGGCGTACTCCTCGGCGAGGTCCAGCAGTTCCTTGTACACGTCGCGGGTGTCGCGGGTGGCGAGCAGGTCCATCGACTCGGCCCCCGTCGCCCGCCGGAGGATGCGCGTCGCCCGGCCCCGAGAGAGTCCCGCCTCGGTCAGCGCTCGCGTGTCCGCCGACTCGATGGCCTCGATGGCCCGCTCGACGCCCAGTTCCTCGGTGAGCAGTTCGGACGTCTTCGGGCCGATTCCCCAGTACTCCTCCAGTCGCATGGGCGTGTGGACGACGGGGCCCCGCTTAGGCGTTTTCAGTCGCGCTCCTCGTCGTCGAGCCCGAATCGCTCGTGTATCGGGCCCGGGTCGCCGCGGGCCTGGCGGTCCGCCCGCCGGGTGGCGCGGCGCGCGACGAGCGCCCCGAGCGCGGCCGGGACGGCGAGCAGGAGCGACACGAGCGCCGTCTGCTCGGAGACGACCGACGGGCCGTCGGCGAGCAAGACCTCGTACCCGACCGCGAAGACGACGAGACCGACGCCGGCGACGACGAGGTAGAGCCCGCGTGCGAGCGCCTCGCTGGGGTTGCGGAGCCGCGAGAGGTACGCCGCCGGTCCGAGCCAGCCGGCGAGCAGGACTCCCGTAGCGACGGGCAGCGAGAGGCCACCGACGAGGATGACGACGGCGTACAGCACCAGCGGCGCGACGGCGATCCCGAGCGACAGGCCCGCGAGCGCGACGGCCCATCTCGGTGCACCGCGATCCACGTTCGGGAGCGCCCCCCCGGCCCGCTCGTCCAGCAGTGCGACCTGCTCCTCGGTGAGCAGTGACTCCTCGCAGTGGGGACAGCGCAGCGCCGTCGCCGAAAGCGCCGCCCCGCACGCCGGACAGTCAGGGTCCGATCCCTCTCGCCAGTCTGCCATTGCCCCCCGTTCGACGCCCAGCGGCTTGAGTTGCCCGCCGTCGGCCGCGGAGTCCGTCACCCGTTCCCGGCCCACCACGAAGTTTTTACGCGAAGGCGGTCCCATCATCCGGTGGACATGAAGGACGTCCTCTCCCGCATCGGTATCGGCTCCGCGACGGTCGATACCGTCCTGCCCTCCAGCACAGTTCGCGCCGGCGAATCGGTCGACGCCGAGGTCCGCGTCGAGGGCGGCTCGACAGACCAGGAGATCGACGCCATCTACTTCGCCATCGAGACGGAGTACAAGACCGACGAGGGGTTCAAAGACGCCATCGTCGAGCAGTGGCAGCTGACCGAGCCGTTCACCATCGAGGCCGGCGAACAGCGCCGCTTCGAGACGACCATCGACGTTCCCCGGCGGACGCCGGTGACGACGCGCTCGACGGCCGTCGAAATCGAGACCGGGCTGGACATCTCGATGGCCGTCGACCCCGAGGACGAGGACCACGTCGAGGTCGAACCGACGCCCCGGACCCAGGCCGTCTTCGACGCGCTGTCAGACCTCGGCTTTTCCCTTCACTCGTCGTCCTGTCAGGCGACGCGGGGAAGTCTCTTCGGCACCTCTGCGAGCTTCGTCCAGGAGTTCGAGTTTCGCCCGCAGGGCGGCGAGTTCGCAGGCGACGTGGACGAGGTCGAGGTCGTCCCGGTCTTCGAAGACGACCGGCTGACAGTCTACGTCGAGGTCGACCGTCGCGGCGGCCTGCTCTCGGAGATGACCGACACGGACGAGCGCCACACGAAGCTCACGGTCGAGGCGGCAGACGCAGAGGCGGTCCAGCCGCGACTCGCGAGCGCCATCCGCGACCTGAGCTGAGCCGGTCGGTCGGGGCCGCGCCGGCCGTCCGCCGAGCGCCGTCGCTCAGCCCCAGAACGACTGCGTCCGCGCGTACTCCCGCTCCTGCCGGAGGATGTCCCGGTAGAACTCGTCTTCGTCCTCCCGCAGGCGATTGATTATCCGGGCGGCGTTGTGCGGGCCGACGCCGCGGGCGGCGAGGGCGACCACCGCCCGCTTCCCGTGGCTCTGGACGAGCGAGCCGGCCCGGTAGGCCCGCTCGGTCATCTTCTCTTGCTCCGCGTCTTTCTCGTCTGCCCGGACCGCCGAGACGACCTCCTCCGCCCAGGGATTGAGCGCAGCGACGCGCGTCGACCCGCACCGCGGACAGGTCGGCTGGTCGCGGACGCGTTTGACCTGCTGTTTCCGGTCCCAGTCCTTGCAGTGCAGGCACAGGAGGATGACGCGGTCGCTCTGGATGCGCTCGCGCACGGTCTGGATGACGCTGGCGTCGGCGTTCTCCGGCGAGAGCAGTTCTCGGCCAGACGAACTGCCGCCGGTCCCGATGGCCGTGTGCTCGCCGACGGTTTCGAGGGCCACCTCGCCGGTCTGTACGTCCCGTAGCAGGTCGGCCGTCGCCTCGATGGCGAGGTCCTCGTGGCGGACCTCCCGGAGCGCCTCGTCGTACATCGGCGTGTCCTCCAGCGCGGCCAGCAGGCGGTCGCGGCCGAAGTCGGTCGAGCCCCGGCCGCGCCAGCGCTTGAGCGACCCGAACTTCGTGGCGACCTGCGCGAGCTTGAACTTCAGCGCGTCGGCGTTCTTGAGGCTCAGTTCGACCAGCGCGGGCAGGTGGTCGGGGTCGGTCTCCTCGATGACCTCGATGACGTCGCCGGCGGTGATCCGCCGCGGGACTTCGAGCGTGATCCGGTAGGGGTCGACGTCCATCGCCACGGACGAGCCGGCGCGCTGGCCGAGCAGCGCCGACAGCACCCGGCCGAGCGTCTCGTTGATCTTGTGGCCGAAACAGGCGTTGACGATGACCTCGCGCCCGTGAAACTCCACGACGACGGTCGCATCGTCGGGGATCGGTCCCTCGTGCTTCTCGACCTGCGAGAGGCCGTCGGCGACGGTGTCCGGGCCCGCGTCGTAGCGGGTCGACACGTCGCCAGCGACCGCGTCCACGTCTGCGCCGGCCCGTAACTGCCGTCCGGCGACGCGGCGGAGTTCGCCGACCTCGGCCGCGACGGCCCGCGGGACGGGAATCTCCTGACCGACCCACGACGGGACCTCGCCGGCGGGGTCCTCGATCGGCGAGACGGTCACGACCTCCTCCTCCTCGTCGATGTTGGTGATGCGCCACATCTCGCCGCGCTGGACGAACACCTCGCCGGGGGTCGCGAAGTTGACGACGAACTTCTCGTCTAAGGTCCCGACCTGCTGGCCGGAGGCCACGTCCTCCACGTCGTAGGTGGCCTCGTCGGGGATCATCGAGAGGTTCTGATAGAAGTACTGCCAGGTCCCGCGACGCTTCTCCAGGGTGTCCTTCTCTTCGTCCAGCCAGACGACGTTGTTGGCCGCCAGTTCCTCGACGACTCCCTTGAACTGCTCCTCGCCGATGTCGCGGAACGGGTAGGCCCGCGTGAGGATCTCGTAGGCTCGCATCGCGCGTATCTCGCCGGTGTCCATCACCAGCCCGGCGATCTGGTTTGCGACGGTGTCGAGGCTCCCGTCGTGGATTTCCGCAGGCTCCACGTCGCCGTTTCGCGCCTGCCTGGCGATGGCCAGCGCTTCCAGCGTGTCGTCGGCGTCGGTGGTGACCACCGTGCCCGAGGAGACCTGGTCGCGGCGGTGGCCGGCGCGGCCGACCCGCTGGACGAGCCGCGAGACCTGCCGCGGGCTGCCGTACTGGACGACGTGGTCCACGTGGCCAACGTCGATGCCCAGTTCCATCGAGGACGTACACAGCAGCGCGTCGAGGTCGCCGGCCTTGAAGCGGTCCTCCACGTCGATGCGGGCCTCCTTCGAGAGCGAGCCGTGGTGGACGCCCAGGTCAGTCCCGAGCTCTTTGAACCGGGAGCCGAGCGCCTCGGCGGTCTGGCGCGTGTTGACGAACAGCAGGACCGACTCGTGGTCGTCGATGAGATCGGCGATGTACCTGACGTGGCTCGCGGTGCCGGCGTCGGTGACGAGTGCGCTCGACAGTTCCTCGTCGCGGTCGGTGATCTGGGGCCGGACGACCTCGATGTCGAGGCGGCTGCCGATGTCGACCTCGACGATTTCGCAGCCGCGGCCGGCGGTGAGAAAGCGGCCGACTTCGTCGGGATCGCCGACGGTCGCCGAGAGGCCGATGCGCTGGAAGGATCCCGACAGTTCACGGAGCCGTTCGAGGCCGATCGTCAGCTGTGCGCCGCGCTTCGCGGCGGCGAGTTCGTGGACCTCGTCGACGACGATGTGGGCCACGTCTTCGAGCGCCCGGCGGAGCTTCGATCCGGTGAGCATCGCCTGCAGTGTCTCCGGCGTCGTCACGAGCACGTCCGGCGGGTCGTCGGCCTGCTTCTGGCGCTGGTAGTCGGTGGTGTCGCCGTGGCGAACGTCCACGTCGAGGCCCAGCGTCTCGCCCCACCAGTCGAGGCGCTGGCGCATGTCGCGGTTCAGCGCCCGCAGCGGCGTGATGTACAGCGCGCCGATACCGAACCGGTCGTCGGCCTCGGCGAGCGCGTCGAAGACGGGTAACATCGCCGTCTCGGTCTTGCCCGTTCCGGTCGGCGCGACCACGAGGGCATCTCGGCCGGCCGCGAGCGTCGGGATGGCCGCTCGCTGTGGCTCGGTCGGCGTCGAGAACCCCCGTTCGGAGAGCGCGCTCCTGACCTGCGGCCCGAGTGCCGTGAAGGCGTCCTCGCCGCGAGCGACCCCGTCAGTCATCGGCACTCCCTAGCGGCTACGTCTGGTTAAACACGTTGTCCGCGGTCGGCGCGGGTACAGCCTTATGCCCCTCCCAATACGAGTGTTGTGCATGACTATCGATGCTCGTTCCCCGGCAGGTGATCGCCGGTGAACACGCTCGACGAGATTGAGCGGGCCGTCAAAGACACGGCACACTACGTCAGCGGCAATCTCGCGAACCACGCCGACCGCTCCGCCGGCGAAAACCCCAGCGGGGAGGAACAGGTCGGCGGCGACGTGTGGGCGGACGACCTGTTCTTCGACGCGCTCGCCCACATCGACGGCGTCGGCGCGTACGCGAGCGAGGAGCGGGCGGACGTGACCGACTGCGGCGAGGGGTACAGCGTCGCCATCGACCCGCTCGACGGCTCCGCGAACCTCGCGTCGAACAACTCGGTCGGGACGATCATCGGCGTCTACGACGCCCCGCTCCCGGCGAGCGGCCGATCGATGGTCGCCTCGATAATGGTGCTGTACGGGCCGTACACGACGCTGACGGTCGCGCGCTCCGACCGCGACGTGGTCCAGGAGTACCTGCTTCGTGACGGCCACAGCGAGCGCTGGGGCCAGTTCCGCCTCCCCGAGGAGCCGACGGTCGTCGGCCTCGCTGGCAAGACCGGCGAGCGAAGCGACGCGGTCAACGCCGTCGCCGAGCGCTTCGAGCGGGACCTGAAGCTCCGCTACGGCGGCGCGACGGTCGCCGACCTCGCCCAGGTGCTCGAATACGGCGGCCTGTTCGGCTACCCGGCGACGACCACGTATCCGGACGGCAAACTCAGGATCCACTTCGAGGCCGCGCCGCTGGCCTACCTCGTCGAGGCCGCCGGCGGGGCGTCGAGCGACGGCGCGCAGTCGCTGCTCGACGTGGACCCCGAGGGAATCCACGACCGGACGCCGACGTTCCTCGGGAACGAGGAACTGGTCGAGGACCTCGAAGCGGCGCTTTCCGAGTGACGGACTGCGGCGCTGGCACGCTCAGACTCGCCGGTACGCGCCCAGCCGCGTCCCGTCGAGCAGAAACGCCTCCGCGTCGGTCACTCCGTCGGGGAGAAACGGCGCGAGAAAGTCCTGTCCCTCGACGTTGACCCACGTCCCCCCGGAGCGCTCGTTGAACGCCGGGAAAACGACGAGGTCGGCGTCGATTGCGAGAGCGGACTCGATTTCGCCGTCCCCGTCGAACCGCTCGGCGAACGGCTCGGCGACGAGCGAGCCCCGGAGCCACGCCCGCTCTTTGCGCGCACCGCCGACGCTGTCCTCCAGTCTGACGACCGGATGTTCGTGGCCCACGCAGACGACCTCGGCGGCGAGCACGTCCGGCGCGGGCCAGGTGTGGCCGTGGGCGAACCCGACCTCCCCGATGCGGGTCCCGTGGCCCGGCGTCACCGTCACGTCGGTAGCGAGGTCGGCCACCACGTCCGCCAGGCCGCCGTCGTGGTTCCCCTTCACGACCGTCACGGGCACGTCGAGGGCGTCGAAGAGGGCCGCCAGTTCCTCGCGCTCCGCCCGGAAGGGGTCGCCGATGGCGTGGCCGAGGTCGCCGACGACCACCAGACGGTCCGCGCGGGCGCGGTCGAGCGCAGCGAGCACTCGTTCGCGGCGGTCCTCTGCGGCCGACTGGAGTTCGACGCCCTCGTAGCGCAGGCCGGCCTCGATGCCGGCGTGGTAGTCCGCGATCGCCAGCAGGCGCTCGCCGTCGGTATCGACCGTCGCGGCGGGAACGCCGGGCAGCGGTTCGACGCGCATCTGCGCTCGGTTGGGGCGCGGGAGAGAAAAGGAACGCGCCTCGACCGGCGAAACGTCCGCACCGTCAGACGTCAGTCGTCTCAGATGGGGGTGAGCTTACCGTCTTCGGGCTCGTAGCAGCGTCCGCCCATCAGCGCGTCCTGGATGGCGTCCTCGACGGCGTCGGCGTCCGCGCCGTAGCGGCTCGCGACCGTCGAGCGGAGTTCCTCGCGGTCGGCCCCGCTGCCGTCGTCGAGTTCCTGCATGACCTCCATGACCGCGTCTTCGAGGTCCACGTCTTCGGCGGCTGCGTCGTCGGCCGCGGAGTCGCCGGCGGTGGTCTCGTCGGCACCGGCGTCGGTCGCGGTTTCGGGGGTCTCGGCGGGCGCGTCGCTGGTCGCCGCGTCGGTGCCTGGTTCGGGCGATTCGTCGCCGGCCGGCGCGCCCGGCGAGTCCGGTGCGGGCTCGGCATCGGCGGCGTCAGCGGGCGCGCCCTCCTCGGCGGCGTCGGCGAGGTCGTCGGGATCCGGCGTCTCGATGTCGGCCTCGCCGGGGTCGTCGACTTCGGTCCCGCTCTGGAAGTCGGTGCCGTACTCCTGTTCGATCTCCTCGCGCTCGTCCTCGTCCAGTTCGAACTCGGTGTCGAAGTCGCCGATGTCGTCGTCGTCGGATTCGGACGACGGTTTGGGCACGTCCTCAGTGGTCGCGTCGGCGTCGGTCGCCGGCTCGCTCGACACCGGCGATTCGTCCCCGGGCTCGCTCGGTGCGGGCGTCGAGGGAACGTCCTCGCCCGCAGAATCACCGGCGGTGGTCTCGTCGGCACCGGCGTCGGTCGCGGTCTCGGGAGTCTCGGTCGGGGCGTCGCTCGTGGCCGCATCGGCGCTCGGTTCGGGGGACTCGTCGCCGGCCGGCGCGCCCGGCGATTCGGGGGCTGGCTCGGCGTCGGCCGCGTCGGCTGGCGCACCCGTCTCCGCCGCGTCGGCCGCGCCGGCGTCCGTGGTCGGTTCGCTCTCGACTGACGCCGTCGCCCCGCTCGGCTCGTCGGCAGTCGCGTCGTCGGAGACTTCCTCAGACGCCGACTCGTCGACAGTCGCATCCGCGGCGTCGGCCGTATCGGTCGACTCGGGGGCCGTAACGGTCGCGTCGATGTCCGTCGTCGCCAGCACCGGGAGCGGGTCGTCGGTCCCGTCGCCGGGCGACAGCGACAGCGGCTCCGCCTCGTCCGTCTGGCCGGCGACGACGCGGGCGGCGTCGAGCGCCGTCTCCCGCAGGGCTTCCAGGTAGTCGCCCGTCGTGCCGTAGTGGTCGAGCGCGAGCGTGATGCCGGCGGCGGCGCTCTCGTCGACGCCCTGTTCGAGGAGGGCGTTTCTGAGGTCCTCACCGCCCAGGCCGGTCCGCTTGGCGCTGGCCATCTGGCCCACGCGGGCCGCCGTCTGCTCGGCCGCCTGGACGACCCAGCGGTCGCGCGTGTCGGCGTCGACCTCGCTGATGCTCTCCGGGCGGACCGAGGTGAACACGCGGTCGCTGTCGTCTGGCTGGAACGTCCGGGCCTTGCCCGTGACGGCGACGAACATCGGCGGCTCGGCCGCTTCGAGGACGGCCAGTTCGTCGGGCTGGTACTGGCCGGCGTAGACGACGAACGGCCCGGTCGGGTCGACCACGCGGGCGCGCAGCACGTCGTCGTTGACCTGCTCGATCTCGGTGAGGACGCCGACGAGGAACAGGCGGTTGACCCGCGCGCCGGTCGGCGTGACGACGTAGTTCGGGGCCCGCTCCTCGTCGGATTCGGAGTACGAGAAGTCGGCGTCGTCGAATTCGGCTGCGAACAGCCGGTATGCGACCTCGCGCCGGCCCGCACCGCTGTCTTCGGACTCGCTCATACCTCTGCCTCCCTGAGGAAGGTCGTCGCGCGCGTCGCCGGGTCGTCGTCGGCCTCGGCGAACGTCGAGGCGGTGAGGTTCGCACCGTACTCGTCGACCGACAGCGACCCGCGGACGACGTACTCCCGGCCGACGATGCGATCGGCGATGCGCTCTGCGACGACTTCCTTGTCCATCGCGTCGCGGGCGTGCTCGCGGGCGTCGTCGATGTCACCGCCGTAGACCGCTGCGGTCAGTTCGTCGTCCAGGACGACGGTGACGGTCGCCGTCCCGTCGTCGAGGATCGCCTTCGTCCGCAGGTCGTCCTCGCCCTCGACGGTCCCGTGAGAGCGACACTGCCCGTTCTGGATGACGCGGCCGCACTCGGGACAGCGCTCGATGAGGCCGGAGCCGTCGCGCACCTCGATGACGTTGCCGGCCAGTTCCACGTCGAACAGGCCGCCGCTGTCGACGGCCTCGCGGACCGAGAGTCGCGGGGCGTCCTCGGCCACGTCGACGGTCCGGTCGAGCGCGGTCACTGCCGAGAACTCGGAGACGTTCACCGAGGGCGCGCCGCGGAACTCGCGGACGAACGACTCCGCGATGCGGATCGACGCGCCGACCTCGATCTCGTCGTGTGGCTCCCAGTCGGTGAACGGAAGCCGCCCGGTGTCGTCGCCGAGCACGCCGCTGAGGATTGTCGTCTCGCCGTCGCGCCCGTCGATGACCTTCTGCTCGCACTCGAGGACCTGCACTTCGACGGTGATGCCGCGGTCCCCGGGTTCGAGGTCGGCCAGCGACGCCCGGCCGCCGACCTCGTAGTCGATGGCGAGCGTCTCGTCGACGACCTCTGGGCGGGTGCTGTCGCCGAGGTTCAGTTCGGGCTGCCCGTCCCACTCGCGGACGCCGGCGTTGCCGAGCCGAACGGTCTGGCCGGGTTCGAGGTCACCGGAGAAGCCGTCCCACGCGGTGTAGGAAATCTTCCCCGTCTCGTCGGCCAGTTCGCCCTCCCGGATGACGTGCTGTTCCCCGTTGTACTGGATGGACCGCCGGCCGGACGTGAGCACCACGGCGGTGACCGTCACGTTCGAGTCGCCGGTCGTAACCTCGCTGATGGCCTTGCTCGACGGCGTGCCGTCGCCGCCGCTCGAACCGCCACCGCCGTACTTCCGTCTGAGGCTCTGCTTTGCCTCGTCCATCGGGACGGAGTAGTTGACGAGGTTCTCCAGGTCGCGTTTGACCTCCTCTTTGTCGACACCGAGGTCGGAGGCGAGATCCTCGGCATGGTCTTCGAGAGACATCGACAGGAGGTTCGACGGGCCCACTCAAAAGCGTTTTCTGCGGCTGCCGCCGTCGATCGCGTCAGACCTCTCGGAAATATGGCCAGAATTCTTATTTATGATACCAGGAGATTCTATCGTATGGGCCTACTACGCACTATCGCAGTTTACTGGACCTCTAGCTCGCGATCTGCCCATCTGATCTCGTGGCCCAATCTGAATATCAAAATCGAAATTGACGCGACGAAGGTGGTGGACTGACGTGCCCGGGATCTTCGGCTCGAAACCCTCGGATGCTCACGTCGTCTGGCGGAGCGGCCGGAACAACGACGGGAAGAAGAAGTTCGACTTCGAGTATCTGGAACTGTGGGCCGCGCACTTCGGCGTCGACTTCGAGCAGTGGACACGCGTCGACCACGACCGCGGTGACGAGCCCCGCGAACAGTTCGCCTGCGTGTTCCGCTGGTCGGAGACCGGCGGGCAGGAACTGTCCGTCGGCGACGAAGAGTGGACGATGGGGACACAGCGAAAGCCCAGGACCTTCATCGAAATCGACGAGGAGGGGATGGTCCGACTGCGGGGCTGGAGCACCGAGACGACGCTCGACGTCGACGAACTCGTCTTGAAGAAGACGGTCCTGAAACTGCGGACCGCCGACGGGACCGTCAAGAAACTCGACGTGCGGAAGCTCTCGAAGCGTCCCGAACGTCCCACGTCCTGAGGCGGCCGACCGCAACCGAAAAGCGGTTTGGCGGCCGCCGACACGGACGGGTATGCACGTCGTCGTCAACGCCGCGATGAGCGCCGACGGGAAGCTCTCCTCTCGCCGCCGCGAACAGATCGAGATCTCCGGCCCGACGGACTTCGACCGCGTCGACCAGCTCCGGGCCGACAGCGACGCGGTGATGGTCGGCGTCGGCACGGTCCTGGCCGACGACCCATCGTTGACCATCGACGACCCCGACCGGCGCGCGGCGCGGACCGAGCGCGGCGAGCCGGAGAACCCCGCCCGCGTCGTCGCCGACTCGCGTGTTCGGACGCCGCCGGACGCCACCGTGCTCGACGGCCGCGCGCAGACGTACCTCCTCGTCAGCGAGGCCGCGCCGCCGGACTTCATCGAGGAGATGGAGGACGCCGGCGCGTACGTCATCGCCGCCGGCCGGGACCGCGTCGACCTGACGACGACGCTCGCGAAGCTCGAAGGCGAGGGCATCGACCGGCTCATGGTCGAGGGCGGCGGCGAACTCATCTTCGGCCTGTTCGAGGAGTCGCTGGTCGACGAGCTGTTCGTCTACGTCGGACCGAAGATCATCGGGGGCCGTGACGCGCCGACGCTGGCCGACGGCGACGGCTTCGTCGAGGACTTCCCCGAACTGGAACTGGCGGGCGTCGAACGGGTCGACGATGGTGTTGTGCTCCACTGGACCGCAGAGAACTGAGTGACAGGCCGGACGGCGCTAGCCGACGCTCAGTGGTCGTGACCGGTCAGTTCGCCGAACGTCTGCCCGAAGCGCTCCTCGAACAGTTCGCTCGTCTGGTCGTCGAGCGCGACGAGGTCCTCGTCCGGCTCGCCCTGGGCGTGGTGGACGGCGCTGTGGATCCGCTGGGCCAGGCCGAACATCGCGATGTCGCCCACGACCTGCGGATCGGTCTCGTCGGGCGATTCCCGGAGGATTTCGAGCAGCTCCGTGGGTACCGTGAGTTCGTCGCTCTCGTCGTCGGTCTCGATCGTCAGCGTGACAGTCTCGCTTGCCATGCACTGGAGTCCGTCGCCGGACCTAAAGGGTCTGTGGATACGCGCCACGGAAGAACAACTGCGTGCCCGGTCACTCCCTCGTGCTACCGCTCTCTCCGTCAGTCGTCGGCTTCGGCGGTGGGTTCGGACTCCGCCTCGGCCGCGGCCTCGGCCTGCGATTCGAGGTACTCGTCCGCGTCGATGGCGGCCTTGGTCCCCATGCCGGCGGCGGTGACGGCCTGCTGGTAGTGGAAGTCCACCACGTCGCCGGCCCCGAACAGTCCGTCGACGTCGGTGGCGGTCTGGTTGCCGCCGTCGCCGCCATGGGTCTTGATGTAGCCGGTCTCGTCGAGTTCGACGCCGGTCGACGCCAGGTACTCGGTGTTGGGCGTGTGGCCGATGGCGACGAAGACGGCCCCCACGTCGAAGTCGTAGGTCTCGGTGTCCGGGTCGTCGAGCTTGTCGGCGGGGTAGCCCTCGTCGTTCGTGGCCAGCGTGACGTGGTCGACGCCCTCCTCGGCCGAGCCGTGAATTTCCAGCAGTTCGGTGTTGCGCAGGAGTTCGATCTCGCCCTCGTCGACCTTCTTCTGGACGCGGTCGATCCAGTAGTCCTCGGCACGGAACTCCTCGCGGCGGTGGGCCAGGTAGACCGTGTCGGCGAACTTCGTGAGGAAGTGGGCCTCCTCGAAGGCGGCGTCGCCCCCGCCGACGACGAGCATGTCCTCGCCGCGGAAGAACGCGCCGTCGCAGGTGGCACACGTCGAGACGCCGTAACCCATCAGATCGTCTTCACCGGGAACGCCCAGCGTACGGGCGCTGGCTCCCGAGGCGGCGATGAACGCGTCGGCGGTGTAGACGTCGCCGTTGGCGAGTTCGACGCGGAACGGGCGCTCGCTGTCGTCGATGGACTCGACGATGCCGTGTTCGACCTCGGCCCCGAAGCGCTTGGCCTGTTCCTTCATGTTGTTGATCAGGTCCGGGCCGGAGAGGCCCTCCGGGAAACCGGGGAAGTTCTCGACTTCGCTCGTGAGCGTGAGCTGACCGCCCGGTTCGTCCCCTTCGAGGACGAGCGGTTCGTTGTTGCTTCTGGCGGCATAGATGGCGGCAGTCAGTCCCGCTGCACCCGTGCCAGCGATGATGAGTCGTCGGTGTTCGACCGGTTCTGTCATTGTCCGAGTTAGTCTATCTGTCCGTATTTAGCTTGCGTTGTCGCACGCCGAACGCGCGACAGCGACACGCTTAGGCCCTCCCCGGCGCTCCCTGGCGACATGGCCGCCGACCTCGAAGAGAAGACCGACCGCTACGAGGGACTGCTCGCGGAGGCGCTCGACGCCGCCACCGTCGCACCGCCAGCGGGGACCCCGATGCACGACGCCGCCCTGGAATGCGCCGAGATGGCCGAGTCGTACCTCGAAGACGGCCGCCACTTCAGGGACGACGACGATCTCGTCAACGCGCTCGCGTCGTTCTCGTACGGGCACGCGTGGCTGGACGCGGGGGCGCGCATTGGCCTGTTCGACGTGCCGACCGAGGGGCACCTGTTCACCGTGTGAGTCGCCCTGCCGGCCGTTCCTGTTCACGCTACGGACGCGGCTGAACACCTGCGCGGTTCAGGTCCCCCTCGCCTCCGGGTCGACTGTCTCGCTAGCTATACTGATAGTAACTGGTACGTATCCAGTACTACCGTACGATATACTGTCTCTATCTGGGAAAATCGCTTTTTATAACGTCTACGCCCTTCCGCATGTGCGCCGCCGACTTCACTGCCGTCGTGACCGAGTAGCCGTCCCGATTGGGCAGACGATACGCCTGGTCGGTGCGTCCGCCGGACACGACGACGATCGGTGGACGCGAAGGCAGATCACGGTATATAATTGAACCGATTTCTATGCTACACGCTATCACTGCTCTGTCGTGCGATTCGATGCCACTGTCGACGAAAGATTTAAATACTTTACGGACTAACTATAGGGTAAGACAGTTTCCCCAACTGGACTTAACATTTCTGCCCCCGGCAGAAGAGGACATCCACAATGAGTGAATCATCAGCACGAACCAGCACACGAGAACGAGCGGAGAACGTCACCGAAGGAGAGGCCGAACACGAATCGACGGAGGCCTGCCCGGAGTGTGGCGGCGACGTCGTCACGGACGCGGAGCACGGCGAGACGGTCTGTGAGGACTGCGGCCTCGTCGTCGAGGAAGACGAGATCGACCACGGGCCCGAGTGGCGCGCGTTCGACTCCGCCGAGAAGGACCGCAAGTCCCGCGTCGGCGCGCCGACGACGAACATGATGCACGACAAGGGCCTGTCGACCAACATCGGCTGGCAGAACAAGGACGCCTACGGGCGCTCGCTGTCGAGCGAACAGCGCCAGAAGATGCAGCGACTCCGCACGTGGAACGAGCGGTTCCGCACCCGCGACTCCAAGGAGCGCAACCTCAAGCAGGCGCTCGGCGAAATCGACCGCATGGCCAGCGCGCTGGGGCTGCCCCAGAACGTCCGCGAGACGGCCAGCGTCATCTACCGCCGCGCGCTGAAAGACGACCTGCTCCCCGGCCGCTCCATCGAGGGCGTCGCGACCTCGGCGCTGTACGCCGCCGCTCGCATGGCCGGCAACCCCCGGTCGCTCGACGAGATGTCGCGCGTCTCCCGCGTGGAGAAGATGGAGTTGACCCGGACCTACCGCTACATCGTCCGCGAACTCAGCCTCGAAGTCCAGCCGGCCGACCCGGAGAACTACCTCCCGCGGTTCGTCTCCGACCTGGGCCTCTCGGAGGAGACCCAGCGCCAGGCCCGCGACCTCATCGAGGGGGCCCGACAGGCCGGGATGCTCTCGGGCAAGTCACCGGTCGGCATCGCCGCGGCCGCCGTCTACGCCGCCGCGCTCCTGACCAACGAGAAGGTGACCCAGAGCCAGGTTAGCGACGTGGCCGACATCTCCGAGGTCACCATCCGCAACCGGTACAAGGAACTCCTCGAAGCCGAGGACATCCCGGCCTGAGCCGGGTGAAGGCAGACCGGTGGGGAGACGCGAACTTTTTTGTCCGTAGCTAATGTGTGTCAATACCATACATGGAGGAAGCGTACGTTCGGTTGCTCTGTCCAGAGTGCAAGAAGGACTGGGAGTCGACGCCGACTGAGCTGCCGCGCCACGATACGACCTATCACTGCCCGAACTGCCACGCGAGCCACCGGCTGGCGGTGTTCACCAGAACCGACCGCGACCTCCAGACGCTGAAGGGCTTGCAGTAGCTCACTCGCTGGTCGCAGAGCGGGCCCCGCAGGCCTCACAGCGGAGCAACAGCGCGCCCTGCTCGCGCTCGAGTTTCGTGTCGGGGAGGCCACACTCCGAGCAGATGACGTACTCGTCGACGTACTCGTCGACGGCCGCGGCGATCCGGTCCGCGCCGAACTCGCCGGTCAGGCGCGCCCGCCCGCTCTCGTCGATGTGGCCGCTGGTCCCGAGGTCGTTCTGCAGGAACTTCATCACGTGGTCGTCTTCGCGTCCGAGGCGCGAACACGTCGCCTGGAAGTTCTCGTAGACGGTGGCGTTCCCCTCCTGGCGCACCTCCGGGTCGGGCACTTCGAAGCGCTCGCTGGTCCCGTCGATCTCGGGCGTCTCCTCGATCGCCCGGTCGAGCATCTCGTCGTACTCCATACTAGGGTCTGGCGGTGCGCCGAACAAAAATCTTTCAGGCACGGTGCGAACACGAGTGGGCCGATTCGTCGACCACACCGCTGGTGACACCGCCGTCGTAGAACCGCCGAGTCGCGCAGTCGTCTCGACCGGCCGTCGACCCGGTTACTGCCACTCCTTGAGGTCGCAGGCCGCTGCGGTGTTGGTGGAGAGCCAGGTGTCGTCCCGGGCGATATCTGCGATGATGAGTCGACGCTGGCCGTCGACTTCGTCGACCGAACACATCACCTCGGACGCCGTTCCCGATCGCCGATCGGGATGTTCCACCTCGTAGGACACAATTGTTCATTCAGGTTGTGGTGGTATGAATGTGTCGGACTGGTTTCCTCTTTTGATACTGTGAGAGCCGATGACGGGCCTTCGCATCCGCTCTCAGTCCCTCTTTTTCCTTCGTGAAAACCAGACGGTATCGAACTGTCGTGTCGATATAACGCCGGGGACCACGTCCGTGGGGCCGTTCTGTGGTGGTCGCCGGAGGCGACCGACCGCGGTCAGGGCGCGAGCCGGTTCTTCCGGCCCTTCATCTCACGTTCGTAGTACTCGAACGTCTTCGGACACCAGTCGGCGGCCAGGTCGAGCATCTCCTCGGTCATCTCGCGGATTTCCCACTGAGCGTCGGCGGCCGCTCGCATGTCCGCGACGTGCATCAGCATCCGCGCGTTCATCGACATCACGATGTTGACCTTCGTACCGATCGGCAGGACGAACCGGGCGTCTTCGGGCGGCATCCCCAGATCGAGCAGTTCCTGGTAGGACTCGACGGCCTGCTCGATGGTGTCTTTGTAAATCTCCGTGCGGCGCTCGAACTCCTCGTCGGAGACCGACGCGCGCTTCTGGTTGCGACCGACCCAGTCCGGGTCCGTCGCCGACGGCGGCGTGACGACGAGTTCGCCTTCGCGGACGGCCTCGGGGTCCACGTCGTCGAAAGAGACGTACCGCATCGACTGCACGTCGAAGGAGACGTGGCGGTGACGCGTGATCTGGGCCATGCACGACCGGGAGACGCCCTCGACGGCGAACGTCGCCTGCGCGTGCTCGAACGGGCCGAAGTGGCCGTGCTCGAGCAGGTGGGCGATGAGGGTCTCCTTTTTCTCTTCGAGGGTGTCGCCCTCGACGGTCTCCATCGTCTCTTCGAGGGACTGACCGCCGACGAACTCGTCGCTGTAGTCGTTTCGCGCCGCTTTGCAGATGAGGTCTTCGGGGTCCGAAGTGGCTTCGAGCAGCGTGACTTCCATATCGGGTGGGTGACGCCGAGCGTGAAAAGTACTTCCAAGCCACCTGCGACGTTCGGTGTCGCCGTCAGATTCGCTGCCAGTCGGTCGGCTCGCCGGAGAGGCCGAGGACGCGGGCCTCGCGGCCGCCGCCCTCGGCGTCGCGCACGTCGATCATCCCGTCGAAGGCCTGCTTGATGACCTGGAGCGTCTGGTCGTCGTGGGCCCCGGAGTCGATGGTGAACACGCCGATGTAGCCTGCCGAGTCCAGCCGCGAGGACAGCACGTGGCAGAACTTGAACACCGTCTTCTTGTCCGTGTAGGTCAGCATCGTCGACAGGGAGATCAGCGCCAGGCGGCCGCGGTCGTTCCCGGCGTTGTGCAGGCCTTCGAGGGCCTTCGTGATGCCGATCCCGATACCGGTCAGGTCGCCCGGCGAGGAGACGTGGTGGGTGTGAGCGTTGCCGACAGCGTCCTGGTCGCCGCCGTCGCCACGGCAGTCGATGACGCCCAGTTGGGCGTCGTTCATCTCCGGCACGAGTGAGCGGAACTCCTCGACGACGTCGCCGGCCCCGTCACCGGTCGTCACGACGACCGCGCCGTCGCCGCCGTCCATTCCGTCCGCGAGGATGTCGTACGCGAGCCGTTGCTTCCCGCTCATCGCCGGGCCGGAGATCAGGATGCTGGACCCTGGTCTGACCTGGCTGAGCGCGTCGAACTCCAGTACTGAGGTGAGATCATACATTGTTGGTCGCTCAGTTGTTGTCGTCTTCGCTCAGTCCGCGAAGCGTTGCGATGAAGTCGGAGTCGTCCTCGATGCCGCCGAGCGTGTCCGAGAGCTGATCGCGCATCTCTGCGACGCGTTCTGTCAGGTCGTCGTACTGGTCGCTCTCGGCCAGCTCTGCGCTGGACTTCGTCGCCTCCAGCGTCGCCTGTTTCTCGACGAGCGCGTAGTACTCCTGCAACAGCGAGTCGTACTCCGAGCGGTCGAGCAGATTGACGACCGTCTCGTGGAGCTGTTCGCTACGGATGGGCTTCGAGAGGTACGCGTCGAAGCCCATCTCCAGAATGTCGAAATCGGGTTCGACGGCCGTGACCATCGCCACTCGACAACCGAGCTCTCGCTCTCGAATGCGCTCTAACACCTCGTCCCCGGAGAGGCCCGGCATCATCCGGTCGAGCAGTACCACGTCGACCGATTCGTCGAGCAGTTCGAGCCCCTCGTCCCCGTTCTGTGCCATACGGACCTCGTACTCCTCCTGAAGCCACAGCTTGTACGTCTCGGCGACATCCGGTTCGTCTTCGACGATAAGTACGACAGGTAGGTCCGAATTTGACATAATGGTCTCTACTATCCCCGTTTGCATATCCACGTACATAGCCCTGTGGGTGCGTGCCTGCGGCGTGTTTCAGGCCTGCCGACACCTCCGAATCAGAGCGACATCCACATTGGTGACGGGGGCGAACGGCGGGGTATGATTCGCAATCTCGCTCGCGGTCAGCAGGTGTTCACGAGCAACGCCTTCCTCGTCACCGGCGACCGGACCGTCCTCGTCGACGCGGGCAACGAGTTCGACGTGGTCTCGGTCGTCGAAGACCACGTCGACGACATCGACGCCCTCGTCGTCACCCACACCCACTACGACCACGTCGGGAACCTCGACGCCGTCGCCGACGCCTTCGACGTGCCCGTCTGGGGGTTCGACACCGAGCAGGACGGTATCGAGCGCGTCATCGGCGACGACGAGACGGTCAGGCTGGGGGACCACGACTACCGGGCGCTGCACACGCCCGGCCACAAGAACGACCACCTCTGCTTCTACTCGCCGGACGCTGGCGTCCTGTTCGCCGGCGACCTGGTGTTCGCCAACGGGAGCTTCGGCCGGACCGACCTCGAAGAAGGGGACCGCTCCCTGCTCGTCGAGAGCATCGAGCGCGTCCTCTCGGTTGCCGACGAGGACCTCGCGGAGATGCACACCGGCCACGGCCCGAGCGTGACCGACCGGCCGTACCAGGACATCGAACTCGCGTTACAGGCCGCGAAGTTCTGACTGGGCCCGCCGATTCACTCGGAGGCTATCAGCCAGCCGCGGACGTGAGGTTGAGGCCGACGATTCCGACGACTACCACGCCGATGAACGCGATACGGGTGAGGCTCGCCGGCTCGTCGAAGAGCACGATTCCGAGCGACGCGGTCCCGACGGCTCCGATCCCGGTCCAGACCGCGTAGGCCGTCCCCACTGGGAGGTCTTTGACGGCTTGGGCTAACAACGCCATACTGATACCGAGGGCGAGGACGGTGCCCAACGTGGGTATCGGCTTCGAGAGCCCGTCGGAGTATTCGAGGCCGACCGCCCACGCGATCTCGAACAGGCCCGCGAGCACCAGAACGTACCATGACATCTCGACTCCCGCGTCCGTCGTCGGCCGGGCTATATCTTCCGTTCTCTCGCCACCGGCGCGGGAGGCGGCGCGCTCAGTCGAACGCGCAGGCGAGCAGCGCGTCGTAGGCGTGGTCGTAGGCCTCGGCGACGGCCGCGGGGTCGCGTCGCGACTCGGCGTCGAGCGCCGGGAGCCTGACCGCCCCGGCCTGTTCAACGAGGTCGACGACGTTCGGGACCCGCTCTTCCAGTTGGCCGACGCCCGCACCGCCGGTCGCGATCTCGCAGGCCTTCGCGTAGCGGTCGCCGTCGTAGACGCGGGCGCGACCGGGCTCGACGACGGCGACGGCGTCGGGCTCGAAGTCCGACAGCGGGCGGGCCACGTCCCCGTAGGACTCGACGACGGCGCGGTTCGCCGCCTCGATGTCCGCGGCGATCGACTCCAGCGCCTCGACGTGGAGCACGCGCATCAGGTCGTTGAAGTCGGCGATCGAGGTGACCCGCGGGGCGTTCTCGACGGGGAGGCGCTCGCGGACCGACTCGGGGAGGTCGACGGTGCCGTTGACGACGTACTCGACGCCTTCGTCCGCGCTCGGGCGACCGACCCGGTCGACCACGAACTGCTGGTCCTCCCGGCCGAGTAGCCCGGTCTCGGCCCCCGGCGACGGGTGCCAGAGCCGGTGGATCGGATTGATCTCCTCGGGGGCCACGTCGTTCGGTGCGGCGTTGGCCAGTCGCTTGGCGTCCTTGCCGTACAACCGCCCGTCGGCGGTCGACCGCTGATAGTCGTCGTGGTCGAACCAGTAGTTGTTGCCGGCACGCGGCTTGAACCCCGCCGCGTTCGTCCGCTCCAGCAGGCCGACGCTGAAGGTGGTCTTGCCCGCGTCGACGCGGTCGCCGCCGGCGACGAGGAGTTTCATTCGTCGGCGAGCCCGTACAGCCCGACCAGGTCGTCCGCCTCCGGTTCGGCGAACACGAGGTCGTCCTGGTTGAAGATCATCCACGGGATGGCCCAGTCGATGAACACCGCCTCGTTGGCCTCGTTGAGTTCGGCGTCGGCGGGCAGGCCCTGCAGGAGGCGGGCGAGCTCCGGGATCGTGTACAGTTTCTCGGGGTCGAGTACGTCCTCGGGCTCGTGGAGGTCGAACGGGCGAATCTCTTCGAACTCGTCTCTGTCGACTGGCATACCCCCCGGTATGCCGAGGGAGTGGGTAAACCCCTCGAACCTTCGGAACCCATTTACACTGGCGTGGAAACACTCCACTCAATGGAGGCGCTGTTCATCGGGTACGCGATGGTGCTGCTCCTGGTGACGGTGGTCCTCGTCTCGCTGTCCGCCTACGCCTGGAATCGGGGGGACTACGCCGGTGGACGGGCGCTGTCCGTGTTACTCGGCGGGGTGTCGGTCTGGTGTCTCTGTGCGGCGGCCGGCGTCCTCACCCGCGGGACTGGTCTGGCACTGCTGTGGGCACGGGGGGTGTTCGTCGGTGCCGTTCCGGCAATCGCCGCCCTGTTCGTGTTCGCGCTGGCCTACGCCGGGCACGACCGCTATCTCGACCGTCGGCTGTACGCGTTGCTTTCGATCGAACCGCTCGCGTTCTTCGCGATCATGGTCGCCGATCCGGACGGTCTCGTCTACCAGATCGGCGGCCAGTCGGCGTCGGCGATGTACGGCTGGGAGATCGGGTACGGCTCTGTGTACCTGGCCCACCTCATGTACTCGTACCTCCTGGTCACAGCTGCGAGCGCCGTCATCGTTCACTTCGCGCTGGTCGGTGGCGACCTGTATCGCCGGCAGCTGTACGCGATCTTGCTCGCCATCGCTCTCCCGTGGTTCGGGAGCGTCGTCGACACGCTCGGCGACCTCCCGCTCACTCCTACGCCGATCCTGTTCGGCGCGAGCTGTATCGCGCTCACGTGGGCCGTCTTCAAGGCGCGGTTGCTCGACATCTCGCCCGTCGCGTACCGCGAGATCGTGGACTCGATCAACAGCGCCGTGGTCATCGTCGACACCGCCGGCGTCGTCCTCGAAGTGAACGACGCCGGACAGACGCTCTTCGGTGACGCGGACCTCGCCGGACGCCCCGTCGCTGACGCACTGGGCGACTGGCCCGGACTGATCGAGTCCTACCGGGAGCGGGCCGACAGCGGCGCGAATCGGGGGACCGTCGTCGAGCACGGCGACCGGTACTTCGACGCCCACATATCGCCGCTGCGGGACTCCCGGGACGCGCTCGTCGGCCACGTCCTGCTCGTCCACGAGATCACCGAACGGAAACGGCGCGAGCGGGAGCTGGAACACCGAAACCGACAGCTCGATCAGTTCGCCGCCGTCGTCAGCCACGACCTGCGGAACCCGCTGAACGTCGCGAGCGGCCGCCTCGCGCTGGCCAGAGAGCGCAACGACCCCACGGAGTTTGACCGCGTCGAGGCGGCCCACGAACGGATGAGCCGGATCATCGACGACGTGCTCGCGTTCGCCCGCGACGAGCAGACGACGAACGCCGAACCGCTCGACCTCTCGGCCGTCGCGGAGGCGGCGTGGGCGCACGTCGACACCGCGGACGCGACGCTCGAAGTCGACGAGGACCGCGTGCTCGTCGGTGACCGCGACCAGCTCCTCCAGCTGTTCGAGAACGTCTACCGGAACAGCGTCGAGCACGGCGGTGACGGCGTCGCGATCCGCGTCACGGGGACCGCCGACGGGTTCGAAATCGCCGACGACGGTCCCGGAATCCCCGAGGCCGACCGCGAGGCGGTCTTCGAGCACGGCGTGTCGCGCTCCGACACCGGGACTGGCCTCGGACTGGCCATCGTCGAGCACGTCGCCGACTCCCACGGCTGGACGGTCGAGATGACCGAGAGCGACCGCGGCGGCGCGCGCCTCGTCGTCGGCGGCCACACAGCCCCGGACCCGGCCGTCGACGGGTCGGCAGTATAAGACCGTGGGGCGTCGAGGGTCGGTGTGACCACGACTGACGACGCCGTCGAGGCGACGCTGGAACGGCTCTCCAGACAGCAGAAGCTCTCGCTGGTCCGCGGTGCGCCCGATCCCGAGGGAACGGCCACGGGCTACCTGCCCGGCGTCGACGCCGCCGGGGTCCCGCCGTTCCGACTGGTCGACGGCCCGCTCGGCATCCGCGCCGAGGGCGAACGGGCGACCGCCTTCCCAGCCTCTATCGCGACGGCGGCGACGTTCGACGCCGACCTGGCCCGCCGCCAGGGCGCGGCGATGGCCCGCGAGGCGACGGCACTAAACCAGGACGCGCTGCTCGCGCCGGGCGTGAACGTTATCCGCGTTCCGCACTGCGGCCGGAACTTCGAGTACCTCTCGGAGGACCCGGTCGCGGCGGGCGACATCGGTGCGGCCCTCGTCGAGGGTATCGAGTCCGAGGGCGTCGTCGCCACCGTCAAGCACTTCGTCGCCAACAACCAGGAGACCCACCGTACCACCGTCAGCGCCGAGGTGGACGAACGGACGCTCCGGGAACTGTACCTGCCGCCGTTCCGCGCGGCCGTCGACGCCGGCGTCGGCTCGGTGATGACGGCCTACAACCGCGTCAACGGCACGCACATGAGCGACCACGGGTACCTACTCGGCGACGTGCTCAAGGGCGAGTGGGGCTTCGAGGGCTACGCCGTCTCGGACTGGTACGGCCTGGAGACGACCGTCGGCGCGGCCACCGCAGGACTGGACGTGGAGATGCCCGGCATCTCCATCGCCGACGCCGGCGACGGGGACGCGGAACTGGACGACTTCGAGTGGCCCGACGGCATCCCGGACGGGACGCGCGCAGGTCTGTTCGGCGAGCCGCTCGCCGAGGCCATCGAGGCCGGCGAGGTCCCGCCGGCGCGGCTGGACGACATGGTCCGGCGCGTCCTCGGACAGATGGCCCGCTTCGGACGGCTCGACGCGGACGGCGCGGGTGCGGGAGCGCACGAGGTGGCCGATGGCAGTCGGGACGACGCCGGCGAACTCGACAGCCAGCGCCACCGCGACGTCGCCCGGGAGGTCGCCGCCCGCGGGACGGTCCTCCTCGACAACGACGGCGTGCTCCCGCTGGACGACGGGGCCGACGTGGCCGTCATCGGACCTCACGTGGACGAGGCGAAACTGGGCGGCGGCGGGTCCTCGGAGACGACGCCGTTCCGCTCGGTCTCGCCGCTCGACGGAATCGAGGCGCGGGCCGAGGGGGCGGTCGCGTCGGCGTTCGGCGTCACACGGATCGAGTCGGTCTCGCTGTTCGACATGCTGCCGTTCGTCGGCGAGGAGGCGGACGACGAGACGGGTGACGCCGCCGAGGTGGAGGAGACGGACGACCGCGACCCGTCGCTCGACGACGCCGTCGCCGCCGCCGAGGCCGCAGACGCGGCCGTCGTGTTCGTCCGCGACGCGACCACGGAGGCGCTTGACCGCGACACGCTCGCCCTCCCCGGCGAGCAGGACGCCCTCGTGGCGGCGGTCGCCGACGCGAACGACGACACCGTGGTCGTGGTCCGCTCGGGCGGTCCCGTCTCGCTCCCGTGGCGCGAGGACGTGGCGGCGGTCGTCGAGCAGTGGTACCCCGGCCAGGCCGACGGCGAGGCCGTCGCCGACGTGCTCTACGGCGACCGGGACCCGGGCGGCCGCCTCCCGGTCACGTTCGCGTCAGAGGAAACGTACCCGACAGCGGACGACGACCGCCGCTTCCCCGGCGTCGACGGCGCAGTCCACTACGACGAGGGCCTGTTCGTCGGCTACCGGCACTTCGACGCCGCCGACGCGGAGCCGACGTACCCGTTCGGTCACGGCCGCTCCTACGCGACCTTCGAGTACGGCGCGGCCGAGACAGGCGAGGACCAGACCGTCTCGGTCACCGTCGAGAACGTCGCCGACAGGCCCGGCCGCGAGGTCGTGCAGGCGTACGTCAGCCCGCCTGACGTGGACGGGGTCGAGCGCCCCGAACGGGAGTTCGCGGCCGCCGAGTCGGTTCGTCTCGACGCGGGCGAGCGCCGGACGGTGACGCTCTCGCTCGACGACCTGGCCCTCTCGCGATACGACACCGAGGACGGCTGGACGGTCGACTCGGGTACCTACGCGGTCGAGGTGGGCCGCTCGGCGCGGGACGTGCGGGCGTCGGCGACGCTGGAGCGATAGCCCGGACGCTCGCCGCGTCGATTCGACGCCTGTCGACCGGCTGACGGGTGGATTCCCCGGCCGAGGATTTCAAGCCCCCTGACTACGTACGACCGCCCATGAGCGAGACACTGGAGACGATGGAACCGAACCCGGTGTGGGTGGAAGACGCCTACTCGGACACGGTCGACGTACTCACGCGCCACTCACAGGACCTCGTGTTCAAGATCTGGGGCGGCGACTGGTGCAAGGACTGCCGGGCGCAGCTCCCGGACTTCGGCGCGGCGCTCGACGCCGCCGGCGTCCCGGCCGCGAACATTCACCACTATCCGGTGGAGAAGGAAGACGACGGGTCGAAGACCGGGCCACAGGTCGAGGAGTACGACATCGAGTACATTCCGACGGTCGTCGTCGAACACGACGGCGAGGAAATCGCTCGCTTCGTCGAGGAGGAACCGGTCCCCATCTCGGTCCACCTCGCCCAGAAGATCGAAGCCGCGCTCGACTGAGACGACCCGCGGTCCCTGGTCAGTCCGCGCGACGCCGCGCTATTCTGTGCCCCACGCCAGCGCCTCGCCGAGGTCGTGGGCCGGCGGCGAGCACGCGAAGTTCCGGCAGACGTACGCCGTCGGCCGGTCCTCCTTCGGGTCTCGCCCCGCCCAGATCGGCGGGGCCTCGTCCAGTTCGAGCGCATCGAGCCAGTCCGCGAAGTGCGCTCCGTCGGCCGGCCGGTGGGCGACGAGTCGGCGGGGGATGTATTGGTCGGCCAGCGTCTCCGTCCACTCCGCCGGGTAGCTCTCCTGCTCGCCGACCAGCGTGAGTTCGAGCGCGCCCTGCTCGTACGTGTCCGTGGCGAGCGTGAGCGAGGCGTGTTGGAGGGGGTTCGAGGAGACGCGGTCGGCGTGGGTCCTGAGGACCCGTTCGGCCACGTCTTCGAAGCGGTCGCCGCCGCTGAAGTGCGACAGCGACAGCAGGAGGTCGACGGCGACGCCCGTGCTCGACGGCGTCGACTGGTCGGTCAGTTCCTGCGGGCGGGCCACGAGCGACTCGCCGCCCCTCGGCGTGAAGAACAGGGTGCCCCGCTCGTCGTCCCAGAACGCCTCCGTGATGGCCCGGCCGAGGTCCATCGCGAACGCGAGGTGCTTGACGTCGCCGGTCGCCTCGAACAGCGTCAGCGCGCCACGGCCGAGGAAGGCGTAGTCCTCCAGGTAGCCGTCGATGGCCACGTCGCCGTCCTTGTACCGGCGGCTGAGTCGCCCCGCCTCGGCGTCCCAGAGGTGCTCGCGAACGAAGTCGAGCGCGTCGGCGGCCACCTCGGCGTAGGCGTCGTCGAGGACGATCGCGCCCTCTGCGAGCGCCCGGATCATGAGGCCGTTCCAGCCGGCGAGCACTTTCTCGTCGCGGGCCGGTCGCGGGCGGTCCTCGCGGGCCTCGAAGGTCTGGTTCAGGGCGCGCTCCAGGCTCTCTGTGATCTCGTCCTCGTCGCGGTCGTACTCCTCGGCCAGCGCCGACACGGGCGTTCGGACGGCCAGCACCGTCGCGCCTTCGAAGTTCCCGCGCTCCGTGACGCCGTAGTAGTCACAGAAGATGTCCGCGTCGGTCTCGTCGTCGACGGCCTCACGGACCTGCTCGGGCGTCCAGACGTAGAACAGCCCCTCTTCGGTTTCGCCGTCGGGGTCGTCGACAGGCGCGCTCTCCGCGTCCAGCGTGCTGAAAAATCCCCCGTCGGGGTGCTGGAGTTCGCGCTGGACGAACGCGAAGGTCTCGCGGACGACCGCGGCGTAGCGCTCAGAGCCGATGGCCTGATAGCCCGCGAGAAAGGCCCGCGGAATTTCGGCGTTGTCGTACAGCATCTTCTCGAAGTGCGGGACGGCCCACTTCGAGTCCGTGGCGTAGCGGTGGAAGCCGCCGCCGACGTGGTCGTACAGCCCCCGGTCGGCCATCACGTCCAGCGTCTCCTCGACGACGGCGAGGTAGTCGTCGTCACCACCGTCTCGCGGGTCGGTGCCCGCCCCGCGAGCCTGTTTCGAGTCGCGTGGCGACTCGCCATCAGCAGCCGCGCGCAGGAGCGCGTGGAGCCGGCCGTTCTGCGGGAACTTCGGACCACCGGACCCCCACCCGCCGTGCTGTCGGTCCGCGCCGCGGTGGGCGATGGTGGCCGCCGTCTGGACGATGTCCTCCGCGGGGTCCTCGGGGTCGGCCGGCGTCGCTTCGAGGTCGCTCTCGATGGCGTCGGTCCACTGCTCGGCGCGGGTCTCCATGTCCGCGCGCTGCTCGGGGTCGTTCCAGGAGTCCGCCAGCCGCTGAAGCAGGTCCGCGAAGCCGGGCTGGCCGCGCTTCTCCTCGGGCGGGAAGTACGTCCCGACGTAGAACGGCTTGCCCTCGGGCGTGAGCCATGCCGACAGCGGCCACCCGCCGCCGCCGGTCACCTGCTGGCAGATGCTCATGTACACCGAGTCGAGGTCCGGGCGCTCCTCGCGGTCGACCTTGATCGGGACGAAGTGCTCGTTGAGGAACGCGGCGATCTCCTCGTCCGCGAAGCTTTCCTCCTCCATCACGTGGCACCAGTGACACGCCGCGTAGCCGACGGAGAGGAAGATGGGCACGTCGCGCTCCCGGGCGGCTTCGAGCGCCTGCTCGTCCCAGGGCTGCCAGTGCACCGGATTGTCCGCGTGCTGGCGGAGGTACGGGCTCTCCTCCTCGTCCAGTCGGTTCCGCTCTGTGGGCGCGGTGTCGCTCATGATCGGGAGTCGGTGCGCCGCGGGGAAAAGGGACGCGACGCCGGCGACGGGGGCGCTCCCGGCTTCGCCACCCGATGCGTCAGGGGGCCGCCCGCCCTGGCCGCTTCCCGAGCGGTTTTACCGCGCGGTAAACTAGGGTCGCGCATGAACGGAGACGAGCCGCGGGCGACCGTCGACCAGCCGATCGCCGGCGAACGCGTCCGCCATGGAACGGGCGTCACGTCGAACCGCGCGTTCCCGACGAACGGCTATCCGCACCACCTTGACCCGTTCGTGCTGTTCGAGCGGTTCTACATCGACCCTGACGAGGGCTTCCCGATGCACGGCCACAGCGGCTTCGAGATCGTCTCGTACATGCTCGACGGTGGGATGGACCACGAGGACTCGCTTGGCGTCGTCAACACCGCCGCCGAGGGCGACGCGATGCGCATCACGGCCGGCGACGGGATCAGACACTCCGAGTTCCCGGCGGACGGCCGGGCCTGCTCCGGCCTCCAGCTCTGGGTGAACCTCCCGCGAGCGCAGAAGGCCATCGAGCCTGATTACGTCGACGCGTCGGCGGCCGACCTCCCCGTCGAAGACCGGGACGGGGCGACCGTCACGACGGTGATCGGCGACGGCTCGCCAATCGACCTCGTCACGCCGATGCGCTATCTCGACGCGTCCGTCTCCGAGGCGTGGACGTGGGAGATTCCGGAGGGCTGGTCGGGATTTCTCTACGGCGTCGAGGGCGACGGGACCGTCGACGGAGCGGAGTTCGGCGGCGGCGACGTACTCCCAGTCGTCGACTCGCGCTCGCTCGCCCTCCGAAGCGAAGACGGCCTGCGCGTCGTCGCCGTCGCCGGCCAACCCCACGGCGAACCCATCCGCCAGCGCGGCCCGGTGGTCCGCTGAACCAAAGACGATTTTACCAGATGGTAAAATATTAGGCCGGCCGGTCCGACCGGTCGTGTATGGCAGACGTAGCAGTCGTCGGCGGCGGTCCCGCCGGCCTGAGCGCGGCACTGTACGCGGCGAAAAACGACCTCGAAACCGTCGTCTTCGACACGGACGAATCGTGGATGCACAAGGCGCACCTGTTCAACTACCCCGCCGTGCGGAGCATCAGCGGCGACGAGTACCTCGAAGTCGCACGTGGGCAGGCCCGCGACCGCGGCGCGACGCTTCAGGACGCGGAAGTGACCAGCGTCGAACAGGCCGACGACGGCTTCGTCGTCTCGACCGACGACGACGAATACGACGCGGACTACGTCGTCCTCGCGACGGGCGGCGCTCGCGACCTGGCCGAGGACCTCGGGTGCGCGTTCACCGACGAGGAAGTCGTCGACGTGAACCTCGATATGGAAACCTCCGTCGAGGGCGTCTACGCCACCGGGGCGATGGGGCGCGCCGAGAAGTGGCAGGCCGTCATCGCCGCCGGCGACGGTGCGGCCGCAGTGCTCGACATCCTCTCGAAGGAAAAGGGCGAGTACTACCACGACTTCGACATGCCGTCGGACGTGCCGGAACTGTAGTTCGGGCTACCGGTTTTTCTCGGCACTCCTTCCGTACCGGTCGCGGCACCGACCCTGGGCGCTCGAATCGTCCCGGTAATCGACCGCGGGCGCGACCCGCCGCGGCCGTCAGTTCTCCGGCGACAGCGAGTCGAGGACGAACTCGTCGATCGCCCGCTTTGTCTCCTCGGGGGCGTCCTCGTGGCCGAGCGCGATTCGTCGCTCCCGGGCGGCGTGAATCGCGTCCGTGACGAGTTGGCCCAGCCGCCGGGCGTCCACGTCGCGGAAGACGCCCTGTTCGATGCCGTCTTCGATGACGGACACGATGCTCCCGCGGATGCGGTCGTAGTGCTCGTTGAACCGCTCGCGGTGCTCCTCGTCGTGCTGGGCGTAGGCGTAGAGTTCGTGGTACACCTTCATGCGATCCCAGTGCGTGAACTGGTCGAACTCCGGCCCGAACAGACAGCGGTCGATGCGCGCGTCGAGTTCCACGCGCGGATCCGTCTCCGCGTCCACCTCGACGCTTCCCTCGTACTGGTCGATGACGTACTCCAGAAACGACGACAGCAGGTCGTACTTTCCGTCGAAGTGGTAGTGGATCACCTGTCGTGACAGGTCCATCTCCTCGCCGATGTGACGCACGCGCAGGTCCTTGTACCCGTGTTCGCTCAGCGCCCGGAAGGTGGCCTCCATGATCTCCTCGTGCGTGCTTCCGGCCTCGACTGCCCCGTCCGACCCAGTCATTACCGGGAGTACGCGTGCGCGGCACAAATCGGTTTCTCCATCGCGACGACGCGACGAGCGCTGAGACCGCCGCGCCAGCGGGCGTGAACCGCGGAAAAGACAATACTTACGTGAAAGCCCATCCGGGCTTCGGGTATGTCAGAGACAGTGCTGCTCGTGGGTGGCGGCGGCCGCGAACACGCGATCGCTCGCGCGCTCGCGGACTCGCCAGCGGATCTCTACGCCTGCGCCGGCAACCGGAACCCGGGAATCGTCGCCCTCGCCGAGGGCTTCGAGACGCTCGACACGACGAACCCGCAGGCCGTGACGACCTACGCGCGCTCGGTCGACGCGACGCTGGCCGTCGTCGGGCCGGAGGCCGCGCTCGCCGCCGGCGTCGCCGACGCGCTCGACGACGCCGACGTCTACACGTTCGGGCCCCAGGAGCAGGAGGCCCGCATCGAGACGGACAAGGCCTTCCAGCGCCGCTTCATGCGGGAGCACGACATTCCCGGCTGCCCGGACTTCGAGACGTTCGAGGACATGGACGCCGCCTGCGAGTACATCGACGAGTACGACGGCGACCTCGCGGTCAAGCCCGCCGGCCTCACCGGCGGCAAGGGCGTCCGCGTCATCGGCGACCAGTGCACCGCCGAGGAGGCGAAAGAGTATCTCCGGAGCGCCGACTACGACCGCGTCGTCCTCGAAGAGCGCCTCGTCGGCGAGGAGTTCACCGTCCAGGCGTTCGTCGCGAACGGACAGCTTCGGGTCACGCCCGCCGTCCAGGACCACAAGCGCGCCTACGAGGGTGACGAGGGGCCAAACACCGGCGGCATGGGGAGCTACTCCGACGCCAGCCTCCACTTGCCGTTCATGGACGAGGACGACTACATGGACGCCGTCGACGTGCTGCGCGCGACGGTCGACGCCCTCGACGGCTACAAGGGCGTGCTGTACGGCCAGTTCATGCTCACCGAAACCGGGCCGCGGGTGGTCGAGTTCAACGCCCGCTTTGGCGACCCCGAGGCGATGAACACGCTCCCGGTCCTCAACACGGACTTCCTCGACGTGCTGACGGCCGCCAGAGACGACGAGCCCCTCCCACAGCTCTCATTCCGTCCGCTCGCCACCGTCTGTAAGTACGCCGTCCCGGACGGCTACCCGACGGACCCGGACGCCGGCGCGAAGGTCACCATCGACGACGACGTCATCGCGAGCGTCGTCGCGGAGCACGCCGAGTCCGGCGACGCCGACGACACCGCCCCCGAGGCGCTACTGTTCTACGCGAGCGTCGACGACCGCGACGACGGCATCTACACCACCACCTCTCGGTCCTACGCCGTCGTCGGACTCGCCGACACCATCGCAGAAGCGGAGGCCATCGCCGAGGAGTCGCTGGAGCGCGCCGGCACGGAGGGGCTCCGCGTCCGCCACGACATCGGCAAAGCCGACCTCGTCCAGCAGCGCATCGACCACATGACCGACATCCGCGGCGGCGACTGAGTGCGGGACCCCTCCGGCCGTGGCTCACTTACAGCAGCGGGACGGTGATCTGACGTGGCGCTGACATCGGTCGATATCCGCTCGTCGCTGTCCGTCCTCGGAGCGATCCTCCAGTGGCTGACCGTCCCGCTCGCGGTGCCCGTCCTCGTCGCGGTCGTCTACGGCGAGTCCCCGGCTCCGTACCTGCTCGCCATCGCCGTCTCTCTCGGCGTGGGAACGCTCCTTGCGACTTTCGAGCGGGACCGAATCTACAACCGCGAGGCGTTCCTGACCGTCTCGCTGGCGTGGCTGTCAATCGCCGTCGTCGGCGCGATTCCGCTGTACGTCGAGGGGACCGGCGTGTTCGCCAGCCCGGTCAACGCGCTGTTCGAGGGGATGAGCGGCATCACGACCACGGGCGCAACCGTCATCCGCGACTTCGACGCCCACTCGCAGGCGCTGTTGATGTGGCGGCAGGTCCTCCAGTGGCTCGGCGGCCTCGGCGTCCTGTTGCTCGCGACGGCGGTCCTCTCGCGGCTGTCGGTCGCCGGCGCACAGCTCATGGAGACCGAGTCCCGGACGAAGGACGTGACGAAGCTCACGCCCGGCATCGAGGACACGGCGCGGATTCTCGGCGCGCTGTACCTCGCACTGACCGCCGCCGCCGCGGTGATCTTGTTTCTCCTCGGCGCGGTCGGTCTCGCACCGAACATGACCGCCTTCGACGCGGTCGCCCACGCCTTCACCGCCATCGCGACCGCCGGCTTCTCCCCGCGTGCAGAGAGCATCGGCGCGTTCTCGCCGGCCGTCCAGTGGGCCGTCGTCGTGTTCATGGTCGTCGGCGCGACGAACTTCGTGTTGCTGTACGCGCTCGTTCGCGGCGACGTGACCCGACTGCGCGACAGCGAGGAGTTCCACTTCTACCTCGGCATCCTCATCACCGCCGCCATCCTCGTCGGCGGCCTCCTCGTGGTCGATCCCGGGTTCACCGCCGGCGGCGAGGAGACGGCCCGCCACGCCGTCTTCCAGGTGGCCTCCATCGTCACGACGACCGGGTACGCGTCGACCGACTTCAACACCTGGTCGGCCGGCGCGAAGAACGTCCTCTTCGTGCTGATGTTCGTCGGCGGGATGGCCGGCAGCACCACCTGCTCCATCAAGACGCTCCGGTGGGTCATCGTCACCAAGTCGTTCTGGCGGGACCTGAACGTCTCCGCGCACCCGAACAGCGTCCGGCCGGTCCGCCTCGGCGACGAGGTGGTCGGCGAGGACACGGTGCGGGACGTGTACGCCTACACGCTGGTCGCGCTCGTCTTCTTCATCCTCGGGACCGTCCTGCTGGTCGCCGACGGGGAGCGGGCCGGTGCCCCGATAACCGAGTTCGAGGCGCTCAGCGCGGCTGCCTCGATGTTCTTCAACATCGGCCCGGCCTTCGGACGGGCCGGCCCGTTCGGGACCTACGAGGGATTCGCCCGGTCGAGCAAGCTCCTGTTGATCCTGCTGATGTGGATCGGGCGCATCGAGATCGTCCCGGTGCTCGTGCTCGTGACGCCGACGTTCTGGCGGCGGTGAGCGCGCCCGTGCCACCGGTGTTCTCGCGGCGGTGAGAGTCGACGGGTTTGATTACCGCGGCCGCGTAACCGGGAGCCGTGAGTGGTCCACGACACGACCGACTGCGCCGCCACCCGACGACCGGCCCGTACAACTCGCTGTTCCCGTGGCCCGACGCCAAGCACCCGCTCCGGGTGATGGTCAACTACGCGGTCATCCTCGTCTGTCGCATCTCGCCCAGCCTCCCGCTGAAGAACTGGCTCCTGCGTCGGCTGGGCGTCACCGTCGGCGACGGCGTCGCCTGGGGGCTGGAGTCGACGCCGGACGTGTTCTGGCCGGAACTCATCACCGTCGAGGACCACGCCATCGTCGGCTACGACGCGACCCTGCTGTGCCACGAGTTCCTACAGGACGAGTACCGCACCGGCGAGGTCGTCGTCGGGGAGCGCGCGATGATCGGCGCGGGCGCGATCGTCCTGCCAGGCGTCGAGATCGGCCCGGGCGCGCAGGTCGCGGCGAACTCGCTCGTGACGGAGGACGTGCCCGCGGACACGACGGTCGCGGGCGTCCCGGCCGAACCGCTTTCGGACGAGGATGCGGACGCGGCCGACGAGGCGTCGTGACGACGCGAGCGCCGCGAGGCGAACTCAGTTCCTGATCCGAGTGATACCGGTCTGGAACACCCGCTTGTTCGGAATGATGTACTCCTCGCCGTCGTCTTCGATGCGCGTGACGAGGACGTCCACCTCCTGGACGATGCCGCGCTGGTCGCCGATGACGATCTCGTCACCGATGCTGTACGGCTCGGTCAGCAGCAGGTAGATGCCGGCCGCGGCGGCCTGCAGGAGGTCCTTGAGCGCGAGTCCGCTGACGAAGACCAGTCCGAAGGCGTACGCGCCGAGCAGGATGAGCAGCGCCAGCGTGGCGACGCCGAGTTGCCCGAGCGCGATGAGGACGGCCAGGTAGAAGATGCTGTACTTGACGACTTCTGGCAGCACCGTCGCCTCGGGCATCTTGACGCTGCGCAGTCGCTCGGAGACGACGAGCTTGGCCTTGTCGCCGGCGATGAGGCCGATGATGACCGCGAACAGGGCGATGAAGAGGTCGGGGAGAAAGGAGGTAAAGCGCGCCCAGTACAGTTCGGGGTCGGTCAACTGGGCGATGTTGAGGACGGCCGTGACCGTCGTGATGTAGATGAACAGGGCGGCGAGGTTCGAGATGATGCCGACCGTCGACGTGCCCAGTCCGCGGGCCGTGCGCTCGAACGGCGTGCCCTCGACGGCCTCGGGGACGCCGAGTTCCCGCATGAACCGCCGCGAGGACCGCCAGACGAGGTAGCCGATGATGAGGCCGAGCGCCAGCACGACGAGGGTGATGATGAATATCCCCTCCGGCGAGAACACTGACCGGATGAACTCCCAGATTTGTTCGCCAGGCTGCATGGCTCAGTACTCCTCTGGGTCGATTTCCAGGACGAGTTCACCGCCTTTGAACGCCCGGACGAGGCCGTCGCTCTCGGAGAGGACGATCGCCGTCGCGTTCGTGTCGCGCGTGATCGCGCCGGCGGCCATGTGGCGCGCGCCGAGTCCCTTCGGGATGTCGACGCCCTCGGCGGAGGGTTCGAGGTAGCGGTAGGCGGAGACGATCTTCCCGGCGTCGGAGATGACGAACGCGCCGTCGAGCCGCGAGAACTCCTTGAGCATCACGTTGACGATGGGGTCGCCGACGTGGACGTGGGACTTCTCGAAGGGGTTGTACGACAGCGGCCGGGACTTGTTCATCACCTTGCCGGCGTCGCCGACGACGAAGAGTGCGCCGACTGGCTTGCCTTTCTGCCCCTTCTTGCCCAGTTCGATGGCCACTTCGAACACGTCGCGGACGACGCCGGCCTCCGCCCGGGAGTTGACGAACAGGTCGTAGACGCCCGACGGCGAGAAGTCGTTGGTCTGGACGCGCACGAGCGTGTTCTCGGTCCCGTCGAGCACCTCGGTCACGCAGAGGACCTCCTCGCCTTCGTCGACGATACCCTGTTCGAGCGCTCCCTCGATGCCAAAGCGGAGGCGGCCCTCGAGGTCGGTGAAGTCGAGGGGGAGTTCGACGAACGGCTCTGTGTCGAGGGCGTTCTCCGGCCCCACCACGACGACCTCGTCCTCGAGGGACTCGAACTCCTCGAAGAACGAGGCGTTCGGGGAGAACAGGAACACGGAATCGACGTCTGCGACCAGGTCTCCGAGCAGGTCGCGCAACTCGTTCATTGCGTGTATCACGCCGCCAGACGGGAAAAAAGTTTATGGGCGGTCAGCCGCGCGTGACACAGGTGTCAGACGCTCTCCCGGCCGAAAATCACTCGGGCGGTCCTGTCAGGAGGCTGTCGAACGCACCGCTCTCGGCGTGGCAGTGGCAGTAGGTCCCGACGGTCCGGTACTCGGTCAGGCCGTCGTGGGACCCGTCGATGCCGTCGCCTCGAACTACGTCGAAGGCAAATTTCGCGTCGTCGGCCACCGACGCTGCCGAGTAGTGGAACTCGTGACCTCTGAGCGTGTCGCCGGCGGCCGCCGTCACCGCGTCCGTGCGGGCGTCGAGTTCGACGTGGTCGAGCGCCTGATACCGCTCGCGCATCTCGATCTCGGCCGGCAGCACGCCGGCCATCTCGTACGTCTCGCCGTCGGTCGTGGTCAGCGATTCTGACAGCGCCATCAGCCCGCCGCACTCGCCGTACACCGGGACGCCGTCGGCGGCCAGTCGCGCGATGCCGTCGAGGGTCCCGCCGCGGGCCAGCGACTCGGCGTGGAGTTCCGGGTAGCCGCCGGGCAGGTAGACGGCGTCGGCGTCGGGCACGGAATCGCCCGCGACCGGAGAGAACGTCTCGACGGTCGCGCCCGCCCGCAGGCGGTCGAGGACCGACGGGTAGACGAAACAGAAGGCGCTGTCACGCGCGACCGCGACCCGACGGTCTCCCGACGCGGTCGGTGCGATCCGGTCGGTCGAATCGGTGGCCGGCGCGGCCGCCGGTTCTCGCGCCACCTCGACCAGTCGCTCGACGCGAATCGTCTCGGCGGCCGTCGAGAGCGCGTCCCGGTCGAGTTCCGCCTCCGACCCCATGTGCAGGCCGAGGTGGCGGTCCGGAATATCCAGGTCCGGCATCGGCGGGATCCGCCCGAAGTAGGTCAGTTCCTCGGGCAGCGCGTCTCTGATGCCGTCGGCGTGTCGGCCGCCGTGAGCGCGCTGGGCGAGGACGCCGGCGACTTCGACGTCAGCGCCGACTCGCTCGGCGTACTGGGAAAATCCGAGCGCCGTGGCGGCGACGCTCTCCATGCCGGCCTTCGCGTCGACGACGAGGACGACCGGGAGGTCGAGCCCCTCGGCGACCGAGGCCGTCGAGGCCTTCGACCCGTCGTACAGCCCCATGACGCCCTCGACGACGCAGACGTCACCGTCGCCGCGCCAGTACGTCCGGCGCATCCCCTCCTCGCCCTCCAGCCACGGGTCGAGCGTCCGCGAGGGCCGGCCCGTGAGCGCCTCGTGGTGGCTCGGGTCGATGAAGTCCGGTCCGGCCTTCGCCGGCTGAGGGTCGTATCCGGCTTCGTCGAGCGCCGTCAGCGTCGCCAGCGTCGCGACGGTCTTGCCGACCCCCGAACGCGTGCCCGCGAGGACGAATCCCTTCATCGCGGCCCCCCGCTCATTCCGGAGCCCCGATGCGGTCGTCGTACAGTTCGGCGAAGCGGTCGCGGACCTCGGCCATCGGGACGCCGGCGCGGTCGGCCAGCGCCAGCGCGCCGCCCATCCCGACGCCCTCCTTGGCCTCGCCCGCGACGAACCGCTCCATCGCCACGTGGTCGCTCTCGTCGAAGCCCGGATCCGTGACGGTCAGGTCGAGGTCGAGTCGCTCGGCGCTCTCGCGGAGGTCGGCGCTGTCGTCGTCGGCCACGTAGCTCGTCGACGCCAGCCCGAGCGACCCCTCGTAGCCGCCGTGGCGGACCAGCGCGGCGACGGCGACGCACTGGCTCCCGCCGGCCAGCGTCACGGCGGTGTCGGTCTCGACCGCTCCCGCGGTCAGGCCAGCCATCGTCGCCAGCACGGGATCGCCCATCCGCCTGAGCGCCCGCTTTGGTTCGCCGGCGGCGTCGCCGGGATGCATCGAGCTCGTCGCCAGCCCCTCGGCGACCACGTCCGCCTTTCGCGCGACCGGGTTCTCCGGCAGCGACGAGGAGACCATCACGTCTTCACCGAGCGCGCGCAGGACTCCGAGCGCCGTCGTCGTCCCGCCGGGAATCGTCTCCCCGAGCCACAGCTCGTCCGCCGGGAGCGCGCGCCCGAACTGCCGGGCCGCCGCGAACGCGCCGTGGGCCGTCGGCACGGGGTCCTGCTCGGCGATGTCCTTCCCCGGGCGCGCGCCGACCGTCACCGTCGGCGCGCCGGTCGATTCGGCGAGGCCGCCGTCGACCACCGTCACGTCCATCCCGAGCACCTCTCGCACCGCCCGCGTCACCAGCGCCGGCGTCGGACACCCGCTCGGACTGACCGGTATCACGTCGGTTCGGACCGGGCCGCCGTAGGTCAGGATTTCGGCGTCCGCCGCGGGCGTGACGGACATCAGCTCCGGGTCGGCCCCGGCGGCGCTGATCCCGTCCCGCGCCGCCGTCTCTGTCGTCCCCGCAACGAGCACGAACCGCGTTCCGCTTCCGAGTCTGGCCATTGTATTTGCATTACTACAAACTAACTTTAAGACATCGGTGGTCGGGACGGCGTGTGATTTATGCCACCCGGTCACGCGTGCCAGAACATGGACGATTTCGACGAACTCGTCTCGTCGCTGACCCCCCGCGAGGACAACGAGGCCATCGCCTCCTACCAGAACACCACGGCGGTCGCCTGTCCCGCCTGCGAAGACCCCTTCGATGACATGGTCGTCTGCAAGCAGGAGTTCACCTCGCTGAATCTCGATTTTGAGATGGACCTCTGTACGGCCATCAACGACGGCAACGTCGTCCTGTTCACGCACAAGTAACGACACCGAGGTTGCACGGATCGACTGTCGATCCGCTCTCCGTCTTGCGCTTTTCCTCAACGAACTGGCTGACCACGGCCCGATAGCAGCCATCTCCCAGTTGTTCGCCAGCGGCCGGTGTATCCGGCGATCGCCATCAAAATATCATGTCTGATAATTCAGGCACAAGGTTTTTGGTATCTTCTCCCATTGTTGATAGTAGGCACCGCACTGGTGCCGCACCACCCCCACCCCCACCCCCCACCCCCCACATTCCTTACCTTTCCAGACCGAGAGTCGCTGTTCCCCCCCCCGGCCGACTCTCGGATTTTCGAACGGAACTCTCCCGAGTTGTAACTTTGTGCCGACAGCCGCGACTCACGTACTTGTTCGTCGCGATGGAAGGGGCGGGAATCGAACCACGCGGAGCCCATTGCGGGGTAACTACCGACCGAGATCTGGCGATTGGTCGGTAGCGCTCTACCACTGAGCCACCCTTCCGAGCGGTGCGAACTACGGCCCTGACGGGCATTAATTCACTGGTGCGGCCGGCGGTGGTACCACTCCTGCTACTGGCTGTGGAACCCCTGCAAGCGGTCGTGACCTCAGCAGTTCGGTCGATGGGGGATGACCCAGCCGAACGAGGGTGAATAGGGGATGGAAACTGGGTCCCTCAGGGCACGTAGCTGTCGTACAGCCAGTCCCGGCCCCGACCCGGCGAGAGGAGTCCGACGTGGGTCGAGCGGTTCCCGAACCCCAGCGATAGCTGGAGCCACTCGTCGGTCTCAGCGAGGTTCCGGAGCCGTTCCTCGGCCACTCGTCGGTCGTCAGCGGACCGATAGTCGAGGTCAAGCGCGTGGGCGACCACGTGGTCGCTCTCCGGGGCCCCGTCGACCGCATCGTTGTAAGGGATCGGTCGCCACCAGTTCCGAAGCGTCACCGGCGCATCGACGCGTTCGCGAAGGTCGTCGGCCAGACATCCCAGCGCGCCGCCGCGGGGCCACCACGCGTGTGGTGGGATGAAAACCTCGTATCCCTGGCCGGCCGCCACGTCCTCGTGGTGCGGGACCAGGAACTCCGCCGCGCTGAAGTGCTCGACGCCCACGTCGTCGAGGTACGACTGGAACCCCTCCCGTGACAGGTCGTACAGCGAGGGCTCGCGAGGCTGCCCGTCGAAGCGCTCGATAGCCCTCCGGAGGCGGTCGGCAATCGGGCGGTCGTATCCCACGATGGGCAGCAGGGCGTCGATTTCGAAGTGCACGTGGTTGTCGTGATTGGGCGCTCGCCGGCACAGGTCCTCGGCGATCAGGTCGGGGTCGTTGAAGAGGATGGTGGTCACCCGGGGCTGGTGTCGGATGGCGCGAAGCATCGCACGCATCGCGTCGCGGTCGTACGCCTGGTGCTCGAATGTCGTGTTCCCCGGCGTCGTACCGTCTGTGCGGGGGAGGCGGACGTCACAGGCCATCCCCGTCTGGTGGCCGCTGTGGTCGTCGGTGTGGCCACCGGTGGGAAGACTCACGTCGTTGATCCCGATGCGGGCGGCCTCCGGTGTGGTCTGGAGGTACCGGTCGCGGTACCAGATCCCCGCCTCCGTAATCGTCGTCGCCATCCAGCTGGTCCCGAAGTCGTGGTGGTCCAGCACGTCGGCCAGTTCGACGTTCTGGAACCCCGCGGCCGGCGATCCGGCCGGCATCACTTGCCAGCGCGGGGCGTTGGTCGCCCGGAGCCAGTCGTAGGTGGGTCCAGGAACGTCGACTCTCCCGTCGCCGCGGACCTGATCGCGGCCGGCCTTGATCGACTGCACGAGATTAATGGCTGTCTCCAGTTCGTCCGTCACGTCCTCGGTCACTGGGACCCAGGTGTAGCCGAGCCCCACGAGTCGCTCCGTCAGCGCGCGCACGTCGGCCGGTCGGTTCTCCCCGCCCGAGCCGACGCTGTCCGAGAGTTCGAACGGACTCATGCGCCACCTCCGAGGTTCACGCCCTCGGGCCAGGTGAGCGATGGATCGGGGTTCGGCGCGGGCGGAACCGTCTGGCAGACGATGGCGATCAACTGGACCGACTCCCAGGTGTCGATGTCGGTGGGCTCGGAGGGGTCGCGGGTCATCGCCAGGTCGAAAGTCTGTTCGTCACCGCCCCGGACGGTGAGGAGGCCGCCCATCGCCTGTTGGGGGAAGTCGTGGTAACCGTAGCGGTGCGCCGTCACCGCGTATCGTCCCGTCGGGAGCGTCACTTCGTATCGACCGTCGCCGTCAGTCGTGACCATCTTCTGGAGGTCGGTTCCCTCCTGGCGGAACGTGATTCGAACGGACTCGATGGTCGACGGGTCCCCGCCCGCGGCGTCGGTATCCCGGACACGGCCGTTGACCGTCACTGGCCCGGTGTCCCCCCGTCGCGCGCGCACCACGTGACGCGCACGCCGGTGGTCGCGGACGCGTGGGCGCCCAGTGGCTGGTCGATGCGGTCGTGGGCGTCGGTCGTCGCCGTGGGGTCTCACCCGGGTCGGTCGTCCCGCGTCCGTTCTGTGGTCGCGGATTCGCGCCCGGGGACTGTCGGCCGTCCGGTGGTCCCGAACTGTGGTCCCCCCGGTAGCATCTGGCCGCGGGCGGGTCACCGCGCCCGTTGCAGTCAGGACCGCCGGGTTCACGATGCCGGTGAAGAAGGCGGTCGAGGGCGTCTTGGCGAGCGGTGTCCTGATGCCTGGGTGGACGTTGGACGCGTCGGTTCGCGCCAGGACGTCCGCGATGTTGCCCACGAGCGGGTTCGTGCGGGCCGCCAGCACACGGCTTTGGGTTCCCCGGGCCGTCGCATCGCCGACGTCTCGGATGGCAACCGTCTCCTTCGGGTCGAAGGTCGCTTGCTTGAGGTTCGTGACCGAGGTGATCTGCGTCGTCGAGGGCACCTGATCGAGCAGCATCGGCCCGAGCGTGTGGAGGCCGCCCTGTTGCAGGGAGGCCACCACCGCCTCGTTCTGCGCGTCCGTCGCGTCGAGGTCGACCGAGAGGTTCCGGGCGAAGATCAGGGACACCGGGTACGCCGGGAGGCTCCCCACCGGCGGGTCGCCGCCGTCGGAGAGTGCTTCGCGGTCGTGGCGCCACGTCCAGACCCGACTCCGGAGGACGGACGGCACGAACCAGTGTCTGACGAGGTCGACTCTGGCCAGGTCGACCGAGAGGCTGTCGATCCAGAGATCCGCCTGAACGTCGGCCTCGAGCACGTCGCCATCGGCTCCTTCGGGGAGGTCCGCGAGCCACCGGTCCCGCAAGGAATTGATCTCGCTGCCGTCCATCGTGACCGTCGTCCACCCGGACTCGCTGTCGGCGTGGTAGAACCCCGGCGGCCAGACGGTCGTGGGGAAAAACTCCCGGTGGATCTCGAGGTCGCTGGCCTTGGCCTCGCGGAACTGCGCCTTCCACTCGCTCCAGGCGACCTGCGGACTGCCGTCGGTGAGCCGATCGATGTCGGCGAACGCTGCCTCGACCGCCGCCTTGTGCCCCTGGGCCCGCCACGCCGTCTCGGCGCGCTCCAGGGCCGCTTCGAGTTCCGCCTCCTCACCGTGGGCCGTCGCTTCCGCCTCGGGGTCGTCGGCGTGCTCGGTCGTCAATCGAGCGGTGTTGTGCTGGATTCTGGCCTCCCTGACGGCCGTCTCGTGCTCGCGGTACGTTTCGAGCAGTGCCGACTCGACGGTAACCGTCTTGGTGTCACCGTTCTCGTCGACGACTTCGGTCTCGTCGAAGAGGAGGTCCCGGGCCTGGGCCAGTTCCGCTTCCTCCGCCTCCGTGAGCGTCGCATCCGCGACGACCGCCTGGGTCAGTATCGCCTCGTACTCGTCCCAGAGGAGCCGTCCGTCGTGGGTCCAGATGGTCTCGACCACCGGGATCAAGTTCATCTGTGTGGCGAAACTGGCGGCGGCGTTCAGCGTGTCCTTCGAGGTGGCGATGCCGTCTTCGGCGTCCGCGAACGAGAGGTCCGCGGCCGTGAGGGGCCGTCCCAGCGGCAGGAACGAGAGGAACTGGTCGGAGTCCTCGTCGCCGCCGTACAGGAGCCGAATCTTGGACATGATGGCGACTGCGGCGTCGTTCATGGTCGCTCACCACATCCGCGGGCGGCCCGACGCCGCGGTGGGATCACGTCCACTGCTCCTCTGGGACCTCCGGACTCGGGTTGGGCAACTTCGGGAGCAGTTTGCACTTGAAGCCGATGAGTTGCATCCCGGGAATCTTCAGTCCCTGATCGGTGGTGTGCTTTTCCATGGTCCGTTCCTCGTCTCCGCGTTTGTACTTGCCACCGCCGAGACGAACCGGTCCGATGGACAAGTCCAGTCCGGCGTCGATGTCCCGTTTGAACTGGCTCTCCTCCTCGTGGAGTTCCGCGAAATCCACGAGGACGTTCCTGACGAATATCGCGGTCGTCGGGAAGGCGACCATCGACCCACTGAATTCGGGCGGTTTCTCGCCGTTCGAAAGCGTCTCGGTGAGGTTCGTGAGGTTCGGCATGTTCGGCCCGAACCGCCAGGCGTTGGACAGCAGGAAGTTCGTGCTCATCCATGGCCGAGAGATCATCCCCTGGGCTATCTCGAAGGAGATGGTGAAGTCCGTCGTGTCGACCTCGCGTTCGTACCGCTCTTGCTTCCCGGACGCCTTCGGCGAGAACCCCCAGCCGAACACCGGTATCTTCGCGTCGCCTTCCCACTCGTTGGTCTGTTTGTCTTCGTGAATCTTCGTGTCCGATTGTTTGAAGTCGTAGGTACTCCATCCCTCGGAGAACGGCAGGCTGGACGGGATCAACGACGTCCAGTAGAACGTTTCACCGCCCGCGCCGGGATTGCTCATCTCCGCTTTCTCCAGGTCGTCTTCCAGGTCGGCTTTGAGGAGTTTCAGACTCCGCTGTGTCACCTGGTCGACGAGCGCCCAGAGCTTCTCGACGTCGTGTTTGTGTCCAGCCGTCACCCACTTGTCGTGCGCCCTGCGGACTTTGTTCCGGTACATCTCGCCGTTGAGCATCCAGTCCTGGACTGCGAGAGCGTCCTGTGCGTTGAGCGACGCGAGCTTCTTGCCGTTGTACTCGATAACCGCGTTCTCGTATTCGCTACGGAAGGTGTCGTACGCCTTGACGAGACGGCTGTCGTCGGTGATTTCCTGTGGTTCGCCGGTGAGCAGGTCCGGTTCCGTCCGGACCTCAGTCAGCAGTTCCCGGGCTCGTTTGACCTGCGCTTTTTGCTCTTCGGTCGGTTCTGCCGACGCCACTTCGCTGAACTGCAAGACGTTCTTGTAGATCGATGCGATGGACGCACCGTCCTGTGTGAACGCCGTGTTGTCGAACATCTTCTTCTGTTGCTCGGCGTCGTAGATTCCGCTCGGGTTCGGGATGAAGTTCACCAGGTGTGACCACTCTGCTGCGGCCATCCCTCGCCGTCGAACTGACTCCCCGTCTCCGTCACCGCCACCGATGCCGCGAGTGGCGAACAAAAAGTCCTCAGGTTGGAACGGTAACCCGGGTTGACACCAGGCGATAAATCGGTCGTCGGGTAACGCGGTCGCTTCGATTTCGGGTTGGGCTGTCAGCGATTCGTACAACTTCGCCAAAAAGGCGCGTGAAATCTGGTCTTTTTCGAATTCTGCCATCGTGTTGTCTCCTCCTGGACCACCGTTGCAGTGGAGCGCCGCGCACATAGAACTATGTCACATATATGAATATTGGCGGTGGCTAACAATTTGCACGAGATTACCACCAACGGCGGCTGAGCGGGCGGTGTTCGGTAGGTCGTCGCTGCCCTCCCATTATAAGTGGGGTGGAGTGACATACCGGCGACGAATCGTCGGGATATGACACGAATCTGTTGGAATTTGATGACCAGTCGGAACAAAGTCGGGGCGAACTTCGCGAGCCGCGACAGACGGCGAATGTGGTTGATATATCATGCACAGACGCATGAAGATTGCGGTCACACAGACGGCGCTCTCACACGAATAACGGGCCTTTCTCTCCGAAATCGAACAGGTCTGTAAGGTAAGTGGCCCTCACCCGACGAACGATTCAGTACGAGCGCTCTTTGGGCTCGTAGGTCTGCTCGTCGCCCTCGAGGATGACCGGCTTGTAGTAGAGTTCGGGCGTGCCCTCGTTCCAGGCCAGCATCGTGTGTTTGATCCACTCGTCGTCCTTGCGCTCCTGGTGTTCCGCGCGCCAGTGCGCGCCGCGGAACTCCTCGCGGGCGAGCGCGCCCAGCGTGATGGCCTCGGCCACGTCGAGGATGTTGCGCGTCTCGATGGTGTGGATGAGGTCGGTGTTGTAGGTGCGCGAGGGGTCCTCGACGGCGACGTTCTCGTACTCCTTGCGGGCCTCGCGGATGTCCCGGAGGGCCTCTTTCAGGCCGTCTTCCTCGCGGAACACGTTGACGTTGCCCGTCATCGTCTGCTGGACGTCGGCGCGGACCTCCGCGTGGTTGATGCCGTCGGATTCCAGCAGTTCTTCGACGCGCCGGCGCTCGTGCTCGACGGCGTTTTCGAGCACCGACTGGGGCTCGACGGCGGCGCCGTCGGCGGCCACGTCGTCGCTGCCGGCGTCTATCGCGCCGGGTTCGACGGGCGGTTCGACGTCGCCCGGCTCACTCTTGGCCGTCGGGCCGGTCTGGATCTCGGCGGTCTTCATGTCCTTGCCGGCGGCGTGGTGGCCAGCGCGGGCCCCGAAGACCAGCAGTTCCGGCAGGGCGTTCCCGCCCAGGCGGTTCGCGCCGTGGAGCGAGACGCAGGCCGTCTCGCCGGCGGCGTACAGCCCCTCGATGCAGGTCTCGCCGTTCTCGTCGCACTCGACGCCGCCCATGGCGTAGTGCTGGCCGGGTTTGACCGGCATGGGTTCGTCGAGACCGTCGACGCCCTCGAAGTCCTCCGCGAGGTGGAGGATGTTCTCCAGCCGGTCGATGATGCGCTCCTCGCCGAGGTGGCGCATGTCGAGGTGGACGTACTCGTCCTCGATGCCGCGCCCGTTGTTGACCTCGGTCAGTTCGGCGCGGGCGACGACGTCCCGAGAGGCGAGTTCGCCGTCGTTGTTCGCGTAGCCGTACTCGAACATCAGGCGCTCCTCGTTGTCGTTGTAGAGGATGCCGCCCTCGCCGCGGACCCCCTCGGAGATGAGCACGCCCGTCGACGGGAGCGTCGTCGGGTGGAACTGGATCATCTCCATGTCCTCCATCGGGACGCCCGCGCGGTAGGCCATCGCGCAGCCGTCGCCGGTGTTGGCGACGGCGTTCGTCGTGTGGTCGAACGCCTGTCCCAGCCCGCCGGTCGCGAGGATAACGCCGTTGTTGGCACGGAATCCGTGGATCTCGCCGGACTTGATGTCGTAGGCGACACAGCCGTGACAGACGCGGTCCTCGGGGTCGTCGTGGTCCGTGACCGCGAGCCGGGTCACGTACCACTCGTCGTACACCTCGATGCCTCGCTTGACCGCCTGCTCGTACATCGTGTGCAGCAGGTGGTGGCCGGTCTCGGCGCCCGCGTACGTCGTCCGTGGGTAGGAGAGGCCACCGAACGGCCGCTGGGAGACGCGCCCGTCTTCCTCGCGGGAGAAGGGCATCCCCCAGTGCTCGAGCTGGATGACCTCCTCCGGGGCGTCCTGGGCGAACGTGTCGATTGCGGGGGCGTCGCCGAGGTAGTCAGACCCCTTCATCGTGTCGTACGCGTGGAGATCCCAGGAGTCGCCCTCCTGGAGGGCGGCGTTGATGCCGCCCTCTGCCGCGCCCGTGTGGCTCCGAACCGGATGAAGTTTGGTCACGAGAGCAACGTCAGCGCCCTCTTCGTCCGCTGCGATCGCAGCCCGGAGGCCAGCGCCACCCGCGCCGACCACGATGACGTCGTGTTCGTACATTGGTAGAATGTCTCTTGGCGTATATTCGGCTTAGGAGTACCCGAACTTAAGCCTCCCTGTTGCGCCCAACGAGCGGCCCGTGCGGCGTGTCACGCTCGCCGTCGAGGGTGTACGATCCGATGCAAATGGGGCGACGGCCGATGGAATTATATCACTCGGACTGGAATTTCCGGCAACGACCACGGCGGCTTCCAGGCGGACCCACAGCGGCTCGATACGACCGCTCCATCGCCGTTCTCCGATGTCAGACCCGCATTTCCAGACTGCTGATGATTTCCGCTCGCTACTCGCCGACGCCCCGGCAGTACTGACTGTGACCGACGCCGACCTCGAGGTCAAGTTCGCCAGCCCCGCCGTCGAGCGCGTCCTTGGCTACGACACCGACTCCATCGTCGGCAGCGACTGGCTCGACTTCGTCCACCCCGAGGACCGAGAGCGCGTCCGGGCGGCGCTGGCCGCTACCGCGTCGAGCGCCGATACCGGGACTGAGTACCGCTTTCGCGACGCCGAGGGCGACTGGGTGTGGATCGAGTCGTTCACGGGAGACGGTCCCGAACGCGAACTCGATTATCGCGTGTTCTCCTCGCGCGACGTGAGCGAACGTCCGCGTTTCGAGGCCCAGTTCAACCAGTTCGTCACCCACACCTCCGACGTGCTCACCGTCTTCGACCGTCAGGGGACGGTCCAGTACATCAGCCCGTCCGTCGAGCGCGTTCTCGGCTACGATCAGTCCGTCATGCAGGACGCGGACCTCTTCGAGTACGTCCACCCCGACGACCTGCCGGAGGCCATCGAGGAGTTCGGCCGGATGATCGAGGATCCGTCGCACCACGCCACCATCGAGCACCGCTACCGGACCGCCGACGGCGAGTGGATCTGGACCGAGTCCCGCGGCAAGCAGATCACCACCGGACCGCTCGCCGGCCAGATACTCGTGACCACACGCGACGTCTCCGAGCGGAAACACCACGAACAGGAACTCAAACGCCAGAACCAGCGCCTCGAACGCTTCTCCGATGCGATCAGTCACGACCTCCGAAACCCGCTCGACGTGCTGGACGGCTCGCTCGAACTCGCGCGCGAAACCGGCGCGGACGAGCACTTCGACCGCGCCGAGCGCAGCATCGACCGGATGTACACCCTCATCGACGATTTGCTCGTCCTCGCGAAGCGAGGTGTCGACCCGGACGACGTCGAGCCGGTCGACCTCGCAGACGTCGCCCGCCGGGCGTGGTCGATGGTCGAGACGCGGGACGCGACGCTCGAACTCGCGGCGGACGCCCCGATCGAGGCCGACGGCGGCGCGCTGCTCGAACTGCTCGAAAACCTCTTTCGCAACGCCGTCGAGCACGGCGGAAGCGACGTGACGGTGACCGTCGGAACCGAGCCGTGGGGGTTCTACGTCGAGGACGACGGCGACGGCTTCACCGACGGCACCGACGAGGTGTTCGACCCGGGCTACTCGACGGCGACCGACGGCACGGGATTCGGCCTCTGCATCGTCGAGCAGATCGTCGACTCACACGACTGGGACGTCATCGCCACGGCCAGCGAGTCCGGCGGCGCGCGCTTCGAGTTCGTCTGTCGCAACGACTGACGCTCTGCCGACTCCTGGCGAACAGCCATTACCGTTCGAGTGCTACGTACCCCCATGGACCCCGACACCGTCTTCGAGCGGGCCACCGTGTCGCGCCGACCCGGGGACCTCCTCCCCCGCGGCTCGGACGAGACGAAGTGGATCGCCACCGACCCCGAGACAGAGTGCCGCGGCGTCGGCGACTTCGAAAAGGCGGCTCGAACGAATCTCGTGTACGCCGTCCGGGCCTATCACGAGGACACGGAATCCAGCGTGCCGTTCATGAGCGCCGGCAAGGACCAGACGTTCGAGATGCACTGGCTCGGCACAGACGACGCCTCGCTCGCCGACCGCATCCACGACCTCCTGTCGCGCTGATCCACGGCGGCGTCGCGGCTGACGCGACGCTGTTCGGCTGGAGAAACACAGCGACGAGGGACAGTAACGGCGTCGGTCGCTACCAGAACTTCAGATTGTTCTTCACGGCTTCCCGCTTGAGCTCCTGGATGTGCTCGGTCAGCGGGATGTCTTTCGGACAGACCTCGGTACAGGAGAACTGGGTCTGGCAACGCCAGACACCGTGTTCCTGTTCGATGATGCGCAGGCGTTCCTGCTTGCGCTCGTCGCCCTCGCGCTCGTCCATGGCGAAGCGGTAGGCCTTGTTGATCGCGGCCGGGCCGAGGTACTCGTTGTCGCCGGCGGCGATGTTACACGAGGACATACACGCGCCACACCAGATACACCGCGTTGACATCTTGACCTTCTCGCGGTTCTCGCGGGTCTGGCGCTGCTCTTCGAGCTTGTCGTCCGGGGTCTCGTCGGCGTCGAAGTACGGCTCGACGGCCTCCATCTGGTCGTAGAAGTGCTCCATGTCCACGACGAGGTCCTTGACGACCTCCTGGTGGGGGAGCGGTTCGATGCGGACCGGGTCGTCCAGATCCGACATCTGGGTCTTACAGCCCAGTCGCTGCCTGCCGTTGACGAACAGGGCGTCCGAGCCACAGACGGCCTGCCGGCAGGAGTGCCGGAAGGTCAGCGACGAGTCGTAGTGGTCCCGCGCGTAGATGAGCGCGTCGAGGACGGTCATCCCCTTGTGGAAGGGGACGCGGAAGTCGTCGAAGCGCGGTTCCTGCTTGCCCTCGACCTCGGGGTCGTAGCGGAATACCTTCAGCGTGATCGTGTCCTCGTCGTCGAGGGTCGCTTCTTCGGTCTCGCGCTGGGCCTCCTCGATCGCCTGGCGTTCGCGTTTCTGTGCGCGCCGACGATCGCCCGGTGACTCGACCTCGGGCTCCGTCTCTTCGTCGGCTTCCGTCTCGGTTTCCTGTTGTTCGATTTGCGTGCTCATTGTTCAGACGAGGTTCGTCATGGCCAGCGACACCCGCGTCCCCTGGAGGACCAGCAGGACGCCGGCGGCGACGAGCAGGTATTTGACCGCGTTCTTCCGGGACCCGGTGAGGCCCTGATTGACCAGTGCGTTGTAGACGCCGTTGACGCCGTGGAACGTCGCGGTGACGAGGAAGAGCCACATCGTCGCGAAGTAGCCCACCTGGCTCATCCGGGCCTGCGTCCCCATGAACGTGATGTCGGCGGCGTGGTTCACGAAGTGCAACAGCATGAAGTGGAACGCGAGGACGCCGATGAGGAACACCGCCGTCAGCCGCTGGAAGAGCCAGCGGCGACCGCCGCGCTCGAACGAGGAGTAGTGCTCGGCCATTAGACGAGTGCCCCCCCGAGGAACGTCGGCACGCTCGCGACGACGATCGCACCCGTGAGCAGCAGCGACGCGTAGAAGCTCTTGTCCTGCGATTCGAGTCCGACCCCCAGGTCCACCATCAGGAGTCTGATCCCGTTGAGGATGTGGAAGACGGCGACGGCCAGCAGGCCGACCTCGAGGAACCGGACGATCAGCAGGGCTTCGAGCCCGCTAATCGTGCTGGTGTAGAGGTCGTCGCCGCTGAGCGCCGTGCTCAACACGGCGATGTGGGTGAAAAGATACCCCACGAGCACCCAGCCGGTGAACTTGTGGAAGATCCAGGCCCACATCCCGGCCGAGAAGTCTCGCCACCGTCCGAAATCCTCGACGGTGCCGCGGTTGTAAGACTGACTCATACATTGGGGGCTTAGCGCGATAACAGATAGTAGTTTCTACAACGGACGGGAATCACCGGCAAGGCGGCCGAAGACCTTCGTCAATTGACTGTTCCGTCGTCCCCAATCGTCGTCTCCGAGCGCCGGTTCCACTCGATCGCGCGCTGGGTCCGGTCGTCGAGTCGAACGAGGTGACAGAGCGGGTTGCCCGGGTACACAAGCGGGTTTTCGAGCACGCCCACGAGCAGGCCGGTAAAGGGCGCTCGCATCAGCGTGTTGTCGGTCTTGAACGGGTTCGTGATGGTGCAGATCACGTCGTCTTCGTAGACGAGGTCGCCGCGCTCGTAGTGCATGTCGACCAGTCCGCCGGAGTCAGCGCGGATCCAGGTCTTCTCGTCGTTGTCAGAGATGACGGTCCGCCACCCGGGCCACTTGACGGTGTCCGAGTCCCGGAGGCCGAACTCCGCGAGGACCGACCGGACGCTGTCGAGCGCCGAGTCGATGAGCGGGCGCTGGAACCGGTGTGCCTCGCCCATCTCGATGGTGATCGTCGGGACGCCCGCGAGGCTCGCTTCCCGCCGGAGGGACCCGGACGGCCCCTCCGAGGAGATGATGACGTTCGTCGCGAAGGCGTTGGCGACGCGGGCCACCTCGGGGTCCTCCATGTCGGCCCGGGCGTGGATCATGTTCGTTCGCCCGCGCGTCGACGTGTGGAAGTCAAGTCCGATGTCACACGGCGCGAGGAAGTTCCGGAAGATCTGGTGGGCCATCCGCTTCGCGCTCGTGGAGTCCGGGTCGCCCGGGAACGACCGGTTCAGGTCGCGGTCGTAGATCGGCAGGTACCGTTCCTGTGCCATGAACGCCGGGATGTTCAACACCGGCAGGCAGACCAGCGTCCCGGCCAGCCCCTCGTGGTCCCACTCGTGGGCGACCTCGCGGACCACTTCGATGCCGTTCAGTTCGTCGCCGTGTGCGGCCGCCGTGAGGAACACGGTCGGCCCCGGGCGCTCCCCGTTGACGATCGTGACCGGGATGCGGATGGCGTCGCCCAGATACGTCTCGCTGACGGTGTAGCGGACGTTCCGCGTCTCCCCGGGATCGACGCGTCCGCCGTCGAACGTGAACGGCTCGGCCTCCTCCATGCCCCGACAAGTGCGGTCGGGAGGTAAAACCCCTCCGGGACCGGGACCTCCACCACGGCGTGTCGACGCACGGTCGCGACTGCTTCGCACACGCGAGACACATCCCTACCTCTTTTAGCCGGCCGCCTGAACCCGACTGCATGAGCAACGAAGACATCACCGTCGGCGTCCTGAGCCTCCACTCCAGCAAGGAGTCGAAGGCCATCCTGAACGCAGTCGACGAGATGGGCTACGGCACGGAGTGGCTCAGAACCGAGAACACGGCTATCACCGTCGAAGACGGAGACATGCGACTCGAACCCGAGGTCGACGTGGTCGCGAACCGCCTCCTCCTGTCCAGCGACGAGCACCCGGCCGAGGGAATCGGGCTGGCGATGACGATGAACCGGCTCGAACCGATGCTGAACGAGCCGATGGCCGCGACGACGGCGCTGCACAAGTTCGCGAGCGCCGCCGCCCTGGCCGAGGCCAATGTACCGGTCCCCGACGCCGTCCTGGCGCTCTCGAACGACCAGCTCAACGAGCGCCGCGAGCGCTTCGGCGAGCGCGCGGTGTACAAGACCGCCATCGGGACCCACGGCGGCGGCACGTGGATGGTCGACACCGAGAACTCCGTCAACGCACAGGTCGGCGGCCGCCACGCGTTCCTCCAGGAATTCATGGAACACGACTCGAAGCGACACCACGACCTCCGCGTGTACGTCGTCGGCGACGAGATCGTCGGGGCGATGAACCGCTACGCACCCGAGGGCGAGTGGCGGACCAACGTGGCCCTCGGCGGCGAGGTCGAAGATATGACGGGCCGGCTCCCCAAGCGTGTTCGGGAAATCGCGCTCGACTCGGTCGAGGCCGTCGGACTCGACTACGCCGGCGTCGATATCGTCCAGAGCGACGACGGCTACTACGTCCTCGAAGTCAACCCAACCGCCGGATTCCGCGGCCTGTTCAAGGCCAGCGGCGTCAGCCCCGCCCCACACATCGCCCAACTCGCCATCGAGCGCGCTGGCGGCAGCGTCGACGACGAGGAGGTCGAACGCTTATCCGACCGCCTCGACGACTCGCGGCCGGCCTGTACGCCGAAGCAAAAGAGCCCGGAAACGCCGGAGAACGTCACCGTCGGTTACATCGAAGAGGTCCTCGTCACCGGCACGCAGGGGACCAAGACGGTGCTTGCGAAGTCCGACACCGGCGCGACGCGGACCAGCATCGACGCCAAGCTCGCCGCCGAGATCGGCACGGGGCCGATTCTGGACATCGTCACCATCAAGTCCGGCAGCGTCAAGTCCGGCCGATCGCGCCCGGTCGTCGACCTCGTGGTCGGCGTCGGCGGGACTCAACACACAGTCACCGCGAGCGTCGAGGACCGCTCGCACATGGACTACCCGCTCTTGCTCGGTCGGGACATCCTCAAGCACTACCAGGTCGACGTGAACCGCCGCGCCGACGAGGAACACGAACTCGACGCCGAGGAAGAGGAACAGGCCGAGGAGTAATCCGCCGGTTGGACCGCCGCTCCGCTCAGTCCTCGCTGACTTCGTCGACGCTGTCGGCGATGTCTTCGTCCGCCCGCCACAGGTACAGGCTCGCGTAGCTCCGGTACGGCGACCAGCGCTCGGCGTAGTCGGTCATCTCCGCCCGGTCGTAGCCCTCGCCGACCACGGTCTCGAACCCCTTGCGGATGCCCAGGTCGCCGACCGGGAACACGTCCTCGCGGCCGAAGGCGAACATGAGCAGCATATCGGCCGTCCAGTCGCCGACGCCCGTGATGTCGGTCAGCGCCTCGCGGATCTCGTCGTCGGTGTGGTCCGCGAAGTGTGCGAGCGAGTAGCCGTGTTCGAGGAAGGCGTCGGCGACCGCGTTGACGTAGCGCGTCTTCTGCCGGGAGAGCCCGGCATCGCGAAGCACCTCGTCGTCGGCCGCGCGGATGCCGTCCGGCGTGACCGTGACGGCGTCGAACAGTCGCTCGCGCGTCGCGGCGGCCGACGCCATCGACACCTGCTGTCTGAGGATGGCGACGACGAGGCGCTCGAAGAGGTCTTCGGCGGGGTCGAGCGTCAGTTCGCCGTGCGCCTCGACGAGCGGGCCGAGGTCGGGGTCGGTCCTGAGCGCGTCGTGTGGCGAGTCGCTCATCTGTCGGGGGAAGGGCCGCGAGCCAGAAGAACCTAGCCGTCGGCGATGATCGGATCGGGGCGCTCGGAACCGACCGCCTCGTCGGCCGGTTCGGCCGGGTTACCGACGACGGTCGTCTCGGGGGCCACGTCGTCGACGACGACGGCACCGGCCCCGACGGCGGCCTTCTCCCCGACCGTGATCGGGCCCACGAGCGACGCGCCGGCACCGACGGTGACACCGTCTTCGAGCGTCGGGTGGCGCTTCTCCCGGCGCATCGACGCGCCGCCGAGCGTGACGCCGTGGTACAGCAGCACGTCGTCGCCGATCTCGGCGGTCTCGCCGATGACGACGCCCATGCCGTGGTCGATGAAGAAGCGCTCGCCGATCTCGGCGGCCGGGTGGATCTCGACGCCGGTGAGAAAGCGAGTGAGATGCGAGAGGAGGCGCGCGAGCAGCGTCGCGTCGCGCTCCCAGAGCCAGTGGGCGACCCGGTAGGCCCAGATCGCGTGCAGGCCGGGATAGGTGAGCACCACTTCGAGGGCGCTCGTCGCGGCGGGGTCTTTCGCCAGTGCTGTGCGAACGTCGTCGTTCAGTCTGTCGAACATCGGAGTGTGGATTCTGGAGTCGGGTAATCAGCGCGTGATACGAGCGGTCGGTCCGGAACACCGGAGACTGGCCATCAACAGCGACACCGACAGCACTGGCGAGTGAAGCTGCGGCTGATAACGGTCCGGGACGGGCGAACTGCGCGACGCGAATTTCGGTCGCCCATGAGTATCGGACTTTGCACGTTCAGCGGCTTAAATGCACGGATCGACTAGTCGGCGGTGTTTAGTTAAGCGTGAAAAGTGAGGCGGACGGATTTCTTGGTGCCTATGCCAGAAATCAGCCGCCTCAGCGGGAATAGAGACTGGATTGATTTGGATTTTGTGGAGCGCGAGCGGACACCCGAGTCGGCGATGGCGCTGGGTATTCAATCGCATGTTGCGGGACTCTCGCTGTCAAATACCGTCGAATTACTCGAAGATTTGGGTGTCAATCGAAGTCGAAAAGCCATCCACGATTGGGTGCAGAAAGCCGATCTACAGCCCAAATCCGGTAAATCTCCGAATCAGATTGCGCTCGACGAAACGGTGATTCGCATCAACGACCAGCAATTCTGGCTGTACGCCGCTGCCGATCCAGAAACGAACGAACTGCTTCACGTCCGGTTGTTTGCGACGACTACGATTACTCTCACGGAAATTTTCTTGCGCGAACTTCGGCAAAAACACGATATCGAAACTGCCATTTTTCTCGTTGATGGCGCTCAACACCTCCAAACTGCACTTCAACGAGCTGGACTCCGATTTCAGATGTGTCGCCACGGAAATCGGAACGCTGTCGAACGGATTTTTCGAGAGCTGAAGCGTCGAACCTCGTCGTTTTCGAACTGCTTCAGCCACGTCGAACCGGAAACAGCCGAAAATTGGTTGCAGAGTTTCGCTCGCTGGTACAATGCTCCAAACTAAACACTACCGCTGACCGCTACCGACGGCCGAAAGTGATGCGCCAACAGAGAACGGAACTGCGAGCGGGATCAGGCGCTTAGTCGTACAGCGGGTACTCGTCGGTCAGTTCGTCCACGCGGTCGCTGACCTCGGCGATGACCGAGTCGTCGTGGGGCGCGTCGACGATCTCGTAGATGAGGTCCGCGATCTCCTCGCAGGCCGCCTCGTCGAAGCCGCGGGTCGTGAGCCCGGGCGTGCCCGCTCGGATGCCCGAGGGATTGAACGCCGAGCGCGTCTCGCCGGGGACGGTGTTCGCGTTGAGGACGATGCCGGCTTCTTCGAGCGCCGCCTCGACGTCCTTGCCCGTGGTGTCGGGATGGGAGGGGCGGAGGTCGATGAGGACGAGGTGGTTGTCCGTACCGTCCGAGACGAGGTCGAGGCCGTGTTCCTGCAGGCGGTCGCCGAGCGCACGAGCGTTGTCGACGGTCTGCTGGGCGTACTGCTCGAACTCAGGGGCGAGCGCCTCGCCGAAGCCGACGGCCTTGCCGGCGACGTTGTGCATCAGGGGGCCGCCCTGGGAACCGGGGAAGACGGCAGCGTCGATGTCGTCGGCGTACTCCTCGTCGCACATGATGATGCCGCCGCGGCCGGCGCGGATAGTCTTGTGTGTCGAACCGGTGACGAAGTCGGCGATGCCGACCGGCGAGGAGTGGACGCCGGCGGCGACGAGGCCGGTGATGTGGGCGATGTCGGCGAGGTGGTAGGCGTCGACGGCGTCGGCAGCGTCCTGAATGGTCTCCCACTCGATCTCGCGCGGGTACGCGGAGTAGCCCGAGACGATGATGTCGGGCTCGAACTCCGCGGCCGTCTCGCGCAGTTGCTCGTAGTCGATGTAGCCAGTCTCGTCGTCGACCTCGTACTGCTCGACCTCGTACACCTGGCCGGCGAAGTTCGCCGGGTGACCGTGGCTGAGGTGGCCGCCGTGGGTCAGGTCCAGCGAGAGGATCTTGTCTCCGGGTTCGAGCATGGCGAGGTAGACGCCCATGTTGGCCTGGGAACCGGAGTGTGGCTGGACGTTGACGTGGTCGGCGCCCCACAGTTCCTTCGCGCGGTCGATGGCAATTTCCTCGACCTCGTCGGCGTACTCACAGCCGCCGTAGTAGCGCTCGCCGGGGTAGCCCTCGGCGTACTTGTTCGTCAGCTCGGAGCTCTGGGCCTCCATGACGGCCTCGCTGACGTGGTTCTCGCTGGCGATCATCGCCAGCGTCTCGTTCTGTCGTGTCCGCTCGTCTTCGAGCGCATCGGCTACTGCCGGGTCGGACTCCCGTACAGTCTCGTAGGTCATGTGTGCGCCTCGGAACCCGGCGGACAATAATCTACCCCTCTTGCCGCGGGCGTGCGGTTGACTGGCACGTGGCGGAACGGGTCAGAAGTTTGAACGTTAGTAATTCGTATTCACATGTCAATTGATGGTACCCATATGTATTTATTGAATAAGGACACACATGTCAGTGTATGGTCGCCTGGGGGGTGTCAGGCGTGGGGGTCGACGCGGACGCCGATTCGACGACAGAGTGGGACGGAAGCGAAGTCGACCCGGCCGCGCTGGTACGACAGTTGCACAAGAGCGTGTCCGTCGGGACCGAACAGCTACCGCGTCCGGTCGACGAGTGTTACCGGGGAACGGTCACCGAGATCGCGCTGCCGGCGGTGGAGCCGACGGTGTCCCGGCTGGATGCAGAGCCGTACCGGGGCACACCGTCAGAACTACCGGAAGGGACCTTTCTCCTGACGATGCAGGCACCCACAGCGGTGACCGATCGAGCGGCGCCGTTCGCCGACGCCGACGAGATTCGTATCCATCTCCGCTTCGACGGTCCCGCCTACGTTCGTTCGCTGGGTACCACCACGGTTCTCGCCTTCGACGACTGGACGGCCGTCACGCTCGGGTTCATGCCGGTTTCCAGCGAGTCCCGTCCGCAGATACAAGTCCCCGAAACGCCCGCGGGACTCGCGACCGCGGTCACGAACATGAGCAGTGCGTTCCACACGATGTCGCCGTCGCGGTCACACCCGGAGTTCCGGGGGCATCCGCCGCTGGTCACGACGGGGGAACCCGTACAGATCCCCGACGCCGTGCGGGAGTGTCGGCCCGAAACCGGGATCCGTCTCCGCGTCCCGGAGCGCGTCGCCGACGTGCTCGTCACCGCCCCGCTCGCGTACTACCTCGGTGCGGCGGTCACCGTCGAGCCGCGTGACTCGGCACTGCTGACTGCCGAGGGGACCGACGTGTCGGTCTCGCTCGGCGAGTGTTCCTCGCTGCAGTGTGCCGTAGCACGACTACTCCGGAAGGTGTTCTACCTGGACTGCCAGGTCAGGCGCATCGACCCGGACCAGAACGGAGACCGGATCACAGCCGCCCTCTCCCTCGATGCTGACGCGATCTGCTCGCTGTCTCCCGCGGAGCGGCTCGAACGGTACGTCGCCGTCTCGGACGACGCGGTGAACAGCATCCTGCCCGAGTGGCCGCTCTCGACCTACGTCGAGCCGCGGGCGGATCGAGTACGGTGTCTCCCCTTCCTGCTGGAGCGACTCAGTCTGGTCTACCTGCCCGACGGCTCCGAACTCGATCTGAGCGACCTCCTCGATAAGACGCTCGCGGACTCGTACCTGTGTCGGGGGTCGGCAGAGCGGCCGTCCATGATCGAACCGACCCTTCGAGAGGGGCAGCTACACGCCTGGCTCGCGCCCGGAAACCCCATCGACGCCTGCAAAACGACGCCGGAGGCCTACCTGAACCGCTACCGGTTCGAGTGCCGATGCGATAGCGAGCCGACCGTCGCGGTCGTGCTCAACGACGAGGAGATGGCCGACGAACACACCGAAGTGACGGAGATCTACCGGGCCGCCGACCTTCCGATGGACGTCCGCGTGAGCGAGCGGCTATCGGTCGCCGAACTGGCCGACACGTTCGAGCGACAGACCGACTTCGTTCACTTCATCGGCCACTGCGACGACGCGGGACTGCGCTGCCCCGACGGCAACCTGCCGCTGTCGTCGCTGGAGGGGACGGGTACCCAGACCTTCTTTTTGAACGCCTGTGGCTCCTATCAACAGGGGCTCGACCTCGTCGAGCAGGGCGCCGTCGCCGGCGCGGTGACGTTCACCGACGTGCTCGACAAACACGCCGCGCTGGTCGGGACCGCGTTCGCACGCCTGCTGTGCAACGGTTTCAGCATCCAGCGCGCGCTCGAACTCGCCCGCCGCAGGATCATGATGTGCAAGGACTACGCCGTCGTCGGGGACGGGACGTACTCGATCATCCCGTGCCCGGACCAGCCCGCGGTGGTCTGGCTGTCGGAGTCAGAGTCGGGCTTCGACCTCGACTGCACGGTCGTCTCGCCCGAACGCCCGGGCGAGAGCTACCGACTTCCGTTCGGCGACGGCGCGGTGCTGAACGGTGAGCAGACGACCCACACGCTCGAGCGGGACGAACTGGCCGCCGCGCTGTCCGGGACGTCGCTGCCGGTCATCTACGACGGCGAGTTCCACTGGTCCGACGACCTGGCGGCGCGGCTTCAGAGCGGGTTCTAAACGGCCAGGGCGCTTTCAACACAGAGCAAGGAGCCACAGCGACCGCCAGCGAGGCACAGTTCCAGCCGCGACATCGAGTTCTGCTCAATCGCCTATATCGATATTTTTATCGCGAATATTTCGTGGGTGTTGCGCCGTGGGACGAGAAATCAACACAAATCGGCCGGTAAAATTAAATATATTAATGCGCTATATACTGGCAGAAGATAATGACTTCAAATCTCCTGCAAGACGACGTCGGCTCCATGCTCGGGGCAGTGTTCGAGTCGACGACCGAGCCGGTGTACGTCGTCAATCCGTCCCGTCAGAGCGTCGCCGAACTCGTTTCGACGCTCGACGCGGACGCCGACGCCCCGGCGGTTCGACTGCTCGCCGACGAGCGTGCGCTGAAGGACGTCATGGACGACTTCCTCGTCGCCAGCACCGCGGCCGACCTCATCGACGAAGACAGGCTCGAGATGCGACTGCTCGATACGGTGCCGAACCACTCCGTCGCGGTGACACCGGACGCAGTGTACGCGCTCGTCACGATCAACGACGCGGTCGGCGGTCTCGGGACCGACGACGGTGACTTCGTCGACACCGCCTACGACTACTACGAATCGACCTGGGCGGACGCCGACGAGTACTCGCTTCGGACGCCCCCGCTCAACCGCGTCCGCAGCACGCTCGAAGCCGACATCGGCCAGGAGACCGCCGACGACTTCGACGACGTACTGAGTTCGCTGTCGACGGCCCGCGGCGACGGCGACGGGCTGGACGAGGTCACCATCAGCCTGCTGGTCGCGGCCCGCAACGGCGAACTGCTGTACGACATCAGCAAGTGGGGCGAGGACGTCGGACTCGCCAGCAAAGCTACCTTCTCGCGGACGAAGACGAAGCTCGAGGACATGAACCTCATCGACACCGAGAAGGTCCCCATCGACGTGGGCCGACCGCGCCTGCGCCTGATGCTCGGCGACGAGCGCCTCAAGGAGGCCGAGCCGGACGAGCTGGCGACCGTCGCCCAGTCGATGCTCGCCGCATAGGTTTTTCCCCGTTCACGCCGAGGCCTTCGGCATGCCAACTGTCGAGGTCGTCGGGAGTGGGCCGGCAGTCGACTCACTCACCGAATTTCTCGCCGAAACCGACGTTGCACTGACGCGGAGTTCGACACCAACTGAATCGCCTGCAGACCTGTCCGTCGCCGTCGACACCGTCGGCGCGGCGACCTTCTCGACAGCGTCCGACCGTGCGCGCGACGGCGGGACGCCGTGGGTCGCCGTCGAACTGGGCGGCGTCGGCGGCGTTCCTGTAACCGATGCAGCGATCAGCGCATTCGGCCCGGAGACCGGCTGTTTCGACTGTCTCCGGAAACGTGTGGAAGCGACGGTCGATGGATCCGAGTCGCCCACGGAAGCACCGTCGGCCATCACCCAGCGCTTCGCCGGCGCGCTCGCCGGACGGCTCCTGACGCAGTTTTTCGACGGCGAGCGGGCGCTGTTTGGAACCGTCGTCGAACTCCCGCACACGGAGCGGCGGTTCCTCCCCGTCCCTGGGTGTGACTGCGGTGACTCGCCGGAGCGCCGACTGGACGCTGGACACCAGACGGCACACGACAGCGAGGCGCTCTCCCGGGCCGAAATCGGTCTCGACGACCGGGTGGGAATCGTCGAGCAAGTGGGGGAGGCCCGCTCGTTCCCGGCACCGTACTACCTCTCGACGCTCTCCGACACCGCCGGCTTCAGCGACGTGACCGCACCGAGACAGGCCGCCGGCGTCGCGGTGGACTGGGACACCGCGTTCATGAAGGCGCTCGGCGAGAGCTACGAGCGGTACGCGGCCGGCGTCTACCGCCTCGACGACCTCCCGAGCGGGACGGTGGACTCCCGGTCTGACGCCGTAGAACCGAGCGCGTTCGTGCGGGCCGAGTCCGGGTGGGACGACGAGACGGAGATTCCGTGGATTCGAGCCGAGAACCTCGTGACCGGCGAGGAACGGGCCCTGCCGGCGGAGACGGTGCTGTACCCGCCGCCGTCGAACGCGGTCAGGACGGCGACGACGACCGGCCTCGGCCTCGGCAACACCGTCACCGAGGCGCTGTTGACCGGGCTGTACGAGGTCATCGAGCGCGACGCCGCGATGCTGTCGTGGTACTCCACGTTCGACCCGCTCCGGGTGGCCGTCGACGACCACGACCGCTTCGACACCCTGCGACGGCGTGCGCAGTCGGAGGGGCTGGACGTGACTCCGCTGCTGTTGACGCAGGACGTTGACGTGCCGGTCGTCACCGTCGCGCTGGAGCGCGAGTCGTGGCCGCAGTTCGCGCTGGGGACCGACGCCGACCTCGACCCGGGCGCGGCAGCAGTCGGCGCGCTGGAAGAGGCTCTCCAGAACTGGATGGAACTCGACGGTATGGGCCCGGACGGGGCGAAAGAGGCCGAGGGGGCGATCGGCCGCTACGCGGAATCGCCCGGGGTCGCGGCCTCGCTGTCTGACACCGAGACGGCGGTGCCCCTCGACAGTCTCGGTCCCGACGCACCGCTGTCCGGCGATGCAGAACTCGACGCGCTCTGCGAGCGGGCGACAGACGCCGGGCTGACACCCTACGGCGCCCGGCTCACGACGCGGGACCTCGAACAGCTCGGGTTCGAGGCCGTCCGCGTGGTCTGTCCGTCGGCACAGCCGCTGTTCTTCGGCGAAGCGTTCTTCGGCGAGCGCGCCGAGCGCGTGCCGAGCGATATGGGCTTCGAGTCCCGCCTCGACAGGGACCACCACCCGTTCCCGTAGCACCGGGGCGGTGGTCCGACGTTCAGATGGCGAACGTCGCGCGCAGCATGTCGCGCGTACCAGGTCCGAGACCGACCGCGGTCACGGCGATGAGCAACAGGAGCGCGTAGCGCGGGCTGTCCTCGATGAACTCCTCGTTGAACAGCGAGACGACGAGCGAGGCGACGGCGAGCTTGACGACCAGGAACGGCCAGGACGTGCCGATGGCGGCCGAGAGCGCGGCCGGCTGGAGGGATTCCGTCGTCGCGATGATGAACGCGTTCGCGGGGTGTTTCGGGTAGTACGTGAGCGGGACGCTGAGCGCGTCGAGCCAGTCCGCGAGCAGGACGTTCGCGACGCCGTCGATGGCGTGGCCCCAGATGACGAGCAGACCGATGGTACCGGTCCCGTCGTTGACCGCCGGCCAGTACTGGTCGAACAGCCGGTAGAGGCCGTAGGACAGCGCCGAGGCGATTCCCACCGTCGTGAGCAGCACGCTCGGGTAGAGTCGCGAGTAGTCGGTGGTGACCGCCACGAAGGTCAGGTACAGCAGGGTGACGAGGACGAGAACAGTGCCGACCGCCCCGGTCGTCCGGTAGTAGCTGTCGACGACGCCGTCGTTGTCGAGTTTCACGCAGACGACGAGCACGAGCAGCGTGAGCAGGAACACCGTCCCGTAGATGACGGGGCTGATGATGAGCGACGATAGCGGGTAGTCGACGAGCGGGTCGACCCCGGCTTCGACCGCGCGGTCGGTGGCGTCCTCGACGACGCGCAGCGCGCCGCCGAGCAGCATGAAGGGGACGAACGCGAAGTAGAGCTTCGGGTCCTCGGCGATCTCCAGTCGCTCAAGCAGGAGGTAGACGCCGACGAGCATGTAGACGAGAATGAGCATGTAGCCCACTTCGGAGACGATGGTGTAGCCGGGTTCGGCGACCAGTCGCCCGTCCTGAATCGCGGCACTACAGCCCTCGTAGAGCGGTTCCGGGCCCGCAGAGGTCATGACGGCGCAGTTCGCGGCCATCGCGTCCGCGTACACCGGCCCCCAGAAGTAGTGCCAGAGGAACCGGTTCCAGACCAGTTGTGGGGCCGCGAGCACCGCCCCGAGACCGACGAGAACGACCGCGACGAGAGACCCGAGCCAGAGCTGCCCGGAGTCGAAATCACCGACGACTCGCTCGTACGTTGCCATGGCCGTGTGACCGGTGGCTGGCGGTTTTAGCGTTCCGGTCGCGTGCGCACGTCGGACGAAACCGACCCGAAAAGCCGACAGACGGTAGTTACGACCGACGGACCGCGGGCGCCCTCAGTCGCCGTCGAGGGCCTCGGTGCCGGCGGCGACGAGCGCGTCGTGCGCCTCGCCGTTCGAGGCCACCATGGCGTCGCTGTCGTGGCTCCAGGGCTCGCCGTCGAGGTCCGTGACCGTCCCGCCGGCCCGACGGACCAGTTGCACGCCGGCGACCGTATCCCAGGGGTTCATCGGTCGGGTGCAGATCAGCCCTTCGAGCGCGCCGTCGGCGACGTGTGCGAGCGTCAGCTGGAACGACCCGAGACGGCGAACGTCACCGAAACGCTTTGCGATCGCTGAACACAGCTGTCCGAACTCGCTGCGCTCGTCTCGGTCCCACCAGCCGACGGGTGCCACCGCGAACGTCTCGGGGTCGGTCCGGTCGCTCACGGCGAGTTCGGTCCCGTCACGGGTGGCGCTCTCGGGGCCGACAGCGTAGAGGTCCCCCTGTGACGGCGCGTACGTCGCCGACGCTACCGGTTCGCCGTCGACGATGGCGCTCACGCTCGTCGCCCAGAGGCGCATCCCACGGACGTAGTTCGCGGTCCCGTCGATTGGGTCGACGACCCAGGCCGGGCCACGCTCGGGCACGTCGTCCACCTCGGTCGCTCCCTCGTCGTTTTCGCCTGCTCCCAGCGTCGTGACGGGTTCCTCACAGAGAAACGCGTCGGTGGGAAACTCTGCTCGGACGGTGGCGACGACCTGTCGCTGGGCGTCGCGGTCCAGTTCCGTGACCAGATCGTTCTTGTTGGCCTTCGACTCGACGGCGAACGAGCCTCGAAACCCCTCCCGAGCGACGACGCCGCCGGCGCGGGCCGCCCGCTCGGCGACTGCCGCCCGGTGGTGCACATCAGTCATGTCAGCCGCTGGTCGTCCCTCGTTCAAACCACCTCGGCTTCCAGCAAAACGGCCCGCGCGGTGAGGGCGTCAGTCCGTCTCGGCGGCCTCGTCGACGGCATCGAGAATCTCCTCGGCGATGTCTCGCGCCTCGCTCGGCGTGTACAGGACCTGATTCCCCAGAGATTGCTCGATTCGGACGTACCCGTCGTCGTTCTCGATGGAGAAGAACGCCGTGTTCTCGAGCGGTGGCACGCGCAGGTCCGCCTCAGACTGGTCGGTCGCCATGTCAATACATATCACACGGAGCGAGATAAATCTACGCCCGGACCGAGAGTCGGTGGGTCCGGGAGACCGTTATGGGTTCTGAGAATTGGGCCGCAACAATTTACCAACAATCAGTATGAGAACGTGTATAATGTCTCTCCGGGGAATCTTTCGGTCGGGAAAAGATCTGTCGATCATCGTGGTTCTTGGGCTCGTATTCGTCCTCGGGTTGACCGTCAAGACGCTGTTCGAATTGAGCAAGCGAAAGTTTCCGCGCGCTCACGCGATAGGGGGCAATCTCAGAGACTGGCTTCGCCGTCCGATCTGAATCCGACCGTCTCTCCACCCGACCCCAGCGGCCACGCGTTCGATCGCGAGCACCGATAAGTCCGATCAACGGTGTCCTCTGCAATATGTCTGAGAGCTATCTATTGACTCGAGCATCCGATAAGCATAAAACATTTGCCATATGTGGTTGCGTGGTTCGACCTAGCTTCTGCCTGATATAAAAAGCAGCCTTACAATACGACCCGGGTCAAAATCAATATTCCACTTCTCGACCCTATTGAGGACCAATAATCCAGTCTCCACATTTCCCCATCTCGACACCTAGCGAACACATTAGCCCGGCCCTAATGACACGATTAATTACACACATATTTACCCGACAGCTTTATGAGAAATTGGATTGACATGACGACCAACGTGTGAGATCGGCAACTCATCGAGGTCGCGTTGGATTGCCACAACATCTATGACTGACACCCACACTGTCCGCACGGATGAGAGACTGACGACTGACCGACCAGGGGTCCCACGGAGCAAAGAGAGAACCCCACTGGAACGGGAATGACGATAAACGCAAATCAAGCGAACTACCAGGAACCCGCTGTCGAATCGAAATCCGACTTCATCGTCACGCCGGAGAGCGACGTCACACCGGTGTTGAGCGTCGTGATGCCGACGCTCAACGAGGAAGAGGGAATCGTCGAGTGCATCGACCGGATCAAGACCGCCGTCGACGAGTTGCGCGTGCCCACCGAGATCGTCGTCAGTGACAGTTCTACCGACGCCACACCGGATTTAGCTCGGGAGCGGGGGGCGACCGTCGTCACACCCGACGGAGAGGGGTACGGCTACGCCTACCGCTACGCGTTCGAGCGGGCCCGCGGCGAGTACATCGCGATGGGGGACGCAGACACCACGTACGACTTCGAAGCGCTCCCGCGCCTCCTCGAACCCGTCCAGAACGGCGACGCCGACATCTGTATGGGCAGTCGGCTGGAGGGCGAGATCAGGAACGGTTCGATGCCGCCGCTCCACCAGTACGTGGGAAATCCGCTTCTGACGCGATTCCTGAACACTTTCTACGGCGCGGGCGTCAGCGACGCCCACAGCGGCTTCCGCGTGTTCACCAAAGACGCGCTCGAAACGCTAGAGCTAGAGACGACGGGCATGGAGTTCGCCAGCGAGATGATCATGGAAGCCGGCGCGAACGATCTCACCATCGAGGAAGTTCCCATCGTCTATCACGAGCGCGAGGGCGAGGAGACGCTCGACAGTTTCAGAGACGGGTGGCGACACGTCCGGTTCATGCTCGTGAACGCGCCGGATTACCTGTTCTCCTATCCGGCGCTACTACTGGTCTCCCTGGGCGCGGTCCTGATGGGGCTGTCGCTTCCGACGACGACGCTCGGCGGCGTCAACTTCGGCCTCCAGACGATGGTCGGCGGGTCGTTGCTCGCGATCGTCGGCTATCAGGTCTGGGCGCTAGCGCTGTTCAGTTCGATCGCCGCCGACCCGATCCGGGAGCCGTCGAGCGCGCTCGTCGGCACGATCAGGCGACACTTCCAGCTCGAACACGCCGCGTCGATCGGCGTCGCCGTCGCCGTCGGGGGGCTCCTGTATCTCGCGAGCGTGTTCGGGGGCTGGCTCGTCGCCGGCGAATCGGCACTTCCCGGGGCGACGGTGACACTGTTCGCATCGACGGTCGTGATCCTTGGCGTCCAGACCGTCTTCGGGTCGTTCTTCATGAGCATGCTCGCGGATCAAAAAGAGTAATCCCTCACGCGCACACGCTCGCGCAGGTCCCGTTCGCCGCGCAACTGACCGCGGGTCGGTATCGGTCTTCTGCGACGTAGGTCCATTCGTCCCGCCCGACGCTGTCGGTCCCGTCGGAGTACGTGAGCTGGGTGTACAGACCGTTGTAGTTCATCACGCTGTCGTACTCGTCAGTGGAGTAGCGGCGCTCGTCGATCCCGTCCTGATGGGCGTCGAGTCCGACGGCGTGACCGAACTCGTGCATGAACAGCGACGCGGTGATCCGCGTGGCGTCGAACGGTTCCAGTGCGGCGATGCCGGGACGGCCCGCACCGACGTAGTAATCGTCACCGGCGTAGGCCACGTCGTCGGCGAGCAGGACGTAGTAGTAGCCCGCATCCCGGTGGTCGAAGTGGGCCGAGCGGAAGTCGTAGATGTCGTTTCCGGGACCGTCGCGGGATCTCGAATACACCGTCCCGTTGGCGGCGAGTCCGGTATCGTTCGTGACGAGGTGAATGTCGATGCCCGTCGACCCGTCCGGGTTCGACACCGGCGCGTGGGCGAACGTCTCTCGGACAGATCGACGCACGTCCTCGCTCAGCATCTCCGGTCCGGCCGCGTCCACCTCGACGTAAATGTCTGTCCGAAGCGGGTCCGCGTCGGGAAGCATGTCGGTACAGCGGACTTCCATGCCGTCGGGATAGCCGTCACCATCGGTATCGGTCCGGTTCGGCGCAGTTCCCAGCGTCTCGCGTTCGACTCCATCGACGAGACCGTCGCCGTCGGTGTCGACCGCTTCCCGTTCGGTGTCGTTTACCGCGGTGGAAGTGATCACGTGGTCTGGTGAGCCCGCGCCGCCACCATCCGCGGCCTCCGACTGGGGCGCGACGCCCGCCACCGGCAGTCCCGTTCCCGCGACGACTAGCAGTGCGACGAGCACGCTCACCCTGACCGAGCGCTGTCGTCGCCCGTCCGCAGACAGCCGGTGATGGAACCGAATTCGATCGGGTAGCCTCCAATTACTGCTACCGATTCCGATAATAGATTTGGTAATGGAAACCACCGCGTCTGGTAATGTGGCCCTATCCGGCATTTGAACTGCCTACTGTTCACCAATTCCCGAACAAATACTTGGCCCACAAATTATCGATATTGAATTCGACACTCAGGTTCGGATTACGGCCAAGCTGTCATCTCGTCGGAATCTTCAATGAGGTCGACGCAGTACCTTGGCGTAATGCGTCTTACCCGCCGATTCTGGCTCACCACTGGGGTGGCACTCTGTCTCGTCCTCGGCGGCTGGCTCCTCGGTTCGACGCCGCTGTTCGTCGCCGCGGCCGGGTTGCTGGGGTGGGTCCTGGCGATGCAAGCGGTCTTCGTTCGGTCGGTGACGCGGATCGAACGCACCCTCTCCGTCGATCAGTCGCTCGACCGATCTCGCGTCCCGACGGGGACCGAAACGACGTTTCGGCTCGCCGCGGCGATAGACGGCGCTAGTTCACACTGCACGGTAACGGCCCGGGCGAACGTGCCGGTCGCCGCCGAGCGAGCGAGCGCGACGGAACCGGTCGTCACGCTCGCCCGGACGCAGGCCGAATCGTCGATTACGGTCCCGTTCAGGTGGGAGACGGTCGGCGAACACACCGTGGACGAGGCGACGGTGTCAGTCCGCGACGCCGCCGGACTGTTCGTCCAGGAGTTCGACACCGGTTCGACGCCGTCAGTCACCGTCGAATCCCCGTCGGTCGGGCCGGTCCACGTCGGACAGAGCGGCGAGCGACTCCTGCGTGGCGTCGGCGAACACGAGTCTCGCGGCAGTCAGGGCGGCCTCTCGGCCGAGGAAATTCGCAAGTACGTCCCCGGGGACGCGATGAAGTACGTCGACTGGAAGGCGACAGCAAGGCTGGACGAACCGCACGTGCGCGAGTACGAAGCAGAGAGCAACCGCCAGACAGTCCTCGTCGTCGATCACCGGAGTACGATGGGCGACGGACCGGCGGGTCGAACGAAACTCGACCACCTGCGCGCGGTGGCCTCGGCGATCCGCAAACGTGCAGACGCTGACCGCGACCCGATCGGCTATCTGACCGTCGGTGACTCTGGAGTGACCGGGACCATGTCTCCCACCGCCAGGCCGGAGGCCTACGAGTCGTGCCACCACCACTTGACCGACCTCGCCGTGACGGACGCCGAGTCGGACATCCGGTCGTCCGGGACCACCCGCGGCGGCAGTCCGGTGACCGTCACCGACGGCGACCCAACGCTCACCCGGATGGAGCGGGTCCTGCTATCGTACCAGGATCACCAGCGCACGCTGTTGCCGGACGAACAGCTGTACAACGGGTTTCGGTCTGCGAAACACGAGATACGGAATGCCGACCTGGTGGTCATCTGTTCGGACGACACGGACCCCGGCGAACTCCGCGAAACCGCGGGGCTCGCCCGGCAGAACGCGACGGAGGTCGTCGTGTTTCTGACGCCGTCGGTGGCGTTCGACGACGAACTCCTCGCGGCGACCGACGACGCCTACGAGCGATACCGCCACTTCGACCAGTTCCGGCGAGAGCTCTGCGAGATGGACTCGGTGACGGCCTACGAGGTCGCGCCGCCGGACCGCATCGAGTCACTCCTCTCTCGGTCGCCGACCGACTCGACGCGAGGTGAGGTCGCGTGACCCGCGTGGAGGAACGCTGGCCACCCTCGGCGAGGTCGGTACCCGGTGCGCTCGGTATCGGCGTGGCCGCGGTCGCCATCGTCTGGAGCGGACCGCTGTGGGCGACTCTCGCGGCGTTCGCGCTCGGCTGCATCTACGTCGTGGGGACCGCCCCTCTCGCGGTCGCCTTCGGACAGGTCGCGCTCGTCGCGGTCGGTCCGACCCAGCCGGGAATCGTAGCCGCCGTCGAGGCGGGGCTGTTCCTGTCGCTGCTCGCGGCGGCGCTGACGTCCTCGAATCCGCGCGCGGCCGCGGCCACCGTCGCCGTCGCCGTCCCGCTGTTCGGCGGCCTGACCTGGCTGGCACTCACCGCCTGGCAGGTCGATCCGACGGCCGTCGCGCTCGTCCTCGGCTGCGGGTTCGCGACCGCCGCGTACCTCCTTCACCGCTATCTCCTCGTCACCGTCGGTATCGTCTCTCGAGACCAACCGCAGTCCTCCCCGACCCATGAGTGAACGCGACGACCACGAGTCGACCGACCGAGACGAACAGCACGCCGGGCCGGACCCAGCGACGCTCCGCGCGGAACTGGAAGTCGCCCGCGAAGAGAACCGCCGCCTGCGCGAATCTTACGCACGCGCCAAGCGGTCGACGTACCGCCGAACCGCGCTCGGTTTCCTCGCCATCGGAGTCGCCTCGCTCGCCGGCGCAGCGCTCTTTCCCGCGCTGGGGACGGTCTTCGTCGCGCTGGCCGGAACGGGTGCGTTCGCCGGCCTCGTGACGTACTACCTGACGCCCGAGCGGTTCGTCTCGGGTTCGGTCACCGGTGCGACGTTCGGGGCGCTCGCGGACGTGGAATCGGGCCTCGTCCGCGAACTCGAACTCCAGGACGAGACGGTGTACGTCCCGACGTCGGCACTTCCCGACGCTAACGCCCGCCTGTTCGTCCCACAGCACGTCGACTACGCGCTCCCGGACGCCGAGGCGCTCGGGGACCTGTTCGTCACGACCGAAGGCGACACGCGCCGGGGAGTCGCCCTCCCGCCGTCCGGCGGTCGGCTGTTCGCTTCGTTCGAAGAGACCGTCGACGGGACGTTCGCGGGGACACCGGGCCAGATCGGGGCCGATCTGGCCGCGGCGCTCACGGAGCAGTTCGAACTCGTCGACGACGTGGACGTCGAGCTCGGTGCGGACGAACGGGCGACGGTCGCTCTCGACGGCCCGGCGTTCGGCGACCTCACCCGGACCGACCACCCCGCTGTGTCCCTCCTCGCGGTCGGTTTCGCCGTGGGCCTCGACCGCCCGATCACCGTCGAAGCGCGGACGGACGAGCGATCGAATGCGGTTGTCTCACTCTCCTGGGAGCGATCAGGCCCCGGGGCGACCGGGACCGCGATGGAACGAGAGCCGATGCCGGCGGGGTCGCCGGCTGAAGAGAGTAGCGGCGTCGCGACACTCTCTGAGACGCGGAACGAGGACTGACACACTGCGCCGCCGATCTCGCTACAGTTCGCTGCCACCGTCGCCGACCGCCGCCTCCGCACCCGGGGGACGTCTGTCAGAACCGGTCCCCGGGGGCGTGATCGAACTGAGAATCTCGTCGATGACCGCAGCGGTGTCGATCCTGCTGAGTTCGGCGTCGCTGTTCAGGATCAGCCGGTGGCGGAGCACGGGCACGGCCACCCCCTTCACGTCGTCCGGGATGACGTAGTCGCGGCCCTCGATGCGCGCCAGCGCCTTCGCCGTGTTCTGCAGGGCCAGGGTCGCGCGCGGCGACGCCCCGTGCGCGACGTTGCGGTGGTCGCGGGACCCACGAACGATGGACAGGATGTACTCCTTGATGCTGTCGTCGATGTACGTCTCGGGGACGACGCTCCGGGCCTGCAGGAGTTCGTTCCGGGTGACGACCTGCGAGATGTCGCCCGAATCGAGCGTCGGGTCGGCGTCGAAGCGGTCGAGGATCGCGCGCTCTTCGTCTTCGTCCGGGATTTCGGAGACGAGTTTCATCTGGAAGCGGTCGCGCTGGGCCTCGGGGAGTTCGAACGTCCCCTCCATCTCGAGGGGGTTCATCGTCGCCACGACGGTGAACGGCGTCGGCAGCGACAGCGTGGAGCCCTCGATCGATACCTGTCGCTCCTGCATCGCTTCGAGCAGCGCGCTCTGGGTCTTCGGCGGCGCGCGGTTGATCTCGTCGGCGATGACGAGGTTCGTGAAAACGGGTCCCTTCTGGAGTTCGAACTCGCCGCTTTGCTGATGATAGACCGTCGTTCCGGTGATATCGGCCGGGAGCAAGTCGGGCGTCATCTGGATTCGCGAGTAGTTCAGGTCTGTGGCGTTCGCGACGAGCGTGGCGATAGTGGTCTTCGCCACGCCAGGGACGCCCTCTAGGAGGACGTGACCGCGAGTCAACATCGCGACCGTGATGTGACGGAGGACTTCCTCGTTCCCGATGAGCACGGTGCCCGCTTCGGCTTCGAGGCGGTCGTACAGCGCCGACGGATCAGTCATCGAATTGTCGTTTACGCCGCTGTGACATAACGGCTTCCGTTACTCTCGCGATTCGCGCGCCGTCCCAGTCGGGGTGTCGCGACCGCAGGAACGCCTCGACGCCGCTCGCGGACAGTTCCCCCGGGTCGCCGGCCGACCGCCGATCCCGGACGTACTCGCGGAGTCGGTCGTCCACGCGGCAGTCGATACCTACGAAGGTAGCGACGAGGATCGCTCCGCAGAGCGCGAGCAGCCATCCCGAGCGTCGGAGCGCCAGGACGGCAGCGGCGAGCGGTGGAACGCCGCCGGCGTGGGAGTAATCGAGGAGCACCGTCGGGCCGAGGAGATTGCGCGCGAACTGCCGGTTGTCGCCGCGGTCCAGCATCGCGTTGACGAACACGCTCGGGTCGCCTACGACGACGACGCGGCCAGAGCCGACCGGTTCGGTCGTGGCCACGGGTCGGGAGGCGAGCGACTCGCCGTCGTCGAGTTCGCCGTCTCCGTCCTCGTCGAGATAGGCGTAGCTCGACGAGGTCAAGATTGGCGACGCGCCTCCGGGTTCGACGACGGTCCCGTGGTTGAACACGACGGTCTCGACCCCCTCCGTGACTGGCGAGGAGTCGGTCGGCGTCACCTCCGGGAACGCCGCCGTCCGGTCGTGGTTCCGCGTGTCGTACAGCGGCCGGCCGTCGATGCGCGCGCTGGCCCCGATGCCGGACAGCAGGTCGTTGGCGTGCGGACGGTAGTCCTCCGCGACGACGAGCGTCCCGCCCGCGCGGACGAAGCGTTCGACTCGCTCGACTTCGGACGGCGTGTAGGGTTCCCCCGGCGAGAGGACGAAGGCGACGGTGTCGTTCGCGTCCGCCGTCGGATACTGGCTCACGTTGGTCCCGACGGTCACCGACGACCCGTTCTCGGACGCGACAGCCCGCATGTCGCCGGAACCGTCCCACTGGGCGTTGTACGCGCCGAACGCCACCGACGACGTGCTCGCGGCGTACAGCAGCGCGACCACCGCGACAGCGGCGTAGACGGCCAGCAGCGCTTTCGGCCCGTCGAACCGTCGCCACGGCGGGTCGTCGACTTCGATTCGCCCCGCCATCAGACGAGCCCCGGCGGCAGGATTTCGAGGATGCGTTTGACGACCACGTAGGCGAAGCCAGCGAGTCCGACGGCGACGAGCACCCAGAGCCGCCGTCGCCAGCGCGGCGACACCGCCCGCGGTGCGACCAGTTCGACCGTGACGAGAAAGCCGATGAGCGACACGACGAAGAACAGTTCCAGGGTCAGCGCGTCCAGCAACGCTAAGACGAGCAGCGACCCCAGCACCCACGCGAGGTGCCCGTAAACGAACCGCTGGCGCTGTCGCGTCGCCATACGTTGCGTTGTCGGCCGCGGAGCGCCAAAGGTCCGTCGGTGACAATCGGTTGACTCGTTCGACGCGGGGCCGTTCGAGTCGTGCGTCGAACGCAGTCGAGCGGCCGATGATGCCGACAGCGTCGACCGGCTAGCGGTTCGAACAGTCGACGGCGCTAGAATCGAGCATCCAGCGAACGGACGGCCCAGCCGCCCGACGACCGCGCGCTCAATCGTCGGACGGCGTTCCGCCGTCGTCCTCGGGCGTCCGCGTCCGGTCGCCGCTCCCCAGCAGCGACACCGGGGCTGCGGCGAGGTACGGCAGCGTTGCGACGAGCGCGCCGAACGTCGCGAGCGCGATGCCACCGAAGAAGATGCCCCCGAGGACGGACGGCGGCGTCCGCGCGGTGAGCCGGAACCCGAAGAATACGAGATAGCCGGCGTTCTCCATGAACTGGAGGACGGCGACCGACAGCGCCAGCGCCAGCGTCGTGGCGGGGACTGCGATGCGGGCGATGTCGCCGAGGATCGTCCGCAGCACGCGCCACTGGGTCGCGCCGGTCGAGCGGTGGATGCCGATGGCCTGGCGCCGCGCGTGAACGGCCTGAGCGAACGTCGCCGTCGTGCTGCCGACGGTGGAAAGCGCCGAGAGCGCGATCAGGACGCCGAGGATGAGCTGGACGTTGCCGAACACGCCCTCGATCGAGCGCTCGATGGGCGTCCCGGAGGCGTACGCTCCGTTGCTCGCGACCGCCGAGACGAGTCGCCTGTCGCCGGTCACCTGGTAGTCCGCCGTCGCGAGCGTCGTCCCGTTCGCGGTCACGCGGTACGTGTAGGTTCCCGGCTGTCCGCGGCCGCTCCCCGGGCTGAACCGGGTCTCGGTAACGTTCCCCGGCGGCATGTACACGGACCGGTTGCGCGAGACGCCGGGGCCGACGACGCGTATCTCGCGGCTCATCGGCTCGTCCCACGGGTTCGCGAGGCCGACGCCGAGCGTGGGCGTCGTCAAAACCGACCCAGATTCGGGTGTGATCGACAGTTGCGCGTACAGCTGTTTCTCCGCGCCGCGGACGACCGCGATGTCGTGGGTCGCCGTCTGCCCCCGGGCCGCGGCCGTGATCGTGTAGTTGCCGGGCGAGCGCGGAAGCGGGACGATGGCGACGCCCTTCGATCCGGTCTCCAGTTCGAGCCCGTTCACCGAGACGGTGGCGTTCGGCACGCGCTCGCCGGTCTCGGAGAGGACGGGGACGTACAGGACCGCCTCCGGCGGCGCTCTCGACGGCAACTGCTCCGGGATGGTGATGGCGTCGGGCGAGACCACGGTGACGGCGTGTCGATACCCGTCGGCGGTGGCGTTCGCCCGGCCGAGTTCGGACGCGGTGAAGGCGACGCTCGGCCGGCGCTGGCCGCCCGGCGGGACGGACACGCTCGTCGTCTTTCGCTCGCCGCGATACCTGACGGTCACGTCCCGCGTCGCCCGCTCGCTCCCGACGTTTCGCACGGTCGCGGTGACGTTGAACGACTCGCCGCGCGTGACCCGCGCCGGCCCCGACAGCCCGGTCACCACCGCGCCGGTTTCGTTCGTCGTCGTGCCCGGCGTCGGAACGGGGCCGTCGACGCGGATCATGTGGACCTGTCCCCGCCCCGTTGCCAGACCGGACGCTGTCTCCAGCGGGATGACGAGCAGGTCGTCGAGCGTCCGGTCGGCGTCGAAGCGGCCCACGACCGTGACCCGTCGGACGCCCGGCTTGACGCTCCCGGACAGCGTCATCGTGTCTCCGACGGACACGTCGAGCGTCCGCGCCAGGTCGCTGCCGATGACGGCCTCGTCGTAGGCGTCCGGGCGCTCGCCCTCGACGAGCGTAGCCCCGGTAACGTTCGAGAACGCGTCGTAGTCCGCGCCCCGCGCCATGTATGGCTGGCCGTCGGAGACCTGCGCGTAGATGATTTCCGCGCTCGCTTCCGTCCCGTTAGCGCGCAGGACCCGCGCGTAGTCCGGATCGAGGCGGCTGTTCAGCGGGTGGGGCGCGCCGGCCTCGGTGATGGTCCCCGCCCCGCCCGCGCCGCCGGCAAGCGGAGACGCGAGGCCGGCCAGCGAGACGACCAGCAGGAAGGTGACGCCGAAGACCGTCAGCGTCGCCGCCGTCGGCACGACCGAGCGCCACGACAGCAGCGTCGGCGACAGCACCCGACGGAGCCGCGCGAGGGCGGTCTGTGCGGACTGACCGCCCCGAGTGCGTCCCGTGCCCAGCGAGGACGGCGGCCGGGTCGCCGCGGAGTAGGCCGCGAGCGCGCCGGCGGCGAGACCGAGCAGGACGAACAGACCGGCGACCGCCCCGACGACGGTCGCGCTCTGGCCCGTCACGGACACGTCGAGTGCGATCGGGAGCCCGACATAGATGGCGACGTTGACGAGCGCCTTGATGGTGATGAGGCCGACGGCGTAGCCCAGCGCCACCCCCGCCGTGACGAGGAGGCCGGCCCGGACGGTAAAGAGGAGGCCCACGCGCCAGCCCGGCGCGCCGGTCGAGCGGATGACGCGGATCGCGTCGAGGCGGTCGCGCACGCTCATCCGCGTCACGCTGTAGACGACGATGAGGACGAGCAGGCCGCCCGCCGCCGCCGCGACCGAGAGCGCCCAGAGCACCTGCTCTAAGCCGCCGATGACGTACAGGAGCGCGCTGACCAGCGGCGACCCGCTCGCGGGCACGCTCCCCAGCCCCGTCCCGCCTGGCGTGTGGTCGATGACGAAGTAGCCCGTCACGCCGAGGCGCTCGGCGGTCGAGACGTTCGTCGCGTACCACTGCTCGGGCAGGAACTGGATGCCCTGCTCATGTGGGACCACGGTGAGCCCGACGGTCCCGTTCGTTCCCTGGAGGGTCCGATTGCGCTGTCGCGAGACCGGCGCGCGGCCGTCGACGCCCTCGGGAATCGTCGGCAGTCGCCCCTCCTGCCACTGGGCCGACCCCTCGATCAACACCCGCGGGGTGTCCGGTGGAATGCCGATCACCCTGACCGTCGACCCGTTGACCGACGCGCGCGCCACGCGCAACACGGTCGTGTTCGCCTCGGCCGGCGGCGGTCCGTCACCCGCCTCGTGGTACGTCACCGTCTCCGAACTCGCCAGCGGCTCGGCGAACGTCTCGGAGTAGGTCACCGCGGTGAACAGCAACAGGATCGTTCCGATGAGGAACGCGGCCGTCACGGCGACGACGACGACCGTCAGCCGGTCGCGGCGCGACCAGCGAAACAGGATGGCGTTGCGATAGCCCATCGATCCCTAGCGCGTCTCCGGCGACCGCTCGGCCGCTCGCCTGTCGGGCGCGTCCGCGACGAGGGTGCCGTCGCGAATGAACAGCCGCTCGTCGAACCGCTTTGCGAGCTGGGGGTCGTGGCTGATGACCACGAGCGCCGTCTCGGTGGAGGCCTTGATGCTGAACAGCAGGTCTAGCACGGACTCGGCAGTGTCGGGGTCGAGCTGTCCGGTCGGCTCGTCGGCGAGGATGATCTCGGGTCGGTTGGCGAGCGCCCGGGCGATGGCGACGCGCTGTTTCTCGCCGCCGCTCAGCGTCGCGGGGTACTGGTTCTCCAGTCCGTCGATGCCGAGGCGCTCGAACAGCGTGTCGAGCCATTCGGGGTCCCGGTCGCCCGCGTGTTCCTGGGGGAGCGAGGCGTTCTCGCGCGCGGTGAGGTCGCCGATGAGCTGGAAGTCCTGGAAGACGAACCCCAGCGTCGTCCGGCGCAGGGCGGCCCGCTGGCGCTCTGAGAGGTCGCTCGCGTCCCGACCGTCGACCTCCAGCCGGCCGCTAGAGGGCGGTTCGAGCAGGCCGAGGACGTTGAACAGGGTCGACTTCCCGGCCCCGCTCGGTCCCTGGACGAGCATCGCCGCGTCCGGCGGGACCGTGATCGAGACGCCGTCGAGAATCGTCGTTCCCCGCCGCGTCACGCGCAGGTCTGTTCCGGCGAGGACGGGGTCAGTCATTGTCGGTCTTTCAGGCGGCCCCGTATTGTATGCCACGGTTACACGAATCGCTGACAAGTCCGGCGGTTCCGGCCGTTGACTCAACAGCCGGCCTGGCCTTCGGTCGGCCGCGAGAGCCACACGCGGTCCACGCCGCGCGTGTCGTAGACCACGTTCGTCCGGTAGCGCCACTCGGACAGCGCCGCGGGCGTCGTCGTTTCGCTCCCGGCCGGGAACAGGTGCGCGCCCGTCGTCGACCACGAGTGTCTGGACAGCGTCGGACAGGTCGGCGCGGCTCCGCCCCCGAGCCAGCGCGCGACCGGCTGGTACGTGCCGTTGGCCGTCGCCGTCGGGTAGTACAGCGCGACGATCCGGGTGAACGGGTGGTCGGACGCCCACTGCTCGTCGACGTGCTCCGCGGTGAACGTCGCCGCCGCGAACTGCGACTCCGTCGCGCCCGTCGGGAACGCGAGCGTGTCGAGGTTGACGAAGGCGATGGGGGCGGTGACGAGCGCCGCGACGATGAACAGCGTCGCAAGCACGGTCGCGACCCGGTTCCGTGACGGTCGGATCGAGCCGAGCCCACCCCTCGGCGTCGGCGACCGGTCGTCCGAGTAGGCCACCTTCGCCACCCCGAGGCCGGCGAGGACGAACACCGGGAAGTGGACGAACGTCTGCCCGCGCAGCGCCGTCCCGTAGTACTCCGGCGTCAGCGCCGCGGTCAGCGAGAAGTACACGACGACGATAGGCGCGAGCAACAGCGCGAGAACCACCGGACCGCTCTGTCGGCGGTCGCGACTCGCGAGCGGCAGACCGACGAGCGCGAACGCGACTGGCACGGCGAAGGCGGTGACGAGCACCACGAGGCCGGTCGGGGTCGACTGCGTCCCGGGGAAGACGGTCCGCAGGACGTTCGCCCCCAGCGCCACGAACCAGAGCCCGACCGCGCCGCCGACCGTCGCGCGCTGGAGGCGCGCGCTCGTGCGCTGGAACCACACCAGCGTCACCGCGAGGACGACCACCCAGGCGAGAAAGAGCCCGGGATAGGCGCTCACGCGGTCGACGTAGGGAACTTCGAGCAGCGACCGTTCCGCGAGCCGGTAGTAGCCCCACATATACACCCAGAACCCACCGACCACGACGGCGGCGGTGACGGCGTCGCGCCGCGACGGGATACGGGCGAGCCACGCGGCCAGCACCCCGGTGAGGACCAGGCCGACGACGAGCGAACTGAACGTGTGCAAGAGCGGGAACGCGACGAACAGGAGTCCAGTGAGAGTGCCCCACCGGAGCCTGCTCCCGTCCGTCGCGAACAGGCGGTGGACCGCGATGGCGAACAACGGGACCAGCAACAGCGCGAGCGCCTCCTCGTCGGTCTGGCCGGTCCGTCGGAGGTAGATGCCCGAGACCGCCAGCCCGAAGCCCGAGAGCGCCATCGCCGCGGTGACGCGCCGTCCGCGCCAGCGCTGGGTCCGGGCCAGGCGTCTGACGAGCGCCATCGCCGTCAGGCAAGAGGCCCCGCCGGTCAGCGCGACGACCGGCTGGGCGACGTACAGCGGTCGCTCGCCGGTGACCAGGCCCACAGCCGTCAGCACGCCGGTGAACACCATGTTGTCCGCCCGGAACCGCGCGAACGGGAACGACCCCGTCTCGATGGCGTCGCGGGCGAGTGCGACGTACCCGAACCCGTCTAGCGTCGACGGCAGCGGCGTCCAGTGCAGCGAGGTCAGCCGAGCGGCGACGGCCACGGCCAACACGGCGACCACCAGCAGCGCGCGCCCCCGCCGTCCGTCACTCATTGGGTGGCCCTACAGCAGGGAGGTGTAAGAGCGTTGTCGGTTCGGTCGGTGGTCCGGTGCGGGGATGCTTGCGGTCGTTCGATGGCAGGACAACTCTCGTCGTGTCGGTTGGAACATTCGCTCGTCAACCTGGCTGATACGGGTTCGCTGCCGTATCGAGGCGATAGACATCTTCCACAGCATCGAAATCGTCGTCGAACGCGTAGAGATAGCCGAACCCTTCAGTCTGCATATAGGCGACGATACAGGCGTCAACGAACGAAAACCGCTCATACTGGCGGAAGAGTGCTTTCCCAGTAGCGAACGCGTCGCCCGTCAGGGAGTCGATGTGGAATCGAGCGTTTTCCTCGAGTCGGTCGAGAAAGTCAGCGGCTGCGTCGTGACCTGCGTGGGTCGTCAATCCATTCAACGTCTCGGCCAGGACGTAATCAAGGATCACCGCTTCGGGGAGAGTAGCGCTATCTATGCCCCGAAGAATCGGGACAGCCTTGTCATGCTCGCTGTCCCGGCGGTACGCTGCCGCGAAGAGGACGGTTGTATCGACAAGTGCGCGCGGCATCTACTCGACGTCGACGCCCCACGCGTCGTGTTCGGTCGCGGCATCTGTCTTCTCGTCACCGTCGTAGCCATCGAACTCACTGAACGTGCCACGCTGCTGTTGGACGATCTCGACGCGGAGTGTCCCGTCCGACTCGATATACCAGCGGAGTTTGTCGCCATCGTCGATATCGAGCTCTCGACGGATGCGAGCGGGGATATTCGCTTGATTCCCCGACACTTTGCTTTCGGAGTCGACGCGCTCACTACTCATACACAAGTCTATGAAATCCATCCCTGATAAATGATAGTGTGAGCGAACACTAGCGATGCATCCGTCTCGACTTCCGTCTCTCTCGCCACGCCGTCAACCGTCGAGCGCGTCGACAGCCCCGCCGCCGACGAACTGCCGGACGAGTCGCCCCTCCGCTTTCTGGAGGTGGTTCGACGCGGTACTCGTCGCACAGCCGAGGCGCTCGGCCACGTCCGCGACGCTCCCGACACGGGGAACCTCGTAGTAGCCCACGTCGAGGGCCGCCCGAACCGCCTCGCGCTGTCGCGACGTGAGATTGTCGGCCGGCGCGCCCGGTTGTACGTCGTACTCGCCGACCTCCGAGACCTGCGCCGAAATCTCATCGGGGAGTTCGTCGAGGACCCGCTCCAGGTCCGCGGGTTCGCCGACCACGTCGAAGTCGACGATGCCGTGGGGCCGATACGCGAGCGGCGGGACGACGACCAGTGACGGCCGCGCGAACGCCGCCCGGAAGCGCTTGAAGATCTCCATCTCGCGCTCGCGAACGTAGGCGTAGAACGTCCCCTCGTGGACGGGCGTGATGTCGTAGTCGATGGTCTGCTCTGCGGCGGCAATCTCCCGCTCGTATCGCTCGCGGTCGCCGATGATGTAAAACAGCGTCCGGAGCACGTCGCCCTCGTCCTGCAGGTTCCACGTGACGAGCCAGCTGCGTTCGATGTCGTCACAGTCCGTCAGGAGACGCTGCATCGGATGCTGGTAGGCCCGCTCGTAGCGGATCCGCAGGTGGAGGTACTTCATGCCTCGTTCACCGTTCGCTCACTTTTTAAACACACTAGTACAGCCGACAGCACGACTATTCGCCAGTGCCCCCGAGCGACAGGTGTTCATGAGCAGCGACCGGCAGAACGCGGTCGACGGACGTATCGGAGGACGGAGGGCCGGAGACGGGAGCGCGGACAGCCGCCACAACGGCAGGCTCCGCGAGGTGTTCGGGTCCTCGCCGTTCATCCTCACGAAGTTCGACGCGTTCATGAACTGGGTGCGGGGGTCGTCCATGTTCATCCTCCAGTTCGGCATCGCCTGCTGTACCATCGAGATGATGAGCGCGCTCGGCCCGAAGCACGACCTCGACCGCTTCGCGGCCGGGGTCCCGCGAGCCTCGCCGCGACAGGCGGACCTCCTGGTCGTTCCGGGGACCATCGTGACGAAGTTCGCCCCGCGGATGAAGCGCGTCTACGACCAGATGCCCGAACCGAAGTTCGTCGTCAGTATGGGCTCGTGTACCATCTCTGGGGGCCCGTTTCAGGAAGGCTACAACGTCATCAAGGGCGCAGAACAGATCATCCCGGTCGACATCCACGTCCCGGGCTGTCCGCCGCGTCCGGAAGCGCTGCTCTACGGCATCGCCAAACTCCAGGAACGGGTCGCACACGGAGAACGCTCGCCCGTCACGGTCGAGCCGTACGAGCTACGGCAGTTCGGCGCCCTCGAACGCGACGGACTGGTCGAGAAGCTCGCCGACGAGATCGACGAGGACACGCTCGTCATGCGCTACGACGGGGCCGAGCCGCCGGAGGCGTAGCGCCAGACTTGTGAGCGCGGACATCTTCCACAGACGGCCAGGTCTCTGTGACTGGCTAGTCGTCGCCGGGTTTGTAGGCCCCAGGTCGCTTTTCAATGGTGTAGACCCACAGAGTCTGGTCATCCGTGACTGCCTTACAGCCGAGGCGAAACGCACCGATTCGGAGCTTCGAATGCGGCGCACCGGTCAGTGGTTCCAGATAATCGCTCGGATCGCGCCACTGGTCGGTGACGATTTCGTCGAGCTTCGAGACGATGCGTTCCTGCTCGTGTGGCTGGAGCTTTTCGTACTCACGTTCTGCGGGGTCAGTGAACTTCCAGTCCCACACGTCGTCACTCGCTGGCATCCGTGTCGTCGTTCAACCGCTCCCGGATATCGTCGCTACTGTAGGTCTCCCCCTCCCCAGTCGCCAGTTGGTGTTCGCTGGCGGCGATGTCCTTCCACCCCTTGCGCGAGAACGAGGGGTGCTTGACAGCGTCCCGAAGCGCCCATCGGATAAACTCGCTTCGAGACGGGAAGTCCTCGGCACGCCAGGTCGCATCGAGGTCATCCAAAAACGCCTGCGGAATTTTGAGCGTGATTGTGGTCATGTTGGGGTCGTCATTGGCCCCTGTACCAGTGTCAGACATACTTCTGTATTACCCTCGTATTACCATAAGCATTGTCGGTGTGTCAGAAGACAACTCTACATCGAATCGTACACGTCGTGGCTTTTGTCTGCGCTGATATCGCCTGCATTGAGCACTCCGCCTATCCCGATATGGAGAATTTCGACATCATTGACACCCTCATCGCGATAAACGGCGAGGCTTTTTTGCCATTTCCATGAACACCGACACCCCGATCAATCATCTCTCATCCCGAAGAGACCTTCGCCAGCGTCGATCGGGGTCGTATTGTTCCACGTTTCCCGGCCAGCCGTTGCCGTCTTCAGTTTCGAACTTTGCTTTGGATTGAGTTCGAGTACGGAGCCTACGAGTGTTGCTCGAATCTCATCATTCGGATCGATCCCGAGGTGGTCTCGAAATTCTTTCGGAAGCATGACTCTCCCACTGTCGTCGACTTTCAGCGTGAACTCTTTTCCGGAGGCTACGGCCTCTGATTTATTTTTCATCCTGGATCACACAGTCTCAGTAGAACGGTGACAGACAACACGCTTGCCTACGATTCGAGCGGGGCGGCCACGGTCGATCGGAGAAAAGCAGCCTCACGAGATCCCTCAATCGTGCGTACGAACGCACATTGCCGCCATCATCGGTAGTCGTATCCGTAGAATTGCGTGGATTTCGCGAGGAATGTCACGGCGTAGCAGCAGTTGGATCACCAGCCTCAGAATCGAACGGGAGGTTGATGTGGAGTTCGTCGAACCAGACGACCGGGCGCTTGCTCTGCCCGTCTTCCTCGAAGAAGATGATGCCCAACTGGGCGAGCCGACTGAGTTCTTCATGGACGTTCTTCACGTCCCGATCAACAACTCGTGCGGTCTCGTTGATACTGGATGGCTCTTCCCGACGGATGGCTTCGATGAGATCGAGGACACGCGGCGTCAGGGTCTCCATGAGGTCGTCGTAGCTGGTGAACGAGAGCGTCGGTGTGGAATCCATCGCGTCACCCCGTTCGAGCGCCTCGATTTCGTCGGTGACGTCGTCGTGAAACTCACTGGGCGACTTCACAGTTATGGCGAGGGTCGATTCGTCCCGAAGCTGTTCGCGCTCCATTGGATGCAACGGCGGCGTAGTATCGTTCATGGGTATCACCGTATCTGATGGCCTCACGCGATTTCGAACTCGGATTTCGGAATCTCGCTCCAGAACCGTTCCCAGAGTTCGACCATGCCAGGGAATGTAATGATGTCTGGGTCGGGATCCGGTGCGACGTGCAGCTCGTGCCCTTTAGTGTCCTCGTGCGAGTTGTCGTACCGACGGATCGTTCCATCGTCGAGCGTGCGGGGTGGTCTGGTTCCGTCGCACCGTGTGAAGCTTGTAGGCCCACCCAAACGGGTACGCGTCACGGTCGGTCCGCATGCAGAACACGCGGATAACGGTCCCGTCGGGGTACTTCCTTCCCACACTCACGCCATCGAGGTCGTCGTCCGTCGGTCAGGCCATCCTCATTCATTGGTACACAGACCAATACAGTAAAGCCATTGGTTGGCGAACCAATGCAACCGTTCACTCCCGAACTCATACGATTCCTCTTCACCGTACCAGGTCACGAGCCGTCGAGGTGCACCCGACGGGCGTTCTCGACGGCGATTTCCGCGTGTTCGCGCTCGGTGGGCGCGACGGAGAAGGCCGCGCGGTCGAAGGCCTCGACGACGGCCTCGATGGCGTCGACCTCGTCTGCGTCGAAGTCGCGCTCGCGACACCACTCGACGAGTTCCCAGTGGGTGGCGTTCTCCCGGAGTCCCCAGTTCTCGGTGAGTTCGTCGTGGATCGTCTCGTAGGCCAGCGTAATCGCCGTCTCGAACTCCCCGTCGGCCATCGCCGCCTCGATACGATCGCCGACAGTGTGTAGATCGGATCCGTTCGAGTCGGTCACGGCCGACGGGTCCGACACCTCGGCGGGATCGGACACGACCGTCACCTCCGAGTTGTCTGTCACCGATCGGGCGGAGCGGTCGAGGACGCCCGACGCCTCGCTCGCGTCACCGCCGCCCGGGCTCTCTCGCACGGTGTGACCGGTGTCGCCGGCAGTCACCGCATCAGTGGACACCTGCGAGATGTCGGTCACGACGGAGACGTCCGACTGCGATGGTTCGTCGACCGACGTCTCGGCTGTGCTCGCGGTGGGATCACCGGTCGCGACGTCCTGCGACCCGCCGCTCGATTCACCGACCGCCGTTTCGGTCGCCGCGCTCGTACTCGCGTCGGATTCCGTGGCCCCGTCCGAGAACAGCCCCAGGCGACGGACGGTGATGTCGAGGACCAACAATCCCAGCCCGGTGAGCAGCGCCGCGATGACCGGAATCGTCAGCCGGGTTCGGAGCTGGGCGACGAGTGCCGTCACGCTCCCGAGCGGTCCGTCGGCGGAACTCGGAGCCGCCGCGCCGCCGCCCGAGATCGGGACCGTCGCCGTGGCGTTCGACGTGGCGAGGTTCGAGGCCGCCGCTGCGTACCGCGCGGTGACGGTCGCCGAATCGGCGTCGGCGGGGACTCCCTCGGTCGAGAGGCGCGCACGGAAAGTCCCGTCCTGGCCGGTCGTGACGACGGTTTCCCCGCCGCCATCGAGTGCGACCCGGACCGGCTGGTCACGCACGGCCCGCCCGTCTTCGGTGACGAGCCGACCGGTCGCGACGACAGCCCCGTTCTCGGCCGTCGCGTCGACCGAGAGCGTCGAAGGCCGTCGTTCGATAGTCACCGGAACGGTCGCGTTGCCGCCGGCGATTGCGCGGTCCTCGTAGGGAATCACGGCCACAATCGAGCCCTCACCGGCGGAAACGTCCGCCGGCAAGCGAATCGTCGTCGTCACCGTTCCGTCGGCCCCCGTCAGCACTCGCTTGAACAGCGTCCCGTTGATGCGGAGTTCGACGGGGACAGACGCGACGCCCGTCCCGCCGGCCGTGACCGCGGTCCGCACCGTCAACTGGTCGCCGTAGCCGACAGTCGCGGGCGAGCGCTCGACGGAGAGCGACGGCGTCGTCTGTCGTACCTCGGCGGCGAACGTCGCCGTGTCACCGCGATACGGTGAAGACTGGGCCGGAACGTACGTGACCTCGACCTGCTGGCTTCCGAGACGGGCCGACTGCGGGCGGTACTCGAACGCGAAGCTCCCGTTCGCCGCCGTCGTGACGAGCCGCGAACGGTTCTCGAAGCGCAGTCGGATCTGCCGGTTCGCAACGGGCGTGCCGTCTGCCGTTCGTAGCGTCCCGCGAACCGTCCCCGGATCCGTGTACGACACCTGTCCAGTGGGGCCGCTGACTTCGAGCGACGTGTCGGTCGGCGCAGCAGCGTCTCCAGAGGGAGTCGCGGTCTGGGCCGCGCTCCCGGCGTCGTCGACCGCCGCCGTCGCGACGCCGAACCCGGCGACGAGGAGCAGTTGCAGGACGACCGCTCCCGTGAGTAGCGACTGCAGTCTATACACGGCCACATATCGGTCTGTCTCGGTTATATCCGTTGCGTTGTCAGGTCAAACAGCCAACGGCTCGCCGCATGGGTTTACTGTCGACGGAGCGCTCTGGCCGTCTCGACCGCGTCTTCGGCGCGTTCGGCGTCGAGCGAAGTCGGCGAGAACGCCGCGAGTTCGAAGGCCTCGACGACGGTCTGAATCGATTCGACGCGATCGTCTTCGGTGCCGTTTCGCCGGTAGTGGTCCAGTAGCTCCCAGTGAGTCGCTGTCTCGAGTTCCGCGTCGTTTGCCGCCAGGTCGGTCTTGAGCGACCGATAGGCGGTCATGACCGCGGCGTCGTAGGCGCCTCGATCGAGATGTGCGTCGATTCGCTCGTCGGAATTCGGTCGGGGGACCGTCACAGCAGGCCCCTCGGACGCGTCGAATCCTTCAGCCTCAGTTGCCGAGGCCGCGAACGAGGGCGACTCCGCTGAGTTTCGATCCGGAAGGACGTCGAAGCGAGTCGTGACGACCCAAACGCCCGCGAGCATCACGACTCCGACGAGACCCAGAATCACCCAGAGGTAGCCGCCCCCACCGACACCGACCGGAATGGAGGATCCGTCGGCCCCGAACAGCACCGACAGAATGCCCTCCAGCACGCTCCGCGGTGCGCCCACGTCCGCGGCGCCGCCACCGCCCGCCCGAAGTCTGACCGTCGCCGTCGCGTTCGCGTTTCCGAGATTCGACGACGGCTCGTCGTACGTGGCGCGCACCGTCGCGGTGGCTGCGCCCCCTGAGACATTCGACAGACGCGTCTCGAACCTTCCGTTTTCGTCAGTCTCCACGACCCGGCCGTCGCCGCCGGTGACACGAACGCGGACCGGTCGATTCGTCACGGGCCGACCGTCCGCGGTCCGCAACCGACCGCGAGCGACGACGCCTTCGCCCGTCGTCGACGCGTTCAACGAGAGTCTCGTCACCGTCCGTGCGACCACGAGGCGCTCCGAGGCGTTGACATTCGCGATCGCCCGGTCGCGATACGGGATTCGAACCGTGACCGAGCGCGCGCCGTCGTCGACCGTCGCCGGCAGTCGCACCGACGTCGCCATGCTGCCGTTGGGATCCGTGGCGGCCCGGACGAGGGGCTCCTCACCGACGACGACCTCGATCGGAACGCCGTCGACAGGGGTCCCGTCTACCGTCACCGCAGCCGATACTGAGAGTGGCTCACCGTAGCTCACACTGGCGGGCGACCGCTCGATCGTGATAGTTGGGGCCACTTGCTGTACCTCGACACCGAACTGATCGCTATCGGTCAGGTACACCGACTCGGGAGCGGGACGGTACGCGACCGCTATCGACTGCTCGCCGACTCGCGCGGACCGCGGTCGATACGCCGTCTCGAACGCGCCGTCGGCGTCCGTCGTGACGTTCCGTGTCCGGTTACCGACCCGGAGTTCGACCGTTCGGTCCGCCAGGACCGACCCGTTCTCCGTGCGAATCTGCCCCGTGATGGTGGCGGGGTCCGTGAACGATGCCGTCGGAGACGCGGCGCGAACGGTGAGCGTCGTCCCGACCAGCGTCTCCTCACGAACGGTCGCCTGGAGTTCCGTGACGTTCGCCGTCGTCTCGTTGACGAGCGTCTGGCTCTCGTCTAACGAGACGGCCGTCGCGTTCTCGATGTTGGCGTAGTTCCGGTTCAATCGTTGACTCTGATTCGAGACGTTCGCGGCGGTCCGATCCATCTCACGGGCTAGTCGGCGGGCTCGCCGTTCGTCCCCGGCCTCGCGGGCAGCCTGATACCTGTCGTACTGTGTCCGGTATCGCTCCACGCCGTCGACGAAGGCCCGCTGGTTCTCGCCAGCAGCCTCGAACTCTTCGGCGGCCGCGTCGTCGCTCTCAGTTCCCGTCTCGCCCGCCACGTCGACGTACTGTTCCAGTCGCTGGTCGTAGTCGTCGCCCAGCAGATCCCGTGCCCGTTCGTATTGCCCTTGCGACAGTGATACCGTCCCGTTCTCCAGGCGCCCGGAGAGCCGTCGCGCCAGCCACGTGGACGTCTGGCCCGCGTAGTCCTCGTCGGTCACCTCGGCCGGGTTCTCCTGTTGCGTGTCGTTCCCGTCTGTCGGCGTCGCCGTCGGCTGGGTCTGTGCGGCGGCGTCGCTTTGCACTGCAGCCGCACCCCCCGCGCCAACCGCGAGACATAGCACCGCCAGGGCTCCGACCGCGGCCCACGACTGTCTCAGTGACACATCGAATCATTCAGTCTGTCTGATAAAATGCGTTCGGTTGCCCTGAGGAGGTTGCATTACACCCCAGGGCAAGACACCAGTCGGCTGTTTTATTACTGTCGCTGTCTGACACTATCCAAATGGCTGACGACACGGCGTGGGCGCTGCTCGTTCCGCGACAGCTCCGCCAGTTGCCTGCCGATCTCGCTGCGATCATCGGCCTGGTCGTGGTGACGAACGTCGCGGCGCTGGCTCCAGTGGTCGCCGAGACGCCGCTCCGGATTGTCCTTGGACTTGCCTTCCCGCTGTTCGCCCCCGGCTACGCCTTCGTCGCCGCGCTGTTCCCGGAACACGGCGAGGGCACGGCGACCCCAGCCGACGGTGACGCGCTAGATCAGCGAAACGCTGGCATCGACGGCATCGAACGCGTCGCACTCTCGTTCGGTCTCAGTATCGCGCTCGTCCCGCTAGTCGCGCTCGTGTTGAACTTCACGCCGTGGGGCATCCGCCTCGTCCCCATCCTGATCTCCCTGAGCGGCCTGACGCTCGCCCTGACCGCCGTGGCCACCGTTCGACGGTGGGCACTGCCCGAGAACGAGCGCTTTCGCGTCCCGTACCGAGCGTGGATTCGATCCGGCCGCGAGGAACTGTTCGCGCCGGCATCGCGGGCCGACACCGCGCTGAACGTGCTCTTGGTTTTCAGTATCCTGCTCGCCGCCGGTAGCGTCGGTTATGCTGTTGCTGTCCCGAAGGACGGCGAGCAATTCAGCGAGTTTTACTTGCTAACTGAGAACGACGACGGGGAACTCGTCGCCGACGACTATCCGACGGAGTTCCAGCAAGGCGAGAGCCAGACGGTGGTGGTAGGCATCGGGAACCAGGAACACGAACAGATGGAGTATACCGTCTTCGTCCAGTTACAGCGCGTCGAGCGCGTGGGTAACGAGACGCGCGTTCGAGAACAGTCAGAGTTGCGGCGGTTCCAGCCAACTGTTGGCCACAACGAGACCTGGCATCGCCAGCACCAAATTACGCCACAGATGACTGGTGAGAGATTACGGCTGCAGTATCTGTTGTACCGCGGCGCGGCGCCGTCGACGGTGAACCAGTCGAACGCGTATCGTGAGACGCACCTTTGGGTGAACGTGACAGGATGATGCGACTTTTTTACATAAGTCACGCCTTATCCAAGTGGTTATTCAATTTCCACATGCGATAAGTCGACCCTGAAGTTGGTATATATGGAGGAATGTTGTACAATAACTATTCTTACCGAGATATTTCTCAAAAATTCAGAAAACTATAATATCTAAACTGCCGTATCCCTTAGAATAGCGCGAAACATCTCCAAGCGGAGTTCAACAAGCCAGATTCCAATCTCAGACAAAATACACTTTGGAGATTAGAATATTACCAATCTCATATTCTAAGATATATATTCTTTATTTCTTAATTTTCGAATTGTTTCTGAATCGTCAATCCGAGCACGGATGGAAATTGGCTCTAGAGTTCGCTCGATTGTGCATTATTCTAACTAAACTCTATCTTCAAGAGATTCACTCCAATTAAGTATTGGTAGAACCTCAAGATTATCTGACACCATGGGATCACTACTTCGGTCTGTTCTTTCTATTTTCTCTGGAAAAGTGGTAGGGATTATGATTAGTTTGGTGTTCACACCACTTCTTGTCCGTCTCATTTCTCAAAATCAATATGGCGTCTACGCAAGCGTATTGGCAGCGTTCAGTATTGTAACGCTCCTATCGAAAGGAGGACTATTTGACGCATCAAGGAAAACGGTCGCCGAATACGCCGGTGACGTGAGTGAGGTCTCGTCGGTGATTTCGGTTTCTCTATCCATGAGCGTAATTTATGGCCTAGCAACCACATTTATTATTTTCCTTTGTGTTGTTCTCGGGGTTGTTCCTTCGGAATACAGTACGTACACAATCCCGCTAGTTATTGCGATTTTGTTTGGAAATATTCTCCACATTATTAAGGGATCTTTCTATGGACTTCAGCGAGAATCGGTTGGTGAAATTCTACAAGTGAGTCGTCGACTCCTATACACTACTCTCGCACTTCTCCTTGCCTACCTCGGATACGACGTAATAGGTGTATTCGTTGGCTACGCCCTGTCTTTCGTTCTTGTGGGGCTAATGGGAGTCTTCCTACTGATGAAGCACACCTCGTATCACCTGTCTATGGATCCCCCGATTAGGAGATACGGGAAACAAATCGCCTCGTTTGGAGGTTATCAATTAATTGGCGGTATCAGTGCTATGATGTTATATAAATCGGATATTCTTCTTGTTAAATTCTTCCAGGGTTCGACACAGACGGCCCTCTATCAAAGCGCAATCGTCCCTGCAGAGATGATTTGGTTCGTCCCCTCTGCGATTCAACTTGCATTTCTACAACACACCGCAAGCCTCTGGTCTGATAGAAAAACTGACGAAATTAACCAAAGACTGCAAACAGGCGTTAAATACGCAATACTGTCATTAACGCTATTTGGAGTGGGGTTATTCGGACTCGCCGAATCGTTTCTCAATGTGTACTTCGGACCGAACTATGTTGGTGCAAAAACGACGTTGCAGATACTCATCTTCGGAACGTTCTTTTTTGGCACAACACGTGTTGTCACCCCAGTGTTACAAGCAACGGGGTGGATTCGACCAACCGAGTTTATCACGGTCATCGGACTACTTTTAAATCTCGCATTGAATGTCGTCCTCATTCCTCGATATGGGATTATTGGAGCTGGAGTCGGAACAGGGTTATCTTATGTAGCAATATTTATTGGTAACGTTGCCCTTTGGAAGTATTCACAATTCGACTTGGTTCCCCTACGTTGGACTGGTAAACTTGTGCTGACCCAAGTGATATTTGCTATCCTGTTTCTCGGAATAGTCCATTTGGTAGATCTACCACCGTGGATCTCGCTCGCCTTGTTCTCAACACTGGGCTTAGTGTTATTCCTCGGGATCAATATCGTAGCAGGATATGTCCCCATGTACCCAGTACAGTTGCGAACTGATTGAATAGTGCCACTTTATCAGAATTATTGAAGATTGAAACAGTACCTCCAAGAAGTACCAATATAGATACAATTAGCCGAAATTATTGTTCGTTGTAACATTGTTGAATGGTTTTATTACAAATTAGGTATTATATATCTCTTCCGATGATTCTTTTCAATGGCTATTTCTTCTATAACACGGCCAGCCTCAATCACAAATAACATTCACCGAAACAATTGTATAGGCTTAGAAGTAACGGAAAATGTCATGCGAATTTGTATTACGTCGCTACCATTAGATACACTTGGCGGCGCTGAGCGCGTAATCATCAATGAAGCGAGCTATTTTGCCAAACAAGGCCACGATGTATATCTAATCGCAGAGAGTATTGACAAAAAAGTTCTTAGCAACTATAACCTAGACGAGCGGGTTCAGTTAATAACATATGACATAGTGGATGTAGAAGGACTAGATATTCTAGATAGATCTCTTTCTATTCGGCCGTATTTAAATAAAATCGCTCCTGATGTTGTTCAGGCACATTACGTTGAAATAGGAACGTGGTTGGCGCTTCAAACACTCCGAATAACTCCGGCTTTCACGACTCATATTCACGGATCTCGCTTGTGGTTCCAAGATTCGGTCAGACGCTTTCCCCACTTACAGAAAAGGTGTGTTCAAGAAATTGTCTCCAGTGTCCCGGGCCACTCCGAATTCTGGAATCCGGATGACGAAATAAGCGTTCATCGTGTTGGTGCGACAGTAATTGAAAAATTAGAGAAATTAGCTTTACAAGCATGTGATGTTGTATTTACAAATACAAGACAGCTCAAAAAAGAGTTGAATTGTCTCTACGACGTCAAAGCAGAGGTAACACCCCCCGGCATTCATCAATCTTGGAGCGCGGATTCACAGAAAGTCCCGGATCTGCCAACTGATAAACCCTACATACTGAGTGTCAGTCGGCTTGATCCAAGGAAGCGAAATACGTTGTTGCTTCGAGCTTTTGCAGATATGGATCAGGAAAATATCCATCTAATCATTGGTGGTAAAGGTGAACAAATGGGGGAATTAAAACAATTAGCAAGTGAATTTGATATTGAGGAGCGTGTTCACCTCCCAGGATTTATTCATGACCATGATCTGCCATCATATTATAAAAATGCCGAGATCTTTGCGGTACCCGCGTGGATGTCATACGGGCTAACCCCATTAGAATCAATCTCTGTCGAGACAAAGACAGCAATCTCTACTGACACATATGTAAAAGAGATTATTAGTGAGGGTAGTGGCGTGAACGTAATTCCTCCTGAGACATCCGCTTGGACTAGAGGGCTGAATGAGTTACTCTCATGCAATTCTTCTCCCTCACCAAATTTGGTGCCGACAATTAACGAATATGGTGACAGGAAATTAGACCTAATGGAAGTGGCCGCTTGGGGCGACCAATGTTAAGTATTTGATGTTCTCGGACCCATATGGGCTCCCCAAATCTTACAAGATACCGGCTGGGACGGGTGTCGACATGATTTAGTTAGTTCTACAAGATACCAGAAGACGCCCAACAGGTCAATACCTCCAAGGGCACAAGACGTGATGGATAGAGTTAATAAAATGGCGGTACTTATCAGCATCCAATAATGAAATTGGTTGGATATTTTCCTGGCATTGATTTTACTGATCCTGATCAATTTGGACGTCGAATTCATACAAAGCAATTCATCGAAAATTTCCCAATCGAGGAATATACAGAGCACCACTTTATCGTAGGTCGAGGGTTAAATGAGGAGTGTCAAGGTGTGGAGAGTATTGGATTTGGAACTTCCTTCCTCGCAAAAATCGCCCGAGACATCTATGGACTGGTTTTACTACTCGCAATCTGGCTGCGGAGCGATGATTCTGTTGTCGTGTACACTAGGGACTCGCCGTATTTATCGAAACTCATTATAAGTGCCTTCCCAGGGACATATTCTGTTATCGAGGTAAACGGACTTCCTCAAACTGAAGAGAAAGAGGGTATTGTGAAGCGGTTGTATACTGCAATCCGAACACTCAGTCGAACAAAGGCAGATCTGCTGATTACCGTTTCGGGCAGCGTCAAAAAGACGCTAGCGCAAGACCATGCAGGAACACCCATCTATGTCGTTGAAAACGGCGTCGATACCGATTTGTTCGAACCAATGGACTTTGGAAGCTCAGAAGATGGAATTCTGAAAATCTGTTACGTTGGTGGACTTCAGGAATGGCAGGGAATTGACCGCATGATAGATGTAGTAAGTCGCATCAGCTCAGACGTTGAGTTTACCCTCATTGGTGGCAGCGCACAAAGACAACAGGAGATTCAAGAGATTGCCAGCCAACGTAGAATGAAAGATGAGATTGATGTTGTCGGTAGAGTCGATCATGATATGGTTCCAGAGTATATCAACAAGTCAGATATCTGTTTCGGCCCGTTCTCCCCATCTCGATATGCATCACCAATGAAAGTATATGAATACCTTTCTTGTGGGAAGCCCGTACTCGTTATTAACGACGAAGGACTGGGAACTCTCGACAGATACCCGGGCGTTACCGTACTTCCTTCGACGTTGTCCGACAGCGAGGTCGCCAGCCACGTCGAACGGATAGCTAACGAGATGGCAGATAACACCGAGGGTCGAGTGTTCATCAGGGAAAACCACTCATGGGAGGCTGTAACGCAGAAGATTCAAGCACATATTAAGAAGAACGGTATGGCGTAATACAAAATTTCAATCGCCGATTCTCAAGACAACGTTAACAACTTCTTATTATCTCACCACCTCCGGAATCATAGACAGTGCTGTAGCAGGGTGGAATAGTCGCACCAGAATAATTTCTATATCTCGTCCGGAATAAAAAGGCAGAGTCGTCTGTATTTCGAGAGAAGTTGGATAATGTTTCGGTGGTTAGATGTTGTGAATCTACGTAGCTTTTGAAATTATTTTGACTTCGTGCCCTCCCGATTCTGAGACCTTCGGAAGTACCCCTTGTATAATGATCAGTATGGATGGTGTCGAAATAATTAAAGCCGTGCGTTATGGATGCTATTTCTGAATCGGTCTGGTAGGATGGATAGGCAGGAGGCTGCTTCTCGGTTGGAGGAACGAATGGTATCGGGAGTCCATAGTGAATTCCAATTACCGACACTGCTGGATTAAGCACGATCAGGATTACCAGAATTATGATTCCCGGCCGCCCAATCGAATACAGCTTGTAGCCTACAAAACCAACAACAGGGCCCAACAATAACATGGTGATGTCGAAAAACCTCGAAACATTTGACTGGGCTCCGGCGGCAAACGCCATGCCGATAACTCCAAAGAAGACACAAATGGTAATCGTCCATACCTGCGAGATCTCTGGGTTACCGCGGAATAAGCAAGTAATTGTGTTACATAAGGCGATTGTTACACAAAAGCCACTAACGAGCAAGGGAATAGCAAATAACAGAAGTACTGGAATCTGGATACCTGATATCGAGATTGCCTGCTGTGCGAACTGCGAACCGCTCACTTCTGCTGATACACCAGACCCTGGTAATAACACGCCCAACACACGCCACACCTGAATTTTAAATAATCCAGCTTGGGTTTCACGCCAGATCTGTATTGAGGAAACGAGAGCAACAAGTAGAAAGATCGCCGCTACTCCTTTCAAGTCACTTTTCTGTCTCATTTTCACATTGACGAATTCAAAACAGTCAATGTATCTGAATGAGCTCGTGAAGAATAAATACAGCCCAAACAATATAAATAGTACTATCGGAACAGTGTTGTGTGTAAGTATGGCAGACATTAATATTACAAAACCGGCAGCAACCCAGCGCTTAGAATCGGAGTGTGTCATAGTATAGGCGATAATGAATACGTATACTGATCCAAGCACTTGTGGGAAAGGGAGTGCTGTCCGTTTGTAATGCCACGCCGAGACGATAATCATGAGAAGGGCCAGTAAGCCTGGGAGATTTGAGTTGGTCTCAGTAATCCGGTTGGTGAACAGATAGACAAACAGAAGACTGACGAGAACGGCAGCGATATACATAAGAAAGTAACCTTGTTTTGTGTTTAACCCTGTAAGAAGGGTCAGTTCTGTTGCGAGTGTGTGCGATACAGGATACCAAGTATAGTACCAGATCGATTCGGGGATGATCTCGCCTGTCCGGACCACATATCTGGTAATTCCCAAGTGTAGTCGTGGATCATGTCCGAGTAAGGGCGCAGCTCGCCATACCAATCCACGGGTAAGGACTGTCAGGATGAAGATCGGTATGATAACTACAGATGGTCGGTAACGGGCCGCAGCGATGGACAAGATCACTGCGATACCGATGAACGCCAGAATGACATAGTATAACGATAAAAATATATAAATAATAGTCAGTAATGATGAGAATATAAGGAACGCAGAGGTGAAAAATTTAATTTTATTCTTTGGTTTCGAGACTTCAGAATCTGGCTGTGATCCAAAGTGAAAAATCATTAGAAAGACAATGGCAGCGATTACGACAGTGATGAACGGATATATCAGTATAGGTGGAACCATTTCTCTGAGATTACATTATATATTCCAATCTCCAGGCATCAAAATCTGCCGGTATAAATCAAAACGCTAGGGTAGATGACAAGCAATACAATGTTTAGCGACTCGTAAGACTGGTCAGTTTTGAATAAAGCATAAGGCTGGGGTGAGTCGCTAACAAAAGGCTAGTTGAAGAGCATTCCAACGGACAACCGGTTTCACAAATACTGAATAGGGACGAATAGTAAGTTGCCACAATGGCATCCCGCAAATTTCAGCAGTTTTTGTATGGTTCCTATTTGTACCCCTTTTTATGGGCTACAAAGAACTTTAAAATAGGGCATAACGTATTGGATAGTGACTGGGATGCGTTAATCATTCTTGATGCCTGTCGGGTAGATGCGCTTCAGAATGTCGCTAGTGAGTACGACTTCATTGGTGACGTTGAATCGCGTTGGTCTGTTGGATCAACATCCAAAGAGTGGTTAATAAACACGTTTCGAAGAGAATACACACAAGATGTCAACGAAATTGGGCTAGTGACTGGCAATGCATGGGCGGAAGTGCTATTTGAAGAGGAACCAAATTGGGGTTCTTGGACCAGCCTAAAGGGAAGTATTTGGGATGGACATCCCATTTCAACGATTGCTGAGCGTGAACTGATCCGTGAAGATGATTTCCACACTTATCTCCCTGTTTGGGTGAACGAGGGTCGCAGAAACGGGAATACCGCCCCACGAGCGGAACACGTAACAGATGCTGCAATCAATGTCGGGCGTGAAGCCAACCCTGAAAGACTAGTAGTCCACTATATGCAACCCCACGAACCGTTTTTCCACGACTCGGGTGATGACACACATCTCTCAGAAATAAACAAAAATCCCACTGAGGCGCTACGAAACGGTGAGAAAAAATCGAAAATTTGGGAAGGGTACCTTGATAACCTCAGATATGTACTGGACTCGGTCGAACTACTGTTGGAAAATATGGAGGCTGAAAAAGTTGTAATCACAGCCGATCACGGCGAACTCTTCGGAGAAGTCGGATTAGTCGGCCACTTCGCTGGATTCCCTCACCCAAAGCTTAGAAAAGTACCCTGGGTAGAAACTGAAGCTGTAGATAAGGAAACCTATACTCCGGAGAAGAATTTTTCGGATATGAAAAATTCGTCTGGAGATGTAGAGGATCGTCTTGCTGACTTGGGATACTTATGAAATGCTGGGATATTAATGCCTCAAGATCCGGAACAGGTAAAATCGGATCGTTTCCGTATGCAAAAATACCCATAGATTTCTGCGAGAGAGTTACTAGACAGATATTGGCTTGCCGTACTCAATGAGGTCAACTTGGGGGTCCAACGGTTAATTGAGAATTATAAAACTATCGTTGTGGTAGAATCTGGACACGTCCAAAACGGGATCTAACACCTCACTCTATAACTGGACCCAATCCGTATTATCCCAAGGACTATGATAGCAGACAGGATCAGAATATACTACAATTTAATAAATGAACTCTAGTAATGTCGTTCTCCTCGGCCTTGATGGTCTCGACTGGGTCGAAATAGAACCCTGGGTAGAAGATGGTACACTGTCGAATATTCAAGACATTTGTCAAGAGGGTATGGCTACGAACCTCAACAGCACTCATCCTCCATGGACTCCCTGTGCATGGCCGTCATTCCTGAGTGGCCGCAATCCGGGTGAACACGGCGTTTTCGATTTTTTCACCCGAGAAGGGTATAATAAGCGGCTAATCAAACGTCCTGAGATTGATGCATCCTACCTGTACGAAACGGCCGACGCCATAGGACAAACGCCGGTGATCATCAACTACCCCGTCACGCATCCGACTCCTGAACTCAACAATGGCGCGATAATTCCGGGCTATCTCGCCCATGAGGACGTTGCCTTCTACCCGGAACACCTACAGGACGAGTACGAAGCAGAGTATGGTACGTACGTCATCTACCCAGAGTACGGGACTGACGCAGTCAAGGGCTACGTTGAGGTCGCCCAGCATCGCCGCGACATGGCTCAGTTCCTAAACGAACGCTATGACTGGGACTTGATGGCAGTCCAGTTCCAGGTTACTGACTCGATTTTCCACGACCTTGATGATCGAGAGCAGATCAGGGAAGTACTCGAAAACGTCGACGAATTCGTCGGCGACATCATCGAGCTTGGTGGAGAGGACCCGCTAGTACTGATCGCTTCCGACCACGGTATGGGCGATTACGAGTGGACTTTCTACGTCAACTCCTGGCTCGCCGAGAACGGCTATTGTGAGACCACCACTGGAGAGGAACAGTACTTCAGACAAGCTAAAGACGAACTGAAAGGCGAAAGCGGAGAGAAAGAGCCTTCCGGGATTGTCTCAGCTGTTGGGACCGCTGCTTCTGCACTGTCAGCAGTTGGCCTCTCACCTCGCCGAATCCATCAGGGGCTCGGCGCGGTTGGCCTTGACAAAACTGTCGAGCGACTGTTACCAGAGGATGCACTAGTCGCCGCCCAAAACCAGGTCGTTGATCACGAGAATTCGGTTGCTTACCAACTCCTGTTCAACAGCCTCGGTATCCATCTGAACGTCGAAGGGCGGGAACCAAATGGACAGGTGGCTCCCAAGGAATACGATGATGTTCGTAAGGAGTTGATGGAAAAGCTCTCGCAAGTCCGGGACCCAGACGGGAACCTTGTGTTCGATGACGTCTTGCCCCGTGAGGCAGTCTATGAAGGCAAGCATCTCGAAGACGCTCCAGATATTGTGCTTGTGCCGCGAGATTATCAGTACGACGTGAGCGGTTCCATCGTAGACACCTTTCGTCGGAATCCCCACAAGAACCACAAGCCAGAGGGAATCCTAATCTCGAATCGAGATCTAGATATTGATCCCGAAACAGGAGCCTCAATCTATGATATTGCACCCACTGTTGCGGCGGCGCTTGGATTGCCCGTGGACAGTGAAACCGACGGCGAGGTGCTAGGTCCGTTTGAAACTGACGAGCGAGTAGACTGGGATGACCTTGCAAGAGAGTACCGTGAAGTGTCGGACTCAGAGAGTGGTCCGACTGACGACGTTGAGGATCGACTGGCTGATCTCGGCTACATGGAGTAGACCGAGAAGCGAACCTCAGGCAATGTCAGTGTAGAGTTGGTGCGTACGCTCCGCAACCCCCTCCCACGAATACTCCGCTTCAACTAACTTCCGTGCGTTCTCCCCCCACTTACGGGCCTCCTCAGGATCTTCGAGTGCCAATCGTAGCCCCTCAGCCAATTCGTCGGGAGATTTGGGTGGGACGAGATAGCCGGTCTCCCCATGTTCAACAAACTCTTCGATTCCTTCCACTGAGGTCGCAATTACTGGTGCACCGGAAGCCCAGGCCTCCAACAGCGTAAGAGGATGTCCCTCCCAAACAGATGGTAACACGAACACACCTGCCGACGCATAGTGTCTTGTGACCTCCTCATCGGAAACACGGCCCTCAAATACCACCCTATCATCTATGTTCAGATCGTTTGCAAGCCCAACCAGTTCCTCCTTCTGGGGACCGGTCCCGACGATAATCAGGTCCGTGGCTAGGAACTCTGCTTCGAGCTGTGCGAATGCGCGAATCAGGTCAGAAACGCGCTTTTTGGGCGCGAGGCGACCAAGAAATAGAATGTCTGACCCTCGCTCCAGATCACCTGAGAAGCGGTCTAGGTCAACACCGTTCGGAATACAGCTTACGTCAGTATGGTGGTCAGAAAGCATGCCGACGTGCTCGTTGTTGACAGAAATCACGTGGTCGTAATCGAACCCAAGGACGAACTGCCGTTCGATACGTAGTTTGGCACCGGCGAGCTTCGACGTGTCTCGACCAACACCAGACGTGATTGCGGTGCCATGCACGGTGAATACGGTCGATGCGTCCGTTACTGCCTTCCCAAGACGAGTCGGCATCGCTGGCAGAAATGTGTGGCCGTGGATGATATCGTAATCGCCAGTGAAGAGTTTGGGAAGTGGGGCCGCCATCGAGGCAACACGGCCGATGGGATTCCAATACTCTGTGCAGGGGCCAAGTCGATGTAGCGTGACTGCGCCATCCACAAATTGTTCTGTTTGTTTGTATTGGTCTCCGTCTTGCTGGAGAGCGCGTGTGTAGATATCGATTTCGTGGTCGAAGTTCTCCGCGAGTGTGACTGATAGCTCCTTCACGTGAACAGGGCCCCCACCTGTTCGTGGCCACCAGTCGTCCTGTAACATCGCGATTTTCATCGAATCACTCTTTATATCCCAGCGCACTCAGTCGCCTTTCAATTTCCTCATCTACTTCATCTTCGGTAGCTGAATCTCCGTCACTTCCAATGCGCACTCGTTCGTTGACGTGCGCCTCCAGTTCCTCACGGAGTGAGCGGTCCGAACATTCCCCGTAAGTGATCGAACCAGTATTCTGATCACGTTCGCAGAAGCAGATGCCCTCTCGGGTCCGAAGGGCGTATCGACGAATGTGGCTGTGTTCGTCCTCGCCCCGAGCTTGGAGAAACACTGTTCGGTCATCTCCAAATTGGTCTAGCAATGACATACGTGCAGAATCAATATCCACTCCTGCAATCCGTTTGCATGTACTCACAATATCTAACGTACTTACCGGCGTCTCTACGGTTCTATCAGTCCCCTCAGGTTCCCGAACGAACAGTGGCACGTGCGTTATCTCATCGTGCAAGTATCGAGGGTGCTCGTAGTAGCCATGTTCGCCGAAGGCGTCACCGTGGTCGGCTGTTACTATGAGTAGCGAGTCCTCGAGTATGCCCCGACTTTCGAGGTCGTTGAGGAACTCTCCGATGCGCTCGTCATTATATTTGATTTCAGCATCGTACAGATCAATCAACAACTGGCGCTCTTCGTCAGAAATCGACTCTGGATCGTCGATCGCACGCTGGTAGAGCGACTGGGCCTCACGGCCAGACAACGTTCTGTCCGCATAGAGCGTCGCGTACTCACCTGGGGGCTCGTACGGTCCGTGAGTGTCCATGTAGTGATTCCAGAGGAAGAACGGCTCTTCTGAATCCAGCGAATCAATCCACGACAGCGACCGCTCGTTGATCTCTTCAGCCCGGGCGTAATGGCGATTGCGCAGTTTATCCAACGCGCGCTGGGCCAGAGCAACGAGTTTGTGCTGGCCGAAATGAAGATCATCGTCGAACTTGTCGAATCCTTGATCGAATCCATACGCTCTCGAAACGAACGGATTCGAGTGGAACCCTCCAGTCGCGAACCCAGCCTCTGAAAGTCGTGAGGCGATTGTTTCAGTCGCGAGCCGGTAGCTTCCGTCAATAGCCACATCGGGGTATTCGCCGGTAAGTAGCGCTGGAACCGCCTCGCGTGTATGCGAACTGGCGCTATAGGCGTTCTCGAATCGAATACTTTCTTCGGCCAGGCTGTCCAGTACTGGTGACGTATTCCTCCCGTACCCGTAGCAGCCGAGGTGGTCGGCTCGGAGGGCATCGAACGAGAGAAGAATAATATTCTCCGGACCAGCTTTCATCTACCAGACAGCTATTGGCCCGATGGTAAATTTGTAGCGGTGCTGACTTTCCTCGTCTCCGAATTGTATGGAAAATGTATTCCATCAATCGGAGCTCTGCTAGAGGAGATATCGCCAGTCTTCGAAAGATAGGGTTCCTCCCCGTTACCTTCACCGGTTACCACTCGTCCCGAGCTGCCGCCTGGTACGTCTCTTCTGCGAGCGAAGCCACTTGATCCCAGTCGAAATCCTGGGCGACCAACCTGGGTTGTCCAGCCGGAGAGTGACCAGCAATCGCATCTTCTAGCACTGTCGCTAGCTCAGCAGTATTCGGTTCGACGAGGAATCCGCCGTCCTGAATGACCTCGTCGGCTGCAGACTCAGAATGGTCCGCACCGATGACGGTACAGTCGGCTGCCATCGCTTCGGCGTACGTGATCCCAAACCCTTCTCGGGTCGACGGCGAGGCAAAGATATCAGCGGCCTGCATGTGTGCTAACACGTCTTCGTACTCGTCGAGGAATCCAAGAAACGTGATCTGCGAACTCGAATCAAGCGTGCTAGCTTGGCGTTCGAGCGCTTTCTTTTTCGGCCCCTCACCGATAATTCCTAGCGTTGTGTCCGGAGGTGCGATCTGATCAAAGGCGATGAGCAAGTCGTCGACACGTTTCTCTTCGATCAACCGCCCGGCAAAGAGCACGTCGAAGCCATCTGATACGGGCTCAATGTCCCGGATTTGCTCGTAGTCGATTCCGTTCGGAATCGATCGAATCCGGTCGCGGTCGGGACCGAGCTCGGACAAGCGCTCCGCAGTCACCTCAGAAACAGCGACTGGATGCTGTGGGGAGTTGGCCGTGAGATACTCGACAGTTTGTCCGAGTGGCCCTAGTGTTCCCAGATACTCCTTCCAGTAGTCACCCCAGACCTCGTGCCAGGTCGTCACCAACGGCGTTCCACGCAGCGTTGTCGACGGCAGGCAGGCTAGCACCGGAAAATACGGAAACACGGAGGCGACAACCACGTCGTGGGACTCGATATTTCGCCAGAGAGGAACGAGTACGTCGACAGCGAACTCCAGAGCCTCTGTAATCGAGCGCCGTTCATCGTTGTAAATCTCCCGGGCCGGGCTCACTGCTCGGAGTGTCATCCCTTCGTGAATGGTCTCCTCAGGACCATCCCAGAAGTGCCGGCCGTACACTGTGACGGAATGTCCACGGTCAACAAGTCGCGTTCCGACCTCGTGGATGCGCTTTTGCGCACCGCCCGTCACGAACGGATAGACGACGTTCGAGACGAACGCAATGTCCATGTGGATGCAACCAGCATTGTGTCAGTTAATATAGTTCCGGTCGGCCCAAACTACTGATTCGTTATTTCAGCGAAGTGCGCTTGTTTGCTTTTATTTCACAGCTGATCTTCGGACAGAATCCTCGTTCTACGGAACGTAGAAGGTGTTTCCAAGTGAATGTTGAGTGGTCTGAACACAGTGATTCATTCAGTCACAAGAGAGAGACAGACACCAGATTTCCGGAGTCTTTAGCCCCATAGTCTGATTAAGCAGCTAGCCCACATTTACACACCATTTTTCCGGAGTCTTCCGGTATTAGAACCGCTCTGTTGGCGATTTCTAACGACATCGAGACACTTGAAACAGAGGTAGCACCAGTAACTATAGTTATTGTAGAAGGACATCTTTATCACTGGTCGCTGAATATTATCCTCCAATGTCAGATCCAGTCTTCACCCGCGGGAAAACACCCTTTGCTGATCGAGATGTTCTTTCAGACCGATACACACCGGACGAATTGGTTGGACGAGATACTGAACTTCAGCAGTACACTGACTACCTCGAACCCGCGATATGGGGAGAGGATCCGAACAATATCTTTCTCTACGGGAAGACCGGGGTTGGGAAGACAGCAGCTACACGATACCTACTTTCACATCTCCAGCAAGACGTCAAACAGTATTCAGATACCGAGATCGAGTCCGTATACATCAACTGCGACGGTCTCACAACGTCTTATCGGGTCGCAATCGCCATTATTAATTCACTTCGAGATCCAGCAAATAAAATCGGTGAAAGCGGATACAGTACGTCTGAAGTGTACGAGATGATGTGGGATGAACTAGAGTCAGTCGGCTCTGAACACGACGCGACGAAGAACGTGATCGTCTTACTGGTGCTCGACGAAATCGATCATACAGAAGTCGGCGAAGACTCTATCTTGTATCAGCTCTCTCGGGCCGCTGAACAGAATACACTCGACTCAACACGAGTAGGTGTAATCGGAATCAGCAACGACCTAACGTTCTCCGATCGACTGTCACCGAAGGTTAAATCGTCTCTGTGTCAGAAAAAGATCTTCTTCGAAACGTACGAAGCAGATGAGCTCAGAGAAGTACTGGCACAACGTGCGACAATCGCGTTCAAAGAGGACGCACTCGACCAGGGGGTAATTCCACTCTGTGCTGCGTACGGGCGTAAGCAAAGCGGTGACGCCAGGGAAGCGCTCGATTTACTCCGTGCAGCAGGAGATATCGCTCGAAACGATAATCGAGAGATTGTTACAGAAGAAGACGTCAATGAGGGGCAGAGTCGTGTCCAGCGCGAGGGAATTATTGCCGGTGTCCGTTCACTGCACGACCATAGCCGATACGTTCTGTATGCACTGGTAACGCTTTCCGCAAAAGGCCAGACCCCCGCACGGACTCGGAAAATCCACGAGCGTTATACCCAAATTTGTGATATTGCAGGCGTAGAGTCTCTTACCTCTCGACGAGTTCGTGACTTTTTGCGCGAATTAGATATGCTCGGTGCGCTCACAATCTCCGAACGGAATCAAGGAGAAGCCGGTGGTCACTATTACGAATTCGAACTTGATCACGCCCTGGAAACCATTGTGACCGCACTCGAGGAAACAATCGATGACATCGGTATGCATGAGTCATTATCGTCGAACACGCGAATAGGGTGAGCAGAGAAGACTCCGGAAATATGGTGTGTCTCCTTGAGACTGGATACAAGAGAGATGTTCAGAACCTCGCTACGTGGAGTGTGAGTCTCACGGTAATTGATTGACGGCCAGTACACGAATCGCTGCTCTCAAAGTGATTGCAATGATTGAGGAAGACTCCGGAAATTCGGTGTGGGACGGAGTTGTTGTGCCCCCCGTGAGAGTGTGTAGTATACCCGCCACTCATCCCTAGCTGAAATCAAGCGGTGGACTACCGTACTGCTCGCCCGACGGCTTGCAAGGATGCAAATTCCCCCTTGAATGACGCACCTCACAGGAACCGAATGTATCAGATCGTTTCGACAATATCCAGCAACGCCTGTTCCCGTCTTTCACCACGTAGACTCAATCAATCCTGGTCACTGACCCGAACTACTTGTCAATCCCATCAACATCCCTGACGAGCCACATAGAAATTCGCTATTATCCTGTTTCGGGCCGTCAGCATAGATGCACCCAGACAGGTATATGTAAACATATACTCAGAAATGTCTGTCTGGATTCAACAACTATACTACCCAAAATATGGTTTTGAGGTGTCACCTGATTTATGTTAGTGTTGACTTGGGTTAGTGATAATTGGACTACAGAAATCAGGGAAGATATCTGAGTATAGTTGCTGATTCGACACTCAATCATGTCTATCCATCTACAATACTGCTGCAACTCATAATAACACATGTACGACTGTGATTTCGATTTTCAGTTTAGAGACGAGAGCGTGTCTCGATCATCGAGATTCCCGTTGTGTATTCTCAGTCCTACACCTGCCATATTTCTAAACCCCACATATGGAGAAGTATAGTAGCATCTTATCTCCACTCTTCCGAATTCTCGTATTATCTCCCATATCTGTATCCATAATAGTCAGAATTGTCTATTAACTAGCCCCTTTGGAGATGTAAATCAGAATACTCTGACCATACACTCCTAACCGCGAGTATAGTCTACTTACTGTACTTGTCTCCCAGGGCTGCTTCATCTCTCGCCAGTTTTTGACACTAATACCCTCGGTCAAGACGATACATGCCATCTCTGCGGGTTCGGAGTACGAGAGTGCCTCTTTGGAACCCGTATTCGGGTTCTATTTTCGATTAGAGCAACTTCTTTCAGCGTCCGAAGAGGGAGTGGAGAGATTGTCTTTCTCACCAAGCACCATTGACAGGTCGCTGGTCCTAAGTTCGTATGTGATGGTGAAAATCTAGTGTGTGCCTCCTCGGAGTTGATCACTCTTCGATAACTTCTACCTCGTATTCACTCGCTCGCACCCGGATCGGAAACCAGCCCTCTTCGTCGACACCAAGCAGTTCTTCAGAATACCCATCACGTCCGTTCCCGGCCTTCGCCGAGTGAACCCAGTCCACTCTCTTCACTAAGTTTTCGGCCATCCTAAAATTCGAAATCTTTTTGGTTATTTAGGTGGGCCTAAAACACATGGCAGACAATTCCAGCAGCCATGAAGCGCCGACGCGGCGAGAGTACATGAAGTATGGCGGAGCAATTGTAGGAGGGGGGCTGCTCTCCGGCTGTGCGGGCCAGTCAAATAGCGGGTCAACCCCGACTGAAACGGGGGGGAGCAGGTCAACTACGAACTCGACATCCGAAGACGAGAGCTATGCAGTGTCGATGTCGCCCGCAGGAGAGGTCACCTTCGATAGCGTTCCCGACAAGTGGGCGACCTACTACCCTGGCTATGCGGATATGGGCGTCGCGCTCGGTCTGAGCGATGATCTGACCGGTGTCGGCCAGCCTTCGGAGTATTACACTGCGTTCTATGACGCTGTTCCTGGTGTCTCAGTCGATTCGGATTCGTTGACGGCGTTGTGGGCTGATGGGATCGACAAGGAGACTTTCTACGAACTGGACAACGACGTACATCTTATCAGTCCAGAGAATATGAAACGGTCATTCGACTGGACCGATAAGGATCTGGCTGAAATCACGGAGAATGTCGGTCCCTTCATCGGTAATCGGATCTACCGCCGTTCCGATGAATGGCACGATCACCGCTACTACACGATGTACGAAGCCTTCGAGAAGGTCGCACACGTATTTCAGAAAGAGGGGCAATACCAGAAGTTCAAACAATTTCATGACGAGTATATTGCTGATATCCAGTCCAGACTCCCAGCAGAAAGCGATCGTCCGAGTGTCCTGCTCACCTACGAAGGGTCAGCGGAACCGGAGACGTTCTCACCGTATCGGCTTGATGATAGGGGGACAAATAAGAAACAATGGCACGATCTTGGGGTTACCGATGCACTCGCGAATACGAGCGTGGAACAACTTAGTGCAGAAAACCGGACCAACCTCGATTTCGAGAGCCTGCTGACGATCGATCCCGATGTGTTACTCATACGGGGACACGAAGAGAAATCCGCCAGTGAGTTCCAAGATACGGTCCTTGCTTCCCTGCAGGATCATCCAGTCGGTAGTGAATTGACCGCCGTACAGAACGGACGAGTGTATCGTGGTGGGCTACTCTGGCAAGGCCCGATCCAGAATCTCTTTCAAACCGAACAAGCCGCACAACAACTGTATCCGGACACTTTCGGTGATATCTCCTCCGACAGGAAGCTGTTTGATCGCCAGCGCGTTGCAGACATCATCAACGGAACCACATAATCGAACAGAATCAGTTCACGGTTAGGTTGCTCTGTGAAAGGATTCCGATCCACGACCACCGTATTGTAGACGTGTGAACTACGACAGCACCCCCTCCCCAAGGGAGGTCAGAGTCTTCTCACTCGTCGCTGGCTAATCCCTCCTTCAGAGCGAGTGGATTCAAGACAGTAGTCTGGCAGTAATTAAGGTCTTCATCATGAAGTCGCATGGCTGTGAGAGCCTTATGAACCATTTTGTCGTCAAACAGCGATTCACGATGCCGATCAACCCAAGATACTGGTACATCCGAGTCTGATTTGAGCTGATCGAAAACCCGCTCACAAACCTCTCTGACCGATATCCAACAATTTTCTTCATTAACGGGCTCGATATCCGCCAACCGGCCGATTAGTTCCCCAAGCTGGTTCTGGAAGAGAGTATACCACAGTTTCTCTCTAGTCGCCTCCGGATTGGTCGTCGTGATGTTCGAATCGGGATACGTTGTCAGTTCTCGGCCCTGCGTCTCAAGTCGAGGTTTGTGAATCCGGATGCCTCCGAAGTCACTGATGAGCACTCCCATCGGCTCACCGTTCGAAAACACCAGATAGGTGTTCTGGAGATGGGCTTCGAGCGCGATGCCGTACTTAACGAGTAACCTGAGTGTTCCAGGAACAACCGTATCAACGTACGCCTCAAGGAATTGGAGTACAATTTCCTCGCGAGTAGCCGTCTCAGATCGACTCGCGAACGTGTCGATGACGCCAGACAGAATCGACTTGCGGCCACAGGGTGTGCAGGCGAGGAGGCTGGCTGCCGTCATCACGGTACTCTCTGGGCCGACTAACCTGTGTGACCGTGGGTGCTGCCTGGCTAAGGCCGAGAGGTTCCGTGCATCATCATACTTCTCCCCCTCCGAATGAGGGCCACCGGCGGGATGGTAACAGGCTCCAGCAAGTTCCTCGAGTACACCGAGGCGGGTAATCGACTCTGACGAGAACACGTCTCTGAGTAGACTCGTGATTGCCGGTCCGTTCGAGATTGCATGAGGTGAGAGTGTTCGGACAACGTTCGTTAACTGGACGCCAAGTGGTACTTTCAGGTGGGGCGGTGAGTCAATTGCCGTCTCACTGTCGTCCGGAACCAACGTTCGGACAGACAGCAACGGCGACGCAGTACGCTCGATGTCACGTACCGGGATTATTGTGTTATTGTGACGGGCTTCGTCATACCGAGAACTCAGTATGCGCTGATACTGCCAGGGATGGACTGGTAACACGGTATATTCCTTCATTAATTCGCCCGTGGGGATCTGCCGGTTGATGGCTGATCGAAGCTCCGGGTAAGAGTCCAAGAGGAGGTCAGTGAGTGATGAACCGTCGACGCTTGCTTCCAGAGTTTGTCCGGTCTGGATCGCGACGAAGCGGATACCGATAGATCCAGTAAGTTCCGGAGCGAATGACAGTCCAGCAGCCGGATCCATTCCTCGTCTGATTTTTGTGCCTGGGTGAAACGGGTGTCCGTCGGTGACCAGCCGGTCCATCGCAGTTGTCTGATCGGTTCCCTCGATATCGACTGTCATTGGTGTTGGCGGGTCAGCAACTGATTGCCATTGAACCTGTTTTGCAAGTCGTGCCATACCGAGGTTCGCCACACTTTCGTCGACTTCGCTCCGGAAACGACCGGCGTCGGCTGCAGACTGAAATATTTCCGCGTCTTCCAGGTGGTCAACGATGGTTACTGGCGTACATATGGAGGTCACATCGTCAACGTGGTGAATTGTTACCGGCATATCGAAGCGATACCGCTCAAAGGCTCGAACGGTGGCGATAGGCGCAACGATCACGACACCTGCCGCCGGGATCGGTACCACGAGGATCCTTTGATCGGGGTGTTCCGAAACGACCGTCGCAATGTCGAGCCCGTCCGGGAGGTCCGCATCGGCTATCGAGCTGGAACCATCTGTCTCAACTAAGCCCGGAGTTTCGACCCCTGGTGGACAGTCCCGTGCGAGTCCACCGACCAACCGGCAAAGAATCAACCGGCGAGCTAATGGGAGAACAGCCAAATAGGCATCTTCCGGTGGAGTGGCAAGGTCGTTGTTAGCTGCGTATATCCGTGCAGCGGGGAGTACGTCTCGCTCACAAGCGGTGAGGTCGTCGAATCCCAACTGATCGGGTCCAGCCCACGTCCCTACTGGTTCGTATCGTGTCATCGATGGGTCCTTATTAATTGAACTGGTGGAGAGGGTTTTCCAGCGTACCGTGATACTGTACCTTCGGCCGTGTACTGCTGTCTTCGTAGCCGTTGTCCAGCATGCGGTTGCGATTCAGACAGTAGTTGCGGAATCTAGGTCGATAGAGATCGAACAGTTCAAACCGATCTTCGTATTCTGGAAACCGGTCTTGGTACTTTTGGATGGCATGGTGAAACTGTTGCCAGAATCGTGATTCCGGATATCCATGATGGCGTGCCAGCAAATCCGACACAAATCGACCGACCCCATCAAACACTGTTCCGACGATCCGATGAGTCAGTAACACCGGGGGCTTCCTCTTGAGGATGTAATGTTTGAACTGATCTCCATCTTGGAACTTTTCTGGTAGCTTTTCAATCAGCTCGGGGAAATCTCTGTCGACGATTGCAACTTCATCGACGAAATCGGTGATCGAGATACGTTTCGGATCTCCCTGCTCATGGATAAGGCTCACGTTGGTACCATGAGGCATGAACACCAGACCATACTTGTAGAGATAGTGTAGAATTGGGAATAAGAATACCTCGAAAAACCTGTCAAGCCATGTGTCGATATCGAGACCTGCTCGCTCAGCGAGCTTGCTAACTACCGGAGTCCCATCGAAGTCTTCGTGGATCACCGCAGCGAGCAAGAGTGACGATTCGCTCTCCCTCACAGGCGCTATCGAACTCTCTCTCCAGATACAGGCCAGTAGTTCATGATACTGATAGGGTGCATCGTCGAGCTGTGAGTATTTCGGATGCTGGTAATTTACACTCGCGATCTCGCCCGGCAACACCAAGTCGAGCTCATCCCGTAAGTACGGATCATCGTCACGAATCGATTTGATGACCTCCGTGACATCTGGTGCAGCCTTGGCCTGTTCACCCAGGATGCCACGATAGACGTTGGTATTTCGAATCTTGAGGGGAAGTTTCACCTGATGTTTTGTCGGATCGGTCAGGTTCGTAAACGTCCGAATCGATTGCTGTGGGAGGTATTCATTGTGACCCTCGCCAAGCGGAATGAGTGCTCCAGAAGCAATCTCGCCGGCGAACAACTGTGCAATGCTGTCGTTCCACTGCCAATCGTGGACCGGCATCAAATGATAGTTGTCTGGATCGTATCCCTGTTCTGAGACAGTCGTCTTGAAGCGCTGATACTGCTCACCGAGCTCCGACGTAAGGAGGTCTTCTGCAGTCAGTCCAGCAATAGACTGGAAGGTTGCTCTGTCATTCCGTACAGCGAGCCATGATAGTGTTTGGTGCTGTTTTGATTCGGGGGCGTACGCGAGGTAGTCGTCGTATCCGAATCCCATCCGACCCTTATTATAGGTATACTTGGGGTGTCCCTCCATCTCACCATCGACTGCGGCAAACGGAAGGTCGAGAATCGAATCACTCTCTCGGTCGGCTTTCTGAGCACGGATATGAGTGTCTGCGACGAGTGTGTTGTAAAACTCATGGAGTAGATGACCAGTTGTCACCGAATTGATCCCAATAAGATGGCGTGAATCGAGGATGAACTGAAGTGGATCTGTCGCTTCTGTCCATTCCTCGTTGTCCTCGCATCTGTAAGTTGAGCCCATTCGAATTCGGTAACAACTAAATGGGCGTGGATTAGCGTCAAATCGATAGGCAACTCCATCGTCCACACCTACAATGTAGCGTCCCCAGCTATCGCTTGGTTCACTTTCTGTGGCTTTGACTGTCCCTATTTGTCTCGGTGTCAGAATCGATTCCCGGATGAACTCCCGGAGAACACGCCGTAGCATCTCGCTGTTGGCAGCTTTCCAATGGTCTCCCTGCATTACGTTCTGGAGTCGTTCATAATTTTCCATCGATCAGTCACCTCGGCAGTCACACGCTCTAGTCGCTCTATTGTGTATCTTCATTGCAACGTCCAATTTTTAGGCCGGCCTAAAGGCTCAAATAGCTATTGATATTATTCCTAAAGGATACTAGAATTTGTCGGAGTTTATTTTTGTTCATCCCCAAACCTCATCGTGGGTCAAATCACAACGCTTGGAGTCGCCGGATAGTAATTTATCTGAATTACGGGCCAGAGATGATCATCCCCGAGTTTTCAGAGGAAACCGATCTATCCCAGAACGGCAGTTACTGCCTCCCTGAACCGTGTGACGACCTCGTCAACTTCGTTGGAACTCACTGTCAATGGAGGGAGAAACCGTGCGACTGCAGAGTCACGACCGCCGGTTTCGATCACAAGGCGTCGTTCGAAACATTCCGATTTTACAGCGGCAGCGAGCTCACCGCTCGGCTCTGGGGGATAATTGCCGTCGCCATCGCTATCGCCATCGACGAATTCAACGCCAAGCATCAGTCCTTGACCGCGGACGTCACCGATACGCTCAAACTCGGATTCCAATGACCGGAGTCGCGTAAGAAATCGTTCGCCCATCTGCGCAGCGTGATCGTCAAGGTCATTTTCTAAGATCTCTCGAATTGTAGCCCGACCGGCAGCCATCGCGAGTTGGTTACCTCGGAATGTACCAGCATGGGCTCCTGGCTTCCATTCGTCCAAAGAGGCATCATAGATGACGACCGCCAGCGGTAGTCCACCTCCGATTCCCTTTGAACAGGTTACTACATCTGGAATAATGCCTGCATGTTCGAACGCCCACATTTCTCCCGTCCGTCCCATCCCACTCTGAATCTCGTCGACGATCAGGGGTACACCCTCCTGCCGGGTGAGTCGGCGTATGTCCCTAATCCACTCTTCTGGTGCAGGATTGACCCCGCCTTCTCCCTGGACAGGCTCGAAAATCATTCCCGCAGGACTTGTGATGCCACTCTTAGGGTCGGTCAATACCCGCTCAATGAACGCCGTCACTGGCTGGTGATTCTGCCCATCTAACCCGAAGGGGTGCCGGTACGGATCTGGAAATGGCAGGTGATGGGTTCCCGGCATCAGTCCTTGTACCGACTCTTTCGTCGCTGTATCTCCCATGAGGCTCAACGCACCGGTTGTCATCCCGTGATATCCACCTTGAAATCCGAGAACCGGCTTGTTTCCCGTCGCTGTTTTGACTATCTTGATTGCTGCTTCGACGGCGTCTGTTCCTGCGGGCGAGCAAAACTGTATCTTGGCCGACTCAGTGAACTCGTCTGGTAGACTTTCGAAGATCACATCAACAAATGCCTCTTTTTCGGGTGTTGTGATATCAAGCGTGTGGAGCGGACGATCCTCAGAGAGGAGCCTTTCAACCTCGCGTGTCACCTTTGGATGATTGTGGCCTAGTACGAGTGTGCCTGCACCGGCTAAACAGTCGAGGTACGTGTTCCCATCAACATCACGTAATTCGAGACCCTGTGCACGATCAACAGCAAAGGGTAGTGACCGGGGATATGTCCGCGCGCTAGATTCACGGGCTTGCTGGCTTGTCCGGAGCTCTTCGTTGGATTCGTCGTATCTCATTGTCTCCACCCCACTTGTCCTGTCCGTGCTGAAATTGTGGCTTTAAGCATACTCAATTTTAGGTCAGCCTAAAAAAATAAAAGTGTTGGGGTAGAACACACCTATCCGATATAAATTAGATAATGGATAGTTCAATAGATCGTCCGAAGACGATCACGATTCCAGGATCGCGCACTGTCGGTGAAGGCATCCCAGTGACTCCGCTTGACTTCCAAATACGTTTTGAGAAGCTCGTCGCCAAGCACATCCCGCATCGTCTCATTGGTAGCAAGGGCATCTAATGCAGCACCAAGTGTTTGAGGCAGGCGCTCAATTCCGCACTCAGCTCGTTTGGTCGGTGACAGTGTGGCTGGGTCAACAGTTACAGGTTCTGGTGGCTCTAGTTCACGCTGGATGCCGTCCGAACCGGCGGCTAACAGTCCGATTAAGGCTAAATACGGGTTTATAGTATTATCGGCTCCGCGGAATTCAATGCGAGTCGACTGCTCTTCTGTGCCAGCTTGGGTAGCTGGGATCCGAATTAGTGCTTCACGGTTACCTGTCCCCCAACACATAAACCCGGCAGCACCGTACTGGGGGCGTAATCGGGTGTAGGAGTTCGCAGTTGGGGCTGTGAGTGCCAGCAGTGCCGGCGCGTGAGTAAGAATCCCAGCAATGAAGTGTTCGCACAGTTCGCTCGGTTCTCCCCTCGCTGAGTCGTAGAACCGATTGACATCGTCCCAGAGCGATAAATGGATGTGACAGCCGTTCGTGGCGGTACCGAAAGGCCTCGGAAGAAAGGTGGCCCGAAGGTCGTCCGTCCGGGCGACGCTCTTGACGGTCTCCCGAAGTAGGATATGTTCGTCGGCCGCTCGTAAACCTGGCTGGTGTCCAGTCACGATCTCGTGTTTCCCGGCCGCATATTCCGGATAATATTTCTCAACTACCACACCTTGGTTTTCGAGCGCGGTTACGATCTGGTGTATCGTCTCGTGTGACTCTCGTGTGCTTTCGGTCAGATACGCGCCTTTCGTGTCCAGTGGCTGGGCCTCTCCGTCTGATCCTCCTGTGAACAAGTGAAACTCACTTTCGAAGGCTACGGCCGGTCGGTATTCCATTTCGTTGATGAACTTCCGTAGTGACGACCGTGGGTCGATAGGCCAGGAATTACCGGCCAAGGTTTCAATATCACAGAGCATACACCCGGTTTTCTCAGCGTATGGAAGCGACCGCATTGTCTCGGGATCTGGCTGAAGCTTAACCTCGCCAGCAGCACCGAGTCGCCCGTCCTTCTCGCGCCGTCCAAATGCATTGTAGCTCTGGATCAACTCAGAGATGGGTGTCCCGTTCTCAACGACTGTGTCGACTTTCTCTGCGTTGATCACATGCGTCCGAACGGCCCCACTCTGCGTAACAAAAACCAGACGGATCAAATCGAAGCTAGTATTGTTGGTACGCTCTGTATTTCTATTCGTCATATTTCACCAACACATATTTTAGGCAGGCCTAAAAACTTTCGGCCAAAGACGCTCCTGTCAGACGGAACCCCGCATGGATTCTGGTCTCAAATATCAGCTACTATGCTATCCAAAAGTATTTAGTTGTTTTAGGCTAGCCTAAAAATATGGAAACTAGCTTATGGTCTGGGCTGTCAACAGTGTGGATGAACCGACAGGAGAGAATATTCACCAAGCAACGGATTGACAGCAAGAGCAGATGAGTGGTGACGAGACATGGTCGGAAGGGATCGAAGCCTATCGAGACGAGTCAAGACGGCCCCTAGTTAGATTGTACGACCAGTATGGACGAGCAGAGTCTCGAATACTCGCGGTTGGTCTCATTGCAAGTATCCTTTCGTACGCTGCCGCACTCGTGACGCCCGTCGTACTCGGGACCACCATCGATGCGGTATTTACGGGGGAAAGTGAATACACTCTCCCACTGGTTCCGACAACATGGGTACCCCCGGAACCCGCTGGCCAATTCTGGATTTCGGTTAGTTTGGTGGGGATAGCGCTTGCGTTGACGACGGTCATGGCGTGGGTTCGTGGTGTTGCTATGAACCATTTCGCCCATAGTGTCATGCTGAAAATCCGTGTTGATGCCTACAAACACCTTCAGCAATTGGATATGTCTTTTTTCGATACTCAAGAGACGGGCGAGCTGATGTCCGTACTTAATAACGACACGACGAATCTCGAACGATTTCTCGACAACGCGATCCGAGAGAGTGTTAGAGTCGGTGTCACGGTCACAGGAATTACAGCCTTACTTCTCTACATGAACTGGCAACTCGCCTTCGTCACGCTCCTAATCGTACCTGTCCTTGTTGGGTTCACCTGGTGGTTTATGATTACTATCGAACCCCGGTATGCCAAGAAACGGTCAGCCGTAGGGAATCTCAACACACGTCTTGAAAACGCACTGACTGGGATCGGATTAGTCAAACGTGCCAGTGCAGAAGATTACGAGGGCGACCGTATTGACAATGTTGCGTCAGACCTGTTTGACGCGGAGATGGCGGCGATAAGACTGAGCGTATTATACCGACCTGGAATGGAGTTGCTTACGGGAGTCACCGTATTGGCGACATTCCTCATTGGCGGACTCTGGGTTTTCACCGGTCCTCCGCTGTTCCTTACCGGGACGTTGACTGTCGGTGAATTCGTCGTTTTCATCCTATTGACACAGCGGTTGGCACCACCACTGGCCCAACTGGCGAAGATCGTCGACTGGTACCAAAATGCGCGAGCTTCGGGGAAGCGCATTGTTGGGCTGTTAGATGCTCCCGTTCGGATCGAAGACGACCCGAACCCGTTGGAACTTTCCGATTATGAGGGTCACGTTGAGTACGACGATGTTATCTTCGCGTACGACGATGGAAATTGCGTCCTCAACGGGATCGATTTCTCCGTCAACGCAGGTGAAACCGTCGCTCTAGTTGGACCAACGGGATCCGGAAAGTCAACCGCTGCGAAACTTCTCCTCCGGCTATTCGATGCCTCAGACGGTGCGATCCGTATCGACGGACACGATGTGCGCAAACTATCGCTAGAGAGCCTCCGGAAGTCGGTTGGCTACGTCAGCCAAGATCCGGTAATGTTCGATGGAACGGTAGCCGAAAACATTCGGTACGGTCAATTCGATGCGTCTGATCAAGCGGTTCGAGAGGCGGCCCGCGTTGCAGAAGCTCATGGGTTTATCAAAGAGTTCCCTGACGGATACGACACTCAAGTCGGTGAACGCGGTGTGAAAATCTCCGGCGGACAGCGTCAACGAATTGCGCTCGCAAGGGTTGTACTCTGGGATCCAACGATCCTAGTACTTGACGAGGCGACTGCAAGTGTCGATACCAGAACCGAACTTGCGATACAGCGGTCGTTGGATCGGATCAATACCGAAAGGACAACATTCGTCATTGCTCATCGGCTTTCGACGGTCACAGACGCTGACTGTATTCTAGTCCTCAACGATGGCAAGATCGTCGAACGTGGGAAACACGATGATCTCATTGAGCAAGGTGGCCTCTATGCGAATCTCTGGTCTGTCCAGTCCGGTGACGATCAATCAGTTTCCGACGACGTACTCTACTGAACGACAACAACGGTCAGCCAGTGCCGCAGTCTCGGCCGGGGACCAACCGATGCTGCACATTGCAGTCACCGATGCGAGGGTGTGATGTGACGGTCCAAACTCCTCGTCTCCATTCAGCTTCGGTTCATCTAAAACTAATAAGAGCGATGGCCGCGATCAAAGATGTAGCTTATTGATCGCCATTAGCTTTCCACCACCAACTACGGCTAACAACTGGTCAATTGGGAACTACTGCTTGAATAGATCCTTTATTGCCTCACGGCTCCACAATACACGAAGCAAGAATTATTCGCTCCATATACGCTCGGAGACTAAACAGTATACAGATATCGGCATGATCTCGGCATTGAGGATATTTGGACTCGAACATGTCTGTTTGATTACGTACCACCGCTGGATCTCGGTCCCGACGTTCTGTAGTAACCGTTTGTAACATGTGCGCCACAGTGTCGATTGGTCGGGGACACTCTCAACCCCAACTCTTTGCAGAGTGCAGGATGCCTCTCGCGAGGCTTGATCAGCGCCGTCCTATGATCCAATCTGTGGAATCTTCCAAAATTCCAAATGACATCTGTACGCTTGTTATATCAAACATGATATGAAAGGCACAGTAATTTTAATAAATAATATTGCAATATGTTCTTAGGAGAGGTGGTGATCTCAACTATTCATATCTGACGCAATATATGGGAAAATAGAGTTAAAATATGGCCATATGATAACTAAAACCCGAATATAGCTATAGGTCTTGTAATTTAGGGAAGAAATATCCATATATTTTTGCCAACCCATTACTTAAGATTTCAAAACTCCTAAAACAGTCCTTATGGAGTATGGACATTTCTAATTAACCAATACTAGCGAGGGAATTCGGCCTATCAAAACTAAATATTTATATTTGATATAATCAACCGCAATTCCACTCTCTTTTTCTCTAAGACGGTCTCAATTTGTCTGGGGAGTTCGAAACTTAGCGGAATATTTGGAAAACGTATACAAGCGCACCATTATCGGTCACTCTCCGATAACAGCTATTTCGTACTCACTCGCCCGCACCCGGATCGGGAACCAGCCCTCTTCGTCGACACCAAGCAGTGCTTCGGAATAGCCATCATTCCCGTTTCCAGCCTTCGCCGAGCGAACCCAATCCACTTCCCGATCACTGAGGCCGAACCAGTCAGCTAACTGTTCAGCTGCCTCGTCGACGCGATGAATGACGGTCATCGAACAGAGGTTCGCAATCGTCCTGGCCTCGGGCGTCAGCGCGAACTCACCCCCGGTCTGGGTGATGAACTGCAGAGAGATGTCGTAGTGGCGACTGTGACGCACCGCTGTCTCGAGGAAGTCCAGCGACGTGGCGTCGTTCATCAGATAGTGTGCCTCGTCGATGGCGAATACCACTCGCTTGTCAGTCTGCTTGGCGCGTTCGTATACTGCGTTGAACAGCACCTGCATCATCAGACTGGTCTCTGACCGCCCGCGCGTTCCTTCCTCCTGGTGAAGGTTGAGATACACCACGTCGTTCGAGATATCGAACTCAGTCGGTTCGGCCAGGTTCGAGAGGTCGCCACCCTCACGGAAAGACGGCCTCAGGTCGATCAACAACGACTCCGCATCAGATCGGACGTTCTCTTGCTCGCCGTCAGTGACGTACCCGAACCTACCAGGTTCAGCCAGTAGTTGTTCGAGCACGTCTATCACGCCGCGAACGGTCGGCGACGGCTGGTCGTGTGTCGTCGGGTCTCGCGTGATGCCCTGCTGTTCGTACGCTTCCTGCACGCACCGCCGAAGCGTCTGTTTCCGATCACCCAGTGGATTCCCCGCCACGTGTTCGAAGAACGTCTCGAAGAACGTGAGCACCCACGCGACCTGCTCCGCCCAGGGATCCAGGTCCGGAACCGAATCGACCACCGAAGAAGGCGTTGGCTGGATCTCCAGCGGGTTGAATGCCCGTGACCCACCGACGGTCACACGCTCACCACCCAGCGCCTCGTTGAGCGTCGCGAACCCCTCGAGCGGATCCAGCATCACCAACACCGTGTCCTGGTCGTGCATCGCCCGGCGGAGGAGTTGCAGTTTCGTCGAGAACGACTTGCCCGCGCCGAGCTTCCCGATCACCATCATGCAGTAGCCCGTTTGCCTGGCAAACCGATCGAGCAACAGCGGACTCTCGTTGAGTGCGTACGTCCCGTACTCGATGCCGTGTTCGGCCAGCGCCCCCGCCACGAACGGAAACATCGCTCCCAGCGCACCGCCCAGCATCGGCGTCTGCGTCTCCTGTTCCAGATTCAGTTTGTCCACACCCGCTGGACTCGCCGAGATCAACGCGTCCAGTTGCGACCAGCGCGGTGTTACTGGGGTGAGGTTCGCCGGCGCTCGTCTGGCTGCGTTCGCCACTGCATCGCCCGTCACGTCCTTGCGCGTCTCACCCCGCTCGGTGAGATACATCGAGACGTCGAACGCTTCCATCGATGTGTTCCGCAGCACGTCGTACAGTTCCTGATAGTCCTGCAGGTCCTTGCTGACACCGCGGGCGCCGGCTCGGCGTTTCTCCGCGAGGTACTCCATCTCGGCCTCTAGGTCCTCGATCTGGTTCTCCAGAGAATCCAGCGTCGCCTCCGTGTCCCGGGGTGTGATGTGCAGCGAGATATCCGTCGTCCGTGTTTCGGCCGTCGAGTATAGATTCTCGAAGAGGCCATCTCGCGGTGCGTCTGGAAACTGCCCCACCCAGTGTGTTCGCGTCCACCGCTCACCAGTGCGGACCGTCGTCGGTGTTCGTTCGAGTTCCGACGGCGCGACGAGAGATTGATGAATCTCTGCGGGTGTATCTAGCTCCCGGTCACTCTTCCGTTCGATGACCTCGAACGATGGCTCCTCGTCCGGTAGTGTCTCGTCTTTCTCCTGCTCACCACCAAAAGGAAGCCAGTCCCAGGTCATCGACGCTCTCCCACGAGCGGGCGCGTCCGGAGCGTCTGCTCGAAGTCACCGTAGGCTAGCGTCTGGCCGGCCCAGAACTCGCTGATGACTTTCGCTCCCTCGCTCGCGTCCACGACCATCGCTTCACACCCTTCGAGGTCACGAAGCCCGGACTGCACACGAGAGAGGCGTTCGTCAAGCGTCTCGAACAGCGCCTGTCGCTGTGCTTCGGGTGGTGGGGCCGTCACTGCGCGGACGAACACGCCGAGTACGGGCACGTCTCCCAGCGCCGCCAGCACGCTCTCCTGTTCGAACTGGACCTCCTCCGGTGAGACGGTAACGACGACGTAGTGGTCACGGATCGTCATCTGGCGAGCAGCAAGGTCCCGCTCGTACCACTCGATATAGCGCTCGATCAGCGTCTGCAGCCGTTGGTTCGCCTTCACGTCGGAATCGTCCAGGCGGTCACGATAGTGATCGAGGTACCTCTCGACGGGGAAGGGCTGTGTCGTCGAGTAAATCTGTATCGGGAACGTCACCGACGTGTTCAGAAAGTCCTGAAAGCCATCCGCCGTCGATGCCCACTCGTCTGTCGTCGCCAGCGCCATCGACGGCGGCGACACCCGAACGAGTCCGATGACCGCGCCGTCACGGCGCTCGATCACGTCCTGCATCGGATACACACGCTCGAGTTGATGATGAGCTACCGTCTCCGCATGCGTTTCTTCGGTCGCAGTCGTGTGGAATCGAACCATCATCAGTAGCCAATCGAGACTCGACGTGTACGCTGGCGTCACGTACACGAACACCGCCCCCACACCCACCGCGACTGCGGCAATCGGAAGCAGTAGCGTCTGGATTGCGTAGCCGCCAACCCGCGTCGACGCCGGGACAAGTAACTGTCCGAGCAAGACGACGGCGACGGCCGGCAACAGCGCCACGCCAGCGTCACCGAGGGTATAGGAACCCAGCAGTTTCGTTTCCGTGCCGAGCGACTTCGGGATTCGTTTCGCAGGAGTTCTCTCAACCATTGTCAGTAGATGTACCGTGGTGGATCGTCGTCTGAGTCGGTCTCCGACTCATCTGTGTCAGTCGATTCAGACTCGGAACCACGCTCGTCCGACGGCTCCGAGTCGCCCTCGTCGTGATTCGCTGTCCTCTCGTCCTCACCTCGACTCGTGTCGTCGCTCGAGTTCTCAGAAGAACCCGGGCGATTCCGCTCGTTCGTTTGGGAGCTATCGGTTGCCGACCTCTCTCGTCTGGATCCAAGCCTTCGCTTCGCCTGCGATGCTTTCTGGCCGACAGCGTGGGCCCTGGAGGACCCAGAGCCAAGCACGCTCTGCCCACTCGCCTTGATTGCGGACTGGCCGGCGAGTCCACGACGGAGGTTCTTCACGCCAAGGACGCCCTGTTCGCCAGTGGTCTCGACCCGTTCTTTCCGGTCGCGGACGCGACGGCGTGAACTGTGCTGGGACGCCCGGTCGACCATGAAAAACAGCGCTCCGGCCTGCCAGAACAGCACGAACGGGACGATGATCGCGATCAGCGGCGTGACGATCGCCAGGAGCCACTGTCCGAATCCACCGATCGACAGCGTCACCGACTCACCCAGCAACTCACCCAGCCGGAACAGCACCGCGACCGGCACCGGCATGAACAGGAACGGGACGTAGAACCCCGCGAGTCGCGACATCAACCGTGCCACCGGGGCGAACGGCCCGACCCCCGGAACCCAGAAGACGAGCACCAGCGGCACCAACAGCACGTACAGGTACAGCACCATCTGGCGAACCAGATAGATGAGCGCGAGCACCAGGAAGACCGCCACGTCGAGTGACGCGGCGAGTGTCATCCCCGCAACGCCCATCGCACCGAACGACACCGTCTCGAACAGCCCGATACTATCCAGGTTCGGGACGAGAAACTCGACCAGGCCGTCGACGAACCGCAACGAAATCGCGGCCAGCCACCACCACGACAGGATGCCGAGCAGCCCCGCGAACGCCCGCTTTTTCAGCTTCGTTCGGTGGTAGCCGCTAAACAGATGACTCGTCGATTCCAGGAAGATGACCACGCCCAGCGACAGCGTCCACAGCAAGAGCGACAGCGGCACCATCGTCTCCCAGTGGTACGTATACAGCGACGGCCACCCACCGTTCGTCGGCGCACTGAATATCGCATCCGGGCGCGGCGTCGTTACGATGAGGTCCACCAGCGCTTCGACGTTGTCCCCGACGAACCCGAATACAGAGTCGGCCAACTTTTCGAGAAACCGCTCGAACGAGTCGACGAAGACGTCTCCCAGCGTCTGCATCAATATTTCTCCGGAATTGCGATGATCGCCGAACTCGTGTCGTCCAAGGCCCTGACTACTGGCTTTGACGACGCAACTCGCTCCATCACAGTCCCCTCCAGGGCGGCCAGAAGCCCCACCCGGTGATTCGGTCGATCAGAAAGCCAGCCACCAGGAGCGCGCCAATCTGGACCACGAGCGTGAACAACAGGTCGACGTACCGGAGAACGGTCCCCTCCACGTGGACGGTTGCCGAATCGCCCACGTAGCCGGGGACGGTCCGCCACCAGTCGTCGGGAGTGTACGTCGCGGTGATGGCGTCACCCTGTCGAGGGACCACCGCCTGGAGAGTCCCGTTTGCCGTCGTGTTGACCCGCTGGCCGTCTACGAGGATGTAGCCGCCTCGCGACGCCGTGTCGATTGGCGCACCCGTGTTTGCATCTGTGAGCGTCACCTCGACGGTCACGGTGTTCGGTGTCGTATTCTGTACGACGAGGTCGATCTCGCTCCGGTTCACCGAGAGATTCGTCGTCGAGTCTGGTGACAGCCGCGTCTCTGTCCCCCGAACGAGCCCCCTGGCTCGAACCGACTGGTTCCCATCTCCCGCTGGCGCTCGGGCAGCGACTCCGAAGCTTCCGACGTAGGTGCCACTCACTGCATCCAGTGCGACCGAGGAATCGAGGTCGGGTGCGGGGAGTATCCGCCCGTACGAATCCAGGACCGTGATGTCACGGTGGGCGTCCTGTGTCGTCCCAGTCCGAATGGGATAGGCGTACACCTGGACCGGATGCACTGGCGAGTGTCGCGCTGTCGTCGTCTCTCCGTCTGTCTCGACCAGTCTGTCCCACTGCTGGTCGCGCGCGACGTAGAACCGCCAGATCCCTCGAATCTCTCCGGCTGGTAGTTGGAGTCCATACCAGGGCTGACTTCGGAACACCACGACGCCCATGTCGCCGTTGGGATACGTCGTCCGGTAGCCCGACAGTGCTGGCTCGTAGACGCTCACCTCCCGCGTCTGTTCGACGGTGACTGTCTCATTGTGGGTCTCTATCTGTCGCGTCCAGTAGTCCCGACAGGATCTGTTCTCACCGACCGGAGCACAGACCGTTTTCTCCCTGTGGATCGTCTTTGTCACCTCGACGGTCGCCGTTGCTCGAAGCGTCAGCGGCTGGCTCCCCGTGACATTTTTCGACTGATCCCGATAGTCGAGACGGACGACGGTATCTGTCGTGGTGTTCGCGACTGGCTCGCCGTCCATCAGGAGCGTCACGGATTCAATGTCGTGTGAAGTGACGTTCCATTCTGTTCGACGGGTCGGCGAGTCCGTTTCGTTCGGGACAGCCACTCGATAGTCGACCGTTCCGAGAACTGTTCCGTTCGGGGCGACGTACAGTGGCTGGCGTCGGTCCGACAGCAGCACTCTCGTCGACGGTGTGACACCGGCGATTGTGACGCTCACGTCTTTGAGATACGTGCCGTCGGTACGCGCTGCACCAGTTGGATAGACCGCCGTCGAACGATTCGTCGTCGGTATCTCGGCAATATCGCGTCGATTCCACGTCTCGGCCGCTTTCGGTGGCGCGTCGAGTGGGACGTCACTCGTGATCCTGAGTGCCTCCTGGGCCGATACGGTGTCGCTGGCCGCTATCTGTCGCTCGTCGTCGCCGCTCCAGAGGTCCCAGAACGACGACTCGTTCACGCCGTGGTCGGGTTCCTTCGGTGGATGACCCGCAACTGGAAGGGCTGTGCCGAAGACGGCACAGAGGCAGACGAGTCCGAGCAGGAGCGTGCGAGCCATCTGCTCAGAAGTTACAGCTCGTCCCACCCGAGACGACCGACGTCAGCAGGAACTGGATGATCGTCGTCGCTAGCGGCGCAACGATGACCCCCCATACCAGTCCCTGTGTTCGGATCTGCTTGAGCTCCAGTTTCGTGTCGGACTGTCGGACCATCGGTGTCGCGACCGCTGCACCGAGTGCAAGCGTGCCGCCGACCAGTGGCCCACCGAACTGGATCAGCGTGAAGATGTTCTTGATCGTTATCGCCATCTCCGTCTGGCAAAATTCGTCGCCGATATCCTGTGCAGCGGCCGGCTCGACACACAGCAGTGCCAGTGCCACCACCCCAACGGATGCCTGTAGGCTGTACTGTTTCAGCAGTGCGATGCGACTCTGTGTTGTCGCCGAATTCTCGGCGTTCGATGTGACCCCCGTCATTCTTCCATAGTCGTCACTAAGTCGGTGAGTTTCCCCCCGGAAACCCCATTTCCTCAGTGAGAAATCTGTAGAAAATTGTGTTTCAGATATAAATTTAACTATCTAAGTTTAGTGTGAAAAGTATATTTTACTGATCGACAGGACCTCGTCGCTCCTGTCGATAGCACTCCCAGCAGGGAAGAGCTGGCAGACAGTCCTCACAATCGTCGGGAGCAGATTCCTCCGCAGAGTGTCGCTCGTCTGATGGAGTTACGTCAGCAGTGTTGGGATTGACCGAAGGGCCGCCATCGCCACGAATGCGAGTCGTCTCTCTGGAGGGGGCCTGTTCGGGGCTCCAACTCGGACGGCGGATCGCAATCGCGACCCGGTGTTTGCACGCACCGTCGAATCGCTCGTCGGCCGGACAGCTACACGCTATCGGGACGACTCCGTCCATTTGAACCAGATACTCGTGTTCTTCGGGGTTGGCGTGGCTCTCGTTGCGAACCCGAAAGCCCGACTTGATGGGCTCGATTACGAACCGTTCGTACTGTGCGCGCTTTGCGACTCGGGTCGAAAACGTCAGTGCTTCGAGTGGGTGCATGATCGATTCTGGGCCACACGTCAGTGCGCCCGCACCCCGAAGGGCGCACAAAAACTCTGCAGAACACTCGAACTGCAAAGGTACCCTCGTGTGTTCTATCCGATTGCTCTACACTGACGATAGAAGAGCCCCGATCGCTCAGGGAAGTTTGTAGACGGCAATCCCAGTGTGCCCACACTGCGGACAGGCGTCAGTCTCGGCCTCTTTCGCGATTGTCGTGCCGCAACTGCGACACTCCCGGTACACACTCTCCTCACGCTCGAACAGCAGACGAAGCCAGTCGCTGATCATTCGTCCGCCGCCAGGAATGCCGTGAGTCGATCGCGGTGGTTGCGAATCGTCGCCGTCGATACGTCTGCCGCATCAGCCAACGCCAGTTGCGACGGTGGGTCCGCCATCGACGAGGCGGCAACCGCGAGACAGGCAGCTGCGAAGCCTGCGGGATGGGTCCCACTGCTCAGGCCTTCGTCGTGGGCGCGAACAGCGAACTCGCGGGCTCGCTGTTCCACTCGGGCGGGTAGCTCGAACTCGGCCGCAAGCGATGGCAGGAATGCGACAGGAGACTGCGGAGGCACGGGGAGTTCGAGTTCGGCGTTGAGCGTTCGGTACCCGTTCTCCACGCGGTCCACGTTGACCGATGCGACGGCTGCAACCTCCGCCAGCGTTCGCGTCGTCCCGTTCAGCCGGCAGGTCGCGTACACGCTCGCCGCCGCGATTGACTCGATCGATCGACCCACGAGCAGGTCATTGTCCTGTGCAGTTCGGAAGAGCGAACTCGCCTGCTCGCGCAGTGACTGTGCCAGCTCCAGGTCGCCGCTGAGCCGTCCGATCTCGACCAGTCCGGTCGCGAGGTTCCGTTCGGCTTTCGACCGCCAGCGCGCCCGTCCATGTTCCCGACGGAGGCGACCGAGTTGTCGCTGTTTCTTCGATGAGAGCGTGTTACCGTTTGCATCCCGCTTGTAGCCGATCTCGGTCGAGAGGCCTCTGTCGTGTCTCGCTTCCGTCAGCGGCGCTCCGGTTCGTGCTTTTGACGTTTCGTCATCTGCGAACAGCCGAGGCCTACGCCGGTCGAGTCGGCAACTCTCGACGACGACGCCGCAGTCTTGACAGGCGATTTCACCGCACTCCGTTTCGAGGCGACCACTGCACTCTGGGCAGGTGTCCGCCGCAATCGTTCGACCGCTCGATTCGTCGAATCCCGTATCGTAGATCTCTCTGGAAGCCATCTGTCTGTACGAGGCCGAATCTGCCTGGCCCCGCACCCCTCAGGGGGCGACAAAACCCGCTGCGGTGAGAACAACTAGCTATCTTGATGTGGCCCGTATTCTGGAACTATTCTATCTCTTCACAGTTCGTTCTGCGAGCGGCTGTTTCACTGTGTGCTATGTCTGGGAATAGAAATTTCAACAAATCTGGTCATCTAATCAATCCAAATATTGTCATAATAGTTCCTATTGCCACAATCGGCCAAACTATGAATAACTGGATATGTGCTGGAAATGGAAGTCCCAATAGAATCATTCCTGCAACAAGAGTGATTTGTATCCCCACTAATTGGATCTGAATATCGTTTCGAAGTTTGTCTACGGACATACTATCATTTGAATTACTTAACTCATGAAACTATTGATACCAAAGTGAAAGAGTGAAGTACGGTATGGGGTTACAGCTTATTCCACCGTACTGGGGAGTGAAGCGTATCATCCCCTTCTGCCTCTGGATTATCCTTTTTAAATCTACCTTCAAATTTCGTATCCAAGATCATATCGTACTCTCGGTGAGATGAATCAAGCCAAGACTCTCCTAAGCAATAGAGTTGGATATGGTCGTGCCTAGCATCAGAACCTGCTCTCCAAGGATAAGTGAACTCCCAGCCGACTGTCTCATCCGGTTGTGAAGTTTCGGAGCGGGAAATATAAGGAGTTTGCCAGTCTATAGTAAGCCCTGCACTTTTGCTAGTTGTGATAGATAATGTCATATCAATAGACTCGCTCTCGTCATTATCTGGATCTGATTCCGTTATTGTCGGACTTCCCATCATCGTGGCATCCCAATCCTGAATAAGATGAGAGTAATCATTTCTGTAATACGGTTCTCCGATATGGTCAATTGTTTTCGATGGCCACATTTCGCCGCGAAGTGCACAGGCATATTTATCCTCTGAGTCGCGGTTTTCATCCATTGATTTCCAAACTTCCGAGTCAAGATCAATACGACCTATTTGCCGACTACTACCATCATAATAAGTCCTATGTACTGCTGTTGCTACGTTTAATTCTCCCTGCTTGTCCCAACCCGGTTCTGGATTTCCGACTTGGTTCGTTGAAACTTGATCGTCATTTATAATTGAATTCCGGCTACCCTGTTCAAATTGGTCGATCTCAGAGTGGAAATTTTCGATTGTTTCATCAACTTGATCGTTTTCTGGAGGACTCTTTTGCGTTTCTAATCGGCTTTGAGTCCTATTTGCACCGGTCGAGCTGTTACCCTCAATATTTGGAATTTTATACACAGTCTCGACAGGGACTCCATTATCAATTGAGAACCCATATCCTACAACTATTTTTGTGGAGTCGTTTTCAAACGAGTAAAGTGGGAAATTGGTTCCATCATCTAGGTTGTACTGTTGAACAAGCCGGCGCCTTTCTTCCTTGACGTGTTTCGGTTGAACTGGCTCCTCTATATCTCCTTTCAGTGTCACTGGGTTGATTTCTGTTCTTTTACTCGCAGATGCAGTTCCACTTATTAGGAATGTAGCACCAACAGTGGTGAGGAAGCTTCGGCGGGGAAATTTCAGGGACATTGCGATAGGATTTCCGGAGAGAGATTACTTGACACATTGGTTACCGGTAGCCACCCAAAGGTAACAGTAGTTTTATGTGTTTGAATATTTATTTTTCCCTGATTATATTATATTTTATAATATGGATGTAGCATTATCGGAGCAAGGCAATGTGCACACTGTACCTCTATTAAGTTCGTGATAAAACATCATCGGGAACTCAAGTGATGAACTTAGAGTGATATCATGTCAGAATGGACTTCATTCCGGTTCGTTGAATTAGTCGTACATTGACTCTGTTGAAATCCTATTGTATTCGAGATATTTACTCCGCTTCACACTCTTCTATCGCGTCGATCACCTCGGTCGTCGTCCGACTGATCCGGCCCAGTCGCTCGAGAATCGTCTCCGGTTCCTCGGACTGCCAGGCCGCGAGATACAGCGCCGACCCACTCATATCCAGCCCGAAGTGCCGACCGACGACGTAGGCGACCGACTCGGCCTCTACTTCGCGCTTCTCGCGTTCGGGCTTGTCGGAGACGCCGCTGTGAAGCAACGCGTGAGCGTACTCGTGGATGAGGACTGCAGCCGTCGCTGCAGGACTCCCACCGGCTTTGATCGCGACGGTAGCGTCGTACTCATCCGCGTCGTCCGTCGGTTGGCAGATGCCGTTTGCTCTCCCGTGCTCCCACTCTCCCGAGTCGACGAAAGTCACACGCACCCCCAGTGTGTCCGCAGCTTCGCTGACTGCTGGCAACAGGTCAGCGGCGTCCCCGTGTGCTTCCGTCTGTAGTTCTGGGAGTGGTTCGCCCTCCGTCTGGGAGATATCGAACACAGGTACTGGCCGGAACGAGACTGCTCCCTTCGCCCACTCCTCAGGTGGCGTCTCGTCGTATTCGCAATCGGTGTTCTCGTGGTAGTTCGGCGAGTTTCCACAGTCGGGACACTGTCTGGCGATGATCGGAGCCCAGATCCAGATCGCCTGCTCGCCTTCGTCGACCTGCCTGTCGAACTCCTCTTGCCACGTCCGATAGCCCGCGACCCTCGTCGCATCGGGACACTGCCGCGCAATCAGGAGCGTGTTCTGATGCGAATAGTCGTGAAATCGGCTCTGGACGTCCAGCCATTGCTGGAACTGATCGCTGGCTTTCGCCGCTTCGACGTTCTCCACCAGCTCCTCGGCCCACTGTTCGATCGTACTGTGCATCTCATCGTTGCGAGTGTCCGTCGTCTCGAAGGTCACTCGCGAGTTCGTGTCAGAAGCCATCTCGAATCGCGCGAGGCCGACGTGGCCCCGCACCCCTCTGGGGCAAACAAAACACGAACGCAGTAGGGGAACCGTACTGTTTTAGTACAGTTGCTGCTCGCGCTCTTCGCGTTGCTTCTCGGCCTTTTCGGCACGTTTGCCACGCCGATACTGAATGATCCCGGGGATGATCTTGTTCTTCAGGTCCAGGACGAACGAGCCGATCCCGTACGCCCAGAAGAAAAACAGCACGAGCATCCCGCTCCAGTACAGCGTCGCCAGGTGGCTACTCATCGTCAGTCGTCGGTCTCCACTTCGCCGCCGGACGTTGCACTGTCCGTCTCCACCGGGCGCAGATCGTGGGCGATGGCCTCGCCGCTCGCCGAGTCGAACAGGTGGACGTTCCGTCGGTCGATGACGACCCCGACCTCGTCTTCCTCCTCGATGTCGGAGTCCGGGTCGATACTCATGAGCAGCTGGTCGTTGGTGGCCATCTCCTGTGACATCGACGTCTCGCCGTCGCCGAGCAGCAGGTACGCGAATATCTCGTCGCCCATCGGTTCCAAGATGTCCGTCCGCGCTCGGATAATCCCCGACGGGTCCGCGACCTCGTCGCGGAGGTCGGCGGGATAGATGTCCTCGGGTCGGATCCCGAGCGTGACGTCGTCGCCGACGCTCACGCCCTCGATCGACGACGGGTCGAACGTCAACGAGAAGTTCGGCGTCTCCAGGGTGTCCTCGGTGACCGACCCTTCGATAAAGTTCATCGACGGCGACCCGATGAAGCCGGCCACGAAGAGGTTGTCCGGCTCGTTGTAGCACGTCAGCGGTGGGTCGATCTGTTGGAGTGCCCCGCTGTCGAGGACGGCGATGCGGTCCGAGAGCGTCATCGCCTCCTCCTGGTCGTGCGTGACGTAGATGATCGTCGTGTCCAGTTCCTTGTGGAGACGCTGAAGTTCGGTCCGCATGTGGACCTTGAGCTTGGCGTCCAAGTTCGCCAGCGGCTCGTCCATCAGGAACACGTCCGGCTCGCGCACGATGGCGCGGGCGATGGCGACGCGCTGGCGCTGGCCGCCGGACATCTCCTCGGGCATCCGTTCGAGCATCCCCTCTAACTGGACGATGTCCGCGGCCCGCTCGACCCGGCGGTCGATCTCGTCCTGGGGGTAGTCCCGCAGACGCAGCCCGAAACTGATGTTGTCGTAGACGTCCATGTGCGGGAACAGCGCGATGTTCTGGAACACCATCGCGATGCCCCGATCTTTCGGCGGGAGGTTCGTCACCTCGCGGTCGCCGATGTAGATCTCGCCCTCCGTCGGAATCGTCAGCCCCGCGATGGTCTCCATCGTCGTCGACTTCCCACAGCCCGACGGCCCGACGAAGCAGATGAACTCCCCGTGGGCGATGTCCAGGTTCATGTCGTCGACCGCGGTGACCACGTCACCCTGGTCGTCGTAGCGTTTCGTCACGTGTTCGAGTCGTACTCGTGCCATTGTGTTACTCCTTGAGTGCTCCTGAGGTCAGTCCGCTGACGATGCGTTCCTGTGCGACGACCACGAGGATGACGACGGGGAGGACCCCGACGATGCTCGCGGCCGCCATGAGGTTGTACTGGGTCGTGTACTGGGTCTGGTAGCTGAGGATCCCGCCGACGATCGGCGACCACTTCGTCGCCTCCGGCGAAGTCGCCATGATCGAACTGAAGAAGTACTCGTTGTACACCGCGATGAACGTCAGCACGGAGGCGGTCGCCACCCCCGGTGCCGACAGCGGCATGATGACCCGGAACAGCGCGCCCAGTCGCGTCGTCCCCTCCACTCTGGCGGCGTCCTCTAAGCCGTCCGGAATCTGGCCGTAGAACGTCGTCAGGATGAATATCGACAGCGGCATGAACAGCGCGCTGAACGGCAGCACCATCGACCCCGGCGTGTTCAGGAGCCGCGGCGGCGTGAACAGCGGGATGTTCGTGAACGGTACCGTGATCGGGGCGTTGCCGGCGAACGCCTGGAACAGCGGGATGACGAACGCGGCCGGCGGGAAGTAGCTGATCGCCAGGATCGCGAGCATCAACAGCGCGCGGCCCGGGAACCGGAGCCGGCCGAACACGTAGCCCGCGAGGCTCGCGACGAACAGGACGATGACCGTCGTCGTGATCGCCAGCGCGAAACTGTTCAGCATGTAGAGGTGGAACGGCACCTGCTCGAAGACGGTGATGAACGCCGCCGGATTGAACCCCTTCGGCACCGGCAGCGGGAACGTCCCGCTGACGCCGAAGAGATTCACCGTCGGGAGGAAACTCCCAGCCAGCAGGTTCCCCTCGGGCGTCACCGCCAGGACGACGAGCCAGTAGAACGGGAACAGCGTCGTCACGAGGAAGAAGATCATCGCCGCGTAGAACAGCGCCCGATACACCTTCTCCGGATTCCGGATCGCGCTCTGGGTCCAGCGCTGCAGCGGGCCGTCGCTCGATTGGTCTTCGGTCGTGGTTGCCATGTCAGATCGCGTCCTCCCCCTGCCACAGGATGAGTCCCATGACGACGGAGCCGATGATCGCGGCCGTCACGAACGCGATGGCCGCCGACGTTCCCTCGCGGGTGGTGAACGTCGCGACGACCATGCACGACAGCGACGGCACGACGGTACAACTGGAGACCGTGTCGATGATGCCGAACACCCGCATCGCCTGCACGGAGCGGAACAGGACCGCGACCCCGATGGTCGGCAGGATGAGCGGGAACGTGATGAGCTTGAACTGCTGCCACTTGGTTGCCCCCGCGACCTTCGCCACGTCGTAGAGGCCGCGGTCGATGCTCTGGAGGCCGGCCAGAATCAACAGCGCCATGAACGCCGAGGTCTTCCAGATGTCGGCGACGATGATGATGAACGTCGCGCTCGGCGTGTCGTTGAGCGTGTTCGTGGGGGCCAACAGTCCGAGGTCGGCCAGCGGCGGCGTCAGGAACCCGACGTTCGAGTTGAACATCAGGAAGAAGATCATCCCCTGGATGACGATGGGGACCGCCCACGGGATGATGATGGCCGCGCGGACCCAGCGCCGCCCGTAGAAGTCCTGGTCGAGGATGAGCGCCTGCCCCAGACCGATGAGCGTCTCGAACAGCACGCTCACCACAGCGAAGATGATCGTCACCACCAGCGCGCTGTTGAGCAGCGCCTGCAGGCTGAGATCGCTCGGCAGGAACGTGGTCCCGCCGGGCAGGAACTGGTTCTTCTCGCCGGTGAACAGTCCGACGTAGTTGCCGAGGCCGACGAAGTTCCGACTCGAGAAGTCGAGGGACGTGGCGAACAGCGACAGCTCGAACGTCCGCAACAGCGGATACAGCGCCACGACGCCCAGGAGAACGAACACCGGGAGCAACAGGAAATACGCGTACTGCGTGTCGCTCAAGTTCTCCATCCAGCGCATGACGTCGACGAGCGCGCCCGACCGTCGAGACTCTCGCGATTGGTGGACCTCTGTCTTTGGACTCAAGCGTGACCCCCCCGTGATGTAGTTTGCATGGATAGTGTCTCGTTGGTTAGAGAATCGGTTCGCGATGTCAGTTACTGCTCTCGGTTTGCTCCAGTCCAGACTGAAGAGTAGCCATCGCTTCCGCGGAAGAGACATCTTGATTGACCGCCCGGTTTGCCTGTTGGGCGATTTTGCTGGACTGCTCGCTCCAGACCGCTGTCACCGGACGCGCCATCGTGTTCTCACCAGCCACACGAAGCGTGTCCATATAGTCGCCCATTGGGTCGATGTTCGACGCTTTGCTGGAGTTGAACAGACTACCTCGTGGTGGAAGCCATCCCTCAACCTCCAGTAAGAACAGTTGGAACTCCGGTTCCATCGTGGCCTGGATAACTTCACTGACTGCGTCGAGACGTTCGCTGTTGGGATTGACGGTGATGTGCCAGCCACCCAGTGCCGATGTCGTGCCACCGGTACCTTGGAACTCGGCGTTGTTTTCCGAAACGGCGTAAGGAATCGGCATGGTCCCGAGGTTGTCGCCGAATTCCGAGGCGGCCTGATTAATAGCGTAGGGCCAGTTGCGGTGGAAGAGGACGTTTCCATCGAGGAACGGTGCGAGTGACCCGTCTTCTATCCAGCCGAGGATGTTCGTGGGTGTGAAGCCACCACCGTATCCCTGAAGGTTGTCGAAGCTCTCGTCATGGACGAACTTTCGCATCATGTTCAGCGAGTTGATGACCGGTTCGGAATCGACAGTGACCGGCCGATCACCGACTGGCCCGAAGAGGTTCTCGCGGCCGCCGAAGTACGCACCGCCCCACGAGGACATGACCTCGTTGAAGGTACAGCAGGCGGTCCCCTCGTAGATGTCCCACTGTGTCGTGAAGCCGTACTTGATGTCAGTCGCATCCACCGTATCGGCCGCCACATTCGACCATTTCTTCCAGGTCATCGGTTCGGTGGCCCAGTTCTCGGACTCTGGATTATATCCGGCTTGTTCCACGAGGTCCTTCCGGTACAGCATCGTCGGATAGTCTGGGTAGAGTGGGACACCGAAGAGATCGCCGCTTGATGGGTCAATTGCTGTCTCAGTGAAGCCACTAAAGTACTCCTCTTGGATAGTTGAGAGCGTGTCGTCCGTGAGAATCTCCGAGAGATTGGCGAGTTGTCCTCGCTGGATAAAGATATTCACCCACCCGTTGTCCATCATGAACATATCCGGTTCGGTTTCCCGTGAACTCAGGAGTCGATTGTAGGTAGCTCGACGCTTACCACTGTCGGGTTGCCCCTGCTCGAACTCAATTTGGATATTATCTGAAAGCCCACCTACGTCATGGAGTGCATCTCGAACTTGGTCAGCATGATCTTGCACTACTGTCGCATCGAATCCCCATGACACGGTTGTCATCTCTTCACTCCCGGCACTACCAGTCTGTGTGCCTCCGGCATTCCCATCGCCCTCGCCACTGCTGAACATGCTTGCACAGCCTGAAAAGCCGGCTGCTACACCCGACGCGCCTGCTCCTGCAACGAATCGTCGACGTGATATGGTACTCTGTTTTCCGTCCGTCTCTGAGTTCTCTGACATCGTTCAATTTGTCAATGAAAATCCGTCCACTTATAGATTAGGGAATTGAGTTGAGATATCACAAGAACTTTATCTGCAATTCGCTACTATGCTGGCATGGGACTCCGACGGTCACTAGACGATTACAAGCGAAACAAAGAGACGAAAGACGTATTTCCGGGCGAACGACGTACTCAACGGGGTCAGTTCACCGGTTCGACGCAACGACTAATACACGTTGACTCAGTCGGTTCCATTCAAGACTATTCGTATCCACTGTCCGGCCTCTACGGAATCACCTCTTCCCGGTTTGGAGTTCGAGTTGACGGAACAAACAAGTGGTTTGACACTCGTGATAGCTCGTCACAGACATTGCATGAGGGAGATACATTCGTCGAGACTATCCACAGCTTTGAGACGTTCGACATTGTACAGCGTGATTTTACTGAGGAACTCTCACATGTGACTGCGTTCGAACTGCGAGGAGAGGCACCAGACTGTCTCGAAATTGTAGGGTTCGTCGAATTCAATCCAGAAGGGCAGGAAGGACGAATCGGACAGTTGATCCACAAAGATGAAATCGTCGAACTATATCATAACCAGGAGCACGATTATCTGGGAGCGTCGACAGAACTGGAAATTACACCGCAAGTGATGGAGAAGTTTGACGAAATTCTCGCTGAGGAGCCTCGGTCATTTCCGCGAAAAGGGGAGTCAGAGACTTACGAGGGGAGTCGCCTCACCGGAGGAGTGAGCTTCCGCACCGAACTCAAAAATGGAAGGACAACCATCGTGACTACACTGTCAGATGTCGAGAACCAATCACAAGTTGCCAGTCTTGATCGCCTTACTGACCTGACACAGCGCTACCGCGAGCCATCACAGATTCTCACTGCCACGCAACAATCGGGGACAACCCCGGATGGCGCAGACCAGATCGTTGAGACGGACCTCCATGTTCTTGATCTGTTATCTGCTCCGACGGGTGCTCGGATAGCTGGTCCCGATTTTGATCCTCACTATCAGTACTCTGGCGGCTACGGATACACCTGGTTTCGGGACGACGGCGAGATCTCGACGTTCCTCTTGGAGGCTGACGAGAGACTTGATCTCGGCATAGAAGAGAGACACCGTAAGAGTGCTCAGTTTTATTTACAAACACAACTGAACGACGGTCGGTGGCCCCATCGCGTGTGGCCGATGAACGGCCGGCTTGCCCCCGGATGGGCAAACGGGCACATTGAGGGATCCGAAACGCAGTATCAAGCCGATCAGACTGCGAGCGTTCTCGTCTTTCTCGCGGAATACCTCTCTATGTACTGTGATTCGCTCTCCGAAGGCATAGTCCAAGATATCGAGAATGCTCTGAAGTCGGGAGTAGAAGGGATGGATATTTCACTAGAAACGGATGGATTACCGACTGTGTGTGAGAACGCGTGGGAAAACATGAACGGCCGCTTCACGCACTCCGCTGCGAAATTCCTACACGCATACAGTGCCATTGCGACTGCCCCACTGAGTGAGGATATCCGAGACCACGCAGCGATGCGGGCACGACAGATTTACGACGCACTTGAGATGATGTGGTCGCCTGACGAGGGTATCTATGGGATTCGCTTAATTGATGGAAAACTAGATGAGCGTGTCGATAGCACTACGTTCGCGCTAACCGACGCACATCTAGCCTACGACGACGTAAACAGTGTCGGCGAAGATCGTCGATATCGACTGGCAACTCACCTCGGAACAGCGTTTGAAACCCTTTGGAGAGAGACAGACAACATCCGGGGCTTGGCACGATTCGAGGAAGACACATGGCGCCAACGTGATCAAACAAGAGAGAAGGTCTGGACTGTCTCGACGGGATGGGGTGCCTACGCGGCCGAGAAAGCGGTTCGACTATTTTCGGCACCGTCCAACCAGTTCGACCCGGTGATGTGGTCTGATCGTCTGTTCGCAGAAATCGATTTTTCAGGTACACTCTGCCTTCCCTCTGGATATTTACCAGAACAGTTCTTCGATTCCGGCACGCCAGACAGTGCCACTCCACTTGGCTGGTCACATGCCATCCGACTTGCAACGTACGCGGCTCGGGATACTCGGAGCGCAGAATCCGTATTGGAGCACACGTCGAGTGAACGCTGACGATTCACTATGAACAGCACCCGTGTTGATACTAAGCTTTATCTTCGGTATCTGCTCAACAATTAAGCATGGTGGAGGACGACATCGTTGAGAATCTCACTCGCTTCGGTCTCTCGGAGAAGGAAGCGCTCGCCTATATAACAGTCCTCCAGAATGGCTCGACAACGATTCGTGTGGTCTCTGAAGAAACAGACATCTCGAAGAGTTATGCGTACGATATCGTCGGAAAGCTAGAGGAGCGTGAGCTTATCGAGATCGATGATCACGTTCAACCGACACAGCTTCGGGCGATTCCTCCCTCAGAGGGGATCAACAATCTTGTCTCGCAGTTAGACACTATAGAGACACAACTAGATGACCTGTTCGACTCGAAAACCTACGAACAACAGAAATTCAGTATCATCAAATCACGGCGCACGATACTCACTCAACTTGTTGATTTGATTGACGCTGCAACCGAAGAGATTATTCTCGCGCTTCCGGCTTCAACACTCCATCGGGTCGAAGATTCGCTCCAGGCAGCACAGGACCGTGGTGTGTTCTGTATGCTATTAGTAACGGAGTATGAGGGTGAGGTTCAGATTGCGGATTCGATAGCAAACGTTGTACAGACGTGGAATGCACCTGCGCCAGTTACCCTCACCATTGACCGCTCAGATGGTATCGTCTCATCAGCCGAGGCCGTATTAAACTCTAACTCAGACGAATACGCAATATATCATGCGGAGGAACACATTGTCTCCTCACTGTTTGACTCGTTCATCGCAAATTACTGGCCCATGGGTGAACAGAGCTACGTTGCAGAGGCAGGGCCGTTGCCGAGAACATTCACCAGCTTTCGCCATGCGGTGTTCGAAGCGACACTGTACTTAATGGATGGACAGCAGGTCACCACTGAGATTGAGATCAGGCCGACGCAAAGCGAGGACACATTCGAGACGATAACCGGAACGATTACTAACGTAAAGCAAAGCCTTGTACGCCCTTTTTCAAATGATTTCCCCACACAGGAGTCGTTCGTTATTGAAACAGCCACAGACACGTTTACTGTCGGCGGCTACAGAGCCTTCTTAGAAGACTTTGAAGCACGAGATATCACGCTGAAGAGTACGTCTGATGTGTGAGTAGTAACACATCGCCGTTCCTGTCTTCACGGCCTTATTGAAACCCTTGCTGGGAAACATGACGAGTAATTACTGGGAGATAAGATGGGTTTACTTCCGAAATCACGTCTTCTTCGATTCGTTGAGCGTGCTATTCGTCGACGAGGGCCTCGAACGTGACTGCGTTATCTCTCACCGGTTTCCTGTACTGGCTCATCCGACTCTCGTACTCATTCGAGACATCCGTTTCGAACTGCTTGTGATACCCGCGAATCGTAGTCAGCGAGGGACGTGTCCGGAACCACGGTGTCGATGTCGGTCGTGAACCGTGTCTGGAACGCGGAGACGGCCCACCCACCGACCAGAACGTACGGTAACCCGTCGTCCTGTACGGCGCGGTGGGTCTCGACGAGTTCGAACTGGTGCTCTGGTAGGCTCATTCTATCGCACCGACCCGTCCGCACTCGCTGCTCCGTGGTACGAGGCGTCGATGTCGACGCCGTACTCGTCGGCGATCTGTCCAGGGCAGGCTCGTAGAGATCTGGGGCTTAGTGTAGCTTCAAATGTTGTCTCACTAGTTCCTCGGCTCAACCGGATACAGCTGCCGTAGTTTGATACGAGCGTCACCGGTGGTAAATTGCCAGTCGATAGGCCGATCAACCGCATTGTGTCGGCTTTCCCACGCAGCGACCTCCGAACGGAGGGTCGCTGCGTCATAGATACGCCGGTCAAGACACTGCCGTTTGAGCACACCAATCTTGATTTCGGCCATGTTCAGCCAACTTCCTCGCTTCGGCGTGAAGTGGAACTCGAATCGATCAAGATACGATTTCGCCTGCGCTGGTGGGAAGAAATCGTAGAAGGCAGCCGGTTTGTGCGTATTGAGCTGATCCATCACAACCCGGATGCGGATCGCATCCGGGTAGTGAACATCCGCCAGTTCGATCATTCGGTCAATCCATTCGGTTGTTCGCCGTCGCTCTGTTACTTCGACGGCTACCCAGCCAGTCAACGGTTCGGTGGTGATATGGAGTCGCTGTTTTCCGTTGCGTTTGTACCGGTGATCGACCCGAGCGACCGCTCCCGGTTCGCCCGGGAGCGGGTCGCGTTCATGCCCACGAAGTGCTTTGCTGGACTCGTCGAAACAAATGACTGGACGGGTTTCGTCATACGGTTCGTGGTAGAGAGCGAGCACATCTTCCATGTAGTAGACAAAGTCAGCGTCCTGTTCAGGCGGTATTTCCCAGTAGCTGGAGAGATGTGGTTTCAGGGTGTTTTTTTAGCCGCTGTCGGACGGTCTCGTGAGAGATCGACTCGAAGTCGATCTCGTCAAGCATAACGAGTTCATCAGCGAGGAGATGGAGCGTCCAGCGAGAGTGTCCTTCTGGTGGATCGCTGCAAGCGAGTTTGATCAGTCGCGCTTCAGCATCGCCGTCGAGTTTGCGCTCATATTCGCGGTCGGGCTTGCGGCGATGAATCGCCGCGAGCCCTCGCTCACAGTAGTTTTTGCGTGCGTTGTACGGTGTTCCGATTGAACAGCCGACGTGCTCACAGATTGCCGCATCTGTGAGCCCGTCGTCAGCCTTCAGGAGAATACGTGCCCGCGTGATGTCTTCGGCTTTGTGCTCACCAGTCGAGATGAACTATTCGAGGGTTCTCCGTTCCTCATCAGAGAGATCAACAACGTGCTGCTTTCGTCCCATTCCTATAGATACGTGCTTAGAGAGCTTAAGCTAGCGAGTCTAAGTCTGAAGCTACACTCAGTTCGATCGCAGGTTCTCTCGGGGAAGAAAAAGGGGGAGATTTCATGGACCGTTTCAGCAAACAGCTCACGCAGAACAATATGAACGATGGTCAAAAAGGCAGAGTACTGGAACAAATTTCGGAGTTTGACGAATACTTCGGAAAGGAGTCTCAAATACTCAATCGCGTAGAGAGTGTTTTGAAGAAGTCAAACCATAATAACGTCTTGGAAAACGCGGAAATTCTGCTTGAAAAATTTGAGGAAGCCGGGGAAGCTGATCAGGCACGAATTGACCAGATTAGAGAAGATTACCTCTCAGAGTGAGGTTGGTCTCACCGAGTTGGAATTGATATTTGAATTTCTTGCCGAATTTGGAGCCTGTGAGCAGTCGAGAATCACACGTATCGGTTCACCCGTGACCACATGGACGCCGTATTAGCGGTTGAGCAACAGGTGCTCTCGGAGACTGTACAGGATTACCTGCATGGCTCCGAGCAGGCCTCGCTGACCGACAATTTTGACGGGGATTAGGCGGAAACGGGGTGGAACTTCGGTTTTTATCAAGTTTGGCATAGGCCGCCTTCTTTAGGAAGCGATGCGACAGAGTGCGCAGCAGGGAGGAAACGAGAGTAAATAGGAAGTGCTTTCTATGCGTTAGCAGAAAGATGGGGAGTTTATTTGTCTGAATCGCGGTCCAAGAAGTCGTCTCCGACAATCTGGTTCTCTATCTACCAAACTTGAAGGGAGTAGAACAAACGGGCTGTTCAGAGTGGCGCATCTCCCAGTTATTCAGGTCGTGGCTGCGCGCGCAGCGGCAGCGAGCACGGAGCGGTGGGTGGGGAGGAGGGGTCTGGGCCGGTCTGGCAAACACGAAAAAAGAAGACCGCGTCAGCCCGCTACTCCCACCACCGACCGCGCTCGGGGAAGTGAACGGCCGACCACCCAGTGACAGCCAGCGAGGCGCGTCCCTCGTACCAGCTCACTGCCGCGCCGTGGATACGCACCTGTTCGCCTTCCTCGATCCAGGGTGCATTCGACGCCTCCCAGACGGTCAGTCGCGTCCGGCCGCTGTCGTCGCCGATGAGCCCCACCTGAGAGATACTCGGATGCGAGGGAGTCCACCACGTCTGGACACGCCCGGAAATACACACCTCGCTGCGATTGACCTCGCCGACCTTCGCGATGGGAACCACCGTCCCAGCCGCCGTTTCGAGTTCGTCGTACACGTCGACGACCGCGTCGGTCATCCCACGGCCGTCCACCAGCCGCTCGGCCAGCCGCCGACTCACTGCCGCTCGCGTCCAGCCCTCAAGTTTCCGGGCCAGGCGTTCCGCCTGCTCGTTGACTGCCGCGACCTCCTCCCGTGAGAGCATCGTCCGAGGGTCCGCCCGGTCTGGGTCCTGCCAGCCGTCCACGCTCGCCGCGCGCTTCTGGAACCGCCGTCGAGTCTGCCGTCCCGACGCTTCCACCGTCAGTCGCGTCTGTCGCTCTCGCTCCGATATCTCCTCACCGACCCTCGCTCGGGTTCGCGCGATCTCGATGTCCCGCGCGATCGCTTTCTCTTCCTGTGCCAGGGTCATGCTCGCCCGGCAACTGTCCGGGTGGTTCGTATCCACCTTCCCCTGGATCTCCTGTTCGACTGACCGCCGCAACTCGGGCGTCTCGTCGACCACCCAGCCGCGCCGTTTGTCTTCTTGCCACTGCTCTACCGTACGCTTATTACGAATTACGTTCTTACCTGACATTGGAATCTCTCCTGATTCCGAAGGCGCTCACGCGCCCGACACCGCGATGTTCCAGCATCGCGGTTTTCCACGGACACCGACCGACCAGTCACGCCTGCGCTCTCGCTCGCGCCTTCGCGAGCGCCCCTGTGGGCGCGAGCGAGAGCGCCACAGTGCGACCACAGAACCAGCCGCGTGCGCTGACCCGCCCGGAGCGAGCGGCCAGCGGAGTTAGCCTGTTCGTGTCCGGCCCGGACTGCGGGACCGCGTGCAGTGCGACTGTCGACGAGCACGCGCGCCGCAACGTGGCGCGCGAGGGCGCAGTCGGCACCAAGCACTGGAACGCGACAGCCCGCCAGGGGCGCAACCGACCGGCTAACCCGCTGGCGTCGAGACCAGATTCATTTCAGCCCGGAACGGCGAGCTTGCTCGCCGCATGCCCGGAATGGTCGGTCGCGAGCGATGCGAACGGTGAGCGAAGCGAACCGTGAGCACGCGGAGGGCGGCACGCGGCGCGCGCGGCGTGCCAAGAGAGATCATCTGAACAGCCGCCGAACCAGCAGTCACCACAACCCTCGCAGGGCGGGACTGAAAGGGGCGGCTGGCTGCACGAAGGCGGACGTCGTAAGGACCGCAGCGGAGTGAGGACCGCAGCGAGTCCCCCGAGTGCAGCCAGCCGGGGCTTTCTGGTTGAATATCTCCGCCCCTACCACCGTGTCCGCTGTTCCCTCTTCTTTCCATAGATTTATACGAGAATACAGTAACGTAAATTTCAATGACAACAGAAGACAATTTACCGGTCCCGGTCGGCGAAACCCGACAGTACATCCGGATCACGCCGACAGACTCGCCGCTCGATCCACACACCGTCGAAGCCCAGTTCGAACGCCTCCATCAACTCGAATCCCAGGAAATCGAGACCAGGCTCTGGGGACTACTCCAGGAACCTCCGCCGACGGTCGAAGTGTACCTCGTCGCCCCACAGGAGGACACCAAAAGTATCCAGTACTATTTCGGCGTCGACACCCCCGACCTGCACGAGCCACTGGAACGGACCCTCCGCACGCTCTTTCCGGACACCTACGAGTTCCGTACGGTCCAGTGGGCCCCGACCCTCGTTCCCGACCATCCACCGACAGCCGTCCGGTTCGAAGGTCGACCGGACACGCGAAAAGACTGGCAGACACGACTCACCCCACTCGAAACGTTCCACCAGGACAGCGATCACGTCCGTACGCCGCTTGCGAGCGTCGTCGAGGCACTGGCTGCCACTGACGGGACGGCGCTCCTCCAGATACTCGTCCGTCCCAAAGCCGACTGGACGGTCGAGCGAGATATGCACCAGCAGGTCCTCGAAGAAGGCAAAGAGACCTGGGTCGGACAAATAATCAGCGCACTACTTGGCCCGTCCGATCTGGACCACGGGGACAGACAGATTCCAGTCGCCGACCGCTCCCGTCTTGAGGAACTCGACGAGCGAAACCCCAGACGCTCCTTCGAGATCAACATCCGCGCGCTTCTGTTCGACGAGCGCGACAGATACGTCGCCGACGATCTCGCGACTGCCTTCGCCGAGGTGAGTCACTCCTGTTACGAACTCGAAGGCACGGTCTGCAGAGACGCAGACGCACAAGCGCTCAAGGACAAGGTCTGCACCAGACGCTTCGACCCCGCTGCGTACGAATCCCTCGATAGCTACATCCCACTCACGAACCCATCCAGCCCAGGCATCGTCGCCGATGCGAGCGAACTCGGGAGTTTCTGTCTGCTCGACGGCAGTGCGCTTCCGGCCGAAGCCCGGCGACGACTCGCGACCACCCCCGGGGAACGACGGGCGCTTCCGCTGCCGCCACCAGCACAACTCCGGACGTATCGGTGTGATGGATTCCCGCTGGGCAACCCGATCTCACAGGACGGGACGGCCCATCCCGAGCCGATATCGCTTCCACCGTCGCTCCAGCCGCTCCACATCGGATTGATCGGCAAGACTGGCTCTGGGAAGTCGACCTGTTCAGTCAACGGAATGTGTTGGAATCACGCAGCGACTGACGGGGCAAGCATCATCGTCGAGCCGAAAGGCGACGGGATGGCCCGCGAGTACATGCGCGCCCACTACGCGACCTACGGGACCCTCGAGAACGTTCTGTACTTCGACTGTTCGAAGGTCGTACCGGCCTTCTCGTTTTTCGACATCCGCGACGAACTCGACGCGGGCGTCGCCCGAACCACGGCCGTCGAGGAGACAGCCGATCACTACCTGGAAATCCTCGCCGGGATCATGGGCCCCGACCGCTTCGCACAAGCGGTTCGCTCGCCCGACATCATCCGCTATCTGGTGAAGGCCTTGTTCGACCCAGTCAACGGCGACGACGCGTTCTCCCATCGCGACCTCCACACGGCAGTCCGGCAGATGCACGAACGCCAGTCTGCCCCCGCTGTCTCTGATGACGATCTCGAACGGATGCTCGCCGGCGTCGTCGCCAACAGCGCCCGCTCGTTCGACGAAATCATGCAGGGCGTCGCCAACCGCATCGAGAAGATTCCAATGGATCGCCGCCTCGCTCGAGTGTTCAATCACGTTCCGCAGGGCGATGAGCCACACTTCGACCTCGACGACTATCTCGACGAGGACGTCGTCATCATCTTCGATACGAGCGGGTTGCGACGCGAGGCTCGCCAGGCGATGACTCGTGTCATTTTGTCGAATCTTTGGACCGCGCTTCGGCGACGGGCGAAGCGAGCCCCGGACGCAGAGTCGTATAATCTTGTCAATGTGTTCCTCGAAGAGGCGGCGACCGTCGCAACGTCAGAGATATTACAAGAGTTGCTCGCACAGTCTCGCAGTTTCGGCTGTTCGATCACCCTCGCGATGCAGTTTCCCGAGCAACTCCGGGCCGCTGACGAGAACGCCTACCGGGAGTTGTTGAACAACGTCTCGACGTACCTGATCGGGAACGTACCCATCGACCGTCGGCTGGCCGAACGCCTCGCGACGGCGGACCTGTCAGCCGACGAGATCGGTGCGGTCCTGCGTGCCATCCGTCGCGGTGAGTGGCTCGCCCGGCTTCCGGCCGCCTTCGGTGAGGCCGAACCACGTCCGTTTCGAGTGGAGTCCTTGCCCCTCCCTCCGGGCCATCCCGAGGGCCCCGGCGAGGTCGTCACGAGCGAAACCGTCGACGACCTGGAACGCTCCGTCGCGGAACGGACGCGCGAGCACGCTGGACTGACGCTCGGGACGCCCAGCACGCCCGATGATGAGGATGATGCGGCGTCGACGCCGACGCTCGACCGACTCGACAGCGTCTTGCCGATGACCAACCGACTCCCGCCGACGGTTCGGTACGTCGGTTCGGTCCACGCGCTGTGCTGTACGGGCTGTGACAACCGCTACGATACGGGTATCGAGGGGATGAAGCGCGCGATTTCTTGCTGTTCGTCGCTCGATGCCGTCGACCGCGACGACATCCCGATCTGTTCGATCCAGCTCAAGCTCACCCCGGAGGAACGCGAGGCGTCCGAGTGGTCTGACACCCAGCTCCTGTTCTTGCAGGCGGTCTACAATGCCCAGCAGCTCCGGTTCGACCCGCTCGAATACGACTTGCTGTCCGATTCGATGCTCCGCCTCCAGGAGTACGTCGGTATCGAGAGCGAGGCCATCCAGGATCTGCTTGACGCCGGCGTTCTATCCCACGATACGGATCATCCCCACCGACTCTACACCGTCACGCCAGCTGGTCGGACCGAGATCGGCGAGCACTACCGACGTGGCGTGGAGTACGGCCACGGCAAGGGTGACCTCGAAGAGTCGAGCGAGCACGTCCTCGCCGTCGAGGTCGGCCGACGCTATCTCGAGGCCGAGTATCTCGACAACGACGAGTCGCCAGTCGTCGATGTCGTCCCGTACTACGAGCCGTCCGACACCGATACCGCGACTGTCCCCGCAGCCGCCGCGATGGGGAGTGATTCCGATGATATCGCCGATGCGGTCACCGAATCCGAGCAACGCCGCCTGGACGTCGCCGGTCTCGACGCCGACGGATCCATTGTCGTCGCCGTCGAAGCCGAGCGGATCAACAACGACGTGCATCGCGCCGCCCCCGCCGACTTCGACAAGATGGCCGCTTGCGGCGTCGAGGAGGCGATCTGGATCGTCATGTCGCAGTCCGACGGGCACGACCTTCTCGATGTCCTTCGTTCCCCCGCCGACGGCGAGACCCGTGTCGAAAAGTCCTATGCCGAAACAACCCCACCACAGCAGTTCCGCCTCGACGCACCCGGTTGTACAGCTATCTATCCGGTCTCCTGGCTGCAGGGAAAGTTGCCTGATAAATAATGTCTCAATGGCGCCTATCGCGTGATCGGGCGCGTTCGACGCTCTTACTCGCAGCTAGGTCCGCCGGCTATTCATTCGCTCACACTCACCGCATTCCTGTTCACTGAATCCCGCCTTAACCGTACGCAACGGCCTTCTCGTAGTGTTTTTTGTCTCCTTCCTCGCCCGCTCGTCGGTTGGGTGATTCTCATACTCGGTGCTGACGGCCGCAAGAAGACTCCCAGCTACGAGCGAGGGGGTGAACTAGGACGAATTTCCCGTGGGAAAGACAGTCTGCTGTCTCCCGGTGAAATCCCAATCTGCTTAGAGCGGACGTCTCCCTGTCGATTCGTGTTCACGGCGTGTGGTGGGTATCGACGTGTCGCTCACACCCGATAATCGCCAGACGGAACCCGATTATGACTCGCTCGATGGGGGCGTACAACGGCCGATCTTGCCTGGTCGCCTGCCTCTCGGAAGATATGATTCGTGACTTTCAGGGCTTCTTTCGATGGGTTTCTCGGGAGTACGCGATTCGGCAGGGCCCGTCCTAGTTCAAAGTGAGACTAAGGGTAGACTGTTTCTTGCGGCCGTTGAGGCCGATTATGAGGATTTCTTACTCATCTTGACGGAATGTGGTACTGAGAGACTATTGTTCCTCGATCTCGAGTTCTGTCTTATATCACGGGCCAGATATTCGATAGCTACATCAGATAGCATACACGACCAAGGGATTTTCGTATCCACGGTTCACTGTAAGCGCCGTCGTGACCACGTGACAGTCATGGCAAATCAGATACTCTTCAACAGTCTGGGATGGTTTGGCCCAGGCCACCACCGGGTTCGGCCTCGACCCGGCACGAGTCAGTATCTGACGGAGATGAGTGGCTATTGTGGACTCGCTCCGCTGTCGGACTGACCAGAGACGTCCGTCCCCGTATCCGTGGTCTCGTCGGCAATCGGCGGGTCGGCGGCGGCATCAGTGGCCGGTGAGCCAGAATCACCGTCAGTCGTCTCGACTGTCGCGCTCGCGCGGGACGCTGCATCGTCGTTCTGGTCGGGAGTTAGCTCACGGCGAACCAGATCGGCGAATTCGGCTGGTTCGTACACCTGATCGACGGAGACCGACAGCCCGCCACTGGCACCGGATCGGACGGTGACGTTCCCCAGTCCGAACAGGGAGTCCCAGACCGATCGATGCTCCTCGACGCCGCGGACCTTCTGCAGCGGGACCTCGTTGCGAAGCAGCGAGATGAATCGGTACTCTTCGACGACCCGCTGGTTCGTGAGAACGTATCGCGTGAGCGTGTTCTGCCAGTAGCGATAGAGCCCCCTGGAGAACAGAACGAGTCCGACCGCGAGCACGAGCGTCGGCTGGTACAGCGGCCGTTGCGTGAAGTACAGCAGGTAGCCGCCGAGGCCGAGAAGGGGGACGGCGACCACAGCCTCCGCGAGCGCGTTTCGCTGAGCGGGCGTTCTCTCTTCGACGACCAGTTCGCCGTCGCGTAACTGCAGAGACTCGGGCGCGGCGACGTAGTGGACGTACGCCCCCATTCCGGTGACGAACAGCCCGAACGCCGCGGTAAGTAGCCCGACTGAGGGGGGCGTTTCGGGCTGTGACACGACCAGCGGGTACGCGGCCGCGAACCCGTAGAGGTAGACACCGGCGGCGACCAGCGGGACGCCGAAGATCGCGCCCCAGACTGCGGGGAGTCCTCGCCCCATCTGTCAGGCCCCCGTAAACAGTTCGTAGAGGATTGCGAGAACGGAGCTGGCCGTCCCGATGATCGTCAGTGTCATCTGATCGAACGTGGTCTGCCCGCATCGGGCGAAGAAGCCCCGTTCACACGCCTCCTCGACGGTGGTCGTGGTCTCGTCGGATCCGTCGACGAACGCAGGCGTCGCGTGTGGTGTCTCCGTCGCCGTCTCCGTGGCGCTTCCGTGGACCGTAACATCGCCGCTGGCGAGCGACGTGTTCCCCACGGCGATAGACTGCGTCACGATTTGCGAGGTGAGCGGGAAGGCCGCTCGTTCCACGTCGCCATAGCCCACTTCGAATTCGACGGTCCGCCGCTGTCCTGCGGGAATCTCGATACTTCGGGTCTCGACGGTGGTCCCGCCGATTCGATAGACGAACTGACCGTCGAATGCGGCCGTATCGACGTTCCTGACGGGGACGGTGACCGTGTACCGCTCACCTTCGCGGAAGTCTGTCGGGAACGTCGATTCCTGTGCCGCCAGCGAGTCCGCGCTCGCACTGGACCCGCTCCGCAACTGGACCGCGTCCCCGACGCTGGCCCCACCGGAGGTGACGATGCTGTGGTCGTACGTGCGCCCTCGCTGAACGGCTGTGGCTGTCGCCTCGATCTGGTCCGCGGTGACGGCGAATGCGACCTGCGTTCGCTCACCGCCCCCGACTGTGACTGTCTTCTCTGCGACAGCGGTTCTCGCGAAGCGATACGTTACCTCCCGCGTGACCGTGGTTTCGGTGGGGTTCGAGACGGTCGCCAGTACGACGAACTGCCGGTCGTTCGGGGCCGTAGCTGGGGCCTGGAATTCCCCGATCGAGAGGTCGATATCGGGCGTCACACGCAGGTAACGCGGAACCCCCTCACCGGATTCGTTGCGGACACCGTGAACGTACGTCCCGGTAGCGAGCGATTCCGTTCCACGCAAGCCACCGTTGGCGGTCAACACGAAACGGAGTTGCCGGGACTCGCCGGGCGATAACACCACCGTCCGATTGCTGACCGTCGAACCGTTGAATCGGTACTCGAGTCGCTCCGAACGGGTTTCATTGGAGGGGTTTCGTACCGTCGTGTCCACGGTATACGTCTGTCCCGGGCGGATGCGTTCGGGAGCCGAAATGTTCGTGACCGCTATTCCAGGTGGCGCGTCGAGTCGAGACTCGGTCCCACCGTCAGTGCTCCGAACCGTCCGAGTGGACTGTGGCGTCATCGTCTGTGTGGGGGCGGCCGTCGGCGTCGGTGTCGGCGTTTCAGACGGAGTGGGCGTCACCGTGGGCGTCGGTGTCTCGGTCCAAGCAGGTGTCTCGGTTTGTGTAGGCGAGGGGGTCTGTGTGCGCGTCGGTGGCGTCGCGGTCCCTGTCGGCGTCGCGTTCTGTGACGCGGTGACAGACTGCGTCCCCTGTCGTGTCGCCTGATCGCCCGGTTCCGCGGTCGACAGTTGCGGACGGTCGCCCTGGTCCGCGGTGGCCACGCCGACCGCTGCGAGCGGGTTCAGTATCATCGACGCACCGATAAACAGAGCCAGGAGGACCACTGCTGGAGGGTGCTCTGTGTCGGAGCCATTGTGCGGCATCTTCATATTTATATCAATTATTATTTTCTGATAGTAGTTCGAGTGTTGGCAGCGATAGCCGAGGCGACCGAAGTTCGTTCGCGTCCACAGCGGGCTCGCTGCTCAACAGTCACCGAGGACCGGTTCGTTGGCATAGATGAGCGTGTGGTGGTGGCAGGAATAAACGTTCGGATGAAATAATCAAATCTGAGAAATATCGAGCGACGAAACCCTGAACTGTGAGATTCTTCTCGCGGACGACCGACTGATCAACCACAGTGATCGAAGGGACACTGCCGCTTCGCCGTTGTCGTACTCACTACGAGATTTCGACGGAATAGCTCCTCAGAAGCCATTATTCTTGCTCAAGTGAAAAGCAGTCGCAGATTGGCCCCACAGAACAACAGACGGATCCGTGTGGCAATCAACCCTGCTCACGATTCAGGTGGAGACAGTCAGATAACCTATAGAACCTGATATAACATGCGTTCCTTGCGTCATAGTTTCCAATTCACAGTCTACTTCGTGTGGCCCGGACCGGCCCTGAAGTGGAACGTCACCGATCCGTTCAACCAGTGCTGATGGGAAAGGCTTCGACGATCAGCGGCAACTGTTCTCCCGGGACTGTTACTTATATTATTTCTATACATTCAGTGATAGTATATTGTTCTGGACATAATTTGATGTCGGTAGCTGTGTCCATCGTTTCGACAGCCGAGGTCCCCAGAGCCTGACGCTGAATTACTATCGAATCACTTCGACCCCGCCTCAGTTCGGATTCACGAGCGGCTCCGAACCAGTCGTTTGTCTTCGAATTCGGATGGTTCGAACCCGCTGGTGGGCCATGGATCGACGACCACGAGAGCGAAGGTGAAGCATTATAGATGGGTCACCACAGCAGAGTTGTGAACCAAATGCATGGCATGACAGACGCCATGCTCTGGAGGCGCTCGCGTTTGTCAAGTGAGCGCCCTGTCGCGAAAGTCAGTCGTCGCTGGGAGTTGATTCCGACTGCCAAGACACCCGAGCACCACGGACGCTTAGACGCTTACGTGGCGGACCGAGAGTGTCGACGGGGCCGGTAGCGGTTTGCGTGGAGGACATCTCGGCAGCACCACCACAGATTAAGTACGCGTCCGCGTAACAGACGGTCGAATGGAGTCGGAGCCGGAGAGGAGCGAATACGTGCCGATCGAGACGTTACAGGAGGCTCTCGAAGCCGAGCGGGTCACCTACGTCGACGCGCTGAACGCCGATATCGGCTCGCTCCTCGAGGACGCACCGGAACTCGAATTCGATTACGCCGTCGGTGACGTTTCTGACGCCGGGGTGTCCTCGAACGAGCACGTCCACTTCGACCTGGTTCACGAGGGGTCGACGATTCACTGTGTGGTCTTCAGCTACCGTCGCGAGCAGCTCGACCTCGATATCGAGGACGGAACGCAAGTCGCTGTCAAGGGGTCGCTCTCGTACTACGAGGACGGTGGCACCGTCTCGATCATCGTCGACGACGTGGTCGAGGTCGGTGACGGAACGTACCAGCGGATCTACGAACAGAACCGCCATCTGCTCGAAACCGACGGATTGCTCGATCCTGAGGCCAAACAGTCGCTCCCGGAACTGCCCGAACGGATCGGCATCGCCACGAGTGCGACGAGCGACGCCAGAACGGACGCGATCACGAGCATCCACGACCGCTATCCCGACGTGGACGTCGTCGTCCAGAACGCCACCGTCCAGGGGGACGACGCGATGCTCTCGATCATGGGTGCGATCAGCGAACTCGACGACGACCCGCTGGTCGACGTCATCGTCCTCACCCGCGGCGGCGGGGCAGACAAACACCTCCGCGTGTTCAACGAGACGCCGCTCTGTCGCGTCATCCACAGGACCGAGACGCCAATCGTGGTCGGCGTCGGCCACGAGAACGACCAGACGCTGGCCGGAGAGGTCGCCGACCGGCGAGTGATGACGCCGACGGAGGTCGGATTCATCGTCCCGGAGAAAACGACGCTGGAAGACGAACTGGACACGCTCGGCGACAGACTTGACAGTGCCTACGCCGACACCGTGGGGACGACCCTCGGCGAAACGCGTGATCGGCTGACCCGCGGGTACGCCCAAGCGGTGGACGCTACGTTGCGGACGTTCGAAACTGACCTGGACCGCTCGTACGAAACGCACGTCCGCGACGAACTGACGGATCTCGACAATCGACTGGATCGCGCCCGGACACAGTACGCACAGCAGCGCAGACGCGAACAGGACGCCGAACGGTACCGCCGGCAACGGCGGCGATACATCGTGGTGTTGCTCGTTCTGGCACTGTTCGTCGTCGCGCTGGTGCTTTTCATCCTGATCAACGTATGAAAGACGACACGATCGCCAAGAAGACGGACCGACTCGAAACGATCATCGAGCAACTCGAAGCGGGAGACGTCTCGCTCGAACGCGCGAACGAACTCCACGACGAGGGGACGGAACTGCTGGCAGAACTGGAATCCGAACTGGCAGTCGGCGACGGCGAAATTGTCGATCGGTGAGTGACGGACCCCAGTAGCACGTAGCTTGTAGTCCACCTCACTGGCAGACGGATCACTTGCCCCCGGCACACCCAGTCACGGCCACGTGATGGGAAACGAGGGCAACACCCCGCACTCACGGGAAAAGCCACAGTTACTCGTGCGGTAGCGCGCTCTTTCTACGGAAAACGATCTGCTATCCTTTCCGTGCTGGGGATGCTTGATTTGGCATGGCATCGGGGCGCACTTTCGTGGTGGTGTGGATCGTGCTCCTGTCGATCCTCGCTGGCTGTGCAGGGACTACGGATACAGCCAATACAGAGACAGCGACACTCACCGAAACGGAGACGGCCACAGTTGACACGACTGTAAGTGCTGATCCAAATACAGAACTCGACGTCTGGGTCGTCAACACCTCTGAAAACGACAGCGGTGACGTAGTCGCGTTTTCGCTTCGGATCTGTGCCGATACGCGTCTTCCCGATGCCGATGGAGAAGGCGATCCCGGTGAACCGACTCTCACCGTCAGGGTCAACGATATGCCGGTGGCCAGAAGCGAGAATGTTAGCCGGACTGCGAGCTACACGACAACGGTCCACCTCGACACCACAACCCTCTCACAATTCGAGTCAGGGCAACTGAATCTGCGTGTCGAACTCGTCGATCTCGATATCGTCTTTCACGACGAGATTGCGAGCTGGAATGGCACCGTTGAGAATTTCAGTAGTCCTGCTGCCGGGACAGTCACGCCAGCGTCCACGACGCCACCGCCGCAAGATCCGACACTGACCCCCGTTGCCACTAACACGCCGACGCCCACGCCCGAGCGATCGCCGACACCGACGCCGACTCCGGAGCCAGCCCCAACGCTGGACCGAGAAGAGCGGACCGAGTTCCGAGTCACTGTGGTCGAGATCGTCGACGGTGACACCATCGATGTCCGATACGGGAACGGTGACAAAGAGCGAGTACGGCTCCTGGGTGTCGACACGCCAGAGGTACACACGTCGACAGATCCAGACGAGTGGGAAGGGATACCGAACACGGATCGTGGAAGTGAGCACCTTCGAGACTGGGGCCACAAGGCGAGCGAGTTCGCCAGGACAGAACTCGAACGAGGAGAAGAGATACGGATCGTCGTCGACGAGGAGGCCGACAGACGGGGAAGCTACGGACGACTACTGGTGTATGTCTACGATGACGGCACCCTATTCAATCACGAACTGATCGACCGGGGCTATGCACGGCTGTACGACACAGCGTTCAGTAAGCGCGCCCAATTTGCCTCGACTGAATCGAATGCACAGGCCGGCGAGATCGGCGTCTGGAATTACGAATCCCGGACACCGGAACCGACGCCAGAGCCAACGTCGACGCCCGAGCAGACCGGGGACGGACTGATCGTCGCGAAAATCCACGAGGACGCGTCTGGGAACGACCACGAGAACGAGAATGACGAATACGTCGTCTTCGAGAACACGGGTGAGACGACACTGGACCTGTCTGGGTGGACCGTTGAAGACGAAGCCGAGCACACTTACCGCTTCCCGGCTGGCTTCGAACTCGATCCTGGCTCGAAAGTGACGCTGTACACCGGCAGCGGCGCGGACACCGACTCAGAACTGTACTGGGGGTCAGATGCGGCCATCTGGAATAACAACGGAGACACGGTCTACGTGCTGGACGAGGATGGCGAGACCGTCGTCGAGAAATCGTACTGAGTGGCCGACTGTCGAATCGCCACCAGGTATTCGATATGTCGCCGCAATTCGCATTTTTGCTTCCAGCGTTGTGGATATGCCGCCATATATACCCACTTCCAGAATTTTGAAGGTTTATACGACCACCATACCAGCAAATTTGACCATACGGTATCCATACAGACTGTATTTGAGTGATCAATCCCATTCAATACTTCTGGATCTGAGTTCTCACTGATAAGATCTACTACCCGTTCTCGTCTTCGGCCAGGTTGTTATGGAGGCCCGTGTTTCGGTGCGAAAGAGCGTCTCACTCCGTTCGGTACCCATCTACACAGGGTGGACACCGGTGTTCAATTACTTATTCCCGAGGCCGGGAAAGCACGGGGTGGTTTCAGCCGTCCCGGTACGTCAGTCCGAACCACCAGCAGAGAGCGGGGACTGGGAATCGCCGTGTACGTACCCGAAACTGGCTCGAGGATACCCAGATTCGGCTTTCTGTCCCTTCAAACGAACTGGTGGCAACCGGGCCGATGGTTTTCGGTCTGCCGTCTGTGAGTGGATGGCCCCAGTCTCATAGTCCATGCAATAACGTCTGTACTGCTGTTATGATGGTAGGTCCCGTGCCGTGGCATGTCGTACACGTGGAGCCACGTCTGGCAGAAATTAGTAATTGAACACCCACTGAGATCGCTCTCTCGGACATTCAATCCACGACAGACCCGAATGGCGAGTGGCCACCTCTACGCGCAGAGAAGCGGTTGAACACGACCGGAGTCGGGGTGGTTCCGTCGCACGGCCGCGGGCACGGATGCAGTAAACAGAGCGCTCAAGCCGTTAATTCTGCCGCGTGACACGATTCAGATTGCGGTTCCGACGGTGAGTCGCTTGGAAACCGCAGACACTGGACACTGCTGACGGTTGACCGCTATCGGCGTGATGCCAAAAAAATAATTACATACCCGACCACACGGTGACGTATGGCACAAGCAGAACCCCCGATGGAGTCCGCGACCGACCGAGCGTCGGACGCGGAGGAGGCCACGACGAGACGGCCCGAAACCGTCTCCGTCGAGGAGCTCCGGTCGTATCTCCGCGAGGTGGAGGGCAAGACGGCGACCCAGCGGATCACGGTCGGGATCAACCACAAGGAAGGGGTCTCACAGACGGAGCTTGCGGACTGGTACGACGTCTCGCGGACGACGATCCACAACTGGCTCAACCGACTCGAACGACTCGAAGACGAACCGCCGGAAGCGGTCATCTACGACGAGAAGCGGCCGGGGCGGCCACCGAAACTGGACGACTGTCAGCAACGGCAACTGACCGAGGTGCTCACCGAGTCACCGCGTGAGGTGGGATTCGACGCCGAAGAGTGGCATCCGAAACTGGCGCGGGTCTACATCGAGGAGACGTTCGACGTGGAGTACACCGTGAGCTACGTCCGCGAACTCATGCACGAGGCCAGCGTCTCGTGGACGAAACACGACTCGAACGGGCAGGACGTCGAACGCGTCCAGGAGGCGTTCAAGAGCGGCTTCAACACCACTTCGGAGTCGGGTCCGCGGACCCACGGATGCCGTCGGTGAGGGCGGGGTCGACCCATCGCCGCCCGCGACGTCGCCGCCGGAATGAGAGGCCATACCGAGTCGCGGCTGATCCACCCACGGTCGATATCGCTCTGACGCCGATTTCGAGTCGTATAGCGCCGTTGTCGCGGGAACGCGTACCTTTTTATGCGGCATGGGACTACTCCGGGACATGGACACAGAAGTCTTCGTCTGCCAGCACAACCCGATCGACCGCATCGCGCCGGACATCTACGGCCACTTCGCGGAACACCTCGGGCGGTGCGTCTACGGCGGTCTCTGGGTGGGTGAGGACGATCAGGTCTCGACCGACGAGGGTATCCGAGAGGACACCACGGCGCTGCTCGCCGACCTGGACGCGCCGGTCCTGCGCTGGCCCGGCGGCTGTTTCGCCGACGACTACCACTGGAAAGACGGCGTCGGTCCGCGCGAGGAGCGCCCGCGTCGCCGAAATATGTGGTGGCCGCAGGGCCGCGGGCGCGTCCCCGAAGAGTCCAACGCCTTCGGGACGGAGGAGTTCCTCGCCCTCTGTGAGAAAATCGACACTGAGCCGTATCTCGCGGTGAACGTCGGGTCCGGTGACCCCCGAGAGGCCGTGGACTGGGCGGAGTACTGCAACTACGACGGCGAAACCGAGATGACGCGGCTCCGTGCCGAGAGCGGGAGCGAACAGCCCCACGGCGTGACCTACTGGGGTGTGGGCAACGAGAACTGGGGCTGTGGCGGGCGGTTCAGTCCCGAGGCCTACGCCGAACAGTTCCGTCACTACGCGAACTACCTCAACACGTTCGACCGGGTGATGGGCGACGGTTCGATGGAACTGGTCGCCTGCGGCCACATCGCTGACGACTGGAACCGACGGTTCCTCGACTACCTCGCCGAGTGCGTCGACTTCGGCGAGAACACCGTCTACGACCTCATGGATCACCTCTCTGTCCATCGGTACTACTACGCCGGCGGTGACACCGACTTCACCGAGGACCAGTACTATCGCCTGTTCGCCCGGACCGCTCAGATCGCCACCGACGTCGACCGCGCGGCCGAAGCGCTGGAACTGCTCGCGCCGGGGACGGACATCGGCGTCATCGTCGACGAGTGGGGGGTCTGGCATCCAGAGGCCGTCTTCGGGAACGGACTGGAACAGGAACACACTGTGCGAGACGCACTGTCGGCAGCAGTCGTTCTGGACGACCTGAACGCGCGGGCGGACGTGGTGTCGATGGCGAACATCGCCCAGACGGTGAACGTGTTGCAGTGTCTGGTCCAGACCGACGAGACGGACGCTTGGCCCACCCCCACGTACCACGTCTACGACCTCTACAAACCGCACATGGGCGCGACCGCCCTCGACACCGTCGTCGACGCCGATACCGAGACCGTCGAACGCAAGGGCGACGAGTTCGGCGAGGGGGACGTCCACGAGGTGCCGCTGGTGAGCGCGTCGGCCTCCGAGCGTGACGGACAGGTGTACGTGACGGTCTCGAACGTCGACAAGAACGACGCCCGGGAGATCGTCGTGTCCCTCGACAGCGACGCCATCGGCGTCGAGTCGGCGTCCGTCCTCTTCGACGGCCTGTCCGTGGACACCTACTCGGACGGCGGGAACACCGAGGCCTTCCAACCGTCTGAAATCCCCGTCGAGCGGTCCGGGGACCGCTCGGTGCTCGTCGAGGCGCCGCCCAGTTCCGTCGTCGGCCTGTCGCTGTCGGTGTAACGGGCCGTCTCGGAACGTCGGTTCGGCCACATTGCACTATATAGTCGTTTTGGGTCCATCACCAACTATTATATACTATGGGCGTCAACGCGGCAATATGCCACACGGGAAGCGTACCCACCAGTCGACACGGCGTAGATTCATCGAAGCAGTCGGCGTGGCCGGCGCGGTCGGCCTGGCCGGTTGCGGCGGGACGAGCGGCAGTGGCGGCGACGGCGAGGCCGCCGGCGATGCGGGCGGCGGCAGCGGCATGGAACTGAGCTATCACACGCTGTTCGTCGGCGGTGACGGATCGGTGATGAAGTCGATCGTCGAGGAGTTCAACGAGACACAGCCGGTCGGCGACGTGACCATCAGCAGACAGCGGTCGCCGTGGGAGGAGTACTACAATCAGCTGTTCACCTCGATGGCCGGCGGAAACGCGCCGGACCTCGCGATCTCGCACGCGACGTACATTCCGCGGTTCCAGGACACACTGGTGGACATCTCGGACTACACGACGACCACCGACGGCTACGTCGAGAAGATCTTCAGCGCGTGTCAGCTCGACGGCGGGCTCTACGCGCTCCCGATGGACACCCACCCAGTCGGGCTGTACATCAATCAGGACATCCTCGATCAGGTCGATGCCGAACCGCCCTTCGAGGACTTCGCGGAGTTCGAAGCGACGTGTAACGCGATCCGAGACGAGACCGACGCCCTGCCGTTCGGACCGAGCCCGGTCGACGGGCTCAGCGTCCGTGAGTGGTACACCTCGGTCTCCTCGATGGGCGGCAGTATGTTCACCGAAGACAACTCCGAGGCTGTCTTCGACCAGGGGGCGGGCCTCGACGCCGCGAAGTATTACCACAGCGTCTCCGGCGAGCGAAACTGGGACCGCGCCGACACGTCCGAAGAACGCGTCCTGCAGAGCTTCCTCAACGGCTCGGTCGCCATGATGGTCAACGGAACCTGGGGCGTGGCCGACATGGCCGACGTGGAGTTCAACTGGAACTTCGCGCCGCCGCGGATCACCCCGAACGCCGACCGGCTCCGAGCGGCCACGGACAGTCACACGCTCGTCGTCCCCACCCAGCCCGACGGCACCGATGAGCGGTATCAGAAGGCCGTCGAGGCCGCCCAGTGGATCACGCAGAAGAACCCCGAGTGGGGGACGAAAGCCGGTCACGTCCCCGCGTGGAATCCGATCCTCGAAGGCGACCAGCTCCAGAGCTCGGACCTCTGGGATCAGACGCTCAAGTACTACACCGACATGGCCCAGAACGGGCAACTGGCCTACTTCCCCCAGCTCGCGAACGCGGACTTCTACGACGCCTCGAACTGGAACTGGATACGCCAGCTGTACGGCCACCAGCTCGGGCCGGAGGAGGCCGTGAGCAAGGGCGTCGAGACGTGGAACTCGAACCTGTGAGAGGTGGAGAACGATGTCAATCGTAGACCACGTGTCAGGGCGGTTCGCGAACCTCACGAACCTCGAGCGGCGAACGTCGCGGCAGTTAGTCGAGGGACTGCTGTTCGCGCTCCCCTATCTGGTGGTGTTCGTCTCGTTTCTCCTGTACCCGCTGTTGAAGGGCGGGTACATGAGCCTCTTCGAGTGGAACGTGTTCAACCCGGCCGAGTCCACGTTCGTCGGCCTCGGGAACTACGCGCGACTGCTCGGCGACCCCGACTTCTGGAACGCGCTGTGGAACACGGTCTACTTCGCCGTGTTGACCGTCCCGGCGATCGTCCTCGTCTCGCTCGGCCTCGCGCTGGGCGTGAACCGGGACATCCGGGGCCGGGGCGTCCTGCGCGCGATCTTCTTCAGCCCGTACATTCTGACGGTGACGGTCGCGGCGACCATCTGGGTCGACTTCTACTCCACGCAGTACGGCGTCATCAACCACTACCTCGGAGCGGTCGTCTCGAACCCCCCGAAGTGGCTCCAGTCACAGCTCTTTGCGATGCCGGCCATCTCGATCACGACCGTCTGGTGGCTCGTGGGCTTCAGTTTCGTCGTCCTGCTCGCGGCACGCCAGGGCATTCCAGCGTACCTGTACGAGGCGGCGAAGCTAGACGGCGCGAGCTCGTGGCGCATGTTCCGGGACGTGACGATTCCCCAGATGCGATACGCCCTCTTTTTCGTCGTCGTCGTGAACCTCATCTGGACCTTCCAGGTGTTCGGACAGCCCTACGTGATGACGAGCGGCGGCCCGGGACAGGCCACCGAGACGCTCGTGATGTACCTCTATCAGGCGGCGTTCAATCAGCGGAGCTTCGGGTACGCATCCGCCGTCGGCTACGTGCTGACGGGGATTCTCGTCCTCGTGTCCATCGGCAACTACTACTTCATCGGCGGTGGTGCGAATGAGTGACGCCACCGCGTCGTCCCGGTTCGAGGTGGCCGCGCTCACGGCCGTGTCGATCCGAAGCGTCCTCGTGCACGCGGCGATGTACGGGGCGGGCGTGATCTTCCTGCTCCCCTACGTCTACATGGTGTCGACGTCGCTGTCGACGAAACAAGCGGCCATCCAGCCGGGGATGAACTGGCTCCCGTCGCCGGTCACGGTCGACGCGTACGTGCGACTGCTGTCTGAATCGCAGGTCGTGGCCTGGACGATAAACACGATCATCATCGCGACGGTCACGACGTTCCTCGTGTTGCTGTTCGACTCGATGATCGCGTTCTCGCTGACGCGGCTGGACTGGCCGGGACAGCGGCTCATCCTCGGCGTCGTCATCGCGAGCTTCATGGTCCCGGGATTCGTGAACATCATCCCGCTGTACACGTTCATCAGTAATCTGGGTCTCCTCAACAACTACCTCGCGGTCATCTTCCCGTTCGTCGCCGGACCGCTCGGGGTGTTTATGCTCGTCCAGTTCTTCGACAACATCCCCGACGAGATTCAGGAAGCCGCGCGCCTCGACGGCTTCTCCGCGTTCCGCATCTACACGCACATCGTCCTCCCGCTCTCGCGATCCATCCTGACGGCGCTGGGCCTGTTCATCTTCGTCTGGAGCTGGAACCAGTTCCTCTGGCCGCTGATCGTGCTCCAGGAGGAGGCCAAGTACACGCTCCCGATCGGCGTCGTCATCATCCAGGACACCTTCTCCTTCCAACCGGCACTGACGATGGCCGGCGCGCTCGTCGCCTCTGGCCCGCTGTTCGTGCTGTTCTTGCTCGTACAGGATCAGCTCATCTCGGCCGTGGAGATGCAGGGCGTCACGTAATTTCTTATCCCCGCACCACGTCACTTCACAGCAATGCAGAACGCTACTTCCTTCACAGTGTACCGGTCGCTGTTCGCGGCGGTCAGATTCTTCTACGAGAACGGGCCTCGAATGGTCGGCCTGAGCGTCGTCTGGTTCCTCTGCTCGCTTCCGGTCGTGACCATCGGCCCGTCGACGCTCGGTGCCTACGGTGCGATCCTCTCGCTCCGAGAAGAACAGGCGTTCGACTACGATCGGATTCGAACGCTGTTGGGTCGGCACGGGCTCTCGTCGGTGCTCCTCACCGGCCTGCCGGTCCTGCTCGCCGCTACGGGCGCGCTGTACGTCAGACGATACTTCGCCACCGAATCGACCGTCGCGCTGGTGCTCGCCGTCGTCACCCTCTACGCCGCGGCGTACGCCGCGCTGGTCCTGATCCCGACCTTCGTCGAACTGGCGAACGGAGCGCCCCTCGAACAGTCGATCAGATCGGGGATCCGCTGGACGTCTGCCAACGCGGTCGGCGCGATCGCAATGGCGATGGCGACCCTGATGCTGTTCGTCCTCGCCGGCGCGCTCACGGTCGCGTTCGTTCTCGTGTTCGCCGGCATCGCGTTCTCGCTCCACCTCGACGTGCTCGCGCCCACCGTCGCGGAGTGATCGCCTGGCGTCGTCCGGTCCCCGCGGACGGCGTTCGTCGAACCCCCTCAACCGAAGGTATTTTCATGATGAAATGTGTACGTCGTCTCATGGGACGTGTTAGCGTTAACGCCGTCAGCAAAGTCTACGACGGAGATATCGTCGCGGTCGACGAGGTGAGCGCAGAGATACGCGACGGGGAGTTCGTCACGATCGTCGGCCCGTCGGGATCCGGGAAGTCGACGCTCCTCCGGATGATCGCCGGGCTGGAAGACATCACCGACGGCACGGTCGAGATCGGCGGCGAGGCCGTCAACGGCGTCCAGCCACAGGACCGCGGGGTCGCGATGGTCTTCCAGAACTACGCGCTGTATCCGCACATGACCGCCCGAAAGAACATGTCCTACGGGCTGAAACTGACGACGGACCTCCCGCAAGACGAGATCGACGCCAAGGTCGAGGAGGCCGCGGAGATGATGGGGATCGAGAAGCAACTGGACAAGAAGCCCGGGAGCCTCTCTGGCGGCCAGCAACAGCGCGTGGCGACGGGACGCGCTATCGTCCGCGATCCCGAGGTGTTCCTGTTCGACGAACCGCTGTCGAATCTCGACGCCAAACTCCGACTCCACATGCGGACCGAACTCCAGCAGCTACAGGACGAACTCGGCACGACGGCGATCTACGTCACACACGATCAGGAGGAGGCGATGACGATGAGCGACCGGATCATCGTCCTGAACGAGGGGGAGATCCAGCAGATCGGAACGCCGGAGGAGATCTACGGCGAACCGGCGAACCAGTTCGTCGCCGACTTCGTCGGCAGTCCGTCGATGAACACGTTCCCCGTCGAACTGCGCGACGACGTGCTCGTCGGGACGGCGTTCGAGTACACGCTCCCCGAGACGTACCGCGAGCGCGTCTCGAAGCGCGCCAGCGACGGCGAGGAGCTCGTCCTCGGCATCCGTCCGGAGCACGTCGACGTCGTCGAAACGGGCGGACAGAACACGATCAGGGCGTCGCTCGACGTGCGCGAACCCGTCGGCAGCGACAACTTCCTGTACCTCTCCGTCGGCGACGAGGAGTGCTGCGTCCGCGTCTCGGGCGAGCGCCAGCCAGAGGAGGGGACGACGCTGACGATGCGGTTCGATCCGTCGCATCTTCACCTGTTCGAGCGCGACAGCGGCCGGAATCTCCTCTACGGTGCACACGACCAGACACGGGCCTCTGAGGCACCGCAAGAGTCGATGGTCAGCACCGAAGGATAGCGCGGTTTAGTAGCGAATCGGCCACTTCTCGAGCCTGCAGTCGGTAGACAGTCCACCGCGAGCAGTCGACAGTCGAGCGCAACCGACGAGCGACGTGGCACAGCGGACAGCCCGAACCGATGAGCGACGCACGTCGGTGCACAACGAGACCGAGAAGAAGTGCGAAAAGCGGCCGATTCGAACCCCCGGCGGACCGCGAGAGGGCCTACTGGCGGAGGGTCAGTCCGACCACGGAGCTAGCGGGGGCCTCGACCAGGAACGTCCCGTCGCCCTGGTCCCCGACGTCTATCTCCTCGGCGGCGAACGCGTCGGCGTTGTCGGCGGTCGAGTACTCGTCGACGGCGTCGCCGTCGAACAGCGTCTCCGCGCCGACGACCGAGGCGTCGCCGTCGGTGAGCGTGACCTCGACCGCGTCGCTGTCGTCGAGCGAGCGGTTCGAGAGCGTCACGTAGATGTCGCCGTCGCGCTCGGAGGCGGAGGCGCTCACCAGCGGCACGTCGAAGGACTCGTCGTCGACGGTCTCGGTTTCGGTGTCGACGACGGTGTCGAGGGCGGTCGCCCCCATGTGCGGTTTGTAGAGGTCGTAGACGTGGTAGGTGGGGGTGGGCCAGGCGTCGGTCTCGTCGGTCTGGACCAGACACTGCAACACGTTCACCGTCTGGGCGATGTTCGCCATCGACACCACGTCCGCCCGCGCGTTCAGGTCGTCCAGGACGCCAGCGGCGGAGATGGCGTCTCGCACAGTGTGTTCCTGTTCCAGCCCGTTGGTGTTAGTCGCCTCGGGGTGCCAGACACCCCACTCGTCGACGATGACGCTGATGTCGTTGTCGGGGGCGTAGACGGACAGCGCCTCGACGAGATCGTCGACGTCCGCCGCGACCTGCCGCGAACGGGCGAGCAGGCGGTAGTAGTCCTCGTCGTCGAAGTCGGTGTCGCCGCCGGCCTCGTAGTACCGGTGGACGGACATGTGCTCCATCAGGTCGTAGGGGCCCTCGACCCACTCCGAGCAGTCGGCGAGCGCGTCGAGGAACTCGCGGTTCCAGTCGCCCTCGATGTGTCCGCAGGCGATCAGCTCCATGTCGCGCTCGCTCAGCATACCGTTCGCCCCGCGGAGGTAAGTGGCGTAGCGGCGGTACTGCTCGGCGTAGGCCTCGGGACTAAACCGCCCGCCACAGCCCCAGTTCTCGTTGCCCACGCCCCAGTACTTCACGCCGTGTGGGTCCTCGGAGCCGTTCTCTTCGCGGCGTTCGGCGAGTTCCGTTCCGCCGCCGTAGTTGCAGTACTCGACCCAGTCGGCGGCGTCGTCGGGGGAGCCGCTGCCGACGTTGACGGCGAGGTACGGTTCCGTATCGAGCATCTCACAGAGACGGACGAACTCGTCGGTCCCGAAGGTGTTGGGTTCTTCGGGGAGGTCCCTGCGCCCCTGCGTCCAGAACATGTTCCGACGGGTGGGTCGCTCCTTGCGTGGGCCGATGCCGTCCGTCCAGTCGTAGTCGTCGGCGAAACAGCCACCGGGCCAGCGCAGGACCGGCATATCGAGGTCCCGAAGCAGGTCGACAGTGTCCAGACGAATGCCGTCCTCCGTGGACACGCGGTCGTCGTCACCGACCCAGAGCCCGCCGTAGACACACCGCCCCAGGTGCTCCGCGAAGTGGCCGTAGATATCAGGCGCGATGTCGGCTATCTGTTCGTGCTGCTGGACATGGATCTCTGTTCGCATGCTCTTCACTGTTCCTAACTAGCGTAAAAAGTTTACGCATCATGGTGAGGCCGGAGTCGGGGCGTCGGAGGACTGACCGACGGAGTTGCGCTCAGAGGCACAGAAAAGTGAGTTAACGACAGGGGCGGGCACACAGTATAGACGAGGCCTGGAGCGTTCCGGCCGAGACGACGAAGCCCTGGTACTCGCCGATTGTCCCGTCTCACTCGTTGTTCGCCCTCGCTCTGGCGATAGCAGTGGGAACGAGACGTGTTCAGACACTTCTCGACACAGGCGTGTTCCCGGGTCGGTTTCGGAGAGCGCAGTCTCGGGAACTGGCGTCCGCCTCCCGAAATATCGGCGGCAATAGGCCGTGTTCAATCACTTGTTTACGCCCCTCGACTCGCCGCGACACACTCCGCGTGACCGACGCACTCCCACATCACATCTGTACGATTGTTATTCCGGACGCTGGCAGGCGAAAGAACACTTCCCAGAACTCCTGACGGTTTGTCGCAGGTGACAGCTAATCAGGTGATTCGACATGTGAAATAGAGTGTTTTCGTAAGTAATCTGGAGCTTCAATAAACGTTCTCCAGATTCATCTACGGCTCCGCCCCACATAGTATAATAAATATTTATTTCTTAGCCATATCTGGGAATGGGCGCACAGATATCTCTATTTATGCCAGTATCTGGCTCTATTTTTCACTGATTGTCGGATTGAAACTCATATTTGCATCGAAGATGATCCTATTGTGCTTCGATCGTCACCGATCCCCAGATCGGGTGCTCGAAACGGGACTAAATATCTTAATGTACACCCGCTCGAATAGCACTGCCGTGCATCGTGTCACGCTCGATACCTGGCTCGATGGCTGCCCGCTCGGTCGGGTGACCGCGAACCACGACGTGGCGCTGACGACGCCGTACTGGAACGTCTCGCCGGAGACCGGACAGTGGGACCTCTGGATCGAGGCGGCGGCCGACGACCGTTCGGCCCTGGAGGCCGGCCTGCGGGCGCTCAGAGACGCCAGCGAGATAACGGCCTTCGAGCTAAAGCGAAAACGCGGCTCGCGGGCGACGACGCGCGTGGTGCTGGACGAGGCGGTCGCTATCGACCCGGTGCTGGCCAGCGGCGGGGCGGTCATCGGTCCGTTCACCGACGTGGACGGCCGGGAACGCTGGCATCTCGGGTTCGCGGACGCCAGCGCTATCGACGCCGCGCTGGGCCGCCTCGACCGCCGTCACGAGTTTACCGTCGTCGAGCACACCGCCCTCGACGACCGCGGGAGCGCGAACGTCCTCCGGCAGTTCGACGAGGCGGCCGCGCTCCTCGACGGGTTCGCACAGCTCACGGACACCGAATCGCAGGTCCTCCGCACGGCGGTTAAACACGGATACTTCGAAACGCCGCGAGACGAGACCCTCGCGTCGCTGGGTGAGCGCTGTGGGATCTCCGACGCCGCCGTTTCGAAGACGCTCCGCCGAGCGGAGCGAAAACTCCTCGGCGCGGCGGTCACGGCGCTCGAAACCGTCGACGGCACGGCTGACGAACGCCGTCGGGACGACGGTTAGGATACTAACCCTCCCGTTCACCGTTCCGGCCCCCGACTCCTCACGTGATGAGCGACAGTCGAGCCGGAGTTGTTGCACGCTGTCTCGGATCGCTCCTCGCACCCCGGTATCGCACCGCCGTCCTGTTCGTTCTCCTGGCGGCCATCTGGGGCGGGACGTATCCGGCCGTGAGCGTCGGACTCGACGCGTTCCCGCCGATCCTGTACGCCGCGCTTCGTCTGGACCTCGGTGCAATCGTCCTGCTCCTGTACGTCGGGGGGTCGGAAGAGTACTGGCGGCCGCGAGGCACTCGCGACTGGGCCGCGGTGCTGTCGGGCGGGCTCCTGACGCTGGCCGGCTACAGCGTCCTCCAGAACGTGGGCCAGCAGACCGTTCCGAGTGCGATCGCCGCCGTCCTCACTGGCCTGATCCCGATACTGACGGTCGGATTCGCGAGGGTGTTCCTCCCCGAGGAGACGTTCGGGCGCACCGAACTGGCCGGCGTCGGCTTCGGGTTCCTCGGCCTCTCGGTAATCACCCAGCCCGACCCCACGAACCTGCTCTCCGGGGACACCGTCGGGCAGGCGGTCCTGGTGCTTGCGGCCGCATCCTTCGCGCTCGGCGGCGTCCTCACGCAGCGGGCGGACGCCGAGATGCCGTTCCCCGCTCGAACCGCGTGGGCGATGGTCGTCGGCGCTGTCTTCACGCACCTCGCCAGCATCGCGAGCCCGAGCGAATCCGTCTCGCAGGTGCAGTGGTCCGTCACCGGTCTCCTCGGGCTCGTCTACCTGGGCGTCTTCGTCAGCGCGGCGGGCTATCTGCTGTACTTCTCGCTCCTCCCGCGACTGGGCTCGATCGAACTCAATCTCGTCACGTACGCGACCGCGCTGTTCGGGACGGTGTTCAGTTGGCTCCTGTTCACGGAACCGGTAACGGCCGAGACGCTCGTCGGCTTCGGACTCGTCGCCGCCGGGTTCGCGATCCTCAAACGCGACGAGCTACACGAGACGTACCGGCAACGCCGCAGTGGCGTCGAGGCAGAGTGAGCGCGGGCCGTGACACCTGACGGCTCCGAGACGGAGGCACCCCACGCGTACCAATCCCACCCCTCCGGACAATATGGATACCGAGATGCCAACCATGGTCGGCCACGGATATAACTGACATCTCTAGAACGAATTGTGTACGATTATCATGGGAGAGTCACAGGCGAGAACAGCGAGAGAAGAGTGGGGAAGTCGATTCGGCTTCCTGATGGCCCTGGTGGGCGCGATGGTCGGCGCGGGGAACATCTGGCGGATGCCGTTCACGACGGGGCAGAACGGCGGCGGTGCGTTCCTCGTCGCGTACGTCCTCCTGCTGTACCTCATCGCAGTCCCCGGCCTCATGGCCGAAACGATGATCGGTCGGTACACGAACAACGGCGTTATCGGGGCGTTCAACCAGATCGTCGGAAGCAAGCGCGCACGGGGACTCGGTCTCGTCGTCCTCGTCGTCAACGTGGCGCTGATGTCGTACTACGCGCCGATCATCGGCTGGGCGCTGTACTACGCCGGCAATTCGGTGCTCGGGACGTTCACGCAGCCCGGGTTCGCACCACAGGCGTTCTGGGACGGCTTCATCTCGAACACAGCGCTCGTCATTGGCATGCACACAGTGACGATGGCGGGGCTCGCCGGCGTGCTCGTGTTCGGGATCCGTCGAGGGATCGAACGCGTCGTGAAGTGGATGATTCCGCTGCTCGTCGTCGCGCTCGTCGCCGTCGGAATTCGGGGAGTCACCCTCCCCGGCGGGATGGACGGGCTGGCGTTCGTGTTCACTCCCGACTGGAGGTACCTCACGCGCGGGAGCACGTGGGTCGCGGCGCTCAGCCAGGCGCTGTTCTCGACCGGGCTTGGCTGGGGGATCGCGCTCACCTACGGGAGCTATCTCGGACGATACGACGACGTGCCCCTCGGCGGTGGTCTGTTCACCGCGATCGGGAACACCAGCATCGGGCTACTGGCCGTCTTCGCGACGTTCCCGGTGGTCTTCGCGTTCGGTCTCGAACCGACCGCCGGGTCGAACCTGCTGTTCATCTCGCTGGCCGAGGTGTTCCCGGAACTGCCAGGCGGCGCGGCCTGGGCGGCCGTGTTCTTCGTCTCGTTTTTCTTCGCGACGTTCACTTCCGGCCTGGGCATCACCGAGGTCGGTGTCACGACCGTCTCCGAAGAGACGCGGCTGTCGCGGACGGGATCGGTGCTCGCAGTCTGCGGGACGATCTGGCTGTTCGGCCTCCCGAGCGCCTACTCGTCGTCGTTCCTCGGACAGATGGACTTCATCTTCGGCAGTTTCGGCCTGCCGCTGGCGACGCTGTCGATCATCGCGCTCGTCGCGTGGAAGTTCGGCCCGGAGCGCGCCCGCGTCATCGACCTCAACCGCAACGCCGGCGTCTACGTCGGCCGCTGGTGGAACCCGGTGATCAAGTACGTCATCCCAGTCGTCATGGTGTTCATCCTCGGGTACGGAATCGTCACGAACATCGGCACCGACAACCAGACGCTGACGATCGTCGGCGTCGCACTCATGGCGGTGCTCGTCGTCGCGAGCATGGCTGTGATGAGCGTCATCGGCGACTCGCCGGGCGACCGACCGGGAGCCACCACGAAGGGGGGTGACTGAGATGGCACTCTCGACCCTCGCCTGGGTGACGATGGCCCTCTCGATACTCGTCCTGCCCGGCGTCGCGACCGCCATCCTCGTCAGGTCGATGCGCTCCGAAGACCGGAAGCTCGAGTTGCTCGAGCGACAGGACAACATCGACAGCTACTCGCCCAGGGCGCTCGAAGAACTCCGCGAGTGGATTCAGACGAACCCGAACGATTCATACGCGCCGGTGGCGCGGGAACGCTACAACGAGTGCGTACGGACCCTCCGAGCGATCGACGAACCGTACTACGACTGGACGCCCGAGCAGATCGAGGACCTGGAGACGATTGAGGAATGAACATCGACGGTGACCTCGGCGACGTACCCGTGGACGCCTCGTTCACGACGGTCGACACGCACACCGAGGGAGAACCGACGCGCATCCTCCTCGACGGCGTCGATCGATCGACGCTGGACGGCGAGAGCGTTCGCGCGAAGCGCGACTCCTTCGCCGAGCAGTACGACTGGGTTCGCGAACTGCTGATGCGGGAGCCGCGAGGCCACGACGACATGTTCGGCGCGGTCCTCGTCGAGCCACGGGACGGCGACGCCGACATCGGCGCGTTCTTCATGGACAGCGAGGGCTATCTGGACATGTGCGGTCACGGAACCATCGGCATCGTGACCGCGCTGGTCGAACTGGGTCATCTCTCGGCCGAGCCGACCATCCGCGTCGAGACCCCGGCTGGCATCGTCGAATCGACGCCCCAGTACGCCGAAGACGGCGTCGAAGCGGTCACCATCGAGAACGTCGAGTCGTTCGTCTACGACACGGTCGAGGTTCCCGTCTCGTTCCTGGACTCGCCGCTTCCGGTCGACGTCGCCTACGCCGGCAACTACTTCGCGCTGGTCGACAGCGACCACCTCGGCGTGTCGGTCGACACCTCCCGAGCCGACGACCTCGTCGACTGGGGCCTCGAAATCCGCGACGCCGTCAACGACGCCCTCGACATCGAACACCCGCTCACCGGCGACCCTGGGCGCGTCTCGATCACCGAGATCTACGACGGATCCGACGACGTAGATCGTAGTATCGTCGTCTTCGGCGACGGGCAGGTCGACCGCTCGCCCTGCGGGACCGGGACGTGTGCGAAGATGGCGCTCTTGCACGACGAGGAAGCGCTCACGGTCGACGAACCGTACCCGCACGAGAGCATCGTCGGCACCAGGTTCGAGGGCCGGATCGTCGACACGCACGAGCGCGACGGCGTCACCCTGACTGTCCCGACGATCACCGGCTCAGCCCGGATCACGGGCAGCCACACGTTCGTAAAAGATCCGCGGGATCCGATCACCGGCCTGCGTCTCTCTCCGAGCGGCGAGTAGCCCACAGACCCCGTTCCCCGACGCGACCGACCGTTCAGCGTCGGCCGTTCGACCACGCCGCGTGGAACTCGTCGGCGTGGTCTTCGAGGAGGTCGAGCATCGGTTCGAGTTCCTCGAACCGGTCTCCTTTCGACACCTCGCCGGCGTCTCTGTCCCAGTCGATGTATCCGAGGCTGGCCAGTCGCGGCAGGTCGTCCTGCTGGAGTTGCATGCTCGTCGACTCGCTCGCTTTGGCGCTCCGCGGCAGGAAATCGACCACTGGCCGTGGGTCGCTCCGCTGCAGCATGAACAATATCAGTCTCCGTCGCCGTGTGAACAGCGCCTCGAACACGCGGTCCAGGCCCGGTTGCAGAATGATATCGGGAAGGGGGTCGTCCATTACCCGTAATAAGATGTGTGAGCGCTGATAAACACCTAGGGTCACGTTTCGACCGAGCGAGGGCCCTACCCTGGTTACTGAGGGTCGCGGCACAGCGTCACGAGCGAGACACACGTCGAGCCGGGTTGGTCGCGCGAGGGCCGGTCTTCGATCGTGTCACTCGCGTGGCGAGCGTCGACCGCGGTCGGTGGTCGAGACCCCGATTCGAAAGTCGGTGTCAGGAACGGATCGACGGTTCGATCGGCGTCCCGCCACAGTTGACGCAGATGTATTCCCCGTCCACAGTCGTCACGACCGGTGAGTTACACTCGATACACTTGATCTTCGCGGCGCGGGATGGTTTTGCGTATTTCCCCATGTCCTTTCAACTCAGATGAATGTGGGATAGATGACCGTATAAGAACACGCTTCCCTGCAAAAGAATGTTCAACCAAAAGACAAATTAGGGAGCCACTAGTACGGGCGCTCAGGACTCGTTCTGGGAAGTGGGACGAACATCGCTAGAGACGCTTGTCGCTGGCGTGAAACTGGAGACGCGCGTGGGTTCAATGGGCTCGGCTCACACAGGTGCAGCGGGGCGGCGCCGTCGGTACATCGAGACGATGCCGTAGCAAGTGACACAGCCGAAGACGGTGACCCAGACGAACAGCGACAGGACGCTCTCGGGCCCGTGAGCGGCGAACGAGGGCGCGCGGTCGGGATTCGCCGCCAGCAGCGGCCAGAACAGGTTCGGGAAGAAGTAGTAGTCGGTCCCGCGGTACAGGATCGGATAGAAGTCCCCCGCGAGGTGCGAGAGGTAGGCGGCGCTGAAGAGCAGACCGAGCCGCCCCTCGCCACGACGATGTGCAAGGACGGTGACGCCAGCCAGAACGGGGAGGCTCACCACCAGGGAGTGGGCGAACATTCGACCGCTGGGTAACACGTGGAACGTCCACGCCAGCGGCTTGTCGATCAGGTCGGGGAGCTGCGTCGCGAGGACGAGCAGGACCACGACCGTTCCGGTCGGCAGCCGGCGCTTTCGGACCAGCGTGTACAGTGTCACCGGGAGGAGGGCGACGACGAGGTGACCGAGGGGCAGCATCTACCGGCATCAGGCGATACCCGTACAAAAGCTGTGCGGCGGTCGTGACCGGAGACCTACCGCCGTCGGGCGAGGAATCCCGCGCCGAGCAGGGCGATCGCGGCGGCCAGCGCGGTGAATCCCGGGCCGCTTCCGCTCGTCGTCTGGACCGTCGTAGCCGTCTCGCCGTCGGTCGGCGGCTGACCGCCACCGCCGTCGGAGGTCGTCACGTCGGTGTCCACGGCCGTCGCAGTCGGATCGTCGGTGGTCGTCTCTTCCGAGTCCGTCGCCGTTCCGGTTTCGGTCGCGTCCGTCGTCGTCTCGGTGTCGGTGGACGGAGCCGCCCCGCCGCCGTCGGAGTTCGACCCGTCGCCGTCGTCACTGTCGTTCCCACCGCTGTCGGAATCACTCGAACCACCGTCACCGGATCCGCCCGTGCTTCCGTCGTCGCCGCCACTCGGCGTCTCCGTCGTGTCGTCGGTTCCGTTCGTACTGTTGGCCTCGCTGAGCGAGATGTTTCCTGACTCGCTGTAGAACTGTCCCGTCTCTTCGCCGACCGCGACGTGGACGTACGTGTACGAGCCGCTGGGCCACGAGTCGGGCGCCTCCACGGTCACGTTCGCCGTCGGGTCGTCGGTGACCGCCGCCCCGGAGGCGTGAATGACGCCGTCACCGGACCCCGCCTGTGGCGACGCCTCGGTGAAGACGAGGCCGAAGAGGCCGGAGAAACTGACGGCCGGTAGCGTGGGCGACCCGTCGAGGTCGACGCCGAGGACGCGGTTGCCGTCGGCCGTCGAGACGCCACTGACGCCGGTGATGGAGTTCTCGACGGACACCTGGTCTTCGGAGAGGGGGCCGCTCAATTCGCCCGACACCGTCACGGTGCTAGACTGGCTCGCGAGTTCGTCCGGGCGGAACAGCACGACCGCGTGAGAGACCGATTCGTCGTCCGCCGCGGTCTCGGCGGCGAAGGTCACGTTGTCACCGACGCTGTGTTGCGATCCCGTCGCCTCGACGGTCGAGGCGTCGGCCTGGACTAGCGTCTGTTCGACGCCGACGATAGTCACGTTCCCGTCAACGGAGACGTTCGTCCCGTCGACCGACAGACCCGAGCCGTCGTCGACGGTCACCAGGAAGAAGCCGTACGTCCCGCCGTCGTCGGGGGTGTACGACGCGTCGAGCGCGCCGTCGTCGCTGATTGAACCGACCCCCTCCTCGTCGTCCAGTAGTTCGGCCGACGCCACGTCGGAGTCGTTACCGAAGACGGCGGCGAGGTCCGTCCCCGCGCCACCGAGTCCGGTCGCGTTCGGGCGCTCGGACAGGCGGACGGCGAGGAGCTGGGCCTCCTCGCCGGCGACTGCCGACGTTCCGGCACCGGTCGTGGATTCGAAGCGCATCTCGATCGGCTCGCCCGACTGGTGAATCGTCATCGCGTCGCGGTTCAGCGGGATGTCACCGGTCGATGCGGATTCGATGTTGACGAACGCGTTCGGGGCGGTGACCGTCGTCGCGCCGTCGGAGGTCGTCCGCAGCGGGAGGAGCGACCGCTCCCAGACGTCGACGCCGTCGGTGACTGTCGTCGTCTGCCCGCTAGGGACGGGCATCGCGACCGAGGTGGCGGCCAGCGGGGACGAGAGGAGCAACGCCGCTGCGATCGTACAGATCAGGGCGGTTTTCGCGGACTGACGGAGTACCATTGTCGAGACAATCCAGTCCGTTATAATATATTTCTTTTGCACTGACATTCCTGGGAGCAGCCTCGATAACCCGAGCGCAGAGAGCGAAGGGGACTCGGAACCAGGGGAACGCGTCACTCCGCGATGCAAAGCAGGGCGTCCGACGGAATGATTGAGGCAGGGGTCCCGTCGGAGAGAGTGAGAGAAGTTCGGGCGCGGGTCGTCGCGTGCGTTATTCTTCGTCCGTTTCGTCGTCGTTCGGACCGCCAGCGTTGTCCGGCGGCCCCGTCTCACCCGGTCCACCAGCGTTGTCCGGTGGTCCCTGGCCGTTCTGTCCACCGGCCTGACTCAGTGCGACAGTGCCGCTGTCGGTGTAGACAGTCCCGGTCTCGTTACTGACCGCGACGTGGACGTACTCGTAGGCACCGTTCGGCCACGAGTCGAGCGTCTCGACGGTCACGTTCGCGTTCGGTCCGTCGGAGGCGACCGTCGCCGAGGCGTGGATCACCTCGCCCGAGGCGTTCCCGGTCGTCGTCGCCCCGGAGAGCACCATCCCGAACAGCCCCGCGAATCCGGTGGCGGGGATGGTCTGGAGGTCGGTGACGTTCGTGTTCCCGATCATCGTCCCGTTCTCGATCGTCGCGACGCCGCTGACGCGGTCCCAGGAGGTCTCGACGGAGACCTGCTCGCTCGAGAAGTTCTCGTCGAGTTCGCCGGTCACACGCACGGTGCTAGACTGGCGCTGGAGTTCGCCCTTCCGGACCAGCATGACGGCGTGCGTGGCCGACTCGTTCTCGAGGTCCGTCTCCACGTCGAGCGTGACGTTGTCGCCGGGGTTGAGGCGGTTCTCCGTGGGTTCGACCGTCGAGGCGTTCTCTCGAACGAGCGCCTGTTCGACGCCGACAACGGTCACGTTCCCGTCCACCGAGACGGAGTCGTCCTCTACGGACACACCCGGTCCGTCGTCGACGGACACCAGGACGAAGGCGTACGCACCGCTCGATTCGGGGGTGTAGGACGCGTCGAGTTCGCCGTCCTCGTCGAACGTCCCGACGCCCTCGGCGTCGTCGAGCAGTTCGGCCGAGGTCACGTTGGAGTTGTTACGGAAGAGGCGTTCCAGATTCATCTGGACGCTGCCGTTACCGACGCCCTCCGCGCTCGGCGAGGCCGTCAGGTTGACGGCGAGTAACTGCGCCTCGTCACCCGCGAGCGCGGTCGTCCCCGCGCCGACACGGGATTCGAAGGACATGTTCACCGTCTGGTTGCGGTCGTACACGGTCACTGTGCGCTTGTTTACCGGCAGATCGCCGGTGGCTGCCGATTCGACGTTGATGAACGTTCGCGGTGCGACGACCGTCGTAGAACCGTTCGTTGTCGTCCGCAACGGGAGCGGCGATCGGTTCCAGATGTCGACGTTGTCCGAGAGCGAGGTCGTCTGTCCCTCGGCGACGGGGGTCGCTCCGGCGGGAGCCGTTACGGCGAGCGGTGCGACCAGTACCAGCGCGACGGCCATCGTGGCGACGATCGCGTTTCGAACCGGTGGTGGGTCCATCATTACTGACATGATTCAAATGCATCCGGTATAGTTCTTGCGCAGTGACAAAACTAAGAGATTGCCAAATCCCGCTATCGTCTGTGGGTTAGTGGAAACACCCCGGCGAGACGTTCACCGAATCTATGATTATCGGTTACTGATATATATCCGTCTCCGAGTGCAACGTAATCGGATAGAAGTGGAACACGAACGTAGGTACCATAGACCGACTTGCCGATTCCCGCGACCCCGGTAGGGGGACGCACGGCTCTCGTCGGTTCGGTAGCAGGAGTTGCGAGGGAAGATCGCTCCGTGGATCTTCCCGCACTGTGTGCGAGGGACCGTGGTGGCCCTCGTCCCGACCGCTTTCACGTCCCGGGCGTCGTCGCCATCGGCGACACCGCCCGGCGGCGATAGCGGTCGGTCAGTGCGAGGGAAGGGATTTGAACCCTTGGACCCCTACGGGAGCGGATCTTGAGTCCGCCGCCGTTTCCTGGCTTGGCTACCCTCGCACGCGTGCTCGCAGTCCCAACTCTGTCGGTGCGCTATAAAGGTCGTACGAATGCGGACTGTCCGAATCGGAGGGTTGACCCACGGGGACACCGATAGGTTCGGTATGGACGACCACACGCGGGACCCGACGGTGGACCCGCCCGAAGGGGACCCGTCAGGGTGGCGCACCGACGGCCAGTGGGAACACGAGACCCTCCGCCGGGCGGTCGTACACGGGGTCCGCCTCTACAACTCCGGCGAGTTCCACGAATCGCACGACTGCTTCGAGGACGAGTGGTACAACTACGGCCGGGGCTCGACCGAGTCGAAGTTCCTCCACGGGATGGTCCAGGTGGCCGCCGGCGCGTACAAACACTTCGACTTCGAGGACGACGACGGGATGCGGTCGCTGTTCCGAACCTCGCTTCAGTACTTCCGGGGCGTGCCGAACGACTACTACGGGGTCGATCTGCTCGACGTACGCACCGTGGTCACGAACGCCCTCACGGACCCGACGGCGCTGCACGGCTGGCAGATCCGACTCGACGGCGGGTATCCAACCTGCCGCCCGGAGGACGTCGAGTTCGCCGAGTCGCTGGACCACTGACCGAATCGGACAGTTCTAAAGGCTGGGAACGTTATCCCGCGTAAATGCGTATCGAGCAACTGGGTGACGGGGAGCCCGAGATTGCCGTGATCGGAAGTATCCACGGGGACGAGCCGTGCGGCCGGGACGGGATCGAAGCGGTGCTCGCCGACCCGCCCGAGGTTCAGCGACCGGTCAAGTTCGTGGTGGCGAACGAGGAGGCACTCGAGGCCGGAGTCCGCTACCTCGACACCGACCTGAACCGGGCATTCCCCGGCGACCCGGACAGCGACTTACACGAGGAGCGCCTCGCCGCTCGCCTGACGGCGGAACTATCGGACTGTACGGTTCTCGGACTGCACTCGACGCAGTCCTACGACGGGATGTTCGCACTCGTCGACGAGATCACGCCGATGATCCGGCGCGTCTGCCCGCGGCTCTCGATCGACGCGGTCGTCAGGACCCAGGGGGCCAACGAGGGCCGTATCTTCTCTGCGATCCCGGCGACGATCGAGGTCGAGTGCGGCTACCAGGGCTCGGCGGCGGCCGCCGAGAACGCCGAGCAAGTGATACGGGAGTTCCTCGCCGCGACCGGCGTCACAGAATCCGACCCGAACGCGATTCAGGAATCCCTGCCGGTGTTCCAGCTCAGAGACCCGATTCCGAAGGCCGCCGCCGGTGAGTACGAGGTGTACGCCCGGAACTTCGAGGCCGTGAACGAGGGGGAGCCGGTCGCCGCCGCCGACGGCGAACAGATCGTGGCGGAGGAGCCGTTCCATCCGGTGTTGCTCTCCGCCTACGGCTACGAGGACGTGTTCGGCTACACGGCCGACCGCATCGGCGTGTTGGACTGAGCGGCGACCTGCGGAGTTGAGCGGTGCGGCGACACCCACAGCGGTCCCGCCGATCGCTCGTGACAGCCACTCGATAGACGCAAAGCACTTGTCCACGGTGTCGAAACGGGGAGACGCGCCAATGCCCTCCAAACGCACGCTCGCCGGCCTGGGAAGCCTCGCCGCAGTCGTCGGGTTCTCGGGTATCGCAGCCGCACAGTCACCCACAGCAGGCACCGGTCTCGGCCTCCCGGCTCGGATCGGCATCCGGTTCGGCGTCTCGTTCGTCATCTATCTCATCCTCGGCGGGGCCTGTGCCGTCCTCGGTCCCGAGTACACGACGGAGAGGGTGCGAGAGATTCAGGACGACCCCGGCAGCGCGTTCGGCTGGGGGTTCGCCTTCGGCGTCCTCGTTCCCATCGGACTCGTCGTGCTGGCGATCACCATCATCGGCCTCATCGTCACGATTCCGGGGCTCATCCTCCTCGCGGTCCTCCAGCTCATCGGGTTCGGCGTGACGACCGTCTGGCTCGGAAACATGGTGGCCGGCACCCGCGGAGAGTCCGTCGGGGCGAAAGACGCCGTCGTCGGCGCGGTCGTGCTGGCGCTGCCGTTTGCGATTCCCCTGATCGGACAGCTCCTCGCCAACCTCATCGGCTGGTTCGGCCTCGGGGTGGTCGGTCGCAACGCCTACGAGAGCTGGCGGGACTGACTGCCGGTCGACCGACGCACCGTTCAGGTGTCCTCCGGCGGTTCGAACTCCACCAGCGTGAGGTCGCGGTCGAGCATGCAGTAGTCGTGGGGCGGGTCCCCGACGATGTCGTCGATACGGTACTCGCCGTCGAAGTCGGCCCCAGCCGGTTCGCAGTAGGGATGGCTGGGACACTCCGTGTGCGGACACGGGCCGGCCAGTCTGGCTTTGCTGCCCGCGTAGGCTCCCTTCGACGGCACGTTCGCCCGAATGGGTGCCGGCTCGACCTCGACGGCCCGGACGCCGTCCTGATGGACCGCGCAGTCGAGGGTCTGCCCGCTCTGTCTGATGTCGGTGATGCGGTACCGGCGGTCCGCCGTGAGATTGAGACACTGGTCGCGATACGGACAGCCCTCACAGCCGCTGGCCTCGCCGCGGTAGACGAACTCCTCGCCGACCTCCGCGAGGCGGGTGCCGACGAGCGTGACAGTAGTCATAGCCGTCACTAGACGACCGGCGGATTAAAGTGTCAGGTCCGACCGGTCAGGTCGTCGAGCTCGTCGAGGTAGGCGTCGCGGGGGACCTGATACAGCGAGCGGTAGTCGAGCGAGCCCTCGGCGAAGCGGTTCGCGAGGTCGACCGCCCCCTCGACGGCGGCGTCGCGAGTCTCGTAGCTGTCGGCGTCGCGTTCGACCTCCGGTTCGAGGTAGAGCGTGACGTACCAGTCCTGTCCGGTCCGCTCAGCACCGGGACGGCGGGTCCGTCGGCCGCGCGTGAGATAGATGGTCGGGAGGCAGGGTGCGGGGAAGCGCTCGGTATCGAACACGTCCGGGCGGTAGGCGAGGATGAGTTTCTCCTCGGTCTCGTTCCACACCGTCCAGTCCGCCGAGAGGGCCGACAGGTCCATACGCGTGGATTCGGACCGACGGGCAAGAATCCAGCGGGTCGGTGGCGGTGGTGTCGACCACTGGACAGCTTTACGACGCTATCTGTTCAATAGTCTGCCATGGCATCCATCGCCCGGTTCACGCTCCCGGCGGCTTCGTTCCCCCTGGGAACGGTGTTCGACGAGCGGCCTGCGGCGACGTTCGAACTCGACCGCGTGGTGCCGAGCGGCGACACGGCGATGCCGTACTTCTGGGTGGCTGACGACGACCTCGACGCGGTGCTGGCCGCGCTCGAACGCATCCACGAACTGCGGGCCGTCACGCTCCTCGAGACGGTCGACGGGAAGGGGCTGTTCAAGGCGGTCTGGAAACCCGAGTACCTCGGCATCATGCAGGCCATCTCCGAGTCGGGCGTCACCGTCGTCTCGGCAAGCGGGTCGCATGAGGGCTGGCTGTTCGAACTCCGCGACGAGACCGGCGAGGGTATCTCGGGGTTTCAGTCCTACTGCACTGAACACGGCATCGACGTGACGCTCACGCGACTCAGTCGGCTGACGGACCACGGCGACGGGACGGAGACGCTCACGGCCCGGCAGCGCGAGGCGATGCTGCTCGCCTACGAGCGGGGGTACTACGGCGACTCAGATCGCCCCGACCTCGAATCGCTCGCGGCCGAACTCGACATCTCGCGACAGGCCTACGCCGCCAGGCTCCGTCGTGGGTACCGAAACCTCATCGAGACGATGCTCCTCGCGGACCACGACTGAATACCGACGCCGTGGGGCCGCCCCGTCGGACACCGCTTATAAACGACGACGAACGGCCTGTCGGGCTTCGTCAGAGATAGTCGTCTCCATCGCCGCATTCCGGTCCGATTCGAGGGGTGAAAACATCCGGCGTTATATGCGTGTCGGGAAAAGGTACTTATTCGCGAAAGGCTCATACAATAAATAGTATCGGAAACAGTCTCGCACTGTCACCCGTTACCATTCCGGGAGGCGTCCCCGCGTTCCCCGGGCAGGTTAGCCATGGAAGGGCACACGCGTCGACCCGCTTCGGTTGGGTCATCCGGCGTCCGCACCCGAGCGCGCACGGAGCGAGCGGTATCGACGACGGACTGTTTCCGAAACGAATCCGCGGGACTTCCCCGTGGCGTCTGTGGCGTGGTCGGCCGCGTTCATCCACGAGACGACTGCACTGAGAGAGTATGAGCAAGAACAACGAGACACTAGAAGCGCTGAGCAAGGAGTACCGTGACACGATACCAGCGGACCTGCGGAAGACGCACCCGTTCGACTGGTATCTCCAACAGTTGTACGACGAGCCGCGAATCGCCCGCAACGCGCACCAGCGCGTCGCGGACATGTTCGACTACTACGGAACGACGTACGACGAAGACGCCGGCGTCGTCGAGTACGAACTGGCGAGCGAGGACCCGCTCAACGACGGCGAGAACACCTTCTACGGACGCGTCATCCACGAGGCGATCCACGAGTTCGTCAACAAGGTCAAATCGGGCGCTCGCGGCCTCGGGCCCGAGAAGCGCATCAAGCTGCTGCTTGGCCCCGTCGGTTCCGGGAAGTCCGACTTCGACCGACAGGTCCGGCGGTACTTCGAGGACTACACGAGCAACGAGGACGGCCGGATGTACACCTTCCGGTGGACGAACCTCTGTGACGTGATCCACGACCAGGATCCCGCCGACGACGTGGTCCGGTCGCCGATGAACCAGGACCCGCTCGTGTTGCTCCCCCAGAAGCAACGCGACAAAGTCATCGATGACATCAACGAGGCGCTCGACGCGCCCTACACGATTCGCAACGAGCAGTCGCTTGACCCCGCCTCGGAGTTCTACATGGACCGGCTGCTGGCGGAGTACGACGACGACCTCCAGACCGTCCTGGAGAACCACATCGAGATCATCCGCTTCCTCGCCGACGAGAACCAGCGTCGCGGGATCGAGACGTTCGAACCCAAGGACAAGAAAAACCAGGACGAGACGGAACTCACGGGCGACGTGAACTACTCGAAGATCGCCATCTACGGCGAGAGCGACCCGCGCGCGTTCGACTACTCCGGAGCGTTCTGTAACGCCAACCGCGGCATCTTCTCCGGCGAGGAGCTACTGAAACTGCAGCGGGAGTTCCTTTACGACTTCCTCCATGCGAGTCAAGAACAAACGATCAAGCCCAAGAACAACCCCCGAATCGACATCGACCAGGTGATCGTCGGCCGGACGAACATGCCCGAGTACCGGGACAAGAAGGGCGACGAGAAGATGGAGGCGTTCAACGACCGGACCAAGCGCATCGACTTCCCGTACGTCCTCCAGTACGAGGCGGAGGCCCAGATCTACCGGAAGATGCTGCGCAACGCCGACCTGCCGGACATCCAGGTCGAGCCCCACACGCTCGAGATGGCCGGCCTGTTCGGCGTTCTCACCCGCATCGAGGAACCCGACACCGAGTCGGTCGACCTCGTCCAGAAGGCCAAGGCCTACAACGGCGAGATCGACGAGGCCGACGACGTTGACGTGAAGAAACTGCGCGAGGAGGCCGACAAGGTGGCCGATATCGGCGAGGGGATGGACGGCGTCTCCCCGCGGTTCATCGGCGACGAGATCGCCGAGGCCATCATGGACTCGATGCACCGCGACCGGCAGTTCCTCTCACCGCTGACGACGTTCAACCACCTCGAGGGCAACCTGGAGAACCACGGCTCCATCGACGAGGAGATGTTCGACCAGTACTACCGCTACCTCGAACTCGTCCGCGAGGAGTACAAGGAGCGGGCCATCGAGGACGTGCGCCACGCGCTCGCCTACGACATGGACGAGATCCAGCGCCAGGGCGAGAAGTACATGGACCACGTGATGGCCTACATCGACGACGCGACCGTCGAGGACGAACTCACCGGCCGCGAGCAAGAGCCCGACGAGCAGTTCCTGCGCTCCGTCGAGGAGAAGCTGAACCTCCCCGAGGACCGCAAGGACGACTTCCGACAGGAGGTCTCGAACTGGGTGTCCCGGCGCGCCCGCGAGGGTGACACGTTCAACCCGCAGGACAACGACCGCCTGCGCCGCGCGCTCGAACGCAAGCTCTGGGAGGACAAGAAGCACAACATCAACTTCTCGGCGCTGGTCTCCAGTTCGGAGATGGACGACGAGGAGCGCAACCAGTGGATCGACGCGCTGATGGAACAGCACTACTCCGAGGAGGGAGCCAAGGAGGTGCTCGAATTCGCCGGTGCGGAGGTCGCCAAGAGCGAGATGGAAGAGTAATGACAGGCGAGGAGTACATCGATCGCGCGGACGCGTCGCTCGACGCCGCCTACGAGGCCCCGATGAGCCTCGCGGAGTACGTCGACGCCGTCCTCGAAACACCGCAGGTGGCCGCTCACGCGTCGAAGTACCTGCTCGACGCCATCGAGGCGGCGGGCACGCGAACGGTCATCGAGGAGGGCGAGGAGAAAGAGCGCTATCGCTTCTTCGACGACCCGCACAACGACGGCGAGCACGCCATCCTCGGCAACACCGAGGTGCTGAACGCCTTCGTCGACGACCTGCGCTCCATCGCGGCGGGCCGCGGGAAAGACGAGAAGATCATCTGGCTCGAGGGGCCGACGGCGACGGGCAAGTCCGAACTCAAGCGCTGTCTCATCAACGGCCTCCGAGAGTACTCGAAGACACCCGCGGGCCGGCGCTACACCGTCGAGTGGAACGTCGCGGGGGCCGGCAACGACGCCACCAGCATGACCTACGGGAACACCCCGGTCGAGGACGAGGACGACTGGTACGAGAGCCCCGTCCAGGTCCACCCGCTGACGGTGTTCCCGAACGACGTGCGCGCCGACCTGGTCGCCGAGATCAACGAGCGCCTCGACGACCACATCCCGATTCGCGTCGACGGCCAACTCGACCCCTTCTCGCGGGAGGCCTACGACTTCCTCGAAGAGCAGTACCGGCGACAGGGCGAGACGGACCTGTTCTCGGCCGTCACACAGCCCTCGCACCTCAGGGTGAAGAACTTCGTCGTGGACGTGGGCCACGGCATCGGCGTCCTCCACTCGGAGGACGAGGGCACGCCCAAGGAGCGTCTCGTCGGCTCGTGGATGCACGGGATGCTCCGGGAACTGGACTCCCGCGGCCGGAAGAACCCGCAGGCGTTCAGCTACGACGGCGTCCTCTCGCAGGGCAACGGCCTGCTGACCGTCGTCGAGGACGCGGCCCAGCACGCCGACCTGCTCCAGAAGCTGCTGAACGTCCCCGACGAGAGCCACGTCAAGCTCGACAAGGGCATCGGGATGGACGTCGACACGCAGCTGGTCATCATCTCGAACCCCGACCTCGAAGCGCAGCTCAATCAGCACGCCGACCGCGAGGGACAGGACCCGCTGAAGGCGCTGAAGCGCCGCCTCGACAAGCACGAGTTCACGTACCTGACGAATCTCTCGCTGGAGGCGCAGTTGCTCCGGCGGGAACTCACGAACGAGACGGCGGTCTGGGACCCCGAGTCATGGGAGGAACTGGAGACGTGGATTCAGGAGCCCCTGACCATCTCGGTCAGAGACGAGGTGGCCTCGGCCACCGAGAAGGAACTGCCTCCCCACACCATCGAGGCCGCGGCGCTGTACGCCGTCGTCTCGCGACTCGACAGCGCGGAGATTCCGACGGGGCTCGACCTCGTGGACAAGGCGCTGCTGTTCGACCGCGGCTACCTCATGGAGGGCGACGAGCGGGTCGACATCGACGACTACCAGTTAGAGAAGACGGCCGACGACGGCGACCACGGCATCCCGGTGACCCACGTCCGGGACATCATCGCCGACCTGCTGCACGAAACGCAGGACCGCCACCACCCCGACCTCCCGGTCGAGCACGTGCTGATGCCCCGGGACGTGCTCAACGCCGTCGCCGAGGGGCTCGAAGACGCCCCCGTGTTCTCGACCGGCGAGGCCACGGAGTACGAAGAGCGGGTCGTCACGGTGAAGAACTACGTCTTCGGCCAGCAGGAACAGGACGTGCTCGACGCGATGATGCGTGACAAGCGCGTCGACGAGGCGACCGTCGAAGAGTACATCGAGCACGTCTACGCCTGGGAGTCCGACGACCAGATCGAGAACGAGCGCGGCGAACTCGTCGACCCCGACCCGCTGAAGATGAAGGTGTTCGAGATCGAGCACCTCGGGCGCTTCGACGAGAAGAACTACGACGGTAACGAGCCCGACCACGCCGTCACGCAGTTCCGCACCGACAAGATCATCACGGCGCTGAACCGCCACGCGTGGCAGCGCCGCGACGAGGAGTTCCGCGTCAGCGACGTGAACCCCAAGGAGATCCCGGTCATCAACACCGTCCTCGGGAGCTACGACTGGGACGACATCCAGCGGACCTACGAGGACTTCGAGCCCGCGCAGTGGGACAACCCACCGTCGGGCACGGAGACGGCCCGCCTCAAGGCGAAGACCCTCGACAACATGGTCGACATGTTCGAGTACACCGAGGCGTCGGCCGAACTGACGAGCAGGCACGTCATGAGCCAGGTGACCTACAGATGGGACTGAAAGACGACCTCGAACGGTACCGCGACGTGGGCGAGGAGCGCCGCCAGGACCTCGCCGAGTTCATCCAGTACGGCGACCTCGGCCAGTCTCGGGGCGACTCCGTCCGCATCCCGATCAAGATCGTCGACCTGCCGGAGTTCGAGTACGACCGCCGCGACATGGGCGGCGTCGGCCAGGGCGAAGGGGCCGAGGAGGGCGACCCGGTCGGCCAGCCACAGCCCCAGCCCGGTGACGGCGACGAGGACGGCGAGCCCGGCGAGGAGGGCGGCGAACACGAGTACTACGAGATGGACCCCGAGGAGTTCGCCGAGGAGCTCGACGAGCAACTCGGGCTCGACCTCGAACCGAAGGGCAAGAAGGTCATCGAGGAGAAGGAGGGCGACTTCACGGACATCACGCGGACCGGCCCCTCCTCGACGCTCGACTTCGAACGGCTGTTCAAGAAGGGATTGAAGCGCAAGCTCGCGATGGACTTCGACGAGGACTACATCCGCGAGGCGCTGAAAGTCGACGGCTGGGGCCCGGCGACCGTCTACGAGTGGGCCCGCGAGCAGAACATTCCGGTCTCGAAGGCGTGGATCGACGACGCCTACGCGGACCTGCCCGGCGACGAGAAGGCCGTCTGGGAGTCCATCGAGGAGATGGAGGAGAACGTCGAGCGAGTCGAGACCTCCCAGCGCATCCGACAGGAGGGTGTCGACGAGATTCCCTTCCGTCGGGAGGACGAGCGCTACCGCTACCCCGAGATCGTCGAGGAGCGCGAGAAGAACGTCGTGGTCGTGAACATCCGCGACGTGTCCGGCTCGATGCGCCAGAAGAAGCGGGAACTGGTCGAGCGGACCTTCACGCCGCTGGACTGGTATCTCACGGGCAAGTACGACAACGCGGAGTTCGTCTACATCGCCCACGACGCGGAGGCGTGGGAGGTCGAGCGCGACGAGTTCTTCGGCATCCGCTCGGGCGGCGGGACGCGCATCTCCAGCGCCTACGAACTCGCGGCGGCCATCCTCGAAGAGGAGTATCCCTGGAGCGAGTGGAACCGCTACGTGTTCGCGGCGGGCGACAGCGAGAACTCCTCGAACGACACCGAGGAGAAGGTCGTCCCGCTGATGGAACAGATCCCGGCGAACCTCCACGCCTACGTGGAGACCCAGCCGAGCGGGAACGCCATCAACGCCACCCACGCCGAGGAGGTCGAACGGAGCTTCCGCGACGCCGACAACGTCGCGGTCGCGTACGTCTCCTCGCCGGAGGACGTGGTGGACGCCATCTACGAGATACTCAGCACGGAGGACCAATGAACGACGACCGATTCGCGAAACAGCGCGTGGCCGACGACCTCGAAGAGCCCGTCGAAGAGGCGGGCGCTCTCGCCCGGAAACTCGGGCTCAAGCCCTATCCGGTGAACTACTGGATCGTCGACTACGACGAGATGAACGAGCTCATCGCCTACGGCGGGTTCCAGCAGCGCTACCCGCACTGGCGCTGGGGGATGCAGTACGACCGCCAGCAAAAGCAGGGCCAGTTCCTCGGCGGGAAGGCCTTCGAGATCGTCAACAACGACGACCCCGCCCACGCCTTCCTCCAGGAGTCCAACACGCTGGCCGACCAGAAGGCGGTCATCACCCACGTCGAGGCCCACGCCGACTTCTTCGCCAACAACGAGTGGTTCCGGATGTTCACCGACGGCTCCTCGCGGACCGCGACCGACGAGTCCGGCGGCGAGCGCCGCCGTGGCCCGGACGCGGCCGGGATGCTCGCCCGCCACGGCGACACCATCCAGGAGTTCATGCAGGACCCCGAGATCGAGCGCGGCGAGGTCGAGCGGTTCATCGACCACGTCCTCTGTCTGGAGGACAATATCGACCAGCACAAGCCGTACAGCCCGGTCGAGACGGTCGACGAGCGCTTCGAGGAACTGGAGGGGGCCGACGTAACCGACCAGTTAGACGACCTCGACCTCTCCGAGGAGGTCAAGCGGCAGGTGTTCGACGACGAGTGGCTGGACGCCCAGCGCGACGACGACGAGAACGTCACGTTCCCGGCCGAACCCGAGAAGGACATCCTCGGCTTCCTGCGCAAGCACGGGATGCAGTACGACGCGGACGCCGAACGCGCCACCGAGATGGAGGACTGGCAGACGGAACTGCTCGAACTCCTGCGCCGCGAGGCGTACTACTTCGCCCCCCAGAAGATGACGAAGGTCATGAACGAGGGTTGGGCGAGCTACTGGGAGTCCGTGATGATGACCGGCGAGGGTTTCGCCGGCGACGACGAGTTCGTCCTCTACGCCGACCACATGTCGAAGGTGCTCGGCTCGGGGGGACTGAACCCCTACAGCCTCGGCCTGGAGATCTGGGAGTACGTCGAGAACACGGAGAACCGCCGGGAAGTGATCGAGCGCCTGCTCCGCGTCGACGGCATCACCTGGCGGAACTTCGACGACAGCGTCGACTACGCGGCGGTTCAGGAGCACCTCGAACCGCCGGCGTGGCTACAGGACGTGCCGACGCACCTCGACGACCTCGACCCGGAGGACCCGCGGGTCGACGCCGAGGGGCTGGCGGCGGCCCGCGACGGCGAGATCGACGTGGAGCAGTACCCGTGGAAGGTGCTGACCTACGAGGGACTGGCCCAGCGCCATTACTCGCTCGTCAAGCCCCAGTACCGAGGCTTCGTCTCCCGCGTCGGCCAGGAGGAACTGGAGCGGACCGCCCGCTACATGTTCGACGATTCGCGCTACGACAGCGTCGAGGCGGCGCTCGCGGACGTGGACTACACCCGCGGCTGGGAGCGGATGCGCGAGATCCGCGAGAGCCACAACGACGTGACCTTCCTCGACGAGTTCCTCACCCAGGAGTTCGTCGACGACAACGACTACTTCACCTACGAGTACACCCACGCCTCGGGCGACTACCGCGTCACCTCGACGGACCACGAGGACGTGAAGAAGAAGCTGATGTTGCAGTTCACCAACTTCGGGAAGCCGACCATCGTCGTCGAGGACGGCAACTACCAGAACCGCAACGAACTGCTGCTGGCCCACCAGTACAACGGCGTGATGCTCGACATCAACCAGGCCAAGGAGGTGCTCAAGCGGACCTTCGAGCTCTGGGGCAGACCCGTGAACCTCCTGACCATCGTCAAGGAGTTCGACGACCACGACGTGGAGGTCGCCAAGCGGCGCGACCGCGAGCCCGAGCCCGAGGAGGTCGGCAAGCGCATCCGGTACGACGGCGAGGACGTGGTCATCAGCGACGTGGACTGGTCGGAGGTCGAACACCTCACCGCGACCGATATCGACTACAACACGAAGCCCGACGAGTGGCTGGCCTGAGCGGGGCCACAGCCGCCGTTTTCCGGATCGATACGATAGGTGCCATTATGTGTCCGGGGAGACGACTGTCTCCCGGGTGTGTGGAGCGCCGGCCGGCGCTCACTGTCTGATGGACAAACGAACGCGAACTGGGGGGCTCGCGGTACTGGTCGTCGTCTGGCTAGTCGCGACTGCGGGCGCGGGGGCTGGCGTCACCTACGGCCTGCTGTCGGACGACGGCACCGCCTCGGGGACCGTCCAGATCACCGCCGGGTCGTCGGGGCCGCCCAACGGGCAGTCCTTCGACGACGCCAACGGCAACGGCCGGTACGACGCCGGCGAGACGACCTACTCGGCGGCCGAACTGGCGGACTTCGACGATCCGTCGGCGAACCTCGTCGTCCCCGAGAGCGTCGAGTCGGTCGACCAGCAGAACAGCGACGTGCAGATCCGGGCCGGCGCGATCACGTACGGCGGCTCGGTCTCCGCACAGAACGGCGACGTCTCGCTGACGGCGGTCGACGGCGACGTGACCCTCGACGGCGGCACGCTCGACTCCCAGAACGGGGCAGTCGCCGTCGACGCGCCGAACGGCGAGATTTCGCTGACGGACGGGACGGTCGCGTCACAGAACAGCGACGTGACGCTCTCGGCGGGCGAGGCCGTGAACGTCTCCGGGACCGACATCGACGCCCAGAACGGGAACGTCCAGATCACGACGGACGCTGCCCTCGACGCCGACAGAAGCCACATCGAGGCCCAGAACAGCCACGTCACGCTGGCCGGGCGCACGGTCTCGGCCCGAAACGCGGACCTCTCCTCGCGGAACAACTACGTCAGGCTCTCGGCGACGCGGAACGGCGGCGGGATCCTCGACGTAACGGGCGCATCGCTCGCGTCGCAGAACAGCGACGTGACGCTCGAATCGAACGGCGACGTCCGGGCGAACGCCTCCACGATGGAGAGTACGAACGGCGCGATCACCGCCGACCTCGGAACCGCGACGGCGACGCTGTATCTCGACGGCGCGAGCGTCAACGACCGCGACGACGCAATCGCATACGGGCCCACGGGCGTCCGCGTCGTCCCGAGTGACAGTTCCGCGACACCCTCTTGACCGGAGTGTTTGAGTCCCGGCCGACCGTAGTCACCGCCATGACCACCAATCGGTTCACCGTTTCGACCGACGAGCGGCTGTCAGTGGTCGACATCACCGGCCGGGTCGAGGCGGCCCTGCCGGCGGACGCGTCGGGGACCTGTACTGTGTTCGCGCGGCACACGACGACCGGCGTCACCGTCAACGAGGCGGAGCCGCGACTGCTCGGCGACCTCGGTGACGCGCTCGCCGACCTCGTGCCCGACACCGGCTGGGCCCACGACGAACTCGACGGCAACGCCGACTCGCACGTCCGGGCGATGCTGGTCGGGCCGAGCGAGACGATTCCCGTCCAGGACGGGAGCCTCGACGTGGGGACGTGGCAGTCGGTGCTGCTGGTCGACTGCGACGGGCCGCGAGAGCGCGCGGTCGACGTCGTGGTCGAGTAACTCGGTCAGGCAGGTTCGAACTGCTCGGGCCCGTACAGCTCCCGGAGCTTCTCGCGGAACTCGCCGCGGATGTTACGGCGTTTCTTCTTCATCGAGGGGGTGAGCAGGTCGTTCTCGGCGGTCCACTCGCGAGAGACGAGTTCGAACGCCTTGATGCGCTCGACGCGTTCGAGGTCCGCGTTGACCTCGTCGACCGCTTCCTGAACCCACTCGCGCACGCGCTCGTCCTCGCACTGGGCCTCCGGGTCCGCCGGGAGGTCGATGCCCTCGTTGTCGGCCCAGCGCCCGAGCGCCTCGAAATTCGGGACGACGAGCGCGGCCACATACTTCTGGTCGTCGCCGACGACCATGACCTGGTCGACGCGCTCGCTGGTGGCGAACGCGTCCTCGATGGGCTGGGGCGCGACGTTCTTGCCCGTCGAGAGGACGAGCAGTTCCTTGATACGGTCGTGGTAGACGAGGTAGCCGTCGCGCGTCTGCTCGACGATGTCCCCGGTGCGGAACCAGCGCGAACCGTCGAGTTCGGTGAACGCCGCGGCCGTCGCGTCGGCGTCGTTCCAGTACCCGTCAGTGACGTTCGGGCCCGCGACGAGGAGTTCGCCGACCTCGCCGTCGACGCCGTCGAACTCGCTCCCGTCGACGACACCGGTGTCGATGCGTACCTCGACGTCCTGAACGGGCGGCCCGAGCGTCCCCGGCCTGACGTCCTCGGGAGGATTCACCGTCAGCACCGGCGACGTCTCCGTGAGCCCGTAGCCCTCGATGACCGTGATCCCCATCCCGAGGAACGTCTCACAGAGCGTCTTCGAGAGGCTGCCGCCGCCGCTGACCATGTACTCGACGTTGCCGCCGAGGCGCTCTTTGACCGTGCTGTAGACGAGACGGTCGGCGAGCGAGTGCTTGGCGGCGAGCAGCGGGCCGGGGTCGTCCGTCCGGGCGTACGCCCGCGCCACGTCCATCGACCACTCGAAGATCCGCTCTTTGAGGGCCGACTGGCCCGCCTCTGTGCGCATGTTGTCGTAGATACGCTCGTACACCCGGGGGACGCTCGCGCCGGTCGTGGGCCGGATCTTGCCGAGGTCGTCGGCCAGCGTGTCCGGGCTCTCGGCGTAGCCGACGGCGGCCCCGGAAGCGTACATGAGGAAGTGCCCGGCGAGGCGCTCGAAGACGTGCGCCAGCGGCAGGAACGCGACGGACCGCGTATCGGTGGTGATCGCCGGCAGGTCCGGGTGCTTGTCCGGGCGGGGTCCGATCCGCCTGCGCGTCTGATTGACGTTCGCCCGGAAGTTCCGATGAGTGAGCCGCACCCCCTTGGGCTGGCCCGTCGTCCCAGAGGTGTAGATGAGCCCCGCGAGGTCGTCGGGGTCGCGCTCGTCGAGCCACGACCGGTACGTCGCCTCGTCGAACGCCTCGACGCCGCGGCGATAGACGCCGGCCAGCGAGTACACGTCGTCGCGGTCCACGTCGTGGTCGTCCATGACGACGACGAACTCCAGCGACAGGTCGTCCTCGACGGCGAGCACGCGCTGGAGGAGTGCTTCGTTCTCCACGACGACGGCGCTCGCGTTCGGGTCGGAGAGCAGGTACTCGACCTGATTCGCCGACGAGTCGGTGTACACCGTCGTCACCACGCCACCGGCCGAGAGGAGCGCGAAGTCACACAGGGCCCACTCCATGCGGGTGTCGGCGTAGATGCCGACGCGCGTGTCCGGCGTGACGCCCAGATCCCGGAAGCCGGCGGCCAGGTGCCGGACGAGATCGTTCATTCGCTCGTAGGAAATCGCCGCGTAGTCGCCGTTGGGGGCCGATGCGATCACGTCGTCGGTCAGCGAGCGGTCGTAGACGCCGCCCTTGTACAGTTGGGCCGTGCTGTCGGCGTTGCGCTCGGCGCTCGCGGCGAACATCTCGCCGAGGGTGTCGTCGCCGATCACCTCGTCGGTGTACTCCCGCTCTGCAGTCCGCCAGTCGGCCGTCCGGTCGCCCCCGGTCATACCGTCGTATTCTGGTGGTAGACCCAAATACGTGCAGGGTGTTAACAGTCGGTCAGTTTCCGGGAGTTTCTTTGGTAGGCAAGAAGCGCGTCGCGCCGAGGGAAACAAGAGCGCCGTCGTCCCACGGCAGACAGAAGCGTCGGTCGAGAGAGCGGTGGTCAGTCGCCCGCGCGCCTACTGCCACTCCATCCGGCAGTCCTCGTCGCAGAAGTGCGCCGTCTGGACGCTCTCGTCCTCGATCCAGGTGATGACGCGGTGGGTCACCTCGTTGACGATCGGCTCGCCGCAGGTGGCACACTCCGGTGCCTCGTCCTCGTCGATATCTTCGTGGTGATCGGATGTGGGGTCGACCATCTTAGTTGAGGGTGTTTTTCACGCCACTTAATCCCATATACTTGGCCCGTACGTAACGATCCTACACGCAATCAGGGTCGAAATCGGTACTCGAATCCGAGCAAGTAGATCGCCCGCCTCACCGATCCCGCGTGACCGACTCGCCGGGCGTCGTCGTCGCACCCGAAGAGAGAACGACGCCCGCGTTGAGGCTCGTGTTGATCGCCGTCTTGGCCCCGTCGCCGGCGACGACGCCGAACTTCCGTCGTCCCGTCGAGACGCGGTCGCCCTTCACCGTCAGCCGGACCGGCTCGCCGTCGTGACGCAGATTGGCCACCTGCGTCCCCGCGCCGAAGTTCACGTCGCGACCGATGACGCTGTCCCCGACGTAGGAGACGTGCGGGACGTTCGAGCCCGCCATCAGGACGGTGTTCTTGAGTTCGACGCCGTGGCCGACGTGGGTGTCCTCGCCGAGCAGCGTCGCGCCGCGGACGTACGCGTTCGGCCCGACGTGCGCGCCCGAGCGGATCAGCGCCGGCCCTTCGACGACGACGCCCGGTTCGACGACCGCGCCCTCCTCGACGACCACTTCGCCGCGCAGGTCGGCGTCGCCGCGGACCTCGCCATCGAGGCGGCGCTCCAGTTCGCCGAGCTTCCACTCGTTCGCTTCCAGCAGTTCCCACGGCCGGCCCACGTCGAGCCAGCGGTCCACCTCGACAGCGGTGACAGTCGACTCCTCGACGACCCGGGCGAGCACGTCCGTAATCTCGCGCTCGCCGCGGTCGCTGAGAGGCACGTCGAGCCAGTCGCGGGCCGCGGCGGGGAAGACGTACGCGCCGGCGTTGGCGAGGTCCGTCGGCGGGTCCGACGGCTTCTCGACGATGCCGGTCACGGTGTCGCCGTCGGTCGAGAGCACGCCGTAGCTCGTGGGGTCCTCGACGCGGTAGGCGGCGACCGACGGCGCGGCGTCGAACAGCGCGCCGAGGCTCGCCGCGTCGTAGAGGTTGTCGCCGTTCAGGACGGCGAATGGGCCGTCGAGGTGCTCGCGCGCCGCGGCGACGGCGTCGGCCGTGCCCTGCTGGCGCTCCTGGACGGCGAAGGAGACGGGGACGCCGCCGTAGTGGTCGCCGAAGTAGGACCGGACCGCCTCGGCCTCGTAGCCGACGACGAAGATCAGTTCGTCGGCCCCGGCCTCGATGGCGGTGTCGGCGGTGTGTGCGACCAGCGGCCGGTCCGCGACCGGGAGCATCGGCTTCGGCGTCTGCTCGGTCAACGGCCGCATCCGTGTGCCTTCTCCCGCCGCGAGTACGACAGCTTGCATGGTCGGGGCCTCTCCCGGCCCCGAAAAATACCTACCGCTGTGGGCTCGGTGCGAGGTGGAAAGCGACAGACAGCCGGCGCTCACGGACTCGTTCGCGGCAGGAATGTGCTCGGTATGGGATTTGAACCCGATGCCAGCCCTCACGTCGTTCGGGCTGCCGTGATTCAAATCCACGCCCACCAGCCGCTCACGGACTTGTTCGCGGCAGGAATGTGCTCGGTATGGGATTTGAACCCATGTCCTCGGCTCGAAAGGCCAAGATGATTGGCCGGACTACACCAACCGAGCGCATTCTGGCGTTTCGGGTGCTCCAATTTAACCCCATCGAAATCCCGGCTTCCTGTGGATGCGTCCCACTGACGAATGGCTGTCAACGCAGTGATACCCGCCACACAGTTTATTCGGCTCGCTGTCGGTCTGTCGGTATGCGCCTCAAATCGTTTCTCAAGAGCAACTTCCTCGCCGGACTCGTCCTCGTCGGCCCGCTGGTGGCGACCGTCGTCATCGTGCGCATCGTCCTCGGCTGGGTCGGCGGCTTCCTCGACCCCTTCATCCGGGGGACGCGCCTCGCCACGCTGACGGCCGACAACTTCCTGCTCGCACAGTTGCTGACGCTTTCGGTGCTCGTGGCGCTGATCGTCGTCCTCGGCTACGTCGCCCAGCGCAGCGTCGGCCAGCGCCTGTTCGGTCGGACGGGCCAGCTCGTGAACTTCGTCCCCGTCGTCCGAACGATCTACGGGAGCATCCGCCAGATGACCTCTTCCGTCGTCAACCGTCGGTCGGACTACGAGTCCGTCGTCTACGTCGAGTACCCGCGAGAAGGCGTTTACCAGCTGGGACTGAAGACCGGGGACGGGCCGCGTGACGCGGCCGAGGCAGCCGACGAGGACGTTTCGAGCGTGTTCGTTCCGGGCAGTCCGAACCCGACCCAGGGGATGCTCGTGCTGGTCCCCGAGAGTCAGACCTACGAGTCGGACCTGAGCGTCCGCGCGGCGATTCGGCTGCTGATGACGACCGGCATGGCCCAGTCCGACGGCGTCATCGAACTCGACGAGGACGAACTGGACCGGGCGACGCCCGGTCAGCCGTGACCAGACTGCCGTCTGTTATTTGCCCTGGAAGTCGGGCTCGTCGTCGCCCATGAACGCGTTGATTCCCTCCATCATGTCCTCCGTGCCGAACAGCGCGCCGAAGGCCTGCGCTTCGAGTTCGAGGCCGGCGTCGAGGTCGTCGCGGCCGGCGTGCATCGCGCGCTTGGTGAAGCGCTGGGCGACTGGCGGACCGGCGGCGAGGTCGGCCGCCAGCTCCATCGCGCGGTCGTCGAGTTCGTCGTTGCCGACGACCTCGTTGATGAAGCCGTACTCGGCCAGCTCGGCGGCGTCGTAGCGCTCGCCGGTGAAGATGATCTCCTTGGCGCGGCCTTCGCCGACGATGCGGGCGAGGCGCTGCGTGCCGCCCCAGCCGGGCATGATACCGAGGTTGTGCTCGGGCTGGCCGAGCGTCGAGCGCTCGGAGGCGACACGGAGGTCCGCACAGGTCGCCAGTTCCATCCCGCCGCCCAGCGCGTAGCCGTCGATGCCGGCGACCACGGGCATCGGGCACTCCTCGAGCTTGCCGAATACCTCCTGTCCCTTCCGGGAGAGTTCGACGGCGTCGAGCGGGGACGCGTTCGAGGCCATCGACTGCACGTCGGCCCCGGCCGAGAACGCCTTGTCGCCGGCTCCAGTGAGCAAGATCGCACGCACGTCGTCGTCCTCGGAGAGGTGGTCGACGGCGGCAGCGAGGTCGTCCAGCAGTTCCGGGCTGACGGTGTTCATCCGGTGGGGGCGGTCGAGTTCGACGTGTGCCACCATGTCGCCGGGGTACGAGATCGAGACCGTGTCGAACTCGGTCTCGCCGTCGTCGTCGCCGCCGTAGAAGCCGCTGTCTTCGGCGGCGTTTCGGAGGCCGTCGGAGACGGCGTACCGGGCCGCACCGGTCTCCTCGTGGGCAGATTCGAGCGTCTCGACGAGTGTGTCGAGCCCGATCTTGTCGGCCATCTTGCCCGGGCCGTCGGGGAAGCCGCCGCCGAGCATCACGGCCTCGTCGATGTCCGAGACGGGGGCCACGTCGTTCTCGACGAGCTTGCCGACCTCGTTGGCCATGACGGCCACGAGGCGGTGCTGGACGTCCTCGCGGCCGGCGTCGGCCGGGATGTCGACGCCGCCGTTCTCGTAGTCGTAGAAGCCCTGTCCGGTCTTCTTGCCGAGTTCCTCGTTCTCCACCTTCTCCTCGATGAGCGGGCACGGCTCGTAGGGGTCGCCGAGCACCTCGTGCATATATTCGAGGACGTGCAGACCCACGTCGTTGCCGACCTGGTCGGACAGTTCGAACGAACCCATCGGCAGGCCCATGTCGAACTTCGTCGTGGAGTCCACTTCCGCGATGGTCGCCACGTCGTCGTGGACGAGCCACGCGGCCTCGTTCATCAGCGGGACGAGGATGCGGTTGACGATGAAGCCCGGCGAGTCCTTGCGGACGCGGACCGGCGTCTTCTCGAAGTCCTCGGCGAGGGCCTCGATGGTCTCCAGGGTCTCCTCGGCGGTGTGGGCCCCCGTGATGACCTCGACAAGCTGCATCCGGACCGGCGGATTGAAGAAGTGCATCCCACAGAACTGCTCGGGTCGCTCGGTGACCTCGGAGAGTTCGGTTATCGAGAGGCTGGAGGTGTTGGTCGCGAAGATGGCCTCCTCGGGCGCGTACTCCTCGACCTCGGTGTAGACGTCCTTCTTGATCTCCATCTTCTCGGGGACCGCCTCGATGACGACGTCGGCGTCGCCGACCGCCTCCTCCACGTCCACCAGCGGCGTCACGCGGTCCAGCGCCGCGTCGGCTTCGGCCTGCGAGAGCTGGTCTTTCTCGGCCAGTTTGTTCAGGGACCACTCGATGTTGTCGTACCCGCTCTCGACGAACTCGTCTTTGATGTCCCGCATGCGAACCTCGTAGCCGGCGAGGGCGGCCACTTCCGTGATTCCGTGACCCATATTTCCGGCCCCGAGCACGGCGATTGTGTCGATATCCTCGAAATCCATGACATGTCCTTTCACTCTCGGCCGACGTTTCAACGTTTCTCTCGGGAGACAACCACTCGCTAGTTTATTATCGATTGCGAACCATTATTGCCGGCCCACGACAACATACCGCACATGGATTTCGACCTGACAGACGAGCAGCGACAGATCCGTGACGAGGTAGCTCGCTTCGCCGAAAACGAGATCGAGCCGGTGGCCACCGAGTACGACCGGGCGGAGGAGTTCCCCCACGAGGTCGTCGAGGCCGCTGCCGAGATGGGGCTGACCGGCGCGAACATCCCGCTCGAGTACGGTGGCGCGGGCTACGACACGCTGACGAACGCGATCATCGCCGAGGAACTGTTTGCCGCGGACGCGGGTATCGGTCTGAGCATCCAGTCCGCCGCGTTCGGGGCCGACGCCATCGTCGGCTTCGGGACGGACGAACAGAAGGAGCGCTACCTCGAACCGGTGGCGACGGGCGAGGCGATCATGGGCGCGGCCATCTCGGAGCCGGACACCGGCTCGGACGTGTCCTCGGTCTCGACCCGGGCGGAGAAAGACGGCGACGAGTGGGTCCTCGACGGGACGAAGATGTGGATCACGAACGGGACGGTCGGCGACTACTTCGTCGTCCTCTGTCAGACCGACCCCGACGCCGAGGGCCGCTACAACGGCTTCTCGCAGATCGTCGTCGAGGCCGACCGAGACGGGTTCGAAGCCGAGAAGATCACGGGCAAGCTCGGCATCCGCGCCTCGGACACCGCGGAACTGGTCTTCGACGGCGTCCGCGTCCCCGAGGAGAACCTCGTCGGCACGCGCGGGGCGGGCTTTCTCCAGCTCATGCAGTTCTTCGACGAAACGCGGACCGGCGTGGCCGCACAGGGCGTCGGTATCGCTCGCGGGGCCGCCGAGCGCGCGCTGGCGTACGCACAGGAGCGCGAGCAGTTCGGCCAGCCCATCTCGGAGTTCCAGGCCATCCAGCACAAGCTCGCGGAGATGTTCACCGAGATCGAGGCCGCGCGCCAGCTCACCTACAAGTCCGCCTGGAGCGTCGACCACGCGGACGACCAGCTGACCCAGCTTGCGTCGATGGCGAAAGAGAAGGCGTCGCGGGTGGCCGTCGACGTGGCCGACGAGGCCGTCCAGATCCACGGCGGGGCCGGCTACGTCGACGACTTCGACGTGGAGCGGTTCTACCGGGACGCGAAGATCACGCAGATCTACGAGGGAACCACCGAGATCCAGAAGAACATCGTCGCGCGCGAACTACTCGGCAAGGGAATCATGTGAGGTCCCTGACTAGTCGGTAGTGTTTAGTTTGGAGCATTGTACCAGCGAGCGAAACTCTGCAACCAATTTTCGGCTGTTTCCGGTTCGACGTGGCTGAAGCAGTTCGAAAACGACGAGGTTCGACGCTTCAGCTCTCGAAAAATCCGTTCGACAGCGTTCCGATTTCCGTGGCGACACATCTGAAATCGGAGTCCAGCTCGTTGAAGTGCAGTTTGGAGGTGTTGAGCGCCATCAACGAGAAAAATGGCAGTTTCGATATCGTGTTTTTGCCGAAGTTCGCGCAAGAAAATTTCCGTGAGAGTAATCGTAGTCGTCGCAAACAACCGGACGTGAAGCAGTTCGTTCGTTTCTGGATCGGCAGCGGCGTACAGCCAGAATTGCTGGTCGTTGATGCGAATCACCGTTTCGTCGAGCGCAATCTGATTCGGAGATTTACCGGATTTGGGCTGTAGATCGGCTTTCTGCACCCAATCGTGGATGGCTTTTCGACTTCGATTGACACCCAAATCTTCGAGTAATTCGACGGTATTTGACAGCGAGAGTCCCGCAACATGCGATTGAATACCCAGCGCCATCGCCGACTCGGGTGTCCGCTCGCGCTCCACAAAATCCAAATCAATCCAGTCTCTATTCCCGCTGAGGCGGCTGATTTCTGGCATAGGCACCAAGAAATCCGTCCGCCTCACTTTTCACGCTTAACTAAACACCGCCCGGTCAGCGTGCCGAAAACATATATCCGATGGCGGAGTCTAATTCCGTACATGAGTATCACCTGTGACGATGAAATTCTCGGTGGTGAGCCCCGAATAGACGGGACGAGAGTCGGTGTTCGCCACGTTGCGACTCGGGTCCTCGATAGCGACTCCACGCCCGCACACGTCGCCGACCAGTTCGACATCTCCCTGTCACAGGTGTACGAGGCGCTCTCGTACTACTACGCGAACGTCGAGGAACTGCGCGAGTTCGAGCGAGCTAACGAAGACGCGTTCGACCGCGTTCGCGACTCGTCGCTAAAGCCGAAAGAAACGATCCAGTGACGGGCGCGCGGATTCTCCTCGACGAACACGTCGGTCGCGTCTTCGAGCGACTGCTTCGCGAGCGCGGTCACGACGTCGAACAGGCGAAAGACCGGTTCGGGGAGTTCACGACCGATGCCGAACTACTGGAGTGGTGTGACAGCCACGAAACCGTCCTCTTGACGAACAACGCGAAGGACTTCGAGGCGCTCGACCAGGAGTACGACCACGCGGGCGTTCTCCTCTACTATCAGCAGACGCTCCCGGATACCGATCCCGAAGGCTTAGCACGGGCTGTCGACGAGGTGTTCACTCAGTACGGGACGGACGGCATCGAAAACGAACTCGTCGACCTGGGCGAGTGGTACGACTGGCTCCACGAGTAGTACGCTAACGGGCGACGTTCAGGACTCTCCGACGTTCTCAGTACCGCTCGCCCCGCGACGGCGTCGGTTCTCCGCACGCCCCTTCAGCCGACCCGACGTCCTTCCTACATCGACCCGAATCCGGGACGTTCATACGCGGGCGCGTCACCAACACTACCTAATGACCGACATCATCGACGGCAACGCCGTCGCCCAGTCCATCCGAGACGACCTGACGGACGCGATCGACCGGCTCGCCGACGAGGGCGTTCGCCCCTCGCTGGCGACGGTGCTGATGTCCGACGACCCCGCGAGCGAGACGTACGTCTCGATGAAGCAAAACGACTGCGAGGAGGTCGGCATCGAGGCCATCGACATCGACATCGACCCGGACGCCGACGCGTCTGAACTGTACGACACCGTCGACGACCTCAACGCCGACGAGAACGTCAACGGCATTCTCGTCCAGATGCCCGTCCCCGACCACGTCGAGGACCGCGAGGTCCTGCGCGCCATCGACCCGCTGAAAGACGTAGACGGCTTCCACCCGGAGAACGTGGGTCGCCTCGTCGCCGGCGACGCGCGCTACAAGCCCTGTACACCCCACGGAATCCAGAAGCTCATCGCCCACGCCGGAGTCGACACCGAGGGCAAGGACGCCGTGGTCGTCGGCCGCTCGGACATCGTCGGCAAGCCGATGGCGAACCTGTTCATCCAGAAGGCCCCCGGCGGCAACGCGACGACGACGGTGTGTCACTCCCGAACGGAGAACCTCGCAGAGCGGACCCGGAACGCCGACATCGTCGTCGCCGCGGCGGGCGTCCCGGAGATGATCGACGGCGACATGATCGGCGAGGGCGCGACGGTCATCGACGTGGGAATCAACCGCGTCGAGGCCGACACCGAGAAGGGCTACGAACTGGTCGGCGACGTGGAGTACGAGAGCGCGAAGGAGAAGGCCGGAGCCATCACTCCCGTTCCCGGCGGCGTCGGCCCGATGACCCGCGCGATGTTGCTGTACAACACGGTCAAGGCGGCCGGCCTCCAGCACGACGTCGCGGTCGACCTCCCCTGAATGCCGTCGCTGTCGGCGTTCGCGGACCGGGACGTGTACACCCGCCGCGTCACGCGCGAGACCGACGAGCACGGGCTGGCCGGCGTCCGCGAGCGTGCGGACCGCGGCCTCCACTGGGCGGTCGGCGCGCTCGTCACCGACACCGACGACCGTTCGCTGTTCGTCTACGAGGACGACACCTGGAAACTGCCCGGTGGCGGCGTCGAGGCCGGCGAGAACCGCGAAGCGGCGGTAGTGCGGGAAGTACGGGAGGAAACCGGCGTCGAGATAACCGTCGACGACCTGGCCGCGGTCACCGAGGTAACGGTGACGACACCGGAAACGCCAGAGAGCGAGACGTTCTTCTTCGGGACGTATCGCGGGACGCCACAGACGACAGCGCTCGCGTCAGACCCCGGCCTCGTCGACGAGGAGATAGAGACGGTCGCGTGGCGTGAGGCGGTGCCCGAGAGCTGCCTCGACCGGGACCTGCTGCGGCGGTTGCGGTAGCCGTCGCGGGCGCGTCGGCGGACGGGCACAGGGAGCGCGCTCAGGCGTCTTCGTCTTCGATACCGGTCAGCCAGTTCTCTGCCCTGACGGCGGCGCTCTCCTCGCCGGCGACGAACGAGCCCAGGTCGCGGGCCGCGTGGACGAGGCGGTTCGCGTCGGCTGGGTCTACGTCGCCGTCGAGGGCTTCGATCCGCTTGCGGTGGTCACGAATGCGGCCGGAGAGTCGGCGCGCGTCGGCGTTCGGGTTCGCGTCGAGGTACGTCCGAACGTCACCCTGATAGCGCTCGATCGCGGTCGCCATCGCCAGCCCGTACGGCGCTCTGAGGGCGTTCGGAACGTCGTCGACCGGCGGTCGATCCCCTTCGTCCGCGCCCCCGAGCAGTTCGTAGAAGTACCGCTCTGTGGGGTCGTCGACCCGCATCTCGCGGGCGACGTGTGCGGCGACGTGCTGGAGTTCGACCGCCGCGACGTACGTCTCCGACAGCGGCCTGAGAGCGCCCGCGTCGATGAAGCCGCGCTTCTGCGCGTACTCGCGGCAGGTATCGGCGGTCGCGGTCGCTATCTCGCGGAGCGAGTCCGCGTCGATGCGGTTCCTGACCGGTGTCAGGTCGAGCGTCGCCGGCGAGTCCGTGTGTTCGGTTCGCTCGTCGATGCCCACGCTGTGGAGGCTGCCACACTGTGGGCACTCCACGCTGCCCGTCTCGTAGTAGGCCCAGCGCGTGCCACACTCCTGGCACTCGCGCTCCCCGCGAATCTTCATGTGCGACACTCTGTGGGCCGCCCTCAAGATTGTTCCGCGAGCGCCGCGTACCGGCGAGCATGCGCTCGGAAGACGAGATCCGCGAGCAATACGAGTTCCTCGCCGAACAACTCGATTCAGAAGAGATGGACCACGAACGGGTCCGAATGATGTTCACCCACTACAAGCGGGCACTCGGGTGGGTCTTAGAGGAGGAACACATCTAGGATGTGTGCGACGTTCCATCCAGTTCTGTTCCGAAAGCTAACATCTGCAGGACAGGGCCGGTACATTTAAGTCATTCTGCCTCATTCGACCAAGTGACGCTTCGCTTGGAGGGCCGAAGCGTCAGCGGGGACCAATTCAGGGCGGCAAGCGGTCGCGATTTTCGCGACCGCTTTCCACTTACTTCGCTGCTACGATCCGAGCAGCGGCTATTCTGTGGTCAAGAAATCCGAAAAAAGACGGACGAGGCTACTCGATCGACAGCTCGTCGTCCGTCGCGTGTTCCGGCCACTCAAGTTCGACTTCGATACTCAGTTCGCCGTTCCCCTCGGCCGGTCCCTCGCGCTCGGCCTTCACTTCGAACTCCACCTGCGACGGTGGCGCGAGCGTCACCGACTGATCGCCGGCGCTGAGAGTTACGTCCGATCCCTCGTCGAGCGAGTCGGCCAGGCTTCTGAGGTAGTCCGCCACGGCGCTCCGGTCGAGAACGCGCTCGTTCTCGAAGAGGACAGTTTCGACCATAGTGACCATACGCCCTACTAACAAATAATCTCATCGCCATCAGTTTCCAGAGAGTGATGTAGATTTGATGCTATTTCGTGAGAAATATACCGCCGTAACAACGGTCTGTATCTCCGGTATTCGGAGAATTAGACATCACAGAAATCGACAACTTCTCTATGCCGATATATTTAAGAGTATAGATACATAATCATTACATAGGACCAATCGATGCACGACCTGACAGGCTTCCAGCGGGACCTCCTGTACGTCATCGCCGGCAGGGAGGAACCCCACGGATTGGCGATCAAGGAGGAACTCGAGGCATACTACGAGAAGGAGATCCACCACGGGCGCCTTTACCCTAACTTGGACACCCTTGTAGATAAGGGCTTGGTCGAGAAGGGGCAGCGTGACCGGCGGACGAACTTCTACACTCTCACTCGTCGCGGGCGACGCGAGATCGACGCGCGACGCGACTGGGAAGACCAGTACGTCGACCTCTAGCCGACTGACGACGGCGTTGGCCTCGCGCACGGACGAGCGACTGCCGTACGCAGAGCGCTCGGCTACTCGGCGAGGCACCCGCCGCGTGCTGCCTGCACCCGACCACTTTACCCGTCTCCTGTCGTATGCTACCTGTGAACGTGCTGTTGCAGTTCGACCCCGCACCAGTCCAGGCGTCGGTCCTGCACATCCTGCTGGCGGGGGCGCTCGGGATGTTTCTGGGGCTGGAGCGCGAGTGGTCACAGAAGTCGGCGGGGGTTCGGACGTTCGCGCTCATCAGCCTGTTGGCCGCGGTGTTCACTCTCGCAGAGAGCCAGGCGCTGCTGGTCGTCGGCGGCGTGCTGGTGATCGTCCAGGGAATCCTGCTGGCAGTGCAGGGCCTCCTCGACGACGAGAACGGCGAGGGGCTGTCGCTAACCACGTCGGTCTCGATGCTCGTCGCCTACGGCGTGGGCGCGCTCGTCGCGGAGGGGTTCGTCCTCGAAGGCGTCGCCGTCGCCGTCTTCTCGTCGCTCCTGCTGGTGCTCAAGCGCGAACTCCACTCGCTCGCGTGGGGCCTCTCGCGCGAGGAACTGCGTTCCGCGTCGGAGTTCGCTATCCTCGCGTTCGTCATCTACCCGCTCCTCCCGGCCGAACCAGTCGAACTCCCCGGCGGACTGCTGGACATCAGCGTCGAGCTCCGGGTGATCTGGCTGATGGTCATGTTCGTCGCTGGTATCGGCATCGTCAACTACGCCATCGTCCAGAGCTACGGCGGCCGCGGCATCGCCGTGACCGGGTTCTTCGGCGGCATCGCGTCCTCGACGGCCGTGGTCGGGACGATGCTCGACCACGTCCGTCAGCGGCCGGACGCGGCCTCCTACGCGGTGGCCGCGATCCTGTTGGCCGACGCCGCGATGGCGCTGCGGAACCTCCTCATCACCGTCGTGTTCACCATCGAGCGCGGTATCCTCGTCGAGGCGGTCGTACCGCTCGGCGCGGTCATCGTCGGTAGCGTGGCCATCGCGGCCTACACTGCGGACTGGTCGGAGACCGTCGAGATGGGACTCGAGAGCCCGTTCTCGATGCGAAACGCGCTGGCGTTCGGCGGGGTCTTCTTGCTGGTCGTTGTCCTGGGCGGCGTCGCGCAGTCGCAGTTCGGTACCGCCGGGCTCTACGTCACGTCCGCGCTCAGCGGGCTGGTTTCGAGCGCCGGAGCGACGACCTCCGCCGTGTTACTGTACCGCGGCGGCGCGATCGACGGCCCGACGGCGATGGTTGCCATCCTGGCCGCGACGGCGGCCAGCATCGGCGTCAAGGCGGCGCTGACGGCCCCGGGGCCGAACCGGGCGTTCGCGTCCCGCGTCGCGTTCTGGAGCTCCGTCGTGCTCGGCGTGGCGACCGTGTTCGCGCTGGGACTGCTCCTCTAGAACTGGTAGCGTCGGTCGTCGTTGTCCTGGGGCTGGGGGAACTGATTGCCGGTCATCTCGTCGAACGTCATCCCCGAGAGGTACTCGTCGTACGTGCAGTCGTAGCCAGACCGGAGGTGGAAGTCGAGCGTCCCCCGGTCGACGGTGGACTGAAAGAGCATGTGGATCGCGCGCCGGACCAGTTCGTCGGTGTCGTCGGGATCCATCGCCACCGACAGCATCGCGAGTTCGTTGCGCGTCTCGCGGTCGAGCGACAGCGAGAGATCGTCGCCCAGGTCGCCGTAGGCCGCTTCGATGTCGTCCTGCAGATCGTCGAGGCTCATAGCGCACCCGAGGTCCAGCGCGAGGAAACCCCTTACGACTCCGATCGGAACCGGTCAGACGACGCCACACGACCGTGACAGTGAGTAACTATCAGGATAATAAATTTTATCAAATGGAATGTTAATAGCATATGCGACGGTCGTCCTCCGACCGATTTGGGGTAACAATGACGGGTTCTGGCGGCGGGCCACGGGGTGGAAACGGGGGTGAACACGGCACCACCGACACACGGGGCGGCGAGAGCGACGCCCTCATCGGTGGGCTGGTGCCGACGTTCGTATCCCGGAACTACGCGGCGAAGTTCGCCGTGGCACTGCTCGTCGTGATCGTCGTGCTCTCGGCGGTCGGTTCGGTCAGTTACTATCAGGTCCACCAGCGGGTCGAGCGTGACGCGAAGACGGACCTCCGAACCTCGGCGTCCCACCACGCCGATACCGTCGCAGCCTGGCGATCTGACACCGAGGCGATGACCGCGACTGTCGCGGCGTCGCCCGTGTTCGGCGAGGGAACGACCGCGGACGTTCGCCGGCATCTCGTCGCGAGCCTCGGGGCGGACGCGTCGCCGATCCGCGGGCTGTACTACGCCGAACCGTCCGATGGCGGGTACACGGTCGTCGCCAGTACCAACGTTTCTGCCTCCGGCACGTCGGTGGCCGTGCTCGAACCGATGTGGACCGGTGCGCTCGACGACGCGACGGAGGCCGCCGTCCCGACCCGGACCGTGACGACGTCGCCCGTCTACGGCGACGGTGAACCCGCGACGGTTGCGTTCGCAAGCCCTGTCTCCGGTTCGGACGGCGCGCTCGTCCTCGTCGCGACGATTCCGACCGATCGACTCCAGACTCACCGTGCGGAGTTCGAGACGACTCTGCTCACCGCCGAGGGCGAGCCGATGGCTGGGGCCGACCAGACCCGCGGTGTCCCGGTGCGGCAGGCGGGTGTCGACGAAGCCGCGACAGGCGGCCAGCCGGTCGTCGAAACCGATAGCGCGGTCACGGCGTACGCACCGGTGAACGGCACGAACTGGGTCGTCGCCACGTCGGCGGATACCGCGTCGCTGTACGCGACGACGCGGACCATCCAGCGGAGCCTCATCGTCATCGTCGGCACGGCCATCGTCTCGCTGTCCGTGGTAGGCGTGGTCCTCGGCCGGCACACCTTGCTGCCGCTCATCCGACTCCGGAGCCGCACGAAGGCGATGGAGCAGGGCGATCTCGGCGTCGATCTCTCGACGACGCGCCGCGACGAGATCGGCCGGCTGTACCAGTCCTTCGCGAACATGCGCGACGCACTCAGAACGCAGATCCGAGAGGCGCACGATGCGCGCGAGGCGGCCGAGCGGTCCAGTCGGGAGCTGGAGCGCCAGAACGAGCGCCTCGACGAGTTCGCGTCGACGCTGAGCCACGACCTGCGCAACCCGCTGACGGTCGCCCGCGGCCACGTCGAACTCCTCTCGGCCCGGTTGTCGGAGCGTGATCCCGACGGCGACGACCTGCAGACTCACATCGAGAAACTGGAGGGCGCACACGACCGCATCGAGTCGATCATCGACGACGTGCTGACGCTGACGCGGAAAGGGGCGAGCGTCGAGGAGACCGAGCCGGTCCCGCTCGACGCCGTCATCGCCGACGCGTGGGACAACATCGACAGCAAGAACGCCACGCTCGACGTACAGGAGAGCCGGACGATTCACGCCGACCGCTCGCGGCTCCTGCGCGCCTTCGAGAACCTCTTTCGGAATTCCATCGACCACGTCGGCGACGACGTGACCGTCTCTGTGGGACTGACCGATCACGGCTTCTACGTGGCCGACGACGGCCCCGGAATCCCCACCGAGGAGGTCGACGACATCTTCGACTACGGGCACACGACCAGCGACGAGGGGACCGGACTCGGTCTCTCCATCGTCAAGACGATCGCCGACGCGCACGGCTGGCGGCTGTACGTCGACACGACCTACGTCGGCGGCGCGATGTTCGTCTTCGCGGACGTGTTCGACGCCGACGAACCGGACTGGTACGGCACCGACTTCGAGTGGGTCGGCGTCGAGTCCGACGACTGACCGCCACGCACAAAACAGGACGGCGCGAAGGGCGTCGCATGAGCGACAAGTCGTCGACGGCAGAGCGTCCAGGGATCGTGCCCGAGGACCCCGCTGCCGTCCAGCGGGCGCTGATCGAGTGGTACGAGGCCGACCACCGCTCGTTTCCGTGGCGCGAGACCGAAGATCCCTACGAGATTCTCGTCTCCGAGGTGATGAGCCAGCAGACCCAACTGGACCGCGTCGTCGACGCGTGGGAGGACTTCCTCGACAGGTGGCCGACCGCCGCGGACCTCGCCGCCGCGGATCGGGCAGACGTTGTCGGCTTCTGGACCAGCCACTCGCTCGGCTACAACAACCGCGCGAAGTACCTCCACGAGGCCGCGCGGCAAGTTCGCGACGACTTCGACGGCGCGTGGCCCCGCGACCCCGACGGCCTCAGCGACCTGATGGGCGTCGGCCCGTACACCGCCAACGCCGTCGCCTCCTTCGCGTTCAACAACGGGGACGCCGTCGTCGACACCAACGTCAAGCGCGTCCTGTACCGCGCCTTCGACGTGCCGGACGACGACGACGCCTTCGAGACCGTCGCCAGCGCGCTCATGCCCGACGGCGAGTCGCGCGTCTGGAACAACGCGATCATGGAACTGGGCGGCGTAGCCTGCGGGAAGACGCCCGATTGCGACGGCGCGGCGTGTCCCTGGCGCGAGTGGTGTTCGGCCTACGAGACGGGCGATTTCACCGCGCCGGACGTGCCCACACAGCCGACCTTCGAAGGGAGCCGTCGGCAATTCCGGGGCCGGATCGTTCGCCTCCTCGGCGACCACGACGGGATGGACCTGGACACGCTTGGTCATCGGATTCGTGTGGACTACACACCCGACGGTGAGCACGGCCGCGAGTGGCTTCGAGACCTCCTTTCGGATCTCGCCGACGACGGTCTCGTCAAGATCGAAGAAGACGACGGTCAGATAACTGCTCGCCTTCGATAACCCAGTTAAGACTCGCTGGCCTACTTCTCCAGAGCCCCAGAACGACTCACATCGGTGTGCGGACATCAGTATGTCCGAACATGCGTGTCCACCGTCGCATGTAGTGTATTTTACTTCGGTCTATCGCCTACACTCATTGGATGACTGCCCGTGTCTATTACCATCATCCCGAAGATTCTCAGTATTCTCTCGCGTATGTCACTCAGGACAGGGGTGAGATAACGACATCCGGTCAACGTGCGATTATTGAGCACTACGATTTCGATGAGGAGTTCTTTGTGCTGTATACGAATCGTGGGGCGAGTGGTACGGTTGAGGACCTTGACGACGAATTCGAAGACGTACTTGATGAGATGTCACCAGAGGATCGGACGATCACCGTGCGGTTGCTCCAGATCTTCGAGGAGATTGTCGAGGAGAAGGAACTGGAAGAGGAAGCGAAGCTCGAAATCTACAAGCAGATCGATTTAGAGCGGATTCCCGATGCTATTGCACGCGTCGATTGGACCGGTACTGCCGTCGATGTCGCAGGGCAACTCATGTCTACGCTGATTCTGAAACATGCGCTACCCAACGCGAACCACCGGACTTCGATCAGCATGGCTCAGTGGTATCTAGAGAGCATCGAAACCGGGTTCTCCTTTCCGGACTTTGCGACCGAAGCGTACGACTGGAAGACCTGGGTTAACGAGTACATTACCGAATCGAAGCGGCTTCTCACGGTTCGGCGGAATACGACGGCATTCTCGTTACTCTCTGAGTGGGGGTGTGACACCGTTATCCGGAAGAACGGTATCGAGATCGTTCTTGCAGAGTACGACCTCGATTTCACTCGTTCAGAAGCGTACGCACACTATGGGACTGCACACACCGAACTCTGTACGGAGTTCCTCACTGAATCCCTTACCCGTGCTGGACACGACGAACTCGTCAGTATCGAAGGGATCGGAAAAGCGGCGTTCGTCTCGTTCCTCGAAAAGGCAGAATAACCGCGCTAGTCCTGAAGGTCCGCGACAGTGCGCCCGAGTTCCCGGGCATGTTCGCTCTCGCTTACGTCGTACCGCTCTTCTATCGAGCGGAGTTGTTCTTGAAAGGTCATCGTGGGAGCCTCCAGCCCGTTCTGTTATAAGAGAGGTGATTCCCGCATAAGAACCTTTCCCGACGACCAAAGGTAGTGCTCAGAAGAGCAAATCGGTCGAAATCGACAGTTCACTTTCACCCTGAATGGGGAACTAATATTCGGTCAGACATACCACGGTCACCAAACAGCGTTGTCGAAGGCTCGCATATGCATATCCCCGAAGGACAGACACTCTGAAGGAGTTCTGTCGAGTTATTTTCGACTCGCCAGAGCCCGCCCTGGAGAGATATCATGGACAACGCATCAAATCGTTCTTACACCTCCCGGTAGACTGGCGGATCGAGGGGATGAAGGACCAGTTAAGAGGTGCGTCTGAGGAGCGGAGTTGCCGAACTCGGCAAGCAGAGCCAACTCGACGACTTCTGCGGACGACTCGGGCCGCGAATCCGGGTCGACTACGCCCCCGAGGGCGAGTACGGTCGCGAGTGGCTCCGTGGACTGCTCTCGGATCTCGACGATGACGGACTCGTAGACCTGGACGAGCGCGACGGCGAGATGGTCGCGCGACTCCGGCGGTGACGACTGCCGAAACCGCCATCACACTTCGCCGTCGGTCTCCAGTTCTCTGGAGAAGACGGCCTCGTCGTAGGGTTCGCCGCCGATGGTGACCGTCCGCGTGTTCGACCGCTCGAAGCCGTGGTTCAGGAAGAAGCGTCGGCTCTTGTCGTTCGAGGCGAGGTCGAGCGCCCGGATTCGCTCGACGCCGTGCGATTCGAACATCTCCTTGAGCCGCTCGTACAGCGCTGTCCCGACGCGCTCGCGGTGGTAATCCGGGTCCACGTACAGGCGGAGAATCGTCCCGACGGTCTGGAGCGTGATGCCCTGCGTGAAGCCCACGATGTCGCCGTCTTGCTCGGCGACCAGCAGAATCGCCTCGATATCTTCGAGGTCGTTCGCGGGGACGCCGCCGGCCCACCCGTGGAGCGCGGCCCCGAGCGGGTCCGCGTACCAGTCGTCGATGGTCGACTCGATGACCGCGGGGTCGAGTTCGTCGTACGCGTCGTGCCACGCGCGCCTGGCCACCCGGCGAACGTCGTCGGCGTCGGCGTCGAACGCCGGCCTGACGGTCGTCATAGCGACTCGCTCGGGGCGTCTGGGCTGTTCGCTCGCCGGTCGCGTCGCCGGGACGGACGGGCGGGCGTCGCCGCGGCGTCGAGGCGAGACGACGGTTCGGATACCATTGCTGGGGGAGTCTACAGGTGATTTGAGCTATCGCGGCTAATATCCATCCCTTCGCGGGTGGGAAGGGTTGGCACAATCTATAATGGTCTTTCATTAGGTTTATGTAGGATACCCTCGTTGGTGGTCCTGTATGAGGACAGTCATCCTCGGTGTCATCGGCTCCGACGCGCACGTCGTCGGAATTACCATCCTTGAACGGGCGTTCGAAGCGGCGGGGTTCGAAGTCGTGAACCTCGGCGTACAGACGTCCCAGTCGGAGTTCATCGAGGCCGCGGCGGACCACGACGCGGAGGCGATCCTCGTCTCCTCGCTGTACGGCCACGCCGAGCAGGACTGTCAGGGCTTCCATCAGGCGATGAACGAGGCCGGCCTGGACGTGACGACGTACATCGGCGGGAACCTCGCCGTCGGGCAGGACTCCTTCGACGAGACGCGAAAGACCTTCCGCGAGATGGGCTTCGACCGCGTGTTCAACTCCGAGACGGACCCGCAGGAGGCCATCGAGGCGCTCAAGGCCGACCTCGGCCACCGCTCGCGCGAGGCTGCGTCCGAGCGGACGCGACTGCGATCCTGAGGGCGGCCCTTCTCCGTCGCGTCTGTTTTCGCCGATAGCGCCGTCGCCGTCCGAGATCACCCGAAGCGCTGTCAGTGGATCCCGAAAATATATGCTGTGCCTGGGGCTGCTCTCACTCGTGACCCCTGACCGCTCCGTTCCGTCGCCCTCCCCGTCCGTCGCGTGGTCGCTGCTCGCCGGCGCGTACGCGTTCGTCTGTAGCTCGCTGGTGTTGCTGCCGCTGAGTGTCGTCGCCGACACGCTGCTGACGGTTCTCGGCCTCCAATCGGCGTACGCGGCGGTCCTCCTTCCAGCGTCCGCCGGTGTCGTCGGGGCGGTCGGCTGGTGGGCGCTCGTCGAGCGGCGCGCGGCGCAATCCTACTTGCTCGGCGCGCTCTTCGGCCTGGTGACGGCCGTCGTCACGGTGTCGCTCTGGACGCTCGCTGTCCTGGTCGTCTGGGGTCCACGGACGGTGCTGCTCGCGGGCGTCGTCGTCGTCGGATTCGCTCTCGCGGTGACGGCACCAATCGGCGCGGTCGGGGGGCTTCCCCTGATGTACGCGCGCCGGCGCTTCGACGGCCTCGTATCCTGACGCGTGAACGGTCGAGCCGCCGAAACCGGGGTTTGGCGGGCCCGAACGGTCGGGTGTGTCGAGCCTGGACGGCCGCGTCGACCCCGTCCACCATCCCTATACCGGGCCCATGCGATACTCCGGCCATGTCCAGACCCCACGTCGTCGGCGTCGTCGGGAGCCTCAGAGACGAGAGCTACACCCGCGTCGGCATCGAACGCGCGCTCGCGGCCGCCGCGGACGCCGGCGCGACGACCGAATTGCTCGATCTCGGTGAGTTCGATTTGCCGGTGTTCGACGCGGACCAGCGAGAGGTCGGCGACGCCGTCGACTTCGCCGACCACATCCACGCCGCCGACTCGATCCTGCTCGGGACGCCCGTGTACCACGGCTCGTACTCGGGCGTGCTGAAGAACGCGCTCGACTACTGCGGCTTCGACGAGTTCGAACACAAGACGGTGGGCCTACTCGCCGTCGCCGGCGGCGGGTTTCCGATCACCGCGCTCGAACACCTCCGGTCCGTCTGTCGCTCGCTCAACTGCTGGGTGATCCCCCACCAGGCCGCGATTCCGCGGGCCCGGACCTACGTCGAGGACGGAGAAATCGCCGACGAGGACATCGAGGACCGCGTCGTGACGCTCGGCGAGGAAGCGGTGCAGTACGCGAACATCGAGCCCGATCCGGCGTGTTTCGAGAGTACGGAGAACGTCGGAGCGGACGATTAGCCGGGAGGGCCGCGGAGCGTGTCCGAGCCGTAAGCGGCCGGTTCGAAGGGGCTGAAGCCTCTCGCTCAAAACCGCGGTCGACGCGGAGAAGGAAACCGTCAAATCGGCCCGTTTCCAAGTGTCCGGCGTGACGCAGTGGGTCGAGAATCCGACCGGAGGGCGTGACCGCGGACCGGCGGCGCTGGTCCGCGCGTGGGCCGAGATTCTCCGGCGACCGCGGCGGTTCTTCCGGACCGGCGTCGCGCCGGGCGATCAGGCACCGGGACTGGTGTTCGCGTCGATGGTCGTACTCGTCGAGGAGGCGAGTCGCTTCGCCGTCGTCCATCTGGCCGAGCGGGGACTCCTTTCGACCGGGCCGTTCGACTATCCGGCGCTCATCGGCTTCTCGCCCGGCGTCGCCGTGCTCGTGTTGCTGGCCATCATCATGTTCGTGACGCCGGCGACGGTGCACCTGACCGCGGCGGTGCAGACGCTACTCCTGGTCCCCACCGCGCCGGACCGGGGCGGTATCAGCGAGACGGTACAGGTGCTGTGCTACGCGATGGCTCCGTGCCTGTTCGCGGGCCTGCCGAGCCCCGAGGTCCGGGCGCTCGTCGCCGTCTGGGGCGCGGGGCTGTACGTCCTCGGAACGGCGACGGTTCACGACCTCAGGCTCCCGGTCGCGGCGGTCGTGGGGGCCGTCCCCGCGGCTATCGTTTTCGGGTACGGCTTCCGGGGGTTCCACGCGCTGTCGCTGGTGACCGGGTTTTAGGTGGCCACCGCTCTCCTCTCGGGTATGCTCAGCATCGACATCGACCAGTTCATGCTCGAACTCAAAGACGGCGCGTTCAAGAGCGTCGGCCCGTCGAACAAGGAGGCGACGATCAAGATGTACGACGTCGAGGGGGTCGACGTGCGGGAGTACGGCGACAAGCGCGTGAAACTCGCCTTCGAAGACGAACAGGGCAGCGAGATCGAGATCGCCCTGTTCCCGGAACAGGCCAGAGCGGTCGCCTCGGGCCTCGAACTCCTCGAAACGGAGAGCGAGCTGTTCGACTGAGCCGTGCCGTTCCGACGGTCTCGAAGTCGTCTGGATTTCGACAACCGTTTTAGGCACGACATGCTTTCACCGTGTAATGGGTTCGTGTATCATCTGCGGCAAATCTGTCGAAGGACGCATCTGTGACCTCCACGAGGAGGACGCCCTGTTCGAGTTCCGCGGCTCTCGCCCCGACCAGCTATCGGTCGGTCGGTACTACCGCGGCAGTGTCGACGGCTTCGCCGAGTTCGGCGTGTTCGTCGACATCGGCGACAGTGTCACTGGGCTTCTCCACCGGAGCGAACTGGACCGACGGCTCGACTCCCTCGACTGGGAGCCGGGCGACGACGTCTACGTCCAGGTCAAGAACGTGCGCGACAACGGCAACATCGACCTCGGCTGGTCGATCCGACAGGCCGAACGCGAGTTCCGCGGCGTCCTCGTCGACGACCCGGAGATCGGCCACTCGGTCCTGCTCGATGACGAGGAGGACGACGAGGAGACGAGCGACTCCGAGACCACCGACGAGACGGTCGACGCCGACGCCGAAACCGGAACTGAATCCGAGGCCGAGGCTGAGAACGACTCCGACGACGCGGAACAGACCGCTGACGACGAGGCTTCGAGCGCCGGTGCGGTGAGCCGGGCCAGCGACGAGGACCGCGTCTCGGGCGCCGGCTCCGTCGGCGAGAGCGACGGGGGATCAGCGGCGGTCGTCGCCGAATCCGACGAGACCGACGACGAAGCGGCCTCGGCTCCCGAGCCAGTCGCCGTCGCCATCGGCGACCTCGACGAACACGTCGGCGAAGACGTCCGACTGGAGGGCGAGGTCGTCGGCATCCGACAGACCTCCGGCCCGACGGTGTTCGAACTGCAAGACGAGACCGCCACCGTCGACTGCGCGGCCTTCGTCGAGGCCGGCGTCCGCGCCTACCCCGAGGTCGAGGAGGCCGACATGATCCGACTGGATGGCGAGGTCCGCCGCCGCCGCGGCGAACTGCAGGTGGAGACCGACGAGCTGACAGTCCTCGAAGCCGGCGAGCGTGACGAAGTCGAACAGCGGCTCGCCGACGCGCTGGACGACGAGGCACGACCGGAGACCGTCGAACCGCTGGCCGACGACCCCGCCATCGCGGACCTCTCCGAGGAACTGGTCGAGACGGCCACGCAGATCCGCAAGGCCGTCCTCACCGACCGGCCGGTCATCGTCCGGCACGCCAACACCGCGGACGGCTACCTGGCCGGGAGCGCGCTCGAACGCGCCACGCTCCCGCTGGTGAGCGAGCAGCACCGTCGTGCCGACGCGCAGTACCACTACTTCGACCGCCGACCGCTGGAGGGCGGCGTCTACGACATGGACGATGCCACGAAGGACACGACGACGATGCTCGACAACCGGGAGCGCCACGAGGAGAAGCTCCCGCTGTTCGTCTTCGTCGCCGCCGGCGGCACGCGCGAGAGCCTCGACGGCTTCGACCTCCTGAACGTCTACGGAGCACCGAGCGTCGTCATCGACGACATCGACGTGGACGGCGCAGTGGTCGACGCGGTCGACGCCGTCGTCTCGCCGACCGTGGCTGACGCCCCGGACACCACCGCGACCGCGCTCGCGGCCAACGTCGCCGCCCACGTCAACGACGACGTGCGCGACGACCTTCGACACCTCCCGGCCGTGAGCTTCTGGGAGGACGCGCCGGAGTCGTACCTCGACGCAGCGAGCGAGGCCGGCTACGACGCCGACGCCGTCGCCGAACTCCGCGAGGCCGTCGCGCTGGAGGCGCACTACCAGTCCTACGAGGACAAGCGCGAACTCATCACCGACCTCGTCTTCGGCGACGACGAGGAGGACGTGGGCGGCCTCGCCGGCCACGTCTCCGAACAGTTCCGCGAGAAGGTCGACGAGGAGGTCTCGACCGCGCGGGCCAACCTCGACTACCGCACCGTCGACGGCGTGGACATCGCCGTGCTGGACACGGACGCGTTCACCCATCAGTACGAGTTCCCGCCGGAGTCGCTCCTGCTGGACGAACTCCACCGCGACGTGCGCGACGAGTGCTCGGCCGTCCTCGGCATCTCCACGGACACGATGTACGTCCGGACCGACGGCGACGTTGCCCTGCACGACCTCGCGGCCGCCGTGGCCGAACGGGTCCCCGAAGGCGGCGTCGCGACCCGGAGCGTCCGCGAGGGGACGATCCGCTACCTGGCCGGCGAGCGCCCGGCCGTGCTCGACGCGACGCTCGACGTGCTGGCCGACCAGCTGTAACGCGGCGAGTCTTTTTCCGGTCGCGTGCTGTCACCGTGCCCATGAGCGACGGCCCCGTCAACGCCGACGACCTCGACTGGACCGACTACGACCACGGCGACCGGCAGTTCCGGCGCAAGCAACTGGGCGAGGCCGCCGGCGGCGAGGAACTCGGCGCGAGTCTTTACGCCGTGCCGGCGGGCAAGCGACTGTGGCTGCGTCACTACCACGAGGGCAACGAGGAGGCGATTTTCGTCCAGCGCGGGACGGGGACGCTGTGGCTCGGGCCCGAGAAGGAGGAACACGCGCTCGAACCCGGCGACTACGTCGCGCTCCCGGCCGGCGAGGAGAGCGCCCACGAGATCGCGGCCGGCGAGGAGGAACTGCGCCTGCTGATGGTCTCGACGATGGAGGAACCCGACATTACCGTCTATCCCGACAGAGAGATGGTGGGGCTGTACGCCGGGGCGGCACCCGGCGGCGACGCCGCGGAGCGCTCCCTGTCGACGTATCTCGACGCCACCGCGGAGAAAGACTACTGGGACGAGTAAGTCGAGGAGTCGCGTCGGTCCGCTGCCCGAACCGGTCCAGATGCACACGTCAGTCGCCGGGAGCAGGCTTAACCGGGACACGTCGGAACTGCCCCCATGGCAACCGGTGGAATCCCCGTCTCGCTGCTGGCCGACCTCCTGGCGGTGTTCATCATCGCCGCGGGGGTCGGCATCCTCGTCACCAAGGTCGGGCAGTTCCCCTACACGATCGCCCTGCTCATCGCGGGGGTCGCCGCCTCCGTCGTCGGCGTCACCATCGACATCGAACTGTCGCACGACCTGATTCTCCTCGTGTTGCTACCGCCGCTGCTGTTCGAGGGCGCGGCCACGACAGATCTCGAACGGCTTCGACGGAACCTGGTTCCCATCCTGCTGCTCGCCGTCGTCGGCCTGCTGGCCTCCGTCGTCCTCGTCGGCGTCGCCGGCGCGGCGCTGTTTCCCGGATTCGACCTCCTGCTCGCCCTGCTGTTCGCGGCGATGATTCTGCCGACTGACCCCGTCTCCGTGCTGGCGCTGTTCGAGGAACTCGGCGCGCCGGAGCGACTGGCGACGCTCGTCGAGGGCGAGAGCCTCATCAACGACGGGGTCGGCGTCGTCGTGTTCTCGGCGTTGCTCGGGTACGTCACGAGCAGCGCCGAGGGCGGCGCGGGGGCGGGCGAACTGTTCACCGTCGGCGGGATCGGCGAACTGGTCGTCGACATCGCGATCGTCTCGGGCGGCGGCCTCCTGGTCGGCCTGGCCGGGGGCGTCCTCGCGTACTCGGTGATGGTCTCGCTGGACGACCAGATGACCGAGATCATCCTGACGATCATCCTCGCCTACGGCGCGTTCCTGCTGGCGGAACACTACGCGGCCGACGTGCTCGGCTTCCACCTCTCCGGGGTCATCGCCACCGTCGTCGCCGGCCTGTTCATCGGCAACCGCGGCGCGGAGTACGCGATGAGCCCCCAGACGAAGATCGCCGTGTTCAACACGTGGGAGACGGCGGCGTTCATCGTCAACACGTTCATCTTCCTGATGATCGGCGTGACGACGCCGATCGGCGACCTCCTCTCGAACGCGGCGCTGATCGGGATGGCGATTCCCATGGTGTTGCTCGCCCGCAGTGCGGTCGTCTACCCGCTGACAGCGCTCGCGAACCGCCTCTCTGAACCCTCCGTCCCGCGCTCGTACCAGCACGTGATGGTCTGGGGCGGGCTGCACGCCTCAATCCCCATCGCGCTCGTCCTCGGCCTCCCGCCGTCGACGCCGATGCGGACCGAACTCCGCGCGATGGTGTTCGGCGTCGCCGCCTTCTCGCTGGTCGTTCAGGGCCTGACGATGTCGAACGTGCTGGACGGCCTCGGCATCGTCACCCGGAGCGACGCGGAACAGTTGTACGAACTGCTGGTCGGGCGGGCACGGGCGGTCGACGCGGCCCTCGACGCCGCCGACGAACTCCACGCCAACGGCGACATCCCACAGGAGGTGTACGACCGGTTCACCACGGAGTACGAGCGGGAGAAAGACCAGCTCAACGAGGCCATCGCCACGCTGATGCGGGACAACCCGGAACTCAGACAGGAGCAGATCCTCGCGGGTGAGCGGCGACTCCTCCGGCGCGAGAAGAGCGCGCTCATGGACGCGACGCGAAACGGCGTCATCTCCGGGGACGTCGGCGACGAACTCATCGAGGAGATCGACATCAAACTCGACCGGGTGCAAGACGGCGAGCAGACCGTCTCGGAGAGCGAGGAGAGCTACGAGGAGTTCTGGCGGCAGCGAGTCGAAGAGTTCGGGCTCGACCTCGCCGAGGAAACGGACGCCGATACGACCGGGGACGAAGAGCTATCGGCGGGCGGAGAGTAAGCCGAATCGCACTGCAGTCGGTCTGTCACTCCCCGTCCGACGACACCGACCGGGCGGCCGTCTTCGCGCCGTAGTAGGCCCACTCCGCGCCGTAACAGAACACGCACCCGCGGAATTTCGGCCGATCCGTCGTCGCGTCGTCGTCCGAGTTCGTGGCCATGCCACCGTCTACGGCCGCGACACTATTCAAGCCCGCGGCAGTTGTGCGGCCCGGACGGCCGCGCGTCGACACCCGAGCGACACGCTTATTCGGGCGAGACGACCACCTTTCGGTAACGCAGATGAGCACGGAGACGACGGACCCGCGCGAGACGGAGGCCTTCCAGCAGGTGTGTGCGGAGCTGGTCGACCGCATCCTCGCCGGCGAGGTCGAGCGCGACGACGTGGAGTCGGCCAAGATCGAGGTGTGTCGGGAGTACTCCGCGCCGAAAGTCCCGAAGAACTCCGAACTGCTCGATTACGCGCCACAGGAGCACCGCGAGGTGCTGGAGGAGGTCCTCCAGCGCAAGCCGGTGCGGACGGCCTCGGGCGTCTCTCCAATTGCGATTATGACGTCGCCAGAGCGCTGCCCGCACGGGAAGTGCCTCTACTGCCCCGGTGGACCCGACTCCGAGTTCTCGTCGTCGCAGTCCTACACGGGCCACGAGCCTGCGGCGGCCCGCGGCGAGCAGAACGACTACGACCCCTACGGCCAGGTCACGCTCCGCCTCAATCAGCTCCGGGAGATCGGTCACCCCGTGGACAAGGCCGAACTCATCCTGATGGGCGGGACGATGACGGCCCGGAGCCACGATTACCAGGAGTGGTTCGTCAAGCGGGCGCTGGAGGCGATGAACGACTTCGACGTGGACGCCGAACCGTCGCCCGAGGAGGGGGTGAGCTTCGCCGAGGACCGCGAGGACTACGAGTTCCGGTACCTGGAGGACGTGATCGCCGAGAACGAGACCGCAGACGTGCGCAACGTCGCGACGACGTTCGAGACCAAGCCGGACTGGTGTGACCCCGAGCAGATCGACCGGATGCTGGACCTCGGCGGGACGAAGGTCGAGGTGGGCGTCCAGACGACCTTCGAGCGGATCAACCGCGAGATGCACCGCGGCCACGGCGTGCAGGCCTCCATCGACGCGAACCGCCGGCTCAGGGACTCGGCGTTCAAGGTCGGCTTCCACATGATGCCGGGCCAGCCCGGGATGAGCAAGGAGATGTGCCTGGAGGACTTCCGGCGCATCTTCGACGACCCGGACTTCCGGCCCGACTACCTGAAGATCTATCCCACGCTCGTCGTCGAGGGAACGGTCACCTACGACTGGTGGCGCAAGGACGAGTTCGAGCCGCTCTCGAACGACGAGGCGGCCGAACTCGTCGCGGAGATCAAGGACATGATCCCGCGGTACACCCGTCTCCAGCGCGTCCAGCGGGACATCCCCGCGGACTTCATCGAGGGCGGTGTCTGGAAGTCGAACCTCCGCCAGCTCGCCCGCAAGCGGATGGACGAGCACGGCTGGACCTGTGACTGTATCCGCTGTCGCGAGGCCGGCCACAGCGACGAGGTAGCCGAGAACGTCGAGTTCGACGTCCTGACATACGAGGCCTGCGGCGGCACGGAGCACTTCATCTCCGTGGAGGACTTCGATAACGACGTGCTGGTCGGCTTCTGCCGGCTCCGGTTCCCGAACGAGCCCGTCCGCCGCGAACTGCAAGACGCTGCGCTCGTCCGGGAACTCCACGTCTACGGCAACGCGGTCGGCGTCGGGCAGCAAGGTGGCGACGAGGACCACCAGCACAAGGGCTACGGCCGGAAACTGCTCGAACGAGCCGAGGAACTGGCGCGGGACGCCGGCTTCCCGAAGATCGCCGTCATCTCCGGTATCGGCGTCCGGCAGTACTACCGGGAGAAACTCGGCTATCGGCAGGACGGCCCGTACGTGAGCAAACGCCTCTAGCCGTGCGTTCGGGGACAAGCGACGTATTTTCGACGGGGGGATAGCGTGTTCGAGCGGCAATTGCGCGACCGCGCGCGCCGAGTGGCCGACGTTACCGAAAGCGTGGCGCTATTTTCAGCCACTATACGTATAGCCACCAGGACCCGGCCCGCTGTTCACCCTCTCAGAGGACCCTTACTCATCAGGTAGGGTTGATGGGTTTATTAGCTGAAAACGCCGGGTAGCGGTCGAGAAAACGGATAATCTGAGATTACCTCCCGATTGCCGCCCGCTAACTAATTACCACAATGGCATCGGCCCAGTCATGGGTAAGCTAACGGGCCTGTGGTTGGCAGCGATGATGGCGCTCTCGGTGGTGGCGATGGTCACGACACCGCTGGCGGCGTCGGGCGTCGCGGCCGCGACGAACCACGACACGAGCAACATCGATGTAAGGGACGCGGGTCTCATCGACTCGCAGGTCGACAGCGGGGGAATGTCGACGCCGCAGCCAGAACTGTGGGTCAAACTAGAGAACACGGGCGGTGAAGCAGGAAGCCTGCCGCTGACGGTCGAAGTTGGCGGCGAAGAAGTCACCGTCACTTCCGGGCAAGACGCTTCCATCCCGGCCGGAGAGACGGTGAACAAGACTGTCACGTACGTGCTTGAGACAGACGACGGATACGTCGAGAACGGCGAACACGAGGTGACGGTCAACGGCGAACCGGCCGGCACGCTCGTCGTCGGCCAGACCGACATCCAGATCACGGACGTTGAAGTGAACACGACGACGGTCAGCGAGGGCGGAGCAGTCGAGCTCTCCGTTACCGGGACGAACGAGGGCTCGCTGGCCGGTGAACGTGTGGTAGAGACATTTGTCGATGGGAGTGCCGTCAGCGCGGTAGAACTGGAGTTGGAACCCGGTGAGACTGGAACCGAGACGTACGTGCACACCTTCGATGAGGCCGGAAATTACGGATTCGGTATTGTGAGTGAAACCCGCGAGATCACCGTCGAGTCCGACGACTCCGGCGGCGGGGCCGGGCCGCCGTCGGTGGCCGTCAACGATGCCGGACTCATCGACAAGCGGGCAGACAGCGAACAGATGGCGACGCCACAGCTAGACCTGTGGGTCGAAGTAGAGAACACGGGCGGGCAATCGGGTTCTCTTGACCTGACGGTGGAAGTCGGCGGTGAGGAAGTCACCGTCATCTCCGGGCAGGAGGCCTCCGTCCCGGCCGGAGAGACGGTGAACAAAACGGTGACGTACGTGCTGGAGACGGACGACGGCTACGTCGACGTGGGTGAACACGAGGTGACGGTCAACGGCGAACCGGCCGGGACACTGGTCCACGATGGACCCGATATCTCGGTCACGGACGTGGCCTGGAACCGAACCACGGTAAGCGAGGGCGGGGCAGTCGAACTCGCCGTGACCGGGACGAACGAGGGCACGGTGGCCGGCGATCGAGTTGTCGAGGCGTCCGTCGACGGTGACACCGTGACCGCGGTGACGCTGGACCTCGATTCCGGCGAAACTGCTACCGAGACCTACGTTCACACCTTCGAAGAAGCCGGGACCTACGAATTCGGGACTGCGAGCGAGACTCGAGTGATCACCGTCGAATCCGACGACTCGGGCGGCGGGGCCGAACCGCCGTCGATGACGGTGAGCGACCGCTCGCTCAGCCCCGAGGTCATCTCGGCGGGCGACAGCGTCGACATTTCCGCCACCGTCACGAACAACGGCGACCAGCGCGGGACGGCCGAGGTCACGTTCGCCGTGGACGGCGATCAGGAGGAGACGCGGGAGGTGACGCTCGATCCCGGCGAGTCGACCGACGTGTCGTACACGCGGACGTTCGACCGGCCGGGGACCTACGACGTCGCTGTCGACGGGGAGTCCGCTGGCACCGTGGAGGTCTTCTCGGACGACGCAGTCGGGGTCAGTAACGCAGGCCTGCTCGACACGCGGATCGACTCGGGACAGATGTCGACGCCGCAGCCGGAACTGTGGGTCGAGCTGACGAACACGGGCCAGCAGACGGCGACCGTCCCGGTGACGGTCGAGGTGGGCGGTGAGGAGGTCACCGTCACCGCCGGACAGGAGCCGACGGTCGCGCCCGGCGCGACAGAGAACGTGACGGTGACGTACGTCCTCGAAACTGCTACCGGCGGCTACGTCGAGGACGGCGAGCACGCGGTGACGGTCAACGGCGAAGCCGCCGGGACGGTCATCGTTGGATCCTCCGATATCGGCATCACTGCCGTCGAGGCGAACCGGACAACCGTGAGCGAGGGCGAGTCCGTGGAACTGGCCGTGACTGGCGAGAACACGGGCGTCATCTCCGGCCAGCGCGATGCGCTCGTCTACGTCGACGACACGAACGTCGGCGGCGTGATTCTGCGACTGGGGCCCGGCGAGACTGGGACGGACCGATACGTCCACACCTTCGAGGAGGCCGGGACCTACGAGTTCGGGACGCTGAACGACCGGACCGAGATCACGGTCGAGCAGACGCCCGCCGAGTTCGAGGTCCGGGACGCGACCCTCGGAAGCCAGTCGATCACCGAAGGCGAATCGGTCGACGTGACAGCGACCGTCGAGAACGTCGGGTCCGAAGCAGGGACCTTCGACGCGACGCTGACCGCCGACGGAGCGACCGTCGACTCCAGTTCCGTGGGACCGCTTGCCCCCGGCGAGACGGAGACCGTCACGCTCAGCGCCCCGTTCGACAGCAGCGGGGATCGGTCGCTCGCGGTCAACGGCGTCTCCGCCGGGACGCTGACCGTCGAAGCCGCGACCAGCAGTAACAGTGGCGGCGGTGGCGGTGGCGGCGGTGGTGGCGGAGGCGGTGGCGGTGGCGGAGGCGGAGGCGGTGGCGGTGGCGGCTCTGACGACGGTGACAGCGATGACTCCGACGACGCGACCTCGTCCGACGGTGGCGGCGCGGAGCCGCCGGCCGTCACGCAGTCGCAGACCGGAGACACTGTGACGATCAGCGTCGCGGCGAACGCCTCGAACGCGACGATCGACCGGTCGCTGAACCTCACCGGCCCGGACGCCTCGGCTCCGTCGTTCACGCTCTCGTCGCTGTCGCTGTCGCTCACCAACGGAAGCGGTCCGTTCAACGCGACGCTGTCGGGTCCCCACGCGGTGCCGGACAACACGACCGCCGTTCGCGACGACGGCGTGCTCGGCTACGTGACCGTCGCAGACGACGGCAACGCCACCGACGTGCGTGGTGTGACCTACACCGTGGCGGTGAACGAGACGGCACTCCCCGAGAGGACCACTGTCGACAGCGTCCAGGTGTTCCAGTACCACAACGGGACCTGGAGCGAACTGAACGCAACCGCAAACGCCACCGACCAGACGGTGCAGGTAGACGCGCCACGGCTGGCGACCCTCGCTGTCGTGACGCCGGGAACCGGCGCGGCGGGTGGGGCAGCGGTCCCGAACTCGTCGACGCCCGTGGAACCGACGGTCACGAACGCGGCGCTGACGGCCGACTGGGTCCGGGCGGGACTGAACACGTCTGTCTCGGCGACGTTCCAGAACCCGACCGAGACGGCAGTCGAACGGACGCTGACGGTCACCGTCGACGGTGAAACGGTCGCCACGAAGACCGTCCGGCTGGAACCGGGCGAATCCACGACGCAGATCGAGTTCGAAGCCACGGAAGGGACCGTCTCGGTCAACGGCGTGGCGGCGGGCGACCTCCGTGTCGGGACTGACGGGACCGGCGTCGAGGAGAGTCAGGGCGCGACCGGCGAGAGCGCCGGTCAGGAACAGACGACGGACGACCCCGCGACTGCATCCGGCCCAGGCTTCACGGTCCCGCACGTGGCCGTTGCGCTCGCGCTCGTGGCGCTCGTCGTCCACGCGCGTCGCCGTCGCTGACGCCCTGCGGTCTAAGGGACCACCTAATCCCGGTTTTGCACCTCCGTAACTAATCCTGTACTCACGAACGTCCGGGTATGAAGAAGCTCAGCGCGCTCTCTCTCGCGATGTCTGTGGCTCTCCTCGGCGTTACCCTCTGGTCGTTCCCGATCGCCGGCGACGCGGGCGGGACCGCGGCCGCGTCGCTCGCGAACACGGACACGGACTCGTTGGTGAACGAGACGACGGACACGCAGACCGAGACGGCGACTGCGGAACCAACGGAGACGGCAACCGCGGAGCCGACCGAGACGGCAACTGCAGAACCAACGGAGACGGCAACCGCGGAGCCGACCGAAACTGCGACTCCAGAACCGACGGAGACGGCGACCGAAGAGCCGACCGAAACCGAGACCGTGACAGAAGAACCGACCGAAACCGAGACCGAGGAACCGACGGAGACGGCGACCGAGGAACCGACGGAAACCGAGACCGCCGGCAGTCAGGACGACGGTGGGGATTCCGACGATGGAGACGGTTCGGACGGCGGTAGCGGCTCCGACGACGATGATGGTTCGGACGACGATGATGGTTCGGACGACGATGACAGCGGTGACGACGGTGGTGGCGCGTTCGAACCGGACGAAAACGACGACGAGAGCGGCGGCGAAACCGTGTCCACCGAAACTGCGACGCCGACCCCGGTCGAGACTGCGACGGCAACCCCGGCCGCGACCACCGAGGCATCCACGGTGAACGAGAACGGCGTGCGAATCGAATCGGCGTCGCTGACGGCCGACTGGGTGCGTTCGGGGTTCAACACCACCGTGCGGGCGCAGGTGACGAACACGCGCTCGAGGGCTGTCACCGAGACCTTCGTCGTGACCGTCGACGGGGACCGGATCACGACGCGAACGGTCGAACTGTCTCCGGGCGCCGAGACCAGGGTTCGGGCCGAGTTCGAAGCCGTCGAGGGGACGGTCAGAGTCGACGGCGTGGAGGCGGGCGACCTGCGGGTCGCGAACCAGTCGGTCACGACCGGTGAGGACGACAGCGTGACTGGCGAGTCCACGACCGGGTCGTCTGGACCGGGCTTTTCCGTCCGGCAGGTCGGCCTGCTGGTGGCGCTGCTGGCCGTCGCCGGCCGGACTGCTCAGGGCCTGCGTGACCGCTGAGTTACAGACGCGACGCTGTCGTGTGGTGGGTTTTTACTCGCACCGTCCGACACCCTGCGTATGACTCGTGACCTCGCGGTCGTCGGTGCTGGCGCTGCCGGCGCGGCGGCGACGTACGCGCTCCGTGACGAGCCGGTCGACGTGACTGTGTTCGAGAAGAGCCGCGGCGTCTGCGGGCGCGCGGCCACCCGCCGGAAGGGCGATTGCACCTACGAGTACGGCGCGAACTACCTCAAAGCCGACGACGACCGCGTGACGGAACTGGTCACCGAGGCGCTCCCGACCGACGGGCTTGTCGACGTCGAGGAACCGATCTACGCCTTCGACGCCGACGGCGACGTCGAGCCCGGCCGAGACGCCGACGAGCACAAGTGGACCTACGAGGCGGGCCTCACCCAGCTCGCGAAGCGGCTGTTCGCCGAGACCGACGCCACGGTCGAAACCGAAGTCCGCATCGAGACGCTCGACTGCCACGAGGACGGCTGGACCCTGCTCGATTCGGAGGGGACCGATCTCGGGCGCTACGACGCGGTCCTGCTGACGCCACCGGCCCCCCAGACCGCGGACCTGCTGGGCCAGGCCCGGTGGGGGCACGACGACCGCCGAGCGCTCCGGCAGGAGATCGCCGCCGTCCCGTATCGGACCGTCGTCGCCGGCGTCCTCCACTATCCCTACGAACTCGACGTGCCGTGGTACGGCGCGGTCAACGCCGACAAGGACCACGACGTCGGCTGGGTCTCCCGCGAGGAGTGCAAGGACGGCCACGTCCCCGACGACGAGTCGCTCCTGATCGTCCAGATGAACGAGCCCTGGTCGGTCGCGAACTACGACGAGCACCCCGACCGACTCGTCGATGCCATCGCCGAGCGGACGGCGCGACTGCTCGACGACGACCGACTCGCCGACCCCGACTGGACCGACCACCAGCACTGGCGCTACTCCCAGCCCGAGGGCGAGGTCGACCGCGACCTGCTCGCCCGCGCCAGCGAGCACGACCTCTACTTCGCCGGCGACTGGGTGGCCGGCGAAGGCCGCGTCCACGCGGCCGTCAGGAACGGGCTGGAGGCGGGCGAGGCCATCGCCGACGACGCCTAACGGAACCCCTTTGGGTCCCCGCCGACAGCCACCGATATGGACCACAAGCGGGAACTGACGAGCGTCGACCTCGCCGCTCTGGAGGGCGAACTCGCCGGCTACGAGGGCGCGAAGCTCGACAAGGCGTACCTCTACCCCGAGGACGACCTCGTCAGGCTGAAGCTCCGGGACTTCGACCGCGGCCGGGTGGAGTTCGTCATCGAGGTCGGCGACGTGAAACGCGCCCACGTCGCCGACGCGGCTCACGTCCCGGACGCGCCGGGCCGGCCGCCCGACTTCGCGATGATGCTCCGGAACAGACTCTCCGGGGCCGACCTCGTCCGCGTCGAGCAGTTCGAGTTCGACCGCATCATCGAACTGGAGTTCGACCGCGAGGACGGTTCGACTACCATCGTCGCGGAGCTGTTCGGCGACGGCAACGTCGCCGTCCTCGACGAGCACGGCGAGGTAATCGACTGTCTGGAGACCGTCCGGCTCAAGTCGCGGACCGTCGCGCCGGGGACCCCCTACGAGTTCCCGTCGGCGCGGTTCAATCCGCTGACCGTCGGCTACGAGGGATTCGTCGCTCGCATCGAGGAGTCGGATTCCGACCTCGTGCGCACGCTCGCGACGCAACTGAACTTCGGCGGCCTCTACGGCGAGGAGCTGTGTACCCGCGCCGGTATCGACTACAACGTCGCCGTCGGCGAGGTCACCGACGAGCAGTTCCAGCGCCTCTACGACATCGTCGACGAACTCGGCACCCGCCTTCGCGAAGGCAACGTCGACCCGCGGGTGTACTACGAGACGGTCGGGGACGAGGAGGCCGACGACCCGGACCGCCGGCGCGTGGACGTGACGCCGATTCCGCTGGAGGAGTACGAGGACCTCTACAGCGAGACGTTCACCGAATTCAACACCGCACTGGACGACTACTTCTACAACGTTGAGCGCGAGGAGGCGGTCGAGGGCGGCGAGACCCAGCGCCCGGACTTCGAGGCCGAAATCGAGAAACAGAAGCGCATCATCCAGCAGCAAGAACAGGCCATCGGGGACTTCGAGGACGACGCCGAAGCGGAGCGCGAGAAGGCCGAACTCCTGTACGCGCACTACGACCTCGTCGACGAGGTGCTCTCGACCGTGCAGGCCGCCCGCGACGACGACGTGGCGTGGGACGACATCGAAGCGAAGTTCGACGAGGGCGCAGAGCGGGGCATCCCCGCCGCCGAAGCGGTCGTCTCACTCGACGGGAGCGAGGGGACCGTCACGCTCGATATCGACGGCACGCGCGTCACGGTCGACGCAAACGAGGGGGTCGAGGTGAACGCCGACGAACTGTACAAGGAGGCAAAGCGCATCGAAGAGAAGAAAGAGGGCGCGCTCGCGGCCATCGAGGACACCCGCGAGGACCTCGAAGCGGTCAAGCGACGACGCGAGGAGTGGGAACGGGACGACGGCGAGGACGAGTCTGCGAACGAGGCCGACGAGGACGAACCGACCGACTGGCTCGCCGAGGCGTCGATCCCCACGCGCTCGACCGAGCACTGGTTCGAGCAGTTCCGCTGGTTCCACACCTCCGACGGCTTCCTCGTCATCGGCGGCCGCGACGCCGACGACAACGAGGAACTCGTCCAGAAGTACCTCGAACGCGGTGACAAGTTCTTCCACGCGCAGGCCCACGGCGGCCCGGTCACGGTGCTGAAAGCGACCGGCCCGAGCGAGCCGGCGAAGGAGGTCGACTTCCCGCAGTCGTCGCTCGACCAGGCCGCGCAGTTCGCCGTCTCGTACTCCTCCGTCTGGAAGGACGGGCGCTTCGCCGGCGACGTCTACATGGTCGACCCCGATCAGGTGTCGAAGACGCCCGAGAGCGGCGAGTACTTGGAGAAGGGCGGCTTCGCGGTTCGCGGCGACCGGACCTACTTCGAGGACACGCCCGTCGGCGTCGGCGTCGGCATCACCTGCGAGGACGAGACGCGGGTCATCGGCGGTCCACCGGCGGCTATCGAGGGTCAGGCGGCGACGACCGTCGTCGTCGAACCGGGCCAGTACGCCCAGAACGACATCGCAAAGCGGCTCTACCGGGAGTTCAGGTCCCGGTTCGCCGACGAGTCGTTCGTCCGCAAGGTCGCCAGCCCGGACCAGATACAGGAGTTCCTGCCGCCGGGCGGCAGTCGGATGGTGGACGAGTGATGCGCGGGCCGCAGAGCTTGGAGTGGGCCGAGCCGTGAGTGATCTGGGCAAGATCGACCGCGAGGTGTTCGATCGGGTCATCTACCCGGAACTCGGCGCGGAGCGCGACGACGTGGTGCTCGGGCCGACCCACGGCGTCGACTTCGGCGTGATCGACGTGGGCGGCGAGGCGCTCGTCACGGCCACAGACCCGCTGTCGGTGCTGCCCGACCTCGGCTTCGAGACGGCCGGGCGCTTCGCGATGGACGTGGTCCTGGCCGACGTGGCGGTCTCGGGCGTCCCACCGTCACACCTCTCGGTGACGTTCACGCTCCCCCCGGAGATGACCGACGACGAACTCGCGGCGATGTGGAGCGGGATGGCCGGCAGGGCCGAGGAACTGGGCGTGAGCGTCGTGACCGGACACACCGCGCGGTACGACGGGGTCGACTACTCCTGGGTCGGCGGCGCGACGGCGCTGGGCGTCGGGTCTCACGACGAGGTCGTCCGGCCGGACGGGGCGCGACCCGGCGACAGACTGATCGTGGGGACCGGTCCGGCCGCCGAAGTGGCCGGCCTGTTCGCCCGCCTCTTTCCCGCGGCGCTCGACCTGCCGCCGGAGCGCGTCGCCGTCGCGCAGGAGCGCCTGGCCGACACCGCCGTCGTCGAGGACGCGGCGGCCGTCGCGAGTGCGGGCGACGTGACGGCGATGCACGACGCGACCGAGGGCGGCATCACCGGCGCGCTCGTCGAGATGGCAGACGGCGCGGGCGTCCGGTTCGACGTGGACGGCGACGCGGTTCCGATGGCGGACGGCGTCGCCGACGTCTGTGATGCCGTCGGCGTCGATCCCTGGCACGTCTCCAGTTGCGGGACCCTGCTGGCCGCGGTCGACCCCGCCGACGCCGACGACGCGGTCGCGGCGCTCGAAGCCCGCGGGACCCCAGCGGCCGTCGTCGGCGAGGTGCGCGCTGGCGATGGGCTGTACGTCGACGGGACGCGACAGTCCCACCCCGGTGCGGACCCGTCGTGGGAGGCCTACGCGCGGTTGCAGGCGGCCGCCGACGCCGACGAGGACCGCACGGAGTGACCGCCCTGGACGGGACTCGCCCCGGACGGGTTCGCCGTCGCGGGCGGCGTCGGTTGTCGGTTCCATCAGGTACTTTGGATCGACAGGCGACACTCCGGTAATGGGCGACGGCCTCACCGATCGGGTGGCGATGCCGGGCGACCTCTCCGTGCGGGCGGTCGGCGGACTGGTCGCGGCGGCGGCGCTGCTCGGCTACGGCCTCGTCGGGCCGACCCCAGCCGGGATGTCGCCAGCGATCCGTCGGGTCCTCTCGGTCTTTCTGCTCGCGCTGGTCCTGTGGCTGACCGAGCCGGTCCCGTACGTCGTCTCCAGCGCGCTCAGCGTGACGCTGCTGTACGCGCTTGGCGTCGCCGACACCTTCGCCGCGGCGGCCACCGGCTACGCCTCCTCGCTCGTCTTCTTCCTCCTGCTCTTGCTCCTGCTCAGTAACTCCATCTCGAGCGTCGGCCTGGACCGCCGCGTGGCACAGCGCCTGCTCGCGGGCGAGCAGACGCCGCGACAGACCTACCGGTCGCTGGCGGCCCACGTCCTCATGCTGGCGGCGTTCGTCCCCTCCGCGATGGCGCGCGCGGTGACGTTCATCCCCATCGTCGAGCGCCTCGTCGACGCCTACGGGCTGGGCGAGGGCAGCGGCTTCGAGCGCGGCTCGTTCCTCCTGCTGGGCCACGTCAACCCCATCGCGTCGATGGCGCTGATGACCGGCGGCGGGATGGCGCTCGTCACCTCCGAAATCGTCACCGCCAGCGTCCGGCCGGTCACCTGGGTCGAGTGGGCCGTGCTGATGATTCCCCCGACGCTCGCGCTGTTCGGGCTGGGGACCGTCGCCGCGGCGGCGTTCAGTTCGGTCGACGGCGAGACGACGGTCGCGACGGCCGACGGGAGCGGCGCGCCGACCGGCGAGTCGTCCCCGCTCGGCGACCCCGCCGCCGAGGCGGCGGGATCGACCCGTGAACAGCGCATCGTCGCCGTCGTCATGGCCGCGACCGTTCTGGCGTGGATCGTCGGCTCGTTCGTCGGCATCCCGACGGTCGTCCCCGCCGCTGTGGCGGTGTTCGCGCTGTCGCTGCCCGGCGTCGGCGTCATCGGAACGGAGGACGTTCGGGACGTGAGCTGGGGCGTCGTCTTCCTCATCGGTGCGATGCTGTCGATCCTCGACGTGATGGAGTCGACCGGCACGCTCGACTACGTGGTCGAGACGCTCACGCGCGCGGTCCCGTTCGCCGCGCTCGCCCACTGGCAGGTCGTCGCCGTGCTGCTGGCGCTCGCGGTCGGCATTCGCGTGCTGTTCTCGACCGCGTCGGCGGCCATCGTCGTCACGCTCCCCATCGTCCTGGAGTTCGCCGACGCGTTCGGCGTGGCCCGCGTCCCACTCGCGCTCTCCGTCCTGCTCGTCGTCGGGGCGACCACGATATTGCCGTTCAACACGTCTGCGGTACTCGTCTCGATGGACCGCGGCCCACTCTCACACCGCGACGTGGTGTCGTTCGGGCTGGTGACGATGGCGCTGTCGCTGGTCGTGGTCGCGGCGTCGTGGCTGCTCTACTGGCCGCTCGTGTTGTGAATCCGGGAGAAGATTTCGAGAAGGCTTACGTCGCGTTCGACTCCGAACCGACCTCGGGAGCGTCCCCGTCGTCGCCGTCCACGCGCTGGAGGCGCGCCCGCGTGATGCGCGTGTTCTCGACGCGCTCGACGCCGATTTCGACGCCGTCGAACGCGAAGGTCTCGCCCTCCTCGACGAGGCGGCCGGCGCGGTTGAACACGGACCCGGCGACGGTCTCGAACTCCTCGCCCTCGGGCAGGTCGATGTCGAGCGCCTCGTTGACCTCGTTGACGTTGACCTCGCCCTTCACGACGACGGTGTCGTCGTCGACGAACTCGATGGGCTCTCGCTCCTCGCCCTCGAGTATCTCGCCGACGATCTCCTCGGTCAGGTCCTCGATGGTGAGCAGGCCCTCGGTCGTCCCGAACTCGTCGATGACGATGACGACGTGGATGCGTTCCTTGCGCATCTCCGACAGAAGGTCGTCGACGTTCTTCGACTCGGGGACGTGGAGCACCGGCTCGACGAGGTCAGACAGCGCCGCTTGGCTCTCTCGCTCACCGTCCTCATCTGCGCGCTCCCGGACGAGGTCGTGGACGTGGACGACGCCGACGACGTTGTCGAGGCTCCGCTCGTAGACCGGCAGGTGGGTGTGGCCGCTCTGGATGCAGGTCTCCAGGGCCTCCTCGACGGACGCCGTCTTCGGGACCGCAGTCATGTCCAGTCGCGGGGTCATCACCTCCTTGGCGATGGTGTCGTTGAACCGCAGGGTTCGCTGGAGCATCTCGCGCTCCTCTTCGTCAAGCACGCCCTCTCGCTCGCCGGTCTCGATGATGTTCTGTATCTCCTCGCGGGTGACGTAGGAGGTCTCGATGGCCGAGCGACCGCCCGTGATCTTGTTGACGACGCGAGTGAGGTAGTCGAACAGCAGGACGAGCGGCAGCAGGACGTACTCGGCGAGCTTGAGCGGTTTCGCTATCGTGAGCGCCCAGGACTCGGTGTTCTCGACCGCGTAGCTCTTGGGGGCGCTCTCGCCGAACAGCAACACCAGCGCGGTGATGCCGAGCGTCGCCACCGTGACGGCCTGTCCCTGTCCGAAGCCGAGCACGACCAGCAGGCCCGTCGCGAGCGACGACATCGCGATGTTGACGAGGTTGTTTCCGACCAGAATCGTCACGAGCAGCCGGTGCGGGTCGCTCTTGAGCGCCGCCAGCGTCTCCGAGCCCCCGACACCGTCCTCGACCAGCGCCTCGACGCGGTGGGCCGGCAGCGAGAACATCGCGATCTCTGACGACGAGAAGAACGCGGAGATGCCGATCAGCACGGCGATGAGGGCCGCCCCGCCGACGGCGATGGCGCTGTCCGGGATCACCGCGCCACCGACCTGGAAGGCCGGGACCACGGCGTCGAGCGTCGCCGCTCCGAACGGGGTGCCCGCTGTCATCTACGTCTCCGTGGCCGGTTCGTGTTCCGCGATGTTCGCGGCCGACTCGCGGTCCGCCTGCTCTCGCTCGCGGGCGTAACGAGCGAGCAGTTCGCTCTCGATGTCCTCGACGGGGTAGAAACACGCCGCCTCGTGGTCGCCGTCGGCGAACTCGGAGCGGGCGGGGTCCTCCTGTCGGCACTTGTCCGTCGCCTTCGGACAGCGCGGCGCGAAGTTACAGCCGCCCGGGAGGTCGACCGGGTTCGGCGGCTCCCCCGGGAGGAGGACCCGCTGTCGGTCGATGCTTGGGTCGGCCCGCGGCGACGCCTCGAGCAGCGAGGCCGCGTAGGGGTGCTTGGGGTTCTCGACGACATCCTCGGTCGGCCCGATCTCGACGACGCGTCCGAGATACATCACCGCCAGGCGGTCGGCGATCTGCGAGAGGCTGGCGAGGTCGTGTGAGATGTAGGCGATGCCGATGTCGCGCTCGTCGGCCATCTCCCGGAGGATGTTGAGGATGTTGGCCTTCAGCGACACGTCGAGCATCGACGCCGGCTCGTCGCAGATGAGCAGGCGCGGGTCGAGCACGAGCGCCTGGGCGATGGCGACGCGCTGGCGCTCCCCGCCAGAGAGCTGGTCGGGGTGCTTATCGAGGTACTTCTCGGGCGGATTGAGGCCCACGTCGGACACCGTCTGGCGGACCCGCCGCTCGATCTCCTCGGGCTCGACGCCCTGGACTTTCAGCGGTTCGGCGACCGCGGCCCGCACGCGCTGGCGCGGGTTGAGCGAGTCGAAGGGGTCCTGGAAGATGAACTGCACCTTCGAACGGAACTGCTTGGTGTCCTCGGCGAGCAGGTCGTCGACCGGCCGGCCCTCGAAGAGGATGTCGCCGCCGGTCTGTGATTGCAGCGCGGAGACGACCTCCGCGAGCGTGGACTTCCCACAGCCGGACTCGCCGGCGATGCCGAGGATCTCCCCCTCACGGATGTCGAGGTCGACGCCGTTGACGGCCTTGACGTAGTTGGGCTCGTTGCCGAGCAGATCGGCGACGATCGACTGGGACTGCTGGAACCACTTCTCCAGTCCGTCAGTCTCGACGATGACCTCGCCCGCGTCGCGGCCGTCGTCGTCCTCAGGCACGTCGATGCCCCACGTCTCGGGATCGGCAGCCTGTTTCTGCATCTCGTCGGCCCGGTCGTTGTAGTAACAGGCCGAGGCCTGCCGCTCGTCGCCGACCAGCGGCGGGTGGTCGCTCTCGCACTCTTCCGTCGCGAACGGACACCGGTTCCGGAAGACGCAACCGGTCGGCTCCTCGACGAGGTCAGGTAAGGATCCCGGGATGGAGATGGCGTTCTCGTCGAACTCGTCGACCTCCGGGAAGGCGTTTTTCAGCCCCATCGTGTAGGGGTTGTGCGGATCGTTGAACACGTCGAAGGTCTTGCCCTGCTCCATCACCTTCCCGCCGTAGAGCACCGACACCTCGTCGCAGGTCTCCGCGACGACGCCGACCTCGTGGGTGATGAGCAACAGCGAGCTGTCGATCTCCTCCTGGATCTCCATGAGCTTCTGGACGATCTTGTCCTGGACGATGACGTCCAGGCCGGTCGTCGGCTCGTCGGCGATGATGAGGTCGGGGTCCAGGACCAGCGCCATCGCGATGGTGACGCGCTGGCGCATCCCGCCCGAGAACTCGTGGGGGTAGTCCTCGGTCCGTCCCGGGTCGAGCCCGACGATGTCGAAGACCTCTTCGACCCGCTCGTTGGCGGCGGCGTCCGAGACGTCCTTGTGCGTGTGGATCGCCTCCCGGATCTGCTCGCCGACGGTCATTACCGGGTCGAGCGAGTCCATCGCGCTCTGTGGGATGTAGGCGATCTCCTCCCAGCGGACGTCGCGCCACTCCCGCTCGGAGAGGTTCGTCAGTTCGCGGCCGTTGAATGTGATGCTCCCGGAGCGGATCTCGCCGTTGTCGTCGAGCAGTCCGAGCACGGACTTGGCGAGGGTCGACTTCCCGGACCCGGACTCGCCGACCAGTCCGTAGTTGTCCCCCTCCTCGATGGAGAACGAGACGTTGTTGACCGCGTGGACGTCCTTGTCGGGCGTTCGATACGTGATCTTCACGTCGTCGACTTCGAGCAGGCTCATTGTTCCTCCGTCTGCAGTTCGGGGTTGACGATCTCCTCGAAGGCGCGGCCGACGAGGAAGACCGAGGTCGTCACGGCGGCGATACCGAGCGCGGGCGGGAGCACCCACCACCAGGCGACTCGGATCGCGCCCGAGCGGAACACCTGCTGGAGCATCCGGCCCCAGGAGGTCGTCGTCGGGTCACCGAACCCGAGGAACGCGAGCGACGCCCCCGCGACGATCGACCAGCCCACGGCGTATGCGGTGTAGAGGAAGCCGATGCCCAGCACGTTCGGCGCGACGTGGAGGAACATCGTCCGCAGGTGGCCCGCGCCCCTCGCGCGGGCGGACTTCACGAACGTTCGCTCCTTGACAGTCATGACCTCCGAGCGGATGACCCGTGCCGGCATCTTCCAGAGGAAGATCACCAGCACGACGGTGATGAGCCAGACGTTCGGCGACACGAACGACAGGATGAGCAGCGCCATCGGCAGGAGCGGGAGCGCGAACGTGAGGTCGGTCAACCGCATCAGGAATTCGTCGATGCGACCGCCGAAGTATCCGCTCGTGAGACCCACGAGGAAGCCCAGGATGCCGGTGCCGATGCCGCCGAACAGCCCGATGATGAGCGTCGGCCGCGCGCCGGCGAGGAACTGGCTTAGCACGTCCTTCCCGAAGGAGGTCGTTCCGAGCAGCGCCTTCCCGCTGGGCGCGGTCAGTCGCATCATCGCGCCCTGCCGGCGGAGCGTGTCCTCGATGGGGTGGTACGGCGCGATGTACGGACCGAAGAGCCCGATGAACACGAAGCTGGCGAGGATGACGAGGCCGAACTTCGCCCCGGTGTCCTGCCAGACGACGGCCATGGTCTCCTTCGCGCGACCGAACTCCGAGCTGAGCCGATCGCGTGCGGTCTCTGCGTCGAGTGTGTACCCGGACATCAGACGTCACCTGCCTTGATCGTCGGGTCGAGTTTCGCGTACGCTATGTCGGCAGTGAGGTTCATCACGATGACCGCGAGCGCCATGATGAACACGGCGGCCTGAACCGTCGGGTAGTCCTGATTGAGGATGGCCTGGACGAGCGCGCGGCCGATTCCCGGCCACGCGAAGACCACTTCCAGCGTGATGACGCCCTGGAACAGCATCCCCGTTCGGAGCGCGAAGTACGTCACCAGCGGGAGCAGCGAGTTCCGCCCCGCACGGGCGAGCTGTTTCATCTCCGAGAGCCCCTTCGCACGGTGGAGCATCAGGAACTCGGAGCCCTTGCGCTCGACGACGGAGTTCCGCGCGAGCATCAGGAAGTCGCCGCTGTAGAACAGCACCGTCGCGGTAAAGGGGAGGATGTAGTGCTTGAGGAAGTCCACCGAGAGGTACGTCTGTGCGTACCCCTGCGGGTTCGCCATCGGACTTCGCATCCCGAACGCGGGCAGCCAGTTCAGCCCGTACGAGAAGATGATGAGCAGGAGGATCCCCGTCACGAAGATCGGGGACGCGCGGAAGAACGTGGTGACCACGATACCAGCCTGCTCGAACTTCGACCCGCGATTCCAGCCGGCGTACATCCCGGCGATGGAACTGACGACCGCGGTCACGACCAGCGCCGGCAGGAGCAGGACGAGCGTGTTCATCAGCGCGGGGATGATGATCTCTCCGACCGGCCGCTGCTGGGTCAGCGAGATGCCGAACTGCAGCGTGAACAGGTTCCTGACGTACTTCAGGTACTGCACGTAGATCGGCTCGTCGAGGCCGTACATCTCGCGGAGCTGGGTGACCTGCTCGGCGGTCAGCGCTCCCGACGCGACCAGCCCGCTGAACGGGTCACTCGGGAGGAGTCGCAGCGAGGCGAAGATGACGCTGACCGAGATGAGCGTCAGCATCGCCGCGATGGCGGTCCGTTTGATGAGGAATCGCTGGAAGCTCATTGTGTCAGGAGAAGTCCTGCTGGTCGAGTTCGGACCGCGTCGCGTGACCATTCTCGACCCGTTCGGCGAAGGCGTCCCAGGCGTCACCCGTCGGCCAGACGAGCATGTCGTCGCCGTCGAAGGTGTACCCGGCCTGCTGGAGCATCGACCGCGCTTTGTCGACGTTGTACTCGTAGGCCTCGGTCTCGCCGTAGAACGGCGTCAGCAGCGGCGTGATGAGGTTCTGGCCGTCGATGGCCTCGCCACGACCGCCGAGGACGCCGTCGACGAAGCCCTGCTTGTCCACGGCGTGGCTGAGCGCGACGCGGACCGTCTTGTCGCGGAACAGCGGGACGATGTGGTTGAGGTGAACGTCCGTCGGGACGTAGTTGCGCGCGGTCTGTTTCTCGACGCCGCTGGCGTTCGCGGCGCGCTCCGCCTGCTGGTTCGAGACCGTCGCACCGATGGCGTCGATGTCGCCGGACTGCATCGCGCCGATGAGCGTCGAGACGTTTCCGACGTTGGACTCGACCATCTCGTCGATACCGTCGCCGGGGACGAAGTACTGCTCGCCCATGATCTCCCGGCGGGTGTCGTCGTCCCACAGCCAGTGGTCCTCGTACTTCTCCAGGCGGAGTTCGGACCCCTGCTCCCAGTTGACGAAGCTAAAGGGCCCGGTCCCGACCGGGTTGTCCGGGTTGTACTGTCCGGGGCTGTCGACGTCCTGCCAGCGGTGCTTGGGGATGATCGCGCTCCGGACCGCGCGCTGGGTGAGGAACGCGGCGTCGGGTTCGGTGAGGTTGAACCGAACGCGGCCGCCGCCCTGGTTCGAGACCACTTCGACGCTGTCGATGGTCCGGTAGAACGGGCCCTGCTGGGGCGCGGTGTGTTGCTTGTACATCTCGACGCTGAACTTCACGTCCTCGGGCGTGAACGACTCGCCGTCGTGCCAGGTGACGCCCTCGCGGAGGTCCATCTCGACGGTGGTGTCGTCGATGACCTCGTGACCGGTCGCCAGGCCGGGGACGATTTCGAGCTGCGGCGAGGCGTCGTAGAGGCCGTCGTAGACGTTCAACAGCCGCTTCTCTTCGAGGCCGCCGGTCGACCAGGGGAGGTTCGTCCCCTGCATCCCGGCGGTGACGCCTTTCACCCACGTGGTCGAGTCGCCCGTGGGCTGGAGGTTCACCTGCGTCCAGATGAACGAGTCGCGGGTCGTGCCGTTGCCCGGCGTGGGCACGTACCCTTCCCAGTCGGCCGTGTTCGCGACCGTGATGACGTTGGGGAAGTTCGAAGCGATGACGTAGGCGTCCTCGCTGAGCTTCGTCTGGATCTCCTGGCAGATCTCGGCGCGCTTTTGCTGGTCGCCGATGGTCTGGGCCTGCTCGTCGAGCAGTTCGGTGATCTCGTCGTTCTTGTAGTTGTAGTAGTTCCCGCCGGTCTCCGGGTGCGCACGCATCAGGAACGGGTTCGGATCGAGGCCGCGCTGGGGGTCGGGACCGTGGAGGTTCATCACCACGGGAACCGGGTGACCGATGTCCGCGCGCCAGAACTCACCGTACCGGGTGCTCGGCTGGACGTTGACGAGATTGGTGGGGACGCCGATGGAACTGAACGACTCCTGGATCATCAGCGCGTGTTCGCGCATCCACGGCGTCTCCGACTGGGCGAAGTGCACGTCGAGCGCGGACAGCGACTGGCCCTCGACCGCGGTGTACTCGAACTGGACGGCTTCGTCGTTGACCGAGGACCCCTTCGTCTCCACGGGCCACTCTTCCCAGAACTTCGTCTCGATTGATCGACCGTCGCCGCCAGACCCATCTGTGCCACCGTCACCGCCGTCACCGCCGTCGCCGCCCGAACAGCCGGCCATGCCGGCCAGTCCGGCCGCGCTTGCGATCTTGATGAACCGACGCCGCGACGTGGTACCTGTCTCGATTTCTAATGGTTTATCACGGGACATTACACCTCCAGCGTTTCCACCATACCGACTTGGAGATGTTCCCGATACCCCTCAATCATCATCGTCCTTTATGTGCGGCTCCCTTCGAAGGAGGGATCGACCCCGAATTCTGCCCCCGAGACCGACCGCGCCCGATCCTATCAAAATACGTATGATAACCTCTCTCGCAGCCGATACGTTCGCCGTCGACGGCCCGCCGGTCACTCGGCGTCGGCTTCGGCGCTCGGCGACGGCCCCCCGGAGAAGACGAGTTCGAAGAGTTGTTTCTCGGCCAGTCGGAGGCGTTCGCTGAGGGTCGACTGGGCGATGTCGAGTTCGGTCGCGAGGTCGTCCGCCGTTGCCCCGCGTGGAACGTCGAAGTACCCCATCGAGTGAGCCGTTCGGAGAACCGACAGCTGCTCCTGTGAGAGCTCGTTGCGCAACACGCGGCCGAGTTGGCCGCTCCCGAGCGGTTCACCGGTCGTCTCGACCTGATTCACGCTCTGGAGTTCGAACTTCCCGAAGCGCTCGTCGATCTGGTCGGCGAGCGTCCTGAAGTCGTCCCACTCTTTGACCGTGATGACGCCGTCGAAACGGCCGTCGTAGAGCTTCAGCCGGTTCGGGATCGCTCTCCCTCGAAGGAGCACGCCCAGGAGGAACGGGTACGGTTCGTGCGCGACGATGGTCAGCCGGTAAGTGGGCTTCTCCGAGGCGTCAACCGAGACGCGCTCGTGGTAGAACAGTTCGGCGCGGTCGATGGCGTCGACCATCGCCTCGGGATCGAGTTCGGTCTCTGCGGTGACCAGCAGCGACTCGATCCAGTCGCCCTCGTCGGCGTAGAACGCGTTCTCGAACTCGATGCAGTAGATGTCCGAGAACTGCGTCTGGAAGTCGCTAACGACTCCCGATGGAACTGTCTGAAAGTCGACACGGAGAATTTCAGATCACCCTGGGTATCCGTATACATCCAGTTACTCGGACCCACATTTAACCTTTGTTAGCCATGGATGGTGTGCGAGAACACAGCCGATGGCCCGTCAAGCCGTCGATTTCAGGCAGTAGTTCGTTCCTACCGGCCCGCGGGAAACTGGAATCGATGCGCGCGCCGTTTATTCGCTCGTTCGAACGAGCGCGTCGACGGCGACGGGGCCGTCGGCGGTGATCACGACGGGATTCAGATCGAGTTCGGCCACGGCCTCGACCGAGGCGGCGAGGTCGCCCACGCGGACCAGGAGATCGACGACGGGGTCGACGGGCAGCGGTTCTCCGTCTCGCCGGTCCTTCAGTACGTCGGCGAGAGCCGTCTCCTCGACGGCCCGACGCGCGTCGGCCCGGGAGAACGGCGGGACGAGGGTCGCGCTCTCGTCGAGCACCTCCACGAGCACCCCGCCGGGCCCGACGGTGACGAGCGAGCCGAACACGTCGCCGGGCGCGACGCCGAGCATCGCCTCGACGCCGCCGTCGACCATCGGCTGGATTAGGACCCCCGCGATTTCGTCGTCGGCCACGCGAGTCCGTGCGGCGGCGTACACGTCGTTGTAGGCCTCTCGCGCCTCCTCAGGAGACTCGACGCCGAGTCTGACGGCTCCGGCGTCGGTCCGGTGGGGCAGTTCGGGCGAGTCGATCTTGAGGACAGCCGCCCCCTCCATCGAGGCCACCGTGTCCGCCGCTTCGTCGGCGCTGGTCGCCACGCTCGTCTCGACGGTCGGGACGTCGAACGCAGCGAGCAGCGACTCGGCCTCCTGCCAGGTCAGGACGCGACCGGGTGGCAGGTCGAGGTCCGCCGACGCCTCGCGGTCCTCGCCGAGGGCGCTCCGCGGGGCGTGGTCGGCGAGACGGTCGCGGGCGGCGGCAAACTCGACGGTCGACGCGACGGCGTCGAGACACCGGCTCGGGTCCTCGTAGAACGGCACGGCCTCGCGGAGTCTGGCGTAGGGGGCCGTCTCGGTCGGGTTCTCGGGCTCCTTCCGACCGGTCCAGAGGACGTACACCGGGTCTTCGGCCCGTGCCGCGATGGCTTCCAGGTCGGCAGCGATGTCCACGGCGCGGTCGTCGACCCCAGACAGGCCGATCGCGAAGACGTAGGCGTCGAACCCGTCGTCGGCGAGGAGCGCGTCGGCGATCTCCGGGAGCACGTCCGCGCCGTAGCCCCGGATGTCGGCCGGGTTTCGCAGTTCACCGTAGGTCAGGAGGTCGTCCAGGTCGAGGAGCGCCTGCTCAGTCTCGCCGTCGATATCGGGGAGCGCGAGGCCCCGCTCGGCGGCCATGTCGGCGAGCAGGCTCGCGAGGCCGCCGCTGGTCGAGGCGATGCAGACGCGGTCGCCGTCGGGCGGCCGACCCGAGGTGTGTGCGTTCGCGCGACCGAGGAGGTCGGGAATGTCGGGGACCCGCTGGACGCCGGACTGGTCGAAGGCGGCCGCCCAGGCGTCGTCGTCGCCGGTGAGCGACCCGGTGTGCGAGAGGGTGGCCGCCTCGGCCTGGTCCGACTGGCCGATCTTGACCGTCAGAACGGGCGTTCCGTTTCGGACGGCGCGCTCGGCGACGCGCATGAACCGCTCGGGGTCCTCGACGCCCTCGACGTAGGTACAGATCACGTCGACGCCGTCCTGCTCGGCGAGATAGGCGACGTAGTCCGTGAGCGTCAGATCGGTCTCGTTGCCCGTCGAGACGATGTGACTGAAGTGCAGGTCCTGGTCGGCCGCCCGCTCGAAGAACGTCGTGAACGCGAGCGCGCCAGACTGGCTGACGAGGCCGATACCGCCGGGTTCGGGCTCGCGCGAGCACGTCGAGGTGAGCGTCGCGCCCGCGGACGACATCACGCCGATGCAGTTCGGCCCGACGACGCGGATGCCGGCGTCGTCGGCTGCCGCGGCGAGGTCCGCTTCGACTGCTGCACCCGCTTCGTCGGCCTCCGAGAACCCAGCGGTGAGGACCAGAGCGACGGGGACGCCCCGGTCGCCAGCCGCGCGGACCACGTCGACGACGTACTCCCGCGGAACGCTCACGACGACGAGGTCGACGGTCTCCGGCACGTCGTCCACGTCGTCGTAACACCGCCGGCCCCACACCTCGTCCCGACTCGGATTGACCGGGTAGAGGTCACCGTCGAAGCCGTATTCGAGGAGGTTCTCGACGAGGTTCCCCGAGTAAAAGGAGTCCGGACTGGCCCCGACGACCGCGACCGAGTCGGGGTCGAACAGTCGCTCCAGCTCCGGCGTCCCAGGTCCGTCTGTCTCCGCGTTCGCGTCGCGATTCGCTGTCATGACGCGGGACAGTTCTCGTGGCGACCGCCTGAACCTACTTCCGATGGTGGCCGGTAATAATCATCTTTTATAAGCAAAGACGGTGGGCGGCCGCGAATCTGGCCTCAGTTACCGCTTTCCCGCGGCGGCCGCTCGGTCGAGAATCGTCCTCGCGCGCTCGACCAGCGGCGGGTCGATCATCTGCCCGTCGACGGTGAACACGCCGTCGCCGGTCGCCGCTGCCGCCCGCTCGCCTTCGATCACGCGCTCGGCCCACTCGATCTCCTCGGAGTCCGGTGTGAACGCCTCGTTGATGATCGGGACCTGGTCGGGGTGGATGGCGAGTTTGCCGTCGAAGCCGAACTCGGCGACCGTTTCGACCTGTTCGCGAAGCCCCTCGGTGTCCGCGATGTCGGTATAGACGGTGTCGAACGCGTCGACGCCCGCCGCGGCCGCCGCGACGACGATCCGCTGGCGCGCGTATAGCGACTCGGTCTTGTCGTCGGTCACGGTGGCACCGATGTCCGCGGTGAAGTCCTGGTCGCCGAAAGCGATCGCGGTCACGCCGTCCGCCGCCGCGATCTCGTCGGCCGCCCGGACGCCCGCCGCCGTCTCGACGAGCGGGACGATACCAACGCCCTGGGCTCCGAGTTCGGCGAGGTGGTCCCGAAGCGTCGCGACGTCGTCGGCTCCTTCCGCCATCGGAAGCACGAGGAACTCGGGCGATGTCGACGCGTCGCCCACGACCGCCGCCACGTCGTCCCGGCCGGAGTACTCGTACGGGTTGATGCGGACGCTGACGGCGGGACTCGGATCGTCGAGGGCGTCGAGGGCGTCAACGACCGTGCTCCGGGCGGCCGCCTTCTCGTCGAGGGCCACGGCGTCTTCGAGGTCGAAGATGACCGCATCGGCGGCCGTCGCGACCGCCTTCTCCAGCATCTCCCGGTCGTCTCCGGGCGTGTACAGCAGTGATCGACGGACCATACGCAACGCCGCGTCCGGCGCGGTCGAAAAACCCTGGGTCGAACGCGGATCGACCAGTCCCCCCGACCCGCCGAAATCACTTTCACCCAGCCGTCGGACGGGCGCGGTATGGAACAGGGGAGCGACGCGAACGACCGGAAGCGATCGACGGCGGCACATTTCGGCTCCCACGCCGACGAGTACCTCGACAGCGACGTCCACCGCTCCGGTGCCGACCTCGACCAGCTGGCGGCGTGGTGCGAATCGGCGCGGCGCGGCCTCGACGTGGCCACCGGCGCGGGCCACACGGCGGGCGCGCTGGTCGACGCCGGCGTCGACCGGGTCGTCGCGACAGACGTCGCGTCGGACATGGTTCGGACCGCGACGACCGCGTACCCGGCCGTCGAGGGCGTCGTCTGCGACGCCGAGACGCTCCCGTTCGGCGCGGACGCCTTCGACGCCGTGACCTGCCGCATCGCCGCGCACCACTTCCCGGACCCGGTCGCGTTCGTCGAGGCGGTGGCACGGGTCCTCGAACCCGGCGGGACCTTCGCCTTCGAGGACAACGTCGCGCCGGCCGACGACGCGCTCGACGACTTCCTCAACACGGTCGAGCGGTTGCGGGACCCGACGCACGTCCGTTCTCACCGCGTCGACGACTGGGTCAAGTGGCTCGAAGCCGCGGGCTTCACCGTCGAAACCGCCCGAGTGATCGACAAGACCCTCGTCTACGACGACTGGGTGGAAACCGTCGAGACGCCAGCCGAGCGCCGCGAGCGCCTGGAAGCGACCTTCGCCGACCCGCCGGCTGGTGCGGTCGAGGCGTTCGACGTGACCCGTAGGAACGGCGAGATGGAGTCGTTCGCGAACCAGAAGGTCCTGCTTCGGGCGACGCGGTGATTCACCCCGCTGGGGACATCCGAAAATAGGTCGCTCGACGGGCGTTCACTCGGCCTCGAGCGCCTCGTCGATCGGCGTCAGATCGGCGCTGTCCCGGTCGTCGGCCGGGTGGAAACACGCCGCATCGTGGCGGTCGTCCGTCCACGCGCCGAGTTCCGGCTCCTCGGTCCGACAGCGGTCACTCGCCCGCGGACATCGCGGGGCGAACCGGCAGCCGACGTCGGGGCCGGTGGTGTCGGCCGGATCGCCACTGAGGTGAACCCGGTCGCGTCTGCCCCGCGGGTCGGTCTTCGGGACCGCCGCGAGCAGGGCCTCAGTGTACGGGTGCTTCGGCTCGGAGATGATCCGGTCCGTCCGGCCCCGCTCGACGAACCGACCGAGGTACATGATCGCCAGGCGGTCTGCGATCTGCGTGAGGCTAGCGAGGTCGTGTGAGATGTACAGGACGCCGATTCCTTCGGTGTTCGCAAGCTCGCGGAGGAGGTTCAGCACCTCCGCCTGGAGGGACACGTCGAGCATCGACGCCGGTTCGTCGCAGATGAGCAGGTCCGGGTCGATGACCAGCGCCCGGGCGATGGCGACGCGCTGGCGCTGCCCGCCCGAGAGCTCGTTCGGGTACGCGTCGAAGTACCGCTCGGCCGGGGCCAGTCCCACCCGTTCCAGCGTGTCCCGAACGGCCGCTTCTTTGTCGTCGGTCCGGTAGCCGTGGATCGTGAGCGGCTCCTTGACCAGCTGTTTGACCGTCATCCGTGGGTTCAGCGAGTCGTAGGGGTTCTGGAAGATGATCTGGAGGTTCTGTCGGAACGCCTGTGTGTCCTCGTTCCGGTAGTGTTCGTACGGTCGCCCGTCGAACCTGAGTTTGCCGGCGGTCGGCTCTTCGAGGAGCGCGAGCGTCTCCCCGAGCGTCGACTTGCCACAGCCCGATTCGCCGACCACGCCGAGTATCTCCCCGCGCGAAACCGACAGCGAGACGCCGTCGACGGCTTTGACGTGCGAGTCGTCGCTCCCGAGCACCTCCCGCAGGACGTCGCCGCGTCGGTCGTACCAGTTGCGGAGACTGTTCGTGAACCCGGTGACGGTCGGCGAGACGCCGTCGATGGGAACCCGCCCGAGCAGCGACTCCTCTCGCTCGTACCACTTCTTCAGGTCCGTCACCTCGAGGAGCGTCTCACCGTCTTCCATCCGCTCGCCCCCGACCGCGCCGCCCCACGTCGAGGCGTCGTCGGCCTCGTCGCGCATCCGCGTCGCTCGCTCGGCGTGGTGACAGGCGACTCGCTGATTCCGGTAGGGGAGCGGTTCGAGCGTCGGGGTCGTCGTCTCGCACGCCTCAGTGGCGAACGGACAGCGCGGTTCGAAGACGCAGCCGACCGGATTCGAGTCCGGAGTCGGCGGTTTCCCCGGAATCGAGACGAGCGCGTCGTCGCCGTCTGTGAGGGACGGGTAGGCGTTCTTCAGCGCCATCGTGTAGGGGTTCGAGGGATTGAGCAGGACGCTCTTGACGCTGCCTTGCTCCATGACCGACCCGCCATAGAGGATGGACAGTTCGTCGCAGGTCTCCGCGATGACGCTCAGGTCGTGCGTGATGAGCAGCAGCGAACTGTCGGTCTCCTCCTGTATCTGGAGGATGTTGTCGATAATCTTGTCCTGGACGATGACGTCCAGCCCGGTCGTCGGCTCGTCGGCGATGATGAGCTTCGGGTCGAGCGCGAGCGCCATCGCGATGACGACGCGCTGGCGCATTCCGTCGGAGAACTGGTGGGGGTAGTCCTCGACCCGGTCGGGGTCGAGACCGACGGTCTCGAACAGCTCCCGGGCGCGGCGGCCCGCGTTCCGGTCGGAGACCTCCCTGTGGGTCTGGACGGCCTGCCGTATCTGCGCCCCGACGGTCATCACCGGGTCGAGCGCGTCGATGGCCGTCTGCGGGATGAACGCGATTTCCTCCCAGAGGAGGTCTTGCCGTTCCGCGGGCGTCAGCGACCGCAGGTCCCGGCCCTCGAACTCGACCGTGCCCGACTCGATCGTGGCCTCGTCGGGGAGGAGGCCGAGAATCGCCTTCGCGGTCGTCGACTTCCCCGACGCCGACTCCCCGGAGAGCGCGTAGTTGACGCCGTCGTCGATGGTGAACGAGACGCCGTTGACGCTGTGGAGTGGGCCGTCCCGCACGTTGTACCGCACCGTCAGGTCGTCCACGTCGAGGAGCGTCATCGTCGTCCTCCTCGTGAGGACGGATGGGGGTCGGCCACACCACACCAGCGGCGCTGAGTACCCGTCGCGCGTGCGTGGCTGCCCTCGTGGCGGACCATGTTGCTACTATATCCTAACGTCAAATCATTATGAATCCTCGGGTCCCAATCGAGGGAGGGCTGGCATCCCACTTCGCCGCAGGTCTGGAGGTGGACGGCGGTGCAGGCTACCCTGGCTGTCTACCGATGTCCCCCACCCACTGCCGATCGCGTGACATCTTCACACACGGTACCGACCAGCACGATTCACAGTCGCTTATATATACTTGTAAGTCGTATTATATGTTGATGTGATAGCTCGTCGTGACTGACGTGGCAGTCGCCACGCCGGCCAGGCGCGTGTCACGGAGGAGTCACACAATGTTCCAAGACGCACTCAACTATCCGCGAGAGAGCGACAGCGCAGTGAAGACCATCGTCATCGGCGGTCTCCTGCTGTTCTTCAGCTTCCTGGTCGTCCCGACGTTCTTCGTCATCGGCTACGTCGTCCGCACGCTCCGGGGGGTACTGAACGGCGAGACCGAACCGCCGGAGTTCGACGACTGGGGCGACCTCGGGATGGACGGCCTGAAGGTGTTCGTCATCGGGTTCGTCTACTCGCTCGTCCCGGCGGCCATCGCCGTCGTCGCGCTGCTCGCGAGCGGCGTGACGGCCGGTCTCGGCGGGAACGGAGCGGGAAGCGGGCTGGCCGTCGGCTTCATCGTGGTCGTCGCGGCCCTCGCCGTGGCCATCGTCTCGCTGGCTATGGCGTACGTGCTCCCGGCCGCCGTCGTCGCGTTCGTCCGAACCGACAGCATCGCCGCGGCGTTCTCGCCCGGTGAAATCCGCCGGATGGCCTTCAGCCGGACCTACGCCACTGGTTGGCTGGTCGCCTTCGCGATTAGCCTCCTCAGCGGCGTCGTCATCGGCGTCCTGAACGCCGTCCTCATCGGCGCGCTGCTCGCCCCCTTCCTGACGTTCTACGCGAACGTCGCCGGGGCCTACGCCATCGGGACCGCCGTCAACGAGATGCCGTCGGTCGACGACGGCGACGAGATGCCCGCCGGCCGACCGGCCGCCTGAGCGACCCGAACAATCACCCTGTTTTCAGACATCCCTTCAGCTATCATGCTCGAAGAAGCCATTCGATACCCCTGGGCCGGAGAGAAGAACGTCGAGACGCTGGTCATCGGCGGCCTGTTGAGCGTGCTCGGCGTCTTCATCGTCCCCGCGTTGCTGGTGTACGGCTACCTCATCAGAGTCATCCGAGCGGTCGCCGCGGGCGACGACGAGTCGCTGCCGGTGTTCGACGAGTGGACGGATCTCCTCGTCGAAGGCCTCGTCGGCTTCCTCATCGGAGTCGTCTACGGGGTGGTGCCGCTTGTGGTGCTCGGCCTCGCGATCGCGTCGCTCGTCCTCCCAGTCACGGTCGTGTCGTCGCCGGGCGGCGAGCCACCGGCGTCGAACCTCGCTATCGGCGGCTTGCTCCTCGCGCTGGCCGTGATACTCGTGACCGTCGCCATCGTCGTCGCCGCGGCGTACCTCTTTCCCGCGGCCATCGCGGCCTACGCGGTCACGGGACGCGCGAGCGCGGCGTTCTCCCCCGGAACGCTCCGCGAAATCGGCGGCTCCCGGACGTACGCCGTCGCCTGGCTGGTCGCCGTCGTCATCGCCGTCGTGGCACAGGCGGTCGCCGGCGTCGCCGCTGCAACGGTGATCGGCGTCCTCCTCGTCCCCGTTATCTCGTTCTACGGAAACATGGCCGGGGCCTACGCCATCGGGACGGCGGCCGGCGACCTGCCGGCGCTCGCGGGCGCCCGCGAGTCCGCTTCTGGCGGATCGACTCGGTAGGAGGCGGTGCCTGCCAGTCCGGCGGCTATTCGCGTCCGGTCGGTCGATGTGTCGGTCGTATCCGCGCGATCACGGCAGTTCTTTCCGACGACCCACAGTTATATTCAGGCTACGAATGATGCTTCTCATGCATGCCCGAGATCGAATTCATTACCTTCGCCTGTGCGAGCGCGGACGAACTGGCGGCCTTCTGGGCTGCAGCCCTCGACGGCGAGCGCCGAGAATTACCGGCCGCGCTCGACCCCGAAATCGTCGACCGACCCGGCGACGGTCCCGACTTACTGTTCAAAGAGCAACCGAAAGGGACAGAGCGGAACCTGCCGATCCATCTCGATCTGTCGACGACGGATCGGGAATCGACGGTCGACGAACTGCGGTCACTCGGGGCATCGGTCCGCGAGACCAAGACCGAAACGTACGAAACGCACACGGCCACCTGGACGGTTCTGGAAGACCCCGAAGGCAACGGCTTCTGCGTGAGCGAATACCAGTGAGAAACGGTCTGGAGCCGAGTGTCGGTTCACTGCCGCGTTCACGGTCATAGTCCGACGGATACGGCGGGCGACCGTGAGCGCCGCCGTCATTCGTCGGAGTATTCGAAGTAGTCAATCACTTCGACGCGGAGCTCCCGCCAGTCCCCTTCGACTCGTTCTTCAGTTACTTGCTTGATAGTTTCGGCGTTCGGCAGGAGGAGAAATCGGATACGGCGCGGGTTCATGCCGACAGGGTGATATTCAAGTTTGAAAATCTGTTCCATCGTCCAGTCCCCCTCCCTGAGAACTCGTCACATCATGGTTCGGTATCCGTAATAATTGTAGCGATTCGAGCGGTAATCATATTCAATAGCTCCATATAGGCTATTGGGGTGCGGTTCGACTGGCACTTTTCACTGCCTGATCACTGGGTCGTCCGGCGGTCTCTAGACGAACCGAGGGGGTTAGGGGCCGCTGGTCGATCGACAGCACTGCTGCCCGAGCGGGGGTACCCCACACCTGCGGGCCGGCCGCGTTCCGAATCGAATAGCAGGGCACTTGTGTCCGTACGGCGGACCGTCCGGTATGCAGATCAAGAGCCGGGAGACCACCGCCGAGGGCCGCGAGCGCATCGAGGTGGTCCCCGAGACGCTCGACGACCTCTGGCACCTCTCCCACGTCGTCGAACCGGGTGATCTCGTCTCGGGCGACACCACCCGGCGGATCCAGCGCAACGACGACAACCTTCGGGACAGCGGCGGCGAGCGCGAGCACATGTGGCTCCAGATCGAGGTCACCGACGTCGAGTTCGCGAAGTTCGCCAACCGCCTGCGCGTTGGCGGCGAGATCGTCGACTGCTCGCGGGAGGATCAGCTGGGCTTTCACCACACCATCAACGTCGAGGAGCACACCGAGATCACCGTCGAAAAGCACCTGAAGCCCGATCAGGCCGACCGCCTGGAGGAGGCCGTCGAGGCCACGGAGAACCCCGACGTGGCCATCGCCACCGTCGAGGAGGGCGAGGCCCACGTCCACACCGTCGCCCAGTACGGGACCGAGGAGCGTGCGAGCATCACCTCGACCACGGGCAAGGGTGAGTACGCCCGCCCGCGAAAGGAGCTGTTCGCCGAACTGGCCGACGTGCTGAAGCGCCAGGACGTTGACGCCTACATCCTCGCTGGCCCCGGCTTCACCAAGCAGGACGCCCTCGACTACTTCGAAGATGAGATCCCCGAGATAGCGGCGCAGATCACGGTCGTCGACACCGCGGGCGTGGGGGACCGCGGCGTCCACGAGGTCCTCAAGCGCGGCGCGGTCGAGGACGTGCAACAGCAGACCCGTATCGCCGAGGAGGCGGACTACATCGACGAACTGATGGCCCGAATCGGCGAGGGCGCGGAGGTCGCATACGGTCCCGAAGAAGTCGCGAAGGCGGCCGATTACGGCGCTATCGAGACGCTACTGGTCCTGGACGACCGGCTCAGGAAAGAGCGTGCCGGCGAGGGGGACTGGGACGTCGACGTGGACCGGCTCATCGAGACGACCGAACAGAAGGGCGGCGACGTGACCGTCTTCTCCGCCGAATTCGCTCCCGGCCAGCAGCTCGCGAACCTGGGCGGTATCGCCGCGTTGCTCCGGTATCGGCTCGACTGAACTGGGACGCCAGCGGCCGTTTTCGGTCGGCAGACACCGGCACCTGAGTTGAGTTCCCCGAAACCGTTTTTTGCACCGGTATCTATTGGCTGATAACCCACACGCTCGCGGGAGTTCGCCATGTCATTCGAGGACAAACAAGACTTCGCTCGGCAGGTCGCCGACCTCAACAAGTACGGACAGGCGCTCAATCGCTGTGACTCTGTCGACGAGGTCGTCTCACTCACGCTGGAGGCGATGTCCCTGCTGTTCGAGTTCTCGTACTCCACGTTCGTCGAGGTCCGTGACGGCGACCTCCGCGTCGTCCACAGCACGAACCCGAACTTCGTCCCTGGCGACGCGCCGAGCGAGCTCGCCCGTCGGGCCACGGAGGCCAGCGAGACGGTCGCCGAGCAGGGAGACCTCGCTCGGGTCGACCCGGACTCGGCGGTGATCGGCGCACTCGCGGTGCCGGCACAGATGGGCGACGAGGTGACGGCGGTACTCGTCACCCGCTCGCGGTCGGTCGAAGCGTTCGGCGACGAAGTCGTCCGGCCGCTGGAGATACTCGCCTCCCACGCGGCGACGGCCATCAGTAACATCCGTTCGCGCGAACGACTGGAGCGCGCCCACCGGGACCTGGAGACCAGAAAGGAGATGATCGAGATGTACGACCGCCTCCTGCGCCACGACCTGGGCAACGACCTCCAGATCATCGCGGGCTTCGCCGACGTAGTCGCCGGAGAAGTCGACGGCCAGCCCGCGGAGTACGCCGGCAAGATACAGCGCGCGGCCGAGAGCGCTGCGGACCTGATCCAGCGCGTCGGCGACCTCGTCTCGACGCTCGAAGCACAGGACAACCCCGAACCCCGCGACCTCGCCGCCGTCCTCGGTCAGACCGTTCGCGAGGTCGAGCAGAACTACGAGTCGCTGACCGTCGAATTCGACGAGTCGGCCGTCGAGTACCAGGTGTTCGGCGGCGACCTGCTCGACTCCGTGTTCACCAACGTCATGTCCAACGCCGCCGTCCACAACGAAGGCGAGGTCCACGTTAGGGTGCTCCCTGAGGCGACCGGACCCGACGAGGTCACGGTCCGGTTCGCGGACGACGGGAGCGGCGTCCCGCCGGCCCTCCGCGAACAGATCTTCGAGATGGGCGTCAAGGGCCGGGAGAGTTCGGGGACCGGGTTCGGCCTCGGATTCGTCCGGGCGCTCACCGAGTCCTACGGCGGCAGCGTCGGCGTCACCGACAGCGAGTACGGCGGCGCGGAGTTCCGCGTCACGCTCGAACGAGTCTAAGCCTCGGACGGCGTTTTGCAACGGCTACCGTGCGCCGACGGTGATCGTCACGCCGTCATCGGCGAAGCGCACGTCGCCGTCGTAGTGCTCGCCCAGCGAGTCGAGCATCTCCTCGTGTCGGCCCTCGGTATGGGGGTACAGGTGCGTCAGGTACACCCGTCCGACCTCGGCGTCCGCCTCGGTCAGCGCTTGGCCGAGTGCCATCGGCGTCGGGTGGTTCGACACGTCCACGTCGTCGGGGAAGGAGCAGTCGTGGACCAGCACAGCCGACCCGTCGGCGAACTCGACCAGGTCGGTGAACGCCTCGGAGTCTCCCCCCAGCGTGATCGTCGGCCCGTCGCCGACGGCGAGGCGATAGGCGAAACACTGCATCGAGTGGCGCGTTTCGAACGCCGCGCCGTCGAAGCCGGCGAGGTCGAACGGACCCTCGTCGAGGTCCCTGAGCGTCAGATCCAGTCGGTCCTCCATGTAGTCGTGGACCGACAGCAGGTCGTGGACCAACTGGCTCGTGCCGGGCGGCCCGGCCACCGTCAGGTCAGTCTCGCCGGCCAGCCACCGCGCTTTCATGAGCACGTCGAGGTCCGAGACGTGGTCGAGGTGGTGATGGGACAGCAAGACGGTATCGACGCCCTCGTACCCGGCTTCAGTCCGGGCGAGCGCGTGCAAGACGCCGCTGCCGCAGTCGACGAGCAGGCGGTTATCGCCGCTCTGGAGGAGGTAGCCGGACTGCATCCGGGTGCCGGTCGGCATGGCGCTGCCGGTGCCGAGGAACGTGAGGCGCATACCGGAGGACTGCGGGCGGAGGACAAAGGCGTTGGTGGAAGGGAGCGTCAGGGGATACCCGAACGGGGGAACCCATTCAGGGTGCGTCAGCGGAGAGGGCGGGGATGGCCGTCGGCGGGGACGACACCAGGGCGGACTCGGTCGGGGCAAGTCACCCGTCGACGGCGCACTTCGTCCTTCGACGGGGGATAGCAAAAGTCCACTCGTGGCTCAAAATCGATTTTTAGCGATAGCCGCTCCGGCCGAAACGGGCGTTCGACGGTCGGATGCCAGCCCACTTGTACGACCGCGACGAAGGCCGGCTATGAAGAAGTCACTCGACGAGCACGCGGAACGGTTCTCCGAACACGCCGCCGACTACGACGAGAGTCAGGACTCCGACGCGTACCGCGCCTGCGTCGACTTCGTCGTGAAACACGCTGCACCCGCGGAGGACGACGTGGTTCTCGACGTCGGGACGGGGACGGGCGCGATCGCGTTCGCCCTCGCGCCGGACGCCGGCGAAGTGATCGGCCGCGACATCAGCGAGGGAATGCTGGAGCAGGCCCGCGAGAAAGCCGCCGAACGCGGCGTCGACAACGTCTCGTTCGCCGAGGGGCGGTTCCGCGACCCGAACGTCGACGGGCCGGTCGACGTCGTCACGTCGAACTTCGCGATGCACCATCTCGGCGACGACGAGAAGCGCGACGCTATCGACGCGCTCGCCGCGCTGGAGCCGCGTCGAATCGTGCTCGGGGACGTGATGCTGTTCGGCGACGACGAGGCGGACGCCCCGTTCTACGACCCGGCGGTCGACGACCCGGCGACGTTCGGCCTGCTCGCCGACGCGTTCACCGACGCGGGCTACGCGCTGACGGCCGTCGAGATGGTCACCGAGCAGGCGGGCGTCCTGGTGGCCGAGCGGTCGGTCTAACGGGCGCTCAGCGGTACTCCGCGTAGGCCCAGTACGCGACGTACAGCGAGACCACCAGCAGGCCGCCGAGGAAGAACGCGACGCCGGGTTCGAGGCCGAACCCGCCGCCAGCCGCTTCCGTGGTCACCTGCCGCGCCTGCTCGGTCATCGCTTCGGCCGGCGTCGGTGCCGGCGTCGCCGGCGCTTCTGTCGCGGGTGCTGGCGTCTCCGTCGCCTCGGCAATCTGGAAACCGCCGTCACCGCCGTCGCCGCCGTCGGGTGTTGGCGTTCCCTGGGCCGCCACCGTCTCGTTCGTCGGCCCGCCGCCAGCCTGCACGTCGCTCTCCGATCCCGCACCGCTCGTCCCGGCGTCGCCGCCGCCCGCGCCGCTGGAGTCGAACTGGAACGGCACGCGACCGAGGAGTACCTGCATCATCACGCTGGCCGCCGTGAGGACTCCGACGACGGGGAGCACCCGCTGGACCAGCGAACGCAGCGAGCGCTTTCGCTCTCGCGTCCCAACGAACAGGACGAGCGGGTCGTCGGGGGGTTCGTACACCTTCATCTCCTGGCCTTTCTCGGAGTACTGGGTCCCGGCGACGGCGATGAGTTCCTCGTCTTCCAGTTTCTCAAGGTGGTAGGACACCTTCTGGATCGACATGCCGAGGCGGTCGGCCAGTTCAGAGGGCGTGCCCGGGTCGTCGTAGACCGCGTTGAGGATCTCCCGGGCGGTCTCGGAGGAGAGGGCGTCCAGAACGGCGGAGACGTCTTCGTCGACCCCGACGACCTGGAGCTCCCCGTCCTGAGAGGTGCTCGCGTCGGGACCGCGAGAGGGCAGCAAGGACATATCCGTTTCAGTGCCGCCCAGCGTAATGAATCTCGTGGAACCTCACAGCGCCGTTTGAGTCACGCCCCGCCGGCCGCGAGCGGCGCGTGCCGGCCCCGAGACAGCGGAACCCACTTGCCGTGTCGGCCCTACTGCCCGACAAGAGCCGACGATGGGAGGACGCGAGCGCCTGGCAGCGATTGACCCGGAGTTCGACCCGGACGCGGTCGACATCGACGACGGCGACGTGCTAGACCTGCTCGCGCCCGTCGTCAGAGAGTGGTGGGTCGAGCAGTTCGGCGAGTTCGTCCCCGGCAACGGCGGCTTCTTCACGCCGCCCCAGAAGGAAGCGATCCCGCTGATTCACGAGGGGGAGAACGCCTTGATCTGCGCGCCGACGGGGAGCGGCAAGACGCTCGCCTCCTTTACCGGCATCATCAACGAACTGTTCGCGAAGGCCCGTGCGGACGACCTGGAGAACTCGGTGTACTGCCTGTACGTCTCACCGCTGAAGTCGCTGGCCAACGATATCCACCGGAACCTCGAACGGCCGCTAGACGACATCACGGCAAAGCTCGACGACCGCGGGGAGGACGTGGACATCCGCCACGCCATCCGCCACGGCGACACCAGCGACAGCGAGCGTCAGGCGATGCTCGAAACCACGCCCCACATCCTCAACACGACGCCGGAGACGCTCGCCATCCTCCTCAACTCCCCCAAGTTCAAGGAGAAACTGGAGACCGTCGAGTACGTCATCGTCGACGAGATCCACAGCCTCGCGGAGAACAAGCGCGGGACGCACCTCTCGGTGTCGCTGGAGCGCTTAGAGGAGATGGTCGAGCAGTCGCCCACGCGCATCGGCTGTTCGGCCACCGTCGAGCCGCTCGACACCGTCGCGGAGTTCCTCGTCGGTCGCGAGACGCCGGGTGGCGACCCCCGCGACTACGAGATCGTGGACACGCGCTTCGCGCGGGACTTCGACGTCGAACTGTCGTGTCCGGCCGACGACCTCATCAACACGCCGCGGGACATCGTAACCGAGCGGTTCTACAAGCAACTCCACGAGCACGTTCAGTCCCACACGAACACGCTGGTGTTCACGAACACCCGGTCGGGGGCCGAGCGGGTGCTCCACAACCTCCGGGAGAAGTTCGACGCCTACGACGAGTCGAACTCCGGGTGTCACCACGGCTCGCTCTCGAAGGAGAAGCGCCGCGACGTCGAGGAGTCGCTGAAGGCCGGCACGCTCGACGTGGTGACGACCTCGACCAGCCTCGAACTCGGCATCGACATGCCCCACATCGACCTCGTCGTCCAGGTCGGCTCGCCCAAGTCGGTCGCCGCGCTCCTCCAGCGCATCGGGCGGGCGGGCCACCAGCTCGGCGAGACCGTCGAGGGCCGCGTCGTCGCGCTGGACCGCGACGAACTCGTGGAGTGCGCTGTGATGCTCCAGAAGGCCGAGTCGGGGTTCGTCGACCGGGTGTTCGTCCCCGAGAACGCACAGGACGTGGCGACCCAGCACGTCTACGGCATGGCCATCAATCGCGTCCGGCCCGAGCGAGAGGTCAAGGGCGTCCTGCGGCGGGCCTACCCCTATCGGAACTACACGGACGACGAGTGGGAACAGCTCATGCGGTACCTGACGGCGGACTACCCGGGGCTGGAGGACAAGAACGTCTACGCCAAGGTGTGGCGCGACGAGAATGACCCGCCCGATGGGGAGTACCACTACGAGGCGTTCGACGTGGGCGAACCGCTGCTGGGCAAGCGCGGCCGCCTCGCTCGCGTCATCTACATGACCAACATCGGCACGATTCCGGACTCCTTTACCTGCGACGTGATCACCCGCAGCGGCGACGACTGGGTCGGCCAACTGGACGAGTCCTACCTCGACACGCTGGAGACGGGCGACGTGTTCGTCCTCGGCGGCGACAACTTCGAGTACCGCTACCGGCGCGGGTCGAAGGTGTACGTCGACCGGACGGCCGCGCGGCCGACGGTCCCCTCGTGGTTCTCAGAGCGCCTGCCGCTGTCGTACGACCTCGGCCGCGAGATACTTGACTTCCAGCGGGACCTGCTCGACCGCCTCGAAGCCGGCGGGATGTCCGAGGTCCGCAACTGGCTCAGGACCTTCCCCGTCGACGAGAACAGCGTGCGGGCCATCGCGCGGATGTTCCGCGAGCAGGTCGCCTACGCCGGGGCCGACAGCGTCGCCACGTCGGACCGACTGGTCATCGAGGAGGCGCTGGACCACGACGAGTACGAGCGCCACTACTACGTCCACTCGAACTACGGCCGGCGGTTCAACGACGGGCTCTCGCGCCTGCTCGCCTACCGCATCGCGCAGGCGGCCAGCGCGAACGTCCAGGTCGCCGTCGCCGACAACGGCTTCACCCTCTCGATGCCGCTGAACCGCAAGGTCGACGTCGAGCGCATCCTCACCGACATCGACCCCGCGGTGGTCCGCGAGGACCTCCGGGCCAGCCTCGACGGGACGGACCTGCTCCAGCGGTACTTCCGCATCAACGCCACGCGCTCGCTGATGATCCTCAAGCGCTACAAGGGCTACGAGAAGTCCGCCAGCGAGCAGCAGGTCTCCTCGGAGATGCTGCTCGGGTTCGCACAGGATCTCGGCGAGTTCGCCGTCGTCGAGGAGACCTATCGCGAGATTCTGGAAGACAAGCTCCACGTCGACGGCGTCGTGGCGGTCCTCTCGAGCGTGCGCGACGGCGAGGTGGACGTGGTCAAGACGCGCGTCGACTCCCCATCTCCGCGAGCCTTCGGCCTCGCGACGCTGATGGCCAGCGACGTGGTGCTGGCCGAGGACGAGTCCGCGGTCCTCCAGGAATTCCACCGCCGCGTCCTCGACGAAATCGACGACGGGGATGCGGCAGTGGTCACGGACGACTGACCCCGTCGCGCGGTTCAGCTACCGTGGGAATAGTAATGGGCCGTGCTCACCAAGCCTGATACGCAATGGCACACCACACACACGAGAGCGACGAGGCCCACGACCGGACAGCGCCGGAGGCCGGACGCGTCCACGAGACGGTCGAATCGGGTATCGACGCCCGGGACGACTGGGCGTGTCGCCGCCGAAAGGGAATCCCGACCGACAAGCAACTGCTCGTCGTCGCGTGCATGGACGAGCGGATTCCCGTCGAAGACGTACTCGGTCTCTCGCTGGGGGACGCACAGATATTCCGGAACGCCGGCGGGAAGGTGACAGACGACGTGATCCGGTCGGCCGCGCTGACGACGCAGTTCTTCGACACGACGGAGATCATCGTCCTCAACCACACCGACTGCGGGATGATGAGCGCGTCCGACGAGGCCATCGTCGACGGGTTCCAGGCCGCGGTAAACGGCGACCTCTCGGACCTCACGCTCGACCCGTCGCTCCCCGAACTGAACATCGGCGACGCGTCCATCGCTGAGTGGGTCCGGATGACCGACGACATCGACGTGGCCTGCGCCGCCCAGGTGGAGTACTTAGAGAACCACGACCTGATTCCCGAAAACGTCACCGTCAGCGGCTACGTGTACGAGGTCGAGAGCGGCCACCTCAGACGGCCCGGCGAGCGGATCAGCGAGAACGTAAATGAGCGCGCCTGAGACGCCCGTATCTGGGAAATCCGCCTGTCGCGCCGACCCGCTCCCGCGGCCGAAGCCCAACCGTTAATCCCCGCCCGCCCCCTCGAACCGGGTATGGAGAGGCTCCACCCCCGCGTGCGACTCCTGTGGGCGCTGTCGTCCGTCCTTCGGACCACCGTGCTCGCGGCCATCGCGCTGGCCGTCGACCGGTTCTTCGTCGCGCTCCCGCAGACGGCCATCGCCGCCGGGTGGCTCGTTCTCGCCGCCGCGGGCGTCGGCCGCGCGCTGCTCGCCCACCGCATCTGGCGCTTCGAGTTACAGGACGACGCGCTCTTTCTGATACGCGGGGTGGTGACCCGGACCGACACGTCGGTCCCGTACGTCCGGGTCCAGCACGTAGACACCACGCGCGGCCCCATCGAGCGCTCGGTCGGCCTGGCGAGCGTCGTCGTCTACACGGCCGGCTCTCGCGGCGCTGACATCACCATTCCCGGCCTCCGCCCCGAGCGAGCGACAGAACTGCGCGAACGGCTCCGCGACCTCGCCATCGAGAGCGAGGCCACCGACGCGGTATGACGCGGCTGCATCCCCGCAGCGCCGTCGTCCGCGTCGCCCGCGGCGCGCTCCAGGGCGCGTTCTTCGGGTTCTTCGCAGGCTCCGTCGGCGCGGGCACGGCGTTCCTCCCGGCACTCTCGGTCCCGCTCGTCGCGGTGTTCGGCGCGCTGCTCGGCGGCGGCTACGCGCTGGCGCGCTATCTCCGCTTTCGCTACGAACTCGACGGCGACACGCTCAGCGTCGAGTCCGGCGTGTTCGCCCGGCAGTCCCGCCAGATTCCGCTCGGCCGCGTCCAGAACGTCGACGTGGAGCAGAACGTCGTCAACCGGCTCCTCGGACTCTCAGTCGTGCGATTCGAGACGGCCGGCGGCAGCGCGACCGAGGCCACGCTCGACGCCGTCGAGGAGTCTGAGGTCGAACGACTCCGGAACTACGTCCGTCGGCGCGACCGCGAGACGGCGGCCGAATCGGGATCCGAGACGGAGGCGGCCCGGCCGGACGCAAGCGAGCCGACGGACGACGCACTCGCAGGTGAGGACCGCGGAGAGCCGACCGGTTCGTTTGCCGGCACTTCCACCGACTCGGAACCGGACGGCGAACTCCTGTTCGAGTTCGGCTGGCGCGAACTGCTCACCTACGCCGTCGTCTCGGTGCGCCCCGCCGCGCCCGTGCTGACGCTCGCCGGCCTGCCGCTCGGAATGGATATCGTCCGGGTCGTACTGGGGTTCAACGCCGACCTCGTCGGCGTGACCGAGTCCGTGCTCCCGTGGCTGTTCGGGTCGCCCGAAGGCACCCAACTGCTCGTCTTCGCTGCCGTGACGGTCGCGCAGTTCCTCCTGGTCGCGCTCGTGGTCAGCGTCGTCCTGACCGTCGTGGAGTACCACGGCTTCCGGCTGACGCGAGCGAACGGCGACCTCCGCTACGAGCGCGGCCTCCTCCGGCGCTACAGCGGGAACATCCCACTGGAGAAGGTCCAGACGCTCACCGTCCGCGAGAACGTCCTGATGCGGCGGTTCGGCTACGCCTCGCTCGTCGTCGAGACGGCGGGCTACAGCGGCGGCGACCAGCAGTCCACCCAGGGCGTCGCGGTCCCGCTCGCCGCCCGCGACGAGGTGTCCGAACTGGCCCGCGACATCGAGCCGTTCGGCGACCTCGACTTCGAGCGCCCGCCCGAGCGCGCCCGGCGGCGCTACGCCGCCAGGTTCTCACTGGCCGCCGCCGGGCTGACCGCCGTTGCGTACGCGGCAGATTCGCTGGTCTTCGAAACGGGGTACTGGTGGGTCGCCCTCGCGCTCTTCCTGCCGGTCCTGCCGGCCGCGCACCTCCGCTGGCGACACCGCGGCTTCGACCTCGACGACCACGTGCTGGCGACGCGAAGCGGCTTCTGGCGGCGGACCACCCGCATCGTCCCGTACTACCGGCTCCAGACGGTGTTCGTCACCCGGTCGCCGTTCCAGCGCCGCCGCGACCTGGCGACGGTCGGGGCCGACACGGCCAGTTCGTCGAGCCTGCTCGGCGGGGTCGCACGAGCGTACGACCTCGACGAGAGCGTGGCGGTCGAACTCAGAGAAGAACTCCGGCGCCGCCTCACCGCGCACATCGCGGCGCGACGGCGGGGCGACGCGGCGGACGACGAGGGAGCGGAGGCCGGTGACCGCTTGGATACGGACGAATCAGTGGCGAGCGAAAAGGGGGCGACAGACGACGACGGGATGTCGACCGACGACAGGATGTCGACCGACGACGGAGCGGCGACCGACGACGAGTAGTCAGCCCCGCGCCCACTCGACCATCCGGCCGTACACCTCGTCGGTCGCCAGCGCGTCGGCGTCGCCGACGAGGACGAGCGCCTTCTTCGCCCGCGTCAGCGCGACGTTGATGCGGCGGTAGTCCTCGAAGATGGGGCCGTCGAGCGCGCCCGTCGCGACGAAGGAGACGACGATGACCTCCTTGCTCGACCCCTGGAAGCGGTCCACCGTGTCGACGGCCACGTCCGGGAGCCGCCTGGTAATCTCTGCGACCTGCGCGCGGTACGGCGCGATGACGCCGATGTCGTCCGCGGGCACGCCGGCCTCGCGGTAGGCTGCCACGACCTCGGCGACGGCGTCGGCCTCGGCGGGGTTCGTGTTCCCCCGCTGGCTCCCGTCGGGGTCGACAAAGGAGACACGGTCGCGGAGGTGGGCCGGCAGCGCGTCCAGCGAGACGCCGTCGAGGTGGTCGATGCGCTGGGCGGCTACCTCGCCCGTCGCGGGCCGCAACTGCCCGTCGTAGAACTCGCGGGAGGCGAACGCCTGGATGTGCTGGGCCATGCGGTACTGGCGGTCCAGCATGACGCCGGCCTCGGGGTGGGCGTCGATCAGGCGCTCGAACAGCGAGGTCGACAGCGTCTCGTCCTCGGACTGGACCACCGGGGGCAGTTGCTGGTGGTCGCCGACGAGGACGAAGCGATCGGCCAGCGTCGTCGCGGCGAGCGTCCCCGGTTCGGTCAGCTGGCCCGCCTCGTCGACGACGGCCACGTCGAATGCCTGGGTCTGGAGCGTCGTCCCGCCGCAGGTGGCGGTCGTCGCCGCGACCACCTGCGCGTTCTGGAGGCGGCCTGCGCACTCCCCCGGGTCCCCGCTGGTCTCCAGGCGGTACTGTTGCATGTCCTCGCGGACGCCGCTCTCGGTCCCCACGCGGACGATGTCGGTGAAGCCCTGGTCTTCCAGCGCCTCGATGAGGTTGTCGACGGCGCGGTTCGTGAACGCCGAGAGGAGGACGCGGTCGCCGCGAGCAACTAAGGCCCGCACCATCCGGGCCAGCGTGTAGGTTTTGCCCGTTCCGGGCGGGCCGTGGACGAGCGCGAAGTCCTCGGCCCCGACGGCCAGCCCGACCGCCTCGTTCTGGGCGTCGTTGTTGTCGATGAACGTCTCGTCGACGGCGTCGAACTCGGGATCGCGCCGGCCGAACAGCACGTCCTTGTCCTCGGCCGACTGGAGCAACAGCGCGTCGTGGAGCGCGTTCTGGAGGCGGTCGGTCGTCAACTCCGAGGGGTACACGTCGAGCCGTCGAAGGTCGAGGGGCTCGTCTGCGGTGACGACCACCTCGTCGTCGAGGCGTTCGACCCGCGCCAGTTCTGCGTTCCCCGTCACCGGGTCGCCGTCGCTGGCGAGCACGAGGTTCCCCTCGCGGATCTTCGAGACGGCCCCCGTCGCCGTCGCGCGGAGTTCCCAGCGGCCGCCGTCGAGTTCGCGGCGACCGGCGGGTTCGAGGTCGACGAGCGCGCGGTCGTCGTCGGCCCGTTCCTCGGGCGTCTGCTCCCAGAGCTTCGCGTACTCGCGGTGGACGGCGCGGCGCTCTGCCTCGATGGCCTCGTAGAACCGCTCGAAGTACTCGCGCTCCGCGTCCGGGATCGCCCGCCCGACCTGGCCGGCCTTGGACTCCTGGCCGAGGCGGCCCGAGACGGCCATGCAGGTGTCCTGCTCGAAGCAATACTCGCACTTGGCGTTGGCCTCGTAGCCCGTCGGCACGCCCGCGTCGTACTCCATCGCCGCGATCTCGTTGCGAGCGCGGACGACGTAGTTCAGCAGGCCGCTGCCGATGGAGAACTCCTTTGCGGGCGAGAGATCGCCGCTCTCTTCGTTTCGGTCCACGGCGGCGTTCTTCGTGTACAGGAGCGTCCCCGTGTTCGGCGCTGCCTCGACGGCGCTCTCACCGTCTCCCGCCGCGCGCTCGCCGAGCATCAGGGCATACGCTGTCGCCTGGATCTTGTCCTGAAAGCGCGGTTCGCGCTTCGTGTTCTTGCCGGTCTTGAGTTCGACCGGCATCCCCCGGCGGACGGCGTCGGCCCGCCCCTTCATGCCGAAGCGCTCGGAGATGAGCGTCATCTCGGAGCGCCACTCGCTCTCCGCGGGACTGAAGTCCCGCTCCGAGTTGTCAGCGGCTGTCGCCGCTCTATCCGCTTCCGTGAGCGTCCCCTGCTGGAGCCAGCCCTGGATGGCCGCGGCGTGGTCGCGCACGTCGCCGGCCACCTCGTCGGCCTCGCGGCCCAGCAGGCCGATCGACAGCCCTGCCGCCTCGACCTGCTCCGCGATGGCCTCGTCCATGTCCCGGCCCCGCAGGAGGTCACCGAACACCTCGTGGACGACGGTCCCCTTCACCAGCGGGTAGGCGTGGTCAGCGCCGTCGAGCTTGTTGAGGTAGTACATCCGTGGGCACTGCACCCACGACCGGATGTCGGTCACGTCGACGAGGAAGTCCGGCTCCACGACGAGGGTGGCGTCGCCGCCGACGGAGTACTGCTGTTCGCCCCGGTACTCCCGCTCGTCGGGGTTGTAGACGGCGACTTCCATGCCGGGTTCGATGACCTCGGCGGTCTCGGTCCACTTGCCCCAGAGCGTCACCGTCGTCGGCTCGCCGGCCCCGCGCTCCGGCCGAATCGTCAGTTCACAGAGTTCGCTCTCGCCGTACTGCGTGTTCACGGTCTTCGGGTCCGCCGCGTCGACGACAACGCCGCGGACGCGCTCCTCGCTCATCGCTCGGCCCTCCCCAGTTGCACGGCCGCACCGAGGCGGCGGAGCCTCAAAAGTCGTTCGCGCTCGCGCTCACTCGCCGTCATCGTCGGCCGACTCGCGCCCGAGGTTGGTGTCGGGGCCGACGGCGTTTGCTTCGAGCGTCTCCAGGGCCACGTCTTCGAGTACGTCCTCGCTCGTGGCGTCCAGGTTCACCGGGGGCGCGCGTCCCGCCTCGTTGGCCTCGACCCAGCGAGGGACGCAGACGCACCAGCTGTCGCCTGGCTCAAGCCCCGGGAAGTTCAGGTCCGGGCGCGGCGTCACCAGGTCGTTTCCCTGGGCCTTGCTGTACTCCAAGAACTCCGCGGTCATCACCGCGCAGATCTCGTGGCGACCGGGGTCGCGCTGCAGGGGGTAGCAGTAGCCGTCGCGCATGAACCCCGTCATCGGGTCCGTCGAACAGGGGCTCAGTTCCCCGCCGAGGACGTTCCGTTCGCTCTCCATGCCACCCCTCGCCGTTCCGGCGGGTAAAGGCGTTCGACTGTCGGAGACGCGACCGCTCCGATGGCCGTCACTCCTCCGCGTCCGCCGCTTCCGCGCCAGCCTCTGTGTCGGCCTCCCCGACCGGCGGCGCGTCCGGCGAGACCGCCGGGACGTCGACGGCGGACAGCGCCGACTGGACCACGTCGGCCGGTTCGGTCCCCTCGACGGTGGCCTCGGTCGTCAGGACGACCCGGTGAGCCATCGTCGCCGTCGCCAGTCGCTTCACGTCGTCCGGCGTGGCGTAGGTGCGGCCGCCGATGACCGCGCTGGCGCGGACCGTCTCGAACACGCGCTGGACGCCGCGCGGTGAGACGCCGATTTTGGTCCGACGGTCCTCGCGCGTCCGCCGAGCCAAGTCGACGATGTAGCGCCGGACCTTCGTGTCGACGCGCACGTCTTCCACGAGGTCCCGCAGGGCGCGCACCGTCTCGGGGTCGACTGCGGGTTCGACGGAGGGCGAAATCGTCCGCCGGTTGGCTCGCTGTTCCAGCAGCCCCATCTCGCCGTCCACGTCGGGGTAGCCGAGCGACGTCTTCACGCTGAAGCGGTCGCGCTGGGCCTCGGGCAGTCGGAAGGTCCCCTCCTGCTCGACGGGGTTCTGGGTGGCCACGACGACGAAGGGCTCCGGCAGGTCGCGGGTAGTCCCATCGACGCTGACCTGTCCCTCCTCCATCGCTTCGAGGAGGGCGGCCTGGGTCTTCGGCGGCGCGCGGTTGATCTCGTCGGCCAGCACGACGTTCGCGAACACCGGCCCCTCGGCGAACTCGAAGCTCCGGTCGTGTTCGTTGTAGACGTTCGACCCGGTCACGTCGGCCGGGAGCAGGTCCGGCGTGAACTGGAGGCGATTGAATCCGAGTCCGAGCGACTCCGCGAGGACCCGCGCGAGGACCGTCTTGCCCGTGCCGGGAACGTCCTCGACGAGGACGTGGCCCCGCGCTAAGACCGCGGCGAGCGTCTCGAACAGGACCCGCCGCTCGACGACCACCGCTTCCTCGACGCGCTCGACGATGTCGAGACAGCGGTCGGACGCCGCCTCGACGCTCAGTGCCTTCGGTGACTCGGCCATGCGTTTTTCTCGCACCCTTCGACCATGAATCTATGCACTCTCTCGTCGGCAGTGTTTAGGTAAGAGAAAGCGACCGCAAACAGCCAGAAAGCCCCCGGTTTCTCAGCTCCCGCGACTCGCTGTCGTTCGGAAGACCGGAGGTCTTCCGTGATGACGAGAGACCGTAGGTCTCTCGAACCACGCTCGCGTAGCGTGCTTGCGTCGTCGGGGTTCGCTGAGAAACCGGCCCCTTTCAGTCCCGCCCCTGCCGGCTGCCCAACCGGCTACGGGTGGGACTGAAAGGGGCGGCTGGCTGAACGACGGCGGGCGACCTAAGCACCGCAGGCCGGAGGCCGAGGAGCGCAACGAGCCCCCCGAGTTCAGCCAGCCGGGGCTTTCTGGCTCTCTGCACTGCTGATTGCTAAACTAAACACCACCCCTTCGTCGCACCGAACCACGGCACGCGTTACCCGCGGAGCGTCGCGAGCAACAGGAGGACGCCGACGGCGGCGATGCCCATCGTCTCCGGCGACCCGACGGCCGTCCCGACGGATTGCCTGGCCAGTTCGAGCGCCGACACCCCGGCGACGCCGAGGAGGCCGACCCCGACGGCGAACGCGCCGTGGTACAGTTCGAGCCGTTGCGTCTCCGGGCGATGGCCCAGTTCGGCCGTCAGGCCCAGTCCGAAGGTCCCGACGTCCCACGCGACGAGGCCGGCCGCGACGCCGCCGAAGACCAGGGTCGATGGGAGGCCGGCCTGCGCCGCGCCCACGCTCGCACAGACGAGGCCGGCGGCTGTCAGTGCCGGCGGTCCCGCGCGTTCGGGGACGAGACCGAGTCGGAGCGCGACGAGCACGAGGACGGCGACTGCGAACACCCCGAGCGGGAGCAGGAGCGCACCGAAGGTCACTGCGACCGGACCGAGGGTCGAGCCGACGCCGAGACGCAAGCCGACCGGCGAGAGCAGCAGGAGGTAGCCGACCGCCGCGATGGCAGCGCCGACGGTCCGGGTCGACGCCGCGTCGAACTCCGTGGTGAGCGTCCGAACGACGACCGCGCCCAGTCCCGACAGGAGCGCGAGCAGCGCGACGCCCGCGAGCGACGCGAAGGCGACGCGAGAGGACAGCAGACCGAGGACGACGCTCCCCGGCGGCGTCGACAGCATTCGCAGGACCGGAGCGAACAGGGCCGCAAGCGGGAGCGTGAGCGCGGCCGCGCCGGCCACCAGCGCCACGAGGCGGAGCGCGCGCTTGCCCTGCGCCACCGAGCGCGCGGTCGCGTCCCGGCGGCTCCGCGCCGCCAGTTCGACGAGCGGCAGTTGCGTGACCGCGAAGTACACGCAGGCCGTGGCGGCGAGCGCGAGGACGAACAGGCCGGCGAGGCTTGCTGCCGGCGACGCCCCGCCCGCCGCGGTCGTCAGCGCCGTCCAGCAGAGCCACGCCAGGGCCGCGACGAAGGCGAGCAGTATCACCGCGACGACCCCGAAGAAGTACGAGATGACGCTGCTCGTCGTCGCCGACGCCAGCGTCTCGCGGTCGAACACGTCGGCCCAGCCAGTCGTCACGCCGACCAGCGCCAGCGTGACGCCGAGCAGGAGCGGCGTCTCGACGGACAGGGAGACGAACAGGGCGAGGACGCCCGACGCCGCCGGGAGGAAACAGAGGTGGCCCGCGACGGTCGGGGCGAGCGCCTCCCGGTCGAGGAGCGCGACGCCAGCTGTCGCCACGCCCGTCAACAGCGCGAGGCCGGCGAACAGCCGCGGGTCACCGGACAGGACGCCCGTCGCAAGCGCGAACGCGACGACGAGCAGCGCCGCGAGCGTGAGACTGGTCGCCCGTGGACGCCCCTCGTCGCCGACGGCCGAGGGCGTGTCGAGCCGCGGACCGAGGACCATTCAGCCGCCACCTCCCGGCCGGACGCGCCCGTCCGGTCGCCGCGCCTCGACGGCGAAGGCGGATTCCAGAATCAGCGCCAGCGGCGTCCCGCGTCGCCAGTCGATGGCGCGCGCGCCGCCGGTCTGACACCGGGCGAGCCGTGTCCGCCGACGGACCTGCTCGTACTGCCCGCTGACCGTGTTCGCAGCGGTCACGTCCGGCGAGAGGACTGTCAGCGGCCGGTCGACCGCCGCCCAGGTCTCGACGGCGCGAACCGGCTCGTCGTCGAGGAGCGGTGACACCGCGACGAGCTGAGTCCGCGGCCCCGCGAGATCGAGCACCTTTCGGAACTGCCGCTCGGCGTCGGCCGTTTCGTCCGTCTCGGTTTCCCTGTCGTTCCCGCTCGCGGCCGCGTCGACGGCCGATTCGAGGAGCGAGAGCGCACGCGCCCGGTGGTCGCGTCCCTCGCCGGGTTCGAGCCACGCGAGGCCCGCCGGCCCGTCGCCGTCGACACCCACGACCGCCACGCCGACCCGGTGGCCGGCACGCAGCAGCGATGCCAGGGCGCGCGTCGTCGCGTAGCCACCGAGTTCGACGGCCGACGGGCGACCGGGACCGGCGGCGACGCGCGACGGGGCGCGGGCGTCGAGGACGAACACGACCGCGGTCGACACCCACCGCTCGTAGTTCACCGTCGCGAGCGTCCCCCGCTTGGCGTAGCCCCGCCAGTCGATGCGGCCGGCGTCGTCGCCCCGGCGGTACTCCCGGGTCGAGTGGAACGCGGAACCGTCCCCGGGTTCGTCGGTCGCCAGTTGGCCGACGCGGTCGCTCCCCCGGTCGGACAGCGGCGGTGCGTCGGCGTCGAGGCGACAGACGAGCCTGTCGTCGCCCACGGGCGGACGCGCCGCGGTCGCGACCGCGCCGGCCCCGGTCCCGCGAACGCGGACCCGCGGCGAGTCGAAGTCGTGTTCACCGCGGCGGGCGACGACCGTGTAGTCGAGCGTGAACGCTTCCCCGGCCGCCAACGTCTCGCCGCCCCGGGGCGACCCGTCGAGGACCGCCAGGTCGGTCGGAACGCCGTCGACGACGCGCACGTCGGAGAGCGGGCGGCCGGACTCGTTTCGGACAGTCAGCGAGACGGAGACCGGACGGCCCGGCGGGGCCGTCGACGGGTCGATAGACCGGGTGACGACCAGATCGTCGGGGACTGCCGCGGTAGAGGCCGCCCCGTAGGCGAGGTATCCGAGCGGGAGCGTCGCGGCCAGGAGGAGCGTGCCGCTCCCCTGCCAGAGGCCGGCCCCGGCGAGTGCCACCGCGGCGGCGACGGCTCCGCGCCACCGCGGACGCCTGCGGGCCATCAGTCAGATACCCCCGTACCGACGTCGCGCCAGTCGGCGTCGCCCGGCGGTTCAGTCTCGTCGGTCGGTCCCGTCTCGTCGGTCCCCTCGCCGTGCGCGTGGTCTTCGCCTCCTTCGTGCTCGGCCGCCGCGAACTCGCGCCGGGCCAGCGCGCCGTCGACGGATCGCTGGAGGCTCCCGTCGGCCGCGCGTCGGAGGTCGTCGACGGTGGGTGTGAGGACGGGCACCGGTCGCGGGGCGCGCTGGCCGACGACTGCCGGAAGCGCCTCGTCGGCCGCGACGCCGACGGCGGCCATCGCTCGCGCGCTCCGACGGCGGACGGCCTGCTCCGGGAACAGCCAGTCGCGGACCCGGGCGCGCAGCGGCCGGTCCGGGGGCGTGACGGTCTCGTCCAGCACCGCCGCCGCGACCGGGTCGTCGGTCCACGTGCCCGCGGCCAGTTCGTCCCGCACGTCGTCGGGGTCGCGACCGCCCTGGACCAGCGCATCGACCAGCGCCGCCCGGAGGGGTTCGCGGACCGATTCGAGGCTCTCCGCGACCGTCGCTCCGCCGCGTGCCCGCGCGGCCGCCGCCTCGACGTGTTCGACCATCGCGGTCCCGGAGATCCGCTGGTCGGCCGGCGTCGTCTCCGGCGGGTCGGAGACGAACTCGTCCGCTTCAGACCACGGGGCGGGTGAAACCGCCGGGCCGTCCGGCCGTCGCCAGAGCTTCCAGCCGGCGACGCAGAGACCGAGGAGGACGACGAGCGCGCCGAGGGCCCCCGGGCCGTCGGCCGGCGGTTTGGGGGCGCCGGTGAGGGCCAGGAACGTGCCGCCGGCGACCAGCACGAGGCCGACGCCGACAGTGCCCGCGACGACGACCGCGCGCCGCCTCATCGCTCGTCCTCCCGCCGGCGGGCGTCGACGAGCGCGTCGTAGGCGTCCCGGGCGCGGTCTCGGTGGCTCTCGGACGGTTCGCCGCCGTACTCGACCTCGCGGAACGCGCGCGTCAGCGCCTCAACCGGTTCGCGCGGCAGCCCGCGTTCGATGGCGGCCCGCGACACCTCGGCGGGCGTCCGGGTACGCCAGCCGCGTGGTGCGATCCACCGGGCGAACGCTCGCCAGAGGGCGCGCAATGACGCGGGCGCGTCGTCAGACTCGGTCGACGATTCGCCTCTCTCGACGGTTTCGCCCGTGTCGGACTCGGAAGCGGTCGGCGACGAGTCCCGGGGCCGCCGCCAGAGGAGGGCGAGACTGCTGACGATTGCCAGCGCCGCCGCCGTCACCAGGCCGCCGCCGACACCCCAGCGGACAACCGAGAGCGCCACGCCCGCGCCGGACAGGCCGACGGCGACGACGCGGCGGACGGTGAGCGCGGCGCTGAGACGGCAGGCGGTTCGGCGACACATCGAGCGGAGCCAGCCCCACAGTCGCCCGCCCAGGGCCGACGGCGAGAGTGAAAGCGAGCGGAGCCACGCCGCGGCGCGGGCCACGAGGCGACCCAGCCGCGAGAGTGCCGCTTCGAGGCCCGTCGCGACGCGGAGGGCCGTTCGCCGGGCCCAGTCGGTGACGCGGGTGAGCATCGTGACGGCCGACTCGCCGCCCGACGCGGCCGTGGTCCGGTATCGGTAGAGGACGGCGACGCCGACTGCGCCGAGCGCGATGGCCAGTCCGTCGTGCTCCCAGAGGACGAACGCGAGGTAGAGCACGTCGAACGCCGCCCAGGCGACACCGAGCCGTCGGGCCGCGCCGCGGTCGTACAGGAACGCGGCGGCCGCCACCGTCACCGCCGCCAGGACGAGCAGGACCGCCGTCACCACGATGGTCCCCGCGTAGACGGGCCACAGCGTGGTGGTGGCGGTCTGGCGCTCCGTCGCGACCGTCACCGTCGCCGACGGGTCTGCGGGGAGCACGAACGCGAGCGAGCCGTTCGGTCCGGTCGCCCCGAGGTTGCGCCCGTCGACAGCCACCGTCGCGTCGGCGACCGGTTCCCCGTCTCTCGTCGCGGTGACCGACGCGGGCTCGCCCGGGACCGGCAGTCCCTCGCCGGGGTCGACGCGCACGCCGAGGTCGAGCACGTCGACGCGCCTGCTCCCGTCGAACGCCCCGCGCTGGACCGCGACAGAGACGGCGTCGCGGTCGGGCACCGCCAGCTGGTAGCGTCCCTCCCCATCCGTCTGACCCACGCGCTCGCCGGCGACGGAGACGTTCGCGTGGCGCATCGGCACGCCCTCGACTGTCGCGACGAGGGTGACCGTCGACCCGGGATACGGGTCGCCGACGACGGACACGTTGACCCGTCCGTAGACGCCGTACCGTCCGGTCGAGTTGTCGGCCGGCGGCTGCTGGTCGGCGGCCGTCGCCCGTCCGGCATGCTCTTGCGTGCTGACGACGACCGCTTTCTGACCGGCCACGCTCGCCCCATCCAGCGACGTGGAGAGCGGTTCGAACTGCCGGTTCGAATCGCCGTCCGCGGCCGTCCGCCGGAAGAACTCACAGGGAGTCCCGCCCGGCGTCTCGACGGTCACGTTCAGTCGCCGCTGGTAGGGGACCCGTCCGGTCGCCCGCCCGTCGTCGTCGGTGCGGCCGACGTAGCGGTCGTTGAACCAGACGCGCGTCGACGCGGCCGGCCGGAGGTCCTGATACACCTGCACCGTGAGGTCCGCGCCCGGGGTCGGACGGCGCTCGACGACGACGCCACAGCCCTCCGCCGCCGGCGGTTCGTCACCGGGAATCGGTATCGGTTCGCCGTCGCCGGTCACCCGACCGCCGTCCCCGTCAGTGGGTCGCGTCGCTCGGTCTGAGGCCTCGCCGGCAGGTGTGGCGGTTGGAACGCCCTGTCTCACGTCGTCGCCGGACGGAGTGGCCCCTGCGCCTCCCGGTACGGCCGGCGGGGCGAGAAACGCCGCGACGACCAGTCCGACGAGACTCAGCCCGACCAGCGCCAGCTGTCGCCGGTCGACGTCTCCCCCTCGATCGGTCGCTGATTCCGTGTTCACTGGTACCCTCTCTCCGGTCGCACCCACGCCGACCGGACTCGCTGTTGTTTTCACCGTAATTTGCGTGAGAGCTAATCAATCCCCGGTATGGTTTCCGCCGACGGCAGGGGTGTGGCTGAGTCGGCAGCGAACTCGGATGGTGCGTCGAGAACGCACGTGGGCCCCGGCTGCCGTCCAACCGGGCGGCGGAGACGCTCGGGACCGATGGCTTCATTCAGGCGCGGCCCGAATGTCGCCCTGACAATGCGCGTTCGCGACTGGCAGGACATCATCGAAGACGTGATGGAGAGCAACGCCGACCCCGGCGGCTGGCGCGCCGTGGGCGGCGACCGCGCGAACGGAATCGGCGAGGACATCTACTTCGGCCACCCGAACGCCGGCGTCTACCAGCTCAAGACCTACGCCAAGAACCCCTTCGAGGTCCAGGGCGTCGGCTCGCAGGTGGCCCGCCGCATCGACGACGACATCGACCCGCTGTTCCCCGAGGACGGCTCGGGCATCTTCGGCGTCCAGCGGGGGCCAGAAGACGAGGACGAGGCCGAGGAGGCGGTGAAGAACCTCGAGACGGTGCTCGAGACCCACGCCGACGCGCCGACGACGCCGCGCGCGCTCATGGAGGACATCATGGACGCGGTCGATTCGCCGGCGTACGGCCCGATGGAGTTCGACCACCACGACCGCCCCGACCGGCTGGGCGACCTCACCGACACCTTCGAAGAGGCCGAAGAACTGCTCGACGCGGAGTTCGAGGACGTGATCGAGGAAGACGTCTCACGAGGCTTCCACTGATGGTCGCACGGACGCGCTCCGGATCGGGTGGACGCTGATGGTCGGTCCGTCGCTCTCCGAGGACGACCGCCGGCGCTTCCTCCGCAAGCTACAGGCGGGCTTCGCGCTGCTCGTCGGCGCGTCGATGGGGCTGGTGACGCTGTACGGTCGCGCCCCGCTCGTCGTGGTGGCCGGCGCGGCGCTCCTCGGGACGGCCGTCGGCGGCGTGCTGGCGTGGTACACCTTCCCCTCGAGCATCGCCGACTCGCCGTACGAGTCCGTCGACCGGGGCCCCAAGCCCGGGGCACGGACGAAGCAGCGCCGTCGGGAAACCGACGACTCGCGGCGCGCGAGTGACGGCGACGGACGGGTCTCGCGGAACCGGGACTAGAGGAAGTCGTCCTGCATCGCCGGGTCCTGCTGCTCCGAGGCCGTCTGGTCGAAGATCTCCTCGTCGAGGGTCTCGTCGGTCGATTCGGTCGTCGTCTGGTAGGCCGAGATCCCCCGCTTGAGGAGGTCTTCGACCGCCTGGTCGCGGTTCAGGAACTCGCCCTGCTCGACGAGTCGCTGGATGTCGGAGTCCACCTGGTCCGGGAGTGAAACCTTGATCTTGCTCACACCTGCCGCCTATACTGCTCGGACATAAAAACCCACCTCCGATACCCGGCGCGTCGACACAGTCGTGCGGGCGGCGCGGGGAGACCGCCACACACTTCATCGGCCGCGACGCTGAGGGTGGTGTGAACGGGAACGACCGAGCGATCACCGCCCTGGTTATGCTCGCCCACGGGCTGGTCCACACCTACGAGATGACGATTCCCATCTTCGTCGTCGTCTGGCTCACCGAATTCGACCTCATCAACCTCGGGGTCGCCCAGTTCGACGTGACTACGGCGACGGTCGGCGTGATCGTGACGCTCGGCTACGGGCTGTTCGGCGCCGGCGCGCTGCCGGGCGGTGTCGTCGTCGACCGGGTCGGGTCCCGGCGACTCATCACCGCCTGCCTCCTGGGGATGGGCGGGTCGTACGTCCTGCTGGGCTTCGCGCCGAACATGGTCGTAGTCGCGCTGGCGCTCGTCTGCTGGGGCCTGTCGGCCAGCGTCTACCACCCCGCCGGCCTCTCGCTCATCAGCAAGGGCGTCAGCGAGCGCGGGACAGGGCTGGCCTACCACGGCGTCGCCGGCAACCTCGGCATCGGACTGGGGCCGCTCGTGGCCGCGATACTCCTGCTCGTCGCCGAGTGGCGCACGGTCGCGCTGGTGCTCGGCGTCCCCGCGCTGTTCGCCGCCGTCTACGCCTCGCGGGCGCGCTTCGACGAGACGGCAGCCGTGACGCCCGCGGCCGACGGCGGGTCCAAGGCCAGCAGCGGCGTCGACTCACTCGCTGAGTTCCTCGCAGAGAGCAGGCGGTTGCTGGCCGGCAGCTTCCTGCTCGTGTTCGTCGTCGTGATGTGCTCGGGGCTGTACTACCGGGGCGTCCTCACGTTCCTCCCGGAACTGTTGCGGAGTCTCCCCGGCTTCGAGCCGATTCCCGTCGACGCGCTGCTCCCGCCGAGCGTGCTCTCCGCACTCGGCGTCGAGGCCGGGACCGGCCGGCCGCTGAACCCCCAGGACTACTTCTACGCCGGCCTGTTGCTGATCGGCGTCGTCGGGCAGTACGCCGGAGGGAAGCTCACCGACCGGCTCCCCCTGGCCTACGGCATCGCCGGGGCGTTTCTGGTCCTCGCCGCGCTCGCCGTCCTGTTCGTCCCGGCGTCGGCCGCGGGACTCGGACCGCTGATGCTGGTCGGCGCGCTGCTCGGCGTCGCGCTGTTCGTCGTTCAACCGATGTATCAGGCCGCCGTCGCCGAGCACACGGCCGCCGATGCTCGCGGGCTCTCCTACGGGTTCACCTATCTGGGCGTGTTCGGCGTGGGCGCGCTCGGGAGTGTCCTCGCGGGGAGCATTCTCGAATTTGCGAACGTGACTGCGCTGTTTCTCACACTCGCGTCGATCGCGCTCATTGCCGTTACTGCCGGAATTTCGATCGCACGACGTTCGTAATCAATTAACGACGATTCGGACAGTTCGAAAACAGCTAGGTCGTTTTCAATAGTTGTAATGGGGCGGTAACGTATATCATTAGCTTCCCTGTGATATCAGGCCATGCAAGGAGGACTAGCCGCGTTAGACCCACACAAGGCTGTATTACCCATTATCGCACTAATAGGGCTCGTCCCGGTGTTACTTCGATACCGGCGGAGCTCACGGCTGTTCGTCGTCGGCTACATGCTGTTGATCGTGGCGACGGTCGTGACCAACGTCGAGAACCTGTTTCTCCCAACGGTTCTCAACTACATCGAGCACTACTTCGGCCTGATGGGGGCGGGCTTAGCGTTCCTGTTTGCGGCGTACATCCGCCGCAAGCAGGTTGTTGGGAACGACGACGAGGAGGATCCTGAAGCCGCTGCAACGAGCGGCCCGGAGGTCGCCGCCGACGGCGGGAGGGCAGAGACGTGAGCGCACCGATCATCTTCGCCGATTTCGTCGCGGTCGTCGCGTTCGCCGCGACGGTCGTCCTCAGCGTGAAAACGTACCGTGATACCGACCTCGATTCGGGATTCTGGGCGAGTTTCGCGTTCGCCGCGGCGATCGGGTTCCTCTGGACGGGCGTCGTCTTCCTGGAGTGGGTTGGCGTCGCCGGCGCGATCATGGACGCGCTCGGCACGTCGCTGCTGGCCGTCCTCGTCGGCGTCGTCGCGATCTCCTCGACCGGCACGATCGCGACCGTCGAAGACCTCAAGACGGCCACGAAGGAGGCGGCGAGCAGGCGCGCAGAGGCCGAGGAACAGCGCGAGGCCGCAGATGAGCAACGAAAGCAGGCGGAAGCGGCCAAGCAACAGGCAGAGGAGGCCCGACAGGACGCCGAACAGGCGAAACGGGCGTCCGAAGAACTGAACGAGCACCTCCAGGAGAAAGCCGAGTCCTTCGGCGCGGCGATGCACGCGGCCGCCGACGGGGACTTCACCCAGCGGATGGACCCCGAGAGCCGGGCGGAGGCGATGAGCGAGATCGCGACGGCGTTCAACGACATGATGGAGACGCTCTCGGAGACGCTCACGACCGTCACCGGCTTCGCCGGGCAGGTCGACGACTCGACGGACGAACTCAGCGCCAGCGCCGAGGAGGTCCGCAACGCGAGCCGAGAGGTCAGCGACAACGTCGAAGAGATCGCCTCGAACACCGATCAGCAACACGACAACGTCCGACAGGTCACTGACGAGATGACCGACCTGTCGGCGACGATCGAGGAAATCGCGTCCTCGACCGACGAGGTCGCACAGAAGTCCGCACGGGCGTCCGAACTGGGCTCCGTCGGGAGCGAACACGTGACCGAGGCGAAGTCCGAGATGGAGGCCATCGAGCACCAGGCTGAATCGACCATCGACAACGTCGAATCCCTCGACGACGAGATGGAGCAGGTCGGCGAAATCGTCAGCGTCATCGAGGACATCGCCGAGCAGACCAACATGCTCGCGCTCAACGCCTCCATCGAAGCGGCCCGCGCCGGGGAGGCCGGCGAGGGCTTCGCCGTCGTCGCGGACGAGATCAAGGGCCTCGCACAGGAGACCGGCGAGGCCACCCAGCGCATCGGCGACCGCATCGAGACGATTCAGGCGTCCACGACCGACGCCGTCGACGGCATCCACGAGATGGACGAGCGCGTCGACAACGGCCTGGAGACGGTCGAGGAGACCATCGGCGTCCTCGAAAACATCCTCGATCACGTCGAGGAGGTCAACGCCGGCATCCAGTCCGTCGACGACGCGACCGACGAGCAGGCCGCTTCGTCGGAGGAAGTGGTTGCGATGGTCGAGGAGTTCGACACGATGACCGAACGGACGAGTTCCGGTGCCCAGACCGCCGCCGCTGCCGCGGAGGAGCAGACGGCCGCCATCGAAGGCGTGACCGACGACGTGGTCCACCTCTCGGACCAGGCCGAAGACCTCTCGGAACTGCTCGACGCCTTCGAGTTCGCTGCGTCCGGTGGTGCCGGCCTCTCGACGGACGGGAACCCGGATCTGACGGCCGTGACCGACGGGAGCGGGGCCAGCGACGGAGACTGATTCCGCCGGCTCTCTCTGTCGCGGTTTCTTGACGAAGCGGACGACTCGATGACGCTGTTTCTATCGTCGCTCGCGTGCGCTCACTGCATCAACGTTTGCTCGGTGAGATTCTTCACCGCGCGCCGAAAGCGTTCGGAGGTGGCCGTCTCGGAGACGCCGAGGCGGTCGCCGAGTTCGGCGAGCGAAGACTCCCGTGGGATTTCTAAATAGCCGGTCTCGACCGCCGCCAGCAGCGTCTCTCGCTGCTCGGCAGTCAGTGTGACGTCCGACTGCACCTCGCTGTCGGCCCGCGAGTACAGGCGCTCGAACGTGAAATCGAGGCCGTTGTCGCGACAGAACTCGGCGATGTCTGCGAGGCCGCCTCTGTCGGGTAGCTGGACCCGACAGCGCCACCCCTCGCTCGATCCGATCGCTCGCTCGAACACGCCACCGGCGTCGAGTATTTCCGGCACCAGGTTCGTCGCCCGGCCGAGGTCGGTGAGTTCGACGCGGTAGAGTCGCCGGTCCCCGACATCCGCGAGTACCGTCGGATTCGTGACGCCCGTATCGTTCGACAGAGCGGCCTCGAACGCCTCGAAGTCGCCGGTCGTGATCCAGACGGTCATCTGTGGTGGCTCGCCGGCCCGCTCGTACGTCTGTTCCCACTCCGCTTTGGTCCCGGGTACGCTGGAGAGTGGTTCCCGGAGGACCGGGTGGTCGATGGTGAATTCCGCGATAATCATGGCTGAGTGGGTTGAAGGAGACACGTTATGCCGTGGAACGATATAAACTGCAGGAAAACTACGGCAGTGTGCTAAATAGTTGAACACAATAAATGCTATCATATGACTTGCAGCGCTCTCGGCGAGCTGGCTCCAGACAGAGCGGACGACCTGTATCGAGCGCTCGCCGACGAGGAGCGGCGCGTCGTCTTCCGGTACTTCCTGCGGACCGGGGCCGACAGCGCGACGGTGGCGGACCTCGTCGCGTTCGCGAAACGCGAGGGCGTCAACGTGGCACGCGACCGCCTCCGGGTGCGGTTCCACCACGCGGTCCTGCCACACCTCTCGGAGGCGGGATTCGTCGAGTACGACCCGCGGAGCAACGCCGTCCGGTACCACGAGCAGCCGTCCGTGGAAGCGGTCCTCGCCGAAACCGTCGACGACGGACTCGGCACCGAGTGAGGGGCCGGACAGCGGACCGCGTTTCGGCGCATCGGATGGTATTTGTGTCTGTACGGTGTACGAGAGCGCCAGATGGACGCCTCAGTCATCATCCCGGCCCACAACGAGGCGGAGACACTGTCGCGCTGTCTGGCTCCCTTCGAATCCCAGTCGGCGGAGGTCGTCGTCGTGGCCGGCGGCGACGACGGAACCGAGCGCGTCGCCCGGGAGTCCCCGGTCGTCGACGCGGTCGTCCGGTCCGACGAGGGAGGAGCCGGGGCCGCCCGAAACCGCGGGGCCGAGGCGGCGACGAACTCGGTGCTGTGCTTTACCGACGCCGACACGGTCGTGCCCGACGACTGGGTCCGACTCCACTGCCGCCACTACGCGGATCCGGACGTGGTCGGCGTCGGCGGTCCGGCCCGCCCGCTCGAAGACGACCTCAAACACCGACTCCTGTTCAAACTGCTGTCTGACTACTGGTACCGCGTCTCCTGGCCGGTCGGCTTCGTCCAGCAACCGGGCTTCAACTGTAGCTTCCGGGCCGATGCGTTCGAGGCGGCGGGCGGCTTCGACGAGGAGATCCCCTTCATGGAGGACACGGAGCTCTCGCTGCGAATGAAAGACCGCGGACGCATCGTCTACGACGCCGACTCCCGCGTGGCGACCTCGGCCCGCCGCGAGGCGGACGAGGGCTACCTCTCACTGTTCGCGAAGTACGTCCGCGGGTACGCGAACCACTACGTCTTCCGGCGGGAGTTCGACGCCGAGTACTTTTGAGACGGACGGCACTCCGCACGAGAAAGGCAGACTTTTGAACGCACTCCCCGGAGCAGTGACACGATGAGCCGCTGGCGGACACTGCCAACCGACGCCGTCGACCAGCTGAAGGCGGACCTCCGCGCGGACCCGTACCTCCGCTACATCCTCTTGCTGTCGGTCGTCATGGTCGGCTTCTGGTTCTGGCACCGCATCCCGAACTTCGCGACGCGCGACGAGCACAGTCGCCTGCTGGACGTGATGGTCGCGTACGGCTCGGTCCTCGAAAACCCGAGCTACGAGGGCCTGAAGGCGGGCGTCGAGTGGAGCCGCGTCCCCTTCGGCGCGACGTTCTACCTCTACGCGCTGGCCATCCTGCCGGTGGTGCTCGTCGCCGCCGTCACCGGCGACCTGAGTGCCTTCACGACCATCGCCTTTCCCAGCTGGGAGTTCGGCCACTACGAGGCCTGGGCCGCGACACCGGAGTGGATCTGGACGTGGAGCCTCGTGTTCATCCGGCTGACGAACGTCGCCGCCGCCATCGGCTGTGTCTACCTCACCTACCGCCTGGGCGTCGCTATCGAGAGCCGCACCGCCGGCCGCCTCTCGGCCGTCGTGCTGTCGCTGACCTTCGGCTTCCTCACCATCGCGAAGGAGGCCGGCGAGGACATGCCGGCGCTGTTTTTCGTCCTGCTCGCGCTCTACCTGCTGGTGCGCTACGTCCAGACCGACGACGGGACACTGTTCCTCGCGGCGAGCGCGGCCGGCGGCGTCGCCATCGCGTTCAAGCTCACGGCCGCGCCGGTGATCCTGTTCATCGGCGTCGCGTTCCTCCTCCGGGCCCACGCCGCGGACGCACCGCTGACAGAGACGCTGGTCGGGCCGAGACTGCTCGTCAGCGGCGCGCTGTTCGGCTTCGCGATGATCGTCCTCGGCTTCCCGACCGCGCTGGTCGCCGGCCCGGAACCCTTCATCGAGCGGGTCTTCGGCGGGTCCACGGGGCGGATGAACCACGCGACCGGTCCCGACGCCCCGATCTGGTGGTGGTTCCTCCGCGGCTACTTCAGCGCGTTCGGCCTGCCGCTGTTCGCCGCCGCCGTCGCGAGCGTCGTCGGCGTGGTCGCCACGCTCCGGCGTCGTTCGTCGTCGTTCCACGGAACCGTGCTCCTGTTGACCGGCCTGACGGCCTACGTCGCGCTGTTCTCCCAGTGGCACGACTTCCGCGTCCACCACCTCTTGCCGACCTTCCCGCTGGTGGCGCTACTGGTCGCGTTCGCGTTCGTGCGCGCACGGGAGCGCTCGCCGCGAGTCGCTCGGCCACTGATGGCGGTCGTCCTCGTGACGACGGCGATCTACGCCGGCGTCGGGACGGCCCAGTTCGCGTCGATGCCCCGCGACGAGGCCACGGCCTGGCTAGAGGAACACGGCGAGGAGGGCGACGTGCTGGAGATCACGCGCCGCGACATGCAGGACGCCGCCGTGCCCCACTCGATGACGGTGCGCCACGTCTTCGGCGAGGACTCGGACGCCGAGGCGGCGATGACTTGCCCGCGGTACATCCAGGTCGGCTATCGCGACCTGCTGTATCTCAAGGACGGCACGTACTACCGCAACGGCGACTTCCAGAAGGAGTACCTCCGAAAGCTCCTGAACGAGGAGTACAACTACGAGATCGCCGCGGAGTTCGGCACGCGACCGCCGAACTTCGTCCCACAGCGCCCGACGCCGGGGTCGTTCGTCGACCTGCTTCGCCTCGGCGTCGTCCCGCACACGGACCAGTTCGCCGACGAGCAGGAACTCGCGGCGAACCAGTACACGCTCATCCTCGAACGGAAGCAGGCGGGCGCGTGCGACCCGGACCGACACCCGCCGTTCTGAGACGGCCGGTCGGTCGCTTCTCTACTCCGTCGACAGCGCCGACAGGTCGAGTCTGACCGACGGGTACCAGCCGGCGAGCGACGGGAGGTAGATGCCGAGGAACCGGTCGACGAACACGACGGGGACGATGACCTCCGCGGGGACGCCGAGCGCGACGAACACCGCCGTCGCCGTCGCCTCGGTGACGCCGATTCCCCCGGGCGTCAACGGCAGCAGCGTCACGCTGTACGCCACGAGCAGATACAGCGGTAGCGCGACCAGCGGCTCGACGGTGACGCCGAAGCCTGCGAGCAGGAGGCCGACGCGCACGCCCGGCGCGAGCACGAGGTCGACGGCCCAGCCCGCGCCGTACCGCAGCCAGACGCCGGGGCTCTCGACCAGCCGCGCGAACGTCGCCGTCGAGCTGTCGGTGAACGCGAGCAGGCCGTCGATGCGCGTCGAGAGCCCGTCGCCCACGCGGGGGACGCGCCCGGCGACTCCCGCCAGTCCGTCGATGAATCGGTCAAGGTACGAGAGGTTCACGCCGGCGAGGATGATGGCGAGGCCGGCGACGAAGTACAGGCCGGTCGCGATCGCCAGCAGCGCGACGAGTTCGATACGGAGCCGCGTCGCGGCGACCAGGAGGCCCGCCGTCGCCCCGAGGCCGTAGTAGACGGCGTAGACGCCGGTGTGGACCGCGGTCGCCGCGGCGGCGTCGCTGTAGGCCATCCCGGTCTGGCTGCGGACGACGAAGGGCGCGGCCAGCCGGCCCGAGAGCCGCGAGGGCAGCAACTGATTGACGAAGTTCACGACGAGCGTCGTCTCGGCGGCCGAGCGGAACCGGACCGGCGCGAGCGGCGACAGCACGGCGTGCCACGAGTAGAAGCGCCCGCAGATGCCGACGGCGCTCACCGCGACGACCGCCACGGTCGTCTCGACGCTAACGCTCGCGAGCAAATCGAGCGCGCTACCCACGTCGAACTGGGTCAGCAGCCACGCGAGCGCCGCCACGGCGACGCCGTACTGGGCGACCGTGATGGCGAGGTCACGACCGCGCGCCGTCACGCCGTCTCGCCCCTGACCGGCCGCGCCTCGTCGCTCGCCCGTTCGTCTAAGACGGCCCGCGCCGTCGTGAACTCGAAGTCCTGTGCTAAGATGCGCTCGACCGCCCGACGCATCCACTCGCCGGTCCGGACGTACACCCGCGTCGGCACGCCCTCGACTTCGGGCAGGTCCGACAGCTCCCACGGGTGGACGTACAGCATCGGCGTGATCCCCCGCCGGGCCAGCAGTTTCATGCCCCAGATCGTGTAGCGGACGCCGAAAAACCGGAGCCACGTTCCGGTCAGTGGCAACTGCACGCCCGGCATGACGCTGGCCGGGAATTCGGTGATCGACGCGGGCGCGTCGGCCTGAATTTCGGTCGCCGGGACCGGTTCGTGTACGTCGTGTTCACCGCCGTACCAGCCGGGGATCGACCGGCTGGACACGACGCTCGAATCGTAGTCGTAGCCCGTCGCGGCGAGCAGGTCGAAGTGATCGTCGGTGATGTCGAACGCCGGCGCGCGAAAGCCCGAGACGGTCGCACCGGTCAGTCGTTCGAGGACGCGCTTCGACCGGGCCAGTTCCTCGCGCCGCGCCTCGTGGTCGAGATTCGAGAGGAGCCGGTGAGAGTGGGTGTGCGAGGCGATTTCGATTCCGTCGTCGGCCAACGCCCGCACGGCGTCCGGGTACGCTTCTGCCGCCGACGACACGACGAACGCGGTCGAACTGGCGCCGCGCTCGGCGAGCGCTTCACGGAAGAACCGCGCGCCGTCGAGGCCCACGCCCTCGCGGTCCGTGGTCCCGGAGGCGCTCCGGTATGCCGGGGTCTGGGTGAATAGCTCGAAGTCGATCGACAGCACCGCGCGGTCAGTCATCCTGCCGGTCCTCGAAGTCGATCCGCTGCTCTTCGAGCTCGCTCCGCAGGAGGCTCAGCTCCTCGTTCAACCGCGAGAGCCGGTCGTACATGTGGCCGATGCGGTTGAGCAGGTACGTGACCGCGACGAACAGCGTCAGGTTCGAGATGACGAGGATGGCGCGGGCCTTCAGTTCGAGGCCGAGGACGTTGGCCACCAGCTGGAACACGTTCGGGACCAGCGCGACGACGATGAGGCCGGTCCCGATGAGCAGCGACATCACGAACAGTTCCAGCGATTCCCGTTCGCTCCTGACGATGACGTAGCCGTTGAAGAGGAAGGCGAGGCCGACCACGAACGCGAGCAGATTGACGAGCGAGTAGTCGTACTGGAACACCATGGTTATCGAAAGAGGAGGACGCGAAACACCGTGTCCGTCATCCGAATCGGATAGAGCACGAGCGTGTCGAGGCTGAACTGGGACTCGCCCTCGTCTCGTATCGGCATCTCGATGGACACCTCGGTGATCCGCTGGCCCTTCTGGGCCGCGTCGAGCGTCTGTTCGACCGCCCAGTGGTTGTCCGAGCGGTGGAGGATGTTCTCCAGGGCCGAGACCCGGTAAACGCGGAAGCCGCTGGTCACGTCGGTGATGTCGATGCCGCCGAGTTTGCGCACGACGCCCGTGAAGAAGGTGATGCCGAGTCGCCGGATCAGCGGGTAGTCGTCGATGCTCTCGTTGAGGTAGCGGCTCCCGATGACCATGTCCGCGTCCTCGGCGTGTTCGAGCAGGGCCGGAATCTTCTCGGGGTCGTGTTGCCCGTCGGCGTCGACCTGAACGACGAAGTCGAAGTCGTGGCGGATCGCGTACTGGTAGCCCGTCCGCACCGCGCCGCCCACGCCGGTGTTGAAGACGTGGGTGACGACGTGTGCGCCGTGCTCCCGAGCGATTTCGGCAGTGTCGTCCGTCGAGCCGTCGTCGACGACCACGACCTCGTCGACGTGCCGGCTCGTCCCGTCGATCACCGACCCGATGGTGGTCGACTCGTTGTACGCGGGGATGACGGCGACTGTTCGCACTGGTGAGAACGCCGCTAGCTGTTCACTTAGAATTGTCGTTCTCCGAACCGGACGCCCGTCACCGAGGTGACAGACCGGGTGCGAAAGGGACTAGTGACTCGCCCGTGTCTCTGCGGACATGACGAAGACGCTCGTCGTCGGACTGGACGGTGCGAGCTGGGAACTGCTCGACCCGTGGCTCGCGTCCGGCGACCTCCCGAATCTGGCCGCCCTCCGGGACACGGGGACCTGGGCGGGCACGCGGAGTTGTCTGCCGCCCGTGACTTTCCCGAACTGGAAGTGCTACTCCTCGGGCAAGGACCCCGGCGGCTTCGGCGTGTTCTGGTTCGAGAACGTCGACCTCGAAGCCGGCGAAATCGACGTGATGAACGGCGGCGACTTCGACACCGCGGAGCTGTGGGACTACCTCAACGACGAGGGGCTGTCGACCGGCGTCGTCAACATGCCGACGATGTACCCGCCGCGGGACCTCGACGGCCTCGTCGTCGCGGGCGGCCCCGACGCCGTCGAGGGCGAGTACCGCTCGATCAGTTCGGGCTACACGTCGCCGCCGGAACTGGCCGACGAGCTGGAAACGCGCTTCGACTACCGCGTCCACCCGGATCCCCTGCTGTCATCGAACGAGGAGCGCGGCGCGGAGGTCGACGCCATCCTCGACCTCCTCGAAAAGCGCTTCGAGGTGGCGACCACGCTCATGGACGAGCGCGACCTCGATTTCGTCCACGTGACGCTGTTCTACCTCAACGTCCTCCATCACTTCTTCTGGGACGACGAGCCCTGCAAGCGGGCGTGGACGCTCGTCGACGAGTGGATCGGCCGGCTGGACGACCGCGAGGATCTGAACCTCGTGTTGATGTCCGACCACGGCTGTGACGCGACCCAGACCGAGTTTTACATCAACGAGTGGCTCGCCGAGAACGGCTACCAGGTCCGCGACCAGAGCGTCGACGCGCTGCTGACTCGCGTCGGCCTGGACCGGGAGAACCTCCTCGCGGTAGCGAAGCGGGCCGGGCTGGTGGACACGCTCGCCCGCGTCGTCCCCGAGTCGATACAACAGCTCGTGCCCCAGCGCGACGGCGTCAAGCGGGACCGCAAGCTCGAAGCCATCGACCTCGAACGGACGAAGGTCGTCGCGAGCGGGCAGGGCCCCATCTACATCAACCCCCGCTTCGACGTGGCGTCGGTCAGGGAGTCGCTGATGGCCGACCTCCGCGAGGTGGAAGACGAGCACGGCCCGCTGTTTACCGACGTGTACCGCGGCGAGGACGTGTACGAGGGGCCGTACGTCGACGGGGGGCCGGAGGTCGTCGTCGACCAGCGCCCCGGCGTCCACGTCAACGACGGCATCGGCGGCGGCACGGTCCAGAGCGGGCCGGACCGCTGGGCGGCCGAGAACACACCGTACGGCATCTTCGCCGCGAAGGGGCCGGACTTCGAACCGCAGGGTGAACTCGAGCGAATTAGCATCCTCGACCTCGCGCCGACGATCCTGGCCGCTGCCGATTGCGCCGTCCCGACGGACATGCGCGGGGAAGTCCTCCCGGTGTTCGGCGAGGACCGAACCCAGGAGCGCCGGGACCCGCTCAGCGCCGCGAACCGAGGCGACGACCGGGACGACGACGCCGTCGAAAATCGCCTGAAGCAACTGGGATACATGGAGTAATCTCGCCCGATACAACCCGGTGGTTTCGAATGATCGAACCCAATGGGATAAGTGTCCGGTCGCGATACACTCCGTATGGTCAGCATCGATCTGAACAATAGCCAGCGGACGATGCTCACGACGCTGGTAAACAAGTATCAACAGACAGGCGAGGCGGTCACCGGCGAGAAAATCGCCGAGGAGATCGACCGCAATCCGGGCACAGTTCGCAACCAAATGCAGAGCCTGACGTCGCTGGGCCTCGTCGAGGGGATTCCTGGGCCGACAGGCGGCTACAAGCCGACCCCGGAGGCGTTCGACGCCATCGACCGCCAGCAGCTCGACGAGGCAGAGAGCGTCATCGTCGCGCGAGACTTCGACCGCGTCGACGTGACCGTCGAGGAGATCAACCTGACGAGCGTCCACCACCCCGAACTGTGTCGCGCGCGGGTCCACCTCCAGCACTCCGTCCAGCAGTTCGAGGAGGGACAGCCGGTCATCCTCGGTCCGACGCCCATCTCGAAGCTTGTCATCGCCGGGACGGTCGAGGCCGTCGACGAGTCGAACAGCGAGATTCTCCTGGACATCGCGAAGATCGAAGCGCCGGTCGAAGATCCCGAAAAGTAGTTCCGTCCGAGTCTCAGGGATTCACGCGGTCGATCCACAGCGACGGCGTCTCGATCTCGTCGTCGGTCGGCAGGTGTTCTGGCGACTCCCACACCTTCCCGGCCGCGCCCACGCCGCGCGCGTCGGCGACGGCGTCGAAGAAGGCTTTTCCGCGTTCGTACTGCTGGCGCTTCATCCCCAGTCCGAGGAACCGACGGACGAGCGTCGCGACCGGGCCGCGGCCCTGCCTGCGCTCGTCGACTTTCCGTCGGAGGTCGTCGTACTCGTCGTCGAAAGCGCGGTCCATCAGCAGTTCGGCGTACCCCTCGACGGCGGTCATCGTGGTGTCGAGTTCGCCCAGCGACGCCCGGTCGAGGTTCCCGTCGGTGAGGTTCTCGATGGCGTCTTCCATCGCGTCTTCGAGGTGGTCAGAGAGCCACGGTGCGGCCCCGAACTCCGCCGCGTGCGTGACCTCGTGGAAGGCGATCCAGCGGCGGAAACGGTCGCGTTCGACGTCTAACTGCGCCGCGACGCGGTCGATGTTCGGGCGCACGAAGTACAGCGCGTGGGCGTCGCTCTCGGCGAGCAAGAGCGGGTCGTACTGGCCGAGGACGTTGTTCCCGAGGAAAGAGAGCGCGAGGGCCATCGACCCGGTGTTGACGACGCGGGCGACGCCCGGGATGTACTCGGCCTGCTGTTCGATCGGCTCCATCACGCGGCTGAACGTGGCGACGTTGGCGTCGATCCAGTGGTGGCGGTTCTGGATCTCGACGGTCTCCGGGAGATCGAACTCGAGTTCACCGACCGCTCGGACGCGGGTTCTGGCGTCCCGAACGTCGGTCGCGTACCCGTCGCGTTCGGCCTCGTCGACGGTGAGATCGCCCGGCTCCGTCGCCGCCTTCGCGGCGTCGGCGACGGCGGTCCAGTCGATCGGTCCGTCGCCGCCAGCACCGGCTACGGCCCGGACGCTGTGGTACAGTCCCATACGCTCGGAAGGGGATGGGGGAAAATAGGCCTTCTCCCTGTGTCAGACGTTCGTGTGACGGCTGACGGTTACGACTCGTCGAGTTCGTCGTCCTCGCCGCTCCCGCCGAGCGACCGGACGAGCGCGACGGCGACGACGGCGAGCGCACCGACGGCGAACAGCGCGAGCAGCCCCTTCTTCGCACCACCGGATCCGGTGTCGACCTCGGCTTCCGACTCGCCGTCGTCGCTCGATCGGGACTTCGACCGGGATTTCGATCGCCGTCGCCACCGGGACGTGGACTCGGACTCGTTCTCGTCCGACGAACTGAACGGTGCGTTGGCGGTGAACTCCGCGCCGTCGAGGTGTAGCTCGAAGAGCGTAATGTCTACCATACTGGACGTTCGACGGGCCGGGCCTTAGCGGTTGTGCTGTCCCGTGTTTTCATGACCCGTGACCTGTAACGGGGGGTATGGACGAGGAACGCCGCGAGTTTCTGGAAGCGCTGTTGACCACGCCCGGCCCCTCCGGCTACGAAGCCGACAGCCAGCGCGTGTGGGTCGATTACGTCAGCGAGTTCGCCGACGAGGTCCGCACCGACGACTACGGGAACGCGGTCGCGAAAGTCGAGGGCGGCGACACGAGCGTCGCGCTCGCGGGCCACGGCGACGAGATCGGGTTCATCGTGCGCGACCTCACCGACGACGGCTTCGTCAAACTCGCGCGCATCGGCGGGTCGGACAAGACCGTCTCGCGTGGGCAACACGTCACGATTCACACGGCAGACGGGCCGCTATCGGGCGTCGTCGGCCAGACGGCGATCCACCTGCGCGACCCTGAGGAGGACTCTGTGCCGGAGATCAACGAACAGCACGTCGACGTAGGGGCCGAAGACGGCGAGGAAGTGGAATCGCTGGTCGACCGCGGCGACCCGGTGACGTTCGTCCAGACGCTCAGCGAACTGGAGAACGGCCGACTGGCGGCCCGCGGGATGGACAACCGCATCGGTATCTGGGCGGCCGCGGAGGGACTCCGACGGGCCGCCGAGCGCGGCGCCGACGCGACGGTGTACGCGGTCTCGACGGTCCAGGAGGAACTGGGCGTCCAGGGCGCGAAGATGGTCGGGTTCGACCTCGCGCCGGACGTGGCCATCGCCGCGGACGTGACCCACGCGACGGACACGCCCGACTCGCCGGGGAAGAAACAGACCGGCGTCGAACTCGGCGGTGGGCCGGTCGTCGCGCGCGGGAGTGCCAACCACCTCGTCGTCGTCGAGGCGCTCCGCGAGGCGGGCGACGCGGACGACATCGACGTGCAGTTGCAGGCCACCGGGACCCGGACCGGGACCGACGCGGACGCGTTCTACACCTCGCGGGGCGGCATCCCGTCGGTCAACGTCGGCCTGCCGAACCGGTACATGCACACCCCGGTGGAAGTAATCGATCCCGAGGATCTCGACGCGCTGGCCGACCTCCTGGCCGGGTTCGCGGTCAGAGCGTCCGACAGCGCGCCGTTCAGCGTCGACGTGTAGGCGACGGGCGGGGCGGTCTCCCACGGCGCAAACGGTACGTTTAAGCGGCCGTCACTATCCAAACCGTACATGAGTGGACGACCGCTGGATGTACTCGAAGCGTCCCTCGGTGAGGAAGTCACCGTACAGCTGAAAGGTGGCGAGATTTTCGAGGGCGATCTGACGGGCTACGACCAGCACATGAACCTCGTCGTCGAGGGTGAAGACACAACGATTATACGCGGCGACAACGTCGTTTCCATCAAACCATGACTGGCGCAGGAACACCGAGTCAGGGCAAGAAAAACACCACGACGCACACGAAGTGTCGTCGGTGTGGCGAGAAGTCGTATCACACGAAAAAGAAGGTCTGCTCGTCGTGCGGGTTCGGCGAGTCGGCCAAGCGGCGTGACTACGAGTGGCAGTCGAAAGCGGGCGAATAACTGAACCCCACACAAAATGCACGAGAAGTGCGGCGTTGTTGGCATCTCACTGCAGGACCGTGACGCCGCCCGACCACTCTATTACTCCTTGTACGCGCTCCAGCACCGCGGCCAGGAATCGGCCGGCATCGTCACCCACGACGGCTTCCAGCAACACAGCCACGTCGAGATGGGACTCGTCGGCGACGCCTTCGACCCCTCCGACCTGGAGTCGCTGAACGGCGCGAACGGCATCGGGCACGTCCGGTACCCGACCGCCGGGAGCGTCAACGCGTGTTGCGCCCAGCCGTTCTCGGTCTCGTTCAAGTCCGGCTCGCTGGGGCTCTCGCACAACGGGAACCTCGTCAACGCCGACGAGATCGGCGACGAACTGGCGGACCTCGGCCACGCCTTCACGTCAGACGGCGACACCGAGGTCATCGCCCACGACCTCGCGCGCAATCTCCTGGAGGAGGACCTGGTCCGGGCAGTCAAACGGACGATGAACCGAATCCACGGGTCGTACTCGCTGACGATCATGCACGACGAGACGGTCCTCGGCGTGCGCGACCCCGAGGGGAACCGGCCGCTGTGCATCGGCGAACTCGACGACGGCTACGTCATCGCCTCGGAGTCGGCCGCCATCGACACGCTGGACGGCGAACTCATCCGCGACGTGAAGCCGGGCGAACTCGTCGTGCTCCACCCCGACGGGACGGGCTACGACACGTATCAACTGGTCGAGAACGACGAGACCGCTCACTGCTTCTTCGAGCACGTCTACTTCGCGCGCCCGGACTCCACCATCGACGAGAACCTCGTCTACGAGGTCCGGCGAGAACTCGGCCGCAAGCTCTGGGAGGAATCCGGCGTCGAGTCGGACGTGGTGCTGCCGGTCCCCGACTCAGGGCGCGCGTTCGCCTCCGGCTACGCCGAGGCCGCCCAGGACGAGGGCTCGGACATCGAGTTCGCGGAGGGCCTGATGAAGAACCGCTACGTCGGTCGGACGTTCATCATGCCGACCCAGGACGAGCGCGAGCGGGCCGTCCGCCTGAAGCTCAACCCCATCAAGTCCACCATCGAGGGCAAGAAGGTCACCATCATCGACGACTCCATCGTCCGTGGGACCACCTCGACGCAGCTCATCCAGTTGCTGAAAGACGCCGGCGCGGAGGAAGTGAACGTCCGCATCGGCGCGCCGCCCATCGTCGCCCCGTGTTACATGGGCATCGACATGGCTTCACGCGAGGAGCTCATCGCGGGCGACCAGTCCGTCGAGGAGATCTGCGAGGAGATCGAGGCGGACTCGCTGTCGTATCTCTCGATCGACGCCATCGCGGAGACGCTCGACACCAGCCGCGCCGATCTCTGTCTCGGCTGTGTCACCGGGAAGTACCCCTACGACATCGAGGGCGAAGCGACCGACCGGGACGTCGCACGGCCCGACATCGGTGCGCCGAATCCGGCCGACGACTGAGTCGGCCCGGTCGGCGCGTTTTTCGCGTTACCACACCAGGTACAGCATCGCGTAGACGGCGATGCCCATGGAGAAGGAGATCAGCCACAGCGCTGCCGCCAGTTTGCCGGCCCGCGGGTGGTTCGTCGCCGAGAGTTCGGAAACGGGGTACGTGGAGGCGAGCAGGAGGACGTAGTACACCAGCGGGATGGCGAGGATGGCAAGGACGATGTGGAGCGCCAGAAACGGGAGATAGAGGTACGTCTCGACGACCGACGGACCGGCGAAGTCGGTCGGTCCCTCCAGCACGATGCGGTAGAGGTACAGCACGAGGAACCCCGCGAACAGGCCGAACGTGGACAGCATCAGCCGCCGATGGCGAGCCACGTCGCCCCGACGTATCGCGCGGACGCCGGCGACGATGGTCCCGATGGCGAGGGCGCTGATGGCGGCGTTGACGTGTGGGATCACGCCGAGTACTGTTCCGGGTGCGTGTGGAACGATCGACTGCGGGATCGCGCCGAGCACGGCACCGAACACGAGCGCGAGCGACACGACCGTCAGCAGGCCAGTCAGTGCTGGCACGCGATAACGAGCCCGGAGGTCCATACCGACGCTGGGGACCGGACGCAAAATACGGTTTCGAGTCGGTGGCGAGCGGCCGGGGACTCACTCCGTGGACGACTCGTCGCCCTCACCGGCCGCGGACGCGACGCCGCCGAATTCGATGCGGACGCGACCCGGGGGGCCACCCGAGAGCGTCACGGTCCAGTCGTGGCCGCGGGCGATCTCGCGGATGACCGAGAGGCACAGGCCGGCCCCCTCGTCCGTCGACGAGTACCGGAGTTCGAAGGCGTCCTCGTCGGTCGTACCGAGCGACGGCCCGTCGTGTTCGAGGACGAACCCGTCCCGGGTGTCCGCGGCGGTAACCGTCACGTGTTCTGCCCGATCAGTCGCGAGGCGAAAGAAGTTCTCGAAGAGCTGACAGAGCCGATCGTAGTCGGCCAGAATCGTCGCGTTGCACTCCGTGACCAGGCGCGCGTCGTCAGTCTGTATCGTCTCCCAGGCGTCGGCCACCACCGTGGCGAGGTCGACCGGTTCGACCGTGTACTGTCGCTCCCCCTCGCGAGCGATTTCCATGAGGTCGTCGATGAGAAACGCCATGCGAGCGTGGTTGCGCTCGATCGCCTTGATGTCGGTGTCGTCGCCACGCGTGTCGAGGACCTCGACGCGCCCCATCGCCGCCTGAAGCGGGTTTCTGAGTTCGTGGGAGATGATTCGTGCCAGTTCCGTGAGCCGGGCCTTCTGCTGTTCGAGTTCGGTCGTCCGCTGCTGGAGCGCGTCCTTGGTCAGTGTCGCGTCGATAGCCAGCGCGATGTTGTGGCCGACCTCGCGAAAGGAGTCCTGCTCCTCCGAATCGAACGTCTCTATCCGGTCGGCGTACACGGCGAGCGCGCCGTAGCTGGTTCCCTCGTACAGGAGCGGCACGACGAGGACGCGGACACAGTCCCGTTCGAGTGCCGTCTCTTCGTCGGCCGACCCCGCGTCGAGGTCGGCGACGACGAGTCGGTCCCTCGTTACGGCCCGAACGAGGGGGTCCGGGGCGGTGACTGTGACGCGGTCCCGCTGGGTTCCCAGCGCCCGGACGACCGGTCCACCGTTCGACACCGTCACGGTGCAGGCCTCGGTGTAGCGTGACGTACCGGCAAGCACAGTCGCCACTTCCCGTTCGATCGCCAGACGCGAGTCCGACCGGACGAGGGCCTGATTGACCAGCCGGACGGCCTCGTTGAGTTGCTTGCGCTTGCTGGCGCGCTGGCGTGCGGGCCGCGACGCCACTGCGGCGTCGACCTGCGCGAGGAGTCGCTGGTGGGCGTCGTCGACCGTGCCGGGGACGTAGCCGAAGACGTCACGGCTGTACGCCTCGCGCGCGATGTCCCCGTTCGTCACCTCGGCGAAGAAGATAACGGGGAGTTCGGGACGGGTCCGCCGAAGTCGGTCGACGACCGCCAGTCCGCCCAGATAGCGCGCTCCGTCTTCCGTCTCGACTTCGCAGTTCGTCACGACGCAGTCCCCGCCGTGCTCTTCGATTGCGTATTCCAGTTCCCGGACGCCCTCGACCGAGTGGACCGTGATTCCGCTGTCGCGCAGAAACGAGACCGCGGCCCCGTCGTCGTCCCCGCTCTGGACGAAGACGACGGTGGGCTGTGAGTCCATCAGCGAGATGTGGGTGCCCACGCGTAAAGAAGTTACACCCGTCGCAGGACGACCATCTGTGTGGTTGACACGAATTCCGTCACAAGAGACGGCGAGCGGCCAACTCCGGCCGGGAGTTTATACACGTCGCCGATCATAATTTAGTGATGGAAGACGCGGGCCTGCGGATACACCGCACGCGATCCGCCGTCGTCGAAGCGACGCGGTCGATCATCGACGACGCCGAGGAGAACCTCTCTATCGCGCTGCCCGCGTCGGAGCTTTCGGTCTTCGAATCGTCGCTTCGGGACGCGGTCGACCGGGGTGCCCTCGTGTTGTTACTGATCCACGGGGAACCGGCCGACGGCGACGGGCCGTACGGCGATCGGGCGACGGCCGTCAGGGTCATCGAACGGGGGATGGCACCGCTGCTGGTGACCGCCGACGTGCACCACGGGCTTACCGGACAGTTTCAGGTCCTCACCTCCCCGTCGACCGCCTCACGGTCGCAGGTCACCGAGTTCGCCAATCGGAACCTCGCGTACAACCACTTCACGATGTTTCTCGGGAACTACTGGCAGATGGCGACGGAGCGATACGTCGCCGAGCGATCCACGTTCCCGCAGACGTTCTCCGAGTTCCGGTTCGCCGTCCTCGAAGCCGCGCTGGCGATGCGCGACGAGGTGGCGCTGACCGCTCGGGCGCGCGTCGTCCCGACGGACGGCGGCCCCGAGACGACAGTCGAGGGAGCGGTGACGAACGTCCGTCAGAATATCGTCTACCCCGCGTCGAGCCCCTCCCCTGCAGAGCGATCGCTCACCGTCGTGGCCGGCGGCGAGTCGGTGACGATCGGGGGACTGGGTGCGACAAAAGAGACCTACGAGTGTTTCGAAGTGACCCTCGACCGGAAGAAGGGATGAGCCCTACTGGAAGGTACGGCTCGCGCCGGTGTCCTCGCTCACGCCGGGCTCGGCCCGCTCGAAGCGCTGCTCGATCTCGTCGTAGCGCTCGCGGGTGTCCTCGGTGACGCTCGGACCGACCTCCTCGAGCGCGTGCTCGAAGTGGTCCATCGTCACGCGGACGTTGCTGACGCTGTCGCCGATCTCCTCGGGGTCCACGCTGTTGATGAACTCCCGGGTCGCGGCCATGGACGCCTCGCGGGCGACCGCCTCGATGTCGGCCCCGACGTAGCCGTCCGTCCGACTGGCCAGTTCGTCGAGGTCGACGCCGTCGGCCAGCGGCTTGTTCCGGGTGTGGACCTGGAAGATGGCGCGCCGGGCGTCCTCGTCGGGAACGGGCACGTGGACGTGCCGGTCCAGCCGACCGGGGCGCAACAGCGCGTCGTCGATGAGGTCCGGGCGGTTCGTCGTCGCGACGACGACGACGTTCTCCATCTCCTCGATGCCGTCGAGCTCCGTCAGCAGCTGGCTGACGACGCGCTCGCCGACGCCGGAGTCGGTCGTGCCGCCGCCGCGTTCGGTCGCGATGGAGTCGATCTCGTCGAAGAACACCACGGTCGGGGCGTTCTCGCGGGCCTTGCTGAACACTTCGCGGACGCCCTTCTCGGACTCACCGACGAACTTGTTCAGCAGTTCGGGCCCCTTCACGGAGATGAAGTTCGACTGGGCCTCGTTGGCGACGGCCTTCGCCAGCAGGGTCTTCCCCGTGCCGGGCGGGCCGTACAGCAGGACACCTTTCGCGGCTTCGAGGTCCATCGAGTCGAACACCTCGGTGTACTCGAGGGGCCACTGGATCGTCTCGCGCAGGCGCTCTTTAGTGTCTTCGAGACCGCCGACGGACTCCCAGGTAGTGTCGGGCACTTCGACGAAGACCTCCCGGAGCGCGGAGGGCTCGATGCCCTTCATCGCCTCGCGGAAGTCGCCGTCCTCGATCTCTAACCGTTCGAGCACCTCGGCGTCGATCTCGTCGGATTCGAGGTCGAGTTCGGGGCGGATGCGCCGCAGCGCGTTCATCGCCCCTTCCTTGGTCAGGGAGGCGAGGTCGGCTCCGACGAAGCCGTGGGTGTTCTCGGCGTAGCTCTCGAGGTCGATCTTCTCGGCCAGGGGCATCCCGCGGGTGTGGACCTGCAGGATCTCCTTGCGGCCCTCCTTGTCCGGGACGCCGATCTCGATCTCGCGGTCGAAGCGGCCGCCGCGGCGCAGCGCGGGGTCGATAGCGTCGACGCGGTTGGTCGCGCCGATGACGATGACCTGGCCGCGCTCTTCGAGACCGTCCATCAGCGAGAGCAACTGGGCGACGACGCGGCGTTCCACGTCGCCCTGGGTCTCGCCGCGCTTGGGCGCGATGGAGTCGATCTCGTCGATGAAGACGATAGCGGGGGAGTTCTCGGAGGCCTCGTCGAAGACCTCACGGAGTTGCTCCTCGCTCTCGCCGTAGTACTTCGACATGATCTCCGGCCCGGAGATGGTGGTGAAGTACGCGTCGATCTCGTTGGCGACCGCTTTCGCCATCAGCGTCTTCCCGGTGCCGGGCGGGCCGTGGAGGAGCACGCCCTTCGGCGGCTCGATACCGAGCTGCTGGAACAGCTCGGGGTGGCGCATCGGTAGCTCGATCATCTCGCGGACCTGCTCCAGTTCGTCGTCGAGGCCGCCGATGTCCTCGTAGGTCACGTCGGGCGTGTCGCTGGCTCCGGCCGCGCCTTCACCGCCGCGTATCTGCTCGGCGGGCTTCTCGCTGACCTCGATCTCGGTGGAGTCGGTGACGACGACCGTCCCCGAGGGATCGGTCTCGGCGATCTTCAGCGGGATCTTCTGTCCGGACATCGACGAGAGTGGACCGAGCCCGAAGCTAACGGGGACGGTCTGGCCCTTCGTGACGGCCTGGCCGCTGAGGTTGTTCCGGATCATCGGGCCGACGTTGCCCCGGACCCGGAGGTTCTGGGGCAGCGCGACGGTCACCGACGTGGCGGGGTTGACGTCGGCCTTCTCGACGCCGACGTTGTCGTCGATACCGACGCCTGCCTCCTGGCGGAGCTGGCCGTCGATGCGGACGATGCCCTTGCCCTGGTCCTCGGGGTAGCCGGGCCAGACGCGAGCGACCGCGCGGGTGCTCTGCTTGCCTTCGAGGACGATGTAGTCGCCGTTCTCGAGTTCGAGTTCGTCCATCGCGGCGCGGTCGATCGCAGCGAGTCCGCGTCCCGCGTCCTTCTGCTTGAGGGGTTTGACAGTGAGTTTCATCAGTGATCTTCCTCCGGCTCTGACAGTTCGATAGTGAGGACACCGTGTTTGATAAACGCTCGTGCGTCACCGGCGGGGATGTCCTGCTCGTACTGCTGCCCGTCGGCCACGACGATGACGGTCCCGTCGACCACGTCGACAGTGGCGTCGGTCGCGGGTCCCACGTCCGCCGCGAGCACGACGCTGTCGTCGTACTCGAATCGACGGAGGGGCGTCTCGTCGAACAACTGCTGCTCTGAATTCATACTAACTCCAAGTAAGCGCGATAAGTATTTAAACATTTCGCTGAAATACGCTATACGGCGGCGAATTACGACCGAATTGCTTGATTGCGGTTCACACTGATCTCTGCGTGCGCCGAGTTTTTATCCACAGCGGTTCCGAACGGTTTCGCATGGACCGCGTCGCACACGACGGGCGGACGACGGCGTACAGACGCACCCGGGGAGACGCTGACGGGCCGGTGGTGCTGTACGTCCACGGGAGTGGTGCGACACACCGCGTCTGGGTCCGTCAGTACGCCCCGTCGGGGCCGCCCCATCCCGCCGTCGCGCTGGATCTGTCAGGCCACGGCGACTCCGATGACGTGGACGCGGACGCCGGCGCGGAAACGCTCGAGGCCTACGCTCGCGACGTGGTCGCGGTCGCGAAGCAAGCGAGAGCCGAGGTCCTCGTCGGGAACTCGCTGGGCGGGGCCGTCGCCCAGTGGGTCGCCCTGGAAACGGACTGGACGCCGGCGGCGATGGTCCTGACCGGCACCGGGCCGCAATTGCCCGTGTTCGACGGGCTCCGCGAGTGGCTCGCAGACGACTTCGAGCGGGCCGTCGACTTCCTCCACGGACGGGATCGGCTGTTTCACGACGCTGACGAACCGACCGTGAACCGATCACGCGAGCAGATGGCGGCGGTCGGGCAGGCGGTCACCCGCCGGGACTTCCTGACCTGCCACGCCTTCGACGTGCGCGAGCGACTCGCCGAAATCGACGTGCCCGTCCTCGCACTCTGTGGCGAACACGACAAACTGACGCCGCGGGAGTACCACGAGACGCTGGCCCGCGAGATTCCGGCGGGGGAAGTCGCGTTCGTCCCCGACGCGGCCCACCTCGCGATGATCGAACGCTCCGACCAGTTCAACGACGCCGTCTCGGCGTTCCTCGACGACGTGTTGTGAGTCGCCAGTCGGTCGCGGCTCACTCGCCCCAGTAGTACCGCGGCCCCAGCGCGAAGAACAGGAGCGCGATGGCGAGCATCGCCCGCGGTCCAATACGGTAGAAGGCCGTGGGCGCGACGACGGCGACGGCCTGCACGACGCCCATCGGAATCGCATGCATCGGCCCCGGCTTGGGGTAATCGAACGGGGCGATCATCGCCGCCGAGAGCACGAGCGCCCCGCCGCTCAGGACCAGTGGGTGGGTGACGCCCGCCAGATACGCGGTGGCGATGATGATGCTTCCGAGCGTGTTCGGCATCCCCGGGCGCTCGTCCGGCCCGTCGAAGTACGTCGAGTAGAAGGCCGTCCTGATAATGGAGCAAACGACGTAGGCCGACGACAGCAGGACGACACCGACGAACACGAGCGGCCCGGCCGTCTCGAAGCCGCCGTACTCGTTCGTCAGCGCGACGTAGAGAAACAGGCTCGGCGTCGCGCCGAAGGACACCACGTCGGTCACGGAGTCGAGTAGCGGTCCGACGGCCGAGCTATCGCCGTTTCGTGCGACGATGCCGTCGACGGCGTCCGCGATGACCGCGAGCAGGATGAGGCGGGCGGCGAACTGGAGGTCCGCGAAGGCGACGGCACCGGCGACGAACCCGACGACGGCATTAAAGAGCGTCACCGTGTCGGCCGCGCTGAGTCGTCGGCGCACCTCGAAGCCCATGCGTGTCCGGTGGGTGACCGGCTACATGAAGGACTCGAAACCGAGCGCCCGCTGGCGAGACGTGCCGCCCCCTGTCGGCCGTCGTTCTCCTCACTCTTCGGGCAGGTCGTGGCCGACGACGAGTCGGGTTGCCGTCGCGAGCGTGCCGACGACGAGGACGACCAGTTCCCAGCCGCTCCGGGCGATGGGGAACACGCGATCGACGTTCACCGGCTCTTTCTGCCCGGGGGTCGGGTCGATGCCGGTGCTCATCTGCACCTGACTTGAGTTGCCGAGCGCCTGTTTCGTCGAGCCACCGCCCGTCCCGCTGCCGCCCGACGACGGCTCCGGGAGTTCGACGAACGTCTGGACGATACCGCGCTGGCTCGACAGTTCGAGGCGACCGCTCAGCTGGTAGAACTGATCGTACAGCGGCCAGAAGAGGTTCGCGCCACCCGTGATGAGGTCGAGGACGACGTGGCCCACCGCGTAGACGACGACGCAGAACCACGCGACGCGGACGCCGTACGCGCCCCAGCGCTCCTTGATGTAGGAGTCGTCTCGGACGTACAGGTCCGCGCCGACGACGAGCGCCATGGCGGCCGGGATGACGAGGTTCGTCGTCGCGGCCCGATGGCCGACCTGCCAGTACAGGCCGATGAAGGCGTCGACGTCCGGGAACGTCACGACCAGGAGGGACAGCAGGAGCGAGCGCTTGTCGAACGCCGCGCCCAGCAACGTCGCGGCGAGCAACCCCACGAACGCGTAGTGGACCACCAGCGAGGGCATACCGACAGGTACGCTAGCAGAGAGATGAGCGTTGTGGTGGACGGTATCAAACGTGGGAATTTCACCAGTCGATTAATATGTCGGTATCGAGAGTAGTACCATGTGGGGATTCCGTGGGGGTGGTACGGTACCCACACACTACGTTTCTGTACGGTATTGTGGGGTGTGCTGGCCTGTCACAGTACCGACAACTTCATCCGGGCGGATGGTCGAGCCACTGACACGAGCGGCCAGCAAAGAAACTTTATAAACCGCCCGACCGACCGGACGCGTATGGGAACGGAGAATCTACCACAGGAGATCACGGCCCTGGTGGGCCGAGAGGTCTACTCGAAAAACGGCGTGTTCGTCGGCGAGGTCGAGGATCTGCGACTCGAACTCGACCGCAAGGAAGTCACGGGGCTGGCGCTCCACCAGCTCAACACGGAACTGTTCGACGACGAAGTGCGAAAGGCTCGCGGCGTCATCATCCCGTACCGCTGGGTCCAGGCCGTCGGCGACGTGGTCATCGTCAGCGACATCGTCGAGCGGCTCCGACAGCCCGACACCGACGGCGAAGAAGAGGAAGTCCCGGCCTAGCTGCCGTTCGCGCTCTCGCTGCTGGAACTGTCGACGCCCATCGCCTCGAACAGCTTTCGCTTGACCGCTTCTTCCGTGAGTTCTAACAGCGTATCGCGGTTGTCGTCGCTCGTGTCCAGTCCGGTGAAGATGCCGAGCGGGATCTCCACGCTGGCGTCCGTCGAGTGCCCCGCGGTCTCGCCCATGTCGCCGAAGGCGTCCGAGAGGACTTTCCCGATGTTCATGCGGATGTCCTTCGAGCGGGCGGCGAGGTAGATGGTGTCGTCGGCGATGGCGAACACCGCCGTGGTCGTGATGCCTTCGAGGTTCAGGAGGTGCTGTGCGGCCTGTGCGAGCGCGTCGCGGTCGCGGATGAACCCCGCGTTCGAGACGAGGTGACTGCCCTGGACCTCGCGGTTGCGGATGGCCTCGGCGAGCACGTCGAGCGTCTCGGGGCTCATCGACGGCGACTCGACCTGTTCGAGCGTGTCGTGGTCCGCGAACGGGTAGAGGTAGGCCGCGGCGGTGAGGTCCGCGGGCGTCGTGTCGCGCTTGAAGTCGAGCGTCTCCGCGCGGATGCCATAGAGGAGCGCGGTCGCGACGCTCTGGTCGAGGCTGAGATCCAGTTCCTGGATGTACTTCGTCAGGATGGTCGAGGTGGCGGAAATGTTCGGCCTGATGTCCGAGAAGGTGGCGTCGTGCTCGTACTCGTGCTCGTGTTCGTAGTGGTCGATGACGATGTCGACGGCGTCGATGTCGGGTTCGCCGCCCTTGGCCACGTCCACGAGGGCGAACGTGTCGTACGCGTCGAAGTCTACCTCCTCGCTCGAAGTCAGTTCGATGCCCAGCAGGTTCACGAACGCGCGGTTCTCCTGGTGGCCGATCTCCCCCTCGTAGATGATATCGGCCTCCACGTCGCGGCTCTCGGCGATGGCGCGCAGGGCCGCCGCCGAGGCGATGGAGTCGGGATCCGGCGACCGATGGATGAGGATGCCCATGCGGTCTTCGGTCCCGTCGATCACGTCGCCGAGCTGCGAGGCCTTGTACTCCAGTTCGCCCGTTTCGAGGGCCCGAAGCGCCGAGTCGGCGATGACCGCGGAGGGATTGATGACCACGTCAGCGCCCAGGTCGGTGAGTTCGTCGGCCGAAACCGGATCGTCCGCGCGGGCGACGATGAACTGTTCGCCGTCGTGCTCGCGGATGTTCCGCACCGCCTCGGCGTTGGCGCTCACGTCGGGCGACATGATGAGGACGACATCCCGGTCGGACACCGTCTCGACGACGTCCATCTCCGCGATGTCGGCCTGCTGTGCGTTGAGGTCCTGATCGCGTAACGCCTCGACTCGCCCCTCGTCGGCGTCGAGGATGAGTACGTCCTTGCCCTCCCCGACGAGTTCCTCCGCCACGGCGTGGCCGACGCTCCCACACCCAAGGATGGCGTAGGTCGACATGGACGCCATCGTGATGCCGCTGGCTGCGCTCATTAGTGTCTGAATCGGTTGGCTTGGAGCCTCTTATATTGCATCCATTGCACGACAACCACGATTATCTGTGCCCACGAGGCTCGCGTCCTCTGTGACGGCCAGTGCCAACGAGGCAGTGACGCCGTCGGGTCGCTCCGTCTCCAGTGGTGTCAGGGACTACGTATTTAGCCCGGTCGGACGCAGGGACGGACATGAACGAACGTGCTCGTACGGTGAACCGCGTCTCGCGACGGAGGGGTCGATGAGCCTCCTGACCGCGCTCGTCGTCTTCGTCGTCGGCTTGCTCTCCGGCATCGTCGTCCGCTGGGTCGCCGGCCTCGCCGCATTGGTCGCCCTCCTGCTGGTGATTTTCGGCGTGGCCGCCCCAGATATCGGGCTCGTGAACTTCGTCATCGAGCGGTACTATCAGGGCAACGAACTCCTCTTCCTGGCGGGCCTCCTGTTCGGCCTCGACGCCGAGCGGACGAGAGAGGTCGTTGAGGGCTGACCGTCGGCCGGGCGGTCGAGAGAGGCGTGTGAACTGCGTCCAAACCGACAGGCGACGAGAGAATGAAAACCTATTTTACCAGGCCGTCCAGAGCAATGAGTGCACTGGGCCGGTAGCTCAGTCTGGCAGAGCGACGGCCTCTTAAGCCGTCGGTCGAGGGTTCAAATCCCTTCCGGCCCGTTTTCCTGCGAACGACGTGAGCAGTGAAAACTACAGAGGGGTTTGAAGTAGACGAGATGAACGCAGTGAATCTCGGCGTGGTTCAAATCCCTTCCGGCCCGCTTTCCTGCGAGGAACGGACGTGACGAGCGAAGCGGTTACGAAGGGTTTGAATGACAGCACGAGCAAGTGGCAGCGAGCGGCGTGCAGGTGGTTCGAATTCCTTCCGGCTCCCTTCGACCCGAGTTTCACCGCCGCCTCACTCGTCGCGGCGCTCGTCGGCGGACTCGAATATCTCGTCTACGTCCGCCGCATCGACGTGCGTCATCTCCTCGGCCATCCGCCGGACCTGCTCTCTGTCGGGGTCGCTCCCGCGCCTCGCGGGCTCGTCCGCCGCACTCTCGGCTTCGGCGTCGGCACGCGCGAGCAGGTCCCAGAGCAGGTCGTCGTAGCTTGTCTCCGGCCCCCTCCGGCGGTCGAGTTCCTCGACGAGGGCTTCGGAGACGGGTATCGTGGTCTCGTCGCTCATTGGCGAGGCATTCGTCCCGCGGTGGATGTAAGTTCCGGCCGGGGGCCACCACTCGCCGGCCGCTCAAAGCACTACCGTGGTCGCGAGTCGCCGCCATTCCACTGTCAGACGCTCCAGAATGCATTTACCGGACGCGCCTGAAGGCCGGGTGTATGGTATTCACGCCACTACAGGTCCCCGGCGCAGCCGACTGCTGATCGTCCTGTTCATCTTCGTCATCGGACTGGCGATACTGGTCGGCGCGTCCTACTGGGTGTACTCCGACGCGAAGGGTCGCGGCGACGACAAGGCCGTGCTATGGGGGGTTCTCACCGCCCTCGGCTTCTTCATCGGCCTGATCCCCGGCGTCCTCGTCCTCGTGGTGTACCTGGTCGTCCGCGAATAGCTCGCCAACCACCCCTCCAGTCAACGAGTATTTTCGAGCGCGACGAGTCGACCGGCCCTTGCTCCGAGTCGGGAGATCCGAGCGGCCGTCACACGCCTACGGCACGGCCAGTGGCGGTCACCCCTCCAGCGGCTTTCGCATCTCGACGTGCGGGATACCGGCCTCCTCGAACTCCTCGCCGACCGTCTCGTAGCCCAGTTTTCGGTAGAACCCCTCGACGCGGGTCTGTGCGTGTAAGACGATGACGTCCGCGCCGTTCTCGTGAGCGGCATCCTCGACTGCCCTCATAAGGGCCGCGCCGACGCCGTCGCTCCGGGCGGACTCGCGGACCGCGACCCGCTCGGCCTTGCCCACGTCCGGTTCTGGAAAGCGAAGGCGGGCAGTCCCGACCGGGTCGCCGCCGTCCCGGGCGAGAAACTGCACCGCGTCGGGGTCCTTCCCGTCCAGTTCCTCGCTCGCGTCGACGCCCTGCTCCTCGACGAACACCGTCATCCGAATCTCGCTCGCGGCGTCCGCGAAGTCGCTCCACGACCCCGTTTTGACGGTGATGTCGCTCATGGGTTCGGATACGGCGACCGGAAGTGTGTGTCTTCCGTTCGATCCGCCGAAACTGTCAACACACCTGCGTCTGTATCGGGTGACGTATGACCTACGAGTACGCTCGCGACCACGAACACGAACTGTCGGCGGAGTACCTCTACCCGTCCGACGCCGATGTACTGGACATCTACGAATCGGGCGAGAGCCTGATGGTGGACGTGGCGGTCATCTGTCCCGAGTGCAGTGACACGCTCGCGCTCACAGCCACGGTCGGGAGCGTCACCGAGTCGACGGTGGACCTCCCGCTGGACGAGGAGTACTACGACTGAGCGGAAGTCCACAATGATTTAGTCCGCGGCGAAGGTATTTCCCGGTGTCATGTCCGACTTCGATACGTTCGACTGTGCCAACTGTGGCGAATCGTTCAAAGCGTATCCGGACGCGAACGCGGCTGTGAAGGAAGCCTGTAGTCCCGCCTGCGAAACGTCACTGTAGCGGCTGACTCGACTTTTTCGGCGTTCGGACGCCCCGAACAGCCTCAGTTATCGGGGCTGTAGTTGGGTGCTTCGTCGGTGATCATCACGTCGTGGGGGTGACTCTCCTGCTGGCCGGCCGCAGAGACGCGGACGAACTCGGCGCGCTCTTTGAACTCGGGAATCGTGGCCGCGCCGACGTAGCCCATTCCGGACTGCATGCCGCCGACGAGCTGGTGGAGTTCGGACTGGAGCGAGCCCTTGTACGGCGTCGCCGCCTCGACGCCCTCGGGGACGTACTCCTCGCCCTCTTCGTCGTCCTTGAGGTAGCGCTCGCCGCCGCCCTCGTTCATCGCGCCGACGCTGCCCATGCCGCGGTACTGCTTGTACTTCTTGCCGTTCATCGTGATGACGCGGCCGGGGGCCTCGTCCGTGCCGGCGAAGTACGAGCCGAGCATGACCGCGTCCGCACCGGCGGCGATGGCCTTGATGGCGTCGCCGGAGTAGCGGATGCCACCGTCGGCGATGACGGGCACGTCGTGCTGGCTCGCAACGTCGGCGACCTGCGCGACGGCGGTGATCTGGGGCATCCCCGAGCCCGTGACCACGCGGGTCGTACAGATCGACCCCGGGCCGATGCCGACCTTCACGCCGTCGGCGAAGTCGACGACGGCCTCTGCCGCCTCGCGGGTCCCGATGTTGCCGACGACCACGTCGGCCTCGACCTCCGCCTTGATCTCGCGAGCGCTGTCGATGACGTTCGCGTTGTGAGCGTGTGCGCAGTCGATGAACAGCACGTCGACGCCCGCCTCGTCGGCGGTACGCGCGCGGTCGACCTCGAACGGCCCCACGGCCGCGCCACAGCGCAGTGCCCCGTCGTGGTCGCGGGCGGCCTGATCGTACTCGCGGCGCTGGAGGATGCCCTGCATGGTGACCAGCCCGACGAGCCGATTCTCGTCGTCGACGATCGGCACGCGCTCGATCTTGTGGTCGTACATCAGCTCCAGCGCCTCGCGCGGTGTCACGTCTTCGGGAGCGGTGACGACCTCGTCCGTCATCGCGTCCGTGACGGCGTCGTCCTCGCCGACTTCGAGGTACGGGCGGATGTCCGTCCCGGAGATGATCCCCAGCACTTCTTCACTGTCGTCGTCGACGACCGGCGCGCCGGAGACGCCTTCGCGCTCCATCATCTCGTCGACCTCGCGGACGGTCTGGCTCGGACTGGCCGTGACGACGTCGCGGATGATGAGTTCGTCGGCACGTTTGACCCGCTCGATCTCGGTCGCCATCTCGTCGGCGTCCATGTTTCGGTGGAGGACGCCGAGACCGCCCTGTCGCGCCATCGCGATGGCCATGTCGCTCTCGGTGACGGTGTCCATCGCCGCCGAGAGCACGGGCACGGTCAGCTCGACCGACTTCGAGACGCGCGTGGCCGTGTCGGCCTCGTCCGGTTCGACGCGTGACTCCTTGGGTCGCAGGAGCACGTCGTCGAAGGTCAGCGCCTCCGGTACACGGAGCTTCTCGGAGAAGGGCTCGGAATCGTTCGCCATGTAAATCGTCCACGACGGCCCGGCAAAAACGTTGCGAGACTCGCCGCTACGTGGGGTCTGCTGGCACACCCCTGCCGGATTCGGCCCGGCCCCGCCGACACCCGTTCCGGCCCATCCGTCTCGATATGTTCTCGATGTCGGGACGTTCGTCCAGAAATGGCCGCAAACGCCTGAATCATCGTGGCGCGTGTGGTCGCGTCTCACACAACGCTTATCGGCAAATGAAGGATAGTTACAGTTATGCCTCTGACCGAACCCGCGCGCAACGGGAGTGCCCGCCAGACGACGATCGCCACGGCGTCGGGCAACACAGCGTTCGCGGGGTTCGGGAAACGGTTCTGGTTCGCGGCCCGTCGTGTACGCCAGGACAGCGCGCGAACCCTCCGACGGGAGTCGGGACACGCTCGGCCGTAACACGACATGAGTACCTCCAGACACCCGATCGCCCTCGACATCGAGCAGCGTGTCGGCCGCGGCGGCCGCCTGCTCGCCACCGTGATGGGACTGCCCCTAGTCGACGGTATCTTCCCCGTCCTCGTCCTCGCCGGCGCACTCTCGACGTGGACGGGCGTCCTCGAAGTCGGGCTCCTCGTCTTCGGCGGATCCGCTACCGTCGCCGTCGTCCTCGCCGAGCTCGAAGGCGGCCCCCGCCAGCAGGCGCGCTCCGTCCTCCTCATCGGCGCGATCCTGCTGCCGATCGCGCTCGTCGAGGCCGCGCTCGCACCGACTATCGCCGGCCTCGTCGAACTCGCGGTCCTCGAACGCTTCGCCGGCATCGTCATCCTCGCCATCGCGGCCCAGACCGCCAGCGCCCGCATCGGCGAGTATCTGCCCCGTCCAGCCATCATCGTCGCACTGGGCCTGCTGGCCAGCGTCGACCCCGCCGGCGCGACGTTCGTCGCGACCCTCGAACCCGGCGTCCTCATCCGTGCCGCCGCCACTGCCGGCGTCGGCGTCGCGTTCGCGCTCGCCGTCGCGCTCGCGAGCCCCTGGCTCCGCAACGCCGTCGACATCGACCGCTTCCGGTTCGGCAGCGCCGTCGCGCTGGGCGTGCTCGCGCTCTCGGTCCTGGGTGTGATGCCAACCGACGCGCCGGTCGCCCTCGCCGTCCTCGCGGTCACTGCGCTGCTGTCGTTCGACCCGCAGAACGTCCGACAGCGCCACAGCGAGTACCGCCCCGACGCCGTCGACCTCACCGCAGCGTTCTCCGACGGCGGAGCCTCACAGGGCGTCGCCGCCGACGAACACACCGACGAAGGGGCCGCCGTCGAGTACGAACCCGACGAGGAACGCGCGCCGTGGCTCTGAGGGAGAAGCTTTAGGCCCGTCAGGGCCGGTCCTCCGGTATGAGCGAGAATCGCGTGGTTCAGGGCCGGATGCAGACCCCCGAGAGCCTCGCCGAACTCATCGAAGGCGACTCCGTCATGGACGCAGAGCCAATCGAAGACGCCGACCGGGACTGCCCAGAGTGCGGCGAGAACGTCATCACCGTCGGGTACATGCCCTCCGCGCTGGAGTTCGTCACCGGCTACAAGTGCCAGGAGTGCGACTGGGCGGAGACCGACCGCGACTGACCGCCGTCCGGCAATCGAAATCCCTTTAATGCGAGTCGGCTTACGCCGGAGTGCGGGGTCGTGGCCTAGTCCGGGAAGGCGGCTGACTCCAGAGGCCACGCGCCTGGGACGACACTCCAAGGGCTGATATACTGAGCGGCCGACTGATCATCGGTTCGCGACGATGACCCTCTGGAGTTCCGAGGCGCAGGACGGAGATATCAGCCGATCGGGGGTTCAAATCCCTCCGACCCCATACCGTTCTTTAAATTTTCTAAAGGTAGCAGACATGTAGCCTCGGTTTTCGGTCTTCTCAGAACTGCCCCAAACAATACTAGGAAATCGGATATATCGGCGATGCGTGCGTGACGGACCAGCGGGTAGTCGGTCACCCCCTCTCCCCCAGAAGATGGGCCGTTCGCGCGGGACGAGTTCGTTCGCACGTGAGGCCACCTGGAGGCAACCGACGACGTACGTCGTGGAGACTGAACCTGACGCGGGCGCGACGAAACTACGCGATACTACTCGACCACCACAGTCTCACCGCACGCAGGGCAGAGCGGGTCGTTCTGTGGACGTTCAATGGCTGACTGTTCCCCGGTCCATCCACAAATCGGGCACTGGATTGGGTCGGACACAGGACACTGAGGCCGTCCCACGCCGGGCCAAAAAGCGTGGTGTCGGTGCTGCTCACAGAGCGATTGGTTCTTTTCCCAGTGTTCCCTGTCGTCGTCAACCGTATCCAGTGGCTCGGTACGTCTTCCGCACTGGCACCGAACGATCTGGATGCGACAGAACTACCTGCCATAGCGGACCGCAACGACCGGCGCGACAACACTCGGCGACGAGAGTTTCGGACCAGTCGAACATCAGTCGTCACCTCACACTGCGGCTGACGATATTGCTCTGGGGCCGGTCGTCGTGTGGGAGTCACTGCTCACGCGGAACATAACACCCCCTCGATGAGGACCCACGTATTTACTTGCCAGCGACTGTCTACTCGTTCATGAGTCAGTTACTGCGGGAATTGCTTGCAGACAACGCAGTCCACGTCGAGGAGTTCGGGGACCGCTTCGACGACCTGCAGGAGTCGCAGGCGCCCGGCGCCGTGACGGTCTGTTGCTCGGACTCGCGGGTGTTGCAGGACCACGTCTGGGGAAACGACCAGCCGGGGCGGATATTCACCTGCGGGAACATCGGGAATCGCGTCGTCCAGCGGACCGCCGAGGGAACGGCGGTGTCGGGTGACGTGCTCTACCCCATCGAGCACACTGGCACCGAACTCGCCGTCGTCGTCGGTCACACCGGCTGTGGCGCGGTGACGGCGACGTACGACGACATCACGGACGGACTGGACGAACCGGCTGGTATCGAGCACTGCATCGGCCTCCTGAAGGACACCCTCAGGCCTGGCGTCGCAGCCCTGCCCGACGACGTGGGCCGGGCCGGCGCGATCAACCGCCTGGTCGAGTACAACGTGGACCGGCAGGTCGAGTTCCTGCGCGAGAGCGACGACGTGCCCGACGACGTGACCGTCGTTGGCGTCGTCTACGATTTCCAGGACGTGTACTCCGAGCGCCGGGGCGAGGTCCAGGTCATCAATATCGGCGGCGAGACGGACGTGGCGGCACTTCGCGAGGGGAACTCCGAGATCGCGGACCGCATCCGCCGGCTCTGGACGTACTGAGACCGTTCTGGCCGGGCGTCTCCATCAGGCTGCGCCCCCGTCCGAATCAGGGGGCGTCACGCCAAGGCGGCCCTCGACGAAGGCAGCGAAATCCGCGGCGAAGGCTTCGACCTCGTGCCAGTCGGTGTACTCGTAGTCCCGGGCGGTGTCGGTATCGCCGGTCGCTTTGGCGGCGATACGCTTCATTAGCAGGCGCTTGAGGAAGCCGTACTCCGAGTAGCGGAGCGCGCCCCCGAACAGGCCGATGCGGTCGGGATGCCAGTCGGTCGCGTCGAGGAATGACTCGACGTAGCCCGCCGCCTCGGCCCGGCGTTCCTCGTCGTCCGTCGCCGACGACATCGAGAGCTGGAAGAAGGCGGTCGGGCGCTCGGACAGCGCGGCCCGGTTCTCCGTGACGAACTCGCTGACCGACTCCTGGTGTGCGCCCATGTGGATCGACGCCCCGACGGCGACGGCGTCGAACGCCTCGACGTCGAGGTCCACGGGTGGGTCGGCGGCGTCGACGGTCGTCACGTCGTGGCCGCGCTCTCCGAGGACCGCGGCGATGCGGTCGGCCACCTTCGCGGTCTGTCCCTCACCGGTCGCGTAGCAGACGAGTATCGAAGTCATATGTCAACAATACCACTCTCTGTGGCGACGTAAAGATTCCCGAGAAGTCGGTCGACAGTCAGCGGTTCTCGCGCTGTTCGACCTTGTTCAGTTCGATGAGCAGGCGGAAGATGGCCTTCACGAGGTTGGCGTCGACGTCGAACTGCTCGGCGTTGTCGCCGGCACGGTCCATGACGGCCTGTTCCTGCTGTTCGTCGGTGGTGGGGAGGCCCTGTTCGTCTTTCACCTGCGCGATGGTGTCGGCGACGTAGGTGCGCTGTGCGATCTTCTCGACGATCTCGCGGTCGATGGTGCGTATCTCGTCGCGCAGTTCGTCGAGCGACATGTCTTCGGGGTTCGGGTTCTGGCTCATGCTGTCTGTGTTCCCTCCGTCTGTGTCGTGGTCAGCAGCGTCCGGCCGGGACGCTCGTCCCAGGCGTCCCTGACGGCTTCGAGCGCCTCCCGGTCGCCGACGGCGGTGAAGGACGGCCCCGTCCCCGAGAGCGAGACGCCCTCGACGTGCGGAAGCGCGTCGAGCACCGGGTCGGAATCGAAGCCGAGCGCGGCGCAGAAGGCCAGTCCGTTGACCGTCATCGCGCGCTGGTAGTCGCTGTCGAGCGCGAGGTCCTCGACGAGGCGGGCCACGGGCGCGACGAGGCGACACCGGTCCACGTCGGCGTCGGCGCTGAACGACCGCTCGGGGGGCGTCCAGACGAGCACGTCCCAGTCGACCGTCTCGCGGGCCAGGACGGTGTCGTCGTCGTTGTCGGTGACGGTGACGCCGCCGAGCATCGACGCCGAGGCGTCGTCGAACGCGCCGGTGGCGGTGACGCCCACGTCGCGGGCGGCCATGACGCCGAGGCGGGCCATATCCTCGCGGCTCATCCGGTCGGTCGCGTCGAGTGCGTCGAGCGTGGCCATGACGGTGGCGTTCGCGGCCGCGCTGGAACTCTTCAGGCCTGACGCCATCGGGACGTCGCTCTCGGTTCTGACGTGGCCGCCGGCGACCGACGGGACGCCGACGTGCTGGGGGCCGCCGTGAGCGTCGATGACGTACTCGACGCAGCGCTCGATGAGCCGCGTGTCGGCGTCCGGCGCGCCGGCCACCTCGCCGGTGACGCCCTCTGACTCGGTCGTCAGCTCGACCGTCGCCGTCGTGTACTCGTCGATAGCGAACGCCGATCCGCGGTGGGTGGCGAGGGCGTTGAGGACCGTCCCCGCCGCCGGTGCCGCTGCCTTCCCTTCCATCGCCCTGTACTCCCGCGCGGACCTATTTACCATCTGCGGTAGCCCCGCGCTGGCGTCGGTATCCGGTCGTCACGGCCCGGTTCATCCGGCGGCGACAACGCGTCACTTTTGAGCGGCCCGCCGGAACGAGTGGTATGAGCAACCGTTCGGACATCGCGCCGGACACCGTCTCGGTCGAACTGACCGAGGACGGCATCGTCGTGGAGTACCTCGACGGCCGGCAGGCGTTCTACCGCGGCGTCCCCACGAAGGTCGAAGAGAGCGTCCGGACCGCGCCGGGAAAGGACACGCACGTCCTCGTGACTGACCAGTCCGAGACTGCGGGCGTCCTCGTCTACGTCAACGACCTCAGGACGCACGACGACATCTTAGAGAGCACGGGCGTCGGCCGCGTCATCTTAGAGGACGGCGAAGAAGACGAGCTGTTCCCGGGCGTCACCGTCCGCGACCACCAGATGCGCACGGAGGTCGAGGTCGACTACGGCGTGACGAACGGCCGTGTGTTCGTCTTCGAGGAGGACGAACTCGGAGAACGGAGCTACGAAATCGTCGACGACGCGAACTGACGGCCGCTCACGCGGGAGCCGTGACGGCCAGCGTTCTCGGGACGCTACTGGATGTAGGAGGGGTCCTCGTCGTCGCAGTTCTCCTCGTGCTGGCGCGCGTCGCTCTGGTCGTCGAACATCAGGCCACAGGTCTCGCACTTGTACCAGGTGACCTCGTCCCGCTCGGTTTGGACAACCATGTGAGAACGTCTGACGGCCGACCGTATATTATTTTCCCGCGACACAACGGGAACCCTCAAGGGCGTCGGACCGCAAGAGGGCGGCATGAGCGGCTCCAGCGACGCCGGTATCGAACTCACCGTCGAAGGTGCGAACAAGCGCGACGCCGGGCGCGGTATCGCACGGCTACCGGAGTCCGCACGTGAGGAACTGGGCGTCCTGAGTGGATCGCCCATCATCATCGAGGGCGACGGGATGACCGTCGTGAAGGTCTGGCCGGCCGACGACGACGGCTCGTTCGTCCGCATCGACTCGGACACGCGGGCCAACGCCGGCGTCAACATCGGCGACACGGTCACGGTGACCAGCGGGTCGGTCTCGGAGGCCCGCGAAATCGCCGTCCAGCCGGTCGAGGCGATGCCGGGCGAGAACGACTACGAGCACATGGTCCGGACCCGGCTCGTCGACCAGATCATCCAGGCCGACGAGCGGACGCACATCGAGGGACTGGGGACCTTCCTGGTCCGGGAGACCGCCCCGTCCGGCCCCGTCAGGGTCACGGACTCGACCCGGGTGTCCGTCCTGCCCGGACTCAACGCTCAGAGCGGGAGCGGCGGGGGTCAGACAGAGGCGAGTGAGGGGACGCCGAACGCCCCCAGCGCCGAGACCGACTCGGGAGTGAGCTACGAGGACATCGGCGGGCTGGACGAGGAACTGGACCGCATCCGCGAGATGATCGAGATGCCGCTCTCGGAGCCCGAGGAGTTCCGCCGGCTGGGCATCGACCCGCCCAGCGGCGTCCTCCTGCACGGCCCGCCCGGCACGGGGAAGACGCTCATCGCCCGCGCCGTCGCCAACGAGGTCAACGCCTACTTCGACACCATCTCCGGGCCCGAGATCGTCTCGAAGTACAAGGGCGAGAGCGAGGAGCGCCTGCGGGAGGCGTTCGAGACCGCCGAGGCGAACGCGCCGGCCATTCTGTTCGTCGACGAGATCGACTCCATCGCCGGGTCCCGGGACGAAGACGCCGACATGGAGAACCGCGTGGTGGCCCAGTTACTCACGCTGATGGACGGCCTGGAAGACCGCGGCCGCGTCGTCGTCATCGGGGCGACCAACCGCGTCGACGCCATCGACCCCGCGCTGCGCCGCGGCGGCCGCTTCGACCGCGAGATCGAGATCGGCGTCCCCGGCGAACACGGTCGTCGCGAGGTACTGGACGTCCACACCCGCGAGATGCCGCTGGCCGACGACGTGGATCTCGATCGCATCGCTGCCCAGACCCACGGCTTCGTCGGGGCCGACCTCGCCTCCCTGACCACGGAGGCGGCGATGGCGGCGCTCCGGGCCGAGCGCGACGACGGCTCGGTCCACCGCGAGGACTTCGAGACGGCGCTGGCGACCGTCGACCCGAGCGCCATGCGGGAGTACGTCGCCGAGTCGCCGACCGCGACGTTCGACGACGTGGGCGGGCTGGAGGGGGTCAAACAGACCCTCACCGAGACCATCGAGTGGCCGCTGGCCTACGGCGAACTGTTCGCCGCGACGAACACGGACCCGCCCAGCGGCATCCTGCTGTACGGCCCGCCCGGCACGGGCAAGACCCTGCTCGCCCGCGCCGTCGCCGGCGAGAGCGACGTGAACTTCATCCACGTCGCCGGCCCGGAGATCATGGACCGCTACGTCGGTGAGAGCGAGGAGGCGGTCCGCGAACTGTTCGAGCGCGCCCGCCAGACTGCGCCGAGCATCATCTTCCTGGACGAGATCGACGCCATCGCCAGCCACCGCGGGCAGGGCAACGAGGTCACCGAGCGCGTCGTCTCGCAACTGCTCGCCGAACTCGACGGCATCACCGAGAACCCCAATCTGGTCGTGCTCGCCGCCACCAACCGCCGGGACATCATCGACGACGCCCTACTGCGGCCCGGCCGACTGGAACAGCACGTCGAGGTCCCCGAACCGGACCACGACGCCCGCGCGGAAATCCTCGCCGTCCACACCGCGGGCAAGCCCCTCGCCGACGACGTGTCGGTCGCCGACCTCGCCGACGAGACCGAGGGCTTCTCGGGGGCCCAACTGGAGGCCGTCGTCCGCGAGGCGTCGATGCTGGCCATCCGCGAGGCCGCGACCGAACAGGGGCCCGAGCAGGCCGCCGAGAACGCCGACGACGTGCGCATCACCGCGGCGCACTTCGAGGCGGCGCTGGAGCGCGAGCGAGAGCGGTAGGGGCGACGGACGGCCGGATATGTACCCCGCTCAGGCGCAGTTGTACGTGCCCAGGTCCGTCCGCTCGACGCGCTCCGAAGCGCCGAGTCGCGTTCGTTCTGTCACGAACGTGAGCGTGACCCGTTCCATCTCGTCGTCGTGGGTCCGGTTCCACCGCGTACAGAAGTACGTCGCCAGCGACCGCCTGAGTCGCGGCTGGCGACGCACGTCGCCGAGGAACTTCTTCCATCGCATCCCCGGGAACCGATCCGCCGCGTCGGCGGGTCGAGCGTTGTCGACCGGTCCACCGGTTAGCGCGTCGATACGCTCGCCAGATTCCAGCGTCGCCGGGGCAACGTACCACCACGTCTGAACGGTCGGTGACGGCGCGAACATGTCCCAGCTGCGGCTCTCGATGCGATCCGGCGTTCCGGCGGGCGCGTCGACGAACCCCACCGCGACGGCGTTGACGGCGAGCAAGGTGACGACGGCGAGAATCGCGATGCCGCGCATCACGGCGTGGACCGCAGGTAGGGTGCTGGTGACGGAGCGCCGAGGCCAGCGCGAACGGACCGAACGAACTCCGTCGGGGACGAACCGCTCGACACCGTCCCAGACCTCGGCCGGGAGAAACAGGAGCAGTCCGCTGATGCACACGAGCGGAAAGACGCCGAGGCGAAGCGTCACAGCCATGCCGAGGTGCGCGCCGATGAAACCGGTGGTCAGGACTGTCCGGTGGCGACCCGTCGACAGTATCAACAGCGGCGAGCCGACGAGCATCGCGAGCCACAGATAGTTCAGCCCGGTCAACAGCAGCGGCCAGCCGCCGAGGGCGTCCCCGAGTCCGACGGTGATGTGGTCGAGTTCGAACACGTATCGCACTGCGGTCCCACGAAGCCACTGCGCTCCGCGGAGCTTCACGAGCGCGTTCGCGGCGTAGACGGCCACGACCTGTAGCAACGCCCCCACCGTCGCCGCCGTCGCGACGGGCGAGACGGCCGACCGATCGTTGGCCCGAATGGCACGGCCACCCAGCGGCAGCAGCAGACTCCAGAACAGGAGCCGTCGAAACAGGGTATCACCCGCGTTGAGGACGAACGGATTGCGAACGTGAACGGAGACGAGCAACACCAGTGAGAGCAACGCCGCCAATCGCACCCGGTAGCCGAGCAGGAGCGCGACGCCCGCCAGCGCCGTCAGAGCGAACAGGCCGAACTGGACCCAGGTGGCACCAGAGACGGTCAACAGCGAATACGGAGCCACGGCGGGGTAGAGCTGCTGGAGGACCGACCGCGGGAGCGCGCCGTTGTCCGTGTAGAACGCGGTCAGCGCCGTGAGCCGAGTGGCGACGTCGACGACGAGGCAGAGGCCGAGAGCCATCCGAAACGCGGTCAGCGCCCGCGGGTCGACGGCGAATCGGCGGCGAAACCCGACGAGAATCTCTCGTAACGATTGAGAGATGTTCATGCGAATCCGGCTCCCGGGGCCGTAATAAGTCTTGTCACGATACGTTAGTATCCAATCCGACTGGTCGGCCGCGCTCGTCCACGACGGCCTGACGACTCACGAGCGATTGACTGACGATGTTCGAAAGGCGAGGAGAGTCTCGCCCGGAACTTCGAGAGTGAAGTGAAAGAGGCTGTCCGGACAGCCTCTGGCGGACGAGCGACGCCGAGTGGCCGAGCAGCGAGACGGGCGTTAGCGCCGGCATCGACGTGAAAAGCGCCTTGCCGGCAGTACACCGTAGCGGGTGGACAGGCAAAAAAGGCCCGGTGTGGAGCGCCGGTTACCGCTCGCCGTCCGTCGACTCGGCGGTGGCGTCGTCACCCGATCCACTTGGAGCCGTCTCGCTCGCATCGGAACCACCGTCCTCCGCGTCGTCGGCCGTTCGTTCGTCTCGTGGCGGCGGCGCGTCGCGGCTAGTCTCGCCGTCGGAACGGCCCAGAAGCGGGAGCGAGCGGCCGCGCAGGAGGCGATGGCCACCCACGACCGGGACGGCCAACACTGCCAGCCACGGCGCGGCGGCGACGACGGTCACGAGCGTCGCGCGGCCGAAGACATACACGTCCTCCACCGACGAGAGGAACACGGAGACGAGCGACTGCTCGTGGTACTGGGTCCGTATCTCGTCGATGCCGGGCGTCGGCTCGCGGATCTCGACGCGGAGCGTCGAGTAGGCGACGCGCTGTTCGAGCGAGCGCTTCTTGGCCTCCAAGCGCTCGATGTCACTCTGGACCGACGAAAGTTGCTCCTCGATGCGCAGGAGTTCCTCGGTGTCGTCGGCCTCCTCGTAGAACGTCCGCAGGCGGTCGCGGCGGCTCCGAAGGTTCTCCAGACGGGCTTCGAGGTCGACCAGTTGGTCCGTCACGTCCTCGGTGGTCGTCTCCTCGGAGCGGACCGTTCCCTGCTCGCTCACCGTCTCCTGCATCGAGCGGTACTGGTCGCTCGGGACTCTGACGACGACGTAGCCGGTGTACCACGACTCGTCGCCGTCGCGGTGGAGTCGGCTGTTGGAGTCGCTGACGTACCCGCCCCGTTCCCGTGCCGTGGCGGCGATTTCCTCGGACGCCGTCGTGAAGTTCTCGACCTCGACGACCATCCGTCCGGTGCGGATGATGGCGCGGTCGGTCCGCACGCTCTGGGCGCTCGCGGCAGCCGCGCCGTTGCTCGCCTGGTCGGCGGCTCCCGCCGAAGCGTCCGCCGAGCCGCCGTCGCCGCCGCTCGCGGCCATCTGTGCGCCGTCGCCGCCACCGCCGTCGCCGCCCGACGCGCCGCTCCCGCCCATACCGGCACAGCCGGCGAGCAGGAGGAGCGCGACGACGGCGAGCACCCTGCCTCTCGAAGACATACACGCCACAGTGGGACAGACAGTGCCAAAGAGGCGACGTACGCTCAAAATCCGCTTTTTGTGAAACGACGACTGCAGTTACCGCCAGTCCGTCCGGCGGTCTTCGAGCGCCGGGAACTCCTCGCGAACGCGCTCGACGCGCACTGGGTCGACGCTCGCCGTGACGAGCGCCGGGTCGTCGGCCGCGCTCGCGAGCGTCGTTCCCCACGGGTCGTACACCGTCGAGCGGCCGAGCAGTTCCGCGTCGTCGAACGTGCCGACGCCGTTGGCCGCCGCGACGAACAGCTGATTCTCGACGGCGCGTGCCCGACCGAACAGCTTCCAGTGCTCGACGCGGGGGTAGGGCCACGCGCTGGGGACGAGCGCCATCGTCACGCCCTTCTCGACCAGCCGACGGTAGAGTTCGGGAAAGCGGAGGTCGTAGCAGGTGGTGATACCGATGGTGAAGCCCCCGAAGTCCACGGTCGGGAGCGCCTGTCCCGGTTCGAGCAGCCGCGACTCGGCGGAGTCGTAGCCGAACAGGTGGTGCTTGCGGTACACCGCCCGCCGGCGGCCCTCGCGGTCGAAGAACGCGGCGGTGTTCGCCAGGCCTTCGGTTGTCGGGACCGCGACGCCGCTGTCGTCGCTCGCTTCCAGGTCCTCGACGATGCTCCCGGCCAGCACCGCCACGTCGCTGTCGTCCGCGACCCGCCGGACCCGCGTGAGCGTATCGCCCTTGACTCCCTCGGCCTCGCGGGCGTAGCTGTCGAAGGCGAAGTACCCGACGTTGAACAGTTCCGGGAGAACGACGAGGTCGGCTCCGTCGCCGGCAGCGTCCTCGATGGCCGCGACGGCGCGGTCGACGTTCTTCTCGGTCGATCCGCCCGCGATCTCGATCTGTGCGAGTGCGATCTTCATACTTCGACTTCGAGGTCGTCACGCAGCGCGTCTTCGAGGTTCCGAAGCTCGCCGTCGAGGTTTCGCTTGAAGAACCCCTCGACGCCGGGGAGTCGCCCCTCGACGACGAAGCGGTTCGTCAGGCGCGTTCCCCCGTCTTCGGTCTCCTCGAGTTCGTGTTCGCCCTGGACGCGCATCACTTTCGACGTCCCGACGAAACGGACGTACTCCGGTTCGCGGCGCTCCACGTCTTCGGTTTCGACGCGCAGCGTTCGATTGATTACCGGGATCGGGAGCGTGAGAAACCAGGTCGCGTGACGCTCGTCTTCGACGTCCCAGTCCTCGACGACGCTGATGGGTTCGGCGCGCCGCTCCGGGTCGGCGATAAACTCCCAGACGCGCTCGGGCGGGGCCGACACAGTCATACTCCGTTCGACCCGGACAGTCATAGCAGGTACTGCGGACTGCTCTCCGATGAATCCACCGATCGAATCAGTGCCGGACCCGGCGATAGCTTACCCGGTTGTCGTCGTGACTCGCCAGGTCGTCGACCGGGCGCGGCCCCACTTCTCGATCTCGACTTCGTCGGCCTCCTCTGCAAGCCGCGGGAGCCGTGCCCCCACTTGCTTCGACGAGAGGCCGAGTTGTTCAGCGATGTTCTTCGCGCGGAAGTAACTCTCGCCGCGCGAGACGCTGTCTCGGAGATACTCGAGAATGCGTCGGTCTTCCTCGCTGTAATCGGCCATACGTAAGATTGGGTCTCTGCGTTTTTAACGGTTCCCTTCACAGGTCGGCGAGTTGATACTCGGCGGTCGGGTCAGGCGTCGTAGGCGTGAATGGCGACGATGGCCACGGCCGCGGCCAGCATCGCGACGCCGAACGCGCCGCCGGACGTGACCAGCAGGTTCCCGGTGTCGACTTCCTGGACGTAGTGCAGTATCGCGTAGTTGTAGCCGTTGATGGCGGTCATGGCCGCCGCGCCCACGGAGACGAGACCGAACAGCACTGCGAGACCGATACCCAGGTCGGTCTCCGACTCGGTTGAACTCATGTTCGTCGCTTTCGCTGTTTCCTACTTAGTTCATTCGGGGTCGAGCCACAGGACATATACCCGCCCCCAAGAAGGGAACGGTAATGAATCGGCTCACGCTCGCCGGCGTCCTCGCCGTCGTCCTCGTCGCGGTACTCGGAGGCGGCGTGGCGCTCGGCGTCCTCGGGACCCCGACCGTCGCCGGCGTCGACAATCACTTCGCCGGCGTTTCGAACCAGACGACGACCGTCGCGACGAACCTGACGGTGTCGAACCCGAACCCAGTCGGCGTCCAGCTGGGCGGCCTCTCGGTCAACTACACCGTCGCGATGAACGACGTGCGACTGGCCCAGGGCGACAAGCAGGGGCTCGGCATCGGGCCCGGTAACACGACGGTGCCGTTCCGGACCGAGATGCGCAACGACCGCATCCCGGCGTGGTGGTACACCCACGTCAGGAACGGCGAGACGACGACGGTGTCGATCGACGCGACGGCCACCTCGTCGACGCTGGGCGGCCGGTCCGTCTCCTTCGGCCAGGAGCGGACCGTCGAGACCGACATCGTCAGCCAGTTCAACTCCAGCCAGACGCGACCCGTCGAGGCGAACCAGCCGCTCGTCTCCGATCCCGTGCTGTACGTCAACGAGACGCGCGGAGCCTGGGACCGGGCGAACCTCACCCGCTCGGAGACGCCGCTCGACCTCGGCTTCGACGTGTACAACCCCAAGCCCTACCCATACACCGTCTCGAAGATCGGCTACACGATCTCCATGAACGACGTGACGGTGGGCCAGGGCGAGACCGAGCGCGGCTACGTCCTCACGCCGGGCGAGGAGACGACCATCGAGGCCGACACCGCTATCCAGAACGAGAATCTGGACCGCTGGTGGGTCACCCACCTGCAACGGAACCAGCAGACAGAGGTGTACATCGACTTCTACCTCGTTCTGGAGGGCGGCGGCGAGCGGTTCCGCGTCGACCTCGATGCCATCGACTACCGGACCGACATCGAGACGGACATCTTCGGGAACAAAGCGCAGTACCCGACCGGGAACGGAACAGTGACGGACGCTGGCGGGTCGGACGATGAGAACGGCGAAGGCGAACCGGCGACGACCGAGACGGAGACGGCCACCGAAACCGACGACGACGGCGGACTCCTCGACGGCGGAGAGACCGACGACGGACTGCTCGGCGGTGACGACTCGGCCACCGAGACACCGACGGAGACGGCCACACCGACAGAAACCGAGACCGCGACGCCGACTGAGACCGCGACGCCGACCGAGACGCAGACGGACGACGGCGGTCTGCTGGGCTGATCGGCGAGGCCGATATTCTGCGGTGGCTCACACGAGACCGAACTGAGAAGGTCGAAGTCGCTTACGCGATGGTCGTGTGCTCGGACTCCTCGTTGAGCGCGAGATTCGTCGCGATCTCGGCGCTGCGGACGGCGAACTCGGCCGTCTGCTGGAGGCTGACGAGCACTTCGCGGACCTCCAGGAGGTCCTCGTTTTCCATCTCCGGCAGGTCGCTGAGGATTTCGTGTTCCTTGTCGCCGATCTCCTTGTAGAGTTCCCGGACCTCGATGGCGGTATCGTAACTGCGGTCGACGGCGGCCTGGACCGCGAGCTCCGTGATGTCGTTGACCTGGTCGGTGAACTCGCGGATGCGCCGCATGGTCGAGCTGTCGACCTCGAGCGAGTGGTCCTCCGTCTCCAGTGCGATTTCGGCGATGTCCTCGGCGTTGTCGGCGGTCAGTTCGAGGTTCTTCGCGATGGAGCGGTAGCCAATGAGCGGGAAGCCGTCCTCGAGGCCGATGGCCCGCGCGAGGTTGGGGTTCTGGTAGGCCGTGAAGATGAGGCGAAGCAGGAGCACGAAGATCTTGTTCGCCTGTCGCTCCCGGTTGAGCGCCCGCTGGGCGAGGTCCGGGTTGCCGTGGGCGAGTGACTTCACCGCCTCGTTTCGCATCGTCGACCCGGTCGATTCGAGACGTTCGAGGAGGTTGTCGAGCGTGAAGTCCTCGGGGTCGACCGAACAGCGGATCGCGATGCGGTCCGGCGTCTCCTCGATGACGCCCAGGCCCATCAACTGCGTCTCGGCGTTGTACACGGCGTTGATGTGCGAGGATTCGAGCGTCTCGCCCTCCGGCGCTTCCACGTGAATGACGCGCCGGCCGAGCACGTACTGGGCGACGATGGCCCGCTCGACGGATGCCGCGTCGAGGTTCTCCGCATGGATGATCGCCTCGGACTCTTCGGTCTGGACCGACTCGGGCATGACGGTCAGCGTGCCCTTACCGCCCATCCGCAGCGAGACTTCGTCGCCCTTTTCCACGTCGTGTGCGCTGGCCCACTCCGCCGGCAACGTCATCGCGAGCGTCGACGGGCCCAACCGCTGCACTTTCCGCGTTTCCATATGTCCTTTGTCGGTCGGCAGATACCTTAATCTTGACTATACACCATAAAATTCTCCGCCCGGAATATCATGGGACAGTGACACAGGGCGTCAGACCACTTCGACGAGTCGGCGCTCGTGGCGGCCGACGCGGACGCGCAGCCAGCCGCGCAGTTCCGCGTCGAGGTCGGTGTCCCCGGTGTCGACGCGGAGCGTTCCGACGCCGTCGAGCTTCCGTCGGGAGGCGACGACTTCGAGGTCACAGCGCCTGATGACCGCCGGCGAGAGCTGCTGATTGCCGCGGCCGAACACGAACCCCTGGCCGCCGATGGGCGACACCACGATGACGTTCCGCTCGCCGAGCGCGTCGAGGATGTCCGCCTCTGCGGCGTCGCGGACGAGCACCTCGCCGTCGCGCCACACGTCGACGCCGAGCGTCGTCCCGGCGAAGCCCAGTTCGGACTTGATCGCGCCGACGGTGCTCCCTGGCCCGAGGACGTACGTGACCCCCTCCTCGACGGCGTCGGCGACGCCCTCGGCGAGCGACGCGACGCTCCCGCCGCCCAGTTGCTTCGCGGACTGGCGCTGGTCGGCGACGGGGACCGTCGCGACGGCCCGCAGTTCCGTGACGACTTCGCCGCCCCGGTAAGCGTCCTCGTCGATGTCGTTGACCTCCGCACGCTCCGTCTCGGAGAAGCGGGCGACGATGCGGCCGGCCGCTCGCGGCGACACCCCGAACACCGAGGAGTAGACCTTCACGCCCGCGGGGACGCCCAGTATCGGCACGTCGGCGTCCAGTTCGTCGAGCGTCTCGGCCACGTCGACCGCCGTGCCGTCGCCGCCGACGAACAGGATCACGTCCGCGTCCGCCTCGACGAAGGCTCGGACCGCGTCCCGAGTGTCCTGGCTCGTGGTCTCCTCGGGGTCCGCCGGGTCACCGACGACGGTGGGTTCGAAGCCCGCGTCGCGAGCGACCTGTTCGCCCATCGGCCCGCCGTACGTGAGCACCTCGACGGCCGCCCCGCTGTCGGCGAGCGACTGTAAGGCCGTCCGCGCCCGCTCGGGCGCTCGCTGCTCGGCTCCCCGGCGGCGCGCCTCGTCGACTTTCCCGTCCGTGCCCTTCAGGCCGACGCGGCCGCCCATGCCCGCGATGGGGTTGACCACGACACCGATTCGTCGCATTCGAGCGGTGGTAGGCGACCCCGCGGCAAAAGGGGCCCGGGAGCGTGCCTTTCAAGCCACCCCACACAGAAGTGGCTCCTATGTCACTGCTACTCCAGAGTTCCGTTCAGACCGGTGTCATCAACGCCTCGGGGGCGGCCATCACGCTCGGCGGCCTTCTGCTGACCTTCCTCTGGCTGAACTACCTCTACCGATAGCTACTCGGCCGGCGACTCGACGCGCTCGCCGAACCACGCCGCCGCCCGCTCGACCAGTTCTTCCTCCGTCCCCTCGAACCGGATCGTCACGTACTCGCCCGGATAGCTCCCGACCTTGACCGGGAACTGCTCCTGGACCGCCGCGAGCCTGTCGAGCAGTGCGCTCTCCGGTTCGGCGGCGTCGACGGTGCGGACGTAGCGCTGCTCCCCGGTGAACTCCGATTCGATCTCCTCGAACATCCGCTTCATCTCCGCCGGGACGCCGGGCAGGACGTAGCAGTTCTCGACGACGCAGCCGGGGGCCACCCCCTCGTGGTTCGGCAGGACGCGGGCCCCTTCGGGGACCTCGCCCGTTCCGTCGGTCAGGTCGTCGCGGGTGTAGCCGCCGTGTTCCTCCAGCCACGCGAGGGCCTCCTCGCTCTCGACCACGTCCCGTCCGAACGCCGCCGCGACGGCCTCGATGGTCTTGTCGTCGTGGGTCGGCCCCAGGCCCCCGGTGACGATGACCGCGTCGTACTCCGCGTGATACTCGTTGACGACGCGGGCGATGTCGGCGGTTTCGTCGGGGACAACGGTCGTCCGAGCGACGGTGACGCCGCGCTCGGCGAGCGCTCGGCCAAGCCACGCGGCGTTCGTGTTGACCGTCTCGCCCGCGAGCAGTTCGTCCCCGACAGTGACTACCGCGACGCGCATACGCCCCGTTAGCCCGGGAGACACAAATACTGTCGGTCGCGAATCACGGGGCCGCGGCTGGGAGAGTGAACAGCAAAGGAGTGCTCCGTCAGGGATTTGAACCCTAGTCATCACCGTGAGAGGGTGATATGATTGGCCGGACTACACCAACGGAGCGTACACTGATTCCTTGCGGGGAGGAACGTATAATCATTGCGTTTCGGCCCCGCCCTGTGTCGGTTTCGCATGAGAACGGGAAACGGTCGACGACGGCGCGGCTTCCCGCGGTCGGTTCCATCGCAGAAGCCCTCGTCATCGACGGGGCGTGCCTCACTCGTCGTCGAACGGCGACCCGGCGGCGTCCGGTTCCTGGCCGGAGAGGCTGATGATGTTCTCCCGGCCCACCCGGAGCTTCGAGATGTCGCCCTCCTCCTCCATGTCCGAGAGGAGCATGCTCACCTTGGACTTCGACCAGTCGGTGTTGTCGACGATGTCGACCTGCTTCATCCGTCCGCCGTTGTCTTCGAGCAGATTGATGACGCGGTCGCTGTCGGTGAGCAGTTCCTCGTCGGACACCGCTGGCTCGGTCTCGGCTTCGGCATCGCCTTCGGCTGCTGCCGGCGCGTCGGTCGTCTCGGCGGCAGTCACCGATTCCCCGCCCGTCTCGGCGGCCGGACCTCCGTCGCCGTCACCGCCCAAAACGCGAGCCACGGCACCGGAGCGCCAGGCCGCCGCGCCGCCGACGGCGAGAGCGAGGAGGACGAGGGCGGGCAGCAGCCACGACGGGCCGCCGCCTCCGGCAGTCGCCGGGGTCCCAGCGGTCTGGCTCTCGTCGGGCGAGTCCCCGCCAGTCGCGCCGGCCGCCGTTGCCCCGTTCTCGCGCGGTTCGAGTTCCACGTACGGACGGCGGTCGTTGAACGACCGCTCGCCGTTCCAGGTGACGCTCTCGCTCCCGCGGAGGTCGTCAGGGGCGCTCTGTGAGTCCGGGGCCGGTCGCACGTCGGCGAAGGCCAGTTCGGGCCCGCGCTCGAAGACGAACGACTGGCTCTCACCGATGTAGAAGCCGCCCTCGAACACGTCGCTGACGAGCACCGAGCCGTCGGAGACGACGGCGAAGTTGTCCCAGCGGAAGGACATCCTGACCGCGCCCGTGCTCTGGAGCGGATCGACCGACGCCGACCGCTCGTAGTGGCTGGCCGACATCTCGCGACCGGTCGTGTTCGTCCCGTACCGTGTCAGCAGCGTCGACTGCTCGACGAAGTTCCGGTACAGCGGTGTCTCCGTGTTCTCGAACTCCTCGGCGAAGGACTCGAACTGCGACTGGTCGGACTCGTTTTGCAACGGCGTCCGGTGTTCGATCGTCCACGTGGCCGACCCGTTCCCGTACACCGTCACGCGGAACGTCGTCTGATCGAACCCGTCGGGCGTCTGCATGCGGGCGCTCGCGTCGCCCTCCTGTGCCATAGCCGGGAGCGCCACGCCGCTCCCGAGCAGAAGCATGGCAACCAGACCGGCGACCACCGGACGTAACATCTGTCGTATATCATCGATGGACCGCATAAAAGCGCTGTGAATGGGGGCGTTCTCCGTCACGACCCGGACGATGTCCCCGGGTTTTACCCGTCGGCCACGTCTGTCCGTGCTCCAGCAGGCAGGGGTGGCTACAGTCGATAAGTCGAGCGCGCCCCGCCCATGGGCGGAGATACGGCTCTCCGTTCGCGTGCGGAAGAATCACGTTACGACGGCGAATTGGCAAGAATTTCCGGAGGGTTATTTAGAGAGGAGGTGCATCGAACGATAACATATGGGACTCGTCGCGAATGCTGGGGGTAGTCGGGCGGCCGTGGTTGACCGGCCGGGCGCAGTCGCGGTGGCCGCCGTTCTGGGCTACCTCGTCCTCGATCTCGTCGTAAAGCTCTCTGGAATCAGCGTGTTCTTCCTCGGGATGCAGGTGCTGGGTGGCTCGCTCGAACTCGGCTCGCTGCTCTCGATGGTCATCGACGGCCTGCTCGTCGGGCTGGCGGTCGGACTGGCCGGCATCGGGCTGTCGATGACGTACAGCATCCTCGACTTCGCGAACTTCGCCCACGGCGACACCGTGACCGCCGGGGCCTTTCTGGGGTGGGTCGCCGCCTACATCGTGGCCGGACTCGGAACCGGCGCGCCGATCGCCGAACTGTTCATGCTCAACTCCGGCCGACAACTGAGCACCGTCTCGACGTTCGTCCCGGTGCTCCTCGGCCTCGTAATCGCGGGGGTCGGGAGCGTGGGCGTGACGCTGCTCGTCGACCGCCTCACGTACCGTCCGATGCGGAACGCGGACAACATCTCGCTGCTGATCGCCTCCATCGGCGTCGCCCTCGCGATGCGCTATCTCATCGCCTTCGTCTTCGGCACGCAGACCAGCGGCGTGGCGAGCGGCGGCCTGCGCATCACGCTGCTTGGTACCGTCTCCATGACCGACAACGAGGTCACGCTACTCGTCGTCAGCCTCCTGCTGATGCTGGCCGTCCACCTGCTCCTTCAGCGGACCAAACTGGGCAAGGCGATGCGGGCGATGGCCGACAACGAGGACCTCGCGCGCGTGACCGGCATTCCGACGGAGCGGGTGATCCGGCTGACGTGGATCCTCGGCGGCGGCCTCGCCGGCGTCGGCGGCTACCTGCTCGTGCTGGAGAGCGGTACGATCTCGTTTAACTTCGGCTGGATCCTCCTCCTGCTCATCTTCGCCGCCGTCATCGTGGGCGGCATCGGGTCGATCTACGGCGCGATGGCCGGCGGCGTCCTCATCGGCCTGGTCGACAGCCTGGCCCTCATCTGGCTGCCGTCCGGGCTGACGCGGGCGGCGGCGTTCCTCGTGCTCATCGTCGTCTTGCTGCTTCGCCCGTCCGGGATCTTCGGGGGGGTGACGACGGCGTGAGCGTGGCCGACTCCGTCCGAGACCGCCTCGACACACTCCCCGACATCGGGCTGGTCGCCGGCTTCATGGGCGCTATCTGGGCGATCATGCTCGTGCTGGCGCTCGCCGTCGGCGGTGCGGAGTGGGCGAACCTCGCCGCCGGCTTCATCGGCAGCGTCACGGTGCTCATCGGCGGCTACGCGATCCTCGCGCTTGCCCTGAACCTCCAGTGGGGGTACACCGGGCTGTTCAACATCGGCGTCGCGGGCTTCATGGCCGTCGGCGCGTACACCACGGCGATTCTGACCGCTCCGACGGACCCCGCGGCCGGCGCGGTCGCGGGACTCGGTCTCCCGCTGTGGATCGGTCTCATCGGCGGGATGCTGATGGCCGCGATCATCGGCGGACTGGCCGCCTTGCCCGCGCTCCGACTGAAAGCCGACTACCTCGCCATCGTGACGGTGGCGCTCTCGGAGGTCATCCGGCTGATCGTCAACTGGAACGGGCTGGCCGAGTTCACGCTGTTCGGACGAACGCTCGGGACCGGCGGCGCGACGGGCATCTCCTTCGAGTCGGCGAACGGCGTGGCCGGCTCGCTCGTCGACGGCGTCGGCGCGCCGATCGCCGCCGCGTTCCAGAGCGTCGGCGTCTCCGCGCCGAACCTCGCGAACCTCACGTACGGCCTCATACTCATGGCGGTCGTGGGCGCGAGCTACTGGGTGTTCGCCCGTCTCACGAACTCGCCGTTCGGACGCGTGCTGAAGGCCATCCGCGAGGACGAGACGGTGACCCAGTCGCTCGGGAAGGACACCCGGCTGTTCAAGATCAAGACGTTCATGATCGGCTGTGCGCTGATGGGGCTGGCCGGCGTCCTGTTCCGCGGCCAGGCCGGCTACATCAGCCCGAGTCAGTTCCGGCCGACGATCACCTTCTACGTCTTCGCGGCGCTCATCATCGGCGGCTCCGGGTCGAACACCGGAAGCATCCTGGGGGCGGCGACGTTCTCCGGGCTGCTCTTTTACCTGCCGGCCCGGATCGGCGAGAACGTCCCGCTGGGGACGCGCGCGCCGAGCAACGTGGTCGAGGCCGTCGCCGCGCTCGGCTCGCTCGACCCGCTCCCGCTGGTGGCGTATACCGTCGGCAACGTCAGCACGCTCCGGTTCGTCCTCATCGGCGTCGTCCTCATCTACATCATCCAGAACCAGCCCGAGGGACTGCTCGGCCACCGCAACGAACCGGCCGCGAGCGTCGATCTGGACCGGAGTCGAGCCGAGGTCGGAGGTGAGACGGATGAGTGAATCAGCGGAGACACGGCGGCAGACGACGGCGGTCGACAGCGAGAGCATCGAGGACCCCCTGCTGGAAGTCGACGGCCTCCGCAAGCAGTTCGGCGGCGTCGTCGCCGTCGACGGGGCCTCCTTCGCCGTCGGCGAGGGGTCGCTCACCGGCCTCATCGGCCCGAACGGCGCGGGCAAGTCCACCACGTTCAATCTCATCACCGGCATCCACGAGCCGACCGGCGGACGCGTCACCTTCGACGGACAGGAGATCACGGGGCTTCCACCGTACACACTCGCGAATCGCGGACTGGTACGGACGTTCCAGATCGCCCGCGAACTGTCCGACATGACCGTCCTGGAGAACGTGATGCTCGCGCCGGACGACCAGGTCGGAGAGTCGGCGATTCGCTCGGTGCTGCCGGGCCTCCGCGACGACGTGATCGCCGACGAGGAAGCAGTTCGGGACCGCGCGTGGGAGACCCTCGACTTCTTCGAGATCGACCACCTCGCCCACGAGAACGCCGGGAACCTCTCGGGCGGCCAGCGGAAGCTGCTTGAGATGGCGCGGGTGCTGATGACCGACCCGGAGATGGTGCTGCTCGACGAACCGCTCGCCGGCGTGAACCCGACGCTGGAGGAGAAGCTACTGGAGCGAATCCACGAGCTCCGCCGCGAGCAGGGGCTGACCTTCCTGCTCGTGGAACACGACATGGACGTCATCATGAACAACTGCGAACACATCATCGTCATGCACCAGGGGAGCGTCCTCGCCGAGGGGGACGCCGAGGCCATCAAGTCGGACGAGCGCGTGCTCGAAGCGTACCTTGGAGGTGAGGTATGAGCCAGCGCGCGACGGTCTCCGAGGAGGTCACGCTGCCCGACCCGTCTGAGCGCCTACTTGCGATTCGGAATCTCGACGCCGGCTACGGCGACCTGCAGGTCCTCAGCGACGTGCACATGGACGTGGCCGACGAGGAGTACGTCGTCATCGTCGGCCCGAACGGGGCGGGCAAGTCGACGGTGATGAAGTCCGTCTTCGGGCTGACGACGTACATGGGCGGACAGGTCGTCTTCGACGGGACGGACATCAGCGAGCGTAACCCGGACGAGATCATCTACGAGGGGATCAGCTACGTCCCGCAGACGGGCAACGTCTTCGGGTCGCTCTCCGTCCGAGAGAACCTGGAGATGGGCGCGTACATCCTCGACGAGGTCCCGGAAGGCCGCATCGAGGACGTGTACGATCGCTTCCCCATCCTTCGCGAGCGCTCCGAACAGGACGCGGGGACGCTCTCGGGCGGCCAGCAGCAGATGCTCGCCATGGGGCGGGCGCTGATGCTCGACCCGGACCTCCTGTTGCTCGACGAGCCATCGGCCGGTCTCGCGCCGGACCTCGTCGAGGACATGTTCGACCGCATCGACCGCATCAACGACGACGGCACGGCGATTCTGATGGTCGAGCAGAACGCCAAGGAGGCCCTGCGTCGCTGTGACCGCGGCTACGTCCTCGTCCAGGGCCAGAACCGCTACGAGGACGAGGGGTCGGTGCTGCTAAACGACGAGCAGGTGCGACAGGACTTCCTCGGCGGGTAACGGCGAAAAAACGACTCCGCGAGCGGCCTACTGATTCATCGCGCTGTTGATCTCGGACGTGTAGGACGACTGCTGCTGCTCGAAGCCGACCTGGTTCATCACGGTCCCGCCGCGTTCCTCGAACGCGCTGACGAAGGCCTCCTGGAGCGCCTGCCCGTAGCTGTTGTTGAGATACAGCGTCGACGCGGTCTCTGCGCCCATCTCGGACATGCCGACCTGGGCGAGCACCTGCCCCTGCAGGGCGTCGCTCGGCGGGGTACGGAAGATGTAGTCGTCGTCTTCGAGCCCCGTGAGCGTCGGCGACGTGGACGCCGGCGAACAGCCGACGACGCCGCTGTCGACGAGGACGTTCCGGGCGACCTGGATGGACACTTCGGAGCTCGCGGCCCCGGTCAGCGAGGGGTAGCCCGCGCTGACGAGGGAGTTCGCGGCGTCGATGCCGGCCTGCGCGACGGACTGGGTGTCACCGACCTGGTAGTCGAACTCGAAGTCGACCTGGTCCTGCAGTTGCAGCGCCGGGAGCAGGGCGGCGTCCCGGATCGGCTTCCCGAGCGGACCGAGGTCGCCGGTCTCGGGCATCAGGACGCCGAAGCTGACCGTTCGACCCGCGTCGCTGCCGGACCCGCTCGGCTCCGGCTGTGGGAGTTCGCCGCTGCTTTCGAAGTCGACGGTGTTGAGCGTCTCGATGCCGCCGCCGTCCTGGAAGCCGAAGACCTGGTACTGCGCCGAGGCCATGTCCCCGTTCTGGTCGAAGTTGACGGTGCTCGATGCGCCCTCGTACTGGATGTTCTCGCCGGCGGCGGCCGCCTCGACGGCGGCCGGTAGCTCCGACGGGCCGTACGCGTCGCCGCCCGGATTCGCGACGACGCGCATGTGGTCGCGGATGGCCTGTCCGTCGTTCTCGCCCGCGAGGAGGTTCGCGAGGATCTGGACGGCCGTCGCGTCGTAGGCCTGGGACGTGAACACGCCCGGTTCTTCGTAGTCGAACTCGGAGGTGAACTGCTCGGTGAACGTATCGACGCCGGGGCCGGCCGCCGAGGGCGCGGTCCCGCGGACGTTCGACATGTCGTTACCGACGTTGCTCGGGAGTTCGCCGTCCTGCAGGCCGTCGGTGACGAGGATGTCCGCGGCGTCGTCCCCGTAATCGGCGTAGAAGTCCTTGAACAGCTGGACCCCGCTCTGGGGGTAGCCGACCACCATCAGCACGTCCGGCGACTCGCCGCCACCGCCGCTCCCGTCGCCGGTCGCGGTTCCGGTGCCGCCGTCGCTACCGCCATCGCCGCCGTCGCCGCCATCGCCACCGTCACCGCCGTCTGTCTGCTCCGTCGAACAGCCTGCGAGTCCGCCGAGCAGGCCGACCGTGCTTACCGCTCCAGTACGTTTCAGAAATAGTCGTCGGCTGGTATCTCGACTCATACCTACCTATACAACACTCGCGCTCTCATAAAACAGTATCCTAGCGGACGGCGGGAATCGGCAGTCAGCGACCCGATTCGAGTGCTGGTCTCGTAATATTTACCGGTCGAGCCGTCGGGAGAAGTGACGCTCTGGTGAGACGTTCGTCGCGGCTCCGGGACTGCGCGAAAAAATGTCGAGTGCTGTCCGTTACTCGAAGTGACCGACCGACTTCTCGTACTCTTCTGCGACCTTGTCCCAGTCGACGACCTCGAAGAAGGCGTCGATGAAGTCACCGCGAGCCGGACCGTAGTCGTAGTAGTAGGAGTGCTCCCAGACGTCGAGCGCGAGGATGGGGTGTGCGCCCCAGAGCGCGCCCTGGTCGTGCTTGTCGACCTTGACGTTGCGGAGCTGCTTGGCGACGGGGTCGTAGACCAACAGCGCCCAGCCGCCGGCGGCCGAGGCCGCGGCCTCGAACTCGCCCTTCCAGCCCTCGTAGGAGCCGAAGTCCTCCTCGATGCGGGCACGCAGGTCACCCTCCGGCTCGCCGCCGCCGTTGGGATCCATGTTCTCCCAGAACAGCGTGTGGAGGTAGTGGCCACAGCCGTTGTGGGTGACGTTCCCGAGCGCGCCGGCGCTCGACGAGAAGTCGCCCGCCTCGCGGTTCTCGGCGAGTGTCTCCTCGGCGGATTCGAGACCGTTTACGTAGCCCTGGTGGTGGGTGTCGTGGTGCCAGGTGAGCACCTGCTCGGAGATGTGGGGCTCCAGCGCGTCGTAGTCGTACGGGAGCGGTGGCAGTTCGGGATTGGAATGTTCGGACATATGAAAACGCCTCCATCGAGACCTGTCGCGCGGCTGCCTGTTAAACGTTTAGGAGACGTATGGTATCACCACTCACGCACACGCTGACGGAGTGGTGTCCAGCCGTGGTTCGCCCGATCTCGGGCCGGGGTCTGACCGGTGTCAAAGGACGGCACATTCATTCGGGCCGTCACGAGCGCCGTCGTGTCAGTCGTCGCCTCTCGCCCGCTCGAACATGGCCAGCGCTCGCTCGCGGCGTTCCCCGTGGTCGACGACCGGGTCCGGGTAGTCGGGCGCGGCGTTTCGTCGCTGGGTGAGCGAACACTCGTTCCAGTCGTGGATGACTTCGGGGTCGGTGTCCCGGAGTTCCGGGACGTACCGCTTGATGTACGCTGCCTCGGGGTCGTAGTCCTCGCCCTGCGTCATCGGATTGAAGATGCGGAAGTACGGCTGGGCGTCGGTCCCGGTCGACGCCGCCCACTGCCAGCCGCCGTTGTCGTTTGCCGTGTCGTGGTCGACCAGTTTCTCGCGGAACCACTCGTAGCCGTGGCGCCAGTCCACGAGCAGGTCCTTCGTGAGGAAGGAGGCGACGATCATCCGCACGCGGTTGTGCATGAACGCCTCCTCGCGGAGCTGGCGCATCCCGGCATCGACGATGGGATAGCCCGTCTCGCCGTCCTTCCACGCCTGCAGGAGGTCCTCGTCGTTCTCCCAGTCGATGGGGTTCTCGTAGGACTTGTAGTTCGACGTGACGACGTTCGGATGGGCGAACAGCACCTGCGTGTAGAACTCGCGCCACGCGAGTTGTGACTGGAACTCACGGACAGACTCCCGCCGGTCGCCGCCGACGCCCTCCGCCGCCCCCTCAGTGCGCTCGTAGACCTCGCGGATACCGACGGTGCCGAACTTCAGATGCGGGGAGAGTCGAGACGTGCACTCCTCGGCCGGGTAATCGCGGCGTTCGCCGTAGCGGTAGACGTCCTCGTCCAGAAATTCCTCGAGCAGGTCGCGAGCCGCGTCGGCCCCGGCGACCGGCACGTCAGCTTCGGGTTCCTCGAAGCCGAGGTCGTCGAGCGTCGGCAGGTCGTCGCCCGCTACGGACGCCAGCGCGTCGGCGTCGGGCGCGTCGTAGGGCGTTTCTTTCTCCCGGTCGTGCCACTTCCGTCCGAAGTAGGTGAACACGCTGTAGGGGTCGCCGTCGTTCGTCGTGATCTCGCCCGGTTCGTGCAGGACGGCGTTCTGGACGGCCTCGCGGGCCACGCCGGCGTCGTCCAGCGCCCGTCGGACCCCCGCGTCGCGCTCGCGGGCGAGTCCGGAGTAGTCTTTGCCCCACGTCACCGTCTCGGCGTCGTACTCCGCGGCCAGGTCCGGCAGTACCTCGCACGGATCTCCCTCAGCGACGACGAGGTCGCTCGCGCGCTCGCGGTACCACGCCCCGAGGCTGTCGAGCGCGTCGAGCATGAACGCGACTCGCGGCGGTCCGGCGTGATCGAGGACGGCCCTGTCGAAGACGAACACCGGGACGACGGGGTCCGACGGAGTCGCCGCCGCGAGCCCGGCGTTGTCCGTCGCCCGCAGGTCTCGTCGGTGCCAGTGGAGGCGCATACCCAATAGACGCCCTCGCCCCAGCAAAAGGTACTGCCCAACGGTATCGGTTCGCGGCTCGCTGACAGTCACCACAGTTATCTCCGTCCCGGGTGTCGACTCGCCCATGTCCGAGGACCTTGTCACGCGCTCGATCGACGGGAACGTGACGACGGTGACGCTGAACCGTCCCGACGCGCGTAACGCCCTGTCGAAGCGACTGGCCGAGGAACTCACCGACGCGTTCGAAGCGGTCGACGAGGGAGACGCGCGATGCGTGGTGCTCGACGGCGCGGGAACGGCGTTCTGTGCCGGCGGCGACATCGAGGCGATGCTCGACGGCGTCGAGGGCGAGCAACCGTCCGCCGAGCGCGTCGACAGCGTCCTCGCCGCGATCCACGACGCGATCCAGGCCGTCCACGGCTGTGATCGCCCGGTCGTGGCAAAGATCGACGGCCCGGCCTTCGGGGCCGGCGCGGGCCTGGCGCTCGCCTGCGACGTGCAGTTCGCCAGCCCCGACGCGAAGATCGGCTTTGGCTTCCGGCGCGTCGGTCTGGCCATCGACTCGGGCGTGTCGTACTTTCTGCCGCGGATCGTCGGCCCGAACAAGGCCAAGGAACTGGTCTTCACCGGCGAACTCCTGGACGCGGACGCGGCCCGCGAACTCGGCCTGTTCACCCGCCTGTTCGAGGCCGACTCCTTCGAGCAGGGCGTCGAGAACATGGTGACGACCATCGCGGAGGGACCGACGGTCGCGCTGGGACAGGCAAAGCGCCTTCTCGACCGTGGCACCGAGGCCTCGCTGGAGCAGGCGCTCGAAAACGAGGCCGCCGCCCAGGGGCTCGCGTTCACGACCCGCGATCACGAGGAGGGGGCCCGCGCGTTCGCCCAGCGGCGGGAGCCGTCGTTCGAAGGGCGCTAGTTGACGCGGCCGAAAGCGTCACAACTGGCGCTACGCGAGTATCTACATGAACGACGACACGCCCAACTGGGAGTTCACCGAACGAGACGTAACCATCCTCAGAGAACTCTCGGCGGACCCACATCGATCGTCCCGTGAACTCGCCGACATCCTGGAGGCGGAGTACGACATCGACGTCTCTCACGTGACCGTCAGCGAGTCCATCCGAAAGATGCGCGACGAGGGCGTGTTCCGGGAGGCCATCATCCCGAACGAGGCGCTGTTCAACTTCGCCCTCTTCGAGTTCAAGTTCAATCCCGAGCACTTCGCTGACTCGTGGCACGACGCGATGGTGTCCATCCGCGACGACCGCCACACGCTCTTTTACTTCCTCTCGGACGGCGAGTACCAGTGGAAGTCGGTGATGATGTTCCCGAGCCGGACCGCCGAATCGCGCTGGATCCACGACTTCTACAAGGAACACGGCGAGGTGGTCCTGAACGTCCGCAACTCCGTGGTCCACAACGTCTTGAAGTTCCGCACGGACCCGGAGATGTACACCGAACTCGACGGCGAGACCACGCTCGAACCGTAGGCGAGCGCGCGACGACGAGCGCCAGACCCGGGAGACAGAGAAAAAACGAATCGAGAGAGACGAACTAGATCGGCGAGGGGACCGTTACAGCTTCCGTTCGGCGTCTTCGGCCAGTTCCTTCATCCGCTTGCTGACGCGGCCCGCGTCCGAGAACTCGTCTTCGCTCATCGCCGTCGCGAGCGAGTTCCCGAGGACGAACACGGCGTGTTTGTGCTCGCTCTTGGACTTGTGGACGTCCGAAGGGCGCACGTCGAGTTCCTGGTAGGCGTCGAACAGGTCCGGGTCGACGGAGTCCATCTCGTCGCGGAAGTACTCCATGATCGTCACCATCTGTTCGTGCAGTTCGAGAAGTTCGTCTTTGTGCATGGCTACACGTATGTGTTGGCAGCCGCATAAGAATTGCTTGAGAAGAGATACCAGACTCTCACGACCGCAGCCTCAGAAGACGTACTCGTCGTCGTGACCCATCATGCCGTCCTCTTCGAAGCCTGGTTCCTCGTCCTCGTCCTGCGGGCCGGAGGTCTTGTACGCCTTCAGCCCGGTCGACAGGAGGTCTTCGATTGCCTCCTCGCGGTTGAGGAACTCGCCCTGCTCGACGAGCTGAGCGATCTGCATCTCGAGATGTTCCGGGATATTGATCTCTACCTTGGGCATCGCAACATAGGGGGCTTCGACTATGCCCTATTTAAACTTGACGGGGGTCGGTACGGACTTTCGGAAATTTCAATTCCGAAACCGAGAGAGGATGTTCGCGAATTGGGACGTGAACTTCGCGCATCCTGAATCCGGGCCGCGCCGGGGCGTGCGACGGCCACACCGGACCGGACCGCGCGTGTCGCGGGGCGGTACTCGCTCTGTCGACGGCGCGCCGCCGCCGAGAATCGAGCGTATAGTTAGGCTCAAAGGTGCGCAATCCTAAGGCCTGGGTGATGGAACCACTGCGTGGTGACGAGACGACGGTTGGTGAGACAACGGTCGTCGCACGTGGGTGTCGCCTCGAGCGCGCACCGGTGCGGGCGTTCCTCGAAACGGACGCGCGTCCCCGGTTCTACTGGGCGGCCGGCACCGAGTCGATCGCGGCCCGTGGGAGCGCGGCGACCGTGACAGCGGACGGCGAGTCGCGGTTCGCCGACGTTCGGACCGGCGTCGAAGCGCTGTTCGAGGGCTGTTCGGTCCCCGACGACCTCCCGAGCGCGGCCCGCCCCCGGCTGTTCGGTGGGTTCGCCTTCCACAACGGCGACCACGACGGAGCGTCCCCCTGGACGGGCTTTCCCAGCGCGGCGTTCTTCCTTCCCGAGGTCCAGGTGACGGTCCGGGACGACGACGCGTGGCTCACGACGGCCGCGACGGGGCCCGACGCCGCCAGAGCGGCCGCCGACCGCCTCGACGAGTGGCGCGACCGACTCGCCGCGTTCTCCGAGCGGGACCCCGCCGGCCCGCCGGGAATTACCAACCGCGAGCGGACGCCGACGCAGGCGGGCTGGCGCGACCAGGTGGGCGCGGCGGTGGAGAGCGTCGCCCGGGGCGACCTCCGGAAGGTCGTCCTCGCCCAGAGTCTCCGGGTCGCCCTCGCCGCCGACCTCTCGGTCCCCGACGTGATGGAGCGACTCTCGCAGACCTACCCCGACTGCTACCGGTTCATGCTCTCGCCCGAGGCCGGCGGGACATTCTTCGGAGCCACGCCGGAACGGCTGGTCTCCGTCCGCGGGCGCACCGTCAGGACGGAGGCGCTCGCCGGCTCGACGGGGCGGGGCGACACGCCCGCCGAGGACGAGTGGCTGGCCGCCGAACTCCTGGACAACGAGAAGGACCGCCACGAGCAGAAGCTCGTCGCCGACGCCATCCGGGACCAGCTGGAACCGTTCGCGACGACGGTCCGCATCGGCGACCGCACCGTCCGCCGACTCGCTACCGTCCAGCACCTTCGGACCTCGATCACGGCCGAACTCGGAAGCGACGAGCACGTCCTCTCGCTGGTCGAGGCGCTCCACCCGACGCCGGCCGTCGGCGGGCTACCGCCGGACGCCGCGCTGCGGACGATCCGCGAGACCGAGGCGTTCGACCGGGGCTGGTACGCCGCCCCCATCGGCTGGGTCGACGCCGCCGGCAACGGCACCTTCGCCGTCGGCATCCGCTCGGCCGTCGCGACCGACCGCGAGGCGACGCTGTTCGCCGGCGCGGGCATCGTCGAGGACAGCGACCCCGACCGCGAGTGGGACGAAGTCCAGCTCAAGTACCGGCCGATTCTGGACGAACTGGAATGACCGCGCCGAACGTCAACACGCTGTGGGCGAAGACGCTCGTGGCCGAACTCGTCGCAAACGGCGTCGACGCGGTGTGTCTCTCGCCGGGGAGCCGCTCGACGCCGCTGACGGTGGCCTTCGCCGAACACCCCGAGGTCGAGGTGTTTTCGCACCTCGACGAGCGCTCGGCGGCCTTCTTCGCGCTCGGCCGCGGCCGGCGGACCGGGACGCCGACGCCGCTGGTCTGCACCTCGGGAACCGCGGCCGCGAACTACCACCCAGCTGTCATCGAAGCGAACCAGTCGGGCGTGCCGCTCGTGCTCCTGACGGCCGACCGGCCGCCGGAACTCATCGACAGCGGCGCGAACCAGACCGTCGACCAGGAGAAGCTCTACGGCGACGCCGTCCGCTGGTACCGCGACATGCCCGAACCGGAAGCCGAGCCCCGGAAGATGCGGATGCTTCGGACCACGGCGGCCCGCGCGCTCGCCGCGAGCACCGGGAGCGATCCGGGCCCCGTCCACCTCAACTGCCGGTTCCGCAAGCCGCTGGAACCGACTCGGGTCCCGGACGACCACCCGGCGAGCGTTCCCGACGACTGGGCCGGGGGGGACCGGGCGGCCGAAGCGGGCCGCGACGGGCCGTTCGTGGCGACCAGCGGCGGCGTCACGGCGCCCGGCGAGGACGCAATCGAACGACTTCAGGATGCTGTGACGACCGCCGACCGCGGCCTGCTCGTCGCCGGACCCGCGGACGATGGCCTGAGCGCCGACGCGCTGGAGCGACTGGCGAACGCGACCGGGTTCCCGGCCCTCGCCGACCCGCTGTCGGACCTCCGCTTCGGGCCGCACGTCGACCGACTCGACGTGCCGGTCTGTGCCGGCTACGACGGCTACCTCGGCACCGACGCGGTCGCGGCGTGGGACGACCCCGAGGTCGTGCTCCGATTCGGCGCGTCACCCACCTCGAAGCCGCTCCGGCGCTATCTCAGGGACGCCGACTGCCGCCAGTTCGTCGTCGACCCGACCGGTGGCTGGCCGGAGGCGGAGTTCACCGCGACGGACCTCGTCGTCGCCGACGCGGACGCCACCGCCGACGCGCTCGCCGCAGACTCGCTCGGGCGGGCCGATCCGGCCTGGCGCGAGCAGTTCGCGACCGCGGAACGGGTCCACTGGGACGCGGTCGAGGCGGCGCTCGACGAGACCTACTGGGAGGGCGGCGTCCTCGCGGACGCGACGGCGCTCGCGCCCGACCCGACCACGCTGTTCGTCTCCAACAGCATGCCCGTCCGCGACGCGGACCGCTTCGGGCGACCGCGGACTGCCGACCTCACAGCCCTCGCCAATCGCGGGGCCAGCGGCATCGACGGCATCACCTCGACGGCGCTCGGGGCCGGGAGCGCGACGGACGACCCGCTCGTGCTCGTCACGGGCGATCTGGCGTACTACCACGACATGAACGGCCTGCTCGCGCTTGGGCGCTGCGGCGTCGACGCGACCGTCGTCCTGCTCAACAACGACGGCGGCGGCATCTTCCACATGCTCCCCATCGAAGAGCACCCGACGTTCGACGAGCAGTTCCGCACCCCGCACGGCCTCGACTTCGAGCCGACGGAGGCACTCTACGACCTCGACTTCGAGCGCACGACCGGCCGCGAGGAGTTCCGCGAGCGCTTCACGGCGTCGCTCGAACGCGCCGGCACGCAGGTCATCGAGGTCCGCTTCGACGCCGGCGACAGCCACGCGGTCCGCGAGCGGCTTGCGGAGCGGGTCGCCGACCGACTCGCGGACACGTAACGGCGAAAACAGGCGACCGCAGTGTCACACCCGGAGCGCGGCGGCCGTCAGCAGCGAGAACCCGAACGGCAGCCACGTCCCGGCCAGCGCGAGCAGGCCGAGCAGCGAAAGCGGGCCGACGTTCAACACGAGCAGCGCCACCGCCGTCGCGAGGCTCCAGCTTCCGAACACTCCGATGGCGATGACGGGCTCGGACTGGAGGTAGCCGACCAGCATGACCGTACACAGCCCGATGACGACGTTGACCCACAGCGGGAACGCCGGCAGCAGCGCGCTGAACAGCAACACCGGGTAGAGGGCGAACGTGATTCCGAACAGCGTGAGTTCGCGGCCGGTCGGCATCTCGAACCGCCGTCTGCCACCGGTCGACGCGCGCTGGCGGACGCTGTACGTCGACGAGGCGCTCCAGACGCCGTCCCCGCCGCTTCCGCTCGTTGCCGCCGTTCCCCTGTTCCAGCCGTCTCCCGTTCGTGACGCGTCGTTGGCGGTTGCTGTGTCAGCAGCGCCTGCAGCTTCTTCGCCGGTCGCACCGTCCGTCGACCGGCGGTTCCGTTCCTCGGCGACCCGTTCGTCGGCTCGGCGCTCGCGCTCGGCGCGCGATCGCCCGCGCTTGCCGGTCTCGTCCGTGCTCGTCTGCCCGTCAGACCGGTCCGCGTCCGCGCCGGCATCGGTCGCGTCGCCACCGTAGCCCGCCTGCCGCGCGGCCGCCGAGACGGTGCTCCCGTCGCCCGTCCTGGCGGATTCGCCCGAGACGTACGCCTCGTGGCCGAGGCGGTCGTAGCGCGCTCGCTCGTCCGCGTCGGTGAGGACGTCTCTGGCTTCGATGAGGCGCTGTGTCGCCTCGCTCGCGTCGGCGTCGTCACTCACGTCCGGGTGGGTCTCCTTGAGCCGAGCGCGGTACGCCGCCCGGATGTCCGCGGTCGACGCGTCGGGGGTGACGCCGAGCACGTCGTAGAACGTCTCGGTCATCCGGCCGCGCTCACTCGTCCTCGACGCCGCCGCGCTGGTGGTTGTCTGTACGCCCGCTCTCTGGCTTCCCCTGCTCTTCCAGCGCCGACGCGATCCGTTCGAGCGCCCGGACGAACCGCAAGAGGACGTACACGACGGCGTAGGCGATCCAGGGCACGGCGACGACGATGAGCCCGAGGAGGATCTGCTGGACGATGAGGAAACTGTACGCGAGGACGGCGACCGACAGCACTGCCAGGACCGCCTGTATCGCGGTGTGGTTCCGAGTGGAGGGCATCGTGTTTCGGGTACACGTGCGCGATGGCAAAGCGTTTGCCCCGCGAGTATCGGTCGTGGAAACGTCCCGGCGGCGTCCCAGCGTGCCGCGGACCCGCCCGCCACGAGGTAGCTTTTTGCGAGGGCCGTCCCGAGCCACGGTATGGTCTCTGAGCTATTCGACCCGGAGCGCTGGAGCGCCGTCGACCGGTTCGACTTCGCCGACATCACCTACCACCGATCGACGGAGACGGGCGCGGTCCGCATCGCCTTCGACCGGCCCGAGAAGCGCAACGCCTTCCGCCCGGAGACGGTCGACGAACTCTCGACGGCGCTCGACCACGCGAAGCGGCTCACCGACGTGGGCTGTGTCATCCTCACCGGGAACGGACCGTCGCCGAAGGACGGCGGCTGGGCCTTTTGCTCCGGCGGCGACCAGTCCATCCGAGGCGAGAGCGGGTACGAGTATCAGGCGGACGAGGATAGCGAGTCGCGTAGCGACTCGGAGCGGTCGAGCGGGGAGTCCGGCGACCCGCGAGACATCGGCGACCCGGACGCCCCCGAGAACGTCGGCCGCCTCCACATCCTCGAAGTCCAGCGCCAGATCCGTCACATTCCCAAGCCCGTCGTCGCCGTCGTTCCGGGGTGGGCCGTCGGCGGCGGCCACTCGCTGCACGTCGTCTGTGACCTCACGCTCGCCAGCGAGGAGCACGCGAAGTTCCTCCAGACGGACCCCGACGTGGGCAGCTTCGACGGCGGCTTCGGCTCGGCGTACCTCGCCCGGCAGGTGGGCCAGAAGAAGGCCCGCGAGGTGTTCTTCCTGGGCAAGACCTACAGCGGCGCGGAGGCCGCCGACATGGGCATGGTCAACGAGGTCGTCCCCCACGAGGACCTGGAGGACACCGCGATCGAGTGGGCCGAGCGGATGAACGAGAAGTCGCCGACGGCGATGCGGATGCTCAAGTACGCGTTCAACCTCGACTCGGACGGGATGGTCGGCCAGCAGGTGTTCGCCGGCGAGGCGACGCGGTTGGCCTACATGACCGACGAGGCACAGGAGGGTCGGGACGCCTTCAACGAGGGGCGGGACCCGGACTTCGACGACGTGCCCTGGCACTACTGAGCGAGACTTCCATCACGAATGCGCGCGGTGGTCGGCCGCGAAAACGTGCGTTAGCCCTCGTAGGCCAGCGTCATGACCCACTGCGAGAAGGTGTCGTCGTGGGGGTCGACTTCCTCGTCGCCGATGAACGGCGAGAGCTGGTCACCGGCCATCAGGAGCGAGAAGTCGAGGTCGCGGGCCGCCGGCGTCAGGTAGTAGGTGTTGTGGCCCTCGTACACCGTCTCGTCGCGCTGGATGAGCCCCTTCTCGAAGAGCGACTCGACGATGCGACTCCCCTTCCGGGAGGACACGTCGAGGTTCTTCCAGAAGTCGCTCTGGTGGATGCCCCCGGACTCCCGGATCAGCTCCAGCCCCGCCTGCTCTCCCTCGGTGAGGTCGTCCTCCGACGCTGCTGAACTCATGTATCACATACACCGACTGTCGGCCGCTTAAATCTGACCTTCGACCGGGCGGTACGGCGTCCGGCAGGGCGGCCCGTCGGCGAACCGATACCGCCGCTCGTCGCCGAGCGCGATCAGCGACGACGACCGCGTGCCGAAGCCGTCGCCGTGGACGCAGACGCCGTACTCGTGGTCGCCCACGGCTTCAGCGGCGCGCTCCAGCCACTCGTCGACCGACTCCGCGGGGGTCGGTTGCAGGTGTTCGCGCAGCCGGTCGGCGTTGGTCGCCTGCTCCTCGCCGACCTCGGGCCGGTGCGAGGGGATCCGGTAGTCGCCGTCAGCGCCGACGTTGACGACGACGTGGACGCCGGGCTGGAGGTTCCGAACCGCGAGCTGGCCGTCCCACTCCAGCAGAACGGCGGCGTTCTCGTCGGCCAGCAGGAGATTGAAGCCCGCGTACTCGGCCTCCCTGGTCGCTCGCTCGACGGCGCGGGCGGCCGACTCGGCCGTCTCGTGGCTCAGCGCGTCGCGCACGAGCAGGCCGCGTGAGCGCTCGCCGGCCAGGTCAGCGTCGACCCAGCGGTTCGTCACCGCGGCGAGGACGCCGTGCTCGTTGTAGCCGAGCCACGTCCCATCGGCTTCCTCGTCGGCCGGCGCGACGACGCGGCTCCCCCACTGACGCACTTGCGGTGGCTGTGACGGCCTGTCGAAGCGTTCGTCGCGGTTCGCCGCGACCGCGACCGGCGCGTCTTCAAAGACCTGCCACGCGAGGACGATGGTACACACGGTAGCCCGTAGGCTACCGACGGGCAAAACCGTTGGCTCGGCGCGGGTCTCACCCGGATCGATCGGCGTCTGAGTCGTCGCCCGCCGAGAGCCGCGAGCGGACGGCCTCGCGGTCGACGGTCCCCGACGGCGTCCGCGGGAGCGCGTCCGCCACTCGGATCGTCTTCGGGACCTCGTACGACGCGACCGCGTCGGCACAGTGCGCCCGGACCGCCTCGGGCGTCACGTCGCCGACGACCAGCGCCGCGACGCGCTGGCCCCACTCCTCGTCGGGGAGGCCGACCACGGCGGCGTCCTCGACATCACGAAGGGCGCGAATCGCGTCGACGACTGTCGACGCGTCGACGTTCTCGCCTCCGGTGACGATGCGGTCGTCGACGCGGCCCGCGATCCAGAGCCGCCCGTCCGCGTCGCGGTAGCCGAAGTCGCCCGTTCGGAAGCCGAACTCGCCGAAGGCCGCGCCGTCGCCGTCGAGGTAGCCCGGCGTCACCGTCGGCCCGTCGACGACGATTTCGCCGCGCTCGCCGGGGTCGCAGGGCTCTCCATCGGACACGACGGTCACGTCCGTGAACACGAGCGGCTGGCCGACGGTCCCGCGGTGCTCGAACGCCGTCTCGGGGCGCGCCGTCGCGATCTGGGAGGCCGTCTCGGTCATGCCGTACGTCGGGCAGACCGGGACGCCGCGCTCACGGCAGCGCTCGACGAGTTCCTCGCCCGCCGGGCCGCCGCCGAGGAGGACGAACCGGAGCGCGTCGGCTGGCTCCCAACCGGCGTCGAGCAGGCGCGAGAGCATCGTCGGGACCAGCGAGACGCCGGTCACCCCGTGGTCGGCGAGCACCTGCTGGGTCGACTCAGCGTCGAACGAGCGCTGGACGACGACCGCCGCCCCATACAGCGCGCTCCGAACGAACGGCGCGAGGCCGCCCATGTGGTAGGTCGGCAGGCAGACGAGCCAGCGGTCGCGGGGCGTCACGCCGAGGCGGAAGGCCGACGCGACGGCGCTGGCGACGAGGTTCTCCACCGTCAGCCGGACGCCCTTCGGGTCGCTGGTGGTTCCCGAGGTGAAGAGGACGAGCTGGGTCCGGTCGCGAGTCAACTCCGCCGGCGTCACGACCGACTCGCGGTCAGCGCTCTCGCCGCCGGAGCCGACGGAAAGCTCGTCGTCAACCGAGATGACCGGGCACGCCGCCGCCTCCTCGGCGAGCGACCGGGTCGACGCCTCGCAGACGAGCAGGTCGGGCCCGACCGCCGCGGACTGCGCTCGGAGCGCCCCGGCGTCGAGTTCGACGTTCAGCGGCGCGAGCGTCGCGCCACGGCGCATCGCGGCGAACAGGAGCACGCCGACCGCGGGCCGCGTCGGCAAGAGTGTCGCCACCGTCGGATTCGACCCGTCTATTCGACGGTCGAGGGCCGCGGCGACGGCGTCGACTGCCCGGTCGAGGTTCCGGTAGGTCCACGTCTCGTCGGCGTCCGCGTCGACCATCGCCGTCCGCTCGGGCGTGGCGTCGACGCGGTGGGTCACGAGGTCCGCGGTCGGCCAGTCCAGCGGGTCACGCATCGGTCCGCACCTCCGCGGGGTCGACGCCCAGCCCCGCGTCCTGCGGGACCGTCATCTCGCCGTCGACGACGCGCGCCGGGTCCGCTGCAAGGTCGGCGGCCAGTCGGTCGCCGGTCGCCAATCCGCAGGGAGCGACGTTCGGAATCGCCGCGGCGACGTGGAGCGCCGCGAGGCGGGCGACGACGGCGTCGACCGTGGTCGTGACGACGGGTTCGACGCCCCGCTCGCGGGCGCGCATCGCCAGCGTGTGGGCGTTGCCCGGCCCGCCGAGCGCCATCGGCTTCAGGATCAACACGTCGGCAGCGTCGGTCTTCAGCACCGCGTCGACGCGGCGGTCAACGAGCGACTCGTCGAGCGCGACGCCGACGGGGCCGCCGCGCAGGGCGGCGTGACCGGTCAGGTCGGCCGCCGGGAGCGGCTGCTCGACGTAGGCCACGCCGAGGTCGGCGAACGCCGCGAAGGCCCGCTCGGCCGCTTCGCGGGACCACGCGCCGTTGGCGTCGGCCCGGATCGTCACGCCGTCATCGACGCGGTCGCGGACCGCTCGGAGTCGGGCCACGTCGTCCGCGACGGAACGGCTCCCGACTTTGATCTTACAGCACTCGAAGCCGGCTTCGACCGCTCGTTCGACGGCGTCGGCAGTCTCCTCAGGAGACGAGTCACCGACCGTGGCGTTGACCGGAACCCGCTCGCAGCGCCGCTCGGTGTCGAACCAGCGGTACAGTGGAACGCCGTCGGCCCGCGCGTCGGCGTCGAGCAGCGCCGTCGCGAAGCCGTGGCGCGCCGCGGGGACCTCGCCCGCGTCGAGCGCGAGGAGCACGTCGGTGTGACCCCCGGCCGACGCCGCTTCGCTCGCCCGGTCGAGCGCTGCCTCGCAGTCGGCGATAGACTCCGTCCACCCCGGCAGCGGCGTCGCCTCGCCGACACCCGTCGCGCCGCGGTGGTCGTAGCGCACGACGAACCCCGAGCGCTCGTCGATGGTCCCGCCGGCCGTCGCCAGCGGGCGAGAGAGCGGGAGCGAGAAGCGGTCGACGTTCATAGCACCTGCGGTGCGGCCAGTCCCAGCGCGAACAGCACGGAGTGGACGAACAGCGTCTGGCCGACGCGTTCGAGCGCCGGGTTCAGCGCCTCGCCGTCGGTGTGTTCGAGCACCGTCTTCGAGACGCTCGCGGCGAGCGGGAGCGAGAGCAGCGGCGCGAGCGCCGGCAGGCCGTAAGTTCCGTCGAGGGCAAATATTGTGGGGACGACGTAGGCCATCCCGACCATCGCGAGGAACTCGACGCGGCTCCACGCGTAGCCCAGGTAGACCGCGAGCGTCTTCTTGCCCGCGGCCATGTCCGTCTCCCGGTCGCGGACGTTGTTGACGACGAGGATGGCCGTCGAGAGGCCCGCGGCGGGGAGGCTCGCCGTCACCGCGTCGAGGGTGACCGTGCCCGCGGGGAGCGTCGTCGGGAAGGTCCCGACGCCGGCGGCGGTCGCGGCCGCCTGCACGTAGTACGTCCCGGTGACGGCGACGAGTCCGAAGTAGACGAAGACGAACAGGTCGCCGAGGCCGCGGTAGCCGTAGGGGAACGGCCCGCCGGTGTAGAGGACACCGGCCGCGATGCCCGAGAGGCCGACGACGACGATGGGGAGGCCGCCGACGGCGACGAGGTAGACGCCCACGACGACCGCGAGGGCGTAGGTGAGGACCATCGCCCGCTTGACCTCGCTGGCGTCGATGAGGCCGCCCGCCGTCACCCGCGTGAACCCCTCGCGTTCGTCGGTGTCGGCCCCATTCACGGCGTCGTAGTAGTCGTTCGCGAAGTTCGTCCCGACCTGGATGAGGAGCGCCCCGACGAGGGCCGCGACCGCCGGGAGCGGGGCGAAGACGCCCGCGTGGACGGCGAGTCCCATCCCCACGATGACCGGCGCAGCGCCCGCCGGCAGCGTCTGTGGCCGCGCCGCCATCAGCCACGCCTTCCGCTTCGACACGTCGGCCGTCGCTGTACTCATTGTCCGAAACTGGGGACGCGGCCCCCAAAGCGACTGTGGTTGGGTCCGCCACTCGGCGTGGTTCGCCGACCGGCAGTCAGAATCACGCGAACCCCTCTATATGACCCGTAGAAGCCGCGGCGATACCGGCAGGCTTCCACAATCGCTTTATCATCATTAACCATACCAGAAACTGGGATGCACAAGCCACTGCTGACGACCGACTTCCTCGACCGTGCGCGAGAGTACTACGGCGATCAGGAAGCCGTCGTCGCCACGACGGGCGAGCGCTACACCTACGACGAGTTCGGCGAGCGGGCCGACGGCTTCTCCGCGGCGCTGGCAGAGCGCGGCATCGAGAAGGGCGACCGGGTGGCGGTTCTGGACCCGAACACGCACTACCACCTCGAAGCGGCCTACGGCAGTATGCAACTGGGCGCGGTCCACACGCCGCTGAACTACCGGCTGGTCCCCGACGACTTCGCGTACATCCTCTCTGACGCCGAGGTCGACGCGGTCTACGCCGACTACGAGTACGCCGAGAAGATCGAGCCGATCCGCGAGGAGGTCCCGACCGAGATATTCGTGACGAACGACGCCGATGCCGTCGAGGGCGACTGGGAGTCCTTCGACGAGATCATCGAAGCGGCCGGGACGGACTACGAGCGCCCCGAGATGGCCGAAGACGACGTCATCACCATCAACTACACGTCGGGGACGACGGGCGATCCGAAGGGCGTCTGTCGGACCCACCGTGCCGAGACCCTCCACGCCTACATCGTCTCGCTCCACCAGGAGATCCGCGACGACGACGTGTACCTGTGGACGCTCCCGATGTTCCACGTCAACGGCTGGGGCCACATCTACGCCGTCACCGGCATGGGCGCGAAGCACGTCTGCACCCGCGGCGTCGACGCCGGCGGCATCTTCGAGACCGTGGCCGAGGAGGACGTCTCCTACCTCTGTGGCGCGCCGACGGTGCTGAACATCCTGGCCGACTACTATCACGACCACGACGGCGTCCAGACGCAGGGGGCCAACGACGTGCGCATCGCGACGGCCGGCAGCGCCCCGCCTGAGGCCAACATCCGCGCCGTCGAGGACGAGTTCGGCTGGTACCTCAAGCACGTCTACGGCGCGACCGAAACCGGCCCGCTCATCACCACCTCCGACGCCCGGCGGTTCCTCGACGAGGACAGCGACGCCCGCTTTGGCGTCAAGAAGCGCCAGGGCATCGGCTACCTCGGGACGGAGGTCCGCGTCGTCGACGAGAACGGCGAGGACGTGCCCCACGACGACGAGACGCTGGGCGAGGTCGTCGTCCGCGGCAACCAGGTGATGGACCGCTACTGGAACAAGCCCGAGGAGACGGAGGAGGCCTTCTCCGACCGCGTCGAGGGCTACTACCACATGGGCGACCTCGCGACGGTCGACGAGGACGGCATGATCGCCATTCGCGACCGGAAGAAGGACATCATCATCTCCGGCGGCGAGAACATCTCCTCCATCGAACTGGAGGACACGCTCTACGATCACGACGCCGTCGGCGACGTGGCGGTCATCCCGGCTCCCAGCGACGACTGGGGCGAGACGCCGAAGGCCTTCGTCGTCCCGTCGTCCGGCGACCCGGACGACCCCGGCGTGACCGCCGACGAACTCCGACAGTTCACCCGCGAGAAGCTGGCGACCTACAAGGTCGTCCGCCGGATCGAGTTCGTCGAGGAACTGCCGACGACGGCGACCGGGAAGGTCCAGAAGTACGAGCTCCGCCAGCGCGAGTGGGAAGACGAAGACCAGATGGTCGGCGAAGGATAGCCACCGACCGCGGTTTCGTTTCGGTGGCCGTGGCGGCTCGTTTTCGGGCGTTCGACGCCGGACAGCGGTCGCTCCGTCGGTGGCGTGTGAAAGCGAGAAACAGGGACGGCAGGCGCCTCAGTCTTCGAGCGCGTCGGCGATGCGGTCGAGCGACCGGCGCACGTCGTGGACCTCGTCGCGGAGCTTTCGAATCTCGCGAGTGAGTTCCTCGTTGTCGCTGCTGCCCTCTTCCTCGGGGCGCCCGGGCGGACCGCCGCCCATGCCGCCCGGACCGGGGCCGCCGGGGCCGCCGCCCATCATGCCGCCCATCATCTGGGCGAAGGGGTTGCCGCCGCCCATTCCGCCGGGGCCGCCACCGCCGCCCATCATCTCTTCCATGCGCTCCTCGCGGCTCATCTCGTCGCCCTCGCCTTCTTCGCGCTCTTCGGCGCGCTGCTGTCGGATCTCTTCGACTCGCTCGCGGAAGGACTTCTCCTCCCCGTCGCCCTCGCTTGCGTCCGCCGATTCCTCAGCGTCTTCGGGTTCGTCGTCTGCCATATGACCGGGTTCGGTTGGCCCGCTGAAAAGGGTTGTCGTCCGCGCACACCGGAGCGCTCCCGTCCGTATCGGTCAATCGGTCACGACTGCGGTGCCGTCACGCGAAAAACGGCGGCTGCTTGGACCGCTTTGCGGGGGCCGTCAGACGAGGCGGCGAACGAGCACCGAGATGCCGAGTCCACAGCCCAGCAACACGACGAGGTTGAACGCCGCGTTGAACAGCGGCCGGTACCGCGACGTGACGAACGTGTCGATGGCCGCCGACGCCGAGAAGTAGAACTGCAGCGTCGCGATGAGCGCGACGAGGACGAGGATGGCAAACGCCGCCCACTGGGCGTAAACCGCGATAGACCGCCCTCCGTCGGACTCGTCGGCCGACTCCTCGGCGGCGGCGCGTTCGGCGTGCTGTCCCGCGGGGTCGCTACGGTCGGTGTCACTCATTGGTCTGTCTCCGTGCGATGACGAGGCTGCTCGCGAGCAGTGCCACCAGTGCGCCGACGGCCGTGAAGCCGGGGCCTTGCCCGGTCGTGGCCTGTGCTTCTTCGGGCCGACCGCCCGAGTCGCCGGCCGGTTCCTCCTCGAAGTCGCTCGACTCGAAGCCGACTTCGCGCTGGGTCTGGTTCTCGTGGAGACGCTCGGTCGGGTGGAGGTTCGCCGGCGACGTCTCCGTGCCGACGACGACGCCGTCCGAGCGCAGGATGCCGTCCAGCCAGTAGTTGTAGCCGTCGGGAACCGTCAGCTCGGCCGTGACGCTCTCGGTCCGGCCGGGGCGGATCTGCCCGACCCGGACCGTCGACTCGTCGGCGATGACGTTCGAGTCGGCCTGTCTCGCCCGGAGGTGCAGGGAGATGCCGCCCGCGGGCTCGTCGCCGGTGTTCGTGAGGTACACGGAGACGTTCAGCGTCGTCCGGTTGTCCGCCACGCCGTCGATCCGGTACGCGATTGCGTCGAGGGAAGCGCCGGTGTTCTCGAAGCGCTCGAAGGTCACGGGGCTTCGGGCGAACGCGGGCTTGAGGGCGTCGACGTTCCGGACCGATTGCCGACCGGTCGTCACCCGCCGTCCGTCCTCGTAGACGATGGTCTCGATGCGGTAGCCGCCCTGTCGCTCGACCGTGATGTTCGTCGGGACCGATACCTCTCGTTCCCCGTCGACCGTTCCGACCCGTCGCGTCACCGTCGTCGCGACGAGCCCGGTGTCCGCGTCGACGGCGCGCGTCTCCACCGTGACGTTCTCGGCGGGGCCACCGCGGTGGGAGAGGCGGGCGTCGATCGAGAGCGTGACCGTCTGTCCGGTGACGGCCGCTGGCTCGATGGTCGTCTCACGGAGGTCGAGATAGCTCTCTCGCACGTCTTCTGGAGGGTCGGCGAGAGCGCCGGGGACCGTTATCGCACCGATGAACGCGGCCAGGACGACCACGACCACGCCACCGGTCAGGAGTGCTTCGCGTCGCACGAGTGACTGGGCAACACGGCGCTGTAAATGTCTTCTGTCTGTGTGGCTGATTGGCGTGCCTCGGAGCCGAGCAGCGACAGCAGTCCGTCTCAGCCGAACGCGCCGAGACTCGACTGGAGGTCGCGGTCCGTCCCGCCGTCGGTGAGTTCGTAGCCGACGAGTCGTCGGAGGTCGACGGCGTAGACGCTCCCGCCGTTCTCCAGCACAGCGACGCGGCCCTTCGTGCCCCGGACAGTCCCGGTCGCCAGCGTCTCGGCCATCGGGCGCTCGGCGAGGTCCAGTCCGTACTCGAAGTCGAACGTCGAGAGCGGGTCGTACTCGCGACAGAGGTCGTCCCACCAGTTCTCGTCGACCGACTGGTCGAGGCCGGCCACCTTCGTCGGGACGCGCACCCTGTCGCCCAGGTCGGCGGCGATGTCGGCCTCGATTTGCCTGGCGATGCGGCCGTCGGCCACCGTGCGGAGGTGGGCGGCCCTGTCAGCGCCCTGCTCGCGGAGGCGCGTCTCCAGCCGCCACGAGCGGGTGACGCCGACTTTGACGGTGTCCGGCGCGAACGCCGCCAGGTAGACCGCGTGCTCTTCGTCGCAGGCATCGATGGGCTTCAGACAGTCACCCGTACAGCGGGCGCAGGGCCAGATGTCGGTGTGTTCAGGGCAGTACGGCGAGGGCTCGTTCTCGCAGGCGTAGTGGTCCTCGCCGTCGACCGCGCCGGCGCAGTGGCGCTCGCCGAGCGCGTAGGCGAGTTCGGTCCCCGGGTCCAGTCGCTCGGTGGTGACGCGCCCGTCCTCTGCCAGGCGGAGGGCGGCGTGTTCGTCGACGCGAGCGCGGTACCCGACGACCTGCACGGCCGGCGGTTCGGCGCGGAGGGGCAAATGGCTGCCGGGACGACGTTTTTCTACTCGGCTGTCATATCTTCACACATGGCCGACCTCGAACTGACCAGCCCCGCGTTCGACGACGGCGAACGGATTCCCGAGGAGCACGGCTACTCGGCGGCGAACACGAACCCGCCGCTGGAGATCGCGGACGTCCCCCAGACTGCCGAGTCGCTCATGTTGATCGTCGACGACCCCGACGCCGAGGAGCCGGCCGGGACGGTGTGGGACCACTGGGTCGTCTGGAACATTCCGCCCGACACCGCACGGATTCCCGAGGGGTGGGACCTCGCCGACGCGGGGGCCACCGAGGGACAGAACGACTACGGCGAGACGGGGTGGGGCGGGCCGAACCCCCCGGACCGCGAGCACACTTACCGGTTCCTCCTGTACGCCCTCGATACGGAACTGGACCTCTCCCCGGCGGCCGGCAAAGACGACGCCTACGACGCGGCGAGCGGCCACGTCGTCGGGAAGGCGGAACTGACCGGGACCTACCCGGCCTGAGAAGCGTTCGGCCCGGTCAGAGCTCGTCGAGCAGTTCGCGGGCCGACTGGCGCACCGCGTCGTCGCTGGACTGGCTCGGTTCCCAGCCCAGCGCAGAGAGCTTGTCGACCGAGAGGCGCATCCGCGGCACGTCGCCCGTCCAGCCGCGGTCGCCGCCGGTGTACTCGTGGACCGGTTCGACACCCATCTCGTCGGCGACGATGCTCGCGATGCGGTCGACCGAGGTGGTCGTCCGCGTGCCGAGGTTGAACACGTTGTGGTCCTTCTCGGCGTGCTCGACGGCGAACAGCATCGCGTCGAGGCACTCGGAGACGTGCATGTAGGACTTCTCCTGTCGGCCGTCGCCGAGGATGGTCAGCGAGGACGGGTCCTCGCGAAGTTTCTCGACGAAATCGGGGATGACCGCGCCCCGGAGGCGGGGACCGACGATGTTGGCGAAGCGGAACACCCACGACTGGATATCGTGGCTGTGGGCGTACGTGGAGACCAGCGACTCCTCGGCGAGTTTCGTCGCGCCGTAGACGCTGATGGGTTCCAGCGGGGCGTAGTCCTCGGGCGTCGGCCGCGGGGCCTCGCCGTATACAGTCGAAGACGACGTAAACACGAGCTTCTCGACGCCCACGTCGTCCATCCGTTCGAGGACGTTGAAGGTGATCTCGCTGTTGTCCTCGAACTGGCGGCGCGGCGTGTCCGTGTCGACCAGTTTCGACGCCGCGAGGTGGACGACGAGGTCCACGTCGGGCGTTATCGCCTCCGCGACCACGTCGGGGTCCGTGAGGTCGCCGCCGAGGTAGTCCGCCGCGTCGTGGACCCATTCGGACCGGCCGTTGGACTCGTCGTCGACGACGAGCACGTCGTTACCGTCGACGAGGCGCTCCACCAGGTGCGACCCGATGAATCCCGCCCCGCCGGTGACGACTATTCGCTTATCTGATACGTTCATGGTTGCGTTGCTCCCCACGCGAGAAAAAGCGTTGTGGTCGCGGCTAACCCCATCGTGTCGTGCGTATTGATAGCAAGTGTCTCTGATGAACGCCGCTAGCGGGTTCGGATGACAACGTCGTTTTATAGCTCCCGCTTCGAGGAACGGACATGAACCGACGCACTCGCCGCGGTTTCCTGACGGCGTCGCTGGCCGCCCTCGGCGCGACGGCGGGCTGTCTCGGCGGCGGTTCGGGGTCCAACACCCCCACCAACTCCGGGACGCCCACGCCGACGCCCGCTCCGGGACAGCCCCTCTCGACGCCAGTCGCCGGCGACCCCGAGGCCGACGTGACGGTCGCCGTCTACGAGGACTACGCCTGTCCACACTGTCAGACCTACGCAGAGCAGGTGTACCCGAAGGTCCGCGAGACCTACATCAGCGAGGGGACGATCCGCTACGAGTTCCACGACTTCCCGATCCCGGTCGACGAGACCGTGTCCTGGCAGGCGGCCAGCGCCGCGCGCGCCGTCCAGGACGAGGCGGGCGACGAGGCCTTCTTCACCTACTCCGAGCGCCTGTTCGCCAACCAGAGCAGTCTGGGACCGGACGCCTACGCCGCCCTCACCGACGGGCTCTCCGTCGACGGCGAGACGGTCCGAGCGGCCGCCACCGGCGAACTGTACCGGCCGACGGTCGCAAAAGACCGACAGAACGGCATCGACAGGGGTGTCGGAGGGACGCCGGCAGTCTTCGTGAACGACGACCCCGTCGAGTGGCAGGAGATCGCCTTCGAACCGCTGCAGTCGGCCATCGAGTCGGCGCGGGGGAACTGATGCGCGACGAACCCGACGTGACGGTGCTCCGCCTCGGCCACCGGCCCGGCCGCGACGAGCGGATGACGACCCACGTCGGCCTGACGGCGCGTGCGCTCGGCGCCGATGCGGTCGTCCTCGCGAACGCCGCCCGGAACCAGGCCGACACCGTCGTCGACATCACCGACCGGTTCGGCGGCCCGTTCGACGTGTCCTCGACCGAGGAGCCCCGGAAGCTCATCCGCGACTTCGAGGGCCGGGTCGTCCACCTGACGATGTACGGCGAGCAGGTGCAGGACGTCGAGGACGACGTGCGCGAGGCCCACGCCGAGGGCCCGCTGCTGGTCGTCGTCGGTGCGGAGAAGGTCCCCTTCGAGGTGTACGAACACGCCGACTGGAACGTCGGCGTGACGAACCAGCCCCACTCCGAGGTGGCGTCGCTCGCCGTCTTCCTCGACCGCCTGTTCGAGGGCCGGGAACTCGACCGCGAGTGGGAGGACCCCGACAGAGTGGTCGTCCCACAGGAGACGGGCAAGCGCGTCGTCGACCCCGACGACGAGTGAGGCGGTCGACCGTGGGGCCGACCCACACAGTCGTGCCGCGGGGCTTTTAGGCCGGCCCGCCAAGACTCGCGCAGATGTCGCGTCACAACGTCCTGTTCGTCGTCGCCGACAGTCTCCGCGCCCGGAACACCTCCGCCCTGGGCTATCGGCGGCAGACGACGCCGTTTCTCGATTCCTTCGCCGACGAGGCGACGGTGTACACGCAGGCCCGCGCTCCGAGCAACTGGACGGTCCCCAGCCACGTCAGCGCGTTCACGGGTCACGCGGTCCACGAACACGGCGTCGACCACACACAGCGACTCGACCCCGGCCACACGATTTTCGAGGACCTCGCCGCGAGGGGCTACGCCACGGGGCTGTTCTCGGACAACCCCTTCCTGACTGACCACGAGAGCGGCCTCGACGCGGTGTTCCAGACGGCGCGCGGGTCGCCCGAGCAGTTCGACCCCGCCTACGAGACGAACGGCTCGCTCGGCGACTGGCCCAACGGCTTCTGGTACGCCGACCGGACGCTGGAGTGGGTCGACGACCGCGACGGCCCGTGGGCCGCCTGCGTCAATCTCATGGACACGCACCGGCCGTACGAACCGCTCGACGAGTACGACCGCTGGAGCGACGACCGCTCCCGTTCCCTGCAGGAGTCGATGGGCTACAAGTGGCACTGGGAGTTCCTCTCCGGGAACCTCTCGCTTGGCTTCGCCCGCATCCTCGAACAGATCTACGACGGTGCCGTGGCACAGGCCGACGCGATCTTCGAGTCGCTCGTCCGCGGTCTGGACGAGCGCGGCGTCCTCGACGACACGCTGGTCGTCTTCGCCGGCGACCACGGCGAGGGCTTCGGCGAACCGACGGCGATTCCGAGCGAGTCGCCGGCCGTCAGCCACCGCATCGGCACCCACGACGCCCTGTACCACGTCCCCCTCGTCGTCCGCGCACCCGGCCAGCGCGACGGCCACCGCGTGACCGACCTGGCGACGCTCACGCGGTTCCCCGACGCCGTTCGCGCGCTCGCGCTGGGCGAAGGCCGCGCGGACGGTCCCGCATTCGTCCCCGCCGAGGGGACCGCGGTCGCGTCGCAGTCACCCATCGGGAACGCGATGCGGGAGGAGGCCGAGCGGATCTGCGGCGACGCCGCGCCCTTCGCGAAACACGCCCGGATCGTCTATCGCGACCGGCCCGGCGACGAAGTGCGAAAGGCGGCTGCCTGGGGCGAAGACGCCCACGAGTCGGTAATCCGCGGCAGCGGCGGGACCGCCGAGGACAGCGAAATTGACGCGGACGAGGTCCGCGCCATCTTCGACGGCGACCGGTTCGCCCCGGTCGACATCGCCACGCCGCTGGCCGACTACGCCGAGTTCGAGGACGCGTCGAACACGCAGTTCACAGCTGACTTGGACGAGCGCCTCGAAGCGCTGGGGTACAGATGAGCGACACGCCCCCCGCCCTCGCACTCCATCTCGTCGTCGCCGCCGACGAGAACAACGTCATCGGCCGCGACGGCGGCGTTCCGTGGCACTACCCCGAAGACGTGCGTCAGTACAAGGCCCGGATCGCCGGACACCCGGTCATCCTCGGCCGGCGCACGTTCGACTCGATGGAGTCGCTCGACGACTGCTACACCGTCGTGCTGACGAGCGACGAGAGCCTGTCTGCCGATGCCGAAAATGTGGCGTACGTCACCACGCCGCGGGCGGCCGTCGAGGCCGCCGCCAGAGCCGCCGAGTCGGGCGGATTCGGGACTGCCGAGGACGCCGCGGCTGAGCGCGACAGTGACGCCCCGACCGCGCGAGGCGACGAGTCCCGGACCCCCGTCGCCTACGTTATCGGCGGCGAGGCCGTCTACGACCTGTTTCTTCCGTTCGCCGAGAAGGTGTTTCTCAGCCGCATCCGCGAGCGAAACGAGGGCGACCGCTACTTTCCCGACCTCGGCGACGACTGGACCGAGGTCGACCGGAAGTCCTACGACGGCTTCGACGTGATCGAGTACGTCCAGGACTCTCCGCGGGCGTTCGAGGACCTCTGAGCCGTCCGAACTACGGTTTGTCAGCTCGTGACTCCACCGTGGCGGCGTCGACGGCCTCCGGGGTCGCGATGACGTGGTAGTCCAGTCCCCGCTCCATGAGCACCGCCGTCTCGAACCCGGCCTTTTCGAGCAGTCGCTCGATCATCGCCGGTGAGTCGCCGAACTCGCGAACCTTGTCGGTGTGCACCTCACAGACGACCGTGTGGACGTCCGAGAGGTACTCTCCGAACCCCTCTAGAACACGGAATTCCGCGCCCTCGACGTCGATCTTCACCACGTCCGGGACCGGGATCTCTCCCGCGTCGATGAGCGTCTCCGTGCGGCGCGTCGGGACGGTGATCCGCCGTCCCGACTCTCGACCCGACAGGCGGTGCGTCCCGTCCCCGAGCCCGCCGTGTGTCCGGAGCTTCGCCTCTCCGTCGGTGTCCGAGAGCCCGATCCGGAGCATCTCGAACGTCGTGTCGCCGGCGTTTCGCGCGAGGTTCTCTTCGGCGCGGGCGCAGTTCTCCGGCTCCGGCTCGAACCCGACGACCGCACCGGCCCGCAGCGCGCGAGCGGCGAAACAGGCGAACAGCCCGATGTTCGCGCCCACGTCGTAGACGACGTCGTCCGGTTCGATGCTATCGAGGAAGGCTCTCAGAACCGCCTCCTCACCCGTCAGCGTCTCGACGCGGACGTACTCCGCCCGCGTCGTCGTCGTGAACGCTGCGGACACACCGCCGACCGTCTTTCGTCGCCAGTACTGCTCGTTACAGAGTTTCCCCGCCCAGTACCACCCCGAGAGGGCCTCGTCGATCCCGAGCCACGACGCGGCGTCCCATAGCGGACTGGAGGTGATCCGCTCACGCATCACCGCGATGTTTCGCGCTTCCGATGTTACCTATGGTGCCGATAAGGGGAGTAGCACACCGTTACCGTGCATGATAGCGAAACCACGCCGAGTACCGTCCGGTTACTCACCCGCGACTGCCCCGATGTGCCGCGGTCACGGCCGCTCCTCGGGACGACGCGACCCGATGGTTTTAACCACGTGACTCCCGGATGTGCGGGTAATGGCTTTTGAGGAACTCCTGGAGGATCCCGTCATACAGAAGTACCTCCACGAGCTGGTCGGACCGAAAGGGATGCCGGTCGCCGCCGCGCCGCCGGACGGCGAAGTGACCGACGAGGAACTGGCCGAGGAGCTCGGACTCGAACTGAACGACGTGCGTCGAGCGCTGTTTATTCTCTACGAGAACGATCTGGCGACCTATCGGCGGCTCCGCGACGAGGACTCGGGCTGGCTCACCTACCTCTGGACCTTCGAGTACGAGAAGATTCCCGAACAGCTCGAAGAGGAGATGTACCGCCTCCTCGACGGCCTCGAAGAGCGCCGCGAGTACGAGCGCGAAAACGAGTTCTACCTCTGTGAGCACTGCGGCATCCGCTTCGAGTTCGGCGAGGCGATGGAGTTCGGCTTCGAGTGCCCCGAGTGCGGCAACCAAGTCGAGGCGATGGAGAACACCCGTCTCGTCACCGCCATGGAGGACCGCATCGAGGAGCTCCGAGACGAACTGAACGTCGACATCGACGCGGAGGCCTGATGGTCGTCCTCGGATCCAAGGTGTACGTCTCCGGCGACGCCAGAGACCGTACGCTCGACGGCCTGCGCTCGATGGTCGGGAACGAACTCGGCGACCTCGACGTCGACTACGACGTGGGGCTGCGCCACGACGACTTCCCGACGGTGACCGTCCAGGGCCCCGACGAGACCGTCGCGCGGAACCTCCTGCGCGAGGAGTTCGGCGAGATGGTCACGGACCACGAAGACGGCGAGACCTACGTCGGAACGCTCGATTCGTGGGACGACGACGGATTCGTCCTCGACGTTGGCTTTGGGCAGACGGTGCGAATTCCGGCCGACCAGATCGGCCTCGGGCAGGGGACCCCGAGTCAGATCCGCACCCGATTCGGCCTCGTCCAGCACCTCCCGCTCCGGTTCGTCGCCGGCGACCCGCCGCGACTGGCCGACGAGGAGCGCGACCGCCTCTACGAGTGGACACGCGGCAACGGCCGCATCAACGCCAACAGCGTCACCCGCTCGGAGGCGCGCGCGACGGTCAACCGCGCCGGTCACGCACAGGACATCGTCACCGTCGAACGGCTGGGCCTGCTGGAGCAGAGCATCATCTGCAACCCAGACACTGACCCGCCTGGCCTGCTCGCCGACATCGGGACGTACATGCCCTCGGAGCTGCTGGCAATCGTCCCGTAAGCCGACCCATGAGACGCCGCCATCTCCTGCTGGTCGCCGTCCTCGCGCTGGTCGCCCTCTCCGGCTGTAGTGGCTTCTTCGGCTCGCAGGAGGTCGATCCCGAGCGGCTGAACCAGAACGCGAGCTACGACTGGAACACCTCCGCAGACGGGACCATCGTCATCGAGGAGTCCGAGTACACGGCCGTCTACCGCGTGCAGAACGACTCGTCGTTCCAGGTGTACACGGTGGACGGCCTCGGCCGCGAGCGCAGCGTGCCCATCAGCGCCATGCGATTCAGATACGAGAACGGCTCCGTCGTCTCCGCGGCGAACTCCTCGATCAACGTCACGGAGACCCGCCAGCGGACGACCGTGGACTTCGGGCGTAACGTCTCCGGCAAAGTCGGGTACACGGTCCCGCGCAACGGGAAGCGCTTCGCGACGCCGACGCTGGTCGAGGGCGGGTCCTACACCGTCGTCCTGCCGCCCAACACCGGCGCGGGGATCCCGTTCCTCTCGCGCATCAGCCCCGGCGGCTACGAGTCGAGCACCGTCGACGGTCAGCAGGTGATCCACTGGGAGGAGGTCACGTCCGGCCAGATCGTCGTCCGGTACTACCTCGACCGCGACCTGCTGCTGTTCGGCGGGCTGACCGGCATCGCGGTGATCGTCGGCCTCGTCGGAACGCTGTACTACTACCGACAGCTCCAGGCGACCATCCGCCGGCGCAAGGAGGCCGGCATCGATCTCGAAGAGGAAGACGAGGACGACGACCCGCGCGACCGGGGCCCGCCGCCGGGAATGCGGTGACGAGGGCGGCCGAGACCCGAATCATGTCTTGCTCTCTGAGGGTACTCGGACAACGGTGATTGCGACTGCTCCCAAATTGGCCCGTTTGAAACGGGAACCACCGCCTCCCAGTGAATTTCCCAGATGCTGGCCCAGATGGTTCCTGATTCAGGCGGTGAAAGAATATCAGCTGCACTTGACCACTCTGGATGGGGGACCCAGACTGTGATATCGGCGATCTCTTTCAGTATGTTCCCGAGTGTTTCACCGACTGTGCTAAAGATAGAATCAAGGAAATCCAGCCCCCCTGTACCAGAGCCTCTCGAAGCCCCATCTTATGAGTCTCCTTCTCGTTTAATCAGGACTTCTGCATCAGACTGCTCCACTACTGTCTGTCCAGTGGTATTCTTGAAAACCACTTGGCGTTCGTATACACTTTCTCCGAAACGTGTTCCAATGAAGAGCTGGATGTTAGCGGCCATTTCTTCTGGCGGGAGATTACTGAATCCATACCCGCTAGACAAAACTGAGTTGTCCGACGAGAGGGTAACAGTATCATCGATGGGAACAAGAATGGGATATTGTTTCCCTTTGAAGGAAATACCAGTCCCATGTTCATTCTTTTTAACGTAGCCTGAATCGAAACTGTCACTAACAGTCTTTCCATCCATCGCTGTCCAAGTGATTTTGACGGGTGCGGTCCCCCTATTGATGACGTCGATAGTAAACTGTGAGTAGTGTGTTTCAGCAGTTTCAATTTCGTCAGGTGAGGGTGTAACAAAGCGTTCGAGCTCAAGATTCGGTGTGAAATCTTGAGTGGTTTCAGCGACGATCTCGCTCTCACCGGTATCGAGAGCGACAATCCGATGTTCGCCAGCAGTGTAGCCCTCAAAGTCTAAGGAGACTTGCTCCGCTCCGGTGGTTACATCTGAGGAGACGAATTCCTCGCCGCTGGGACCGAAAACTGCGACCTTATCGAACCCATTGGTTGTCTTGAGTTCGACTTTGAGATCGAATCCTTCAAATTCGAAACCGCTGAAGGGCGAGCTCTGTTTTGGTTGATTGGTACTCGTGGTGGTACCATCCGACGGTTCTGAGCCCTGCCCAGAATTACACCCTGCGACCGCAATGCTTGCCGCTGAGAGGATACTTCCGAGATATGTTCGACGCGTTTTTTCTACCATGTTTATTCCTCTATTTTACTAATTATATTAGGCGAACCCATACACTATAGACTATACTCTGATTTTGTACCTATTTGAATATCGGGTGTCCTTATCATCGATGATATCCTCCGGGTACCGGAACTGAGGATTTTCCACCCCCAATCGGTGAGCTAGTACAGAATCCCGAGTGATCGGAATACGGTGGCTCCATCAATAGAATCCGGCCGAACCAACAACCACTTCTCGTGTGAATGGCTCGGCGCGCAGTTGCGCACTCTCTGTGGTGACATGAAATCTCGTCAAACTGCGTCTCGTCGCTACGTCTACCGAGAAACAATGACACCTATACCCCGCTGTCCACACTGACCACGTATGACCGAGGAATCCACCGGGTGGTTCGCCAGACTGGACCCGGACGACGACGCGGCCGCGGTCGAACGGATCCAGGCCGGTCGAGCCGACGCGCCGGCGGACTGGCCCCGAGAGGCCGTCGAGGCCGGGTTCGCCGCCGACGAATCGACGTACTACGACCGACTGCACGAGGTGACGATGGCCGCCACCAGGGCCGCGGTCACCGAGCGCGAACGGGCCGACGACCAGCAGCTCGTCCACGCGGTCCGGGCGATGGCCGACTGCGAGCGGACGGCGAACGAACTCGCCGAGCGGGTCGCCGAGTGGGGCGGGAGCCGACACGGTGACAGCGGGAGCGGCGTCGAGTACGCCCGCTCGCTGGCCGAGGGCGACGCCGAGGACGAGGGCGACCGCGCGCTGCGCTCGCTGGCCGAGCGGACGGCCGCCCTCGCCGACGAAGCGGAATCGCTCCGTGCAGTTATCGAGCGGACCGCTCCCGCCGTCGCGCCGAACCTCTCGATGCTCGCTGGGCCGGTGCTCGCGGCGCGACTGATCTCGCTGGCTGGCGGGCTCGAACAGCTGGCGAAGAAGCCCAGCGGGACCGTGCAGGTACTGGGTGCGGAGGACGCGCTGTTCGCCCATCTCAAGGGGTCCGCGCCGTCGCCGAAACACGGCGTCATCTTCACCCACGAGTACGTCCGCGGGACGCGCCGCGAGGACCGCGGCTCGGCCGCGCGGGCGCTGGCGGGCAAACTGTCCATCGCCGCTCGCGTCGACCACTACAGCGGGGACCGGCGGCCGGAACTGGAACGCGAACTCGACGAACGAATCGAGCGAATCCGGGCACGGGAGGGCGACGAATGACGCTCCCTGAGGGCGTCGAGCGCTACGACTTCGACGGCGAGACGAGCCTCGCGACGCGGGGCGAGCCGGTGTACGGCGAACGGACGGACGGCGAGTGGCGGCGCTGGGACCCGCACCGCTCGAAACTCGGCGCGATGCTGGAACACGGGCTGGACACCGGTCTCGACGGCGGCGAGACCGTCCTCTATCTCGGCGCGGCGGCCGGGACGACGGTGAGCCACGTCGCCGACTTCAGCGGCCCGACGTACGCCGTCGAGTTCGCGCCGCGGCCGGTGCGGGAACTGCTCGACGCCGCCGAGAGCCGCGGGAACCTCTTTCCGCTGCTCAAAGACGCCCGCAAGCCGGAGCGCTACGCCCACGTCGTCGAGCCGGTCGACGTGGTCGTCCAGGACGTGGCCACCCGCGGCCAGGCCCGAGTGGCGGCGCTGAACGAGCGCTTCCTCGCCGACGACGGGCGACTCCTGGCGGCAGTCAAGGCCCGGAGCGAGGACGTGACGGCCGATCCGGACGACGTGTTCGACAGCGTCCGCGAGGAGCTGTCCGAGGACTACGAACTCCTCGAAACGACGCGGCTGGAGCCCTACCACGAGGACCACCTCGGCGTGGTCGCCCGGCCGCGGCGGGACTGACGAGCGCGTCGACGGGGCCGGGGGCCCGAACCGCAGTGCGGGACGGGAGTCGGTGACGGAAGGCTTTAGCGAGTCGATTCCGATGTGCACGACAATGGACGCGACGGGGTCTGCCGAGGAATTCAGCCGGATGGGAACGCTCGGTATCGAGGAGGAGTTCTACGTCGTCGACGAGTTCGGTCGCCCCACATCGGGAACGGACGAACTGGTCTACGAGACGGACCCGCCGGCGATTCTCGACGACCGACTCGACCACGAACTGTTCAAGTGCGTCATCGAGACGCAGACGCCGCTCATCGAAGACCCGGCCGACGCCCGCGAGCAGTTGCTCGCCGTGCGGGACGCGCTGGTCGACCACGCCGACGCGAACGGTTTCGGTATCGCCGCCGCCGGCCTGCACCCGCTGGCGAAGTGGCGCGAACTCGAACACGCCGAGAAGCCGCGCTACCGGTCGCAACTGGACCGTATCCAGTACCCACAACACCGGAACACGACGGCCGGCCTGCACGTCCACGTCGGCGTCGACGACGCAGACAAGGCCGTCTGGGTGGCGAACGAACTCCGCTGGCACCTCCCGCTCATGCTGGCACTGTCGGCGAACTCGCCGTACTGGAACGGCTTCGACACCGGCCTGCAGTCCGCCCGCGGGAAGATATTCGAGGGGCTTCCCAACACCGGAATGCCGACAGCCTTCGACGACTACGAAGCGTTCCAGGCCTACGAACGGCGGATGATCGAGACGGGAAGCATCGACGACCGCGGCGAACTGTGGTTCGACGTGCGCCCGCACTCCGGCCACGGCACGGTCGAGGTCCGCGCCCCGGACGGGCAGGCCGACCCCGACCGTATCATGGCGTTCGTCGAGTACGTCCACGAACTCGTCGTCGACCTCGCCGAACGCTACGAGGACGGCGAGTCCGGCCGCGCCCACCGACGGGAGTTCCTGGACGAGAACAAGTGGCGGGCCATCCGCTACGGCCAGTCGGCCGAACTGCTCTCGAAGGACCTCTCGGAGACGGTTCCGGTCGAAACGCTGGTCGAGCGGGAGTGCGACCGCCTCGGGGTCGACGGTCTGTGGCGACTCGTCGACCGTGAGAGCGGGGCGGAGCGCCAGCGGCGACTCCGAAGGGAGGAGGGCGTCATGGCGCTCGCGGAATCCCTCATGCTGTCGTAAGGCGTCTCTGAGCCCTGCTTGCGGGACCCACGACCGCTCAGCGTCCCCGATCCGAGCCAAGGGTTTTTATCGGGCAACGACTTTCGTCCTTACAGAGACAACGCATGTCCTCAGACGACGATCCACACGACGAACCCGAGGAGAGCGGGGACGTCCGCGACCGAATCGAACAGGAGGCCGACCGCGCGGTCGAGCAGTTCGACGAGGGGATCGTCGACCTGCTCGCCTGGGTGCTGGACACAGAGACGCGCGCGCGAATTTACGTCCACCTGCGCCAGCACCCCGAGAGCACGAGCGAGGAAATCGCCGAGGGGACCGGCCTCTACCCGAGCACCGTCCGCGAGGCCCTGGCGGCGCTCACCGAAGAGGAGGTCGTGACGCGCCAGAAGCGCGAGAGCGACGGCGCGGGGAACAACCCCTACGAGTACAGCGCCATCTCGCCGAGCGACCTGGTCAACACCATCGTCGGCGACATCCAGGCCGAACTGAACACCGTGTTCAACCTCGACGACCACCTCGGCGGCGACACGGCGACGCTCGACACCGAGGACGAACCGGTGACGATCTCGGTCGAAGACGCCGACGAGGAAGACGACGGCATCGACGTGGGGTCGGACGCGGACGACGACGAAGACGACGAGAACGACGGCCTGGACGACATCGACGCGTAACCCGACCCGACAGCCAAGTGTTCTCCGAGTCGATATTACTAAACCTGCCCGCGCCGTTTCCCGGGATATGAATGTCGCGCTGGGGGGAACGTTCGACCCGATTCACGACGGGCACCGGGCGCTGTTCGAACGCGCCTTCGAACTCGGGGACGTAACGGTGGGACTCACCAGCGACGAACTCGCGCCGAAGACACGCCACGACCAGCGTCACGTCCGCCCCTACAGCGAGCGAAAAGCGAACCTCGGCGACGAACTGGCGGCGCTCGCCGTCGACTACGACCGCGAGTGGGAGGTCCGCGAACTCACCGAACCGACGGGAATCGCGACGGAGTCGCAGTTCGACGCACTCGTCGTCTCCCCCGAGACGGAGACCGGCGGCCGGCGCATCAACGAGATCCGCGAGGAGCGTGGCCACGACCCGCTGGAGATCGAAGTCGTCCCGCACGTCTACGCCGACGACGGCGACATCATCTCCTCGACCCGGATCGTCAAGGGCGAGATCGACGAACACGGGAACCTCACGCCGGAGCGGGCCGGCCGCGAGAACATCTCGTAGCTACCAGTCCGGCGCTTCCAGGCCGGCGGTTTCGAGCAAATCCTTCCAGCGCTGCTGTATCGAAAGCCGAGAGACGCCCGTCGCCTCCGCCACAGCCGTCTGGGACCGTTCTTCGCCGGCGACGAGCGCGCCGACGTAGACGCTGGCCGCCAGGGTCGCCTGCTTCGAGCGGTCCGCATCGGGAATCTCCGAGAGAAACAGGTCGACCGCGTGGGACCGCGCCTGCGTCCCCAGATCCAGTCGGTCTGCGGCGGTCTCGATGTCGGACAGCCACTCCGCGTGCTCGACCCGGTCGCTGGCGCGATACATACCACCGCGTTGGCCCCGACTGTACCTAAACCTTCGTCGCCTGCAAGCGAAGGGTTCTTGATACCGTCGCGGATACGCACTGGTGCGCGCGGGTTGCCGAGCCAGGAAAAGGCGTAGCGCTTAGGACGCTATCCCGTAGGGGTCCGCCGGTTCAAATCCGGTCCCGCGCACTGACTGAGTTTTTCGAGCGGAGTGAGAAAACGAAAGAGGGAGCAGGACCGGATTTGAGCCCTGCCAGTCGCAGCGGCCGAACGGAGTGAGGTCGACCGTCTTGCTCCGGTTCAAATCCGGTCCCGCGCATTTCTGCTGCGAGCAAGACGCGAGCAGCGAAATCGCCAGCGGATTTGAGCCCTGGGAGTCGCGCGCAACGAAGTGAGCACGTCTCCCTCCGGTTCAAATCCGGTCCCGCGCATACCCGACTCGAACGACCGTGAGAGTCGTGTTCTCCGACGACCGTGATCTGAACGCTCCTGGGCGAGCGAGGCGAGTCTACGCCGGTGCGGATCTGGGTCCGTCCCGGCGGTGCTTCTCACGAAATAAGAATCAGGGCGGTTCCTTATGGGCGCAGTACTCGAAGATGGAGGTGAGGACAATGCCAGTCTCCGATGCTCTCGACGATTCGTCTGCCCGGCCCGCTCACGCGGATCTCCTCGACCTCTACTGTGCGGTCGACGACGAGGACGATCCGACGCAGGTCACGATCTACAGCGAACGGGACGGCGAACTCCCGACCCACTGGCTCTCGATGGACGTGGAGCACGCCGTCGCGCTCGACGAGATGGTGTGAGCGGGCGGCGGTCCACAGCGACGGATAGTTTTCGCGACGCCACGAGCAGAGAGCGACGGCTATCGGTGTGCGGTGACGGGTCAGTGAGGACCCAGACGTGTCTGGTCGAGTAGCGTCGGAAGCAAATTTGCGTGGGTGCAGTCCCAAGGGGAGTGCACCTGCACTCAGAGAGTGCGTGGGACCGGATTTGAACCGGCGGACCCCTACGGGACAGCGCCCTCAACGCTGCGCCGTTGGCCTGGCTTGGCTACCCACGCGCGCTCTGTCTTACTGCGTTACATCGTTCCCCGTGGGCCAATAAAAGCGCTTTCGTTTGCGTCCCGCCGCGGGATAGTGTGGCACTCTGCCGAACCGGACGTTTGAAATACCACGAAACCGCTACCGGGGGCATGGCCAAATACTCGACCGGCAGCGGTGGCGACAGCGCCGGCGGGAGCTGTGAACTCTGTGGCAGTGAGGGCGGGGATTTGCAGACCGCCAACGTCGCAGGGGCGACCCTCCAGGTGTGCGACAGCTGTGCGCGCGACCACGGTGAGAACGACCGAACGGATACGGGTGGCGGCTCGTCCGACGAGCAAGAGCGGCGGCGCAAGGCCGCCCAGAACGCCGCCCGGATGCAGGACGCACAGAAGGGCGACCCCTCCCACTGGGAGGACGGCGCGGACTACGACGACGACCAGTTGCCGTACCTCGTCGGCGGCTACGGCGAGCGCGTGACCGAGGCGCGACAGGACGAGGGACTCCAGACCCAGGAACTCGCGGACGAACTGGACCTCGACGAATCGGACATCCTCGCCGTCGAACAGGGCCGTGCCACGCAGGCGAACGTGGGCGGCTCGACCATCAGGGCGCTGGAAAAGCGTCTCGACGTGGAGCTCGTCGAGTCCAACTGACCCCGATAATTTTGCCGCGGCCGCCCGTACCAGCGGTATGGACCTCTCCGCCGAGCAGCGGGCGATCCGCGAGACCGTCCGGGAGTTCGCCGTCGAAGACATCCGGCCGCGGGCCGCCGCGGCAGACCGCGAGCAGTCCTTTCCCGAGGACGTCTGGGACGGTCTCGCCGACATCGGCGTCACCGGACTGACGACGCCGGCGGCCTACGGCGGCTTCGACGCGGACGAGACCACCTACGCGCTGGTCAACGAGGAACTGGCGTACGGGTCGCTCGCGGTGGCGACGGCGCTGTCGGTCCACTGCCTCGCTACCTCGTGTCTCGCCGAGTTCGGCTCGGAGGACGTTCGAGAGGAGTGGCTGCCCGAGATGGTCGACGGCCGGCCGGTCGGTGCGTTCGCGCTCTCCGAGCCACAGGCCGGGTCGAACCCGCGCGGGATGACGACGACGGCGCGACGGGAGGGCGACGAGTACGTTATCGACGGGGAGAAGCAGTGGATCACCAACGGCGAGCGCTCGGGCGTCGTCGTGGTTTTCGCGAAGACCGACCCCGACGACGCCGACTCTATCACGCAGTTCCTCGTTCCGAAGGACGCCGACGGGCTCACCGTCGGGAAGAAGGAGGAGAAGCTGGGGCTGCGGGCGAGCGACACGACGGCGCTCCAGTTCGACGGCGTTCGAATCCCCGAGCGCTACCGGCTGACCGCGGAGGGCGAAGGGCTGGCCGCGGCGCTGTCGGTGCTCACCGCCGGACGCGTCGCCATCGCCGCACAATCAGTCGGCCTCGCGCAGTCGGCGCTGGACGAGGCCCTCGAGTACGCCCAGGAGCGCGAGCAGTTCGACCGGCCGATCAGCGAGTTCCAGGCTATCCAGCACAAGCTCGCGGAGATGGCGACGCGGGTGCAGGCGTCGCGGCTGCTGACGTGGGAGGCCGCGCGGACGCTGGAGCGCGGCGACGATGCGCGGGCGACGGCGAGCATGGCGAAGTGGTTCGCGAGCGAAAGCGCGGTCGATGTGACCGGCGAGGCGATCCAGATACACGGCGGCTACGGCTACACGACCGACTATCCGGTCGAGCGCCTCTACCGCGACGCGAAGGTGACCACCATCTACGAGGGGACGACCGAGATACAGAAGAACATCGTCGCCCGCGACCTGCTGGAGTAGCCGTCGCCGACCACGGCTGACGTTTCCACGATTGCCGGTGTCCGATGCGGAGGGGGCGAAGCGGTTTTGCGGCCGTCGCCCCTACGACCGAGCGTGACACACGACGCCGTCATCTACGACCTGGACGGGACGCTCGTCCGACTCGCCGTCGACTGGGACGCCGTCGCCGCAGACGTGGCGAGCGTCCTTCGGGAGCGCGACGTGAACCCGGATGGGCGGGGCCTGTGGGATATGCTGCACCTCTCCGATGAGACCGGCCACCGCGACGCCGTCGAGGCGGCGATAACCGACTACGAGCGCGACGGCGCACGGGACTCGGAGGCCCTGCCGCTCTCGGAGGGACTGCCCCACGGCGTCCCGGTCGGGGTCTGCTCGCTCAACGCCGAGGTGGCCTGTCGCCTCGCGCTGTCCGTCCACGACATCGACGACCACGTCGGTCCCGTCGTCGGCCGCGACTCGGTGGGGTCGTCCAAGCCCGACCCGGAAGGGTTGCTCGTCGCCGCCGACGAGATGGGCGTCGACCCGGCGGACGCGGTGTTCGTCGGCGACTCGGAGAGCGACCGGACGGCCGCGCGGCGGGCCGACATGGACTTCGCGTGGGCGAGCGAGTTCGATCAGCGCCGGTATCGCGCGTAGAGGTACGCGCAGACGGCGGTCACGAACCAGACGAGCGCGCCGACGCGGACGGCAAAGAGCGCCCGCGCGGTCCACGTCTGGAGCGAGATACCGACCGAAGCGAGAACGACGATGGGCGACCCGACGAGGATGGTCGTCACGAACGTCGTCTGCATGACCCAGCCGAAGTCGACGCCGTCCGGGTTCGTTTTCTCGACTGCTGGCACGTCTCCGTCTACTTCGACCCTCGGCAAGCCCCTTGCGGTTTCGCGGCCCGGGTCGGGAACCCGAACAGGTAAGAGGCCGGCGCGCCCCCGCACGGACATGCCAACGGTCCGGGACCTGCAGGCGATGGCCGGCGATGAGCCGATCACGATGCTGACGGCCTACGACGCCGTCACCGCGAGTATCGTCGACGACGCAGGCGTCGACGTCATCCTCGTCGGCGACAGCATGGGCAACGCCGTCCTCGGCTACGAGGACACCCTCCCGGTGACGCTCGACGAGGTGGCCTCCCGCGTCGGGGCCGTCGCGCGCGGCGCGGACGACGCGCTCGTGGTCGCCGACATGCCCTTCCTCTCGTTCGGGGCCGACGAGGCCGAGAGCGTGGAGAACTGCGGCCGGATGCTCAAAGAAGAGGGCGCGAACGCTGTCAAACTCGAATCGGGGCCCCACACCGTCGACCTCACCGAACGGCTCACCGACCTCGGCATCCCGACGATGGCCCACCTCGGCCTCACGCCCCAGAGCGTCAACCAGACCGGCTACACGCGGCAGGCGACCGACCGCGAGGAGGCCGAGGAAATCCTCGACCTCGCGCGCGAACACGAGGCCGCGGGCGCGTTTGCGCTCGTCCTCGAACACGTCCCGGCGAACCTCGCCGGGCAGGTGACCGAGGCCGTCGACATCCCGACCATCGGCATCGGAGCCGGCGGCGACTGCGACGGGCAGGTGCTCGTGTTCACCGACGTGGTCGGTCTCTCGGAGCGGAGTCCCCCCTTCGCGGAGCAGTTCGGCGACGTGCGAAGCGAAATCGCGGGGGCGGTCGGCGAGTACGTCGACGCCGTCGAGGACGGCGACTTCCCCGGCGAGGAACACAGCCACGCCGAGGACGAACTGGACGACCTCTACTGACCGCTTACTGGGCCGCCGGGGTCGGGTTGCCGGCCGCTGGGGTCTAGTCCTCGACCGCCGCGGTCTGATTTCCGGTCACTTCGGTCTGGTTCTCGACCCACGCGTCGTACGCGGTCTGATTCTTCACGACGACGGTGGCGTTCATCTTGCTGTGGCCCGATCCACACAGTTCGGCGCAGTAGAGCCGGTACTCGCCGGGCTCGGTCGCGTGCGTTCGCGCGGTCAGCGTCCGACCAGGGAAGATGTCCTGTTTGATCCCGAGGTCGGGGATGTAGATGGCGTGTATCACGTCGGCGGTCTGGAGTCTGAAGGTGACGTTCCGGTTCGCCGGGATGACGAGCCGCTCCTCCGTCGTCACGTTCGCCTCGGGGTAGGAGAACTCCCAGCCCCACTGGTAGGCCAGCACCTCGACCTCGTGGTCGTCGGCGAAGGCGTCATCGGGAGTCGACGCCTGGGCTGCGGCAGGCGTGATGTAGGGGTTCGCCATGACGACGAACGCGGAGATGCCGACGAAGACGAGTATCGCGCCGGTCGCGGCAGTCCAGGTGATTTCGAGCGCCGGGTCGTCGACGGTGGGGCTCGGGTCGTCGTTGTCGCGAAAGCGGTAGATGGCGTAGACGAGCGTCAGTTCGACGAACAGCGCCAGCGGCAGCGCGACGTACAGCAACTGTGCGTTCAGTTCGTCGATGGCGGCCCTGTTGACCGACTGCGCGGCGGCGGGCGCGGCGAGAGCGGAGAGACCCACGGCGAGGAGGCACAGTCGGAACAGGCTCCGGCGGAGACGCATTGGCGTGTAGTTCCAAGCGCGCTGTCAAATAACTTGGCCAGACGGCGATGGACCGGCCGGGGCCACGCCCGGTTTCGATTTCCCGCGTGGTTTTATACTCGTGCGCCTGTCAGGTTCCGGTAATGTGTCGCGTGACTGGAACGGTACCTGATTCGCCGCTGGGGCGGCCCCAGACATGCTGAACAGGGCCGCCGTCGAGGGAACGGCGCTCGCGGTCCTCGCGCTGTCGATGGCGATCGTGTGGATTAGCCACCGCAGGGCGTCACGGCCCGAGAGCGACGGGGGCTACACCACCCGCGAGGAGGTCCGCTTCGAAATCGGGCGACTCCAGTCGGCTGCGTACCGCTGGCTGACGACGACCAACCACCGCGACATCGGCCTGCTGTACATCGCCTTCGGGACCGTCGCGGCGCTGTGGGGCGGCATGGACGCGATGATGCTCCGGACGGAGCTGTTGACACCGCCCGCGGACATCTGGACGCCGGAGACCTACAACGCGCTCTTTACGACGCACGGCCTGACGATGCTGATATTCTTCGTCCTGCCCGTGTTCTTCGGCATCGGGAACTACGTGCTGCCGCTGCTCATCGGGGCCGACGACATGGCGTTCCCGCGGGTCAACGCCGTCGGATTCTGGCTGTTGCCGCCCGCGCTCCTGCTCGTCCGAATGGGGCTGTTGATTCAGGTGACCGGCCAGGTGCTCAATCTGTTCCTGCCCGAGGAGACGATCCGATTCTTCCTGACGGTCCGCGAGGTGAGTATCGGGTGGACGCTGTACGCGCCGCTGTCGGTCCAGCAGCCGAACCCGCAGATCGACATGCTGTTGCTCGGCCTGCACCTCTCCGGTATCGCGACTACCGTCGGCGCGATCAACTTCATCGCCACCGTCGCCTACGAGCGCGCCGAGGACGTGACCTGGGGGAACCTCGACATCTTCTCCTGGAACATGCTCGTCACCAGCGGACTCGCGCTGTTCGCGTTCCCGCTGCTGGGGAGCGCGCTCGTGATGCTCCTGCTAGACCGGAATCTCGGGACGACGTTCTTCGCCACGCAGGGCGGCGGCCCCATCCTCTGGCAACACCTGTTCTGGTTCTGGGGCCACCCGGAGGTGTACATCCTCTTTCTCCCGGCCACCGGCCTGATGAGCACGATCCTGCCGAAGTTCGTCGGCCGGAAGCTCTTTGGCTACCAGTTCATCGTCTACTCGACGCTCGGACTCGGCGTCCTCTCTTTCGGCGTCTGGGCCCACCACATGTTCACGACGAGCGCGGACCCGCGGGTCAAACTCTCTTTCATGGCGATTTCGATCGCCATCGCCGTCCCGAGCGCGATCAAGATCTTCAACTGGATCACGACGATGTGGGACGGCGACATCCGGCTCTCGGCCCCGTTCATCCTCTGTGCCGGCGGCATCGGGACGTTCATCATCGGGGGCGTCACCGGCGTGTTCCTCGCGGTGATCCCCATCGACATCCTCTACCACGGGACCTACTACGTCGTCGGCCACTTCCACCTCATCGTCGTCGGCATCATCCCGTTCCTGATGATCGCCGCGAGCTACTACTGGTACCCGCTCATCACCGGCCGGTGGTACGACACGCGGCTGGCCAAGTTCCAGTCGCTGCTGATAATCTTCGGCTCGTTCGTGACGTTCATGACGCTGCTGGTCATCGGCGGCCTGGGGCTGCCCCGCCGGCAGGCCATCTACCCGCCGGAGTACCAGCTCGCCCAGCAGATCGCGACCGTCGGCGGGTACGTCATCGGCCTGAGCGCCCTGCTGTGGCTGTACAACATGCTCGCCTCCTACTGGCAGGGGACGCCGGTGACGACGACCGACCCGTGGGGCCTCAAGCGCACCGGACAGTTCACCCGCGAGTGGCAGTGGTTCGAGAAGCGCATGATCGAGCGCTACGACATGGAGCCGAGCGAACCGGAGACGCGGCGACGCTCGTACGCGCCCGAGGGCGAGCCGACGGGGCTGGCCGGCGGCGTCGGGACCGTCGCCCAGACCGTCTCGCGCAACGCCTGGATGGCGGCCGTCGGCGGGTTCGTCGGGACAGTGCTGATGAGCGGCGGCCTCCTCACCGCCATCCTCATCGGCGTCCTCGACCCCGCCTCGTTCGGCGAGATATCCGAACTGGTCGGCCTGGGCGCGAACCAGACCATCGGCGCGGTCCTGTTCCTCGTCGGCGGGACCGTCACGTGGCCGCTGATATTCCTCGCGTTCTCCGAGTACCTGCCCGGCCGGCTGCTGTTCGAGACGGGGCTGGTGTTCGCGACGATCATCTCCAGCGGGTTCGCCATCGCCTTCTACACCGGCCAGAGCGGGCTCGCCTTCGTGGGCTATCTCACCTTCGTCCTCGTCTCGCACTGGGCGTACGGGCTCGGACTGACGGTGACGTTCCAGTTCCTCAAGTCCGACGAGGCGCTCCGGTCCGACGGAGGGACGTTCGGGCGATGAGTTCGGGGTCACAGTCGACGGTCTTCCAGTACGTCGCGCCCTTCGTCGGCGTGTTGCTCATCGCCGTCGGCATCGCCGGCGCGGTCCCGGGCGGCTACGCCATCCTCGAACCGGATCTGGAGAACTGCGGCAATCCGACCATCGGCGTCGAGTCGCCGGAGATGACCGCAGAGCGCTTCGGCGGCGAGACGCCGCGACCGCGGCTGGCGCGACTCGCGTTCGACGACCTCTCCGAGGCCGAACAGACCGCGTTTCGCGAGGCGCTCGACGACGCAGTCGGCGAGGCGCAAGTGGTGGGGTCCGTGCCCAACGCCGACGCGTTCCAGCGCGGCGCGATCGTTTCCTACGAGGGCGAAGACCACTACGTGACCATCGTGGCCGAGAACACGTGCTTTGCGGCCGCGCCGTTACAGTTTCCCCTCGGCGTGTTCGCCATCGCGCTGGGCTTTCTCGGCATCCTGACGCCGCCGCTGTACCGCCGACTCGTCAGACTGGAACAGCGAGCGAAGCGGTCCGAGTAAACGCCCGCTAGAGTTCCGCGCCGACGTACACCACGACGACCAGAAAGACCCAGACGAGGTCGACGAAGTGCCAGTACAGCGCCGTCGTCTGGATGGCCGTGTCTCGCTCCGGGTCGTAGTGTCCCCGCAGAGCGCGGGCAAACGCGATGCCGAGTAACACGACCCCCAGCGAGACGTGCAGGCCGTGCAGGCCGGTCAGGCCGAAGAATGCGCTCGCGAACACGCCCGAGGAGAGCGTGAAGCCCTCGCCGACGACGAACTCGTAGTACTCCAGCACCTGCCCGCCGAGGAAGACGACGCCGAGCAGGAGCGTTACCCCGAGCAGGCCGAGAAAGCGCCGCCTGTTGCCGTGTTCGAGCGCCTCGTGACCGTAGTGGAGCGTGACGCTGCTGGCCAGCAGCAGGGCGGTGTTGACCGCGACGAGCGAGCCGAGCAGGTGCGGGAGGTTCGCGGGCGGCCACGCGCCGACGCGGACGAAGGCGTAGTAGACGAACCCGGCGGCGAACGTCGCCACGTCCGAGATCAGGAACAGCACCATCCCGCCGGTGTAGACCTCCGACCCCGGTCCGGTGTGGTCCGCGAAGTAGTCCGCGACGAACGCCTCGTTGGCCCAGCCCGCGAGCCCGCCGACGAGCGCGAGCGCGCCGACGCTCCCGAGGACGAGCGCGACGATGGTGGGAACGAGCGTCAGCCCGACGAACGCGAGGCCGACGCCGAGATACAGCGAGGCGGCCCCGAGCGCTGCGACCAGCGGCCAGCGGCTCCGGTGCTCGTGGCCGTCGTCGCCGGCGTGGTCCGCGGCGACCTCAGTCGTCTCTGCCATGCGAGGGCGTAGCGGCGGGGCCGGTAAAACGATACCCCCGAGCGGTCGGGTCACCCGAATCTTTATCCCACCGTCAACCGACACCGGAAGTGTGGTTTACGAGACGGGCAACCGAACGGTAGACGAGGCCGTCGCTCGCGTGCTGGACGGGGACCGCCTCGACCGCCGGGACGGACTGGCGCTCATCGCACAGCCGGTCGACGCGCTCGCGGCCGGGGCCGACTACGTCCGCACGCGCCTCGGCGACGACACCGTCGACGCGTGTTCCATCGTAAACGCGAAGGCCGGCAACTGCGCGGAGGACTGCGGGTTCTGCGCCCAGTCGGTCCACTTCGACACCGGCATCGAGAACTACGGCTTTCTCGGCCCGGAGAAGATACTGGAAGCCGCACAGCGCGCCGAGCGCGACGGCGCGCAGCGCTTCGGCATCGTCGTCGCCGAGAAGGGCGTCTCGAAGGAGCGACGCCCCGAGGAGTGGGAGGAGGTCCTCGAGGCCATCCGACTCGTGCGCGACGAGACGGACGTGGAGGTCGACGCCAGCCTCGGCATCCTCACGGAGGAGGAAGCCGCCATCCTGGCAGACGAGGGGCTCAATCACTACAATCACAACATCGAGACCTCGCCGCGGTACTTCCCGGAGGTCGTGCAGACCCACACGTTCGAAAAGCGGGTCGAGACGCTCCGGGTCGCCAAGGACGCCGGCATGGACCTCTGTGCCGGCGTCATCCTCGGGATGGGCGAGACGCCGACCGACAGGGTCGACGCGGCGATGGCCCTCCAGGACATCGGCATCTCCTCGCTCCCGGTCAACATCCTGAACCCGGTGGCGGGGACGCCGATGGCCGAACGGGGACTTCCCGACATCACGACCGAGGAGGTCGTGAAAACCATCGCGGTGTACCGACTGCTCCACCCGGAGGCCCGCGTACGCCTGACGGGCGGGCGCGAGGTCAACCTCGACACGGACGGGCAGGTGGCCGCCCTGGAGGCTGGCGCGGACGGCATCCTCACCGGCGACTACCTCACGACCGAGGGTCAGTCGGCGGCCGACGACCTCGAAATCGTCGAGCAGGCCGGCCTGGAGCCCAACACCGAGGCCAACGACTTCGACCCCGAGGCGGTCAAAGAACGCGCGGCCGAGGAGACGGAGACCGAGACGGCAGCAGGAACAGCACAGACCAAATCAGAGCTCAAATCCGACGACTGACAATGGACGACATACGCTTTGCAGTGCTCGGAACCGGAGGTATCGGACGGCGGACGCTCGAAGTCTCACAGCATAAAGACGGTCTCACCGCGGTCGCGGCCTGTGACCGCAACGGCGTCGCTATCGACCACGACGGCCTCGACGTGGACGAACTGCTGGAGGCGACAGAGGGCAACATCGCAAGCGGGCCACAAGGCGGCGGACCCGACGACGTTGCGACCGATGGCGGTGCGGCCGCCGCCAGAGCCGACGGCGTCAAACAGCACGGCGAGCAGGCCGGCATCGTTGCCAGTTCACAGGGCGAACCCACGGAGACGCCCATCGACGACATCATCGCCGAAAGCGACGGAATCGACGCCGTCCTGCTGGCGCTGCCGAACCTCGAACACGACTTCATCCCGCGTGTGGCCGAGCGCTTCGCAGAGGCCGACTACGAGGGCGTGATGATCGACGTGCTCAAACGCTCCCGCGTCATCGGGATGCTCGACGACCGCGAGGCGAAACTGACGGAGTCGGGCATCACGTTCGTCTGCGGGGCGGGCGCGACGCCGGGCTTCCTGACCGGCGCGGCCGCGCTGGCAGCCCAGTCGTTCGTCGAAGTCGAGGAAGTCGAAATCTGGTGGGGCGTCGGCCTGAAGTCCGGCTACGAAGACAACCGGGGGACTGTCCGCGAGGACATCGCCCACCTCGACGGCTACGACATCGAGACGGCACGCGAGATGAGCGAGGCGGAAATCGAGGAACTCATCGACGAGCACGACGGCGTGCTGGAGTTCCACGACATGGAGCACGCCGACGACGTGCTGCTCGAGCGCGCGGGCATCTGCGACGCCGAGGACGTCCACGTCGGCGGCGTCCTCGACGTGCGCTCCGACGAGAAGCCGACGACGACGACGGTCAGCGTGACCGGGACGACCTTCGACGGGGAGACGGGGACGAACACCTTCCAACTGGACGACGCGACCAGCATGGAGGCGAACGTCAACGGCCCGGCGCTGGGCTACCTGAAGGCCGGCGTCCGCAACAACCGCGCGGGTCACTACGGCGTGTTCGGCCCCGCCGACCTCATGCCAGGGTTCTGAGCCGACGCGCTAGCGCTTCTCATGTCCCACGGATTCGACCTCGAACGGCGACTCGACCAGCGCGAGGACCGCGATCTCCGCCGACACCTGGACGTGGCGGAGGCCGTCACGGCGCGAACGCGGTTCGCCGACGACCCCAAGGGCGGCCCGCCGGACTTCGGCGAGGAGGCCGCCGTCTTCGCGTCGAACAACTACCTCGGACTCGCCGACGACGGGCGCGTCCAGCAGGTGGCCGAACTGGCCGCGCGGACCGTCGGGACCGGCGCGGGGGCCTCCCGGCTGGTCACCGGCGACACGCACGTCCACCGGGCGCTGGAGCGCGACCTCGCCGCCTGCAAGGCGGCAGAGCGCGCGCTCGTCTTCTCGTCGGGCTACGCGGCCAACGTCGGGACCATCGACGCGCTCGCGCCGGACGTGGTGTTCTCGGACGAACTGAACCACGCCTCGATCATCGACGGCTGTCGCGTGGGCGCGGGTGAGACGGTCGTCTACGACCACTGCGACGCCGACGACCTGCGCGCCGAGATGGCGGCGCGTGCCGACCACACGGACGACGCGAGCGACGAGCGGTGGCTGGTCGTCACCGACTCCGTGTTCTCGATGGACGGCGACATCGCGCCGCTGTCGGCCGTCTGTGACGCCGCCGACGAGTTCGGTGCGTGGGTGATGGTCGACGAGGCCCACGCGACGGGGCTGTTCGGCGACGACGGCGGCGGCGTCGTCCAGCGCGAGGGGCTGAGCGACCGCGTCGACGTGCAACTGGGGACGCTCTCGAAGGCGCTGGCGAGCCAGGGCGGCTACGTCGCCGGCGACGAGGCGCTCGTGGAGTACCTGCTGAACGCCGCGCGGTCGTTCGTCTTCTCCACCGGACTGTCGCCGCCCAGCGCCGCCGCGGCCCGCGAATCGCTACGGATCGCCCGCGAGACCGACCGGGTGGACGACCTCTGGGACACCGTGGAGACGCTGCGCGACGGCCTGGAAGGAATGGGCTACGAGGTCCTCGGCGAGACGCACGTCCTCCCGGTGCTGGTCGGCGACCGCGCCGACGCCGTGACACTTGCCGCCCACCTCGAAGAACGCGGCGTCGTCGCCCCGGCGATTCGCCCGCCGACGGTTCCGGAGGGGACGTCCCGAATCCGCGTCGCGCCGATGGCGACCCACACCGCCGACGACGTCGCGCGGTGTCTGGACGCGTTCAGGGAGGCCGGCGAGGAGGTGGGCCTGCTGTGACCGGCGGCGATAGCGAATCGAACGCGCCTCCCGAGCACTCTCTCGACGACGGCGTCTTCGTCGTCGGGACCGACACCGGCGTCGGCAAGACCGTGGTGACGGCGGGCCTGACCGGGTGGCTTCGCGAGCGCGGTCGGGACGCCGTCGCGGTGAAGCCCTGCCAGACCGGCCACCCACCTGACGACGACGCGGGGGTCGTCGCATCGGTCTGTGGCACCGACGACGCCGCTGTCTGTCTGCGCCGCTTCGAACCCCCCCTCGCCCCGGCGGTCGCCGCTGCGGAGACCGACGCCACCCTCGCATACGACGACATCCTCGACGGTGTCATCGACGCCGTCAATTCGTGCGAGACGGCCGTTGTCGAGGGGATCGGCGGCCTGTGCGTCCCGCTCGCGGACGGGCGGGAAGTGCTCGACCTCGTCGCCGACGCGGGGCTTCCGGCGCTCGTCGTCGCCCGGTCGGATCTGGGTACGCTGAACCACACGGCACTGACTGTTCGAACGCTGCGCGACCGCGGCGTTCCGGTCGTCGGCGTCGTCTGTAACCGGTACGAGGGGGTGACGACCGCAGAGCGGACGAATCCGGGCGTCATCGAGCGGATGACCGGCTGTCCGGTGTGGACCGTCCCGCCGCTAAACACGGCGTCAGGCGATCGCGTCGTCGACGGGATTCGTGAGAATCTGCCGGTGTCGCTGCTGAGCGGGACTGCCGAGTGAGAGGAACGACAGCAGGAGAACGGTCGTCTGAAGGGGATAGGACGGGGGGATTCCCCCGAACGTGTGACACTACGGAGCCGTGAGGCTCCATCCGTCCCTAAAACGCCGACAACTAAAATACCAGGGCACGTTTCATCTGGAAATTTCGGGTAATTCGCCGAGCCTGAAACGGTAGGAGTCGACTACCTCGCAACCGAAACAGAGGATCTATAGCTCGACAGACAGGAGGTCGGCCACGTCGACGCCGTCGTCGAGTAGTTCGCGCATACGGTCGATCGTGGCCTCGTTCCGGGTGCGACCCGTCCGGAGCACCTCCTCGACGCGGTCGATCGTCGTCCGCGTGTCGGACTGCACTGACAGAATCGGGACGTTTCGCTCGGCCGCGCGACCGACGACGGCACTCGCGGGCTGGAACCCGCCCGTGAGGAGGAGCGCCTTGACGCCGGAGGCTTCGAGCGCTGCGGTCTGGACCTCCGAGCGGTCGCCGCCGGTCACGACGACGGCGTCGCGCGTCCGTCGGAAGCGGTCGAGGGCGCTGCTCCCGCTCATCGCACCCACACTGAACCGCTCGATGTGCACGTCCGTGTCGGCCTCGCCCGTGAGGACGTCCGCACCGAGGCTCCGTGCGAGGTCGTCGACCGTGACGCCAGCGAGCGAGCGGTCCCGCGGGAGGATGCCGTGAACCGGCACGCCCTCACCTTCGAGGAACGGGACCACGTCGTCGGCGAGTTCGTCGACAGTGGCGTCGGTGATGCCGTTGAACAGGACGCCGGCCAGCCGGTCGCCGAGCGACCGCGCGGCCGACAGAATCTCGTCCGTGTCGCCCGACGTCCCGTAGTCCGAAACCAGCAGCACGCGAGCGTCGAGCAGTTCCGCGATGTCGGCATCGGTAAGGTCCACGATGCTCCCGGTCGAGAGGCTGTCGCTCCCCTCGACGAGCAGTAAATCGGTGCCTTCCGCACAGACCGCCGCGCTGTCGATGACGCGCTCGCGGAGTCCGTCGGGGTCTTCGCGGCCGCGGATGGCTTCCTGGATGAACGTCGGGGAGTAGACGATGGGTTCCATCTCGTGGATCTCGGTGTCGAGGTCCAGGAGCTCACGGGCGAGCATCGGGTCCTGGTCCCGGGTCTTCCCGACGGCGCTCTGGAGGCGCGTTCCCTTCGGTTTCATGTAGCCAACGTCGTGACCCGCATCGCGTGCGCGAGTGGCCAGCGCGAGCGTGATCGCCGTTTTGCCGATACCTTCCTCCGTCGACGTGACGAGTAGCGTGTTCGTGTCGGTCATAGTTCCTCCTGGTCGAGGGTGAGCCGCAGGTCGACCGCCTGGACCCCGTCGGGCGTCGCGACGAGGGGGTTGATGTCGAGTTCGACGATGGCCGGGAAGTCGGTGACGAGCTGGGAGAGGCGCTGGACGGTCTCGACGAGGGCACCCTCGTCGACCGGATCTCTGCCCCTGGCTCCGCGCAGCAGCGGCGCGGAGTCGATGTCGTCGAGCATCCCGCTCGCTTCGGATTCGCTCACCGGGGCGACCCTGACAGTCGTATCTTCGAGTACCTCGACGAAAATACCACCGAGGCCGAACAGCACCAGCGGGCCGAACTGCGGGTCCCGGTTCACGCCGAGAATCGTCTCGACGCCGCTGTCGAGATCGATGGTCTCCTGGACCTGCACGCCCAGTATCGTCGCGTCCTGCTGGTAGTTACGCGCCCTGACGACGAGGTCCTCGTAGGTGTCGCGGACGTCCTCGACAGAGACGCCGACCTCGACGCCGCCGATGTCGGACTTGTGCAGGATGTCGGGGCTGACGATCTTCATGACCACGTCGCCGCCGATGTCCTCCGCGACGGCCTCGGCCTCGGTCGGCGAGGAGACGACCGACCCCTGCGGCGTCGGAATCCCGTAGGCGTCGAGGAGGTCCATCGCCTCGACGCCGAGCCGGTTCGAGTCGCGCCGGGCCGCGGATTCGAGGATCTCGCGGGCGCGCTCGCGGTCCACGTCGAAGGTCGTCGGCTCCTCGTAGGTCGTCGACTGTATCTCGCGGTAGCGCCGGAGCGCGTCGAGGCTCCCGACGGCGCGTGCGGGGTCGAAGTAGTTCGGGATGCCGGCCTCGCCGAGGACCGCCGCGCCAGCGCCGACCGACTTCCCGCCCATCAGCGTCGCCGCGACGGGCGTGCCGAACCGCTCCTGTGCCGAGGCCACGCATTCGGCGAGGTCCTCGAAGGAGAGCACAGCGGTCGGACAGGCGACGACGGCGGCCATCGAGACGTTGTCGTCGGCCAGTACGATCTCCAGCGCGCGCTCGAAGCGCTCGGCGGGGGCATCCCCGATGATATCGACGGGGTTGTAGATGTTGGCCTCGTCGGGCATCTCCTCGCGAAGGCGCTCGAACGTCTCGTCGCCGAAGTCGGCGAGCGTGAGGTCCGAGTCGCCGACGGCGTCGGTCGTCATCACGCCCGGGCCGCCGGCGTTCGTGACGATGGCGATTTCGTCGCCGTCTGGCAGGGGCTGGCCCGAGAGTATCTGCGCGTAGTCGAACAGTTCCTGAACGGACTCGACGCGGAGCGTCCCGGCCTTGTCCAGGCCGGCCTCGTAGGCCCGCTCGGACCCCGCCATCGCGCCCGTGTGGGAGGCCGCCGCGCTCGCGCCCGCGTCCGTGCGACCGGACTTGACGAGCACGATCGGGGTCTCCTGTGTCACCTCGCGCGCGGTCTCGACGAACTTCGTCCCGTCGTTGATGTCCTCGAGGTAGCCCAGTATCACGTCCGTCTCGGGGTCGTCGCCCCATTCCGCGACGAAGTCGCCCTCGTCGAGCACCGCCTTGTTGCCCAGCGAGACGATGTCCTTGAAGCCGACGTCGCGCTCGGCGGCCCAGTCGAGGACGGCCGTGATAAACGCCCCCGACTGGCTCATGAAGGAGATGTCACCCTCGCTCGCCATTTCGTTACCGAACGTGGCGTTGAGTCCGACGGGCGTCGACATGACGCCCAGACTGTTCGGCCCGACGAGGTTCAGGTCGTACTCCCGAGCGACCTCGCGGAGCCGACGCTCGCGCTCGGCCCCGTCGCTCCCGGTCTCGCCGAACCCGGCGGTGATCACGACGACGTTCTCGATACCCGCCTCGCCGGCGTCCGCGATCACGTCGACCGCCACCGTCGGCGGTACGACGACCACGGCCACGTCGATCGTCGCCGGCCTGTCGACGGCGTCGAAGCCGTCGTAACACGTCAGTCCCAACACCGTGTCCTTGTTCGGATTGATCGCCACGATCTCGCCCGTGTACGAGTCGAGCAAGTTCGCGGTGACCGCGCGACCGACGGATCCCTCCGAGTCGGTCGCACCGACCACTGCGACACGCTCCGGCGCGAACAGCGTCGATAGTCGTCCCATGCCTCTATCCGGTGCTTCCACCGGACCCCGAATATAGCTGGTGGGGAGATCCCAGACCCCGAGAATATGGGTGATTGATTGCGTACGACTCGGGCGCGCCGCTTTAGTCGCCGGCCGTTGTAGCCGCCGTCGATGACCGATGCTGACCTCCTCGCCGCGTTCGACGACGACGTGATCCGCGCCGTCGCCGACGCGAACGACGTCGACGAAGCGACACTGCGAGACGCGCTCGAAGCCCACCAGCGGACGATGCGGAAGAATCCGGGCGTCGAAGACCTCGTCTACGAGTGGCGGAAACGCTTCGACGACGCCGTGCTCCACCGGACGCCCGAGACGTTCTACGTGGCCGTCAGAGAAAGCGTCTGGCGGGAGTACGGCGAGCACCTCGATCTGGACGACCACCTGCTCGGCGCGGTCGTCGCCGTCCACCAGGAACAGGTCCTCCGGGCCGATGCCGTGGAGAGCGACGATATCGACGCGGACGCAGTAGCCGTCGTCGTCTCGCGACCTGCGTAATCGGTACGCATTGCTATGCAGGGTGCACCGAGACGCTGTTTCTGTGCCTTCTTTGCGTTACTGCCGACCGTGCGATGAGTTCATTCTACGGGAAGATCCCGTCCCATCTGAGAACAAGTTTTTCGCATTCCCAAAAACAAATTTTCACAAAACAATCTTTAAGTGGTACCCGTGAGTACGTTGAACTGACCATGGAAGAAACTCAAGAGCACGTCCGCCGAGAATTCGGGACTGTCGAAGAGAACGAGCTCCGCCTCGACGTCGAAAAATCCGAGCAGGTAATCAACGCGCTGAACCAGGACCTCGCAGACACGTACGTCCTGTACCACCAGCTCAAGAAGCACCACTGGAACGTCGAGGGCGCGGAGTTCCGCGACCTGCACCTGTTCCTCGGCGACGCCGCGGGGCACGCCGAGGAGGCGGCCGACGAACTCGCCGAGCGCGCACAGGCCCTCGGCGGGACGCCGGTCTCCAGCGGCAAGGCGCTGCAGGAACACGCGGCGATCGAGCCCGAGGACGAGGACGTCTACGACATCCGCACGTCCCTCCAGCACGACCTCGAACTGTACGGCGACATCATCGAGTCGCTTCGAGACCACATCGAACTGACAGAGAATCTCGGTGACCACGCCAGCGCACAGATCCTCCGTGAGATCATCGTGGAGGTCGAAGAAGACGCTCACCACGTCGAGCACTACCTCGAAGACGACACGCTGGTCCTGGACTGAGCACGCACGGCGTCGGCGAGCGGACCCGGACGAACCCCCGCTTTCGATCCTCCGAGCGCCCTCTCGCGGTTCGTTGCCACAGCACCCCCGTCGGTATCGAGACTCGACGAGCGGCTTCATTTTTCGGACCGGAAAGTGCACTAGCGGCGCGTCACGTGGAGAAAGGGCAGAGTGTGGCGGACCTGAACCGCAGTCTGCGTGGACTTATCTGCGGAGGGAAACGGTAAGATCGGTCGCGATCCACCCGTCACGGTTCCCGTCTTCGGTGAACACGGTTCTGTCAGCGCCACTGTCCAGCGCCGAGACGACCGGGCGGTCGTCGTCGGTGTCCGCGACATCGTCCGTCTGTGTTGGCATTATCTGGGTTAGGTATGCCTAAAGTAAAAAGGATTTTGGTTGACCTAGACACTATCGGCGCGGCCTTTAGTACCCGAGGGCGTTACCTACAGGTATGAGTTCGGACGACGACCTCACCGCCCTGGTAACGGACCTCGTCACGACCCTCCAGGACCTCGAAACGGAGATCGAGCCGACGACGGAGTCGGGGCTGCCGCGGCCGCCGACGCCGCGTGAACTGCTCCGGTTTACGAGCGACGTGACGATTCCCGCGATCATCCTCGTCCTCAAGACCAACGTCGAGGCGCTGAAACTCCTCCGGCGGGCGCTTCGTATGGCCGAGGGGCGACCCACATCGTCGGGCTCTGCGTCCGGCGAGGTCCGCCAGCGCGCGACGAGATTGAGTCGGGCGACGCTCTCCCGCCTGGACGACGCGCTGACGGACCTCCAGCACGCCGTCGAGGGGACGCCGGAAGACGAGGAGGCCCGCGAACTGCTCGACGAGGCTCAGGAACTGCGGGCGGAACTGGCCGACCGACTCGCGGAAGAGCCCGGGGGAGACACAGACGGGCCAGACGTGGACGCGACTGACGTGCCCGTCGACGTGGACGCCGAACTGCAGTCGATCAAAGAGGACGTCGACGGGGACGACCCCACGAGTGAGGGCGGCGACGGAAACGGCACCGACGAAGCGTGATCGACGAGGCGGGCGAATAAACATTCGCCAACAATCATAATGTTTTATTATTTTAGAAGTGCTGGTATGGGTACCCATGCCACTGACAAGCGCGCAAGGGGAGCGCCGCGCCAGGCTGTTCGTTCGGTCCGAGCTTCCGACACCGTCACGAAAGCGCTGTACGGCCATCGAGCGTGAGGTCGAGTCGCTCGTGTGCCAGGGAGTGATCGACGGCGTCGAGACGGTCGAGTGGCAAAAGCGCGTCCCGCTGCGAGGTGACAACAGCGGCGAACGGGAGCTGTACAACGAGTTCGCTGCATGGGCACGCGAAGCGGGCGTCGCGCTCGCACCGTTTTTCGACACCCGGCTCTGTTACAGCACGACGACCGGCGAGCGCCGACGGGAACTCGTGTTGCCCGTCGTCTGCCTCGCGCTCTACGAGAACGGGGACCTCGTTCGGGTCGCACCGTTCGCCGACGGCGGTCGGGCGGAGTCCGTCGAGGAGTGCATCGCCGCGATCGCCGACGGCGACGGGCTGGCCCGGCTGGAGTCGACCGAAGCCTCTACCGCTTGAGTCGCTCCGAGCCCACCGATACGGCTATCTCCTCGTCCGACGTATCTTCTCTCGATGTAGGTGACACACGTATGACAGCCGAGCGTCGCGTCGTGGTGTTCCTTCGGTCGCCCGTGGCGTCCGAGACCCAGAAGCGACAGGAGACCGTATTAGCGCGAATCGAGGCCCTGAAAGAGTCGGGATCGATCAGTGATTTCGCGGTCAGACACTGGAAGCGCCTCGCCGAACTCGAAGCCGACGATTCGGTGCTCCCGTCGCTCGCAGAGATGGACGCGTGGGCCGCCGCCCGCGACGTCACACTCGAACCGGCCTTCGACCGCCACGAGCGGTCGAGCGGCTACACCGGCCGCCGCGACGAGGTCGTGACGCTCCCGGTGGTCTGCGTCACGGTGCTCGACGGCGACGATCTCCTCGGCGTCTATCCCCACGTCTGTCCGAAGGGGTGCCGGACCGTCGCCGACTGCCTCGACGAACTCGAATCCGAACCGACGGCGCTTGGCTCGGCGTGACCGCGCGCCGTCGGCCTGCTTACACCGGTTCCCAGCGATAGCCGTCCCAGTCCTGGCTCTCGGGGACTTTGATACCGACTTCGGGGTCGCGCAGTTCTTCGACGTACACCGGTTCGACCGCGTCACCGGTCTCGATTTCCTCGGTCGTCGCCTGACCGAGCGCGCGTACGAACTCGTCGGTCGCGCCCGCCACGTCGGTGATGTCGAACTCGACGATGGCCAGCGTGTTGGGCTGGCGGACCCCCGGCGGCGTCGCCGTGGATTTCGTCCACGTGACGACCTCGGCAGTTCGCTCCGAGAGATCCAGCGTCTCCTCTTGCGGTTCGCCACAGTCCGGACAGCGCGGGTGGGTGGGGTACGAGACGTGACCGTTCGGACAGATGCCTGCTTCGAGCGTCATTCTGCAGCCTCCATGATGGTCGTGATAACGCAGTTTCCGAAGCCCCCGACGTTACACGCCAGGGCGGTGTCGGCCTCGACCTGCCGCGGGCCGGCCTCGCCGACGAGCTGTTCGTAGATTTCGACGCCCTGGGCGACGCCACTGGCACCCAGCGGGTGGCCCTTGGACTTGAGCCCGCCCGAGGTGTTGATCGGCAGGTCGCCGTCCTTCTCGGTCGCGCCGTCCATCGCCAGTTCCCACGCGGTTCCCTGGTCGGCGACGCCGATTCCCTCCAACTGGAGGAACTCCAGAATGGTGAACATGTCGTGCAGTTCCGCCACGTCGAGGTCCTCGGGGCCCAGTCCAGCCATCTCGTAGGCGTCCTTGCTCGACTCGACGACGCCGCCCATAATCGTCGGGTCGTCGCGCTCGTGGACGACGTGCGTGTCCGTCGCCCCGCCGATACCCGAGACGACGGCGTACTCGTCGGCAATCTCCGCGGCTCGTTCCTCGGTGGTGAACATGAGCGCGGCGCTCCCGTCCGTGATCGGACAGAAGTCGTACAGCCGCAGTGGATCGGCGATGATCGGCGATTCCAGCGCTTTCTCCATCGTGATCTCCTTCTGGAACTGCGCCTTGGGGTTGTCGACGCCGTTCTTGTGGTTCTTGACCGCCACGCGTGCCAGCGACTCTCGCGGTGCGTCGAACCGCTCGAGGTAATGGCGAGCGGTCATTCCCGCGAACGACGGCAGGGTCACTCCGTGTTTGTACTCGTCGGGGTGCGTGATCGAGGCGATGACGTCCGTCGCCTCTCCCGTCGACCGGTGGGTCATCTTCTCGCCGCCGACGAGCAAGGTCATCTCGCTGGCCCCGCTGGCGACCGACTGCCAGGCCTCGTAGATGCCTGCCCCGCCCGACGAAGAGGTCTGGTCGACCCGCTCGCTGTAGGCCGGCAGGACGCCCAGGTCGTGGGCCAGAAGGTTCATGATCCCGGTCTGGCCCTCGAACTCGCCGCTGGCCATGTTCGAGACGTACAGGTGCTCTACCTCCTTCGGTTCGACGCCGGCGTCCGTGAGACACTCCTCGCCCGCCTGCGAGAGCAACTCGCGGATCCAGGCGTCGCGCTGCCCGAATTTCGTCATCGACGCGCCGATTACAGCGACTCCCATGTGCTGTCACTCTCAGGGCGGTCGTGTATTCGTTACGGTCCGATCGATGTCAGGTCGCTAATTTTCAGACGGCTGTGACGACCGAAAGTCCGTCCGCCGGGCGGTCACCGGCGACGGACACGAGCAGTCGCCACCCGTCGTCAGTGCGCTCGGCCTCGGCCACCTGCGGGGTGACGCTCGTCCACCGGAGGAGTTCGACGACGAGGGGCAACACCGGACAGCGTGTGGGCGACAGCGACGGACGGTAGTTCGTCAGGGTGACGTAGCGCGGTCGGCGACCGGGTCCGTCGGCGGCGGGTTCGACGGCCGTGTCGTCGAGCAGGCCCGCCGATTCGAGTGCGTCGAGCGCGTCACTCAGCGGGTCAGTTCCGGGACGCTTCTTCGGGAGTTGCCCGGCCGCATCGAGGAGCGTGTCGGCCTGTTCCTCGGGGTCGAGATGAGTGTCGAGCGCCGTCGCCATGCTCTCGAGCATCGCCAGACAGAGTCGTTCGCGGTTCTCCGTCTCCTCGGCGGCCGAGAGATAGCTGTCCATGACGGCCCGCTCGACGGCGCGGTGACGGCCCGAGAGCACCTCGAACAGCGCCCCGGCGATGGTGTGACAGTACTCCGGGAGCGACGGAGTCGGGGACGAGACGGCGCTGGTCCCGAACGGCCCTTCACAGACGATCAGGTCGTGGACCGGCAGCCGCGGGTCGTAGCGGCGGAGCGCACTGCGGTAGGCCGTCGCGACGCTCGCGGCCTCGGCGGCCGTCTCCCGGTCCGGGAACTGCATTCCAGAGACGGGGAGCGGCGGCGTCCCGGTCCGGGCGCTGACGACGCGGTACGGGCCGACGGCGACGCTGAGTTCCGACAGGCGGGCGCGGATGTCCGCGAGGGTGCGTCCGACCATGGTTACAGTGACCGCTTCGGGACGATCTCCGGGTCAGGCGTGTACCGGACCGCCGCGTCCACGTCGAAGACGTCTTCGAGCAATTCCTCGGTCACCACGTCGGTCGGCGGCCCCCAATCGTACACCGTCCCGTCGTCGAGCGCGATGAGGTTGTCGGCGAAGCGAGCCGCCTGCGCGATGTCGTGGAGGACGATAGCGATGGTGACGTCGCGCTCCTCGTTGAGGCGGCGCACGGTCTCCATCACCCGGAGCTGGTGGTGCAGGTCGAGGAACGTGGTCGGTTCGTCGAGCAGGAGCACGTCGGTCTCCTGGGCGAGGACCATCGCGATGAACACGAGCTGTTTCTGGCCGCCCGAGAGATTGCCGACCCCCTTCTCCCGGAGGTGGTCGATGCCGGCCAGGTCGATGGCGCGCTCGACGGCCCGCTCGTCCGCGTCGTCGACGCTCTCGAAGAACCCCCGGTACGGGTAGCGGCCGTGGTAGACCAGGTCCTCGACGGTGACGCTGTCCGGCGCGGTGTTCTCCTGCGAGAGGTGGCCCAGTTCGCGGGCCAGCTCTTTCTGGCCGAACGACTGGATGTTCCGGTCGTTGAGCCGTATCTCGCCGGCGTCGGGCCGAAGCTGGCGGGCCAGCGCCTTCACGAGGGTGCTCTTGCCGCTCCCGTTGGGACCGACCAGCGCCGTGACCTCGCCCTCGGGCACGTCGATCCGGTCGACCGTGACGACCGGTTCCTCGAGGGTCGGATACCCGATCTCGAGGTCCGTCCCGACGAGGGCGCTTTCGGTGGCGGTGTCGGAGGGCTGTACGTCGTCGTGATGGGTGTCCTGTGTTTGCATCAGAGATCACCGAGGTGTTTGCGTCGGCGCATCAGGTACAGGAAGTACGGCCCGCCGACCAGCCCGGTCACGATGCCGACCGGCAGTTGCGTGTCGCTGACGGCGGGACCGCCCGCGAGCCACGCAAGTCCGAGCATCCCCGCGCCGACGACGAGCGCGACCCCTGCCGGTCGGGTGTAGTCGGTATCGTAGCGCGACCGGACGGCCGTCGACCCGACGAGGCCGCCGATACCGAGCGCCAGCCCGGCCACGAGGATGACCGCGCCGGCGGCGACGGCGACGACCGAGGGACCGAGGCGCGCGCCCACGTCCGCGGCGGTCACGAGCGCCGGGCCGACGAACAGCGAGCCGGCGATGATCCGCCGGTAGTCGCTGCCGACGACGGTCCTGACGACGTGGGGGACGATGAGACCGACGAACGAGACGATGCCGGCCACCGCGATGGCCGAGCTGGTGGCGACGATGGCGACCGCCGAGAGCCCGAAGCGTGCCCACTCGACTTTCATCCCCAGCGACTTGGCCGTGCTCTCGCCCAGCACCAGGACGTTCAGGTGGCGCGCGCCGATAGCGGCGACGAAGATGGAGACGACGCTCCACGGGGCGACGAGGCGGACCTGCTCCCAGTCGGTCCCCGTGAGCGAGCCGGTGATCCAGGCTAGCGCGGACTGGACGACGCCGATGTCCTCGACGAAGAAGAACAGGCCCCGCTGGAGCGACCACGCGACCATGCCGACGACGACGCCGGCGAGGACGAGTCTGACCGGGCTGGTCCCACCGTTCCAGGCGATGGCGTAGACGACGATGAAGGCGAGCGCGCCACCGACTGCTGCCATCAGCGGGACGAGGTGGGTGAGGCCGCTGAAGAAGACGAACGTCACCAGCACGCCCAGTCCCGAGCCGTGACTCACGCCCAGGATGTACGGGCTCGCGAGTTCGTTCCGGGTGACCGCCTGGAACACCGCGCCGGCGACGGCGAGGTTCATCCCGACGAACATCCCGACGATGACGCGCGGGACGCGGATGTTCCAGACGATGAGCGCCCGTCGGTTCATCTCCGGAAGTTCGGCCCCGAGCAGGAACGCCCGCCAGGCGTCGGCGCTGAACAGGACCGTCGGCTCGGTGACGGCGCGCCAGGCCTCCGGCAGCGTCATCGAGTACGCGCCGAAGCTCACCTGGATGAGTCCCCCCAGCACGGTCACGGCGATGCTGACGCAGATGAGGCCGACGAGCGTGGCGTCGATCCAGCCCGTCGTTCCCCTCGCAGTCCCGCTCTCGCCGGAGGTCCGTGTTTCCCCAGCCATCGAAGCCCCCTACACGTCCCCGGCGACGATGTCGGCCACGCGCTGGCGGTCGAACAGCTCGCCGTCGACGCCGTAGACCTGCTTGGCGGCCCGCTCGGTGACGACCAGGTTCGTGATCGGGCCCTGGTACAGCGGCCCGCCGCGATAGACGTCGCCGTTCTCGACGGCCGTCAGCTGACTGGCGACCGAGTGGTCTTCGAGGTGGGCGACGAGGGTGTCCTCGAACTCGGTGCGCGTCTGGTTCTCGTGGCCGCGCATCATGAGGTACTCGGGGTCGATCTCCAGCAGCGTCTCGAAGTCGACCTGCCCGCGGTCGGAGTGGAAGTCCCGAACGTCGGTCTCGGCGAAAGCGTCGCGGACCTGCAGGTCGCGCCACTGTTTGAAGCTCGTCCCTGACTCGATGAGGTACGGCGAGAACTTCTCGGGTTCGTTGCCGGCCGCCCACATGATGGCCACCCGCGGGCGCTCCGAACTGGACTCGGGAACGACGTCGCCGACGGCGGTCTGGAACTCCTCGTGCAGCGACTGGAACGCGTCGAACCGGTCAGTGCGCTGGAACGCCTGCGAGAGTTTCTCGAAGGCCTCGTACAGCGAGTAGTACGTGTAGTCGTGCCAGGTGTAGCCCGTCGAGAAGATGCTGTTGCCGAAGAAAGGCGCGACCTGATTCCCGATCTCGTCGATGTCAGACTGCGCCCAGCTCCCCCGGTTGATGAGGAAGTTCGGGTCGATGACGTGGACGTCGGCGTCGAGCTCGTAGAACTGCTCCTTGCCGACGCCGCCCTCGCCCCACAGCTGCTGGATCGAGCTCCCGTCGACGCTCACGCCGGGGATGTCGTCGTAGTACTGCGTGTGGTACCGCGAGGGGAGCCAGACGCCCTTCGGCGGTTCGAGGCCGAGCGCGATGCCCATATCGGCCCAGCTTCCGTTGTTCGCGACCCACGTCTCGGGGACGGACTCGAAGGTCACCTCGCCGACCGGCTCCATCGAGACGGTGTAGCTCGAACTCGTCGATTCCTCGGTCGTCGTCTCTTCCGCTTCGGTGGCCGTGTCGTCGCTCGCGCCCGCGGTCTGTGTCGGTGTCGCCCCCTCCCCCTCGCTCGTTCCGCCGCTCTCAGCCGTCGAATCGCCGGAACATCCGGCGAACGCGCCTGACAGTCCAACACCGGTCGCGACCACGAACTCACGTCGGTTCATATCGTTTTAGGCTTGCCTAATACGTTTAAAAGTTCCTATTTTTAGGGAAACCGAACTGTTGGCCTGGTCCGGGACCGTCTCGTTACCGCTCGCCGAGAAGCCACACAAAGTATATCCGTGCGTCCCATTCACAATCGCGTATGCAGGAGGCCTGGCTCCAAGTTCAGTGTCCGGCGTGTAGTGATAGCTGGGAAGAACGCGTCAACGACCTCCCGGCCCCAGACACGCAATTCACGTGTGACGACTGCGGAACCGAGCGGGCGCTGTCCGAGTTCATGCAGACCGCCCGCGACCTCGAAGTCCTCCGGGAGTTCAACGAGTAGTCTCAGTACCGCGCCCGCGCCGCCGCCTTCCACTCCTCGCCGCGCTCGACGTTCGTCGGGCACCGGCGCTTTCCGACGCTCGCGAGCCGACCGGCCAGCGTCCACTCGTCGACGTACTCCACGGTCTCTTGCTGCGCCGCGGCCGCCGCGGCCCGCCGACGGTCGGTGACGTGTGCGCTAATCGCGGCCGCGATTGCCGCCGCCTCTGACTGCGAGGCGTCGTCCGGCAGCGACAGCGCCAGTTCTTCGACCGACTCCGCGCGGGTCGGTTCAGTTGCCTGAGCGGATTCGACTTCCGTCTCGGGTGATTCGAGCGTGGACATCTTACAGCGGGATGTTCCCGTGGTCTTTCGGGGGACTGTCCTCGCGCTTGCGCTGGAGCAGGTCGAGGTCCTGGATGAGCCGTTTGCGCGTGTCCTTCGGCTCGATGACGTCGTCGAGGTACCCGCGCTTTGCGGGCCCGTACGGGTGTGCGAACTCCTCGCGGAACTCGTCCATCAGCTCCTGGCGCTTCGCGTCCGGGTCGTCGGCCTGGGCGATCTCCTTGCGGTAGAGGATGTTGACCGCGCCCCTGGGACCGAGCACCGCCATCTCCGATCCCGGCCAGGCGTAGTTCACGTCGCTGCCCAGGAACTTCGAGGACATGACGATGTACGCGCCGCCGTATGCCTTCCGGACGACGACCGACAGCAGCGGGACGGTCGCCTCGGCGTAGGCGTAGATGAGTTTCGCGCCGCGGCGGATGATGCCGTTGTGCTCCTGGTCCGTCCCCGGCATGAACCCGGGCACGTCGACGAACGTCAGGATGGGGATGTTGAAGGAGTCACAGAAGCGGACGAACCGCGCCGCCTTCTCCGCTGCGTCGATGTCGAGCGTCCCCGCGCTCACGCGGGGCTGGTTCGCGACCACGCCGACGGACTGGCCGTCCATGCGCGAGAAGCCGACGACGACGTTGCGGGCCCAGTTGCCGTGGACCTCGAAGAACGAATCCTCGTCGACGATGCTCTCGATGACCTTCGTCATGTCGTAGGGCTTGCGCGGAGCCGACGGGACGGTGTCGGTCACTTCGGGGACCTCTCTGTCGGGATCGTCCCACGGCTTCACCCGCGGCGGGTCCTCCATGTTGTTCGCCGGGAGGTACGAGAGGAGCCGCCTGATGTTCTCCAGGGCCTCCTCCTCCGAGGGGTACGTGAAGTGCGCGACGCCGGACTTCGTCGAGTGCGAACTGGCTCCGCCGAGTTCCTCCTTGGACACCTGCTCACCGGTTACCGTCTCGATCACGTCCGGTCCGGTGATGAACATGTGGCTCGTGTCCTGGACCATGAACGTGAAGTCCGTCAGCGCCGGGCTGTAGGTCGCACCGCCAGCGCAGGGCCCCATGATGGCAGAGATCTGTGGAATGAGTCCGCTCGCTTTCGTGTTTCGCTCGAAGATCTTCGCGAAGCCCACCAGCGAGTCGACGCCCTCCTGGATGCGCGCGCCGCCGGAGTCGTTCAGGCCGATGACGGGCACGCCGTTCTCGATGGCCTTGTCCATCACCTTGCAGATCTTGTCGGCGACGACCTCGCCGACGGAGCCGCCGAGCACGGTGAAGTCGTGGGCGAAGAGGAACACCTTCCGACCGTCGACCTCGCCGTAGCCGGTGACCACGGCGTCGCCCGCGTAGCGCTTGTCCTCCATGCCGAAGCTCGTCGAGCGGTGTTCGACGAACGGGTCGACCTCGTTGAACGTGCCGTCGTCGACGAGGAAGTCGATTCGCTCGCGCGCCGTCATCTTGCCCTTCTCGTGCTGGGACTCGATGCGGGCCTCGCCGCCGCCGAGTTCGGCCTCCTCGCGCTTGCGCCGCAGTTCCTCGACAGCGTCGTCGGGCGTGCCCTCGTCTTCGGGTTCTTCGTGCTTGCTCATGTTACCACTCCATGCCGCCGTTGACGCCAAGTACCTGTCCGGTCATGTAGCTCGATTCCTCGCTCGCGACGAACCGGACGATGCCGGCGATGTCTTCCACGCGTGCGAATCGGTCCAGCGGGATCTCCCGCAGAATCTTCTCCTGGACGCGCTCGGGCACCTCGTCGAGCATGTCCGTCTTGACGAAGCCGGGCGCGACGCAGTTGGCGGTCGACCCGGTGTGTGCGAGTTCGAGTGCGAGCGTGCGAGTGAACCCGAACAGCCCGGACTTCGTCGTGGCGTAGTTCGCCTGCCCGATGTTCCCCTGCTGGCCGACGACGCTAGAGATGTTGATGAGGCGGCCGTGTTCGGCCGCTTTGATGTCGTCGTAGAACGCCTTCGTCCCGTTGAACACGCCGCCGAGATTGACGTTGATGACCGCGTCCCAGTCCTCCCGGGTCATGTTCTCGAACTTCTTGTCGATGGTGATGCCCGCGTTGTTGACGAGCACGTCGGCGGGCCCGAACTCGTCGGCCACCTGTTCGCGCATCGCGCGAACCTCGTCGAGTTTCGCCACGTCGGCCTGTGCGGCGATCGCGTCGCCACCGCTCTCGCGGATGTCCTCGACGACCGCGCGCGCCTCCGCTTCCGACGAGCGATAGTTCACGACGACGTTGGCCCCGTTCGCACCCAGGTCCTTGGCGATCCCACGCCCGATTCCTCTCGACGAACCGGTGACCACACAGGTTTGATTCTCCAAGTTCATTGGTGTAGTAAGGTGGCCCTCACACTTCGTACGCTCATCACCTAATCAGGCAAAGCACAGTCAAATAATAGTTCTCCTTATACAAAATAATATCAGCTGGCGTGAATATTATGATTCGGGGGACAGTTCCGACCTCGTTCCTCGAAAACATGTCCACGAAGGCAGCTATTCGACAACGACAGGTATTTTAGGCTCTCCTAAAGAGATGGGCACAGCGAATGACACAGGACATCTGCGTAATGGTTCCGACGATTCGGAATCACGAGTGCATGCGAACGTACTTCGAGAACGCCCGCGACCACGGTTTCGACCTCGACCGCCTGTTCGTCGTCCTGATCACAGAGGACTTCTGTGACACCGACGCGATGGAGCGGATGCTTGACGAGGAGGGCGTCGACGGGACCGTCTTCGACGGGAGCGCACGCCAGACGTGGTTCGAGAACCACGGGGTCGGCGAGTACGCCCACCTTATCCCCGAAGCCAGCCACGCCCAGACCTCCTTTGGCCTCCTCTACCTCTGGGCCAACGACTTCGAGTACGGCGTGTTCATCGACGACGACACCCTGCCACACGAGGACGCGGACTTCTTCGGCACGCACATGGAGAATCTCGCCTACGAGGGCGAGATCGAGACCGTCAGCTCCGACGAGCAGTGGGTGAACGTCCTCTACCAGAACGAGGACAAACACGGGCTGTACCCGCGTGGCTACCCCTACGCCGCGATGGACGAGACCGTCGAGACCGAGACCACCGAGGTCGACGACGTGGTCGCTTCACAGGGTCTCTGGACGAACGTCCCGGACCTCGACGCCGTCCGCATCCTCATGGACGGGGATCTCCAGGGTCAGGCCCAGACCCGGACCACCGAGGCCGACTTCGGCGAGGACTTCGTCGCCGCCGAGGGCCAGTACCTCACCGTCTGCTCGATGAACCTCGCCTTCCGCCGGGAGGTCGTCCCGGCGTTCTATCAGCTCCCGATGGACGACAACGAGTGGGCCGTCGGCCGCTTCGATGACATCTGGTCCGGCGTCTTCCTCAAGCGCGCCTGCGACGTGCTCGGCAAGCAGATCTACAACGGCGACCCGCTGTGTGAGCACAACAAAGCGCCCCGATCGACCTTCTCTGACCTCACCAACGAGGTCCACGGACTCGAACTCAACGAGCACGTCTGGGAGATCGTCGACGAGGCCGGCGACGACGCCGACAGCTACGCCGAAGTCTTCGAGGCCATCGCTGTGGCTCTCGTCGAGGGCGACTTCGGCGACTGGGAGAACGGCGCGTTCCTCAACTACTGCGGGGAGTTCATGCTCGACTGGCTCTCGTGTCTCGACGAACTGGATAACCGCGTGACGGAACAGGTCCCGGCCACCGCGGACGACTAGAAAGGCCTAAGTTCTTTAGGCAACCCTAAATCCAACAATGAGTGATTCCAACGACGGACGTAGTCGAATTGGTTCGAGCGCGTCTCGACGGCGGTTTCTCGCCCTCGGCGGCGCGACCGCAGCGACCGCGCTCGCGGGCTGTTCGGGTATCTTCGGCGACAGCGCCACGAGCGGCAACGGTACCGGCGACGGCGGCAGCGGCGCGGGGGCGATCTCGCTCGCCGACTTCCGTGGCTCTGGTCCGATGGTCTCCCAGCGCGACGCGCCGGGTGGAACATCCATCGAGGAACTGCCGGACCTCAGCGGCGAACTGACGCTCTACCTCGGCGGCGGTGAGGGCGGGCTGTACCTCGACCTCATCGAACTCCTCGAACAGCGGTACCCGGACTTCACCGCCAGTCATCGGCTCGAAGCGTCGAGCGACCTGGCAAACACCATCATCGAAGAGAACGAGGCCGGCGCGAGCCCCGCCGACGTGTTCATGTCCATCGACGCCGGTTCCCTCGGCGCGGTGGCCAACGCCGGCGCGACGGCCGCCCTCCCCGAGGAAGCGCTCTCGACGGTCCCGCAAGACTTCCAGGACAGCGAGGGCCGCTGGGTCGGCATCGCCGGCCGTGCACGCGCGATTCCGTACAACACGAACCAGCTCTCGGCTTCGGACATCCCCTCGACGGTCCAGGACTTCCCCTCGGCGAGCGCGCTGGCCAACAGCATGGGCTGGGCTCCCAGCTACGGGGCGTTCCAGTCGTTCATCACCGCGATGCGGCTCATCCGCGACGACGAGGAGACGAAGGCCTGGCTCCAGTCGATGCAGGACCACGGCATCGAGACGTACGCCGACGAGTTCCGCGTCTCGAACGCCGTCGCCGACGGGGAACTCACCGCCGGGTTCGCCAACCACTACTACGCGCTCCGGGTCCAGTCCGCGAGAGAGGACGCCCCCATCGAACTCGCGTTCACGGAGGGCGACGCCGGCGCGCTCGTCAACGTCTCCGGCGTGGAGATCATCAGCGGGACCGACAACGCAGACCTCGCGTCGAACTTCGTCCGCCACGTCCTCTCGGCGGAGGCCCAGGAGTTCTTCGCCACCCGGACGTTCGCGTACCCGATGATCCCCGGGGTCGCGCCGGTCGGCGGCCTGCCCCGAATCGACGAGCTGAACCCGCCGGACATCAATCTCACCGAACTTGCGGACGTGGCGGGGACCGTCGACCTGCTGCGGGAGGCCGGCGTCCTCTGACATGGGCACGAGCGACCGCTACGAACGGCTTCGGGAGCAGGCGACGGAGGCGACCCGAGACTCGTCGCCGCCCACGCTGCTCGCAGTGGTCTCGCTCGCAATCTCGCTGCTCTTGCTCTCGCCACTGGTGTGGCTGTTCCTCCGCGCAGGCGAGATCGAGTTCAGCCACGCGTTGGAACTACTGACCAGCGAGACTACCGTCTCGGTGACGCTGAACACGCTCGCGCTCGTCGGCGGCGTCACGATCGCGTCGATACTCGTCGGCGTCCCCCTCGCGATCCTCACCGTCCAGACCGATCTGCCGTTCAAGCGCTTCTGGACGATCACCTCGGCGCTGCCGCTCGTCGTGCCGAGCTACATCGGCGCGTTCGCGTTCGTCTCGGCGTTCGGCCCGCGCGGCGTCCTCGCGGACCTGCTCGCACCGCTCGGAATCGAACAGCTCCCCACCATCTACGGGCTCCACGGCGCGGTGCTGGTCCTGACGCTGTTTACGTACCCCTACGTCTTTCTCACCACGCGCGCGTCGCTGCTGTCGTTCGACGGGACCGTGGTCGAGGCCGCGCGGACGCTGAACCACACCCGCTGGCAGGCCTTTCGCCGGGTGACGTTCCCCCAGATCGCGCCGGGCATCGCCGCCGGCGCGCTGCTGGTCGCGCTGTACGCGCTCTCGGACTTCGGGACGCCCGCCATCATGCAGTACGACGTGTTCACGCGGATGATCTACAACGAGTTCGGCGCGCGCCGACTGGACTACGCGTCGATCCTCTCCATGCTGTTGCTCGTAATGGCGCTTGGCATCCTCGCCGTCGAGTCCCGTCTGAGCGCCGGTCGCGAAGGGGCCTACGTCAGCAGCGGGTCGAGACGGCCCGGGACCATCCAACTCGGCTACTGGAAGCTCCCGGCGGTCCTCTTTTGCGCCGCCATCGCCGCGCTGTGTCTCGCGCTGCCCGTCGGCATCCTGGTGCGGTGGCTCGTCCGCTCGGGCACGGGCTACGCGGGCGGCGGCTTCACGTTCGAGGCGGCCTACGCCTGGAACTCGGTCGGACTGGCCGCCGCCGCGGCCGCCATCTGCGTCGTCGCGGCCCTCCCCATCGCCTACCTCTCGGCCCGCGGGACGACCGGCGTCTCGTCGCTGCCGGAGCGGGCCACCTACGTCGGCTACGCCGTGCCCGGCGTCGTCCTCGGCCTCGCGCTGGTGTACCTCGGGCTCCGGTACGTCCCCTTCCTCTACCAGAGCGTCGTCCTGCTGGTGTTCGCCTACGTCGTCCGGTTCCTGCCACAGGCCGTCGGCTCGACAGAATCCTCGGTTCTCCAGGTGGACCCACAGTACATCGAGGCCGCCCGCTCGCTGGGCTACGGCCCGCTGTCGGCGTTCCGGCAGGTGGTCCTGCCGCTGGTCGCGCCCGGCATCGTCGCCGGGGCCGCGCTGGTGTTCCTGACCACCATGAAGGAATTGCCGGCAACGCTGATGTTACGCCCCACGGGCTTCGAGACGTTCGTAACGTACATCTGGCTCGTCCAGGGTGCCGGCTACTACGGACAGGCGGCGGTCCCCGCGCTCGTGCTCGTCGCCCTCTCCGGGCTCTCGATGCTGGTCATCCTTCGACGGGAGGACACCTCGTAATGTCTGAACAAACGCGCACACAGCAGACGGCCGACTTCGACACCGTCGACGCGGCGGTAGAGAACCCCGACCGGACCGTCCTCTCCATCGAGGACGTGTCCAAGGACTACGGGAACGAGGTCGCCGTCGAAGACCTCTCGCTCGACGTGAACGACGGCGAACTGCTGACCTTGCTCGGCCCGTCCGGGTGCGGGAAGACGACGACGCTGCGGATGATCGCCGGACTGGAGCGGCCCACCGACGGTCGCATCTCCATCGCCGACGAGGTCATCGCCGACGGCTCGACGTTCCGCAAGCCCGAGGAGCGAAACGTCGGCATCGTTTTTCAGGACTACGCCCTCTTTCCGCACCTCACCGTCGCCGAGAACATCGCCTTCGGGCTGACCGAGATGGATGACGAGACGGCGTCCCAGCGGGTCGACGACCTGCTCGCACTGGTCGACCTCGAATCCCACCACGACAAGATGCCGAGCCAGCTATCCGGCGGCCAGCAGCAGCGCGTCGCGCTGGCCCGGTCGCTGGCCCCGGAGCCGGACGTGCTCTTGCTCGACGAGCCCTTCTCGAACCTCGACGTGCGCCTGCGCGTCGAGATGCGCGAGGAGGTCCGCAAGATTCTGAAGCGCGCCGGCGTCACCGCCATCTCGGTCACGCACGACCAGGAGGAGGCCCTCTCGATCAGCGACCGGGTCGCCATCATGAACGACGGGACCATCGCGCAGGTCGGCGACCCGGCCGAGGTGTTCGAGAACCCCGAGAGCCGGTTCGTCGCGAGCTTCCTCGGCCAGGCGAGCTTCCTCTCGGCGCGGGTGACCGGCGACGTGCTCGAAACGGGCCTCGGGTCGTTCGACGTGGACCTGCTGAACGGGCCGGTCGAGGCCTACAAGGGCGCGATGGTCGACGTGCTCGTCCGCCCCGACGACCTGACGGCGATGCCCACCACGGAGCCGAAGGCCGACGGCTACGTCGTCCACCGCCAGTACAACGGGCCGTCGTTCGTCTACCGCGTCGAGCTTCACAGCGGCGACGTGGTCCACTGCATGCACAACCACGTCGAGACGTTCGAACCGGGCCAGCCGGTGGAAGTCGACCTCGCCGCGGACCACGAACTGGCCTGGTACCCCACCGAATGAAGCGGCTCCGACGGCCGGCGGTACAGGCCGGCGTCGTCGCCGTACTGGGCGGCCTCGTCGTCTTCGCGCTCGCGCACCTCGTCTTCCCGCACCACACAACCAACCACGACGAGGGGGTCTACCTCCAGCAGGCCGCGATGTTGCTAGAGGGGCAACTGTTCCTGTACCCGCCCGTCGAGGAGACCTTTCGGCCCTGGTTCTTCGTGACCGACGGGGGGCGGCTGTACCCGAAGTACGCGCCGGTCCCCGCGGCGATGTTCGCCGTCGGCAAACTGCTGGGGGGCTACCGGGTCGCGCTCGCGCTGATCGCGGCCGGCGCGCTGGCGCTGACCTACCACACCGCTCGCGAGGCGTTCGACGAGCAGACCGGCGTCGTCGCGAGCGCCCTCATGCTCGGGTCGCCGCTGTTCCTCATCGACGCCTCGGTGTTTCTCTCGTACGTGCCGACGATGCTGTGGAACCTCGGGTTTGCCGCGGCGTACCTCCGCGCCGACCGAACGGGGAGCCGACGCACCGCGGCGCTCGCGGGCCTCTCGGTTGGCCTCGCCTTCTTCGCCAGGCCGTACACGGCCGTGCTGTTCGCGTCGCCGTTCATCGTCCACGCCCTCTGGCGGCTTCGGACGCTGGACCGTGCCCGCGTCCAACGCCTGACTGTGACGGCCGTTTGCGGCCTCACCGGCGTCGCCGCGACGCTCGCGTACAACCGCGTCGTCACCGGCTCCGCGCTCCTGTTTCCCTACGAGGCGTTCGCCCCGCTGGACGGGCTCGGCTTCGGCTACCGGGAGATTCGCGGGTACTCGCGGGAGTTCACGCCCGCGATGTCGCTCGACGCGAACGCCGAACTGCTGTGGAAGCTCGCGACCCAGTGGGTCGTCGCCGGCCCGCTCGGGACGCTCGCGGCGCTCGGCGGCGTCGCCGCGGCGCTCCGGCGCGGCCTCGACAGCCGACAGGCCGCGCTCGCCGGCGTCTTCCTCTCGGTCCCGCTCGGGAACCTCTACTTCTGGGGGACCGTGAACATGCTCGGCGACCTCGGCGATCCGACCGACGGGCTGGTCGCCTTCCTCGGCCCGTTCTACCACGTCGACGTGCTCGTGCCGACGGCCGCGTTCGGCGCGGTCGGCGTCCTCGCGGCTACCCGTTGGTTCCGCGCCGCGGTCGCGGAGCAGGTCAGCGGTGACCGTCTCAGGCCCGCGCTCGTGGTCGCGACGCTCTGTCTGGCCGCCGTCGGCGGCGGCGCGACCGTCGCGGCGGCCGCCGGTCCAGTATCGGACAACTACGCCGTGACCCAGCAGTTCGAACAGGCCTACGAGCCGTTCGAAGAGCGGGACCTCGACGGCGCGCTCGTCTTCCTCCCGACACCGTACGGCCAGTGGCTCAATCATCCGTTCCAGGCCGTGCGAAACGATCCTGGCTTCGACGGCGACACCGTCTACGCGATGCAACACCGCCAGTTCGACGTCGTCGACGCCTACCCGGACAGGACCTACTACCGCTACGTCTACCGCGGCGAGTGGGTCCCCTACCTCGGCCGCGCCGTCGAACCGCGCCTCCAGCGCGTCACGGTCGCCGAGGGCGAGGCGGTCCGAACCGACGTGGCCGCGACGGTTCCGGAGCAGGCCGCACTGGTGTCCATCCGGCTCACGAACGGCGAGGAGAGCGACTACGCCACCGTCCGCGGGACCGAGCCGCTCGACCTCCGGCTGGTGACCGACCGGAACAGCACGCGGCTCGCGGGCGAGGGCATTGAGGAGGCAGTGACCGTCGCCACGCCCGAAGACGGGACGGTCACGCTCGTTATGTTCGTCGACTACGGGACGGGCGCTGGATTCACGTATCGCGCCGACCTCCCCGTAGAGCGGACCGACGGTGGCGTCAAGACGCTCACCCCGCGCCTCGAAGTGTGTACGGTCCCCCGGCGTTGCGGCGGGCAGGCGGCCTACGTCCCCGGGTCGCACCGGGAGGGAATCGGCATGAACGCGACCACGACGGTTCGAAAGACCGAGGGCTAACAGATGACTGACTACGAACTCACCAGGCGCGACGCGCTGAAAGCACTCGCCGCTGCGGGCGTCACCGTCGGCGTCGGCGCGGTCGCGCTCTCGTGGGACGACCGAGACGACGATCGGACGGACACCGGGTTCGGCGACCACGACCGCGAGACCTACCTCGCGGTCGCAGCAGTCGTCTACCCGAGCGAGGTCGACGGCGTGGAGTCGTTCGTCGAGCGCTACCTCGCCGGCCGGGTCGACGCCGACCCCGACCGGGCGGTGGCGATGGCCGAGGCCGTGGACGCGCTGGACGCGTACGCCCGGGAGTGGGAAGACGAGTCCTTCGCGGCCCTCGATCCAGCGACGCGCGAAGAGACGTTGAGCGGCATGGGCGTCGGCCTCGCGGACCCCGATCCCGACGGCGACCCGCGAGAGCGCGTCCGCTACTACCTCGTCAACGACCTCCTGTTCGCGCTTTACAGCTCGCCGACCGGCGGGGAACTCGTCGGCATCGAGAACCCGCAGGGTCACCCCGGGGGGACCACCAGTTACCAGCGGCCGCCGGACGAGCGGTCGTAGTCCGGGACGGCGACGGTCTCCCGAGTGTGGGCGGAGGATCCCGGGAAGAGAACTCAGAGCCTCTCGCTACCGGAACCGCTCTTCCAGCGCGACCCGAACGATCGACTTCGCGATGGCCGCGCCGCCCGAGAACGGATCGAGTTTCGTCTCGCCTTTGCGCTCGTCGTACTCGATGGGGCGCTCGCGGACATCGTAGCCGCGCATCAGCGGCCGCATGAGCAGCTCCGCCGAGAGACCGGTGTTCTCGGTCCAGGCGATCTTCTGGACGACCTCGCGGCGGTACGCGCGCATGCCGGTCGTCGTGTCGTGGACGCGCTCGCCCATGAGGACGCTCGCGAGCAGTGCGAACAGTTCGTTACCGAGTTTGTTCATCCCCGGCATCTCGTCGGCCCCGTAGTACAGGCGGTCGCCGCTGACCACGTCGGCACCGTCGTTGATCTCGTCGAGGAAGTCCGGAAGGCGTTCCATCGGGTACGTGTCGTCACAGTCGGTCGTCACGACGACCGGCCGATCCGGCGTCAGGACCGCCTCGCGGACCGCGACGCCGTAGCCCTGCGGTTCCTGTTCGATCACCGTCGCGCCGTGCTCGCGGGCGATCTCGGGCGTCCGGTCGCTGGAACCGTCGACGCAGACGACCTCGGCGCGCCCGTCGGTCACCGAGTCGATGTCTTCGAGGACCGAGCCGATGGCTTCGGCCTCGTTGTACGTGCCCATGACGACGGCGAGGTCGTCGAACGTGAACGCCTCTCTCTCCTGTTGTGTGGCTGTCTGGGTACTCATTGCCCCGTTGTCTGTCCCCACCCGCCTTGAATGTTTAGGTTCGCCGAAACCTCAGTGATCCGCGAGGTACGTCCCGAGCGGCGTCGCATCCGTCCAGAGCGATTCGAAGAGATCACTGCCCCAGGCCACCGCTTCGTCGGTCTCGGAGACGAGTTTGGCCGAGGGCCACTCGCCGTCCATCTGGGGTAGGGTCAGGATCACCCACTCGGTCGAGACGCCAAGCGCGTAGTCGACCGGCGTCACACGGACGGCCGTCTCGTCGAAGGTCCGCCTGTCGCCGTCGTCGATACCGGCATCGATCATCCCGTCGATTACGTCGCACCCGACCACCAGACGCGAACCTGGGGTGTCCGGCATCGCCGCCTCGTACTCCCGGTGGTACACGGGCGAGACGACCTGACAGTTCTCGACGCTCTCGACGCGGGTGACCACCTCGCGAACGGGCCGGTCGATGTCCGTCTGTGTGCCGCGAACGACCTCGTACGAGCCGAGTTCGCAGAGTCGGTGCCTGAACGGCTGGGGGATGACCGAGGCGTCGTGGCGCTCCCAGTACTCGGCGTCTCCTTCGATGAGTTGCTCAATGAGTCGCTGGCGATGGATCGTGTCGGCGACGAGTCGACCCGTTCCAGTCAGTCGCCACGTCCCGTCCGCAGAGCGGAGCAGTCCGCGACGTTCCAGATTGGCGAGCGCGTCGTAGACTGCCGACTCGCTCGCGTCGAGATCCGCTAACAGGTCGGCAGTGGTCCGGTCCGCCGGACACAGGGCCCCGACGATATCCGTCCTCACAGACGACGTACTGACGTACTGTACGACGGAGTCTCGGACCATGTTGAACAGTTACCATATCACTCGGCAGGGGGCCACATATCAGTTTCCATTTGTAACGGACTGGTCTGGAATGCGAGGAAGACTCCCGTCCCGACTAGATTTTTTCCTCGGAGATGTGCTCATCTTTTTTATCTATTGGAACGGATGGAAGATTGCTGTCCGCCACGTGACCACGTCCCCGCTGACTGCGACGGACACTACCTGGGTCTCGTGGACCGTTCGTCATCGGGCAGTGACCGTGACACGCCTCTGACAAGCGCTCGTCTGCCCGACGGGTCATGCGAAGCCGTGGGTTGCCCGCCCACGGCTCTCAGTGTCTCAGTCCAGTTCTCACGGAGCGACGGCGTCGTCCTGGGATCAGGCGTCCGGCGGTTCGTCGCGCCCCACGCGGATCTCGTAGGCCTCGATGTCCTCGTAGGTCGCGACCTGTCCACCGACTTCGACCGATCCGTCCGCGGTCTGGACGACCAGCGTCGCCACCTCGCGGTTGGAACTGAACGACGCCTGATCGACCTTGCCCTCGATCACCCGGTGGTCGCCCGTCTCCACGTCTCGACCCTCGATGGTGGCGTAGAACTCACCTTCGAGCGTCGTCAGGTCGGAGATGCACCGGCGGATCGTGCCGTAGCGCCGCGGGAACGGCAGTCCGTCGCCGTCGCCGGTGATGACCTCGGACGTCGTCCACAGCACCGTGTTGAGAAAGCCGGAGACGAGGAAGCCGAGTTCGGATCGATTGAAGATGACGCCGTAGCGGTCGGTGTCGCCGCGAACGCTCTCGCGGGTCGCGTACATCGAGTAGTTCCCGTCCGCGACAGCGACGACTGGCGTCGTGATGCCGCGTCGCCCCTTGACTGTTGTGGCGATAGACTGGTAGTCGAACCGCTCCGGGTCCGGCGCGTCCGACGCCGGGGAGATGAGTATCTCGATAGCGATTCCCGACCGCTTTCGCTCCGCGAGTCGGTCTTCGAAACGATCAAGCAGCGCCGGCGTCAGCGAGAGCGTCAGTTCGTACTCCGCAGTGTCGATGATGTCTTCGAGGTACCGGAGAATCGTCGGACGGGACTTGACCAGCGAGACCGCCTCGGGTTCTCTCGCGGGCGCGGTGTAGCGCGAGGAGAGGTCGTCGACCAGATCGTCGAGGGAGTTCTGGATCCCCTCGAAGGCCTCCCGGGGGTCGATGGCCAGCACTTTCATCGGACGAGACTCCTTGAGTTCGACCAGTCCCACGTCGCTGAGGCTCCTGACGGTGTCGTACACCCGCGGCTGCGGGATATCCGTGTTCTCGGAAATTTCAGACGCCGTCAGTTCGCCGTGCTGCAGGACGGCCAGATACGCCGCGATCTCGTACTCGCCGAGATTGAACCGCGCGATTACCTGCTCGAGCGATGCTTCCAAGTCGTCACTGGACATACGCAGGCGTTTGCGAGTCGAGTACTAAGAACTTCGGCACTCGGCCCGGTTCGCGGGAACCGAAACGGCCGTTTCAGCCGCTCGAAGCGGGGCTATCCGCATCGCATCCCGGCTCTCGACGAGACGGGACTCCGAAAGAGTCGTCGTGTTACTGGTAAGCGCTCGATATCTGCGACACCACGTCGGCCGGGGCGGCCCCGGAGTTCAGCGACGAGATGGCGGACTCGAGCGAGGACTGGACCGCGGGCGGGGCGGCCAGGCCGTGAGCGACCGACGGCGGCTGGGCCTCGCTGTTCTGGAAGTCCTCGATCTGGCTCGTCGAGAACTCGTTGAAGGGCTCGGTGCTCACGTCGGAGCGCGGCGGAATTGACCCCTTCTTGGGGTTGAAGATCTCCTGAGCCTCGGCGGTGCCGACGAAGCGACACCACAGCGTCGTCGCCTCGGGCGACGGGTTGTTGATCGGGTACGGGAACGAGTCCATGTTCAGCGAGTAGTAGCCCTCGGTCCCCGGGAACGCGACGTGGTCCCAGTCCTCGCCGTAGACGAGGTCGTTCGTGATGTAGGTCCCCGCCGCCCAGTCGCCCTGGTGCAGGAACGCCGCCTCGCCGTTGATGACCTGATTGTTGGCCTCGGTCCACGAGATGGAGCCGGCGTCGCTCGGGATGTACTCGAGGTAGGACTGGGTCGTCTCGACCGCCGTCTGCAGGGCGTCGCTGTTGGCGTCGACCTGGCCGTCCTCGAAGATGGCGCTGTAGGTCTCTGCGTCGGTCTGGCCGAGCAGGACGGTGGCGAACATCTGGAAGCTGGACCACGGGCTGCCGGTCTGGTGTGCCATGCCCGTGTAGCCCGCGTCCTCGACCGTCTGCAGCGCGCCGACGAGGTCCTCGGGCGTCTCCAGGCTCGTCGGGTCGACGCCCGCGTCCTCGACGACCTCGACGTTGTAGAAGAGGTTGTTGAGCCGGTGGATGTTGAGCGGGACCGTGACGTAGTTACCGCCGGGCTGGGCCGCGTTCTTGACCCCACCGAGGTACGCGTCCTTCATCCCGTTCTGGGACCACACCGACTCCTCGATGTCCTTCAGCAGACTCGCGTCGGTGAACGGGGTCAGGTTCTTGCCCGGCCACGCCTGCCACGTGCTCGGGTGGTTCCCGTTCTGGACGCGGGTCCGGATGTTCGCCTGGAGGTTCTCACCGGCGCCGCCGGCGATGAGGTTCTCGTCGAAGGGAACGTCCGGGTGCTGCTCCTTGAACGCGTCCATCACGGACTGGATGGCTTCCAGCCCGTCGCCCTCGCCCCACCAGTGAGCGACTTCCAGCGTGCTGTACTGGGTGCCACTGGACGTGCTCTCGCCGTCACCGCTGGAGCCGTCGCCGCTGGAGCCGTCGCCGCTGGAGCCGTCGCCGCTGGAACCGTCACCGCTGGAGCCGTCGCCGCTGCCACCGCAACCGGCGAGCGAGGCCGCACCCGCAGCACCGGCAATCCGAAGAGCGTTACGTCGTGTCAACCGCTTGTCCGCGTTATCGTCAGTCATGAGTACACCAATACCTCACAATTCTGTATTGAAGATTAATACTTAATACTTCTGTATGGCAAAAATCGCCATTTCACATACGGAACGATCTCCCTAAAACGCCGTTATGTTCGGATTTCCGGCCCCTCAGGCCTTGAAAGTATTATACTCTACCGAGTAAATAAATCATGTACATACATCATTCTTCATATATATTAGCCGTCGAAGTCCCCAAAATACCCCAGTCGAGTCCGTCCTGTGCCCGGATGGAGCGGCGGGCGCGGTCGCCGCTACAGCGAATCGAACTCGACGACGGCCTTGATCTGGTCGTCGCCGTCCTCGAACGCGGCCTCGACGTCCTCCGGGTCGGCGACCGTCGTGACGAGGTCGTCGAGCAGCCACTGCGGAAGTTCTTGCAGCGTCTCGACGGCGTCCTCGAAGTGCGAGACGTGGGAGTTGACTGTCCCGATGAGACACTTGTTGTGCAGGACGATGTCGTTGTGGAGCGCCCCGCCGTCGACCTCGAACTCCCAGGGTTCGGGGATGCCAAGCAGCACGCCGACGCCGTTCTGGTCGAGCGCCTTGACCGTCTGGAAGGCGTGGGGGGCGAACCCGGTCGCCTCGTAGACGTAGTCCATCGCCTCGTAGTCCGTCGGGAGTTCGTCGACGGGCGTCTCCCGCGAATCGACGTACGTGCTCTCGATCCGGTCGATGATGTCGACGGTCGGGTCGGGTCGGTCGCGGCGACCGACGCAGTAGGTTCGATCGTACTCCTGTTCGAGCATCCACAGCGTCAGCAGGCCGAGCGAGCCGTTCCCGAGCACGCAGGCCGACTCCGGCCGCCAGTCGAAGGGCTCGCGCGTGGCGTAGGCGTGCTCGTTTGCCTTCTCCGTGATCGAGAGCGGTTCGACGAGGAAGCCGTACTCGGCGACGGACTCCGGGACGGGGACGAGAAAGTCCGCCGGCGACGTGAAGTACTCCGCCATGAAGCCGTGTTCCCCGACGATACCGCGTTCGACGTAGTCGCCGTCGGGGGCCATGTCGGGTTCGCCCCGGCGAAAGTACTCGTTCGTCTCCCCGCCGGGCTTGCGCCGGACGGTCGGCGCGACGATCTGCCCCGCTTCGAGCCCCGTGCCATTGGGCTCTTCCACGACGCCGACCGCCTCGTGTCCGAGGATCATGTGCTCCGCGCCGTCGGGATAGCCGCCGTGGGAGCCGTTAATCACCTCGTGATCTGTGCCGTCAACACCGACCCGCAGCGTCCGGACGAGCGCCTCGCCAGTCTCGGGGACTGGCCGCTCTCGCTCCAGAAGCTGGGGCCCGGCCGCGTCGGGCCGAACACCAATTGCTTTCATGCGCACGCGGACAGTCAAAACACTCCGGATTAAGTCTTTCTTCAGTCGGACGCGTCGACGCTGACGGCCGCGCCAGCGTCGCTGGACCGATAAATCGCGTCCAGCACCCGCTGGACGCGCAGCGCCTGCGAGACGGTGTTTCGATGGGGCGGCGTCCCGTCGCGGACGGCGTCGACGAACCGCCCCAGCGTGCGCCGGTGGGCGTTCGCGTCCTTCGTCTCGACGGCCGTCGTCCGGTGGTGCATCGTTCCGTTGTCGACGGTCTCGTACATCGTGAGCGAGTCGTCCGAGAGATCGAGTTTGGCCCCGGCGTCAGTCCCGCGGACGTAGTACTCCTGGCTGTCCGGTCGGTTCGTCGCCCAGGCGACTTCGAGCGAGATCGTCGTCCCGTTTGCACAGCGGACGAACGCGCTCGCCGAGTCGTCCACCGTGAAGTCAGCCGCGCCGCCGTCCTCGCCCCACATGTCGACGTACGCGTAGTCGTCCTCGACGCCGAACTGGGCGCGCGTCTCGCCCGTGACCTCGGTTACCTCGGGATACCCGAGGAGGTGCAGCGACAGGTCGATGGCGTGCGCGCCGATGTCGATCAGCGCCCCGCCGCCGGCGACGTCCTTTCGCGTGAACCACGAGCCGCGACCGGGGACGCCCCGGCGGCGGACGTAGTTCGCCTCGATGTGGGAGATGTCGCCCAGGGCGCCGTCGGCCCGGTAGCCGACGAGCGCCTCGACCGGGTTCGCAAAGCGGTTGTGAAAGCCGACCATGCAAAATCCCTCGGCGTCCGCCGCGGCCGCGGCGATTCGCTCCGCGCTCTCGACGGTGTGGGCGAGTGGCTTCTCGACGTAGACGTCCAGCCCCGCTTCGAGCGCGTCGACGACGTACCGCTCGTGGAACTTGTTCGGCGTGGTAACGAGCACGGCGTCGACCGAGTCGTACATCTCCGCGGGGTCCTCGTAGGTCGCAGCGCCGTACCCGGCGGTGAAGGCCTCCCGTGCATCGCGGTCGATGTCGACCCCGGCTTCGAGAGACACCGACTCATCGAGCGCGTCCAGATTGTGGCAGTGAATCTGCGCGATGTTCCCGAGCCCGACGATTCCGATCCGCACTGTCTCGGTCATTGGTACTCGATACTGTCGACCGTCCGATAATTAATACAACTGCTTTTCACGCTCCTCGCGCTCCTCCTCGCGCTCCTGTTGTTCCCGCGCCTTGCGGCGACCGCGCCGATACTGAATGATCCCGGGCACGATCTTGTTCTTCAGGTCCAGCACGAACGAGCCGATCCCGTACGCCCAGAAGAAAAACAGGACGAGCATCCCGCTCCAGTACAGCGTCGCGAGGTGGCTGCTCATCGTCAGTCGTCGGTCTCCACTTCGCTGCCGGACGCCGCGCTGTCCGTCCCGACCGGGCGCAGATCGTGGGAGATGGCCTCCCCGCTCGCCGAGTCGAACAGGTGGACGTTCCGTCGGTCGATGACGACCCCGACCTCGTCTTCCTCCTCGATGTCGGAGTCCGGGTCGATGCTCATGAGCAACTGATCGTTCGTCGCAAGCTCCTGTGACATCGACGTCTCGCCGTCGCCGAGCAACAGGTAGGCGAATATCTCGTCGCCCATCGGTTCGAGGATGTCCGTGGTCGCCTGGATGATCCCGGACGGATCCGCGACCTCGTCGCGGAGGTCTGCGGGGTAGATGTCCTCGGGACGGATTCCGAGCGTGACCGAGTCCCCGACGCTGACGCCCTCGATGGACGACGGGTCGAACGCCAGCGAGAAGTTCGGCGTCTCGAGGGCGTCCTCGGCGACCGTCCCCTCGACGAAGTTCATGGACGGCGAACCGATGAAGCCGGCCACGAAGAGGTTGTCGGGTTCGTTGTAGCACGTCAGTGGCGGGTCGATCTGCTGGAGGCTCCCCGAGTCGAGGACGGCGATGCGGTCCGAAAGCGTCATCGCCTCCTCCTGGTCGTGGGTGACGTAGATGATCGTCGTGTCCAGTTCCTTGTGGAGGCGCTGGAGTTCGGTCCGCATATGGACCTTGAGCTTGGCGTCCAGATTGGCCAGCGGCTCGTCCATCAGGAACACGTCCGGTTCGCGGACGATGGCGCGGGCGATGGCGACGCGCTGGCGCTGGCCGCCGGACATCTCCTCGGGCATCCGTTCGAGCATGCCCTCTAGCTGGACGATGTCCGCGGCCCGCTCGACCCGGCGGTCGATCTCGTCTTGCGGGTAGTCCCGAAGACGGAGCCCAAAGGAGATGTTGTCGTAGACGTCCATGTGCGGGAACAGCGCGATGTTCTGGAACACCATCGCGATGCCCCGGTCTTTCGGCGGGAGGTTCGTCACCTCGCGGTCACCGATGTAGATCTCGCCCTCCGTCGGAATCGTCAGCCCCGCGATGGTCTCCATCGTCGTCGACTTCCCACAGCCCGACGGCCCGACGAAGCAGATGAACTCCCCGTGGGCGATGTCCAGGTTCATGTCGTCGACCGCGGTGACCACGTCACCCTGGTCGTCGTAGCGTTTCGTCACGTGTTCGAGTCGTACTCGTGCCATTGTGTTACTCCTTGAGTGCTCCTGAGGTCAGTCCGCTGACGATGCGTTCCTGGGCGACGACCACGAGGATGACGACGGGGAGGACCCCGACGATGCTCGCGGCCGCCATGAGGTTGTACTGGGTCGTGTACTGGGTCTGGTAGCTGAGGATCCCGCCGACGATCGGCGACCACTTCGTGGCCTCCGGCGAAGTCGCCATGATCGAACTGAAGAAGTACTCGTTGTACACCGCGATGAACGTCAGCACGGAGGCGGTCGCCACGCCCGGCGCGGACAGCGGCATGATGACCCGGAACAGCGCGCCCAGTCGCGTCGTTCCCTCGACCCGCGCGGCGTCCTCAAGGCCGTCCGGGATCTGGCCGTAGAACGTCGTCAGGATGAAGATGGACAGCGGCATGAACAGCGCGCTGAACGGCAGCACCATCGATCCCGGCGTGTTCAGGAGCCGCGGTGGCGTGAACAGCGGGATGTTCGTGAACGGAACCGTGATCGGGGCGTTGCCGGCGAACGCCTGGAACAGCGGGATGACGAACGCGGCCGGCGGGAAGTAGCTGATCGCGAGGATGGCGAGCATCAACAGTGCGCGGCCCGGGAACCGGAGCCGGCCGAACACGTAGCCGGCGAGGCTCGCGACGAACAGGACGATGACCGTCGTCGTGATCGCCAGCGCGAAACTGTTCAGCATGAACAGGTGGAACGGGACCTCCTCGAAGACGCTGATGAACGCGCCCGGGTTGAACCCCTTGGGGACCGGCAGCGGGAACGTCCCGCTGACGCCGAAGAGGTTCACCGTCGGGAGGAAGCTCCCCGCGAGCAGGTTCCCCTCTGGCGTCACCGCCAGGACGACGAGCCAGTAGAACGGGAACAGCGTCGTCACGAGGAAGAATATCATCGCCGCGTAGAACAGCGCCCGATACACCTTCTCCGGGTCCCGGATCGCGCTCTGGGTCCAGCGCTGGAGCGGGCCGTCACTCGATTGGTCTTCGTTCGTGGTTGCCATGTCAGATCGCGTCCTCCCCTTGCCACACGATGAGCCCCATGACGACGGTGCCGATGATCGCGGCCGTCACGAACGCGATGGCCGCCGACGTTCCCTCGCGGGTGGTGAACGTCGCGACGACCATGCACGACAGCGACGGCACGACGGTACAACTGGAGACGGTGTCGATGATACCGAACACGCGCATCGCCTGCACCGAGCGGAACAGGACCGCGACCCCGATGGTCGGCAGGATGAGCGGGAACGTGATGAGCTTGAACTGCTGCCACTTGGTGGCTCCCGCGACCTTCGCCACGTCGTAGAGCCCGCGGTCGATGCTCTGGAGACCGGCGAGGATCAGCAGCGCCATGAACGCCGAGGTCTTCCAGATGTCGGCCACGATGATGATGAACGTCGCGCTCGGCGTGTCGTTGAGCGTGTTTGTGGGCGCGAGCAGGCCGAGGTCGGCCAGCGGCGGCGTCAGGAACCCGACGTTCGAGTTGAACATCAGGAAGAAGATCATCCCCTGAATGACGATGGGGACCGCCCACGGGATGATGATGGCCGCGCGGACCCACCGCCGCCCGTAGAAGTCCTGATCCAGGATGAGCGCCTGCCCCAGACCGATGAGCGTCTCGAACAGCACGCTCACCACGGCGAAGATGATCGTCACCACCAGGGCGCTGTTGAGTAGCGCCTGGAGGGAGAGACTACTCGGCAGGAACGTGGTGCCGCCGGGCAGGAACTGGTTCTTCTCGCCCGTGAACAGTCCGACGTAGTTACCGAGGCCGACGAAGTTCCGACTCGAGAAGTCGAGGGACGTGGCGAACAGCGACAGTTCGAACGTCCGCAACAGCGGATACAGCGCCACGACGCCGAGCAAAACGAACACCGGCAGCAACAGCAAGTACGCGTACTGCGTGTCGCTCAAGTTCTCCATCCAGCGCATGGCGTCGACGAGCGCACCCGACCGTCGAGACTCTCGACCTGTGTCTGTGCTCATTCGGTCACCTCCATCCGTCTGTCGAGGAATCCATGATTAATAATCGAGTGGGTTTGATGTAAAGCTAGGCTGTCAGTTTCCTTCGGTCTCGGCGAGCGACTCGGCCAGCGTGGCCATCGCCTGCTCGGAGGAAACCTCCTGACCGACGGCGCGGTTGACCTGCTGGGCGATCTTGCTGGTCTGGTTGCTCCAGACCGACGTGACCGGCCGGGGCATCGTGTTCTGACCGGCGACCTGCAGCGTGTCCATGTACCGGCCGACGACCGGGACGTTGCGGGCCTCGTCGGAGTTGAACAGCTCGGGTCGCGGCGGCAGCCAGCCCTGGATGGACAGAAGCGTCAGCTGGAAGTCCGGCTGCATCGCGGCGCGGATGACCTGCTTGACGGCGTCCGGCTGGCCGGTGTTGGGGTTGACCGTCATGTGCCAGCCACCGAGGGCGGCGGTCGTTCCGCCGGTGCCCGGCTGTGCGGCCTCGCTTTCCGGCACGGCGTAGGGAATCGGCATCGCACCGAGGTCCTCGCCGAGGGCGGGGTCTTCGGTCTCTTCCGGGTTACGTCCGGTCAGCGCCAGCGAGTACGGCCAGTTGCGGTGGAACACCGCGTTGCCCTGGGCGAACGGCGCGCGCGAGGACTCCTCGGTCCACCCGAGGATGTTCGTCGGCGTGAAGCCCCCGCCGTATCCGTCGAAGGTCCCGCCGAAGTCCTCGTTGTGGACGAACTTCCGCATCATGTTGAGCGAATTGATGGTCTCCGGTTCGTTGACCGTGATCGGGCGCTCACCGACCGGACCGAAGAGGTTGTCCCGGCCGCCGAAGTACGCGCCGCCCCACGAGGACATGACCTCGTTGAACGTACAGCAGGCTGTTCCCACGTAGATGTCCCACTGGGTCGTAAAGCCGTAGTCGACGCCGGAGTTGTCGTGGACGTCAGCGGCGATGTTCGACCACTCCTCCCAGGTCATCGGCTCCGTCGCCCAGTTGTTGCCCTCGGGGTCGTAGCCGGCCTCCTCGACGAGGTCCTTTCGGTACTGCATCGTCGGGAAGTCCGGGAACACCGGGACGCCGAAGAGGTTCCCGCTTCCCGGGTCCCGCGCGGTGTCGGTGAACGCCGAGAAGTAGTTCTCGTCGACCTCGGTGACCAGTTCCTCCGGCAGGAACTCCGTGAGGTTCTGGAGCTGCCCGCGCTGGATGAAGATGTTCGTCCAGCCGTTGTCCATCAGGAACATGTCCGGGTCCGTCTCGCCCGCGGAGAGGAGCCGGTTGTAGTTCGCTCGCGCCTGTCCAGTCTCCTGGTTCCGGGGGACGAGCTGGACCGTGATGTCGTCCGAGAGCCCGTTGTCGTGCAGCGCCTGCTTGATGGCGTCGCCGTTGTTCTGGGCGGCCACGGGGTCGAAGCCCCACTGGACGGTCGTCCCGCCGCTTCCACCGTTGCCGTCGCCCGTGCTCCCGCCGTCGCCACCGTCGCCGCCACCGCCGCCTCCGTCGCCACCGTCGCCCCCGTCGCCACCGCCGCCGACGAAGTCCGCACAGCCCGCCAGTCCCGCGACGACACCCGACGCGCCAGCAGCGCGAACGAACCGCCGCCGCGACACGCCTGTCGATTCTCGCTCAGCCGATGTGCCATTGTCCGACATGTCTATGCTGAGCTATCCCGGATATCACTTAAGTGTTATCCATAATTAACCACGGGTGTTGTAAATGACTTCCTACCGAGTTATTTTTCAGCGAAGAACAATCACTAAAGATAATCAAGTATAAATATCTATGGGAAGCCCAAACGGGTATTTGTGAATCGAGCACGCTCAAACGCGCAAACTGAGTGAAAGTTTATTTAGCCGGGTGCGATCGGTGTCACTCGTACCGTACGCCGACGATAGTGACCTCCACCGCTTCGATCTCTTCGAGAACGGCCCCCCAGCCGCCGATTTCGTACGTCCGGTCGTCGGTTTCGAGCGTCGCGCTGATCTGACCCGCCAGTTGCGCCAGCGGGACCGGGTCCGTCCGCCCGATGTTACTCCCGGTGTACTCGACGCCGGTGATGTGTCCCCGGAGTTCGACTTCCTCGTTCGTGTCCGTCACGTACCCACTGACGACGGCCTCGATAGATGCCCCCTCGTTCAACAGTGGTTCGATGTCGCGGACGGCGTGGCGGAGGTCCACGTATGTCGTCGGCGTCTCGGGCGTCCGCTCGGTGTGTATCGTCTCCCAGATCTCCCACAGACAGGTCAGGAAGAACCAGTGGAAGATGTAGGTGTGCGTCCGGTCTTTCACGAGCACGCCGTACTCGTTGACAGAGTGGGCGTGTGGCGCGAAACAGGTCCAGGTACGGTCGACGAGGACGAAAAACGGGGCCGGGATCTCCCGGTGGCGAGCCTCCGTGCAGGCCCCCTCGAGCTCGTCGATCGACGGGATCTGCTGGTCCGGCCCCGTACAGATGCTCAGTTTGATGTTGACGCCGCGGTCGTGGGCCTCCCTGAGCGCCGACTCGACCGCGTAGAACTGCTCCGGGTTCACGCCCACCTGAATCTGGTTTTGGGCTTCCTCGATGAGTTCCCTCGCACGGCTGATGACCGTCTCGAAGCGCTTGACGATGCTGACCTCGTGGTCGGAGATGGCCGGCTGGTCCCAGCGTTCTTCGATGGTCTCCGCGGCGTCGAGGTACTTGCTCGAACGCGCTCTGAGGTCTTCGAGGACGACCTCGGGATTTCGCGCTCGGGCAGTCAGGCTGTCCTGCTGGAAGGTCTCGATGTATCCTTTCGACTCCAGGTCGCGAAGCACGTCGTAGATCCGCGGGTCGGGAACGTCACACGAGTCGGCGATGTCGGTCGCCGAGGCGGTGCCGAGACCGAGCAACGCCACGTACGCCTCGGCCTGATACGGAGAGAGACCGGCGTCTTCGAGAACGTCGGTTAGTTCGCTGTCGTCCATGTGTTCCGTTCGAGTCCCAGTGTGTAGTTAACAGCCATGATTGTCTCCAGTCACCGGTCGGCCGTGTCGCTCCCGGGCGACAGACGCGGGGTCAGACTGCGGACCCCGATCCTGTGGTACGTCACCATAGAGCATCTCACCTCATGTACAACTGTTGTTGTTAAAGAATTTTTGAATGGGGTAGTCGAGGCGGGTGCCGTCGGGTTCGGTGTGTCGTGCTGGACAGGACACCCGCACGGCGGTCCTGAACCCACCCACGTTCGAGCAGTTTCGGGTCACCATTCCGGGGAGAAGAACATTGCCTATTAAATCCTCCCGCGCGGAAATGCGATATATGAAGAACATCGACGATCTCGTCGACAGCGCGGCCGACCTGGCACAGCGGGGTCTCTCCAAGGGGGAGATCGCCGACGAGCTCAACGTTTCCAGGGAAACAGCCAGTTGGCTCGTCGAACGGAGCGGGACCGGTGCGGAGCCGGAGCCCGACCAGTCCAGCGGGCCACACGACATCCACGTCGACTGGTCGGCCCTCGGCCGTGACAGCACCCGGCTGTACCACGCCGGCGCGGCGATGGCCGACCTGCTCTCGAAACAGGGCGAGGACGTGGACCTCACCATCGGCATCGAGAAGGCCGGCGCACCGCTCGCGACGACCGTCGCCCGCGAACTCGACACCGACCTCGGGACGTACGCGCCGACGAAACACCAGTGGGACGACGACGAGAGCGAGACGAACGACGGCTCCTTCTCACGGAACTTCGCACAGATCCGTGACCGCGACTGCTACGTCGTCGACGACACCATCACGAGCGGGAACACCATGGCCGAGACCATCGACGCCATCCACGACCAGGGCGGCAACCCCGTCGCCTGCGTCGTACTGGCCGACAAGCGCGGCGTCGGCGACATCCGTGGCGTCCCCGTCTACTCCCTCTTGCAAGTCATCCGCGTCGGCCGCGACGACGCCGACGAGTAAGCGCCACCGGACGCTTTTCACCGACGGACTGCGGACAGCGCCGAGACGACCGTGGACGCCGTTATCGAAGTTCGTACACGCGGGCCTCGTAGGGCGCGAGCGACAGCGAGACCGGCTCCGCGTCCGTGCGGTCGTAGTTGCTCAGCAACAGCGACGCCTCCCCGTACTCGACCGAAAGATCGACTGATTTCGCTTCGTCCGAGAAGTGCAAGACGACGAGTGCGCGCTCGGGTCCCTCGTCGGTGTCCAGCGAGCGCGTGTAGGCGAAGACCGTCTCGTGGTCGGGGAGCAGGTCGGTGTAGTCGCCGTAGACGAGCACGTCGCGCTCCTCGCGCAGGTCGATCAACCGTCGGTAGTAGTTGTAGACGGAGTCGTCGTCCGCTCGCTGGTCCGCCGCGTTGACCTCGGTGTAGTTCCGGTTGACCTGGATCCAGGGCTCGCCGTCGGTGAAGCCAGCGTTCTCGTCGTCGGACCACTGCATCGGCGTCCGTGCGTTGTCGCGGGTTCGGTAGCCGACCACGTCTTTCACGTCGTCGTAGCCGTCGACGCCCTCCCGCTCGAGCAGTTCCTCGGCGTGGTTGATCGCGTCCACGTCGCGGAGGTCGCCCATCGAGTCCCACGTCGCGTTCGTCATGCCGAGTTCCTGGCCCTGATAGACGTACGGCGTCCCCTGGAGCGTGAAGAGGTACGTCGCGAGTAGTTTCGCGGACTCCCGCCGGTACTCGTCGGGGTCGCCGTAGCGCGAGACGCTCCGGGGCTGGTCGTGATTCTCCCAGTAGAGCGCGTTCCAGCCGTCCTCGGCCAGCCCGCTCTGCCAGCGCTCGGTGATGGTCTTGAGTTCCCGGAGGTCCCAGTCGCCGACGGACCACCGATCGCCGTCCGCGTAGTCCAGTTTCGTGTGCTGGAAGTGAAACGCCATGTCGAGCGGGCCGTCGGCCCCGGCGTACTCACGGGCGGCCTCGACGGTGAGCTGTGGCATCTCGCCGACCGTCATCACGTCGTAGTTCGACAGCACGTCCTCGTCGAGGTCGTCGAGATACTCGTACAGTTCCGGGCCGTTGATGAAGTGTTCCGAGCCGACCCACTCGCTGTCGGGGTCGCCGTCAGGCAGTCCCTCGGCCTTCGACAGGAGGTTGATCACGTCCATGCGGAAGCCGTCGATACCCTTCTCCAGCCACCACTCGACCACGTCGAACACGTCGCGCCGGACGGCCTCGTTCGTCCAGTCGAGGTCCGGCTGGGACCGGTCGTAGAGGTGCAGGTAGTACTCGCCGCGCGTCTGGTCGAACGCCCAGGCCGACCCGCCGAAGAAGGACTCCCAGTTGTTCGGCGGCACCGGGTCGCCGTCCTCGTCCGTGTCGCCCTCACGCCAGATGTAGTAGTCCTCGTAGGCCGGGTCGCGCTCGCGGGACTTCCGGAACCACGCGTGCTGGTTCGAGGTGTGGTTGACGACGAGGTCCATCACCAGCCGCATGTCCCGGTCGTGGACTTCGTCGAGCAGTGCCTCCCAGTCGGCCATCGTCCCGAACTCCTCGTGGATGGCCCGGTAGTCGCTGATGTCGTACCCGTTGTCCATCTGTGGCGACTCGTAGACGGGATTGAGCCAGATCACGTCCGCCCCGAGGTCGGCGACGTGGTCCAGACGCTCGATGACCCCCTGCAGGTCACCGATGCCGTCGCCGTCGCTGTCGTTGAAGCTCCGGGGATAGATCTGGTAGACGACCGCCTCCTTCCACCACGCACGCTCTGCGGTCATACCTGATGGATACCCGAACGCCCTTCATAAATCTACGCATCGTCGTACAACACCTGTTGTAAACTCATCTCCCCTCCGGCGGTTAAGCGGGTCGACGGCCCTACAGGTCGAGGACCGAGTGCCGTGAGAGTTCGAGGTCGTAGCCCACGGCTTCGACCGTCTCGGTCGGCCAGTCGCCCGTCCCCGAGAGGAGGTCGACGCGCTCCTCGCTCACGAGGAAGGTGTCCTCGCTCTTCGCGCCGTCGACGGTCGGATTCCAGGCGTAGCCCTGCGGTAGCACCACCGCGCTCTCGTTCCCGGGCGTGGCGATCCACTCCCGCCCGGCGAACCCGGCCGCACCGCCCTGGTGGTGGTTACGCCACTCGCCCTCCCAGCCGACCTCGGCGTAGGCGTCCTGTACCGCCTCGAACACGTCGCTCGCGGTCCCGCCCTCCTGCCCGACGGCCCGGGTCGCGGCCAGCGCCGTCGTCTCGACGCGCATTGCCTTCCGCGCCCGCTCGGCGAGCCACTCGGGCGGGTCGAACGCCACCGACCGCGTGGTGCTGACGTGCAGGCCGTTTCGCTGTGCCGTCACGGACATGAGCGCGTAGTCGCCCAGTTCGGTGTCGGTCGAGGTGTAGTGGCGGTAGGACTGGGCGCGCTCGGCGCTGCCGACGAGGACGACAGGGGTCGCGATGCCCTGCGATTCGAGTTCGTCGCGGAGCGCCCCCGTCACGTCGAGTTCGGTGTCCGACGGGTCCACGTCGCGGGCGACCGACTCGACGGCCGCCGCCGTATCGGCCCCGAGTTCGCGGTACTGCTCGCGCTGTGTCTCTGTCAGCGGCTGTCTGAGAGCCGTCGCGTCGACCGACTCGAAGCCCGATACGTCGAAGTCGGCCGCCGCCGGCGTCGGACTCGTCGCCGCCACTGCGTCGGCGAGGCTCTCGGCGTGCCAGTCGAACGTCTCGATGGCCACGCCCTCGGGGAGTTCCTCCTCGCGGAGCCGCGGGGCCTCGATGTTGTCGGTGACGACCGTAATCTGCTCGCCGTCGTAGCCCGCGGCGGCCACGCCGGTGTCGACGCCCCGGTCGACGACGTTGTCGCCGCCGCCGGTGAGCCACGCGAAGGAGGCCGGGCGGGCGAACCAGACGGCTTGCAGCGATTCGGACTGGAGGTACTGGTCGAGTCTGTCGGTGAGCGACATACCCGGACGTGGCGGGCCGGCCCGTAGTAAATCCCCGTCCCCCGTCGGCGACTCAGCCCGGGACGGCTCCGCTCCGTCTCAGTCGACGGCGACCCACTCGCCGCGCTCGTCGCTGCGCTCGACGGCGTCGAGGACGCGCTGGGCCGCCAGTCCGTCGGCGAACGAGGGGTCCGCGTCGCCGCCCTCGGCCACCGCCGACAGGAACTCGTAGTTCTCGTGGACGAAGGTGTGCTCCCAGCCGAGGACGTGGCCGGGCGGCCACCAGTGCTCGACGTAGGGGTCGTCCGCGTCGGTGACGAGCACCCGCTGGAAGCCCCGGTCGCCCTCGGTGAGCACCTGGAGTTCGTTCAGTCGTTCCAGGTCGAACTTCAGCGCGCCCTTCGACCCCTCGATTTCGATGGTGTGGGCGTTCTTGTGGCCGTTGGCGACCCGCGACGCTTCGAGCGTCCCCATCGCACCGTCCTCGAACTCGACCTGCGCGCTGTAGGCGTCGTCGACCGTGACCGGGCGGGTCTCGTCCTCGCCCTCGACCGGACGCTCGTCGTGGAACGTCCGCAGGTGGCCGCTCACCCGCGATATCTCGCCGGCGGCGTCGCCGAGCAGGAACCGCGCGAGGTCGACCGTGTGCGCGCCGAGGTCGCCGAGCGCCCCGCTGCCGGCCAGTTCCTCGTCGTTGCGCCACGACCACGGGGCCTCCGGGTCGACCAGCCAGTCCTGGAGGTACTGCCCGCGGAAGTGGTGAATCTCGCCGAGTTCGCCGGCCTCGATGAGGTTCTTCGCGTACTGTATCGCCGGGACGAACCGGTAGTTGAACGCCGTTCCCGCGGGGACGCCGGCCGCGTCCGCCACGTCGGCCATCTCCTCGGCGGTGTCGAGCGTGGGGGCGAGCGGCTTCTCGCAGAACGTCGGGGTCCCCGCCTCCAGCGCCGCGATAGACGGCTCCGCGTGGACGTGGTTGGGTCCGAGGTTGTAGAACACGTCCACCTCGTCGACCACGTCGCGCCAGTCCGTCGCCGTGCGATCGAAGCCCAGTTCCTCGGCGGCGTCGGCGAGCGCGTCTTCGTCGCGCCCGACGATGACGTCCTTGTTGACCGCCGGGGCCTCCGGGAAGAACATCGACAGCCGGGAGAGCGCGTTCGCGTGTGCCTTGCCCATGAAGCGGTAGCCGAGGACGCCGACATCGAGTGTCATGCGGTCGCCTCCGTGGTACCGCGAACGAACGCAGTGAGTGAGCGGCCTTTTTCGCCCACGTTTTTGCCGCGAGTGGTGGTCGGAGGCCACCCGAGCGGGAAAAAGGTGGCCGTGAAGCGGTAGCCGAGGACGCCGACATCGAGTGTCATATCGGCCCTTCACTCGGGGGCGAAATAACAACCGGGGTCAGAACGGTCCGTGATGTCACCGCACCGCGATATCCAGCCGGAGGGAAAAGACAAAACCAGATGCGGGCGTTGGAGCGGTATGGCTTCTGAAGAGGCTGTTCACATCGAGGACGTGATGTCGACGCCGCTAGAGACGATTTCAGCAGACGCGACCGTCAGAGAGGCGGCGACGCAGATGCGCGAACAGGACATCAACGGCATCTTCGTGCCCGGCGCGGAGGCGGGCATCATTACCACGACCGACATCGTCGCCGCGGTGGCGGCGGGCGAGGACCTCTCGTCGGCGACCGTCGCGGACGTCATGACCGCGCCCGTCGAGCGGGTCACCACCTCGCTGGAACTCGGGGAGGCCGCCGCGATGATGACGAACTTCGGCATCAAACACCTGCCGGTCATCGACGAGCACCAGGACTACGTCGGCATGGTGTCCTCGACGGACATCACGCGCGAACTGGCCTGACCGGCGAGAGCGGGACCTGCCGGCGGCGTCCGTGCCGCACGACGCTCAGAGGAAGTCGTCGATGCCGGTCCCGCCGTTGTCGTCGTCGCCCGTTCCCGGGAGCGCCTGTGCGATGGCGGACGTGAAGGCGTCGAGGCCGCGCGTCTGGTACCAGACCGTCCCGGGACCGGTGAAGTCCATGACCAGTCCCTCGCCGCTGAGGAGCGTCGACTTCAGGCCGCCGACGCGGTGGGCGTCGAAGTCGACCGTCCCCTCCCAGGCGACGACGTGGTCGTTGTCGACGGTGTAGCGCTCGCCAGCGTCGAGTTCGACGCGTTCGATGCCGCCGAAGGCCTCGATGAAGACGTGGCCCGTGCCCTTCAGGGCCAGCGGCGTGATGCTCGCACCGGCGAGCAGTGACTTGACGCCGCCGAACTCGGAGTCGATGTCGATACTGGGGTCGGCCGCGAGGAAGGCCCCGTCGACGGCGTACAGCGTGGTTCCGTCGAGTTCGTGATGGTGCACGTCGCCGGGTGTCGGCGGCGCGAGCGTGACGATTCCCTCGCCGCCCTCGGCGGTGAACTCGTTCGCCAGAAGCGATTCGCCGCCGAGCATCGACTTGGCCGAACTGAGCAGGCCGTCGCGGCTGGTCGTCGTCTCGATGGAGATGGTCGGGGAGTGACTGACCATCGCGCCGGGCTCCGCGAGGATCGATTCGCCGTCTTCGAGCGTGACGCGGACGTGCGTGTACGAGGGCTTGTGGGTGAGTTCGATGTCCATGGTCTGTCTCCGAAGCTGTGAGACGAGTGACTGTTCTGCCAGCCGCTACATAAAATTACGCACAGAATCGAACGAATTGTAGGTGGCCAGAAGCTACTCGGCCCAGTAGGCGTCGCCCGGCTGGGTCTCGAAGACGGCGCGGTCGAGCACGTCGACGGCCTTCTCTAGCCCCTCGCGCGCGCTGGTGAGCGAGTCCTCGTGTTCGATGGAGAGCGCACCGTCGTAGCCGACCATCCGCAGGGTCGAGACCACGTCCTTCCAGTGGGACTCGTCGTGACCGTAGCCGATGGAGCGAAACAGCCACGAGCGGTTCGGTTCGTCGGTGTACGGTGCGGTGTCGAGCACGCCCTTCTCGCGGGCCTCGGACTCGTAGACCTTCGTGTCCTTGGCGTGGAAGTGGTGGATGGCGTCCTCGTCGCCGAGCAGGCGGATGGCCTCGGTCACGTCGATGCCCTGCCAGTAGAGGTGCGACGGGTCGAAGTTCGCGCCCAGGTGGTCGTTCGTCCGCCGGCGCAGTTCCAGCAGGCCCCGTGGCTCGTAGACGAGCATGTTGGGGTGCATCTCGATGGCGAGGTCCACGTCGTGGGCGGCGGCGTGGGCGGCGAGGTCGGACCAGTACTCCTCGGCGACGCGCCACTGGTACTCGTGGGCGTCGGCGTGCTCGCTCGGCCACGGCGCGGTGATCCAGTTCGGGACCTCGTCGTTCGGGCCGCCGGCGGGCAGGCCCGAGAAGCAGGTCACCGTGTTCGCGCCGAGTTGGTCGGCCAGCCGAACGGCCTCGCGGAGTTCCGTATCCGCCGCGTCAGCGCGCTCGTCGTCGGGATGCAGTGGGTTGTTGTGCGTCGCCAGCGCGCTCACGCGCAAGTCGTGTTCGTCGAGCAGCGCGTGCAGTTCGTCCTGTCTGCCTTCGTCGTCGAGGTACGCCTGCCTGTCGAGATGGTCGTCGCCGGGAAAGCCCCCACAGCCGAGTTCGACCGCGTCGACGCCGAGGTCCGAGAGGTACGAGAGCGCGTCGTCGAGCGACTGACCGCCGAGTGGAACTGTCAGTACACCGATGTCCATGCCACCGAGTACAGTCGGTTTCGAGATAAAAATACCCCCGCGAGCGGCGGGCCGGACTAGTAGAAAAGATAATTCGGAACCGAAGTAATCGAGCCGGTTTCCTCTACACTTTTGTGACGGGGCCCTGCAAGCGGGGGTATGGGACAGGCGAACGACGTCGACTACGCAGACCTACACGACCCGAACGCAGAGTACACGATGCGGGAACTCTCCGGCGAGACCATGGGCGTCACCGCCAAGCGCGGCGGCGGCCGCGACGTGGAGATCACGGACGTCCAGACGACGATGATCGACGGGAACTTCCCGTGGACGCTGGTGCGCATCTACACCGACGCGGGTATCGTCGGTACAGGTGAGGCCTACTGGGGCGCGGGCGTCCCCGAACTCATCGAGCGGATGAAGCCGTTCGTCGTCGGCGAGAACCCGCTGGACATCGACCGCCTCTACGAGCACCTCGTCCAGAAGATGAGTGGCGAGGGGAGCGTCGAGGGCGTCACCGTCACCGCCATCGCCGGCATCGAGGTCGCGCTGCACGACCTCGCCGGCAAGATTCTGGAGGTGCCGGCCTACCAGCTGCTCGGCGGCAAGTACCGCGACCGGATGCGCGTCTACTGCGACTGCCACACGGAGGAGGAGGCCGACCCCGAGGCCTGCGCCGACGAGGCCCGCCGCGTCGTCGACGAACTGGGCTACGACGCCCTGAAGTTCGACCTCGACGTGCCCAGTGGCTTCGAGAAGGACCGCGCGAACCGCCACCTCCGCCCGGGCGAAGTCCGTCACAAGGCCGAAATCGTCGAGACCGTCACCGAGGAGGTCAAAGACGAGGCCGACGTGGCCTTCGACTGCCACTGGACCTACTCCGGCGGCTCCGGCAAGCGCCTGGCCGAGGCCATCGAGGAGTACGACGTGTGGTGGCTCGAAGACCCCGTCCCGCCGGAGAACCTCGAAGTGCAGGAGGAAGTCACGAAGTCCACGTCGACGCCGATCACCGTCGGCGAGAACCGCTATCGCGTCACCGAGGAGCGCCGCCTCATCGAGAACCAGGCGGTCGACATCGTCGCCCCCGACATGCCGAAGGTCGGCGGCATGCGCGAGACCCGGAAGGTCGCCGACGTGGCGAACCAGTACTACATCCCGGTCGCGATGCACAACGTCTCCTCGCCGATCGCGACGATGGCCTCCGCCCACGTCGGCGCGGCCATCCCGAACGCGCTCGCCGTCGAGTACCACTCCTACGAGCTGGGCTGGTGGGAAGACCTCGTCGAGGAGGACGTCATCGAGGACGGCTACATCGAGATCCCGGAAGAGCCGGGCCTCGGCCTGACGCTCGACCTCGACGCCGTCGCGGACCACGTCGTCGAGGGCGACACGGTCTTCGACGAGGCGTAAGGCTCGCCCGCAACAGGCCGTCGGTGCTTTTTCGCGCGGGGCGTCAGTCCGATGCAGGCTCGACGCCGGTGACCTCGAAGCGCGCCCCGCCGCGCTCGCTCTCGTACACGTCGACCGACCAGCCGTGGGCTTCGGCGATCTGCTCGACGATACAGAGCCCGTAGCCCGATCCGTCGGCGGACCCGTAGCCGGGCTCGAACACCCGCTCGCGCTCGTCGGCCGGAATGCCGGTACCGTCGTCGGCGACGTAAAAGCCGTCGTCCAGTTCGCCGACCGTTATCGTCACTTCGGTCCCGTCGAGGGTGACCCCCTCGGCGTTTCCGTCGGACCGCGCCGCCGGTCCGTGGGCAGCGGCGTTGCCGACGAGGTTCGCGAGCAACTGCCGGAGCCGTTCCGGGTCCGCCCGAACGACCGCGTCGGCGGCCAGTTCGAGCGTCGCGTCCTCGGTGTCGGTGGTCTGCCAGCACTGCTCGACGACGGTCCCGAGGGGCACGGCCTCGACGTCGAGCGCCGCGTCACCGCCCGTCGCCAGCGCCAGCAGGTCATCGACGAGCGTCTCGATGCGGCGGTGCGCGCGCTCGACCGCCTCGAAGTGCGCTTCGTCGCCCTTCGCCCGCGCCAGTTCGAGCTGGCCGCGCGCCACGTCGAGCGGGCTCCGGAGGTCGTGACTGACCACGTTCGCGAACGCTTCGAGCCGTCGCTCTCGGCGTTTTCGCTCGGTGATGTCCCGCGAGTAGCCCACGACCCGTTCGACCGAGCCGTTCTCCAGTACCGGCTCCGCCTCGGCCCGAACCCAGCGCTGATCGTCGTCCGGCCGCGTGATGCGGAACTCGGCCGTCACCGACTCGCCCGCCGAGACGCCCTGCATCGCCTCGATGACGCGCTCCTGGTCCGCGGGGTGGATCGCCGTCATGAACTCCGTGGGGTTCTCTTCGAGCGCGTCGACCGAACGGCCGTACAGTTCCTCGTACACGGAGTTGACGAACAGGAGTTCGCTCCAGTCCCCGGCGAATATCCACAGCATCGCGTTTGCGTGCTCCGTCAGGTCGGCGAATTGCCGCCTGACCCGGTCAGCCGTCCGCTCCACGCGCCGGCGCTCGGTGACGAGGCGGATCCGGTTGGCGAGCGGGGCGGCACGCTCTGTCCCCGTGTCCCGCTCGTAGTAGTCTGTGATGCCGCGTTCGAGGACCTCCTCGACGACGGTGGTTCTCGCGTCGTCGGTCAGCAACACGATGGGGAGGGCATCGTCGGACTCGCGGGCGGCGGCGACGAGGGACAGGCAGTCTGTCTCCGGCGCGTCGGCGGCGACGGCGAGACAGTCGAAGGACTCGGAATCGAGACGCTCGATTGCGCGCTCACCGCACTCGACGGTGGTGACCGAGAGGGGCGGCCCCGAACCCGTCGCTGTGTCCGCGTCGAGAATCGGGTCGTCGTCCACTTGCAACACGTGAATCGGCTCTGCGTGCTCATTCATGTCAGTTCGAGTTTATGTAGTGTTGACAGTTGTCCGACTTGAATGTGCGCCTGCATCACTGACTCGTTTAAGTAGCCGCGTGGATCGAGCCTACCGACCGAAGCGTTCCGCGACCGCGCCGCGGTCGATCTTGTCCGGCCCGCTCGTCGGCATCTCGTCGACGAACGCCACCTCCCGGGGATGTTTGTACCGCGCGAGGCGGCCGTCGAGGAACTCGCGCAGCGACTCGACGGTCAGCGGTTCCGCATCCGCATCGGCGGTCGGTTCGATGACGGCCTTGCCCACTTCGCCCCAGGTCTCGTCGGGGACCGGAACCACCACGACCTCGCTCACGTCGGGATGGTCGGCGATGGCGTCCTCGACCTCCGCCGGGTAGACGTTCTCGCCGCCGCTGACGAACATGTGCTTCGTCCGGCCCTCGATGTAGTAGTAGCCGTCCGCGTCGACGCGCGCGAGGTCGCCGGTCGACACCCAGCCGTCGCCGAACGTCTCGGCGGTGGCCTCGGGGTTGTCGAGGTAGCGGTCGGCGGCGTGAGGCGAGCGCAGTTCGAGTTCGCCGACCTCCCCGCGGTCCACGGTCGCAGCGTCGGCGTCGGTCTCGCCGTGGTCGACTGCCACCACCCGCGCGTCGACGTGCATCGCCGGCTTGCCGACGGAGTCGGCCTTCTCGCGGGGCCACCCCTCGGGCATCTCGAAGTTGTTCGGGCCGCACTCGGTGAGCCCGTAGCCCTGCGAGAGGTCGACACCGCGGTCCCACCAGGCCTCCATGACGGCCTTCCGGCAGGGGCCACCGCCGGACTTGGCGAACCGGAGCGTCGAGAGGTCGGTTTCGTCCCAGCGGTCGTGATTGGCCATCAGCCGGAGGACCGCCGGCACGGCGACCAGCACCGTCCCGCCCTCGCGCTCGACGATGTCCAGCACGTCGCCGGGTTCGAACTCGCGGGCGACGACGACGGTGCCGCCCATGTGCCACAGCGGGACGGTGAGGACGTTCCAGCCGCCGGTGTGGAACATCGGGAACACCATGGGCGTCACGTCGTCGTCCCGCAGCCCCCACGCCGTGATGGTGTTCAGCGAGTTCCAGACGATGCCGCGGTGCGTGATCTCGGTCTCCTTCGGCGTGCCCGTCGAGCCGCCGGTGTGCAGCAGGAGATGCGTGTCGTCGGGCGCGAGCGCCGCCCGCTCCACGGGTGAGTCGTCCGACGGGAGGGCCGAAGCGTAGGCGGGGGCGGCCGCGAGTGCGTCGCGGGCATCGGACGTGGACTCGTCGGGAGCGGTCGAGTCGGTGGTCGCTGACGCATCGGTGCTGGCGGCCCCAGCGGTGGTGTCGCCGTCGGCGGATTCGAGGCGGACGAGCCGTGGGTCGAGACCGTCGGTCTCGGTCAGGGCGGCGGCGACGGCGTCGAGAAAGGGCGCTTCGACGACGACGAGCGCCGGGTCGACGCGGGCCAGCAAGGCGGCGAGTTCGGGCGGTGCGAGGCGGTGAGACAGCGGAGCCAGCCGGCTCCCGGTCTTGCCGGTGGCGAAGAACAGGTCGACGACGGCGGGACGGTTCCGCGAGACGACGGCGACCGCGTCGTCGCGGCCGACGCCCTGCTCTCGGAGCAGGCGGGCCGCGCGGTTCGCGCGACTGTCCAGGTCCGCGTAGGTGAACCGCCGGCCGGTCGTCGCGTCGACCAGTCCCTCGCGGTCGGGCGTGAGCGCGGCCCGCCGCTCGCTCCAGGCACCGACCCAGTCTCCCGGGGCGAACTCAGACATCGTCGAGGAACCTCCTGATGCGCGCGGTGATTCGCTCGTGGTCCTCGACGAACAGCAGGTGCGGCCCGCCCTCGACGGTCTCGAACTCGGCGTTCGGTATCCCTTCGGCCAGCAGTTCGCCGTTCTCGGAGGGGACGACACGGTCGGCCGTACCGTGGACGACCAGCGTCGGCACGTCGATCTCGTCGAGGCGGTCGTGGACGTCGTGGGCCGCGACGGCCGCGGCCTGCCACTGGAGCGCCTGGTCGCTGGCGTCGCTCTCGATTCGCCAGTCGACGATGCGCTCTATCAGGTCGGGGTGGGCCTCCGGGAAGCCCTCGGAGAGCGCGGGCTCCATCTTGTAGCGCCGGCGCTCGCGCTCGTCGAGTCCCTCGGGCACGTCGAACATCCGTTGTTCGGTCTCCTCGGGGACTGGGACCGCGTCGGGGCCACCCGGCGACGTGCACAGCAGCGTCAGCGAGCGCGCCCGGTCGTGGTCGAGGGCGTAGCGCTGGGCGATCATGCCGCCCATGCTCGCCCCGACGACGTGGGCCGACTCGACGCCGGCGTCGGCGAGCACCGCGTCGAGGTCGCCGGCCAGCTGCGCCATCGTGTACGGGCCCTCGGGCTCGTCTGAGTCGCCGGTGCCGCGGTTGTCCCACACGATGGTGTCGTACTCGTCGGCGAGGCCGTCGCGCTGCCAGCGCCACATCCAGCGGCCGTAGCCGATGCCCTCCACGAACACCACCGTCTCGGCGTCCGCGGGGCCGGCGCGCTCGTAGGCGAGTTCGATGCCGTCGTTCGTCGCGTAGTGCATCGTCGTCTCCGTCGGTTCGCCGTCATGCGAGAAATCCGTTTGCGAGGGCGTCACTGTCGATCACTCCAGTTCCGCGTCGAATCGGGAGCCGTCGGTCCGCCGTCACGGTCGGTCGTCGCGTTCGCGTCCGTCATCGGTCCTCACCCCACAGTCTCGCGGGGACCGCATCGGCGAACGTGCCGCCGACGCGCGAGCGGAGCGTCCCGAGCAGGCCGTCGGGGACGTAGAGGACGAACAGGACGAACACGATGCCGACGTAGAGGCTCGCGTGCCCGTTCAACAGCAGGTCGATGAGGCCGCCGACAGTCGCGTCCCCGAGGACCGGCGCGTCGAGCGTCTCCTGTCCGAGCAGCGCCCGGAGGTACGGCAGCAGGCCGCCGCCCTGGCCGGCCGGCGAGAGGAACTCCCGGACCGTCTCGTCGAACAGGCGGCCGTACAGCGGCCCGGCGAGCGTGCCGAACCCGCCGATGATGCTGGCGAGCAGCGCGTCTCCGGTGACGAGGAAGTAAAACGAGTTCTCCGGGCTGGCCGAGCGCCGGAAGCCGGCGAACAGGCCGCCGGCGACCGCCGCGAAGAAGCCGCTGATGGCGAACGCGCCGAGCTTGTACAGGTAGGTGTTGTAGCCCACCGCGACCGCGCGCTCCTCGTTCTCGCGGATGGCGAGCAGGACGCGGCCGAACGGCGAGTGGACGATTCGCTGCATCGCGAAGTAACAGGCCAGCACGACGAGCCCGACCATGTAGTAGGAGACGGCCGTGCTGGACAGCGTCGACCCGAGCAGCGACACCTCGTCGCCGGTCAGGACGCCGATGGCGAGCGAAAGCTGGTCGACGCCGGGGACGCCGATCTGGAACCCCTCGACGTGCGAGGGGCCGACGGCGGGGCCGTCGCGGGGGTTGTTCGCCACGTAGTCCCACCCGCGGACGAACACGTACAGCACCTGTGCGAACCCGAGCGTTATCATCGCGAAGTAGACGCCCGAGAGCCTGAAGGAGACGAGGCCGACGAGTATCGCGAGGACGACGGCGAGTAGGCCGCCGACGACGAGCGACAGCATGAACGGCGTGCCCGGCCCGAGCAGGGGAACCTTCCCGTTCGCGACGAGGATGACGGTGTACGCGCCGGTGCCGTAGAACACGGCGTGGCCGAACGAGAGGTAGCCGGTGTAGCCGCTGACGAAGTCGAAGGAGATGGCGAACAGGCCGAAGTACAGCACGCCGACCATCGTCTCGACCGTCGGCAGCAGCGTCTGGGCCTCCGCGCTGACCGGCGAGTTCAGGAGGACGTCGTACACCGCGGGGTAGAGGGCGAGCGCCGCGATGACGAGGATGTGCGCGACGTGGTCCCGGAGGTACGCCTTCGGCCACGCCGTCTCGGTGGCCGTCGCCGCGCCGGCCGCGGCGTCGGTCTCCGACTCGGTCTCGGTGCTAATGGCCCCCCACCTCCTCGACGCCGAACAGGCCCTGCGGGCGGACGATCAGCGTCACCACGAGGACCAGAAAGAGGACCAGTTCGGGCAGGCCAGTGAACTCGATGGTGTTCTGGAACCACCACGTCGTCACCGCGTCGGTCATGCCGACGACGAGCGCGGCGACGACGGTGCCCCGGAAGGTGCCGAGGCCGCCGACGATGACGACGATGAACGCTGGCAGCAGCGTCTCGGCCGCAAGCGGCACGGACGCGCCCCACGTCGGATCCCACATCAGGAGCGTGCCTGCCGCGCCCGCGAGGCCGATGCCGAGCGCGAAGACGACGGTGAACACCTGGCGCACGTCGATGCCGAGCGCCGACGCCATCTCGGCGTCCTCGCTCCCGGCGCGGATGTACAGGCCGTAGCGCGTCTTCGTGAGGAACGCCCAGATACCGGCGACCGTGAGCGTCCCGAGCAGGATCTGGAACATCGCCATCCAGCCGACGCTGACCGGGCCGAGCGCGACCGGTTCGCGGAGGAACTGCGGTTTGGTCGCAAGCGCCGCCTGCCAGTCCGAGATCGGCTGGAGGCCGTACACGTCGAGGACGATGCGGACGACCTCCTCGATGACCAGCGTCAGCCCGAAGGTCAACAGGATCTGGTAGATCGGCGGCCGGTCGTACAGCGGGCGGATGATGGTCGTCTCGATGGCCCCGCCCAGGACCGAAAGCAGCGCGAAGGCGACGACGACGGCGACGAAGAACAGGGCGAGCCGCGTCACCGGGGGCGTGCCGCCGGAGACGGTGACGACCATCAGGAGACCGCCGAGGTACGCGCCGACCATCGTCAGCGACCCGTGCGCGAAGTTCAGGACCCCCATCAGGCCGAAGATCAGCGTGAGCCCACTGGCGATCATCACGTACAGCGCGGACTTCGCGAGCCCGTTGACGACGACTCCGCCGAGTTCGCTCACCGTCAGGAAGTCCGCGAGCGCTTCGAGGATCATGCCGATAGGTACCTCCTGAATCGCTCGTCGTCGGCCGAGACGGCCGCCGTCTCGCCGTCGTCGACCACGCGGCCCTTGTCGAGGATGTAGAACCGGTCGGCGAGGTCGAGCGCCAGCGGGAGGTTCTGCTCGACGAGCAGCATCGTCACGTCCTCGCTCGCTCGCGAGAGCGCCTCCGCCACGTCGGCGACGATCTGCGGGGCCAGCCCCTCACTGGGCTCGTCGACGAGCAGCAGGTCGTTGTCGCCGACCAGGCCGCGGGCGATGGCAAGCATCTGCTGTTGGCCGCCCGACAGCGTCCCGGCGTCCTGTCCGCGGCGCTCTTCGAGGATGGGGAACGACTCGAAGGCCAGGTCGAGGCCCGCGGCCACGTCCGATGGCTCGGGAATCGCGGCCCGGAGGTTCTCCTCGACGGTTAGCTGGCCGAAGATGCGACGGTCCTCGGGAATCCAGCCGAGGCCGCGGGCAGCCACGTCGTGGGTCTCCAGACCGACCAGCGACTCGCCGCGGAAGGTGATCTCGCCCTCCCGGGGCGGCGTCAGTTGCAGTATCGTCCGGAGGGTCGTCGTCTTGCCGACGCCGTTGCGGCCGGCGAGCGCGACCACTTCGCCCTCCGATACGTCGAGGTCGACGCCCTCCAGGATGTGGCTGTCCCCGTAGTAGGTGTGGACGCCGGAGAGTTCGAGGACGCTCACACGATACCCCCCTCCGAGTCGGCCCCGGACTCGGCGTCCGTCCCCTCGCTCAGACTGCCCGGTTCGTAGCCCCCGAGGTACGCCGACTGCACGTCGGGGTTCGCGCGGACCTCGTCGGGTGGGCCGTCGGCGATGACCGCGCCCTGGTGTAACACCACGACGCGGTCGGAGACGCCCATCACGATGTCCATGTTGTGCTCGACCAGCAGGACCGGGTAGTCCTCCGCGACGCTCTCGATGAGGTCGCGGATCTCGTCGACGCTCTCCGAGGAGACGCCGGCGTTTGGCTCGTCGAGCAGGAGGACAGCGGGATCGCCGGCCAGCGCGATGGCGACCTCCAGCTTTCGCTTCGCGCCGTGACTGAGCGTGCTCGCGTGGTCGTCGGCCCGCTCGGTCAGGCCGACGCGGTCGAGAATCTCGCGGGCGCGCTCGGCGAACTCGTCGTAGTGGTCGACGTTGCGCCAGAACGTCGTGGCCTCGCCGCTGTGGGCCTGCTCGGCCACGCGGACGTTCTCCAGCACCGTGCTGTTCGGGAAGACGTTCGTCACCTGATAGGACCGGTGCAGGCCCCGGCTGGCCGTCTCGTGGGGTTCGGCGTCGGTGATGTCCTCCCAGTCCGACCCCCGGCGGAGTTCGACCGTCCCCGCGGTCGGCGTCAGCGCCCCGGTGAGCAGATTGAAGAACGTCGTCTTCCCGGCCCCGTTCGGGCCGATGAGCGAGCACAGTTCGTGGTCGAGTTCGAAGTCCACGTCGTCGACGGCGGTGAGGCCGCCGAACTCCTTGGTCAGTCCCTGTGTCCTGAGCATGGCCTACAGAGAGCAGCCCATCTGATCGCTGTCGGCCGGAATCGTCGTCTCGTCCGGGGCGATGCGGGACAGCGGCTGACTCGGCATGACGGCCGCGCCCCAGTTGTCCGCCCACTCGTCGGTGGTCGGGGTGAGGTCCGCGACGGTCATCGCCGAGCGCGCCTGGTTGTTGTACTCCTGGAAGGTGTAGCCGTTCTCGCCCTTCGGCGTGTCCGTGACGGTCATCCCCTTCAGAGCGTCGGCCACGTCCGCGCCCGCCGTCGACCCGCTCTCCTGAACCGCCTGGTGGATGGCCGACGCGGCGGTGAACGTCCCCGAGGTGAACAGGTCCGGGACCACGCCGTAGGTCCCGGTGTAGCTCTCGACGAAAGCGTCGTTGATCGCGTTGTCGTACTGGTTCCAGTGATACCGCGTCGTGAACGGCCCCAGCTTCGACTGCTGGATCTTCTCCGCCGTCAGCGGCTCGCCGAGGACGCTCTGCATCGTCCCGCCGACGACGCTGTTGGTGATCCGGGTCGCCAGCCCGCCGAACACCCGGTAGGAGTAGTCCCCCGAGAGGAAGGCGTTGAACATCGCCGGGAGCGTCGCGACCGTGAAGCCGCCGACGACGCCCTCGGCACCCGCCTGTTCGGCGTTGTCGAGCAGGCCGTCCCACTCGGCGTAGCCCTGCTCGACGAACCGCTCGCCGACGATGTCGACGCCCTCGGCCTCCAGCACCGACCGGTAGTTGTTGACGACCGCGCGCCCGAAGCTGTAGTCCGCGCCGAAGAGGTACACCGAGGACACGTCCGTCTCGCGGGCGACGTACTTCCCGCCGGAGCGCGCGTCCATCGCCGTGTTCTCGCTCGACCGATAGACCAGGTCGCTGCAGGTCTCCGAGTTGGACGTGATGTCCGCCGACGCCGCCGGCCCGAGCATGATCGGAACCTGGGCCTGATTGACGACCGTCGTGATGACGCGACTCGCCACCGCCGACGAGGTACAGCCCGCAAGCAGGTCCACGTCCTGGTTCTCGACGAGGTTGGTCGCGGCCGTCTGTGCCGTGTCGGCGGAGAACTCCGTGTCACGGACGAGCAGTCGGTACTCGGTGTCGCCGACTGTCATCGTCACCTCGCCGGTCCCGGGGTCCGATGGCGGGTCCGCGTCGGCCTTGTAGGCCAGCCCCGAGAGAAAGCCCCACAGCGCCTGGTCGCCGTAGTACTTCAGGTCGCCCGACCGGGGCTGTAACATCCCGATGGTCACGGTCTGGGACGAGCCGCCGCCCGTCGATTCGCCGTCGGTCGAAGCGCTGTCCGTCGACCCGCCGTCGCCCGAAGTTCCTGGCTCTGTCATGGATGAGTCGTCACCGACGCAACCGCCGAGTCCTGCGACACCGACACCGAGCGCACCGAGGACGCGCCTCCGTGTGGTCGTATTCTGCATAACAGATAATCGTAGACTCGCGACCCACATAGTGGGCCGAGTTAACATGTTAACGCGGGAGGAGGACACGAATTGGCAAGATGCTGCCAAGAATTGCCACCAATCACAACGGTTCGCTGACTATTCGAGGCGGAACGCCCCTGCGGGACCGGTTGGATACTCTGGAGCAATGAGTTCGTCACAGCCGTCCACGGCGAGCGTCACCTGGAGCCTGTCGGAAGCGTCTCGGCGGAGTCGAACGTAACCGTTCCGGGAGCCCCGTGGAGCCTGGTCGACCGACTCGCAACTGGCCGTAAACCACGTTAGCGGTATCAGTTCGGTGCCGTTTATCGTTAGTTCGACGGTATACTCCGTCTCCCGTGCGCCGACATCCTCGAACTCGATACCGCGTTCAGCTGGGAGTTCGTACCGACCCGCGACGACGGCGTTTCCGTTCCCATCGAGAACACGAACGGTCGCGATTTCTGTCGTGGGGGTGTAGTTCACGAGAGAGAGGTCGTGGACGCGCTCCGGCGTTTGTGAGGGTCTTGGGGTGGCTGTCTCAGAGTTGATCGTCGTTTGTGGGGGTGCTGGAGAGTCTGTCTCGGAGTCGATGGTCGATATCTCCGTACACCCGGAGAGAGATAGAGAAAGCGCCGAAAATGAGAGAAATCGTCGGCGATTCATACCATAGCGTCGAAACGAGTCTGTAAGTGCTTTGTGAGGGTGCTTTGAACTGGCATTGTGTGGCCAAATTGCGGGAGCAAATGGTTCTTGGCGGTCTGTATGACGCGATTCTGTGACAGTGCATCATCCTTCGGTATGATCCGTCACAGGGCACTCTTGAAGTCGATTTTTCAGGCACAATATTGCATAAATCGGGTGATCGGTAGTCCCGTGAATGTACCAACCAGAAGACAGATACACACAGGCGAATATCTCTCGGAGTGTGAATATCCGTCCGCTTCTTGCGGTCGTTCTCATCGTCATTGCCGGCGTCGTAGCGTCAGTGTTCTTGTTCCCCACTCTCTCGTACCTGGGTGGTCCGCCCGACGTAACGACAGCTGACACGCCAACGATCGATCCATCTGTCCCGGCCCCGTACCAGGGAACGAAAGCCGAACCCACGACCGTCATCCAGATCGACGGGGCCGGGGAGGGGGTGCCGGTTCAGATCTGGAATGATAGCCCGACGAACCGAACTGTCACCCTCGAAGTGATGCATAACGGGAGTCGCTCATCACTCGTAACCCACACAGAAACACTTCCGCCGAACGGGACACTTCGGCTGGAATTTCGGTCCCCAGGCTTCCTCCTCGAAGTGACTGACGAATCGACACAGACGACCGGAACGTACGCAGTAACGGCCGATCAATTCGACTGTAATTCCCGGTTTGCAGAGATCCGTATCGGTGGTGACGGAAACATCGATTCGCAGACCGTTGCGACAAGCATGGGCTGTTAATGATTGACACTCTGGCCGGGACGCGACCAGGCTGTCAGCCAGGCCAAACTCAGGAGTCGATGTCGTCGAGCGCCTCGACGACGCGCTCGATGAGCTTTCGCTCCCCGCGCCGGAGGTTCTTCGAGACGGCCGGCTTCGACACGCCGAAGGAGTCCGCGAGCGAGCCGAGCGTGGCGTCCCGCGGCGACTCGAAGTAGCCCTCCGAGACCGCCCGTTCGAGCGTCTCCCGCTCGGTGTCCGAGAGGTCGCGACAGCCGTCGACGAGCGTCATCGCCGCGCCGGCGTTCTGCACGAGGTCTTGCACCTGCGGGAGCGTGGTCGCCGTCCGCTCGACCACGTCGTACTCGTTGTCCCGGTCCAGTTCCGAGAGCGTCGTATCGGCGTCGCGGCCGCGGTCGAAGCCCACGTGCCAGATCTCGCTGCCGCCCTCGATGTGGAACGGGCCGGTGATGTACCCGCCGTTGTCCCGGATGGTGTGCATCGCCGCCGTCTCCTCGATGGTCGTCTTGATGTGGGCCGCTTCGCCCTCGCGGCGCAACAGCGAGCAGTCGTGCATATTCTCGTGGGCGCGCAGCGCGTCGAGCCCGGTGTCGAGCACGTCAGCGTCGTCCGCCTCGACGACCATCCGGGTGTCGAGTTCGCGTGCGCGCTCGTCGAAGTCCCAGTGGACGGCCGCGAAGGCCACCGAATGGTCTGCCGTCGTGTCGATGAACGGGCAGTCGTACTGCTCCATGTCGAGGGCGATGTCGATCATTGGCGAGCCACGGTTGACGTGTCAGTTCGTGTGTCACGGTAATGAAGTCCACGATTGTTGATACCACGCACGCTGTCCGATTCGTTCACGAATTTCCATCGGCTATACCCCGATTCAATAGTGTTTTAGGGCTCCGTTCGGGAAGGATTGGTATGACTTTGCACGCCAGAGAGATTAACCAGGACGTACGGGAGCTTGGTGCCCTCCTCGGAGAGGTCCTGGAAGCACAGTCGTCGACGAAAGCGTTCGAAGAGGTCGAGACGATTCGGACCTCAAGCATCGACTACCGCCGCGGGGACGCGGAGACGCGAGAGGCTGTCCACGAGGCGCTGGATCGACTGAACCCGGAGACACAGGACATCGTCGCCCGCGCGTTCACGACGTACTTCGAACTCATCAACCTCGCCGAGGAGCGCGAGCGCGTCCGCGAGATTCGCGAGGGGAGTCAGGAGGGCGTGCTCGCCGACAGCGTCGAGGAGGCCGTCCGCGACCTCGCCGACCGCGGCGTCGACGCCGACGACGTCGAGGACGTCCTCGAAGACGTGCTGATCGAGCCGACGTTCACGGCCCACCCGACCGAGGCCCGCCGGAAGACGGTGAAGGCGAAGCTCCGGTCGGTCGCCCGCGACATCGAGCAGTTGGACGAGGTCCGCCTGACCGACCGCGAGGAGGAACGCATCGAGCGCGACCTCGCCGCAGAGGTCACGAGCCTCTGGCAGACCCCGCAGGTCCGTGACCGCCGCCCCGAGGTCACCGACGAGGCGCTGAACGTCCAGTGGTACCTGGAGAACGTCCTCTTCGACGTCATCGACGAGGTGTACGACGAGCTCGAACGGACCCTCGAAGACGTCTACGACGAGGACGTCGACGTCGACACGCTCTACGAGTTCCGGTCGTGGGCCGGTTCCGACCGCGACGGCAACCCCTTCGTGACGACGGACGTGACCGAGGAGACGCTGGAGCGCCAGCGCGAGACCGTCCTCCCGCTGTACCGCAACAAGCTCAAGGAGCTCTCCGGCGTGCTCAGCCAGGACGCCGCGAACATCTCGACCGATGCGGCGTTCGACGAGCGGCTCAACCGCCACAAGACGAAGCTCCCCGGCGTCGCCAGCGAGGCCGAGGAGCGCTACCCCGACGAGCCCTACCGCCAGAAGCTCCGCTTGATGCGCGAGTCCATCGTCCGCGTCGGCGACGTGCGCCAGGGCGGCTACGAGGACGACGAGGAACTGCTCGCCGACCTGCGCGTCATCGCCGATAGCCTCCGGCAGAACGACGCCGAGGTGCTCGCCGAGGCCCACGTCGACCCGCTGATCCGCAAGGTCGAGACGTTCGGCTTCAGCCTCGCGAGCCTCGACCTGCGGGACCACCGCAAGATGCACACCGACGCCATCGCCGAGGCCGTCGACCGACAGGGCATCGACTACGCCGGAATGGACGAGGACGAGCGCGTCGAGTTCCTCACGGAGGCCATCCTGCAGGACAACACGGTTATCGACATGGAAGACACGGAGGGCCTCTCCGACGACGCGACGCGCGTCCTCGAGCGCTTCCGCGCGACCGCCGACTGGCAGAACGAGTTCGGCATGGACGCCATCGACACCTACGCCATTAGCTGGTGTGAGGAGCCCAGCCACGCGCTGGAAGTGCTGTTCCTCGCCGACCAGGTGGACATCGTCGACCTGCCCGGCTACTGCGGGTTCGACATCGTCCCGCTGCTGGAGTCCGAGTACGCCCTCTCCGGCGCGCGCCGCATCATGGGCACGCTGTTCGAGAACGAGGCCTACTCCCAGGCGCTCGACGCCCGCAACAACGTTCAGGAGATCATGCTGGGCTACTCCGACTCGAACAAGGAGAACGGCTTCCTCGCCGCGAACTGGTCGCTGTACAACAACCAGAAGCGCCTGGCCGACATCACGAACGACTACGACGTGGACATGCGCCTGTTCCACGGCCGCGGCGGCTCCATCTCCCGCGGTGGCGGCCCGATGAACGACGCCATGCTCGCGCTCCCGAACGAGACGGTCACCGGCCAGATCAAGTTCACCGAGCAGGGCGAGGCCATCGCCGAGAAGTACGCCAACCCCGACATCGCCGAGCGCAACCTCGAACAGATGCTCAACGCCCAGATCCGGGCGCGCCAGAACGCCATCGAGGAGCCGGTCGAGGAGATTCCCGACGAGTGGAGCGAGGCGATGGAGACGGCCGCCGACGCCGCCCGCGAGGAGTACCAGGACCTCCTGGAAACGGACGGCTTCGTCGAGTTCTTCGAACAGGCGACGCCGATCACCGTCATCGAGAACCTCAACATGGGCTCGCGGCCGGCCTCCCGCAGCGAGGACCGCAACGTCGACGACCTCCGGGCCATCCCGTGGGTGTTCTCCTGGACGCAGGCCCGCTGTATCATCCCCGGCTGGTACTCCATCGCCACCGGGCTGGACGCCTATCTCGACAACGGCGGCGACATGGAGACGCTTCAGGAGATGTACGAGAACTGGCCGTTCTTCCGGACGAAACTCGACAACGCGTCGCTCGCACTGGCCCGCACCGACCTCGAAATCGCCCGCGAGTACGCCGACCTCGCCGACCCGGACCTCCGGGAGCGCATCTACCCGCGGATCGTCTCCGAGTACGAGGAGACGGTCGAGAAAGTCCTCGAGATCACCGGCCAGGACGGCCTGCTCTCTCGGGACTGGCTGGAGGAGAACCTCGAGCGCCGGAACCCATACGTCGACCCGCTGAATCTCCTGCAGGTCCGCCTGCTCAAGCAGTCCCACCGCACCGAGACCGAGCGGCGGACCCTGCGGCTGACGGTGCAGGGAATCGCCGCCGGGATGAAGAACACCGGATAATTGCCGCCGAGTGTGACGCCGTTGCATTGAAGTAGGAACCATCGAAGGTTTTACTGTTCGTCCCGCGGAGATGCCGGTATGGCGTTAGAAACCGTTCTTCTGGCAGTTGGCCCGAACGACGCGGACCGTATCGACGAACTCGCAGACGCCGTGACAGACATCGCCGGCCCGGCCGGGGCCGAGGTCGTCGTCGCACACGTCTTCACCGACGACGAGTACGGCAACGTCGTCGAGCGACTGGAGTTCGAGTCCACCGGCGAGGCCGACCCCGACGAGGTCGCCGACCGACACACGACCGTCCGAGAACTCCTCAAACGGTTCCACGACGTGGACCTCGAAACGTCCGTACGCGGTGCGGTCGGGAATCACGGACAGCAGATCGTCGACCTCGCGAAGGCGAACGACGCGGACCTCGTCGTCGTCGGCGGCCGCAAGCGCTCGCCGACCGGCAAGGCGGTCTTCGGCTCCACGGCACAGGAAGTCATGCTGAACGCGCCGTGCCCGGTGACCTTCGTCCGCGGCGAATAGGACGGCGACCGTTTTCTGCCGAACCGAGTCGGCGACGAAACAGTCCGGGAGAGCGGCGCTACTCGACCAGCGCCGCTTCCAGCAGTTCCAGCGGGTGTCTGATCTCGTAGCCGCTGCCGTGTTCCATCTGCATCGCGCAGGTCGGACACTCGGTCATGCCCGTCTCGCCGTCGGCGTCTTCCATGTGGTCGAACATCTCCGCACCGATCTGCATGGACTTCTCGTACTTCTCTTCCTTCCAGCCGTAGGTCCCCGAGATGCCCGAACAGGAGTCGCCCACGTCCTCGACGGCGACGCCGTCCAGGTCGCGGAACAGTTCGACGGCCTGGCGGTCCAGCCCCTGGTTGCGCGAGTGACACGGGGCGTGGTAGGCGAACTCCTCGGCGAGGTCGCCGTCGACCTCGGCCTCGCGGACCTCCTCGCGGAGGTCCTCGTGGATGCGCAGGTACTCGACTGCTTCGAAGGTGCTGGCGGCGACTTTCTCGATGCCGTCGATGTCGAATAGCTCGGGGTACTCCTGGCGGAGCGCCATCGAACAGGAAGTACAGGACGCGATGGCGTCGTAGCCCTGCTCGACGAGGTCCGACATCGAGGAGACGTTCACCTCGGCGTGGCGGCGGGCGTCGTCGAGCATCCCGTTTGCGAACATCGGCGTACCGGAGCACTTCTGCTCGGGCGCGACGACCTCGTAGCCAAAGTCCTCGTAGAGGCGGACCATCGCCTTGCCGACCTCGGTGGTGTTGTAGTTCGAGTAACAGCCGTGGAAGTACGCGACCTTCTTGTCGGCGTCGGTGGGGAGCCCACGGCGCTCGCGGGCCGCCTTAGCCTTCTCTCGCGAGGCCGCCTGTCCGCCGCGCTCGGCCCACCACTCGCGGAAGGTCTGCCGTGCGAACTCGGGGAAGTCGCGCTCGCTCGTGACGCCGAGGGTCTTCTCCATCAGCCAGCGAGCAGGGCCGAAGTTCATCGCGAAGTTCGCCAGCCGCGGGACCTTGCTCGCGAAGAACGCCGACGTGCGGTAGTTCGCCAGGATACGGTTGCGGACGTACTCGACAGAGAGTTTGTCCATCTGCTCGCTGACGTACTCCCCGCGGGCGGTGTTGTGCATCTGGCTGAGCGGGACGCCCGACGGGCAGGCGTTGTCACAGCGCATGCAGTTCGAGCAGTCCATCACCGAGTCGTCGACCGTGTGGTCGTCGTCGGTCTGTTTCAGCCGCCACTGCTCGGGGCCCTGGAACTTCGGGCCGGGGAAGTCGTCGTCGACCTCCGCGACCGGGCAGTTCGTGTCGCAGGTCGCGCACTTGTAGCAGGAGTCCGCGCCGGGGCGCAGGTCGAAGTCGTCGCTGTCGGGGAACACGTCGACCGGCTCGAAGTCCTCCCCCGTGTTCGGTGCAACCGGGTCGAAGTCTGTGTCTGGTGATTCGGCGTCGCTCATCGTGCCTCCTGTGCGGCGCGCTGGCCCGCCGCGTAGCCTGTCGCGATCGAGACGCCGCTGCCGGACTTCTCGGCGGCGAAGTCGTAGCCGCCGAGCACCGAGCCGGCGGCGCGCAGATTCTCGAACTCGGGGCGCTCGCTCGCGTCGAGCGGTCGCAGGTCGTCGTCGGTCGCGACCCCGTAGCGAGCGAACGCGTGGTCGCCGAACAGTTCGGTCTCGAACCAGTCGTAGCGATCATCGGCGTGGGGGACGTGACAGTCGAACACCGGTTCGAAGACGCCGTCGCGGTCGGACTCGACGCCTTTCCCGACGAAGCCGCCCGTCGCGAGGACGTACTGGTCGGCGCTGTTCGGGATGCGCGCGCCGTTCTTCTCGACGAAGACGCGCTCGACGCGGTCGTCACCGTCGAAGTCCACGACGGGGTTGCCGGTCTCGATGCTGACGCCCGCGTCGTCGAGCGCGTCGAACAGGGCGTCCTCCAGTCGCAGGCCGGGGAGCGAGGGCGGTCCCATCGGCACCTCGAACACGTCGACGCCCAGTTTCTCTCCCAGGGCGGCCCGTATCGCGCCGGGGTCGTCGTCGCCCAGTATCGCCGGGAAGCCCACGCGCTCCTCGCCTTCGAGCAGCGGATTCACCCGCTGGGCGAGGGCGTCGCGGGCCGGGACCTTCCGCCCGCGCACCGCGACCTCGCCGTTCGTGTCGAGCAGTTTCGCGTAGCGCGTCACCTTCGCGTCGGCGCGCAGGTCGCCGGGAAACCGGATCGTCTCGCCGCGCACGTCGAACGGGACCCCCGCCGCGTCGAGGTGGGCGGCGACGTGGGGCGCGTCGAAGTCCACCATCTCCTCGATGCCGACGAGGAGCGTGTCCCGGTCGTCGCTCGCGAGGCCGGCGCGAGCGCCGGCGGGATAGCGCGCGGTCGGCTTGACCGTGCCGCCGTGGGTCGGTAGCAGCGCGTTCGCGTCGGTGTGCCCGCCCTCGTAGGTCGGGACGGCCTCGTCGAACAGCGCGAGCGCCTCGCGGACTGTCTCGACGCCGACGGTCCGGTAGGGGTGACCCTCGGGAAGCGACGGGATGGCCGCGAACGGGTCGGTCAGCGGACCGTCGCCGTCGGCCGTGTACCCGAGCACGTCGACGAGGCCCGAGGCCTGTCGGAGCGTGCTCTGCTTGTAGGAGACCAGTCGCACGTCCGCCCCCTCGCGGGCCGCCGACAGCGCACCGGTGAGGCCGGCGAGGCCACCGCCGACGACGAGCACGTCAGACTCAATCGCCATTCGTCCCTCCGTCGGCGGCCACGTCCGCGTCCGCGACCCCCCCGGGCCGGTCGGTCCCGGTGTCGAACGCCGAGAAGTCGACGGGGTCGCCGTCGGCCGGGTCCCGGTCGCGGTTCTGCGTGGTGGCGTGCAGCGCGTAGTTCAGCGCGGCCTGCGAGAGCTGTTCGCCCCAGAGGGCGTGTCGCTGGCCCTTCCAGCGCTCCTGGAGCAGTTCGTCCCACGCCTCGCGGACGACGCGCTCGTCGTACTCCGCGTGGAGTTCGCTCGCCATCCGGTGCGAGCAGAAGCCGCCCTGGCAGTTCCCCATCGACGCGCGGGTCCTGATGCGGACGGCGTTGAGGTCCGACCCTGACCCTTCGATGGCGTCGCGAATCTCCGCGCGCGTGACGCCCTCGCACTCGCAGACGGTCGGATTGGGGCCGTCGGTTTGGAGCACCTCGTCGGCCCGGGAACCGAGTCGCTCGACGCTGCGCCGGCCGATGGGCGAGCGCAGACCGAACTCGTCCATGTAGTCCCGCAGGACCGAGAAGTCCTCGCTGCCGGGCAGCGGCACGTCGGCGGTGCGGCAATCCGCATCGATGCCGAACTTCCCGCAGACGTGGTCGGAGATCTGCTCGCCCATCATCCGGTAGGTGGTGAACTTCCCGCCGACGATGCTGGTCATGCCGGGCAGGTCGTCGCGCTCCTCGTGGTCCAGCAGGAAGAAGTCCCGCGTGATGTCCGTGGGGTCCGTGCTGCCCACGTCCGGCGGTTCGTACAGCGGGCGGACGCCCCAGAACGAGCGGATGGTGCGGGCCTCTTCGAGCATCGGGATGAGCTCCGACAGCGTGTCGATCATCATGTCGACCTCCCACTGCTCTTCGGGGTAGTCCTCGGGGTCCTCGACTTCCTCGTCGGTCGTGCCCAGAATGGCGGTCGTCTCGTGGGGCACGACGATGTCCGCGTCGCCCTTCGGCCGGCAGCGGTTGATGACGGTGTCGACCTGCCGGATGTTCATGATGGTCATGACGCCCTTCGAGGGCCGGACCTCGATGTCGACGCCAGCCATGTCGCCGATGCGCCCGGCCCACGCGCCCGTCGCGTTCACGACGTAGTCGGCGCGGATCTCCTCGGTTCCGCCCGCCGTGCCGTGGACGCGTTTGCCCGGGCCGGAGTCGTGCTCGACCTCGACGCCGACGACCTCGCCGCCTTCGACGAGGAGGTCGGTGACTTTCGAGTGGGTCTCGATGCGGGCCCCGTGTTCCTGCGCGCTCGCGGCGTTCGCGACGACTAGGCGGAACGGATCGACGGCCCCGTCGGGCACGGAGATGGCCTTGTCGATGTCTTTCGCCAGGTGGGGCTCCATCCGCCGCGCCTCCTCACCGGTGACGACCTCCGCGGGGATGTCACACTCCCGACACCCTTCCAGTTTCTCCTCGAAGTACTCCTCGGAGTCCTCGGGGCGCTTGACGAACAGGCCGCCGGTCATCTCGACGCAGTGACTGGCGATGTCCCGCAGGACGCGGTTCTCCTCGATGCACTCCGTCGCGCTGGCCTGGTCCGAGACGGCGTACCGGCCGCCGCTGTGGAGCAGGCCGTGCATCCGACCGGTGGTCCCGTGCGTGAGGTTCCCCTGTTCCAGGAGGGTCACGTCGAGCCCGCGCATCGCCAGGTCCCGGGCGATGCCTGCTCCGGTGGAACCGCCGCCGATGACGGCGATGTGTGGTGTCTGTCCCATCTATCTCTCCGGGAATTCGGAGGCCATCTACTTTACTTTACCGCAGACTGCCGTACGATAGTAAATTTTCTATTGAATCATGAATGATTGAAACGTGCCAGTAACTGACACGGTGGGGCAAACGACCCGGGAGGGACCGCGGTCGAGAGCCGATAACAAAACGTTTGACCACTATTCGGCGCGGAATGCTCCGAGATAGACACGTTCTGGCTGGAGTCGAGTCACTCTGCAGACAGCGAATTCGAATACTGGTAACCGGGCCACATCCGTAACGATTGGGTCTCCCGCGCTGGTGGCCAGTGACAGCGTGCAGATCACAGGCGGCGAAACACGGGGGCTTGCGTTCTGTGTGGGCCAAACACGGTTCGTTGGCGAGGAGGGTCGTCGAGGATCTTGCCCCGCCATCATCGAACCGGTCGGGACCACCATCACCAGCCGTCCCCGGACGGACACGGGTCCTCACATCGGTACCGACACCGGGACTGCACGTACCGCTGCTTTCCGCCGGGAGCGCCCCTCTCTCGATTCTTTATCGACTGGGCCCTGCCATCAGTAATCTTTATAATGATTCACTATGTTGTTTACTGGTAAGGTGGTAGCTTCCATAAATAAGCTACCTCCACAACGGAGACAACAACAATGGCAGACACATACGTTGGCGCAATCGACCAGGGGACGACCGGGACCCGCTTCATGGTGTTCGACCACAGCGGGCAGGTCGTCGCGAACGCGTACGAGAAACACGAACAGATCTACCCGGAACCGGGGTGGGTGGAGCACGACCCGGTCGAAATCTGGGAGAACACGCAAGAGGTCGTCACGCAGGGGCTGGCCGACGCGGGGCTGGGCGCGGAGCAGCTCGAAGCGCTGGGTATCACGAACCAGCGCGAGACGACGGTCGTCTGGGACAAGGAGACCGGGAAGCCGGTACACAACGCGCTGGTCTGGCAGGACCGCCGGACCACGGACCGCGTCGAGGAGATTCAGGAGGCAGACAAGGTGGAGTGGATCCGGGGCAAGACCGGACTGGAGTGTGACGCTTACTTCTCGGCGACGAAAACAGAGTGGATCCTCGACAACGCGGAGCCGCTCAAGATGCAGAGCGCGCGCGGGGACGACCTCCGCGACCGGGCCGAAGCGGGCGAACTCCTGATGGGGACCATCGACGCGTGGCTCATCTACAAGCTCACCGGCAACCACATCACGGACGTCTCGAACGCCTCGCGGACGATGCTGTACAACATCCACGACATGGAGTGGGACGACGAACTCCTCGAAGAGTTCGGTGTCCCCGAGTCCATGGTTCCCGAGGTCCGGCCGTCCTCCGACGAGAGCTTCTACGGCCACACGGACGCCGACGGCTTCCTCGGCGAGGAAGTCCCCGTCGCGGGCGCGCTCGGTGACCAGCAGGCCGCCATGTTCGGCCAGACCTGCTTCGACGAGGGCGACGCCAAGAACACCTACGGGACCGGCTCGTTCTACCTGATGAACACCGGGAACGAGGCCGTCGAGTCCGACCACGGCCTCCTCACCACCATCGGCTTCCAGATGTCCGGCGAACCGGTCCAGTACGCCCTGGAAGGCTCGATTTTCATCACCGGCGCGGCCATCGAGTGGCTCGAAGACGTGGACCTCATCAACAACGCCGCCCAGACCGCCGAACTCGCGCGCTCGGTCGACTCGACCGACGGCGTCTACATGGTCCCGGCCTTCACCGGCCTCGGCGCGCCTCACTGGGACGGCCGCGCACGCGGGACAATTGTAGGCATGACTCGCGGCACCCGCAAGGAGCACATCGTCCGTGCGACGCTGGAGTCCATCGCCTACCAGACCCGCGACGTGGCCGAGGCCATGGAGGCCGACTCCGGCGTCGAGACCACCTCGCTACGCGTCGACGGCGGCGCGGTCAAGAACAACTTCCTCTGTCAGCTCCAGTCGGACATCATCCAGACCGACATCGCCCGCCCGGAGGTCGACGAGACCACCGCGCTCGGATCGGCCTACGCCGCCGGCCTCGCCGTCGGTTACTGGGACACGGTCGACGAACTCCGGGACAACTGGCAGGTCGACGAGGAGTTCTCGCCGGAGATGGACTCGGGAGAGGCCGACAGAATGTACTCGCGCTGGGACGACGCCGTCGACCGCTCCCGGGACTGGGCCACGGAGGAGTAAGCGATGGTGGAGACCCTCATCCTTCAGCTTCCGATCATCGATATGGGCGTGCCGGACTTCCTGCTCCTGATCATCGCCGCCTTCGCCGGCGGCGCGTTCGGGGCGGCGCTGGGCGCGCTCCCGGCCTTCTGTTTCACCGGCTTCATGGTCATCGCCGGTCAGGCCGTGGCGATTCTCCGGGGCAACATCATCGGCGAACTCGGTGAACTCACCGCGACCGGCGTGACCGGAGCAGTCGCCTTCGGTCCGGTGTTCGGCCCGCACGTTTCGTTCGCCGGCGGCGCGGCGGCCGCGGCCTACGCGGCGAAACACGACGGGATGTACGAGCCCGACGAGGGCGACTACCACCCGGCGAAGGACATCGCCTACGCGCTCGGCACCCGGCCGGACATCCTCGCCGTCGGCGGCCTGTTCGGCATCTTCGGGATGCTCGTCCGCCAGGTTAGCGGCGGCCTCCAGCTCCCGTGGGACCCGATCGCGATGGGCGTCGTGCTCTCGGCGGTCGCCCACCGCATCGTCTTCGGCTACCCGCTCATCGGGTCTGGCGACCGCGGCCTGCTCGACATGTCGCCGTTCGAGAGCGGCGAGAAGCGCGTCGCCACGGACGGCGGCACGACGACCGACGGCGGAACCGCCAAGTCCTACCGGCTCGCGGTCGAGCCGTGGCTGCCCCACCAGTACAAGTGGGCTAACGTGGCGATGATCGGCATCGTCACCGGGCTGCTGGGCGGCTGGATCGCCATCCAGACCGGCAGCGCGTTCCTCGGCTTCGGCATCTCCGCGGCCAGCCTGACGTTCCTCAACCTCGGCGTCGAGAAGATTCCGGTCACTCACCACATGACCCTGCCCGCCAGCACGGCCGCGCTGGCCGTCTTCGGCGGGTCACCCGAGACGGGGACGATGGCGGCCGTCATCGCCCTCGTCGTCGCCGGACTGTTCGGGATGTACGGGGCGCTCGCGGGTGAAGTCATCCAGCGCGTCTTCTACGCGCACTCGGACACCCACTTCGACCCGCCGGCGGCGGCGATCGTCGTCGCGACGCTGACCATCGCCATCCTCGCCATCGCCGGCGTCTTCGGCGGCTCCGCGTGGGTTCCGACGCCGTGACTCTCGGAATCGGGAGCCTTTATTTATCACACCAACTGTTACGATACACATCTCATCTGAACGATGGACATCGAAGCGAGAATCAAGCGTCGTCAACGCCGGAACGGAGAGCCCCGACTCATCCGCGACTACGAGTCGCTCTCGCCGGTCGTTCACATCGAGGAGCCCGCCGACCGCGGCCCGGTCCTCGAACGGCTGCTGGATCACCTCGATCCCGTGTTCGACGGACAGCTCCCGCCCAACGCCTACGTGTACGGACCGAGCGGGTCCGGGAAGTCGGCGGTCGTCACGGCGCTGTTCGCCAACCTGGAGCGCCTCCCGACGGAACAGCAGGCCATCATCCACACGACGACCCGAGCCCAGCCGCCGACCTCGCCGTCGTTCGTCTACATCGACGCCCGCCGGACCGCGAGCGAGTTCGCCTTCTACCACGCCGTGCTGGACTCGCTCGTCGAAGACTCGGTCCCGGAGCACGGCATCGGCACGGAGACGCTTCGGACGCGGCTCCACGACCTCGTCAGGGAGCAGCGCACCGGCGTCGTCGTCGCGGTCGACCACGTCGGCGAATCGGAGAGCATCGACTCGCCGGAACTCGTCGACCGCTTCGCCGGCCTCCCGAGCAACGTCAGTTGGCTCGCCATCGGCCGTGACGCGCCCGAGGCGACCGAGCTAACGCGCTACACCGCGACCACGGTCCACATCGAACCCTACCAGCGACAGATGCTCGTCGACGTGCTGATGACCCGGACCTCGGACGGCCTCGCCCAGCAGGCCCTCGACCACGGCCTCGCTCGGCGGATCGCCGACTGGGCCGACGGAAACGCTCACGATGCTCTCGCAGCGCTCTTTATCGCCGCCGAACTGGCACAGCGCGCCGACCAGGACCGGATCACGAAGGCGAACGTCGACGACGCCATCGCGGAGGTGCCCGACCCCTGCGTCTCGCTGGGCGTGGTACTCGCGCTGCCGGCGAACCGACAGGCCGTCCTCCGGGAACTCGTCGACCTGAGCGAGGACGAGCGCTCCTCGGTGACAGCGACGACGGAGGCGATCAGCGCCGCCGAGTCGCTCGACCTTTCGCCAGGAACGGTCAAGCGGTTCCTCTACGAGCTGGCCGAGTCGGGCGTCGTCGACCGCGTGGCGGCGCGGGCGACGAACGGTCAGGGCCGACCGCCGAGTCGGCTGGAGCCGCGGTTCCCGCCGACGGCGTTCCGTCGGCTCTACGACCTCGGCCAGTAGGCGAACAGAGTCAGACCCGATTGGACGGGTCGCCCGTGCCGCCGGTCAACGCCGCGGCGAGCGCGCCGCGGACGACCACGTCGTCGCCGAACTGCGTCAACTGAATGTCGGGGATGTTCGACATCACCATGTCGTCTAAGTGCTGGCGGATCGGCTCTAGCACCTGTTCGGGGTTGTTGAGCGCGACCGCGCCGCCGACGTAGATGACGAGCGGTGCGTACGAGTGGACGATGTTCGCGACGCCGATGGCGTTCCAGTAGCAGATCTGCTCGAGGACGTGCGTGGCGAAGTCGTCCTCGCCGGCGTACTCGAAAATATCCGCCGCGGAGAAGTCCTCCGTCTCGATGGGAAGGGCCGTCTCGACTGGGTCCTCGCGGTGGAGTTGCGTCGCGTACCGCGGGATGTTCTCCCCGGAGCAGTACGCCTCCCAGTGGCCGTCGTGGCCGCAGCCACAGGTCATGAAGCCCTGCGGGTCGATGGTGAGGTGCCCGACCTCGCCGGCGTTGCCGTCCCAGCCCGAGAGGATGTTCCCGTCGACGGCGACGCCCGCCCCGACGCCCGAGGAGATGGTGAGATACACCATGTCGTCGGGGTTCCGGTCGGAGTAGAAGCGCTCGCCGATGACGCCAGAATTGGCGTCGTTGTGCAGCGACACCCGATCGCTCTCGATGAGGTTCTGGACCGGGCCTGTCAGCGGAATCCGGTCGATCGTGTCGGGGAGGTTCGCGGGGTTCTCGACGACGCCTTCGGCGAGGTCGAGCGGGCCGAAGGAGGCGATACCGGCGGCAGTCACGTCCGTCGGGTCGACGTCGGCGGCGTCACAGGCCTCGCGGAGCGCGTTCAGGACCGCCTCCGTGACGGCGATCCCCGCTGGCCCGCGCGGCGTTTCAGTCTTGTGTGACGCGACGATAGAACCGGTCTCGTCACCGATGACGGCGCGGATGTGTGTCGCGCCGAGGTCGACCCCTGCGTAAGCGCCCATGCTGGTCGAAGGGTTGCCCCAGCAATACTTAACTACACAGATTCTACCGCGCCTAGCGCTCCCGTTCGGCGACCGAGATGTCCTCGCGGCCCACGGCTTCCTCGTAGACCACGCCGCGCTCTGCGTCGAGCGTCACGGTCGATCCGTCGGACGTGTCGTCGGGCAGTGCGGCGTTCGAGATCATCGGAATCGACAGCTCTCGGGCGACGATGGCCGCGTAGCTCGTCACGCCCTCGTGGGCGTCGATGATCCCCCCGATGCGGCTGGCGTCGCCCACGAACTCGCCGTCGAACCCATCCGGCACGACGACGATCGCCCCGTCGGGAACCGTCGAGAGGTCGCCCGCTTCCCGATCGGTCGTCCCCGACAGCCGGTGGATCGGCCCCGTCACGAGCCCGTCGACGATCGAGCGCCCGCTGGCGACGGTCTCGGCCGCGACGTGGACTTTCAGCATGTTCGCCGTGTTCATTCCCTCCAGTTCCGTCATCATCCCCGAGAGGACGACGACGGTGTCACCGCTGTCGGCCGCTTCAGTGTCCAGTGCGGCCTGGACCGCCGTCTGGATGACCGCGTCGGCCCCCTCGGTGGTGTAGCTCGTCGTCACCGGCGTGATCCCCCACGAGAGCGCGAGCCGTCGTCGAACGCGCTCGCTCGGCGTCGACGCGACGATGGGAATCGACGGTCGGTACTTCGCCGATTTGAGCGCCGTGTAGCCGGATTCGGACGCGGCGACGATGGCTGACGCGCCGATGTCCCGCGCGAGGAACCGTCCAGAGCGGGCGAGTGCATCCGTGCGCGTATCTCCGGCGTTGGGGACGCGTTGTTCGCGTGACTCGGCGTACTCCTCGCTGTCTTCCACGTCGCGGATGATGCGGTCCATCGTCTCGACGACGCGGGGCGGGTGGTCGCCGATGGCCGTCTCGCCCGAGAGCATGACCGCGTCCGTGCCGTCGAGGACGGCGTTTGCCACGTCCGAGGCTTCCGCGCGGGTCGGCCGCCGGGAGTGGACCATCGAGTCCAGCATCTCCGTCGCCGTGATGACGGGGACGCCCGCCTCGTGACACCGGCGGATGATGCGCTTTTGAATGATCGGCACGTCTTCGAGCGGGCACTCGACGCCGAGGTCGCCGCGGGCGACCATCACGCCGTAGGCCTCGTCGATGATCGAATCGAGGTTTTCGACGGCCCCGGCGCGTTCGATCTTCGCGATGATGGGGATGTCGACGCCCTGCTCTTCGAGGGCCTGATTGATCTCGTAGATGTCCTCGCCCGAGCGGACGAAAGAGGCGGCCACGAAGTCCGGTTCCTTCTCGGCGGCGACCTCGATCTCCTTGCGGTCTTTCGCCGTGATCGTCGGGAGGTCGAGTTCCACGCCGGGGACGTTGACGCCCTTACGGGCGGCGAGTTCGCCGCCGTTCTCGACGGTCGCGTACACCGTCTCGCCGTCGACGCGCTCGACGGTCGTCTCGATGCGCCCGTCGTCGAGCAACACGCGGTCGCCGGGTTCGACGGCCTCGATCGACTGGGAGAGGCCGACTTCCTCGGGGGTGGCGTCGTCCCCGACGACGTACCGGACCGTCGACCCCTCCGCCAACTGAATCGGCTCGTCGATGTCGGCCGTCCGTACTTCGGGGCCGGGCATGTCGAGCATCGCCGCGACCGGTTCGTCGACGGCCGCGTCGACCTCGCGGATGCGGTCGATCATCTCCCGGCGGTGCTCGGGCGAGCCGTGGCTGGCGTTGAGCCGCGCCACGGACATCCCCGCTTTGGCCAGCGACGCGATGTCCTCGACCGAGTCCGACGCGGGCCCCAGCGTGCAGACGATCTTCGCGCTACGCATGGCGATCACCGCGGCGGGTCACGAGTTTACATGAACCGTAGTTAATCATGGCGTACCCTTCCGAACGAGGGGATAAGAAGCTTGTTGGACGGGCCGGTTATCGCGAGATGGCTTCCGTTTCGCCGCGGAGAATCGAGCGGACTTCACCGGGGGAGACGACGGCGATGTCGCCGGGGATCGACCGCTTGAGCGCGGCCGTCGCCGCACCCCAGGCGAGCGCGTCGGCGACGGACTCGCCGGTGAGGTACTGCGAGAGGAAGCCGCCGACGAAGGAGTCGCCCGTCCCGACCGGATGTGCGTCGGTCGCCGCGAACGTCGGCTGTTCGACGACCTCGCCGTCGACGTGGGCGAGCGCCCCGTCGCTCCCGCGGGTCACGACCGTCGCCTCGAAGCCGAACTCGTCGCCGAGACCCGACGCGATGGACGCGGCATCGCCGCTCCGGTCAAGGACGACCTCGGCGTCGCGCTGGGCCACGACGAGCACGTCGACCGCGGGGAACAGGTCCGTCAGGACAGCGCGGGCCGCTGCCGGCTCCCAGAGCTTCGAACGGTAGTTCAGGTCCATACACGTGGTGGTCCCCGCGTCCTGGGCGACCGAAAGGAGGTCGGCCGTCGTGGCTTCGAGCGTCTCCGACAGCGCGGGCGTGATCCCCGTGGTGTGAAAGCCCTCGGCGTCGGCGATGGCGTCGGTCGGCAACTCGGCCGTCGTCGCCGTGGTGACGCTCGCGTTCCGCCGGTCGTAGATCACTTCGTTCCCCCGTGGCCGTTCGCCCTGTTCGAGATAGTAGGTCCCCTGCCGACCCGTCTCGGACTCGTCCCAGACCACGTCGACGGTCACGCCGTGTCGCTGCAGTTCGCCAGCTACCCGGCGACCGACCGGCGAGTCGGGGAGTTTCGAAGTCCAGGTCGAATCGAGGCCGAGGCGCTGGGCGGCCACTGCGACGTTCGATTCCGCGCCCGCCGCGCGAACGTTGTACTGGTCTGCGGTCTCCAGTCGCTCCTCTCCGGGCGGCGAGAGCCTGAGCATCGTCTCTCCGAACGTGACCAGATCCGTCATATCACTCACTGGTCACCGGGTTCGTATAAATCCCAGAGAAGTACCGGTCGAAAACCGACGTCGTGACGGTAAAACAGAATGTCTGAGCGACATATTTCAAGATCAGCGACACGATCCTCCAAAAGCTTTTATGCTATAAAAATTTACAGAAATTAGTATGGACACAAGGACGAATGGTGGTGGGCCGTCGATCTCTAGGCGGAGCCTACTCCGATCCGTCGGCGCGGCTGGTCTCACTGGCCTCGCCGGTTGCGGCAGTAGCGAAGGGATGACTGGGGGTGGAGACACGCCGGAACCGACACCGACGCCGGTCGGGAACTATCCGGTCTCCGGCGACACGGCGACGTTCGGATTCAACATCGCGGGGTCCGGCCCGTACTCGACCTCCGGGCAACAGGAGCGCCGGGGTCTCGAACTGGCCGTGAAGCACATCAACGAGGGTGGTGGCTGGGTGTCTGCCGACGCCTACGACTCGCCACTGAGCGGGGACGGCCTGCTCGGGAAGAGCGTCGAGTACGTCGTCGAAGACACGCAGAGCAGTTCCGACGCCGCCCGGACCGGTGCGGAGAAACTGCTCAACAGTGACGACGCGATCATGCTCGCCGGAGGGACGTCGAGCGGGACCGGCCACGTTCATCAGGAACTCGCGGCCGAACACCAGGTCGTGTACATGGGAACGATGTCCCACGAGGACGCCCTGACTGGCGCCGACTGCAACCGCTACTCGTTCCGTGAACTGTTCAACACCCACATGACCGCGCGGGCGCTGGCCCCGGTCCTGGTCGAGGAGTACGGCGAGGACGTGGACTACGTCCAGTTCTTCTCAAAGAACGACTGGGGGACGGCACTCCGAGACGAGATGGACGGCGCCCTCGAAGGGACCGGGTGGTCGCCCGTCTGGAACCGCGGTGCACAGGTCGGGACGCGGGACTACTCGCAGTACATCGACGACCTCGAACAGGTCGACCACGACGTGGTCATCCTCAGTCTGCGCGGACTGGACGCGGCGAACGCGCTCAGAGAACTCCGCGAGGCGTTCCCGGAGACGGCGTTCGTCCTGCCGCTGTACTCGCTCGAAGTCGCCCAGACCGCGGGCGACGCAATCGGTGGCGTCCTCGGGACCGTCGCCTGGAGCGCGAGTATCGACACGCCGCTCTCAGCCGCATTTCGGGAGGCGTTCCGAAACGAGTACGGCAGCACGACCGGTTCGTCGAAGTCGGCAGTCCCGTCCGGTCCGGCTCACGTCGCGTACACGCAGGTGCTCCAGTACGCGAGTGCAGTCGAGCGCGCTGGGACATTCAACCCCAACGAGGTGATCTCCCAGCTCGAGGACCACGAGTACGACGCCGGACTCGGAACGCAGACCCTCCGAGCCTGCGATCACCAGGCGATGCGCCCAGTTCCCGTCGTCAGGGGCCGCCCCGAGGTCCAGCAGTCCTACGGGGTGTACTACAGCCCGCTCGGCGACCCGAGAGACGTTCGATACGCGTGCGACAGCGGTCCGGCGGCCAACTGCGGTCTCGGAGGTTCGAACCAATGAGTCAGGAAGACACACAATCGACAGGCAGTAACGGAACCGATTCGGAATCGTCCGGTGGCATCCTCGGCGTGATCGTCCCCAACTTCATCCGACGGAACTTCGCGCTGAAGTTCGGGATCGTGCTCATCGTCATGGCGCTCTCGGTGGGGCTCGTCGGCCTCGCCGCCACGGAACAGGTCCGCTACTACACGGAACAGCAGGTTCTCAACGACTACGAGAGCGCCGCTGCACAGGAGTCCGACATCATCGGACAGTGGGTCAACAAGAACAGGCTCGCGACGAAGTTCGTCTCCTCGAGCGACGTCTGGGCCGGGAACGACACGGACGAGATCGGCATCGAACTCAGTAATCGGAAGGCGGCATTGGCTGCCGACGCATCCGACGTACACCTCGTCGAACGACGACTGACGCAGTCCGAGATGGTCGCGTCCACGTCCAACTCGGACGTGTTGCTGAACTCGCCGCTGGCAGAGCGCAACCGCGGCTGGGTCAACAACGCCTCCTTCGAGACGGCCGGCGACGTCGTCGTCTCGGACGTGTACCAGACGAACTCCGGGCCGGTCATCGGCTTCATCAGTCCCGTCGACGCCTCGCAGAACCGCTACATCCTCATCGAGTACTCACTCGGTGAAATCGCCGACTCCCTGCAGGGCAACGACCGGGCGGAGGGCGGCTTCACGCAGGTCGTCAACACCGCCGGGGTCGTCATGATCGACGAACCGCGAACGAGCGACCAGCGCCTCGGCGACGATATGCTCCAGGCGTACAGTTCGAACCCCCGCGCCAACGAACCCATCGGGCAGGCTAACGAGCTTCGATCGAGCGAGCAGGCGTCCGGAGTCGTCGCCAGTATGCCCTCGTACGACGTGCTCGACGAGCGCTACACCGTCGGGTACGCGCCGATTCAGGGAACGGACTGGGTCGTCCTCGTGCACGCACCGAACTCCGCGGTCTACGGGTTCGTCCAGGACGTCCAGCGATTCGGTCTCATCGGCACCGCGCTGATGGTGTTGCTCATCGGTGGCGTCGGTGCCATTCTCGGATACAACACCGCGTCGTCCATCGACCGACTGACCCGCAAGACCGACCAGATGCGACAGGGGGACCTCGACGTGGACATCAGCACCGGCCGCATCGACAACATCGGTCGCCTGTACGACGGGTTCGCCGACATGCGCGACGCCCTCAAGACCCAGATCGACGAGGCCGAGCGCGCCCGCAAAGAGGCCGAGGTCTCGCGGGCCGAGGCGATGGAGGTCAACAACTACCTCCAGGGCAAGGCCGACGAGTTCTCCGACGTGATGGAGGAAGCCGCGGCCGGGAACCTCACCGAACGGATGGAAACCGACGGGGAGAACGAGTCGATGGACCGCATCGCCAGCGAGTTCAACGGCATGATCGGCGAACTCGAGAAGACGATCGGCCAGCTCAACAGCTTCGCGGACGAGGTCGCGGAGTCCGGTGACATCGTGCTCCAGAGCGCGGAATCGGTCCGCGACGCCTCAGAGCAGGTCGCCGAATCGACGCAGAAGATCTCCGACGACGCCTACGATCAGAAGGACCGCCTGTCCGCCATCTCGCGTGACCTCGACGATCTGGTCGAGACACTCGAAGACATCGAAGCGAACAATCCGCAGGTCGACCTGGACGACTCGCTCGAGCAGTTCCGCGCCGTGGCGACCACGCTCCAGTCGGCCGCCGACACGAGCGATCAGATGATGTCGGAGACAGAGACGGTCGCGGGTGCGGCCGAAGAACAGGCCGCCGAACTCAACGAGGTGTCCTCGCGCGCCGAGCAACTCAAACGGTACGCGAAGCCGCTGGGTGACATCCTGAACCGCTTCGAGACCGAGGCGGAACACGAGTTCGTCTTCTCCGGCGGGCCGTCACAGAGCCTGGCAGAGGAAGACGAGTAAGGCCGTCGCCGACGCTGTTTTTTTCGTTACTGCCGGTCGTCCGACGGAGACGGCGGTTCGTTCTCTCTCGCAGTCACGGGCCCGTCGAGGAGCGACGATGCGAGTCGGTCTGCGACCGTCGGGCTGACGGTCCCGGTGAGCTGTCGGGCCTCCGTCTCGCAGTCGTCCAGATCGAGCACGTCACGGAAGAACCGGAGGAGGATCTGGTAGGTATCGTTCAGATCGGCAGCCGTCGCGCGCCCCTCGTCGGTGAGCGTCGCACCCTGGTAGGGTTCGTAGGTGACCAGTCCGCGGGACTCCAGGCGCTGAAGCATCTCCGTCGCCGCCGCGGGCGAGCGATCCAGCGCGTCTGCGATGTGGCCCGGCGAGACCGGCGGCTCCGCTTCCTGCTCGGCCCGGTAGATCACCAGGAGGTACTGCGGCTCACCGATCATGGCTCCGTGGCGACGGCGGGTCAGTTCGGCGTCCGCTCTCGATGGCGTGCTGCCCGCTCCCACCGCCGGTAGCAGCACGGCTCACGTGTTCCGAGAACGGCACTCGGCGTCTGGTTCCGCGTCGCTCTCGGGCCCGTTGCCGGTGTCGTGGGCGTCGGCGTCGCCGAAGAGCGCGAGGTACAACCACGCCCACGTCTGCGTGCGCTGCCGTCGGAGGGGCTGCTGCATCGCGCGGTCACCTCCCCCGACCGCGAACGAACGCCCGGCTCATCGGTCGAACCTCCCGGTGACGATGTCAGCGATCCGCTGGCGGTCGAAGAGTTCTTCGTCGCCGAATACGTCGGGATAGAGCCCGCGGGCCGCCCGCTCCAGCTGGAAGAGGTGAACGATCGGGCCCTGGTAGGTCAGTCCGCCGTAGAAGACGCGCCCGTTCTGGACCGCCGTGAGTGCGCTCGCGACTTCGTGGTCTTCCATGTGTGCCACGACGTTCTCGGCGAAGTACGCCTCGGAGACCTCCCCCTGGATTCGGACCGCGATGGCGTCTGGATCGATATCGAGCAGCGTCTCGTAGTCGATCGTTCCGCCGCCGGCCTGGGCGTCCGTGACGCCGTGTTCGGCGAGCGCGTCGCTCACGCCGAGATCTCGCCACTGCTTCGACTGTGTCCCGTCGCCGACGAGATACGGGTAGAACGACTCCGGCGGCATCTCGGCCGGGTAGAGGAGCGCGATTTCGGGCGTCGTCGACGGCAGCCGCGAGCGGACGGACGAGACGACCTGGTCGTGATGGGACTTGAACGCCTCGTATCGGGCCCGTTCGTCGAAAACCGCGGCGAGTTTCTCGAAGCCATCGTACAGTGAGTAGTAGCGGTAGTCGTGCCAGTCGTAGGAGCGCGTGAAGATCGTGTTCCCGAAGAAGGGGGCGACGGCGGACTCGACCTCGGCCACGTCCTCTCGGTCCCAGCCGAGTCGGTTGACCATAAAGTTCGGATCGACGACGTGGAGGTCGGCGTCGAGTTCGTAGAAGACTTCCTTCCCGGTTCCGTCCTGCCAGAGCTGGGTCAATTCGTCCGCCTCGACGGTGACCCCGGAGAGGTCGTCGTAGTAGTGCGTCCCGAACCGTTCACGGACGCCGATCGCCGAGAGTCCTTCGGCCTGTCCGAGCGCGACGCCCATGTCTGCGTAATCGCCTGTATACGCGAACCAGGATTCCGGGGGGCCATCGAACTCCACCGTGCCGACCGGTTCCATCGTCACCGAGTACGTCGCGTCCGTCGGTGCCGTCGTCGCCGTCTCACTGGGCGTCCCGCCGCCGTTCGTCGCACGATCTGTCGCCGTCTCCGGGGCGGTCCCGCCGGTGTCGCCGGCTCCAGAGCACCCCGCCAGCAGACCGGCACCGACGACTGCACCGCCGTAGCCGAGGTACTTCCGCCGCGTCAGCCGCTCGCCGCGTGCTGAGTCATCGTCCATGTGGATTAGGGCAGCCTAAACAATATTAACAGCTTCGGATTTTTGGCAGTCCTAAAACACCGGGCGAGTGCGTCATTACGGCTCGACGTCGCGACGAGAATGAGGCGAAATGCAGGCTTATATCTATCCACGGTAAAGAGAGACGCGAATGTGACTACGCCCCACCAATTACCGTGTTTTGGGACCGATTCTGTACAGATATTCGTTGTACTAATCCACAGATAGGCCCTTCTCGATATCTTATTTCTAGATATGTCCCTATATGGGAATATTATAGGGGCAGAAAGGACAGAAGTGAAATAGTAACTCGATATCGAGTATCTCTGTGTCGCTTGGTACGGCTATCACACACGAAGCAGAACCGGTACTACCATCTCCACGCCCATGTGGCCGGGAGACGACGGGACAGAAGGGAAGCCGACTGGACGTACCGAACCTACCTCGTCTCCGGTAATATCGTACGACGTGGCATCTCCCGTGTAGGGGTCGACTTCCAACAAACCGGATCCGACCCGACCGGATGCGGGCTTCGCGGGCCCGATCCATTGCGAATAACAACTGTACATATATTATGACAGGCAGTGCGGCCGTCCCACAAGTGCGGGATTTCCCACAGTTCCGGTGATATCGGACTGTTGTCTTGATAGTATGTATCATTGACTTCTCGATGGCCAGACTTCTGATCCCTCAGAACGCAATTGCCTCGAATTCCGGGCTTCGTTTGCCGATTTCTCCCTGGTCAGTGGCTCACGGGTGCGGACGACTGGCGACGAGTTACTGATCTGATTCGACGATACCGGAAATATCCCCCTGCGTGATCCGGGTCAATACCGACAATCCGTGAGGCCGCGTCCGGGTAAGCTTTAGTAGCGACCCCGACGACTGTGTCGCTATGCTGGATACCCACACGCACGCGTGGGCGGCCCCGACCGACGACCACCCGTGGGTCAACGGCCCGCTCATGGATCTCGTGGACTCGTTTTCGGTCCACACCGTCTACACTGCCGAACGACTCCTCGCAGACATGGACCGCAACGGTGTCGACGAGGCCGTCGTCGTCGGCTACCCGATCTGTGACTGGACGGACAACTGGTACACCCGCGAAGTGGCCGAGGCCTACGACCGCCTGTACGGCATCGTGATGCTGGACCCGTTCGCCGACGACGCCGCGGCACAACTCAGGCGCTGCATGGACACCGACGGCGTCCTTGGCTTCCGACTGGGGGCCGCCTGTCCGTACGACCAGATGTGGGAGACGTTCGACCCGAGCGTCACGTGGCTCCGGGACGCTATCGAGGAGACCGATTTCTGGGAAGCAGCGATCGAGATGGACGCCGCCGTCCAGATCCTCTGTGACCACGGCCAGCTCGACCAGGCGCTCGAACTCGTCGAGACGTACCCCGAACTCGACTACCTCTTCGACCACTTCGCGCACGCGGGGCCGGCGACGCCGACCGACGAGGGCTCTTTCGCCCGGTTCGCCGACCTCGCCGACTACGACGGCGTCGCGGTGAAGGTCTCGGAGATTCCTCACATGTCGGAGTCGGCGTTCCCGTACACCGACATGCACGACCACGTCCGGTGGTTCCTCGACACCTTCGGCCGCGAGCGCGTCGTCTGGGGCTCTGACTTCCCGAACGTCAGCGACGTGGCCAGCTACGCCGAGGCGTGCAACTGGCTGCGACAGGTCGACGGCGTGTCCGCGGAGGACAGGGCGTGGATCACGGAGCGGGCGTTCCGGCGGCACGTGGGACTGACGTGACGCCGCCTCGTCGGTCGAGCGACGGAGCAGAAGCGAGTTCGACGGCCGTCGGAACCGGGCAGACGTTCTCGTTCGAGAACGAGACGGTCATCGACACACGCACGTGGGCGTTCAACAACGCGCCGTGGGACCAGCAGAAGGTCGTCACCGTCGGCGACTACCAGTACGTCCCGTACTGGGACCACGCCGGACGCCTGTCGCTCGCCCGGCGAAACCTGCGCGACGACACGGTACAGACCATCCACTTCGACTGGACCGTCCCAGACGAGGACTCGCACCGGAACACCGCGATAGGGACAGACGACGACGGCCGGCTTCACGTGACGTACGACCATCACGACGACCCCTTCCACTACCGCCACTCCTCGACCGGGTTCCTGACGAAGCCGCCATCGAGCATTGCGACCGGCGATTTCTCGGAAAACACCGACATGGGTCTGCGCGGAACGGAAGCCCCCGTCACCTACCCGCGGTTTTTCAACGATCCGACCGGGACGCTGTACTGCGAGTACCGAATCGGGTCGTCCGGTGACGGCAACTCGTCTCTCCACGTCCACGACTCGGCGTCGAACTCGTGGACCCGAGTCGGGATGGTGTTCTCGGGCGACGGGACCTACGGCCCGTGGGACGACTCCACGAGTCGGAACGCGTACCACCACGACTGGACCTTCGACGACAGCGGGCGACTGCACGTCACGTGGACGTGGCGCGAGACGTGGGAGACGTGGCGGTCGAACCACGACGTGCACTACGCCTACAGCGACGACGGCGGCGACACGTGGTACGACAACGACGGCGCGCTCGTCGGCGACGTGACCGCGAACGACCCGATTCGGGTGGACGACGGCGGCGTCGTCGTCGACGCGCCGGTCGACTCGTGGCTCGTGAATCAGGGAACGCAGGCACTCGACTCGGACGACCAGCCCCACATCTTCACGTCCCGCTCGACGAACGCGACCACCGACCTCGGCGACGCCAACCGCCACTACGTCCACTACTGGCGAACGACCGACGGCCAGTGGCACGAGCAGTACATCGACGACACCGCCGTCGACCTCTCGAACGTCGGCATCGAACCGACCCGCGCGGACGACATTCTGCTGAACCGCGACGGCCTGCTGTTCGACGCGGACGATACCCTCCACGTCTACACCGTGGTCGACGAGCGACTCTACGCCGGGGTCGCCACGGCGTCGTCGGGGTGGACCGACTGGACGATCTACTGCCTCCACGAGGGGCCGATCACCGGGATGGACGGCCGGAAACACGACGCGCGTCGCTGGGAGGACGCGGGCGTGCTGTCGATCCCGCTGGAACGACCTAGCGAGAGCGGCACGAAGTTCGTGATACAGGAGTACTCGCTCGGTGCGACGACCGTTCCGGCGGCCCCGACGTTGTCGGTATCGAGGACAGCGTCGACCGCTGTCGCCCTCTCGTGGACCGAAGCCCGGGGCGCGGTGAGTTACACGGTCTATCGCCGACCGCTCGGCGGTCGCTTCGCCGTCGTCGAGAGCGGCGTCGCCCGGAACTCCTTTTTCACGCAGTACACCGACACGAGCATCGATCCGGGTACGGATTACGAGTACGGGGTCGAGGCCGTCAACAGCGCGGGCGGGAACGGCTCGAACGTGGTGCGGACGACGACGGACAGGACTGGATAGCGACCGCCAGCGGCGGGTGGGTCGCAAAGTCAGTTCCGCAGCACGAGCGCGCATCTCGATGGGGGCCGAGGCCTCACTCGACCAGCAGTTCGACCGGGTGGCGCGGCTGGCGCTCCAGCAGGGCGTCGATCTGTTCGAGACACGACGTGCCGCTGGCGACGACGGGCCGGTCGCGAACGCCGTCGGCCTCGAACTGGTCGCGGAGCCGGCCGCCCACGTCCATGCTGAGTTCGTAGTAGTCGCGCTTGTAGCCGAAGCTTCCGGCCATCCCGCAGCATTCCACGTCGGAGGTGACCACGTCGAAGCCGCGGTCTTCGAGAACGGCGACGGTGTGGGCCTCCAGTCCGAGCGTTCGCTGCTGGCAGTGGCTGTGGTAGGCCACGCCAGCGCCGTCGCCCGCCGCGAGCGCGTCCGCGTCGGCCCCGTTCTCCAGCAGGCCGTAGACGTACTCCATGACCTCGTAGCTGCTGTCGGCGAGGGTCGCGAAGGCGTCCTCGTCCACGAGGCGGTCGTACTCCCGGGTGAACATCGCGAGGTCGCTCGGCTCGACGACGACCACGTCGTAGCCGTCGGCGACGTAGGGCGCGAGCGCCTCGGTGACGCGCTCGGCGTGGTCGGTGGCGGTGGCGACCATCCCCTGCGAGAACGGGGCACGACCGCTCGACGGGGCCTCGGGGACGACGACCTCGACGCCCAGCGTTTCGAGGGCCTCGACCGCCGCCTTCCCTCGCTCGACCTGAACGTGGTTCGTGTAGAGGTCCGGATAGAGGACGGCCCGGCGCTCGGGGTTTTCGACCGTCGCGTCCCGGCCGGCGAACCAGTCGACGAGCGTCTCGCGCTCGAACTCGGGGAGGTCGCGCCGCCGGTCGATGCCGAGGGCGCGCGACATGAGCCACCGCGACGGCCCGGTGTCGGCCAGCCAGTTCGAGAGGGGCGCGGTCGCGCTCCCCAACTTCGCGACCGTCTCGAAGTTGCCGAAGAAGCGCTTCTGGAGGGGCGCGCCCTCGTCCTCGGCGTCCGGCGTCAGCCCGTCGACGAGCCACTCGGCCGGCTGCTCGCCCTCGCGGTTGATGCGGTCGCGGACGACGGTGTTGATCCACGGAATGTCGATTTCCACAGGGCAAGCATTGACACACCGAGTACAGCCGGTACAGAGGTCGTTGAACTCCGCGGCGGTGTCGAGCCCTTCGATGCCGGCCTCCCACCCGGTCGCGATGCCGCCGGAGTACGTCTCCCCGCCGAAGGCGTGGCCGCCGACGTGCTGGAAGTTCGCACACGAGTTCGAGCAGGCGGAACAGCGGATGCAGTACAGCGTCTCCCGGAGCTGGTCGTCCTCGCGCATCGCCAGCCGGCCGTTGTCGATGAGCACGAGGTGGAAGTCGCGGTCGGCGTCGAACTCGGACAGCGGCGTCTCGTCGTCCGCGAAGTCGACCACCGGCGTCTCGACCGGCGGCGTCAACAGCGAGACGTAGGAAGTGATGTCCTGGCCGGTCCCCGAGCGGCCGATGAGTTCGACGAAGGGCGCGAGGTCATCGACGCTCGGAATCACCTTCTCGACCCCGGCGACGGTGATCTGGGTGTCCGTCGCCGCGACGGTCTTTCGGGCGTTGCCCTCGCTCGTGACGAGCGCCATCGTCCCGGTGTCGGCGGTCAGGAAGTTCGCGCCGGTCAGTCCCACCTCGGCGTCGACGATCTGCTCGCCCAGCTTCTCGCGGGCGAAGTACGTGAGTTCCTCGGCAGTTTCCAGCGGTTCGTCGGGGTCGAAGCGCTCGTTGAACAGGTCGGCGATGGCCTCGCGTGACTTGTGGATAGCCGGCGCGACGATGTGGGAGGGGGCTTCGTCGGCGACCTGCAGGACCCACTCGCCGAGGTCCGTCTCGACCACGTCGACGCCGTCGGATTCGAGCGCTTCGTTGACCTCGATCTCCTCGCTGGTCATCGACTTGCTCTTGACCACGCGGTCGGCGTCGCGGTCGGCGACGACCTCGCGGATGTACGCGTTCGCGTCGGCCGCGTCGTCGGCGAGGTACACCGTCCCACCGTTCTTCTCGACGGCGGCCTCCAGTTCGTCGATGAGTTCGGGAAGCCGCTCGATGGCGTCTTCCTTGATCGCCCGCGCCTCCGACTTGAGCGCCTCGTAGTCCTCCAGATCGGCGACCGAGGCGTACCGCCCGTCGTTGAAAGCCCGGGTGTTCTCAGCGACCGCCGCGCCCTCCGTCCGCATCAGTTCGCGGATCTCGTCGGCTTTCGCCATCGTCAGTCGTCCTCCGCGAGCACGAGCACGTGGACAGTTCTCGGCCCGTGTGCGCCCTTCACCAGCGCGCCCATGTCTGCCGTCGCGCTGGGGCCGGTAGCGAGGATCGCACTCCCGCGTGTCTCGGCGAAGTCCTCGCCCAGCGTCTCGATTCCGTCCCGCATCTCGTCGACGAGGTCGGCCTCCCGGACGACGGCGACGTGGTGCTCGACGAACAGGCTCACCAGTTCGCTCGCGCGGTCGGTCAGCGACAGGGCGAGCGTGCCGTAGTCCCCGACGCCGAGTCGCGCGCCCGTCACGCCCGTCGTCGCCTCGCGGAGCGCGACTGGCGTCGGGTCCACGGAGACTGGGGTCTCGTCGAGCGACAGCGCCGGGTCGTCGAACGTCTCGTCGAGCGGGACGCCGACGGCCGGCGGTTCGACCGCCTCCGCGACGTGGTCGGCGAACTCGTCTCGCTGGACCCGTGTCACCGGCACGTCCAGTTCGCGGAGAGACTCCTCGAACGACGCGAATGTGGCTCCTGACATCAGTACTCGGAGGCAGGCGCTCCTTCGATATTTAGTTTGGGTTGCACCGGTCGATCAGCGGGCCGTTTCACCGGAGTCAGACGCAGGGGTGTGCGATACTAACGCCCCCGTCAGTTTGACTCGCTGCCGACGCGGCGACGAACATCTCCGGTCCGGTCGTCCAGTTATGTGAAACGAGGGTGTAAAATACCGGTAAATTTATTATATATACGCTTCGTCGTTTGAAATAGCGTCTCATGACACACGATAGTACGTCGTCCGGACTCGACAGGCGTCGCTTTCTGACTGGAGTCGGCACCGCAGCGGCCCTCGGACTCGCCGGGTGCAGCGGCGGTGACGGCGGTGACGGTGGGGGAACCGGCGGTGGCAACGGCGGCGACGGCGGCGGTGGCGACGGCGGGAGCGGTGGCGGCTCGCAGAACCTCGACTTCTGGCTGTTCGGCGGCATCCCCGCAGAGCGCGAGTACATCAGCGGCCACTACTCCGAGTACAGCGAACACAACGTCAACTACCAGCACCAGGAGTGGGGCCAGAAGTACCAGATCATCGCCTCGGCGGCCGCGAACAACAACCTTCCCGACGTAATGGCCGGGCAGTGCCAGCAGATCCCGGACTACGCCGGGGCCGGCGCGATTCAGCCCCTCGACCAGAGCCAGTTCGCGGACCGCCTGGAGGAGATTAACAGCCACTTCATCGACGCCAACATCCAGACCCAGATGTACTCGGGACTGGGCGACACCGACGGCGAGCACCAGTGGGGGCTTCCCGGCGGGTACGCCGACCTCGGTCCGTTCATCGACATCCGCACGGACTACCTCGAACAGACCAGCTTCGACGCGCCGCCGCGGTCCTGGCCCGAACTGATCCAGCTGGGCGAGGAGATGCAGGAGATCGACGAGGTCTCTGCGGCCATCACGGCCCCGGGGACCGACTTCGGCCTGACGACGGGGTACTTCATCGGGTTCGTCTACGCGAACGGGGGTCGGTACTTCGACCCCGAATCGATGGAGGCGACGGTCGACCAGCCCGGTTTCGTCGACGCCGTCAAGCTGTACCAGGACATCGCGGAGGCCGGGCTGTTCCCGGACTCCTTCGCCGAGAACGATCACATCGCCGCGGGCCGACTGCTCCGCGAGGGCGAATCGGGCATCTTCATCACCTACTCCCACGCGAACGCCGTGTACCAGACGACGGGCGCGCCCCAGCCCTGGCTCGACGGCGAGGGCCACACCGTCACGCGCGCGCCGCTGCCGGAGAGTCCGTCGGGCGACTTCGAGCCGCGCGACCTCCTGCTCCAGAACGCGCAGGGCTTCATGATGGGTAACGGCACGGCGAACGACGCCGAGCGCAGCGCCGCCTTCGACTACATCGAGTGGTGGAACCAGCCCGACCAGCTCGCGCCGTGGACCTACGCCTCCGAAGCCGACGTGGGCATCCGCGGCCGCGTCCCGACGCTCCAGAGCGCCTTCGAGGAACCGACCGACCTCTTCCGGAGCCAGTTCGGCGACCTCGTCACGCTGTACGAGAACGACGATCTGTTCACCCGCACCTCGCGGTTCCCGTCGTTCTCCGGGCTCGCCTCCATCCAGAGCACGATCAACACCGAGGTCATCCAGCCGGTCGTGCTCGGCAACGCGACCGCCGAGGAGGCCTGCGCCAGCGCGAACTCGGCGGTCCAGGAAGCCATCGACGAGAACCTCGCCTGAGGTCCGCCGACCGTTTTATGTGAACACACCGCAATGATCCCTACCACACTATGAGTTACGTAGACAACGCACAGGCGTCGTACGAACACGCGATCGAGCGGGTCCCCGAAGGGGTCCGGGTGTACCTCCCGATACTTCCGGTGATGTCGCTCGTCGGGGTGTTCATCCTCTACCCCATCGCGCAGGCGATCTACTCCAGTTTCTTCGACAAGGACCTCCTCTCGCCGGCGGAGGCCGAGTTCGTCGGCCTCGCCAACTACGCCGAGATCTGGACGAGCGAGACCATCCACCAGGTGCTCTGGAACACGTTCGTCTGGGTGGCCGTCGGAAGCATCGCGGCCATCGTGCTCGGCTTCCTGATGGGGTGGCTCCTCTACGAGAAGCTCCCCTTCACGAGCGTCGCCAGCGCCATCGTCCTCATCCCGTGGGTCCTGCCGCGGGTCGTCGGGGCGTCCATCTGGCAGTTCATGTTCGGCGGCTCGCAGGGCATCATCAACGAACTGCTGGTGCAACTCGGCGTCATCGACGAGTACATCGTGATGCTCGGCTCGACCGAACTGTCGCTGTGGCCGCCCATCGTCGGGATGATCTGGCGGCTCGCGCCCCTCTTTGCGCTCCTGACGCTGACATCGCTGCAGGGCATCGACGAACATCTCTACGAGGCCGCGCGCATGGACGGGGCGACCCCGTGGGAGCAGTTCCGCTACATCACGCTCCCGATGATGCGGTACAACCTCGCCATCGGCTTCCTCCTGATGCTCATCTACAACATCAGGAACTTCTCGATGGTGTGGGTGATGACCAAGGGCGGTCCCGGCGTCTCCAGCAGCACGCTCCCGGTGATGATCTACCGGACGGCGTTCGTCGACTTCAACGTCGGCCTCGCGTCGGCGCTGTCGATGCTGCTGTTCGTCGTCCTGCTCGTGTTCTCTTACTACTACATTCAGGTGTACGACAAAGTGCAAGGTGAGTTCTAATGGCGACAGACACCCAAGACCCGAAATCTGAGTTCCGCAAGAATCAATCGTGGCTGTACGACACGCAGTCGGGGACGTACGTCCGCAAGTCGCTCATCGGCCTGCTGACGTTGGTCGTCTTCACGTACGTCCTGTTCCCGCTGTACTGGATGGTCGTGACGGCGTTCAAGACGACGTCGGAGATCCAGCAGATCCCGCCGACCGTCTTCCCGGAAGATCCCTCGCTGCAGGGCTTTCGGATGGTCGTCATGTCGTCGCTCCAGACGAGCGGCTACGACGCGTTCTTCGAGCAGTCGTTCGGGTGGGAGATCTCCTCTGCCATCGACATCGACATCCTGACGCTCATCCTGAACAGCCTGAAAGTCGCGGTCGGGGCCGGTCTCATCGCGCTCGTCCTCGGAACGGGCGCGGCGTACGTCCTCTCCCAGCGCGAGTTCCGGGGCAAGAACGCCATCATGAGCCTCCTGCTCGCGTCGCTGATGTTCCCCGGAACGGCCATCATGGTCCCCGAGTGGGAACTCATCTCGACGCTGGGACTGTTCAACACCCACCTCGCGCTGATCCTCATCTACGGCGCGATGACCTCGCCGTTCGTGGTCTGGCTCATGAAGGGCTTCTTCGACGACTTCCCCGACTCCATCGTCGAGGCCTCACGCATCGACCAGTGTACCCCCTTCGAGACGTTCTGGTACGTGCTGGTGCCGATGGCGCGTAACTCGCTCATCGCGTCGTTCATCTTCGCGTTCCTGCTCGCGTGGAACGAACTCGTCTTCGCGCTGACGCTGCTCGACAACTCGAAGTTCACCGTTCCCCCCGGACTGCTGACCTTCGTGCAGGGGTTCAACACCCAGTGGAACGTCGTCGCGGCCGCGTCCATCATCATCTCGCTGCCGGTCCTGGCCGGACTGGCGTACATCCAGCAGTACTTCGTGCAGGGTCTCACCGGCGGCGCTGTCAAGGGATAGCCCCACAGCGTCGTCAGGACGGCACTTTTATTATGCGGTGGACGGTAACATTGGACAATGACACACCTAGAAGTCGACGGTGTCACGAAGGTATTCGGTGACCCCGAGAAAGACGGCGTGGTCGCCGTGAACGACCTCTCGATCGACGTCCCCGACGGAGACTTTCTGGTCCTGCTTGGCCCCTCGGGCTGTGGCAAGACGACCACGCTCCGCATGATCGGCGGGCTCGAAGACCCGACCGAGGGCGAGATTCGCTTCGACGGGACCGTCGTCAACGACATCAAGGCGCGCAACCGTGACGTGGCGATGGTGTTCCAGGACTTCGCGCTGTATCCGCACATGACCGTCCGGGAGAACCTCGGCTTCGGGCTCCGGCGCGAGGACAACGACATGACCGACGAGGAGATCGACCAGCGCGTGACCGAAGTCGCGGAGATGCTTGAGATCGAGGAGCTCCTGAACAACAAGCCCGCACAGCTCTCTGGCGGCCAGCAACAGCGGGTCGCGCTCGGTCGCGCCATCATCCGGGAGCCGCGGCTGTTCCTGTTCGACGAGCCGCTGGCGAACTTGGACGCCCAGCTCCGAAAGACGATGCGGACCGAGATCGACGAGCTGCAGTCCCAGGTCGGCATCACCTCGGCGTACGTCACCCACAACCAGGAGGAGGCGATGACCATCGCCGACACAATCGCCATCCTCAACGACGGCAAGCTCCAGCAGCTGGGCACGCCAGACCAGGTGTTCAACGAGCCGGCGAACCTCTTCGTCGCGCAGTTCGTCGGCAGCCCCGACATGAACCTCTACTCGGGGCACGTCACGGACAGCGGCGACGACTACACCATCGAGACGGACGACACGAGCTTCGAGATTCCGAAGGCGCTCGTCGAGTCCGAGATCGACGCGTCCGACGTGCTCGTCGGGTTCCGGCCACAGGACCTCTACCAGCGCGCGGCCCGGCTGACGGAGGGCCCCGACGTGGACGCCGAGGTGCGCGTGGTCGAACCCGTCGGGACGGAGGCGGTCGTCCACGCCGAGACCGAGAGCGGCGACATCACCGCGAAAATCGGCGGCTTCCACGATCTGGCGGCCGGCGACTCGCTGACGTTCACCATCGCCCCGGAGCACGTCTACCTGTTCGACGCCGAGACGGAGGAACTCATCAAGGGGCGGCTCATGTCGGAGCGCGCCGAGGACGCCCCGACCAACGGCGTCGAAGTCTGAAGGCGGACCGCCGCACATCACACTCGCAGCCCGGACCCGGGAGCACCGGCTGAACGCCGGAAAGCGACCCGCACACCCAAAATTATTAACCGGAGTACGCGAATGGTTGGAGTGAGACAGCCAGTCACCAGTCTCCGACTACCAATGAAAGCAATCGTTCAGACGGGCCCCCGCGCCGTGGAGACACAGGAGCGGGAGGTCCCCACGCCAGACGCAGACGAATTGCTCGTGAAAGTCCACACGGCAGGGCTGTGCGGGAGCGACGCCCACGCCTACAAGTACGACGGTGGGTACGAGTGGGTCCCCATCCCACGGATCATGGGCCACGAATACTCGGCCGAAGTCGTCGAGGTCGGAAGCGACGTGGAGGGATTCGCCGAGGGCGACAAAGTCGTGGAGGAGCCGATCCACGACTGCGGCCACTGTTTTCAGTGCAAGAACGGCCAGCCGAACGTCTGTCAGAACTTCTCGATCACGGGTATGCACCGGGACGGCGCGTACGCCGAGTACGTGACCGTCGCGCCGGAACACGTCCACGCCGTCCCCGACGAGGTCCCGCTGCGCCACGCGGCGATCACCGAGCCGACGAGCATCGCCACGCGCGCCGTCCTCGACCGGTCGAACGCGACGCCGGGCGACACCGTCCTCGTCGAGGGGCCCGGCCCCATCGGCGTGCTCGTCGCCGCCGTCGCGGACTCGCTCGGCGCGAACGTCCTCGTCTCGGGCCTCGATCAGGACGCCGAGTACCGCCTGCCACTCCTCGAGGACCTCGGCATCGAGACGGTCAACGTCCAGTCCGGCGACGGCCTCGCGGCCGCGACGGAGTCGTTCACCGACGGCATCGGCTTCGACGTGGCCTTCGACTCGACGGGCCACCACACCGGCGTCGGGACGGCCACGGAACACGTCCGGAAGGGCGGACAGATCGTCGTCGTCGGCATCCCGAACCAGCCCAGCGAGGTCACCCTCACGCCTGTCGTGCGGGGCGAAATCGACATCGACACCTCCTACGGCTCGACGTGGACGAACTTCGAGCAGGCGCTCCGACTGATGGAGCGTGGTGCGATCGCGGTCGACGAGATACTGGACACGTCGTACTCGGTCGACGACCCGTCGGCCGCCTTCGAGGCGTTCCTGGGCTCGGAGACCTGCAAGCCGGTGTTCCAGTTCGACAGCTGAGCGTGTCACCGACGCGCGACCGCGGGCGGGTACTGGCGAGACTCGAATCGGGGGCAGAGGAGGCCTAAGACGGTGACAGAAAACGTTTTACTGCTGCCGGAACACGTCTACGTACGCGTTTGACTATGGAGATCACAGACATTTCAGCGACGAAAGTCAGTAACGAGTCGTGGGGCGAGTTCATCGAGTTCCCCCTCGTGACGATCATGTCGAAGTACGACGAGTACCGGAACGTCGACGGCGAGAACCCGCAGGCCCGTCGGAAGTGGATGGGACCGGTCGGCGACGTGGTCGTCGAGGTAGAGACGGACGCCGGGATCACCGGCGTCGGCGTCGGGAACTGGGGCACCGGCGCCATCGCCACCGTCGTCGAGGAGACGCTCTCGAAGATCGTCCTCGGCGAGGACCCGATGCGACGCGAGCACCTCTGGGAGCAGATGTACCGCGCGACGCTCCCCTTTGGACGGAAGGGCGTCGCCGTGATGGCGATCAGTGCCGTCGACCAGGCGCTGTGGGACATCGCCGGCAAGGATGCCGGGAAACCGGTCTACGAGCTTCTCGGCGGTCCGACCAAAGACGAGATTCCCGCCTACGCGTCGAACCTCCACCCCGTCGACATGGAAAAACTGGAGCGCGAGGCCCTCGAGTACGCCGAAGCTGGCTTCGACGCGATGAAGCTGCGGTTCCTCCACGGGCCCGAGGACGGACGCTCGGGAATGGAGAAAAACGAGGAGATCGTCAGGACCGTCCGCGAGGCCGTCGGCCACGAGATCGACATCGCGGGCGACGCCTACATGGGCTGGTCGGTCAAGTACGCCAAGGAGATGACCCAGCGCCTCGCGAAGTACGACATGGCGTGGGTCGAGGAGCCGGTCATCGCCGACGACATCCGCGGCTACGCCGAGGTCCGGGAGGCCGCGCCGATGCCGATCTCCGGGGGCGAACACGAGTTCACGCGCTGGGGCCACGAGGAGCTGCTCGAACGCGAAGCCGTCGACATCCTCCAGCCCGACGTGGGCCGCGTCGGCGGCATCACGGAACTCCAGAAGGTCGCGGACATGGCGGAAGTCCACGACGTGCCGGTGATCCCCCACGCCGGAACGAACCCCACGCTGCACGCCATCGCGGGCCACACGAACATGCCGATGGCGGAGTACTTCCCGACGCCCGAGTGGTTCCAGGAACAGCAAGAGGAAAAGGAGTCGACCTACGCCGACGCCATCTTCCAGAACCCCCCCTCGCCGGAGAACGGCTCCATTCCGCTGCCCGACGAGCCCGGCGTCAGCACGGAACTGAACCGCGAGGCACTCGATCACTTCGCCGTGGAGTGAGCCATGACGGACATCAGTTTCGAGTACAACGTTCCGGTGTTCGCGGGCGCGCCGGACGAGGAGGGCGGGGAGCCGGTCCACCGGGACACGCCCGAGTACGAGGCGCTCGACTGGGAGACGACGAAGGCGGGCATCCTGAAGGCCGAGGAGCTGGGCTTCGACGCCGCGTGGGCCCCGGACCACCTGCTGCTGGGCCGCGACCACGCGGAGTACGAGTGCTGGACGCTCCTCTCGGCGATGGCCGGGTTCACGGAGGACATCAACCTCGGGTCGCTCGTCCTCTGTAACGACTACCGCAACCCCGCGCTGGTCGCGAAGATGGCCGCGACGCTCGACGTGATCTCCGACGGGCGACTGGAGCTTGGTCTCGGCGCGGGCTGGCACGACCACGAGTACGACGCCTACGGCTGGGAGTACCGCGACGGCTTCGAGCGGCTGATGCGCCTCGACGAGTCTATCCGGCTGATGAAGCGCATGTGGGACGCCGGCAGCGAGGGCGCGAGCTTCGACGGCGACCACTACCAGATCGAAGACGCCTACTGCGCCCCACAGCCAGTACAGGACCCGCACCCGCCGATTCTGGTCGGCGGCCAGGGCGAGCAGGTCACGCTCAAGCTCGTCGCCAAGCACGCGGACGTGTGGAACACCGACGTGTTCAACGGCGACGTGGACACGCTCCAGCACAAGATCGGCGTCATCGAGGATCACTGTGAGACGGTCGGCCGCGACCCCGAAGACATCGAGTACTCGTGGGACGGCCACGTCATCTGCACCCGCGACGAGGACAAATTCGACCGCCTCGTCGACCTGATGACGCCCATCCAGTTCGAGGAGGAGTACCAAGACCAGGCGGACATCGAGACGGCCGACGACGCCCGCGAATACTTCATCATGGGCACGCCCGAGGAGTGCGCCCAGGCCATCGAGGACCGCATCGAGGCGGGCGTCACGAAGTTTCAGTGCTGGTTCATCGACTTCCCCGACACCAGTGGGATGGAGCTGTTCGCCGACGAAGTCATGCCCGAGTTCCGGTAGGGCGGACGAAGCGGCGGCCGCGAACCGCCCTCCTCTACGAGTACGTCATGTTGACTTCGATGACGTTGGCGCTCCGAAGGACGAGTTCGGGAATCTCCTCCGTGTAGCGCTCGCCGGCCATCCGGCTCCGGGGCCCGGAGACGCTCACGGCGGCGATGGCCTCCTGGTCGTCGCTGAGGATCGGCGCGGCGACACAGCGCATCCCCTGGACCCGTTCCTCGTCGTCCAGCGCGTACCCGCGCTCTCGAATCGTCTCCAGTTCGTCGAGCAGTTCGTCCCGGTCTGTGACGGTGTTCGGCGTGATCTCCGGGAGGCCGTGCTCGTCGAGTATCGCTTCGACTTCCTCGCGCGGGCGGTAGGCGAGAATCGTCTTACCGAGCGCCGTCGTCTGTAACAGCACGCGCATCCCGGCGTGGGTGTCGAGGTTGACCGCATCCGCCCCGCGGGCCTTGTAGAGGAACACGCCGAGGCCGTGCTCCTCGATGAGGAGGTTCGCGTGCTCCCCGGTCTCCTCGGCCAGCGAGTCGACTTCGGGGCGGGCGATACCGTACACCTTCTTGCGCGAGCGGGCCTGCTCTCCCAGTTCGAGGAAACGCGCGCCGACGCGATACTCCCCGTCCTCCTTGACGAGATAGCCCTGCTGTTCCAGCGTCCGCAGGTGGTCGTGGATGGTGCTCGTGGGCATCTCCAGCGCCGTCGCGAGTTCGGAGACCCCGGCTCCCTCCCGCTCGCGCAACTCCTCGATGACGTCGAAGGAGACTTTCGCGGCCTTGATCGGCACGGAGCGTTCGTCCATATTCTGGTATCGGACACGGGACCATATATTATTTCCGCTATCGCCGGATTTGCTGCCAAGTGGACCGGCACTCTGTCGCTCGATGCGCGGTTCGCGGGAGATTCACCCATGAACAATGCTGTACAAACAGTCGTACAAGTGGTTCTCGAGTGGGATTGCTCTCTCACCCGTCTCAGTCTCTGGAACCGAATCGAGCCGATCCGATCATGCCGGAAATCAGAGGTCTACCGGCCGTTCGGAACGGCCGTCGCGCCCTCGAACGCTGATCGTCCCGCCGATGGTTCGCCGTCTACTTCGGGCCGCTATCGCAGGCCCGCATCTCAAGATTTAAGTCCCGAAGGTGAGGTTACACTAGCGATGCAATTCGTTCGGTACACCGACGGTACGGGCCCTTCGTGGGGCGTAAAAGAGGAGACGACTATCCACGCGCTGTCTGACCTTCCGCAGGGCGAACCCGAACTCGCCGACATCGGCGACGCGAGTTATCGGTCAGAGGTCGCGCGCCTCGTCGAGCACGACGCGCTGACGCAGGTCGACGCTGACGACGTATCGCTGCTTGCGCCGGTCCCCCTGCCCGGAAAGATCGTCTGTTGCGGGCTCAACTACCGTGACCACGCCGAGGAGCAGGACGAAGAGATTCCCGAGCGCCCGATGCTGTTCGGGAAAGCCGCCACCTCTGTGACAAACCCCGGTGACCCCATCGTCCACCCCGACCCCGACGGCGAGGAGCAGGTCGACTACGAGGTGGAACTCGGCGTCGTCATCGGCGAGCGCTGCAAGGCGGTCTCGGAGTCCGAAGCCTACGACCACGTCGCCGGCTACACGGTCATCAACGACGTCAGCGGCCGGACCGCCCAGCAGTCCGACGGCCAGTTCTTCCGTGGCAAGAGCTACGACACGTTCGCACCGATGGGGCCGACGCTGGTCGCCGACGAGGAGTTCGACCCCAACAGCGTCGACGTCGAAATGCGCGTCGACGGCGAGACGAAACAGGAATCCAACACCGAGCAGTTCATCTTCGATGTCGGCGAACTCGTCTCCTACATCAGCCAGTCGATGACGCTTCGACCCGGCGACGTCATCTCCACCGGGACGCCCGGCGGCGTCGGCATCTTCCGCGACCCCGTCGACGTGCTGGAACCCGGCCAGACGACCGAGGCGGAGATCGAAGGGATCGGCACGCTCACCAACCACGTCGTCGGTAACTGAGGCGGCGACCCGTTTTCGCGCGCCCTATTCCGGAACGACGATGACGACCACGTCGTTGACGTTCGTCCCGGTCGGTCCCGTCGTGATCGTCGCACCGATCTCCGAGAGATACGATCCGGCGTCGTTGGCCAGCAATGACTCGCGGGCGCGCTCGCGGTCCGCTATCGCGGCCGCGTCTGCGATCGCGCCGGCCACGTCCGAGCTTCCGTCCTCGCCGTCTGTATCGACAGCGGCGACGACCGCGCCGCCGTCGTGGTCCAGCGCGCCCGAGAGGACGAGCTCCTGATTGGGGCCGCCCTGTCCGCCGTCGCCGGCGATGGTGACGGTCGTCTCGCCGCCCGCGAGCAGGACGGCCGGTGGCTCGACGGGTGATCCCGTTGCTGTCACTTCTTCGGCGACCGCGACGAGCGGTTTCGCGACTTCGCGGGCCTCGCCGCGCAGGCGGGACGTGAGAACCAGAGGGTCGTAGCCGGATTCGCGGGCAACGTCCGCGGCAGCGTCCAGTGCGGTGCCGTTGTCACCGACGAGGTGGTTCTGGACGCGGTCGAAGACCGAATCGTCGGGGAAGGGGGTCTCTGCGATCTGTCCGTCGCGTCCCGCTTCGAGGTGTTCGCGGACGGCGTCCGGCGGCGTGATGCCGTGACGATCGAAGACGGCAAGCGCGTCCGCGTACGTCGTCTCGTCGGGGACCGAGGGGCCGCTCCCGATGGTCGAGAAGTCGTCGCCGACCACGTCGCTGACGAGCAGTCCGACGACGGTCGCCGGGGCCGCCCGTCGGGCGAGCTGGCCGCCCTTCAGTTCCGAGAGGTGCTTGCGGACGGCGTTGATCTCCTCGATGGGGACGCCGCCACCGAGCAGGCGGTCGGTCGTCGCCTGGAGGTCCTCGATGGTCAGGTCGCCCGCCGGCGCCGACAGGAGCGCGCTGGCCCCGCCGGTCAGGACGAACAGCACGAGCGTGTCTTCGTCGGCCGCGTCGACGATGTCGAGCAGGTCGGCCGTCGCCTGGACGTTCCGCTCGGACGGTAGCGGGTGGTCGCCGACCGACCACTCGACGGACGACACGTCGACTGGCTGTTTGACGACGAGTCGGCCGCCCGTGAGGCGGTCGCCGAGGATCGATTCGAGGGCACGAGTCACGCCGCCGCCGGCTTTTCCGCCGCCGACGATGACGACCTCGTCGTACTCCCCGAGGTCGTACGTCCTCGTTCCGACTGTGAGCGTCTCGCCGTCGAGGTCGACTGCCGATTCGGTGGCCGTCTCCGGCGCGGCCGCATCGATGGCCGCCTCGACACAGTCGAGGGCCACACGGTGAGACTCGTCTGTCTCGAGTGCATCACGATTACGGATCATACGCGTGCTTCCGAGCCGGACGGTAAAAATCTGCCTTCGCGACGCCACGACAGGGCCAACCGCCCCGCCAACCTATTTGTCGCCGGCAGGCGAATCACCGATATGGCGCGAATAGCGTTCCACCTCGAGATCGCAGACGGCAAGCGAGACGCGTACCGAGAGAAACACGAGAACGTCCCCGACGCCCTCGAATCGGCCTACCTCGAATCGGACGCCGGACTGGAGACCTACAGCGTCTTCGAGAAGGACGGACACGTCTTCGGATTCATGGAGGTCGAGGACCCAGGCGCGATCCAGAAGGTTATGCAGGAGAGCGAGGCGCAAGCCGAGTGGGCCGAGGAGATGGAGGGGATCACCCTCGAATCCGACGATAGCTGGATGGACGAAGTGTATCGGATGGTGTGACAGGCGGGATTGACGATTCCGTGAGTCCCCGGCACTGACCACCCACGAGCGTTCCAGCAGCCGGACGATCGATGACTGGAAAACCCTGCCAGACACGGAGAGCGCCCCGAAAACCGTCGTTCGGTTCGATCCGGCTGTTCCGAAGGCACTGCACTGTCAGCGGGATTCACTCCCCGAATTGGATATAGCGAAATACAGTTTATACGTCCGCCGTCAGACAAGAGGTGGTACCAAGTGACACGGCATAGAATAACAGATAAACCACGGAATCCACCCACTGAGGGGCACTGATACGTGTGGCCGCGAACTCGGTACCACCGATAGACCGACCATGCCCGATGACTACGACTCGAAGGTGTACGAGACGAGGAACTTGACGAGGTAGAAACCGCCGACGAGACCGACGAGTATCACCGCCAGGACGATCGCGATCATGAACAGCTGCACCAGCGCCTCGTTAACCATCGACGCCACCTCCGATCGCGTCACGCTGTTCCGGTGTTCGGGTCGTCATACCGGCGCTACGGACCCCGGACGCTAATGTGGTTCGTCTCGAACAGACGGCGATCGAGAGCGCGTCCGTCGAGGCGACGGCCTGGGAGGCAGTCGATCCGACGGACATAGCTGGCGAAGTCAGGGGCCCTCGTCCTGGAACAAGGGAGACGATAGGCCGCCAACACACCACCGTGTTCGCCGTGACTGTTATGCTTCTCTGCCTCACGGCGAGGGCAGCGGCTACATGGAATTGGATGGCATCCTCTCGACGGCCACATTAGTACGCCAGCGTCGAACCACCTTCAGTGAACGCTGGGTGGCCATGGCGGCCCCACCTATCGAATTCGAACGGGTCTCTACCGAGTGATGCTCGAGAACACCAGTTCATGAGCTGAGGTAGTGAGTAGTGTGGACGCCAACACAGCAGTGGCCACGGACACCCACCACTGCGACTCGTCAGGCCAGTCACCTGTTCGAGGGACTCTGCAACCACTCGACCCCCTGCCTTGAGTCCCCAAAGAGAGCGTGATTAAACTGGGCTGTCCCTCGCCGTGCCCCCCTCCCCACTACCCGGCGGTCCGAGACAACTGATTCGTCGACTCAGAGACGACGAGTATCCGATCAGTCGACGCAAATTTATATTTGTGAACTTGGCTAAAACAGTTGTTGACACTACAATTGTGGGGCCCAGATGGTGCAGAATGGGGGCAAATAGGGTACTACACACCCAAATAAAGACATTTATCGGTGTCTGTGGCACTAGATTGAAGTAGACGGCATTCGAGGGGGTAACCATGAGCGATGAGAGCGACGCGACGGAGCGAACGACGGTCAGGACCTACGTGCCCGCCTACCAGAAATCGGAGTGGGCGGAACACGCCGACGAACTCGACATGAGCCAGAGCGAGTTCGTCCGAACGATGGTGCAGGCGGGCCGGAGCGGCTTCGAGACGGCGGAATCCGAGTTATCGGAGGGGGCCGACGATAGCGAGAGCCCCGAGGAAGGCGGTTCCGTGGACGCAACCCCCGGGGTCGACGGCCTGAAAGACCGGGTGCAGGAGATTCTCGCGGACGGCGAATACTACGACTGGGACGATCTGGTAGCCGAACTGACCGACGACATCGAAGAGCGACTCGACGAGACGCTTCAGGAGCTCCAGTCCGCCGACCGCGTTCGGTACAGCGGCCGCCACGGGGGGTACGTGCTGGACGAATGAGTTCCGACGCCGCCGCGCCGAGCGCCGGAGAGGATCCGATCGGGTACTTCCTGGACGACATCACGTATCACGGCAAGAGCGACCGCACGCGCGAGTCCTACGAGCGGGTCCTCAGGGACTTCGAGTCGTTTCTGACTGAAGGCGGTCGGCCGATTTCGGTCGCAGACGCCTCACACAGGGACTGTATGGCCTACGTGCACGGCCTTCGCGGCGAAAAGGAGCCGAGTACCGTCGCGACGTACGCGTCGTACCTGCACCGCTTTTTCGCTTACATGACCCAGGTCGGAACGTTCGAATCCAACCCGATGACGCTCGTCATGGAGGAGATGGACGAGTCCATCAACACGGACCCGACCAGGCGAGAGCTCGACCTCCCCGCGATGCGTGCGTTCGTCGCCGGTGTCACGCATCCCCTCGAACGCGCGCTCGTCGTGACACTGTTGAAGACGGGGATGCGGGCGGGCGAACTGTGTAATCTCGACCTTCGGGACCTCAATCTCGCGACGCCCGGTCCGCGGCCCGATGTCCCGGTTCGCGCGGGCCTCGATGGCCGGCCGGATTCGCTGTTCGTGGACTCGACACCGGCCCGCGGTGCAGTCGTCAACGGGGAGGAGCGGACCGCCTCGAACAAACGGAAACGGGAGACGACAATCCCCGTCGACGACGAACTGGCCGGCGTATTGCGGCGCTGGCTGGCAATCCGCCCGGACACCCGCTCCGACGCGGAGCCGCTGTTCGTCTCGACGCGCGATAGCTGGGGCGAGCGCGTTACACCGGACATGGTCCACCACATCGTGGAGTCACATGCCCGGGAGATGGGCTGGTACACGGACGGTGGTGGCGCGGAGGAGAACGTGACGCCGCACTACTTCCGACACTTCTTCACTACCCATCTCAGGGATCGAACCGGGGAGCGTGGCGTCGTCAAGTACCTCCGGGGCGACGTCGCACAGGACGTCATCGACACGTACACGCACGAGTGGGGTTCGCGGGTTCGGGACGTGTACGAGGCCGAAATTTACACGTTATTGCCGTAGTGCTGGAATAGTTGAACGAAAATTTCCGCACGTATTTCGCACGGCAGCGGACAAATAAACCATATACCGCTATATCAAAACCGTCTCGATCTCCGATCAGTCGTCGGTCTCGCGAGCGACGATCTCGATCCCGTCGTACGAGATGATTCGCGTGCCGTCTTCGGTCAGTCCCTCGACGTGCCTCGTTACGTAGCCCCGGTCGTCGCGTCGTTCGGACGCCCGCTTGTCGACAACCTCCGTTTCGACGTGGAGCGTGTCGCCGGGCCTGAGCGGGGTGTGCCACCGGAGGCTGTCGACGCCGAGGCCGCCGAGGGTCGCCACGTCGGTGATGTGCTCGACGGACAAGCGCATACAGATGGCCGCAGTCTGCCAGCCCGAGGCGACCAGACCACCGAACATCGATTCCGTCGCGGCCTCCTCGTCGAGGTGGAACGGCTGGGGGTCGTATTTCTCGGCGAACTCGACGATCTCGGATTTCGTAATCTCGTACGCGCCGAACTCGCGACGGTCGCCGACCTCGATATCGCCGAACGATTTCATACGTGAACGTGGGCTACCAGATAGAAAACCTCGTTGGAACGAACACCGTCGGACTCGGCGTTGATGGGATCCGTGCTGAAGACCAGGGCAGCTGCTGTCACTGCGACACATCGACGATACGAGACGGGACACGGAGGACGGCTCCGCGTGACAACCCCCTCGCTGCGATACGAACTGCTGCCGTCGATTGGCAGATCGCACTCGTCCGCCGAAGGTGTCTCAGCGGGTTCCACGCAGGCGGCCGCGACTCAATCCGACACGTCGGCCAGCACCGACTCGAGGATGTCGAGGGCGAGCTCCAGTTCTCGCTCGGTCACGTCGAGCGGCGGAAGGAGGCGGAGCGACTTCCAGCCACAGCCGAGCGTGAGCAGGCCGTGCTGGAGCGCCGTGTCCAGTACGTCGTCGCGTCGGCCCTTCGTGTCGAACTCCAGGGCGGTCATCAGACCGAGGCCGCGGACGTCGTCGACGATCGGTCGATCGGCCGAGAGCTCGTGGAGGTGATCGAGGAAGTACGTCCCCTTCTCGGTGGCGTTGTCGAGCAGGCCATGGTCGTCAATGGCAGCGAGCGTCAGCGCACCGCGCATGGATCCCAAGATGTCACCCGCGCCCCACGTAGAGGAGAGCCGCGATTTCTCCGAGGGGAAGATGTCGGACCGAGAGACGGTTGCGCCGACGCGGAGCGCCTTCGCGCTGGTGATGACGTCCGGGGAGATGTCGTAGTGGTCGACGGCCCACATCTCGCCGGTCCGGCCGACGCCGGACTGGATCTCGTCGGCGATGATCGGGATGTCGTGTTTCGCGCACACGTCGTCGACCGCCGAGAGGAACTCGGGGCTAGGGACGTGGTAGCCGCCTTCGCCCTGAATCGGTTCGAGGATGAGGTAGGCGACCTCCTCGGGCGCGATGTGACCAGTGTCCGGGTCGAGTTTCTCGCGGAGTCGCTCGACACCGGCTTCGGAGAACGCCACGTCGTGGACGCCGCTGATTTCGGGGAACTTGCGACGGTAGACGGACTTCGAACGGTTCAGCGAGAGCGCACCGAGCGTCCGGCCGTGGAACGCGCCGTCGAAGGTGATGCCGTACTTCGGCGTCTCGCAGTTGTCGTAGCAGATCTTGATCGCGTTTTCGACGGCCTCGGCCCCGGAGTTCGAGAGGAACACCGTGTCGAAGTCGTACTGGCTGGAGACCTCGGTCAGACGGTCCATCAAGTGAGCGGGGCCGGGCATCGAGGTTTCGTCGGGCGTGCCGCCGGTGCTGAGATAGAAGTCCTGCCCAGCGATCTTCAGTGGGTCGACCATGTCGAACTCGTCGGCCCGGTCCATGATCTTGGGGTTGTTGTACCCGAGCGGCGCTGCTGCGACGTGGCTGGTGAAGTCCAGAAGGACGTTGCCGTCGGCATCGGTACAGAACGGGCCGATGGCGTCCTCGGTGATGTCCCAGACGAAATCGTAGACGTAGGTGCTCGGCGCTGCGGTCTCGTGATGATACTCGACCCACTCGCTCGCCCGCGGACCGGGTAACGAGTCGACCCGCGGCTCCACTGTATCGCGGTCCATGCTAGCAATTATGGCACCGAGCGTAATAAATCACTACATCCCCTGTGGACCGATACCGAACAGTCATACGGTGACCGATATCTGTCCGGTCGACGCGAACGCTGTGAACCGCTGATCGGTATACGAAACTGTCCCATCCGGGAGGAACTGACCCCCGGAACGATACGGCAGTCTGCTGACGGGAAACGCCCTGTGTTCGACAACGAGAGCGCGCAGCGTCACTAACGATGGTACGACTGTTATCGGTCGAGTGATAGAACACCGTGCGAGCGGGACTGGGCGGACGAGCGGCGCGACGAACTGACGTGTCGATGCACACCGGAGAACGAAAGCGAATGTAATAGTATAAATTCGGCTATGATGTCATAATGATCAGATTAATAATAATTCTGTAGGAAATTCGTTATCTGAAAATAACTAATTTTGGGGAGGTATAACGTGTACTAAATTTAATTGTATTCAGAAAATTGTAATTTGATTGATTTATGCCGTGATAGCATAAATTTGCCATTCGTCCCCCTACCTATATCAGATAATATAGATATATTGTATTTTGATGGGTCCTCCAACCGTTGGTTCGGGTCACGTCCGGTACATCGGTGAATTCCGATCGATGAAACGTGCCGTTTCAGTCACAGAGCCGAAAGGCTGGATGTCGTCGGTGTGGGCGCGTGAGGGAGAGGAATTACCCCCGGCCTTGTATATAAATGGTCGCTCGAAGGACAGCGGTGTTGACGGGTAACTAAAAGACTTATTGTTGTTACCGAGCGATACACTAGCATGTCGACCACGCCTGCGCCGGACGGGACGCAGTGGTTCCTGCACACGTGGCAGGACCACATCCTTGACCCGGTGGAGACGGCCCTCGACGTCTTAGCGCGTGAGCAGACGGAGTTGGCGGCGGAGCGCGAAGCCCTCGATGATTTTCTGACGCGTCTAGACCGTATCGACCCCGTCGAACAACGAACCGTGCCGGTCGGCTCTCCCCCGGAGCGTGCCGATACAGCCCCCGTCGTAGCGCTCCGAGACGCGTACTCGGAGACGGTCCTCTCCGTCGAACATTTCGAGACGGTCTACGACGAGACGCTGGTCGAGAACGTCGCGATCGAGTTCGGGCCCGACTACGCTGCCGTATTTCACCCCGAATCCAACGTCCAGTTCTCGCCGCCGGTCAAGCGCTCGCTCGTCGCGGCCACCGAGCAAGCTATCGACGAACGAGAGTCGCTGGAACGGGCAGTGAAACTGGAACAGCGGGCGATCACGTCCTACAGGGAGCGGATCCAGTGTCTCCTGGATACGCTCGACAGCACGGTCGTCCCGGAGTGGTATCGCGAGACGTTCCGCGAGACTGCCACAGGAATACTCTCCGAGCGCCAGGAGGAACTCCACTCCAGCGTCCACCGGTTCGACACGATGGACTTCTGTTCGTACATGTACGAGGAGCAACTCTGGACACACCCCGTGTTGACCAGCGTCGCTCGCCTCCAGGAGTCAGTCGACAGCTAGGGAACGGACCTGTTCCCTCACGCAGCTTGTTGCCACACGTCGTCGACAGCCGTTGCACACGCCAGAAGATATACGATACGATATACGAACTCGAAATGCTATGTTTTCTGGTATATCTGACCCGGGGCCACCAACGGAAATCTTACACCGACCGGGAACCGAATGGAGGTGAATGGAAGACACCGTCACCGTCAGAATCGACCCCCACGTCCACTCCGAGGGGTCGTACGACGGCAGTGAACCGGTGGAACTAATCCTGGAGCACGCGCGGGACATCGGCCTGGACGGCGTCGTCGTGACGGACCACGACGACATCGAGCAGTCGCTTCGAGCGGCCCGACTCGCACCGGAGTACGGCCTGATCGGCATCCCCGGCGTCGAGGTGTCGACCGCGGACGGCCACCTTCTCGCTGTCGGCGTCGACGAGCGGCCGTCGCCCGGAAAGCCGTTCCTCTCGACGGTCGACGAGATCCGCGCCCACGGGGGCGTCGCCATCGTCCCGCACCCCTTCCAGCGGAGCCGACACGGAGTGAGAAAGCGCAAGCTCAGGGACTGCGACGCCGTCGAGGTGTACAACTCGATGCTCTTTACCGGCTACCGGAATCGCCGGGCGGGATCGTTCGCACGACGGCACGACTACCCGCAGGTAGGCGCGAGCGACGCTCACTCGATCCGGAATATCGGCCGTGCCTACACGGAGATTCACCTCCCCGAATCGGTTGTCTCGGAGGGGGTCGACAGCCAGTCGGTCATCGACGCACTCGCGGACGGGGCGACGACGATTCGCGGGCGACGGACGCCGATCCACCGGAGCGCGAGACAGTACACCAACGGGGCCGCGAAGAAGAGCCTCTTTCTGACGACCTCGCGTCTACCCGTCATCCCCACGCTTCCCGCTTCGTTCAGACAGTCCTGAGCGGTCTCGTCGGTCCGCGGCGGGGGCGATAGACTCCGAGTGACCCTCTCCCGGCGAACATCTTCGGCCGGGTTCCAGCCCCGTGAGAGCGCGCGCCCCTATATATACAGGTCTGTCCACCAGTACCGGATGTGAGCTCCCATGGCAACGCGTAGAACGTTCATCCGAGGGCTGGCAGTAACGGCGACCGGAACGGCAATCGCTGGCTGTTCGTCGAGTGGCGGTTCGAACAGCGGAAACGGCGACTCCGGTTCCGATGGCTCCGCCTCCGGCGACGGCTCCAGCGACGGCTCCGGCGGCGACGACGGCGGATCGAGCGGCGGCTCCGAGTGGACCCAGACGAGCACCGTCGAGATGACCGACGAGTTGGCCTTCGAACCGAAGAAAATCCAGGTCGAGGCCGGTACGACGGTCACGTTCGAGAACGTCGGCAGCATCGGCCACACCGTGACCGCCTACGAGGACAAGATTCCCGACGGGGCGACGTACTTCGCCTCCGGCGGGTTCGACTCGCTACAGGCCGCGAAGGACGGCTACAGCAATGGACAGAAGGGCAACATTCCGAAAGGCGAGAGCTACGAGGTGACCCTCGAGACGACGGGCACGTACGAGTACTACTGCATCCCCCACGAGATGAACGGGATGGTCGGCCAGATCAAGGTGGTCTAATCATGAGTGACGCAGAATCCCCACGCGACCCGACGGAGGTAATGGACGAGTACGAACAGACGCTCGACGAGGTGCTGGCGGAGGTAGAGTCGGAACCGCGAGACGATGACGACGACGGTCTCTCGCTCGGTCTCCCCGGACTTACCCTCGACCGGCGCGACTTCATGAAAGCCGGTGTCGCGGCCGGCGCGATGGGTTCGGTCGCGGGCTGTTCCGCCCTCAGCGGCAGTGACGGAAGCGCCGGGAGCCAGTCGACGCCGTCGAGCGGCGGTGCCAGCCACCTCGTCGAACCCGGCGAGCACGACGAGTACTACGGCTTCTGGTCCGGCGGCCACTCCGGCGAACTGCGCGTCATCGGGATCCCGTCGATGCGCGAACTCACCCGCATTCCGGTGTTCAACACCGACTGCGCGTCCGGGTACGGCTACACGGACGGCACGCAAGCGATGCTGGAGGAGGGGGGCGGCTACTCCTGGGGTGACAACCACCACCCGAACCTCTCGGAGACCGACGGCGACTACGACGGCGAGTACCTGTACGTCAATGACAAGGCGAACGGCCGCATCGCCCGCGTGAACCTCACGTACTTCGAGACGGACGCCATCACGGACGTGCCGAACATGCAGGCCATCCACGGCTGCTGTGTCCTCTCGCCCGACACGAAGTACGTGCTCGGCAACGGCGAGTTCCGCGCGCCCCTGCCCAACGACGGTCGCGACGTGAAGAACCCCGACAACTACACGTCGCTGTTCGTCGCCGTCGACCCCGAGTCGATGGAGACGCAGTGGCAGGTCAAGGTCGACGGGAACCTCGACATCGTCGACACCGGCAAGGAGGGTCGGTGGGCCATCGCCTCCTGTTACAACAGCGAGGAATCCACCGACATTCAGGGGATGACCCGTGACGACCGGGACAACGTCAAGGCGTTCGACATCCCGGCCATCGAGCAAGCCGTCGAGAACGGCGAGTACGAGGAGGTCAACGGCATCCCGGTCGTCGACGGCACCCAGAGCAGTTCGCTCAACCAGGGCGACCGGCCCGTCGTGAAGTACATCCCGACGCCCAAGAGCCCCCACTGCGTCGAGGTCGGACCGAACGGCGACTACGCATTCATCGCCGGGAAGCTCTCCCCGACGGTGACGATGCTCGACCTCAACAAACTCCCGGACGTGTCCGACCCCGCGGAGGCCGTCGCGGGCCGTCCGCGGGTCGGCCTCGGACCGCTGCACACGACCTTCGACGGCAACGGCCACGCCTACACGTCGCTGTTCATCGACTCACAGGTGGCGAAGTGGGACATTCAGGCCGCCGTCGAGGCCGACGAGGGCTCCGAGGAGCCCATCATCGAGAAGCAGGACGTCCACTACAACCCCGGCCACATCCAGGCGCTGGAGGCGATGACGACGGACCCCGACGGCGAGTGGCTGGTCAGCCTCAACAAGCTCTCGAAAGACCGGTTCCTCCCGGTCGGCCCCATCATGCCCGACAACGACCAGCTCATCCACATCGGCCAGGGCGAGGAGTCGATGGAACTGGTCGCCGACCACCCGGCCTACCCCGAGCCACACGACTGCGTCTTCGCCCACAAGGACAAGATCGACGCGAAGAAGGTCTACGACAAGGCCGACTACGATCAGACGTACATCACCGAGGAAGACTCCGGCGTCGAGCGCACGGGCGAGAACAGCGTCCACGTCAAGATGACGACCAAGCGCTCGGAGTTCGGCCTGCCCGACTTCACGGTCCAGGCGGGCGACGAGGTGAAGCTCTCGACGACCAACATCGAGGGCGTCCAGGACATCATCCACGGCGTGGCCATCCCCGAACACGACATCAACTACGCCGTGGCCCCCCAGGACACCCGCGAGGTCACGTTCACGGCCGACGACCCCGGCGTGTACTGGATCTACTGTACGTACTTCTGTAGCGCCCTGCACCTGGAGATGCGCAGTCGGATGATCGTCGAACCGGCGGAGGAGTAACCGCGTCCCCCTTTCGGAGGTGTCCAGTCATGCAACGACCCACCCTCGACGACTTCCGCGAGGTCAGGCGGGGCCTCCCCGTGCTAGCGGCGGCGCTGTTCGTCGCGGCGCTCGCGTTCCCGATGTGGCACATCAGCGTCGACGCCGTGCAGTACCCCAGCACGACGCTGCACGTCAATCTGTACGCCTACCCGCGGCTGACCGGGGACTACACCGAGATGGCCAGGCTGAACCACTACATCGGCTTTTACTTCCCCGACCCGGTGTTCATCGAGCCGAACTACCCGGTGGAGGAGCGGGCCATCGACGTGCCCGAGTGGTCGCTGGGGCCGTTCGCGTTCGTCGCCGTCTCGCTGCTGTCGGCGTTCGTCGCCGTCGCGCCGACCGCCGAGAAGCTCAAGCGCGGCCTGACCTACCAGTTCGCAGGCACGGTGCTCGTGTTCACCGTCATGCTCGCCGATATCCAGTTCCGGCTCTGGCAGGCCGGCCACACGCTCGACCCCGACGCTCCCGTGATGGGCGTCACCGGCTTCACGCCGCCGCTGTGGGGGCGCTACCAGGTGGCCAACATCACCAGCGTTTCGCGGTTCGGCCTCGGCGCGTACATGGCGATAACCGCCGTCGGGATGCTGGCTGTGGCGTTCTACTACCGCGACCGAGCGGTGTCGTTCGGCGAGCTCCCGGGCCGGCTCAGCCGCGGAATCGCGGGCCTGCCCGGCGCGGTCCGCCGGCGTGACGGCCGAGAGAGCGACGATGACGACGGCTCGCACCGCCCGACGACCACCGCCGACGGAGACGGAATCACGAACCACCGATGATCCCCACGTCCCACGGACTGGAGCGCGCGTTCGCCGTCGCGATAGCGGCCGTGCTCGTCGTCTCCGTCGTCGCCGCGAGCGTCGCGAGCGCGGGCGGCGGCGGACCCGGCGACGACCTCGCGTTCGATCCCGACGTCCCCGATACCGAGTCGTTTAGCGCCCCGTCGGCCGACGGCACCGCCACGGTCGACGGCGAAACGTACGAGAGCCTGCAGGCGGCCGTCGACGCCGCCGACCCGGGCGACACCGTTCGGGTGGACGGGCGCTTCGACGAGACCGTCGTCGTCGCGACGCGGAACGTCACGCTCGCCGGGAGCGGCCCCGGTCGGGCGCTACTCCACGGCGACGGCGAGGGCGACGTGCTCACCGTCGACGCGGCGGGCGTCACCGTCGCGGGCCTCTGGGTCCGCAACAGCGGGTACAGCACCGCCGAGAACGACGCTGCGGTCTACGTGAACGCGAGCCGCGTCACCGTCCGCGACAGCCGCGTCACGGACACGACCTTCGGCGTCTGGCTGAACGGCGTCAGCGACGCCCGCATCGCGAACAACACCATCGTCGGGCGCGCGGAGATCACCCGCCTGACCGACCGCGGCAACGGCATCCAGATCTGGAAGACCGAGGACGCCGTCGTGCGGAACAACGACATCACGACGGTCCGCGACGGCATCTACTACAACTGGGCGAAAGACGTGGTCGCCAGCGGGAACACGATGTGGGACCTCCGCTACGGGGTCCACTACATGTACTCCGACGACTGCGTGCTGCGGAACAACACCGCCTTCGACAACGACGCCGGCTACGCGCTGATGGTGTCGAAACACCTCGTCGTCGCCGACAACGTCGCGGTGAACAACACGGGCCAGTCCGGCCACGGCATCCTCGTCAAGAGCATCGACGACACGGACATCAGGGGCAACCACCTGGTGGGCAACGGCAACGGCCTGTTCATCTACAACTCCGTCAGCAACCGCATCGTCGGGAACCTCGTCGCCGGCAACGACGTGGGCGTCCACATCTCCGCCGGCAGTACCGAGGAGACCGTGTACAACAACAGCTTCATCCGCAACGACCGGCCGGTGCTCGCGGTGATGAACGACCAGGTCCACTGGAACGAGAGCGTCGGCAACTACTGGTCGCGAGCGAACCCGACCGACGTCGACGACGACGGCGTCGGCGACACGCGCTACAAGCCGGCCGGCGCGGTCCAGCAACTGACCGCCGAGAAGCCCGCTGCGCGGGTGTTCGCCAGCAGCCCGGCGTTCGACGCCGTTCGGCTGGCCGAGTCGTCCGTGCCGGTCGTCCGGTCGCCCGGCGTAGTCGACGCCCGCCCGCTCACCGAACCGCCCCACGACAACTGGAGGACGTACTATGAACGTGATTGAGGTCGACGACGTATCGAAATCGTACGGCGACGTGCGCGCGCTCGACGGGCTCTCGCTGTCCGTCGACCGGGGGACGACCCTCGGCGTGTTCGGCACGAACGGCGCGGGGAAGACGACGCTGTTCAAACTGCTCGTCGGACTGAACCGCCCCGACTCGGGGACGGTGACCGTCGCCGGCGCGGACCCGACGGACGGGACGACCGTCCGCCAACGGGTGCGCTACCTGCCCGAACACGCCGGCTTTCCGCCGTCACTCACCGGCAGGGAGATACTCCGGTTCCACGCGCGGATGCGCTCTGTCCCGGGAGACCGGCGCGAGCGCCACGTCGAGCGCATCCTGCACACCGTCGGACTGGCCGACGCCGCGGACCGGCGCGTCGGCGGTTACTCCAACGGGATGAACCGACGGCTCGGTCTGGGGACCGCGCTGATCGGCGAGCCGGCGGTGCTGATACTCGACGAGCCGACCGCCGGCCTCGACCCGGACGGCATCCGCGCGTTCCACGACGTGGTGGCGTCGCTCGCGGCCAAGACCGACGTGACCATCGTCTTCTCCTCGCACGCCCTCGGCGAGATTCAGCGCCTCTGCGAGGAGGCGGTCATCGTCGCCGACGGCCGGGTCGCCGCGTCCGGGCCGGTCGAAGACCTCCGGCGCGCCGCCGCCGACGAGGTCACGGTGTCGCTCTCGTTCGGTAGCGAGGCGGACGCCGACGGTGCGGCGGCCGCGCTTCGGGACCACGTCGGGGCGCTGGCCGTCGACCGCGCCGGCGTCGACGTGACGGCCACGGCCGAACCGTCGGCGGCCTACGACCTGCTGACGGCCGTGGGCGACGCCTACGACATCGACCGCTTCGAGGTCCGAGAGCCCGGACTGGAAGCCGCCTTCCGAGAGGCGGTCAGCGCGAGCGGCGACGCCGACGCGACGCCGCCCGCGGATTCAGTCGCCGACGACCACGGGGGTGAGCCGGCGTGAGCGACGAGCGCGCGGGCGACACGCCACGAGCCACCGAATCGACCGACGCCGCTCCCGACGGCGGCATCGCCACCGACGCACCGGCCGCGCGGCTCGACGGTGGCGGGGCCGAACAGCCGGTGGGGAGTCCCGCCGTGGACGCGAGCGAGAACCACACCGTGGACGCCGCCGAGCGGTCCGCGCTCGCGCGGCTGACCGAGAGCAGTCTCGTCACTATCGCCCTGCGGGAGTACCGCCTGGCGGTTCGGAGCCGCTGGGCGCTCGGCGTCGCGCTCCTGTTCGGCTTCTTCACCGCCGCGGTCGTCCAGTTCGGCGCGAGTTCGGTCGGTCCCGGCCGCTTCGACGCGGTCGTGGCGACCATCGCCGAACTCGGCGTGTACCTCGTGCCGCTGGCGGCGCTCGCGGTCGGTTACGACGCCGTCGTCGGCGCTGACGAGCGGGGCTCGCTCGAACTCCTGCTCGCGCTCCCCGTCTCGCCGGGGCGCGTCATCGTCGGCACCGCGCTCGGTCGCGCGACCGTCCTCGTCGGGTCGATGCTGCTGGGCTTCGTCCCCGGCGGCCTGTTGCTCGTCCGGCACCTCGGCGTCGCGAGCATCGCACCGTACGCGGTCGTCGCGCTCGCCGCGGCGCTCACGGGCTGTGCGATGCTGGGCGTCGCCGTGTTGCTCTCGACGGTCGCGCGGACGAAGACCCACGCGCTCGGCGCGGCGCTGGCCGTCTGGCTGTGGGCGGCGCTGCTGCACGACCTCGCGGCGCTCGGAGCCGTCGCCGGCTTCGACCTCGGATCCGGAGCCATCGCCGCGGCGGTGCTGCTCAACCCCGTCGACTGCTTCCGCGTGCTCGCGCTCTCGCAGGTGGACGTGGTCGCCGGCGGCTTCGCCGGCGTCCTCGCGCAGGCGGGCCTCTCGACGCCGGTCGTCGCCGCGGCGCTGGTCGCGTGGCTCGTCGTCCCGATCGGTGTCGCGACCCGGCTCATCCGCCGACGGCGGCTGTGAGCCGATAAGATTTCTTCAGACCGATTGGAGCGCGGTTTCTTCCGGGTCCTCGAACAGGTCCGCGACGAGCCGCGTCGTCTCGGTCCGCTCGTGGGCGTTCTCCAGCAACACCGTCTCGCTGGGGAACAGCCGCTCGCCGAGTTCGAGCCCGTGGTCGCGCGCCGTCGAGCCCGTGACGGTGAGATAGACGCCAAGGCCGGTCGCCGCGATGTCGGCCTCCTCCTCGTTGCCGTTCGTCGGGTAGGTAAAGGAGATGCCGTCGAGCGCGCCCGTTCCCAGCACCGCCTCGACCAGCCGCTCGTACCGCGGTGAGATGCACAGGTCGCCCTCGTAGTTCGCGACGAACGTGCGGTCGAGGGGTCCGTCCTGGGAGTCGATCACGTCCGGCGTCCCGAGCAGCGTGTGATACACCGTGTCGCCGAGGCCGGTCACGACCCGGACGTCGGTGTCGAGCGGGTCGATACGGTCGTTGATCTCGTCGATGCTGGTCAGCGCCTCGTCACGGAGCTGAACGACCTCTTCGAGGACGAGGTCGGCGCTGTCGAAGCCGAGCGCGAACTCGTGGGTTCGCAGGGCGCGAAACGGCTCCTCGCGGCCGACCAGTTGCACGTCGCCGTGGTCGGTCGGGACGGTGACACTGTCGAAGACGACGCGGCGTGGCATCCCCTCGCGGTCGTCGCGCAGCAGCGTGAACTCGGGCTCGTGAGGGTCGTCGAGCGTGGAGTAGTCGCCGATGCGATGGTACACGTCGCCGTCGGCGGTCTGGTTCCCTTTGGTGATGGCCTTCTCGTAGCGAAGCGTCGAGATGATCTCGTCGGCCAGTTCGGTCGCGCCGGTGCGCGCGGCGAGTCGCTCCAGCACGGCTTCGAGGGGCCGGCCCTTGCGGGGGACGGCCACTCTCGTCGTCGTCATTATGCAGGCACAGACGGTGGATCGGTAAAACGAGTTCGGTTACTCGCCGCCGCCGATGACCGAGGAGAGCTGTTCGCGCCACTCCTTGAGGTCCTCGATCTCGGACTCCGTCTCGTCGACCCGGTCGGCGAGTTCGCCCTCGCCGATCTCGTCGCGGACGGCCTCGATCTCGCCCTCCAGATCGTCGACCTGACTCTCGATGTCGTTCACGTCGGTCGCCAGCGTGTCGACTTCCTCGGAGGCCTCCGCGGCGGTCGATTTCGCCGTCTGGATGTCGTCCTCGAAGTCGTCGAGCGTCGACTCGAAGGATTCCAGGCGCTGGCTGAAGTCCTCGATCATGTCCTCGCCGGTCCCGTTCTCGTCCAGGAACTCCTCGAGCGCCCCCGTGTACGCCCGGAGGTCGGCGATGTCTGCCTGAAGGCGCTGGATACGGGCCTCGTTGACGCCGTCGTCTGGCGTCTCGTCGTCGTCAGAGACCGCGTCCAGCGCCCGCTTCAGGAGCTTTACGTCATCGGCCGAGACGTTCTGCTGGCGGATCTCCTCGGCCATGGTCGCGATGACCGCGCCGGTCTCCACCTCGGCGTCGCCCGCAGAGGCGTCGCTCCCACCCGACTCGGCCTCGGCGTTCGGGTTGTTCGGGTCCGCGAGCTCCAGCGTCTCGATGTCCTCGTCCTCCTCACCTTCGTCGTCCAGGCCGGGGACGCTGTCCACGTCACCGGAGATCACGTCGCGAACCGCGTCGGAACTGCCGACGAGATCCTCCTCTCCGTCGTCGAGCGGCGGATCGACGCTCTCGATTTCGGGTTCGGTCAGGAACTTCTCGACGTCGTCGGTGCCAGTCGCGCGGATGCCGTACACCGTCGTGTAGTCGGCCTCCGGGTCCAGTTCCTTCTCGAAGGCGATGCGATCCTCGTTGATGTCCCAGTACTCACTGCCGTACTCCGGGTGGAAGCCGAGGTCCTCGACCGCGACGTCCTCGGGGACCGTATCGACGAGTCTGACGGTGACCGCCCCGGTCCGACGCGACCGGAGATTGAACGCGATCGCGGGGACGGGAAACTCGTCCGCCTCGAACCGCTTTGTCACCGTCACGCCGTCGGACGCGACAGTGACCTCCTCGTAGGCCTGTGTATCGCTCATGCACTGTATGCGCTCATCAATGGTATTAAAGGTACGTACCTGGCCAACATTTACACCTTTTTTCCAATCTACTGGCCTTAAGATAATGGGCGCTTTTGCCGGCCGGGAGCGCGACGTGGCACCGTCGAGCACTGCCAGAATCCGGACGTCGGACCGAGAGAGGTCGGCTACAGATCGTAGCGATCGCCGATCTCGATAACCGACAGGGTCTCGGGGTACTCGAAGCTGTTGGCGTGGTTGTGTAGCACCGTCGGCTCCGTCGTCATGCCCTTCCACATGTCCCAGTGCGTGGGGAGCAGGGTGTCGAGGCGGAGGTCGTTGGCGGCCTCGATAATCATGTTCTCGTCGTTGTACCACTGCGTCCGCTTCGGTTCGCCGGTCTCCTTGTCGTCGATCATCCCGACCGTGCCGAAGGCCAGCGCGCCCGCGTCGATGTCGTAGCGCTCGCCGACGGTCTCGAACTCGCCGGGGCGCGCGTCGCCGCCGTGGAAGAAGGTTCCAGAGTCGTGTTCGAAGACGTACGACACCGGGTGGTCGGCGTCAGGATCGTTTGCCGGTTCGACGTGGACCGTCAGGTCGCCGACCTCGACGGTGTCGCCCTCCGCAACCTCGTGGAGCTGGTCGTCGACGACGCTCCAGTTCTCCATCCAGGCCTCGTCGTCGATGACTTCGTGGCCGCTGTCGGTCGTGTAGTAGTCGGCCCCCGTACCGGCGAGGATCGGGGCCTGGGACGGGCCGTGGACGTGGTCGACGTGCTCGTGCGTCCCGAAGATGGCGTCACAGTCGGTGATGTCCTCCGGGTTGAACGGCACCGGGACCATCCGAACGGTCCGGGGCGGGTCTCCGGTGCCCAGGTACGGATCGATGAACACCGTCGTCCCGCCGCTCGATTTCAGCACGAACCCGTTACAGCCCAGATACCAGATCGCCAGTCCGTCGGGCGAGGCCGACTCCACCGCGCGCGGCAGCCAGTCCTCCCAGTCTGATTCGACCGTCATACCCGGGAGTGCCCGTCCCTGTCGCTAAGGTGTTTCGAAGACCGTAGCCAGTGTGTACTCGCTGGCGAATCCAAGCGAGCGAGGGACGCCGACTCAGTCGGCCGGTCAGTTCTCTCGCTCACCGGGAACCCGACAGTGGTTTTATCTCTCGACCGACTGTCTTTCGAGTCGGATGTACGACACGATACTGCTCGCCACGGACGGGACCGTCGCGTCGAGGGACGCGGAATCGCACGCCATCTCGCTGGCGCAGTCGCACGACGCGACGCTCCACGCCCTCTACGTCGTCGACGAGGACGTGTACACCGCCTACAGCGGCGACGAGTACGTCGACGAGGCAGAGGGCCCTGAGCACGGCCTCGAAGAGGAAGGCGAAGAAGCGCTCGCTGCGGTGCGCGAGGCCGCCGAAGACGCGGGCGTCGACGTCGTCGAGACGCTGACACACGGGAGCCCGGTCGAGTCGATCATCGCCACCGCCGAGGACCGTGACGCCGACGTGATCGTCCTCGGGACCAAGCGCCGCCCGGCGGAGTACCGCAGTCTGCTCGGGAGCGTCACCGACAAGGTCGTCCGGCTGACGGCCCGGCCGACCGTCGTCGTGAAGACAGAGGTCGACGAGTAGCGCCGCTCCGCGTTCGGTTCGAAGTGGAAAAGCCGCGCAGTCGAACGCCGGGTTTCAGTCCTCGCAGCACCCGCCGGCCTTCTGGCCGAAGTCGACCGCCAGTTCCTCGGAGACGATTTCGTTGAGTTCCTGCAGGCGCAGTTCGAGTTCGTTCTGGGCCTGGAGGTAGTCGCTCATCACCGGGATGTCGTGGAGTTCCTCCTGTTTCTGCTGGACCTTGCGGAGGTCCTCCTGTGAGGCCTTGCCAGTCTGGCGCGCGAGCATGAACTCCTCGCGGATCTGCTCGAACTCCTGAATGGCCTCCTGGGCCTCCTCGTGGTTTTCGACGGCGTCCTTGGCCGCCTCGAATCGCTGGTACACCGGCAGTTCGGCGATCGCCTCGCCGAACTCCGTCGCGAGCTCATCGACGCGGTCGCCGTCGACGTCGGCGGCGGTGTCGGTCTCGATGCTCATCGCCAGACGGTTGGGACTCGGGCGGTATAGGCCTGCCGAAACCCGCACAGAATCGGGCGCGAAACGACTACCGCGCCGGGGGCGAGCGTTGAATATCCCTCGGGGAGCCGATAGGATATGCAACTGGTCGAGGGGGTCGTCGCGCTCCTCGCGATAGTCCTGTATCTCCTCGCCCTGGCGGCCCTGGGGCTCGGGATCCTCTTCGGCTTCGCTGCGGCGATCGGACTCGTCGGAGCCGTGCCGACGATACCGCTCCTGTACGTCCTGCCGGACGTTCGGCGCTTCCTCGCGCTCGCGTCCGGCGGCGGACCGGCCGACGAGACGCCGCCGTGGCGCGTCGCGCTCCGACTCCGGTACCTGCTCCTGTCGATGGCGGGCGGCGTCGCCTACGGGACGGTCTTTCTGCTCCTGTTCATCCCGGTCCAGGAACTCGGACTGCTGCACGCCGCCGTCGGCCCGGTCCCCGTCTGGTTCGCTATCCCACTCGGGTTCGTCGGGTTCGTCGCTCCGCTGGCGTACGTCGCCCACCGGAACTCGCGCGCCTGGACCGAGACGACGGACGCTCGCTCCGTGTTCCTCCAGTGGCTCGTGTTCGCGACGGTGGTCGTGGCCGTCGAGACGGCCGTACCGGTCCTCGTCACGCGCCTTTGAGGGACGGAGACACGTGATGGCCACCACACAGGCCGTTATCAATATTCGAGATTGATTGTACGGATTTATGCGTTCGAACGTATTTCGGTTCGTCATGCCCACGGAACGACAGGCGAATCCGCTCCTACCCGACTCGATGGACTCCAGCGAGGAGTTCTGGCTCCACGCGTTCGAATCGCTCATCGAAGACCTTCCGGAGGGGGCATTCATCGTCGATGCGGACGGAGATATCACACATTGGAATCAGGTGGTCGCAGAGATGCTCGGACTGCCGGCGAGCGAAGCCATCGGAATGAACGCCTACGACGTGTTCGGTACGGAGGGCGAGTCGGAGACGCTCGCGGAGGAAGTGATGCGGACCGGGACGCCGAAACGAGAGCGCGAGTTCCGGTCCGCGGAGCGTCCCGACGGTACGATGGCACACGCCCGCGCGTTAGCGATTCCGCTCCTGTCGCCGAACGGCGAAGCCGTCGGCGCGGTGGAACTGTTGCTCGATTTCAGCGACATCGTCAATCAGCGCGAGGACCTGCGTGAACTCCAGTCACAGATGACCGAGGACGTCGACCAGGCCGTCGGCGACCTCAGCGAGTCGGCGAGCGCCGTCACTGAGCAGTCCGACGAGATCAGAGAGGTGGCCACGGAGCAAGCGGAGAACCTCGACGAGGTCCAGACCGAGGTCTCCGGGTTCGGCGCGACCGTCGAGGAGATCGCGTCCAGCGCCGAGGAGGTGAGCGCACAGAGCGGCGAGGCGCGGGACCTCGCGGCGGAGTCCGTCGAGACCGCGACGGAGACGATCGAGCGCGTCGAGGACGCGACCGACTCGGCCGAGCAGGTCGCCGAGGACGCACAGGAACTGCGTGGCCACGTCGAAGAGATCGACGAGTTCGTCGAGGTCATCAACGACATCGCGGACCAGACGAACATGCTGGCGCTGAACGCGAACATCGAGGCCGCGCGGAGCGACGGGAACAGCGACGGGTTCGCCGTCGTCGCCGACGAGATCAAGGAGTTGGCCGACCAGTCCAAACAGCACGCGGACGAGGTCGAGCGGATCGTCGCCGAGGTCCGGGAGATGACGGACAACACCGCGACGAACGTCGGCGAGACCACGGACGCCATCCAGCGGTCGCTCGGAGACCTCGAAACCGTCCTCGACAATCAGGAAGCGATCCTGTCGGCGACGACCGAGACCGACCAGGGCATCGGCGAGATCGCCGAGGCGACGGACGAGCAGGCCGCGAGCGCCGAGGAAATCGCCGGAATGATCGACGAGATCGCGGACCGGGCTGCCGAAATCGCCGACGCCATCGACGAACTGGCGGACGCGAACGGCACCCAGCACCAGAAGGTCAGGGACTTAGAGGAGAACGTCGAGCGCGTCGAACAGAAGCTGAACACGATCATGGAGTGAGCGTCGCTCACCGAAACACGGGGGTTATGCCGCTCGAACGGATACACGGTTGCAATGAGTCAAGAGCGGACCGAGGGCGACCTCCGGAACACCGGACTGTCGCTCAAACACGACCGCGAGTGGGACTACGAACTCGACCGCATCATCGACGCCGTCGAGGAACGAGACGCCGAGAAGGTGGGCCTCCAGTTCCCCGAGGGACTGAAGCGGCGCGGCCCGGCCGTCGCCGACGACCTCCGTGAGGAACTGCCCGACGACGTGACAATCCTGATCTCCGGCCAGCCCTGTTACGGGGCCTGCGACCTCGACACCTACATGATGCGCCGGACGGACGTCTTCGTCCACTTCGGGCACTCGCCGATGAAGGAGTCCGAGAAGATCATCTACGTCCCGCTGTTCTCGAACGTCGACGTCTTCCCCATCATGGAACAGGCCCGCGAGGAACAGCTCGCTGACCCCGAGGACGACCCCGACGTGGGGCTGGTGACGACGGCCCAGCACATGAACAAGTTCGACGAGATGCGCGAGTGGCTGGAGGAACGCGGCTACACGGTCCACACGCGCCGCGGCGACGAGCGGCTCACCCACGAGGGGCAGGTGCTGGGCTGCAACTACGCCAGCGCCGACGTGGACGCCGACCAGATGCTGTACGTCGGCGGCGGGAAGTTCCACCCGCTCGGCCTCGCGATGGAACACCCCGACAAGCACGTCGTCATCGCGGACCCGGTCAACAACGTCGTCACCGTCGCCGACACGGAGAAGTTCATGAAACAGCGCTACGCCTCGGTCCACAAGGCGATGGACGCCGAGACGTGGGGCGTCATCTTCTGCACGAAGATCGGTCAGGGTCGCTGGGAGAAAGCCGAGGAAATCGTCGAGAACAACGACGACGCCTACCTCATCACGATGGACGAGGTGACGCCCGACCGCCTGACGAACTTCGGGATGGACGCCTACGTCAACACCGGCTGTCCGCGCATCACGACCGACGACGGCCCGCAGTTCAAGAAGCCGATGCTCACGCCGGGCGAGTACGAGATCGCCATCGGCGAGAAGCCCCTCGAGTCCCTGGAGTTCGACACCTTCCACGGTACGTGGTAACTGCCGTCGCGTTCGCGGCCCCCTCGATTACTGTCGGGCATTCCCAAAAGTTTTTGCATGAATCTGGCGTATCCCCTCTGATGCCGACAAAGAGCGCGCTCGCCCAGCAGCTCGCCGTCGTCGCCGGGTTCGACGACCCCCGGGCCAGTCTCGAACAGTATCGGACGCCGCCGGACCTGGCGGCCCACCTCGTCCACACCGCCGACCTCCAGGGCGACATCCAGGACCGGACGGTCGTCGACCTCGGCTGTGGGACCGGCATGCTGGCGCTCGGTGCGGCGCTGCGGTCGCCGTCGCGGGTCGTGGGCCTGGACATCGACCCCGCACCGCTGTCGACCGCACGGGACAACGAGCGCAAGGTGGGGTCGACCACGTCCGTCTCGTGGGTGCGCGCCGACGCGACCGCGGCCCCGCTGTGTCCGCCCGTCGACGAGACGACGGTCGTGATGAACCCGCCGTTCGGCGCGCAGTCCGACAACGAACACGCGGACCGGCGCTTTCTCGAGACCGCGGCGGCCGTCTCGGGCGTCTCCTACTCGATCCACAACGAGGGGAGCCGCGACTTCGTGGAGTCGTTCGCGGCCGACAACGGCGGTGAGGTGACCCACGCCTTCGAGACGGAGTTCGACCTGCCCCGGCAGTTCGACTTCCACGAGGACGAGCGCCGGACCATCACGGCCGAAGTGTACCGGATCGACTGGGGCGACAGGAGCCAGTGACAGTTGGCTCTCACTCGATCACGCTCCCGCTCTGCGGTCGGTGTGTGACTCCGTTCACCTCGCACGGTCGCGGTCGCGCTGTCGAAGCTCTGCGACCTGGACGCGCGTGCCGTCGGTCCGGGCGTACAGGCGCGTCCGGTTGCGCTCGAACGTGAGTCCGCCGATGGTCGCCCGGGTCATGTTGGCCGGGAGCGGGCCGCGGCCGACCGTCTCGTTTGCCTCGGTGACCGCGATATTGAACCCGCCGTCGCTCGGGGTCAGCGTCACGTTCCGGCCGTCGAGTATCACGTCCGCCGTCGACGGTTCGGACGTGTAGACCGTCCGGCGCTCGCCACCTGCAGGTCGTAGCTGCACGCGGTAGACGCTCTCGTTGCCAAGGACCGACCAGTCGGTCCGCGTCGCCTGCACGGACGAGCGCCACGTCGGTCCGCCGACGGTCACGGTCTCGCGGCCGTCCACCGCGAGCCGTCCCGGCTGGACGGCGACGATCCACACCTCCCGCTCGGCGCTCGCGACGATGACGCCGCTCGCGTTGATCGAGACGTCGCCCTGTGTCGGGTACCAGATGTTCTCGAAGTAGCGGTTGGGAACGTCCTCGTCGTAGGTGACGGTGTAGTCTCGCACCTCGACACCGTCCTCCGGAAGTTCGTCGGTCTGCAGGTCGACCACGTTCGTCGGCACGGCGGCGAGACACAGTGCGGCCAGCGAGACGACGATGACGACGCCGGCGAGCGATGCGGGTCGGCGGTCGAAACTCGGAAACGGTCGGCGGTCGGCGTCGAGTGTCACCGCCGCGGTCAGGAACGCGAGCACGAACACCAGCGCCGCGCCGAGGAAACGATACAGGCGGAATCGGCCGCCGCCCAGCGGGACGTACACCGCCCACAGGCCCTGGAAGACGGCGAAAACGAGCGTCGCGAAGAACACCCGCGGCGCACTGGGACGCTCGTCCCGGTACCACAGCAGGACGGCTCCGGCAAGGAGTCCGGCGAGCAGGCCGATGGCGTGGCCCTGGATGGCGACGTTCGACCACCAGGGCGTCACGAATCGGGTCTGGCCCGACGCCGTCGACACCGGATACCGGAGCGCCGAGTACAGCAGGTCGACGACGCGACTGCCGACCAGCGCGCCGAGGAACAGCGTCGGTCGCGTCACGAGGGCGAATCCTGCGAGGGCGAACACCACGCCCGAAAAGCCGACGACCGGCCCGACGGCGAACACCGCGGTGTAGACGCCGACGACGAACAGAACGGCCGGGACCACGAGAATCCGGGCGAAGGGGTTCGTCCGCAGCGAGGTGAACGTCTGCACGCCGCGCTTTCGCGGGTAGTGACCCCAGACGTACTCGGCCACCGACCCGTACACCAGCGTCCCGAGGAGGTTCCCGGTGACGTGGCCCTGCCCCCCGTGAGTGAAGGCCCCGGTGAGCATTCCCAGCGGGTAGAAGTACGACCACGTTCGGAACGGCGTGACCAGCGGGTTTCGGGGGTGCCACCACGCGCCCTGGACGAACAGGTACACCGCGAGGACACCGCCCATCGTCAGCAACGTCCCCCAGGGAATTCCGAGAAGCAGTCGTGCCCGGAGCGCCCGGCCGGGCCGGTCGCCGGCGATTCGACGGACACCGAGGAGGACTGCGACGACCACGCCGAGGACGACCAGTTCCTGCCACGGCAGCCACGCTGGCGGCGTCGGAAGCGCGTCCGTCGGCAGCGACTGTAACATTCACGCTCAGTTCGGGCACGAGATGGCTTATGAGTGACGGCGGACGGCGGTCCGGTCAGACAATAAACGGAATCGTGACTGTGCCGCCAGCGCGCCGTCTAGACCAGGCCGACGCCGACGCTGTAGGGCCACGACGTGCCGGCGACGGCCAGCAGCGCGACCGCGCCGCCCGCGAGAGCGACGTTCTTCAGGAACTGCGTCAGTTCGTCCTGGGTCTGGTCCTCGGGGACGGCCCAGAAGTCGTGCATCGCGACGGCGGAGCCGACGAGGAACGTCGCGAGCGCGCCCGCCGCGACGACCGGATAGACGCCGAGGACGACGAAGACCCCGCTGACGACGAGCAGGCCGCCGCTCGCGTAGACGGACGCGGTCGGAGCGGGGAGGCCCTTCGCCTCGGCGTAGGGGGCCAACTGCTCGGCGCTGCTGAAGTGGTTCAGTCCCATGAACGCGAGGACGCCGCCGAACAGCACGCGGGCGACGAGGAACAGTTCGGCCGCGCCGGCGGTCTCGAACGCCATCAGGCGCTCACCCCGGCGGCGTCGGTAGTCTGGGAGCGGTACGGCGAACCGAAGTATTGCGGTTTCATTACGTTACTTGGTTCGAATCCGAACCTATATATCGATTCCCGGACAATGGAGATACCAGGTAACATCGATGTCTTCGGAAATATTCACTGACGCGGCAGAGGAGGAGAAGAGCGGTCCCTGTGCGGTCGTGAAGTCCCTCGATCAGATCGGCTCGCGCTGGCGGCTCGTCGTCCTGCACCAGCTCAGGAACGGTGAGCACCGCTTCAACGAGCTCAAGCGAGCAACGGACGCCAGTTCGCGGACGCTCTCGCGGGTCCTCGACGACCTCCAGGAGATGGACTTCGTCGACCGTCGTCTGGAGGAGGACGCCCCGGTCGCCACGTACTACCGGCTGACGCCGAAAGGCGAGTCGCTCTGTCCCGTCTTCGAGGAGATCGAGACGTGGGCCGACGAGTGGCTGGCCGACTGCCAGCGCGAGCCCTGAGACCAGCGGCCGCGGATATCGCGGCCACGCGTCGCGGCGCCGCAGGACGGATCGACTCCGGCACTCCGGCCGACAACACAGATTTTTCTATCCCCCGGTCCCACCACTCTCACAATGGGAGTACGGCCACCAGCCGACAACAACGACGAACCGGACGTCATCGAGTTCGGTATCGCGGCTCTCGACGCCCGTCTCACTGACGTGGAAATCGAGTACCCCGCGACCGCCGACGAGGTCCGCGACGCCGCCGGTCACATCTCGGTTCCGTTCGACGCGTCGGGTCACTCGATGACCGTCGCCGAGGCGCTCTCGGAGGCGAACGCGACGCGGTTCGAGAACGAGCAGGACCTCCTGAACGACCTTCACCCCGTGTTCGAACGCCGGCGCGAGGCGACCAGGAACAGCCTGCTGTCACAACTGCGCTCGCTCGTTCCCTTCTAACGCTGGTCGTCGCCCGTCCCCGTGGAGACGGTCGTCTCTGTCGATGACTCCGACGCTTCGGTGGCCGTCTCCGCTGTCTCGTCCGTGGAGCCGTCGAACGCCTCGCCCGCCCACTCCTCGCCCTGCGAGAGCGTGACGGCGATGTCTTCCAGCCGGCGCGTCTGCTCGCGGTTGACCGCGACGAGCATGTCCGACAGGACGCCGAACATCAGGAGCTGAATCCCGAGCAGGATGCCGAAGGAGCCGACGACGGCGATGACCTCGTGAGAGGTGCTGTTGACGACCCAGTCGTAGGCGACGAAGGCACCGAGCGCCAGTCCGACCGTGGTGCTGGCGATGCCGACGCTCCCGAAGTAAAACAGGGGGTTGTTCGTCTTCGCCATCTGGTACAGCGTCAGGATGATGGTCGCGCCGTCGCGGAACGGCCGGAGGTTCGTGTCGGACTCGTCGGGGCGGGGCTGGTAGGTGATGGGGACCACGGCGGTCGAGATGTTGTGCTTGACGCACTCGACGGCCATCTCCGTCTCGATGCCGAACCCCTCGGCGGTGAGGGAACTGCGGAGGAACGACTCGCGAGTGAACGCCCGGTATCCCGAGAGGATATCGGTCAGGTTTCGCCCGTGGATGACCGCGAAAGCCTTGTTGATGATCCGGTTCCCGAACTGATTCAGCCGCGTCATCGCGCCGGACTGCATGTTCGCAAAGCGGTTCCCGATGACGTGGGCCGCGCGCCCGGACAACAGCGGTTTGAGCAGGCGGCCGGCCTCGTCGGGCCGGTAGGTCGCGTCGCCGTCGGCCATCAGCACGTAGGGCTTGTCGACGTGCTGGGCCACAGCCTCCCTGACGGCCTGTCCCTTCCCGGATCCGGTCTGTTCGACGACCCGCGCACCGGCCGACTCGGCGATGTCGCGGGTCCCGTCAGTGGAACCGCCGTCGATGACGAGGACGGTGGAGAACCCCTGCTCCCGGAAGCCGGAGACGACCGATTCGATGGTCTCGGCCTCGTTGTACGTGGGCAGCAGCACGCAGACGTCGTCTCGGTCGGCCATTGCTCCAACGTCTGCCACGCGGCCTCAAATAAATACGGATACGCTCTCGGACGGCTCGCCGTGCGTCGGTGCCGTCGCGACGGCCCGCTGTCAGCGCTCGCCCGTGAACAGAGCCGGGGCGGGCCGCCTCACTCGTCGCGCTGCTCGCTCGTGTGCTCCCAGACCTCGGCACAGCCGCAGCCGTCGTCGATGTCCGCCAGGTGCTCGTAGTCGTCGGTCTGGGATCGTTCGGTCATGGTTACTCGGTCTGCGAGTAACTACTCTGTGCCACCTACAAATAGATTGCGGCGAATCGGTCGGGCCCCTCGCGGTGGGTCACTGCGAGCGCCGGTCGAGCCACAGTTCCACGTGGCCGACCACGTCGGTGAGGTGGGCCGTCCCCCAGATGGCGACGACGACCGCACCGACGGTGTCGAAGACGAGGTCGAGCATCGTGTCGCCGAGACCGAACTGCGTGAGGATGGTATCGCTGTCGAGCATCTCGGCCGCCAGCGAGATGGCAAACTCGATGACCTCCCAGAACACGCCGAAGGCCATCACGAACAGGAGGATGAACACGAAGGTGAACCGCGACGGCAGGTAGATCTCCTCGGAGTGCTCGTCGATGGCGCGGACGGTCGTGTAGCCGACGGCGGCGACGACGGACGACGAGAGGGCGTGCGTGAGGTGGTCCCACCACCAGATGGTGACGTAGAAGTTCTCCTCCGCGCCGGGGAGGCCGGCAGTTCCGAGGGCGTGCAGGAAGACGGCGGCGGTGATCCAGAGCGTCAGCGCGGGGTCGAGCGCGATGCCGTGATCGCGTTCGAGCACCGGCGGCAGTTGCGTGACGGCGATACCGACGGCCGAGTTGACCATGATCCCCGGATTGCCGCGTTCGAGACCGACCGCGAAGATGCCGACGAGCGCGAACGAGAGGATCCGAGAGAGGCGGCGTTGCCAGGCAGTGCTGAGGCCGACGCGGTCGCGGACCCTCATGCGTCGACCTCCCCGGGGACGCGCTCGACGCCGATCTGTCGACGGACGTAGTACGCGAAGACGACGCCGGCCCCGATACCGGCGACGGTCGAGGCGACGAACTCCCACATCAGGCCCTCCTCGATGGCGTGGTCGGACAGCGCCGGGTCGAGGAGGAAGGTCGTCCCGAGGGCGAGGTCGGCCGTCCAGCGGACGACGGCCCACGCGCCCGCGGTGGCCATCGTCGCGATGACGACGAAGACGACGGCGAACCGGGGTGTCATTCGAACGGGCGTGAATACGTGGAGTTCGACGGAGACGATGAGAGCGATGGCGGCGACCGAGAGGTACATCGCGAGATTCCCGGTCGTCGGGAGCGTCGCGAACAGGCGACCGACGACGGGCAGGGCCGCCAGAAGCAGGATCTCCCACGGGAGCATCGCGTGGCGGTGACGGAGCAACACCGGCGGTAAGAGCGCGAGCGCCGCGACGGCGCCGGCGAACCCCGTCCACAGCAGATCCCCCCGGACGAAGCTCCCGACGGTGACGGCGACGAGCATCACCACGACGAGCCAGGCCGCTGCGGCGTTGACGCGCTGGTCGCGAAGCAACTGGGTGACATCGCCATCCATACCCGGTGGAGTGACGGGAGTCAAAAAACGCTGTCGCACCGACCGGTCGGGCGCGTCACCCGTTTCCGCCGCTCAGAGCGCGCCGTAGGCCATCGCGTACGCGATGGCCGCGACAGTCACCGCCATCAGTCCCGTGACGAGTGTCTCCAGCCAGTCGACGCCCCGGCTGAACGGCCGGACCGGCGCGCCGACGACGCCCAGCGCGAGGACGCTGAACACGAAGTGCGCCGAGCGCTCCAGCGTCGGGGCCGGCAGGAAGATCGCCGCCGCCGCGTAGCCAAGTCCCAGCGCCGCCCGCGGTCGAACGAGGCCGGTGAGCGTGAATCCCCGCAGGTGGACGTACGTCCGGACGGCGAGCCAGACGGCGGCGAGTTCGATGGCGAAGGCGGCGAGCAGGTGCGTCGTCGGATCGGGGTGTAACACGACGCGCTCGGCGACCACCGTCACGTCGAGCGGGTAGAGAAACGGCGGCGGTCCGCCGGTGAAGAGGTCACCGAACGGGTGCGAGAGCAGGCCGAGGAGCGCGACGCCAGTCGTCGCTCCGGGGCCGACGTTCTGTCGCCGCGCGACCGTCGCGACGCCGAAGCCGGCGGCGACGAACGCGGCGGTGACGAAGCCCCCGACGAGTCCGCTGTAAGCCGTCCCGACGGCAACCAGCGAGACGCCGACGGCTACCGAGAGCGCTCGAGCGGGGACCGAGTCGACCGCCCAGAGCCCGGCGGCGACGGCCAGCGCGGCGCCGAGGACGAGCGAGTGCGTGGGGCCGCGGTGGACGACGTTCGCTGTCTCCCAGAACACGTCTGGCGTCAGCGTCCCGACCGCGCCGACGACCAGTCCGACTGGCGCGTAGACGATGTCCACGTCGGGAACGGCGGCGAACAGACCGGCGACCACTGCCAACTGGAGCGCGCGCTCTCGGGAACAGCCGAACTGCCGCGCGCCGAGCGCGGCCAGGGCGAACGCTAGCAGCGCGTGGCCGACGAACATGCTCGTCCGTACGATGTCGACAGGCTTAAATATCGCGTGTCAACGCGTAGCGGGCCGAAACGGCGCGTCAGGTGCCGGACTCGACCTTCGTCCAGCGCTCCTCGATACCGGCGTTGGCCCGGACGACGGTATCGCCGTCCACTTCGAAGCGGGTCTTGCGGAGTTCGATGGCGAGCACCTCGCCGGTGGTGTCGCCGACCGTCACGGTGTCGCCGGGGTTGAAGTCGGGGTCGCGGAGCAGATAGACGCCGGCGACGGCGTCCTTGATCATGGCCGAGAGCGCGTAGGAGACACCGAGCGCGAGGAAGCCGGTGGCGGTCCCGAGCGAGGCGGCGATGGCGGTCAGGCCGACGATGGAGAGAAAGGAGAGCGCGACCCCGAACCAGAGGAAGACGAGGACGATGGTTGCGATGAACTGCCGATAGACCGGAGCCTCGCCGGGAAGGGCACGTTCGAGCGCGACTCGGACCACGGTCATGACGACCTTGATTCCGAGCGCGGCGATGGCGAGGAAGACGAACCCGGTGATGATCGCCGGGAGCGCGTCGAGGACGTTCGCGACTAGCTGTTCGAGTGCGCGGTTGATGACGCCGAATTGCACGCCGGAACGTCGGCGGAGAGCCTCCTAAGTGTTGGCGTACCGTTACGCGGTGACCCCGCTCGGTCGACGGAGTACGTCGTAGTCACCGTCGTCGCCGACGCCGATGACCGCCCAGTCGTACCCGAGGTCCCGCCGGTCGAGGCGACGGCAGAGCCGCGTGGCGTCAGAGCGCCGTGTGACGAAGCACCGCAAGTCGCCGTCCTCCGGGAGCGGGTCCCGCGGATCGAGGACGGAGACGGTGACGACCCGCCATTGGTGCTCGGCTCGCAGTTCGGTACCAGTGCGCGACACGGTGTATCCGAGGTCGTCGAATATCGACCGGGCCTGCTCGTCGAGTGATGTGGTAACGGCCCCCATCTGCCAGTCCGTACCAGGGGCTATCGCATAAACGTTCCCACTCGACAGATCGTCGACAGTACTCGCGTGCGTGGTTGCTGGCCGTCAGCCAGAACGTGACCACAGCCGGGTGGCAGTCGTTCGGGCGGACTTACTCGTGGGCCGCGTCCCACTCCTCCGCTTTCCTGAGGTTCGAACAGTCGTTACAGCGGATGCGCCCCATCGAGTCCATCGCGTTGTTGAACGTCTCGCAGTTGCCACAGAAGTATCCCCAGCGCCGCTTGCGGTTCTCGTCGACGTAGACGACGTAGAATGGGCCTTTCGTGCCGATGTCGCCGTCGCTCCGGTCGACGTACAGCGTCTCGCCGTCGGGTCCGTCCATCGCGTCCATACCCCGACGTGACCGCCCAGCGGCTAAATCACTGCGGAAGTCATTTGTCGATGCCGGCCTTGGTAGTCCGGTATGAGTCCCCGCCTCGTCCACTACTCGGACGTCGAGAAGGCCTACGACACGCCCGAGCGGATCGGACGGTTCGCGGGAACCGTGGCCGCGGCGGACGGCCCCGACGCCCTCCTCGTCGGGACCGGCGACAACACCGGCCCCGGCGTGCTCTCGCTCGTCACCGACGGCCGGCAGTCGCTCGACCTCTTCACCGCGGTGTCGCCGGCGTTCGAAACCTTCGGCAACCACGACTTCGACCACGGACTCGACGCCACGCGGCGCGTCGTCGCGCAGTCGCCCCAGACGTGGCTGACCGCCAACGTCGAGCAGGACGGCGAGCGGTTCGCGCCCCGACTGACGGAGTCCTGGGCAACCCGGTCCGTCGACGGCACGCGGATCGGGTTCGTCGGCGTCACCGACCCCGACACGGCGTCGGCCAATCCCCAGGCGGAGACGCTGTCGTTCACCGACCCGGTCGCCGCCGTCGCCGAGGCCGCCGCCGCGCTCCGCGATGCCGGCGCGTCGCTGGTCGTCGTCCTCTCGCATCTCGGCCGCGGCGACGGCGACCTCGCCCGGGCCTGCGACGTGGACGTGATTCTCGGCGGCCACGTCCACGAGCGCCGCATCGACCGCGTGGCCGGGACGCTGCTCACCCGACCGGGGGCCAACGGTGACGCGGTGGTCGAAGTCGACCTGGACGGCGCAGAGCCCACCGCATCGTTCCGCGAGGTAGCCGCCGGTCCCGTCGACGAGCGGGTGCAGACAGCGGTCGAAAACCGTCTCGCCGAGGCCGGCCTCGACGAGGTGGTCGGCCACGCCGACGAGCCGCTGGACCGGAGCCGCGAGACGACGTACGGCGGCGAGTGCCGCCTGGGAAACCTCGTCGCCGACGCCTACCGCTGGGCGACCGGCGCGGACGTGGGCCTCCAGAACAGCGGCGGTCTCCGAAACGACACGGTCCCGCTCGACGGGGCGCTGACCGTCGCCGACATGGTCTCGGTCGTCCCCTTCGAGGAGCCGCTGACCGTCGCCGAACTCACCGGCGCGGAACTGCGGACGCTGGTTCGTCAGGCCAGCGGTCGGCGGGTGCGCTTTGGCGAACCGAACTGGTGGCACGCCCACCTCAGCGGAGCCGAAGTGGTCTGGAACTCCGAGACCGAAACCGTGGAACACCTGACCGTCGACGGCCGGCCGGTGCGCGACGACGGGACCTACACGCTCGCGACGAGCAACTACCTCTACTACACGACCCAGGAGTTCCCGGTCCTGACCGAGTCCCACCGATCCGAGGTCGCGTCGGTCCAGTACGAGGCACTCACCGACTATGTCAGGGCACACGGGATCGACGCTGCGGTCGACGGCCGGGTTCGCCGTCGCTAGCGATTTAACCCTCGCCGTCGAACCATTCGACGATGCCACAGGTCGTCGTCCCGGTCAGGTACCCCCTCTCAGAGAACTCCCGTGCGACGCTCGGGAACGCCATCCAGATCGCCGAGGCGGAGGACGCTGACCTCACGGTGCTCCACGTCAATCTCTATCAGAACAGCCACCGCGTCAGGCGGACGGAACTCAAACGCGCCGTCGAGGAGGAGTTCGGCCACCTGCCGCGGACACGGTACGTCGTCCGCTCGGGGATGCTGATCGAGGAGACGATTCTGGACGAGGTCGCCGCACAGGAGGCCGACATCGTCGTCATCGGGAGCAAGCAGGTGAGCCGGTGGCGAGACATGATTCGCCGACTGGTCAGCGATCCCGACGTGGAAGAGTACCTGCGCGAGGAACTGGACTGTGAGATCGTCACCGTCACGCCGGACGACGCGCCGGCGCAGCACTCCTCGACGGGCTCCTCGGAATCTTAGCCGTCAGAGAGCGAGCCGTCGTTGTCGAGCGGCCCGTCCCGATCGAGGGGGTCTGCCGCGTCGCGGGTCGCGATGCCGTTCCCCCCGCTGAGCGAGACGTTCATCTCGCCGCTGGTCTCGTCGAAGTACAGGTGCGAGTGCGGGTAGGCGATCTCCACGTCGGCCTCCTCCAGCCGACGCCAGACGTTGGTCTGGACGCGCGAGCGGACGGTGAGGAGCTTGTACGGCTCGGTCACCCAGTATCGAAGCGTCAACAGGACCCCGTGGTCGGCGAACTCGTTGATGTACACCGTTGGCGCGGCCGGATACCGGGCCGCGCCGACACGGATGTTCGGCCCGCCGCCGATGACGTTGTCCACTTCGCGTGCGGCGTCCTCGATCAGCTTTCGGGCGGCCGGGATGTCGCTCTCGTAGGTCACGACGATGTCGAGTGTGAGTCGGGTTCGGGAGTCCTCCGCCGAGAAGTTGACCACGTCGCGCTGGCGTATCTCGCCGTTGGGGATGACGAGGAACGTGTTGTCGAGCGTGAATATCTTCGTGTGACGGAGCGTGATGTCCTCGACGAAGCCACGTTGGTTCCGGTCGGCGAGTTCGACCATGTCGCCGATCTCGTACGGCTGATCGGCAAGCAGGAACACGCCGGAGACGATGCTCCCGACGATGGGGGCAAGGACGACACCCACCACAGCCGAGAAGATCGCGACGGAGAGCCCGATGTCTGTGAGCCTGAGTCCGTAGATGTTCAGAACGGTCAACAGCGCGAACACGTACACGCTGACGCGGATTCCCCGGAGCGCCGTCCGGGTCAGACTGGGTCGACGGAACCGCTGTGCGACCCGCCGGCCGAGGAGCCGAACGAGGATGCGAGAGACGACGATCGCGAGCGCGACGACGACGAGTGACCTGCCGATGTTGGCGAGCCACATCGGGACCGCGAACGGGAGGAGGCCACCGATGTCGGTCGCGACGTCCGTTGCGACCGCCGTCGCCGTCTCGGTCGGCGTGGGGGTCGGTGACGGGGTCTGTAACGGCCAGACGGGACCGGAACGCATGGCACACGTTCGACGCCCCCGTGAGAAAAGGGTTCCCCTCCCAAAACGCTTAGCCGCCGGCGGCCGTCGGGACGGCCATGCCGTCTGACGCGACACAGCGAGTCAGGATCACGCTGACCGACGAGTGCCCGCCCGTCGAGACGCTCGTCGTCGGCATCTCGGAGTACGGACTGGCCGGTCTCACCGCGGTCGACTACCTCGCCGACCAGCGCTCGATGCGACAGGTCGGCCACCTCCGCGGTGGCGGGCCGCCGGCTATCGCTCCCTTTCGGGACGGGACGCCCCGACACCACACGCGACTGTACGCGGACGAGGAGGAGTCCCTCGCCGTGTTGGTGGGCGAGCGGTTCGTCGCACCGCCGCTCGTCGAGGACGTGGCCGACGCAGTCCTCTCGACCGGCGAGGACCTGGGCGTCTCGAACGTCACGATGCTCACGGGCGTGCCGGTCGCCCACGGCCCCGAGGACCACGTCCCCTTCTACATCGCGACCGAGGACTATCAGGAGGCCTTCCTCTCGGAGACGGACATCAGGTCGATGGGGAACGGCTTCCTCGAGGGACTGAGCGCCGAACTGGTCACGCGCGGCATCAGCGACGACAGCCTGGCCACCGGCGTGTTCACCACACCAGCGCACCCGCAAGCACCGGACGCCGCGGCTGCGATCAGGCTCGTCAAGGCGCTGCGGGCCACCCACGACATCACGGTCGATACCGGGCCGCTGGAAGCCTTCGCCGCCAACGTCGAGGCGCACTATCAGGCGCTGGCAGAGCGCCTCGAAGCGGAGGCAACAGATAGCATGCCAGATGACCGCATGTACATGTGAAACACGGATCACGAACCGAACATCCAGCTTGACACGGCATATCACCACATTATCTCGCAGATGTGCGTGAATAATCAAACAGTTTGCCGACACATTTTTCCGTCGACAGCACGTTCTTTTCTCCAATGACTTCCACCGAAATCTACGCGTGCGGCGCGGTCGAAGCGGACCCCCCTTCGCGGACTCGCTCGAAGTCCGCGCTGTTCTGTCCAGAGTGTGAATACGAGGGCTCGATCGACGAGTGGACCGTCGACTGCTCCGACGCGGACCAGACGGTTCGCTGTCCGAACTGCGGAACCGACGTACAGCACCGATAGCGTCGAAGACATCCTCGAACACGTCGCCACAGCCGCTGTTGGCCGTTTTTCAGAATTCCGTAGCTTCCGAGCGAGCACAGCGCCCCGAAAACTGTCCGCGTCAGTACTCGTGCGTGGTCTCGTCGGTGACGACGGTGTCGAGGAGGCGCGTCGGCGTGGCGTCGTAGGCAGGGTTCGCCACGTCGAACCCCTCGGCGGGTTCTCTGAGCACCTCCGACGGGGAGCGGAACTCGTTCTCGAAGCCGAAGGCACCTTCGACGTACTTGGCGGCCGAGCCGACGACCGTCACCGGAACGTCGGTGTCGGCGGCCGTCGCGGCGATGGGGTACGTCCCGACGCGGTTGTACAGCGTCTCGTCGACGATGCAGTCCATCCCGACCAGGACGCGGTCGACCTCGGACATGAAGTGGCCGGCGGCGCTGTCGACGAGGAGCGTCACGTCGACACCGTCGCGTTCGGAGAGGTGTCGCGCCATCTTCCGACCGATGAATCGCGGTCGGGATTCGGTGACGTACACGTCGAAGGAGTGGCCGGCCGCGACAGCGTTGTCGATAGTGGCGAGAACGGTCGAGGAGAAGTCGTGGGTCAGCAACGCTCCGTCGTCGGCGATCACCGAGGCAGCGCGCTTCGCAGCGCGGTCCTTCGCCGACTCCACGGCGTCGATGACGCTGTCGATAGCGTCGAGCGTCAGGTCCTTCGCAGCCGCGACGTCGGCCGGGTCGGCGTCCGACACGGTCTGGACGATCTCGACCTGGGTCGTGTACAGCGACGCGTGGGACGGGTTCGCACGGCGGAGGGCGCTGCTGTTGCGGTCGAGCGAGCGGAGGTAGTCCTCGACGGTCGGGTACTCCCGGTCGGTCAACGCCCGGAGCGCCCGCGCGGCCTTGACCGCGACCACGGAGGAACTGTGTGTCTGCATCTCCGAGATCTCCTCGACTGTCTCGTCTATCATGTGGGTGGCTGTGACCCGAACCGGCATGTGTCTTCCCCTCGCCGGCGCGCCGCCGAATGACATTTAACGCCGTCTCACGTTGGGGCGACACAACGGCCATGGGACGGTTCAGCACTGACACGGCAGGGATGTCCGAGAGCATCGGCGTCGCGGCGCTTATCGGACTGACGTTGCTGGTGACGGCCATCGTCGGGCTGAACGTCCTCGTCATCGACGACGACACCGGCGGTCCGCAGGCCAACTTCAGCTACGACTACGTCAGCCAGAACGAACTGCTCATCGTCACCCACCAGCGCGGCGACGAATTGCCGGCGGGCGACATCGAACTCGAGGGGCCAGCAGCGACGGTGACCTGGGCCGAACTCGCCAACCGGGAGCCGAGCGCGATGGTGGGTCCAGGGGACCTGGCGCAGCTGAGCAGCGGCAACGCCTACGGCAGCCGAGTGGGCGCTCGCGATACAGTCACGATCTATTACAACGCGAGCGGCAGCCAGAACCGCACGCAACTGGACAGGTGGGACGGGGCGAACTGACCGCGGCGGCCCCGTCAGTCGGCAGTGACGGGCGACTCCGCGTCGCGGTCTGCCGGCCGACCGAACCACCGGTCGAACGAGAGCGGTCCGGCACCCATCGTGAACACGGCGGAGGCCAATCCGAACAGCGTGACGTGTGCCAGGACGGGGTCGTCCGGGAGCCCGAACAGCGTCGTCGTGAACAGCACGAACGAGGTGGCTGCGGCCCCGCGCGTGAGGAACCCGGCGATCAGCGCGACGCCGACGAGGATTTCGGTGACGCCCGCGCCGACGACCCACAGTCCCGGATCGACCGGGACGACCGCGGTGAGGTCGTACTTCTCGACGACGAGCAGCGCCTGGCCGGGTTCGGCGAGTTTCTGGAACAGCCCCAGGTAGACGAAGGTCACGCCCATGCCGACACGGACGACGACCGGGACGTACCGACGGTACGGTTCGGTCGCCGCGTCGAGGAACGACTTCAGGTGGTGAATCGGGTCGACGTGGCCGTAGTAGGTCCCCTCGGTGCTCGCGACGCGCTGGAGCATGTGGTCGGCGCTTGGCCGGCCGCCACCGAGGACAAGCAACGCGAGAAACGCCGGGACGTACTCCATCGCCAGGGTGACGCCGAAATCGACTGTCAGCGCCCACGCGAAGGTCAGCAGGGCGACCGACGTGACGAGACGGGTCGCCAGACCGAACAGGAGCGAGAATCCGATACCGATGAACAGGACTCGAAGGGCGGGATTCGCGGCGGCGTCGAACGCCACGGTCGGGGCGAACAGGTAGCCCTGAAAGCCGGCCCCGACGAGGGGCAGTCCCACGCTGAGACGGAGCATCCACGGGACGAGGTCGGCGTAGCCGACGAGGGTGTCGCGGAGGACGACGATGTCCTCGATCGTGGGCCGCACGCTGAGGTACACCGCGAGGCCCGCGACCGTCGCGAATCCCGAGAGCCCGACGACGGCCGCGTTCACCGGATTCGAAAGGACTGACAGGAGGAACGTCAGCGCGTCGAGCGCCGTGCCTGGGCCGTCCGTCACGTAATCGACGTGCGCTGACACGAGTCGGGGGCCGAGCGCCAGTGCGAGGGCAGCGGTGCTTACGGTGACCAGTGGGCGACGGTCCATGCCTGACGATTCGTGGTGGAGACGCTAATCCTGTTCGTCTTCGCGCCGCAGATCCGACGGCGTATCTGTGTCGTCCCCGAGCGTCTCGTCGTCGTTCTCTCGCCTGCTGACGGCGTCCGGCGTTTCCGCGTGCTGCGGGTCCACCTGATCGAGGTACGCCGCCCACCGGTCGTCGGAGTCTTCGTAGGCTGTCGGCTCTCGCTTCGACGGATTCCGGTCGAACGTCGCTTCGGCAGGGTGATCGGCGGTCACCGAGGACCGAGCGGTTCCGATGGGGCGTTCGACGTTCCCCTCACCGATCGCCACGCCGCTCGTGACGATGGACTGGATCCCCTCTTCGACGGACATGTCCACGTCGTAGACCCGCTCGTTCGAGACGTGGATAACGTACCCGCCCATCACGGGGTTGGGAGCCATCGGCATGAACAGCGTGACCATCTCGCTGTTGCCCGTCGCCGAGCGGATCGTCTCCGGCGTGTTCGCGGTGACGAACGCGATGGTGTACGACCCCGGCGTCGGGTACTCGACGAGGACCACCTCCTGGAAGCTCTGCGTGTCGCTGTCGAGGACCATCTCGCTCATCTTGTCGAAACTGGTGTACAGCGACCCGATGGCGGGCAGTCGCTTCACCGTCGATTCGAGGAACAGTTCGATGCGGCCGGGGCCGGACCGCCGCTCCGCGACGAACCCCACCGCGAACACCCCACAGAGCAGGACGACGAACGCGACCAGTTTCAGGAACGCCGTCGATGTCTGGGCGGGGTCCGCACCCGACAGGCTCACGAGAAACCGGACGACGGGATCGAGCACGCCAGAGAGCGTATTGACGACGATTCCGACCACCAGGACGGTGACGAGCAGCGGGATCGTCAGCGCGAATCCGCTGACCATCGACTGGCGGATCGACGTTCTGACGGTGTCAGTAGCGGCCCCGTCGTGCGCGTCGCTCATGCAATGTCAACTATTCCGGTATCGGAAAAAGCTGTACCCCTCTCACAGGCGGTGGAATTATATCCACGCCCCCGCTAATCCTACGGCAGTGAGCGTCAACATCGAAACAAAAATCGTCGAGCGGGGCAACGACGAGCACGTCGGCGAGGCGTGGGAACTCAAGGAGCAGATCCGAGAGTCCGACGGAGTGCTCCGCCAGCGACGGGGGTTCTTTCGCGACGCCTACCGGCGGTCGACCACTTATCTCTACACCGATCGGTCGACCGACCGACTCGTCGGGTTCGCGGCCGTGCGACGCGACGGCTACATCCTCTTTCTCGCCGTCGACGAGGAGTACCGGGGCCACGGCTTCGGTAAGCGCCTCGTCGCCCGCGTCGCCGAGGACTACGGGAGCGTGACCTGTCACGCCCGGGCGACGAACCGCGAGGCGCTCGGGTTCTACCAGCACATCGGCTTCGAGATCCGCCGCCGCATCGACAACTACTACGAGGACGGCGGCGACGCCTACTACCTGAAACTCGGCGAGGACTCGATCAAGGACAAGCTCTCGAAGTACCTTCCCGGATAGCCCGGCGTCCCGACAAGGAACGCTTTTCAAGGGTAGTCCCCAACGAGGTAGCCGATGGAAGAGCGGACCCGTGCGTACCTCCGCGGCCGGTTCGGCGACCACTACCGGCGGGCGTCGGTGACGCCGCCGCCGGCCGCAAACGAGCGCGAATGGGGGTTCATCCCGTGGACCGAAGGGCCCGGCGAGACGATGGTCCGCCATCGGTCGCTGCTGGACCTGGGCGAGATCGAGGACTTCCTCGGTCGGAAGAAGCCCCGACACGTCTACTTCTCAGCGGGCCGCTACGACGACCCGAGCGCCTCGACGATGGCCGAGAAGGGCTGGCGCTCCTCGGATCTCGTCTTCGACCTCGACGCCGATCACCTGCCGAGCGTCGTGCTCGGCGAAGACAGCTACGCCGAGATGCTCGCGAAGTGCAAGGACGCGCTGTTGCGCCTGCTCGACTTTCTGGACGACGACTTCGGCTTCGACGATATGACCGTCGTCTTCTCGGGCGGGCGGGGCTACCACGTCCACGTCCGCGACGAGCGGATCCGCCACCTGGAACGCGACGCCCGCCGCGAGGTCGTCGACTACGTGCGCGGCATCGGCCTGGAGTTCGACGAACTCGTCGACGAGGAGTCCGTCGCCGGCACGGCCGGCCGCTCGAGTCCGGCACAGAAGCGGACGCTGACCACGGAGGGCGGCTGGAGCGCGCGGGCGCACCGACACCTGCTCTCGTACGTCGACGACCTGCTCGACATGGAGGAGGACGACGCCCTCGAACGGCTCCAGTCCTACGACGGCATCGGCGAAGGGAAGGCGACGGCGGCGCTCAACGCGGCGCGCTCGAACTACGAGCAACTCGCGGCCGGCAACATCGACGTGCACCCGGCCGTCTACCAGCTCGCGCAGGTCGTCGTCCACGAGGTCGTCGCGGCCGACAACGCCCCGATAGACGAGCCGGTGACGACCGACACGAACCGCCTCATCCGACTTCCCGGCTCGCTCCACGGCGGGAGCGGCCTCGAAGTCCAGCGCCTCGATCGCGACGCGCTCGACGCGTTCGACCCGCTGACCGACGCGGTCCCGGAGACGTTCCGCGGCCACGAGATCACCGTCGAGGTCACCGACGGCGGCCCGGTCGAACTCGGCGGCGATAGTTTTACACTGGAGGCGGGTAATCACTCCGTACCAGAACACGTCGGCGTGTTCCTCATGGCTCGCGGCCGAGCGGAGAAGGGGAAGGAATGAATCTAGACGAACTCCAGTCCGTCCAGTCGAGAGAGCGCCAGACCGACCAGCTCCAGCAGCTGCGCGCGACCTTTTACGAGGAGGCCGGACAGTTCATCCAGCAGCTTCGCGAGGAGCGCGAGCGCGCGGCCGACCGGGCAGACGACCCCTTCGACTCGCCCGAGGTCAACCGCCTGACCGACGACATCAAGACGGCGGAACAGACCGTCGAAGCCGTCTACGAGCGCCGCGTCGGCAAGATCGTGAAGATGGCGTCACTGGCCGCGGCGGACATGCCCACCGAGGACGACGGGCTCACGCAGGAGGAGCGCGACCTGTTCGAGACGATGGTCACCGCTATCGAGTCGAACCGCTCGCACGTCCTGGACGTGATCGCCGGCGAGGCCCCGACCGGCGCGGTCGGCGACGGCTCGACAGAAACAGACGACGCCGCGAGCGACCCGACGCCGACGGCGGACCAGTCCGGCGACCGAACCGCGGATCCGACCCCCGACCAACTGCCAGACGCGGTACCGGAACCCGAAGAGCGAGACGAGACCACGACGAGTGGGGAACCGAGCGTGGACGCCGCAGACATCATGGGCGGCGGCGATGGTCAGGCGCCCGAGACCGCTGGCGAGTCGACGGGGACCGACTCGGGGACACGATCCGCCGATCAGGACACGGACCGACCAGCCGAGGAAGGGGCGGCGGCCACCGGAACGATGGAGGCGCCACCGTCACCGCCGCCCGAGGACCCGAACGCGGTCCCGTCCGAGAACGCCGCCGGACCCGAGACCGACGCTATCGAACGAAAGACCGTGCGCATCACCGACGACGTCGGCGAGATCTTCGGCGTCGACCAGCGCGAGTACGACCTCTCGACGGACGACGTGGTGACGCTGCCGGCCGACAACGCCGACCCGCTGGTCGAGCGCGACGCCGCCGAACCGCTGGAATAGTCCCTCACCGAAGGTTGCGGTCAGTTCTCGCGATCCGACAGAATCCGTCGCGAGTGCCGACAGTGCCGGGCACCGCCAGCTATAATGTAGCTCAAATTATATTACTACATCATCATGAACGTGGTTCGAACGGTCGTCCTCGCGTCGGTCGTGGTCCTCGCTGGCTGTTCCGGCTTCTTCGGAGACGCGACGGAGACGGCGACGCCGTCCGAGACGTCGTCTGGGGGTGCCCCACCGACTGAAACCGAGACTGCGGCTGTGACGGCGACGCCGAGTCAGACAGCGACTCCGACACCGACTGCCACGGCGACCGAACCACCGGACAGCGAGGGGCAACTCGCGCCCGGCGTCACGCGCGACGGCATCGTCAACCCCGTCGAACTGATGAGCGCCCACCAGCGCGAACTGCTCGCCGCGGGCTACGAGATCAATCAGACCGTGGTCAGCACGTACAACGGGTCGGTCAGCAACCGGCTCGTCGTCCACACCACCGCCGGGCCGGGCGGCGAAATCGCCTACCAGAACGGCACGTCATACGGTTACGACTTCGACGGCAACGAGAGCGTCACCGGGAACGCGGTCTGGCTGAACACGACGGCGATGGTCACCAGGCACTTCGAGGCCGGGAAGACGAGCTACCGGGTCCAGCCGCGCCTGTACCCGCCGGAATCGCTCATCTGGTACAGCGGGCTCCAGCGCGACATCCAGTTCGCCGCCGACGACTACGAGGTGACGAGCGTCGACCAGCGAGGCGGCGTGCGCGTCGTCACGCTGGAGGCGTCCATCGACCGGGTCGCCGGCGACGACATCGACGACACGACCTCGACGCTCCGCATCGACGAGAACGGGGTCATCAGAGACGCGGAGACGGAGGTGAACTACGGCACCGGCAACGTCTATCACACGTACTACGCGGTCGAGCGAGTCGGATCGGAGCCCCCGGCGCGGCCCGCCTGGCTCGACGCCGTCCCGCCGAGCGCATCGCTCGACGTGGGGATGGACGTGTTCGGCTTCGACGAGACCAGCATCGAACTGGTCCACACCTACGGCGACGCCGCGCCCGCCGGCTCGATCGTCACGGTGGTCTCGAACGGGACGCTGTACGAGACCACGCTCGACGAACCGTTCCGCGGCGACACGCTGTATCTCTGGATCGACACCGACGGCGCGCTCCAGGCGACGAGCGAACGGCCCGACGCAAGCGCCGCCCGCGAACTGGGGCCGGTGGTGACGGTCACCGTTCGCGCGCCGGACGGCGGGGAACTGTTCTCGACCAGCCTCGGACGCTGACAGCGGCGCGGGGCCACGGGCACAGTGCACGGCTCTCGTCTTTCGCCGTTCCGGAACGGTGTCCAGTTTCTTGTTCTCGACTGTCATATTGGGCAGTATGAACAGGTACCTCCGGGGTCTGGTCAGTCTGGGCCTCGGCGTGGTGGCGTTCGGCGTCACGACCGTCGCGGTGACCGCCGCTTTCGAACCGCAGATCGAGTTCTCGCTGCTCATCGGTCTTCCAGTGGGCATCTCAGCCGGTCTGACCGCGCTGTTCGCCGGCTCCGTCCTGCTGTGGTACCGCGACCGGACGGCTGCGGGCACGGTTTCCGAGCGCGCACGCCGATTGCGGGCAGCCGCACTGGCGACCGTCGCGGACTTCATCGCCGTCACCGCCGCTGGCGTCGGCCTCTACGCCCTCGCCAGCGACAGCATCGGCATCGGGCTGCTGGTTGCGGGCCTCCCGGTGACGCTGGTGCTCGCCGCCATCGTCGGGTACCTCGTGGCCGGCCGCGACCGAGGCGCACAGAGTGGGCTTCAAACGTAGTTCATAGAGGAAAACAGGATACCAGCGTGGGGGGTCTCTCGGACAGGCGGTCGGTCACTGTTGTCTGGATGTCCGCCGGCGGAGTTGTCGCACGGTGAGTCACCAGTCGTCCAGCGAAGCCGGCGCATAATACACAGCATTACTGATCATGCCTGACGGCGGTGCGTTTTCAGTGACTCTCTTATTCCCTATAGACAACGTCTGAAACGCGTTATTGCGGACATTCCAAAGGGGGAACGGTCACTGGGCTTCGATACCCACGGAGCGGAGGGCGGGGCACTGTCACACACCTCGATTCGAGGCCTGGCGATGGGACAACCGTAGTCACCGTGGGGGGAGACTACAATGGAACGACGCGACTTCACGAAAGCCGTCGGTGGTATCGTTACGACGACTGCCTTTGGTGGTGCGACGCTGCTCGCTTCGTCGGGCGGCGCGACCGCGACCGCCGGGAGCACGATCGACAACCCCAGTGCGGTGACCAGCGACGACGGGGAGATCTCGTACGTCTCGGTGCAGTCCACTGGTCGCCTGCAGTGGGATGGGTTCGACAAGGCAGCGAAGAAGGCACGGATACTCACGTACGTCACGCTCAGGCAAGACGGGTCGGCCGTCTGGGGAGAGAACCTCATCCACGACACCGGTGTGTTCGAACTGTCGAGTAGCTGGGGCGGGAGCGGTGAGGAAGTGAGTCTGGCCGGCGACCACGAGTCCGGACAGAGCGGATACATCGCATCGGACATCGACTGGGGAATCGCGCAGGAGAACCGCGAGAACAACTACAACGACGGCTACGGGCTCCCGAACAATCCCGCGCCCGTCAGCCCGTTCACCGCTGACGGCGACGGCGCACAGGAGCAGACGAAAGTCGTCCTGCAGTCGGTGTACATCCTCTACGACGGGAACGAGAGCGAACTGACTGAGCAGTCCGGCTACCCGGCCCGTCCTGAGGCGTCGTCCTCGTTCGTCGTCACGGTGAACAACGAGGAGTCGTCGACGTCCTTCGGGGACGCCGACGGCGAAGGGGACACCGAAGACTCCGCCGAGGTCGGCGTCTGACCCAGCCGACTTCCGACCCACTTGCAGTTTTTTGGTCCTGTCACTGTCGAGACTGGTCGACCCATACTGCGCAAGAACGCCTGTGGGCCGTCAGCCCGCCGTCGGCTCGAACTTAGGGCTCCGGGCGCGAGCCGAGCGTGAGTTCGAGCGTTCGCTCCGCACCGTCGCGCTCGACGAGCACGTCGATGGTGTCGCCGGGGCTGGTCGAGAGCGCGAGGAAGCTAGCGAGGGCCTGCCGGGTGGGTGTCGGTGTGTCGTCCAGCCGGCGGACTACGTCGCCGCCGACCGGGACGCTCGTCTCCGAGACGAGTTCGGAGCCGGTGCTGCCTCGCAAGACGCCGTCGGAGGGACCGCTATCGACCACGCGGTCGATGTAGACGCCCGACGCGGGGTCGAGATCGTTCGCTTCGGCGACGAGCGGCGAGACGCTTCGGAGGCCGACGCCCATGTATGAGTGGTCGTAGTCGCCGCTCGTGACGAGCGCCGGAACGACGCGCTGGGTCAGCGGTGCGGAGATGGCGAACGCGACGTTGTCGCCGCCACCGGCGTTGATGACGCCGACGACCTCGCCGTCGAGCGTGACCAGCGGGCCGCCGCTGTTGCCGGGGTTGACCGGTGCGTCCGTCTGGACCGTGTCGGCGATGGAGAAGTTGTTCGCCCCCTCGAGCGTCCGGTCGACGCCGCTGATGATGCCGGCGGTCACCGAGCCCGAGAGGCCGAACGGGTTGCCGATGGCGACGACTTCGGTCCCGACAGGCGGCTCCGTCTCGACGAACGACAGGGACGTCACTCCCGCCGGCGGTGCGTCGATCCGCACGACCGCGAGGTCGCTGTACACGTCCGCGCCGACGACTGAAACGGACCGCCAGCCGGTGTCCGAAAAGCGGACATAAAACTCCGAGCCGCCCGCGACGACGTGCTGGTTCGTCACGATGTGCTCGTCGTCGACGAGGAAGCCGCTGCCCTGACCGCCGCTCCCGTCGTCGGTGTAGACCCTGACCGAGGCCACGGCGTCCACGACCTGCTCGTAGACGGCCGTGTACGCGTTTTCTGACTGCGTCGATGCCGAGGCCGACGACTGGGCCGCGTCCGCCGACCGGTCGCCGGCGGACGATTCGGCCTGGGACCCTGGGGCCTGACAGCCCGCCGTGGCGGCGACGGCCCCGCCGAGCGCGCCGAGGAGCCCACGGCGCGTCAGTGACTGCTTCATACCGGACCGTCGCCCCTGGCGGCGAAAAAGCCACGGTTCCGGGGACCCGCCGGACGGCGGGTGCATGTCAGTGGCACTCGCCGGGGGAACGGGATCGAATCTGAGCCCGCTGCGAGTCGCGGGGGTCGCGGAGTCAGTCCACGTACGGCTTCTCGATGTCGCTCTCGACGGTGAGCACGGCGCTGATTCGACGCGTCAGGCCGTCGAGAAGCGAGATAACCGGCGACAGGAGTCGCTCGGTGAGACGCACCGGACCGGCGACCGTGAGCGCCCAGTACTTCGCGTTGCCGAGGCCGAACGCCTTCGGGACGATCTCCCCGAAGATGAGGATGAGGACGCTGGTGAACAGCGTCGTCGCGACGACGGCCGGGCCGGCGGGGAGGTAGGTGGTCACGATGACGGTCACGATGCTGGAAATCGCGATGTTCACGACGTTGTTGCCGACGAGGAGCGTGACGAGGAGGCGGTGTGGATCGTCGTACAGCTCTTTCAGCAGGCGTGCACGGCGGTCGCCCGTCGCCGCCTGTTCGTCGATCCAGTCTCTCGGCAGGGAGAAGACGGCGGTCTCGGAACTCGAGAAGAACGCGCTCAGACAGAGCAGGACGACGAGCGCTCCGCCTCCGACAACCGCGAGTGACAACGTGCTCATAGCCACAGTACAGACAGCCGTGCCATGAATGTGGCGCGCGGCCAGGGCCGCCGCCGGTCCGGCGACGCGGGCGTCGAAGCCACACAGGTCGTCGCGTAGTCAGTGCGAGCTCCTGTCAATAGTCCTTTATTATCGGCCGGCGCGTGGCTCTGGGTATGGTCTCGCGGAAGACGTTCCTCGTCCTCGCTCTCGTCGCACTGGTCGCTCTGGTCCCGCTCACCGGAATCGCCCTCATCGTCGCGCCGCCGGGATTCCTGTACGACCATTACTCGCACTACGACTACACGGCCTCGGTCAGCACCAACGAGTCGGTCACGAACGCGACGTTCTACCTCCCGTTCCCCGAGCAGTCCGCGGCGAACGCGACGGTCGACGACATCTGGATATACGACCCCGAGGGTGAGCAACAAGTGGACTGGGACGTGCAGGTCGTCGAGACGGCACACGGTCAGATGCTGCGGTTGCACGTCGACCAGTTGGCGGGCGCGAGCCGCTACACGCTGTACACCTACGCCGAGAACGGCTCGCTCGTCGACCGGCGCGAGATTCAACGCAGCGAGATCCCGGAGGACATGACGAACAGGGAACTCGTCGTCGACCCCACGACCTATCAGATCTACTGGAGCGTCGTCGTCAACGAGACCATCGAGACGCGCCACCCCGTCGGCAACGGGACGTTCCTCTCGCCGGCCCGGGACGTTCGCCCCGTCGAGTGCACGGACGCCTGGGGCGAGACCGACAACTGCGCGACGTTCACGAGCGTCGTGGGTGCGACCTACGAGACCGAGGAGCCGACCACCGTGACCGTCGGTACGGTCGGCTTCGACGGCTGGAACGAGTGGGGATTCGGGCTCTCGAACAGCTTCAACACGTTCTCCGCGACAACTGGCTCCGGGACCTATACCGACGCTGACACCGGGTGGGTCGTGGTCGACGGGCGGCTCCACGCCGGGATGGGTCGCTACGACGGGCCCGCGCGCTGAGTGCTCCATTCGGGCACAACATTCAATCGTCTCGGCGTCGTACGCCGGCCAATGTCTCAGGGACCGACAGACTCGAAGCCGCCGACGCCGGGATTCCTGTTGCCCGGACTGCGCTGTGGCGTGGAAATGGCGCTCGTCGGAACGATCATCCTCCTCGTCGGCCTGCCGGCGGAGGAGCCGCTTCGTCTGGGAATCGTGCTGCTGGCAGCGCTGCTGGCGATGACGGTCGTCCTGTTCTGGGCGATGGGACGGCACGTCCACCGGTGGATCCGCTACGCGCAGGGCAAGCCGACCCAGCACACGCCGTTCGACTGAGCGCGCTCATTGTGGCAGCGACCCGTAGAGACTGGATGTTTTAATAATCTGTCTCGGATTCTTTATTAACTAATCCCATCTACACGGGCTTTTCTAACAGCCGAATTAATAAGACGGGGCGGCCTAGCTTTGCCTATGACAGATTCAGGAACCGCGGACCCGGACGGGGGTGGGCAGACCCAGGACCGGACGGCGGCCTGCGATCACGCCGCCGATCGCGACGGCGAGCGCGTCGCGCAGTTCGCGGTCCCGGACATGGACTGTCCGTCCTGTGCGGGGAAGGTCGAGGGTAGCGTCCGCACGCTCGACGGTATCGAGGCGGTCGACCCGCAGGTCACCACGGGGACGCTCACCGTCTCGTTCGACCCCGCCGAGACGGACGCGGGGGCCGTCGCGGACCGCGTCGAGAAGGCCGGCTACACCGTCGCGTCCGACGACGCGAGCGGATCGTTCTCGGTCCCGGACATGGACTGCGCGTCCTGCGCCGGGAAAGTCGAGAGCGCGCTGTCGCGGGTCGACGGCGTCAGGTCCATCGAGACGCGGCCGACGACGGGCACGGTCGAAGTGACGTACGACGCGTCCCAGACGGACGGCGACGCAGTCGCTCGCGCCATCGAGCGCGCCGGCTACGAGGTCACGGAGCGGTCCGCAGGTGGAGACGGACAACGTGAGAGCGCCGAATCGGGGGCGGCCGACGACATCTGGACGAGCGCGCGCGCCCTGAAGACGTGGGTCAGCGGCGTGTTCGTGGCGCTCGGACTGACGTTCGAGTTCCTGCTGCTGGGAAGCAATGCGCAGGTGGGAACCGTCCTCGGATCGCCCCTCCACGTCGCCGACGCGCTGTTCCTCGTCGCCGTCGCCGCCGGCGGCCAGGAGATTCTCCGCAACGGGTACTACTCCCTGCGGAACCGGAACCTCGACATCGACCTCCTGATGTCCATCGCCATCCTCGGCGCGCTCGTCGCCAGCGTCGTCTTCGGCGAGGCGCTGTACTTCGAGGCCGCGACGCTCGCGTTCCTGTTCAGCGTCGCGGAACTGCTGGAGCGGTACTCGATGGACCGCGCCCGGAACTCCCTGGCGGAACTGATGGACCTCTCGCCCGACGAAGCGACGGTCCTGCGCGACGGCGAGGAGGTGACGGTCCCCGTCGACGAGGTCCGAGTCGGCGACACGGTGGTCATCAGGCCCGGCGAGAAGATTCCGATGGACGGCGCGGTCAGCGACGGCGACAGCGCGGTCAATCAGGCCCCGATCACCGGCGAGAGCGTCCCGGTCGACAAGACCGCGGGCGACGAGGTGTACGCCGGGACCATCAACGAGGAGGGGTACCTCGAAGTCCGCGTCACCGCCGAGGCAAGCGACAACACGCTCTCCCGTATCGTCCAGATGGTCGAGGACGCCCAGTCGAACAAGACAGAGCGCGAGCAGTTCGTCGAGCGCTTCTCGTCGTACTACACGCCGGTCGTGGTCGCCTTCGCCGTCATCGTCGCGCTGGCCAGTCCGGTCGTTCTGGGAACGACGACCTCGACGGCGGTCGTCTACGGTCTGACGCTGCTGGTCCTCGCCTGTCCATGCGCGTTCGTCATCTCGACGCCCGTTTCGGTCGTCTCGGGCATCACCAGCGCCGCGAAGAACGGCGTCCTCATCAAGGGCGGGAACCACCTCGAAGCGATGGGCGCGGTCGACGTCGTCGCCTTCGACAAGACGGGCACGCTCACGAAGGGCGAACTGACCGTCACCGACGTGGTCCCGCTGAACGGCACCTCCGAGGACGACGTGCTCCGGTGCGCGCAGGGCCTGGAGCGCCGGAGCGAGCACCCCATCGGCGAGGCCATCGTCGCGGAGGCCGGCGCGGCCGGGGTCGGAGCGCGCGAAGTCGACGACTTCGAGAGCATCACCGGCAAGGGCGTCCGCGCGGAACTGGACGGGACCCCTCACTTCGCCGGCAAGCCGGGGCTGTTCGACGACCTCGGCTTCGACCTCTCGCACGTCCACGCGACGACCGACGGCGGCGTGGTCACCCAGACGGCACAGCACATCTGCGAGCGCAACAACTGTCTCGACCTGCTCGAAGAGACGGTGCCCGCGCTCCAGGCCGAGGGGAAGACGGTCGTCCTCGTCGGGACCGAGGACGAACTGGAGGGCGTCATCGCCGTCGCCGACGAGGTCCGTCCCGAGGCGAAGGCCGCCATCTCGCGCCTGCGCGACCTCGGCGTCGAGCGGACGGTGATGCTCACCGGCGACAACGAGCGGACGGCGCGGGCCATCGCCGAGGCGGTCGGCGTCGACGACTACCGCGCCGGACTCCTGCCCGACGAGAAGGTCGCGGAAATCGATGCGCTGGTCGACGAATCCGACGGCGTGGCGATGGTCGGCGACGGAATCAACGACGCGCCAGCGCTGGCGAGCGCGACCGTCGGCGTCGCGATGGGCGCGGCCGGGACCGACACGGCGCTCGAGACGGCCGACATCGCACTGATGAGCGACGACCTCTCGAAGCTCCCGTACCTCTACGAACTGGCCCACGACGCGAACGGCGTCATCCGCCAGAACGTCTGGGCCAGCCTGGCCGTCAAGGCCGGCCTCGCGGTCGCGGTCCCGTTCGGCCTCGTGCCGATCTGGGTCGCCGTGCTCGCCGGGGACGCGGGGATGACGACCGCGGTCACCGGAAACGCGATGCGGCTCTCGCGGATTCGGCCGGACGCCGTCGGCGAGTGAATCGGCGGTTCGGCGTCCTCTCAGTCTAGTATTAAGTAGCGCCCGCGAGTAGCGTGGCCCGTCATGGAACTCACTTGGCACGGCCACTCGACGTGGCACGTCACGGTCGACGACACGGAGTTGCTCATCGATCCGTTCTTCGACAACCCGCACACGGACATCGATCCCGAAGAGCTCGATCCCGACTACGTGCTGTTGACCCACGGCCACGCCGACCACATCGGCGACGTGGACCGCTACGAGGGGACCGGTCTCGTCGCGTCCCCGGAACTCGTCGAGTACTGCGAAGACAACTTCGGCGAGTTCGACGCCGTCGGCGGAATGGGGATGAACCTCGGCGGCACCGTCGAGATCGGCGACGCATTCGTGACGATGCACCGCGCCGACCACACCAACGGCATCGACACGTCCTACGGCACGAGCGCCGGGATGCCCGCGGGCTTCGTCATCTCCGACACGAAGCCGACACAGGTCAGCGACGCCGAGTCGACGACGTTCTACCACGCCGGCGACACCGGCCTCATGACCGAGATGCGCGAGGTCATCGGGCCGTACCTCGAACCGGACGCCGCGGCCGTCCCGGTCGGCGACCACTTCACCATGGGGCCGATGCAGGCCGCCATCGCCGTCGACTGGCTCGACGTGGACCACGCCTTCCCGATGCACTACGACACGTTCCCGCCGATCGAGATCGAGACCGAGGACTTCGTGAAGGAAGTCAAGGCGGCCGGAAGCGACGCCGAGGTCCACGTCCTCGAAGGCGACGAGACGTTCGAACTCTGACCCGCCGCCGCTGATTTCCGGCATCGGCCAAATTGGTCGGTCGAGAAACGTTTAGGAGGGAGCGCCGAGACAGGCGGAACGCTATGGCAGATATCGAAGTCGAGAGCACCTGCGAGGAAGGCTACACAGTAGAGAGCGTCATCAACGGCGAGTGGCAGCTCGTCGTCGACGCGCTGAGCGAGGAGGGACCGTCGGCCAACGAGGTTCTTGCGGCCGACTACGCCTCCTGTTACATCCCGGCGTTCCGTGTCGCGGCGGACAAGCACGGCTACGACGACATCGGCGAGGTCACCGTCGAAGTCGCCGCCGATCTGGACGAGGACGACGACCTGGAGGCGATCGACTTCCACATCGAGGTCGAAGAGAGCCTCGGCGGCGACGAACAAGACATCGTCGAACTGGGCGAGGAGATCTGTCACGTCCACTCGGCCCTGCGCGAGGAACTCCACGCCGACATCTCGATCGAATCCGGCGTCTGAGCGGGAACTGACCGACGGCGTTTCGATCACCGGCGACCGACTGCGCCGGGAAACGCTCATACATCAGGCCCGCTAACGTCTCGCCATGAGCGATTCAAACTGGACCGACCGCATCGCTGGCGAGCGGATGGCGGTCGATCAACTGTTCAACGATCAGGTACAGGCGTCGTCGTTCTCGAGCCAGCAGTGGGGCCTCGTCATGACCGCCGTAGAGTTCGAGATCGAGAACCCCGAGGACGCGGACGAGGCGCGGATCGTCGCCGACACGTCGAAGCTCTCGAGCGTCATGCCGGAGATGGAACGCGTCGCGAATCAGAGCCCGATGGGCGGCCCGGGCGGCGACAGCTCGGGAAGTTCGGGCGGGCTTCTCTCGGGCGTCAAGGACGCTCTCGGACTCGGTGGCTCGGGCGGCGGCGACAAGCAAAAAGAGGAGGAAGCGGCACAGCTCGCACAGGCGTACGCCGAGAAGCTACAGGAGAAACTGGAGTCCAACGGCCGCTGGGACACGATTCGAGAGCAGGCCCAGTCCTAGTACTCGTCGCCCCCGTGAAAGAGCGTTAGCTCCTCCGCCTCGTAGATGTTGATGAGTTCGGTAACGATATCGTCGTAGGACTCGTCCTCGACCCGGAGGTCGTCGAGCCGTTCGATTGTCTCGTCGTCGAGTTCGATCGATGACATGCCTGGACGTTCCCGTGGGACCCACTTAATCCCCATCCCCGATCAAAAGCGAACACGAACAGTAGTAACAAATCAAAACCGAAAACGGTTAATGGTCGTTCTCGGTACCAACACCACATGCGCCCACTCGGTGACTCACCGCTCGTACGGAACGACAAGACGCTCGTCCTGGCCCACGACCACGGCCTGGAGCACGGTCCCAAGCAGTTCAGCGGCGTCGAGGAGCGCCTCGACCCGCGCGAGGTGTTCGAGATGGCGACCCACGACGCCGTCACGGCGCTGGCCGTCGGGAAGGGCCTCGCGGAGACGTACTACCCGAGCTACGAGGACGACGTGAACCTGCTGGCGAAGCTCAACGGCGGGTCGGACCTCTGGATGGGCGACCCGTACTCGCCCCAGAACTGGTCGGTCGAGTACGCCGCGGAACTCGGTGCCGACGCCATCGGCTACACGATCTACCCCGGCGTCAACCGCGAGACGGACATGTTCGAGGACTTCCGTCCGGTTCAGGAGAACGCCCGCGACCACGACCTCCCGATCGCCATGTGGTCGTACCCGCGCGGACAGGCCATCAAGGAGCACCGCAGCCCCTCGACCATCGCCTACGCCGCCCGCATCGGGCTGGAACTCGGCGCTGACTTCACGAAGGTGAAGTACCCCCGAGACAAGGAGGCGATGGCCCACGCCGTCCGCTCGGCCGCGGACAACCGCGTCCTGCTCTCGGGCGGGTCGAAGACCTCCGACCGCGACTTCCTCGAACTCGTCGAGGACTGCATGGACGTGGGCGTCGCCGGCCTCGCCGTCGGCCGCAACGTCTGGCAGCGCGACGACCCCTACGACATCCTCGACAAACTGGAAGGCGTCATCTTCGAGGACGCGACGACCGACGACGTGCTGTAGGCATGGACGAGGAGACGCGCCGAGCCGTCGCCGCCGCCGACGAGCAGTTGCCGGCGACGGACGAGTTCGCCCGCGGCCGGGTCGTATTCGGCTTCGACGGCTACCTCGACCGCGTTCGCGAGGTCGTCGCCGACCGGAGCGACCCGGAGCACTACGACCGCCTGGACACGCTCGCCGGCTTCGGCGACCGGATCGAACGCTCCGTGGCTGCCGACAGCTCCCTGTCCTTCGAGTGGCTGCAGGACGGCAACCGAACCGGCGGCCACACCAGCCACCTCTCGCGCGCGTTCGGCGTCTGGTCGTTCGACCCGGTCATGATCGGAATGTACGGCGATCCGGTCCACGAGGCCTTCGAGACGGAGTTCGGCGCGTACGACCTCCACTCGCTGGGCGAACCGGGCGTCACCGACGCCGTCGAGTTCGACGACGGCAAACTGATGCTGACCGAGGTCGGCGACACCATGTCGCTGGACTGGGCAGCGCTCGACGACGCGTTCGGCCACGACCGCCTGGCCGAGACGCTCGACGGCGCGCGCCTGCTCGGGACCGGGTACTGGTCGGAGACGCCCGACCTGCCGACGGTCTTCGACGGACTAGCCGAGCACTGGAGAGCCATCGACGACCCGCCGGAGCACGTGCTGGTCGACCCCGGCGACGTGCGGAAGCTCGACGCCGACCGCCTGCGTGCCGGCCGCGAGGCCATCGGCAGACTGGACGAGGTGACCGACGTGGTGGTCTCCTCGAACCGCGCCGAGACCGACGTGCTCGCGGACGCCTACGCCGGCGAGGCCGAGCGCTCCTTCGAGGCGGCCGCCGAGGCCGTCGCCGAGGCGCTCGACCCGACGTGGTTCGTCGGCCACGGCGTCGAACGCTCGGTCGTCGTCTCGGAGACGGGCACCGACGGCGTGGCCGTGCCCGCGGTGTCGGATCCCGAACTGACGACCAGTTCCGGCGACCACTTCAACGCCGGGCTCGGCCTCGCGCTCGTCGCGGGGCTCTCGCCCGCCGCCGCCGTCGTCGTCGGCAACGCCGTCGCGGGCTACTTTGTCCGCACCGCCGACCAGCCGTCGCTGGCCGACGTGCGAGCGTTCGTCGACGACTACCTCGAGAAGTTCTGAGCGAGCGCCGCGGTCGCGGCGCTCGTCCGGTTTCAACGCGTTTTCTCGAAAACTGACGGGTCTACAGCCGCTCGACCGTCACGCGCTCTCGCACCGACTCGATTTCGCTCAGGTCCGGGACCGCCGTCCCGGCCTGCTGGACGACCTGCGAGGAGACGGCGACGCCGGTCTTGAGCGCGGTCTCGTCGTCCGCGCCGGCCTCCCACGCGCCGAGCACGCCGGACAGGAGCGCGTCCCCCGCGCCGACGGTGTCGACGACAGCAACGTCGAGCGCGCGGGCGAACAGCAGGCCGTCGTCGCCGGCGAGCACCGCGCCGTCGCCGCCCATCGAGGCCAGCACGCGGTCGAAGCCGCGGGCTCTGAACTGGTCGGCCGCGCGGGCACAGCCCTCGACGCTCGATACGTCAGCGCCAGTCGCCTCGGCGAGTTCCTCGCGGTTCGGTTTGCACAGGCCGTACTGGGCGTCGAGTTCCCGCAGGAGGTCGCCGCCGGTGTCGACGACGGTCTCCCAGTCGCCGCCCGTCGCGATGCGGTCGATGGCATCGGCGGACAGCCCCGGCGGCAGGCTCCCACCGACGAGCACGCGGTCGGGGTCCTGGGCCGCGACGCGATCCAGCAGGTCGTCGACGACAGACGCGTCGACCGCTGGACCGGACTGGTTCAGCTTGTACTCCTCGGCGTCGGCGATGGCGGTCGTGTTGAGCCGGGTCGTCCCGTCCACGTCGGCGAACGCCGTCTCGACGCCGTCGGCCCGGAGTTCGTCGCGGATGAACGCGCCGGTGAAGCCCCCGAGCAGGCCGGTCGCGACGCACGGGCGGTCCATGGCGGTGAGCAACTGGGCGGCGTTGATCCCCTTGCCGCCGGCGTCGAAGTGCGCGTCGGTCGCGCGAAGCACGCGGTCGGGGGCCATCGGCTCGTCGAACTGGACTGTCTGGTCGACTGCTGGGTTGTAGGTGACTGTGACGATCATGGGCTGACTCCTGCGACGGTGACGTCTGCCTCTTCCAGGGCATCCGAGAGGGACTCGGACGGGCGGGCGTCGGTGACGAGCAGGTCGACGGCCGACAGATCCGCGAAGGTCATGAAACTGCGCTCGCCGAACTTCGTCGCGTCGGCCACCAGGACGACGCGGCTCGCCTGCTCGACCATCAGTTCCTTGATCGACGCCTCGCCCTCGTTGGGAGTCGACAGCCCGGCGACGCTGTCGAGCGCGTTCGTCCCCAGATAGAGCAGGTCGAAGTTCGTCCGCTCGATGAACCGCTCCGCGGTCGGGCCGACGAGCGCGCGGGTCCGCGGCCGGAAGCTCCCGCCGGTGAGCTTCGTCTTTACGTCCCGGTCGGCCAGTTCGGTGGCCAGTTCTGGCATGTTCGTGGCCGCGACGTAGTCGGTGTCAGTGATGGCCCGCGCGACCTCCATCGTCGTCGAGCCGGCGTCGAAGAAGACGACCTGGCCCTCGCGGACCTCCTCCGCGGCCCGTTCGGCGATGGCCTGCTTCTCCGCGAGCTGTTCGACCTCGCGCTGGCCGTAGGGACGCTCGGTCCCGACCGAAGTGGCGGGAACCGCGCCGCCGTGAGACCGCTCGATGCGACCCTCGGCCTCCAGGTCGCGGAGATCCCGGCGAATCGTCGCCTTGGAGAACTCGAGTTCCGCGGCCAGCTCCGACACCGAACAGCCGTCCCGCTCTGTCACCAACTCGACGATCGTGCGTTTTCGTTCGGCCGGGAGCATTCTCTCGGCAGTGATTGTTTCGCTTCGGATTTACCTCTTTCTATCGAGAAAGTGCTTGTTTCTGCTCGAAGTCGGGGAGAGAAACCGTTACAGTTCGTCGATGACGGCGGCCGTCACGTCCTCGGTGGAGGCGTCGCCGCCGAGGTCTGGCGTTCGCGGGCCGGCGTCGAGCACCTGCTCGACGGCCGCGCGGACGGCGTCGCCTTGCTCGTCGTAGCCGAGGTGGTCGAGCAACATCGCGGCCGAGAGGATCATCGCCGAGGGGTTGGCGATGCCCTCGCCCGCGATGTCGGGCGCGGAGCCGTGGACCGGTTCGAACAGCGCGTTGTCCTCGCCGACGTTCGCCGACGGGAGCAGGCCGAGGCCGCCGACGAGTCCGGCGGCGAGGTCCGACAGCATGTCGCCGGCGAGGTTCGGGCAGACGACGACGCCGTAGTCCTCGGGCGACATGACGAGGTGCATCGCGAGCGCGTCCATCAGCGCCGTGTCGTAGTCAGCGCCGCGGTCCTGACCCACGGCCTCGGCGGTGTCCAGGAACAGGCCGTCGGTGGTGCGCATGACGTTTGCCTTGTGGGCGATGGTCACGTCGTCGTAGTCGTTTTGCTTCGCGTAGTCGAAGCCGTACTCGGCGATCTTCTCCGAGGCCGCCTCGGTGATGACGCGCGTGCAGGTCGTGACGCCGTCGGCGATCTCGCTCTCGATGCCCTTGTAGACGCCCTCGGTGTTCTCGCGGATAAACACGATGTCGGTGTTCGGCTGGACGGCGTCCAGGCCGGGGTACGACCGCGCCGGCCGGACGTTGGCGAACGAGCCGACGACCTGTCGGAGCGGCAAGATCACGTCGGCCGCCGTCTCGCCGGCCGCGCCGAACAGCGTCGCGTCGGCATCGGCCGCTAAGTCGCGCGTCTCCTGTGGGAGCGCCTCGCCGGTCTCCGCTTCGACGGCGTCGCCGGCCTCGCCCTCGACGAAGTCGAAGTCGACCGCGTCGAGCGCCTCCAGTACCTCGACGGCCGCGGGCGTGACCTCCTGTCCGATCCCGTCGCCGGGGATGACGGCTATCTCGTGTGTCATGGCGGGAGGGACGTGGGCGGTCGGTGAAAGTGGTTCGGTTCGCCGCGCACGGAAAACAGGCGTCAGCGGGGACCGTCTCGATTCGGGGGACCGCGGGGTCGCCCCGAAGTCGCGTCAGGGATGACAGCAAAGTGGCACGGACCGCGACGACGGCGTCGACTCGATGGAGGGCCGAAGCGGGGGAGGGCAGCGACGCGTCGCCGGGGACCGTGCGCACCCGAGTATTTCGGGGGTTGATATGTAGCTACTGTCACAATACTATCGATACCAATGATAGTATCGAAACAATCTATACTATCGAGACAGCCCACGCTATCGGAAGCGAAGTGACCATCGAGAACCGGGCCCGACCTCGCTCTCCGGTCGCCCGTCAGAGTTTGTGTCGGAACGCGTGGAGCACGTTTTCGCCAGTCTCGGTCAGTTCCACCTGCTTCGTCCGGCCCACGTCACGAACGGTGATGTAGCCGTCCTCGACCAGCGGGTCGACGACGTTCGCGTTCAACAGCGCGAACTTCGCCTTGTCGTTGGCGGGGTCCGCATCGTCGATGAACGCCAGTCCCGCGTCCTCGGCGAACTCGATGAGGTCCGACTTCTTCGCGGTGTAGCGCTCGCTGTTGGTCCGCTGCAGGTAGTCGAGGACGGCCACCTGATCGCGTGAGATGGCCTCGATGGGATACGACGGGAGGACCTCCGCCTCGTCCATGCCGCGGGTCAGTGGTTCCTCAGACACCGCCGGGACGTGGCGCTTCGGGTGGACGTAGTAGGCCGTCGCCGCCGTCGCCATACACGCGATGGCGCTCCCGATGGCGGCCACCTTCGGCCCGCTGGAGACGTTGACCCGCACGATGTCCTCGGGGTGGTCGGCGGTGAGGGTCGTGACGACCGCCAGCACGTCGTAGAGGTCGTGGAGGTCCGTCCGCCGCATCTCGACCGTGACGCCGTCCGCGTCGAGGTCCTCGATCAGCGCCTGCTGGTAGGGCGTCAGGCGCGACGGTTCGGCCGTCTCGGAGAGCAGGTACACGTCGTCGGCGTTGTGCTTGCGTATCGGCTCGGCGATACGGTCGCGCTCGTGGCCGAGCGGCGCGATGTGAATCTCCCGTATCTCTTCCATGAGTGACTGACGCGACGCGCACGGGCATTGCTCTTGGCATCTCGCGAGACGACACGGCCGCTGTCGGATATCGGTCGCTTACGCCTCGAAAACGAAATTTCTCGCGGTTACTCGTCCACGTTTACGAAGCAGTTGCGTACGTCGCAGGGCGAAACCCCTGCGGAGCTAATCGTCTGCGTCTGCGAACCGGCCGCGTACGCCGGAGAGAGAAAACTCTCCGTAGTTAATCGTCTGCTTCGACATCCGACCGCGTCTGATCCAGGTACGGTAGCTGCGCCGCCGTCTCCTCGATGGCGTTGCGGTTTGCCTTCATCAGCGCCGTCGTGTCCCAGATGCCCTCGACGAGGGCCTGTCGCTGGGCGTCGTCGACGCTGACGGAGATCTCGTTGCCGCCGTAGCGGACGGTCTCGGCCGCCACGTCGACCTCGATCTCGCCGTCGGGGTTGTCGTCGACCCACTGCTGGAGCGCGTTGATCGTCTCGTGATCGGCCGTCACCGTCGGGATGCCGAGTGCCAGGCAGTTCCCGGCGAAAATCTCGGCGAAGCCCTCGCCGATGATGGCGTCGATGCCCCAGCGCATCAGGGCCTGGGGCGCGTGCTCGCGCGAGGAGCCACAGCCGAAGTTGTTGTTGACCACCATGACGTTGGCGTCCTGGAACCGCTCCTCGTTCATGGGGTGGTCCTTCTGGTTGTCGTCGTCGTCGAAGCGGACGTCGAAGAACGCGAACTCGCCCAGGCCGTCGAAGGTGACGACCTTCATGAACCGCGCGGGGATGATCTGGTCCGTGTCGATGTCGTTCCCGCGGATGGGGATACCGGTCCCCTCGACGTAGTCGACCTCGGGGATGTCTTCGGTGGGGTCGCTCATGCGACCACCTCCAGCGCTTCGCGCTGAGGATGTCGCACGGTTCGCTCACGGGCGCTGCCCGTTCGCATATCCGAGACGCGGAGCGTCTCGCTTCTCATTGCAGTGCCACCTCCTTCAGGTCGCGCACGTCAGAGACCTTCCCGTTGATCGCCGCGGCGGCGACCATCCGGGGGTTCATCAGGACGGTGCGCCCGTCCTTGCTGCCCTGGCGACCGACGAAGTTCCGGTTCGAGGAGGACGCACACGCCTCGTCGCCCTCCAGCTGGTCCTCGTTCATGCCCAGACACATCGAACAGCCGGCGTTTCGCCACTCGAAGCCGGCTTCCTCGAAGATGTCCTTGAGGCCCGCTTCCTCGGCGGCGCGCTGGACGCGCTGGCTGCCGGGGACGACGAACGCGCGCACGTCGTCGGCGACCTGTCGGCCCTTGACGATGCGGGCCGCCCGTCGCAGGTCGGGCATCCGGGCGTTCGTGCACGAGCCCAGGAAGGCCACGTCGATGTCGTACCCTTCCATCGTCTGGCCGGGTTCGACGCGCATGTGCTCCTGGGCGCGCCGTGCGGTGTCTTGCTTGTCTTCGGGCAGGTCCTCGGGGGCCGGGATGGGGTCGTCGATGCCGATGCCCTGTCCGGGCGTGGTCCCCCAGGTGACGACGGGGTCGAGTTCGCTCGCGTCGATCTCGACCACGTCGTCGTACTCGGCGTCGTCGTCCGAGCGGATGGACTCCCAGTACGGCTTCAGTTCTTCGAACTTCTCGGGGTGCTCCTGGAAGTAGTCCGTCTGCTCCAGCCACTCGTAGGTGGTCTCGTCGGGGTTGACGTAGCCCGCGCGAGCGCCGCCCTCGATGGACATGTTACAGATGGACATCCGCCCCTCCATGTCGAGGTTCTCGATGGTCTCGCCGGCGTACTCGTAGACGTAGCCGACGCCGCCCTCGGTGCCGAGCCGGCGGATGATCTCGAGGATGATGTCCTTGGCCTCGACGCCCTCGTCGAGTTCGCCGGTGACCTCGATCTTGCGGACCTTCTGTTTCTCCATCGCGATGGTCTGGGTGGCCAGCACGTCCCGAATCTGGCTGGTCCCGATACCGAACGCGAGCGCGCCGAACGCGCCGTGGGTGGAGGTGTGGCTGTCGCCACAGACGATCGTTTTCCCGGGCTGGGTGATTCCCTGCTCCGGGCCGATGACGTGGACGATGCCCTGATCGCCCGTCGTGGGGTCCGAGAACTGGATGCCCGCGTCGCGGACGTTCTCCTCCAGTTCGGACATCATGTTCTCCGCCGCGTCGTCGGCGTAGGGCCGGTCCTGGTTCGCCGTCGGGACGATGTGGTCGACCGTCGCGTGAGTCAGGTCCGGTCGCGCGACTTCGAGGCCGCGCTCTTCGAGCATCCCGAACGCCTGCGGGCTGGTGACCTCGTGGATGAGGTGCAGGCCGACGAAGAGCTGGTCCTGGCCGTTGGGCAGGGTGGTGACTTTGTGCCGGTCCCAGACCTTGTCGTACAGTGTTCCCTGGCTCATACTGTCTCGTCTCGCCCCTCGGTCCCGCGTTCGTAGGCGCGGGTGACGCCCTCGCCGGGCGGTTCGTGGTCTACGTCTTCCATCGTCTCGTCGGTCTCGGGGTCGCCGCCGTCGGCGGCGACGACCGGACCGCGCCGGAACGCGGCGCCGAAGGTGGCGTTCGTCTCCGGGTGGGTGTGGTCGACGTTTCGCATCGTCTGTCGGTTCGTCTCGGGTTCGCTGTGCTCGCCGGTCGCGTTCTCCTCAGTCATCTGCTGGTGCTTCCTCTGTCTGCTGGTCGGCCTGCTCGCCCCACGCGAACAGTTCGCGCAGGCGGCCGCCGACCTCTTCGATCTGGTGGGTCTGTTCGGCGTTGCGGTACTGCTTGTAGGCGGGCCGGTTGGCCTGGTTCTCGTTGATCCACTCGCGGGCGAACTCGCCGTTCTGGACCTCTTCGAGGATCTTGTCCATCCCCTCGCGGTCGATGACGTCCTCACCGCGCGTCAGACCGCCGTACTCGGCGGTGTCGGAGACGGAGTTCCACATCTCCATGTGGCCGCCCTCGTACATCAGGTCGACGATGAGCTTGAGCTCGTTCAGACACTCGAAGTAGGCCATCTCCGGCGCGTAGCCGGCGTCGACCAGCGTCTCGAAGCCGGCCTTGACCATCTCGGTGACGCCGCCACAGAGGACGGCCTGCTCGCCGAAGAGGTCCGTCTCGACCTCTTCCTGGAAGGTCGTCTCGATGACGCCGGCGCGGGTGCAGCCGACGCCCTTCGCGTAGGCCAGCGATTCCTCCTTGGCGTTGCCGGTGGCGTCCTGGTAGATGGCGATGAGGCCGGGGGTTCCCTCGCCGCGCTCGTAGGTCCGGCGCACGAGGTGGCCGGGGGACTTCGGCGCGACCATCGTCACGTCAACGTCCTCCGGCGGTTCGATCTGGCCGTAGTGGATGTTGAAGCCGTGGGCGAACTGGAGCGTGTCGCCGGCGTCGAGTTCGTCCTCGATGGCCTCGTACACCGCGGGCTGGACCGTGTCGGGGACGAGCATGACGACGCGGTCGGCCTCTCGGGCCGCCACGTCGGGGGTCTCGACGCGCAGACCGGCTTCCTCGGCGGCGTCGCGCGAGGCGGAGCCCTCGCGGAGGCCAACGACCACGTCCACGCCGGACTCGTGGAGGTTCAGCGAGTGGGCGTGGCCCTGGGACCCGTAGCCCAGTACGGCTACGGTCTCGTCGTCGAGTGTCGATACGTCAGCGTCTTCGTCGTAGTAGACGGTTGTGGTGAATTCGTCAGACATCGTTTTCGAGTGTCTTGGGGCCACGTTCCAGTGCGGCGGCCCCGGTGCGCACGATCTCCTGCACGTCGAACTGCTTGAACGCCTCGACGGCAGCGTCGATCTTCTGTTTGCTGCCCGTGATCTCGACGGTGACCGAGTCGGTCGACGCGTCGACGGCCTGACCGTCGTACATGTCGGCGACGGCGTTGACGTCGTCGGGCTTCTCCCCGCTGACTTTCACCAGCGCGAGTTCGCGCCGAACCGATTTGCCTTCGAGTTCGGTGACCGAGATGACGGGCACGAGCTTTCGCAGTTGTTTCTTCGCCTGGTCGATTCCCGGTTCCGGTTCCTCGATGAGGATCGTCATCCGGGCTATGTCCTCGTCGACAGTCGGGCCGACGGTGAGGCTTTCGATGTTGAACTGCCGGCGGCTGAACAGCGCCGACACCTCCGAGAGGACCCCGGGCCGGTGCTTGACCAGCGCCGAGAGCACCGCCTGTCGGGGTTCGTGAGTCACTTCGGCCTCGGGGTCGACGCGGATACCCTGCGTGTTGCGTCGGCCCGCGGGGCGCATCCGTTCGTCCGGCGCGGGGCCTGGCATTCCTCCTGTCATAGTTAGATCATGTCCAGATGGTCTTCTTCGAGCGCGAACAGGCCGTTGTCACCGCCGCTCGGGACCATCGGGAAGACGTTCTCCCCGGGGTCGATGTGGGCGTCGATGACGCTCGGACCGTCGTAGTCGCGCGCTTCCTGAATCGTCTCCTCGACGTTCTCGTAGGACTCGAGCGTGAACCCGCGAGCGCCGAAGGCCTCGGCGAGCTTGTCGAACTGCGGGATCCACGGGTACTCCGAGGCCATCCGGCGGCCCTCGTAGAAGCCGTCCTGCCACTGGCGGACCATCCCGACCGCCTCGTTGTTGAGGACGACGTAGGTGATGTCCAGTTGCTCTCGAACCGCAACCGAGAGGCCCTGGACGGTCATCAGGAAGGAGCCGTCGCCGTCGAAGCAGACGACTTCCTGGTCCGGGGCGGCCAGCTTCGCACCGATGGCCGCGGGCACGCCGTAGCCCATCGTCCCCAGGCCGTGCGAGGAGACCCACGTCCGGGGCTCGGTGAACTCCCAGAACTGGGAGGCCCACATCTGGTGCTGGCCGACGCCGGTACAGACGATGGTGTCGTCCGGCGTCATGTCGGAGAACGTCTCGACGACGTACTGGGGCTTCAGCGGCTCGTCGTCGGGCGTGTCGTAGGTCATCGGGTACTCCGACTTCCACTCCTGGCACTGGTCGCGCCACTCGTCGGCGTCGGGCGCGCTCGGCATCGCGTCGAAGAGCTGACGGAGCACCTCGCGGGCGTCGCCGACCAGCGGGTAGTCGGCGTAGATGTTCTTGCTGATCTCCGCGGGGTCGATGTCGACGTGAACGACCTCCGCGTCGGGCGCGAAGGAGTCGACGCCGCCGGTCAGGCGGTCGTCGAAGCGCGTCCCGACCGCCAGCAGGCAGTCGGTGTTCGTGATGGCCATGTTGGCGTAGCCCGTGCCGTGCATCCCCGCCCACTCCAGCGAGAGTTCGTGGTCCTCGGGGAAGCTCCCGATGCCGGGCATCGTCGTGACGACGGGGACCTCGTACTCCATCGCGAACTCCCGCAGCGCGTTCGAGGCGTTGGCCTTGATGACGCCGCCGCCGGCGAGGATGACCGGGCGGTCCGCCGCGGCCACCGCGTCTGCGGCCTCCTGGACGGCCGCGTCGTCGGCCTCCTCGGGCACGTCGTACGTGTCCGGCGTCTGGGGCGCCTTCGGCTCGACCTCGGTGCCGCCCTGCGTCACGTCCTTGGGCAGGTCGACGAGCGTCGGGCCCTGTCGGCCGGCGTTGGCGAGCGCGAAGGCCTCGCTCACGTCGTCGCCGACGGTGTCGGAGTCGGCGGCGAAGTAGCTCTCCTTCGTGATGGGCTGGGTGATGCCCACCGTGTCGGTCTCCTGGAAGGCGTCGTTGCCGACGAACTCGGTCGGGACCTGGCCGGTCAGCGCGATGACCGGGTCGGAGTCCATGTTGGCGTCGGCGATGCCGGTGACGAGGTTCGTCGCGCCGGGACCGGAGGTGGCGAAACAGACGCCGGGGTCGCCGGTGACGATGCCGTAGGCGTCAGCCGCGTGCGAGGCCCCCTGCTCGTGGGCCATCGTCACGTGCGTGATGTCGGAGTCGTACAGCGCGTCGTAGACGGGCATGATCGCGCCGCCCTGGACGCCGAAGACGTAGTCCGCGCCGGCGTTTTCGAGCGCCCGGATGACCGACTGCGCCCCCGTCGTGACGGGTGACTGCTCGTCGGTCGACTCGGTCGCTTCCTCGTCCTCTTTCGGAACGGACGCGCGCTCGCTCATGCGTCCATCCCTCCCTGTGTTCTCGTTCGATACGTCGGTGCGGTGTGTGCTGTGTGCATGACTCGTGACTCTGTGGTGTTGTTGCGAAACGGTTCGACCGGGGGTAAAAATGGGAAGTGAGGGGCTATGCGGCCCCTACAATACCCGCGCCGAGAATAGCGGTCGCGGCGCTGGCCGGGGCGCGAACCGTCGATCCAGCGCTCGCGTACATCACGTCCGATAGCTGTTCGTCCCCGATAATAAACGTTCTGTGATAGCTGCTGACGGGCGGCGCAGGCGATGTCCGTGCTCACCCGTGGCTGGCGGCTCACGGTGACGACCGGAGACGAGGACATCGGCCTACGCCCGGACCTCCTCGGTCTCCTCGGTCACGCCGACCTCCTCGGCGAACCGTTCCAGCACGCTCATGGTGACCTGCTCCTCCGCGCCGTACTCCTTGACGCGGCGGGTCACCTCCCGGACCTCGGCGTCGGTCGGGTCGTAGCCCGCGTCGACGAGTCGCTCGCGGACCGAGTGCGCGCCGGTGTGTTTCCCGAGCACCAGTTCGCGCGTGGCCCCGACCATCTCGGGGGTCATGACGCCCGGCTCGAACGTGTCGGAGTTCTCGATGACGCCCGCGGCGTGGATGCCGCTCTCGTGGGAGAAGGCGTTTCGCCCGACGACGGGCTTGTTCGCCGGCACCGGGATGTCGGACTTCTCCTCGACGATGCGGGAGAGCTCCGTGATCCGGGTCGTGTCGATGCCGGTGTCGACGTCGTAGAGCGACTCCAGCGCCATCACGACCTCCTCGTAGGCCGCGTTGCCGGCCCGCTCGCCGATGCCGTTGACCGACACCTGGGCCTGGCTGGCCCCGGCTTCGAACCCGGAGATGGCGTTGGCCGCTGCCAGCCCGAAGTCGTCGTGCGCGTGCACGTCGATGTAGGCGTCGGTGCTGTCGTCCACGATCTCGATCAGATCGTAGAAGCGCCGCGGCGTCGCCACCCCGCAGGTGTCCGGGATGTTGATCCAGTCCGCACCCGCCTCGGACGTGGCCTCGATGACCTCGACGAGGAAGTCCTCGTCGGTCCGGGTCGCGTCCATCGGCGAGAACATGCACTCGACGCCCGCATCCTTGATCATCTCGACGCACTCGACGGCGGTGTCGAGCGCCTCCTGGCGGGTCGCGTGCATGGAATCCTGCAACTGTACGTCCGACGTCGAGACGAAGGTGTGGACCATGTCCACACCCGAATCCAAGGCCGCCTCGATGTCTTTCTCGACCACGCGCGCCAGCCCGCAGGTCGTCACTCGCGTGGACTCGGCGATGTCGCGCACTGCCTCGAACTCCGCGTCGGAGTTGACGGGGAACCCGGCCTCGATGACGTGGGTGCCCATCTCGTCGAGCAGCGCGGCTATCTCGCGTTTGTCCTCGTAGTTGAACGACGTGCGTGGTGACTGCTCACCATCGCGCAGCGTGGTGTCGAAAATCCGTGCGTCTGTTATCTCAGACGTGGAATCCAGTGTGCCCTGGAAGAACTCGATCCGCCGGAGATCCCGACGTGCCCTCGTTGTTGGACATAAGCACCTGTATCTGGACGCTTCCGATATTTATAGTTGTCCATGAAACCGGTGGCACGTGGACACGACGCACGGACACTGCCGTGCCAGTGTGTCACAGATGCGTGACGAGCGTCGGACGGGTGGGGAGGGTTTTTGCTCCGCCCACCCATGCATGCTCTCATGAGCGACTTCGAGGGGCTGGACCTGCAGGCCGTTGAGGATCAGATGGACGAGGACAGCGAGGGAACCGGGAGCAATCGCGTCGTCCTCGGCGTCCTCGACGGCTCCGCGCCGGCCGACCAGTGGATCGAGACCATCGAGAACGGGTCGGTGCTCGTCCTCAACGTCGAGGGCGACCTGAACGAACTCGCCGCCGGGTTCGCCCGTCCCGTCAGGGAGGCCGGCGGCGAGCTGATGCACTTCCGGGGCTTTCTCGTGGTGACGCCGCCGGGCGTCAGCATCGACGCCGACCTGCTGGAGTGAGGCGGAGCGCGGCCCGTCCGAGCGCCACAGCCGCCGCGCTGTGTCACCCCGTGGAATCCGCCATCGAGGTTCGGTAGCGGTTTCGCAGTCGCTTCAGGGCGTGAGGAGCCGACGCCACATTCCCTGCCACGCACGGACGGCCGTCCGCCACTGCCGCCACGGGCTGACGCCGGCCCGCGGCGGACACTGCGCCGGGTCGGACCCACGGACCGTGATCTCCGCGCGACACATCGGGCACAGGTAGCGAGCGCCCCGACGGCCCTCGACGACCCGCCAGTCGCCGTCGTAGCGGCTCCGGTGCCCGCAGTCCGGACAGAAGAGGGTCGTTTTCGGCGGCGGCTCTCGATCCACCCCTGGATCAGTCGCTGTCATCGGTCGGCCGTACGTGCTCGACAGGTAAAGAGTCGGCCTATGAGGAGTCTATAGGTCTAGTAGCACCCGGTACCTCATTATATTCCTTTACCGCCCGCCGCGTCCGGCGGCGAGCGCGACCTATCGGTCCGAGACCAGCGTCAGGTAGTGCCCGTCCGGGTCTCGGACTCGCACGCCTTCGTCGACGGACGTGACCGCGAGCGCGTCGTCGGCGACCTCTCGGGCCGTCGATTTCGGTGAGTCCGCGACCACGCCGAAGTCGACGTGAACGCCGCCGCGGGCGTCGGCGATTCCCAGTCGTGGCGACCACAGTTCGAGGTCCAGTTCGCCGGTCGACAACCGCACGCGACCCTCCTCGCGGCCGTCGTCGACCACCTCGAAACCCAGCGCACGGTAGAACTCGACGGCCGACGGCAGGTCCTCGACTTCGAGGACGAGTTCGAACAGCCCGGTCACGCCGCTGTCCTCGACGCTCCGTTCGCCGAGTTCGACGCAGTTGCCCTCCGGGTCGTAGAAGTACAGCGAGCGGGCGTCGCCGAAGGTGTGTTCGACGAGGTCGAAGCGCTCGTCGAGGCGGTCGTACCAGTCGTCGTACTCCCGCTCGGGAATCGTCAGCGCGTAGTGAGTGTGCAGGCCGCCCCGGGGAACGGGGCCGGGCGCGCGCAGACGGAGCTCTGTGTCGCCGACCGCGAGCACCGCCGCCTCCTCGGTCTCGGACAGCACGTCGAGTTCGAGGAAGGCGTCGTAGAACGCCGTCGCGCGGTCCGGGTACTTCACTTCCAGCGCGAGCCAGGCGGGTGCGGAGAGCATACGCGGGGCTTCGACCGCGACGGCCAAAGTCGCTGGGGCGTTCCAGACAGCGGGGTGTGAGTGTCCGCGTCTCGACCATTTATTCGGGTCAGGCCCCTACGGCGGGGTATGCCAATGAAAGGCTCGGGAGCGGCGACCGGCTGGGCGGAGAGCGGCCGCTGGGACCGCGGCGCGAGCTGGATCGCCTACCCGCACGAGCGGATGCAGCGGGCGAGTCACGCGCTTGCGACCGACGCGGGCGTGTTCGTCGTCGATCCGGTCGACGCCGAGGGGATCGACGACCTGTTGGCCGAGTTCGGCGAGGTGGCCGGCGTCGTCGTCCTGCTGGACCGCCACAAGCGCGACAGCGCCGCCGTGGCGAACCGCCACGACGTGCCGGTGTACCTTCCCGAGGCGCTCTCGGGCATCGCGGACGACCTCGACGCGCCGACTGAGACGGTCCGTCGACAGCTCCCCGGCACGGACTACGGCGTCCACACGGTCTTCGAGAACCCCTTCTGGAAGGAGGCCGCCCTCTACGGCGACCGGGACGACACGATGGTCGTCACCGAGGCGGTCGGGACGGCCGAGTACTTCCGCGCCGGGAACGAGCGCCTCGGCGTCCACCCGATGCTCCGCCTGCTCCCGCCGAAGAAACTGGGTCGACTCGACCCCGACCGCCTCCTCGTCGGCCACGGCGAGAGCGTCATGGACGACGCGACGGAGGCGCTCGCCTACGCGTTACGCGGGTCGCGCGGCCGGACGCCGGGCCTGTACGCGAAGAACCTCAAGTCGTTCGTGCTCGGGTGACCGGCGGTGGCGACGGTGTTTTACCCGCACCCTGCGAAATAGTACCGTGGTATACGTCACCCGCGGACTGGTCGAGACGCTGTTGCGACTGGCGAGGGAGGCCGAACCGGACGACGTGACGATCTCGCTGGCGGTCACGCGGGCCGAGGACATTCCCGACGCCGACCTGCCGGCCGAGACGCCGGTGTTCACCGACTTCTATCTCCCCTCCGCCGGCGCGTCGGTCAACGCGGTGTTCGGGATGGACCTCGGGACGCCGGCCGGCCAGACCCAGGGGCGGTTCGTCTCCCACCCCTCGGGATACATGGGCGTCGACAAGACCGACGACCTCCACGAGGTGATCTTCGTCGCCGTCCCGCCGTGGGACACCGACTCGTTCGGCGCCTTCGATCGGGCCGGCCAGCCCAGAGAAATCGAGATACTCGACGTGGAACCGCCCGAGGAGTACCCGCAGTAATCTTACTCCAGGTAGCCCAGGTCGCGCAGTTGGTCGGCGATGTCCTGGAACTGCGCCTCAGTCAGTTCGCCCTCGCGCTGGTGCTGGACGACGATGCTCCGCAGCAGGAACCGGACGAGGTCGGACGTACTGGAGAAGCTGGTCCCCTCGATGGTGTCCTCGACGCGCTCTGCGAGGTCTTTCGGGATGGATACCGTCGTGTAATCGGCCATGTCGTCACGGAGGCAGTCGGGCGGGAAATGCATTGTGTCCCGCGCCAGTCGGCCTGTCCTTGCAGTGGCGAACGGCAGTCCGTCTCAGCGAGGATCGGTCGCCTCGGTGTCGAACTGGCCCATCGTCGACTGACTGGTCGGGGAGAACATCATCGGCGCGGCGCGGCTGCGCGAGCGGCCGTCCGTGTCGCCGAAGGTCGGAATGGTGGTCGGGTACGCTTCCTCGTCGGTGGGGTTCGTGATTCGTGTCGTCATCCTGGGGGTCGTGTGGGTCGTGTGTGGTCGGCGGTCGGTGTCGGCTGCGAGTCGAGCGAACGGCGTGCTTTGGGTACAAGCATAGGGTACCCCCACCTTTTGCCCAGTCCATAATAAATGTTCATGATGTAGTGGCGGAAAATACTGTGTCGCGGTAACACACGACTACCGGGCGAGAGCGGTCACGCTACACCGAGCGTGTGGGCAGGCCGGGACGCCTCGCGCTCAGACGACCAGATGACGCTCGTAGTCGGTCAGGTTCTCGTAGCCGTCCGCGGTGACGACGACGATGTCTTCGATGCGGACGCCGCCGACGGCGGGGTCGTACAGGCCGGGCTCCACCGTGACGACGTGGCCCGGTTCGAGGTCGCCGCCGGTCGGCGACAGGCGGGGCAGTTCGTGCACGTCCAGTCCGACGCCGTGGCCGGTGCTGTGGATGAATCCCGTCTCCGTCCGCTCGTCGTCGCGCAGTGTCGGTTGGCCGGCCTCCTCGTACACGTCGCAGACGGCGTCGTGGACGCCCTCACCCGTCGCGCCCGCCTCCAGCGCCTCGAAGGCCGCGTCCATCGCCCGCTCGGTGAGGTCGTACCACTCGCGGACCGTCTCGCTCGGCTCGCCCTTCGAGAACGTCCGGGTCATGTCCGCGTGGTACTTCGTCTCCTTGTCCCGCGGGAAGATGTCGACGATGATGGGCTCTGTGGCAGACAGCGGCCCGCTCCCGCGGTCGTGGGGGTCGGCCGCGTCCGCGCCGCAGGCGACGATGGTCTCGTCGAGCGAACAGCCGTTTCGCAGCAGCGTGACCTCGATTTCCTCCTTGACGCGCTCGCTGGTCAGCGCCTCGCCGTCGAGTTCGAGCGTGTCGTCCGCGGCGATCGTCGCCGCTGCGAGGAGATCCTCCGCCGCCGCCATCGCCGCCTCGTTGGCCCGCTGGGCCGCCCGCACGTGCTCGAGTTCCGCGTCGGTCTTCGTCGCACGGATCTCCGTGACGATGCCGTCGGTGTCGGCCGTCACCTCGATGTCGCGGGCCCGCAGGCCGTCGGCGGTCCGGAGCGGGAACCGCGGGGGCACGGCGACGCTGTCCACGTCGTACGACCCGAGGAAGTCCGCGAGGACGTACGAGACGGCCTCGTCGGTGCCGTGGTCCTCGATCTTCGACTGGTGGTCGAAGTCGACGTAGCGCTCGACGGTGTCGGCCCGCGACTCGCGTTTCGCGCGGCCGAACTCGAGGCTCCGCGGGAACAGCAGATGCGTCTCGCCGTCGTACAGCGTGACGAACGGGTCCGGCGCGTCGAAACCCGAGAGGTAGTACTGGTCGGACAGCTCGGAGTCCGCGTCGATCAGGTAGCCGTCGACGCCGGCGTCGTCGAGGTACGCGTCGAGCGCAGAGAGATCGCGATCCATGCACGGCACTCCGGTCGCGACACTCAAATACGTCTCCCTCCGGGCGGTCTGTGACGGCAGTCTCCGGGGGCGGTGACAGAGAGCGGTAGCCTCTTGTCGCGCGGCCGCAACCGACCGGGCATGGACGTCACCATTGCTCCGTCGACGGTCGCGGGGTCGGCACAGGCCCCGCCGTCGAAGAGCTACACGCACCGAGCGATCCTCGCCGCGGGCTACGCCGACGGCGCGGTCGTCCGCGACCCGCTCGTGAGCGCCGACACGAAGGCGACGATGCGGGCCGTCGAGGCCTACGGCGGGTCCGTCTCGCTCTCGGCCGACGAGCGCGAACTGGACGTGACCGGCTTCGACGGCCGGCCGGAGACGCCCGACGACGTGATCGACTGCGCCAACAGCGGGACGACGATGCGCCTGGTCACCGCGACGGCCGCCCTGCAGGACGACCTGACCGTCCTCACCGGCGACGACTCGCTCCGTTCGCGCCCGCAGGGGCCGCTGCTGGACGCCGTCGAGCAACTGGACGGCGAGGCCGAGTCGACGCGCCGGAACGGGCAGGCCCCCCTGGTCGTCGGCGGCGGCGTCGACGGCGGCGCGGTCGAGATTCCCGGCGACGTGTCCTCGCAGTACATCACCGCGCTCCTGATGGCCGGACCCGTCACGCCCGAGGGCGTCGACATCGATCTGACGACCGATCTCAAGTCCTCGCCGTACGTCGACATCACGCTGGAGGTGCTCAGCGACTACGGCGTCACGGCCGAGCGGACCGCCGACGGGTTCACCGTCGCGGGCGGACAGTCTTACGCGCCGACCGGCGGCGAGTACAGCGTCCCCGGCGACTTCTCGTCGATGAGCTACCTGCTCGCGGCCGGCGCGCTCGCCGCCGAGGACGGCCTGCTCGTCACGTCCGCCTTCCCGAGCGCCCAGGGCGATTCGGCCATCGTCGACATCCTCGACGAGATGGGAGCCGACCTCGACTGGGACCGCGAGAACGGCGAGATCGAGGTCTCGAAGTCCGCGCTCTCGGGCATCGAGGTCGGCGTCGAGGACACGCCGGACCTCCTGCCGACCATCGCGACGCTCGGGGCCGCCGCCGACGGCGTCACGCACATCACCGACGCGGAGCACGTCCGGTACAAGGAGACCGACCGCGTGAGCGCGATGGCCGAGGAACTGACGAAGATGGGAGCCGAGGTCGAGGAGCACCGGGACGAACTCGTCGTCTACGGCGAGGACAGCGACCTCACCGGGGCGACCGTCGACGGGCGCGCCGACCACCGAATCATCATGTCGCTGGCCGTCGCCGGCCTCGTGGCCGAGGGCCAGACGACCGTGACCGGCGCGGAACACGTCGACGTGTCCTTCCCGGACTTCTTCGACGTGCTCGACTCGCTGGGCGCGTCGGTGCAGCGATAAGCCGACGCCACTGCGCCCCCTGCTAACTTATATCACCCCTCCGAGAGAACTGTCGGCAGGGCGGCCTCGCGTCGCGGCGAGGGTGCGCCCGAACTCAAGACACACATGGTTTTCAAGAAAATCACGCTCATCGGGACCAGTTCGGAGAGCTTCGACAAGGCCGCAGACGACGCCATCGAGCGCGCGGAGGCGACGCTCGACAACGTCAAATGGGTCGAGGTGGAGGAACTCGGCGTCGAGATCGCGAGCGTCGAGGGCCGCGAGTACCAGGCAGAGGTGGTCGTGGCGTTCGAACTCGCGGAGTGACTACGTCCGGAAGGATTCGCCGCAGCCGCACTCGCTGACCACGTTCGGATTCTCGACGTGGAAGCCGGCCCCCTGCAGGCCGCCTTCGTAGGCCAGCACCGAGCCCTCGATGTAGTCGATGCTGGCGTCGTCGACGAACACCCGCAGGCCGTGGCGCTCGAAGATCTCGTCGTCCGGTTCCGGTTCGTGCTCGAAGCGCATCCCGTAGGAGAGGCCGGCGCAGCCGCCCTGCTGGACGTACAGGCGGAGCCCGGACTCCTCTACGTCCATCCCCTCGCTCTCGAGGAGGTCCAGTGCCTCCGCCGCCGCCTGCTCGGTGACGCCCACGTCCTCGCCGCCGAGTTCGGGGTCGCCGTCGTCCGCAGTGCTACTCATAGGGAAAAGTGGGAGCCCGAACGTGTTAACAGTGACGCCGGTATCGCCAGTGCGTCTCAGTCTTCGAACCGCTTGCGGACGCTCTCGGCGTGGGCTTCAAGGCCCTCGGCCTCTGCGAGAGTCGTGATCGTCTCGCTGATGTCGCCCAGCGAGTCCTCGGTGAGGCGCTGGACCGTCGTCGACCGGACGAAGGTGTCGACGGAGAGGCCACCGGTGACGCGGGCGCTCCCCCCGGTCGGGAGGACGTGGTTCGTCCCGGCGGCGTAGTCGCCGGCCGCGACGGGGCTGTACGGGCCGAGAAACACCGACCCGGCGGAGGGGATGCGCTCTAAGAGCGCCTCGTCGTCGTCGGCCTGGATCGAGAGGTGCTCGGCGGCGTACTCCTCGGCGAACAGGACGGCCTCGCTCATCGAGCGGGCGAGGAAGACGCCGGAGGCGTCGTTGTCGAGCGCGCCGCGGATGACGGCCTCGCGCTCCCGGCCCGCCGCCTGCTCGTCGACGGCATCTGCGACGGCCTCGGCGAGCGCCTCGTCGTCGGTGACGGCGACGACGGAGGCGTTCTCGTCGTGTTCGGCCTGCGCGACGAGGTCCGCAGCGACCAGTTCGGGGTTCGCGTCCCCGTCGGCGACGACCAGTATCTCCGAGGGGCCGGCCAGGAAGTCGATGGCCACGTCGCCGCGCACCTCGGCCTTCGCGGCGGTGACCCAGCGGTTGCCCGGCCCGACGACGATGTCGGTTGCTGTCACCGTCTCCGTGCCGTAGGCGAGCGCCGCGATGGCCTGCGCGCCGCCGACCTGGTAGACCGCGTCAGCGCCGGCGGCGTGGATCGCCGCGAGCGTGACGGGGTTGACCTCGTCGGCGGGCGGCGTCGCGACCGCGACGTGTTCGACCCCCGCGACCTTCGCTGGAACGACGCCCATCAGCGCGCTGGAGGGGTACGCCGCCGTGCCGCCCGGCGCGTAGACGCCGGCGCTGTCGAGCGGGCGAAAGCGCCGGCCGAGTTCACGGCCCTCGAAGTCCGCGCGCCAGTCCTCGGGGACCTGTCGTTCGTGGAAGGCGCGGATGTTGGCCGCGGCGTCCTCGATGGCCTCGCGGACGGAGTCGTCGATCTCCTCGTAGGCCCGCTCCGCGGCGTCGGTGATGTCGATGTTGCCCACCGACACGTCGTCGAACTCCTCGGCGAAGCGTCGGAGCGCCACGTCGCCCTCCTCGGCGACGGACGAGACGATGTCGGCCACGTCGTCGCGGACCGCCTCGACGCCGGCGTCGCGGTCGAACAGCGCCGCCCGCTCCTCGGGAGCCAGGTCGGCGACCGTGCGTACGTTCATACGTCCGGTTCGCGGGGAGGGGAAAAACGGGTTTGGGTTTCCCCTCAGCCCTCAGGCCGAGAGCCGCGAGAGCACGTGCGTCGCCGAGATGACGAGCGAGATGCTCACCGTCGAGAGCGCCATCACGCCGGCGACGACCGGCGGGAACCGTCCGGTGAGGCCGCCGGCCGCGAGAAGGAGGGCCACCCCCAGCGTGCACGCGAACAGCGCGAGGTGGACGAACAGCCAGGGGCCGACCCGGCGGAGCGACGCGAGTAGCGACCCCGCCCCCGCCGTCTCCGCCGGCCCGATCCGCTGCCCGGGCCGGTAGTAGTCTGCGGCGGTCCCGTAGCCGGTGCTGCCCCCGCGGGTCTGGTTCGACCGCTGGGCAGTCGTCGCAGACGGGCCGTTTCGGCCGTGTGGCGCCGACCGACTGCTTCCAGCGTTCGCACCGCCACCCACGTACTGCCGGGCGGCCTCGCTGACACCGCCCGTGTCTGTGCCGTCGTCCACACCCACCCCGTCGAGATGCCGGCGCACGTACGTCTCGTGGCCGAGCCGGTCGTAGCGAGCGCGCTCGGCCTCGTCGGTGAGCACCTCTTTCGCGGTCGTGAGCCGCTTGAACCGCTCGCCGGCGTCAGGGTCGTCGCTCACGTCCGGGTGCGCCGACTTCGAGCGCTCCCGGTAGGCGCGGACTATCGTCTCCTCGTCGGCGTCGGGGTCCACCCCCAGCACGCCGTAGAACGTCGCTTCCATACACACCCCTGTGTATGATTCCCTTCACGTTCGGGGTATAATAAACCCGCCTCGGTTTCGGCGGCCGATACGCTCGCGCCGGTCGCCGAGTCGCCGGACTGAAACTGCTCGGCCGCCTCGAAGCCACTATGACCACCGACGACGCGTGGGCCGACCGCCTCGAAGCCAACCGCGAAGAGAAGGACCGCTTCTTCGACGAGCACCCGCAGTCGCCCATTCCGCCCGAGGAGCGAGCGGACTTCGACGGCCTCTCGTACTTCGACCCGGACCCGGACTACCGCGTCGAGGCGACCGTCGCCGTCCACGAGACGCCCGACTCCGTCGACATGGAGACCAGCGACGGCCGAACGGTCCGCTACCTCCACGTCGCGACGCTGTCGTTCGACCTCGACGGCGAGGCTCGCGAACTGCACGGCTTCCGGCAAGCTTCCGACGAGTCACGGACGCTGTTCGTCCCATTCCGAGACAAGACGACGGGCCAGCAGACCTACGATGGCGGTCGATACATGGAACTCGAACCGGACCGCGACCTCGAAGACGGCGACGAGATCACGATCGATTTCAACCTCGCGTACTCGCCGTTTTGCGCCTACAGCGACACCTTCTCCTGTCCCTACCCGCCGGAGTCGAACTGGCTGGAGACGGCCGTCACCGCCGGCGAGCGAATCGAGTGAGAGTGGCGAGTCGTCGCGACGCCGCCCCTCCTCGGTCGCCGGTCGAATTGTTTACCCATCGCCACGACCAACGCACGGGATAGCGATGGAATCCCGCACACTCGTCACCGTCCTCCGGTCCGTCCTCGCCCTCCTCTCGGCGTTCCTGCTCGGAGTGAGTGGCCTCCTCTTTGGCCTCGTGTTGAGTCTTATCGCCAGATTTCTCCTCACACTCACCCTGGGAATCGGACTGACCGAACCCCAGTTGCTCGTACTCAGCCTGATAACGATACAGGGAATCGGTCTTCCCGCGGTCGCGGGCGCGTACATCCAGTTCAGACGGCATCTCGTACCGAGGATCTGTGAAATGCTGGAGGTCCCCGACCGTGAACGGTTTGGAATCGGCGTCGACGTGCCGGACCTTCGCGACCTCGGTGTCTCGGTCCTCGGGTACGGAACTGCCATCGGCGGCCTCGTGGTGGCGGCGATGATAATATCCGCCATCGTCGCTTCGACGGGCGTCGAAACGGGCCAGAATCAGGCGGCCGAGGTCGGTATGGAGAACCCCGAGGTACTGCTGCTGTTGATTCCGGCGTCGTTCCTGCTCATCGGCCCGGGGGAGGAGCTACTGTTCCGCGGAATCGTCCAAGGACGTATCCGCGAGCGGTTCGGACCGATTTCGGGAATCGTCACCGCGAGCGTCTTCTTCGCCGGCATCCACTACTTCGCGCTGACCGGCGGGTCCGCCTCGGGGAACCTCGTGGCCCTCGGCGGACTGGTCATCCCCTCGCTCGTCCTCGGTACTGCCTACGAGTACACCGACAACATCGTCGTCCCGTCGCTCATCCACGGGGCGTACAACGCGACGCTGTTCTCGCTGCTCTACGTCGTCGTCAGGTACAGCGACCAGCTAGAGGCAGCAGGGGCCGCAACCCTCGCTCCAGCGGTCGGGCTCTGACGCCGGCGGCCGGCCGAGTCGGTTCGCGGACCGGTGACGACTGGCGGCACGGCATCGCGCCTCCCCTCGCCTCCGAATCCTGAAAACTCAGGCCAGATCTGACGAGCGAGCGTCGCTCTGTCGCCGACTTCCGACGGAGTCGCAGAATACATTCTCAGTTGACAAATGTCTTTTCCGTTCCGTTGTGCTATGTTGACATAGATGGTCGACGAAGTCTCTGTGTTACACGTCGATGACGATCCCGATCTCGTGGCCGTGACGGCAGCGTTCCTGGAGCGGACCGACGATCGGCTCGACGTGGACACGGCGACGCGAGCCGGGGCGGTCCTCGACCGCGCTCTCGAGGACCGCTACGACTGTATCGTCAGTGACTACGAGATGCCGGAGATGAACGGACTGGAGTTCCTCAGAGCCGTCCGAGACCGGTCGCCCGAGCTCCCGTTCGTCCTCTACACGGGCAAGGGGAGCGAGGAGATCGCGGCCGAGGCCATCTCCGCAGGGGTCACGGACTACATCCAGAAGAGGCCGGGCACGGTGCAGTACACCATCCTCGCCAATCGGATCCAAAACGCCGTCGAGGCGCGCCGGAACGAGCGCCAGGTCCTTCGCGACCACCGAGCGATGGACGCGGCCTGGGACGGCATCAGCACGATCGACGCCGAGGGCCGGTTCACGTACGTCAACGAGTCCTACGCCGAGACCGTCGGATACGACCGCGAGGAACTGGAAGGGAGCCCGTGGCAGGGTGTCTACAGCGACGCCGGGCGGGAGGTCGTCGAAGACGTGATCCTCCCCGCGGTACGCGAGAACGGGACGTGGACGGGCGAGACCCGCCTCGAACGCGCCGACGGGACGGCGTTCGTCGGCGAGCATACCGTCGCCGACATCGACGGCGACGGCGCGGTGTGCGTCCTCCGGGACCGGACCGAACGCGAGGAACTCGACACGCGGCTCAGACACGAGCGCGAGCGCTTCCGCCTGCTGGTCGACGCCGTCGAGGAGTACGCGATGTTCGTCCTCGACCCGGACCGGCGGATCCAGTCGTGGAACGCCGGCGCAACGCGGATCACGGGCTACGACGAGGACGAGGTCCTCGGCGAGTCACTCTCGACCTTCCACACGGCCGAGCAGGTCGAAGCGGGCCGTCCCGAGGACCTGCTCAACGTCGCCGCCGAGACCGGCCGCGCGACCGATCAGGGGCTTCGCGTTCGAAAGGACGGCAGCACGTACTGGGCAGACGTGACGGTGACGGCGCTCCGTGACGACGGCGACCTCCGTGGGTTCGCAGTCGTGACCAAGGACATCACCGACCAAATCGAACGCGAGCACCGACAGGCACGCAACGAGCGCTACCGCGAGGACCTCTACGCGCTCACGACCGACGCAGAGCGTCCGTTCGAACAGCGCGTCGTCGAGGTACTCGACCTGGGCGTCGAGTTCCTGGGCCTCGACGACGGCTGTCTCCTCGCGCTCGACCAGTCGGACGGATCCCACGAGATTCTGGAGACCAGTTCCGACCCGACTCTCGTCGAACCTGACGCGGACTCGGCTATCGCCGCCTACGCCCGCCGCACCGTCGACTCCGACGGCCTCTTGACGGCGTTCAACGCCGGCGAGCGAGAGCAAACCGACGCGTCGGCCCGAAGGTCTTACGGCTTCGGCTGTTACCTCGGGGCGACGCTCGAAGTCGACGGTGACTGCTTCGGGGCGGTCTGTTTCGTCGGCCGAGAGCCCCGGTCCGAGCCGTTCCGGGCCGACGAGAAGACCGCCGTCGAACTGCTGACGCGGTGGCTCACCCACGAACTCGACCGGCGCGGCGATCACGTCCAGTGGTCGCCCGCCACGTAGGCTCGCCGACACGGATCGCGACAGTGCGAGTGCGGCCGGTCCAGCGCGGAACCGACGCCCCGTGGCGGGTCACCGACTACTGACTGAACCGTTCTTGCCACCACCGGTCTGGCAGTGCCCGGGGAGGTCGGCTCCCACCCTGCGGCCGTCGGCGCTCCGCCCTCACGTCTGGCTCTGGTAGTACAGAACCACGATAGCGAGGCCGACGAACAGGTCGGGCAGGAACAGAAACACCCCGAGCGAGGTGTGCGGAGACAGCCCCAGCAATATCGGGACCAGGGGATTGCTCGTGGCTGCGTACAGGAGCAACAGGACACTCAGGGCGATGAGGCTGCGGGTGTACTTGTTCGCCAGCCCGCGGTAGATCGCCAGGTAGGACCGCATGAGCGCGACCAAGACGACGAGGTTGAACGTCGTGACGAACAGTTTGGCCTTGACGACCAGCGCCAGCGTCGGCGGAAGCCCCCCTCTCGGTCCGTACGCGAAGGCCGGATCGAGGCAGGGAAAGAAGACGGCGCCGAGGACGGCACAGACGAGGCCGGCGAGCGTGACGCCGAGCGTCTTAGCGAGCGGTGTCCTCATTACCGACATCGAGCTCGGCGGCGGCGACGACTTCGTCCAACACGTCGAGGTTCGCTTCCAACCGGTCCGAGAGGAAGTACATCGTCCCGTACTCGTCGCCGTTCGCCAGCAGGACGCCGTGTTCGACGAGGCGCCCCAGGTGGTGCTCGACGGTCTTGTAGTTCAGGTCGAGGTCCTCGGAGAGCTGATTGGTGTTTCGCGGCTGTTCCTCGATGGCGTGGATGATCCGGAGACGGTTCTCGCCGCCCCGTGAACTCCCGATGAGCCACCAGAGGACGCGGCGCATCGCCTTCTCCGACTCGCTTCGTCCCGTCCCAGTTCCCGTTTTGGTGTCCGCTGCGCCCCCGAAACCGGTGTTGTTGCTGTGTATCGTCATTGCTGATCTCGCTGGTCAATGGTCGACCGCGGTGTCACGATCCGAACGGAACACGGGTCGGCCCGTCGCACGCAGTATCATTGGCGGAAGCGGCGGATAAGGATTCGCCGAACTAGCGCACACAACAGCTGAAACTTAGGCCCAAATTCGGGGGAACTCTCCGCGCCCGCGGGTCGCTTGCCACTGTCTCGATGAGTAGAATGTACGCCCGGAACACTACCGGACGAGGATCGACCAGTGAATCCGCACTCGAAGTACGGCAGTACATTCATTACGTAAGCACGCGAATTTCTCAGTATGCCCGTGAGCATCGACGAGTTCGAATCGGGTGACCTTCCGGAGGGACCGAGTGTGCCCGAGCAGGTGATTACGTATCTCCACACACACCGGGACGCGGCATTCACCCGGTCGGAGATAGCGACTGCCATCGACGAGAACCCGAACACGGTCGGCACCGCGCTCACGCGATTGAAAGAGCGTGACCTCGTCCGCCATCGCGGGCAGTACTGGGCAATCACGCAGGACGAACAGCGGGTCGCGGCAGCGTACGATCTACACGACGTGAGCGAGCATCTCGATGAGGCCGACGGCGGAATCGAGTCGGAGCGCTGGGACGCTGTCGCACCCGACCAGCCGCATCCGAGCGAACAGGGGTCGAGCGAGGACGAGTAATCGATGGAGCCGGAACGCGGCGATGTCGTCAGGAGTTCCGACTCATTCAAACTCGGCACTGATCACCAGCGACCGTGGCTCGTCGTGAGCAACAGTTCCCACCCCTTCGCCGACGAGCAACACGTCGCGGTCGCTATCTCGACGAAGGAATACGACGACTCACTTCGTCTCGGAGAGGGAATCTGGGAAACGGGCGGCGTTCCACGAGAGTCGTTCGTCTCGCCGTGGGCGATCCACTCGCCCCGGGCCGAAGACCTCGTTGCGTGGCAGGGCCGAGTTACTGACGCATTCGTGGATCGCGTCGTAGACTCACTGGAGGCGTATCTACGCTAGTTCGAAAGTGTACGCCCGGAACACTAACGTCCGGCATCATCCTCGGCGGCGTGCCACGTCAGCCGGCAAACCCTCGTGCCGGGCGGGTCGTCGGAAGACGACCAATTGCGCGAGCGGCGTCAGCCGCGAGCGCGGGTGATTCCGTCGTAATCACCGAACGGCCAGACGGTCGAGACCGTATGGCGGGTCGTCGGAAGACGACCAGATGCGCGAGCGGCGTCAGCCGCGAGCGCGGGCGATTGCTGTGCAACCGCCGGTGCGGTGTTACCCGCGGAATGTCGCGTGCCCGGGTTCTCCGGGTCGTCATCGTCCCGGTGACGGGCCTCGGCCGGGGATTGAAGGCACGCACTCGGGCTTCGCCGCTCGCGCACCTAAGGCTGACGTTCAGACGGCGTAGTCGTCCTCGCGCAGCTGGACGTACTTGCCGTTCCGGTAGCCGAACTTCCCCCACTTGTAGCGGGCGACCAGTTCCAGCCCGTGGAGGCCGCCGCGGAGCGCGGCATCGGCCTTGATTCCGCGGGCGTCCATGAGGTCGTTGGCGGTCGTGAAGGCCCGGTCCCAGTCGGTGGGCCCCCAGTCTCGGACCAGGTCGGCGAACGTGACGTTGCGGAGAACCTCGTCGCCGATGGCGCGGTGCCAGGCGTCGTTGTAGCGTTCGAGGCGGCCGTTCGCGGCGAGTTTTCCGGCCAGCGTGCCGGTGCGGACGGCGACGTGGTCACCCCCCTCGTGGAAGGCGGAGGTCGCGCCCATCGCGCCGCCGGTGACGGCGATGCCAGCGCCGACCGGGGACTCTATTGGGCGCGTTGAGGAGATGGGATACGTCTCCGTGCCGCGGGCCTTCCCGCGGTCCTCAACGAGCGGGAAGTCGTTGAGGTCGTAGGCCTGGAACTCCCGTTCGAGGAGGCGCTCGATGTACTGGCGGCCCTGCGGGATTCCCTCGTCGGTCTCCCGCAGGAGGTCCCATTCGCTTCGGTCGTAGTCGTCGATGTCCAGGCCGATGGGCATCGTGAGGCCGATACGGGCGACGGGCGGGTCGTTCGGGAAGATCCACGGGTACGCGGTGTGGCCGGGCATGATGCCCCACCAGAACTCGATGAACTCGGGGGTGAACAGCTCCTCGGGCATCCGACGGTGTTCCTGATAGGCGATGTGGTTGACCTCGTTCGAGGGCATGATCTCGCCCATCGACCGGCTGGCGGGGAGGAACTGGTCGAGTGTCTCGCCGGTGACGGTCCGCTGAGGGCCGTCGGCGAGGACCACGTACTCGGCGGCGATGTCTTCGCCGTTGGCCAGGCGGACGGTGTGGCGCGGCGAGCCGTGCAGGTCCGTCTCGACGCCGGTGACGCTGACGCCGACGCGGTAGTCCGCGCCGGCCGCTTCCGCTCGCTCGCGGAGCCAGTCGTCGAAGCGCGCGCGGTGGAAGGTGATCCCGAAGGTGTCGGCGGCCGCGTCGATGCCCGTCTCGGTGAGCGTCATCTCGGTCGACGGGCCGTAGAACTTCGCGCCGTCGAGTTCGCTCAGCACCACGTCCTCGGGGAACTCCGACCGAGGGATGCCCATGATCTCGAACCAGTAGTCGAGCAGTCCGGCGGCGTCCGTCGAGTCCGGCCCCCGTCCCTCGCGGTCGGCCCGCGGCACCCCCTTCTCCAGGAGGACGGCGTCGGCCCCGTGGTCGGCCGCGGCCCGGGCCGCCGACGAGCCGGCGGGACCGCCACCGACGATGGCGACGTCTACGTGTTCCATACCCGCTACGGTGTTCCGCGCCCGCTAAAACCTATTGTCTTCGGTCGGTTCCGTCGGTCTGACGTGCTCACGCGAACGGAGACGACAGTCCTCACCGCTCGATCGGCAGGTCGATGGGGTCGAGCTGATGGGCAGCGAGGCGCTCCTCGGCGCGGCGGTAGGCCTCGCTCTCGGCGAGGGCGACGGCCCGTTTCGCCTCGGAGACGGCCGCAGTCCGCGCGGCCAGTCCGAGCAGGTCGCGGCGCTCCGGTCCGTACTCGCGCCACGAGCGGATCGTCGAGATGACCGACAGCAGCGCGTCGCGGCTCGCGGGCTTCGTGAGATAGGAGTCGACGGGGACGTCGAGAATATCCACGCCGGGTTCGAGACTACTGACCATGACGACTGCGGGGTCGATGCTCCGGTCGCGTAGCTCAGTCGCGACCGTCTCGCCGTTCGCGTTCGGCATCTCGCGGTCCAGTATCACGACATCGACCGAGCCGTCGACCAGTTCGAGTGCCTCGCGGCCGTCTGCGGCCTCGATCACGTCGTATCGCTCCGGGAGCCACAACCGATACAGCTGTCGGTAGTCGCTGTCGTCGTCGACGAGCGCCACCCGCGTCGATGTCCCCATTCCGGGAGTACTCTACGCGGCTCATCCTACAAATATACTAAGATATTCGCGAACTGTTACTAAGATCTTAGTAATCCTGCCTGTCATGTCTCGCGCAGGTCGAAGCGCCCCCTTGCGACTGGATTCCCACGCCGGCATCGTTTTGAGGTCGCCGCGAGGACCACCGGACATGAGTTCCACAGCCACCGGAGACGCGACGGCGGACATCGTCGTAACCCGGTACAACGTCCACGGGATGCCCATCGACCAGTACGCGACCGCGCTCAGGGAGCGACTGCCCGACCGGGAGGTGGCCGTCGCCGAGACGCCGGCCGCCGAGCGCGAACTGGTCGCGAGTGCGACGGTCCTGACCGGGCAGTCGGTGTCACCCGACCTGCTCGATGCGGCCGACTCGCTGCGGCTGTTTGCAGGGACATACGCTGGATACGACCACCTCCCGCTCGACGCGTTCGCCGAGCGGGACATCGCGCTCACGACGGCCTCCGGCGTCCACGGCCCCAACGTCGCCGAGAACGTCGTGGGATCGTGGCTGGCGTTCGCGCGCGGCTTCTTCACCGCGCGCCGACAGCAGCGCGAGAACGTCTGGCAGTCGTTTCACACGTCGGATTTCGCCGGCAGTCGCGTCTGCGTCGTCGGCCTGGGCGCAATCGGGGAGGCCATCGTCGACCGCCTGCAGGGGTTCGACGTGGAGACGGTGGGCGTCCGCTACTCGCCCGAGAAGGGCGGTCCGACCGACGAGGTGTACGGTTTCGACGAGATTCACGAGGCTGTGGTCGACGCGGAGTACGTCGGCCTCGCCTGTCCGTTGACCGACGCGACCCGACACCTCTTCGACACGGAGGTGTTCCAGACGATGCACCCCGACGCGGTGCTGACCAACGTCGCTCGCGGCCCCGTCGTCGACACCGACGCCCTCGTCGACGCGCTCCGGCGCAACCACGTCGGCGGCGCGGCCCTCGACGTGACCGACCCCGAGCCGCTGCCGCCCGAGCACCCGCTGTGGGACTTCGAGAACGTGCTGATAACGCCCCACAACGCTGGCCACACGCCGAGCTACTACGAGCGACTGGCAGACATCGTCGCGGAAAACGTCCAGCGGGCCGAACGCACCGGAACGTGGGACGGCCTGACGAATCAGATCGAACTCTGACGCTACAGGTAGCCGCGCTTGTTCAGCAGTTCGCCGTTCAGCACGCTCGCGCCGGCCGCGCCGCGCATGGTATTGTGGGCGAGGCAGTTGAACTGAACGCCGTCGTCCGTCTCTCGGAACCCGCCGACCGCGACGCCCATGCCGTTCTCGATGTTGCGGTCGAGGCGGGGCTGGGGACGGTCGGGCTCGTCGAAGACCGTGATGAGATTCTCGGGCGAGGACGGGAGGTCGATGCCCGTGACGGTGTCCATCGCGTCCTCGGCGTCGGCGACGGTGATGTCCTCGGCCGTCTCGGCCCAGACGTTCTCGAGGTGGCCGTCCAGCGTCGCGATGCGGTTACAGGAGGCGGCGACGCTCGCGTCGTTGAGCGTGACCTCCGCGCCGTCGAAGGAGCCCAGCAGCTTGCGGGACTCGCTCTCCATCTTCTGTTCCTCGCCGCCGATGTGCGGGATGGCGTTGTCGATGATCTCCATCGAGGTGACGCCGGAGTAGCCCGCCCCGGAGACGGCCTGAAGCGTCGAGACGTGCACGTCGGTCAGGTCGAACTCGCGGTCGAGTGCGGCCAGTGGCGGGACCATCGTGATGGTCGAGCAGTTCGGGTTCTTCAGGAGCGCCCCGTCCCAGCCGCGCTCGTCGCGCTGGACCTCGAGGAGGTCGACGTGGTCGGCGTTGACCTCGGGGATGACGAGCGGCACGTCCTCGTCCATCCGGCCGTTCGAGGAGTTCGAGGAGACGACGTAGCCGGCCTCGCAGAACTCGGGTTCGACGGCTTCGCCGACGCTCGACGGGAGCGAGGAGAAGATGAGATCCACGTCGTCCGGGACCGATTCGGGCTCGGTCGCCCGGACCTCGGTCTCGGCCACGTCCGCGGGAATCGGAGAGTCGACGCGCCACTTGGCGGCGTCCTTGTACGTCTCGCCGGCGCTCGATGCGCTGGCGGTCAATGCTGCGATTTCGAACTCGGGGTGGGGGTCGAGTAGCTGGATGAGCCGCTGCCCGACTGCGCCCGTCGCGCCGAGAACGCCTACGCGTACAGTCATCGGTTCACACACGGCAGTGGGTGTTCAAAACAGTTTGGATACGGAGCGGTCCGACTGCCCTCGTGGGATTATCGGTCCGGGTCCGTGTCCTCGAAGACCCACTGGATCACGCGGGCCTCGACGAGGTCACGCTCCTCGACGTAGGGGTCGTCGCGGTTTGCGAGCGCCGCCTCCGCGTCGGCGAGCATCTCTCGTTCGAGGTCGGTGTGGTCCGGCTCGTCGCGAACGGCGTTCAGCAGCGCCTCGAAGTCCTCGCGGAGGTCGAACGACGCGCGAGCCACGTTACAGCGCGACAGCGGGCTCATCCCGGTCTCGAGGATGAGGTCGCGGACGGTCCGCCAGTCCGAGTCACAGAAGTAGATGGACACCTCGCCGACGATGTCCCGCCAGGCGATGGCCTCCGCGTGCTTCAGCAGCGGGACGGCCCGTGGCGGGAGGTCGAGGCGCGTCCGAACGTCGGGATTTCCGCAGAGACAGCAGGCCTTCTCCGTCTTCCCGGTGTACATGTGAGACAGTTGGGGCGGACGTATTTGGACCCGTCGCCGCCGTCAGACCGGGATGAACTCGGGGTCGACGTCGCTCAGGCGGTCGGTGTTGGCGAAGAACTGGTAGAAGTCGTCGTAGAGGTCCGTACACTTCCCGTCGGCGTCGTAGCGGAGCGTGTGCCAGTCGGCGACGACGGCGCAGTAGCGCTTGGCCCGCGTGAGCGCGACGTTCAGCCGCCGCGGCCCGTCGACCGGCCGCCCGAGGAAGCCGACGGTTCCGTCGGCGTTGCTTCGGACGAGCGAGAGGACGATGGCCGTCCGTTCGCCGCCCTGGAAGGAGTCGATAGTGTCGACGGTGACGCCGTCGGCGGCGTCGGTGTGGGCCGCGAGCGTCTCGCGGATACGCTGCACCTGCGCGCTGTAGGGCGTGATGACTCCGATTTCCTCGGCGGGGACGTCCGATAGCAGGTCCGAGACGATGTGGGTCACCAGGCGGGCCTCGGTCGGGTTGGCCCGGGAGTGGCCGACCGTCTCGACGCGTCCGCCGACGTTGTACCCTTCGAGCGCCGGCCTGTCTGGGAGCGGGTCGACGGTCCGCCCGTTCCGGAGCGTCCGGTCGTAGAACCGCCGGTTCGGGAAGTACGCGATGTCGCGGTGCATCCGGTACTGGGTCTGGAGTTGCAGGCCGACGCCCTCGTAGACGCCGCCGTCGGCGTAGAGGTGCTCGAACAGGGAGTGGCCGTAGCTCGACTCCGGCGGGCCGTCGCTCGCGCTGTAGGGTGGCAGTTGTCGGTGGTCGCCGGCGAGGACGACGCGCTCGGCCCGGACCAGCGGGATGCACGACGCCGTGCAGGTCGACTGCGTGGCCTCGTCGAGCACGAGGAGGTCGAAGTCCCGCGCGAGCGTGGCGGCGCTGTTGTTCGTGACGGCGACCACGTCCGCGCGCTCCGGCACGTCGGCATAGGCCCGCCGGACTGCGTCGTTGGACGACTGGCTCGCGTTCACGCGGTCCAGCACGAACTCGCCCTCGCCGTGCTGGCCGTAGGCGTGCAGCGACTGCGGGTCAGGTGCGTCGGGCGTCGAGGCCCCGGCGACGAGGTTATCGACAGCCTGGTTCGAGTCGGCACAGACGAGCACGTCCTCGCCGGCCTGTGCGGCCCGCCGGACGATCTCGACGAGCGTCCGCGTCTTGCCGGTCCCCGGCGGCCCGTGGACGCAGAACAGGTCGTCGGCCAGCAGCGCGTGCTCGACGGCCAGGCGCTGCTCCTGGTTCAGTTCCGCGTCGAACCGGTCGCTCCGGGCGGCCGCCCCGTTCGAGAACGTGATGGGACGTTCGCCCGCGAGCACGTCCCTGAGCGGGTGGTCGGCCAGCGCCTCGACCGCCTCCCGCTCGCGGTCGAACGGGACGGGGTTCAGCAGCGCCGTCAGCCCGTAGGTGGCGTCGCCGTCGGTCAGCGCGCTCCCGAGACTCGTCGCGCCGTCGACCTGCGCCCAGTTCATGTCGAGCCAGACGCTGCGCCCGCGGATGCGCTCGACCGTCGCCGGGACTGGGAACGGCCCGTCGTCGCTCGGCCCGCCGTCGACTGCGTGGACCAGCACCTCGTTCCCCTCGTGGACGCCGAACTCGGACTCGACGACGAAGGCCCAGTCGCCGCGCCACTCGGCGGCCACGTCGGCGGGCGGGTCGACGCGGAAGTGAAAGCGCCCGTCGTCCCGACCGGCCGCGGTGAGTTCCGGGACCGCGTCGCCCCCGCTCGCGTACACCTCGGCGGGACTGCGGCGTTCGGCCCGCTCGCGGTTCGTCTCTCGGGTCGCCTCGCGTTCGCGCTCGACGTGGTCGCGCAGGCCGTCGACCAGGTCCGCCGGCGGGACCGGGTTACGCGGCGGTTCGCTGTCGTCGATGGGCGAGTCGTAGGAGGGCGGGTAGGCCTCCGGGACGTAGTCGGAGTGCCAGAAGCGAATCCGGTCGGCGAGCGCCGTAGCGCCGAAGGCGTCGGCGTCGACGAAGTCCCGCTCGCCGTCGCGCTCGAAGACGAATATCTGGCCGTGCAGCGAGTGGTCGGTGAAGGCGACGTACTCCCCCGTCGGTCGCGCCGAGTCGGGTTCGTGCAGCGGGATGCACACCCAGTCTTCCGTCGGATGGGCGAGGGCGTCGTGGTGTCCGGCGAACTCCGCGACGGGGCGCACGGGGACCGCGTCGCCGCGGTCTTCGAGGGCGTCGTCGGAGACGGCACACAGCGCGGCGTCGGCGAGGTCGAACGACCCGATGACGTGGTCGAACAGGAGGGACATCTATCGCCGTCTTTGCCCCTATCCCGTAAATGTGTGACCCCTGTTCGTAACGGGGAGATCGACGACTATCGGGAAATCCGCGCGCCAGCGGCCGACGGTGAGACTAGTAGTCCCGTCTCGATGCCTCTATCGCGTCCGCCTCGGCCTCCAGAAGCCCGGGCAGTTCACGCGCGAGACGCTCGCGCAGTCGCTCCGTGTGTCCGGTAGCGGCCGACCCCAGCGCGGCGCTGTCACCCGTCTGCTGGTACGTGACGAGTTCGACCTCTCGGAGGGCGGGGAGGTAGTCGTGGTACAGGGCATTGTAAACGCGCAGTCGGTGCCGATCGAACGACAGTGACGTGTCCGATCGGGCCCGCTCCCAGACCGTGACCTGATCCGCGATCATCGGCAATCGGACCGGATTCGGATAGAGCAAGAGGCAGTAGAACAGATACCGCGGTCGGTGTCCCTCCAGTACGCGGTCCAGTACCTCGGTTACGGACGACTCTTCAGCAGCGGCCTTCGGAAACGCTGGTGTGTCAATTGACATAGTTTGGTGAGGATGACGGCGACGACTGCTGGCCAGTGCCTGTGGGACGCCGGTCCGGTGAGGCCCGAATCGGTGAACCGCCTGCACGCCTCGCAGTTTCAGATGGTCCCCTCACCCAGTGTCGGAAATCGCACACGCTGTCCGACGACCGATTGTGGTCGGACTCCGCCTTCAGGGAGTTGCCCCCCGGCGTGTTCGGCCCTCCATCGCCGGAAAGAGAGACAGCGTCGACCGACTTCTTGCCATCACTCCGTGAAAATGGGTGGTCCCGACAAGTCCTGTCGGCACCTGCTCGTGCCTGCGCAGTCATCGCTAGCTCGCACGGACGCTCCGGATAGGTGATGCCTTCCACGAGTGGGTCCCCCCATTCCGACGGAAACGTGCCCCGATGAGATAAGTGTAATTTGACTAATAACTTACTGTTCTGTGGAATCAGCAGTTACATCCGGCTATCCTGTGGAATCAGGACTGGCACGGTGTTGGATGAGTGAAAAATACCGAGTTTTTCTGTGGAATCCGCAATCTGTTTCTCTATCACTCACTCGGAACTCTCTCCGTCATCTGGACCCGGTTCAGAGCCGCTCATCTGTTCCGTCCCCTGAAGGAAAAAGTGATTGAACGGCTGGACGTGACGCCGACGCATCATCTCTGAGCTTTCGATTTCGACGCCAGTATTGTGGATCTTGTCCGTTATACTAGTGATTTCAGCCTTGCTCGTGCCGACAACGTCGATGTGGAGGTTCCGTCGACCGGTGAGCATTTCGCGGACTTCGACGATTCCCTGGATGTTGCGAACCTGTTCTGCAACCGCTGACCGCTCGGTCGGTGGCGCGGTGACGATCAACGACAACTGCAGGGGGAGGTTCGCCGTCTCGTAGTCTATTTCCGGGTGGTATCCGCGGATGATGCCATCGTCTTCTAATTGGTCAATCCGGTTGCGGACGGTACTCGCCGAGACACCCACCCGGTCAGCAATTTCCTGTGCTGTCGTGTTCCGGGCATCCTGTTGCAGCAAGTACAAAACGCTCCGGTCGATGTCGTCTAACTCGCGAGTCATGGGTCCCGCACGATCATATCTGATAGTATATGTTGTTTCACCTTAACTTTCGGCCCCCACACCCCCGCCGAAACAGGCCACGTGCCTCCGGGGAGTGCTAACTGACGGCGCGACCGCCCGACTCAGAGAGGGCGTCGCACGGGACAGGAACGTTTTAATCGGCGGACCGGCGACACATCGGTATGGATACGGCCGAGCGACTCGACCTGGTGACGCGACACACGGAGGAGGTCGTCACCGAGGACGAACTGCGGGCACTGTTCGAGGACGGCGACCCGTCGGCGTACATCGGCTACGCGCCGACCGGCGAGATGCACATCGGGCACTTCACGACCATGCGAAAGCTCGCGGACTTCCTGCGGGCCGGCGTGGAGGTCACGGTGCTCATCGCCGACTTGCACGCCCACCTCGACGACAACAAGTCGCCCTTCGACCTGCTCGACGCCCGCTCGGCGTACTACGAGACGGCCATCGAGGGGATGATCGAGGCGGCCGGAGCCGACCCCGACGACATCGAGTTCGTCCGTGGCACGGACTTCCAGCTCGGCGAGGAGTACACGCTGGAGATGTACCGGATGGCCGCGGAGACGACCATCGCGCGCTCTCAGCGCGCGGCCAGCGAGGTCGTCCGCGAGTCCGACAGCCCGAACCTCGGCGGCCTCATCTACCCGCTGATGCAGACCCTCGACGTGAAGGCGCTCGACGCCGACATCGCCTACGGCGGCGTCGACCAGCGCGGCATCTACATGCTCTCGCGCGAGATTCTCCCGGACCACGGCGGCGAGTCCCCGGTCTGCCTGTTCGCCCCGCTCCTCTCCGGGCTCTCGGGCGGGAAGATGAGCGCTTCCGACGAGTCCTCGAAGGTCAACCTCACGGACGACCCCGAGGAAGTCGAGGAAAAGATCGGCCAGGCGTTCTGTCCGGCCGGGGAGGTCGAGGGCAACGGCGTCCTCGAGTACCTCGAACACCTCGTGTTCCCCGTGCTCGACGTGCGCGGCGAGTCGTTCGTCGTCGAGCGCCCCGAGGAGTACGGCGGCGACCTGACCTACGAGACCTACGAGGAGGTCGAGGCGGACTTCGTCAGCGGCGAACTCCACCCCGCCGACCTCAAGCCCTCGGCCGGGGCCGCCATCTCCGAGGTCATCGACCCCGTCCGCGAGCGCCTCGCCGACGAGGGCGACCTGCTCGCCGAGGCCTACCCGGAGAAGTACGGCGCGGAGTGACCGCGGAGCGATGCCGGACCGAGATTCGGATACCGGTTCTGACCGCTCGCGCGCGGCCGTTCGCCGGACCTACGAAGACATCGGCGCGCACTTCTCGAAGACCCGCGAGTACGCCTGGCCGGAGGTCGAGTCGTTCGTCGACGAGTCCCCCTCGTGCACGACGGCCCTCGACCTCGGCTGTGGCAACGGCCGCCACGCCGAACTACTGACCGACGTAGCGGACCGCGTCGTCGGCCTCGACGCCAGCCGCGCGCTCCTGACGGCCGCCACCGAGCGCGTCGGCGACGAGGTCGCGCTCGTCCAGGGCGACGCCGTCGAACTGCCCCTCGCCGACGACTGCATCGACCTCGCGGTGTACGTCGCGACCCTGCACCACCTGCCCTCGCGGGACGCCCGTCGCGCCAGCCTGGACGAACTCGCCCGCGTGCTCGCTCCGGGCGGCCGCGCGCTCGTGAGCGCCTGGAGCACGGCCCACGACCGCTTCGACGCCGAGGCCGACGCGGAGAGCGGCTTCGACACCACCGTCGACTGGACGCTCCCCCGCGGCGAGACGGTCCCGCGGTTCTACCACGTCTACGCGCCGAGCGAGTTCGAGCGCGACGTGGCCGACAGCGACCTGCGGCTGGTGTCGGTCGAACTCTCCAGCGGCAACTGCTACGGCGTCGTCGAGCCGGAAGGGAAACGCACTTAATCGCCTTCCCTCTATGGGGGAGTACGTTCGCGCTCGGGCGGAACGCGGTCCCACCGGGTCCGCGTCTTCGCACGAGTGAGCGTGCGGCCGTGGTGAGCGATTCCGACGGAATCGCGAGGCACGCCGCGAAGAAGCGAAGCGATGAGCGGCGGTGGTCTAGTGGTAGGACCTGAGCCTTCCAAGCTCATGGCCCGGGTTCAAATCCCGGCCGCCGCATAAGACGGCTACGCCGTCTGGCGTTTTTCGACGGAATCGGTAACCAAGAGACATGAAAACCGATTCGAATTATGAAGTCAGAATAGTTACACAAGACTGCCGTCTGGCGGTTTTGGACCAGTGTCAAGCTCACAACAAAGGAGTTAAATAACATGACTCGGATTCCAACCGTCACCGGCCCGGTCGAGGACCGACTATCCCCGCGCAAGCTGACTGACTACAAGGAATACAAAGAGAACCTTCTACAGTGGCTCTCGCGTCTCGGGAAAAACCCAAAGCGGCGAGAAGGCTACGCTGACGAGACCGTCCGCAACGTCACCTACCATCTTGACCGATTCTACCGGTGGAAATGGGACCGGGACGAGAGGTACACAATCAGTCTCACGCCGGATGAAGCGGACGAGTACCTTGAAGTCCTAATCATGGACGAAGAGGACTATAGTGATAGCTACATCCACACTGCCCAGAAATGTCTCAAGCGCGTATTCAAGTTCTGGAACGCCAACCGTGGCAAGAACTTCGATTGGGAATCAGAGTACTCGTTCTCTGTCAACCAACACGCGCCCAAAGACTTCCTGACGCGGGACGAGCGACAGGCTATCCGTGAAGCGTCTCTGGAGATGGGTAGTATTCCTTCCTACTCGTCTGTTGACGCCGAAGAGAAAGACCGCTGGAACGCTTATCTCGCACAGCGCTTCGAGAAGTCAAAAGAAGAGATTACTGAAGAAGACTGGAGGCGAGCAAACGGCTGGAAGGTCCCGAGCATTGTGGGCGTCTCCTTGGACGCGGGGTTACGACCAATCGAAGTTGGGCGCGCGAAGACCTACTGGGTGGATATACAGAACCAACTCCTGCGTATCCCCAAAGAAGAGTCCAGTAAGAACGAAGGGAATTGGACTGTCGCCCTTTCCGACCGGACGACCAGTTGTCTCGAACGGTGGCTGGAAGAGCGAGAGGCATACGACCGGTACGCCGAGACCGACGCCCTGTGGTTGACGAAGTACGGTAATCCCTACGGGTCCCATTCGCTACGGCGTCTTCTCATTCGACTTTGTGAATCGGCAGGGATACCCCACGAGAACCGACAGATGAGCTGGTACACTATCCGGCACTCTGTCGGTACGTACATGACTCGGGCTGAAGACTTAGCCGCGGCACAGGCTCAACTTCGGCACAACTCCCCGAGAACAACGATGAAATACGACCAAGCACCGGTAGAAGAGCGCCGAGACGCTCTGGACAAGATGTGAGACCCATGACTGACACCAACCCAGATATTGACCTGCACCGGCTCTACGAACTCATAGACGATTACCAGTCCACGAGTAACCGAGAGAAACAGCGGCAAATCGAAAACCAAGTGCTTGAAGAGACAGTTTGGAAGGTTCCTGAAACCGACGAGAAGTACTATCTGACAGAGAGAGAAGCTAACATTCTGCAAAAAGGAATCGTCATCAACGACCCAGAAGTTCGGCGGATTCTGCGAAAGGTATTCATTCGGAATATGAACAAATCCTAAGCGGTCAAAATTTTTGTTCAGCAAGAACGCCACTTCGAACAGCGAAGACAAGGAGAGGAGGACAGGACATTAAATTTACACTTCGTCTAACAACTCTTGCTTCTTTTCTTCAAATTCAGCGTCGGTTATGACTCCTTCTTTGTTTAGCTCCTCCAATTCTCGAATAATCTCAATTGGGTTTCGCACATCGTCTTCTTGAGTCGTAGACTCTTCTTCTGTCCGTAGTACCATTCTCTGCTTATTCTTTTTCTTGGATAGTTTACTGTATGCAACATTTCCTAACCCGAATGTCCATCCTCCGGTTAAAACACCTGTAAGAGCATGACCGCCTATAGTTCCCCCTTCAGTAGCAACCATAACTACCCTCTCACCTGAATCTGTTACCTCCTCAATCTCCCATCCCTCTGCTTGTCTATCCACTACCTGTTGCCTAAGTTCTGGGTCAGAAATCTCTGCTAATTTTTCTTTCTCTGATTTTGGTATTTTTGCTTCATCTAACCCAAGTTTATCTAACCCCTCATTGACTTTTTTGTCATGCTTCCTTTTATTATCCGAATAAAGCTCGTCAAATGACTTCTTAACCTCGCTCTTTTCTGCTTCATACCCACAATGGTTACAAAGATACTCACTTCCGCTCAGTATTCCATTACTCTGTGAGTATATCTCGTCTTTTCCACATTCTGGGCATTCATGAAACGCGTCAGCACCTGGGTTAGTGCTTCCAAAGAGGGGCATAATGGAAGACTGTCAGTATCCCACATGAATCTACCTACTATATAACCTATCACCAATCTTCTCTGGATAAAATAGAATATGGTGGCCGTTAACTCCGTGATTCTGCATGAACAGTACGTTACTGTCTCGAATCCCAATTCTTCTACGAAAAACTTGTACCCATTCTGGGTTCCGAACCAGTTAATCTCCGTTCACTTGCCGATATTTCTGATTCGAACCTTCATATATAGTATAGAATAGCAGGCTCCGAATCTGAGGACGGAGTGCTACCCGTTATCAACTCTTCGGTCCACCTGTTGCCAGTGGTCTGTTATCGGAATCTCTTAGCAGAAACCGGGTCCAGCTGTTACCAGTTCCCTATTCGATGTTCCCCGCCCTGAATCCCTCATACGGCGTGAACGCGCCCCTATCCAGAATCCCTCCTGTCTGGGTCGCGAAGGGCTGAATCAGTACTGTTAGGGGCCTTGCCTGACCTCAGTCCTCTCTGTTCACAGGGCCTTTTCGAGCAGTTTTCTGTTTGCAGTCTTCGGTATCGGCTTTCCCCTAACAGTTCCCCTTACTACTAATAATAGACGTTAATATATATACCCCCCTCCCCCACCCCTTACCGGATAACCACTGGTTTCTGAACCTTGTGTTCAAACCTCCCATACCATTTTCGAAGCTTCTTGTCGCTGAAACCTAATCTCTCTTGAACTTCAATGAACTGCGGATAACGGTCAGACTGGTTCGGATGAGTTTGCCAGCCACTTTTCCAACAAACATAGGAACACGCACAGTACGCTGTCAAGGCAATACCCATTCCTCGGTCGTTTGGGGCACTGAACTCCTTGAAATTCTTCTGTCCGTTATCCTGATATGATACTCTTTTGAATAGTTTCTTCCCATACCTCTTTTTCGCTCTCGACAAATCCAGTTGACCTGCGACTGAATCATAGATTGCCAGATTGTCAGCGAACCGCAAATATTCTCGGTCGGTATTCATCCCATACAAGTAATTTCCATGACGGGTATGGGTTCCACGATTAAGATTTCGCAGAACCTTGTAGTGGTACTTTTGACGTTCACTCCCATCCATTCGATATGTGTTATCGGCCTCTTGGAAGTTGATTTTTGTACTATTCGGAGTCTCCGGAGTGACAATTGGTTCGGGTTCGTTTTCGTCAAATTCCATGTCATTCACCGGGAGGAATCAACTATGCCGATAGCAGTAACTCAACAACTGTTGAAGTCAACAGCGCAAGAATCCGCACCGCTCTGGGCTTTGTTCCCTCTATTACAATGTAAGGCAGGTGTCTTAACTGTATCTGTCTCGGTAATCGGCCCTTCAATGTCCATAGTATCAGAAATACATACTATGAAGTGATTGAAATATTACTATAAATATCGGTGGTGAGACTCCTGTATGAGCTATCAATTCAGTCCGAGAAGATGGACCAATAGAACGAATGCCAACGGTTCAAGCAGATTATTGGCTCTCCCACATCTCCGTGACATGTCACAGCGAGTCAACGGAGAATTGAAATCAAGGGTGTAGGAAGGGGGGGACTATAGGGGGGGTTGGTAGCGGTAGAGTTAGGGGTTCGGAGATTAGGGACTCAGTGAAGCTGGGGTTCTGCATGAACGTCCCCCGCACAGCGATACTGATTAGAGAACTGACTTGGTAACTCCTTCTACAGACCTTCTCTGTCAGTCTATTCTGAAACAAGGATACCCTATAGTGGACCACTGATATCAGACAGAGTGGTTGCAGACGGCCACAGTTGAATAGTTCTCACAGCGGTACTTCTCAGTTCAGACAACAGCTGGAAGACTTCGTTTTCCATCTGAATCTGACCTGACCCCTCAGTGCTTGGGTCAGAGTTACCTACATTTACGACGTGGTCGCTCTCACAGCCCCTCAGAGCCATCCAAATCTTTTCCAAGTGGTATACATCATCAGCTAACTGAAACCGTTCTGGTGACCTCCTGCGGCGTCTCGTGAGCAAGCCGTTTCCGTATGCTGATTTTTCAAGTTAGCAATTAGCATGGCTGGATTGAGTGCCTGTCTCGCTTTTATACCGTGAATAGTAATACTTCTTACCCAATTACTCTATGAATTCTGCCATATCTGGGGTCCGTTTTGTTTCGAAGTGGCCTATTGCTGATGGGGCACTTCACGCCGTATGTCGGTCTTTTGCTGTGGAGACCCTTATTTTTAACAGGGCTTACCGATTCGATACAAGACAACCTCATAGATTCCCTTCCATCATGCCATCTGAATCAACTACCGCGCCAACAGAATTTGTTGAGCAAGCCTTCGAGACTGCTGTTTCGGAAGATTCTGAAGATGATATAATTGAGGCTATTGATGAAACCGTCGGCAGTCTCCGGGAGCAAATTGACGACGGTACTCTGGAGAAGATTCTGCGGGCTGACGCCGGCTCATACAAGCTCCGTAGCGGCATGACAACAGACGGGCTTCAGCCGGAGTCGTTTACCCAACAGGCTGTTATCGAGCCGCTTCTCGCCGCTCTCGGCCACGAATACGCGACCGAGGCTGGTGGACTCTCCGGTGGCCGAACAATGGTAGCGGACTACACCATCTCGCTCCGTGACCACGAGAATATCGACTCTTCCCGTCTACTTGTTGAAGCTGAACCAATCAACAAGGACTTGGACAGCAGGGAACACGGAATCGGTCAGGTCCGTGACTGGCTCAGCCAGCGGGAATTTGAATCCGACTTCGGCTTCGCTACCGACGGGCTTCGGTGGGCCTTCGTCCGGTACGACCCCGACTCCTACACGCACAACGTCATTGAGGAAGTGAATCTACAGCCGGTCTTTCTGGCACTGTTCGAGAACCAAGTCGGGAAGCAGAAGCCACCGACCGACGCTGTCTTCGACGCGGACCGAGAACAGGTCACTCGGCTCTTACGGACATTCGAGTACCAGAACTTCGTTTCCATCGCCGGGGAAGCTCGACAGGTCATCAAGCAAAAGCAAGAAGAAATCACAGACGAGTTCTACGACGACTACATTCGCTATGTCTTCGGTATCGTTGACGAGGACGAAACGACTCCCCGCTCACTGATTGGCGACGGTGTCCTGAAGCCGGACGGAGCCACCGAGGAAGACGCCCGACTGTTCGCCGTCGAGCTGATGAATCGGCTCATATTCATCAAGTTCCTTGAAGACAAGTCCATCGTCCAGCCTGACCTTCTTCGGACTGTCAAGGAGACCTACAACGACGGGACGTACATGGGGTCGCTGTACGAGGAGTTCCTGCAACGGCTGTTCTACGACGTGATGAACGAAAAGCCCGAGAAGCGGTCGCCGCAGGTCAAGAATGTTGACCTGTTCGCAGACATTCCGTACCTCAATGGTGGGCTATTCCGTCCGACCATCGAGGGCGAGGACTTTGATGAAGAGGACTTCGACGTTCGAAACTCCGTTCTGGAATCCATCATTGACCTGCTGGAGCGATACAGCTTCTCCGCTGGGGGCGCACCAACCGACCTTGACCCAAGCGTTCTCGGAAACGTCTTCGAGAAGACTGTCAACTACATAACCAGTGATAACGCAGATACGAACAAGGAACTTGGAGCGTACTACACGCCGAGCGAGATTACCCGCTTCTGTGCCGAGGAGACCGTTCGGCCAGCATTGTTAGACCGGTTCCAGAACGTACTGGTCGAAGAGCGGGACTGGCCGGAGCCAGAAGCCGAACGGTACGACTCGGTGTACGAGCTGATTGAAGACCTTCCGGGAAGCTGGGGCCTCATTAGCTCGCTTCTTGCCGAAGTAGACGAATTCCGAGTGGTTGACCCTGCCTGTGGGAGCGGCCACTTCCTCACGTCGGTTCTTGAAGAGATAGTCAACATCAGGAAAGCCCTGTATGCCCAGAACGAGAACTATCCACAGGAGTACCGGCTAAAGAAAACGACCGTTCTGAACAATATCTACGGCGTGGACCTGATGGGGCCAGCGGTGGAGATAGGAAAGCTCCGACTCTGGCTATCCATTATTTCGGAACTGGACGAGGACGTGATTGACGACCTTGACGACGACGACCTCGCGCTTCCCAATATCGTGTTCAATCTCCGAGAGGGGAACAGTCTCATTGGATACACGGGCTTCCCCGAGACAACCGACGACGGCGAATATACGTTGGGGAGTTTCACCGAAGACAGTGTCCGGGACCGCTATCAAGATATTATCGAGGAAATAGAGAAGCACGAACAGGCCTTCGACAGCGAAATCGCCGAAAAGCACCGCCAGAGGGCGTTTGAAAAACTTCGAAATGCTCGTGAGGAACTGATTGACGATATTCACGGCGACTTCGTTGAAGCGGGTATCGACCTCAAGCCAGAGAAGGTTGCTGAACTGGAACCATTCAATTGGGTGCTTGAGTTCGCTGAGGTTTACGCAGATGGTGGGTTCGACGTGGTCGTTGGGAATCCGCCGTGGGACAGAATCAAGCCACTCCGGGACGATTTCTTTGTCCGCTACGACAGGGAGTTCCGAACACTCATGCCGGAGGCCAAAGACGCCCGGCAAGAGGAACTTCTTGAAGACCCTGAAATCCAAGAGGGTTGGGAAGAGTACAAGCGCAACATCAAGATTCAGGCAGACTATTTCAACAACGCCGACGCCTACGAACTTCAGCGTCCCACAGTCGCCGGACGTACCGAAGGGACCGAGAACGACTTATCGGCCTTGTTCTTGGAGCGTGTCTTCCACATAGCGCGGGACGACGGGTATGCCGCCCAAATTCTTCCGGGAACAATTTTCACGGGGTCGTCGGGCAAGGACCTCCGGATGAATCTGCTGGATGAAACTCGCGTGGATGTGATGGCGCACTTCATGAATCACGGGATTTTCGAGAACATTGACAGCCGCTACAAGTTCACTGTCCTTACGTTCGAGAACAGAGGACGAACTGACGAGATTCGGAGTCTCTATCGAGAGGGGAACTCGGATGTTCTTCAGAATCTTGACGAAGAGGCCTTCAGAACCCCCCGTGAAGTTCTGGAACAGTACTCACCAGAAGCTCGCGTGTTCCCACTGCTTAAATCCGAGTCTGAGAGCGAAGTTCTACGAGCAATAATTCAGAACCCGTCTATCGGAGAACAATCAAATGAAGAGTGGTACGCAGACCCGTATCGTGAACTTGACAGAACGAATGACGCTGACCGCTTTATCGAATCTGAAGAAAGGGGAGAGTATCCCGTCCTTGGGGGAAAGAACATCTACCAGTTCGTTCATGATTCGACTTACTTCGGTATTGAAGGACCGGAGTTCTGGAGCGTAGAAGAGCCCCCCGAGGACAGCGCTAAGTACCGCGTTCGAGAGAAGAACTTGCGCAAACTCAAGCGGGCTATCTACGACGAGTTCAATGGAACGGGTTCGCAGGTTGGGTTCGTAAATGAACTATTGGAGGAACGAAGAGGCGAACCACTGACGGAAGAAGATGTACTCCTTGACTGTTCGGAGTACCGTATCACTATTCGTGACGTGACGAGCGCCACAAACGAACGGACTATTCTCGCAGGAGTGATTCCCACCGGAATCGTCTGTACGAACACTCTTCATACGCTCCGCCCGTTCGACATAGCGCCCGACGAGGACGACCTTAAAGAATTCCCACTTCACAGTTCCTACGAACGGATTTTCAGCGACCAAGAACTGTTTGCGGCGCTTGGGCTAATCAACAGTATTCCGTTCGACTTCCTGATGAAGACCAAGGTGGACACCCACATCGTGATGTACAAGTTTACCGAATCGCAGGTTCCGCGCCTGACGGCTGGTGACGAGTGGTTCGACTTCATCTGGAAGCGTGCGGCACGCCTCAACTGCTATGGCGACGAGTTCGAGGAAATGAGAAGTCGTCTCGGTGGGATTGAACCAGCGACTGACATGGCCGAACGCCGGGAAGTACAGGCTGAACTCGACGCCGCCGCGTTCCACGCCTACGGTCTCGGTCGGGAGCAGACCGCGTTCGTTCTGGATGACTTCCACCAAGTGCAGAATCCCCGGCTAATGGACGACGAATACTTCGAAATGGTACTGGAGAAATACGACAACCTCGCGGCTTGATTTAGTACTGACTGTTCCAATATTTGAACGTCGCTACGATTACCCCGACACCCAGAGCAATAGCTACGTTCACCAGGACTTCAATGAATCCGGTAGCGGTCAGGAACTCGTTTAGTGGGAATGGAGTCAGCTTAGCGACGAAGTAATTGATGGCGACAGCAACAGCTCCGCCAACCGATTGTGTCTCAATTAATCCAATCAAGAAGTTCAGGAGCGTGAGAATCCCACTCCCGTACAGGTACATATTGAACGTATTGCCAAACAGGGACCCTATCCCATAGTTGATGGCGGCAGTGTTTCGACCCATCACTCAGTAATAATTGGCAAGTAATTATGATATCTTGGATACCGAAGTGAAAGTAATGGTGAAAGAACGGATTGTCTGAATTCTCCTGCAAGACCTTACTCAGTACGTCCTTGAACAGCAAGAACGTCCCCGCTTCCGCCCTCATAAATCGGTTAGTCCCCGTCTGGCGCGCGCTTCACGCCGAGCCTCGAACCGACCGTAAGCAATCTACCGCCGACGTACTCTTTGCGAGTTGCGAACGCCCTAACATTGGCCGATTTTCAGAAAATTTCTGAGCAGGCTACATCTGTTTCACGAATATCGACTGAGATTGATGTAACAACCGCTCGGCCCTAATTAGATATTATTACTCTGCCTAATCTTACAATGCGGAACCCGTTTTCCACCACGCCATGAGCCTTGAGCGGCCGGCACGTTCTCGCTGAATCACGACTCTCCGTCAGCCAGCCACCACACGGTATTCCGCCCACCAATCTCCTTGTGGTTCAGCCTGCCATCATCCGCAAGGGACGACAGTCGGTCGTAGACAGACCGGCGTTTAAGAGTCAGTTGTTCGGTGACTTCGGCGGTCGAAAGGACGGGGTCGTTTGTCTCCCGGAAGACAGCCAGAATCTCGTCGTCAGTCACGCTCGGTTTCGGTCCCGGCTTTGAGTTGTTTCCCATATTCTGGTGTTGTATCCTGAACAGCATAACCATTCCGTCTAAGGCGCTATCTTTATTATCAATGCCGTCTAAGGTGCTATTGTAGAGGGACCTGTCTCTTGGGACGTAGCGGTTCGGAGAACGTCCGGGTGCTGGTACACCCAGACTGGCCTTCTTAGTGGAGAAAGCCAATGGAAAACGAAGACACCGCGGCTGAAAAGCGTACCGCTGTTGACTATCTGTCGTTCGGCGAGAAGACCGCCAAGCGCGTCTCATGGGAAGCTTGGGAGTTCACTGTTGTCGGTCCCCGCCAAGTCCGCGTGACGAACGCCTCATACGGCTACCTGAAGGATGAGCATAGTTACACGGTCGAAGTGACGGCGCGGGAGGGGCTGGCCGTTCCTGCTGAATGTGAATGCCCCGCTGACAAGCACAGCGGCGAGTACGACTGTAAGCACAAGGTCGCATTAGCGACTGTGGGCGGGTCGACCGTTTTGGACGCGGCAGTGGGCTTTGACCATTTAGCGCCGGCTAAGCAACTCAAGACGGACGGCGGGCTTCACGCTGATACCCGCGACTGTGATTGTATCTCTCAGTCTGAATTCCCATGCTGGCCTTGCTATCGTGACGGGGCACAATAGTTGAGAGACTGATTGAGTCTCGAGGTTTGGCATTGCGAATAATCTGAACAGGGTTGCGTGAGTCTGAACTGCTTCTGATAAGTGGAATTCTTTGGAAAACACCGACTACAGCATTCGAAACGGCCTATCCGTCTATTACCGGTGTTACGAACGTGAGCCACAAGGCCTTGTACGTAGGTCAACCCAGTTTCCGGCCGGTTATTATAAATATGGGGGTCCCGAAGTAGAGTATAGATTCCGAGGAAGACGCTCTGGCGGCGGCTTTCTGGTGGGAATTCGGTGCGACACGCGGGACGCGGGTCGGAGCCTTCCAAGCTCATGGCCCGGGTTCAAATCCCGGCCGCCGCATTTTGCTGCGAGCATATCCGCGAGCAGCAAATGCTGTACAGAGGGATTTGAACCACGCGAGACGAACGTAGCGAGTCTCGCCATCGGGTTCAAATCCCGGCCGCCGCATTCTGCGAGGAACAAGTCGCGAGGCGGAGGTATGTGACCGAAGCAATCCGACCAGTCGGAACACCCGTCCCGAGCGGTTCTGGCCTGCTCACTCCGGTTCGGCGGTTCCCTGCTCGAAGTCCTCCCAGTCGTCGCCCAGCCACTCCTGGAGGCGGTCGGTGACGCCGGCGAAGTCCTCGCCGTCGTCGAAGGACTCCACGACGACCCAGCCTGCGTCGTCGCGGTCGAAGCCGAGGCTGTAGCCGCGCTCGCCGTCGATGATGACGACGAACGCGGCGACAACGTCCAGGTCGGGGAAGAACCCCACCGGGGCGAAGCCGTAGTCGTCGTGCTGGGCTTCCAGCGCGGATATCTCGCTCGTCGAGAGCGGGCGGTCCGGCAGCGAGTCCGTCAGCGTCGTCATCGTGCCGTCGTGGGGGTGAGAGGACCGAAAGGGTTTCGAGCGAGGGGCGACCGCGACGGGCTGCCCAACATTGAAGTGATGCCATGTTCAATGTTAGCACGGAGCCCCGACGCTCCCGGCGGGAACCACCGTCGCACCATCCGGGATTGGCATCGGCGGACGACCACGGCCGGTGGAGCGATGGCCACTCCACCGGCCGCGGCATCGTATTCGAAACACGGCGGAACCGGAGCCTCTGACGCCGCACCCTCACTACCCTTTCTGCCCCGGCGACAGACGGCGGGCACGCGTGTCACGGACGGGCATTCGGCCCAGGGTCACACGCCCGTTCGCCGGGGCCGGTGAGGTTTTTTGCGAGTACGCGTACGGTCGAGTATGGATGCCGCGCGGCTCCCCGGGACGACGCGGCCCGAGCAGGTCGTCGCGCACGTCGACATGGACTGCTTCTACGCCGCCTGCGAGCAGCGCCGGGAGCCGGCCCTGGAAGGCGAGCCCCTGGTCGTCGGGATGGGCTACGAGAGCGGCGACGCCCACGGGGCGGTCGCGACGGCGAGCTACGAAGCCAGGGAGTACGGCGTCGAGTCGGCGATGGCCATCTCCGAGGCGCTGGAGCGACTGCCTCGCAAGGTCGACGCCGTCGAGGACCCCGACCTTGACGTAGACGACGCGGGGTTCTATCGCCCGGTCGACCTGGAGTTCTACGAGTCCGTGGCCGCCGACGTGCGGGCGATCCTCCGTGAGGAAGCGGATGTGGTCCGGGAAGTGAGCATCGACGAGGCGTACCTCGACGTCACCGACCGCGTCGGCTGGGACAGCGTCGAGGCGTGGGCCGACGACCTGAAAGCCCGAATCCAGTCGGCGGTGGGCGTCGCGGCGAGTATCGGTGTCGCGCCGACGATGAGCGCCGCGAAGGTGGCGAGCGACCGGGACAAGCCGGACGGCCTCGTCGTCGTGGAACCGGGGACCGTCCGCGAGTTCTTCGCCGACCTCCCCGTCGAGGACGTCCACGGCGTCGGCCCGGTGACGGCCCGCGAACTCGGTGAGATGGGCATCGAGACGGCGGGCGACTTGGCGGCCGCGGACCCGGAGCGACTCGACCGACGCTTCGGCGAGCGCGGCCGCGAGATCCGCCGGTACGCCCGTGGCGAGGACGAGCGCGCGGTGACGCCGAAGGGAGACCCCAAGAGCCTCTCGCGGGAGTCGGCGTTCACCGAGGCGACCGACGACGCGGCCACCACGTACCGGCGGGTGAACACGCTCGCGGCGGCCGTCGCCGACCGCGCCCGTCGGAAGGGCGCGCGCTACCAGACTATCGGTATCAAGGTCGTGACGCCGCCGTTCGACGTGCACACCCGCGCCCGCTCGCTTCCGGGGCCGATCGACGAGCCCTCGCTGGTCCGGCGGGTCGCGCTCGATCTGCTCGGCGAGTTCGACGACGAGCGCGTCCGCAAGGTCGGCGTCCGGGTCTCGAACCTCGACTTCTCGGACGGGGAACAGGCCAGCCTGGGCGGCTTCGGCAGTGACGCCAGTGGTACGACAAGCGGCGATTCTGCGGCCCGTAGAGACGCCGACGAGGACGCGACGACGCAAACCGAGGTGAACGACGCGGCGACGGCCGAAACTGACGAAGACGGACAGGCGGCGCTCGGCGCGTTCACCGACGAGACAGCCGGCTGTGTCGAAAGTAGCGATGATAACAGTGTCGGCAGCGACGACGGCGGCGTCGAACGGTCGGCGACTGACGAAGGCCCGGTCGCACTCCCCGCGGGACAGACCACGCTCGCTGACTTCCGCTGACCGGTCTGCGGCCACGACGGCGGAACACCGGGCTCACGACACGCCATTTTCGAGATTCTCCAGGAGTTTCCCGATGAACAGGCCGGCCCGTGGCGAGATGGTGTCGTCGGCCGGAACGACCGTCGGGTGGGCCGCGAGCGTCTCGACGAAGCGCTCGCTGTGGGTCATCGCGTGGAGCATGTCCACCACGTCGACCACGAGTCCCTCGTCGCTGGTATCCATCCCGGCGTAGCGCTCCTTCTCGGCGTCGGAGTAGGTGATGGTCCACGCCGGGCCGCCGACGGCGTCCAGAACGTCCTCGACTGACGCGATCTCCAGCGGGCCGTCGCTGCTCCCGACGTAGACGGTCCCGTCCTCGACGAACGTTTCGTAGCGATCCATAGCCTGTTCCAGTCGCCGACTCCAATGCGTCAAGGCGTGCCACGGCAATAGCCGTTACCCCCGCTCGTGGCGGCCCGTAGACCTGTTGTCCGATTGATGCTCGTCTGACGGAGAGTTATGGGTCGTGCGCGTCTCCCTTTGGACAGAAACGCATGGCAGAGACCGAACAGATAACCGTCGCGACGACGAGCGCCGGACCGGGTGGGAACGGGGAACCGGGCGAGACCGTCGATTTGCCGGTCGTCGAACTGCTGACCGGCCGCGGCTTCGTCACCGGCAAGAGCGGGTCGGGCAAGAGCAACACGGCGAGCGTCATCGCCGAGAAACTGCTCGACAACGGCTTCGGCCTGCTCGTCGTCGACATCGACGGCGAGTACTACGGGCTCAAAGAGGAGTACGAGATCCTCCACGTCGGTGGCGACGAGGAGTGCGACATCCAGGTCACCGAGGAACACGCCGGCAAAATCGCCTCGCTGGCGCTCGAACAGAACGTCCCGATCATCCTCGACGTGTCCTCCTTTCTCGACGAGGAGGAGGCCGAGGCGCTGCTGACGGAGGTCGCAAAGCAACTGTTCGCCAAGGCGAAAAAGCAAAAGCAGCCGTTCCTGATGCTCGTCGAGGAGTGCCACGAGTGGATTCCCGAGAAGGGCGGGATGGGCGAGGTCGGAAAGATGCTCATCAAGATCGGGAAGCGCGGCCGGAAACACGGCCTCGGCATCGTCGGCATCAGCCAGCGGCCGGCCGACGTGAAGAAGGACTACATCACTCAGTGCGACTGGCTGGTGTGGCACCGGCTGACGTGGAACAACGACACGAAGGTGGTCGGGCGCATCCTCGACAACAAGTACGCCGACGCCGTCGAGGACTTAGACGACGGCGAGGCGTTCATGATGAACGACTGGGCCGAGGAAGTCCGGCGCGTGCAGTTCCACCGCAAGCAGACCTTCGACGCCGGCGCGACGCCGGGGCTGGACGACTTCGAGCGCCCCGAACTCAAGTCGGTCAGCGAGGACCTCGTCTCCGAACTGGAGACCATCAGCGAGGAACAGCAGGCGACGGAGAGCCGCATCAAGGACCTCCGCGAGGAACTGGACAAGAAGAACTCGCGCATCGCCGAACTGGAGACGGAACTGCAGGACGCCCGCGACCTCTCGCGGATGGCCGAGCAGTTCACCGAGGCGATGCTGACCCAGGCGGAGGGGTACAACCCCGGCCGGACCGAACAGGAGAACATGCGCCGTCGGCGGCACCGCTTCTCCGACGAGGGTGGCGACGCCGGCGAGAACGGAGCAGCGACGGCGAACGGTGCAGCGGGCCAGCCCGACGATGCGGCGGACCAGCCGGCGGACACGACCTCCGGCGGCGGCTTCGGCGACGCCTTCAGCGCGTTCGAGGACGGCGGGGCGGCGATGAACGGTGGGAGCGACGGGCCGTCGACGAACGGCGAGGCCGCGGCAACCGATGGCGCGAGCACCGACGGCGGCACGACGGCCGCGTCGACGAACGGCCACGCCGAGGGAGCGGGGTCGGAAGCGGACTCCGACGCCGCCTTCGCCGCGGCCATCGCCGACGCCGTCGAAGCGGAGGAGTCGAACGGCGGCGCGGCCGACGAGGACGATACCGACTTCGAGGGCGCGCCGGTCTACGAGGACCTCAGGGAGACGATCGAGGAGTTAGAGCCAAAGACCCGCCGGATGCTCGCGTACTACGGCGAGCAGGGGCCGGGGACGCCGCTGAACGCCCACTTCTCGGCCGGCGGCTCTGGCGACCGGACGGCGGCCTACGCCCGCAACCGAACCCTCCGGCTCGAAGGGTTCGTCGAGCACGTCGGCCGCGGCAAGTACGGCTACCGACTGCGTGACCTCGTGCGCGAGGAGAGCGAGCGCGACCTGGACGACGACGAGGTCGAGACGGTGGCCTCGCGGCTCGAAGCGGCGTTTCTCGACGGCGAAAACTGAGCGGCCGAACGGCGCGTTTCGGCGTTAGACCAGTGGCTCGACGAGGTCTTCGAGCGCCGCGCGCGGGTCGTCGGCCTTCGCGACGCCGCTCGCCAGCAGGACGCCGCTCGCGCCGAGGTCGCTCGCAGAGACGAGGTCCTCGCCGGTGGAGATGCCCGCGCCACAGAGCACGTCCACGTCGCCGTTGACGCGCGCGGCGGCGTCGACCGCGCCGGTCACGATGTCCGGGTCGGCCTTGCTGACGGGCGTGCCGGTCCCGATGAGCTCCGGCGGCTCGACGGCGACGGCGTCGGGGTCGAGCGCGGCGGCCGCGCCGATCTGTGCGGGATTGTTCGCACAGACGATCGTTTCGAGGTCCGCGCGGTCGGCCGCGTCCAGCGCGCCGTCGATGTCGGCGAGCTTGAGGCGGTTCTCCGAGTGGTTCAGCAGCGTCCCGACCGCGCCGGCGTCGGCAGCGGCCTCGGCGAGCGTGCTGCCGGTGTGACTGCCGTGCTCGACGGCGCTGACGTGCTGAGCCCAGGTCTCGACGCCGGTCTCGGCGACGGCGCCGATGTGGGCGGCCTGCGGTGCGACGGCGACGCGCACGTCCGCGTCGTCGCTCACGTCGGCCGCGGCGGTCGCTACCTCTACCGGGTCACAGGGGTACGCCTTCAGATTGACAAGGACGAACATACCGGAAGCACCGGCTGGGGTCGGCAAATAGGTTGCGAAGCCGACCGTGGCGCGGGCGAGTCGGGCGAGCCGTGTGGCTTCGCGAAAACCAGCGCCGAGCCGAGGGAGACAATTATTACCGTCGAGCCGATACACGATAGGAGATAAGCCGTGACTGCAGGGGACTCGGACACACCGACCGTACTGATCGTCGAGGACGAACAGCATCTCGCGGACCTCTACACCGACTACCTGCGCGACCAGTACGACGTCCAGACGGCCTACAGCGGCGAGGAGGGGCTCGAACTCCTGTCGAACGACATCGACGTGGTTCTGCTGGACCGCCGGATGCCCGTCGTCTCTGGCAACGAAGTGCTCGCACAGATCGAAGAGCAGGGCCTCCGGTGTCGGGTTGCGATGGTCACCGCCGTCAACCCCGACTTCGACATCATCGAGATGCGCGTCGACGACTACCTCGTCAAGCCGGTGACGCGCGACGACCTCCGGGACGTGGTCGACCGCCTGTACAAGATCCGCGAGTACAACGACCGCCTGCAGGCGCTCACGTCGAAGAAGCTCAAGCGGAACGTCCTCCAGGTCGAGAAGTCGCGAGCCGAGCTACAGGAGAGCGAGCGCTACCAGCAGTTACAGGCCGATATCGACGAAATCTCCGCGAACGTCGACTCGCTCGCGGCGGAACTCGACGTAGACAAACACGACCTCCAGCTGTAGTCAGTCGGCGGCGTGTCGCCGACAGCCCGTCTCAGTCTTTCCGCTTGACGACGTCGCCGAGCGTGTACTCGCCGCTGCTCTCCCCGCTGGACCACTCGGTGTCGTCGGCGCTGCCGCCGGCGCTCAGGGAGATGTCGAGCGCGTTTTCGAGCTTCTTCTGGACGGTGTCGCTCGGCAGGGAGTTGCCGTGTTCGAGCTTGCGGATGAGGCTCGCCTTCTCGTTGAGCTGTCTGGCGAGGTCCTCCTGGCTCAGGCCCTGCGCCTCGCGGCCCTCCCGGATGCGTTCGTGGTAGTCCTGTGCGATCTCGTCCATCTCGTCGAACATGTCCCGACGGCGGCGCGAGGATCCCCCGGAGGACGAACTCGACGACGAGGACGACGACCCGCTCGACGATGACGACGAGGTCGAATACTTCGTCGACGCGGACGACGACGAGTCCTCCGTCTTGACCTCCGTGCCGAAGTCGGTGCACTCGTCGCAGACGTCGAGTTCGGCCCCCTCGATTTTGACGCGGTTGGGAGATGAGACCTCCTTGCCGCACATCTCGCACTGAACCATACCGTCGGCTTGGACGGGCCGCGGTATAAATGGTGCGCTGAGCTATTCGAGCGCGGCCATCGCGTGATAGAACCGCTGGGCGGCGGTGACGTGGCCGACGACGGCGAAGACGACCAGCAGCCAGCCGACGAGCGTCAGATCTGCCAGCGAGAGCTGGACGAACGCCGCGACGCCCGTGACGACGCCCACCAGCGCGAGGCGGTCGGCCCGCCCGAGCAGGCCGCCGTAGACGCGATCCAGCCCGACCGCCTGAGCCTGCGTCCCGAGGTAGGAAGTCATCAGGACGCCGGTGACGGCGGCGATGCCCAGCACCCACTGGCCGACGCCGGCGGCGAGGCCGACGATGATGCCGATGTCGGCGTACCGGTCGAGGACGTGATCCAGCAGGTCGCCCCCCGAGGAGGCGACGTTCAGTTCGCGTGCCAGCGCGCCGTCGACGAGGTCGAGCCAGCCGTTCAGGAAGACGAGGACGGCCCCGACGAGGTACAGCAGGGGGTCGCGGGCGGCGACGGCGTAGACGCCGCCGGCCCCGAGCGCCAGCAGGAAGGCGATGACGCTGACGCCGTTGGGCGACAGACCGACGCCCTTGGCGGCGCTGACGAACGGCGCGAGCATACGGTCGGCCAGCGGACGGAATCTGTCGAGGGTCATAGCCAGTCGATGTAGGAGACGGTCCCCGCGCTCGGTTCGCGCTCGCCGTCGACGACGGCCTCGATCTCGGCTGCCACCGCGTCGGGGTCGCGCTCGGTCGTGTCGATTTCGTAGACCGACTCGATGCCGTGTTCATCGACGGCTTCGCTCAGGATCACGTCGAGGGCCTCCGATTCGGCGTTCTCGTAGGCCTTCGCGTCGTCGTCGCCGCGCTCGCGGAGGCGCTCGACGACCGTGTCGGGGTGCGCCCGGAGGACAATGACGCGGTCGGCGTCGAAGTGGTGGGCGAGGTGAGACTCGAACAACACGTCATCGCGGCCGTCGAGCCACTCGGCCAGCGCGTCGAGGTCGGCAACGAGGCTTCCGCGGTCCTCGTCGACACCGGTCGAGAACTCCTCGTCCTTGATGACTTCGTTCAGGTGGCACACGTCGAGGTCGGTGTCGAGGCGGTCAGTTGCCGTGGTCTTGCCCGTGCCCGGCGTGCCGGTGACGGCGACTCTCACGCCTCGACCACCTCGATGACCTCGTTCAGGACCGACACCGCGCGCCGCGTGTCCTCGCGGGTCCCGCAGGTGACGCGGATGCACTCCGGGAGGCCGAACGACGAGCAGTCCCGGACGATGACGCCCTCCGCCTGGGCGGCGTCGGCGACGGCCGACGCGTCACCGACCTCGGCGAGGACGAAGTTCCCCGCACCGTCCCAGGTGTGGGCTGCGAGTTCGTCGTGGATGTACCCCCGGGCCCACGCCGCCGTCTCGACGGATTTCTCGACGTGCTCGTCGTCGTCCAGCGCGGCCAGTCCGGCCCGGCAGGCGAGTTCGCTCGCCGAGAACGGCGTGTTGACGCGGGCGTAGGCGTCGGCCCACTCCTCGGGGACGACGGCGTAGCCCAGTCGGACGCCGGCGAGCCCGTAGGCCTTCGAGAACGTCCGCAGGAGCGCCACGTCGTCGCGCTCGGCCAGCAGCGGGCGCTTGCTCGGCGTCTCGGTGAACTCGCCGTAGGCCTCGTCGACGACGACGAGGGTCTGCTCGTCGGTCTCCTCGGCGATAGTCCGGACCGCCTCGGTCGTGAACTCCGCGCCGGTGGGGTTGTGCGGGCTGGTGAGGTAGACGATCCGCTCGCCGTCGTAGTCCTTCAGGACGGTGTCGGCCGTCTGGGCGAAATCGTCGGCCTTCGAGAGCGTGTACTCCGAGACCTCGCCGTGGTGGTAGCGCGCGCTCATCGCGTAGTACGCGAAGCCGGGTGACGGGACGAGCACGTCCTGACCGGGGTCGAGCGTGGCGCGGGCGAGGCAGTCGAGCGCGCCGTCGCCGCCGTTGCCGAGCCACACCTGTTCGGTCGTCACGTCCCAGCGCTCGGCCAGCGCCTCGGCGAGGTCGGCGTGGGAGGCCTTCGGGTAGGAGTGCATCCGCGCGGCCGAGTCGCGGATGGCCTCGACGGCCCTCGGGCTCGGCCCGTACATGTTCTCGTTCGACGCCAGCTTCACCATGTCGTCCGGGTCGAGACCGAGTTCCCGGGCGACCTCCTCGATGCCGCGACCTGCCCGATAGACAGTGTGAGCGGAGAGGTCCCGTGGTTCCATGGCTGTGCAAAACGGACGGGGCGGCTTAAGCGTGCTCACATCGGCCGTCCGCGGACGGCGCGGCCGCTCGCCGTCGGCAGGCGTCCACAGGAATCGTCTGGCGCGCCCACCGTGTGAATCCCGGGTCGAACGGATGGGACACGGAGTAGCACGCTCCCCATCGTTACGGTGTCAGTCAGTCGTAATTAGCGTTACGGTGACCGCAACGGACTCCTCGACCGGGAGAGACCACCGGTCGCCACCCCGTTCACCGAAAACGGTAACACCCGACAGGTACTGTTGATGGCAATGCCGCTTCTCATCGACATCAGGAAACTCACCCTCATCACGCGACTGATCCAGGACGGGGCCGAGCAGGTGGCGGACTCGCTGGCCACCCTCGCGGGGGTCGACGCCGCCGTCGAGATCAAGAGCCTCTCGTTCGTCCAGCCGGACGACATCGCGACCGAGATGGGCGGGGGCACCATCTACAGCGCTCGCGTCAGGCTGACCGAGCCGCCATACGGCGTGTTCTTGATGACCTTCGAGACGGAGACGGCCGCGGAGATCGCGGGGCTGATGACCGGCACAAGCGTCGAGTCGGAGTTCACACAGCTCCACGAGTCTGCGCTGCAAGAGATGTGCAACATCCTCACCTCGGGGTTCATCGACGGCATCGCCAACACGCTCGACGCGACCATCGACATGGGCACCCCGACCGTCGTCGAGGACGACGCCGCCGAGATCGCCGATACCGCGCTCTCGCACGTCCGCCGGGACTCGCTGACCATCGTGCTCGACTCGCTCGTCGACATCAAGGAGAGCGACGTGGCCTTCTCGCTGCGCATCTTCCTCGTCCCCGACCCCGGCTCCTTCGTCCACCTCATCGACCAGCTCGACTACGATGTGGACCGCGAGACCCAGATCGCCGCGGACACGGACGCCGTGAAAGAGCTCGACATGTCCGCCGACGTGGACGCGTTCGACTCGCTCGACACCACGGAGTGAGGCGGCACGAACCCACGATGTTGAAATGGCTCGCGTCCAACGACCGCGTATGAGTGTGGTATCCGCCGCGGTGTTCGGGGTGCACCTGATCTTCGCGGCGCTGTGGTCGGGAACCGTGCTGTTTACGACGTACGCCGTGTTGCCGACGGCGCTGAACGGCGACGCCTCACCGGGGCCGCTCGCGGCTATCACCCGGAAGCTCAAGCTCGTCTCGCGGGCGAGCGCCCTCCTGCTCCTCCTCACCGGCGGCCACCTCGCCGCGACCTACTACACAGCGGAGACGCTGACGGGGTCCGGGCCCGGTCACCTCGTCATCACGATGCTCGTGCTGTGGTTCGTCCTCGCCGGACTGGTCGAAGTCGCCGCGTCGAAGCTCTCCGACGGCTTCGAGGAGCAGAAACTTCGCGAGCCCGCCCGCGAGGCCCGGCCGTTCCTGCTCGGCGCGTCCCTCGTCGCGATTCTCCTCCTGCTCGACGCCGGCGCGCTCCTGGGCCTGTACTGACTCGCCCCCGGCGGTCGATTCTCTGAGACGGTGTGTTCGAGCGAGCGACCGCGTTTCAATAGTGTACTAGTGTCGTACTAAGAACACAATTGCGGAAATAGTAGTCAGATATGAAATATAAACCGCCTTTCAACAGTGGCCGGTCTCGGTAGCCGTGCCAGAACGCAAATCCACCCCGACAGAGGGCAGTGAGCGCACGATTACTCGGCGATCAGTGGTACTCGGTGCCGGAGCGGCGTTCGGACTCAGTCTTGGCGGCGGGTCCGTCGTTTCGGGACTGGGCGAGGCGACAGATACCGGCGCGAACGCGATCAGCGACCCGGATATCGAGTTCTTCGACGTAGACGAGTCGTATCTGACGATGGGACACGTCACGTTCCGCGGCGGGAACACCCTCGACCTCGTCGTCGGTCTCGGGAGCGGGGCCTGCACGCGGGACGCGGACCCCGAGGACCTGTTCTACACGATCGCTGACCGGGGCCCGAACTTCAACTGTAGCGACGCCCCCTCCGTGGCCGACAGGAGCGTCGAGTCGCTCTGTGCGGGAAACAGCGGCGATAAGATATTCACGAATCCTGGGTACACGCCGTCGATATACACCGTCCGGCTCGATTCCGGCGCTCCGTCGAACACGGCAGTCGTCACCGAGACACTCCCGCTGCGGGATAGCGACGGAAACGATATCACCGCCATCAGCAATCCGCTGGAAGTGACGACGACGGAAGGCGCGTACTCCATCAACGGGACCGAGATTCCGTACGATCCCAACGGCATGGACATCGAGGGCGTCGTCCGTCTGGCCGACGGAAGCTTCTGGATCGCCGAGGAGTATGCACCGAGCATCGCCGAGGTCAGCCCGGACGGCCGAATCGTCGCTCGACACGTTCCCGAGGGCGTCCACGAGGACCTCGCCGACGCGACCTATCCGATTACGCCGAATCTCCCGGCGGTGTGGCGGCGACGGAAACTGAACCGGGGCATCGAGTCGCTGGGCGTCACTCCCGACGAGAGCCAACTCGTGTTCGCCATCCAGTCTCCGCTCGCGAACCCCGACGTCGAAACCTCCGAGTCGTCTCGCAACATCCGCGTTGGGACCTTCGATCCCGCGGCCGGAGAGATGGGCGAGCAGTACCTCTACCGACTGGATCGGCCCGACAGTTTCGAGCGGGACAACGCGGACGGCACGCCGGACCAGAGCGACGTCAAGATCAGCGAACTGCGCGTGCTGGACGCGGAGCACCTCCTCGTGCTCGAACGGATCAGCGCGACGACGAAACTCTATCTCGTCTCGATGGCCGACACGGAGCCGATTCCGCGGACCTACGACGAACGAGACCGCGATGAGACGCTGGAAGGGCTCTCTGCAGATGGACTGCAGGACGTCGACAGTTTCGAGAAAACGCTCGTGTTCTCGACGGACGACTACGACGGCTTTCCTTCGAAGATCGAAGGCGTCGCGATGCCGACGCCGACCACGTTGATCCTGATAAACGACAACGACTTCGGCTACGCCGGTGCGGAGACGAAGATCGCCCGGGTCAAGTTCCAGGACCCGATCGTCTGAGCGAACGGTGCGGATTGCTCCCGTCGCGTGACGGACGCTGTGAGTGACGGTAGCAATTGTGTCAGCAGGTACATGGCCCCGCCGGGGTAACACGAGTCCATGTGGCCGTGGGGACACCTCGGCGCCGCCTACCTCGCGTATTTCACGTACACTCGCATCGACGCGAGCGACCGACAGACCGTCCTGACGCTGCTCGCGCTGGCGGTCGGCTCGCAGTTCCCCGACCTCGTCGACAAGCCGCTCGCCTGGACGGTCAGTGTCCTCCCTTCCGGACGGTCGCTCGCCCATTCGCTGGTGACGCTGGTCCTGCTCGTGGCGGTCCTCTACCGCGTCGCCGCCTGGTACCAGCGCACCGACCTCGTGCGGGCGTTCGGCGTCGGCGCATTCGCCCACACCCTGACGGACGTGAGCCCGTCGGCGCTCGCGGCGGTGCTCGGCGGCGACCTGTCGCAGTTGAAGTGGTTCCGCTTCCTCGTCTGGCCGTTTCGACCGCCGCCGCCGTACAGCGGCGACACCTCGTTCGCCGCCCAGTTCGCGGCCTTCCAGTTCGAGCCGTACGTGCAGTTTCAGTTCGCGCTGTTCGGTCTGGCCGCCCTCGTCTGGCTCGCCGACGGCGCGCCGGGAGTCCGGGCGGTGACCGAAGCCGGCCGGGAGCTGCTCGCCGAGCGCACCTGATCAGAGCCGCTCTCGAACGTGGTCGGCGCACTTCAGGGCGAGCGCGGCGATGGTCAGCGTCGGGTTCATCGATCCCGCGGTGACGAACACCGACGAGGACGCGATGGCGAGATTCGACACGTCGTGGGTCCGTAGCTGCGGGTTCACGACGCTCTCGTCGGGGTCGGTCCCCATCCGCGTCGTCCCCATGTGGTGGTACGCCGGCCCGGTGTTCTCCGGCCCGACCGTCCAGGACACGTCGACGCCGAGTTCGTCCAGGACCGCGTGCTGAATCTCGTTCGTCCGGGCGAGCGACCGCTCCGCTCGCTCGCCCCACGACCACCGGATGTCCGGCACGGGATTGCCGTGGTCGTCCGTCGTCGACGGGTCGAGCGTCACGCGGTTCTCCTTGCGCGGCGGCTGGCCGACCAGCCCACCCATCGCGATGCTGTTGCCGTAGGCCTCCCGGAGGCTCGACAGGAGAGTGTCGCCCCACTCCTCCCCGCCGAGCGCGAGTTCGACCGGCGACGGGCCGGCGTAGTTCAGGAACTCCAGTTTGATCGGCGACAGCGCCGCGTCCGTCCGTTCGAGGACAGTCTCGTCGCCGCGCTCGATTGCCTGCCCGGGGTCGTCGTAGAACTGGTGACACTCGCTGGTGATGAAGCCGACGTGGTTCTGGCGCGTCCGCCGGTCGAGCATCCCGCCGGCCCCGGCGAACAGGTGCTCCATGAAGTAGTGGCCGACCAGCCCCGATCCGTTCGCCAGGCCGTCGCGGTGGCGCTTGGACCGCGACAGCAACAGGAGTCGCGGCGTCTCGACGCCGCCCGCCGCGACGACGAACTCGCGCGCGGTCTGCCGGTGCTCCCGTCCGTCCGGCGTCGCGTAGACCGCCGCCTCGACGCGGCCGTCCCGGTCGGTTTCGAGGCGCTGGACCGGCGCGCGGTCGACGACGCGCGCCCCCTCGGCCTCGGCGTCTTCGATGTGAACGCTCGCGTCGTATTTCGCGCCGGAGGGACACACCGGCTGGCAGGTCCCGTAGCCGACGCACGGCCCGCGCCCGTCGTAGGCCTCGGAGTTCCGCGCGTTCGGCACCGAGTGCGTCGCGATGCCCAGGCGCTCGCAGGCCTCGGCGAACAGCGAGTCGCTGTAGGAGGGCGGGAAGCCCGGCAGCGGATAGGGGCCGTCCCGCGGCGGCGCGAAGGGATTGTCCGCGTCGCCGGCGACTCCGAGCGCCCGCTCGGCGTCGGCGTAGTACGGCCGCAGGTCGTCGTAGCCGATGGGCCACGCCGGATCGTCGTTGTCGTGTCCGCCCTCGAAGTCCGTCGGGTGGAGCCGCATCACCATCCCCTGCCAGTGCAGCGTCGACCCGCCGACGCCTTTCACTCTGGCGACGTTCAGCGGGTAGTACCGATCCCCGCTCGCGGTGAACTCGTCGCGTTCGCCGCCCATCTCCCAGACCGAGCCCTCGTCGCCGGGTCGAATCGCCCGCTCCATGCGCGCCTCTCGCTCGTCGAACTCGAACCGCGGGCCGGCCTCTAGCACGAGCACGTCGTAGCCGTCGCTGGCGAGTCGGCTGGCGACCAGCGCCCCCGCCGGCCCGGCCCCCACGACGCACACGTCCGCTCGCTCGGACGGCTTCCGGTCCATCTCGCCGTCGGTTAGGCAAGCCTAAACTTATACGTTGGCATCGAGAATCCGTCTGTCGGTCGTGTGAACGGACGAACGAAGCAGTTTGAAGAGAATTCGGGAGGCAAACGCAACGCGTTCGGGAGGGACGCCACGCCCGCATGTGTGTTTCGAACGAATGTGAGAACCCACGAAGCGGGCGTGGCGGGATTCGAACCACGGTCGGACGTGCTCACTCCGTTGCGCGCGACCTCCCTGATTAGAATCCTGCCATGCCGGTTCGCTCCCTTCGGTCGCTGCACGGGCGTGGCGGGATTCGAACCCGCGATCTAGGGGTTAGGAACCCCTCGCCCTGGTCCACTAGGCCACACGCCCTACCGAGTCGTCGACGGACCGGCGAAAAATCCTTTCGTTCTCACTGGTGGAGCAACGAAAACGGAGAAGTGGTCGCGATGGGGAGTTACGTCTCGGATTCGGTCGTTCGCTCGGTGGCGTCCGTCGTCTGCTCCGTGGCGTCCGTCGTGCCCTCGGCACCCTCTGCGCCCTTGCCCTCGCGCATCTCTTCGAGTTCCTGCTCGACTTCTTCTCGACCCTTCTGGAACTCGCCCATGGCTTCCCCGGTCGACCGCGCTAGCTTTGGAATCTTGTTCGCGCCGAACAGCAGGACGGCGATGAGGAGGATGACCATCATCTCCGTCGTCCCGGGCATCCCCGGGAACAGTACTCCGAATATCCCTGACATTGTATCCCGATTTTACGTGGTTGCTATTATAACCTTTTTGCCTCTCTCAGGACTGCGGTAATCCCGCCACAGCCGAGTCGAACGCCGCGAACACGGGAGGCCGCGTGGGTTGAACACACACGAGGTCTCGCTGTCGACGGAGGCGGCCGATCGCTGTGGGCTGGGATGGCAGGTGGGCCCGAGCGCACCCGGAGCACACCCGGGCGCGCTCGGTGCGTCTGTGGCTCGAAAGAGTTGAAACGCCTCGCCGGGTGGGGCGGCGAGGCAGTGATGGGGTGGGGTGGGGTGGGGGTGACGTGCGGCTGACCAACACTGGCGTTCGGTGGCTGGCACTGCACGTCGACAGACGATCCGAGACCGCAGGCCGTGCCGATAGCTGAGACGAGTCGACCAGCACGGTGCTCTGGTCGCTTCTCGGGGCTGCCGTACGGGTTCGAACCCGCATCGACGACTACGGGACACCGCACAATGGTTATTGGTCTGTTAAATCGATCGACGAACCGATCTATTCCATCGGTCCGTATCCGAGGAGCGCGGATCGACCACCACGGGCGGGCGGCGGGACCGGGAGTATAACTACCTGGGTCGTCTCAGACAGAGGTGATGACGGCCGACAGCCACACGATGGAAGTCGCGGGGGGAGAGTCAGTGACGGTGCGGCCGATCAAGCCCGTCGGAGAGGACGTGGTTCGGGTCGATGTCGAGGCCGATGGCCTGTGGCGACTGGACATCACCCGTGACGGCGAGATCGACGACGTGGTCGTGACTCGCGACGCCGAAGGGAACCTCGCGGACCGCGACCTCCCCGAGTGGATCGACGAGGTCACCGCGAAGTTCGCCCAGTTCTGATCCCGACTCGGAAGGGATTTGAACGGGCCGGGGAAACGGGGTCGTGTATGCTTTCAGTTGGCGACACCGCACCCGACTTCTCCGCACCGGTCGCGAACGGCGACATCGACGAACTGACGCTCTCGGACGAACTCGACGACGCGCCCATCGCTCTCGCGTTCTTCCCCGGCGCGTTCACGAGCGTCTGCAGCCACGAGATGAACACGTTCGAAGACCGACTGGACGAGATCGACGAGGCCGGGGCCACGCTGTACGGCGTCAGCATCGACACGCCGTTCTCCCAGAACGCCTTCCGCGACGAGCTTGATCTATCGTTCGACCTGCTCAGCGACAACGAGCGCGAGCTCATCGAAGACTACGGCGTCTCCATGGACTTCGAGGAACTGGGCGTCCCGAACGTCGCGAAGCGCGCCGTCTTCGTCGTCGACGAGAATCAGGAGATCACGTACGCGTGGGTCAGCGACGACCCCGGCGTCGAACCCGACTACGACGAAGTCATCGACGCGCTGAACTGAGTCCCGTACGCGGCGAGGATTTTTCGCACTGGGCCGTTTGTCTGTCTGTATGAGCGCTGACAGAGCAGACAACGCCGGCCGAATTTACGATCCCAGTGCGGACCACTCGTTCCCGGACGAGCGCGTCAACGCGGTTCTCGACCTCGTAAACGACGACGAGGAGATTCAGGCGTACCTGAACGCCCAGAACGTCAACCCCGTCACGCGCAAGCAGTACAACGACCACGGCGCGAAGCACATCGACATCGTCCGCAACCGCGCGCTGTGTCTGTACGACTTGCTCAAACAGGGCGGCGTCGAGTTCAACGGAGCCGCGGACCACGACCTCGAAGAAGCCGACGAGGCCGTCATCATCGCGCTCGCCGCGACCCTCCACGACATCGGTCACGTCGTCCACCGTGACTCGCACCCGTACTACTCCATCCCGCTGGCCGCCGATATCCTCGATCGTATCCTCGAAGAGTTCTACGACGTGCGCGAGACGGTCCAGATGAAGGGTGAAGTGCTGCACGCGATCCTCTGTCACCACACCGAGGAGGACCCGCTGACGCTCGAAGCCGGTGTCGTCCGCGTCGCCGATGCGCTCGACATGGAGCGCGGCCGCTCGCGGATCCCCTACAAGCGCGGCGGCCGCGGCATCAACACGGTGTCCAGTCAGGCCATCGAGACGGTGTCGCTGACCACCGGCGACGACTACCCGGTGCTCGTCGAGATAACGATGAACAACGCCGCCGGCGTCTACCAGGTCGACAATCTCCTGAAGGCCAAGCTCACCGATTCCGGCCTGGAAAAACAGGTCCGAATCGTCGCGCTGAACAGCCGGGAGGACGGCGACCGGATCGTCGAGCGGATCGAACTCTGAGACGGCCATCCTCCCCTATTCGAGCGCGGACGTCACCCCCCGGAGATCAGGGTTGTCGGCCCGAGTGAACGCCCCCGACACAACGGTTTTGTAGTGCGATTCCATACCTTTGCGTATGAGTCTCACTCCCATGGACGAGCCACGGGGTGCTCGGAGAGACGTGTCCGAGGGCGACGGGTCGCCCCCGTCTCTCCTCGACCGGGCGAGACAGCGAGTGCGCTCGGTCGCCGAGTCCCTCTCCATCGGCCGTCGGTGTCTCGACTGGTTCGATACGCGCGGCCAGGACAAGCCCCAGTCCCAGATCCACACCGATGGATTCGCCGACGACGTCGTCGCGCCGCCTGAGTGTCCGACGATCGACGGACTGCCCGAGCGGTCGCGACCGTTTACCTATCCGACGCGGAATCACGCCGAGAGTAACCCGGTCGATCTCGTTTCGGTCGAAGCTGGCGATCGTCTGACCATGACACATCCCGACAACCCTGACGCGAAGATCACGTCGGACGTCTGGAGGAGGGTCGAAGAATGACTGACCGTTCGCCGTGTTCTCCTGGTCGAGTGCCCGTAATCAGTCGATAACGCCGGATTAAGCCGCCACGACGTCCGGCGTTCTTCAGGTCGGATCGGCCGGCAATCTTAGAGGTCGTACTGCACGATGTCGCCGGAGTCACAGACCGGACAGGTGGCCGCGTTCGACTCGACGGTGGTCCCGCAGCGACGACACTCACGGTGTGACTGCTGTCGAGACGTGACGGCCTGTCTCAGTCGTTCGATCATACACCAAGCCAAGCGACCAGATGGTATATACCCACGCAATCCGCGCCGAAAGTGAAAACCGACAGACTGCAACGGGTTCGGCGATGGTGCGTCAGACGCTCGTCAGACACATCGTCTGGCCATTCAGGGCGGTGTAGAACTGGCCGGTCGGCCGGGTCGATGCAACTGGTCGATCTCGCGACGAAGTCATTCGGGCCGCGTCCGTCGGCCGCGGTCCCGCTCACCCGACGCGTAGAGGAGCGCGAGAAACAGGCCGCTCGCCAGGAACCACGCGGCGACGAGCCACAGCAGTACCGTCGATCCCCCGTCGACCACCATACAGAGGCCTCTCCCCGATAGTATTTAATTATTACCTATATATTGAAATTGGATAGAACGTCTGACGACCGTTTCTCGGCCGCGCAGGCCGCCGCTATCGAACGACGCCCGTACACCGCGCGGAGAGACGATCGAAGCGACTCTCTGGGTTCAGTCGCTCCGGTTCGGGGCCCCGCCGAGACGCGCGAGTTCCGTTCTGAGCGCGTCACGCTTCAGCAGGCCGAATCCGACGAGGATGCAGGCGAAGCCGACGCCGGTTGCGACCGTCGGCGTCTCGCCGAGCACGAGGAGTCCGGTCGCGGCGGCGACGACCGGCGCGGCGTAGGAGACGAGGTTGATCTCGATGGGGCCGAGCCGTTCGAGCAGGTCGAAGTAGATCAGGAAGCCGAGCGCGCTCGCGACGACCACGAGGTACGACAGGGCCAGCAGCGCCTCGCCAGTCCAGCGAACGTCGGCGACCGACTCGGACATGGCGGCGCTGAGGCCGTGCATGAGGACCGCGCCGAGGAGCATCGACCATGCCTCCATCGTCTCGATGGCGAGGTCGTCGTCGAAGCGTCTGGTGAGGACGCTCCCGAGCGCGAAACACGCGGCGGCGAGGAACACCAGCGACAGCGACACGGTCCGCGGGTCGAGGAGGTTTCCGGGGTCGGGTTCGCTCAGGGCGACGACACCGAGGAAGCCGACGAGGAGGCCGACGATACCGAGCGTCGTGAGCCGCTCGTCGGGGAGGAACGCCCGCGCGAATCCCGTCGTCAGGATGGGTGAGAGACTGACGACGATTGCTGCAGCGGCGCTCGTGGTCCCCTGCTCGCCGACGAACAGCAGGGCGTGGTAGGCCGCGATCATGAGGGTGCCGCCGATACCGACGACCGCCCAGTCGGCCCGGGTTCGGGGCCGCCACTGGTCGGTCACGACCGCGGCGTAGCCGAGCATCAGAATACCGGCGAGGTCGTAGCGGAACGCCGCGAACAGGACCGGCGGGAAGTACGCCAGGCCGGCCTTGATCGCGGTGAATGCGCTCCCCCAGGCGACGGCGAGCGCCACGAACAGGATGGCGTTTCGGAATCGCATCCGCGTCAGTTGGCGTCTCCGTCGTCCGCGTCTCCGTCGTCCGCGTCGCTATCGTAGGTCTCCGCGAGCGCGTCGAGCGCCTCGTGGTGTTCGGTGGTGTGGGGCGCGGTCAGCGGCGAGACGCTCACCTTCCCGTCGACGACGGCGCGGCGGTCGGTCCCCTCGGGGTCCGGGATGTCGCCCTCGGCCATGTGCTCCCAGATGCGGTCGTGCAGGGTCACGGCGTCGCCGTTCTTGACGGCGTCCATCTCGTAGAGTCGCGACGGCCGCGTGATCTCGATGGGGGCGCGGCCCCACTCCGCGACGGGAGCGTTGATGTTCAGATAGTCACACTGCTCGAAGACGCCCGCTTCGAGGGCGTGGTCGGCGAGGTATCGCGTCGCCCGGGCGGCCTCGGCGTAGCTGTCGCCGTTGGCCTCGATGTCGGAGAACGCGGCGTCCTCGCGGACGGGGATGTACATCGAGACGGCCATCGCCGGCACGTCGAAGAACGTCGCCTCGACCGCGGCGCTGACGGTCCCGGACCGCCCGAGGACGTACGCGCCGAGGTTCGCACCGCGGTTACAGCCCGCGACGACGAGGTCGGCGTCGGTGACCAGCGCCTCCAGTCCAGCGACGACGCAGTCCGACGGCGTCCCTTCGACGGCGTAGCCCAGGTCGTACTCGCGGACGGTCACCTCGTGGGAGATGGCCCGGCCGACCGCGCTCTGGTCGTTCGCCGGCGCGACCGCAGTCACGTCGCCGATCTCCGAGAGCGCGTCGTACAGCGCCCTGAAGCCGACGCTCTCGATCCCGTCGTCGTTCGTCAGCAAGATGGTCGGCTGGTCCATACCCTCCGTCAGACCGTCGGCGAGAAAAGGCCACCGCTGGGGGCGCGGGACTGCCGCGTTCGGCGCGACGGGACGCTACCGCGCCCGGTCGACGACCGTTTCGGCGTCGACGACGACGTTGTACGCCGCCTCGTCGTCGTTCCAGAGGACGAGCGCGTTCTCGAAGGCGAGCAGGTCGCCGTAGTCGGCCCGTCGGAGGTCCTCGTTCAGCACCGACGCCTCCGTAACGACGGCGAAGTGGTCGACCGCCTGGCTCCCGTCGCCCAGCAGGAACAGCGGGTTCGCGCCATCGCGCTCGGAGAGGTCGTGGCTGAGCTTGATCGCGAGGAGGTTCACCCGGTCGGTGACGTACTGCTCGGCGTCGGCCATCGGCGCGTGGGTCCCGCGGTCCGGCGTCACGTCGAACTTCTCGCGGCCGTCCCGGCGGAGGACGCTGTAGGCGTACTGCACGTCGGTGTTGACGAACTCGCCCGTGCCGCCGCCGGCGTCGTCGAGGCGCTTTTGCATCGACGGGACCGCGATGTCGGCCTTGCGGTCGAACGACCACGACTCGCTCTCGGGTGACTGGTGGGGCCACAGTCGCACCGTCGGCGCGTACACCGTCGCCGGCCCGTCGTCGGCCAGGTCGCGCTCCACCTCGCGGAGCCCGATGGCCGTGTTGCGGTCGGCCGGGGCGAGCGCCAGCAGCGTGCCGTCCTCGGCCAGCGCGTCGAGGTAGCGCCGCGCCACCGCGCTCGGGTCGTCGAGTTCGCTGAGGACGTTCCCGAAGACGACGAGGTCGAACGCCTCGGCGTCGTCGCCGTCGCCGCGGTTCGTCGCGTCGAGCGCGCTCTCGGGGTCGAAGTCCTCCGCCAGTTCCCTGTGGACCTCCCAGCGGACGTTCCCGTCGGCGTCGTCGAGCATCGCCTCCAGCACGTCCGCGGCGGCGCTCGGCTCGACGGCGTGGTAGTCGAGTAGCGCGTCGTCGGGAAGCAGGTCGAGCAAGGCGAGCGCGGGGCCGCCGACGCCCGCACCCACGTCCAGCACGCGAAGCTGAGATGGGAGCAGGCCGTCGGCCGCCAGGTCGGCGAGGACGTACGACGCCACCGCGTAGTAGTCCGGGAGGTGGTAGACGGCGTAACCCAGCGCGGTCAGTTCGTCGTACTCGACGCTGTCCCCGCGGAGGTAGCGCTCCTTGATGTCACGGATGCGTTCGCGGAGGCGGTCACCGCTGTCGCCGCCCGCCCACTCGAGACCGCCCCACTCCGTGAGCAGGTCGAGGACGCGCTGTTCGTGGTCGTCCGGGAACCGATCGACGCCGTCGAACGAGACGGCGAGCCGGCCGTCCGGCGCGGGGACGAACGTGCCGTCGTCGCGCTCGACGAGTCCGAGGTCGAACGCCTCCTCGCGGAGCACCTGCCGGACGACCGCCGGGTGGGGCTCGCCCTCGACGTACTCGTGGATCTCCTCGGGGTCGAGCGGCCGGACGTTCCGGAGGTACTGGGCGTTCTCTCGGATCTGGCGGCGCGTGTCCTGGTTCATGAGAGCTGGTCGTAGATGTCGGCGAAGGCGTCTGCGTCGGCGTCGGCGAGGCGCCGCGCGGCCGCGGCCACGTCGTCCGCGCCGTCGAAGGTCCGCTGGATGTCGGCGTACACCCGCGCGTCGCCGCCGGTGACCTGCTCGACGAGGTCGAACAGGCCCGCGGAGATCGGTGTCTGGAAGCGGTCGGGGACGTCGTCGGCGGCCATCGCGAACGCGAGGACCGCCGCGTGAGCGCTCGCCTGCACGGTCTCCATCGCCGCGTCGTGTTCCGCGGCCGTCGTCTCGAAGCAGTCGTTGCCCGCGGCGGCGATCGCATCGACGACGGCGTCGGCCTCGGGCCCTGGCGCGTCGGTGACGGCGGCGACGTTTCCGGGGGCGTTCTCGGGGGCGAACAGCGGGTGGAGGCTGAGTCGCTGTCGATCCGGCGCGGCCTCGCGCATCGCGTCGAGCGGGCCGGCCATGCTCCCGGTCACGTCCGTAATCGCGCCCGTCGCGAGCGGAGCGAACTCGGCGATGGCCGTCTCGGCGACGGGCATCGGGACGGCGATACAGACCACGTCGAACCGCTCCGCGGCGTCCCGCTCGACCGCACGACCGCCGACCGCCGTGGCTGCGGCTTCCGCGGCGGCCGCATCGACGTCGCTGAAGGCGACAGACGCGTCGGCGTGTTCCCGGACGGTGCGCGCGAACCAGCGGCCCATCGCGCCGGCACCGACGACGAGGACGTTCATCGGCCCAGCGTAGCCCGGCCCGTCTCAAAAGCCGTTCGATCACGCCATCACCGCCGGTCACCGCACCTGACGAAATCAGCGTAGACGAGCGTCGAACGCCCGGGGAACGGCGGATTCCCCCTCCTAAACGCTTATCCGTCGGCCCTGAGAGAACAATGACATGAAGCGCGTTCGATTCCGTGACACCGCGGGCAACGTCCGCGGCGGGCGCTGGACCGTCGAAGACGGCGAGCCGGTCGTCACCGCCGCCGCCGGGCCGTACGGTCGCATCGCGTTCGGGGACGAGTCCTACGACCCCGACGAGGTGGACATCCTCCCGCCATGTGAGCCGACGAAAGTCGTCTGTATCGGGCGCAACTACGCGGACCACGCCGACGAGATGGGATCGGACGTACCCGACCGACCGATGCTCTTTCTCAAAGCGCCCAACGCCGTCGCCTCCCACGGCAAACGCCTGACACTGCCCTCCGGCAAGGAGCGCATCGACTACGAGGCCGAACTGGGCGTCGTCATCGGCGAGCAGTGCAAGAACGTCACCGAGAAGAATGCGATGGACGTGGTGGCGGGCTACACCTGCGTCAACGACATCTCGAACCGCGACGACCAGGAGCGAGAGCAGAACTGGGTCCGCGGGAAGGCCTTCGACAACGCCTGCCCCATCGGCCCGCTCGTGGCGACGCCGGAACACGTCCCCGAGGACGCCAGCATCGAACTCCGCCTGAACGGCGAGACGAAGCAGTCCTCCTCGCGGGATCACCTCATCTTCTCGGTCCCCGAACTCATCGCTGAGATCACGTCCTACATGACCCTCGAACCCGGCGACGTCATCGCGACCGGGACGCCCGAAGGCGTCGGACCGATGGAAGACGGCGACGAGGTCGAAGTGGAGATCGAGGGGATCGGCACGCTCAAACACAGCGTCAAGATCCCCTGAGCGGGACGCGGCGGCGCGTCGCAGAATCGGTGCGGTGACTTCGAGAGTGGGGGTAGGGAGCAAAAGAAACGGTTGAGCTGGAGCCGTCGGGCCGCTGACCGGGGTCGCCTACTCGACGACGACCGCCCCCCGCATACCGAGGGCCTCGTGCGGTGCACAGTAGTAGCGGTAGGTCCCCGTCTCCTCGAACGTGTACTCGTAGGTGCTGTCGGCCTCCGTGAGCAGTTCCGAGTCGAGGGGGCCGTCGTCCTTCGAGACGACATTGTGCCCACCGGCGTTACCGGTCCACTCCCAGCGGACGGTCGTGCCGGTCGAGACCTTCAGCGCGGGCGGGGCGAACGCGAACGCTCCCCCGTTGCCCTCCGCCCCGACGGTAACCGTGGCGGTGTCGGCGTCGGTGCGATCGGCGACGGTGCCGTCGAAGTTCCCCGCCCCGACGAGCCACTCGTCGACTTTCGGGTAGCCGGACGACGGCGGTTCCTTCACGATGACCGCGCCCTTCATCCCCTCGTCGCGGTGAGGTTCGGAGACGTAGCGGTACTCGCCGGTCTCCTCGAAGATGTAGTGATAGCCCGTCCCGCGCTGGGCGTTCGTCCGGCCGCTGTCGAAGGTCCCGTCCAGGGCGACGACGTTCTGCTGGCCGCCGTGGCCGGTCCAGTCCCACCTGACGTTCGTCATCGGCGGGACCTCGATGACCGGCGGGTCGAACGCCAGTCCGTCGTCCGTCGGCTCGCCGACCATGACCGTCGGCCGGGCGCGGGGACCGAAGCGTTGCGGTTCGCCGCCGTCGTAGCCGTTCGCGTCGGCGAGCCAGTCGTCGAGCGATTCGGGCGTCGGTTCCGGCGTGTCCGTGGGCGTCGGCGTGTCCGTGTCAGTCGCCGTCCCATTGGGACTCCCGGATCTGCTCGAATCGCCGGACGAGACGCAACCGGCGGTCACGGCGAGGGTCGACAGGGCGGTGCTCGCGAGGAACCGTCTGCGGGTGGAGGACCGAGGCATTGCACGTCGACCATTGGCAGGCCACGCTCGAAAAGGGAGTGTCCGCTTTCCAGAATCTGGAAATAAACAGCTTCCCTTTAGGATACGGTGTTTTATGGTTCAGACGTGGTCCGTGCCCTCGGCACACCGCGGTCATCGAGTCCGGTTCGTCCCCCGCCCGCCGGATTCACGTACCCGCGCTACGAGGTCGGACCCGCACAGCCCTGAACGATTCCGGAGGTCTCCCGTGCACGAAGACGACGCGACAGAGACGCAGGCGCTGTTCGAGGCTCTCGCAGACCCTGACTGCCGCGACATCCTCAGGGCGCTCGACGAGCCGCTGCCGGCCAAAGAAGTGGCGTCGGTCTGTGAGCTTCCCCAGACGAGTACCTACCGGAAGCTCGAACAGCTGAGCGACGCGGGCCTCGTGGCCGAGCAGACCGACGTGCGGACCGACGGCCACCACGCCACCGCCTACGTCCGGGACTGCGGCGGCGTGTTCGTCGATCTCGGCGACGACGGCTCCGTGGAGGTAGACGTGTTGCCCGACGACGAAACGCCGAGCGACCGGCTCGCCCTGCTGTGGTCCCGGGTCAGTGATGAACTATGAACGGAGCCATCCCACTCGTCGTGATCGCTTTCAAGACAGTTACGGTGCTTCTCGGCGGCCTCATCACGTACTTCGCCGTTCGGGCGGCGCGGAAGACACGCTCGACCGGACTGACCTATCTCGCGGTCGGGTTCGCGACCGTCACGGCCGGATCGATGCTCGCCGGCGTCGCCGACCAGCTGTTCCAGTTGGAGACGGCGTCGGCGCTCGTCTTCGAGAACGCGCTGACGACGGCGGGCTTCGCGATAATCGCCTACTCGCTGTACGTCACGAGCGGGTCGTCGTTCGGGTCGCGCTGAACGCCTTCGGCGACTATTCGACCACGACAGCGGCTTTCATGCCGAGGCTCTCGTGTGGGACGCAGTAGTAGCGGTACGTCCCGGCCTCATCGAAGGTGTACTCGTAGGTGGTCCCGGCCTCGGTGACGGCCGACCCGGAGTCGAGCGGGCCGTCGCCCTGCGAGACGACGTTGTGCGCGCCGCCGTCGCCGGTCCACTCCCAGACGACGGTCGTCCCAGTCGAGACCTTGACCGCCGGCGGCCCGAATGCAAACGCGCCACCGTTGCCGTCGGCCCCGACAGCGACGGATACCTCGTCCTGGCCGGTCATGACGACGGTCGAGCCGTCGTAGTTCGACGACGCGCCGACGTACTCCGACACCTCCTGGCTCGACTCGGCGGTCTCGCCGCCACCGCCGTCGCCGCTGCCGCCGTCGCTACCGTCGCCCGAGCCGCCATCACCACCTCCGCCGCCCGAACCGCCGTCGCCGCCGCTACAGCCGGCCAGCAGGCCGACACCTGTGAGTATCGCGGTCCCGCGGACGAACGTGCGCCTGTCGAGGTCCGATGTCATGCAGGCCGACTAGTCGTCGTAGACTGAAAAGACAGTCGTTTCTGTCGGCCTGCGGAGAACAATAACGGTCCGTTCAGCGGTGCTGTGGCCGGTATTCGCGGTGCTTCACACGCGAGTAACTGTGTCGGACGTGGCAGATCTCCACCGTACCGACACAGTTCGGCGGGGGAGTCATGGCGAGTGCGTCCGTCGTGGTACACAATGAGCGTGATCGTTCGGCCGTGACGGTGTGGCTCCGCGGGGACCACCTCGTCCGCCGGTGCGGCCCCGTCGCCGACCGACCGGACGAACCGGTCCTCATGATCGAGGCCGCGTCGTTCGCCCGCAAACTGCCGTATCACCCACACAAGCTCGTCCTGCTGTTCAGCGCGATGCGTCACTTCCGGGACGACCTCCGGGACGCGGGTCGGACCGTCCACTACCGGCAGGCGGAGGACTTCGCGATCGGGCTGCAAACGCACCTCGAGGCACACCCCGACGACACGCTCGTGACGCCGCGACCGCAGACCGAGCGCGCCCGGGAGCGCCTCGCCTCCATCGTGACCGACGCCGGCGGGACCGTCGAGTTCGTCCCCGACGCGCGATTTCTCTGCTCGCCCGAGCGGTTCGACGAGTGGGCGGGCGACGGCGACACGTACCGCCACGAGGACTTCTATCGGTTCATGCGCCGCGAGACGGGCACCCTGCTGGAGGACGGGGAACCGGTCGGCGGCGAGTGGAACTACGACGACCGCAACCGCGAGACGCCGCCAGCGGACTGGGTGCCGGCCGAGCCGCCGGCGTTCGAACCCGACGACGTGACCGAGTCGGTCGTCGAGTGGGTCGCGGACGCGTTCGACGGCGGCTACGCGGAGCCGCCCTACGGCGGCGACTGGGCCGACCCGGAGCCGTTCCGCTGGCCGGTGACGCGGCGGCAGGCCGTCCGGGCCCTCGACCACTTCGTGACCCACCGACTGGCCGAGTTCGGCCCCTATCAGGACGCGATGCGCGACGGCGAGTGGGCGATGAGCCATAGCCTGCTCTCGACCTCGCTGAACCTCGGGCTGCTCGGGCCGGCGGAGGTCATCGAACGCGCGGTCGACGCCTACGAAGCGGGCGACGCGCCGCTACACAGCGTCGAGGGGTTCGTCCGACAGGTGCTCGGCTGGCGGGAGTTCGTCCGGCACGTCTACCGCCGGGAGATGCCCGACCTGGCGACGGCGAACCAGCAGGGCGCGACCGAGCCCCTGCCGGCGTTCTATTGGGACGGCGACACCGACATGGCGTGTCTCGCCGACGCGGTCGACGGCGTCCGAAGGCGGGGCTACGCCCACCACATCGAGCGACTGATGCTCCTCTCGAACTTCGGGCTGCTGTACGGCGTCGAGCCGTCGCGGCTCAACCGGTGGTTCCACGCCGCCTACGTCGACGCCTTCCACTGGGTGACGACGCCGAACGTCGTCGAGATGGGGCTGTACGGGGCGGGCGCGTTCGCGACCAAACCCTACGCGGCCTCGGCGAACTACGTCGACAGGATGAGCGACTACTGTTCTGGCTGCCCCTACTACAAGACGAAGACCATCGGCGAGGGCGCGTGTCCGTTCAACGCGCTGTACTGGGACTTTCTCGACCGCAACGAGGACGAACTCCGCTCGAACCACCGGATGGGGCTGGTGTACGGACACCTCGACGACAAGGGCGACGACGAGCGCGAGGCCATCCGCGACCGGGCGACCGAGATCCGCGACCTGGCCGAGACCGGCGACCTCTGAGGCCTGCGTTCAGTCGGCTTTCAGCGGTCACTCGTCGCCGTCGCCCGCCTCGCTCGCCCGCCGCTGTCGCATTTCGTGGCGCGTGAACTTCGGGGTCGACAGCGCCGGGCCACGCCGGCGGCGGAACGACCACGCGAGCGTGCCGAGTACCGCCGCAGTTCCGCCCAGCACGACCGCAGCCGGCCGAATCCCGGCATTCGCGTAGAGGTACGCGCTCAGCGGGACTCCGCCGCTGGCGACGAGACCGAGCAGGAGGCGGCGGGCGAGCAGTCCCGCCAGCCCGTCGCTGTCTTCGAGGAGTGCCCGTAGGAGAAGGTCCTCGCGCTCGGCCCTGTCGAGGGCCGCCTCGACCGCGGGCGCGGTCCGCACGAGCGAGCGGGCCGTCCCCGTCACCGCCTCCTCGACCTCGGACCTGACCGCGCCCTCGACGTCCACCGCGTCCCGCTCTCTGACGTACTCCGAGACGATCTCGATGAAGTCGAAGTCGGGGTCGAGCGTCCGGCAGACCCCCTCCAGCACCGTCGTGACGCGCACGACCAGCGCGAGGTCCTGCGGGAGGCGCATCGGGAACTCGTACAACTGGGCCTCGAACTGCCCGACCAGTTGGTCGACGCGGTACTCGCTGATGTCCTCGCCGCGGAACTGCTCGATGACGATCTCGAACGCCTCGCGCATCACCTCCCGGTCGGCCGTCGGATCGAGCGCGCCCATCTCGACGAAGGCGTCCATCACGCGGTCCACGTCGTCGGTCGCCAGCCCGACGTAGAACTCGAGCAGGCGGTCGCGGGTCCGCGGCCCGAGGCGGCCGGTCATCCCGAAGTCGTAGAACACGAGCGTGCCGTCGGGCTGGACCGCGAGGTTCCCCGGGTGCGGATCGGCGTGGAAGAGCCCGTCCTCGACGATCATCTGGATGTAGGCCTCTTCGAGGCGGCGGACGAGCGCCTGCCGGTCGATCCCGAGTTCGTCCAGGCGGTCCACGTCGTCGATCTTCGCGCCCTCGACGTAGGTCATCGTCAGGACGCGGTCGGTCGAGTGGCTCGCGACCACGTCCGGGACCGCCACGTCGTCGGCGTCGGCGAAGTTCGCGCCGATCTCGTCGAGCATCCGCGCCTCGTGGCCGTAGTCCATCTCCTGGCGGACGGTGGTCGCGAACTCCTCGGTGAGGTTCTCCAGCGTGAACGCCTGCCCCGGATCCGCACCGGCCGTGAGCAGCGGCGTCAGCGCCGAGAGGACCTGCAGGTCCGACTCGACACGCGTCCTGATGCCGGGCCGGAGCACCTTGACGGCGACCCGGCGGCCGTCGAGTTCGGCCTCGTACACCTGCCCGAGCGACGCCCCGGAGATCGCCGCGGTGTCGAACGAGTCGAACAGGGTGTCCACCTCGCCGCCCAGTTCCCGCTCGACGACCGGTTCGATGTCGGCCCAGGGGGCCGGCGGGACGTTGTCCTGCAACTCGGCGAGCACGTCGACGTACTCCCGCGGGAGCGCGTCGGGGCGCGTCGACAGCATCTGGCCCAGTTTGATGAACGCCGGGCCGAGGTCGACGAAGGTGTCCTTCAGGTACCGCGCCCGGCGCGTCCGCGTCTCGCTGGAGACGGCGCGCGACCGGCCGACGACGAGAAAGCGGTGGCGGTCGCGGACCCACTCCCAGACAAGCGGAACGAACTGCCAGGCGACGACCAGCGCCCGCCAGAGGGCTCGGAGCGTGACCCGGACTCCGCCGGGTGGCGACGCTTCCCCGCCGGCCGCCGCGCCCGCGACGCGCTCGTCTCCCGTCACTGTCCGTGCGTCGGGCCCGCCGGCGTATGAGTCTGCTGGAGACGGACGGGCGACCGGGTTCTTGGCACCGGCGCGCGCGGCGCTGCGCCGGCGTCAGGCCCCCTCTTTCAGCGTCTCGTACTGGTCGACGAACCGCTCGGCGCAGGAGCCACAGCAGAAGTAGTACCGGTCGTCGTCGAGGCGGCGCTGCTCGCCCTCCTCGTCGACGCTGTTGCCGCACTCCGCGCAGTCCGGCGCGAACTCGGCCGCCGCGAGGCCGCTCGTCCACTCGCTGTCGGCGAGCAGTCGCACGTCGTAGCTGTCCACGTCGTCCATCGAGACGTGTTCGGCGAGCAGGCCGCCGGCATCGGACTTCGGGACGGTGGCCTCGACGGTTACCCGACCGTCAGCAGTCCGGTAGACGCGCTCGACGGTGTCGGCGTCGGCGATTGCCTCGGCGATTGCGGCGTCCCGGCCCGGCCGCGCGTCGATTTCGACCAGGACCGGGACGCCGGCCCGCAGCATCGACCGGTCGATGTCGACGGTGAACCCGCGGAGCAGGCCCATCTCCTGGAGGCGGTCGACCCGGTCAGAGACGGCCGGTGCTGAGAGGTCCACGCGCTCGGCGATGTCGCTGTAGGGACGCCTGGCGTCTTCGAGCAAGAGCGTGAGGATCTGGTGATCGATGTCGTCGAGCCCGAGCATAGCCTACCAAGCGCCAGCAGTGATTTATCCGTTGCGACCGGGCGAAATAGAACGCGAACGCGCCCCTCAGGCGGCCAGCTGCGCGGAGAGAGCGGATATCATCGTCTCCCACACCGAGAACCCGAGCGTCACCTTCATCGCGAAGTCGGCGGCGAAAAACAGGAACAGCCCCGCGCCCGCGAAGTGGGCCTTGCGCAGGTCGACGCGGTGGGCGAACCGGTGGAAGAACAGTGCGTTGACGAGGCTCACGGGAATGATGGCGAGCATCTCGCCGGCCCAGATGGCGCTGGCGTGGGCGCTGTACTGCGCGGCGAGCGTCACGGTGACGAGCTGGGTCTTGTCGCCGAACTCGCCGAAAGCCATCATGGCGAAGATGGGCAGGAAGCCACCGAGGGCGTTCGGGACCTGCCAGTCGAACAGCGGGACGCGAACGTCGAGCTGTCCGCCGTCGGTCGTGAAGCTGGTCGCCGGGTCCGCGTCGCCGTCCTCGTCTGCGGCCGGTGCAGTGCGGACGAGCAACACGGCGAAGAGCACGAACATCACCGCCGTCAGGCTGTCGAGGACGATGTCGGGCAACAGCGTGGTCACCGTCGAGCCGAGCCAGACCTCGAGGGCAGTCCAGCCCGCGAACGCCGCGCCCGCGGCGCTCACCACCAGGAACGGATTGAACCGCGTCGACAGGCCGGCGATGATGAACTGCACCTTCTCGCCGGGCAGGACGGCCAGCTGCGCACCGGCCGCTATCGCCACGACGGTCAGCCAGCTCACGTCGCTCACGCTTCGCTCACTCCGTCCTCGGGTCGCTCAGACTCCGGCCGACGGACCTGGATCGCGTCGGCGATGTGGTCCGGTAGCGACACCGCCGCGCCGCTCTCCAGCTTGACGGTCACCATCCCGATGGGGGCCACCTCGTCGACGGTCAGGACCGTCCCCGGCGTGACGCCGGCATCGGCGAGGTACGTGAGTTCGGCGGGGTCGCGGTCGCGGACGCGGGCCACTTCGAGCCGGCCGCCCTCCTCGTGCTCTGAGAGCGCGGTCCCCGACGCGTCGTCGACCGGGTCGAGGGCCTCGCTCGGAATCGGGTCCCCGTGGGGGTCCACCTCGGGTTCGTCGAGTGCAGCCGCGACCCGCCGCTCGAACTCCTCGCTGATGTGGTGTTCGAGCACCTCGGCCTCCTCGTGGACCTCGGCCCAGTCGTAGCCCAGCTTCTCGGTCAGGAACGTCTCCAGCAGGCGATGGTGGCGGATAATCTCCAGGGCCACCGTCTCGCCCTCCGCGGTCGTCGTCACCCCCTTGTACTTCTCGCGCTCGACGAGGTCGCGGTCCGCCAGCTTCTCGACCATGCTGGTCACCGTCGGCGGCGTCACGTCCAGCGTCTCGGCGATGGTGGACGTGGCGATCGGCGGCTCGCCGTCCCGTTCGAGCCGATAGATCGCCTTGAGATAGTCCTCCATCTGCTCGCTCAACATGGAAGGAATTAGATGCGTCTAATTCAAAAGTATAGCGGTTCAAACGAATACCGCTCGGCCGACGGATCACTCGTCGGCGGTGTACGTCTCGCGGCGGGACCGACTCAACAGCCAGAGGAACAGATACCCGATAGCGCCGAGCACGAACAGCGTGGCCGGGATGAGAAATGGGCCGAACGTCCGTACGAGCGCCTCAATGACCGGCAACGCGACCATACTCTCCGGTAGGGTCGCCTGACTGATAAACGACGAGGGTCGAGCGACTGCGAGCAAGCGCGAGTGTCGCCTAGATCAGGTCGCGGTCTTCGAGCGACGTCATCACGTCGTCGACGAAATCGTCGACGGTCTCGTAGGGGAAGTCCCCGTCGAGTTTCGTGTTAAGTTCCATCGCAGTCATCGAGAAATCGCCGGATTCGAACTTCGTCGACGGCCCGTTCGGTAGCGCCGGGAGGAGGTCCATCGGATTCGAGACCGGGTAGTCCGCGTCCTCGAACGCTTCGACGAACTGGGAACGGAGATCGTCTTTATTAGCCATGCGCTGACGTTGTACCAGATATGTCATAAAAGGTTCGACATCGAGACACTCTCCCGTTGTTGTAAGTTTATCCCGACACTGCAACGTTGATTGGGCGTCGGCCCCACGGTCCGGTATGACGGGACTCTCCCGACGACGGCTCCTCCAGTCCGGCGCGCTGACAGTTGCGGGACTCGCCGGGTGCGCCCTCCCCGGCGGCGGAAGCGACGGCGAGACGGACGGACGCAGTGGCACAGGCGGGAACGGCGACTCGGGCGACGACACGGACGGAACTGGCGACTCGAACGACGGTACGGGCGGGTCGAACGACGCCGACGATCTCGCAGACCTGGAACTCGGCGTCGAGACGCTGGCCACGGGGTTCACGTCCCCGGTCGACGTGGCCGCGCCGACGACCGACGACACGTACGTCGTCGACCAGCCCGGCCGACTCTACCGCGTGACCGACGACGGTTTCGAGACTGTGCTCGACCTCCGGGACCGCGTGGTCGACGTGAGCGGCTACGACGAGCGGGGCCTGCTCGGCGTCGCCTTCGACCCCGACTTCGACGGGAGCGGCCGGGTCTTCCTCCGGTACAGCGCGCCGCGGCGCGACGGCACGCCGACCGGCTACTCGCACACCTTCGTCCTCTCGTCGTTCGAGGTTGGCGACGGGTCGTTCGACCCCGACAGCGAGCGGACGATTCTCGAGATTCCACAGCCCCAGTCGAACCACAACGCCGGCGACATAGCGTTCGGCCCGGACGGCTACCTCTACGTCGGCGTCGGCGACGGCGGCGCTGGCGGCGACCAGGGCCGGGGTCACGTCGAGGACTGGTACGACGGCGTCGGCGGCGGCAACGGCCAGGACGTGACCGAGAACCTGCTCGGGAGCGTCCTCCGCATCGACGTGGACGCCGACGGCGACGACCCGTACGCGGTCCCCGACGACAACCCCCTCGTCGGCCGCGAGGGACTCGACGAGCAGTACGCCTGGGGCTTTCGTAACCCCTGGCGGTTCTCCTTCGGGCCGGACGGCCGCCTGTTCGTCGCCGACGTGGGCCAAAACGAGTACGAGGAGGTCAACCTCGTCGAGCGAGGTGGCAACTACGGCTGGAACGTCCGGGAGGCGACCCACTGCTTCGAGGCCACCGACTGTCCGACGGAGACACCAGACGGCGAACCGCTCGTCGACCCGATTATCGAGTACCCCCACGGCGGAGCCGAGGTGGCCGGCATCTCCGTCATCGGGGGCTACCTGTACGACGGCGAGGCGCTTCCGACGCTACAGGGCCGCTACGTGTTCGCCGACTGGCGCGCAGACGGTCGGCTGTTCGTCGCCACCGAGGCCGACGACGGGCTGTGGCCGGTGACGCCGGTCCCTGTCGACGGAGACACCTTCGGCTCGGGAGTGCTCTCGTTCGGGCGGACGCAGAGCGGGGAGCTACTCGTCTGTACGACTGACGCCGGCGGCGTCAGCGGCGAGACGGGGGCTGTCCACCGGCTCGGGCCGGCCTGACGACGGAACTTCGGACCGTCAACGCGTCCGGCGGTCGTCGCCCGTGTCTCGCCGGGCCAGTCGCTCGGCGGTCTCCCTGTCGGTCTCGACGCGCCGGTCGCGCTCGCTGCGGACCAGCGCGTAGAGGAGCAGCGGCGCGGCGAGCGCCAGTCCCAGGAACACCAGGACGAACAGGCCGCTTGCGGCCGGCATCGTCAGCCGAGGAAGACGTCGACGATGTCGCTCCCGGCCGAGCCGGTGTCCCGGTACAGCTCCGAGTAGCCGCAGTTCGTACACGAGACGACCTGGAACTGGTTCGTCTGGATGTCGAACATCTTCGAGATGCCGCCGCCGGTCGTCGAGATCGTGCCGACGTCGGTTTCCGTGTGACCGCACTTCGGGCAGCCGCGCTCGTCGTCGTGTGCTGAAGGCGTGTTGGAGGGCATTGCAGACCGACGTTGCCCCGCCAGCGTAACAAATCTGTTGGGGGCGTGTGAGACCGTCCGCACCCCCTCGTTCGGCGATTCACTCTGCGCGTCGCTCCGCGTGGCCCGTCGCGATCAGTCGTCAGCGGCGATGGGGTCGCCGTGGGACACTTCGTCGCCCAGCAAGTCCATGAACTGCGCGAGCCACTCGGGGTGGTCGGGCCACGCCTGACCGGTGACGAGGTTCCGGTCGGTGACGACGCCGTCGACCCAGGAACAGCCCGCGGCCTCGCACTCGGCGCGGCAGGCCGGATAGGAGGTCATCTCGTAGCCGTCGAGCACGTCTGCGGCGGCGAGGATCTGCGGTCCGTGACACAGCGCCGCGACGGGTTTGTCCTCCTCGAAGAAGTGCTGTACGGCCTCGATGACAGCGTCGTATGTCCGAAGATACTCCGGCGCGCGCCCGCCGGGGACGACGAGTGCGTCGTACTCGCTCGGTGTCACGTCCGCCATCGTCGCGTTCAGCGCGAAGTCGTGGCCGCGGGACTCCATGTAGGTCTGGTCGCCGCGGAAGTCGTGGACCGCCGTCTTGATGGTCTCCTCGGCCTCCTTCTCGGGGCACACTGCGTCCACGTCGTGTCCCACCATCTGGAGGGCCTGGAACGGGACCATTATCTCGAGGTCTTCACCGAAATCGCCGACGATCATGAGGATGTCTTTGCCCATCGGTATCACCACCCAGTGGTACGCTCGGCGCGAAGATAAAGCCGCAGGAGAATTACCAGAGTTCTGTCACTCGTCGAATTCGCCGAGCACGTCGTCGATGTCCGCCAGCGAGTCGACGACGTAGTCCGGCGTCACGTCGCTCCGTTCGAGGGCCGCGTCGTCGGTGACGCCGGTTCGCACGAGGACGGTGGTCATCCCGTGTCGCTCGCCCATGGCGATGTCGGTGTCGAGGCGGTCGCCGACGACCAGGCAGTCCGACGCCGCACAGCCGAGGCGCTCCAGGGCAGCCTCCGCGGCAGCGTCGGATGGCTTGCCGAGAATGCGGTCCGGTTCCCTGCCGACGACGCCGGCCACGGCACTGATGATCGCGCCGGAACCGGGCACCGGGTCGCCGTTCTCGCCGGGGAACGTCCGGTCAGGGTCGGTCCCGAGGAAGGCCGTGTCGTCGTCGACGGCCCGGAGCGCGTCGACCATGTCGCGGTAGTGGAAGCCGTCGGTCCACGACGCCAGTAGCACGTCGGTCTCTGCGGGGTCGGCGGCCAGTCCCGCACCCGTCCGCTCGACGAGCCCGCGGAGCCGGTCGCTGCCGATGAGGAACACGTCGTCGCCCGCGTGCACTTCGTCCAGATACTCGCGGGTGACGACGCCGGAGGAGCAGGCCTCGCCCTCGCGGGCGTCGATACCCATTCCGCGGAGTCGCTCGACGTACTCACGGCCGTCGTGGATCGGGTTGTTCGAGAAGAAGCAGATGTCGATGCCGCGGTCCCTGATGGCGTCGACCGCCGCGCTCGCGCCCGGAAGCGGCGCGTCGCCGTGATACACCGTTCCGTCGAGGTCGACGACGATCCCATCGAGTGTCATCGTCCGTACTCGGGGTCGCGAGGTGAAAAGTCCGTCTCAGTTCCGCAACTCGACGCCGGTCACCTCGAACCGCGCGCCGCCGTCCTCGCTGTCGGTCAGGTCGACCGACCAGCCGTGGGCCTCCGCGACCTGCTCGACGATGGCCAGACCGAATCCGGTGCCGTCCTCGCTGGACGTGTAGCCCATCTCGAACACCTCGTCCGCGTCATCGCTAACGCCGCTGCCGTCGTCGGCCACGTAGAAACCTGCGTCACCGAACAGGCCAACCTCGATCTCGACCTCGCCGTCGTTGTGTTCGATGGCGTTGCGGAACAGGTTGGCGAGCAAGTCCTGGACGCGGCCCCGGTCGGCTTCGAGTTCAGCGCTGGACGTGACAGCCAACGAGGACTGTTCGGCCTCGATCCAGTTCCAGGCGGTCGAGGCGAGCGTCTCCAGTTCCGCCTCCTGAGGGTCGTCGACGGTCCGCCCCTGACGGGCCAGCGTGAGCACGTCCTCGATGATACAGCCCATCCGGTCCAGCGACCGATCGATCTTGTCCACCAAGTCGGCGTTCTCCTCGTCGGGAACGTCGAGCAGGTCGACCGCACCCTGGGCGACGTTCAGCGGATTGCGGAGGTCGTGGCTGACGACGCTCGCGAACTCCTCTAAACGCTCGTTCTGGCGCTCCAGTTTTCGCTGGCGCTCGACGCGGTCGGTGATGTCGCGGGAGACGAGCTGGAACGTGTCGCTCTCGCGGTAGCTGTCGACGGGGATGTACTGGTTCTGGTAGTGCCGGTCCCCGACGGCGTCCTCGCTCCGAGTCGCCTCGCCGGTCTCGACCACCTGCCTGCCCGCCTCGATGCGCTGGTCGGCCACCTCGGGGTCCATCACGTCCCGGAGGTTCCGGTCGGCGAGGATCGACGTGTCGGCGCCCAGCCGGTCGGCCATCGAGGGGTTCACCGAGAGGATCTGCCCGTCGATGGTGAGATGGGCGATTCCGTCGGGCGAGTCCGCGACCAGCGATTCGAACTTCTTGCGGGTCCGGTCCTGCGAGACGACGTTCTCGATCCGGTTGGCCAGCCGGCCGTACTGCTTGTCCTCGACGACTTCGAGTTTCAGGAGGTAGTCGGCGACGCCGGCGGCGATGGCCGCGCTCGCCGTCTCCTCGTCGCCGCGACCGGTCAGGAGGATGAAGGGGATCGAAGGGTTGTCCCGTCGGATCTCGTCGAGTAACTCCAGTCCGTCCATCTCGGGCATCTCGTAGTCGCTGACGACGCAGTCGAATCCGCCCGACTCCAGTCGTTCGAGTGCCTCCGACGCGCCTGTCGCGGCAACCGCATCGATGTCGTGTTCCTGCGTGAGCGTATCGGCCGTCATCTCCGCGAAGAAGTCGCTGTCGTCGACGACCAGCGTCCGTATAGTATTGATAGATGACATGAGCGCGCTTGGGTCCTTGTCTACCACACGGTGTGTCGGTACTTATATTGCAAGGAGAGCGCTCCGCACGTCACGCGAACGCGGGCGGCGCGAGCGAGAGCGTGACGCCGGGGCTGTGATGAGTAAGTGAGATAGTATTTTCACCTGACAACTCTACCGGTGCTGGCGGCGCACCGGTCACGGCGGCGTCGACGCGGTCGAGTCGCCAGGGGTCGTGACCGATGCTCCCGACCAGGCGCGTTCCAAGCGGTCCCGCCGCGAAGTACCGCTGGCGGTCCACGAGGAACGACGCCAGCGAATCTGGTGGGAGGGCCACCGGCTCCCCGGTCGCCTCGTAGCGGCACTCGAACAGTCGACGGTCGCCGGCGTCGAGGACGCGCCGCCGCTCGCTCGTCGGCAGTACCCGTGGGACGGCGTCACCGGGTGCGACGTGAAACAGTTCCGAGACGGCCGTTCGCGTCCGGGGATCGTCACAGAACAGAGCGAGGACGGCGACGCCGCGCTGTCCCGATGGCCCGCGCACGTACGTCCGGACCGTCAGTAGCTCCGCCGGGCGAGAGACCGTGACGCCGAACAGGTCGACGCGCTCGACGGTGGCCGCGATCGCGGACACCCACGCGTCGCCGTCGGCCGTCTCGACCGCGAGCCAGTCGGGGACCACCGCTTCCGCGCGCTCTCGCGCCACCGGCCAGTGGCAGAAACACACGTCGTCGAGCGTCGCTTCGAGCGGGCGGAGCGCTACCACACCGGTACTCCGTCGGACACGCTCATCAGTGTAGCGGGCCGGACGTGAGAGCCCGCGTAGTATCGCGCGCCGGCGACGGGCCGATAGACTGCGTCACACCGGCACCAGAATTTTGCCCGCGTCCGCCGAAGCGCCGAGCATGGAGTTCGAGGTACTCCAGGGCGACATCGCTGCACAGTCGGCGGACGCGCTGGGCAACGCCGCGAACACGAGCCTGCGGATGGGGTCCGGCGTGGCCGGCGCACTCAAGCGCGCGGCCGGCTCGGGCCTGAACGACGAGGCCGTCGCGAAGGGGCCCGTCGACCTCGGCGGCGTCGCTACCACCGACGCCTACGACCTCGACGCGGAGTACGTCATCCACGCCGCCGCGATGCCGCCGGGCGGACAGGCGACGGCCGAGAGCATCCGCGACGCCGCGAGAAACGCGCTCGCCGAGGCCGACGCGCTCGACTGCGAGTCCCTCGTCTTACCGGCCATCGGCTGTGGCATCGCCGGCTTCGACTTCGAGGAGGGCGTGCGAATCATCTGCGAGGAACTAGCCGCGTTCCAGCCGGACTCGCTGACGGACGTACGCCTCATCGCGTACTCCGACGACGACTACCGGGCGATGCGGCGCGTCGCCGAGGCCGTTCGTGACTGAGTGGGCGGGTCCGGGCGGTGTCCGGTCAGCGGTGGACGCGCCCGGCTCGCCACTCCCAGGCCAGTTCGAGCGTCCCCCAGAGCACGAGCCACAGCGCCGTGATCAGGAACACCATCGCCGTCGTCGAGAGGAACTCCAGCGAGGCGGCCGTCTCGACGATTGGTACGTAGAAAGCGACCCCGATAGCCAGCGCCATCCCGAGGCCCACGGCGCTCGTCAGCCAGTGCTCCAGGCTGCTGGCCGACTCACAGAGCGGTCGCTCGCTGCAGGAGTCGGCCCGGTCCGACCGTTGCTTGTTCATTGGTACCATTCCCCGTATATGATCGTCGAACGTCGACCGACATAAATGTGCGCTCGACTACCAGTACGCGAGAACGCCACGCGCTCCGCAGAGTCCAATCGTGGGCGTACTCCGGGTTACTCGTGACCCGAGACCCGCACCGGCTCGTAGGGCTCTTCGAGCCACGCCACGTCGCTGTCGTCGAGATCGATGTCCAGTGCCGCGACGGCCTCCTCTAAGTGGTCGAGGCTACTGGTCCCGACGATGGGGGCGTCGACCCAGTCTTTGTGGAGGACCCAGGCGAGCGCGATCTGGGCCATCGACGCGTCGTACTCGTCGGCCAGTTCCTGGACGCGCTCGTTGACCACGCGGCCGTTGCCCTCGAAGTACGGGTGTCCGCGGGCGTAGTCGTCGGTTTCACCGCGCCTCGTTGCCTCGACCTCCTCGTGAGGCCGGGCGAGATAGCCGCGGGCCAGCGGGCTCCACGGCACGACGCCGACCCCTTCCCGGTCACACAGCGGGAGCATCTCGCGCTCCTCCTCGCGGTACAGGAGGTTGTAGTGGTTCTGCATCGTCTGGAACCGCTCCAGCCCGAGCCGATCCGAGGCGGACAGCGCCTCGGCGAACTGGTGGGCCCACATCGACGACGCGCCGACGTACCGCGTCTGCCCGCGCCGCACCGCGTCGTCGAGCGCGCGCAGCGTCTGCTCGATGGGGGTGTCGTAGTCCCAGCGGTGGGTCTGGTAGAGATCCACGGTGTCCATTCCGAGCCGGTCGAGGGAGTTCGACAGTTCCTGTTCGAGGGCCTTCCGCGAGAGCCCGCTCGAATTGGGGTCGTCCTCGCGCATCTCCCCGAACCCCTTCGTCGCCACGACCTGCGAATCCCTGTCGTAGTCGTCGAGCACGGTCCCGAGGATCCGTTCGGACTCGCCGAGCGAGTAGACGTTCGCGGTGTCGAAGAAGTTGATTCCGAGGTCGATGGCCCGCTCGATGATCTCGCGGCTCTCGTCCTCCTCGAGCACCCAGTCGCGCCACTCTGAGCTCCCGAAGCTCATGCAACCCAGGCAGATGCGGCTGACTTCCATCCCCGTCGAGCCGAGCGTGGTGTACTCCATACGCGACCCCGCGAGCGCGCCGGCGAAAAAGCTTCGGCGCGTCAGAGCGCCTCGGCGGCCACCCGGTCGACGTAGACACGGGCCAGCGCGTAGCCGGCGACGGCGACCGCCACCGTCCCAGCGACGTGGCCGTAGGTCACCAGCGTGGGGCTGTCGACGGCCAGCTTCGCCACCGTCGTCGCCGGGTGTTCGGGCAGGAGGACGGCCCCGCCGAAGACGACCAGCGTCAGCACCGAGTACAGCAACTGGGCCGGCCGTCGCCGCTGGAGCGTGATGCCGAGGACGACGCCGAGGGTCACGACCACGACGGCGACGGCCGTGACGAACAGCGTGATCGCGCCGAGGTTCGAGACGGCGATGCCGTTCGCGGACAGCAGTGCGACCCACAGCAGCGCCTGCGCGGGAGCGAGCAGGACCATCCCGAGCGCCTTCCCGTCGACGATGTCGAGTAGCGACACCGGAGCGACCCGCAGCAGTTCGAGCGTGCCGCGCTCGATCTCCTCGGTGACGGTGTCGACGACCACCGAGCCGCTGATGAACGCCGGCAGGAACAGGAGCAGGGGGATCAGGATGGTGTAGGTGAAGCCGAAGTACTGGCTCGCGCTGACCGAGCGCGGGAGCGGCACGGGCGGCTGATCGAGGTGGGCCGTCCGCTCGACGCGCTCCTGTCGTTCGAGCGCGCTCAGGACCCGCCGGACCTCCACGACGATGAGCGTCGACCGGATGCTCCCCTCGGGGACGGTCGCCGTGACGCCGATTCGCTGGCCCGGCCCCGCCGCCGACGGCACGTAGTCGCCGCGCAGTACCGCGTCGACCTCCCGGCGCTCGAACGCGCGCTGTGCGGCGGCCTCGCTCTCGAAGACCGTCGCGCTCGCTCGCTCCTGCTGTGCCGCGGCCGCCTCCAGTTCGTCGCGGGCGTCGCCGGTGACCGCGAGTTCCACTTCGCCGGCCGAAACCGAACTCGGGTCGTACAGCGACGTGAGGCCGACGACGAGGAACGACGAGAAGGCCGCGACGAACAACTGGATGAGCAGGGCGAGCACGATGGTCTTCTCGCGGGAGAGCGACCGAACGTCCCGACGGGCGACGACGAGTCGCGGATCGCGCCAGAACGGGCGGTCGTCAGACAAGGGTGCTCACCACCGCGAGGTTGTAGGCGAAGTGAACGACGACGGCGAGGCCGAGGCCGCCGAGGTAGGCGCGCCAGCCGCGGCTCGCCCCCACCGACGAGATGGCCGCCGTCACCGCGTGCAGCGCGAGCGGGAACAGGAACAGCAGGCCCGCGACCCACAGCGGCAGGCCGGCGGGCAGGACCGTCCCCTGGAGCGCCGCCTCGCCGATGGGCAGGGTCTCCAGATTCGAGAGGCGCGCGATGAGCAGGCCCTTCTCCGCGACGAAAAATCCCAGGCCCGAGAGCGCGCCGATACCGAGCGCCGACCGGAGCGTCCGCTCGTAGCGGGCGTGCTCGTAGCCGGCGTAGACGTGCAGGCTCTTTGCCACCTCCTCGATGACGACGATGACGCCCAGCGCGAGGACGATGCCGAGCGACTGGTTCGTCCCGAAGACGTTCAGCGAGACCGAGTCGAGGACGAACAGGAACGCGACGGCCGCCAGCTCGGCGACGACGACCAGCGGCAACAGGAAGACGCTCAGTTTCAGCGCGCTCCGGCGCGACGTGATGCGGCCGGCCAGCGCGTCGAGCACCTTCAGCGGGATGGGGCGCTGGGTGAACATGTCCTCCTCGCGGTAGAGGCCCGCCCCCAGGCCGAACAGGACCAGTCCGGTCAGCAGCGGGGGCGTCGTCGAGAAGACGAACGACGAGAGCGGAATCGCCCGCCCCGTGAGGTCCATCACGACGAGCGTGAGCGGCGAGATGAGCGCGATGGGCGTCACGTCGGTGAAGATGGCCGGGACGAACGCGTAGGATGTCAGCGTCACCGTCACCGTCACCGTCACGAACGTGAGTTCCTTGAACGAGCGAGCGAACATCGCGCCGCAGAACGTCGCCGAGAGGAACAGCACGACGAGCGGGACGACCGCGAGCACCGCGACGTGACTGCCCGACGGCGCGACGCCGCCGAACCGGAGCGCGGCGGTGATGAGCGCCGTCACGCCGACGGCTCCGAGGAGGTACGGGAGCGTCTTGCCCCCGATGATGTCCCCGCGAGAGGCGGGCGTCACGAGCAGGAGTTCGCCGCGGCGGTTCAGCCGCTCGGAGAGCATCGAGGAGCCGTAGGCCTGGATGACGAAGTTCATCGGGACGACGTAGAGGAACGCGAGCACGAGCGACTCGAAGGGGAACGGCGGCGAGATGTCCGACGGCGTGCCGCCCTGGACTTCACCGGTCAGGCGCGCGCCGAGCGCGCCGAGGTTCGCACCGCTGCCGCCCGCAGCCTCGCCGGTTCCGCCGGTACCGGACGCCGACCCGTCGCTCCCACCGTTACCGCCTCCCGACGCGCCGTCACCGCCGCCAGAGCCGCCTGCGCCACTCCCGTCGCCGTTGCCCCCGTCGCCGCCGTCCGACCCGCTTCGCGGATCGATCGCGCTGCTGCCGTTCTGTTGGGCGTAGACGAGCGTCACGGATACCGGGAACGCGGCGGTCTGATTGTCGTCGCCCGCCATCGTCCGGTCGTTGTACCCCTCAGTGCTGGAGCGGAGTTCCGCGAGCGCGGCCCGCTCTTTCGCCGTCCGGGGGACGCTCCTGAGCTGGGTCCCCCTGTAGAGCAGTTCCTGTTCGTGGCGCTCGACGGCCGCCGGGTCCGGGTCGCGGACGTCGAACGACGGGTCGTCGGCCGCCACGTCGCGGTACGGGCTGTCGTCGTCGACGCCGATGCGGTAGATGCCCGCGTCCATTCCCGCGCCGCCGCCCCCGCTGACCGCGACCGCCGCGACCGCGCCCATCGCGACGAGCGCCACCGCCATCACGGCGAGCGTCCGTCGGTCGACGCCGCCGGCGTTCTTCGTCACTTCCCACTTCGCGATCCGCAGCAACGTCCGCGGTCGCATCTACTCGGCGTCCCCCTCGACGTAGCGCGACCCCGTGGTCCCCGCCTCGGCGACGTTGAGGAACACCTCCTCCAGGCTGGACTCCTCCGTGCGGATGTCGACCACGTCGCCGCCGTCCGCCTCGGCCCGCTCGCGCGTCGCCTCGACGGCGTCCATGCTCTCGACGACCCGTCGGTACGTGCCGTTCTCCCTGACCGCGTCGGGCACGTCGACGGTCGTGTAGACGTGATAGCGCGTGTGGCCGTACTCGGCCTGGAGCTCCGAGAGGTCGCCCCTGGCGACGATCTGCCCCTCGTTCATGATGGCGACGCGGTCGCAGATGGACTCGACGTGAAAGAGGTTGTGCGCCGAGAAGACGATGGTCTTGCCCGCCTCGGCCAGCTGTTCGGTGAACTCGATGACGTAGTTCGTCGTGAGCGGGTCCAGTCCCGACGCCGGTTCGTCGTAGATGAGCACGTCGGGATCGTTGATGAGCGACCGGGCGATGGCGACCTTCCGCTTCATCCCCTTGGACATGTCACCGAGCTTCCGGTCGCGGTGTTCCAGTTCCAGTTCGTCCAGCGTGTCGTGCATCCGCTCGTCGGCCACGTCAGCGGGCACGTCGTAGAGGTCAGCGAAGAACTCCAGATACGAGATGGGCGTCATCTCCTCGTACAGCGGCGACTCCTCGGGCAGAAAGCCGAGCCGCTGTCGCATCTCGGCGGTCTCCGTGTCGAGACCCGCGATTTCGGCGTGTCCGCTCGTCGGCTCCAGCAGGCCCGCGAGCATCTTCAGCGTCGTCGTCTTCCCGGCCCCGTTCGGGCCGATGATACCGAACACCTCGCCGCGGTCGACCGAGAACGTACTGCCCTGTACGGCGACGAAACCGCCGTACTCCTTGCGAATATCCCGGGCTTCGATCATCTTGGCGTGGCTTGCGAACGGACCAACCTATACCTTGGCTCCGCCCTATCCATTCTGATAATGGCACTCGGACTCGGTGACGCGACCGCCGCGCTCGAACGGACCCCGGACGGCCGACGGCTCGTCGTCCGCCGCGAGACTGCGGCCGCCGCCGCGGCCGTGTGGGACGTGCTGACCGACACGCACTGCTGGCCGGCGTGGGGCCCGTCGGTGTCGGCCGTCGACTGCAGCGACCGATACGTCGAGCGTGGAACGACCGGCCGGGTCCGAGTCGTCGGGACGGTCTGGCTCCCCTTCGAGGTGACGGCCTGCCGAGACTATCGCTGGACGTGGGACGTGGCGCGCCTCCCGGCGACGGGCCACTTCGTCGAGGAGCGGGACGAGGGGGCCGTCGTCGGCTTCGAGATTCCGCCGCTCGCGAGCGCCTACGCGCCGGTCTGTGCGCGGGCCTGTCGCCGCATCGAGACGATCGCAGACGGACGGGAGTGACCTGACGACCGGCCCCTCGGTGCCACGGCCGGACCGGTCACGCCCCGAGGGCGGCCTCGGCGTCCGCTACAGCCGCTTCGGTCCGGCTGTCGACGCCAGTGACTTCGAACCGGGTACCGCCCTCGTCGCTCTCCGTCACGGCCAGTTCCCACCCGTGCGCGTCGACGATCCGCTGGACGATTGCCAGTCCCAGCCCGCCTCCACCGTCAGCAGTCGAATAGCTGTCTTGCAGTACGGCTTCACGCTTCTCCGGCGGGATTCCGGGGCCGTCGTCGGCAACGTAGAAGCCGCCGTCCATCGAACTGACGCGGACCGTCAGGTCCCCGGTGCAGTCGTCGTTCACGTTCTGGCTTCCCGCAGAGCCGTGCTCGACCGAGTTTCGAAAGAGGTTCTCGAACAGGTGGCGAAGCCGGTCCGGATCGGCCTCGATAGTGTCCGTCACCTCGTTTCGGAGGGTCGCGTCCCCCGTTGGGACCGACTGCCAGCTCTGATCGACCAGCTCCCGCAGGTCGACCGCCTCGGTATCGCTGATGACGTGGCCGGTCCGGGCCAGCAGCAGGGTCTGGTCGATGATCGTCCCCATCCGGTCGAGCGCGGCAGCGGTGGTTTCGAGACGCGGGGAGTCGTGCTCCTGCCGGGCGAGTTCGACGTTCCCCGACGCGACTTCGAGGGGGTTCCGGAGGTCGTGAGCGACGAGGGAGGCGAACTCGTTCAGTCGCTCGTTGCGCTCTTCGACAGCCGTTCGTTGCAGTCTGTGTCGCTCGGCGTCGACGGCGCGAGCGATTGCGCGCGCCTCGAACACGCCGATGGCCAGTCCGCCGGCCCCGCCGACGGCCGCGGCGAACAGCGCCCAGCCCAGGTCCCCGCCGAACGTGCCCGACGGCCAGGCGACCATCATCGCCAGATTCAACAGCAGGAAACTCCCGAGACCGCCGGCGAACCACGCTAGGATACGGGGGTACTGTGTCGGCGACAGGGCGGCGCGCTCGAACCACAGAGCGACGAGCACGATGCTCAGCGCGAACGGGGCGACCGACAGCAGACTGAGGACGTACTGGTACGTGAGGACGACTCTCGTCGGGAGCCCGAAAAAGTAGAAGACGGACCAGAGATGCGTCACGAAAAGCAGCGCACCGACTCCCTGAATCGCCTTCGGGACGTACGCCACAGCCGATCGGTGCTCGTGCGATGTACTCACTCGTTACAACCCATCGAAACAGAGCGGTATAAGGTCGTTGGCCGTCAGAGCGGGTCTGCGAACCGTCGCGACCGCTGTGAGTGTTCGTGCTACTCGGCGAGGACGTTGTCGATGAGGAGTCTACTGTTTCGCGACGCGGGCGTCGGATACCTTGTGAATGTCGTCGTCGATACCGGTGCCGTCGCAGTCGTCGTTCGGGCATCGATAGTGCCAGCCGTCTTCCGTCGCCGCTCGCTCCGTGAACCGGTCACCGCACTCGTCGCAGTAGAGCTGGCCGGCCGAGCACGTGTCCCGGTGGAGTTCGAGTTCGAGTTCTGTCCCGAATGTCCGCTTGCAGTTCCGACAGATATGAGTCATATTCGATTGTACTGAGTCAACCCTTATAGCGATACCGGAACGTTCACGGCCCCTTCTTTCCGTTGTCGGCAGATTAGATCCTTTCGCCGTCAGTCGATTTTCAGTGTGTGAAAGACTACGATTACTGACCAGTAATGGTCGTCAGAAGTATGTGTCGGCAGGCGGTTCGAGGAGTCGCCACCGCCGCGGGACGACAGTGCGATAGTCCCCATTGAAACGAGTGGCACACCGACCGTACTGTCATCGTGCGATCGGGTGCGCGCTGACGGTCACTGGCTCCGATAGACGGGGTCCGCGCTACTCCGAGACGGACACGTCGATCCGGGCACCGCCGTTCGCGCTCTCCCGGGCGGCGACGGTCCAGCCGTGAGCGTGCGCGATCACCTGGACGAAGAAGAGTCCGTATCCCTCTCCGTCTCGCGTCGTTCCGTACCCCAGTTCGAACACGTCCTCCCGCTCGTCGTCGGGAATCCCGGGACCGTCGTCATCCACGTAGAAGCCGCCGTCCGCGTCCCCCACCGTCACCGTCACGCCCTCGCCGCCGTGGTCGACCGCGTTGTCGAACAGACGCTCGAACAGCAGGCGGAGTCGGTCCGGATCGGCGTCCACCGTCATATTAGTCGCGATGTCAAGTGTCGCGTCCCCGCGGTCGGTCGCCGACCACGCGTCGCTGGCGACGTCTGCGAGCGAGACTGGTTTCGGGTCGGTGACCGGACGGCCGATGCTTCCGAGTTGCGAGAGGTCGGTGAGAAACGACTCCACACGATCGACCGACCGGCGCAGGGGTTCCTCGTGTGGTTCGCCGATCTCCATCAGGTCGAGTCGGCCCATGACGACGTTGAGCGGGTTCTTCGCGTCGTGTGAGACACCGCTGGAGATATCGTCCCACTGGGCCGTCGCGGCCCGCCAGTCGGTCGGCCACCGCCTCGCGTACGCTTCGAGCCTCGCGGCCAGCAGTTCCGCGTCCACGTCCGCTGGAAGGTAATCCGTGACGCCGGTCCGCAGTGCGGCCTCCACGCGAGTCGGGACCGGTTCCGCGGCGAGGACGACGACGGGGACCGCCTCGTCGACGGCCCTGAGCGACTCGAACACGTCGAGACCGTCGGTCTCACCGTCGCCGACGACGACGCCTCTGACGGAGCCATCGGCGAGGCGGTCCCGGACGGCGGTCGGGTCGGCGACCGTTTCGACCGAGGCCGGCGAGTCGGTGAGCGCGTCGGCCAGGTCCGGGGCGCGGTCTGTCGCTTCGCTGCCGACGGCGAGGTAGACTGACCCACGAGCGAGCGTCATCTCGTGGCACTACGAAAACGGGCGGTAAGAAACCGTCGCTGGCCTACAGCAGGTCTTCGATGTGGTCCGCGACTTCCTCCGGTGTGTCACCGACGGGGACTCCGTTGTCCTCCAGCGCGGTGATCTTCGACTCGGCGGTCCCGGTCCCGGACCCGGAGACGATCGCGCCGGCGTGGCCCATGCGCTTGCCCGGCGGGGCGGTGCGGCCGGCGATGAAGCCGGCGACGGGCGTGTCCATGTTCTGACCGATGAAGCGGGCGGCCTCCTCCTCGTCCTCGCCGCCGATTTCGCCGCACATGACGACTGCGTGGGTGTCGGGATCGGCCTCGAACAGTTCGAGCGCGTCGATGAAGTCCGTCCCGATGATCGGGTCGCCGCCGATGCCGATGGCGGTCGTCTGGCCGAGGCCGCGGTCGGTGAGGTTGTCCACGACCTGGTAGGTCAGCGTGCCCGAGCGGGAGACGAGACCGACGTTCCCCTCGGAGAAGATGTTGCCGGGCAGGATGCCGAGCTTGGCGACGCCGGGCGTGATGACGCCGGGACAGTTCGGACCGACGAGGTGCGTGTCGGTCTCCTGCTGTTTGCGGTAGACGCGGGCCATGTCCTGTGTCGGGATGCCCTCGGTGATGGCGACGACGAGGTCGATGCCCTTCGCGTCCAGGCCCTCGAAACAGGCGTCGGCCGCGAACGCAGGCGGCACGAACACGACGGAGGCGTTGGCGTCCTCCTCGCGGGCGGCCTGCTGGACCGTGTCGTAGACCGGCACGCCGGCGACCTCCTGGCCGCCGCGGCCGGGGACGGCTCCGGCGACCACGTTGGTGCCGTACTCCAGCATCTGTTCGGTGTGGAACTTCCCTTCACCGCCGGTGATTCCCTGTACAACGACGCGCGTGTCTTCGTCGACTAGAACACTCATGCTTCCACCTCCTTCGCGTACTCGACTGCGCGCTGGACGGCGTCCTCCAGCGTGTGCTCGACCGTGACGAGGTCCTCGTTCAGGATCTCCATCCCCTCCTCGGCGTTGGTGCCGGCGAGGCGGACGGTGACCGGTTTCGGGATCTCGTCGAACTGCTCCAGTGCCTGATTGATGCCGTTTGCGACCTCGTCGCCGCGGGTGATCCCGCCGAAGATGTTGAAGACGACCGAGTCGACGTTGTCGTCGGAGAACACCATGTCGAGGGCGTTCGCGATGCGGTCGGCCTTCGCGCCGCCGCCAACGTCGAGGAAGTTAGCCGGCTCGCCGCCGTAGTAGTCGACGAGGTCGAGCGTCGTCATCACGAGGCCCGCGCCGTTGCCGATGATGCCGACGTTCCCGGAGAGGCGGACGTAGTCGAAGCCGTACTCGTCGGCCTTCTGTTCGAGTTCGTCGCCCTCCGCCGCTTCCTCGCCCATCTCCGCGATCTCGGGCTGGCGGAACAGCGCGTCGTCGTCGATGTTCATGACGGCGTCGGCGGCGATGACCTCGTCGTCGCTCGTGATCATCAGCGGATTGACCTCGACGTCGCTGCCGTCGCGGTCGTCCCAGAGCTGGTAGAGCGTGGTCAGGACACTCGCCACGTCGTTGGCCACCTCGCGGTCGACGCCGGCCTCGTAGACGACCTTCCGGGCCTGGAAGGGGTGCATCCCGAACGCGGGGTCGATGTGCTCGCGGGCGATGGCGTCGGGGTCCTCCTCGGCGACCTCCTCGATGTTGACGCCGCCCTTGGTCGAGACCATGGCGACCGGCTCGCCCTCGCCGCGGTCCATCGTCACGCCGACGTACAGCTCGTTGACGAAGTCGACGGCTTCCTCGACGAGGACCGTCGAGACGTGGTAGCCCTTGAGGTCCATCCCGAGGATGGCGTCGGCGGCCTCTTCGGCCTCCTCCTTGTTCTCGACGAGCTTGATCCCGCCGGCCTTCCCGCGGCCGCCGACGTGTACCTGTGCCTTGATGGCGACCGGATACCCGATCTCCTCGGCCGCGTCGACGGCCTCGTCCACCGTTGTAGCTAGCTGCGATGCGGGCGTGGGAACTCCCGCGTCAGCGAAGACTTGCTTCGCCTGGTATTCGTGCAAGCGCATGTCAAACGAACAGGCGAGCGGTGACGATTTAAATCCGTCTTTATCGAACGCTCGGAACCGGCGACTCGATTTCGCGATGCAAAGAACGGTCGGTTATCGCCGCCATCGCTCCACGAACATCCAGACGTGCGGCGACGCACTCGCAGTGGGTGACAGGGCGCTGGGCGAGGGTCACCGGGCGGAGCACGGGATGACTGTGGTTTTTGCTCCGGCCGCCCTACGCCCGCCCGTGACTGACGAGCCACTCGACGCCGTGGCCGACGCGCTCAGGGACGCAGAGACGGCCGTCGCGCTGACGGGGGCGGGCGTCTCGACGGCCTCTGGCATCCCGTCGTTCCGCGGCGAGGACGGCGTCTGGGACCGCCACGACCCGATGGACTTCCACCGGCGGCGGCTCGACGCCGATCCCGCCGAGTTCTGGGCGGACCGGCTCTCGCTGCGAGAGTCGATCTACGGCGACCTCGACCCAGAGCCGAACGCCGCCCACGAGGCGCTGGCACAACTGGAAGCCGCGGGCCGCCTCGACGCGGTCCTCACCCAGAACATCGACGGCCTGCACGACGCGGCCGGGACGGAGCGCGTCGTGGAACTGCACGGCACGCACCGGGAGGTCGCCTGCGACGACTGCGGCGACCGCCGGCCCGCCGATCCGGTGTTCGAGCGGGCGGCCGACGGCGACCTCCCGCCCCGGTGTGACTGCGGCGGCGTCTACCGGCCCGCGGTGGTCTTATTCGGCGAGGCGCTCCCCGACGTGGCGATGAACGAGGCCCAGCGCCTCGCCCGCGACAGCGACGTGTTCCTCGCCGTCGGATCGTCGCTGTCGGTCCGGCCGGCGTCGCTCCTGCCGAAAATCGCGGCCGATTCGGGCGCGACGCTCGTCGTGATAAACTACGACGAGACCCCCCGCGACGGGGACGCAGACTACGTCCTCCGGTCGGACGTGACGCGAGCGCTCCCGGGACTCGTCGAGCGGATCTGATAGCGATGAGAAGGGCGGACTGATCCCGTGCGAGCGTCGAGCGCGCTACAGTTCGACGCCGCCGGGAATCAGGCTCCGTCCGCGGAGCAGGCTCCCGTCGTGGTCGTAGACGAGCAGCGTGCGCTTCTCGTAGACGCGCGTGTCGTCCTCGCCGACGGCGAGTCGGATCTCGAAGGACGGGTGTTCGCTGCCCTCGGCGGCGGTGACGAGCGACTCGATGTCCGCTGCCGGGACGGTGGCCTCGAAGAGGTACTCGCCGGTGTGTCGATTCGTCAGCGACAGCACCCCCCTGTCCTCGTCGGGCTGGCGGCGGAAGGTCACGTCGATCTCCCCCGCATCGAGCGACTCCCCCGCTACTGTTGTGAGGCGTTCGCTGAGTTCCGCTGTCGGCCCGTCGTACTCGATCGAGAGCGTCGGGACGTCGTCTTCGGCGGCCGCGGCCTGGGTGTCGACGGTGAAGTAATCACGCCTCATTCCGGTGACTAGTCGTACGGCTCCCGGCCAAATGAACGTAACGGCGACCCGACCGACGGTATCGGTAGCTTTTACCGGGCCGGTGCACCCTCTGACAGTAGCATGGCGTGGGTGAAATCCGAGTACGCGGGCGAGTTCGCGGTGCTCGCGACCTGGCTCGTGGGACTCGCTCCCTGGTCGGTGTCCCTGTTCGAGGTCCAGCGCGTGACCGTCGTTGCGCTGCGATTTCTGCCCTTCCGGTTCCAGTTCATCTTCGGCGCGACCCTCACCGGCGAGCGCCCGTTCCTCTGGACGTGGCAGATCGGCGGCTTCCAGGAGTCCGCGACGCTCGCGCTCGCCGGCACTATCGCCACCGCGGCGCTCGCCCTCTATCTCCTCCCGCTGGGTCTCAGTCTCGTCTACTACCGCGCCGAGGACCGCGTCGAGGCGGCGCTCCCGGCGGACCCGGTCAGGGTGTTCGGCGTCCTGCTCGGCCTCGTCGGCCTCGCGACGCTCGCGGCCAGCGGGCTGTTCGTCACGTCGTTCCCCGGCGTCACGGTCCCCGTCGGGCCGTTCGTCGCCCTCGTCCTGTCGGGGCTCCTGCTGACCGTCGACCGGGCCTGAAAGCCGGTCCCGGGCGGCCGGAGCAGGCGGACCCGCACCGCCATCGGTGCGGTCCGCCGACCGCTGGCGATTATACGGATGATAATTTGGCGAGCGAATTTAAGTAGGAGCATCCGATAGCAGGGGGTAGACTCTGGGGACGCCGTGCTGTCGCCCCACCAGACCACCGATGTCGAACCCAGAACCACCAGCTCCCGGCGATATCGTCTCCGACCCGCTGGGTCACATCCGGTCGTGGCTCTCGCGGACGGCGACGGTCCTGAGCGGATCGGCCGTCCCGACGGCGAACTACGACCCCGCCCGCCACGGCCGCCTCGTCGAGTTCGACGGGCTGGACGGCTACCAAGAGATCGAGCGCTACTGGCTGAACGCCCCCTTCGCGTTCGTCTCGATCAATCACAACCCGGAACGCGACGAGAACCGGTATCACGTCGTCGAACCGTCGCTCTCCGACATCGAGCGGGAGCTGCTCGACCGCCTGTTCGAGGACATCCGTATCCCGCTCATCTACCGCGAAGACGTCGATACGGACCCCGAGCGCGTCCTCAAGGAGGAACTCGAGGCCAGACTCGAAGAGTACGGCGTCGTCATCGAGCCGGAGACGTTCTACCGGCTGTTTTACTACCTCTATCGGTCGTTCCAGGGCTACGGCCACATCGACCCGCTGATGCACGACCCGGCCATCGAAGACATCTCCTGTGACGGCGCGAACCTCCCCATCTTCGTCTACCACGACCGCTACACGGACATCGAGACGAACGTCACCTACGACGCCGCGGAGCTGAACGACTTCGTCATCCAGCTCGCCCAGCGCTCGGGCCGGCACATCTCGGTCTCTGATCCCGTCGTCTCGACGACGCTCCCGGACGGCTCGCGAATCGAACTCGCGCTCGGCGAGGAAGTGACGCCGCGCGGGTCGGCCTTCACCATCCGAAAGTACGCCGACGAGCCGTTCACGCCCATCGATCTGCTGGAGTACGGCACGTTCTCCGTGGAGATGCTCGCGTACCTCTGGCTCGCCATCGAGTCCAACAAGTCGCTCATCTTCGCCGGCGGGACCGCCGCCGGCAAGACCACGTCGATGAACGCGCTCGCGATGTTTCTCCCGCCGCGCTCGAAGGTGCTCTCCATCGAGGACACCCGCGAACTGTCGTTGTACCACGACAACTGGCTCTCGTCGGTCACGCGCGAGCGCCTCGACGACTCGGACATCACGATGTACGACCTGCTGCGCTCCGCGCTGCGCCACCGGCCCGAGTACATCATCGTCGGCGAGGTGCGCGGGGAAGAAGCCATCACGCTGTTTCAGGCGATGAACACCGGTCACACGACGTTCTCGACGATGCACGCCGACTCCGTCCAGACGGTCATCAACCGACTGGAGAACGAGCCGATCAACGTCCCGCGGCCGATGGTCCAGAGCCTCGATATCCTCTGTGTGCAGGTGCTCGGCCGCTCGGGGGGCGAGCGCGTCCGCCGCGCGAAGACGCTCGCAGAGATCGAGGGCATCGACCAGCGAACGGGCGAACTCGACTACTCGAACACGTACAGCTGGCGGCCGACCGAGGACCGCTTCACGGAGAGCAACAGCGAACTGCTCGACGAGATCCGTGACGAGCGGGGCTGGTCCCAGTCCGACCTGCTCACCGAACTTCGCGACCGCCAGCGGTTCCTCCGATACCTCCAGGAACAGACCGTCTCGGACTACCGGAAGTTCACCGCGATGGTCAACAAGTACTACGCCGATAAGGATCGCATCATGGACAGTATCGACGCCGACGCGGTAGCCTGACATGGCCTTGAACCCGCTCGGACTGGCACCGCTCGCCCTGGTCGTCGCTATCGTCGCGCTGGTGGTGTACAGCACCGTCGACGAGACGTTCGACCGGAACGTCACGCGGCTCGCTCGACGGCTGTTCGGCCGCTACGTCGGCCAGTCCACGGAGCGCGAGCGCCAGCTCGAAGCCGCCTACGTCGGCGAGACCTACCGCGGCTACGCGGCCCGAACGTTACTGTACGCCGGTGCTGGGGCCGTCGCCGGGGCCGTCGCCGGCGCGTACGCCGTCGGCGGGTTCCTGCTGGTGCTCCCCGACCTCGTGACGCTGGCGCAGGGACTGCCGTCGACGATGGTGACCGCCTTCGGCCTGCGGAACTTCGAACTCGTCCTGACGCCGACCCAGACCCTCTACATCCTCATCGGTGGCGGGGTCGCCTCGGGCGTCCTCACCGCCGCGCTCACGTACCTCGTCCGCTGGCAACAGCCCAAGAACCGGGCGGACGTTCGGGGCCGGAACATCGACGCGGGGATGGCCCGAACCATCGCGTTCATGTACGCGCTCTCTCGCGGCGGAATGTCGTTCCCCGACGTGTTGCGCGTCCTGGCCCGAAATCAGGCGATTTACGGCGACACGGCGAAGGAAGTCGGCGTCGCGGTCCGAGAGATGGACCTGTTCGGTCGGGACATGAACACCGCGCTCCGGCACGTCTCCCGCCGGACGCCGAGCGAGACGTTCAGGACGTTCTCGGAGAACCTCGGCAGCGTCCTCCAGAGCGGTCAGTCGCTGTCGTCGTTCCTCTACGAGCAGTACGAGCGCCACCACGAGGAAGCCGCCGAGCGGCAAGCGGACCTGCTCGAACGGCTGGCGACGGTCGCCGAGGCGTACGTCACCGTCTTCGTGGCCGCGGTCCTGTTCCTGATGACGATCCTGCTCGTCTTCGGATTGACGACGACGGACACGCTGTGGCTGTTACAGCTGATGGCGTACCTCGTCATCCCGCTCGCCAACGTCGGGTTCATCGTCTACCTCGACCTCAAACTCCAGGCGCTCGGCATTGCCGACATGGGAGTGACCGACGTGCTCGACAGACACGAGACGACCACGTTCGGAAAGCCGGCCGCGGCGGCCGACCGGTCAGAGGTGACCGACGGCGGCGTCGTTCCGGCCGACGAGGCGAACTGGCTCCGGCTCCGGTTCTACGACCGCGTCCAGTCCGTCCGCGACCTATTGCGCTCGCCGATGGAGTCGCTGATCTGGAACCCCCGATACGTGCTGTACATCGCCGTTCCCGTCGCGCTGCTGTTGCTCGCGTTCCGACTGCCCGCCGCGTTGCAAGCGTCGGCCGTCAACGTCCGCATCGCCGACGACTTCGTCATCCAGGCCGCGCTGTTGATTCTCGCCCCGTTCGCGCTGGCGCGCTGGGTGTACGCCCGTCGACTGGCCCGCATCGAGGCGGCGACGCCGGACCTGCTCGAACGGCTGGCCAGTCTGAACGAGGCCGGGATGACGGTCGTCGAGAGCCTCCGTCGCGTTCGCGGGAGCGACCTCGGCGTGCTCACCCCCGAGATGGACCGGATCTGGTCCGACATCTCGATGGGCGCGAACGTCGACGACGCGCTGGTTCGGTTCGGCCGCCGAGTCCGTACCGCGTCTGTCACGCGCGTCGTGACGCTGCTGACCAACGCGATGCACGCCTCGGGCGAACTCGGGCCGGTGTTCCGCATCGCCGCGACCCAGTCCCGCGCCGACCTCAGACTGAAGCGCCGCCGCCAGCAGCAGATGCTCACCTACCTCGTCGTCATCTACGTTTCCTTTCTCGTCTTCCTCATCATCATCGTCGCCGTTCAGGAGGTGCTCGTCCCGAGCCTGCCGTCGAACGTGCCGACGCCGCCGTCGTCGAACCGCCTCGGCGTCGACGCCAGCCAGTTCGCGCGCTTCGGGCAGGTCGACAAGGCCGCGTACACGCTCGTGTTCTTCCACACTGCCCTGATACAGGCGGTCCTGACGGGCTTCGTCGGCGGCCAGCTGGGCGAGGGGAGCCTCAAGGACGGCGCGAAACACGCCGCGGTGCTACTGGGCGTCGCTTACATCGCCTTCCTCCTGCTGTCCTCACCGGTCGCCTCGATGACGGTCACCAGTCCCGCCGTGTCCGGCGACCAGCTCACCGTCGAGTCGGCGTCGCTCTCCGAGGGCGGCTTCCTCGTCGTCCACCGCTACGAGGAGTCCGGGCGCGTCATCGGGACCTCGGAGTACCTCTCGGCCGGGACCCACCGCGACGTTCGCATCGAACTCGACGGGCCGCCCCCCACCGGCCAGCCGCTGGTCCTCGTCGCCCATCAGGACACGAACGGGAACGAGCGGTTCGACTACGTCTTCGGCGCGTCGGGGTCGCCCGACAGGCCCTACGCGTCGTCGTCAGCGGGCGAGAACGTCACCGTCACGCACACGGTCCGGTGACGCTGGGTTTACGGTCACCAGCGAGGAACTGACGCCCGATGGAGTTCGCCGCCTTCGCCGACCGCGCCGAAGAGATCGAAGCCGAGAGCGCAGACACCGCCATCACCGACGCGGTGACCGCGCTGTTCGCCGACGCGGGCGACGACCTCGGGACGCTCGCTCGCTTCGTCCAGGGCCGGGTATTCCCCGCCCACGAGTCGCGGACGCTGGATATCGGACCGCGGCTCTGCTACGAGGCCATCGCTCGCGCGGCGGGACAGAACGTCGACGCCGACGACGTTGAACGGCGGCTGGCCGAGCGCGGCGAGATCGGGGCCGTCGCGGCCAGCTACGAGTTCGGCGGCCAGCGGGGGCTCGCCGCCTTCGGCGCGGGCGGCGACGACGCGCTCACGGTGGCCGAACTCGACGCCGAACTGCGCGACCTGGCCGCCGTCGACGGCGACGGCAGTCAGGGGACCAAAGTTGACATCCTCTTCGGGCTGTTCAACCGCTGTTCGCCGTCGGAGGCCGCCTTCCTCGCCCGACTCGTCCTCTCGGAGATGCGCATCGGCGTCGGCGAGGGGACGGTTCGGGACGCCGTCGCGGCCGCCTTCGACGCGCCCGTCGAGACCGTCGAGCGAGCGCTCCAGGTCTCGAACGACTACGGCCACGTCGCCGAGGTGGCCCGCGACGAGGGCGATGCCGGACTGGCGGCCATCACGCTCGAAATCGGCCGCCCGGTCCAGGCCATGCTCGCGCAGGCGGGAACCGTCACCGGAGCGCTCGACGACTGGGAGCGCGTCGCGGTCGAGTGGAAGTACGACGGCGCTCGCGTGCAGGTCCACTTCGACGGGGAGGACGCCCGCCTGTTCTCCCGGAACATGGAGGAGGTAACCGACCCGCTCCCGGAGGTCGTCGACCGCGTCGAGTCGACGCTGTCCGCGCCCGCCATCCTCGACGGCGAGGTCGTCGCGGTCGACGACGAGGGGGAACCGCTCCCTTTCCAGGAGGTGCTCCGGCGGTTCCGGCGCAAGCACGACGTGGCTGCGACCCGCGAGGACGTGGCCGTTCGCCTCCACGCCTTCGACTGCCTGCACGCCGACGGCGAGGACCTGCTCGATGCGACGCTCTCGGAGCGTCACGACCGCCTCGAATCGCTGTGCGCCGCCGACGGCGACCTCGTTTCCGAGGTCCGAATCTGTGACACCGCCGACGAAATCGAGCAGATCGAGGGCGCCGCCCTCGCGGCCGGCCAGGAGGGCATCATGCTGAAGGACCCCGACGCCGCGTACACCCCCGGGAAGCGGGGCAAGCGCTGGCGCAAGCGCAAGCCCGACGTGGAGACGCTGGACTGCGTCGTGACCGGCGCGGAGTGGGGCGAGGGCCGCCGGGCGAACGTCCTCGGGACGTTCGAACTCGCCGTGCGGACCGACGACGGCTACGCCACCGTCGGCAACGTCGCGACGGGCCTCACCGACGAGGAACTCGACGACCTGACCGAGCGCTTCGAGGCCCACGTCCGCGCCGAGGACGGCCGCGAGGTCGACCTCGACCCCGCGGTCGTCTTCGAGGTCGGCTACGAGGAGATCCAGGCCTCACAGTCCTACGACTCGGGGTACGCGCTGCGATTCCCCCGGTTCCGCTCGGTCCGCGAGGACAAGTCCCCCGCGGACGCCGACTCCCTGGAGCGGGTCGAGCGACTCGCCGACGGTGGGTGACCGGCGGCGACGGCGGCATGGCGCTCGCGTGGCCCGGACCGACACGTGTAATGGCCGCCTCTGTGTACCGTGGCCCATGACAGTTCGACACGACGGCATCACCGCCGAGTGGCTCGGCTACGCGACCCTCCGACTCGAAGGCGAAGACACCGTGGTCTACTTCGACCCCGGCCGCTACGGCGTCCTCACCGGCGAGTGGGAACCGGACACGCCCGGCGTCGGCCACCCGCCGACGCGCGACTACGCCCCGAAGGACGGCGACATCGTCTGCGTGACCCACGTCCACCACTACGACCCGGACGGTATCCGCCGGGTCGCGAGCGACGACGCCACCGTCGTCGCCTGCGAGGGCATCAACGTCCGCGACTCCGACCGCGACCTCGACCGCCTCGCCGACCTCGACTACGAGGTGCGCGAGGTGTCGACGGAGGCCGACATCCTGGTCGACGGCGTGCCCGTCTGGACCGTCCCGGCGTACAACCACGAGGACGGTCGGAACGTGAAAGACGACGGCACGCCCATCCACCCGAAGGGCATCGGCTGTGGCTTCCTCGTCTCGCTCGACGACACCCGCGTGTTCTGGACCGGCGACACCGACGTGCTGGAGGGGCACGCGGAACTCGACGTGTCGCTGTTCGTCCCCTCCATCGCCCAGAACTACACGATGAACCGCCACGAGGCCGCCGATCTGGCCGAAGCGATGGACCCGGACCTCGTGCTTCCGATACACTACAACACGTTCACGTCGCTCGAAGCCGACTCGGGCGCGTTCGCCGAGGACGTGGCAAAGCGCGGCGTTCCGGTCGTGCTGGACGAGAACTGACTGGCGAACCCGTCTGCGGCGACCCGAGACGGTGGTCCCTCACCCCATCTGTCAGTGAAACAATATTGGGGCGTTCAGCAGAACACAACCGACATGGAACGCGCCAGTGATCGAGCAGGAGAAACACGTTCCTCAGCCGATCGAACGCCCTCGTTCGGACGCCTACTGCTGGTCTGGGTCCTCGTCGGCTGGTCGCTCTGGTCGCTCGGCGCTGCAGTGGCCGATGCGATTCAGGCCGAACTGCCGCTGTCGACGATGGGGAGCGGCCTGTTGTTCGGAACGATCGTCGTCGTGTCGTTCTGGACCGCCGGCTTTCACCCATCACTCAGAGCCAGTTTCGGCTATTTCGTGATGGAGCAACTCTTCGATCTGATCGTGCTCTTCGGTACCGTCCTGATCTTCGCTCCAGCACCGACACCGTGGGCGACGGTCGCGCTCCAGCTCGTCTCGATCTGTCTCGCTGGGACGCTGCTGTTTACCTCCGTCGGTGCGGAAGTGCGAAAGTGGGGTCGTCGACGCGCCCATTCACTGCTCAAGCTCCCGCCACAGGAGAAGTCGCCGGACCACGACTAATGGGTTGCCACGCAGAACTGGACGAAACACACCAGGATTGGCCCCTGCCCAGACGGTGAATCGGTCACGGGCGTACACCGCCGCGGAAGGTACTGTGTACGCGCTGGAATGATCGCGAAAACGTCTGCTAGGTACCCTGCCTACAGCACGCCCATCTCGTCCAGCCGCTCGGGCAGGTACGTATCAGTCACGAAGTCCAGCCCGCGGGAGGCCAGCGCCTGCTGTTCCGCCTTCTTGTTGATGTCGAGCTGGAGTTCGATCTGTTCGGTCCAGAACTCCGACTGGAAGCGCGGGTCCTCCAGTTCGCTCTCCAGCGCGTTGACGTCGGAGTCCGACAGCGGGTCCGTCGGCAGTTCGTACTCGACGATGTCCTCCGGGCGGATGCCGATGAACTGGGCCTCGGGGGTCGCCAGGTACTCCGAGAGGTGGGCGCTCTTGATCGAGCCGTAGGAGACCGACCCGAAGATGCGGTACGACCACGGGTCACCGTCAGTGAACACCGTGACCGGGAGGTCCAGTTCGTCGTGGAGCCGCTTGATGAGCCGCCGGGTCGCCCGCGCGGGCTGGCCGCCGAGGTGGACGACCAGGGCGTCGTACTCGTCGTCGAAGCCGTTCTCGACGAGTCGGTCGCGCATACCGCCGGTCTCCACACAGAGGACGAACTCCGCGTCGTTGTCGAGGAACTCGATAGTGTCGGGGTTGTTCGGGATCTGGTAGCCGCCCTGGCCGACGTCGTCCTGGCAGTGAATCTCGCGGTCGCCGCGGTTGGTCTGCTCGCGGAGGAGCAGGGGCCCCATCACCTTCGCCCCGGACTCTTCCGGCCGCATGTGGAAGTCCTCGCGTTTGACCTCGGAGACGATCTCAAGGTCCTCGATGAGGTTGTTCGATTCGTCCTGCGTGTTGAACTGGGCTTCGTCGAGGTCCCAGGACTCAGAGAGGTAGTACAGTTCACGCAGGGTCGACGAGCGGTCCTCCTCCAGTTGCTGGGAGAGGAAGTCGATGGTGTAGATGGCCTTCAGAATCTTCTCTGCCCCCGAGACCGTCTTGGCCGACCGCGTGGAGTTGCGGTCGCCGTACACCCAGACCTGCTCGTCCTCGTCGAAGACGATGTTCGACTTCGTCCGGGTTGGGATGGTCATGGTCGGTACCTCGCCGCCGGCGAACTGGTCGTAGAACTCCGCCGCGAGGTCGATGAGTTGCTCGCGCGCTTCCTCCGATTCGGGTGTCGTGTCTGATTCGGTGCTCATATCAGGCGTTCACCGTGAGTTTCTCGTCTTCGACGCCGTCGACCGAGACGGTGAACTCGGCCTCGTCGCGCACGCTGTACTCCAGGACGGCAGTGTCGCCGGACTCGACGGTCGTAGACCACTTGACGAACCACTCGCCGTCCATCTCGACGACCGTCGCGCCGTTGGTGTCCTGTGGCTCGGCGGTGACGATGTCGGTCAGGTCGATATCGGCGTTCGTGTCGTCGTTGTTCTCGACGGTCACGCGGACGGTGTCGCCGTCGACCTCGCGCTCGACGAGGACGTTGTTCATGATGCGCGCCAGCGAGTCGTCGATCTCCAGTTCGTCGTTGCCGGTGACCTCGGTGAGCTTCTCGGCCATCTCCGGCAGGATGGTCGCCAGTTTGTCCTGTTTCTTGCGGCGCTGTTGCATCGACTGGCGCTTGTTCAGGTAGCTCTTGAGTTCGCGGGCGGCCTCCCGGATGGCGAGTTCGATCTCGTCTTCCATCTCGGGGACGTTGGCGATGGCGTCCTTCGACTCGCTGGTGAAGGGAACGTTCGTCGAGGCGACGTGGACCATGATGACCGCCGGGCCGTTGGGGATGCCCGAGCCGCCGGGCTGGTCGAGGTTGTAGTTGCGCCAGCGGATGGACTTGACCACGTCCGTCGTGGCACAGGCCCCGCGCTGGTAGACGAGGGGCACGCGGTTGGCGAAGCGCATTACGTCGACGCTGCCCTCGGCTTCCAGTTCGCCGCCGTAGGCGATGCCGGCCTCGACGATGAACGGGTCGCCGCCGTGAACCGCCGCGTCGCGCGTCGAGGCGGCGTAGAAGTCCGCGTCGAACTCCTTGCGGAGCCCCTCCTCGACCAGTTCGGCGGTGATCGGCGAGAGGCAGTCCGTCGGCGGCGCGATGATGTCCGTCTCGCGCATCGCCGAGAGCAGTTCGCTCGCCGTGTCCCGGTCGTCGGCCACGTTCGAGACCTTCGGGGGGTCCTCGGGGACACGTACGGCCGCGGTCCAGAGTTCGTCCAGGACGTTCTCGCGGGCCGTCTCGCCGAAGGTGGCGTCGTCTTGCTCCTCGGTCATGTCGGCCGCGCGGTCGACGTACTCGCGGAACTCGTCGCGGGTCAGACAGTGGCGGCCCTCGTCCGCGAACTTGTCGGCGAGTCGCCGTGCGAGTCCCTCGACCACGGCGTCGTCCTTGCGCACCGTCGTCGCCTCGTCGACCAGCGCGTAGAGGTCGCTCGTCCGCTCGCTCGTGACCGCGCCCCACGCGGCCTCGACGGCGTTCTCGCGGACCGTCGCGCCGAAGGTCGTGTCGCCGTCCGCCTCAGCCTCGTCGGCCGACTCGTCGACGATGGCTTCGATCTCGTGGTACGCCACGCGGTCGCGGTCGTGAATCGCGTCGGAAACGGCGGCGGCGAAGGTCGCGGTCGTCTCCGCGCCCTTGTTCGCGACGGCGTCCTCGACGGCGGCCTCGACGTCGGCTTCCTCGCCGACCTTCGGCGGTTGCCACGCCATGCCACGGCCGTAGTGGCGGTCGTTGAAGTTCGCGATGACGCTGTCGGCCGTTTTCCCGCCCACGCGGGTGAATTCTTCCTGGAGGAACCCGGAGATAGAGTAGGAGTCGGTGGCTTCGAGCATCTTCAGCAGCGTCCCGAGTTCGACCCCGTGGGGGTGCGGGCGGATCTCCTCGGTCTCGTCGGGGAGGTCTGCACCCTCCGCGCGCTCGAACTTCAGGGACTCCTCCAGCCCCGGCTCGTCGAACTCGATGCGAGCGTGGGGGTTGACGACGGCGGTGTCCTGGATGTAGTCCCGGAGCGTCGACCGGGCGCGCATGTTGGCCTCCATCTCCAGTTCGATGCGGGTCCCGTGGGGGCGCTCCCACGTCGTCGTCTCGTCGACGCTGATCTCCGGTTCGTTCGTGTCCGTGTCGACGATGAGTTCGAAGTACTGCGCCTGGTCCTGGCCCTTCGGTCGGGACGTGATCTTCGCTGGCTTGCCGGAGGTCAGCTGCGAGTAGAGAACCGCCGCGGAGATACCGATCCCCTGCTGGCCGCGGTTCTGCTCGCGGGCGTGGAACCGCGAGCCGTAGAGGAGCTTCCCGAAGATCTTCGGCGCTTGCTCTTTCGTGATACCGGGGCCGTTGTCCTCGACGACCAGCCGATAGTAGTCACCGGACTCCTGAATCTCGACGTAGATGTCGGGGAGGATACCGGCCTCCTCGCAGGCGTCGAGCGCGTTGTCGACGGCCTCCTTGACGGCCGTGACGAGCGCCCGGGCCTCCGAGTCGAAGCCCAGCATGTGTTTGTTCTTCTCGAAGAACTCGGCGATGGAGATGGCCCGCTGGGACTCGGCCAACTCCTCGGCGATACCCTCGCCTTCGCCGAGTCGCGACTGATACGAGGTCATTGTCGTGCGGTACGTACCGGCGTGGAGGTTAAAAGGTAATCGCCACCGGAGTGAAAGTGAACCGCGTGACGGGACGTCCGTCGTTCTCGCTCGCGCGCGTGCGGGACTTTTATACGTCCACCGCTGTTAGCAGGCGTAAGTTCCTATGTCAGGAGAGTCTGATGAGTACGGCGCAAAGTCGATCCAGACCCTCGAAGGGCTGGAAGCCGTCCAGAAGCGGCCCGCGATGTACATCGGGTCGACGGACGCTCGCGGTCTCCACCACCTCGTCTACGAGGTGGTCGACAACGCGATCGACGAGGCGCTCGCGGGATACTGCGACACTATCGACGTAACGATTCACGACGACGGCTCTGTCTCTGTCACTGACGACGGGCGAGGGATTCCCGTCGACGAACACGAAGAACACGGCCGCCCGGCCGTCGAGGTCGTGATGACGATCCTTCACGCCGGCGGCAAGTTCGACAACAAGTCCTACCAGGTCTCCGGCGGCCTCCACGGCGTGGGCGTCAGCGTGGTCAACGCCCTCTCGAAGTGGCTCGAAGTCGAGGTCAGGCGCGACGGCGCGCTCTGGAAGCAGCGCTTCGACCACGGCAAACCGGAGTACGACCTGAAGCGGGTCCGCGACCTCGAACCCGACGAGGAGACGGGGACGACGGTCCGCTTCTGGCCCGACGACGACATCTTCGAGACCGGCGAGTTCACGTTCTCGACGCTCGCCTCCCGCCTGCGCGAACTGGCCTTCCTCAACTCCGGCGTCGCCATCACCATCGAAGACGAGCGCGACGGCGAGTCGGAGACGTTCGCCTACGACGGCGGCATCCGGGAGTTCGTCGAGTACCTGAACGAAACCAAGGACCCGCTCCACCGCGACGTCATCTACTTCGAGGACGAGGAGGAAATCGCGGACGGAACCGTCCACGTCGAGATCGCCATGCAGGGAACGGACGACCTGCAGGGCTCGATCCACGCCTTCGCGAACAACATCAACACGCGGGAGGGCGGGACCCACCTCACCGGGTTCAAGACCTCGCTCACGCGCGTCGTCAACGACTACGCGACCGACAACGACCTGCTGAAGGACTTAGACGACACGCTGAAGGGCGACGACATCCGCGAGGGGCTGACCGCGGTCATCTCGGTCAAGCACCCGGACCCGCAGTTCGAGGGCCAGACCAAGACGAAGCTCGGCAACAGCGAGGTCCGCGGCATCGTCGAGTCCGCGATGCACGACGGCCTCGCGACGTTCTTCGAGGAGAACCCCGACACCGCCGAGGCCATCGTCGGCAAGGCCGTCGAGGCCGCGAAGGCCCGCAAGGCCGCAAAGAAGGCCGAAGAGCTGACGCGGCGCAAGTCGGCGCTCGACTCGACGGCGCTGCCCGGCAAGCTCGCGGACTGCCAGACCCGCGACCCCGAGGACGCCGAGCTGTTCATCGTCGAGGGCGACTCCGCCGGCGGGAGTGCAAAGCAGGGCCGCAACCCCGAGTTCCAGGCTATCCTCCCCATCAAGGGGAAGATCCTGAACGTCGAGAAACACCGCCTCGACCGGATTCTGGAGAACAACGAGATTCGGAACCTCATCACCGCGCTTGGAACGGGCATCGGCGACGAGTTCGACGCCGACGACCTCCGCTACGAGAAGATCATCCTGATGACCGACGCCGACGTCGACGGTGCGCACATCCGGACGCTCCTGTTGACGCTGTTCTACCGGCACATGAAGCCCCTGCTCGAGGCGGGCAACGTCTACGCCTCCCAGCCGCCGCTGTACCGCGTTCGCTACCGCGGCAACACCTACGACGCGATGACGGAGGAAGAGCGCGACCGCATCGTCGAGGAGAAGTGCGACGGGAACCCCACACAGGTCCAGCGGTTCAAGGGTCTCGGTGAGATGAACCCCGAACAGCTCTGGGAGACGACGATGGACCCCGACAACCGCATCCTCAAGCAGATCACCATCGAGGACGCCGCGGCCGCCGACAAGATGTTCAACGTCCTGATGGGCGACGCCGTCGAACCGCGCAAGGAGTTCATCAAGGAACACTCCCCCGAAGCGGAGTGGGTCGACATATGAGTTCAGACGTTCCAGACGACACCGACGTGCCGGCACAGCAGATCAAACACGTCCGCATCGAGGACGAGATGGAGCAGTCCTACATCGACTACGCGATGTCCGTCATCGCGGGTCGGGCGCTCCCGGACGTCCGCGACGGCCTGAAGCCCGTCCACCGGCGCATCCTCTACGCGATGCACGAGATGGGCGTCACCTCCAACACCGCCCACCGGAAGTCCTCGTCCATCATCGGCGAGACGATGGGTGACTTCCACCCGCACGGCGACTCGGCCATCTACGATACGCTCGTTCGGATGGCACAGGACTTCTCGATGCGCTACCCGCTCGTCGACGGGCAAGGGAACTTCGGCTCGATGGACGGCGACCCGGCCGCGGCGATGCGGTACACGGAGGCCCGGATGGCCCCGCTCGCCGAGGAACTGCTCGAAGACATCGAGAAGGACACCGTCGACTTCTCCAGCAACTACGACGACCGCCTGCAAGAGCCGGACGTGCTCCCGGCGAAGGTCCCGAACCTCCTGCTCAACGGCTCGTCGGGCATCGCCGTCGGGATGTCGACCAACATCCCGCCGCACAACCTCGGCGAACTGGTCGACGCGACGGTCCACCTGCTCGAAAACCCCGACGCCACCGTCGAGGACCTGATGGAACACGTCAAGGGCCCGGACTTCCCGACCGGCGGCAACATCGTCGGCCGCGACGCCATCTACTCGGCGTACACGACCGGCCGCGGCCGCCTCCGCGTCCGCGCCGAGTACGAGGTCGACCCCGAGGAGGGACGCATCGTCATCTCCGAACTCCCCTACCAGGAGAACAAGGCACGCGTCGTCGAGCGCATCGCCGAGGACGTAAACGAGGGGAAGATCGAGGGCATCTCGGACCTCCGCGACGAGTCGGACCGCAACGGCGTCCGCATCGTCGTCGAACTCAAGCGCGGCGCGAACGTCGACGTGGTCGAGAACCGTCTGCTCGACCACCACCTCGAATCCACTTTCGGCGTCATCAACCTCTCGCTCGTCGACGGCCAGCCCAAGGTCCTCTCGCTGAAAGAGAGTCTTCAGCACTACATCGACCACCGCCGCGAGGTCGTCCGGCGGCGCTCCGAGTACGACCTCGCCGAGGCCGAAGACCGCGCCCACATCCTCGAAGGCCGCCTGAAGGCCCTGGAGAACGTCGAGGACGTGGTCGAACTCATCCGCAACAGCGAGGACCGCGACGCTGCGCGGGCCGGCCTGCAGGAGTCGTTCGACTTCTCCGAGGAGCAGGCCGCCCACATCGTTCGGATGCAACTCGGCTCGCTCACCTCGATGGAGGCCGCCGAGATCGAAGACGAGTACGAGGACGTCCAGGACACCATCGACTACCTCGAATCCGTCCTCGCCAGCCGCGCGAAGCTCGACGGCGTCATCGCCGACGAACTCCGGGAGATCAAAGACGAATACGACGACGACCGCCGGACCAGCATCATCGAGGACGAGGGCCAGGTCACCCACGAGGACCTCATCCCCGAGGAGGACTGCGTCGTCGTCATCACCGAGGACGACTACATCAAGCGGATGCCGGTGGAGAACTTCGACCCGCAGAACCGCGGCGGCAAGGGCATCATCGGGGCCGACCCCAAGGAGGACGACCGCGTCTCGAAGGTGTTCCGCGCCAACAGCCACGACTACCTGCTCTGTTTCACCAATCAGGGTCAGGTCTACCGGCTCAAGACCTACGAGATCCCGGAGATGTCCCGGACCGCGCGGGGCAAGTCCGCCATCAACCTCATCGACCTCGCCGACGGCGAGGAACTGACCGCCGTCGTCTCGACCGACGAGTTCGAGGACGACGAGTGCATCACGATGGTGACCCGGAACGGGTACACCAAGCGCACCTGCGCCGCCGACTTCGAGAACATCCGGACGACGGGTATCCGCGCGGCGAAACTCGAGGACGGGGACTCGCTCGTCGACGTCGAGGTGACCGACGGGACGACGGACCTCGTCGTCGCCACCGAACACGGGATGACCATCCGCTTCGACGAGAACGAGGTCCGCGAGATGGGGCGGACAGCACGGGGCGTCCGGGCCATCGACCTGCAGGGCGACGACAAGGTGGCCGCGATGGTCGCCACCGTCGACGCCGACGAGCGCTCGCTGCTGACCGTCACCGAACACGGCTTCGGCAAGCGAACGCTGCTCGACGAGTACCGCCGCCAGTCCCGCTACGGGAAGGGACTCATCGACATCAAGACCGACGAGCGAAACGGCCGCGTCTCGACGGCCAAGGCCGTCACCGACGACGACCACCTCGTCATCATGTCCGAGCGGGGTCAGATCATGCGCATCCGCGCCGGCGACGTGTCGCAGGTCGGTCGGAACACGAAGGGCGTGACGATCATGGAGTTAGCGGACGGCGACCGCGTCGCGAGCGTCACGGTCGTTCCGGCAGACGCCGAATAGAACCGAGAGCGGGCGATTTTCCGTTACACCGCTAGTAACACGCGCACCCTCGCGTCGCTCGGCGAAATCGCGGTTTCGAAACGAGTGAAGCGGCGGTCCGCGAACGAGACGACCGAAAGAATACCGGCCTGTCTACATGTCGGGCCAGGCCTTGGCGGCCCGGCCGACTCCGGTCACGTCGGCGATCCAGCGCGCGGCGATACCTTTCTTCAGCACTTTCGCCGGCAGTCCCCCGAACGTCTCGACGGGGATGTTCATCACGTCGTGGGCGACGGCCTTCTCGCCCACCGAGACGACGGTTCCCTTGTCTTTGTGCGTCCAGGTCGTCAGCGGCTGGCCGCGCACCGCACGCGCGAGGTTCTCGCCGGCCACTTCCGCGGCCTGCCAGGCAGCCTGGGCGGTCGGCGGCGCGGGCTGGTCGCCAGGCTGGTCGATCAGCGCGGAGTCGCCGATGGCGAAGACCCGCTCGTCGTCGGTCTGGAACGTGCCTTCCGCGTGGATCCGGTGGTTGCGCTCGTCCTTGTCCAGGTCCACGTCGGCCACGCAGTCACGGCCCGTGATGCCGCCGGTCCACACCAGCACGTCGTAGTCCAGTTCGTCCTCGTCGCCGATGTAGACGGTCTCTTCGTCCACTTCGCCGATGAACTCCCCGCACTTGATGTTCACGTCGCGCTCCTCGAGGCGCTTGCGCAGCGCGCCCTGTAGTTCCGGATCGCTGTTGGGCAGCACCTGATCCAGCCCCTCGACGAGGTGGATGTCGATCGGTGCGTTGTGTTCGTCGCGGAACTCCGCCACCTCGCCCGCCGTCTGGATGCCCGAGAGCCCAGCGCCGCCGATGACCACCTGCGCCGGGTCGTTCGTCGAGGCCTCCCGCGCAGCAGACTGGATCGCGTCGTGAATCTCCAAAGCGTCGTCCAGTCCCTTCAGCGTCAGCGCGTACTCCTCTAAGCCCTCGATGCCGAAGAAGGCGGTCTGGGAGCCCAGCGCCACCAGCAGGTAGTCGTAGTCGACCGACTCCGAGTCGGCCAGTTCCACCTCGCGAGCCTCCGTGTCGATGTCGACGACCTCGTCCTGGATGAAGGATGTGGAGGGCTGTTTGATCTCGTGGACCGGAATCGCGATCTTCTCCTGAACGCTCGGGTCCCGGATGCACCGGTGGGACTCGTGCAGCACCAGGTGATAGTCCGTGTCCGAAATCCACGTCACGTCCGCCTCCCCGTCCAACTCGTCTTCGAGACTTTTGATCGTCCCTGCGCCGGCATACCCTGCTCCGAGTACCACTACGTTCTCTGTCATACCGACGACTCCGCAACCGACCGATACAAAGCCTTTGAAATCGGTCCCGCTCTGGGGTAAATTATGCCGATAAAATCGTGATGAATGCGAGCGAGCGACACCCACCGCGAGGGGAGAGATAGCGAGAGGGAAAAACCGACCGGAGCTAGTGTTCGGGTTCGCCGGCCGGGGCTCGCATATCGTCGATAGCGAGGATGAGTTTGTTGTTCGTGTCGTCTTTGCCTTCGAGTGTGCCGATGATCTGGAGTTTCGAGAGGGGTGTCGGGCCGACTGTCACCGAGTCTCCCTCGTGGAATTCGGAGAGAGAGCCCTGGAGCTGGATCTCTGCGCGGCACTTCTCGGGGTGGTGGACGCTAGTCAGGTCGATCTCCTCGACGTTCGAGTGCTCGACGAGGTCACCGTTGTGGCGAAGCGGGACCTCGGCGGCCTGGTCCATGTCCTGGATCTGCAGGGCGTCGTAGGCGTTCGCGGTGGGCTTGTACCCGCCTTTCGGGCCCGGCACGCCCTCGACCAGTTGCAGCGCCTTCAGGCTCTGCATCTGGTTGCGGATGGTCCCCGGGTTCCGGTCGACCTTCTCCGCGATGTCCTCGCCCTTGACCGCGCTCTCGCTCTCCCGGTAGAGATTTACCAGTTCCTGTAGAATGTTCTTTTGGCTGGGTGTCAGTTCGATAGATGACATAATTTGTTGTTCGGTATAGCCGTCCTTAAATGCGACGGTAGACTGTGTGGAACGCGCCGCGTGGGGCGTTCGAAACGGACAAAAACACCACCACTTTTGACGGGCCCCTTCGTGACACAGATATGGAAGATCAACGGGTACTGGTGACCGGTGGCGGCGGATTCATCGGAGCGAACCTCGCGAACGAACTCGCCGCGGACAACGACGTTATCGCACTGGACGACGGCTATCTGGGGACGGCCGAGAACGTCTCGGAAGATGTCGAGTACGTGGAACGAAGCGTCGTCGAGGACGACCTGCCGACCGACGTGGACGTGGTGTTTCACCTCGCCGCGCTGTCCTCCTACGCGATGCACGAGGACGATCCGACCCACGGCGCGCGGGTCAACATCGAAGGATTCGTCAACACCGTCGAGCAGGCCCGCGACGACGGCTGTGACACCATCGTCTACGCCTCCACCTCCTCGATCTACGGCAGTCGGACCGAGCCCTCGCCCGAGGACATGGACGTGACGGTCAACACGGGCTACGAGGCCTCGAAGATGGCCCGCGAGACCTACGCGGAGTACTTCGGGAACCACTACGACCTCACGCTGGCCGGGATGCGCTTTTTCTCGGTGTACCAGGGTTACGGCGGTGCCGAGGAACACAAAGGCGAGTACGCCAACGTCATCGCGCAGTTCGCCGACGACATGGCCAACGGCGAAGCGCCCGTGCTGTACGGCGACGGCGAGCAGACCCGCGATTTCACCCACGTCGACGACATCGTCCGCGGGCTGATCCAGGCCGCCGACCACGAACTCGACGGCATCTACAACCTCGGGACCGGCGAGGCCTACGACTTCCTCACCGTCGTCGAGATGCTCAACGACGAACTCGGGACGGACATCGACCCGGAGTTCGTCGAGAACCCCATCCCGGACGACGTGTACGTCCACGACACCTGCGCGGACGCCTCGAAGATGCGCGCCGCCACGGGCTGGGAACCCCAGATCAGCTTCGAGAAGGGCATCGAACTGGTCTGTGCCCCCTACACGGACGACTGAGTCGGGCCGCGAAGCGGGGACATTTACTTCTCGACGGTGAAGCGCGGGTATGAACCGACAGGTGCGCGTCCTCGGCGTCCCGATGGACCTGGGGGCCGACCGACGCGGCGTCGACATGGGTCCGTCGGCCATCCGCTACGGCGGCCTCGCCGAACAGATCGAGAGCGCTGGAATCGACTGTATCGACGGCGGCGACATCCACGTCCCGCGGCCGGAGGAACGCGACCCGGACGCGGGCGGTCCCGCGCCGGGCCGCGCGAAGTTCTTCAGGGAGACGAAGGAGGTGTGCGAAGACGTGGCGACCGCGGTCGACGCGACGGTCGGCGAAGGTGGGTTCCCGCTCGTGCTGGGCGGAGACCACTCCATCGCCGTCGGCACGCTCGCCGGCGCGGCCCGGGACGACGAGGACCTCGGCGTCATCTGGTTCGACGCGCACGGCGACTTCAACACGCCGGAGACGACGCCGAGCGGCAACATCCACGGGATGTCGCTGGCCGCCGTCCTCGGCCGGGGCGCGTTCGCCGAGCACGAGTGGGCGCACACGCCGGCCGTCAGCGAGGAGAACGTCGTCATCGTCGGGCTCCGGGACGTCGACGAAGGAGAGCGCCGCCTCATCAGAGAGAGCGACGCGACGGCGTTCACGATGTCGGACATCGACGCCCGGAGCGCCCCGGAGGTCGTCGCCGAGGCCCTGGAGATCGCGACCGACGGCACAGACGGCATCCACGTCAGCCTCGACATGGACTGGCTCGACCCGACGGAAGCGCCGGGCGTCGGGACGCCGGTCCGGGGCGGGGTCTCCTATCGCGAGGCCCACATCGCGATGGAGTACGTCGCCGAGCACCACGACCGACTGCGCTCGATGGAGGTGGTCGAAGTGAACCCGATCCTCGACCAGCACAACCAGACGGCCGAACTGGCCTGCGAACTGGTCGCGAGCGCCTTCGGCAAACGCGTGCTCTGACTATCCGAACCCCTCGTACTGCATCTCCGAGTCGGGGACGCCGACGCTTCGTGCGGCCCGGACAAGCGTCGAGACCATGGCGCTGATGCCACAGGCGTACAGCTCCGCGCTGGCGGGATCGATTCTGGCGTCGACGCCCGATTTCGGTGCCCGCTCGCGTGCCTCGGCGAGTCGTTCGGGGAGCCGTGCGCCCGCGACGGCGTCCGCGGCGACGTGCGCGACGAACACCGACTGGACGTAGTCGGTCTCGCCGTCCCAGTCGGTCAACAGCGGCTCGCGGGTGAGCGTCGGGACGAAGTGGAAGTGGTCGTGTTCGGCATCCAGCCGCCTGAAGTGCTCGCGGTGGGGCAGATCGTCCTCCCAGCCGCAGCCGAGGAACAGCCAGATATCCCGGGGCTCGCCGTCGACAACGTCACGGCCCGTCTCGAAGGTGTAGTCGATCATGCTCTTGAACGGGGCGACGCCGGTCCCCGTCGCCAGGAAGACCACGTCGCGACTCGACGGCGGGTCGAGTACCATGTGGCCGTTGGGGCCGCGGACCACCACCCGGTCGCCCACGTCGACGTGTTCGAACAGATTGCTCGTGAGCCGGCCGCCGGGGACGAGTCGGATGCAGAACTCCAGTTCGTCCTCGGTGGGGGAGTTCGCGAGCGAGTACGCACGCGGCGTGTCGCCCACCCTGAGCGTGACGTACTGCCCCGGGGCGAAGTCGATGTCCACGTCGGCTTTCACCCGGAGGCGGAGCAGCGACGGATAGGGGCGGTCGAACCGGTCGGCGAGGGTCCCGACCCGGTCGAGGCGGGCCGGCGATGCGCCGGCCTCCCGCAGGCGCTCGGTCAGGTCGTCCCATCGGTAGGTCGAGCCCTCGTCGGCGTCCGCCAGCCACGACCGCTCGCCGACGGCCGCGATCTGGTCGCGGAGTGCCGACAGCACCTCGTCGTTGCGGTTTCGGTCCATCGGTTCCGCGAGGATGACGCGAGCGTCTTTCGTGACCAGCGGCAACTGCGCCGCGCGGTCGTGCTGTGAAAGGTGGGAGGGCAAGTCCATGAGCAGCCTAGCACCGGGTCGATTGTATGTCTACCCCCGTCGCGCGTCCGTCACGGCCGAGCGGGAACGGCGTCTCGCAACGCTAGCGCCCGCCGCGACCGCCCTAGCGGTCGATCGAGAGGCCGGCGTGCCACTGATCGGCGTCGGCGGCTTCGACGGCCTCGTCCATCGCCTCCAGGTAGGAGACGGCGAGGCTGGCGCACTTCGCGGCCTTGCGCTCCCCTTCGGTACGGAACTCGCCGGTCTGACGGTTCGCGTACACCGTACAGACCGCGCCGGCGCGCAGGCCGTAGAGGCTCGCCAGCGTGAGGATGCTCGCGGCCTCCATCTCGAAGTTGAGGACGCCGGCCTCCCGGAGCGCCGCGATGCGCTCGTCGCTACCGCTGGCCTCGAAGCCGTCGAAGCCGGGGCGGGACTGGCCGGCGTAGAAGCTGTCGGTCGAGCAGGTGACGCCGAGGTGGTAGTCGTAGTCCAGTTCCTCGGCGGCGGCGACGAGCGCCGAGACGACGCGGTGGTCGGCGCTCGCGGGGTAGTCCTCGCGGACGTACTCCTTACTGGTCCCCTCCTGTCGGACCGCGCCGGTCGTGATGATCAGGTCGCCGACGCTGGCCTCCTCCTGGATGGCCCCGCAGGAGCCGACCCGGAGGAACGTGTCCGCGCCGACGCGGGCCAGTTCCTCAACGGCGATGGCGGCGGACGGACAGCCGATGCCCGTCGAGGTGACCGAGATGGGCGACCCCTCGTGGGTCCCCGTCGCCGTGCGGTACTCGCGGTGCTCGGCGACGACCTCGTGGTCGTCCCAGTAGTCGACGACCTTCTCGACGCGCTCGGGGTTGCCCGGCAGCAGCACGCTGTCGGCCACGTCGTCGGCGCTCACTTCCAGATGGTACTGGACCTCGTCGTTCGGGTCTTCGCTGTCCTCGGTCATGCGTCGAGGTGCTCGCGGGTGATGGTCGTCGGCAGGAGGTCGCCGAGTTCGTACGCGGTCGGGTCGTCGCCGTCGGTGATGACCTCGAAGGAATCGTCGCAGAACTCCGACAGCGTCTGGCGACACATCCCGCAGGGGGTGACGCCGTCGCGCTTGCCGGAGGTGACGGCGATGCGCTCGAACTCCCGGTGACCGTCGCTGACCGCCTTGCCGACGGCCACTTCCTCGGCGTGGAGGCTGTTGCTGTAGTTCGCGTTCTCGATGTTACAGCCGGTGTACACGTCGCCGTCGGCGGTCTCGATGGCCGCCCCGACGGTGTACTCCGAGTACGGGACGTACGCGTCGTCGATGGCGTCTCTGGCCGCTTCGATGAGGTCGTCCATGCTCCCGCGTCGGCCGGACGTGGGGAAATGCTGTCGGTCCCGATAGAATGTGCCGGTTCGTCGCCGGCGGCCAGGACGACGACTCAGGCGTCCGCGGCGGTGACCTCGTCCACCGCGTCGCCGACGACGTCGGTCGTCTCCCCGACGAGCGCGTCGATGTCGTCGCTCTCGGCGTAGACGCGAACGTACGGTTCCGTGCCGCTCGGGCGCACGAGCGTCCACGACCCGTCCGAAAAGGAGAGGCGGACGCCGTACTCCGTCGAGACGTCGGCGTCGGGGAACGCGGCGGGCAGGGCGGATTCGAGGCGGTCCATGACCGAGACCTTGGCGTCGTCCGGGCACGAGACGCTGACCTTCTCGTAGGGGCGCTCCGAGATAGCGGCCCGCCGCTCGGCGACGCCCTCGGCGGCGAACAGGCGCGTGAGGACGGCCGCGCTGGCGACGCCGTCGATCCAGCCGCCGAATGCGGTGTGGATGTGTTTCCAGGGTTCGGCGGCGAAGACGACTTCCGTCTCGTCGTTCCCGTCTTCGCGGGCGTTCGCGATACCGACGTGGAGTGAACCGAGGTGGATGCGCTCGACGCGGCCGCCGGCGTCCTCGACCCGCTCGTCGATGCGGCCGGAGGCGTTCGGCGTCGTCACCACGACGGGGTCAGAGGCGGTCGCCGCCCGCGTGTAGTGCTCTGCGAGCATCGCGAGGACGGTGTCCTCGTGGATCACCGCGCCGTCGCCGTCGACCACGACGATGCGGTCCGCGTCGCCGTCGTGGCCGAAGCCGAAGTCGGCGTCCGAGTCGGCGACGAACCGCCGGAAGTCGGCGAGCGTCTCCGGCGTCGGCTTGCTCTCTCGGCCGGGGAAGAAGCCGTCGACGTTGGCCTCCGTCGCGAGCACGTCCGCACCGAGTGCACCGAGCACCTGCGGCGTGGCGACGCCGCCCATCCCGTTGCCGCAGTCGACGGCGACCGTCAGCCCGGAGGGGTCGGCCCCCAGCGACTCGGCGTATGTCGCGACCGCGTCCCGGTAGTCGTCGAGGAAGTCGACGGACTCGGCGTCGGCCCAGTCGCGCCAGACGGCGGGGCCCACCTCGTCCGCGACGCGGCGCTCGATTCGCGTCTCGGCGTCGTCGCCGTACTCCGTACCGTCGGTGAACACCTTGATGCCGTTGTCCGTCGGCGGATTGTGGCTCGCGGTGATCATCACGCCGTGGCGGCCCCGCGAAGCGTAGGCCAGGGCCGGCGTCGGAACGCGCCCGATTCTGACGACGCGAGCGCCGGCGCTCTGGAGGCCCGCGGCCATCGCGTCGGCGAGCGCCGGCGAGGTCACCCGGCCGTCGTACCCGAGCGCGAACGTCTCGCCGTCCCGCCCAACGGCCTGCCCGACTCGCAACGCGAGCGCGGGCGTCACCTTCGATACGACGTCCCCCCGGATTCCGGCCGTCCCGAACAGTTCCATACCGGCGATGCGGAAGCCGGCCGTTTAATTCTCTCGTTCGGCGACAGCTATGGCGGGGCTGGCGCTGGTAGCGCGCGAAAAGACTGACAGGGAAAACACAGCTGTGCCGCGAAACCGATTACAGCAGTTCGTCGAAGTCGTAGCCGTCGATGTCGACGCCGTCGGCGGTGACCTCGGCGAGGTAGATGCCGTTCCCGGAGCCGGTGTCGCGCTCGGCGGCGGCCTTGATGGAGGCGGCCGCGACTTCGCGGGCCTCCGCGTTGCTCATGTCGTCCTCGTAGCGGTCTTCGAGGGTCCCGTAGGCGACGGTCAGCCCGGAGCCGGTGACCGTGTAGTCGTCCTTCATGACGCCGCCGGCCGGGTCGATAGAGTAGACGTGGTGGCCGTCGTCGTCGACGCCGCCGAGGATGGGGTTGATGGCGAAGAAGGGACCGCCGCGGGCGAAGTTCCCGGCGAGCGTCGAGAGGCCCTTCATCGTGATGTCCTCGCCGCGTCGGGCCTCGTAGAGGTTGACCTCGGCTCGGAGCGTGCGGATGAACGACTGCGCGCCGCCGACGCTGCCCACGAGCGTGAGCGCGGCGGTGGGGTGAATCTGCTCGACCTTCTGGACGTTCTTGTTCGAGACGAAGCGACCGCCCAGCGAGGCGCGCATGTCCGTCGCGATGACGACGCCGTCGGCCGTCGTGATACCGATGGTGGTCGTGCCGGTCTTGTTCACCTTCTCGCCGTCCTGGGCGGACTGTTCGGGGAGGGAGCCGACCTCCGGCTCGTAGGGATCGCTCTGGAACTCGTCGGCGGTCTGGGGTCCAGAGAAATCCGGCCCGGGAGTCATCTCTCGCATTACCCTGCGGTATCAGTCCGGCGCTGATAAAACCTCTTCTTGTGGTGAGCCTGACCGCCTCCAGCGTGGGGGCGCAGTCGCACCTCGTTCGTTACGGTGACATCGTCAGGCGCTCGCCTGCGCGTAGGCGTCGTTGAGCCCCGAGACGACCCGGTCCATCGGCAGCCGGAGGCCGAGTCGCTCCGTGATCATCGCTACCGGCAACAGCAGGATGCCGAGTAGCAGGGTGAACTGGTAGAGTGCGAACAGCGTTGCGGTGTACAGTCGGGCAACCATCGTCTTCGGCTGAGTCCAGAGCGTGTCTGGTATATAAGCTTTGTTGCCACCTCGCGGAAGAATATCATCGATTGTGAAGGATCGTCCCGCCGCCGTCTTGCGGTTTCACAATCGGCCCGAAAACCGCGCGGTTCCGGGCCGTTGCCGCCGCCAGCGGCGTAATGGGGGTGTGAGCCGCACCGGTGGTTCGCATAAGTTATGCGGATAGTAACGGTGACGTGCGCACCCCGGCGCGAATCAAAACTATCGAATAGTCGGGCCACGAGAGTGTGTATATGAACTACCTCGTGGCGATGGAAGCAGCCTGGCTGGTCCGTGACGTAGACGACATCGACGACGCAATCGGCGTCGCGGTGAGCGAGGCCGGCAAGCGCCTCAACGAGGCGGAGATGGACTACGTCGAGGTCGAGGTCGGCGCGACCGGCTGTCCGGCCTGCGGCGAGCCGTTCGACTCGGCGTTCATCGCGGCCGACACCGCCCTCGTCGGGCTCGTCCTCGAGATGGACGTGTTCAACGCAGAGTCCCCCGAACACGCCCAGCGAATCGCCAAGAGCGAGATCGGCGGCGCACTCCGGGACGTGCCCCTGAAAGTCATCGAGGTCTTCGAGACGCAGGAAGACGACGAAGCCGAGGCCGAAGCGTAACGCGACCCGTCACGTTCTCCCGATACGGCATCGCCTGCGCGTAGCCGTTGGCTTTTTATATTACCATTAGTAATCGCGTGTATGGAGTTACCGACGCCGCAGGACCTCCGGGAACGCCGGAACGAACTCGGCCTGACCCAGAGCGAGCTCGCAGAGCGCGCCGACGTGTCCCAACCGCTCATCGCCCGCATCGAGGGCGGCGACGTGGACCCGCGACTCTCGACGCTCCGGCGAATCGTCACCGCGCTCGAAGAGGCCGAGGGCGGCATCGTCAAGGCGAGCGACCTCATGAATTCCCCGGTGGTCAGCGTCGCGCCCGACGACTCCGTCCACCAGGCGAAGGAGCTGATGGACGAGAAGGGGTACTCGCAGGTCCCGGTCGTCCGCGACGGCGCACCCCAGGGACTCATCGGGAACTCGGACATCCGCCAGCGCTCCGAGGAGAACGTCGGTGAACTCCCCGTGGCCGAGGTAATGCACGAGTCCATCGCCACCGTCGAACCGGACGCGCCGATCGACGAAGTCGACGCGTACCTGAACCACAACGCCGCCGTGATGGTGGTCGAGGGGGGCGAAACTATCGGGGTCATAACCGAGGCCGACATCGCGCGTACGGTGAGCTAACTCCAGTTCTCAGAAACGGAAACGGCGATAGTACTGCCATACCGGCCGTAAGAGCCGATTAACCCCGAAAACGGTACTGTGGCTATATATTCTGTCTCACCGACGAGTTACCTACGATGCCCAACTCTGACGACCCGCTCTACGCCGAACTCGAAGCCGCGCTCGACAGCGCCGAAACCGAAGCCGCCAAGTACCACATCCGACAGGCGCTGCAGATCCGCATCGCCGAGGAGACGGCCGGGAAAGACGTCCTCTCCGCCTGAGGCGCTCGCCGCCGACGGTTCGGTTCTCGCTCAGTCAGTCAGTTCCAGGCCGCGGACGGCGACGGCCTCGTCGTCGTCTTCGACGGTTCCGACGACGCGCGCGTCGTCCGACGCGTCGACGACCTCGTCTGCGTCGCTCTCGGGGACCGCGGCGACGAAGCCGGTGCCCATGTTGAACGTCCGGTGCATCTCCTCGTCGTCGACGGAGCCCTCGCGCTGGACGAACTCGAAGACCGGTTGGGCATCGAAGGGGTCCGTGATCTCGTAGCGGTGTGCTCCCATCCGCGTGAGGTTCGTCCAGCCGCCGCCGGTGACGTGAGCGGCCGCGTGCGTCTCCACGGCCCGGAGCGGGTCGAGCACCTCGCTGTATATCCGGGTCGGCTCCAGCAGTTCCTCGGCGATGGTCCGGTCGGGGTTCGGCGGGAACGGGTCGGTGTACTCGTGGTCGCGCGTGACGGCCTCGCGCGCGAGCGTGAGCCCGTTCGAGTGGATCCCCGAGGACGGCCAGCCGACGACGGCGTCGCCGGGCTGGGCCTCGCCGGGGAAGACGGCGTCTTTCGGGGCCAGGCCCGCGCAGGTCCCGGCGATGTCGAGGCCTTTTATCACGTCGGGCATCACCGCGGTCTCGCCGCCGACCAGGGCGACCCCGGCGCGCTCGGCCCCGGCCTGGAGCCCCGCGCCGATGTCCTCGCTCGTCTCCTCGTCGGGCGTCTCGACGGCGAGGTAGTCGACGAAGGCCACCGGCTCGACGCCGGCCGCGAGCAGGTCGTTTGCGTTCATCGCGATGCAGTCGATGCCGATGGTGGAGTAGTCGTCGATGGCCTCGGCCACGAGCAGTTTCGTGCCGACGCCGTCCGTTGCCAGCGCGAGGTACTGGTCGCCGATGTCGAGCAGGCCCGCGTAGTCGCCCTCGAATTCGCCGGCCGCGCCGATGAGCGCCTCCGTCGCCGCCTCGCTCGCGTCGATGTCGACGCCGGTCTCCGCGTAGGTCAGTCCCTCCTCTGTGTCGTCCTCGGGGTCCGTCGCGTCTCCGTCGGTCATATGCGAGAGCGCGCGTGGCGCGGGCAAAAGGGCGTCGTTCCGCCGGAGCGCCGGCCCGCCTCAGAGGACGAACAGCGCGCCGAGTCCGAGCAGGATCGACGGTACCGCGACGACGAGGAAGACCGGCGTGCTCCACTCTCGCACCGTTCGGCCGTCGAGCGGGCCGAACGGGAGCATGTTGAAGCCGGCGAGCAGGAGGTTGATCTGGAGTCCCATCCGCGCGACTTCCCAGAGGAACCCACCCGTGCCCGACAGCAGCGCCGAGACGAACGGGACGAGGAAGGCGACGGCGAGCGCGAGGTTCGTCACCGGCCCCGCGACGGCGATGAGGCCGTGTTCCCGGGCCGTGAGCCGGCCGCGGTGGACGACCGCGCCGGGCGCGGCGAAGAGGAAGCCGACGAGGCCGCCGAGGACGGCGAACCCCAGCATCTTGTAGTCGGCCTTGAACGCGGCGACCTGCCCGAAGCGGACGGCGACGACCTTGTGCGCGAGCTCGTGGAGTAGGAACCCGATGCCGACGGTCAGCAGGCTGACCGCGAACGTGCCTGCGACGGCGGACAGCGACAGGCCCTGGAACTGGAGGAATACGATGCGGCGCAGTTCCCGTTCGAGGAAGAACGTGAAGGCGACGCCGAGGGCGAGCCACGCGACGACGAGGTCACGGAGTTCGCGCCCGCTGAACGACAGGCCGCCGGGCCCGCCGCCCGCGCCGCCGCGTCGCCCCATCTGGCCGGCCATCAGAGGACCCCCACCAGGATCTGCGTTCCCTCGCGGACACCCTGCCAGAGGAGCCGAGAGACGCCCGCCATGCCGCCGATGTCCGAGGAGATGTACGGAATGAGCACCGGGAAGACGACGTACGAGGCGACGGCGCTGCCGACGTTCGTCAGGGCGACGACGAGGATGAGCCGAAAGAGCGGGACCTGTCGCATCCGGGCGAGAAGGTCCATGATCGGCGATTCCTGGTCGTTGAGTATCTCGTTCAGCGTCGCGATGTCGCTGATGTTGACGGAGATGTACTTGAGTTCGACGTAGCCGGCGAACCAGCCGGCAGCGAGCAGCGGAAAGAGGCTCGTCAGCCAGCCGAACGCACCGGCCGCGAGCGCGCTCGACCAGTGTGCGCCGGCCACCTTGGCGAGGCCGCCGGCCAGGACGGCGTTGACCGCGACCAGCGCGACGAACAGTTTCAGGAGGACTGCCTGGCTCGCACCGCCCAGGATGAGCAGGCCGAAGAAGGCGAGAAAGACGAAGCCGAAGCCGTAGCCGACCGCCTTGTACAGCGACACGCGTCGCCCGCTCTCGGTGCCGACGAGCGATTCCATCGGCGGGAGCGAATCGGGGTCGTCGAGATAGCGTTCGATGCCCTCGCGGTGTCCCGCGCCGACGACGGCGACGACGTGGTAGCCGGCCTCGCGGAGCGCGACGAGCCGGTGGGCGATGAAGGCGTCGCGCTCGTCGATGAGCGCCTCCGCGCCGCCCGGCGAGAACTGGCGGAACTCCTCCATCATCGCGCTGACCACGTCGGTGTCTGTCAGTCGCTCCATGTCGAACTCCTCGACTTCCTCGCCGCCGCGGAACCGCGTCAGGACGGCGGCAATCGGGATCCCGACCGCGAGCGCGACGACACAGATCACCAGCAGCGTGTCGAGCAGGCCGGCGACGGTCGTTCCGACGCCGCCGGGCAACACGCCCGAGAGCGCGCCGGGCGGGACGATGATCGAGCCGGCGAACGCGCCGGCGACGATGGCGACGGCTCCGCCCAGCACCGCGCCGAACGTGAGCCCGACCGTGAGCGGCGGGCCGAGTTCGGCCGCCAGGCTCCCGACGAGCGTGAGCTTCTCGACCGCGGAGAGCCGTGCCCAGAAGCGCTGGACCGTGGTCTGGATGTCCCGGTCGACGAGCGCGACGCCGAGTCCGAGACGTTCGGCGGTGTCGATGGCGGCTTTCATGTCGGCGCCGGGCTGGATGTCGAAGCGCTCGCCCAGCCGGGTCTGGATGTACGACAGCATCCAGTAGGCCAGAAACTGGAAGACGGTGTTCCCCCGCAGGAGGTCGCTCGCGTCGAGGTCGTCGGGCGTCTCGCCTTTGATCTGGCGGTAGCGCCCCTCGTCGAGTTCGACGGCGACGACGTCGGGGTCTGCCTCCTCGATAGCGGACTCGACTTCCGCGACGCTGTGCTCGGAGACGTGAGCGGTTCCGACGACGTCGACGCGCCCCGCGCCCGACGGCTCGGGGAGATCGTCTGCCGCCGACTCCGCGTGTTCGGTCATCATCCGCGTTACACAGTCGCGTCCTTTACCGTTGTCGGGTCGGGTCCACCGACCCAATATCGTCGTCCCGTCATGTTCGTCCCATTGTATGTCTTCGACAGTAGCCGAAGCTATTAGACGACAGTCTGTTAATACAGGAACATATTTCGTGGTAACTACCAGACGTGGCAGCGGTCATCGAAAGTACCGGTCTCACTACTGATTCAAAAGACTGATATGTATGGGGTCAAACTGTAACGGGTATAGCGATGTACGACCTGACCGGATTCCAACGGGACCTCCTGTACGTCATCGCGGGGCTCGACGAGCCACACGGGCTGGCGATCAAGGAGGAGTTGGAGGACTACTACGAGAGCGAAGTGAACCACGGCCGACTGTACCCGAACCTCGACACCCTCGTCGAGAAGGGTCTGATCGAGAAGGGCGAGCGCGATCGTCGGACGAACTTCTACACGCTGACCAAGCGGGGCAAGCGCGAACTCGACGCACGCAAGGACTGGGAAGCACAGTACGTCTCGGCGTAAGCGTCCCCGGACGACAGACTCAACGGGAGCCGACACCAACGTCGGCCCATGCCAACTGTTCTGGAGACGTATCTAGAGAATCGCTGGATGGTGCAGCCGAACCACTCGAATCACCTCGGTTCGACCCACGGGGGGAACGTACTGAAGTGGATGGACGAACTGGGGGCGATGTCCGCGATGCGATTCGCCGGCGAGACCTGCGTCACCGCGCGAATGGATCAGGTGAACTTCAAGCGACCCATCCCCGTCGGCGACAACGCCCTCGTCGAGGCCTTCGTCTACGACACCGGCGAGACGAGCGTCAAGGTCCGACTGCGCGCCTCCCGGGAGGACCTCCGGACCGGCGAGCGCGAACCGACGACGGAGTCGTACTCGGTGTACGTCGCCGTCGACGACGACGGAACCCCCGTCCCGGTACCGGAACTGACGGTCGACTCCGAGCGGGGCGAGCGACTGCGCCGACGCGCCCTCGACGGCGAGGCGACACGCTGACGTTTATTCCCGCCGCCCGCCTACGACGACTATGACACTCGATGTCGAGACGCCGCCGCGACCGGAGCTTTCGACCGGCGTCGCCGCCGACGAATACGACGACGCCGAGGTCCAAGGCGACGAGTACCGCCGCGCGGAACTGGCCGACGCGCTCGATGCGGGCGCGTGGGAAGACGCGTTCGAGCAGTGGGCCGCCGAAACCGCCCTCGACGACGACCAGTGGGCCATCGTCACGGACCTCGATCTGCTCTCGGAGTTCGATTTCTTCTGGGACTCTTTCGCCGGCCGCGTGGGCTATCACGCGCCCGGGCTCCCCGAGGACTGGCGCGAGCGGGAGATTCACCCCGACATCGACTCCTGGGGAACCGTCTCGGGGATCAACGCCGGCCTCACCGAGTTCGGGCAGGTGGTCTGTGAAGTGCTCGCCGAAGACTACATCGACTGGGAGGCCGAGGAGGTCGACGCCGACGGCCTGCCGGACTTCTGATCGGCGTTCACTCCGGCAGGACGCCCTCGAGGACGAACGTCTCGCGCCGGTCTTCGGCGCGGGTCACGTCGATGCCGGCGTCGGCACAGAACTCGACGGCGTCGTCGGCCTCGTATCGTTCGGACAGCGGCGGCCCCTCCTGTCCGGTCCCAGTCCGCGTCCAGTCGCCGATTGCGACCCGACCGCCAGGGACGAGAGAGGCGGCGATAGCGTCCATCGCGGCCGGTGAGGCGAACTCGTGGAACGTCATCGTCGACACCACGGCGTCGAGCGCGTCGGTGAACGGGAGCGCCTCGACGGCCGCGGTGACCGGCACGACATTCCCCGGCATTCCCTTCTCCCGGTAGTGCTCGTGCATCGCCGCCTGCACGTCGAGCGCGTAGACGCGGCCGGCCGTCTCGGCAACCGAGTCGGTGTAAAAGCCCGTCCCGCTCCCGAGGTCGGCGACGATCGACGACGGCCCGGGATCGAACAGCGCCAGGAGTTCGTCGACAGAGAGGTACTCGTATCGACCGGGGTCTTCGAGCTGTGCGGCCCGGTCGACGTCGAACGTGTGAAATCCCATCGGTGGCAGTTCGCGCTCCGCCGAGAAAAACAGGCAGGGACCGGCAGCCTGATAACGGCTCACGCATTTCCACCGATATGGTCGAAATCGTCGCACCCCGAAAACGGGAGTGTGAACGCTGCGGACGGGTCGACGAGTGGAACCCGGACAAGCAAACGTGGAGCATCGTCACGAAGGACGGAACCAAGCAGTCCGGCAATCCCCACTGCCTCCACGAGTGGGACATCAACGGCACGTTCAATCCGCTCGCCGAGTGAAGACGGTCCAATCAGTCGCGTTTCTCCTCCCGTTCGAACGTATCGGATCGCGCTCAGAAGAGTCGAAACGTCCCTCGGGAAGAATCTACGCCGTGACCGCTTAGGACGCCGGCTGTGCCGACGTCTCGGACGTCGACGGCGCGGCGAGTGAGCCGTCGGTGGCGTTCCCGGTGGTCACCTCGACCGGCGTCAGTTCGACTGTGGCGGTCGTCTCGTCCTCACCGATGACCTGCCCCTCAGTGATCTGGGTGGTGTCCGTGAACGCGGTCCGGCTTCCGTTGTGGGTCCCCACCGCGGTGAACTGGTAGGCCGTCCGCGACCGGACGCTCACGTTCGTGTACCCCTCGTCGACGCCCCACTCGTCGTAGCCGGTCGTCGAGTACGGGACGGTCATCTCGAAGTTACCGTTCTGATCGGACTGGACCTGCTGGCGGTAGACGAACGTCTTGTTCGTCGCGGGGTTGTGCATCTGCACCGCAGCCCGGACGGTCGTGTTCGCCGGGGCGGTCCCCTCGACGGTCGCGCCGGGGACGCGCTCGAAGATCTTGGTCCACGCCGAGGACTGGTATCGGGCGCTGTTGAACGCCTCACTCTCGCTGGAGCCGACCAGTCGGTAGTGCTCCATCGCCGGGACGCGCTCGGCCGGCGTTCCGGCGTAGCCACCCAGTTGCGAGGTCGGGTCGTTCTGGACGTACTGGCGCGCGGCCTCCATCGACTCGAACTGCCGGAGGATTCGGCCCTGTTGCTGGCCCGCTGGTTCCTCCTCGTTGGTCGGCGCACCGCGGTACTGCGTGCCAGCGCTGGTCTGTTTGTTCTCCCAGTCGACGACGAGGGGCTGTGGTTCCGCCGCGCTGCCGTGGAACCGGTACAGCCGCGCCACCGTCGTCTCGTAGTAGGCCTGCTTCTGGAACGTCACCTGTCGGAACCCGCCGCTCTGGGTCTGAACGTACATCCGACTGTAGTAGTCGCTGCCCTGAACGCCTTCGACGAATCTCGGCGGAGCGAAGAACTTCCCGCCGATGTTCCCGTTCGTCTCGGCCATCTTCCAGTCGACGGCGACGTACCGGGTCTTGGCGTCGTCTTCGTCGATGTTGTCGAGGACGCCGTTGGCCCGCGTCTCGTTGGGTGCGATCAGGAACTGCGCGGCGGTGTCGCTGCCCTGCTGGAAGGGGTTCGCGTTCGGAATCCGCTCGGCCCGCGTCGTGATCCAGTGCCCGTAGTCCCACCACGACATGACGCCGTACGTTCCCTGCTCGTAGTCGTAGTCCTCCTGTCGCGGATACGTCCCGTAGTACTCGAGTGAGCCGCTTTCACCGGTTCCGTACGCCCCCTCGGCGGGCGTGTGGGTCTGCATCCACTGGAGGCTCTCGTCCCAGCCCTGGATGCCGGCACCGGGGTTGGCCGACTGTCCGACCTGCGTCGTCGTCGGGCCGATGAGGACCAGCGGTGCGATCACGACGAGGACGATCGTCAGGATCGTCAGCACCTGGTAGTACTCGATACCGTCGTCGGGAACGAGATCGAAGCGCCTGACGACCCGGCCGACGGCCATACCAGTCAGCACCGCGATCGGTACGACGAGGTAGTACGCGAACCGCCGCTGGGTGAACGTCGCCATCAGGAGGATCGCCCCCCAGACGACCACGAGCAGGTCTTCGGCGGGCGCGTCCTCGTCGAGGAGTTGCCGCCCGGCGAGCCACACCGCACCGCCGGCCGCCACGAGGACGGCGAACCCGTGCCGGTTGAACAGGACCGACGGGTCGCTGAGCGGGGCGACCTCGCCGACGGTCCCCCCGGAGGTCGTCGTCACGAATCCGACGACACGGCTCAGGTTGTTGACGAAGAACCCGTACAGGTCCGGCAGCGCGACTGCCATGAACGCGATTCCGACGGCGAGGATGCCGAAGACGGTCGCCGGGTAGAAGTACCGCTCGTAGTCGGACCGCTCCATGTAGCGGGCGAGCCACGCCATGAAGACACAGCCGACGGCGACGGCGAGCGCCATCCCGGGCTGTAAGAGCGAGTGCGAGGTCGCGGTGATCTGGAGGGTCTGGAGCCGCGACGCACTCAGTACGGCGACGGTGGACATCGTGATCGCCCCGGCGATAGCGGTGTGCTCAGGGCTGTCGTCGTGGACGTACTCGATGCAGAGCCGCAGGAGGAAGAACAGCCCGAGGATGCCGAGCAGGAGGACGCCCGGCGGCCACGTCCAGAGGTACATCGCGATTGCGACGCCCGCGAGGACCGACCAGCCGACGGTGTCGCGCAGCGCGTCGAGGTCTCGTTCGAGGAACTGCTCGTAGATCGGCTTGTCGCGCGCGGCGACGCTGACGGCCACCATGACGCCGAGGACGCCGAGCGTCTGGAACAGCGCCTCAGCGACCTGGTGGTCCGAGAACCCGACCATGCTCCGCTGGAGGAACGACCCGGCAGAGAACGCCAGGACGGCGACGGCGGTGACGCCGCCGAGCCGACCGCCGAGTCGACGGCCGATGACGTACGTCGGGATGGCCACGGCCGTGCCGAAGACCGCCGGCGCGAACAGGAGCGTCATCGCGACTGTCTGATCGCTCGGGGATCCCAGCCCGACGATCAACGCGACGGTCGCGACGATCTGGTCGAAGAACGTGCCGAACTGGCCCGAACTGGTACCGTACGGGAAGTACGTCCACGGGTCGAACGGCATCGTCGAGGGCCAGTTCTGCACCGTGTACCGCGTCGTGCGGAGGTGATACCAGGCGTCGTTACCGCTGAAATAGACCTCGCCGTCGATGATGAAATTCTGCCAGCTACGGACGCGATTCCACAGCATGAACCCGAGCAGTACCAGGAGGATCGGAACGTGGTACCAGCGCTCGGCCCACTCCAGGGCGGACTCGAGTTCGGGGTTGTCGTCGAAGTATCCCCGGGATTGACTCATTGCAGGGAGAAACTGCCAACGCGCGCATAAGCCTTTTGACCTCCAGACGACCGCAGGATGGAAACGCCTAACAGCGCCGGTTCCGACCCCAGAGTATGCGAGTCTCGGTCGTGCTCTGTACGCACACGATGGAGCGCTACGACGACTGCCGGGAAGCGGCCGAGAGCGTCCTCGGACAGACGTACGACGACGTGGAACTGGTGCTAGTCTCCGACGGCGATCGGGCCGTCTACGACCGCTACGAACGAGACTTCGGCGACCGGGCGGACGTGCTGACCCACTGCAACGACGAAAACGTCGGCCTGCTGGAGAGCCGGAACAACGGGGCCAAAGCGGCGACCGGCGACGTGGTCGCGTTCATCGACGATGACGCCGTCGCCGACGACCGGTGGGTCGAGGCGGTAGTCGACGCCTACGAGCGCGAAGACGCGCTCGCCGTCGGCGGCCGAATGACGCCGGCGTGGGTCGCCGGCAAGCCGCGATACCTCCCCGAGGAGTTCTACTGGCTCGTCGGCGTCACCCACCGCGGGTTCGGCCCGAACGGCGACCCCGACGAGCCCGGCGAGGTCCGCAACACGTTCGGCTCGAACATCTCCTTCGACCGAGACGTGTTTCTGGACCTCGGGGGCTTCGACGACGACATCGGCGGCCGACAGGGCGAGAAGAACCTCCAGGGCGGCGAGACGGAGCTGTGTGCGCGCCTGGAGAGCGAGTACGGCGAGCGCGTCTACTACACGCCCGACGCGCTGGTCGCACACAAGATATTCGAGTACCGGACCGACCCCGGCTGGCTGCTCGACAGGGCGTTCTGGCAGGGCTACTCCAAGCGCGGGATGGAAGTGTTCGTCCCCGAGTCCACCGGCGAGGAGTCGGACTTCCTCGGCGACCTCCTGCTTCGGTTCGCCCCCGCCAGGCTCGCTGGACTCGTCCGCTCGCCGTCGCTCTCGGCGCTGTTGCAGTTCGTATTCCTGTTCGCGCTCACCGGCTTCGTCGGGCTTGGCTACCTCTACGGGATGACGGTCTGGGGGTAACGGAGGATGGAAACAGCGAGTCCCGTCGACGAAACCGCGACCCTCCCGGACGTCTGCGTCGTCACGCACCCGCTGGCCGCCGCCGGCGAGAACGCCACGCGAAGCCTGCTCGACATCCTCTCGGCGATCACGTCAGTCTCGCTCGTTACTGCGGACCTGCCAGCGGACTCCGAGATCCGCGAGCGCCACGAGCTGATCGAACTCACGCAGAAGGGAGCCGGCAACTCGGTGCTGGTCGCCGCTGTCCGGTTCCTCCTGAATCAGCTACGGATGTGTCGCGTCGTCGCCGATCGCGACGAGGAGGTCGTGCTCTTTTTCGGCGCGACGTCGTATCTCCTGCCGATACTCGCCGCGCGACTGCTCGGCAAGACGGTGCTCGTCGAGCCCCGCGGTGACGTGCCGCTGACGCTCAGGCTGAACTGGGAGCGGGATCTGCCGGACACCGTCGCCGCCGCCCTCGCCGGGGCGGTCCGGGCGCTGGAGCGCGCGGGCTTCGCCGCCGCTCACGGCGTGGTCACGTACACGCCGGAGATGGCGCGACAGCTCGACCTCCACCCCGAAGCGCCGACCGTCTACCCCAGCGGCGCTCGCTACGTCCGTACGGCAGATTTTTCGGTGGAACGGCCCTACGACGACCGCGAGCGGGTCGTCGGCTTCCTCGGCCGGCTCGACGAGGAGAAGGGCGTTCGCGAACTCGCCGCCGTTGCGAAGTCGCTCCCCGAGGACGTGACCTTCCGGTTCATCGGCGACGGCGACCTCAGGGAGTGGCTCGAAGCCGATCTGGCGGCCGAAATCGAGCGCGGCGAGGTCGAACTCACCGGCTGGGTGGACCACGACGACGTGCCCCGACAGCTGAATGACCTCGCGCTGCTGGTGATGCCCTCCCAGCCGACCGAGGGACTGCCGACGACGATTCTGGAGGCGCTGGCCTGCGGGACCCCGGTGCTCGCCTCGCCGGTCTCTGGGGTCCCCGACGTGGTTCGGGAGGGCGAAACCGGCTTCCTCATCGAGTCACGCGCGCCCGAGGCGCTCCGCGAGACGGTCCTCAATGTACTTTCTCGCGACGATCTGGCGGCCATCAGCGAGAACGGCCGCGAGCTGATCGAACGAGAGTACAGCTTCGAGGCCGCCTGCGAGCGGTACGCCGCGATCCTCGCTGCAGTCCGCTGAGCCGCTCGGTCGCAGACCACGGGGGCTTATTAGGTCGGTGGCGCTGTCGGGACATACTGATGCGAATCGGGCAAACCTCCTTCGTCGCCTTCGTCTCGAAGGCCCTCTCCTCTGTGGCGGGGTTCGCCGCCACCATCCTGTTCGCGCGCCTGCTCGGTCCCACAGTCCTCGGCCGCTACTACCTGCTGCTCTCCATCGTCGCGTGGCTGTCGCTCGCCGGCTCCATCGGCATCGGGAGCGCCATCACGAAGCGGATGAGCGAGGGCGACGACGTCGGCGAGTACAAGGTCGCCGGCGGCCTCGTCATCGGCACGATCGGCGCGGCGATCGCCGTCGGACTGGTCGTCTTTCAGGGACCCATCGAACAGTACTTCGACGTCGATCGGATCGGCTTCGTCGTCGCCCTCCTCGCCGTCGGACTGCTCGGCTCGTACGTCGACGCGATGCTGAACGGCTCGCACCTCGTCCACGTCGACGCGATGCTCAAGGTCGCGCGTCGGGTCGCCAGAACGCTTCTACAGGTCGGCGGCGTGTTCCTCAGTCTCGGGCTGACCGCGCTGGTCGGCGGGTACGCCATCGGCGGACTCGTCCTCGTGATTCCGGGGCTGTATCTCGTGGGCGGGCCCTACCGCCTCCCACAGCGCCGGCACTTCGAGCGACTCGTCGAGTACGCGAAGTACGCGTGGATGGGGCGACTCGAAGGAAAGACCTTCCAACAGGCGGACATCCTCGTCCTCGGGCTGTTCGTTCCGAGCGCGCTGGTCGGCGTCTACGGCATCACCTGGAACGTCGCCAACTTCCTCATCATCTTCAGCAGTTCGATCAGCAGCGCCCTGTTCCCGGAACTGAGCAAGCTCTCCGCCGAGGACCGCGACCGGCAGGTCGCCACGCTCGTCGAGGACGCGCTCTCCTATACCGGGCTGGTGACGATTCCGGGGCTCGTCGGCGGACTGTTGCTCGCGCCCCGCATCCTCCGGATATTCGGCGAGGAGTTCGGCCGCGGCGCGCAGGTGCTCGGCCTCCTCATCCTCTCGGTGCTGTTCTACGGCTACCAGACGCAGTTCACGAACGCGCTGGGCGGAATCGACCGGCCGCGGGCGGCGTTCAAGGTCAACGCGATACTGATCGTCTCGAACGTCACGCTGAATCTCGTCCTCGTCTACTTCTACGGCATGATCGGGGCCGCGGTCGCGTCCGCGTCGTCGACGTTCCTGAGCGTGATCGGTGGCTACCTCGTTCTCCGGCGACACGTCTCGTTCGACACGCCCGTCGTCCAGATCGCGCGACAGGCGGGGGCGGCACTCGCGATGGGAGCGCTCGTGGCAGCCGCAAACGTCGCGCTGGCGCGAATGGGGAACCCGCTTTCGAACGAGGTCGCGACCACCGTACTGATCTCGCTCGGAGCAGGGACGTACTTCGTCGTCCTGTTGTCGGTCTCGCCGGACCTGCGGTCGGTCGTCCGCGACAACGCGCCGGACGCCGTGCGCAGAAACTGACGGCCAGCCGAGCGGCGCTCACCGGAGGTAGCCCAGTTCTTCGAGTTGTTGCTCGACGTCGTCGTCCAGCGACGCGTCGTCGGCCGACCGCCCGCGGACGCCAGCGTCTTGGAAATCTCCGTAAACCTCGTTGAGGAATTCCACGTCACCGTCGCCGCGGGGGGAGGACACCTGCGCGCTCTCGATGACTTCCGTTCGGGCGTCCGTGCCGTGATCGGCGTCCTTTCTGACGCGGTCGCCGTCCTGCCGGTAGACGGCGCGCCACGGGCCGCCGTAGGACTCCCTGTCAGGGCAAGCGGACGGGAGCACACGCTCTGGCTGTTCGAGACGGTAGGTCATCGCGACGGCGTGGTCGTCGACGGCAAAGGACCCGCGCTCGCCCGCTAGCTCGGACCGGACGACGTCTGGGAAGCGGGTGAGGCTCGCGAGCCGGTCCTCGACCGTGCCGTCGCCGCCGCCGGGATGCCGGACGACGAGCGGCACGTGGGTCTGGACCTCGTGGACGCCCCAGCTGTGGTCAGCAATGCGGACGCTCGGCGTGATTAGACTGCGCTCACCGAAGCCTTCGCCGTGGTCGCTGGTGATCACGAGCAGCGTGTCGTCGAGCGCGCCGCGCTCTCTGAGTTCACCGACGAGGTGTTCCATCGCCGCGTCGACCTGCCGGATACAACCGTCGTACAGCGACTCGATGGCGCGGAGCTTCCACCAGTTTCCGTCCGTCGCAATCTCTCTCGACGGCGGGGCCGGCAGCCCGTCGTGGACGGCCTGCAGTTCGTCGTCGCCCCAGCGGTCGAATTCCGCCGCCGGTTCGTAGGGGTAGTGAGCGTCCATCAGATTGAGACAGGCGGCCCACGGACCGCTTCGCGCGTCGGTCCACTCGAAGAAGGAGTCGATGTAGGCCGTAGCCGACTCGTCGACGTCCGCGTCGCCGCCGTCGTAGTACTCGAAGTACAGCCCGTTGACGATGGACTTCAGCGGGGCAGTGCTGTCGAGACACCGTTCGAGGTACTCGCGTTTCGTCTGGTGGCCCTCGACGTCCGAGGGCGAGATGCCCCCCTCGAAGTAGCGGTGGCCCGGGTCCTGTCGCGGACCGTCGACGGTGTCGAACGGGTCGATCAGGTTCGAGGACACGCCCACGACGACGTTCGGCGTGAAGATGCCAGTCTCGTAGCCGTGGTCGGTCGCGAGTTCGTGCCAGATCGTGCTCGTCGGATCGAGTTCCGACTCGTGCTTGGTGACGTTGTGCTCGGGGACGTGGTGGCCGGTGAAGATGCTCGCGTGACTCGAAACGCTGTGAATGCTGGGTGCGCGCGCCTGCTCGTACACCTCGGCCTCGTCGGCGAACGATTCGAGGAACGGTGTGGTCTCGTTGCCGTGCCCGTGGAGGCTCGTGTTCTTCGCCCGGACGCTGTCGAGGACGACGAGGAGGACGTTGGGCGTATCCATCGTCTGAGGGGACCGGACTGAGCGCAATATGTCTTTCGTGAGACACGGCACCGACAGATCGGCCGGCGAACCGACAGACACAACGGTTAAATCGCCGACTGTACCACCATCACCCATGCCGCGGGTGCTCGTCGGGCCGACGAAGGCGGACATTCACGACGACGAATACGGGAAGAGCTACAACCTCCTGAACAACCTCCACGACGAGTCGTTCACTGTCGACACCTACACCCGTTCGGTCGCGGACCACCCGTCACCGGAGAACGTCACCGTCCACCCCGTCGGCGGGGCCAACCGGATCACGTTCTACGCGCGACTCTACCGGACGCTCCTGTCGGAACTGCGGAGCGGGACGGTCGACGTGTACCACCACATGAACCTCAGCTACCGGTGGTTCAACCCGATCCTCGTCTCCGGGCTCCACGACGACGTGCCCGTCGTCGTCGGCCCGTGCCAGGCCGGCCACGCGATCATGGCCGAGGAGTTCAATCGAATGGTCTCCTCGTGGGTTGGGACGGACCTGCCGCGGTCGCTCACCGATCCACTGCACGCGACTGTCGACGCCACCCGCGACGTCGTCCTCGACCCGCCGCGGATGGACCTGTTCCAGCGGACGCTCGACGCTGCGGACCGAGTCGTGGTCGTCCACGAACAGGCCCGCGAGGTGTACGCCGACTTGGTCGACGAGTCGAAACTCAGGACCATTCCGCTGGGTGTCGACCCGACCGTCTTCGAGTACAGCGAACGAGGCGACTCACAGGAACTCGTCGCCATCGGGGCCCTCCGCGAACGGAAGGGCTACGACGTGCTACTCGACGCGCTCGCGCAGATTCGCCGGGAATTCCCGGACGTCCACCTCCACATCTTCGGCGACGGCCCGCAGGAGGAGGCGCTGCGACGGCAGGTCAGAACGCTCGACCTCGAATCGAACGTGACGTTCCACGGGTACGTGGACCAGGCGGTGGTGCGCGAGCACCTCTCGCGAGCGCGGGCGTTCGTTCACCCATCCCGCTCGGAGAGCTTCTCGCTCGTCCGCCTCGAAGCGATGTCGACGGGGTGTCCGATGGTTGTCACGGACATCTCCGGGGCCCGCGAGATGGTCAGGGACGGCGAAGAGGGGTACGTCGTTCCAATCGAGTCGGCGGACGCGATTGCCGAATCGGTGTGCACGCTGCTCGCCGACGACGACCTCGCGAAGCAAATCGGTCGCCGGGCCCGCGAGCGCGTCGAGGAGAAGTACGACTGGCGACAGATCGCCGAGGAGTACCTCGACGTGTACCGGTCGCTAGTCGACTGAGACGGCCGTTTCGGACCGCTACCGCACGCATCGAAAGGTCTTAAGCCGTCCCCCGAGACTCTGCGAGTAGATATGGTGCTCGTGGTGCTGGGTATCGACGCCCTCGACCCGGAACTCGTTGACTCGGCGGCACACCCCAACCTCACGCTCGACGCACACCGCGCTATCGAGACGATCGAGAGCGCCGAGGGCGGGCCCAGCACGCACGAACTCTGGCCGACGATCATCACCGGCCTGACGCCGCCGGAACACGGCATCACGCTCGACGACGGCGTCGCCTGGGAGAACCCGCTACTCCGGTTTGGGAGCGCCGCCGCGGACTACCTCCTCCCGTCCAGTCTCCAGACGCGCCTCGGCGCGTGGCTGCTCAACAACACCGAGCAGGACGCCTTCCGTATTCCAGCGACGTACTACGAGGACGAGGGGCTCTCGACGGTCTTCGACGGCCGCGAGGCCGCTCCGATCGGCATCCCGAACTACGTCGTCGATCCGGACTCGGAGGACCGCGAGCACAGCCTCCGACGGAACCTCGGCGACCTCTTCGAGCGGGACCTCGAAGCGAAAGGCGGCCACTCCTCGACGGACCCGGCGCTGTTCTACGAGCAGTGCCTGGAGATGTCGATGGTCAGACTCGCCCGTGCGCGGCGGGCGCTCCGGGGCGGGCGGTACGAACTGGTGTTCGCCTACACGAGCGGGCTCGACCTCATCGGGCACGTCGCCTACGAACAGCCTGAGCTACAGGACCTGGCCTACGACGAGCTAGACGAGTTCGTCGGCGAGGTCCGGGACGACCTCGGCGACGGCGACGAACTGCTGCTGGTCAGCGACCACGGCCTGCAGGACGGCGTCCACACCGACGAGGCGATGGTCGCCGGAACCGACGAGGCGATGGTCGACGCCATCGCGAGCGTGGTCGACGTTCGGGACGCGATCGAGTCCGAACTCGACAGGCACGACCACACGCCGACGCGGCGCGCGACGGCGGCGACCGGCAGCGACAGCGACCAGTCCGAGGAGGTCAGAGAGCACCTCGAAGACCTCGGCTACATGTAGCAATGACCACAGACCCCAACGTTCTCCTCGTCGTCCTCGATAGCGCCCGTGCGAGAAACTGCAGCGCCTACGGCCACGCCAACGAGACCACACCGTTCCTCGAATCGTTCGCCGACGAGCGGGCGACGCTCTACGAGCAGGCCCGTGCGCCCGGCGCTCGGAGCGTCACGAGCCACGCCAGCATCTTCTCGGGCCTGCACGTCGAAGAACACGGCGTCGTCTCGGCGGGCCACCGGCTCGACCCCTCGGCGTCGGTCTTCTCGCAGTTGCGCGAGGACGGTTACAGCACCGGCGTGTTCACCGAGAACGACTGGCTGACGGCGGTCGACGTGGGCCTGCGCGACGGGTTCGACCAGATCGTCGGCGCGCGGAACGTCCCGTTCCCGGAGGCCGTCAATCCACACGAGTTCGTCTCCAACGAGGGGCGGGGCCAGTACGCGGAGTTCGTCAAACTCGCGCTGACCGACGACGCGCCGCTCCGATCGCTGGCCAACGGGGTGGCGACGAAGCTCCAGTCGGACTACAAGCGCTTCCTGCCGGACAGCGTCCGTGCGTCGACGCCGGCGGACGTGTACGTCGACGCGCTGCTGGACTGGAGCGACCGACAGGACGGGCCGTGGGCCGCCTGCCTGAATCTGATGGACCCCCACATCCCCTACGAGCCGCTGCCGGAGTACGACGAGTGGGGCGGGTCGAAGGCGGCGTCACTGCAGTCGTCCTTCGAGGACCAGAAATGGGACTTCAACGGCGGCCACCGCCCCTGGTGGCAGAAGAAGGCGGTCGAGTCGCTGTACGACGGCGGGATCCGCCAGGCGGACGCGGAGATCGAACGGCTCGTCGCGGCGCTGGAGCGGCGGGGCGAACTCGACGAGACGCTGCTCGTGGTCACGAGCGACCACGGCGAGGGCTTCGGCGAACCGAGCGACGTTCGGCCGGGCGTTCGCGTGGCTGAACACGGGGTGGCGATCCACGACAGCGTCCTCCACGTCCCGCTGATCGTCCGGTATCCCGGGCAAACCGAGGCCCGGCGCGTCGACCGCCCCGCGTCGCTCGTCGAGTTCCCACGCGTCGTAAACCGGGTCCGTGACGGCGAGCGACCGACTGCGGGCTTCTGTCCCGACGGGCCGGTACTCGCCACCGCGGTCGGACTCGACGAACCGCTGCAAGAGCGTGCGGGCGCGTACGTCGACGACCTCTCCCCGTGGACGGCCACCTCCCGAGCGGTGTTCGAGGACGACGGTGACACCGTGGTCAAGTACTGTACCAACCGCGACCGCGCCGCCACGGTCGTCTGCCGCGACGCCCAGACCTCGTACAAGATCGGCGACGACGGTGCCGAACCCGTGGAACGGGCTTTCGAAGCAATCGAGGAACTGGACGTGAAGTCGGCCGGCGAGGACTTCGACGACCTCGACGACGGAACCTACCAGCGCCTCGAAGACCTCGGTTACGTCTGAGTCGGCGACGCGACGCTCTCGTACTCCCAGATCAGATCGAAGTACCGCTTCATCCCGGCGACGAACGAGCCGTTGTCGGTGATCGCGGCCTGTCGCATGTGGTTCGGCACGTCCGGTTCCTCGACCAAGAGGATGGCCTCGCCGCTGTCGTAGTCCATGCTCGGATCGACGAGCGTGCCCCGCCAAGGGAGCTTTTCGGTGCTGAACCGCAGGCCCACGGCAGGATAGTTCCCGCGCAGTCGGTCGACGACATCCGCCTGGACCGCGGCCTTCTCCGCGGGCAATGCGTCGGGGTGGAGAAAGAGTACGTCGACGGCGACGCCGCGGTCGAGGGCGTCAGCGAGCGCGCGCTCGACGCTGTCGAGGTAAGCGAAACTGTTCGTGATGACGCGCAGCGTCTCCTCGGCGTCGTCGTACAGCCGCCGAGTCTCGCGCTCGCTGGGGTCGCCCACGTCGACGACGTGGAACAGTTCGGCGGTCGGCGAGATGTCCTCGCTCGCGCGCTCGAAGCGCGGTTCGTACTCGGCGAGGAAGGCGTCGCGCCGCGACTCGATGTCGGCGGCGAAGGATTCGTAGGACTGCCGGTGGTTCTCGACGGCGCGGTCCAGGATCTCGGCCGGGGCCTTCGGCTGGTACTCCTTGGGCCGGCCGGGGATCACCTTGATAAAGCCGCGGTCGGACAGCGATTCGAGCACGCCGTAGACGCGGGCCTTCGGGATGCCGCTGGCCTCGGCCAGATTGGGGGCCGTGGTGCGGCCGAGCGAGAGCAACTGCTCCAGCGCCGTCGCTTCGTACTCCGTCAGCCCGACCAGGTCGAACACGTCCGCGGGGTCGCTCATACACGTCCATGCGCGGCAGGGATTGTAAAACGCGTCGGGCCGCAAGCCGCATCTACAAGGTTCAAATGCCCCCGCCCCCGAAACGAGTGTAATGAACGGCAACGAGTTCGGTCGTCTGTTCCGCATGACGACCTACGGCGAGTCCCACGGGGAGGCGATGGGCTGTACCGTCTCCGGCGTCCCGGCGGGGGTCGAACTCTCGGAAGAGGAGATTCAAACGGACCTCGACCGGCGCAAGCCCGGCCAGTCGATGATCACCACGTCCCGGGGCGAACCGGACAAGGTGAGCATCCAGTCCGGGATTCAGGACGGCTACACGACCGGGACGCCGGTCGGCATGGTCATCCAGAACAAAGACGCCCGGTCGGGCAAATACGAGCCGTTCATCACGGCTCCGCGACCCTCCCACGGCGATTTCACCTACTCCGCGAAGTTCGGCACGCGGAACTGGGGCGGGGGCGGCCGCTCCTCAGCCCGCGAGACGGTCAACTGGGTCGCCGCCGGCGGGATCGCAAAGCAGGTGCTCGACCAGTCCGAGCACGACGTGCAGATCAAGGCCCACGTCTGCCAGATCGGCGACGTGGAGGCGGGCGAGGTCACCTTCGAGGATATGCTCGAACACAGCGAGGAGAACGAGGTCCGCTGTGCCGATCCCGAGGCCGCCGAGGAGATGCGTGACGTGGCCGACGAGTACCAGAAGGAGGGCGACTCCATCGGCGGCGCGATCTACTTCGAGTGCCGCGGCGTCCCGTCGGGGCTCGGCGCGCCGCGGTTCGACAGCTTCCCGTCGCGGCTCGCACAGGCGATGTACTCCATCCCGGCCGTCAACGACTTCGAGTACGGCATCGGTCGCGAGGCGCGGACCACTCGCGGGAGCGAGTACAACGAGGACTGGGCGTTCGACGACGACGGCACGCCGACGCCCGTCGGCAACGACCACGGGGGTATCCAGGGCGGTATCACGACCGGCCAGCCCATCTACGGCGAGGTGTCCTGGCATCCTCCCGTGTCGATCCCGAAGACGCAGAAAACCGTCGACTGGGAGTCCGGCGAGGAGAAGGAGATCACCGTCACCGGCCGCCACGACCCGGTTCTGCCGCCGCGGGCGGTCCCGGTCGTCGAGGCGATGCTCGCCTGTACGATCCTCGACTTCATGCTGCTCTCCGGGCGGATCAACCCCGACCGGCTCGACGGTCGGCCGGGCGAGTACGACACGGAGTACCACCCGTCGAGTCCGCAGAACGACCCAGAGGACGCGGACACCCACGCCACGACCATCGACGACGAGTGAGGTGACGATGGACGCCAACCAGGAAACGAAGTCAAATCCCTTCGGCATGGACGAGGAGTGTCAGAACTGCCCGGACCTCTGTGAGGCGCGCGAAACCGTCGTCCACGGCTACGGCGACGTTGGCGCTGAGTTCCTCGTCCTCGGCGACTCGCCGAGCGCCGGCGCGGACGAGTCCGGAATCCCGTTCACGGGCGAGGCGGAGCGGGAGTTGCTCGACGTGCTCGCCGCCGTCGACATGTGCCCGGACCCGGACGCGGCCGAGCCGACGCTGCAGAACGCCTTCCTGACGTACGTGACGCGCTGTCGCCACCCTGACCGGACGGCCACCGACGAGGAGGTCGTCAACTGCGAGCCGTACCTCAACAGCGAGATCAGGATGATAAACCCCGAGATCTTGCTGCCGGTCGGTCAGCGACCGCTCGAAGAGCTGGCCTTCGAGTACACGACCGAAAGCGCCGACGACCTCGACATCGAAGAACGCCACGCCACCACGATCCGCGGCCGCGGCTTCGAGATTATCCCGATGCTGTCGCCCGCGGACCAGACCGACGAGGAGCGGACCACGTTTCTGGAGCACTTCAGCGAGACGATCGGGCGGGACTACCGCCAGACGAAGGGGCGACGCGGGCGGTAGTCAGGCCGTCGGCCCAGTTTGGGCCGCGGGGAACGCCTCGTTCGGCCCAGAAACTGAGCCGTACTCACTGGCGGCGCGCAGGCGGTTCTCGGCGTCGTGACGGTGCTGTCTCGCCCGGAGCCGTTCGCCCTGCTCGCTGGCGAAGGTCATCCCGCTGAGCCACTCGACGGCCTGCCAGAGGCAGGTCGCCTTCTTGCGCGCTCGTTCGGCGCACTCGCTGAACGACTCGTCGTCCGCTTCCCGGACGGCCGTCGTGAAGTGAGAGACGCTCGCCTCGAAGTCCGCCGCGGCGTCGTCGAACCCCCCGCGAGCGAGCGTCGTCGCGCCGCCCTCGACGAGCGACATCGCGTCGGAGAGCTGGCGGCGCGCCTCGCGATACTTGGTGTAGCCGATTCGGTACTCCCGTCGCGCCGCGGCGGGGCCACAGAGATCGGCCTCGCGCCCGCAGTCCCGACACGTCACCTTCGGCTGTGGGTCACCTCGGACCCGATACTCCGCCCCACACCCCGCGCACCGGTACGTCTCGACGTGAGCCATGTCTCACCGTGTACGTACCAGCGCCATCCTATTTTGATAGCGACCGCCTGAAGACCGTAGCCGTCGCCTACTTCGATGACCACGTCGGTCGACAGCAGCTCGCTGCCGAGTATACGAGAGGCGGGCCACGACCGAGTTACGCCCGTGCGGTGACGGAAAACGCAAGCGACTAACCCGCGACGGGTGCAGATGGGGACATGACAACGGTAACCGTGTTCGCGGACCCGCCGGTCGAGGGGTTCGTGTTGCAGGATCTAGCGGGCGGCTTGCTGACCGAGTCCGAGGCCGCCGCGCTGTACGAGGCGATGCTCGTCGACGTGTGCCGCGCGGTCGAGTCCAGCGGCGGGGAGTTGCTGGTCAACTACCGGCCGCCGGAGCAGGTCCCTGACGGTGTCGACCCCGAAACCGCGGTCCGAGAGCCCCTCGACGAGGCGCTCGACTCGCCCGGAGACGCCCGCTACGAGGTTCAGGTCGGGTCGACGTTCGCAGGCCGGGTCGGGAACACCGTCACGCACCTGCTGGAGCGAGAAGACGTCGCCACCGTCGCCGCCGTCGAGCCGACCGCGGCGCTCTTGAGCCGACAGCTCGTCGACAGCGCAGCGATGAAGCTCCGCACCAGCGACGTGGTGCTCGGGCCCGCTGGCGACGGCCGGGTCTACTACGCCGGATTCGGCGAACCGATCGACTTCGAGAACGCCTACGCAACACCCCCGGTGGAGACCATCGGCGAACGCGCCGCCGACGCGGGACTGGGCGTCGATTTCCTGCCGTCGACGCCGGTCGTCGAGACGCGGGCGGACCTCCGGAGCGCCGTGCCGCTGCTCCGGGCGCGCAATCGGGCCGAGCGGGCCGTCCCACCGCGAACGACGGCGTTCGTCGACGAGGTCGGACTGCGCGTCGTCGACGACGACGGGACGCCGACCGTGGTCAGAGAGACCGACAAGCCTTAGAAGCGCCACACGGTATCCACGTCTGCGGTGGGGTGGCAGAGCGGCCTATTGCGCCTGCCTTGAAAGCAGGTATCCTCACGGATTCCTGGGTTCAAATCCCAGCCCCACCGCTTCTCTGCGAACGATAGTGAGCAGTGAGCGGTGCAACTGGGTTTGAATCACGGAAACGCGAACGGAGAGAGCGTTTGCATCGGGTTCAAATCCCAGCCCCACCGTGTTTCTCCGAGCAGATCCCTGTAGGGAATCGCGTCGCGGCAGTTCTATCACGGGTGAAACCGCAAGCGACGGGTGCCGTAGGGGGCGTCTACTGGAGTGTGGCAATCGGGCGGTTTTATGTCGTTGGTCCGGGTCAATTCCTGTAATGGCACGCGAAAACAGGTCCCCAAAGCGGGTCGCCCCGCGTCTCGTGGCCGTCGGCGTCGTTGCCCTCCTCCTCACAGCGACGGTCGCGGGACCGACGGCAGCCGCACCGCGGCTGTTCGTCTCGGGCGCGACCAAGGACGCGAGCACGATACTCGCTGGTGAGACGGTGAACGTCACCGCGACGGTGAAAAACACCGGCGAAGACGGCGGTGGGATGGACATCGAATTCAAGGTGAACGGTACGACGACGGCCACCGAGCGGGTGGTGGTCGAGGCCGACTCGTCGAACACGACCACGAGGGCGATACGGCTGGGAGAGCCCGGCACGTACCGGTTGACGGTCACGAGCCCGGAGCGATCGGCGGGTCGAGTCCAGGTCAAACGGGCGCTCGCGGAGGTCACGCGGGAGGACGCGGGGAGCCGAGCAATCAGCGTTCGTGGTGGGTCGGTCCCGACGTCGCAACCCTACACCGTGGACATGCCCGCCGACACGAACCGGTCGTTCACCGTGCAGTCGTGGACGGTCGACGCGTCCCAGCAGTCGTTCACGCAGAGCGTCACGGAGTACACGGACCCCGCTACGTCCGGGCTCCCGATTCCGTCAGACGACGCGGCGGCCGTATTCAGCGCCGTTACGGTCGGCTCGACGGACGGCGTCCAGCCGTCATCGATGCGGTTCGCCCTGAACCGGTCGCAACTTCGGAACGCGGGCATGGACGCGAACGAGGTACGGGTCTACCAGCGCGTGAACGAGTCGTGGCAGGCGACCGAGACCACCGTCGTGGAAGAACAGACCAGCCGCGTGATCTACGAAGCCGACACGTCCGGCTCGACGGCGTTCGTCGTCGGCTCGATCGAGCCGTCGTTCTCGATCGCGCGGACGTCGGTCGTCAGCGAACAGGTCCCGACCGGTCAGCGCGTCGTCGTCGAGGGCGTCGTTCGTAACACCGGCAGCATCGAAGGGACGTACGACGCCCAGATGCGCGTCGACGACGAGGTCGTCAACGAGACCTCGGTGCAGATCCCCGCGAACGGAGAGCGAACGGTCGCACTGTCGACCGTCGTCACGACCCCCGGACGCTACCAGGTCGCGCTCAACGACGCCGGCGCGGGCGTCATTCAGGTCAGCGAGAGTCAGGTCCAGACCGACGGGAACGGCGGCGCGGAGCCGACCGGGACCGCGGCCGGGACGGACGCAGCGGTGACCGACCCCGGCGTCGGCGACGGGGACGGTGACAGCGGGGTCGGGCCGCTCCCGGCGACCGTCATGGGCATCAACACGCTGTTCGTCGTCGGCGGACTCGTCGCAGCGCTGCTCCTGTTCGGCGTCATCATCGCCCTCCTGCGGCGCGGTGGCGGCGGTCGGCGCAACAGCGGTTTCGAACTGTAGCGGCGAGCGGAGAGAAACCCTTTTTGTGCCAGTGTCCAGAGAGTCGCGTATGGACTGGCCACACGATCCAGACGGTGAAGAGGGCAGCGAAGGCCGGCGCAAGTACGGCCACGCCGTCCTGGCGAAGAAGATCGACGAGGAGGAGGACTTCCCGCTGACCGCCGCGGAGTACGTCGAGCAGTACGGGGACCACCCGGTACGGATCGACTACGAGACGGTCGTCAGCGTCGCCGACATCTTCGAATACGTCGACCAGGACGAGTTCGAGGACTTCCCTGACTTCCACAAGTGCCTCGGGCGCGCGCTCCGCGAGGCCGATTGGTGGCCCTACCGACTCGAACACGCCTGATCGCGTGGGGTGTGGACGCGACACATACTTGTGGGATGCCAGTGTAGCGACGTGTATGGCCACGACCAGCACCAGCGGTGCGTTCGACCTCCCGGATGCGGTCGTCTCGGACCTCCTCGACGACGAGCACCGGCGGCGCGCGCTGTCCATCCTGGCCGCGCGCGGCGAGCCGATGGTCGTCGACGACCTGGCGGCCGCGATTCTCGCCGCCGAGCGCAATGTCGAACCCGATGCGGTCCCCGACACGGATCGCCGGGCACTCGCCGACGAACTGTACACCGAGCACCTGCCGAAACTGACCGCGACTGCGGTCGTTTCGTACGACTCGGTTGTCGGGAGGGTGGAACTTCGACGACCCGAAGCGATTCCGACCGACCAGTTGTGAGCTGATTTCGATAGACCAATAGCCGTCGGTTTCGAACGGTCGATCGACAGTGACGAACACGCAGGTTACCCACATCCAGATCGACAACTACGGACCGTGGACGGTGACGCCCGAGCCACGCAGGGAAGTCGACCTCCAGACCCTCCAGTCTCGACTGTACGCCGACCTCGCCCAGCTGTTCGGCAACCGCGACGGCTACATCTTCTTCTCGCGGTTCGACAACATGATCGCCGTGACCAACGGCCTCGACGAGGAAGCCCACGCGCTCATCCAGGAGTCGGTGGGGAACCGATATCCCGTGACGATGAGTCTCTCGGTCGCGACCGGAACCACGCCGGTCTCGGCGCTCGGGACGGCCACCGAACAGCTCCAGGAGGCCGGCAGCGCACAGGACAAGGGTCGCCGGGAGGTCCTGCGCGGCCAGACTATCGACGAGCAGTTCCAGACCGAGACGGACGTCCAGCTCGCGCACTTCGACGTGGACGACGCCACCGAGAAGTACACGGACGAACTCAACGAGTTCGACACCTTCATCCAGATCGAGCAGGGGTACGCGTCCCTGATGAAGTACATGCGGGAGGCCCACGACTCGCTCTCCTTCTTCGTCGGCGGCGACAACGTCATCGCGGTCTGTCCCGATCTGGGCGAGGCGGCGTACGAGGACGCCATCAGCCACGTCCGCGAGGCGGTCGACGTGGAACTGAAAGTCGGCGTCGGACGCGGGCGGACGGCGTCAGACGCCGGAATGGACGCGAAACACGCCTTAGAGACGTGTCGAGCGACCGGCGACGCCGTCACGATCGAATAGGTAACGACTGAGTAACTTGGGAACCAGGCGACATAAGCGTAGTGTAGGTATCTTTTAGCCACGTCGTGAGATAATGACACACATGAACGGTGAGGTAACCGTACGGGAGGTTATGAACCGGGAGTACGTCGGGGCCAGCGAGTCCGACGACCTCCTCGAGACGACGGAGCTGGTGATACGTGAAGACCAGCATCCGATTCTGGTCCTCCGGGGGAACGAACCGGTCGGCGTGGCGACAGACCGAGACATCCTCGCCTACGTCGTCGACGGCGGCGATCCGTCGACGGCCACCATCGGCGACGTGATGCGCGAGGCGATTCCAACGGTCGAGCCCGACGCCAGCCTCCCGGAGGCGCGCGACAAGATGGCGGCCCGTTCCGCCGAGTTCCTCGTGGTCACCGCCGGGGGCGAGCCACAGGGGACGCTGACCGAACACGACATCCTCTCGTCGGCGCGACTCGAGAGCGAATCGACCGAGTCGCCCGAGGCGGTTCCGCAAGTCGCGACGACGGGGGAGCAAGCGACCGCCGAGGACAGGAACGTGGAGTCCGCCGCCGAAGACACGTTCGACGAACAGGGAATCTGCTCCGCCTGCGGGACCCTCACTCGAAATCTGGCCTCCTTCAACGGACAGCTCCTCTGTGCGGACTGTCGTGACGTGTGAACGGACCGCCTCGCGCGCCCGACCCGTGATCGAACCTGCCGGTCGCTCACCGTCGCGGATCGAGTGACGGCGACCGAACTGTTTTGCCGTCACGCGCCGGAGTACGAGCGTGGATATCGACACGGCCTCGATGGACGAGGTTGACGACGTCGTCGACCTCTGGGTCGCGCTGGCGACGGACCAGCGCACCCACGGGTCGCACCTCCTCGGTGACCGGAACCGAACCGCGGTCCGTGGGGCCATCGTCCAGCGCATCGTCGCCGAGAACGTGCTCGTCGCCCGCGAAGACGGCGGTCTCGTCGGTTTCGTCATGGTCACCGTCGACGGGGGCCGCTACGAACAGGACGAGCGCCGCGGCCTCCTGGAGAACATCTACGTCGAACCGGCCGCTCGGAATCGAGGCATCGGGAGCGCGCTCCTCAAGGCGGCCGAGGAGACGCTCCGGTCGGCCGGTGTCGACGTGATCGCGCTCGAAGCGATGGCGGCCAACGACGCGGCCCGGCGGTTTTACCGGTCCCACGGCTACGAACCGCACCGCGTCGAGTTCGAGAAGCGGACGGAAAACGATACTCTCTAAACGGTCCCCACACAACGCAGGTATGCAACCGCGCCAGGGGAGCTTGGGTGGTCCAAGCACTCGACTTGTAATCGAGAGTTCGTGGGTTCAAATCCCACCCCTGGCTCTCCTTCGATTGCTGCCCGACGAAGCCTCCGAAGCCGCGACTGCCCCCGCGACCGCACCTCCAATGAGCGACCGACGGACCCAACTGCTGATCGCCGTCTCGACCAACGCCGTGCCCGTCGTCGGCGTGCTGTTTCTCGACTGGTCGCTGGCGGCGCTGCTGTTGATCTACTGGTTCGAACTCGGGATCGGTCTCGGGTTCGCGGCCCTCCGCGGACTGTTCGCACAGCGACCGTCGGAAGCGGCGAACGACCCGCTCTTGATCGGTGCAGTCCAGCACAAGCGCGGCGGCGTGGACATCCCCGGCACGCGACTCTCGATTCAGATCGCGAACGTTCCAGTCGTCCTGTTCGCTCTCCCGGCGTTTGGCGTCGCGTGGGTCTTCGTCGGGGCGGCCGCGATCGGGGGCGCGGATCAGGCGATCGCCGGAGACCCGATCGACGAGCGTGCGGCGATGACCTTCCTGCTCGGGATCTGTGGCGTGTTCGTCGGCCGGGGCTACGAGACGCTCACCGAGTACTTTCTCGATGGCGCGTACGAAGACGCGTCGGTCCAGCGCGCGCTCCAGTCGGGCATCTGGCCCGTCGTGGTCGTCGGGATGGCGATGGCCGTCGGCGGCATGGCGGCCGCGGCCGGGTTCCCCCCGTCGGTCGCCATCGCAGCCGCGGTCGGCGGGAAGTCGCTGTTCGACGTCGCCGACGTCTATCGCGACCGACTGGTCGCCTTCGACGAGCGTGACCGGATCGACCTCGGCCTGGCGAGCGAACCGGACGAGTGGACGCCCATCGAGACGGAGCTTCGACCGCCGGTCGACCGCGTCCGGCCGGCGCGAGTGCCACTCGTAATCGACGGCGTCGTTCGCGGACTGTCCGTCACGGCGGTGTGGTTCATCGCCGGCCTCGGCGCGTTGCTGTGCGGTGTCCTCGTCGCGTCGGGATCGATCGACGGCGCTGTGTTCACCGGACAGGTAATCGCGGCCCTGCTCGTCGTGGCCGCTGGTGTCGGCGTCCTCGACCGTGTGATCCGCCACGGGGCCATGGAGTACCGTGTCGGGCGGGACGCGGTCGGCTACGACCGGCTGTTCGGGACGGCCCAGTGGCGAGTCGCCGGTCGACAACTCAGCCAGGGCGAGCGCGACCAGACCCTCGCGGACCGGCTCTGCGGGACGGAGACGGTCGTGGTCGAACACGACGGCCGAGACATTCGCATCCCACACCTCGAAGACGGATCAGCGCTCGAGGCCAATGATACGAAGGCCGACGCCACGACGGGGCAGCCCGCGGACGAAGCCACCTGACCGGCTCCACGTTTTTACGCGTCCGGCGCGTACGCGTCTCCATGAGCGAATCCAGCGGCGAGCTACCCGAGAACGACGCGGAGTGGCGCGAGATACTGTCCGACGAGGAGTACCGGATCCTGCGGGAGGCCGGGACCGAGCCGCGGTTCAGCAGCGATCTCATCGACGTGAAAGACGAGGGCGTCTTCACCTGTGCCGGCTGTGGCGCGGAACTGTTCGACAGCGACGAGAAGTTCGAGTCGGGAACCGGCTGGCCGAGCTTCTGGGACGTCTATCAGGAGGGCAACGTCGAGACGCGGGCTGACAACAGCCACGGGATGCAGCGGACCGAGGTCGTCTGTGCGAACTGCGGGGGCCACCTCGGCCACGTGTTCGACGACGGGCCGGAGCCGACCGGGAAGCGCTACTGCATCAACGGTGCGGCCCTCGATTTCGAGAGCGAGTAGCAGAGCCGGACCACCGGAACCCTTTTTTCTCTCTTCGGGCTCCATAGGATAGACGTGACACGTGACGGCCCCGACGACGCTTCCGGCGACGAGCACGAACCGACGGCACCGGCGGACACCAACGGCGGGACGCCGATAGACGAGCCGCCGACGGCGTCGGCCGAACCGGCCCAGCCAGAGAGCCATCTGCTTGACGAGAGCCTCCGGACGTTCCCCTGGCTTCGCGCGACCGGCGTCGCGGCAGGTACGCTGGTCGTCGAGTACGCGCTGGTCGCGGCGGTCTTCGTGCTCGGGCCGTCGAACGTCGACATGCCGTCGCTCTCGGACCGGCTGATCCAGTACGGGTTCGTGCTGTACAACGCTCATCACGTCCCGACGCTCGTGACGGCATCGGACGCGGAAGTGTACGGCGCGGCGGCGCGGAACGTCCTCTACGGCGTCGAGAATCCCTCCGTACCGCCGCTCGCCTTCTTCCTCCTCCCGCTCGTCGCGCTGGTCGTCGCCGGCGCGCTGTTCGAGCGGTCTCGCGGCCCGAGCCGGTCGGACAGCCTGCTCGAAGAGATCGCGCTCGTCGGGACGGGCATCGGACTCGGATACGTCCTGGTGGGCTTTGCGGGAAGCTTCGTGTTCGTCCGCCGGGTCACGTTCGACAGCGGGGCCGAGGGACAGGCCGCGCCCGCGGTGCTGTGGCTCCTGATACTGCTGTTTTTCATCCCGTTCCTGTTCGCTGGACTGGGTGCGGCCACGAGCTATCTCTACGACACGCGAGTCGCTCAGGCGTAGCTTCGCTCGACGAACTCGAGGATGCGTTCTGACTCGGCCATCGTGACGCCGCGCTCGTCGTCGACCAGCACCGGGACGCCGCGCTGACCGGAGACGCGCTTGACCTCGTCGCGCTTCGAGTGCAGGGCCTCGACCCAGACGCTCTCGTAGTCGACGCCGAGTTCGTCCAGTCGGTCGGCCACCTTCTCGCAGTACGGACAGCCGTCGAGCTGGTAGAGCGTACGGCTCATGGCGGTCCATTCGGACGCGCGACTCAAGGGGATTGCGCTCGGTGAAAAAACGAAAAGGTGTCGCGCCGCGTTACTCGTACAGCCAGGACGAGTCGATCTGGTCCCACTCGACCAGTTCGTCCTCGTCGAAGAACAGCGCGATCTCGCGCTCGTTCGCGCCCTCGTCCTCGTGGTCGGAACCGTGGATGACGTTCCGACCGAGGTCGAGTCCGTAGTCGCCGCGGATGGTGCCGGGCGCGGACTCGGCGGGATCGGTCTCGCCCATCATGGTGCGGACCTGGCGGGTCGCGTCCTGGCCCTCCCAGACCATGGCGAAGACCGGACCGGACGTGATGAAGTCCACGAGGCCGTCGAAGAACGGCTTGTCCGAGTGCTCGCCGTAGTGTTCCTCGGCGAGGTCCTGGTCGATCTGCATGAACTTGCCGCCGACCATCTTCAGGCCGCGGTCCTCGAACCGGGAGACGATGTCGCCGATGAGCCCGCGCTGGACGCCGTCGGGCTTGACCATCACGAAGGTGCGCTCCGTCTCGGACATTACGCTTCAGCCTCCTCGGCTTCCTCTTCGTCTTCGGTCTCGTCCGCCTCGTCGGCGTCCGCGTCGCCCTCGTCGACCTCGTCTTCAGCTTCTTCGAGATCAGGGGCGGCGGCGTCCGCGTCGGCCTCGGCGTCCGAGTCAGTTTCTGCTTCCTCGACGGTGCCCTCGGTCCCGCGACCGGAGGCGGTCCACTCGAGGTTGCGGGCCTCGCGGCCCAGGTCGGCGTTGTTCTCGCACTTCGAGGAACAGAAGTGCGTGGTCGCGCCGTCCTTGTGGACGAACATCGTGCCCGTGCCGGGCTCGATGTCCGCGCCGCAGTAGTCGCATTCGCGTGTTCGGGGCATGGTTACTGTCCTCCGATGGAGTCGGCCTCGCGAGCCGTCTCGCGGAGCTGGAGCACGTCGCCTTCGCGGACCGGGCCGAGAACGTTGCGCGTGATGATGCGCCCCTGGTTCTCGCCCTCGCGGATGCGGCACTTGACCTGCATGGCCTCGCCGTGCATCCCCGTTCGGCCCACGACTTCGATGACCTCAGCGGGCGTGGAACCGCTGCTTTCGGATTCCTCAGCGCTCATCCGAGGTCACCTCACCGAAGCTCCTCGACCTTGTCGGCGATGTCCTCGACGTCGGCCTCGGCCTCACCGGCGTCGGTGACGGCCGCGGCGGCCGAGCCGACTTCGAGCCCGGCGGCGTGTCCGAGGTCGTCCTGCTGCTCGACGAAGATGAAGGGGACACCCTTCTCGTCGGCCAGCTCGGGGATGTGCATCACGATCTCCTCGGGCTGGACGTCTTCGGCGACGAAGACGAGCTCGGCGGAGCCGCGCTCGATGGCTTTGGTCGTCTCGTTGGTACCCTTCTTTACCGAACCTGTGTCCCGGGCGACCTCGAGCGCCTCGAGGGCGTCGTCTTCGAGGTCCGCGGGAACGTCGAAATCTACGTATACTGGCATTTTTACGTTCACCTCCTGCACGCGAGCTCAGGCTCCCCCGCCGTGTCCGGGCGCGCGCCCGTCACGCCGTGATGGCGTGTTGTCCTGAGAAGGCTGGGAGCATCATCAACTCGGCGCAGGCTGTACCCAATTCTGTGCCACCGGCCCTAAAAGCGCTTTCGAAGCCGAAATCCCGTGCCAGCCCGCCACACGGTCGCTGTCGGGCGGTCTCCCTATCGCGTCAGGTCGGCCGCATCGGACAGCGCGGCGGCGGCGTCGGTGACGAGGCGGTCGACGACCGTTCCGGCGGCTGGGACGCCGTCCGCGAGACCGACGCTCTGGCCGGCGTAGTGCGGGAGGGAATCCAGGTCGCCGTCCATCCCCTCGAGGGGCGGCAGGTCGGCAAATCGCTCGACGGGGTCGCCGTCGGGCGTTCGGGCGACGGTAGCTGGCTCGTCAGCGTCCGCCGCGGGCCGCGCCTCGTCCGACTCGACGGCGTGTTCGGCCACCTCCGCCGTCTCGACCACGCGGTGGGGCTGGTCAGGCCACCCGCGGCTGAAAAGCTCGGTGTATCGCGTGGCCGTCTCGTCGGCGGCGACGAGTCGGTCGCGGTAGTCCTCGTGCGCGCCGGACTCGGCGGTCGCGACGAACCGGGTGCCCAGCCAGCCGCCGTCCGCGCCCAGCGTCAGCGCCGCCGCGAGGCCGCGCCCGTCTCCGAGTCCGCCGGCGGCGACGACCGGCACGTCGACGGCGTCGACCACGCGGGGAAGTAACGCCATGGTGGTCACCTCGCTCTGGACGTGCCCGCCCGCCTCTCGGCCCTGGGCGACGACGATATCGGCTCCCGCGTCGACGGCGGCCTCGGCCTCGGCGGCGCTGCCGACGGTCACCATCGCCGTGCCGCCGGCCTCGTGGACGCGGTCGACGAACGGGCCCGCGTCGCCGAAAGAGAACGAGACGACCGACGCGCCGGCGTCCAGACAGGCGTCGAGACACGCCGACGGCGGGAGTTGCCCCGTCGCGTCGTCGAGGACGACGTTGACGCCGACCACGCCGTCGGTGGCGGCCGCGGCCGTCTCGTACGCCTCCCGGATGGCCTCGGCGTCGCGCCACGACATCGCGAGCATGCCGAGGCCGCCGGCATCGGCGACCGCGGCGGCCAGTTCCGGCGTGGAGACGCTGCCGACGGGGGCCTGAACGACCGGGTGCTCGATGCCGAGCGCGTCACAGAGCGCTGTCTGGAGGGATGCCATGTCCGCTCTCCGAACCGGGCGACCGAAAAACGTCGGGGCTCGCGCCCGCCGCGACCGGTCCGACCGTCAGGCCCATGTCGACTCGCCGTCCACCACCGGTATGGACATCGCGCGGTCGCTCCGCGAGGAGGCGCGGCGGTCGAACGAGCGGCGACTGCTCGTGCTCGCGGGCGACCCCGAGCGGACGCGAGCACGCGCGAAAGCGGCCCTCGACGCGGCGGACATCCCGCTGTCGGAGACGACCGTTCTCGGCCCTGAACCGTTCCTCGACTGCGAGCGCCACGAGCAATCGCGCGCGGAGGAACTGCTCGGCCGGACGCGGACGGCAGTCGTCCTCGACGCTCACGCGGAACTCCGCCCGAACGCCGTCGGACGCTCTGTTGGCGCGGTCGACGGCGGCGGACTGTACGTCCTGCTCGCGCCGCCGTTGGAGACGTTTCCCGAGCAGTGCGACGGCTTCGACGAGACGCTCGCGGTGCCGCCCTTCGAGACGGCAGACGTGACCGGCCACTTCCGTCGGCGGTTCGTCGAGACGCTGCGCGCCCACCGCGGCATCGCCATCGTCGACGTGGATTCCGACACCGTCGAGGCGGACGGCCTGACCGACCCGCCGCCGCGCCGACCGACTGCACCGCCGACACCTCCCGAAGACGCAGCGTTCCCCGACGAGGCGTACGCACACTGTCTCACCGACGACCAGCGTGACGCCGTGCAGTCCCTCGAAGCGCTCCGCGACGCCGGGACCGCGGTGGTCGTCGAGGCCGACCGCGGCAGGGGGAAGTCGAGCGCCGCGGGACTGGCCGCCGGGAGCCTCGCGGCCGAGGGGCGTGACGTGCTGGTGACCGCACCGCGGTACCGAAGCGCCGCCGAGGTGTTCGCGCGGGCGGCGGCCCTGCTGGACGCGCTCGGCGTCGGATACACCCGGGACCAGGCATCTTCGCCCCGGTCGCTGACGCTCGACGGCGGCGGCCGCGTCCGGTTCTGTCCGCCGGCGACGGCGGTCGACCTCCCCGAGAGCCCGGACGCGGTCATCGTGGACGAGGCGGCCGCCCTGCCGGTCCGGCGGCTCGAACGGTTCCTCGACGCGCCGGCCGTCGCGTTCACGACGACCGTCCATGGCTACGAAGGAGCCGGGCGGGGCTTCTCCGTGCGCTTTCGCGACCGACTCGCCGACGGCGATCACGAAGTGATCGACGCGACGATGACGACGCCGATTCGGTACGGCGACGCGGACCCCGTCGAGGTGTGGGCCTTCCGGGCGCTGCTGCTGGACGCGCGGCCCCCCGTCGACCCGCTCGTCACCGACGCGACGCCGGAGACCGTCGAGTACCGGCGGCTCTCGACGGCCGACCTCCTCGCCGACGAACACCTGTTGGGTGAGGCGTTCGGGCTGCTCGTGCTGGCCCACTACCGGACGGAGCCGGCCGACCTGGCGAGACTGCTCGACGCGCCGAACCTCACCGTCAGGGCGCTCACCCGCGAGGGCCACGTGGTCGCCGTCGCGCTGCTGGCCCGCGAGGGGAGCCTCTCGGCCGAGACGCGAGCGACGATGTACGGCGGCGGGCGCATTCGCGGGAACATGCTCCCCGACGTGCTGACGACGCAGTTGCGCGACGAGGGGGCGGGCGTCCCCGTCGGCCAGCGCGTGCTGCGCATCGCGACCCACGCCGCCGTCCGCTCGCGCGGGCTGGGCTCGCGGCTCCTCTCGGAGGTGGAGGCCGAGTTCGACGACGAGGTGGACTGGCTGGGCGTCGGTTACGGCGCGACCCCGGAGCTGGTCCGCTTCTGGGACGCGAACGGCTACGGGACGGTCCACCTCTCGACCTCGCGCAACGACACCAGCGGCGAGTACTCCGCTGTCATGATCGACCCCTGCTCGCCGGCGGGGGAGGCGCTGGCAGAGCGCCACGCCGCGTGGTTCCGCGACCGCATCGCCGCGGTCCTGTCGGACGCGCTCGCGGACTGCGACCCGGACGTGGTCCGTGCGGTCCTGCGAGCCGCCGACGCCGAACCGGACCTGTCGCTGTCCGCGTGGGAGTGGCGACTGGTCGCGGGCGTCCCCGGCGGCGCGTCGATCATGGACACGAATCCGACGCCGTTCCGCGACCTGACCCTGCGACACCTGCTCGACCCGGCGGACCCGGACGCGCTGACCGACCGCGAAGAGCGCCTGCTCGTCCGAAAGGTCCTGCAGGCGGAACCGTGGCTGTCGGTGACCGACGAACTCGACTTCGTCTCCCGGCGCGAGTGCATGCGGGCGCTGGGCGGGGCCGTCGAAAGCTTGACGCGGCTGTACGGCGACAGGTCGGTCACGGAGGAACTCGACAGACACCGATGATCGCGCTCGGACTCGACGCGCTCCTGATCGTCGTCGCCTTCGCCCTGCTGGTCGGCGGCGTCGTCGGCAGCCTCACGCCGCAGGTCCCCGGGGCACTGCTCTCGCTGGCCGGCGTCTACACCTACTGGTACGCGAGCGGGATGACGGACCCCGGCGCGCTGTTGCTCGCCGCGCTCACGCTCGTGGCCGTGCTGACGTGGGTCGTCGACTGGGCGGGCGGCGCGGTCGCCGCGCGCGTCGGCGGCGCGTCGAACTGGACGGCGCTGCTGGCCGGCGTGGTCGGCCTCGTCCTCTTCTTCGTCACGGGCCCGCTCGGCGTCCTGCTCGGCGTCGCCGGAACCGTGTTCGCCGTCGAGTTCTACCGCCAGGAGGACGCCCGGGGAAGCGCGAAGGCCGCGCTCGTCACGACGGCAGGGATGCTGGCCTCCGGCATCGTCCAGGCCCTGTTGACCGGCTCGATACTGGTAGCCATGCTCGCGGTCGCACTCCTATGACGCAGTGCGAGGAAGCCGACTGCGAGGCCGAGGCCGCGGTCGAACTCCACATCCCCTGGGACGCGAACCGTGTGGTGTGTCCGGCCCACGCCCGCGTCTGGGCCCAGAAGGACGGCGTCGTGCCCCACCCGCTGGAGGGGCGCGAGGACGAGTGGCCCTGAATCGATCCGTTCGGCAAGCTGACTTCTCACGAAGGAATCGTTCGCCGTCAGTTCGCAGATCGACGACTCTCTTCGAAGAAAATATAATAATAAACCGATACGAACGTTGCTTGTGGAGTGTTATCATGAAACGAGAGATGCGCACCCTCGACTTCCTGGACCGCGCCGTGGACCTCTACGACGACGTGACAGGGATCGTCGCCCACGACGGAACCGAGTACACGTACGCCGAAGTGAACGAGCGGGTGAACCGCCTGGCACACGCGCTGGCGGAGCGCGGCGTCTCCCAGGGGAGCCGCGTCGCCGTCCTCGCGCCGAACACGCACTACTTCATCGAGACGCTGTACGCGACGAACAAGCTCGGCGGCGTGTTCGTCCCGCTCAACTACCGGCTCGACCCGGCGAAGATCGAGTACATCCTGAACGACTGCGACGCGGCCACGATTATCGCCGACCACGCGTTCGCCGAGAAGGTCCAGCCGGTACGTGACGCCGTCCCGGCGGAGACGTTCGTCGGCTACGAGGCGGACCGCATCGACGGTGACTGGGAGGAGTACGCGACCCTGCTCGACGGCCAGCCGACGGCCGAGCCGGACCGGCCCGACATCTCGGAGGACGACGACGCCAGCATCAACTACACGTCGGGAACGACGGGCGATCCGAAGGGCGTGGTCAGGACCCACCGGACCGAGAGCTGGCACGCGCTCGTGCTGAACCAGCACATGGAGATCCGCGACGACGACACCTACCTCTGGACGCTCCCGATGTTCCACTGCAACGGCTGGGGCCACACCTACGCGATAACGGGGACCGGGGGGACCCACGTCTGTCAGCGGACGTTCGACGCCGCGGAGACCTTCCGCCGGGTCCGAGAGTACGACGTATCGTTCATGTGTGGCGCGCCGACGGTGCTGAACAAGCTCGTCCAGCACTACCGCGCGAACGACGGCGACATCGAGACGCAGGGCGACCGCGACGTGCGCATCGCGACGGCGGGCAGCGCCCCCGCCACCGCGACCATCGAGCGCGTCGAGGACGAGTTCGGCTGGCGCATCATCCACATCTACGGCCTGACCGAGACGGCCCCGGTCATCACGACCAGCAATTCCCCGCGGCGGATCGCCGAGCACGGGCGCGACCTCAAGGTCAGGCAGGGCGCGGCCGCGCTGTGTACCGAGATCCGCGTCGTCGACGACGACGGCGCGGACGTGCCCCGCGACGGGTCGACCATCGGCGAGGTCGTCGTCCGCGGGAATCAGGTGATGGACCGCTATCTCAACAAGCCGGAGATCACCGACGAAGCGTTCAATGCCAAGGTCGAGGGATACTTCCACACCGGCGACCTCGCGACGTGGGACGACGACGGGATGGTCCAGATCATGGACCGCCGCAAGGACATCATCATCTCCGGCGGCGAGAACATCTCCTCCATCGAACTGGAGGACGCGCTCTACGACCACCCCGGCGTCCAGAAGGCCGCGGTCATCCCCGTCCCGAGCGAGGAGTGGGGCGAGACGCCGATGGCCATCGTGGTCCCGACGCCGGGCGAGGAGCCGACCGAGCGGGAGATCCTCGACTTCCTCAGGGAACGCGTCGCGAGCTACAAGCTCCCGGCCGGCGTCGACTTCCGCGACGGGCTCCCCGAGACCGCGACCGGCAAGATCCAGAAGTACGAGCTCCGCAAGGAGTACTGGGAGGAACAGGAGCGGATGATCGGCCAGGAGTGAGCGCGGGCGGAGCCGAGCGGTGGCGTGTTGCGACTGGTCCAGCACGATTCTTTATTATGGTTCCGGCGGTCGGTCCGACCATGCACCTCGGAGTGGTCGTCCCGCGCGTCGACGATTTCAGCACCATCGACCTCGCCGTCGAGGCGGAGACCCACGGCTACGACTCAGTCTGGCTCAACGAGCTGTGGGGAGCCAGTTCCGTCGTGGAGCTAACCGACATCGCGACCCGTACCGACGAGATCGAGATCGGAACGGCGATCCTGAACGTCTTCTCGCGGTCCCCCGCCGTGCTTGCGATGACCGCGGCGACGCTCGACAGGGTGTCAGACGGCCGCGCGGTCCTGGGGCTGGGCACGAGCACGAAACGCTCCGTCGAGAGTATGCACAGCGCCTCCTTCGACCGACCGGTTCGACACGCTCACGAGGCCATCGACATCGTGAAGCGACTGCTGACGAGCGACGATCGGGTGACCTACGACGGCGAGGTACTGTCCGTCGAGGGCGTCCCGCCGCTCGGTCGCGACGTTCCCGTCTACCACGCGGCGCTCGGCCCGGCCAACAGGCGGGTCGTCGCCAGGCTCGCCGACGGCTGGCTCCCGCACATGATTCCCTTCTCCGAACTCGAATCGTCGTTCGAATACGTCGCGGAGACCGCGCGGGAGGCGGACCGCGACCCGAACGAGATAACCGTCGCGCCGTACGTTCCGGCCGTCGTCCACGACGACCCCGACCGGGCCGCTGCCGAGCTTCGCCAGCACGTCGCCTACTACGTGGGAAGCGGCGAGGGGTATCGCCGCGCGGTCGCGTCGGCGTACCCGGATCGCGCGGAGCGAATCGCGGAAGCGTGGGGTGCGGGCGACCGGGGGGAAGCCACCGAACTGGTGACCGACGAGATGCTGGCCGACCTCGGAATCGCGGGGACGCCGGAACAGGCGCGAGAGAAGGTTCGGTTAGTGACCGAGGACTCGGTTATCGACCGGCTACTGATAACGGTGCCACAGCAGGTAGACGGGGACCTCGCTCGGGAGACGATTCACGCACTCGGGCCGAGTTAGCGTCGCCGGCGAATGTCGATCGGGACCCTAGAGGTCGATCTCCATCATCACCTCGTCGGCGTAGTCGTCGCCGAACTTGTAGTGGTCCTCGCGGATCGCTTCGGTGTCCCAGCCGTGGGTCGAGAGGAACTCGATGGCGTCCTCGTTGGTCGACGGCACGGAGTTGTACAGCTTCTCGTACCCGTGGGAGGCCGCCCACTCGGTCCCGCGGGCGAGCAGTTGCGAGCCGATGCCGTGCCCGCGGTACTGTTCGAGGACGCCCAGCGTGAGCTCGGCCGTGTGGCTCAGCTTCTCGATCTCCGGGTGCTTGAGGTGGACCCAGCCGACCACGTCGTCGTCGATGCAGGCGACGAAGAAGATGCGCGACTCCAGTTCGTTGTGGCGCAGGAGCACGCCCTCGGAGTCGACCACGTCGGCAACCGTCTCGGCGTTGACGTACTCGCCGCCGCCGATGGCGGCTCGGATCGCCCCGACGAGTCCGGTGAGGTCCTCCTGGCGGGCCTGCCGAATCGTGAACTCGATGTCGTCGGCCTCGAACTCCTCTTCGACGGTGTCGTCGTAGGCGATCCGCAACTCGCCGTCGATCTCTTCGAGGACGCCGTCGCGCTTGAGGATCGCGACGTGGTGGCCGAACGGCCGCGGCTCCATCTGTAACGCCGACCGAGCCATCGACGGCTCGACCGAGCCGTGCGATTCGACGTACTCGTAGATGTCCTTGCGGTCCTCGTGATCGAACTGCAGCTGTTCTGTGAGCTCCATGTTGAACGTTACCACGAGACAGTACTTAGTCCTTTATCAAAGATCGTTTACTTCAGGTAACGGGCCGCTACCGTTCCGGAACGCCGGTCAGCACCTGCGCAACGTCGCGGGCGTTGTGGGTGTCGACAAGCAGTTCCGCGGCCTCCCTGATGGCGTAGGAGCCGGCTAACTCCACGCCGTAGCAGGCGGCGTAGCACTCGAGCCAGTCGTTCATCGTCGCTTCCAGGCGCTCGAACTCGGCCTCGGAGAACCGAACCCAGGTGCCGCCGGTGCGGGCCTCGCAGTACAGCGCGACGGTGGGGCCAAAGCCCTCCCGGAGCAGCGTCATCGCGCGCTCGTCGTCCGGCGGGTCCGGGTCCAGCGACTCGCGGGCCGCCTCGGCGCGCCGGGAGAGCGCCCGAATCCGGTCGTGGTACTGGTGGCTCACGGCGGTCAGCCCTGCTTGAACTCGACCCCCTTCCCGCCGGCCGGGTGTTCCCACTCGGTGTCGGCGACGACCGCGCAGGTCCCGCACTCGACGCAGGGCTGGGTGTCGAGGCTCACGAGGTGTTCCTCGCTACCGTTCGTCTGGACCCGCTCGTCGCGGTAACAGCCGCCGCCGAAGTCCTTCGCGCTCACCGGGCAGGCCGTGACCGCGGTCCCCGACGCCTCGAAGGACTTGTCGAGCAGTTCGATGTGGGGGTCGCCCACGTCGTAGGTCAAGTCGCCGATGCGGTCGGCCAGGTCCGGCGGCGAGACGGTGTTCTCGTCGTCGACCACCTCTCCGAGTTCCTCGGCGATGACCGTTGGTAGCGTCACGTAGGGCAGTTTGGTGTCCGGGATCATCGACACCAGCGTCGGCGAGGAGTAGGCCCGTTCGAGCAGGCCCGACGCGGCCCGGACGCCGAAGCGGCCGACGGCGGACTCGGCGACGCTGTTCGAGATGTCGTCGACCGGCCCGAGTTCGCCGAGCCGTCCGAACACCTCGTAGCGGGTCGGCCGAAGTTTGTCCATCACGCCCTCGTCGTGGAGCTTCTTCTCGTACAGTTCGCCGGCGCGGTGGGGTTCGTTACGCGAACGGGCGTCGGCGAAGGCCTCGGCGGCCAGCGCGCCCGCGGTGACGGCGTGGTTCATCCCCTTGATGATGGGGCCCTGAGCCTGCATCTGGCCGGCGGCGTCGCCGACCAGGACGAGGCGGTCCTCGTGGGGCGAGGGGTGGGCCGCCTTCTTCGAGTCCGGCACCAGCTTGGCGCTGTACTCGCGCTCGTCGTACTCGTCGCCGAGCCACTGGGCCATGAGCGGGTGGGTGAGTAGGCCGTCCAGCAGTTCGTGGGGCTCGGCCTCCTCCTCGGCGATGGAATCGAGGTGGAACACGGTCCCGATGGAGAGCGACGACTCGTTGGTGTAGAGGAAGCCGCCGCCCCGGACGCCGTCGAAGAGGTCGCCCGAGAACAGGTGGGCCGCGCCGTCGTCCGGGTCCACGTCGAAGCGCTCGTTGATGACATCCGGCTCCACGTCCACGACGGCCTTGACGCCCTGGAACCACTCTTCGGGCTCCTCCCAGTCCATCAGGCCCGCGTCCCGGGCCAGTTCGGAGTTGACGCCGTCGGCCGCCACGATCAGATCGGCCTTGATCGGGTCGAGTTCCTCGGTCGTCACGCCGACGATCTCGCCGCGCTCGCGCAGCAGACCGGTGACGTGGACCTCCGTCAGCAGGCCGCCGCCGGTCTCGCGGGTGCGCTCGTGGACCTGCTGGGCGAGCCAGGAGTCCATCTTCCGCCGGAGCACCGCGTCGGCCCACGCCGTGTCGTGGTGGTGGAGGTCGCCGATGTCGAAGGTCTTGACCTTCTCGCCGGCGACGTTGTGGATGTAGTTCTCGGTGACCGGCCGCTCGGTCGCTTCCTCGCGGAAGCCGGGAAAGAGCCCGTCGATAGTGTAGGGGGCCGACTCCTCGGCGTAGATGAGGCCGCCGGAGACGTTCTTCGACCCGGCGTCGACGCCGCGTTCGAGGACGAGCGTCTCGACGCCGTTTCGCGCGAGATTCGCCGCCGCCGCGGCCCCGCCGGGACCACAGCCGACGACGACCGCCTCGTACTCCTCGTAGGCGTCAGTCATCGCTGACCTCCCCCACGACCGCGCCGAGATCGCCCGCTTCGACCGCCTCCGTCAGGCGCGGCAGGACCTCGAACAAGTCGCCCTCGATGAGGTAGTCCGAGAAGTCGCGGATGTCGGCGTCCGGGTCGGTGTTGATAGCGATTATCGTGTCCGACTCGTCGCAGCCGACCTTGTGCTGGATCGCGCCGGAGATACCCGCCGCGATGTACACGTCCGGTTCGACCTCCTGGCCGGACTCACCGATCTGGCGCTCCTCGGTGACGTACTGCTCGACGTGGCTGTCGAAGGAGTACGACGAGGTGATGACGCCCCGCGAGAGCCCCAGGTCGGCCTCGTCGAAGGCGTCCACGAGGTCCAGCGCCAGTTCGATGCCCGTCGTCGGATCGTCGCCGATGCCGCGGCCGACGGCGACGACCACGTCGTTCCCGGTGAGGTCGACGCCGCCCGAGAGACGGTCGAACTCCTCGACCTCGACTTTGAACCACTCGTCGTCGAGGTCCATCTCGTAGTCGACGACCTCGGCCTCGCGCTCGAAGTCGGGATCGGGAATCTCGAAGCTCCCCGGGATGACGGACGCCCCCTGCGGGTGGAAGTCCCGGTTTGGCTTGTCGATACAGAGGATGGTCGAGTACTCGAAGCCCGAGAAGTCCGGGCGCTTCATGTGCAGGACGCGACCGAACTCCTTCTTGTCGCCGGCCGTGCCGACCTTCGCGGGGTTCGAGATCATCGCGTTCTCGATGTACAGCCCCGAGCAGTCCGAGGCCAGCCCCGAGTCGAGTTCGCCCTGGACGAGCGCCGAGAGGTCCCGACCGTTGTTCGTGGCCGGGAAGACCGTGTAGCGCGGTTCGTGGTAGTCCTTCCAGTCCACCGCCTCGCGGCCCTCGGCGGCCAGGTCGCCGCCCGCTCGGGCCATGTCACAGAAGATTTCGGTGTAGGGCTGGTGGCGGAAGCGCTCGAGGCGGTCGTCCTCGTGATAGAGGACGAGGTCCGCGCCGTAGGCGATCACGTCGTCGACGTGGTCGCTGGCGTCGGCCCCGATCAGCACCGCGACGACGCGCTCCTCCTCGTCGTAGTCCGCGTTGTAGGTGTCCATCAGTTCGCGGGCCTTCCCGAGCATCTCCTTCGAGACGTCCACGAGGTCGCCGGCCTGCGTCTCGCAGTAGACCCACATGTCGCGGTACTCCGCGCCGACGGTCCCCTCGACCCACTGCTTGTCGTTCGTCGGATGGTCGAGTTCGGGATACTTCTCCTCCGGCGGGACGTACTCGACCTCGCCCGCCTCCTCGTCGCTCCCCTCGACGGACTCGATGCGGCTCTCGATCTGTGACTTCGCCGTCTTCCGGTCCTCGCCGGCCTCCTCGCGCTCTAAGAGGTCACGGAGCACCTCGGCGTCGTCGATGTCCCGAACCATGTTCGCCACGTCGGCGACGGTCAGCGCGGCGAGATCGACGGTCTCCGGGTCTAGTTCTCCGTCGCCCTCGTCCTCGACCTTCTCGATGCGGTCCTCGATGAGCGTCTTGACCGGCACACGGTCCTCGCCGCCCTCCTCCAGTTCCAGCATCTCCCGCAGTTCGTCGGCGTCGTCGACGTCTTTGATCTTCGGTCCGAGGTCGGCGATTTCGTACTCAGTTGGATCGTATTCGACCATCGTCAGTCACCCGCCGCGTACGGCGTGAGTTCGTCGAGTACCTGTTCCATCTCCTCGTCCGCGCCGCCGTCGATCACCGTCGCCTCCCGCTCGGAGGGGGCCTTGGGAATCGGGTCGACGCCCGCGACGATGGTCGGCGACCCGTCCAGTCCGATGTAGTCCGGGTCGAGGTTGAGGTCGGAGTGGTCCCAGACCGTGAGGTGCTCCTCGTAGTCCTCGGCGCGCTCTTTCGTCTCCTCGCGGAGGTCCTTGTGTTTCAGCCGGTGGCTGGCGCGCCGGTAGGTGGGTTCGAACTCCGGGTCCGCGACGATGAAACACGGCATCGGCGCCTCGACCGTCTCGATCTCGGAGATGTCGCCGTCGACCAGTCGCTTGGCCCGCACAGTCCGCTCGTCCTCGTCGATGTCGAGCGAGAGGACGTGCGTGATGATCGGCCAGTCGAGACACCAGCAGGTCTGTGGTCCGGTATGGCCGGTCTCGCCGTCGGCCGTCTTGAAGCCCGCGAACACCAGATCCGGCTCCTCGTCCAGTTTCTGGAGGCCGCTCGCGACCGTCATCGCGGTTGCCCACGTGTCGGCCGCACCCATCTCGCGGTCGGAGAGGAGATAGAGGTCGTCTGCGTACACGTCCGCCATCCCCTCCTGCAGGACCTCCTCGTAGCCCGGCGGCCCCATGCTCATCAGCGACACCTGTCCGCCGTTGCGGACTTTCGTCTGGAACGCGGCCCGCAGCGCGTGTTTGTCGTTCGGGTTCATCACCGTGGGAGTCTTCCCCCGTTCGAGGTGTCCCTCCTCGTCGAACGATACCTGTCCCTCGCGGAAGTCCGGAACGCCCTTCGTCAACACTACTGTGCGCATTTTTGTCACGACCCTCGTGACCGTATCTCACACAGGAGTCGGTAATAAATTTATGTTTACAATTCCAGTTGACAGTACCGGCCGCTGCTGGAACGAAGGGACGAACAGAACTCGAACGGTCGGCGCGCGCTCAGATGCGACCGGCGCGGCCAGGGTCCACGTCGATGGCGTCGACGGGACAGACGTCGACACAGAGCATGCAGTCGATACACTGGTCCTCGTGGGCCGGGTCGGCCTTGATCTCGCTCTCGGGGTGGCCCGGCGTGTCGACCCACTCGAACACGTCGACCGGACAGTCCTCCAGGCACGCGCCGTCTGCGAGGCAGATGTCGAAGTCGACGGCGACGTGTGTGCCGTGGATGCCCAGTTCGTCCGGTTCGTCGACCGGGCCCCAGACGTTGTGGCCCTCGTGCTGTTCGACTACCTCACGGTTGTCCTCGAACTCCGGGTCTATGGCCATTGGTATCTAACCACACTGATGCGAGCTACTTAACTGTTCGACCTCCGGTCAGAACCCCGGGTCGCCGCGGCGGTCGTCCGGTCCGCGTCGGCTCGATGGGTCGCCGAGGCCGGAGCGCGACGGATCACCGGATCCTCCGATTCGGTCGTCAGCGCCACCGATTCCGTCGTCAGCACCCCCAACTCCGTCGGCGGGCCCGTCCGTCGGTCCCGCTCCGGCGAGGCCGACGCGGCGCAGGAAGGCGAGCGTCCGCTCGAACACGTCGTCGTAGTGCGCGCCGTGGAACGGGAAGCCGTGGTCGGCCGACAGCGTCTCGTGGGTCACGTCGGCCACCGGCGACAGCGCGTCGGCGAGCAGGGCCGACTGAGACGGCGGGACCGTCTCGTCCGCGTCGCCGTGGAGCAACAGCGTCGGCGGCGCGTCCGGGCCGGCCTGTGCGACCGGCGAGGCGAGATCGTAAGCTGCCGGTTCGTCTTCGGGGCCACCGCCGAGGTACTGCCGGTGGAACTGCTCGCCATCGCCCGTCGCGGCGTCGAGCGACGGGAAGTCGTACACCCCGGCGTAGCCGACGACGGCCGAGAGCGCCGAGGAGCGGCCCGGGTAGGCCTCCGGCTCGAAACCGGGTTCGTCCGCCGTCAGCGCCGCGAGGGCGACGAGGTTCGCGCCGGCCGAGTGGCCGACGCCGACGACCCGGTCGGTGTCCGCGCCGTACTCGTCGCCTTCCGCCCGGACCCACTCGATTGCGGCCTTCACGTCCACTAGCGCCGCGGGGAACGTCCACTCGGGAGCGAGGCGGTACTGTGGCTCGACGACGAGGAAGCCTTCCGCGGCGAGGTCGATGGCGTGGCGCGCGAACTCGCCCTTGTCGCCCCAGCAGAACGCGCCGCCGCGGACCAGGACGGCGACGGGCTTCGGGCCGGTCGCCGCCGGGTCGTCGTACAGGTCGAGCGCCAGCGTCTCGCCGTCGGCCTCGTGGAAGGGCAGATCACGCTGCACTGTCACCGTCGACGGAGCGCTGTCTGTCACAAATACGCATCCGGTCGTCTGCCCCATAAGCCCGTCGCCATCGGGCGAATAGGGTCGTTTTCACCAGTGATTCAGATGCCACGCGGTGCGAAAAAAGCGGCGGGTATCGGGCGGTGCATGCCGCGGTGGAGTCACGCCTCGATCTCGATCCGCTTGCCGCGCGTCGTCGCCTCGGTCTCGACGGGGAGGCGGACTTCGAGGATGCCGTTCGTGTAGCTCGCGGCGATGCCGTCGTCGTCGACCTGCTTCGGGAAGCGGAAGCGGCGGTGGTACGTCCGCCGCTGGCTCCGCTGTTCGTCCTCGCGCTCGGCGGCGATGTTCAACATTCCATCGTCCCAGGAGACGTCGATGTCCTCGACGTCGAAGCCGGGTAGCTCGACGCTAAGGACGAACTCCCCGTCCTCCTCGTACAGTTCGTAGTCGTCACTACCGGTTTCGAACAGGCGAGATGGGAGGTCCAGACCCCGCATCCACGAACTCGGTGTTGTGGTTGGCAGAGCCATCGGACATCACCTCGTATCCATTTGACACTAGTGTCGCGGTTCGATAAAAATCTTTCCGATTATGCAATGAGTTAACACGAAGCGACGAAGGACCAATTCAGACTGCGTCGGAACGAACCGGCGAGCAGTCGACCGAGCGCGCGGCCACTCAGGGGTGGCTGAAGTACGCGACGGACTCCGTTTCGGGGTCCTCGGCCACGTCGTCGAGGCGGGCAAAGCCGATGCGCTCGAACTGGACGACCGCGTCGGCGTCGTAGCCGAGCAGTCCGGGCTCGGCGACGCCCGTCACGTCGCCGTCCATCGTCCGCAGGCGGAGCGCGGGACCGTCGGCGGGAGCCCAGTGGACCACGTCGACGCCCTCCTCGCGCACGGCGTCGATGTCGTCGCCGGCGTACTCGAAGGCGTCGCGCGTGTGGCGAACGCAGCCGTAGCCCTTGAGCCAGACCCGCTCGCCGTGGGGCGGCAGGTCGTCGCCCTCCACGACGACGCCGCCCGCGACCGGGATGTCGCGGCGGCCGCGCTCCTCGTGGTCGGGGTGCAGCGGCGGCTCGCCGGCGTCGGGACCGCCGACGACCTGGCGCTCGACGAGGCCGCCGTGGGCGTCGTCGTCGCGGACGAAGAACGCGCGGTCCGAGGCGTCGTCGACCAGTTCGCGGTTGTTGGCGTAGATCGACGACATCGCGAGGTCGACGTTCGAGGTGGACGTGCCCAGTTGAATCATCGCGTCGACGACGGCCTCGCCGCGGATGCCCCGCCGTTCGAGACTGGCGACGGTCGGCGCGCGGGGGTCGTCCCAGCCCGCGAGGTCGCCGGCCTCGATGAGTTCCGCGATGCTCGACGTGGACAGCGGCACGTCGTACTCGTCGACCTGGACGTGGCCCCAGTGGATGACCTCGGGATACTCCCAGCCGAAGTAGTCGTAGACGAACTGCTGGCGCTTCGCGGAGTCCTGGAGGTCGATGCCGCGGATGATGTGGGTCACGTCCAGCAGGTGGTCGTCGAGCCCGCTCTGGAAGTCGAGCATCGGCCAGCAGCGGTACTCGGCCGCCTCCTCGCGCGGGTGTGGCGTGTCGACGATACGGAAGGCCACGAAGTCCCGGAGCGCCGGGTTCTTGTGGGTGATGTCGGTGCGGACCCGCAGGACCATCTCGCCGCTGTCGTACTCGCCGTCGACCATCGCCTCAAACTCCTCGCGGGTGGTCTCGGCGTCCTTCTCGCGGTGGGGACAGGCCTCGCCGCTGTTTTTCAGGTCGGAGAACTCGCCCTGCGGGCACGAGCAGGTGTAGGCCCCGCCCAACTCGATGAGGTCGCGGGCGTACTCGTAGTACGTCTCGACGCGGTCACTGGCTTTCACCACGTCGTCCGGCTCGAAGCCGAGGTAGCCGATGGCGTCCAGAATCGCGCCGTAGGCGTCGAGGTCCGGGCGCTTCGTCTCGGGGTCGGTGTCGTCGAAGCGGCAGATGAACTCCCCGTCGTAGCGTTCCTTGTACGTGCCGACGACGGCCGCCATCCGCGCGTGGCCGATATGCCACGGGCCGTTGGGGTTTGGCGCGACGCGCATTCGGACGGTGTCGTACTCGTCGGCGTTGGGCAGGTCCGGCAGCGGGTGGTCTTCGCCCTCGTCCTCGGCCTCCAGCTCTTCGAGTTTCTCGGGGGCGAGTTCGGCCAGCCGCTCCCGCCGTTCCGAACTACTCATCCCGTTGACGCGCTCGACGACCGGCGCGATGACGCCCGGAATCTCGTCGCCGTGCTCGCGGAACTCGGGGTTCGCGCCCATGAGCGGCCCCATGATCGCGCCGACCTGTGCCTCGCTGTCGTGTTTGACTGCGTTGAGGAGAGCGTTCGTCTCCGCCGCCTCCCTGACGCGGTCTCGCAGCTCGTCGTCCATTACCGGGACCTGCGGCTGGGAGGGTCAAAACGCCGTCGGGTTCGGCTAGCTACTGAGACAGGGTGTGATACCAGAGTTCACATATCCAATTGTCTGCAACGCTTCGCCTCGCTCGGCAGACCGAGACCACAGGCATCCAAGGACTCAGAACTGGCTAGACCTGATCAAGACATATTTCCAACACTATGTTAAAATTTCCGGATTGTGACTATGCGAAATTTACAACAACTGCCCCCTGATATAAGATAGCTTATGCTAGAGTGTCCAAATAGCTCTGGCTTCGCGACCTTCCGAAGTGATGCTATTCCCCGAATTTTCGTGAGAGAGTCTGATCTCAATGTCATCTCTCGAAACGGAAGCAGGCAGATAGAATGGAAGAATTCCCGACACCTCGGCACCCACCTCAAAGTGTGTCGCAGTACGGGGATACACAGTTCCATCTACTGGTGATGTGAATTGTAGGTCGTCTGCTGAACGGCCCCCAATGTTTGGATAGGTCGTGTCCCCCGATACTATCGTCAATGGCTCTTCCCACCGCTCAGGGAGATCTTGCTGATCTGTCGTCGGATTTGTCACAGTAAACTTAGCGACGGCAATCTGCTGTCCATCAGCTACTTTCAATGTACTGTAAGATCCCTTGAATTCTGGCGATTGCGTAAGTTCAAAGTCTGAGACAGTATACTTAACCCCTTGTGGACCTGTCCACGTGTCTCCCAACTCCACCTCTGGTGCAACTATATCCATGGTTGACGTATTTGTTGAGCTGACCGAGAGACCAGCACTTCCCTGATGGTATCCGTCAACAGCCAGTTCGATCTCTTCTTCTTTGCTTTCGCCTGCTTCGATCGTATACTCAAGGGTGCGACTCTTAGAAAGAAGATCGGAAGTTACTTCGGTAGCATATCTACCGGTCCTGCCGCCAGTGTTCTTGATCGAGACCGTAGCATCCACAGTAGAAGCTACCTCGGCCTCTGCGGGGAATCGAATATTTTCTGCGAATGTGATTGTTTTTTCATCGTCAAATTGAAGTTTCCAAGCCACCGGTTCGTCATCCTGGGTTCGCATCTCACGCACCCGTAGTGTTCCACTGGAAGCGTCAGCAGGAATTTCGAACACTAACCATCCACGAGTCGTGCTACCGATTTCAGGCGTTGTAAACCCACCACTGGCCTGATACAAACTGGCGTTCACTGGTCGGTTGAGACTGTCGACATCGACGTTGTCAATGCTGTAGGAAGCCGATCCAGTCTCAATTCTGTAATCTGGCCTCTTCGGAACCGTCCCATTTTCAGTTTGTTTCCGGGCTTGTACATCAACGAGAACGAATTGTTTCCCGCCTTCTGGACTCATAGCGGTGTTAGTGTGGTCGCCGATGGCATACAACGACTGTGTGACTACTACATCATTTACGGTGAGTCGAGTCTCCCCAGTTGAGAGACGTGTTTCGCCAATCTGATCATGCGAGGGGGCCGATGTACTATTTTCAGTTTTGGTTTTTGTTTCAACTGTTCCCTCTCCCCCAGTTCCGTTGTCATTCCCCGATGAACAACCAGCGATACCGAGGGTGCTAGCCGTAGTAGCAGCAAACAAATACTCACGCCGAGATACTCGTTCTTTTCGCATCGTATCTGATAAAAATTGATACTGATTCTTAAAGCTGCGCAATGATTCATCATTTGATAACGCAGATCTGCCGACCCCTAAATTCCGTAGGAGGCCAACAATCTACGTTTGACGACAAGGTCCAGACCTTTTTTTGGCTCACGAGAGCCCTGTTGCAGCGTATACACCCAATATTGCTGAAAAAGCACAGTTTCTATTGCTGCGTCTAAAGGAAAGCACTCTCAATATCTTGGTGACGACTCTTACTCAACTTGACTATTTGGGTCAAGAATATAACACAATATAATATAACATAGGTATTGTACAGACATCAAAGCCCCCTGGAAAGGTACCCAATCACCCAGTAACAGAGTGAGGCCAAGGACAGCGAAATCGGTTTGGATACCTGTCAGAACTGCGTATCCATCCGCGAAAGAGTCCGTATCCACGCACCTACGCGACGGAAGGGGTGCTTCACAGTACCAATAAACACACCATCTATCCTGTAGAAATCTGGTCAATTGTCAACCTAATGTATAGTCTCAGACAGTTGGTTTCCCTTTGATGTAGTGTAATCACCCTATAGCACTCAACGAGTCTGCCACCCGGTCCAGCGCGTCCAGTCCCGTCACCTCGCCGGACTGGTCTGGAATCGTCCACACGTCCAAGTCGGGCAGCGCGTCCCGGAGCGTCGCGATGGCATCCGCCTGATCCGCCTGCTTCGCGCGACAGCGCTCGCAATCGCCGGCGTCCTCGATGACCTTGTTCACGACGAGCGTCGTCACCGGGACCTCGAACTCGCGGAGCCGCCCGACCAGCCGCTCGGACTCGCGGACGGCCATCGTCTCCGGGATGGTGACGACGCGGAACTCGGTCCGGTCCGGGTCCCGTAACACCGTTCCGACGCGGTCCATCCGCTCGCGCATCGCGGTGAAGTCGTCCGGCCCGTCGTCTCGCCGGCCCGCCATCGGGCCGAACATCATGGTCCGCGCCGTGTTCACCTTCCGGCGGACCTGGTCGCGCAGGTCCATCGCCGTCGCCACGCCGCGGTCGAGCACCGACGGGAGGTCGAGCAGTCGGAGCGTGTGGCCGGTCGGCGCGGTGTCGAAGACCACCCGATCCCAGCGGTCGCTCTCGACGTAGGTCGCAAGCCCCTCGATAGCCGCCAGTTCGTCGCTACCCGGCATCACGCCCGACGTGAACAGCTCCGCGACCTCGTCTTCGTCCAGCCTGATGCCGGCGTCGGAGAACTCCGCCGCCAGCGCCTCGAACAGCGAGCGGTAGCGGTCGATCCCGGTCTGTGGGTCCACCTCGACGCCCCACAGCCGTGACCGGAGCTCTGTGGGCTCGCCGCCAACGGTCGTCTCCACGGCGTCGCCCAGCGAGTGCGCCGGGTCCGTCGAGACCACGAGCGTCTCGTGGCCCGCCTCGGCCAGCCGCAGGCCCGAGGCCGCCGCGACCGTCGTTTTGCCGACGCCGCCCTTGCCGCCGTAGAGGACGAATCGAGTCACGGTCGTTACTAGGGAACGACACGACTTAGGTGCTGACCACCGGGAGCCGTCGAAAAGAGACCGCCGGGACCTCAGTACTCGCGCTCGACGAGGTAGTTCGCGATGCCTTCGAGCAGGTAGCGTGCCTCGTTGTCCGGCAGGACTTCGAGGTTCTCCTTGCCGCTGGCGATGAGGTCCTGGCCCGTCTCACGGGCGTACTCGATGGATCCGACCTCGCGGAGTCGCTCGACGGCCGCGTCGATTTCGGCCTCCGAGACCGCGTCGACGGAGTCCGTATCGACGAGGTCGCCAACGTCGACGCCCTGCTGGCGGGCGTGTAGCGTCACGAGGGTCTGCTTGTTCTCGACGAGGTCGGAGCCGCGCTGCTTGCCCAGCTTCTCCGAGGGCGTCGTCAGGTCGAGCAGGTCGTCCTGAATCTGGAACGCCCGGCCCACGTCGAGGCCGTAGTTGTACAGCGCGTCGACGGTCTCCTCGTCCGCGCCGAGCAGGGTCGCCGGGATGGACGCGGCCGCGCCGTACAGCACGGCGGTCTTGAGTTCGACCATCTCCAGGTACTCCTCGGGCGTGACCACGTCACGCTGCTCGAACTCGATGTCGAGAGACTGGCCCTCGCAGATGCGCGTACACGTCGTCGCGAGGCGCTCGGTCGCTTCGACGGAGCGCTCGTGGTCCGCGCCGGTCGACAGCAGGAACTCGAAGGCCTTCGAGTACAGCGTGTCGCCGGCGAGGATGGCCGTCGAGAGGTCGTACTCCTTGTGGACGGCCGGGACGCCGCGCCGGAGGGCGTCGTCGTCCATGATGTCGTCGTGGATGAGCGTGAACGTCTGGATGACCTCGATAGCGAGCGCTGCCGACATGACGTCGGCCCGGCCGCCGTCGAGCGTCGGGAACTCGCGGTAATCCGCCGTCAGCGGGTCGACGTCCAGCAGCGACTCGGCGACCAGCAAGAGGACCGTCGGCCGGAGTCGTTTGCCCCCGGCGTCCAGCAGGTACCGCGACGCCTCGTAGAGGTGGGCCGGCTTCGTGACCGGGAGGTTCTCGGGGAGGGCGTCGTTGACCTGGTCTCGTCGGGCGACGATCGCATCTTCGACCTGCTGGTGGCGTTCGGACATGTGAGTCTACTCTGTGAGCTGGATCATGTTGCCGTTGCGGGTGATGTGGAGGTCCCGTCCGGCCTTGTAGCCCATGTTCTCGGCGAGGTCGACGTACGGTGCGAATCCTTCCAGGCTCTGGTGGGCCGGGATGACGTTCTGGGGCTGGAGCGCGTCGAGCATCTCGTAGTGGCCCTCCTGTCGCAGGTGGCCGGAGACGTGGATGTCGTCGTAGATGCGCGCGCCCTGCATGCCGAGCAGCTTCTCGGACTGGTAGCGCTGGCCCTCGTTTGTCGGCTCCGGGATGACCCGGGCGGAGAAGATGACCTTGTCGCCGTCGTCCAGCTCGTAGGGCGTCTCGCCGCGGCCCATGCGTGTGAGCATCGCGCGCGGTTCGCCCTGGTGGCCGGTGACGATGGGGAAGAAGTTCTCCTTGCCCTCGTTCATGATGCGCTTGAACGTCCGGTCGACGGACTTGCGGTGACCGTACATGCCCAGGTCCTCCGGGAAGTCGACGAAGTCCAGTCGCTCCGCGGTGCCGGAGTACTTCTCCATCGAGCGGCCCAGCAGGACCGGCTGTCGACCGATGTCGTCGGCGAACTCGACGAGGCTCTTCACGCGGGCGATGTGCGAGGAGAACGTCGTGGCGACGATGCCGCCGTCGTAGTCGGCGACGCTGTCCATCACGTCCTTGAGGTGACGGCGGGCGACGGACTCGGAGGGGGTGCGGCCCTTCCGGCCGGCGTTCGTACAGTCCTCGATGTAACAGAGGACGCCGTTGCCCTCGCGACCGATCTCGCGGAACCGCTTCATGTCGATGGGGTCACCGATGACCGGCGTGTGGTCCATCCGCTTGTCGAGGCCGTAGACGACCGCGCCCTCCGGCGTGTGGAGGACGGGGTTGATGGCGTCGATGATGGAGTGGGTGACGTTGACGAACTCCAGTTCGTTGCGCTCGCCGATGGACATCGTCTCGCCCGCCTCCATCTTCACGAGGTCGTTCTGGACGCCGAACTTCTCCTCGCCCTTGATCTGCTGTTTGACGAGTTCGATGGTGAAGGGCGTCGCGACGATGGGCGCGTCGTAGCGGTGTGCGAGCTTCGAGATCGCTCCGATGTGGTCGAGGTGACCGTGCGTCGGCACGATGGCCTTCACGTCGCCCTCGAGGTCGGACATGACGCGGTCGTCCGGGATCGCGCCCATGTCGATGAGGTCGAGCGAGTGCATGCGCTCGGTCTCGACGTTGTCGTGAATCAGTACCTTCGAGAGGTTCAGGCCCATGTCGAAGATGACGACGTCGTCCCCCGCACGGACGGCCGTCATCTGTCGGCCTACAGCCTCGTAACCGCCAATTGTCGCAATTTCGACTTCCATGGTTGTAGCTCCGAGTGGAGAGCCGACCGCGAGAAGCGGTGGGGCACGGCAACGACGGTGGCTGCAATGGAGGCGACTCTGGTCCGCGCTGACGTGCCAGGCCATCCGGGTACGCCCGTAGCCCGCACGTCCGCAGTAGAGGGACTTCCGTCCCGCGACTCACATCCGCCGTCTGCCGGCCGCCGAACCGCGGTCCGCGGGCGGCCGTGCGCTCGGTTACTCGGGCCTACAACGGCGCTTCTTAAAACGGTGTGGGTTCCCGACGACGCGTGTCGGCTGTCGGACGGGAACGCGCGACGGCGTGACGAAAGCGAGCGGCCGACGGCCGCGCTCGTTACTTGTCGTCCAGCGCGTCCGACAGCGGGTCGTCGTCGCTGGCCACGTCGAAGCCGGAGACGTCCTCGTCGGCGAGCGTTTCGGCCCCGTCTTCGTCGCCCGACGCCTCGACTTCCTCCTCCGCCGACTCCACACCCGCGTCGGTCGGCACGTCGCGGAGTTCGCTTCTCGAATCGTTCGTCCGGCCCGGTTCGGTCCAGTCTGCTGGCTCGCCTTCCGGCGCGTTCCGGGGGTCGGACTCGGCCGCCGAGTCGTTCGTCCGGTCGGTCGAATCTCCGCCGAACAGGTCATCGGTGGTACGGGGTCCGTGCTGGTCGCTCGACTCGTCGAGCACGCGCGTCTCCCGGGCCGTCACGTCCTCGTGCGACTCGTCCGCACTCTCGTCCGCGCCGTCCCAGCGCGACCCTGAGTCCGCCGTTTGGGCGGGGTCGGAGTCCGACGGTGCGTCGGATGCAGGCGGCGTCGCGTCGCCGTCGGCCGCGGGCGCGTCGCGTCCGGCGTCCGCTGTCGACGACCCCCCCTCGTCCCCCGTCACCCAGCCCGATTCGTCGGCTGCCTCGTCGTCCGGCGTGTCGAACTCCGCGGGGTCCGGCGGCGTCCACTCCTGGGGCTCCGTCCGCGGTTGCTCCTCCTCCGGCGGGTCCTGATCTAGCAGGTCGCGGTCCGGTACGTCGCCCGCGTCGGACTGCTCGGGAGACGCCGTCTCGGACTCGGTAGCGACCCCAGCGGCGGACGGCGCGGCATCGGGTTCGGCGTCTGGCGTCGCCCCATCGTCGACAGCCGTCGCTGCGGTGTCGGTATCGGGCGTCACGTCGGCGGACGGGACCGCCGACGCCGACTGGTCGTCAGCGGACGCCGGTCCGGCGTCGGCAGCCGCGGCTCGCGTCTCCGCGGCCGCCGGTTCGGACGCCGCGGGTGCGCTTTCGGTCGCCGGCTCGGGCTCAGATACCGCGGGTGAGTTCTCAGGTTCCGGTTCGGCCCCGGCTTCGGCCGGAGGGTCCGAGTGCACCTCACCGGCGGACGGATCGGAGACCGGTTCCTCGTCGTTCTCCGCCGTGTTGGGCTCTGATTCAGCGGCGACCGGTTCGGTCCGTGGTTCGGTTTCGTCACCCTCGTCGGAGCGCTCGGAGTCGGTCTCCGGGCCCGTGGCGGGGGCGGGAGGGGCACTGTCGGACTCCGCCTCGCCGGTCGCCGCGCTCACGGTGTCCGGTCGCGTCGCCCGGGCCGCGACGGCGCCGGCCATCGTCGCGTCGGCGACGAGCTTGTGGAACAGCCCGATGAGGCCGGAGACGAGGAGCAGGCAGCCGAGCGCGCCGACGACGACGCCGAGCAGCGCACGGTAGCCGGCGTTGCCGGAGAGCGCGTCGAGCGAGCCGTTCTGTATCAGAACGTAGCCCGCGGCGACGAGGCCGCCACCGACGCCGGCGACGACGAGCAACGCGCCGAGAAACTTCGTTCCGTATCGATAGACGTCGGTCAGACCTACAGCAGACATGGTCCAATTATTGATAACAGTAGGCAAATATGTTACGCCGAGGTCGGGCCCGGGTGTTTCCCGGGACGCTCGGTCAAAAACCACGAGACTGCGCCGTGGCCGTCTCGCTACGCAAGGGCGTAAACCGCGGTGCGGACGAACTCGGTCGGGATTCGGGCGACGACATTCTCAATAGATAACACGACAGCGTCACTGGTTCACTTCAGCGTCGCCGCCGCCGATAGTCGTCCCCGGACGCTCGCCCGCGAGGAAAGGCCCGAGCGCATCCGGGCCGAAGACGACTGCCTCGGAGGACAGCGAGAGCAGCGCGCGGACCTTGCCGGCCATCCCGCCCGACACGTCGGTCGCGTCGCTCCCGCCGAGCGCCGACGCCACCGCCTCGAAGGACTCGATCCGGTCGATCACGTCGCCGGCCTCGTCGAGGACGCCGGGGACGGTCGAGCAGACGCCCACGCGGTCGGCGTCGACGGCCGAGGCGAGTTCGACCACCAGTTCGTCGCCGCTCAGGACCGTCGCGCCCTCGCCCGCGTGCGCGACGAGGTCGCCGTGGAGCACCGGAACGAACCCCTCGCCGAGTAGCGTCTCGACCTGTCCCGTCGGGAGCGAGAGGATTCCCTCAACGTCGCGGGCGGCCGCCGAGAACGGGTGGACGGGAACGGCCGGAACGCCTCGCTCCGCGAGCGCGTCGACGACCGCGTCGTTGAGTCGGCACATCGCGCCGTGGACGGCGCGCACGCCGGCGGGGTCGCTGGTCCCCGCGGTCGTGCTGACGCCGTACTCGGCGGCGTGGTGGTGCCCGAAGCTCCCGCCGCCGTGGACGACCACGATGTCGCCCCCGGCGGCGGCGTCGGCGACCGCTGACGCGGCGGCGTCAAGCGCCGCCCGGTCGACCGTCTCGGGCTCGTCCTTCTCGGTGACGACGCTGCCGCCGAGCTTGAGAACGACCGTCATTCCCGCCGCACTCCGTCGGTGTCCAGTTCGGCGCGGAACACGTCCTCACAGCCCGGCGTGTACTTCAGCGCCGTGAGAGCGTCGTCCGTCTCGTCCAGCGCGACGATACAGCCGCCGCCGCCAGCGCCGGTGAGCTTCGCGCCGTGAGCGTCCGCGTCGCGGGCCGCCCACACCATCGAGTCCAGCGACCGCGAGGAGACGCCGAGGGCCGAGAGGAGGCCGTGGTTGAAGTCCATCAGCTCGCCCAGCGCCTCGTAGTCGCCCGTGCCGAGCACCGCCTCGCCCTCGCGAACGACGTCGCCGATGGCCTCGACCGTGTCCGCGGCGAAGCCGTACTCGGCCCGGAGGTCGCGGACGCCCGCGACCAGCGCGCCGGTGTCGCCCGCGCCGCCGTCGTAGCCGATGACGAACGGGAGATTGTCGATGCCATCCAGCCGACGGCAGTCGTCGCCCTCGACCCGGACCGCGCCGCCCATCGCCGAGCAGAAGGTGTCAGCCCGGGAGGCCTGCCCGTCCTGCACCGCGTGTTCGACCTGGTAGGCCCGGTCAGCGATCTCCTCTGCAGACAGGTCGACGCCCAGTTCCCCGGCAGCCGCGTCGATCGCCGCGGCGACGAGCGCCGCCGACGAGCCGAGGCCCGCCCCCAGCGGGATGTCGCCCTCGACGAAGATCTCGAAGCCCGCCTCGGGCGCGTCGGCCGCGTCGCGGGCCTGTGCGATGGCCTCGTTCACGTAGCCCATCCCCGCCTCCACGAGCGGTTCGGCGACGTCGACGTCCGGGCGGCTCTCGCCGTCGCCGGTGTACTCGACGGTAAAGCCGTCCAGTTGCAGGTCGTTCGCGTGGATTCGCAGTCCCTCGTCAATCTCGGTGGCCGTCACGTGGACCCGGCGCTCGATGGCGCAGGGTACCGCCGGCTCCCCGTAGACGACCGCGTGCTCCCCGAACAGGTACACCTTCCCGGGAGCGCTCGACGTGACCATACCCGCCCGTGTGCGCCCCGAGCGTTAGGCGTTTTCGGAGCGGATGCGGCGAGCGCCGGTCCCCGGTGTCCCCACCTGTTTCGAACCGCGGCCGCCGTTCAGGCCACTACCTTCTCCAGCGCGTAGCTCCGACGGCCGTGAGTCTCCATCGTCAGGTAGGCCAGTCGCCACTCCGTCTCGGCGCAGAACTGGTGGACGGCGGGGATAACGCCGTGGAAGACGTTGTAATCGTCACCGGCGATGTAGCCGTCGTCGGCCACTTTGTCCGCGCTCGCTCTGAGTTCCGCGAGCGTGTCTTCGTACTCGTGCGTGCTGTTGATGTACACCCAGTCGAGCGCGCCGTCGTCGAAGGCGTCGAAGACAGCCAGTGAGTCGGCGTCGTTCACGCGGACGGCATCGGCGGGACCACCGGCCCGTTCTCTGACGGCCCGGCGGGCCTCGTCGCTCGTCCAGTCGTCGACGAGAGTGAGGGCCGCCGGGTCGGCAGCGGTCCGAATCGACGCCGCGAGGTCCTCGCTCACGCCGAACACCGCCACCGTCCCTTCGGCCGGCAGTTCCCGAAACAGGTGCTCGCGGTCCGGGAGGAGCGTGGCGTGGGCAAATGCTCCGGTCGGGAGCGACTCGGGGACCCCGTCGACCCGTTCGAGCACCCCGGCCGCGGTCGAGCCTCCCGACCCCGCGGCAGCGGGGAAGACGGTCTGATACAGTCCCGCCAGCAGTGGGTCGAGGCGCTCGGGACAGGACTCCGCGACGACGCGCTTCGCGAGCGACAGCACCATTCTGTCGTTCGGTTGTCACCATGCGCGCCTAAGCGTTTCCATCGGACCGGGCCGGTCGGCTACGACCGCCGCTCGACACGCATCCGCATCTCCTGGCGGGGGTGTGCCGTCAGCGAGGGCATGAGTTCCAGCGGCGTCTCGCCGAGGAACTGCAGGCGATACTCGCTCGCCGTCGTCGCGAGAATGAGTTGCGATTCGAGCATCGCGAGGTGCTTCCCGATGCAGTGGCGCGGACCGCCCCCGAACGGGAAATACGCGAAGCGGGGCCGTTCGCTTGCCCGCTCGGGCCGCCAGCGTTCGGGGTCGAACGCCTCCGGGTCGTCGTAGAACCGCGCCGAGCGGTGGACGCCCCACTGCGGGAGCATCAGCGTCGTTCCGGCGGAGACGTCGTACCCGGAGAGTTCGACGTCTTCGGTCGGCTCCCGGAAAATTGTGTAGACCGGTGGATAGAGCCGCATCGCCTCCTGGACGACCCACTTCAGGTACTCCAGGTCGCGGACGTGCTCCATCCCCGGTCGGTCGTCGCCGACGACGGCGTCGAGTTCCGCGTGGACGCGGCGCTCGGCCTCGGGATGTTCGGACAGGAGGAACCACGTGTACGTCAGCGTCAGCGCGGTCGTGTCGTGGCCGGCCAGCAGCATCGTCATCATCTCGTCGCGCAGTTGCTCGGGCGACTGTCGCCCGTCGTCGCGCGCTCTGAGGAGGACCGACAGGAAGTCCATCGGCCCGTCTTCGTCGGTCCCGACGGACTCCTCGCGTGTCGCAATGATGTCGTCCAGCACGTCGTCGAGCGTCGCCATCGCGCGATCGAATTCGGCGTCGTCGGGCATCGGGAGCCACGACGGCGCGGCGAAGCGAAGCGGATCCGGCTCGAATCGCTGCCCCAGCGGGACGAGCTGTTCCTCGATCGTCCGGACGCGATCCTCGGAGAGTTCGACGCCCATCATCAGGTCCAGAATTACGTCGAGGGTGACGCGCGTCATCGCCCGCTCGGCGTCGACGGTGTCACCGTCCGACCAGCTGGCGATGCGGTCCTCCGCGTGGCCGGTGATCCGATCCGCCATTCCCGACAGCCGCGCCATCGAGAACGCCGGGTTCGCCAGTTTGCGCTGGCGCTCCCACGTCTCGCCCTCGCTCAGCAACAGTCCGTCGCCGAGCAGGTCGCCGAGCGCGTCGCCCTGGAAGTCCGGCTTGCGAAAGCGGTCGGCCTCGGAGACGAGGACCCGCTCGATGGCCGTCGGGTCACAGAGCATGACGGTGTCCATCGGGCCCATGTCGAACCGGGCCACGTCGCCGTAGGCCCGCTCCAGCGCCGAGATGAACCGGAACGGGTCGCGAGCGTACGTGCGGCTGCTGCCGAACAGCGGTTCGCCCTTCGGTCCGGGCGGCGTCCCTGACATTGCATACAATTGGGAGCGGACACGCTTGAACGGCATGCCAAATCACGACGGAGCGGCCGGAGCGAGCGGAATTAGAGCCAGCGGCTCGCGTCAAGATTCCACTCGGTGTTGGCCCGGACCCACACCCCGCCGAGCCCGCCCAGCGCGCTCAGGCCGACGGTGTAGGCGAGGAAGAAGACGAACACCAGCGCCAGAAACAGCCCGTAGCCCGGCGCGCCGGGCGGGATGCCGAATCCGAGCAATCCGGCGATGTACAACGCCGGGACGAACAGGGCGAGCAGCGGGACCATCGCGGCGACCCCGGCAAGCGTCCCCAGCCACAGCCCGGTCCGGTAGCCGCCGCCGTGGGTCGTCGCGGCGACGGCCCCGCCGACGACGGACGAGAAGGGCACGAACGAGAGGGCGATGGTGACGAGCGCGCCCACGCCGGCGTCGGACAGGACCTCACGCATACTGTCTGGCCCGTTGTGCGCCGCGCTTCATGTAGGTTCCGTGCCGCGCGGGCGTTCCGGTCACCGGTCCGTCACGAAAACAGGTCCGTGTCGTACCTGACGTAGTTCCCCAGCCACCCGCCGAGCGCGCTCAGGCCGAGGAAGTACGCGGCCGCCGACAGCGCGCTGGCGAGGAGAAAGAGGACGCCGACGGCCCCGACCGCCGCCAGCGCCTCCGGCGAGAACGCGAGAAACACCGACAGCACGAACAGGACGAACAGCGTGACCACCACCGTTCCGACGAAACCGAACAGCCCCGAGAGCAGTCCGACTCGAACGCCGTCGTCTCGCGTGCCGCCCTGTAGGTACCCCGCGAGTGCCCCGCCGAACAGCGGCGCGAACGGGACGAACCCGCCCAGTACGGCCGTCGCAACTGCACCGATGACCACGTTGAGCAGCGTGTCGCCGTCTCCCATTTCCAGTCGCTTCTCGGGGTCGCGAGAAATGTCTTGTGCCGAGCGCCGGTGCGGTCGCTCGGGGACTCGAACGCGTCGGAAAAGTGACCTCCGCGAACGGCGTCAGATGTCGGACTCGAAGTCGTCGAGTCCGTAGGACGGCTCTGCACCGCGGCGGTCGAGCGTCTCGTTGGCCAGCAGCCAGTAGACGACCGACAGGGCCTTGCGCCCCTTGTTGTTCGTCGGGACCACCAGGTCGACGTTCGACGTGGTGTTGTTGGAGTCACACATCGCGATGACCGGGATGCCGACCGTGATGGCCTCCTTGACGGCCTGGGCGTCGCCGATGGGGTCGGTGACGACCACGACGTCGGGTTCGATGTAGCCGTCGTAGTCCGGGTTGGTCAGCGTGCCGGGGATGAACCGGCCCGTCCGGGCGCGCGCCCCGACGGCCTCGGCGAACTTCTCGGCCGGGAACCGGCCGTACTGGCGCGAGGAAGCGACCAGGATCTGCTCCGGTTCGTAGTTGGCCAGGAAGTCCGCGGCGGTGCGGATGCGCTGGTCGGTCATCGAGACGTCCAGCACGTAGAGCCCGTCGGTCCGGACGCGGTGGATGAACCGCTCCATGTCCTGGGTCTTTTGCTGAGTCCCGATGTGGACACCGGCCCCGAGGTAGTCCTCGACGGGGATGAGGAGGTCTGCCTCGGACTGCTCGTCGGGCATGACGTCCTCGTCGAGCTGCGGACCGGCGGCCTCCTCGGCCTCGTCCGCGGCGTCGGCGTCTTCGTCGGTTGGTTCTGCTTCCGACGCCTCGGCGGCGTCGTCGGCGGGCTGTTCGGCTTCCGTCTCGGTCTCTGCGTCGGCGTCGGCCACTTCCTCGTCCTCCTCGGACGGGTCGTAGTCGGACTCGGACGCGTCGAGACCCTCTTTTTCGTTGCCGCTCATACTGCGTTGTCCTCGATACGAATGAGTTCGTTCAGCTTGGCTGTGCGCTCGCCGCCGACCGCGCCGGTCTTGATGAACGGCGCGTCGGTGGCGACGGCGAGGTGTGCGATGGTCGTGTCCTCGGTTTCGCCGCTGCGGTGGGAGACGACCGACTCGTAGCCGCTCTCGGTCGCCAGTTCGATGGCGTCGACGGCGTCGGTCAGCGTCCCGATCTGGTTCGGCTTGATCAGGATGGAGTTGCCCGCGCCGGCCGAGATTCCGGCCTGCAGGCGCTCGACGTTGGTGACGAACAGGTCGTCACCGCAGACGAGCGTCTGGTCGCCGACCCGATCGGTCAGGTCCGCGAAGGCCTCGTAGTCGTTCTCGTCGAGGGGGTCCTCGACGTAGACGAGGTCGTACTCCTCGACCTTCTCGGCGATGTAGTCGATCTGCTCTGCGGTCGACTTGACGCCGTCGTCGTAGACGTAGCCGTCTTCCTCGTCGTCGTACAGCTCCGCACCGGCGACGTCGAGGCCGAAGGTGATGGCGAAGCCGAAGTCGTCCGCGACGGTCTCGACGGCCTCGTCCATGATCTCGAACGCTTCGTCGTCCGAAATCGAGGGAGCCCAGGCGCCCTCGTCGCCCTTGCCCGCTGGCAGGTCGCGGTCGGCCAGGATGTCGTGGACCTCCTGGTGGACCGCGGCGTTGGCGAAGACGGCCTCCTCGACGCTCGGCGCGCCGACGGGGGCCGCGAGGAACTCCTGGATGTTGGTCGCGTCCGCGGCGTGCTCGCCGCCGCCGATGATGTTACCCAGCGGCGTCGGGTACTCGTTGCCCCGGAAGGTGCCGCCGAGGTGCTGGTACAGCGGCGCACCGAGCACGTCGGCACCGGCTTTCGCGGCCGCCATCGAGATGGCGACGGCGCTGTTGGCCCCGATGCCGGAGAAGTCGTCCGTGCCGTCGGCGGCGTGCAGCGCCGCGTCGACGTCACGCTGGTTTCCGGCGTGCACCTCGCCGACGAGTCGCGGAATCGCGTCCTCGCGGGCGTTGGCGATAGCCTCGGTGGCGGGGAGCTCGATCGCCTCGTACTCGCCCGTGCTTGCACCGCTCGGTGCCTTGCCACGACCGAAGCCCCCGCTCTCGGTGAGGACGTCGGCCTCGACGGTCGCGTTTCCACGCGAGTCGAGGACGCGGCGGAGTCGTACGTCAGTGATGAGCGTCATCTAGTCACCTCGCTTGACCGTGAATGGCAGTACGCCAGCGTCGTACTCCTCGGCCGCGATGAGGATGGGCTGGGTGTGTTCCGTCTCGATGAGCACGGGAGCGCCGTGGGCCAGCTGCAGCGCTCGCGCGCCGAGCTTGCGGGCCTTCTCGTAGCGGCTTTCCTGTGCGTTCATTGGTAGGGTGAGACGATGTCGACGAGGTCTTTGTGCGAGACGAGCATCCGACGGCAGCAGTGCCGCTCGACGCCGAGTTCGTCGAGGACCTTCTCCGGGTCCTCAGGCTCCTCGGCCTCGCGGGTGCGCGCCTTGAACTCCTCCCAGTGCTCGCCGACGACGTTGCCGCAGGTGAAACACCGGACCGGTACCATCATACCTGGATCACCTCAGCGGTAGGATTTCTGGTAGCGGGCCCGAGCGCCGGGACCGCCCCACTTCTTGGATTCGGACTGGCGAACGTCGTTGACCAGCAGCGAGCGGTCGAACTCCATGTACGCGTCGCGGAGTTCGGCGTCGTTGGTGTGTTCGACGAGCCCGCGAGCGATGGCGGTCCGGGCGGCGTCTGCCTGCCCCATGACGCCGCCGCCCTCGACGGACACCTCGACGTCGACCTCCCCGCGGAGGTCGTCCTCGGCGATGCGGAACGGTTCCAGCATCTTGAGCTGTGCCAGCTCCGGGTCGACCAGTTCGACCGGCTGGGAGTCGATACGTACGCGGCCCTCGCCCTCGCGGATCGTGGCGCGGGCGACGGCGGTCTTCTTCTTGCCAGACGTGTTCGTTACCATGTCTTGTTCGCTCCGAGCGTTTCGCTGATTTCGCCCAGCGTGACGAACTTGATGTTCGACAGTCGGTCGAGAGACGTCCCGTCGAGGATCTCCGCTTCGACGGCTTCGCCGTCGCCTCGTGGGCTCCCGCCCACGCTGTCCTCGTCGTACGGGTTCCCGACGTAGGTGCGGACGTTCTCGAACGCCTCGCGGCCGCGTGCCTTCTTGTGTGGCAGCATACCGCGGATCGAGCGCTTGAGAATGCCGTCCGGTCGCTTGGGATAGAAGTACGCGTTGTCGTCACCGATGTCGACGCGCTTCTTGTACTTCTCCTTGATCTGGCCCTCTCGGCCGGTGATGACCGCGTGTTCGGCGTTGACCACGGCGACCGTCTCGCCGGCGAGCGCCTTCTCGGCGACCTGCGATGCGACACGGCCCATGATGCAGTCGCGGGCGTCGACGACGACGTCCGCGTCGAACTCTGCGATGCTCATCGGATCACCCGGACCTGGGAGCCTTCTGGGTTGTTTTCGATTGCCTGTTCGAGTGATACAGCCTCTCCGACCTGATCGATCTTCGTCTCGGCGGTTCCAGAGAAGTCGACTGCGGCGACGGTGACGTCCTTCTGCAGGACACCGGAGCCGAGCACCTTGCCCGGCACGACCACGGTCTCGTCTTCCTGGGCGTATCGTTCGATACGGCCGAGGTTGACTTCCGCGTGTGTGCGCCGTGGCTTTTCCAAGCGCTCGGCGACGTCGCCCCAGACAGCGCCGCCCGAACTGCGGGCGGCCGACTTCAGGTCGGCGATGAGACTACTGAGTCTCGGGTTCGTCTTGCTCATATGATTCCTCCGTTGTAGGAAAAGTGCAGGGAGCAGGATTTGAACCTGCGGACCCCTACGGGACAGCGCCCTGAACGCTGCGCCGTTGGCCAGACTTGGCTATCCCTGCTCGCATTGTTGCGTTTCGCGTGCCCCGTAAAACCCCTTTCGGTCCTCGCGCTCGGGGGGCGGGCGGTCATCGGCGTCGTGGGTGTGGTACGGGACATCGTAGCGTTACAGTTGGACTGCGTCTTTCAGTTCGGTCGCGCGGTCACGCAGCGTCTCGACCGCGCGCAGGACCAGTTCCTCGGTGGTGAACGAGCCGTCGGTCTCGACGTGGAACACGAACGCGTTCTCCACGTCGGTGACCTCGACCTCCTTGCCGGGATAGCGGTTCCGGAGGTCGTTGTCGAACTCGTCGGTCAGGACGAGCTCGCCGTTCTCGGCGTCGCCGGCGGCGTGTTCGGCCGCCTGTTCCTCGATGACACCACGCAGGATGTTCGGGTCGTCGTCCTCGAACTCACCGAGGTCGCCGACGACGTTCACGCGCTGGAGGTGGCGGTAGCCGACGGCCACGCCACCCTGGTGTTTCGCGTGTTCCCGACCGGTGTCGAGGACGGCGTCGGCCTCGACTTCGAGGCGCTGGCCGTCTTTCAGGTCGATGATCGGGATGTTGTCGTCGGCCGGCTCGACCATCGGGTCCGAGGAGACGAGGTCGCTGGAGTAGGCCGTGCTCGGCCCGTCGACGGACAGCGACAGCGTCACCTCGTCGCCGATCTCGAAGTCGTCGAGGTCGGTCGTGAGCGGGACCAGCCCCAGTCGGAGGCCGATCTGCTCGTTGAACATCACGCTGGTGTTCTCGATGACGCGGACGGTGTCGATACTGAACGTCGGCACGTCCGCGACCATCGCTCGCCGGATACCGTTGGCGAACGCCGGCGTGATGCCGCGCACGAGGACGCGTGCCTCGCGTTCACCGCGTTCGACGAACTCGACCTCGTAGTCCTGTGTCATTGGTTAGAATCCGGAGTTCTTCGGCGCGCGGGTGCCGTCGTGGGGCGTCGGCGTGACGTCCTCGATGCGGCCGATCTCCAGTCCGGCACGGGCCAGAGCGCGGATCGTCGCCTGCGCGCCCGGACCGGGCGAGGTCTGGAGGTTGCCGCCGGGGCCCCGAACCCGGACGTGGACGCCTTCCACGCCGCGGTCGAGGGCCTTCTCGGCGACGACCTCGGCCATCTGCATCGCCGCGTACGGCGACGCCTCGTCGCGGTTCTGCTTGACGACCGTCCCGCCGGAGCTCTTCGCGAGCGTCTCCGCGCCGGTCTGGTCCGTGATGGTGATGATCGTGTTGTTGAACGATGCGTGCACGTGGGCGATGCCCCAGATGTCTTCGGTTTCTTCGCTCATTCTTGGGCCTCCGCTCGCTCGGGGTGGAGTTCGTCCGACAGCGAGCTGTTCTCGTCGAAGCCGACCGTGTTCTCCACGGCGGTCTCGACGGTCATGCCGGGTCGGGTGACGCGGCCGCCGTCGAGGACGATGTGTCCGTGAACGATGAACTGACGCGCCTGCTCGGGCGTGTTCGCGTAGCCCTTGCGGTAGACGACGGTCTGGAGACGGCGCTCCAGCACGTCGGTGACGTCGAGCGACAGGACGTCGTCGAGCTGGTCCTGCTCGCTGAGGATGCCGTAGCGCTTGAGCCGGGAGAGGAACTCCTCGGCCTCGGCGTCGTGTTCGCCGGCGCTACCGAGCAGCTTCCGGGCCTCGCGGCGGTAGCCACGGAGCTCGGACTGCGCGCGCCAGAGTTCCTCTTTGTTCTTCAGGCCGTAGCGGCCGACGAGGTTCGACTCGTCGGCGATGCGCTCGCCCTGGAACGGGTGGTTCGGCGTCTCGTAGAACTTCGTGTTGGATCCGAGCGCCATTATTCGTCATCCTCCGCGGCGGCTTCCTCGGCCTGTTCTTCCTTGATGGCCTCGACGTTGACGCCGATGGTCCCCTCGGTACGACCGGTGGACTTGGTCCGCTGGCCGCGGACCTTCTGACCGCGCTTGTGGCGGATACCGCGGTAGGAATCGATCATCTTCATGCGGTTGATGTCCTGCCGGCGGGTCAGCTGAAGGTCGTTGCCGGTCTCGTGGGTGGTCTCACCGGAGAAGTAGTCCTTCTGGTGGTTGGCCATCCACTCGGGAACCTCGTCGGCGAAGTTCTCGACGTGGTCGACGACGCGTTCGATCACGTCGTCGTCGAGCTTGCCGAAGACCGCGCGACGGTCCACATCAGCCTTCTGGGCGATGATTCGGGCGGCCCGGTGGCCGATCCCGTTCAGTTCTGTCAGCGCACGCTCGACGGACTTGGTCCCGTCGAGGTCTGTCTGTCCGATACGGACGAAATAGCGGATGTCCTCCTCCTCTTCGGCATCCGCGTCCTCGCCCGCGTTGGGGTCTTCTGCACTCATATGTGGGTAATCGGTTTGGGTGAGCGTCGTGGCTGGGATTCGAACCCAGGAGGCTGTACGCCACAGAGTTAGCAACCCTGCGCCTTGGGCCAGGCTTGGCTACCACGACACACGCTTCGTCGACACTCGCGCCCGCAGCACGCGGACTCGGGGGCCGGTCCCCCTACACGAGTCTGTCAGACTGTATTCCGGGGTTGTATTTAAACGCAACGAAGGGCCGCGGCCGCGTGAATACGCGACATGCCAGGCAAGGCACATCGGAGCACGCATCGAGGGATCGGTGGGACACAACGCATACCAGCCATCATGCGGTAGCGTGGCACATGGGAACGAACGGGGCCGACAGCGACAGGATCGATCCGACAGACCGCGCTGCAGTCCGGGCGCAACTCGAACGGTTCGCGGGAACTGGCGGCGTCACCGAAGCCGACGACGGGACGCTCCGGGCCGACTTCGGCGGGAGAGCCCACGTCGCAATCGCGCCGGACGGTTCGCTCGACACGGGGATGGCCCTCCACGCGTTCGACGGACAGCCAGAGGTGCTCGTCTTCGATCACGGGAACGGGGAACTGCGAGCAGAACTGGACGGGGGGACGACCTACGTGTTCCGACGGCCATAATTGATCGGTACTTCGCGCGCGGGAGGCGATGACCCTGGCCAGAGTCTCCGTTCCACCGACGGACTCGGTCCGTCCCGTTGCCACTCGTCCCTTCACAATCCTTATCGCACCTCCGGGACCTACCCGTGGGCATGGATATCGACGACGTTCGCGAGCGACTTCGCGGGGTCAGCGACCCTGACCTCGACGGCGACATCGTCTCGCTCGGGCTGGTCAACGACATCGAGGTGACCGACGACGAGATCAGCATCGACCTCGCGCTCGGCGCGCCGTATTCGCCCACGGAGACGAGCATGGCGAACGCGGTCCGCGAGGCGCTGTCTGATACCGACCGAGAGATCGACCTCTCGGCGAGCGTCGACCGCGGCGTCCCGGAAGCCGAGGACCCCCTGCCGAAGGTCAAGAACGTCATCGCGGTCGCGTCCGGCAAGGGCGGCGTCGGGAAGTCGACCATCGCGGTCAACCTCGCCGCCGGGCTCGCACGCCTCGGCGCCCGCGTCGGCCTGTTCGACGCCGACGTGTACGGTCCGAACGTCCCGCGGATGCTCGACGCCGACGAGTCGCCGCGCGCCACGGAGGACGAGGAGATCATCCCCGTCGAGAAGTACGGGATGAAGCTGATGAGCATGGACTTCCTCGTCGGCAAGGACGACCCCGTCATCTTCCGCGGGCCGATGGTCGACAGCGTCCTCACACAGCTCTGGGACGACGTGCTCTGGGGCACGCTCGACTACATGATCGTCGACCTGCCGCCGGGGACCGGCGACACCCAGCTGACGATGCTCCAGCAGGTCCCGGTCTCCGGATCCGTCATCGTGACCACGCCCCAGCAGGTCGCGCTCGACGACGCGCGCAAGGGCCTCCGGATGTTCGGCCGCCACGAGACGCCCGTGCTCGGCATCGTGGAGAACATGTCGACGTTCGTCTGCCCGGACTGTGGCGGCGAACACGACATCTTCGGGAGCGGCGGCGGACACGAGTTCGCCGACGAGACGGAGATGCCGTTCCTCGGCGAGGTCCCGCTCGACCCGGCCGTCAGGGAGGGCGGCGACAGCGGCCAGCCGCTCGTGCTGGACGAGGACAGCGAGGTGGGCGAGGCGTTCCGGGACATCGCGGCCCGCACCGCGAACATGCAGGGCATCATCCACCGGAAGCGCCAGAGCGACGGGCGCGCCGCACAGCCGGAACAGTAACCCGAAAACGGCGGTCGCTCAGGGTCCGAGAGCGCAGAGAGAAGAACCGAGTTACGCTTCGACGGGGTTGTTCATCTTGCGGGTGACGTAGCCGGCGATGCGGTTGCGGACACCCTTGGACTCGATGTTCGTCAGTTCCTCGACGACGTCCTTGTTGTGTTCGAAGTCTGCGCCGAAGGCGTCGGGGTATCGCTCCATGAGGAGCGTCCCGGTCTTCTTGACGTAGGCGGGTTTGATTGCCATGCGCGCTACTTGCTCTGTGGCACTCAAAAAGGGTTCGGAACGGACCACGCACGCGAACGGTTATCAGGAAGAACGGGGCAACCGGTCCCCGTGCGCTGACCGTTACGGTGGCAGGGTTCGCGAGAGCGCGTCACGTCCTGCCACCGACCGCCGCCGTGACGCCTGTCCGCCACCACGCCAGCGTCGCTACCAGTCGGCGTCGACCAGTTCGCGAACCCGGTCGAACGCCTCGCGCTCGCGCTCGCTCCCCGCTGTCTCGACGACCGACTCGAAGTACGCGAGCCGAGAGCGCAGCGTCTCGCGGTCGTAGCTCGGCACGTCCAGCCGCGAGGCCGCGACCGTCGCCTCGACCACGGCTGCGTGACCGCGGTTCGTCGTCGGCACGATACGCCGATCGACCCCGACATCGACGGGTTCGAGCGCCCACTCGACCCATCGGGTGTCGCCTTCCGTCCCAGACGCCCGCCGCTCGACGGTGACCTCCGCCCACGCGTCCGCGCTGTCGAGCACGGGGTCAGCTTCCTCTCGCACCGAGAGTGCCGCCTCGGCGAAGTCGACTGGATCCCGCGTGAACTGGACGTAGCCCCCGCCGCGCTCCCGGAAGTTCCGCCACGTCCTGGTCCGCCCCCAGGTGGTCGCCGTCGCGGAGCCGTCGCCGTCGGGCGCGTGGACGCCTAGCGCGGCGAGGTTCCAGCGGTCGTTCGGTCCCAGCGTCGTGACGACCGTTTCGGTGACGCCGGCGAGTTCGACCGGCCAGTCTGCGTCCACACCCCCGTCGCGAGCGGCGTCGGGCGTCACACGACCAGCCCCTGTTCCAGCGCGACGAACAGCGCGCCGGCGACCAGGTCGGCGGTCGTCCCTGGGTTGACGTCCCTGTCGACCAGTTCCTCGGCGAGGTCGGTGACGTCCTCGTCGCCGTCGAGGACCGCCTGCGCTCGGCGCTGTACTTCCTCGGCCGTGGCGCGGTCCTGTCGCGTGACGACGAACGTGTCCGGTTCCGCGGCGAGGAGTTCGATGAACACGCGCGAGGCGCGGTCTGCGACCGGCCCCGAGTCGTCGCGGAGTCGCTCGGCCGCCGAGAACACGCGGTCGAACCCGGACGCCCACTCGGCCGCGACGCCGTCGACCTCGGCGCTCGATTCCATCACGTCGAACAGCGTCAGTTCGCGCGATTCGAGCACGGGTATCGCGTCGCTCCCGCGGCGAACGTCGAGTGGTTCGAGGCCGTCCGGCGGGTCGTCGACTGCCACGTCGACGTGTTCGAAGGCGCGGTAGAACGACGCCGCGTCGGCGACGGTCGTGTCCCTGACGACCGCGTCCACACCGTCCCGGCTCAGATCGTCCTCGCCGGCCGCGGCGACCAGCGGAGAGAGCACCAGCAGCGCGCCGAACTGCGTGTTCCCGGCCGACTGGCCGGACATCCCCTCGACGGCGTGCTCGAAGGCCGAGCCGATGGCGTCGCCAGCGGCCGCCCGCTCTAAGCCTGGACGCGCCCCCACCGCACCGGCCAAGAAGTGCTCGAACCGGAGGTCGTCGTACTCGCGCACGCGGTCGACGTTGCCCGGCTTCGGCGTGCCGGCGACCTCCAGCAAGAGCGCCAGTTCGGCGTTCTGCGCGACTGAGCGTTCGGTCATGGCCGCGCTTCCTCCGCGAACCACTCGTCGGTCGCCGTCCGCACCGCGCGGAGTATCTCGGGGTCGTCACTCGGACGCCCCACGCTGACAGCGTCCGCGCCGCAGGCGAGGTATTCTCGTGCCGTCTCACGGCCTCGGACGCCGTTGTTCGCGACGACGAACAGGTCGGTCACGTCGACGACGTCGGCGATCACCGGCTCCGAGTCCATCGCGTCGACGTGGAAGAGGTCACCGCCGGCCGACTCGACCGCCCGAGCGACCTCGGGGAGTGACACCCCCTCGACCTCCGCCCGGCCCTTCACCGAGACGGTCGCACCGGTCGCGGCCGCCGTCTCGACGAACTCGGCGAGGCGGTCCGTGTCCCGAAGCAGCGACTCGCCGGCCCCGGCGGCGCACATCTCGTCCTGTCGGCAATGGGCGTTCACTTCGAGGACCGCGTCGTGGTCGCGACAGACCCGTGCGGCGCGCTCGACCGGGCCTAGCGTCGCGCTTCGAACGTTGAACGCCGGGCGGAGCGGGGCGTCGGCGAGGGCCGCGAGCTGATCGTCGACGAACGCGACCGGGTCCGCAGGAAGGAACTCGGAGCGGTCGCGGCCGACCATCTCGCGAGCCGCCTCGCGCGTCGGGCCGTCGAGCGCGATGCCGCCGAGGAACGCACAGCCGACGTGGGACTCGACGGCACGCGCCCAGTCCGCGTCGGCCTCGCCGCTGAGGCTCGCCAGCGCGAGCCGGGGGTCGAACATCAGGCCACCTCCGAGAGCGCGGTTTCGACGGCCCGCGCGACTCGCCGGGAATCCGCGTCGTCGTCGAGCCTCGTGTCGGTCCTGACGACGGGCCTGTCCAGCGGTGTCGCATCGTCGTCGTCGAGCACGAAGGCGTCGGCGAACGGGTACGCCTCGGCGACGCCGGCCGTGCTCGGGTCGTAGCCGACGCCGTCCATCAGGTCCGCCGCCGGCCCGGAGAACACGGTGTCCTCGACGAACGGCGAGACGGCGACGACGGGCGTCTCACGGAGCGCCCGCTCGATGTCGTCGATCGCGAGTAGCGGCCCCAGCGAGGTGACAGGGTTCGACGGCCCGACGACGACGGGGTCGTCGAGCGCGGTCAGGACGGCGTCGGTCGCCTCGGCCGTGTCCGCACCCCGGAACTCGACGTCTTCGACCGTCGGCTCGCCGTTTCTGCCGACCCACCACTCCTGGAAGTGCATCGGTCCATTCGGGGTGTGAACGACGGTTGCCACGGGGTCGTCGCTCATCGGCAGCAGCGTCCGGTCCAGTCCGAAGGCGTCGGCGAGCGTACGCGTCGCCTCGGTCAGCGAGCGCCCCTCGTCGAGGAGCGAGGTCCGCGTGACGTGGACGGCGCGATCGCGGTCGCCGATGTGCATGAACTCCGCGACGCCGGAGAAGCGCCGCCAGCGGGCGATGTCACGGCCCGAGGTCTGGGCCTCGTCAGGGAGGTACCGCGGCCCGCCGGCCAGGCCAGCGGCGTCGGCGAGCCGCTCGAGTTCGTCGTGTGTCTCGGCGGTGTCGTCGGCGAGTCCCCACCACGTCTCGCGGTCGAGCACGTCGCCGTCCAGAAAGAGCATCGTATCGAGGTCGGGACAGACGAGGTGGCCGCCGAGTTCGATGTCGTCGCCCGTGTTGGCGACGACGGTCGTCTCGCGGGGGGCGAACACGTCGTCGGCTCCGGCGAGCAGCTTCGGCGTGCCCGTCCCGCCGGCCAGAAACGTCACCATGCTTCGACGTAGGGGCAACGGTCGGCATAAGCGTGGCCACTGACCGTCCATCGTCGCCTGTAGTATCCGGTGGAACCACCGGAGAATCAAGCGTGAGAACTGGGTGCATAAAGTGAAGTTTGTCCGTCGGATGCACTGTCGTAATGGGTGCGACCCCCGCCGTGAATCCACACCGCCTTGCGCCCGCCGCCCCCACCGAAGAGTTCGTCTACGGCTCGTGTAGCCCCGGCTGGCACACGGCCGCGACGCACCGCGACGCGGTCGACGACTGGATCGAACACGTCCGCGACCGAGACATCAAGCGAGTCTGCTGTCTGCTGCCCGGCCGACAGCTCGACGAAAACGGCGCCAACCTCGACCGCTATCGGGACGCCTTCGGCGAGTCGTCCGTCCTCCACGCGCCGGTTCCCGACTACCGCCTCGTCTCGCGCGACCGTCTCGAAGGCGACATCTTGCCGTTTCTCGTGGCCGCCCGCGACCGGGAGGAGCGCGTCGTCGTCCACTGCCTCTCCGGGATCGGCCGTACCGGTCAGGTGCTCGCCGCGTGGCTGGTGTACCACTACGACTACGGCCCCGACCGCGCCATCGAGACGGTCCAGGAGATGGGCCGCGACCCCGAGGAAGCCATCGAGGAGGGGAACGCGACACAATCGGACCTCTACGACCTGCTCGGCTCCGTCGCTCGGCTGTAGGTGGCGAACGACTTTGCCGGCCGCCGCCGTAGGCCACGCCGATGACCACGATCAAGGACAGCGTCCACGACCACATCGAGGTCCAGGGGGTCGCCGCGGCGCTGCTCGACACGCCGCCGGTCCAGCGGCTCAGGCACGTCTCACAGCTCGGGACGGTGACGCTCGTCTACCCCTCCGCGAACCACACGCGCTTCGAGCACTCGCTGGGTGTCTACCACCTCGCCGACCGGGCGCTGTCGCATCTCGGAATCGAGGGACAGCAGGCCGAGCGGGTCCGCGCGGCCGCGCTCCTCCACGACGTGGGCCACTCGCCGTACAGCCACAACGTCGAGGACGTGGTCCACCGCCGGACCGGGAAGTACCACGACGACGTGGAAGGCCTGCTCGGTGAGGGACCCGTCGCGCGGGTGCTGTCCGAACACGGGCTGAATCCCGACCGCGTGGCGGGCCTCGTCGCCGGTGAGGGGGAACTCGGCCAGCTGGTCTCCGGCGAACTCGACGTGGACCGGATGGACTACCTCGTCCGCGACGCCCACCACACCGGCGTTCCCTATGGGACCATCGACCACGAGCGACTTATCCGGGAGCTGAGCTTCGTCGACGGCGAACTCGTCCTCGACGAGGGCAACGTTCAGACGGCCGAGTCGCTCCTCCTTGCCCGAGCGCTGATGAACCCGACCGTCTACCAGCACCACGTCGCCCGCATCGCCAAGTCGATGCTCCGACGGGGGACCGAACGGCTGCTCGCGACGACGGACGCGACGGCCGAGGAACTGCGCCGCTGGGACGACAGCGACCTGCTCGTGGCGCTGCGCCGGTGTGAGGATACCAGTGGGTACGCCCGTCGCCTGACCCAGCGCGACCTGTACAAGCGCGCCGTCTGGGCTGAGCGAGGAGCCGTCCCCGACGACCTCCTGGAAGCCGACCGCGAGGCGGTCGGGGCGATGGAGGCGGATATCGCTAACACGGCGAATGTTGACGACGACGCCGTCGTCCTCGACGTGCCAGCCGAGCCGTCGATGACGGAGTCGAGCAGTCGCGTACTCGTCAACGGGGAGGTCCGCCGCCTCGGCGAGCAGTCGACGCTCGTCAACGCCATCCGCGCGGCCCAGCGCGACCAGTGGCGACTGGGCGTCTACGCGCCGGCCGACGAGAGCGAGCGGGTCGGCGAGGCCGCGATCCGCGAACTCGGCCTGGACCTCGACGGGGCCAGGGTCAGGGACGTTCGCCCGGGCATCCACGCGACCCTCGATGAGTTTAACTGACAGAGGAAGCGAAGGGGGAGTGTGATTCTCGAAGGGACGGTTCTGACGGGGCGGGACTTCGAGGCCGTCGAGGGCCGCGTCGTCGTCGAGGACGGACAGATCGAAGCCGTCGAGGAAGCGAGCGTCGACAGCGACGACATCGTCCTCCCGGCGTTCGTCAACGCCCACACGCACATCGGCGACTCGATCGCGAAGGAGGCCGGCGAAGGGCTCTCGCTAGAGGAGCTGGTCGCGCCGCCGGACGGCCTGAAACACCGACTGCTCCGGCAGGCCGACCGGGACGACCTGGTGGCCGCGATGGCGCGGTCGCTCTCGTTCATGGAGTCGTCGGGGACTGGCGCGTTCGTCGAGTTCCGTGAGGGCGGCGTCGACGGCGTCGAGGCGATTCGGGACGCACTGTCGGACTCGCCGCTGGAGAGCGTCGTCCTCGGACGCGAGACGACGGACGCGATGGAACTGGCCGACGGATTTGGCGCGAGCGGGGCCAACGACAGCGAATTCGGTGCCGAGCGACGAGCGACCCGCCAGGCCGGGAAGCTGTTCGGAATCCACGCCGGCGAGGTCGACAGTTCGGACATCAACCCCGCGCTGGACCTCGATCCAGACTTCCTCGTCCACATGGTCCACGCCGAACCGCTGCACCTCCAGCGGGTCGCGGACAGCGAGATCCCGGTCGTCGTCTGTCCGCGCTCGAACATCGTCACCGACGTGGGCCGACCGCCGGTCGAGGAACTTGCCGAGCGGACCACCGTCGCGCTCGGGACGGACAACGTGTTTCTCAACAGCCCCTCGATGTTCCGCGAGATGGAGTTCACCGCGAAGCTGTACGACCTCACCGCCCGCGAGGTGCTGCGGATGGCGACCGTCAACGGGGCCGAAATCGCGGGCCTCGACCGCGGCGTCGTCGAGGCGGGGCGACCGGCGAGCCTCCTCGTGCTCGACGGCGACTCGGACAACCTCACGGGGGCGCGAAACGCCGTCCGAGCCGCCGTCCGACGCGCTGGGACGGCCGACGTGAAGCGCGTCGTCCACCCCCAGTCGGACTAATTCTTATCAGTGCAGGAACAGTATTTGCGGCTGATGCCCTCCACCACCGACCGCGCTCTGAGTACACCGCTGAAAATACTGTTGTACGGCCTTCTGGGCGTCGTCTCGCTGGTCGTCGTCCTGACGGTCGTGAGCATCGTGTTCGAACTGCTGTGGAGCCTCGTCGGTCTCCTGTTCAGTATCGTCGCTCTGGCCGTCACCGTCGGCGTGCTGGCGGCTATCGGCTACGCCGTGTACTGGCTAACGTCGAGGGTTCTCGGCCAGGACGAGACGACAGCGTCGGCGACACAGACGCGGAGTACCGACAGAGCGGGGACTACCGGAACCGACGGAGCAGACCCCGTCGACAGACTCACAGAGCGCTACGCCAGGGGCGAGATAACCGAGGCGGAACTGGAACGACGGCTGGAACAGACGCTCGACGACCCGTCTGCCGACGACGATGCCGCTTCGTTCGAGCGGGACCGAGAACTGAACTAGGTCACCGTCCGTCTTATTTGTTGTATGCTATCGCATGCCAAACAACTATGCGCTCGGCCGGGCAAACGTACACTATGTACGGCAGGATACTGGTACCGACGGACGGGTCGGCCGGGATGGACGACGTGATCACACACGCCGGAACCCTCGCGAGGGCCCACGACAGCGAAGTGCACGCGCTCTACGTCGTCGACACCGGACGGTTCTCGACGCTCCCGGCGGAGACGACCTGGGAGAGCGTCACGACGATGCTGGAACGCGAGGGCGAGATGGCGCTCGAATCGTTCGAGCGACTGATCGGCGATGGGGTAACCGTGGAGGGAGCGGTCGTCGAAGGCGGACCCAGCAAGGAAATCGTCGAATATGCCCGCGATCACGACTGCGACCTGATCGTGATGGGGACCCACGGCCGCGGCGGCATCGACCGTCTCTTGCTCGGGAGCGTCGCCGAGCGCGTCGTCCGGTCGTCGGCCGTCCCGGTCGTGACGGTACCGGTATCGGCGACCGGGCGGGAAGAGCCAGACGGCGAACAGCCCGCCGGCGTTCCGCGGTGAGCAGTCCCTCTGGCGGCGAGCGCTCACTCGGACAGCGGGCGGAGATGCTCGCAGTCGCCCGCTGAGACGACTTCGGTACCCGTTCCTGTCTCGACCACGAGCGCACCGGGGAACTGCACGTCCACGGCCTCTCCTTCGACGGTTCTCGACGGCGTCTCGACGCGCACCCGTCGCCCGAGTGTGGTCGCGTACTCCCGCCAGGCGTCCAGCACGCCGTCCGGGTCGCGCCGGAGCGCGTCGAACTCCTCCAGCACCCGCTGGGTGAACGCCCGACGGTCGACCGGGTCGCCGCGCTCGGCCTGCAGGCTGGTCGGCCGCGCGTCGCCGGGCAAGTCCTCGGGGTCGACGTTCGCGTTGATCCCGATGCCGACGACGACCCAGGAGACGCGGTCGGCCTCGCCCTCCATCTCGGTGAGGATGCCGACGAGCTTTCGCTCCTCGTCGCCGCGGCGCACCAGCACGTCGTTTGGCCACTTGATGCCGGCGTCGACCCCGGCCTCGCGGGCCGCGCGGGTGACCGCGACGGCCGCGGCGAGCGTGAACACCGGCGCGTGGGCCATCGGTACGTCGGGCCGGAACAGCGCGGACAGCCAGATTCCGCCGCTCGGCGAGGACCACTCTCTATCGAGGCGACCCCGGCCGCCAGTCTGCTCGTCGGCCAGCACGACCACGTCGGACGCGCCTTCGGCGGCGAGGTCCCGAGCGCGGGCGTTCGTACTCGGGATACTGTCGTGGTACTCGACCGAGAAGGGCGCGTCGAGCCCGTACTCGACGGCGGCTTCGCCGAACTCCGGCACCGAGTCGAGGACGTACCCGTCGTCGCCGCTCTCGATCTCGAATCCCTCGTCGCGGAGCGCTTCGACGTGCTTCCAGATGGCCGAACGCGAGATGTCCAGTTGCTCGGCCAGCGTCGGTCCCGAGACGGGACCGTTCGCCAGCGCGTCGAGCACCCGGTGGCGTGTCTCTTGCATACCCGCGGCTTCGGCGGGCCGGACTAAAAGGAATCGGCAGACGCAGATGCCGTTTTGAACGAAATCGGTACGAGCGGTGGTCGGCGTTAGCGACCCCGCCAGTGAAAAATCAGCCGATGACGAACAGCAGGTCGCCCATGTCGACGGACTCGCCCTCGCCGACGGCCACGTCGTTGACCGTGCCGCCGCGCTCGGCGACGATGTCGTTTTCCATCTTCATGGCTTCGAGAACGCAGAGCACGTCGCCGGACTCCACTTCGTCGCCCTCCTCGACGTTGACTTCGAGGATGGTGCCCTGCATCTCGGCGGTGACCTCCTGGCCCTCGGCGGCGGAGGCGCTGCCGCCGTCGCTCCCGCTGTCACCGCCGGCCTGCGGGCGCTGGGGCTGATTGCCGCCGCCGGCGTCGACGTCGCCGACGTTGATGGGCGGCGCGCCGCGCTCCTCGAGGTCGACCTGGAAGCGCTTGCCGTTGACCTCGACGGTGAACTCACGCTCGACGACCTCCTCGTCCTCGTCCGCGTCGGAATCGGTGGTCGTACCCCACTGCTCCTGGGCCTCCTCGATGCGCGAGCGGTCGAGGTGCTCGTCGAGGTACTTCGTGGTGTGGGTGCCGCCGACGAACCGCTCGTCGGTGAGCATCAGTCGGTGGAAGGGGATGACGGTGGGGATGCCCTCGATGTCGAAGTCCTTGAGGGCGCGCTTGCCGCGTTCGATGCACTCCTCGCGGTCCCCGCCGTACGTGATGAGCTTCGCGATCATCGAGTCGTAGTCGGTGACGAGGTCGTCGCCCTGCCGGAGCGCGTCGTCGAGGCGAACGCCGATGCCGCCCGGCGGGTCGTAGGTGTCGAGGCTCCCGCCCGTGGCGGGGGCGAAGTCGTTGGCGGCGTTTTCCGCGTTGATGCGGAACTCCATCGCGTGACCCTCGATCTCCACGTCGTCCTGTGCGAAGGCGAGTTCCTCCTCCATCGCGACCCGGATCTGCCACTTCACGATGTCGATGTCGGTGATCTCCTCGGTGACGCAGTGCTCGACCTGGATGCGGGTGTTCACCTCCAGGAAGTAGAAGTTCGCGTCCTCGCCGAGCAGTTCGCCGGGCTCGCGGTCGGGGTCCTCCTCGACGAGGAACTCGACGGTGCCGGCGTTGTAGTAGCCGGCCTCGCGGACGCCCCGTCGGGCGGAGTCGCCGATCTTCTCGCGGAGCTCGTCGGTCAGCGCCGGCGACGGTCCCTCTTCGATGACCTTCTGGTGGCGGCGCTGGAGCGAGCAGTCGCGCTCGCCGAGGTGGCGGACGTTGCCGTGGTGGTCGGCGATGATCTGGACCTCGATGTGCCGTGGGTTCTCCAGGTAGCGTTCGAGGTACACCGAGTCGTTCGAGAAGTACGCCTCGCCCTCGCGTTTCGCGCTCTCCAGTTGCTCCTCGGCCTCTTCGGGGTCGTGAACGATCTTCATTCCGCGGCCACCACCGCCCCCCTCGGCCTTGATCGCGACCGGGAAGCCGTTCTCCTCGCCGAACTCGACGACCTCCTCGGGGTCTTCGACGGGGTCGGTCGTGCCCGGCACGATGGGCACGTCGGCCGTCTGCATGATCTTTCGGGCCTTGGTCTTCTCGCCGAGGGCCTCCATCGAGTCACTCTCGGGGCCGATCCAGAGGACGTCCTCGGTCGACTCGACTCGCTCAGCGAAGTCCGCGTTCTCCGCGAGGAAGCCGTAGCCGGGGTGGATGGCGTCGGCCCCGGCCTGCTTCGCGGCGTCGATAATCGCTTCCTGATCGAGGTAGGAGTCGGCGGCGCGGGCCGGACCGACGTTGTACGCCTCGTCGGCGTACCGGACGTGCCCCGAGTGTTTGTCGGCCTCGGAGTAGACGGCCACGGTCCCGATGCCCAACTCCTCGCACGCGCGCATCACGCGCACCGCGATCTCCCCGCGATTAGCGACGAGCACCTTGTCGAACATACGCGCTCATACCGAGAGTTGCCCCATAAAACTATGCGCAGATAGCGGCCAATCTTTCATATAAAATCGTGTTAGTCTCCAACACGGAGACGGAGCGGCGCTGAGACGGGACGACCGGCTCCGACGACGCGACGTCTAGCGGGGCCTGCAGTCAGAAGCGGTCGGCCCGGCCCGCGGCGCTCCAGGGGTCGGTCGGCGCGTCCGAGCGGACCCGGACCGACCGCTTCTGTGTCCCCTCGACCCGGCCGGAGAACGCCCACTCGCGGCCGGCCCACGATTCGCCGTCGCTCGCCGCGGCTGCCGCGGCGGCAGCAGCCGCTCGCTGACGGTCGGTGAGATGGGCCCCGACGGCGACGGCGATCGCCGCCGCCTCGTCGGTAGAGGCGTCGGGCAGTTGCTCGACGACCGCTGCGACCAGTTCGGCGTCGACCGGCGCGTCTGATTCGGCGGCCATCGTCACAGCGGGATGTTCCCGTGCTTTCGGTCGGGCTGGTCCTTGCGCTTGCCCCGCAGGAGGTCGAGGTCGTCGATGAGTCGCGGTCGAGTCTCCTGGGGTTCGATGACGTCGTCGACGAAGCCGCGCTCGGCCGCCGTGTAGGGGTTCGCGAAGGCGTCGCGGTACTCGTCGATGAGTTCCTGCCGGCGCGCCTCCACGTCGTCGGCGTCCGCCAGTTCGTCGTCGTAGAGGACGTTCACCGCGCCCTGCGGGCCCATCACGGCGATCTCGGCGGTCGGCCAGGCGTAGTTCATGTCCGCACCGATGTGCTTCGAGGCCATCACGTCGTAGGCTCCGCCGTAGGCCTTCCGCGTGATGACGGTCACCAGCGGCACGGTCGCCTCGGAGTAGGCGTACAGGAGCTTCGCGCCGTGATTGATGATGGCGTTTCGCTCCTGGTCCTTGCCGGGCATGAAGCCGGGCACGTCGACGAAGGTCAAAATCGGGATGTTGAACGCGTCACAGAAGCGGACGAAGCGAGCACCTTTCCGCGAGGCGTTGATGTCGAGCGTGCCGGCGTTGACGCGTGGCTGATTGCCGACGACGCCGACGCTGTGGCCGTCCATGCGCGCGAACCCGATGACGATGTTGCGCGCGAAGTCCTCGGCCACCTCGAAGAACGAGCCCTCGTCGACGATGCGCCCGACGACGTCGGTGATGTCGTATGGCTTCTGCGGGGCGTCGGGAACCGCCGTCTTCAGGCCCTCGTCCCGCCGCTCGGGGTCGTCCCACGGGTCGACGCGGGGCGGGTCCGCGACGTTGTTCTGCGGGAGGAAAGACAGCAGATAGCGAATATCGTCCATCGCGGCCTTCTCGTCGGCGGCGGTGAAGTGGGCGACGCCGGACTCTGAGGCGTGGGTCTTCGCGCCGCCGAGTTCGTCGAAGCCGACCTCCTCGCCCGTCACCGTCTCGATGACGTCGGGGCCGGTGATGAACATGTGGCTCGTCTCCTCGACCATGTACACGAAGTCCGTGATCGCCGGCGAGTACACCGCGCCGCCGGCGCAGGGACCCATGATGGCCGAGATCTGCGGGACGACGCCGCTTGCCTGCTGGTTTCGGTGGAAGATGTCGGCGTAGCCGGCCAGCGAGTCGATCCCCTCCTGGATGCGCGCGCCGGCGGAGTCGTTCAGCCCGACGATGGGTGCGCCGGTCTCGATGGCCTTGTCCATCACCTTACAGACCTTCTGAGCGAAGGCCTCGCCGAGCGACCCCCCGAAGACCGTGAAGTCGTGGGCGAAGACGTACACCTGTCGGCCGTCGACCTTCCCGTACCCGACGACGACGCCGTCGCCCGGGACCTTCTTCTCGTCCATGTCGAAGTTGGTCGAGCGGTGCTCGCGAAGCGAGTCGATCTCGACGAACGTCCCGTCGTCGAGGAAGTAGTCGATGCGCTCGCGGGCCGTGAGTTTCCCCCGGTCGTGTTGCGCCTCGATGCGTTCTTCCCCGCCACCGCGCTCGGCGGCGGCCTTGCGTTCCCGAAGGTCCTCGACTCGGTCTTCGTGACTCACGCGATCTCACTGCTCCCGGACCTGAGCATAATCGACCCCTGGCGGGCATCCGAGAAAAGCGTTATCAAAGTTAACCATTATTTGCCGTATTTCGTTGCGGGAATCGGCGGAGTTTTGAGCGACGGCGCGCTCGTCTCGCGCGTGAAGAACGTCACGTCCCGACGACACAACCCCTTCGGCTTCGAGGCCCCCTGCGAGCCGTTCGTCCCGGGGTACGGCGACGCCAACGCGCACTTTCACGTCATCGGGGACCACCCGGGCGTCCACGGCGGCGCGGAGTCCGGCGTGCCGTTCACCGAACTCCCCGCGGCAGAGCGACTCCAAGGCGCGCTGCTCGACGCTGGACTCCTGACGGCGACCGGGACGCCGCCGACGGTCGAGAAGACGTACCTCTCGTACCTGTACATGTGCGGCGGCGACCCGCCGACGGAGGCGGACTACGCCGACCTGGAACCCCTGTTCGACACGGAGGTCCGGGCCATCACCGCCCACGTCCTCCTGCCCGTCGGCGAGCGCGCCACGAAACACGTCTTCGCGAACATGACCTCGGAACCGCCGTCGTCCGTCGACATGGACGCGCTCCACGCCACCGAGGTCGCCGGCAGCGGCTGGCTGGTGTTCCCGATCAAGGACCCGGCCGAGTGGACCGAGGCAGACGAGGCCGATCTCGTGTCCGCCCTCACGGCACTCAGAGCGACGGACTACCGCCGCGAGGCCGACCTCGGTCGGTTCATGCCTGGCGAGGATCCCTACCTCGTCCGCTAGGTCACAGCGAGAACGCGTCCGAGACGGGGGCGGCGTCGTCCCAGTGTGACTCGAACGTCCGCTCCGCCCACGCGCGGACCTCGGGGTTCGTGGTTTCGAGCGCGGCCCGCAGGACGCCGTCGTCGTCGCGCAGTAACAGGTGGACAGTGTCGTCGGCGAGCATCACGGCGGTCGGGACGCCCGACTGACGCACGCGCACGGCGGCGTTCGGTTCGCGGAGCAGGTCGCGAAGCCCACGGCGGAGCTGGTCGTCGGCGGCGAGCGCCTCGATGGCGTCTGGCGAGAACACGCCCTCGAAGGACTGCTCGCCCGCGCTGACGCGCTCCAGAACGATCTGGAGCGTCTGGTCGTTGAAGGCGTGCGAGAACGTCCGCACGTCCTCGGCGTCCCGGAGCAGGTCGAGCAAGCGCTGGAGCGGCGCGTTCGGCCGCGTCTGACTGGGCGTCGTGATGGTCGCGTCCGCCAGGTGGCGCAGGTCGAAGTCCATCGCGTCGCTCGGCAGGTACCGGACGATGCCGCGCAGGTCCCGCTCAGTGTCAAGGATGTCGAGCAGGTCGGTGACGCCCTCGGCCACGATACGTCCAGTCGCCGTCGCGACGTACGCGCCGCCCTCGCGGCGGATCCACGACCGATCCTCGAAGTCCTCGATGATGCGCCCCAGCGTGGCCTGGGACGCGCCGGTCTCGGCGGCGAGTTTCCCCCGCGTGTGCGCGCTCTCGGAGAGCAGTCGCAGCACGTCGACGCGGTTCGCCGAGAGCGCGAGGAACTCCATCTCGGCCAGGGCGGATTCCATGCGCCCCAGTTGGCTCCTGTCTGGTAAAGCCGTTTCGAACTGTGAAATTATTTCATCGTATGAAATCACGGCACGTCAGTTCGCCGTTGCGCGTCGTGTAAGAATTTCTGAACGGACTGATAAGCGCCAGTCTCGTACCGTAGTGTACGATGACTCAAGGCCCTCTATTCGATTTTGCAGTCGGTTGCGGACCCGTATCAATCTCGCTACAGGAGGTGGGTCGATGACCTCGCGTCGGACGCTCGCATTCGCCGCCACCGCCGGGCTGTTGTTCGGCGGGACGTTCGTCGGTGCCAAGGCGGGACTCGCGTACCTCCCGCCGCTGCTGTTCGTCGCGCTACGGTTCGACGTGGCGGCGCTAGTGCTGTTCGGGTACGTCTTCGCGACGCGCTCGCGCGACGAACTGCTCCCGCGGACCCGCGGCGACGTGCTCGGCGTCCTCTCGACGGGGCTGTTCGCCATCGGCCTGTCGAACGCGCTCATCTTCGTGGGCCAGCAGTCCGCGACCAGCGCCGTCGCCGCCATCGTGTTCAGCCTCAACCCCATCCTGACGCCGGTGTTCGCCGCGCTCTTGCTCGCCGACGAGCGGCTCTCGGCCCGCGGCGGGTTCGGCATGGTGATCGGACTGCTCGGCGTCGGGCTGGTCGTCAGCCCCGACCCGGCGATGCTCCTGAGCGGCGGCCTCGGCAAACTGGTGCTGTTCGCCGGCGCTGTCAGCGCTGCACTCGGCAGCGTCCTCATCCGCTGGGCAGGCGGCGAATTGTCCAGCACGGTCAGGACCGCGTGGGCGCTCCCCGTCGCCGCCGCGCTCTGTCACGCGCTGAGCGTGGGCACCGGCGAGTCGCTCTCGGCGGCGGTCTGGAGTCCGACCGCGATCGCCGCGCTGCTGTACGTCGGCGTCTTCGCCGGCGCGGTCGCCTACATCGCCTACTTCGGCCTGCTCGACGCGACCGGCGCGATCCGCGCGAACCTCGTCTTCTACGTGGTCCCCGTGGTGTCGACGCTCGGCGGCTGGGCGCTGCTGGGCGAACCGATCACGTCGTCGGCGCTCGTCGGCTTCCTGACCGTCTTCGCCGGGTTCGCCGTCATCGGGAGCGAGTCCATAGATGTCCGCGCGCTGCTTTCGCACGGTGCGGACGAGGCTGACGCCGCGACCGAGGGATTCGGCCTCGCGGGCGAATCGCGCGGGTTCGAGTCCGACTGAGACGGACTAAGAGGGAGTCGTCGAACGGTCGTCACTCTCGGCTTGAAACAGGCAGTACAGGAAGTATACCCAACAAACTCTTCATCGTCTCATGGCTGATACGGGAGGAATACTGTCAGAATCTGAACTGCTCTGCTTCATTCCAATGGGTGATAAACGAGGACTTAACCAATTTAATGTATTCTGGATTATTGATTTGGGTTATACCAAGGATCGATTGTGGGTCAAACGGGTCAGCCACGTATACGGCGAGATCAGTTTGATCGATTATGTCTAGTGAATTATGTACACCGTCGGTAATACGGACTTCGAAATTAGGATAATCATCAATCCCGTCCGCCATCTCCTCGACAAAGTCGTTTGGAAGTAGGTTAATCAATTGGGTGGTCATAAGTAGTTTAAATTGGATTTCTTTCTCTAATACATCCCCAAAATACGGCCATATCTCATCAGTAGTATCTTCAAGACCGAACAGCCCTCCAGCGTTCGCCGTCCACGTCATCATCCACTTCTCTGTCACACGGTTGGCTCGGTTGACGAGGCCATCAAACAATGACCGTTCATCCTCATTTGCTATCCAGAACTTCCCGTCGATGGGAGTCTTTTGACCTATCTGTGAAAGAACATCGGCTGCAGTCGACTCTAACTGTGCTTGTTTGACGTCCAGTTCTTGTTTTCGCTGCTCCAGCAGGCGGGATACGACGAGTTCGGGATCGACAGGGCTGTATTCTCGAGGACGTGAGTTCGGTTTTCGCCGCACGACTTCACGTGACTCAAGGCTGTTCAGCACATCGTAGATCCGCCCCATGGGGACATCGCTTTGATCTGCGATCTCCTCTGCTGTGCCGGTACGAAGCTCAAGAAGGGCAGTATACACTCGTTCTTCATAGCTTGAAAGCCCGAGATCACAGAGACTTGCCATACCCTGTCACTGGGACCCACGAATAAATGGGTTAATGTCATCAGATCACTACACGGCGAACTTCGTACCAACCAACATTAATAAATAAACAAATATAATGTTTCTGATTATTCGAGAAAGGGTATACACTACCAACGGCACATCAATGTGTGAAGGAGAAATTAGTATCTCGCTTAGTAGGACGTAGTCGCCCGAGAAGCTGTTTCTCAATCGTTGGTGGAGGGGTTCTATTAGCGATTTATCTCACAGGCCTAGACCCAACGGTTTCACTAGGAGTAAACCCTCTCTTTATTGGTGATCTCTCTATCGAAGAGAGTCTTCGAAACACAAGTCCACTTGTCCAATACGTGCTTGTATTCATTTTCGCGGCGACTCCTGCGTTGGAACTGTGGGCAGTGATTCCAATTGGAATCGCACTGGGAATGAATCCACTTGGAGTGGCCATATTCGGATTTTTGGGGAATATTATACCAGTATACATCATAATTATATTTTTCACCCGTATCAAAAATTGGCTGCAGGCGAGGGGATACATTGGCGAAAACCCAGCCAAGTCGAGACAACGGTCCTATAAGTTCTTCAAAAGATATGGGCTTCCAGGGTTCGCTGTCGGCGCACCCTTCCTGGTCGGGGTCCACATTGCCGCGTTTCTGGTTCTTACAATGGGTGCGAAGAGACGGAAGGCTTTGCTGTGGATGACAGTCTCCATTGCCTTTTGGACAGTTATTCTTACTACAGTTTCCTTAGCTTTGTAGATCAAGTAGGCAGTATCGCTGTGCAGCCTATTCAGACGACGCTGGCTGAAAGCAACACCCGACGAAGAACGGGATGACAGCTCGACGGATTGCGGTCCCTGTTTCCTGTGGTACTGTCTGGCACCGGACGCTTACATAGAAAATGACGCCCAGTGGTCCGAATACCCAGGCAATCAAATCCGGACAGCGTCTATATCGGCGGGACGATAGCCGGTTCGCTTCCGAGGAACAGGGTCTGGAGGCCGAGTGCGAGCGTCAGGATGACTGCGAGGATGACCACTGTCCGGACCATCCACAGCCAGACTGGGCCGAACGCGCCGAGTCCGCCGGTCCCCTGCCGCAGTTCGGCGACGGCCTCGCCCGAGAGGACCCAGCCGACGAAGACGAGCACCAGCAGGACCGACAGCGGGAGGAACAGCTTGTACGCGAGCGTGTCGAACCAGCCGAGCCACGCCGTGTCCCACGCCGAGGGAAGCCCGAGGACGAACAGCCCGGCCCCGGCCGCAAACGAGAGCGTGAGCCGGGAGAAGCCGGTGTTGTCGACGCCGTAGGCGACGATGACTTCGAGCAGGCTGATGGCCGAGGAGACGGCCGCGATGAGGACGACCCCGAAGAAGAGCACCCCGAGCACGCGGCCGGCCGGGAGCTGTCCGAACGCGGAGGCCATCGCGACGAAGATGGCGGACGGGCCGCTCGTGTCAGGACTCACGCCGATGGCGAACAGGATCGGGAACACGACCAGCCCGGCCAGCACGCCGATGAGCGTGTTCGTCACGACGATGATGCCGCCGTCGACGGGCAGGCTGTCGTCCTCGTCGATGTACGAGGAGTAGGTGATCATGATCGCCATCCCGAGCGAGAGCGTGAAGAACGCCTGGCCGACGGCGAAGGGAATCACGTCGCCGGCGTTCGCCGTCAGCGTCGAGAAGTCCGGCGTGAGGAAGTACGCGTAGCCGTCCGCGGCCCCGCCGAGCGTGGCCGCCCAGGCCGCGAGCGCCAGCATCAACAGGACGATGCTCGGGACCATCACCTTCGTCGCCTTCTCGATGCCGTCTTCGATGCCGAGCGCGACGATGGACATACAGATGATAAGGAACAGCGCCTGTGCGAGCACCGCCTCGGGGCCGGCCGAGACCGCGCCGAAGTACTCGGCTGGGTTCCCGAAGTACGCGCCGGTGGCGCTCCCGAGGATGTACCGGAGGACCCACCCGCCCACCACGTCGTAGTACGAGAGGATCCAGAACCCGGTGAAGACGCCGAGCGCGCCGACAATTCGGAACTGCGGATGTCCCAGTTCCGCGAACGCGTCGATGGCGTTGCTCTTCGTCCGCCGCCCGACGACGAACTCCGCGAGGATCGCGGGCACGCCGATGAGCAGCACGGCGGCCAGGTAGAACACGAGGAACACTGCGCCGCCGTTAGTCGCGGTCTTGAACGGGAACTGCCAGATGTTCCCGAGACCGACTGCGCTCCCGATGGCCGCGAGGATGAACCCCAGCCGCGTCGCCCACGTCTCTCTGTCGCTCATTGTAGCCGCGCTTTCCCGTAGCGCAATAAAACGCCGGTGATTTTCGCCCACGGTACCATCCGGTGGTCGACGCTCCCGGCGAAATCGCCGCCAGACCGCTATCAACGAAGAAAATCGGAGTGGTAGGTTTTTCACCGGCCGTTCCAGACGGAGTGACACGTGACTACTAAACGGCTTCTCGGGTGCGGATCGATCGCAGCGACCGGCGTCGGCGTCGGACTGGTCGCCGGACGACACCTCGTCGCCGGCGGCAACGGCCTCGTCGGGACCGCAGTCGCGGCGTTCGGCGTCCTCGTCGGTCTCGGCTTTCTCGCCGGGAGCGCGGTCCTCTTTCGAAGCGACGTGCGAACGGAGCACGCACTCAGGGTCGCCGGCTGGAACCTCCTCGGCGTCGTCGTCACCGCCGCGGTGCTGGCGCTGATACTTCGCTACCAGCGGGCGAACGGCGGCACCGTCGTCGCGCCGCTGTTCAGCGGGACCATCGTCGTCGGCGTGAGCGCCACCGCACACGTCCTCATCGGCGTGAACGACGTGCGCCGGATCCGGACGCGAAACCTCGCCCGGCAACGGGAGAAAGCGAGCGTGATGAACCGCCTGATCCGTCACGACCTGAAACACAGCGCACAGGTACTGATCGGCCTCGGCGACGCGCTCACGGGCCGGTCGGACCCCACCGTGGACGACATCGGAGAGCGCGTGAACGGCGTGGGGTCGGACCTGGCCGCCATCGACAGTCAGGTCGAGACCGTGACGCGACTCATCGAGGCGGACGCGATAGAGCGCGACCCGGTCGATCTGGCGTCGGTGACCCGTGCCGCCGTCGAGGACCTGCAGTCCGACTTCCCGGACGCGGCGGTCGCGGTAACCACCGAGGACGACGGGCGGGCACTCGCCGGTGAACCGATCGAAATCGCCGTCTCCGAACTGATCGAGAACGCGCTGGAACACGGCGGCGATCCGACCGGTGTCGAGGTCCACATCGAGCGCGCCGGCCGATCGGTCACGGTCGCGATCCGCGACGACGGCCCGGGCATCCCGGCCGACGAGCGAGCCCTCGTCACCGGCGAGCAGGAGGTGACGCAGTTGAAGCACAGCAACGGCCTGGGGCTGTGGCTGTCGAAGTGGGTCGTCGAGGCGTACGACGGGTCACTCGAGTTCACGGAACCGGAAGACGGCGGCGCGACGGTCACGATTCGGCTGGACGCCGCGAACTGACGAGAGCGACGAGCGGTCGTGCGCGTCGCTGTCGAAGTCGCCGGTCAGGCCTCGCCGTAGACCGGGACCGCCGCGCCGCTGGTGACCGTCGCGGCGTCGGAGCAGAGAAACAGCATCACGTCGGCGATGTCGCGGGGGTCGACCCACTTCTCGAAGTCCGAGTCGGGCATCATCTCGCGGTTCATCGGCGTGTCGATGACGCTCGGCATCACCGCGTTGGCCCGGACAGTTCCGAGATTCTCCTCCGCGATGGTCTCCGTCAGCAGTCGGACGCCGGCCTTCGTCGCGCGGTAGATGCCGTCGCCCTCGCCGCCTTCGAGCGACGAGCGCGCGGAGACGGAGACGATGGCTCCCTCGGTCTCCCGGAGGTGCGGCACGGCGTGTTTCGACGCCAGGAACATCGTCTTGAGGTTCACGTCGAAGAGGAAGTCGAACGTGTCGGCGTCGGTCTCGTCGACCGGTGTCCCGCCGCGCCAGGTCCCGGCGATGTTCAGCAGGAAGTCCAGGCGGCCGTGTTCGTCGACAACCGCGTCGACCGTCTCGGCCACCGCGTCCTCGTCGCTGAAGTCGGCCTGATAGAAGTCGACGCGGTCCGGGTCGGACAGCAGGAAGTCCTCGGTGTTCGGCTCGACGATGTCGCTCCCGCAGACGGTCGCCCCGGCGTCGAGGAAGGCGTTCGCGACGGCGCTCCCGAGCGCGCCGCCGACCCCGGTGACCAGCGCGACCTCGTCGTCGAAGTGGAATGTCGCTGACATACGTATGATAACGTCCGGCACGCCGATAAAGCCCGCCCCCGATCACGGTCGGCGGGCAGTCGCCCAGGGCCGGCACTCACCGTTCGCCGGAGTTCCGACTCGCGCACAGAACGTCGGCCGCCCGACGGTCGCGGGTCGGACCGCTCTCGAACAGGTGATAGCCGGTGTACGCCCAGGCAAGGCCGTACGGAACCGAGACAGCGCCGAACCGGATCGGGAGGGCCGTCGCGAGTGACACTCCGAGAGCGATCACCGCCACGAGCGGCGCGGCGAGGAGCGTTACTTCGGGTGTGACACCGCGCGCAGTCCACAGGCGGGCCGCGCCGAACACACAGCTGCAACTCAGCGCGCCGGAGAGTCCCAGGACGACACAGAGGAACGCCGCGTCGGTCACCCCCGCCACGGTCCCGATGGAGAAGCCGAAGTACGCCGCGACGCCGACGGCGGCGAGGGCGGTTCCGAGTTCCGAGCCCCGGAGTGCAGTCCGCGATATCGGGCCGAGTTCGTCGGTGCGAGCGGTTCGGAGCGCAATGTGACCGGCGACGAGACAGCACAGGGGCGGCAAGAGCAACAGACCGTAGAGCCGCGCTGCACCGCCCGTCAGGCTGAACGCGATCGGAACCAGCAGGTCCGGGAGGGCGTAGACCGTCAGGAGCGCGCCGCCGAGCATCCCGACGGAACCGAGGTCGCGTATCGTCCCGTCCCGGGAACCGGCCATGCGAGAGCCTTCTCGACGAGCGGTATCAGTATACGGTCGCTACTCCCGCAGCGAGGGGTGTTCTGTCCGTGAGGGGATGGAGGCGGAGCGACCGTGATCGGGACGGCGAACCGGTCCAGCCACCGGCAGCGGTATAGAGCGCCTGAAATCGGTAAGAGAGCGGATAGCTATGGTCCGAACCGCCCACAATCGGGGCATGAATCGGCGGCAGGTTCTCCTCGCGCTGGCCGGCGGAATCGGTGTCGGCTCCGCGCTGACCGTGGGTGCATCCGACGAATCGGCACCCGCTACGACGGGTGAGACGAGCGGGACGCGGGACTCGGTGGGTCGCGGCTTCGCACACGAAGTGATCGACGACGACCCGCCCGTTCAGCGGCGACTCACCGTCATGCAGACGACGGACCTGACCGGGAACGAACGACCGGACGTCATCGTCGGCGGGAACGCCGGCGCGTACCCCGGCCGCTCGTACGTCCAGGACGCCGTCAGCGCCGGCGTCCCCGCCGTCGACCGCGTCGAATCACACCTGTTCTGGTACGAGAACCCCGGGTGGAAGCGCCACCCCATCGCCTTCGCACCGTCGCTGGAGCGGGGGACGCTCGGCGACGTCGACGGCGACGGCCGCGTGGACATCGTCGCGGGGCAGGGCATCTACGAGACGAAGCTGTTCTGGTTCAGACAGCCAGCAGACCCGCGCTCGCGCTGGGAGCGCGTGCTCATCACCGACGACTTCGAGAAGTACCACGACGTGAAGGTCGGTGACATCGACGACGACGGCGAGCCGGAAGTCGTCGCCGCCTCACAGGAGAGCGGCGTCGTCTTCTACTACGACGTTCCCGAGGACCCGACCGAGTCGCCGTGGCCGACGGCGAACAGGCACGTCGTCGACGAGCGGACGGTTCAGGGTCTCGAACTGATCGACATCGACGGCGACGGGGCAACCGAACTCCTCGCGGGCCCGAACGTCTACCACCGGACCGACGACGGGGCGGGGTGGCGACGCGAACCGATCGTCACCGGCTGGGACCTGACGAAGGTCGCGGTGGCCGACCTCGACGGCGACGGCGACCTCGAAGTCGTCCTCTCGGAGTGCGATTCGCCGACCTACGGCACAGGCCCGGGCCGCGTCGCCGTGTTCGACCCGCCGGAGTGGGAGCCGACCGTCCTCTCGGACGGGCTGTTCAATCCGCACACGCTCAAGATCGCCGACTTCGACGGCGATGGGAACCCGGACGTGTACGTCGCTGAACTCGGCCTCGGGGAGAACCCCGACCCGAAGCACCTCGTGTTCTTCGGCGACGGGGCCGGTGGGTTCGAGCGCCGGGAACTGGACATCGACGTTCCGACGCACTGCGCGAAGGTCACGGATATGGACGGCGACGGGCGGCCCGACATCGTCGGCAAGCCGTGGGCCCCGCGGGCGAAGGTCGACGTGTGGTACAACCGACTGTGAACAGTCGCCGGTGGGTGCGTCGGAAGCGAGCGCCGGTCGTTGAACGTCGATCACTGAGCGGCCGGATCGTCGTATCGTTCGACACACCACACGAAGCCTGGGGGGCCGAACGCACCGGGCGAGCTTATCACTGCTGAGAATCGCGAGGGAACGCTTTATTGAGGTGTTTCCTTTGTGCCAAGGGATGGTAACCGATAGGGATTCACCACTCCCGAGTTTCGTCGGCGGCAGTTACGCCGCGAGGCTCGGGGTCGCGCTCGCGTTCGCGATACTCGTCATCATCGGCGCGGGCGTCCTGACGAGCGTACAGGCGTCAGCGACGCTCGAAGCGGACGTGGCCGACGATATCACGGCGCTGTCCGAGACACAGGCCGCCCAGTTGGACGACTGGCTGACCACGTCGCGGCGGAGCGTCCGCTCGACGTCGCGACTGCCAGTCTTCACTGAGGGGACGACCGACGAGAAGCAGTCGCGACTGGAGCGCATGCAGTCGAACGAGGAACTGCCGCCGACGGTGGTGGCGGCCCACTACGTCGACACCGACTCGAACGAGATTCTCGCCAGTTCGAACCGGAACTTCGTCGGCGTCGACGCCGAAGAACAGGGCGCGGCGTTCGCGACGGACCCGCCGCAGTTCGACGGACCCGACGACACGCACGTGACGGACCCGTTCTCCGTCTCGATCGTCGACCATCCGATCGTTGCGGTCGTCTCGCCGGTCCCGGGAGAGCAGGACCGCGCGGTCGTGTACATGGTCGACCTCGCCGCGAAAGCGGATCAGATCTCCAACCAGCGCGACGGATCGTTCACGACGGTCGTCAACACCGACGGCACCTTCGTCTCGCACCCGGACGCCTCGAAGATCGGCACCACCTCGCCGATCTCCCAGCTGTCGTCGAACCCGCTGGAATCCCTCGAATCCGGCGAGAGCAATTTCCACGAGACCGAGGAGATGCTGATGGGACTGAGCCGACTCGAAGCCACCGACTGGGTCGTGATGGTCCACTCGGACCCCGAGGTCGCCTACGCGCTGAGCGACCAGGTCAACTCCGATCTCATCGGGCTGATCCTGCTCGCCGTCGTGAATCTCGGGCTCATCGGGGTCACCATCGGCGGGAACACTATCGCCTCGCTCCGCCGGCTCTCGGCGAAGGCCGAGGCGATGGCCGACGGGAACCTCGGCATCACGCTCGAAACGTCGCGCGAGGACGAGTTCGGGACGCTGTACGCGGCGTTCGACAACATGCGGACGAACCTCCGTGACAAGATTTCGGAGGCGGAAGCGGCCCGCGAGGAGGCCGAGGCGGCCAAGGAGTCCGCACAGACGGCCCGCGAAGAAGTGGAGGCCGAACGCAACGAGATGGAAGCGCTGACCGGCCACCTCGAACTCAAGGCCCAGCAGTACAGCGACGCGCTGGACGCGGCCGCGAACGGCGATCTCACTGCCCGCGTCGACCCGGACAGCATGAGCGAGCCGATGGCCGAGGTCGGCGAGGACATCAACGCGACGCTGGACGCGCTCGGTGAGACGATCGCCGACATGAAGGCGTTCGCGACGAACGTCATCCAATCGAGCGAACGGGTCGGGTCCAACGCCGAACGCGTCGACCGTGCGAGCGAGCAGGTCGCGAAGTCGATCACCGAGATCTTCGAGGGGACGACCGAGCAAAACGAGGGCCTCGAATCCGCCGCCTCGGAGATGCAGAACCTCTCGGCCATCGCCGAGCAGGTCGCCTCGTCGGCCCAGCAGGTCGCCGACACCTCCCAGTCGGCCGCCGAGGTCGGCGAGGACGGCCGCGAGGCCGCACAGGAGGCCATCGCCGAGATGAACGCCATCGAGGACGAGACCGCGGAGACGGTCACGGAGATCAACGCTCTCGACGACGAACTCGACGAGATCGGCGAGATCGTGAGCGTCATCACCAGCATCGTCGAGCAGACGAACATGCTGGCGCTGAACGCGTCCATCGAGGCCGCACACGCCGACGGCGACGGCGCGGGCTTCGCCGTGGTCGCCGACGAGATCAAGGGCCTCGCAGAGGAGACCAAGGCGGCCGCCGGCGACATCGAACAGCGCATCGAGGACATCCAGGAGCAGGCCGGCGACACGGTCGAGACGATGGAGTCGACCAGCCGCCGTATCACGGAGGGCGTCTCCACGGTCGAGGAGGCCGTCGACGCCCTGGAGACCATCGTCGAGTACACCGAGGAGGTCGACACCGGCATCCAGGAGATCGACCGAGCGACCGAGGAACAGGCCCGGACGTCTCAGGACGTGATGGAGACCATCGACGACCTCACGACCATCAGCCAGCAAACGGCGACGGAGGCGGACACCGTGGCTGGTGCGGCGGAAGACCAGTCGGCCTCCATCGAGGAGGTCTCCGACTCCGCGGCGGAACTCCGCCAGCGCGCCGACGACCTCGAATCGCTCCTCGACCGCTTCACCGTCGACGCCGCGGCCGAGACGGACGCGGACGGCACGGCCGCGACTATGGACGACTGACAATGGCTGACATCACTACCTGGTTCACGCTGGGACTGCTCGGCGAACTGCTCGGGACGGCCGTACTGGCCTACGGCTACACGCTCGTCCCCGAAGAGACGCGGCGGCGCTACCTGCTGCTGGTCGCGATTCCCGGCATCGCCATCGTCGCCTACGCGCTGATGACGCTCGGGTACGGCGCGATACAGGTGCAGGGCCACGCCGTCTACGCCGTCCGATACGCCGACTGGCTGTTGACGACGCCGATCAACGTCCTGTTCCTGGCGCTGCTGGCCGGCGCGGACCGACGAGAGACCATCGCGCTCGTTGCGCTCCAGGCGCTGACCATCGCGTTCGGCTTCGCTGGGGCGCTTGCCCCCACGCCGATCAACTACGGCCTGTTCGCGGTCGGGGCGGCGCTGTTCGGCGGCGTCATCTACCTGCTCTACGGGGCCGTCGCCGAGGCGGCGAGTGAAACGCTGTCGGACCTCGAGATGAGCATGTACCGGACGCTCCGGAACTTCGTCATCGTCCTCTGGTCGGTCTACCCCGTCGTCTGGCTGCTCGCCGCACCCGGCCTCGGGCTGATGGACATGGAGACGGCGTCGATGGTCATCGTCTACCTCGACGTGGTCACGAAGGTCGGCTTCGGCGTCATCGCGCTCTTCGCGATGACGAACATCGGGTCGGTCAGCGATGACGAGGTAGTGGCGACTGCGGGAGACTAGCGGGTCACGAAGCGCGGTCCACCGCTACCGAACGGTTGACCGTCGCGAGCACGGGCCGCGATTGCTCTCGAAACCGCGAAGACACCCTGAAGGCGTTTTTCTGGACGACGGACCGAGCCGGGAGCGGTGCTCACAGACCGTCGTCACGCACGGCGTCGGTGTCGGTCGTCCCCTCGTCCCCCGGGTCAGTCTCGTCGGCAAGCGTATCGAGTGCGTCGGGCAGCGGGTTCTCGATCAGCCAGAAGGTCAGGCGATAGACGCCGTAACCGATCACGACGAACAGCACCAGGTCGATGAGGTACAGTTCGAGAAAGTCGACGAGCGAGATCTGGCTGAGCGCGAGGTCCCCCGTGAGAATGAGGAACTCGAGCGTGGCGACGACGAACAGCGCGGGCGCAAAGAGTATCACCAGTCCGATGACGAGGATGACGATCCGCCGTTGGGATTCAGCCGATGACATACCGACAGTATCGCTGTCCAGACGGATAGGTTTGCACGACGGTAGCAGTCCCGGGTTCCGCTACCCGGGTGCGGACGGCCGCTGGAGACGACCGGTTACCCGTGGCTCGCGAGTCGACGGCCGAAAAAGTCGGGGCGGGAGTCAGCCAGTCAGTGGATACCCATCGCTTCGATCTGCTCTTGATACCGATTGCGGATGGTGACCTCCGTCACCTGGGCTACGTCCGCGACCTCGCGCTGGGTCTTCTTCTCGTTGCAGAGCAGCGAAGCGGCGTAGATGGCGGCGGCGGCGTACCCTGTCGGCGACTTGCCCGAGAGCAGACCCTGCTCGGCCGTGGTGTCGATGATCTCGTTGGCCTTCGACTGGACCTCCTCGGAGAGTTCCAGTTCCGAGGCGAAGCGCGGGACGTACTGCTTGGGGTCGACCGGCTCCATCTTGAGTTCGAGTTCCTGGGCGACGTAGCGGTAGGTCCGACCGATCTCCTTTTGCTCGACGCGGGAGACGTCAGAGACCTCTTCGAGGCTCCGGGGGATCCCCTCCTGCCGACAGGCCGCGTACAGGCAGGCGGTGGCGACGCCCTCGATGGAGCGCCCGCGGATGAGGTCCTCGTTGAGCGCGCGACGGTAGATGACCGACGCGACCTCGCGCACCGAGCGGGGCACGCCCAGCGCGCTGGCCATGCGGTCGATCTCCGACAGCGCGAACTGCAGGTTCCGCTCGCCGGCGTCCTTGGTTCGGATGCGCTCCTGCCACTTTCGCAGCCGGTGCATCTGGCTTCGCTTCTCCGAGGAGAGCGACCGGCCGTAGGCGTCCTTGTCCTTCCAGTCGATCTGGGTAGTCAGGCCCTTGTCGTGCATCGTCTGGGTCGTCGGGGCCCCGACGCGTGACTTCGACTGGCGCTCGGAGTGATTGAACGCCCGCCACTCCGGGCCGCGGTCGATGTTCTCGTCCTCGATGACGAGGCCGCAGTCCTCGCAGACGAGTTCCCCCCCGCCGTCGCTGGTGATGGACTCCGACTCACACTCTGGGCAGGTCTGCTGGCCCGTGCTCTCGGACTCCTGCTCGCGTTCCTCCTGGTCAGAATCCCGCTGGCGCGTCGGCCGTTCCATGTGTTCTTTTACGGAGAAAAGCCAATCACGTATAAATGTTTGGGTGGTTCGCCTATATTTCTCACCCCACAGGCCTGTATACTGGGGGCGAATCGGGCCAGCGTAAAGGCTTAACCGCGGGCGCGCGGTGATGTTGTCATGATTGTGGCCGTACTCGGGGCCGGCCAGCGGGGGCGCGACATCGCACAGCGATGCGTCCGCGCGGGCCACGACGTGCGCCTTCGCGGCAGAGACGCGACCGCCGTGATGGACCGCATCGACGAGATCGAGCGCGCGCTGGGCGAAACGGGCGACCGGGACCGCGTCGACGGGACGACGGGTCTCGAAAGCGCCGTCAGCGGGGCCGATATCGTCGTCGACGCGACGGAGCGCGACACGGACGGCCACCGCGAACTGGTCGCCGAGACCGAGACGATGGTGGGAGAGGACGTGTTGCTCGCGGTCGGCGAGCCGACGGTGTCGGTGACAGCGGTCGCGACCGGGCTTCGCGCACCGGACCGGGCCGTCGGGCTGCACCTCGTCGATCCGCCGGACGGGGACACCGTGGAAGTTGTCATCGCGGAGCAGACGACGGGACGAACCCGCGACCGCGCGGTCGACTTCGTCGAGTCGCTCGGCGCGACCCCCATCGTCGTCCGCGACACGCCGGGGTTCGCCGCGATGCGCCTCGAACTGGCTACCGTCGCCGAGGCGATTCGGATGGTCGAAGAGGGCGTGGCATCCGTTCGGGAAATCGACCGCGCGTTCGAGCGCGACGGCGCGGGCGGACACGGCGCCCCCGAACGCCGGCGCGGGCCGCTCGCGCGCGCCGACCGGCTCGGGCTGGAGACAGTGCTGAGCGGACTCAGGGACCTCTCGGAGCGACTCGACGCCCGCTTCGAACCGCCGGAGCTGTTACGGCGGAAGGTCGAGGACGGCCAGATCGGCGCGGCAACCGGGGAGGGGTTCTACGTCTGGGAGAACGGCGAACCGACGACGGGAGCAGACCCTGATCCCAAAGTCCCCACGCGAGACGAGTCCGACATCCGATGACCCCGCCGAACGCGCCGCCAGCGGAACACGAGGACGACGGCGAGTTCTCGACGCTGTTCGACGAACTCGAAGAACTCGAGGACCTCGTGGACTCCGAGGACGAGCGCCGGCAGGTCCGCGAGGCGATGCGCGCGGCCGCGGAGTCACAGGACTCCGACCCGGCGGTGTTCGGCAGGGTCGTCTGGGGGTTCGGCCGGTCAGACCTCGCCGAGGCGTTGCTGGGATCGCTCCTCTTTGGCATCCCGATGGCGGTCGAGGGCGGGACCGTCGACGCCGGCCGACACATCGCACAGCACCCGCTGTACCTGGTGGCGACGCTCGGCATCGCGATCGGGCTCGTCGTCGCGATCCTCTACGTCGCCGACTTCCAGGACGTGCGCGTCGCCAACGCCATCTTCGGGATCGTTCCCCGCCGGCTGGTCGGCGTCACCGGGACGGCGATGGTCGTCTCCGTGGCGCTGTTGACCGGGTGGGGCCTGGTCGACTGGTCGGGCGGCCCGGCCGCGATCTGGGAGTCCGCTTGCGTCTGCGCCGTGGCCTTCGTCCCGATGGCGATCGGCGCGGCGCTGGGCGACATCCTGCCCGGGAGCTAGGTCGGTCGGGGCCGTCGCGGTGTCGGTCGCGTTTGGCAATCGTTAAAAGCCGCGGTCGGATACGGAGTGGTATGAGCGAGAGCCAACAGACACAGAAACGGACGCAGAAGTGCGTCTCCTGTGGCATCAACATCGCCGGGACGAACGCCGCGGCGTTCAAGTGCCCGGACTGTGGCCACCAGATCTACCGGTGTGCCACCTGCCGGAAGCAGAGCAACCTCTACAAGTGCCCCGACTGCGGATTCACGGGACCATAACGATGGGGAAAGTCGCAGCCAAGATGAAAGTCATGCCGCAGAGCCCGGAAGTCGACCTCGACGCCCTGCAGGACCGTCTCGAGGGCGCACTTCCCGAAGGAACGAAGATCAACGGCTTCGAGCGCGAGGACGTGGCCTTCGGCCTCGTCGCGCTGACCCCGACGGTCATCGTCCCCGACGACTCCGGCGGGACTGACGCCGTGGAAGAGGCCTTCGCGAACGTCGACGGCGTCGAGTCGGTCTCCATCGAGAGCACCGGCCGCCTCTGAGCGTCCGGTCATCCCCGCATTCTCTCGTCCGTAGCGGCGGCACGACCCGGCCAGGGACGGTCGCGGAACGCACGTTTTATTAGGGCGACCGGATTAGCGGGGAGCAAGAATGCCCAGTTCGAACGGACCCCTGGAAGGAACGCGGAACAAGCTCAAGAACAACCCCCGAGAACGCGGCACCTCGCCGCCCCAGCGCGCCGTCGAGCAGTTCGAGAACGGCGAGAAAGTCCACCTGAAGATCGACCCGTCGGTCCCGAAGGGCCGGTTCCACCCGCGCTTTGGCGGCCAGACCGGGACGGTCGTCGGCAAGCAGGGTGACGCCTTCAAGGTCGAAATCGTCGACGGCGGCAAGAAGAAGACCGTCATCGTCACGGCTGCGCACCTGCGCCGGCAAGAATGACGATCTTCAAGGAGAAGCTCGACGAGGAATACCTCACCGTCGCCGAGACGAAGGCGATCCTCGAGGACCTGGAGATGGAGCGAGCGGCCGACGAGGACCGCGAGATGCGCTACGAGCTCAAGCGAGCCATCGAGCACGTCAACCGCTTCGCCGTCCTCGACCCCGAGGAGTCGCTGGAGTTCGTCGAGGAGCTGCAGGAACTCGAGAAGGTCGACACGCCGACGGCCTACAAGATCGCGAACCTGCGACCGCTCGACCGGGACGAACTCCGCGCCGTGTTCGCCCAGGAGCGGTACACGCTGTCCGGCGACGAACTGGACGAGATTCTCAACATCGTCAAGCGCTACGCCTGAGACGGCTGCGGCGGCCTCACGTCGAGGCAGATCGCGTCGTGTCGGGTCACCCGCGCTGGCGCTCTTGTTCCATCCGAACGAGCGTCGCGTATCGACAGCCGGCGACGTGATCCCAGCCATCCACCGGCATTAAGTGGACTCTGCTCGTACAGCCTGACATGACTGATTCGGAGAGCGGCGACAACTTGACGGGAGCCGTCCTGGACGTCCTCCCGCACGGGCGACCGGGCGACGATCGCCCCCAACACCAGAAGGAGCCGCTCGCGTACGCCCTCGACGTCGAGGAGTTCTACATCTACGAGCTCTCGCTCGATGAAGACGACGACATCGCGTTCGGTGACCGCGTGGACCTGACGGAGTTCGGACGGGTCACCGAAGTCTCGTTCGAGGACCTCCCGAGCGGCGCTCGCTCGGAACTGGAGTACGCCGTCGAGGAGATCGTCGAGGCCGACGAGCAGCGCTTCGTCGACTTCTACAACGACGCCCAGCCCATCACGCTCCGGCTCCACCAGCTGAACCTCCTGCCGGGGATCGGCAAGAAGCTGCGGAACACCATCCTCGACGAGCGCAAGCGAAAGCCCTTCGAGAGCTTCGAGGAACTGGGAGAGCGTGTCAGCGGCCTCCACAACCCGAAAGAGGTGCTCATCGAGCGAATCATCGAGGAACTCGAAGAGGACGACCTGAAGTACCGTATCTTCGTCCGGCGCGAGGAGCAGTCCTCCTAGTCGCGGTCGAAGGCGACCCTTTTCTATCCCGGTCCGCTACGCCCAGCCAATGACTACAGAGACTGGGGCGCGGGACCCGGACGCACTGGTCCGCCGGGCCGGCAAGCGCGCCGACACCCGAAAGGACCAGCACTTCCTCGTCGACGACAGGGTGCTCGATCGGATTCCGGGCTACGCGACCGAGGCCGGCGTGGACCTCTCGCACGTCCTCGAAATCGGGGGCGGTCCGGGGGCGCTGACGGACCGTCTGCTCGCCGTCGCCGACCGGGTGACGGTCGTCGAGCGCGACCCCGACTTCGCGGCGCACCTGGGCGAAGAGTTCGCCGAGGAGGTCGCGGACGGCCGCCTGACGGTCGTACAGGGCGACGCCCTCGACGTGGCACTCCCCGAGTTCACCGCCAGCGTCTCGAACCTCCCGTACGGCGCGTCCTCGGAGATCGCGTTCCGGCTGTTGCCCGAGGGGAAACCGCTCGTGTTGATGTTCCAGCGGGAGTTCGCAGAGCGGATGGCCGCCGACCCGGGGACCGACGAGTACGGGCGGCTGTCGGTCACGGCGGGCCACTACGCCGACGTGGAGGTCGTCGAGACGGTCCCGCCGGAGGCGTTCGACCCGCAGCCGCGGGTGACCAGCGCCGTCGTTCGGACGACGCCGCGGACGCCTGACTACACCGTCCCGGACGACGACTTCTTCATGGACTTCCTCAAGGCCGTGTTCACCCAGCGCCGGAAGACGATGCGGAACGCGATTCGGAACACGGCGCACATCTCCGGGCTGGACGACCCCGACGCGGTTGTCGACGCCGCCGACGAGGACCTGTTGAGCGCCCGCGCGGGTGCTCTCGCGCCGCGGGACTTCGCGACGCTGGCGACGCTCGCCTACGAGGTCGGCGACCCGGAGGACTGAGATGGGCGACGACCCCACCGACCGCCCGGCGCTGGCCGATCAGCGCGACGTGGAGTCGGTGTACCAGCCGGCCGAGGACTCGGATCTGCTGGCGCGGACGGCCCGCGACCGCGTCACGCCGGGCGACCGCGTCCTCGACGTGGGGACCGGGTCGGGCTACGTGGCCGCCGTGCTCGCGGATGCCGGCGCGGACGCGGTCGGCGTCGACGTGAGCCCGCTGGCCTGTCGGCAGGCCGCCGACAACGGCGTTCCCGTCGTCCGAGGGGACCTCGTCTCCCCCTTTCGAGACGGCGTCTTCGACCTGGTGGCCTTCAATCCGCCGTATCTGCCGACGCCCGCGGAACGGGAGTGGGACGACTGGATGGAACACGCGCTCTCGGGCGGCGAGGACGGCCGTCGGCTGGTCGACCCCTTCCTCGATTCCGTGGGTCGGGTCCTGTCCCCGGACGGCGAGGCGCTCGTGCTGGTCAGCAGTCTCACCGGCCCCGATGCCATCCGCGAGTACGCGAGCGAGCGCGGCCTCGAAAGCGTGCGTCTCGCGAGCGAGAAGCATCCGTACGAGGAACTCGTCGTCCTGCGCTTTGCCATCGAGTGATTACTGGAGAGCATTAAGCTGAATAGGAAATATTAAAGCCCGTCATTTCTTATCCCGATCCAATGACACAGGTAGTCGCCACGACCCCTGGTCTCTTTCCCCTCCCGGACTGGGCCAAGGACGAACTGGCAGATCTGAAAGGCCACCAGAAGACCGACCTCATCTCGGGCGACGAGTCCGGCGCTATCGTCGAAGCGTACGACGAAGCGCGCGCGGAAGTCGTCGCGCGCCAGCAGGACGCCGGTCTCGACCGGATCGTCGAGGGGCAACTGCGCTGGGACGACATGCTCGCACACCCGCTCGCCGTCCACGACAGCGTGGAGACGAAGGGTATCGTCCGCTACTACGACAACAACAACTTCTACCGAGAGCCGGTCGTCCAGGACGACCTCTCAGCCGACGGCGGCGACGTGGCCGCGGACCTCAATGCGGCCGCCGACCTCGTCGACTCGGGCCTGCAAGCAGTCCTCCCCGGTCCGTACTCGCTCGCTGACCTCGCGACCGACGAGCACTACGGCGACGAGGCGGCGTTCCTCGACGCCGTCGCTGACTTCCTCGCCGAAGAAGTGAACTCGTTCCCGGACGTGGAGACGCTGTTCCTGCTCGAACCGTCCCTCGTCGAGAACGCGCCCGAGGACGGCGAGGACGAGCGCGCCGCCGCGGCCATCGACGCCGTCGCCTCGGCCGCCGACGCCGAGGTCGTCGCCCACACCTACTGGGGCGCAATCGAGGAGAAGACCTACGCGCACCTGATGGACGCCGACGTGGACGCCATCGGCTTCGACCTCGTCGCGAACCACGACCAGAACGTCTACAACGTGCAGGAGTACGGCACGAAAGACGACGTGGCGCTCGGCGTCGTCGACGGGCAGAACACGCTCGTCGAGTCCCCCGAGACCATCCGCGACCGCATCGACTGGTTCGAACAGCAGACCAACACCGCCTACGACACCGTCTACGCGACGGCGAACACGGAGCTGTTCTACCTGCCCGTGAACAAGTTCGAAGACAAGCTCGACGCGCTCGCGAACGCCGCCGACCTGGAGGCGGCGGAGGCATAACCATGACAGGACCACGAGACCAGTTCAAGCCGGAGGATCACCCGAACGACCACTTCCTGCTGACGACCGTCGTCGGCTCCTACCCCAAGCCCAAGTGGCACGACCGGGCGCGGGAACTGTTCGAGGACGAGGACGCCGACTTCGACGAGGAGCAGTGGGAGGAAGCCAAAGACGACGCCTCGCGGCTCATCACCCACGAGCACGAGCGCTCGGGGCTGGACGTCATCTGCGACGGCGAGATGCGCCGCAACGAGATGGTCGAGTACTTCGCCCACCGCATCGACGGCTACGAGTTCAACGGCCGCGTGAAGGTGTGGGGCCACAACTACTTCGACAAGCCGAGCGTCGCCGACGAGGTCGAGTACGGCGAGCAGTGGCTCGTCGAGGAGTTCGAGTTCACCGACGAGGTGGCCGAGCGCCCGGTCAAGGTCCCGATCACGGGCCCGTACACGCTCGCCAACTGGTCGTTCAACGAGGTCTACGACAGCGAGGAGCAACTGGCCTACGAGCTGGCCGAGCTCGTCAACGAGGAGATCGAGGCGCTGGTCGAGGCCGGCGCGCGCTACATCCAGATCGACGAGCCCGCCCTCGCCACGACGCCGGACGACCACGCCATCGTCGGCGAGTGTCTGGAGCGCATCGTCGACGAGATCCCCGACGACGTACGCCTCGGCCTGCACGTCTGTTACGGCGACTACTCGCGCATCTACCCGGAGATTCTGGACTACCCCGTCCACGAGTACGACCTCGAACTGGCCAACGGCGACTACGACCAGCTCGACGTGTTCACGGAACACGAGTTCACCAAGGACTTCGCGATGGGCGTCGTCGACGCCCACGTCGCCGAGGTCGAGCCCGTCGAGGAGATCAAGGAGAACATCAAGAAGGGCCTGGAGGTCGTCCCGCCGGAGCGACTCACCGTCTCGCCTGACTGCGGCGTGAAACTGCTCCCGCGCGACGTGGCCTACGGCAAGATGGAGAACATGGTGCAGGCCGCCCGCGAGATCGAAGAGGAACTCGACGCCGGCGAGATCGACGTGGTCGCGAGCGGTGCGGAAGCGAGCGCGGACGACTAGCGGCCCGCCGTTCCCTTTTCCTGCGGAGGTGACTGCGGCCCGTCGGTGCGGAACTGACGGGCAGCGTTCGGTCTGCCCTGCGAGTGAGCACGCGAGGAGTCGGTAGTGAGGCGGTCGAGGACCGTGAGAGCCTCCCAGACCACTTCCCGCGGCGTCGCTTTGTGTTGTACTCTCGCCGACTGCCGGTTCGGCAACTATCGAAGTTTCTGAGGCGCGAGCGCCTCGCCGCCGATCCGTGAGCGCTACGTTGCGGATGAACCCCCCGGAGAACGCCTGTTACCGAACCTGAATGCCGGTCGGTGGGTGAAGCATCGCGGCGGCGTTTCGGCCGGCGTCGCCGGCCACCTGTGACGAACGGAATCAAACAGCGCCCTCGGCTATAATCTCGGAATTCGAATATATCAGGTAGAGATACGCTTAAATAGTTGGATTCCCAACTCATAATAATTCGACGTTCGACGAACTAACCATCGACTGTAACAGAAATTACGTATAGATATCCCAACATATTGCGGGATTCCAGAGAACCCGTGTATTGGGAACAATAGCGCTATAGAGCACCTATATCACGAAGTTCCTTCGACGGAATCGTGGTGCATGGTAACATTTGTATTTTGGGAAAGAGTTTAGTTAGCTTCTGGAGAATACTCAATTGATCAACCCATGACAGGAGACACACACCTTCGGGCGGAACTGTATCTTCGGGGCGACACCTACGGGACGTTCGACGCGCAACAGCAGGTGCTGAACCGGGTCAAGCGCCTCGAAGCGAACGGCGTGTTCAGCGAGTCGATGGTCGCCGGCGAGTGGCAGCGCATCCGGACGATGGCCGAGGACAAGCGCTCGGGCGCCATCGCCACCTACGAGGAGTTCAAAGACTGGGCGGACCGCAACGGTCACTCCCTCGAACCGGCCTTCGAGCGCCGGACACGGAGCTACGTCGGGATGGACCGCGTGGACGAAGTGGTCGTGTTCCCGGTCGTCTCGCTGGCGCTGTACGAGGGTTCGACGCTGGAGGCCGTCTTCCCCTGTACCGACGCGGAGCGGACCTACACCGTCGGGGACGCGCTGGAGGCCTTCGAGCGCGGCGACGAGAACTGGCTCGCGCAGTTCGACTCCGTCACGGTCGGCCGCACGGAACCGTGGCTCGAACCGGGCGTCGAGACGACGATCTAACCCCGGAGCGCTTCGACCGGTTCTTCGCTCGCCGCTTTCCAGGCTGGATACAGGCCGCTGACGATACTCGTCACCACGCCGAAGGAGAACGCCGCGCCGAGGTACCAAGCGTTCGCCATCCTGAAGACCGCGGTCGCGTCGCCGACCGTGTAGTGATTGATCGCCAGGCCGGCGCCGAGACTCAGGACGACGCCGGCGACGCCACCGAGAACGCCCAGTAGCGTCGCCTCCATGAGCATCACCTTCAACACGTCGCGTTTCTGGTAGCCGACCGCTCGCAAGACGCCGATCTCCTCGCGGCGCTCGACGGTCGACATCAGCATCACGTTGAGGATGGAGATACCGGCGACGAGCAGCGAGATCGAGGCGATGCCGACGAGGACCGTGTTGATGATCTGGAACTGCTGTTCGATGGTGTCGACGATCGAGCCCAATTCCATCACGTTGACGCGCTCCTGTCGGTCGTTGAGCGAGTTCCGAATGGCCATCGCCGTCTCGTTGGCTCGCGAACCGGAGGACTCGATGACGTAGACCTGCGAGTAGCCCCGCTCCTGGAAGGAACTCGCAGGGAGGAGGATCCGGTTGTCGGGGTTGAGCGAGGAGAAGGCGTCACCCTCCGCGAGGACCGCCCTGACGCGGACGGTGCTGTCGTTGACGGTGATCGTGCTCCCGGGGTGGAGGTCGTGTTGCTCGGCGAGGTGGGCTCCCACCAGCGCGCCGGTCCGGAACGGTTCGGTGACGCGGCCTTCGCTGGCCTCGTATAGTTCCGCGGGGTTCTCGACGCCGTATACCAACTGTCTCCCTGTCGTCCGTCTGTCGAACGAGACCGGTTCGACGCGCTGTTTGACCGGCGCGACCGTCGCCGTGGGGCTCGAAACCCGGCGGATGTCGCGCACGTCGCGCTCGGTGAGTTCCGTGACGTTCTCCCCGGCGTTCGGCGAGACGGTGATCTGATTGCCGATGTCGCCGAGGTTCTGGGTGAACGAGTACTGGAGGGCGACGCCGAACATCCCGAGCGAGGCGATGGCGATGACGCCGATGACGATGCCCAGCGACGCGAGTAGCGACCGCATCTTCGTCCGCGTGAGGTTTCGGCGCGCCATCAGCGCTGCCGGGAAGTACCTACCCGCCACTCTTGCGCTCCCTCCCGATGGTGCCGTCGACGAGATGGACGGTCCGGTCGACGTACTCGTTGACGAGCTCGTCGTGCGTGACGGCGACGATCGCCACGTCGTCCTCGTCGGCGATGCGCTGGAACTCGTCCAAGATCTGGCGGCCGGTCTCGCTGTCGAGATTACCCGTCGGCTCGTCAGCGAGCAGGATCTTCGGTCGGTTGATCAGCGAGCGAGCGATGGCGACGCGCTGTTTCTGGCCGCCCGAGAGTTCGTCGGGGCGGTGGTCGAGTCGATCACCGAGCCCCATCCGTTCGAGGAGCGACCGCGCCCGCTTCGTGAGTCCCGCGGGCTGGTCGAGCAGCAACGGCACCTCGACGTTCTCGACCGCCGTTAGCGTCGGCAGCAGGTAGAAGTGCTGGAAGACGAACCCGATGGTCCGCTTTCGGAGCGCTGTCCGCTTGCGGTCGCTGAGGCCGGTCACGTCCTGTCCGTCGAGGCGGATCCGTCCCTCGGTGGGGGTATCGAGCAGTCCGAGGATGTTCAGCAGGGTCGTCTTCCCGCTACCGCTCGGCCCCATGATCGAGACGAACTCACCGGCGTCGAGGTCGAAGTCGACGCCGGCGAGCGCGTCGAGCGTCTGGTCGCCGGTTCGGTAGCGCTTCACCAGATCGTCGGCGTCGACGACCTTCATACGTCCAGGTCGTCGTCACCGCGGCGATATCGGCGCACGAGGACGCCCACGACGAGGAGGACGGCCACCCCGGCCACGGCGAGGACCGGCAGGAGACCGCTCTGGCCGCCGCCACTGCTCTCGGGAGTTTCGGGGGCCGCGGCCCCGCCGAACTGGTTCAGGTCGACCGAGAACCGCTGTGTCTTCCGGTCCTCGTCGACGAGGTACGTCACTTCGAGCGGGATCGACGTGGCGTTGCCCTCGGTCCGCGCGTACACGTCGAACGAGACGAAGTCACTCGCCGGCACCGTTCCGACGAAGTAGTCGCGGTTCGGCGTCGCCGGTGTGACCATCTCCGTGTCGACGACCCTGACGAGGACACTGTCCGCCGCCGTCGAGCCGACGTTGCTCGCGCTGCCGGAGATCTGGTAACGTGAGCCCTGGCGCACGATGTCGAGCCCGGTGAGTTCGATCGTTCCCGGCACCGATCTGAGTTCGGTCTCGGTGACGGCGCGGCGGGTCTCGGAACCGAGATCGTAGGTCGCCGCGACCCGCACGTCGGCGCGCGGTTCGTTCATAGTCGCGTTCAGCCGCACCCGCTTTGACGAACTGGCAGAGACGTTCTCGATGAGGGCCCGCGGGAACGTCGCGTTCTCGGACCGGGCGGTGATCGCCACGTCGGAGATCGGGACGTTCGCGCCGTTCGAGACCGTGACCTGCAGGGCGCGTTCATTGCCGCTACCGACCGCTTCGGTGTCGATGGAGACGTTTTCCCGGAGCGGGTCGGTCTCGATCGTCGTAGTCCGCGAGACGTTGCGTCTGGTGTTACCTTCGATCGTGTAGCGGACGGTGGCCGTGAGGTCGTGGTCGCCGGCCGTCCGCGGGCGGAAGCGGAACGGAGCCGTCATGGAGCCGTTCTGCGGAACGGTCGCCTGAACCGTACGGCGTTTCGTCATCTCGACGCCCTGTCCGCGGACGACGACCTCGACGTTCGAGAGCTGCGTGTCGAGCCCGTTAGCGACAGTGACGCGGCCGCCGGACTCGACGCCGGCGACGGAGTCGTTCGCCGTGATGTCGACCTGCGGGTGGTTCTCTTCGACCTGGAGCAAGACCGGGTACCGGATGGTGACGCTCTCACCGGAGCCCCGGTCACGACCGTAGACGATGACCCGGAGGTCACGCGTGCCGGCCGATCCGAAGGAGGCGGTCAGCGGTACTTCGAGGGAGCTTCCCGGCGAGATCGAACCGAGGTCGGACACCCGTTCGTACTCGGTGATGCCGCGGCCGCCCGACCGCCGGATGGCGATGTCGTTGATTTCGAGCGGCGAGTCGCTGCTCTCTAGATTACGGACGGTGGTGTCGAACGTGACCGTCTCGCCGGGAGCCGGCGACGACGGCGTCACCTCCACGTCCGAGATGGTGACGTTGACGCTCGCACCGGCCACCGACGGCGGGAGCGAGCCGAGGACGAGGAGACAGACGAGAACGGCCGAGAGCCGACGCATCAGTCCGTCACCCGCAGTCGCTTCGGTCGCTCGGCGTTCCAGTCGCTCAACAGGAGGGGGAGATCGGGGACCGATTCCATGACCACTGCTGCGAACGGCCGAATGTTAAATATACTGACTGTGTTCTCGTTCCGAACCGGCGGGGGAACTGATATACCAGCGGCCGTCCCAGCGGGTGATATGCGCGTCATCTGTGCCGGGCACGTCAACTGGGACGTGACGCTCCACGTCGACCGCCTCCCGGAGCCGGACGGCGAGGGCCGGATCACGGACCGGTCGCAGTCCGGCGGCGGGAGCGCGACGAACGCGGCCGTCGCGCTGGCCGGACTGGGGGCGGACCCGCTGGTGTTCGGCAGCGTCGGCCGCGACGACCACGGGGAGAACGCCCGGCGCGAACTGGCCGAGGCGGGCGTCGAGACGCACCTGGTCGAGTCGAGCGAGCCGACCACGGTGAAGTACCTCATCGTCGACGAGAACGGGGACGTGGCCGTGCTGGGCAACGACGGTGCGAACGAGGCGTTCCGGGCGACGGACTTGCCGGCGGACGCGCTGGCCGGCGCGGACCACCTCCACCTGACAGGCCAGGACCCAGACACCGCCGCACGACTCGCTCGCGACGCCGCGGCCGCCGACATCCCGGTCAGTTTCGACCCCGGACGGCGGCTCCCGTACCGCGATTACACCGACGTGCTGTCACACGCGACAATCCTGTTCTGCAACGACCGCGAGGCCGACCACGCCCGAGACGCGGGGCTCTTCGAGTCGGTGTCGACGGTCGTCGTCAAACACGGGGACTGCGGGGCGACGGCCCACGTGGGCGACCGGACCGTCACGACGCCGGGGTGCCCCGTCGAGTCGGTGGACACCGCCGGGGCCGGCGACGCGTTCGCGGCGGGCTTTATCCTCGCCACGCGGCGCGGAGACGACCTCGACCGGGCGCTCGCCGTCGCCAACGCTTGCGGCGCGCTCGCGACGCAGACGAACGGGGCGCGTGCCGCGCTGGACTGGGACGCCGTCGACGGCCTGCTCGGGACGGACCGCTCGACGCAGGCCGGGCGTTATCGTAACAATCGAACCGATTGACACACCGATCACACTGCCATCGTGGGATCGGGTCTGTACTGTCGTTCACTGGCTATCATTCGCCGACTCGATCTCCTCGACGAGTCGCTCGAACTGCTGTCGGTACTGGGCCTCGGCGCGCGCTTGTGCCAGGCCGGACTCGTCGGCGAACGCGGCGTCGAAGCCCGCCATCCGCCACAGGAGCGTCGAGAGCTGATACAGCGGTCGCCGCCGCTCGTAGCCGTCGCCGAACTCCATCGAACGGTGTTCGCGGTAGCCATCGCGGAAGGCGTCCCGGAGCGACGAGCGGATCTCGGGGTCTCTAAAGGACGAGTCGATGAACAGGAACTCCGTCTGTGCGAGGTTGTACTCCGGCAGCGCCGCGAGCACGTCCTGCCAGTCGAGGACGGCCGTGATCGGCTCGTCTTCGGCGGGGTCGAACAGGAGGTTCGCCGGCCGGAAGTCGTCGTGGACCAGGCGCGGCACGCCGGACTCCGGGACTTCAGCGAGGGCGGGATCGATGGTCTCTCGGGCTCGCGAGCGCACGTCGGCGAAGGGCGTCTCGTCGAGGTTCGAGAGGTGCGACCGGGTGAGCGTCTCGAAGTACTCGCGCCAGCTTCCCATCCAGTCTTCGACGATGAGCCGGTCGTCGTGGAGGGTGAGCCGGCCGAACGCCTCGAACCCGATCTCCGAGTGCAGGTCGCCGAGGTTCCGCCCCGCCTGCGAGAGGACGCGCCGACGGTCCTCGGTCGTGAGGCCCGCGAACTCCTCGGCGAGGTTCTCCCCGTGGACGCGCTCGGTGACGAAGTACGGCGGCACGTCTGCGTCGGGTTCCTCCTCGTAGACGAGGATGCGCGGGACCGGGACCTCGGTCCGTTCCGCGACGTACTCGTGGAGGAACGGTTCGACGGCGAAGGGCACGTCACCCGGCGGCTTGAACTTCACCACCACTTCGTAGGCCTCGCCGGCGTGGTGCAGCGTCACCATGTAGACGTCACTCTGGTGCCCGCCGCCCGGGATCTCGAACTCGAATCCCTCGTAGTCCGGTCCCGACTCGGCGAGAACAGCCTCGATGTCCTGTTCCGGAGTCGACACTGCCTTCGTATTGCAGCGGCGTGTAAATAAATCTGTCAATCCCCTCAGCGCACCGGATCAGCGCTGGCGAGCCGACCGCGGTCCGCAGGGGACACTGCCGATGTCGGGGGGTCTTTGTACCCACAGTCCTCAGGGAGCGGTATGCGCACGGTCGACATCGACGGCCTCCCGGTGGGCGATGGCCACCCCACCAGGATCATGAGCGTCCTGAACATGAGCTCGAACTCCGGGTACAAGCCCAGCGTGTACCTGGACCCAGAAGAAGCCGCCGAGGCCATCGAGGCGAACCTCATCCCCGCCGGCGCGGACATCGTCGACGTGGGCCTCCAGTCGGCCAACCCGAAGTACGAGTCCAAGCCGGTCGAGATGGAGAAAGACCGGCTCGAAGAAGTCGCGCCGCTGGTCGACGAACTGGACGCCGACGTGCCCCTCTCGCTGGAGACCCGCTACGCCGAGGTGGCCGAGGAGGCCATCGGCCACGGCTTCGACCTCATCAACGACGTCTGTGGCTTCGCCGATCCCGACATGAAGGGCGTCGTCGAGGACCACGACGTGCCCGTGGTGAAGATGGCGAGCCCGCCGGACCTCTCCCGGCCGGGCGCGCTGAAGACCATCGACGACCTCTTCGAGGCCATCCAGCGCGACGGCTTCACGGACAAGACCATCATCGACCCGGCCTTCGGTGGCTGGTACGACGGCAAGGAGTTCGAGGACAACTGGGAGCTGTTTCGCCGCCTGCGCGAGTTCCGCGCCTTCGGCCGGCCGATGCTCACCGCGACCAACCGCGAGGACTTCCTGGGGGACCTGGCCGACCAGCCCGAGACCGAGAACCAGCTCGCGGTGTCGCTCGCCGCAGCGACGATGGAGGTCGAACGCGGCTCGCACATCATCCGCACGCACGACACGCGAGAGACCCACGACGTGGTGCGGGTGGCCGACGCGCTCGGCGACGAGCGGACGACCCGCGCCGAGACCGAGCCCGGCCCGACCGTCGCGGAACTGACCGACGTGACCCTGCGGGAGGTCACGCGCCACCAGTCCCTCGGCGAGACGGTCGCCGGCGGTACCGACGACGGCGCGACGCTCACGTTCCTGCTCGGTGATCTGACCGACGATGCCCGCGCCAGCCTCCGGGCCGTCGCGAGCGTCACGGACGTGGTCCTCGTCGAGAAGGACGACGGCGGCCAGTACGTCGGCGGCGCCGCCACGGCGATGAAGGTCGTGGCCGACAGCCTCGCCGAGGACGGCCACCGCGAACTGGCCGGCGAACTCCGCGCGGCGCTGTCGCGGCGTCTGTAGACCGTTCGAATCACGCTACCGCGCGGCGCTGTCGCGGCGTCTGTAGACCGTTCGAATCACGCTACCGCGCGGTCGCCACTCCATTGGGTTGCCGACACTCACTCTGGCGTTTCGGCGCCATCCAGTATGGACGACATGATAAGTCGCTTCGTGCCGCGCCGAAGGAGACCACTGGCAGCAGGCTGTGAGATGTCCAGTTCAGCGGCGACCTCGCTGAGCGTCGCGTTCCGCGGTTCTTCGAAATAGCCAGTTTCGAAGGCGACGAGGAGCGCGTCTCGCTGGCTATCGGTCAGTCCAGCGTCCGTATTTCCCAGACTGGCGTAGTCGTTCACGCGCAGGAGGTCGATATCGATGGTGTTCTGTCGTGCGTAGTCCCAGAGATGAACCAGGTCCGTTCGCTCGGGCATCCAGACAGTCAGGATCCAGGCGCTGCCGTCGTTCTTCATATCGAGGATGACACCGTTCGCAGCCGAAATCACGGGCGAGAGGATCTTCGCTTCGTCCGTGTACTCGAAACTGTAGATGGCTTCGTCGTCTCTGGTTTCGATGACCCGTTCGAACGTGCCGATGGTACTATCCTTCCGTAGTCCCTCTTCGAACCGGCTGAAATCGGCCGACTCGATGCGATAGAAGAATTTTCCAGAGGTCGGGTCAGTGCCGGCCTCCGACACCGACGTGACTGTCGAACTTCGGTCGTGAGTGACGGTCTCTGTAAGCACTATGTCGGGGTGCTCGACTCGGACGACCGCGTTAATGTCTGTCATCGTTCCGTGTGGCCGTGGTGTTCACGTGGGGGTCACGTTGCGGGCAGTTGCGCTCGACTGCGTCGTGAAAATCACACCGTCACGTCGTACGTTACAGGGTGTGATAGTGGCTGGGTGGGGCTTAAGCAAGTCGGTTGGCGAGAGGGACTGAATCCCAGACCTGTGTTCACGTCCATCTCGTCCCTGTGTGTCTGTCAGACCGGGAACGCCGGGCAGGATCAACACGCTCGGCCCGAGCCACTCGGTTCAGACCCCATGGTTGAACAGCGTCGCCCAGAGACGGTCGAACCGACTGCCGTCGAACGACTGGGTTACGCCGGCCGGGAGATAGAACTTTGACTCGGTCGCGCTACTGTGACGGGGCGCTCGGTTTTCTCGTGCCATACAACAGACTACCCGCGTAAGGCCCATCGGTCTGTAGCTTATTCGTATAATCCATTTATATCCCCTCGTCGAGATCTCCTGTGCGTCTCCGCCGTCCCGGATATCGCTTCGTGACCGCGAGTCCAACGCACGGCGGATCCCGTGGAACGGTCCCAACAACCAGTAGACCGGCCGTGACGGGCGAGTTGTGTCCTCCTCAGACCAGTTCGTCCCGCAGGTCGTGGAACGATCCGATCGTGAGATCGGGTTCGCCGGCGAAGGCGTCCCACGGGCCGCCGTCGCGGTTGACCCACACGGACTGCATCCCGGCGTGCATCGCGCCGTACACGTCGAAGTAGCCGGCGGTTACGTGGGCGAGTTCCCCGATGTCGGTGCCGATTCGATCGGCGGCGTGGTGGTACAGTTCGGCCGCCGGCTTGAACGTCTGGACCTCGTCGGCGCTGACGGTGTCCTCGACGAGCCCGCCGATCCCGGCGTGCTCGATCATCGACTCCAGCATCTCGGGGTTGCCGTTCGAGACGACGTAGAGGTCGTAGCCGGCGTCGTACAGCCGGTTCATCCCGTCGCGGACGTCGTCGAACACGTCGAGTTCGTGGTACACCGCGAGAATCTCGTCGCGCTCCTCGGTCGAGAGGTCGACGCCGTGGGCGTCCAGCGCGTACTGGAGGGCATCGCGGTTCATCTCGTAGAACGGCTTGTAGGCGTCGATCTGATTGGCGATAAAGGTGTACGCGAGCGACCGGGAGCGCCACAGCCGCGACACCGGCTCCGGGTTCGGGACCCGGTCGGCGAGGGCCGTCTCGGCCGCCTCGACGTCGACGATGGTGCTGTACGAGTCGAACGTGAGCGTCGTGACGCGGTCCGGGTCGAACGGCATGGCCGACCGTTGGGCCGCGACGCACAAATAGCTCGGTCGCCGCGAGTCGCGCTCGCAGAACCCTGTGTCAGCACGGCGGAAAATAAACGCCGTTCAACGGGCCGCCGTCCCCCTCTCACCCGGATTTATCCCGCCACCACCCCGACAGTGACTAATGCGAACGAGACGCACGCTACGGGCTCGGTCGGGAGTCGGGAAGCCGACGGCGACGGCCGCACGCGCTCGCCCGAGAGGTGTCGAGCGATGACCGTCAGAGACGTGTTCCTCCCGGTCGCGGCACAGCCCTCGGTAGACGCCCTCGTCGACATGAGCCGGCGAGCCGAGGAACGGGGCTACGAGCGGGTCTGGCTCCCGGAGACGTGGGGCCGCGACGCCGTGACGACGCTCACCAGCATCGCCGAGCGCACAGACGAAGTCGGGATCGGGACCTCGCTGCTGAACGTCTACTCGCGGTCACCGGCGCTGCTCGGCCAGACCGCGGCGACGCTCCAGGAGGTCTCCGACGGGCGCTTTCGCGCGGGGATCGGTCCCTCGGGTCCCATCGTCATCGAGGCCTGGCACGGCGTCGAGTTCGACCGACCGCTGAAGCGGACCCGGGAGGCCGTCGAGATCGTGAAGCTCGTCCTCTCTGGCGAGGCCGTCGAGTACGACGGCGACGTGTTCTCGCTGTCGGGCTTTCGCCTTCGCTGTGACCCGCCAGAGCCCGCGCCCGGCGTGGACGCCGGCGGACTCGGGCCGAAGTCGGTCGAACTCGCCGGGCGCTTCGCCGACGGCTGGCACGCGCTGTTGCTCACGCCGGACGGCCTCAGGGACCGGCTCGAAGACTTCGAACGGGGCTGTTCGCTCGGTGACGACGACATCGACGACAAGCGGGTGACGCTGTCGCTGCCCTGCTGTGCACTGGCCGACCGCGAGCGGGCCCGCGAACTCGCCCGCCAACACCTCGCGTTCTACGTCGGCGGTATGGGGACGTTCTACCGCGACGCGCTGGCCCGGCAGGGCTACGAGGAGACGGCCAACGAGATCTCGGCTCGGTGGGCCTCGGGCGAGAAGGACGCGGCCGTCGACGCCGTCGGCGACGACCTGCTCGACAGCCTCGCGGCGGCGGGGACACCCGAAGAGTGTCGCGAGCGCATCGAGACGTTCGAGGCCATCGACGGCGTCGACGCGGTCAGCGTCTCGTTCCCGCGAGCGGCGGACCGCGAGGTCATCGACGCGACGATGGACGCGCTCGCGCCCTGAGAGCGCGACGGTCCCCCAGTCGGTCGGCTACGGCTCCTCGATCGGGTCGATCTCTCCGCGTCGCCCGTCGAGCACGTCGAAGCGCTCCCCGCGCCGGCGTTCGAGCCAGTGGAGCAGCCGCTCGGCCCAGCGGAGCTTCCGGCGCTTCTCGGGGCCAACGTCGGGGTCGTCGAAGTCCCAGCCGGGAAAGGAGAGCGACGACGCGCCGAAGTGGTCGGCGAGGAAGGCGGCGCGGTCGCCGTCGGTGAAGCCCCCGAAGTTGTGGACGGCGACGGTCGGGGCGGCCTGCGTCGTCGGCACGACGAAGGCGGCGTCGTAGTCGGGGACGTGACTGTTCAGCGCCGGGACGTTGTCGCCGTGAGCGTGGACGACGACGGGCGTTCCGTCGGCCGTCAGCGCCCGCCCGGTCGCGGCGTTCTTGTCGAGGTCGGTGACCATGCAGTCGACGGCGACGCCGGCGTCCGCGAGCCTGTCGGCCGCCGTCGACGCGGCGAGGACCACGTCCGCTGCTGCCGCTCGGTCGGCTTCGGCTTCGAGCGACGGGCCCGCGCCGGCGACGGCGACCGTCGCGCCGTCGAGTCCGAGGGCCGCGGGGTCGTACGTCTCGGCACCGTCGAGCAGTTCGCCGAGACGGTCGCGGGCCCGCTCGTCGCCCTCGCGGGGGTAACCGAAATCGGCGAGCACGGCCTCGTAGACGGGTTCCCACGTGTGAAAGTCCATAGCTGTCGCTGCCAACGTAGGTTCCAGATAAACCGAGTTGAGCCGAAATGGCACGTCCGTGTACCCCTACCCGGGTGCCCTTTCGGCTTTCACGCCTGTGTTTTGGGTCCTCCGGTATAAGCTTTCTCTTACTACCAGCCCGCTGTGGTGTTCGCCGTGAGCGGTTCCGAGGTGGGACAGATACCCAGCGAACGGGCGCTTCACGACAGTCTCAAGGAGAGTCGGACCGTACCGCCGGAAGATGGGAGAGGACCTGTCAGAGAGCGAGATAGTCGACGGCGTCCCCGCGTCGCTGGTGGTCGTTTCGAACCGCGAACCGTACAGCCACGAGCGAGGCGCGGACGGCGAGACGCAGGTCCAGTTCGCGACGGGCGGGTTGACGAGCGCGCTCGACCCGGTGATGCGTGAGCGCGGCGGGACGTGGGTCGCGTGGGCCAGCGGCGACGCTGACATGGCAGTCGCCGACGACGGAATCGTCGAGGTCCCGCCGTCGGACCCCGCCTACCAGCTGAAGCGGCTTCCGCTCTCCGAGGAGGCCGTCGAGGGCTACTACTACGGCTACGCCAATCAGGTGCTGTGGCCGCTCTGCCACGAGGACACGGGGCGGATGTGGGCCGAGCCGTCCTTCTGGGAGCAGTACCGCGCCGTCAACGACCAGTTCGCGGCGGCCGTGAGCGAGGTCGCCGACGACGGCGAGCCGATCTGGTTTCAGGACTACCACCTGGCGCTCGCGCCCAGACGGGTTCGGGACCGTCGCCCCGACGCGACCTTGCACCACTTCTGGCACATCCCCTGGCCCGCGCCGTCGGTGTTCCGGCACTGTCCCCACGGCGCGGCCCTCCTGGACGGGGTCCTGGCCAGCGACGTGGTCGGCTTTCACACGCCGGCCTACGCCGAGCGGTTTCTGCGCTGTGTCGACGACATCCTGCCCGGTGCGGTCGTCGAGACGGGCGACGGCGTCGTCCGATACGAGGGCAGCGAGACGCGCGTCCTCGCGAACCCACTCGGCATCGACGCCGACGCCGTCCGAGCGCGGGCACGAACCGCAGATACGACCGCGGTCCGCCGCTCGGTGCTGGGCGACAGCCGCTCGGACCCGACGATTCGCCTCGCTCTCGGCGTCGAACGGCTCGACTACTCGAAGGGGATTCCGGAGCGCATCGAGGCGCTGGCGCACCTCTGGGACCGGCGACCCGACCTCCGTAGCGAGTTCACCTACGTACAGAAGGCGAGCCGAACGCGAGAGGGAATCGCGGCCTACCGGCGCTACCGTCGGGACGTGCTCGACGCCGTCGAGCGGGTGAACGACCGCTTCGGGACGGCCGACTGGCAGCCAGTCGTCTACACCGAGGCGAACCTGGACGCCGAGACGCTCGCCGGCCTGTATCGCGCCGCCGACGTGGCGCTCGTGACGCCCCACCGCGACGGCATGAACCTCGTGGCCCACGAGTACCCGGCGGCCTGCGTCGACGGCGACGGCGCGCTGGTCCTGAGCGACCTGGCGGGCGCTGCGGCCCACATAGACGGCGCGCTGACGGTCAATCCCCACGACATCGCCGGTATCGCCGACGCCATCGAGCGGGCGCTGGAACTCGACGCGGCCGAGCGGCGCGAACGGCTGCGGTCGCTCCGCGAGAGCGTCGAGCGCCTCGACAGTCGGCACTGGGTGGCCAGACAGTTCGGTGCCGAGACGTGACGGTCTCGGCGCAAGTCGGTGACGCGGCCGGCGCTCAGGCGGTCGCCTTCGATAGCCAGTCCGGTTCCTCGACCGTCGTCTCGCCGACGTCGGAGACGGACAGCGTCAGCGTGACGGTGAACGGTCGGCCGTCTCGCTCCGTGGTGAGCGAGTACTGGAGCGAGCGGACGACACCGCGCTCGTCGACCAGCACCGCGGCGCTGACAGAGTCGGCCGACTCGCCCTCGGTGACGTTCGCGGCAACGGCCTCGTCGGCCGCGAATCCGGTGACGTTGCGCCCGGTGGCCTCGTAGCGGGAGACATCGTCGCCGCCGACGGTGTCCGTCCCGGCGTACGTCCAGTTGACGTCCGACCCGAGCGACTGCACCAGCGAGCGGTCGAGGACGCTGCTCGCGTTGACCGGGCGGACAGCGCCGTCGTACGGGGCAGTGTCATAACGGTAGTCGGTCGCCGTCCGGTCCGCCGTCGAGAGGACCCGACGCTCGGCCGTCGTCCCGTCCGCGGTGTAGGTCGTCGTCTCCAGTTCGGCCCCGTTCGCCCGGACTAGCGCGCCCGTGGCGAGCGCGCGGTCGTTCGCCCGGTCGACGGCAACGGTTCGGTTGACGAACACGGACCGGTTCTCGCCGTCGCGGACCGTCGAGAGCCGGAAGGACAGCGACGCCGTGAACGACTCGTTCGACAGCGTCTCGAAGTGGCCGGTCTCGATAGCCGCCGCGTCGAACCCACTGGTCCCCGGCGCGGGGCCGTTGCGGTCCGCCGGCGTCGCGGTGGACGCGCCGGCGTCTGTGCCGCCGAAGATGCCGCTACAGCCCGCCGTCAGAGTCAGCAGGACGACCAGGGCGAGCGAGGCGTGTTTTCGTTGGAGAGGCATACCTGAGCCACTTTATACACACAGTAGTGCGTTGTGGCCGATTCGTTGTCACGTTCGGGCGCGACACACCGCGCTCTTTTAGTCGGAGAACCCCCGACGCTGAGACATGAGCAAGGTCAACATCGGGCTTCGGGGGTGGCGCTTCGACGAGGACGTGCTGGGCTCGGACGGGCGGGTCCGCCCGCTCAAGACGATGGAGCCCGACACGCGACAGCGGCTCCTGGTGCTCGCCGACAGAGTCGTCGACCCGTGTGACGCCTGCTGGCTGATCCACGGCGACGACGACATCTCCCAGTGCAACGTCGCCGAGGTCATCTACGGCGAGCCGATGGGCGAGGTCGTCCTCTGTTCGGCCCACGAGCCGGACTTCCTCTACTGGTTCCGGGAGGCCGGCGGCGACGCCTACGCCGGCGAGGCCGACCTTCAGTCCGCGTTCCACGAGTGGTTCGCCGAGGGCAACCGGGCCCCGGAGGGCTACGAGGGGCTGGAACACGTCGAGGAGGACCCGACCGCGCTCCCCGATGCACCCGACCCGGACGAGGCGATTCCGGGCCTCGAAGAGGAGGTCGAGGCGATGGACCAGGACGAGATCGACGCGCTGGACCTCGATCTGAGCGACCTCGACGTATGATTTCGGTGGCCGTCGTCGACGCCGAGACGCCGGGGAACGTCGGCACCATCGCCCGCTCGATGAAGAACTTCGGCCTCTCGGAGTTGCTGCTGGTCGACCCGCCCGAACTCGACCCCGACGGCGAGGCCTACGGCTTCGCCGGCCAGGCCCGCGAGGACATCCTCCCGAACGCGGAGACCGTGACGTTCGACCACCTCGTCGAGAACTACCACACCGTCGCCTGCACGGCGACGACCAACGAGGACCCGGCGAACCACGTCCGCTACCCGGCGACGACACCAGCCGATCTGGCGGACTCGCTCCGCGGCGTCGACGGCGACATCTGCGTCGTGTTCGGCCGCGAGCGGGTCGGCCTGACGAACGACGAACTCTCGCGCCTCGACGTGATCTGCTCGATTCCGGCCAGCGAGTCCTACCCCGTCCTGAACCTCGGACAGGCGGCGACCATCGTCCTCTACGAACTCCGGGACCTGACCGTCGCGTCCGACCAGCATCCAGACGACCTCCACGCGCTCGCCGAGAAGCCGGCCGTCGAGGGACTGCACGAGGAGTTCGGGCGGTTCCTCACGGCCATCGGCCACCCCGAGGAGAAGCGGCCGAAGGCCCGTCGGCTGTTCCGACGAGTGCTGGGCCGCGCGCAGCCGACCGGACGTGAGACCAAGACGCTTCGGGGAATCTTCCGGCGGGCCAGACAGGGTATCGAACGGCGCGAGGACTGAGAGGGGCGGCGGCGCTGGGCGCGTCGACCGAACCGGCGTCTGTCAGCCCCCGTCGTCGCGCTCGAACAGCGAGGCCATCACCGTGTCGTGTGCCTTCCGTAACCGGTAGTGCAGCGTCGGGGCCGAGATGCCGAGCGTCTCCGCCAGTTCCTCGGCGGAGCTCTCGCGCGGCCAGTCGTAGTAGCCCCTGGCGTAGGCGGTCTGGAGCGCCGTCGCCTGTTTCGGCGTCAATTTCTCGCGTACCTGCGTCTGGAAGTCGGAGACCGTCGTCACCGGCTGGTCGAGGTACTGCTTGCTCCGCAGTTCGACCGTGGGTTCGATCTCGCGGATCGCCTCGACGACGGCACGCACGTCGGTCTCCGGGGCGATCTCCGCCGAGAACAGTAGGTCGCCACTATCCGCGACCGCCCGCGTGACCGCCCCTCCGTAGTCACTGAGCACGTCGAGCGGTGACGCCTCGACGGTGCCGAACGTGACTTCGAGCAGCGACGATCGGTCCTCGGTCGCCTCCTGGACGATGGTACAGCCCTCTACCCTGCCCGCGGCAGCCAGTGCCCGACACACCGCCACAGGGTCGGCCTCGTGGACGCGGACGTAATTGAGCCGGGTCCCGTCGCTAGTCGGGACGCGGCGTTCGAGATCGAGGAGGCAGTCGAACTCCGCCGAGACGTCGGCGTAGACGGAGGTCGAGTCCGTGATGCGGAACTCGAGTTCGATAGCCGTCGCCGACAGCAGCGAGCGCTGGCTGTTGACCCGCTGGATGGCGAGCGCGATCACCTGTCCGAGGTCGTCGAGGATGTCTGCCTCCCGCTCGCCGATGGCGTCGCCGACGGGGGCGTAGACCAGCAGCACGCCGAAAGTCGTCTCGCCCGTGGTCAGCGGCACGGCGGCCACCGCCGAGCGCTCCCGGACGAGCGGGACGTCCGTCTCGGCCGTCGACCGTCGTGCGACGGCAGTGAGGTCGTCGACCACTACCACCTCGTCGGTCGCCAGTGCGTCCGTCGCGAGGCGGTGTTCGTGTACCGACACCGTCTCCAGGGTGTCGTCGGGGACGCCGGCTGCCGCGACCGGTTCGACCGTCGACTCGCTCTCGCGGATCCCGACCCACACCGCTCGGTAGAGATCCGACCTGGTGAGGTGAGCGCACACCGCCGACTCGATGGCCTCGCGCGTGGTCGCCCCCTGGAGCGCCTTCATGATCTCGCGGCCCAGGGCGTTGAGTCGCTGGAGTTGCTCGAGTTCGTCGCGCTGGCGTTCGAGGGCCGCCTGCCGCTCCCTGTACTCCGTGATTTCGCGGGCGACGACGATTGCGGCGTCCGGGTCGTACTCGCCGGTGTCGAGCGGTGCGACGCGGGCCTCGAACCACAGCTCGCCGGCCGGCGCGTCGAGCCGGTACTCGACGGACTGGAACGCCCCCGAAGAGATCGAGTCGCGGACGGTCGACAGCAGCGAGTCGGCGGTCGCGCCGGGGAGCACGTCGTGGAGCGTCTGCCCGACCAGCGAGTCTGCGTCTTCGACGATCCGATCGAGCGCCTCGGGAGCGGTCAGGCAGTCGAGGTATCGTCCCTCCGCGTCGACGACGAAACTGGGATCGGGAAACGCGGTGTTCAGGGCCTCGAGCTGGTCGGCGCGTCGTCGGCTTTCGAGTTCGTAGCTCGCCCAGTCGGCGAAGATCCTGACGAAGGTGAGGTCCCACTGGGTGTACTCGCGAGCGGCCGGGTCCTGGCCGTAGAAACAGAACGTCCCGTACACGTCTCCGTCGACGACGACCGGTGCGCCGACGTAGTTCGCGATGCCCCACTCCGGGTCTTCGAGCGTCGGGGCCTGGGCGGCAACGTCGCTGAGCGCGAGCGGTTCGCGGTGGTCGACGACGTGCTGACACACCGGAAGCGAGTCCGTGAGCGTGGTCTCGCCGGGTTCCAGATCGACGCCGGGCGGGGCCGCGACCGCCTCGAAGACGTACTCGTCGCCGTGGACGTGCGAGAGCGTCCCGAAGTCCGTCCCCAGAACCTCGCATCCGAGTTCCAGTAGCGCGTCGACCTGTTCTGCGAACGTCCGGTCAGAGTCGGTACAGATGTCGTGGGCCCGCCGGAGCGCCTCCTCCCGCGCTTTGCGTTGGGTGATGTCGACGTGGGCGACGGCGACGAACCGCACTCCCTCGACGGTGAACGGGGCCGCTCGGAGGAGGTACCACCGGCCGGACGAGGGGGAGTGCCGGGGGTACGCGAGTTCGAACTGCGAGCGCTCGCCCTCGAGTACCGCCCGGAGCCCCTCGGACACCTGTCCGGCGTGGTCGTCGTCAGCAGCGGCCGCGACCTCGCGGTACGCCGCGCCCAGCGCGTCCGAATCGGCCGGCCGGTCGTCCGACCCGGCGAACTCCCGCCACGCCCGGTTGGCCGCGAGGACCGTCTCCTCGCGGTCGAGGACCGCGAACGGAATCGGGAGCGCCTCTATGGCCGGACCCAGGAGCGACCACTCGTCGTGTCCGTCGGCCACGCTCGGAGCCATGAGGTTGCTGTGGGGCCGAATCACTTAGTCTCGGCAGTTTCGTTAGATTACCAACAGTATCTGCCGCGAAGCGACCGCTCGTCCGAAGCGCCGCGCTTCTCTCGGTTTCGGCGCCCGCGGGGGCGACGGGTGTCTGCGAGCGTGTGGCCCTGAAACAGCATGGACTGCGCCGGTCGAGAGAGCGCAGTTCTAGGGACCTAGAGAGAGTGTTTAGGCGTCTAACAGTTGAATCAGAATCAAGAACCACACGGAATCGAACTATGCCACCAGACACCTACCTTCCACACGTCGAACTGTACGTCCGGTCGCTCTCCCCCGGGGGCGTGTCGCAGCAGCAGGACCACATCATCGGGCAGTTACAGGCTCTCGAGAACGACGGGCGTATCGCCGACCTGTCGATTTACGTCTGGGGCGACCGCCTCGCACCGGACACCGCCCACCTGACCGAACACGGGGAGTTCCTGCTCGACAGGCTCACCGCCTTCGAGCGCTGGGAGCGGGAGTCGGGCGCGTCGCTCGACGCCTTCGGCTGGCGGGACAGTTCGACGACGATGGCGTCTGATCGGGTGATCGACGTGATCTCGCTCCCGCTGATGGGGCTCGCCGAGTTCGTCGACGGAGAACTGCGCCACGTCGCGCCGTGTACGCGCGACGGAACCGTCCAGTGCGTCCGGGATCGCGTTGCCGCGCTCTCCGCGCCGACGCCGTCGAGCGAGCGCGAGGCAGAGAGTGAGCGCGCACCCGTTATCCAAGGAGACCGATGACCGAACGAACGACGCTGTCGGCGCGAACGCGACTGGCCGAGGCGGAGACGCACCTCCGTCGCGCCAGAGAGGAACTCGACGGCGGTGACGACGCCCTGCTCGCGCTCGTCGACGAAACCCTCCGAGACGTAGCGACGCTCAGGGACATGCTCGAAGCTGAACGCGCCGAGGCGAGATGGGCCGACGACCCGCAGGCACTCACACAATGACTGTCAGGAACCAGCAAGAACAGACGGAGTCCGAACCGCTCAGCGTCGACAAACGATTGTCGCTCCTCTCCTCACGCCTCCGTCGCTACCTCCTCTATACGCTCTCGACGTATTCGACACCCGTCCCGCTGCCGGAAATCGCCGACGCGGTCACGACGCTGGAACACGGCACGCCGGCCGAGGAGTACCCGGACGAGCGCCTCGCGATCTACACCTCGCTGTATCACAATCACCTGCCCCAGTTGGCCGACGCTGGCGTCGTCCGCTACGAGCAGTCGGACGACTCGGTGGAACTGGGACCGAACGCGGGCGAACTGGTGCCACTACTCGAACTGACGATCACGCACGATCGCCCGGCAGAGAACGGGGGGCTACGCGAGCCGGACCTCGAATCGCTCTCGTAGTCAGGCCCGCTTCTGGATCTCCGAGCGCAGCACGTCGCTGACCACGTCGCCGTCGGCCTTGCCGCGGAGCGCGCCCATGCACTCGCCCATCAGCGCCGAGAACGCGCCCATGCCCTCCTCGGCGACCTGGTCCTCGTGGCGCTCGACGACCTCAGCGACGGCCTCCTGGACAGCCGCCTCGTCGACGCCGCCGAGGTCCTCCTGTTCGACCGCCTCCTCGGCCGAGAGCGACGGGTCCTCGGCGAGCGCCGTCAGCAGGTCTTCGATGCCTTCCCGGGGCACGTCCCCGCCGTCGACCAGCAGAATCGCCGCTCGAAGGTGGTCGTCGGTGAGGTTCTCGACGGGCACGTCGTCGCGGCGGAGTTCGGTCAGCGTCGATTCCAGCGTGCCGGCGGCCAGCGTCGGGTCGACGCCGTCCGCGACCAGCGCCTCGAACAGCGGCCACCGCTGGCCGTAGGCGACCTGGTCGGCGAGCCCCGAGCCGAGGTCGAACTCGGACTGGTAGCGCTCGACCTTCTCGGTGAGCAGTTCCGGCGTCTCCACCTCGGTCACGTCTGGCTCGACCGGTGGCACGTCCGTCTCGGGGTACATCCGAGCCGCGCCCGGGAGCGGGCGGAGGTACCGCGACGTGGCGTCCTCGTTGGCGTCGCGAGTCTCCTCCGGAACGCCGTCGAGGGCGGTCTCCGCACGCTCGGCGACGGCCTCGATGGCGAGTTCGGCGGTCTCGGGGTCGTCGGCCACCAGCGCGACGGCGTCTTCTGGACCGGCGTCGACCGCGTCCCGCAGGACCTCGACCTCGGCCTCGGTGACCCCGTAGGCCGGTAGCTCGTCGGTGTGGAAGATGCCGCCCGCGCCGTGGCGCTTGGCGTGGTCCGACAGTTCCGTCCCGAGCCGGCGGTCCGGCTGGATCTCGCGACCGACGAGGCCGTCGAAGCCCGCCAGGCGGAGCGCCTGTACCCGACCGCCGCTGTCGAGCGCGCCGCCGATGACGCCCGAGTCCGTGCCCTCGAACACCTCGGTCACGTCCCGGGGCTCGCCGACGCTGGCGTCGCGCTCGCCGAGTTCCTCGGCGATGTCGAGCAGTTCGACCTGCCGACGGACCTCGTTGCGGACCAGGTCGTCGATGTCGTCGAGGCTCTGGACCCCCTTCAGTTCGATGCGCGCGCCCTCGGCGATGGAGACGTTCACGTCCTGGCGGATGGTCCCGAGACCGCGCTTGACCTTGCCCGTCGAGCGCAGCAGCATGCCGATTCGCTCGGCGGCCTCGCGGGCCTGCTCGGGCGAACTGATGTCGGGCTTGGTCCCGATCTCGACCAGCGGGATGCCCAGCCGGTCGAGCGAGAACCGCACGCCGTCGTCGGTCTCCGCGACGCGCTGGCAGGACTCCTCCTCTAAGAGCATGTCTTCGACGCCGACCGCGCCGTCGCTCGTCTCGATCTCGCCGTCGTTGGCGACCAGCATCGACCGCTGGAACCCCGTGGTGTTCGAGCCGTCGACGACGATCTTCCGCATGACGTTGACCTGGTCGACGACGTTCATGTCCAGCAACTGGGCGATCTCCAGAGTCGTCTCCGTCGCCTCGCGGTCGACGCGGTGGGGCGGCTCGTCGTCCTCTTCGACGAGGCAGGTGGTGTCGTAGGCCAGGTACTCGAACTCCCGGTCGACCATGCTCTCCTCCAGGGCGGCCTCGTCGATCTCGCCCAGTTCGCTCTTGGTCGGGTGGAGATAGCGGGTGAACGACCGCTCGGACTCCTCGGGCTCGCGAAGCTGCGTCGGGCAGTCACAGAACAGCTTCGTGTCGGTGTCGAGCTGCTGGTGGATCTCCAGGCCGGCCACCAGTCCCAGATCCTCGTAGTCGAAGTCGGCGGCAGTCATTGTCGGATGGTCCGGGACCGGGGGCCAAAAAACGCTCCCTTCCGCCGCCTCGGCACTGTCCTTTTGCGTCTTTGCCCCACATAACCGGTATGCGCTGGCTGTCGGCGGCGCTGCTCGCCTGCCTCCTGACGACGGCCGGCTGTAGCGCGCTGGTCGGGCCCGACCAGGCCGAACAGACGACCGTCACGCCGGCCCCGGTTCCGACGGCGGGAGCCTCCGAGGCGGACCCCCCGCCGGGCGTCACGCGCGACGGCCTCCACAGCGTGTCGCGCCTGTCGGTCGCCCACCGTGCGGCGCTGGAAAACACGTCGTACACGCTCAGAGAGGAGTATCGAGCGTTCGGAATCGACGACGACGGCTCCGAATCCGCCAGGCGGGCCGCCACGATCGCCGTCGCCTCGCCCACCCGGTATCGCGACGAGATGGTCCAAATGCGCACCACCGCGAACGGGACCGTCGTCCGCTTCGAGCAGTCGACGTACGCGGACGGGACGCGCTGGTACGAGCGCCGCGACGACGGCACCGTCGAGTACCGGCACGGACGCCTGGAGTTCACTCGGGACAAGTTCGCCGCCCGGACGGCGTTCTACCTGGGGCGATACGGCGTCGTCGACCAGAGCGAGACGACGGTCGTCGTCAGGAACGGGACGCGGTTGTATCGGATTCGCGGGACCGGCGGCGAAGTGCCGTCGACGGAGCGTCTGGAGCGGTACCGTATCGAACTCCTGGTCGGTCCTGACGGACTGGTCCGCCGCTTCGAGGTCCGCTACCGGACCGAGTCCGACGTCGTGAGCTACCGATTCCGGTACGAGGACGTCGGTGAGACGACCGTTCCCAGGCCGGCGTGGCTCGAAAACGCGACGAACGAGTCGGGGTCACCAATCGGCGAGACACCGGCGGGACGGCCCACGGGCGGCGCGTGAAACGGCTGTTACAGCATGTCCACGTCGGACCGGACTGTCTTCGTTCCCGACGTGCTCCCGGCCCGGTCGTCGTAGTACTTCCGGCCGATGAACGGGTCGCCGAGATTACCGACCAGGGACGTGTAGAGGTCCTCCGGCGTGCGATACGTGGTCTCGTCGGTCAGCGCCAGTATCTCGCGAACCGTGACCGAATCGCCCGTCTGCGAGGTCAGTTCTACGTCCCCGAGCTGTCGGACGACCGTGTCGTGGTCGGCGGGGAACTCACACGCCTGTTCGAACAACTGATGAGTCTCGGAGTAGCGCATCGGTGTCTGCACGGAGACATTCATAATAAAAGAATGTTATGAATGTTGACGAACCAGTCACGTGGCCGTCAGCACGTCCCTGTCGACGCCCCGCCGGCTGCGCCCCCTCAAGAGAGTCGCGTGACCAATTCCGTGACTCGCCCGCCGGGGTACTCCACCTCGTCCACTTCCTGTTCGACCACGTCGCCGGCGACGCCCGCGACGTTCCCGAGCGGAATCACGCGCTCGCCGCCGTCGCCGTCGGCGACCGCCCAGACCACGTTGCCCATGATCTTCGCCGTCTCGCACTCGATTCTGGATTCGTCACCCATCGGACTGTCGAGGAACACTGTCGCTCCCATTGTATGTGATACTTTGGCATAGAGGGGCATAATCGATTTGGGAGTCGTCTGCTGGCTGGCGAGACTGCGGCACCCGTGCGACGAGAAGGGGTCAGTCAGTGACGCTGTCGATTCGAAATCACTGCGCTCTCACGGGTCACTATCGCTCCCGCTCGCCATAACCGAGGGCCGCTCTCCGGTCACACCTTCCGCGGCTCACGGCTTCGCCGTTCGCCATAATCGAGGGCCCTCACTTCGTTCGGCCCCTCGCTACTCCCCGAGAATCCCCCGCTCCGTCATCTTCGCGGGGTCCAGCACCTCGTCAACCTCGTCCTCGTCCAGATAGCCCTCTTCGAGGACGACCTCGCGGATGGTCTTGTCCTCGGCGAGGGCCTTCTTGGCGACCTTGCTGGCCTTGTCGTAGCCGATGGCGGGGTTGAGCGCCGTCGCGAGCGCCATGCTCTGCTGGACCCGCTCGGCGCAGTGTTCCGCGTCGGCTTCGAGCTTCGCGACGAACTTCTCGCCGAACACCTCGCTCCCGTTGGCGATGAGGCGCGCGGACTGCAGGAAGTTCGAGGCGAGAACGGGCTTGTAGAGGTTCAGGTCGATCTGGCCCTCGGCCGCGCCGGCCGAGACGGCGGCGTCGTTGCCGACGACCTGCTTGTGGACCTGATTGACCGCTTCGGCGACGACGGGGTTGATCTTCCCGGGCATGATCGACGAACCGGGCTGGTTCTCCGGTTGGTCGATCTCGCCGAGGCCGTTGCGCGGGCCGGAGGCGAGCAGGCGGAGGTCGTTGGCGATCTTGTTCAGCGACCCGGCGACGGTCCGAAGCGCGCCGTGGGCTTCCGACATCGCGTCGTGGGCGGCCTGGGCCTCGAAGTGGTTGTCGGCCTCGCGGAACTCGATGCCCGTCTCCTCGCTGATGTACTCCGCGGCCTTCGCGGGGAAGTCGGGGTGGGTGTTCAGTCCGGTCCCGACGGCGGTGCCGCCAAGCGCGAGTTCGGCGAGACGGCCGTGGGTGTCCTGCACGCGGGAGATGCCCTTCTCGACCTGCGTGCGGTAGCCAGAGAACTCCTGACCGAGCGTCACCGGCGTCGCGTCCTGGAGGTGCGTGCGGCCGGTCTTGACCACGTCGGCGAACTCGTCTTCTTTGGCTTCGAGTTCGTCGCGCAACGTCTTCAGGCCGGGGATGACGTCCTTCTCGACCGCTTCGAGGGAGGCGACGTGCATCGCCGTCGGGATCACGTCGTTGCTCGACTGGCCGAAGTTGACGTGGTCGTTCGGGTGGATCTCCCGGGTCCCGATCTCACCGCCGTACAGCTCAGTCGCGCGGTTCGAGATGACCTCGTTGGCGTTCATGTTCGAGGACGTGCCCGACCCGGTCTGGAACACGTCGACGGGGAACTGGTCGTCGTGCTCGCCGGCGATGACCTCGTCGGCGGCCTCGACGATGCAGTCTGCCTTGTCCTCGGGAATCGTCCCGAAGTCGCGGTTGGCCTGTGCGGCGGCCTTCTTGACGACCCCGAGCGCGCGCACGAACCGCCGCCCGAATGTCACGTCGCTGATGGGGAAGTTCTCGACGGCGCGCTGGGTCTGGGCACCCCAGTACGCGTCGGCTGGTACCTGCATTTCACCGAGGCTGTCCCGCTCCGTCCGGTACTCGTCGGTCATACGTGCGGGGGGTCGACCCCGTGGTCGTAAAACCCATCGGTACGTGATGGCACGGTCCGGTCGACCGACACTCGCCGACTGCGCCAACTCGGGGAATCGCCGGCCAGAACCCCCGTGACCTCAATAAACGTGTGTTATCATTCGGAAATGTTAAGTAGAATCTCTCTCCACTTATCATGAGTTCGACGCTACAACGACGTTGGTGACTGACGGCCCCGCTCGGTCCATAGGTACAGACACCTACCCGGACGGGCGGGACAGACCGGACGTCGACGGACGACGCGCACGAATGCAGGCTCCGCAATCGGCAGACGGCCGCGCTGCTCGCTGTCGCACACGCTCGACGGAATGGCACACCCGTCGACGACGCGACCGACGCGGTCCGATCGACGGTCTGTCTCGGTGTGACAGGTCGTCGAACATCGACCGTACCGATCTCGCGGCGAGCCACGGACGACGCGTCCGTCGACCGACGGACGGCGAACTCACGTCGGCGAACGACTGACACAACCATGCGCGAGATACTCAGCAGACTCCGCGCCGCCGGAGGGGGACTCCGGGCGGCGATATCGAGAGACGAATCGAACGGAGACCAACTGGCAACAGACGGCGGAGCGACGGTACAGCGGGCTGGGGACGACACGCTTCGGAAGTCGCTCCCGGTCGAGTGGGAACTCGTCGAGTCGGCCCCGTTCTGGCTGCCGCCGGTCCTGCTCGCGGGCTTTTTCGTCTACGGCGCCATCGCCTGGAACTTCCTGTTGTCGCTGACGGACTACAACGGACTGGGCGGGGCGACGTACGCGAACTTCGATTTCAGCATGTACGCCCGCATGCTGAACGACGGGGCGTTCTGGCACGCGGCCCAGAACACGGTCGTGTTACTGGTCGTGTTCACCGTCCTCTGTCTGGCGCTCGGATTGCTGGTGGCGATTCTCATCGACCAGAACATCCGCTTCGAGAACTCCTTCCGGACGATCTACCTGCTCCCGATGAGCCTCTCGTTCGTCGTCACCGCGACGATGTGGGCCTGGGTGTACAACGCCCGCAGCGGGGTGTTCAATCAGCTCCTCCGACTGTTCAACTTAGAGGGGCTGCTGGTCGGACTGCTGCGCCCGGCCGCGGTCAACGCCGAGGTCATCCAGTGGCTCTCCTGGAACACCACCGCCCTCGCCGCGGTCATCTTCGCGCTCATCTGGCAGTTCAGCGGCTACGCGATGGTCGTGTTCCTCGCGGGACTGCGCGCGATTCCCCAGGAGCACTACGAGGCCGCGCGCGTCGACGGGGCCACGACCGTCCGAATGTACATGCGCGTCATCATCCCCCAGCTCCGGGCCTCCGCAGTGTCGGCGTCCGTGGTGCTGATGGTGTTCGCGCTGAAGGCCTTCGACTTCATCTACGCGCTGCGGGGCTCCCAGCCGGGGGCCAACATGGACATCCTCGCGACGATGATGTACCGGGTCGCATTCGACAGCCTGCAATGGGCGTACGGCTCGGCCATCGCCATCGTGCTGTTCGTCCTCGCGTTGCTGGTGATCGGACCGTACCTCTACAGCGAGTACCGGCGAGGTGAACTATGAGTATCCGAAACCGCGACTACGTCGAAGAGCTCCGCAACATGGACAACAGCCGCATCGGGCTGTACGCCGTGTTGCTGTTCGGCATCGTCTTCTACCTCTTCCCGGTCGAGACGGCCGTGATGACGATGTTCAAGACGCAGGGCGAGTTCGCGCGGACGCTCCCGTTCGCGCCGCCGAGCGGCGACGGCTTCACGCTGTCGGCGCTCGCCACCGCCTGGAACACGCTCAGGCCCGGCCTGATGAACTCACTGCTGATGGCGATTCCGGCGACGATCATGTCGGCGCTGCTCGGCAGCCTGACCGCGTACGGACTGACGACGATTAGCTGGCGCGGACAGGTCGGCGTCGTCGTCCTCATCATCGCCGGCATCTTCATCCCGTACCAGGCCGTGCTGGTCCCGCTGGCGCAGTTCTGGTACCAGATCCTGCCGGGACTGCTCAACGGCTTCGTCAACACCGTCTTCGGCTTCATCACGGGCGGAAACTGGACGTACCCGAGCCGCAACGGCTACGTCCAGCTCATGCAGCTGTCCATCACCCACGCCGCGTACGGAATTCCGATCTGTACGCTGCTGTTCCGGTCGTACTACCAGGCCATCTCCGACGAGATGATCGAGGCCGCCCGCCTCGACGGCGCGAGCGCGTTCAGCATCTACCGCAACATCATCCTGCCGCTGTCGCTGCCGATGTTCGCGGTGACGCTCATCTACCAGTTCACGCAGGTGTACAACGACCTGCTGTTCGCGCTCGTGCTCGTCAACGAGCCGGCGGCACAGGTCGCGACCCAGCGACTCGCCGCCCTGACCGGCGGGGTCGTCCAGTCGTTCAACACCACGATGGCGGGGGCAATCGTCGCGGCGTTCCCGACGCTGCTCGTGTACATCGTGTTCGGCGAACAGTTCGCGAAAGGTGTCGCAGGCGAAAACTGAGGAGATTCACAATGGCACAACTCACTCTCGACAACGTAACGAAGACGTTCCAGGACGACGACGGCGAGATCATCGCTGTCGACGAGGTATCGGTCGATATCGAAGACGGCGAGTTCCTCTGTGTCGTCGGCCCGTCGGGCTGTGGCAAGTCGACGACGCTGCGCATGATCGCCGGGCTCGAAGACATCACCAGCGGCGAGATCCGACTGGGCGGCCAGATCATCAACGACCAGCCGCCGGCCCGCCGGAACGTGGCGATGGTGTTCCAGTCCTACGCGCTGTACCCACACATGTCTGTGCGGGAGAACATGGCGTTCGGGCTGGAGGAGTCCACGGACATGCCCGATTCGGAGATCGACGAACGGGTCGAGGAAGCGACGAAGATGCTCGGCATCTTCGAACTCATCGACCGCAAGCCCGGGGAGCTCTCGGGCGGCCAGCAACAGCGCGTCGCGCTCGGCCGCGCCATCGTCCGTGACCCCGAAGTGTTCCTGATGGACGAGCCGCTGGCCAACCTCGACGCCAAGCTCAAGGCCGAGATGCGGACCGAGCTCCAGCACCTCCAGGAGGACCTCGACGTGACGACGGTGTACGTCACGCACGACCAGACGGAGGCGATGACGATGTCCGACCGCATCGCCATCCTCAACGACGGCGTCCTCCAGCAGTGCGCCACGCCCCTCGAGTGCTACCACAAGCCGAACAATCTCTTCGTCGCCGGCTTCATCGGCGAGCCCTCGATGAACTTCTTCTCGACGACGCGAGAGGGGTCGACGCTGCGCGCCGACCGCTTCGAGTACGAACTCGGCGACGAGACTGTCGCCGCGGTGAACGACGCGACCGACATCACGCTCGGTATCCGCCCCGAGGACATCGAACTCGCGGAGTCGACCGCCGCCCCGAACACCTTCGAAGCGGTGGTCGACGTGGTCGAGCCCCGTGGGAACGAGAACACGGCCCACCTGCAGTTCGACGCGGACGCCGACGAGCAGTTCACCATGACCGTCGACGGCATGACGAGCCTCAAATCCGGCCAGCGGATCTCTGTCACATTCCCCGAGAAGGCGATCCACCTCTTCGACACCGCGAGCGGAGAGGCGATCCGAAACCGAAAGCTCGACGACATCGAAACCGTCGAATCGGTCGTCTGAAGCCCCACTCCAGCCCATTTTTGCCGTTTTAGTCTGAGAGCATGGCACAGCGGTCGCTCCGTGGACCGGATCCGTGTCGAACCGGGAACAGCATTTATCAGCTTCCTGGGTGACACAGACACACATGGACGAGAACAATCCGTTCAAACCGGCGTTCGAACTCCAGCGCCAGACGATCGAGGGCGGTCGGCAGGCGATATCGACCGGGCTCGCCTTCCAGCAGCAGCTCAACCGCGCACTGCTGCAGGGGATGGAACACGGCGCGGAGCTGAACGAGCAGGGGGCCGAGACGACACGGGAGACGATGCACCGGACGCTCGATGCCATCGAGTCGGCCGTCCCCGGAGCGTCGACCGGTCTCGACCAGGTGCGCCAGGCGATAGACGACCAGTTCGACGCGGCGAACGAGGCCGGCCAGCAGGCAATCGAAGCCGCCGACCAGGGCGTCGAGGGGTTCGAGGACGCGTCGGAAACCTATCTGGAGACGGTCGAAGAACAGACCGAGATGCTACTGTCGGCCCACGAGGACTTCGAGTCACAGACGATGTCGTTCGTCGAGGAGACCGAAGCGCAACTCGACGAGCTACAGTCGGCGAGCGAAGGGCAACTGGACGAACAGATCGAGCGGCTGCAAGACCAGATGCAGCGACTGCGCGACCAACTGGAGCACGAGACCGAGTAACTTCGGGGGTACCGGAAGACAGGCGCGTGTGGGCTCAGGCCCAGCGGTCGAGTCCCGTCTGGACGACGGACTCCTCGATGCGCTCGAACCCGCGGGCCACCTCGTCTGCGTCGACCTCCCACTGCTCGGTGACGAACGCGCGAGCGGCGTCGAGGTCCGGCTCGATATCGTCCGGTATCTCGTAGTCGTCGGTGACCGCCGGGTCGAGGAACAGGTCGCGGATGCGGTCGGCGTGGTCGATGTGCTCGCCGCGGGCTTCGAGTACCGCGTAGAGGTCACCGTGCTCGTGAAGCGCCGAGACGGCGGTCTTCGGACCGATGCCGGAGATTCCCTCGTTGAAGTCGGTCCCCATCAGGATGGCGGCGTCGACGAGCTGTTCCCAGGTGAGGTCGTGGCGTTCGAGCGTCGCCTCGAAGTCCATCAGTTCGGGGTCTCCCTTCGACGTGAGTTGACGGAGCGTCAGCGGCGCACCGAAGAGCAGTGCGTCGTAGTCCTCCGTGCCGACGTAGTCCACGTCGCCGCGGCGGGCCATCACCGACGCCTGGCCCTCGCCCTCGGCCGGCGCGTCGACCACCGGCACGTCGAGCAGAGAGAGCAGTTCGCGGGTCGTGTCGACGATGGTGTCGGTCAGGCGCTGAGTCCGGGAGTCCAGTTTCGCGACGCGGGTGGCGTCGCCGGCCTCGCGGGCGTCTTCGAGTTCCGACTCGTACTTCTCGCGCTGGGCACGGCGCTTTTCCACCTCGTCGTCCTTGAGGTCGGTCACCGCGCCGTCGAAGACGAACACCGGCGTCAGGTCGTGCTCGAAGAACTTCGGGAGGCCCTGGACGACGCCGATGAGGTTCGCGACCTCCTCGCCGTCAGCGGTGGTGTACTTCGCGTCGCTGGTGAACTTCACCGTCGTCGTGAGGTACCGATAGAGCCAGTTGTGGGCGTCGACGGCGACGACGCTCCCGTCGAGGTCGCCGAACGACACGTCTTCGAGCGCCGCGAGCGAGCGGAGGTCTGCGTTTCCCATTGGCAGTCCTTGGGGGAACAGCGGTTTGAATCTCCCGGAGCGGGGCAGCTCACTCGGCGGCGGAGGTCGGCCGTTCGGTCCAGGTATCGAGGACCGGCGGGGGGTCGGCTTCGGCTTTCGCCGCCAGGAACGACTCCTCGTCCGCCGAGAGGTCGCGCTCGCGGAACAGGTCCAGGCCGGCCTGGTACCGCGCCGCGCTCCGGTCGCCGGGCCAGACCAGGTCGAGTTCGGCCAGCCCCGACTCCGCGCCGCTGAAACAGAAGCCAGCCCGGTAGGCGGCCTGGTACGAGAAGGGGTTGTTGACGCCGATAGAGACGCGTTCGAAGCCCTTCTCGGCCGCTCGCTCGCGAACGAACCGGAGCAGCCGGGGACCGAGGCCCTCGCCCTGCCGGTCCCGGCGGACGGTGATGTAGCGGACGCAGAGCGTGTCCGGGTCCGTCCGGTCCGCGTCGAAGGCCGCAGCCGCAACGACGCCGTCGTCGCCCGCGACGGCCTTGCCGGTCGAGGTCATCACGAACTTGCCCGCGTAGGCGAATTGCTCGTGGTCGAGCCGGAGCCGATGACCGTCCTCGGGCCAGCCCAGCAGCGAGAACTCCATGCCCCGATTTCGGCCCCGCGGCCTCTAAGCCGTGGTGGTCTCGGCCACCCAGCTATAACTCCGTTCGCCGTGATGGGCGGGGTATGAGCGGCGACGTGAGCGCGTTCGATCGGTTCGCCACGGCGTACGACCTCGTGATGCCGCCCGCGCGGGCCGGGAAGCTCCGGGCCGGGCTGGCCGTCGCCGAGCGAGAGGTCACACGGATCGTCGACATCGGCGGCGGGTCGGGACGGGCGGTCAGGCGGCTGGACGTACCGGAGCGGATCGTGGTCGACGCGGCCCCGGGAATGCTCCGACGGGCGCGCGGGCACGGGCTGGACGCCGTGGCCGGCGACGCGATCAGGCTCCCGCTGTGCCCGAACTCGGTCGACGCGGCCATCATCGTCGACGCGCTACACCACATGCCCGACGTGGACGCGGTGTTTCGCGCAGCCGCCTCGGTCGTCCGGCCGGGCGGCGTGCTCGTGGTGCGGGAGTTCGACCCGACGACGCTGCTTGGCCGGTTTCTGGTCGCCTCCGAGCACCTGGTCGGCTTCGAGTCCGAGTTCTATACGCCGGACGAACTGGTCGCTCGCCTCGCGGACGCCGGATTCACCGGGAGCGTCGTCGAGCGAGGCTTCGGCTACACGGTCGCGGGAGTCGTCGATTCCGAGGGAGCAAAGTACCCCGACGGCCAAGAGCGAGTATGAGCGTCTCGACGGTCGGGAACGGTCGCGTCGAACTGTCCGGTCGGACCGCGCTGCTGGCCGTCGGTGACCTGCTGGCCATCGGCGTGTTCGTCGCCGTCGGCGAGTTCACCCACGGTATCAATCCGTTTCTCAACCCGGGGCGGTTCGCCGGCACGCTGACACCGTTCCTCGTCGGCTGGGCCCTCGTGGCGGCGATCGGTGGCCTGTACACGAGCGACGGCATCGGAACGTTCCGTGCGGCCGTCGCCAAAACGTTCGTCGGCTGGATACTCGCGGTCGGCATCGCACAGGCGCTTCGCGCGACCGAGCTGTTCCCCGGTAACGCCGCGCTGACGTTCGCACTGGTCTCGGTTCTCGTCGGTGGGACGCTGCTCGTGTGCTGGCGCAGCGTCGCAGCGACGCTTCTGCACCGATAAGTCGACAGGAAAGAGAGTTCGGGTGCGGTGACGGCCTACCCGTCCGCCCCGCATCGCAGACGAAGGCTTACCGAAGCTCCGATACTTCGAGCGAGACTGTCGACTGAATCCACGCCTGGTGGTTCTCCCGATCGTAGATGACGAATTCCTCGTCCCCGATGTTGAGTTCGGCGTACTGTCGTGCTTGCTCGTCCGTCGTGTTGTCCGTAGCGTTCGTACTCATTGTCTCGGATGGAGGTCGGCTGTGCCTTCTGTCTCCGATTACGGGTATCCCATCGCACGTAATAAGCACACGGACCCAGTTATCACGATAGAGAACAGGTGGGTTAGAAACCACCCAGTCGCCGAAATCCAGTTCTCAAAATTCATAAATAGTGACTAACAGACCGCTACCCCTTGGTCTCGCTCGCCATCAGACACAACGGCCATGTCTGTTGGTAACGGTGGCCATATAATTACGTACAGAATATTCGCGGAGTACGCGTCGACTGGATTTCGTGACGAACGAGGTACAAACCACTCGAATTCCTGATGTCTTGTGACTACTCCACAAGAATTTTTGTATATATACTTTGGGGCAATATCCAACTCATAAGTTATGGGTTGGATTCGCTGGGGGTTCAGAGCAAATTTGAGAAGGCCATTCAATGTATTATCCGAGAAAACGGGGAAAGGTTAATAACAGACTACCCCGTAGTATTATCTATACTTATGACGGGTTACTACGACGTTGTTCTGGGGCTCATCCCGCTCGCAATGGCAGGAATCACCGGCTCGCTGTTCGCAGCGGGCTTCGAACTGACGACCGCGATCCCGATGGCCTCCGTCGTCGCCGTCGGCCTCATCGGTCACGCGATGTTCGTCCGCGCTCCCGTGGACCCGACGCCGACCGACGCGGGGACCCAGCGGAACGCACAGTCTGAACCGATCCAGACCGCCGACTAGCGTCCGGTCGAACCCGTCTCTCTCCCACGATCACTTCTCCGGCAAGCGCCAGCGCCGTCACCGCTGTTAAGGGCGCGTCGGTCGAAGAGGCGGGTATGACATCCGACGCGACAGCGCTGTTTCTCCGGAGCGACGAAGTCTCCGACCTCGCCGAGCCCGCCGAGTACGTCGACGCGGTCCGCGCGGGCTACCGCGAGCGGGGCGAGGGCGCGCCCGCGACTCCAAGGACGACGCTGTTCTCCGACGATCCCGCGGGGATGCTGACGGGCTATCTGGCGATCCTGCCCGAGACTGGTGCGATGGGCGGCTACACCTACGCGGCGGGCTTCGGCGAGCGTGACGCTCACTTCTCGCTGCCGATCTTCGACTCCCAGAGCGGAGCGCCCCTCGCCGTCCTCGACGGCGCGAGCATGAATCCCCACAAGACCGGGGCCGCGGGGGCCGTCGGCGTCGACGCGCTCGCCCGCCGCGACGCGAGCGACCTGGCCGTCATCGGGAGCGGCGCACAGGCCCGCGGGCAGGTCCGGGCGACGGCGACCGTTCGCTCGTTCGACCGCGTCGAGGTGTACTCGCCGACCGCGGAACACCGCGAGGCGTTCGCCGCTGAGATGAACGACGCCCTCGACGCCACCGTCGCGGCCGTCGCCTCCTCGGCCGCGGCGATCGAGGGAGCGGACGTGGTCATCACCGCGACGGACGCCAGCGAACCGGTGTTCGACGGCGACCTGCTCGAAGACGGGACCCACGTGACCGCGATGGGGCAGTATCACCCCGAGAAGCACGAGCTCGACGCGACCACCATCGAGCGCGCGAAGTACGTTCCCGACCTCCGCGAGCGCGTCGCAAACGATGCCGGGTCGTTCCTCAACGCACTCGACGAGGGCGTCGTCGACGAGGACCACGTCCACGCCGAACTGGGCGACGTCGTCGCCGGAACCGCCCCCGGCCGGGAGTCGCCCGACGAGATCACGGTCTTCGACTCCGGCGGCACGGCAATCGAGACGGTCGCCGCCGGGTACATGCTGTACGAGCGGGCGAAGTCCGAGGGACGCGGCGAAGAAATCGAGTTCGCACCGGCGAGCGAGGCCCTGACCGGCCGCTAGAGGTACGGTGCGAGTCCGAGCGCGTCGACGAGGCCCATCCCCGCGACCAGTGCGCCGAGTACGTACCCCGCGATGGTCCCGCCGTTGAGCAGCGGGAGCCCAGCGTGTGCGCGCCCCTTCAAAACCATCCAGAGGAGGACCGCCAGCCCGAGGTAGGTCCCGACCATCGCGGTGACGGCCGGCAGCGGCACGCCGAGGACAGTCCCGATTCCTGACGGCGCGAAGAACGCCGCGCTCGCGACCAGCACGGACGGGATGATGGCGTCGCCGAGGCCGATGAACAGCGCGTCGCGGTCGAGCGGATCGGCGTGGTCGTCCGTATCGGCCTCGTCGTCGGACGTCTCCGTCGGCTGATTCTCGTCGCCGACTGCAGCCTCGCCGTCAGCAGCTGTCTCCCCCTCGTCTTCGTCCTCGGCGGTCGGATCGGGCATCGTCGCGTCGAGGTACGAGTACGACAGGGAAAGTGGGATGACGAGCACGACGGGGACCTTGAGGTCCATCACGCCGGAAGCGAGCGTCAGCATGTGTTCGGTGCCGTAGACGCTGATGGCGTCGTACACCGCGAGGATGGTCAGCAGGACGAGCGCCGGCAGGATGCCGAAGCTGATGCCGAACAGTCCGGCGGCGGCAGCCCCCATCACCGCGCCGGACGCGTCGATGACGTACCACTCGGGGTAGAGCAACAGCGCCGCACCGAGGCCGAGCGCGAGGGCGACAGCGACGACGTTGAGTCCGGCGTAGGTCAGGACCGGCGGGACGAGCACCTGGAACACGTACAGCGAGAGCCAGGTGGCCGAAAAGACGATGAGGCCGCGGATAAGCTGGTCCACGTCGTAACGGAAGGCGAGCAGCATGACGGCTGTGGCGGCGAGAATCGCGCCGACGTACATGAGGCTGTTCGTCGGGTCCGAGGGATCCTCGACCGCCTGGTAGCCGGCCGAGTCGAACGGCTGGACGAGCGCCAGCGCGCCGAGCTGGACGAACAGAAAGATGCCAGCGATGAGTCCACAGCCACCGACGAGTCGCCACCGTCTCTCCATGCACACACGTCCGACAGGGACTGGTTTGAGGGTTACGGAGCCGCTCCGAACGATGGGTGAAACAGCCAGACGGCGACAGGATCAGACGGGGCCGATCGAAGCCGCCCGGCGGGACACCCCGACGGGCACGGCGGATTCACCGCGCGTACAGCACCGCACCCACGAGTCCCGGCAGGTGAACGCCGTCGTCGGGCGAGACGGCGAGATAGGGTCTGTCTACCGGCCCGAACACGTCGACGACAGAGCCGACCGTTTCGAGCGTCTCGTCGACGACTGTCGTCCCCACGTCGGCGTACTCATCGTCCGGGGCGCGGACGATGGCGAGGCCCTGTGCGACCCGTGAGACGGTGCCGATGCGCTTCATTCCCGGAGCGCCTGCACGTAGGCCGCGACGGCCCCGAGCAGATCGCTCTTCGTGGCGTCGTCCGCGTTCCTGACGAGGACGCGCCCGCGGGCCTCGTACTCACGTGGATACGTCTTCTCGCGTTCGATGACCGCGTCGTAGCCGACCTGCTGGACGGCCTTCGCGATCTCGTCCACGGTCGGGTCCTCGACGGCGAGGTCGCGGGAGACGCGCCGCCCGTCGCTGCGCGAGCAGCCGGCGTCGAGCGCCACCGGCCAGATTACGTTCTCGACCATACCGGACGTGGTCACCGGCGGCTTATATGGGTTGTCGTCACCGGACGGGAACCCGTTCGGCCCCTACATGTCGTACTCAAGCAAGTAACTTACATACATCTGTGCTCTAAAAAAGATAGAGATGGCAAAGAAAGCACTACTCGGGGTCGCGGCAGTCGCGCTGCTCGTGGTCCTCGGAACGGGTATCCTCATCGGAACCCAGTTCGCCGGTGGGCCGGCTGAAACACCGTCACAGACGGGATCAGATCAGGGTGACGGGAGCGACGGCGGTGACGAGGGAACGGCCTCGACGCCGACGGCGAACAACAGCACGACGCCGACGCCAACGGCGACCGTGACGGGCACCCCGACTGCGACCGCCACGCCGGAAGAGCGGTCGGTCCCCGCCCGGGAGTTCAACGAACAGAACATCTCGACGTACGTCCGACAGTACCTCAACGAGGAGCGCGAGGCTGCCGGCGTGCCGGCGTTCGAGTCCGGCCTGAAGACGGAAGATGACCTCAACGAGATGGCACAGGGCCACAGCGAACAGATGGCGATCGAAGGCAAAGCCATCCACAAGATCGACGGCGTGTCGAGCAAGCAGCGGTACGAGAACAGCGGCCTCTACGACCGCTGTACCTTCTCCTCGTCGGAGGGCGACTACATCGAAACTCCGGACCGAACCCGCTTCGAGGCCGTGGAGAAGACGGTCGCCGGACAGGTGTACGAGGAGGACGGCGAGGAGCAGTTCAACGCGAACGACAAGGAGGTCGCACGGACCATCGTCGACGCGTGGATGGCCTGGCCCGACTACCGCGAGCGCCTCACGCTCAGGAACGCGAACCTCGTCGGAATCGGCATCGAAGTCACCGACACCGGGAACGTGTACGCGACCGCGAACATCTGCGGCTGAGCGGGCCGTTCTCGACCGTCGAACCGTTCGGCGCACTCGTTTCGCCTACCTACCACCGTATTGGCAGTGACGGCGCGCACAGCACGATCCGTTGGTGGCGCGACGTTTCACCCGTCAACTTCGGAGCCGCTTCCTGAGACGCCAGATCGAGAGCCTCCAGCAGTGGCAGCCTCGAAAGAGAGCAACAGTCGCAGTGAGGCGGCTGGACAGCGACGTGGCACGGACACAGCAACAACCGTTCTCTCGAACGCTGCCCGGTGACGGCGTTCCTGATCGGTGATGCTAGCCCCGGGTGAGCGCGTCGAGTGTCCGACCGGTCGCAGTTCAAGTACACCGCGGCTGAAAGGGACTGGGGGCCAGCGCACTCCCACGTGTGATGGAGATGGACGTCACCCGGTGGTCACCGTACGCGGACGAGAGATGCCCACTTCGCGAAGAAGAGAACCAAACCGACGGTGGTCGTCAGTTACTGCTCGTGCTGTTGTTCTGCCCGCCGCTTCCGCCGCTCGACTGCTGCTCGGAGAGCCACTGGTCGTACTCGTCCTGCGGGACGACTTCGACGGTCCCCAGCATGTTGGAGTGGCCGGAGCCACAGTACTCGGCGCAGTAGAGCTGGTACGTTCCGGGGTTGTTGACGTTCGTCCGGAGTCGGTTGTACTGGCCGGGGAAGGCGTCGGTCTTCAGTCCGAGCCCAGGGACGTGGAACGCGTGGAGCCAGTCGACCGACGTGACGCGTAAGACGATGTCCTTGTTCGCCGGGAGTTTCAGGGTGCCGGTCGTCGTCGCGGCCGCCTCACCGTCCCAGCTCGACTCGTTGTGGTAGAACGTCCAGCCGTAGCGCTGGGCCTCGACGGTGACGAGTTCGGGATTCTCCTCCGATAGCTGGGCCTGATCGGCGGCCGACGCAGTGACGTACGGGCTCGCCATCACCTGATAGGACGCGACGCCCACGAACAAGAGGATGATCGCCGTCGCGATGGTCCACGTGATCTCGAGTCGACGGTTCTCCTGGGTCGGAAGGGGCTCTTCCTGATTACGGAACCGCCAGACGGTGTAGATGAGGATTCCCTCGACGAGTACCGTAATCGGGATGGCGACGTACAGCAGGTTCTGATTGAGGCCCCAGATGAGGGTCTCAGTCGCCGAGTCCGTGGTCTGGGCAGCGGCCGGTTCGACAGCCAGCGCGAGCAGCGCAGCGCCGAAGAGAGCGACCAGACCGGCACGTTTCCGGATCATAGAGGCGGCTTAGTATTTCGGGGATAAATAACTGCTGTCTTCGCCGCAGTCGCCTGATTTTGGCGTCCCGGACCCGTGAAATTGCGGGCGTGTCGACGGCGGAATCGCGGGGTCTAAGTGCCCAGCACCGAAGCCTAGGACAATGGCAGAGAGCCGGACGTTCACCGGGCTGCTCGCCGCGACGGCGGTCGGCGTCTATTTACTGGTGCTGGCGGGCGCGACGACGACGCTGACGGACGCGGCGTCGGCCTGCACCACCTGGCCGCTGTGTGACGGCCCCGTCGCGATGACGAACACGGCGCTGCTGGTCGCCTGGGGTCACCGCCTGACCGCGGCAGCCGTCGGACTGCTGGCCGCCGCGACGGTCGTCGTCGGCCTGCGATCCGACTGCGAACCGCGTGTGAAGGCGACGCTCCTCGCGGGCGCGGTGCTGTACCCGGTGCAGATCGGACTCGGCGCGTTCGTCGCGACGACCGCCGGCGCAGGCGTGCTTCCCGGCCTGCATCTCACGCTTGGGATGGGTATCTTCGGCTCGTTCGTCCTCGGACTCGCCTGGCACCTCGAAGCCGAGACCGGGAGCGACGACGAGGACCCGGTCGAGAACCCGACGCTCGCGCCCGAACCGGCCGCCGAGGAGAGCGCCCAGCCGCGGGCCGCCCTCACGTTCGGCGAGCGAGTCACCGCAACCGCATCGGCGTACTTCCGCCTCATGAAGCCCCGACTGATGTGGCTGCTGTGTCTCGTCGCGGCCGCGGGAATGGCGCTGGCCGTCGGTCCCGACCTCACCGTCCGCACGGTGCTCCTGACCCTCGGCGGCGGCGTCCTCTCCATCGGCGCGTCGGGCACGTTCAACCACGTGCTCGAACGCGACATCGACAAGCGGATGGACCGAACGTCCGACCGCCCCATCGCGACCCACCAGATTCCGGTCCGCAACGCGCTCACGTTCGGCGGCCTGCTGTCGGTCGCGTCGCTCTGGCTGTTCTGGCAGGTCAACGCCCTCGTGGCCGTGCTCGGCCTGACGGCGATCCTGTTCTACAGCGTCGTCTACACGCTCCTGTTGAAGCCCAACACCGTCCAGAACACCGTCATCGGCGGGGCCGCCGGTGCGCTGCCGGCCCTCATCGGCTGGGCGGCCGCCGAGGGCACTATCGGCCTCCCCGGCGTGGTGCTCGCAGGAGTCATCTTCCTGTGGACGCCGGCGCACTTCTACAACCTCGCGCTCGCGTACAAGGACGACTACGAGGCGGGCGGCTTCCCGATGATGCCCGTCGTCCGCGGCGAGACCGAGACCCGAAAGCACATCGTCTACTACCTCGGCGCGACGCTCGTCTCGGCGGGCGTCCTCGGCGTCCTGACCGAACTCGGCTGGCTCTACGCGGCCACGTCGGTCGCGCTTGGCGCGGTGTTCCTCTGGACGGTCATCAGACTCCACCGCGAACAGACCGAGGCGGCGGCCTTTCGCGCCTTTCACGCGTCGAACGCCTACCTCGGGGCGGTGCTGATCGCCGTCGTCGTCGACGCACTCGTCCTATGAGCACGACAGCGTTCGATCTCGGCGAGTACGCCCCCGACGCGCGCTCGCTCGTCACGTGGGCGGCCATTCTGAACGCCGAGCTGTTGCTTATCTTCGGCTACGTCCTGCTGACGCCGCGGCCGGCGACCGACCCGTTTCTCCTCACGTTCCCGTTCATCTGGCTCAACGTGGCGGCGCTCGTGTTTCTACGGGTCCGCCCCGCACCGGTGGACCGGCGGCGAACGGCCCTCGCCACCGCTCTCGCCGTCGGGTACGCACTGGTACTGGGCTACGTCGGCGGCGTCTTCGGCACCGGCGGACAGGGGACCGGCCTCCGGCTCGTCACGCAGGCCCCGCCCGGATTCGCGCCGACGGTAGTGTTCAGCGGCGCGACGCTCAGCGCCGTCCTCATCCCGTGGAAGGTCGCCGGCTACCTGGCGCTCACCTATCTGGTGTTCGTGACCGTCGTCGACGCGAGCGGCGGCGCGCTCGGCGGCGTCCTCGGGTTGTTCTCCTGCGTGTCCTGTGTGCTCCCGGTCGTCGCCTCGCTCCTCGGGGGGTTCGCCGGCGTCGGCGCGACGCTGTATCAGGCGGCACTCTATCAGTCCTACGGCGTCTCGACCGCCGTGTTTCTCGTCTCCGTCGGCCTCCTGTACGGCGTCCACCGGTTCGACGTGACGGTTGTGAGTCGACTCAGATCATAGGGAGCGCAGGCCTTTCCCGCCGGCGGGCGTAGTGGGGGTATGAGTACTGTCGAAATCGAGTACTGCGTGCCCTGTGGGTTTCGCGACCGTGCCCTGGACGTACAGCGGGCAATCCTGGGTGGCCTGGAGGAACACCTGGACCGCATCGCCCTGGTGACGGGCGATCACGGTGTGTTCCGCGTCAGCGTCGACGGCGAGACGGTGTTCGACAAGGCCGACGACGAGTTCGACGTCGACGAGATCGTCCGCTCGGTCCGAGCGAAACTCCGATAGCGTTCGTCGGTCGGCCCCGCCGACGTGACCCTCACATCCCTCGTGAGTGGTCCAAACGTCTATATTCCGCACCATAGACTCGACGTTCGGTTCACGACAAACTATTTATCCTTCTGGTGTGACACTCATGTCAAATGGCTACGAAGACTGAGTTCTGCGACAACTGCGAAGACACCCAACCGGTAATGGAAGACAAGCCGTGGCTTCCAGTCGTCTGTCTGGAGTGCGGGCGGAACGTGTAGCCGCTGGCGCGGGACGTTCGTCGAGGGTCGGTAGCCAGACGGCCAGACCGACCGACGGCGCGAGGAGAACGGAACTGCTTTCGGCGCGCCGACCGGACCTGCGCGCATGGACGAGGTACTGGTCGCGTCGGACGTGCGGCGGGCGTACGGCGACACCGTCGCGCTCGACGGCGTCTCGCTGTCGGCCACTGCGGGGGAGGTGCTGGCGCTCGTCGGCCCCAACGGCGCGGGGAAGACGACGCTCGTACGGGCGCTGACAGGTACGACGGACGCGTCGGGAACGGTCGAACTGTTCGGTGTGCCGCCCGAAGCGGTCGACCGTGACAGAATCGGCCTGCTCCCGCAGTCGTTCGACCCCCACGAGCGACTGACCGCGCGGGAACTCGTCGACTACTACGCCGGGCTGTACGACGAGACCCGCGACGTGGACGCCGTTCTCGACGACGTGGGGCTCTCCGACACCGCGGAAACGACCTACGAGAACCTCTCTGGCGGACAGCAGCGCCGGACCTGTGTGGCGACAGCGCTCGTCAACGACCCCGACCTGCTGGTGCTCGACGAACCGACGACAGGCATCGACCCGGCCGGCCGGCGCGACCTCTGGACGCTGCTCGAAGGACTGGCCGACCGCGGCGTCACGATTCTCGTCACCACGCACTACATGGAAGAGGCCCAGCGGCTCGCGGACCGCGTCGGCCTGCTCGCCAACGGCCGACTGGCGGCGCTCGACACGCCGGAACGCCTGATCGGCGAGCACGGCGGCGACAGCCGACTGGTGGTCGACGGGACCTTCGACGACAGCGCCGTCTCGGCCATCGACTACCCGGCCGAGATGCGCGTTCTGGACGGTCGACTCGTCGTCTACGGCATCCGTCCGGAGTCCATCGGGAGCGTCGTCGAGGAACTCGACCTCGCGGGACTGGACTACGACAGCCTCACCTGGAAGGAACCGGACCTGGAGGACGTCTACCTCGAACTCACGGGGACGGCGGTGGGCCGGACAGACGACGGGCGCGCGACGGCGACGGCGGGTGATGCGCGGTGAGCCGCCTGGGTCGTCTCCGGTCGGAGACCCGCGCCGCGTCGCTGTCGTTCCTGCGTCGCCGGACCGCGGTCTTCTTCACGTTCTTCTTCCCGGTCATCATCGTCGTCATCTTCGGCGTGCTGGTCCAGACCCAGCCCGGCGGCGGCGGGCTGTTCACGGAGGAACCGAGCTTCTACGCGCCGGGGTACCTGGCCGTCGTCGTCCTGTTCACCCCGCTCTCGCGGGTGGGCAGCGAGGTCGCGCGCCACCGCGACGGCAACCGCTTCGAGAAGCTGGCGACGACGCCGCTCTCGCGAACGGAGTGGCTGCTGGCACAGACGCTGGTCAACGTCGTCATCATCGGCATCGCCGGCCTGCTCATCCTCGGGCTGATGGTGTGGCTGACCGGAGCGGTCATCCGGCCCTCGGTCCTCCTGCTCCCGTTCGTCGTCCTCGGCGTGGCGCTGTTCTGCGCCGTCGGCGCGATGCTGGGCAGCCTCGCTGACTCTCAGGACGGCGTCATCGCGGCCAGTAACGGACTCGCCCTGCCGCTGCTCTTTCTCTCCGAGACGTTCGTCCCGCAGTCGCTGCTTCCGGCCTGGCTGCCGACGTGGCTGTCGCCGCTGACGTACTTCTCGCGGGGCGTGCGGGCGGCGACGACGGGCGCGGGCGACGCCGTCACGCCGCTCGTCGTACTCACGGCCTGTGCGATCGTCGGGTTCGCCGTCGGGGCGCGGCTCCTGCCGCGGACGGACTGAGGACGCGCCGCTTCAGCGCGGGACCCAGCCGTAGACGTGGTTCAGCATGACGTAGGTGACGAGGCCGAGAAAGAGGCTCAGGCTCCACGCGGCGACGGCGATGCGGCCGACGCGGGCGTGAATCGTCTCTCTGAGTTCCGCGGGCGAGTGCGTCAGCCCGAGGACGACCGCGTGGACGACGACGGGGACCGACACCGCAGAGAGCAGGATGTGGACCGCGAGCATGACGATGTACGCGGTCCAGACGAACCCTTCAACGACGATCTCCTTCTCGAAGCCGCCGCCCACCTTGAGGATGTACAGGACCAGAAACGCCATGATGAGGGCGAAGGCGCTCAGCATTGCCGCCCGGTGCTTCTGGACGTCGCCGTTTTTGATGAAGTAGACGCCGACGAGAATCGCAAGGAGTGCGACGCTGTTGACGGCGGCGATGGCGTCACCGAGTATAATAACGGTCTCCCGCGAGAGGTCTGGGAGGGGTAACACGCCGCCGAACGCGCCGAAGACGAGCGCGTAGCCGACGACCGAGACGGCGGCGGTGACGAGGCGCGGACGAGCGCGGGCGCGCGACTGGAGCGAATCTGCGACGGCCATACCCCGACTCGGGACCGGAGGGGTAACTGTGTTCTGAAAACGGCACAGACGGTCGCGGCCCGGGACCGAGCGAGAAGAGCGCCAGAGAGTCCGCAGGCGTCAGGCGAAGGTGCGAGAGATGTCGTCGTCTTCCGTCTCTTCCTGCTGGATCTTCTCCCAGGCGTTGCGGAAGTCGTCCATCGTGACCTCGGTCCGGTCGTCGCGGATGGCGAACATCCCGGCTTCGGTGCAGATGGCCTTCACGTCGGCCCCGGAGGCGTCCTGCACCTCCTCGGCCAGCACCTCGAAGTCCACGTCGTCGGAGACGTTCATGTTCCGGGTGTGGATCTGGAAGATCTGCTTGCGGCCCTCGAAGTCGGGGTTCGGCACCTCGATGAGGCGGTCGAAGCGACCGGGGCGGAGGATGGCGCGGTCGAGCATGTCGAAGCGGTTCGTCGCCGCGATGATGCGGATCTCGCCGCGGTCGTCGAAGCCGTCCATCTCCGAGAGCAGTTGCATCATCGTCCGCTGGACCTCGGCGTCGCCGGAGGTCTTGGACTCCGTGCGCTTGGCCGCAATCGCGTCGATCTCGTCGATGAAGACGACGGCGGGTTCCTCCTGGCGGGCGAGTTCGAACAGGTCACGGACGAGCTTCGCGCCCTCGCCGATGAACTTGTGGACCAGCTCGGAGCCGGCCATCTTGATGAACGTCGCGTCGGTCTCGTTGGCGACGGCCTTCGCCAGCATCGTCTTGCCCGTCCCGGGCGGGCCGTGCAGCAGGACGCCGCTCGGCGGGTCGATTCCCACGTCCTCGAACATCTCGGGGCTCTTCAGGGGCATCTCGACGGTCTCGCGGACCTCGTCCATCTGCTCCTCAATGCCGCCGATGTCGGCGAATGTCACGTCCGGCGACTGGTCGACCTGCATCACGCGGGCGCGGACGTCGGTCTCGTCGTCCAGTTGCTTGACGATAGAGAGGGAGTTGTTGACGGCGACGCGGTCGTCCGGTTCGAGGTCCTCGCGCATCTCGTCGGTGACCTCGGTCAGCGCCTCCTGGTTGTTCCCGTGCTGCTTGATGATGACTCCGTCGTCGGACAGCTCCTGCACTGTGGCGACGAACAGCGGCGACTGCTTGAGCTTCTTGTTCTCGTGGGTGAGTCGTTCGAGCTTCTGCTGGTACTTGTTGTTCTCCGCGTTGGCGTCCAGCAGCTTGTCGCGCATCTCCTCGTTCTGGGCTTCGAGCACCTCGAGCCGCTCCTGCAGCGCCTCGATTTTCTTCTGCTGAGAGGCGTCGTCGTCGTACGGCAGGTCGACCTCGTCGACGGTGTCGGTCATTACGAAACGTGTAGTAGGTGTATCGTTATGAGGCTTCGGGTAGCGCCAGATACCGATATCGACCGCCGTGGGCCCCGAGGTCGCCGATACGTCGGGCTGGACTCCGGCGGTTCCGAATCGGCATCCTTCTTGAGATGGACCCGGAACGGCCACCCATGGCAGACGAACCCGAAGACGTGCTGATCGTCGGCGGCGGCGTCGCCGGACTCTCGGCGGCGATCTTCACCGCCCGCGCAGACATGTCGACGCGGATCATCTCGACGGGGGAATCGATACTGAACCGCAACGCCCACCTGGAGAACTACCCCGGCTTCCCGGCCGGCGTCAATCCGCGGCTCCTGCTCGAACTCATGCGCGCGCAGGCCCGGCGGGCCGGCGTGTGGTTCATCGACGGAAAAGCGGAGTCGGTCGAGCGGACCGACGACGGCTTCGACGTGACCTGCGACGACGGGGAGAGCTACGACGCGACGTACCTCGTCGCGGCCTCGTGGTCCGACCCCTCGTACCTCGACGGGCTGGACCTCCCGCTGATCGATCGGGGCTCGAAGCAGTTCATCGGAACCGACGACCGCGGCCGGACGGAGGTCCCGGGCCTGTACGCGGCGGGCCGACTGGCCGAGCAGCACCACCAGACCATCGTCGCCGCGGGCCACGGCGCGCAGGTCGGCCTGACGCTCGTCGAGGACTCCGACGTGGACTTCTACCACGACTGGACCGCGCCGGAGGGGTACTTCACCGAGCGCGGCCGGGAGGTCCCCCCGGGCTGCGAGGAGATCGACGAGGACGAGCGAAAGCGCCGCGAGGAGGAGTCACTGGAGGTCATGCAGCGGTACTTCGAACAGCCGATGCCGGGCGAACCGACGATGCACCCGAGCGTCGCGGACGACGACTCAGACTGAGCCAGCCTCTATAGTAACAAATGAAACGAATTACACACCGATCGCACTGCAGTCGTGCGATCGGGTGTGCATTGACTTTCAATGGCTACTATAGCTCGCGGGCAACGGCCCGCAACCGCTCGATTCGTTCTTCCGTCGGCGGGTGCGAGCGCGTCTCCGTGACGGCACTCGCCGCCTCGCCCGACGAGCCGCCGAATCCGTAGGGGAGAAAGCACAGTCCCCGCAGGCTCGCGTACGCGCGACGCTTGTCGGCCGACGGTCGGTCGGCTCCCGCCCCGTCGAGAGTTTCGAGGGCCCTGACCAGCGCGGCCGGGTCGCCGGTCAGTCGCGCCGCGCTCCGGTCGGCGGCGAACTCCCGGGCGCGAGAGAGCGATCGCCCGAGGACCACGACGGGGGCGGTGAGCGTCCCGAGCGCGACGCCGCCGACGAGGACGGTGCAGGCGAACAGAAACAGGAAGCCGAAGGTGAACGCGAGGCTTCCGAACGGCGCGTCGAGCAGTCGTGCGCTGGCCGCGTACGCCCCGACCAGGGCCACCACACCGACCGCGTAGCGGCCGCCGCCAGGGAGGAGTTCGTCGAGCGGGTCGTACCCGCCGTCGGTCAGCGACGGGAGGAAGCTCGCCAGCGTCATCACGGTCGCGTCCCGGTTCGCGACGTGGGCGAGTTCGTGGGCCAGCACGGCGTCGAGTTCGTCGCCGTCGAGCGCTGAGAGCAGACCCTCGCTGACGACGACGGTCGCGCCGCCGAGCGTGCCGAGCGCGAAACTGTTCGGAACGTCGGTGTCGGCGACGGCGATCCGCGGCGGCGTCACGTCTGCGAGCTGTGCGAGCCGCCGAACGCGTTCGTGGAGGTCCGGGTAGGCCTCGGGATCGACCACTCGGGCGTCGACCTCGGCCATCGTCTGGGCCCGCGTGTAGCGCAGTTGGGCCCAGACGAACGCGATCAGCGCCGGCAGGAGGACCGCGAGCCACCAGGCGATCCGCGTCGACGCGCTCCCGAAGGGTAACTCGGCGGCGACGGCGTCGCGCACTGGGGCGAGCCACGGCGTCAGGAAGAACGCAGCCGTGGCAACCACGGCGAAGTCGACTGCGAGGAGGAGGGCCAGGGTCCCCAGGATATGGCGGGTGAGTGTCCGCATTGGGCGTTTCCAGCTATCCGTGCAGCGAACGAAAGGTCTTCTGGTGGGGTGCGTCCCGACGCCGGACACCGTCACACGGGGGAGGAAAGTATTTACTCCGACGGGCGGAAACCGTGAAACAGTGTCAGCGAGCCCCGCTCGCGCCTCCCTCGCCCTCCTCTGTGCCGTTGCGGTCCTGTTCGGCACCGCGCTGTTCCCCGGCGCGCTCGGCGTCGGCCTCGATGCCGGCGGTCCGCTCGACGGACGGAGCGGCGGCCCGGGCGGCCCCGACGGAACGCCGGACGACGGCCAGCACCGGCAACCGAGTTCGACCCCGGTCGACGCCCCGACGGCGGACGCGACCGAGCAGGCCGATTCGACGGCGACGCCGGAGCCGACCGAAACCGAGACCGCTGGTGCGGACGCGGACGGCGACACTGGCGGCCGGGGCTCGCTCGGTAGAACCGTTCTCGGACTACTGTTGCTGTCCGGAATCGGCCTCGTCGCCGCGGGCGTGTATCGGTCGACGAGAGCGGGGGCCGCCGACGCCGGCATACTGGTCGGCGTTCTCCCCGCGTCAGTCGCGTGGGCCGTCGAGACGACGGTGTCGGCGCTCGCCGACGCGTCAGCGGGCCGCGTCATCTCGCGCATCCCCCAGTTGACGACCACCGCGCTGCTCGCCGGGTCGTCGGCCATGGCGCGGGTCGCCCACGGCGTCGAGACCGTCGCGAGCGGCGTGCTGGACGGGCTCGCCGCCGGCGTCGTCCCCATCGCGAAACTGTCCGGCCGGGGCCTCGTGCAGTTCCCACAGGCGCTCGGCGCGCTGACGGTCGCGCCGTTCCAAGCCCTCGGGGGCCTCGGCGGTGGCGACGGGCTGCTGTCGTCGCTGCGAGATGGCGTCGAACGGCCGTCGCTGTTCGGCTCGGCGGCCGACGAAGGCGGGCCGTCGACCGAGCGCGCCGAGACAGACGAAGACGACGGTCTCGACGTGGATTCACTGTCCGTGCGGGACGCCTGGGCGGCGATGACCGAGCGTGTCCCGGTGTCGAACCCGGCGGCGACGACGCCCGGGGAGTACGCCCGCGCCGCTATCGAACGCGGGCTGCCGGCGGAGCCGGTCCGGCGGCTGACGGACCTGTTCCGAGACGTGGAGTACGGTGGCCGCTCGCAGAGCGAGGATCGAACCGCGGCCGCCCGCGACGCCGTCGAGCGCCTGCTCCGAGGGGGTGACGAGCGATGACAGAGGCCGAGCGGCGCGACGAAACCCCCGACGGCGTCGGCCGAGCGACCGTCGACGCCAGCGTCGAGCGGCCCGAGCCGGGGCGGCGGTTCCTCGCACTCACGTTCGCGGGCCTCGCCTCGCTCGCCGGCGCGGTACTGGTCGTCACCGTCCCGTCGCTGGCTCCAGCGTCGGGGGCCGTCGCTCCGGCAGCGCTCCGCACGCTCGCCAGTGCCGCCGCTGTCGCGGTCGGACTTGTCGGACTGTACACCATCTGTTTCGAGCCAGTCCCCGACGGGCAGGCCCAGCGTGAGACGGACGACGCGGCACACGAAGACCTGCTCCGCGACATCGAGTCGACGGAGCGACCGGGGAACGGCAGCGCCGACCTGGTCGGCGGCGACATCGACTACAAACTCGAACGGATCGGCGGCCGCGTCGACCCCGACAGCGGACTCGAAGCGAGCTACGCGGCCGACGTCAGGGGCGACCTCCGGGCCGCGGCCCGCCGTGCGCTCGTCCGGCGGACCGACCGGACACGCGACGAGGCTGTCGCGGCCGTCGAAGCGGGGACCTGGACGGACGACCGACGAGCGGCCGCGCTCCTCGGCGGCGACGACGCGCCGGACCCGCCGATAGCCGTGCAGGTGCGTGACTGGGCCAGCGGCGAGTCGTTCGACCGCCGGGTGGACGCCGCGACGGCCGAGATTTACGCGCTGTACGAGGAGGGCGACGGATGAGCACCCGCGAGACCTCGCGGCGCAACGTCGGCGTCTCGGCCGCGCTCGTCGCCGGCGGCGCGGGCGTCGTCACCGGGAACCCCGCGGTGTTCATGGTCTCGGTCCTCGGGCTGGTGTACGCGGCCTATCAGGCCGCCATCGGCGACCCGGAGCCGACGCTGACCGTCGAGCGCGAGGTCGAGACCACCGAGCCGCTTCCGGGATCGGAACTGGACGTGACCGTGACCCTCCGCAACGACGGCGACGCGACCCTCCCCGACGTCCGCGTCCGCGACGGCGTCCCAGAGCGCCTCGACGTGGTCGACGGCTCGCCACGTTTCGGCACGCACCTCGAACCCGGCGCGAGCGAGTCGTTCACCTACACCCTCGGGGTGCGCCGGGGCGAGCACGCCTTCGCGGAGACGACCGTCGTCTGCCGGAACCTCACCGGGACGGTCGAGTTCGCCGAGCGGGTCGGTATCGAGACGCCCGTCGAGTGTACCGCGCCGGTCGACGACTTCGAACTGTCGTCCCAGACCCTCGCCCAGACCGGCCGTGTCCCGACGGACGCGGGCGGGGACGGCGTCTCGTTCTACGCCATCCGCGAGCACCAGTCCGCGGACCCGATGAGCCGGGTCGACTGGAACCGGCTGGCCAAGACGAACGAACTCGCGACCGTCGAGTTCCGCGAGTCGCGGGCGGCCAGCGTCGTCGTCCTGGTCGACGCCCGTCACCGGGTGGCGAGCGAGGCGGGCGCGCCAACTGCGGTGCAGTACTGCGCGTACGCCGCGGAGCAGGTCGCCACGGCGCTGCTCGACGATGACAACCGGGTCGGGGCCGCGGTGTACGACGACTGCTCGTACCTCCGGCCGTCGGCGAGTCGGGAACAGGCCCGCCGCATTCAGTCGTTCCTCGCAGAAGTCGGTGGCGGGTCCCCCTCGTCGGACCGCCGGCGCTCGGGGGCTTTCGGAAACGCGTCGCGAAACTCGTTCTTCCAGTCCGTCGACGAGGTCGAGCGCCGATACGGCCTCACCGACGGCGGCGATCCGGTAGCGACGCTCGACCGCACGATCCCGGGTGAGGCGCAGGTCGTCTTCTGTACGCCCCTGCTCGACGACCGGGCGGCCGACGCGGCGAAGCGACTGTCCGCGTACGGCCACGACGTCACCGTCGTCAGCCCGGACATGACTTCGACGGAGACGCCGGGAGCCACGCTCGAACGCGTCGAACGGGGCGAACGCCTCGGCGACATCCGGGGGACCGTCCGCGTCGTCGACTGGCCGCGGACGGAGCCGCTCGCGAAAGCGCTGGTCCGCTCGACGGAGCGGTGGTCGCGATGAATCGAGACGAGGCGTCGACGCTCGACAGGCGACCCGCCGAGTCGAGTTCGGCGCTGGTCGGTGCGGTCGCGGTGGCGACGGCGCTCGTGCTCGGCCTGGCCGTCGGAGAGCCGCGCCCGACGCTTGTCAGCCTGGTGGGCGGCCTGACGGTCGCCGCGGGAGTCTGGTCGCTCCGGCACCCGTCCCACGTCCGCGTCGCGGTCGGCAGCCTGTGCGTGGTGCTCGGAACGGCCGCCCTCACAGGGAGCGCGTGGCTGACAGACGACCCGTGGGCGCTGGCGACCGCACTCGGGTTCGCCCTGTCCGCGATGTTCGTCGTCGTTGACGCGACCAGCGGGCTGGTCCCGGACGACGCGGAGTCGGATCGGCTGCCCCGAATGCTGCGGGCGGCATCCGCGGCGATGGCCGTCGGTGTCGGTGCCGCGGCCCTGCTCACCGTCGCCGCGTACGTCGATCTGTTGTGGGTGGCACTCGGCCTCGTCGAGAACGGGATTCACCCCCTCGTGGGCTTCGCGACGCTCCAGGCCGGCGTCCTCGCCGGCCTCCTGTTGCTCGACCGCGCCGTCCCGATACTCGAATCGTGGCACCCGGCCCCGGCGGCGACCACCGACCGGGCGCTCGACGGACTGGCCGCGGTCGGGACGGACTGGTGGGAAATCGACCGAACGATCCGCGTTGCCGTCGCGATCCAGCTCGTCGTGTCGTTCGCGTCCGTCGCACAGCGGCTCTTCGACCGCTTCCTCGCCAGCGTTCCGGTCGTGGGACGAGTCCTCCGCGTCGCGTTCAGCGGCCCGCTCCACGTCCCGCTCGCGGCCTGTCTCTTGCTGTTGCTCGGCGTCGTCGCCGCGGACGTCGTCCACAGGTGGACGGTCCGCTCGCTGGGCGACGACCCGGCGACCACACTGGCGCTCGCTGCCGGCGGCATCGTCGTCCCGGTTCTGGTGGTCCTCGGCGGGACCGTCCTCGCCGCGGTCGGCGTCACGGCGTCCGTCGGGGAGTCGCTGGGCGGGACTGGCAACTACGCGGTCGCCACCGCCGCACTACTCGGCGTGCTGGTGGCACTGACCGCTGCGAGGGCGATCGTTCACGTCCTCGGGGCGGTCGCACGCGAGGGGACGCTCCCGCGGCGCACCGCCGGGTTCGCGACCGGGAGCGCGCTCCTGTTCGTGACGACGCTTGTCGCGGCCGAAGTCGGACTCGCGCCGCTGCTGGTCCTCGTCGGCGCGGCCGCATCGCTGCTGGTCTGGGACACCGGCGCGCACGCCAGCAGCGTCGGCGCGCAACTGGGTCGCGCTGCCGAGACGACCGACAGCGAGTTCGTCCACGTCACGGGGACCGCGGCCGTCCTCGGTGTGGGCATCGTCGCGGTCCTGCTCGTCAGGTACGCCCTGTTCCCGTTCGTCGTCCCGACCGCGGCCGCAGGTCTGTCGGTCGCCACGGTGGTCGCGCTGGGACTGGTACTGCTGTCGATCCTGCTCGTCACTGTCGCCCTCCTCTCACATCGCGAGCGGCCCCAACAGAGCGAGCGGACCGGCGGTAAGGGGTAGCTGGGGTCCGTCGAGACGCGCCGGTCGAGAGTCGGGTGCTTTTACTCCCGCACCGCGAACCCGGAGGTATGCTGGACGGAGTCAACGTCGTGCTGGGGGTCTCGGGCTCCATCGCCGCGGTGAAGACGGTCGAACTCGCCCACGAACTCCGGCGCGAGGGGGCCGCGGTCCGGGCCGTGATGACCGACAGCGCCGCGGGCATCATCCACCCGTGGGCGCTGGAGTTCGCGACCGAGCACGACGTGGTGACGGAACTGACCGGGAGCGTCGAGCACGTCGACCTCTGCGGGCGGACCGGCTGGGGAGACGTGCTGCTGCTCGCCCCGGCGACGGCCAACACCGTCGGGAAGGTCGCCGCGGCGATCGACGACACGCCGGTGACGACCTGTGCCACCACCGCCCTCGGCGCGGACCTGCCGGTGGTCGTCGCGCCGGCGATGCACGAGCCGATGTACGACCACCCCGGCGTGCTGGACGCCATCGACCGCGTCGAGTCCTGGGGCGTCGACTTCGTCGACCCGCGCATCGAAGAGGGGAAGGCGAAGATCGCGACCGAGGAGGCCATCGTGACCGCGACGGCCAGAGCGGCGGGCGAGACGCCGCTGGCGGGTGAGCACGTCGTCGTGACCGCCGGCGCGACGACGGAGTCAATCGACCCGGTTCGGACGCTCTCGAACCGCGCCTCCGGTAAGACCGGGCGCGCGGTCGCGCGGGCGTGCCACGTGCGTGGCGCGGACGTGACGCTCGTCCACGACGGGCCGGACGTGCCGTACGCGACCGTCGAGTCGGTCGAGTCCGCCGCGGAGATGACCGAGGTGGTGACTGGCGTCGCCGACGAGGCAGACGCGCTCGTCTCCGCCGCCGCCATCTCGGACTACACGGTCGAGCAGGCCCCCGAGAAGATCAAGAGCGGACAGGAGGGACTGACGCTGTCGCTCGAACCGACGCCGAAGCTCATCGACACCGTCAGAGAGCGCCATCCGGACCTCCCCATCGTCGGCTTCAAGGTCGAGACCGATGGCGACGACGAGACGCTCGTCGACCGGGCACGGGAGATCCGGGACCGCACGGCCCTCGCGTTCGTCGTGGCCAACGACGCGAGCGTGATGGGTGCGACCGAGACGCGCGCCCTGCTCGTCGACGACGACGCGACGGAGTACGTCGGCGACAAGCAGGGGCTGGGCTTCGCCGTCGCCGACCAACTGGCAGGTCGATTGACGAACTGAAGCGACGCCGTGTCCGATTACGAAATAGTTTTGCGTGTCCCGTTGTTCGGGACCGATAACGACAGTAACGCTCGTCAAACAGCTACAAACAGGATTTTCAAGGACACACCGTGACTGCAGCCCAACCCCGTCGTCTGCTGGTGCCACTCGACGACTCGGTGACGGTCAGGAGCACCGTCGCCTACGCCGTCGAGCAGGCCGAGACGGTGGCGAACGACAGTCCGCAGCAGGTAGCGCTTCACCTCGTCGTGATCGCGAGTACGCGTGCAGTCGACCCCGAGGCGCAGGAAGAACTCGGAGACGCCAAGTCGCTGCTCGACCGCGCCGAGGTCTGGGTCGAAGAGGACCTGGGCTCGGACCCGCCGACGAACCTCGACGTGACGTTCGAGATCATCGGCGCGGACCGCTATCTGTTCAGCCCGGGCGACTACGCCGACGCGATACTGGCCTACGCGGGCGACCACGACATCGAGCAGGTCGTCCTCGATCCCGAGTTCAACCCCGGCGGGACCACGCCGATGCTCCGGCCGCTCGAGGTCGAACTCGCCCGCGACGACGTGTCCGTCGAGAGCGCACCGGTCGAGCGACCGGCCCGGTCGACAGCACTCGCCCGGGCGGCGACGCTCCCCAAGTACGGCACGGTATTCGGGATCTCGTACCTGTTTTACCTCCTGTTGAGCACCTACAAGCCGCTCGATTTCCTGACCGGGGCGATCACCGCGACCATCGTCTCCGCGCTGCTCGCACCGATCGCGTTCAGCCGACAGCCCTCGCTGACCCGCATCCCGAAACAGCTCGGTCGGATGGCGATCTACGTCCCGTACCTGCTCAAAGAGATCGTGGTGGCGAACGTCCACATCGCCTACGTCGTCTTGCACCCCTCGCTGCCGATCGACCCGAAGATCGTCGAGTTCGAGGCGGCCGTCTGGGGCGACGCCCCGGTGACGACGCTCGCGAACTCCATCACGCTGACGCCCGGGACGCTCACCGTCAGCGTCTCAGAACGGGCATTCGACATTCACTCGCTCACCGGCGAGGTGCGCGACGACCTCTTCGAGGGCGGCCTGGAGCGGGCGGTCCGGTTCGTCTTCTACGGCCGCGAGGCGGCCGCGATCCCCTCGCCGCGCGAGCGCGGCCAGGGTGACGACGGAGACGCGGCCGACGCCGATAGCGAGACGGAGGTGGCGGAATGATCGCGTTCGAGTCGGCGCTGCTCGCCATCGCGGCCGCGTTCGTCGTCTTCGCCCTCGTCTCGCTGTACCGCGTGGTCGCCGGACCGACCGATCACGACCGGGTCATCGCGGTCAACGTGATGGGGACGAACACGGTGATCGCCATCGCCCTCGTCTCCAGCGCGCTCGACGCGCCGCTGTTCCTCGACATCGCGCTCGTGTACGCCCTGTTGAACTTCCTGCTCTCGATCGCGTTCTCGAAGTTCAACGTCGAGCACGGGGGTGTGCTATGACGCCGACCGAGTGGGCGATCATCGCGCTCGCGCTCGTCGGCGCGTTCTTCGGCGGCGTCGCCGCAGTCGGCATCGTCAGGTTGCCGGACGTGTACACGCGGGCCCACGCCGCGTCGAAGAGCGACACCCTCGGAGCCGTCCTCACTATCGGTGCGGCGGCGCTCGCCCTGCAAACCGACCTCTCGACGATCAAGGCCGTCTTCCTGCTCGCGTTCATGTTCCTGACGAACCCGACGGCCGCCCACGCCATCGCCCGGGCGGCACAAGATCAGGGTATCGAGCCGTGGACCGCCGGCGACGAGGAGGGAGAGCGATGACGCTGACGCTCATCGAGGCGGCGCTGCTGGTGTTCGTCCTCGGCTGTGCGCTGGGCGCGGCACTCCTCAAGGACGTGCTGGCGTCCGTGATGGCCTTCGCCGCCTACAGCCTCGGCGTCTCCATCATCTGGGTGATCCTGGAAGCGCCAGACGTGGGTCTGACCGAGGCCGCCGTCGGGGCCGGCATCATGACCATTCTGTTCCTGCTGGCGCTCGCGAACACCGTCCGCCCGCAGGAAGACCGAATCCTGGAGCGGGTCCGGTTCCGAACGGTCGCGTTCGTCGGCGCGTTCGTCCTCGTGATGCTGGCGACGGTGCCCTCGCTTCCAGCTATCGGTGCCGATGGGGCAGCGAACCCCGTCGTCAGCGGCGAAGTCACGCAGTACTACCTCGAAAACGCCTACGAGCAGACGGAGGTCCACAACGCGGTGACCGCCGTGCTCGCGGCCTACCGCGGGTTCGACACGCTCGGGGAGGCCGTCGTGGTCTTCTCGGCCGGCGTCGCCGCGCTAACCGTCCTCAGGCAGGAGGTGTTCGCATGAGCGGCGAGGACCGGCCGGGGCTGTACGTCGAGAGCACGATCATCATGACGACGGTCCGGGTCGTCGCGCCGTTCGTCCTCACGTTCGCGCTGTTCGTGATGTTCCACGGCGCGAACTCGCCCGGCGGCGGGTTCCAGGGCGGCGTCATCGCCGGCTCCGTGGTGATGATGCTCGCGTTCGCCTACGGCATCGACTCGACCCGGGAGTGGGTCGACGTGCGGGTCGTCGCCTCCCTCGCGTCCGGCGGCGTGCTCCTGTTCGCCGCTATCGGCCTGGGGACGATCCTCCTCGGGGGGAACTTCCTCGAGTACCACCTGTACGAGCGGTTCCTCTCGCACGCGACCGCTTACGGGATCGAACTCGTCGAACTGGGCATCGGGGGCATCGTCGCGAGCGTCGCCATCGGGCTGTTCTTCCTGCTGGCGGCGGGCTACGGTCACGCGGTCGACACACCGGAGGCTGAAGAGTGATGTTGGAACTGCTCGATTCACACTACAACTACGTCGCGGTCATGCTGTTGCTGGGTATCGGCCTGTACATGCTCGTCGAGTCCCGGAACCTCGTGAAGAAAGTCATCGGGATGAACATCTTCCAGACGGGCATCTTCCTGTTTTTCATCACGCTCGCGTTCCGGGCCGGCGGCCATCCGCCGATCATCGAGGACGGCGGCGGCCCCTACGTCAGCCCGCTCCCGCACGTCCTCATTCTGACCGCCATCGTCGTCGGGGTGAGCCTGACCGCCGTCGCGCTGGCGCTGCTCATCCGCATCTACACCGAGTACGGGACGCTGGACGAAGACAAACTCAAACAGCTCTACCATGATTGAACATCTCCCCGTCCTGCTGGTCGTCCTGCCGATACTCGGCGGCGCGGTGCCGCTGGTGGTCAGCCTGCTCCACGAACGGGCCGGCTGGGTCGTCGCGACGCTGACCGTCGCCGGGCAGGTCGCTCTCGCGGGACTGCTGGCCCGAACTGTCGCAGCGAACGGCACAGTGAGCTACGAGGTCGGCGGTTTCGCCGCCCCGTACGGCATCGAACTCGTCGTCGACGGGCTCTCGGCGGCCGTCGCCCTGCTCGTCGCCGTCGTCGCGCTGGGCGTGCTCGCGTACGCGCGCCACGCCGGCCCGCGGTCGAACTCCTTTTACAGCCTGTACCTGCTGCTCGTCGCCGGCCTGACCGGCATGAGCATCACCGGGGACGTGTTCAATCTGTACGTCTTCCTCGAAATTACCGGGCTCGCGGCCTACGGGCTGGTCGCGAGCGGCGACGACGCGAAGTCCGCCGTCGCCGCGCTGAAGTACCTCGTCATCGGGACCGTCGGCGCGTCGCTGTACCTCCTCGGCGTCGGCTACCTGCTGGCGGCGACGGGGACGCTGAACATGGCCGACCTGGCCGAGAAGCTCGGGTCGATGGCGGCCTACGACTCCACGCTGATCCTGACCGCCTTCGGGCTGATGGTCGGCGGGCTGACGGTGAAGGTTGCGCTGTTCCCGCTGCACACCTGGCAGCCCGACGCCTACGCGAACGCACCGGACACAGTGAGCGCGTTCATCTCCGCGCTCGTCTCGACCGTGTCCGCGTACGCGCTCGCACGGCTGCTGTTCTCGGTGTTCACCGTCGAGTTCCTGTCTGCCGTGCCGGTCGCGCGCTGGGCGCTCCTCGGACTGGCCTGCGTGAGCATCGTCGCCGGCAGCGCGCTCGCCGTCTCCCAGAGCAGCGTCCAGCGGATGCTCGCGTACTCCTCGGTGTCGCAGTTCGGCCTCGTCGTCGCCGGCTTCACCGTCGGGACGCCGATGGCCGTCGTCGGTGCGAGCGTCCACCTGCTCGGCCACGCGGTGATGAAAGGCGGGCTGTTCGCCGCGACGGGCGTCATCGAGCGCAAGACCGGCGCGACGACCCTGAACGGCTACGCCGGGATGGGCAGTCGCGCACCGGTGACCGCCGGTGCGTTCTCCGTCCTCGCGCTCGCGATGGTCGGGGTTCCGCCGGCGGTCGGCTTCGTCGGCAAGTGGTACATCGTCATCGGCGCGGTCAACGCCGGGATCTGGCCCGTCGTCGTCGTCCTGCTCGCGAGCACGCTGCTCACGCTCGCGTACTTCGCGCGCCTCGTCGAGCGCCTGTACTTCGCCGAGGCGACCATCCACGCGGACGAGCAGGCCAACGCGCCTTCCGACGCGCCCGCTGACGCCACCGTCGCCGACGGGAGCGGGCAGGCGGTCTCGGTCGGGATGGTCGCCGTCGTCGTCACCGCGGCCGTCCTCGCGGTCGCGCTGACCGCCGCCGTCCCGGAGTTGCAAAGAGTGCTCGAAGAAACGCTTCCACCCCTGCTAACCCAATGACTGAGTTACGACCCATCCTGGCGATCCTGGTTTCGGCGGCGGCTATCCCCGTGATTCTCTCGCTCAAAGGCCGACCGAATCTACGAGAGGGGGTTACCCTGACCGTCGCGTTCGCAAAGTTCGGTATCATCGCGAGCATGGTCCCCGGCGTCCTGAACGGGACAGAGTACGAGTTCGTCGTCGGGCAGTTCGCGACCGGTATCGAACTGGCATTCAACGTCGATCCGCTGGGACTCCTCTTTGGCCTGCTCGCGAGCCTGCTGTGGATCGTCACGAGCTTCTACAGCATCGGCTACATGCGCGGACTGGACGAACACGCTCAGACGCGCTACTTCGCCTCCTTCGCGGCCAGCCTCGCGTCGGCGGTCGGCGTCGCGTTCGCGTCGAACCTGCTCACGCTGTTCGTCTGCTACGAGCTACTGACCGTCTCGACGTACCCGCTGGTCACCCACGACGAGACCGACGAGGCCCGCGCCGCCGGTCGGAAGTACCTCGCGTACACGTTCGGCGGCGGCGTCGCCGTGCTGGGCGGGACCGTCCTCGTGTTCGTCCTCACCGGGACGACCGCGTTCACGCCCGGCGGACTGGAGGGACTGGCGACCGCCGATCCGACGCTCGCACGGACCGCGTTCGCGCTGCTCGCGGCCGGCTTCGGCGTGAAGGCCGCGCTCATGCCGGCACACTCCTGGCTCCCGGACGCGATGGTCGCGCCGACGCCCGTCTCGGGCCTGCTCCACGCCGTCGCCGTCGTCAAGAGCGGCGTCTTCGGTATCGCTCGCGTTGTGCTCGACGTGTACGGAACGGGGACGATGGAGCAACTCGGCGTCGGCCTGCCGCTCGCCGCCGTCGCGGCCTTCACCCTCCTGACCGCCAGCGTCATCGCGCTCAGGCAGGACAATCTCAAGCGACGGCTCGCGTACTCGACGATCAGCCAGCTTTCCTACATCGTGCTCGGATTGGCACTGCTGAAGGGCGACGCCCTCGTCGGCGGGCTGCTCCACATCCCCGCCCACGCCTTCATGAAGCTCACGCTGTTCTTCTGTGCGGGCGCAATCCACGTCGAGACGCACACCGACGACATCAGCGACATGGCCGGCATCGGGAAGCGGATGCCGCTGACGATGGCCGCGTTCGGGGTCGCCGCGGCCGGCATGGCCGGTATCCCGCTTGTCGCCGGCTTCGTCAGCAAGTGGTACCTCGTCATCGGGGCGCTGGACGGCGGCGGCACCGTCTTCGCCGCCGCCCTGCTAGTCTCCGGGGTCCTGAACATCGCGTACTTCTGGCCCATCGTCTATCAGGCGTACTTCGAGTCGCCGGAGGGCCACGACGAGAAGCCGCTCATCGGAGGCCCGCTCGGCGGACGCGACGCCGTGCGAGCGGACGGCGGCGCAGCGGAGTCGGACGAGCCATCGACCGAGACTGTCGAAGAAGTCCCGGAACCGCAGCACGTCGACCACCTCGGCAAACACCACGAGGACGTGGAACACCACGGCGGCCCGCCGGCGGGTGGCTGGACGAAGGCCGGGTGGCGCGGCGGCGAGAGCACGTGGTTCATGCTCGGGCCGATACTGACCGCGGCGACGCTGTCCCTCCTCTTAGGGACCGTCCCCAACACCGTCGTCTTCCTCCGCATCGTGACGACGATCGTCGGTAACCTTCCGGGGGTGACGCTCTGATGGCCGAGTTCCTGACGCTCGTCCCGCCTGTCGCCGTCCTGCTCCCCGTGGCGATACTCGTCGCGCTGTTGGGCCGCCGGAGCGGGCACGCCCTCGGGGCGCTCGTGCCAGCGCTCGCGGTGGCCTGGGTCTGGTTCGTGCCGACCGGCGCGCACCTCCAGACGACGTTCCTCGGCTTCGACGCGGTGCTGTTCAACGTCGACGACTTCTCGCGGCTGATGGGGCTGATCTTCGGGCTCATCGCCGCCGTCGCGGTGGCGTACTCCTACGCTAGCGACGCCGACACCACGCAGACCGGCTTCGCGCTCTCGTACGTCGCGACCAGCTTCGGGGCCGTCTTCGCCGGCGACTGGCTCTCCTTGCTGTTCTTCTGGGAGCTGATGGCCGTCACCAGCACGCTGCTGGTGTGGCACTACGGCGGGAAGGCCGTCAGGGCGGGCTTTCGCTACGCGCTCCTGCACGGCGTTGGCGGGACGCTCCTGATGGCCGCGATCCTCCAGACGTACGTGGCGAAGGGGACGTTCCTGTTCGCGTCGGTTCCCAACGGTCCCGAGACGGCGGGTATCACGGCGGGGCTGCCCGCCGCGCTCGCGGCAATCGGTATCGGCGTCAACGTGGGCTTCATCGGCCTGCACGCCTGGCTGCCGGACACCTACCCGCGCCCGCACGTCGCCGCCAGCGTGTTCCTGTGCGTGTTCACGACCAAGACCGGCGTCTACGGGATGTACCGCGCGTTCCCGGACGGACACGTCGCGGTGGCCTACATGGGCGGGGGGATGGCCGTCTTCGGCGCGATGTTCGCGCTGTTCCAGAACGACATGCGCCGCCTGCTGTCCTACCACATCCAGTCGCAGGTCGGGTACATGGTGGCCGGGGTCGGCATCGGCGGCGCGCTCGCGCAGGCCGGGGCGTTCGCGCACGTCTTCAATCACATCCTCTACAAGGGACTGCTGTTCATGACCGCCGGCGTCGTCATCTACCGCACCGGCGAAGAGAGCCTGAAGAAACTCGGCGGCCTCCGGAAGGAGATGCCGCTCACCGCGGGGGCGTTCACCGTCGCCGCGCTCTCCATCGCCGGGTTCCCCGGCTTCAACGGCTTCGTCAGCAAAGGCATCGTCATCTCGGCGAGCCACTACAGCTTCTCCAAGGGGCCGCTGCCCATCGGCGAGTTCTACACGCTCGAATGGCTGTTGCTGCTCGGCGGCGTCGGGACGTTCATGTCGTTCATCAAGTTCGGCTACTACGCCTTCTTCCACGGCGAGTACGACGGGAGCGTCCCGGACGCCAACCGCCTCCAGAGCGTCGCCATGCTGGCCGTCGCCGCGCTGTGTGTCGTCTACGGCGTCTTCGACAGCGCGCTGTTCGCGATCCTGCCGTTCGACGTGACCGACGGGGCCGTCGTCGACCACGTCTACAAGACCTACACTATCCCACACGTCGTCGAAGGGGTTGCCCTCGCAGTCCTCGGCCTGATCGGCTTCGCGGTGACGAAGAAACCCCTCTCGAAGCTCGGTCGCGTCCCCGACATCGACCGGCTGTACAACCCAGTCGTCTTCTACGGGGCACGGGCTCTCGTCGTCGGCGTGACGGAACTCTACGCGGCTGTCGACCGCGTCGTGGTCCAGTCGACGAATACGATCGTACGGACGGCAACGGAGCCGGACGAACAGTTCGCACAGTTCCGAAACGCGGCAGACGACCGGGCGGCTCATCCGCTCCGGGCTGGAATCGGATTCAGCGTCCTGATACTCGCGGTATTCGTGACGGTAGCGCTGTTGCTGCTCTCGTAGCCTGCCACGGTATCGGAGACGATAACTGAATGCTGCAGTCCCGTATCAGCCCCATTCGTACAGTTTTGCGCGACTTGAATGTGGTGAGAGATTACAGTCTCTGATAATACAGGTGCAAGCTTAAATAGCTCCATATCCACTCCCGAAGTAAGCACAACGTACCGGGGCGACCTCCACAGTGATGACCGCCCCGTCTGCGTGTGCCGGATAGACAACCATGGAACTCAAACGATTCTTCGACGACGACGACGCTGTATCACCGGTCATCGGGGTCATCCTGATGGTCGCGATCACGGTCATTCTCGCGGCCGTCATCGCGACGTTCGTGCTCGGCCTGGGCGACCAGGTCAGCAACACCGCACCGCAAGCAAGCTTCAGTACCGAATACGATAGCAGTGCAGATACTAACGGACAGGTAACCGTAACCCACGATGGTGGGGACTCGATCAAGGCGAGCAATCTGTATATCCGAGGATCGGGTATCGGTGGCAGTTCATCAGATGTGACCAGTAACAATGCCGACTGGCTCTCCAGTGGCGGCGATGTGAGTGGAAGCAACAGCAAGGTGGTTGCAGGGGATCGAATCACCGTGGGTGTGACCGGCGGTGGCTACGACTTCAACATCGTCTACGAATCTTCCACCGGCGACAACTCCGCGACTCTCGCGACGGCAACCGGGCCGGACGCGTAATCGCGGATTCTCGTTTTTCATTACGCCGCCGAGACCAGTGATATTATAACCGATGGACCACCTGACATTCGCTATAATGCGCGGTCAGGGTGGTGGATTGGAGGCGATCGCATGAGCAAGCAAGTACAAAAACCAGAGTCGACCGATGCGCAGGAACACATCTCCAAGGGCGAGATTTTCGACGTGCTACAGAACGAGCGCCGTCGGCACACGCTCCAGTATCTCCGTGAGAACGGCGGGCCGGTGTCGCTCGGAGACCTCGCGTCCCACGTCGCGGCCCAGGAGTACGACTGTCCGAACGCCGAGGTGACCAGCGCGCAGCGAAAGCGGGTCTACACCACGCTACAGCAGTCGCACCTTCCCCGGATGGACGAGGCCGGCATCATCGACTACGACGACGACAACGGGACGATCACGCGGACCGAGCAGACGGAGGAACTCACCGTCTACCTCGAAATCGTCCCCGGGAGCGAGTTCCCCTGGCGGGAGTACTACCTCTCACTCGGGGCGGTGAGCCTCGCGGTCGTCACGATTCTCTGGGTCGGCGTCTATCCGTTCACACTCATCCCGCCGCTGGTCTGGGCGACGGTGTTCTCGATGGTCCTCTGCGTCTCCGCGGGCTACCACACCTACGTCGCTCGCGAGATGACGCTCACCGAGTTCACAGCGCAGTCCGAGTGCGACGATTGAGTCGATCGGCAACCTCGTTTTGGGAAGTCTCCTTCGAGCGCCCCCTACCATTATATATCCAGTAGGGGTGGCGAAAATTGGGTTTACAGGCCATCTTGAAGGGTTTCAGGCCGCCATTGAACGGCTAAAACGTACTACGTGTTTAAGTGGATACCTCTCATGTAGCTGAATCAGCGCATCACCGCGAGGCCGGTAAGTAATCCCTTCGGAGCGTAGGGTTGGATTACTCGGGTCGTATTCGCGGTGTGCGACGCAAAGCACGAACCATGGACATCAAACGTCTCATTCAAGACGACGACGCTGTCTCGCCGGTCATCGGGGTCATCCTGATGGTCGCAATCACGGTCATCCTGGCGGCCGTTATCGCCTCCTTCGTCCTCGGGCTCGGGGACCAGGCACAGCAGGCGACGCCGCAGGCCAGCTTCTCGTGGGAGTACGAGGGAGGTGGCACGGAAACACTTACTGTGACTCACGATGGCGGTGACTCGATCGAAGCACAGGAACTGTATGTTCGAGGTGACTTCGATTACGCCACGTCCTCAGCCGCATGGACAAACTGGAGTAGTTTAAGTCCTTCATCAGAAGTCACTGCTGGTAACTCGATTAGTCCTAACGCTGGCACACAGTATGAACTCCGCGTCGTCTACGAGCCTGTCGAAGGTGACACCTCCGCGACGCTCTCCGAAGACTCCGGTCCGGACGCGTAATCCGGCCGCCGTTTCTCCATTTTTCAGTCGGTGAGCGACAGCACTGCGCCACGATGCTTTTATTTCCGCGTATCCAGTGAGCGAATACGATGGATGTGGCCCGGGGCGTCGTCGCCGTCGTGACGCTTGTCGTCGTCGGAGTCACGCTGCTCTCCGGGCCGCTCGTCCCCGGGGTGACGCTCGCCTCCGAACCCGAACCGCTCACGTTGGAGACGGGAACGGTCACGGTCACCGACGCGCGGTTGCCCGCGAACGCGACCATAGAGAGGGGGGCATACGGGGCGGCGAACTACTACCTCGACGTGCCGCCGGCGACGGTCCGACTCTCGTCGGTCGACGGCAATCCGACGCTGGTCTACCGGTTCACGATCGACGAACTCGGCTACACGCGGACGACGAACCACTTTCTGGACCCTGAAACCGCCGAGACCTACGAACTGACGCTGGCGTCGGACACGTTCCGAGCAGACGAAATCGAACAGGAGCGATACGACGGCACTGTGAGCGTCCGCAAGCGCGACGGCGAGGGCCACGCCGACGTCGCGACGCGGAACGTCACGGTCAGGGTGGTCGGATGAGCGCCGAATCGGTCGCAGTCGAACTTCGTGACCGATCGGAAGCGTTCGCGAACGCCCGCAGGACAGCGGTGCCTGTCCTGTTCGGCGACCGCTGGGGGCTAGTGGTGTTCCTCGGGGCGGTCTGTCTGTTCGGGCTGGTGTGGCGGACGACGTTTCTCATCAACGATTCGGTCACGCTGGCGAACGGCCTGTACAGCCTCTCGAACGGACAGGTCGCGCTGCTGGAGCCGGCCTACGGCGGGACGCTGAACACCCCCGGCGTGAACAGCTACGGCGGGCGGGAGTTCGCGCGGAACTACGGCGTCATCGCCCTCTCGCTGCCGTACTTGCTCGTGCTTCAGGGCCTCGCGGCGGTTGTCGAACTTCGCATCGCGCTGGTCGGGCTCTGGTCGCTCGCGCTGCTGGCGCTGCTCGTCCAGTGCGGGCGGCTCGCCGACAGCGACCGCGTGATCGTCGGCGGCGGTATCGCGGTTCTGGGCCTGTTCGGGCTCAACGTGGCGCTAGCACGGCCGCTCGACCCCAGCGCAGTCCACCTCTACGCCCTGCAACTGTTCCACCTCACCGTGGCCGCGTTCGTCCCGGTCTTCTGCTATCGACTCCTCACGCTGGTGGAGACCCGGCGGCTGGGACTGCTGGGCGCAGTCGCGGTCACTGCGGGGACGCCGCTGGCGTTCTGGGCGTCGGTCCCCAAGCGACACGTCGTCACCGCCGCGGTGGTGATGGGCGTCGCGTACTGCCTCTACCGCAGTCGCCGCGAGGCCGACGGACCGGTCGTCTCGCGGTCGCGGACCTTCCGGGCGCTGGCCTACGGGCTGGTCGGCCTGTACGCCTGGGTACACGCGCCCGAGGCGTTGCTCCTCTGCGTGACGCTGGCGCTCGTCGACGTGCCGACCGCCCCGGAGAACAGCCCGCGAACGCTGGCCGTCGTCGGAGGTGTGTTCTTGCTGTCGCTGATCCCGTTCGCCCTGACGAACGTCGCCATCACCGGCTCGCCGGTCAAACCGCCGCGGTTGCTCGCCGGCGGATACTCGGCCGGGGGCGACGCCGCGGCGGGTGGCGGGAGTGCCGGAGACACCGGCGGCTCGTCGAACGGCTCCGGCGGAATTCTCGCACCACTTCAGCCGCTCTTCGGCGTCGTCGAGAGCGGCGCGCGCCCGCTCCTGTTGCTCGTCGACCAGCTCCTCGTCGGGTTCAGGGCGTTCCGTGCCGAGCCCATCGACGTGTACCACACCTTCGTCCGTTCCGGGAGCGCGCAGTCGACGCTCAGCGACACCGACGCGGAATCGGTGAACCTCTCCCTGCTGGAGTCGGTCCCCCTGCTCGCCGCGCTGGCCGGCGTGCTCCCCGTGGTCGCCCGTCGTCGCTCGTCGCTGTCGCTACCGGACCGCCGACTCGGACCGGCTCGCGTCGTGGACCTGTTCGCCGCGACGACGGTGCTCGGTCTCGTCCTGCTGTACACGAGTCGGTTGCCGACGCACGCGCAGGTGACAGCCCGGTATCTGTTCCCCCTGTGCCCGCTCGGCGTGTACCTCGCCGTGCGACTGCCGCCGGTGCGCGACGCGCTCGCGAACCACTGGCGAGCGTACCTCTGGACGGCCTCGGCAACGGTCCTCGTCGGCGGCCAGTTTGCCCTCGTCGCCGTCGCGCTGACGGTGAACGGCATCGGGGAGGCGTTCCAGTTCCACGCACTCGTCGGGCTGGGAACGGCGCTGCCGCTGGGGCTCTGGTCGCTGCGCGGGCGGAGCGAGGGAAAGGCGGGGCGGCTCGGCGCGGTGCTGCTCGGGCTCGCGACCGGCGTCACGCTCGTCTTCGTCCTGCTGACAGTGCTCGAGTACTACGCCCTCGGTGACTCGCACGCGCTTCCGATGATGCGAGCGCTCGGCGAACTGGTGGGACTGTACTGAGTCGGTGACGGAGAATTTTAGTATGGCCTCGCAGTACCGACGGCATGGACCGACTCAAGGAGTCCCTCCTCGAGGCCCCGATCATCGAGAAAGAAGGGTACCACTATTTCGTCCACCCCATCAGCGACGGGGTCCCGATGCTTCGACCGGAGCTCCTGCGCGAAATCGTCATCAAGATCATCCGCAAGGCGGAGCTGGAAGACGTCGACAAGATCGTCACGCCGGCGGCGATGGGCATCCACATCTCGACGGCGGTGTCGCTGATGACCGACATCCCGCTCGTCGTCGTCCGCAAGCGCCAGTACGGCCTGGACGGCGAAGTGTCGCTCTCGCAGGTGACGGGCTACTCCGAGAGCGAGATGTACGTCAACGACGTCTACGAGGGCGACAGCGTGCTCGTCCTCGACGACGTGCTCTCGACCGGCGGCACGCTGGCCGGTCTCACGGGCGCGCTCGAAGACATCGGCGCGGACATCCGCGACATCGTCTGCGTGATCAAGAAGGCCGACGGGACGAACAAACTCGACGAGGCTGGCTACGACGCAAAGACGCTCATCAACGTCGAAGTCGTCGATGGCGAGGTCGTCATCGTCGACGAACACGGCGACGACTAGGGCTTCGACTGCATATTCTTCGTCCGAGTCCCGACCACGGATAGCGGGAGGTAGAGTTGAACGACGGGAACACCTCGCTATCGCTCGGCGTTCTCTCGTTCGAACTCCCTCGGACAGAATTTGCTTCTCACGGTGATGTTCGAAGCAAAAGTATAGCGGGAGGTAGATCTGAACCGGAGACAGACGTGCTCGCTAGCGCTGTGCGCGACTGTCAGGGTTCAGATCCACTCCAGACTACCGCAGACGACACGTGACTCGTCGCTTTGCTCCTCGTCGTTGTGTCGTCAGAACATAGCGGGAGGTAGATTTGAACTACCGATCTGCGGGTTATGAGCCCGCCGGAATCTCCTGGCTATCCCATCCCGCTACCATCTGGTAGTCCGGTCCCCTCATTAAGGGTTGTGATTCGAGTGCCGTCCGTGACTTTGTGACGCGCTACAGGGAGTCGTCCTGATGAACCTGCCACGTGAACACGCTCTCGGCGACGTAGTTGACGAACATCGCGATACCGATGGCAATCGGGCTGGCGGCGAGAAACCAGAGGTCCGTGCCCGCGATCACGAGTTCGAACGCGAGGCGCTGGGTCAGGAGCCAGTACACGGAGAGCTGGACCGCGACGCCGCCGGACCGGACGAGGTGTGATTTCGCGAGGCGCTTGGCGAAGGATCGGCGGCCGGCGTCGCCTTCGTCCGCGAACGTCCAGTGCTCGTTGACGAGGAACATCACCAGAATCGCCGTCTCGACGCCGGCGGCTTTCGCCGCCATGTCGCCGACGCCGAAGCCGAGCCCCAGCACGGCGAGGACCGTGTTGTCGCTGATCGCACCGACGACGCCGACGGAGACGAACTGGCCGAACCGGACGCCAGAGACCAGCGACTCGAACCGGTCGGGCACGTACTGCCGGACTTGCCGCTCGAGGTCGCTCATCGGTCCTTCTCGACGAGCGCCGTCGGTTCGTCGAGGTGTTCGGCGAGCGCCGTGTGGAAGCTGTCGTTCCGGAGTTGTTTCGAGCGGTGGCGAGCCGTCAGGAGGGCCTGGAACAGGTCGATCGAGGTGCGTATCGGAGACACCGTCGAGCCGGGCTGGTCCTCCCACTCGATGGGCACCTCCTCGATGCAGCGATCCAGCGCGGCGGTGATGGCGATGAGTTCCACGTCCCAGGCGAAGCCGGGCTCGTAGAGATGGTCGCGAACGCGATCCCAGGCGGTCGCGTCGATGGCCTTCGCGCCGCACTGGTAGTCGTACAGGCTGGCGTCGAGCAACTGTCCGGCGAGCCACGCGAAGCCGTCGCCGAGGAAGCGCCGGGCGAAGGTCTGGTGACTGGCCACCTCGGCGTCGGGATGTCGGCGCGACCCCACGGCGAGGTCCGCGCGACCGGATCGGACCGGCTCTAGCACCTTGTCGAGCGACGCGACGGGCGTCGAGCCGTCAGCGTCGGCGAACGCCAGCACGTCGGTGTCGAGGCGCTCGAAGCCGGCAGTGATCGCGGCGCCCTTGCCGCGGCGGTACGGAACCGTGTCCACGTCGACCGAGCGAGAAGCGAGTTTCGCGGGGACCCCCTCGCGGGGCGCGTCGAGCTCGACGACGACGGTCTCTGGAGAGAGGGCGGCCTGGATGTCGGTGATGTAGGTCCCGAGCTGGGCAACGTCGGGACGGTAGGCGGGGAGGACGACGCCGACGGAACGCGACATTGGTAGCGTGTCCGACTGGAAGGAGTAAAAACAGTTCGAAGCTACTCACCATAGGTGGTTGATAAGCCGTCGGGAGCAGTCCAACGAAAAGACGTATAGGCCAGCGAACCGGTCCCCCTACTGATGGAATACGGGGTCCTCGCCCTCTGGCTCGCCTGCTATCTACTCCTGCTCTACGCCGGCGGAACCGTCGCGACGGCGCTGTTCCCCCGGTTCGCCGACCGCGGCGTCTCCCTCGGCGTCCCGGTCGCGGTGTCGGTCCTGTGGCTCGTGACCTACTTCGTCGGTCGCCTCACGCTGACGGTCGGCGTCTGGCTCGGCGTCGCGGTCCTCGCCGTGAGCGCAGCGGTTGCGGCCCGGTCGAACGGTGCGGTCGATTCGCGCGCGTACGCCGAGGCGGCCGGCGTCTTCGCGCTCGCGTTCCTGTTTCTCGTGTGGGTCCGAGCGCTCGACCCGGCCATCGTCCCCCTCGGCGGCGAGAAGTTCCTCGACTTCGGCCTCTTGCAGTCGCTGCTGCGCGCCGACAGCCTCCCGCTCGAAGACGTGTGGTTCGCGGGCGAACCGGTCGCGTACTACTACGGCGGTCACCTCGCGGCCGCGATACTCACCAGGCTCACGGGGACGGCCGGGCAGTACGCCTACAACCTCGCGCTGGCCGGGTTCTACGCCACGCTCGTGACGGCGGCGTATGGACTCGCCGGTGCGGTCGCGAGCGACCGGGGACTTCCCCGCCGACTGGCCGCCGGCCTCACCGCGTTTTTCGTCGGGTTCGCGAGCAATCTCTCGACGCCGGCCCGGTTCGTCATCTGGCTCCTGCCCGACGGCCTCGGGCAGACGGTCGCGACGCGGGCCGGGTACGAACTGGAGGGGCTGGCGACGGGCCCGGACTCCTTTAGCTACTGGGACGCGAGCCGCGTCATCGACGACACGGCGGGCGACTTCGCGACCTACGAGCCGGGAGCGGCGCTGGTCATCGACGAGTTCCCGCTGTTCGCCTGGCTCAACGGCGACCTCCACGCACACATGATGAGTACGGGCTTCCTGCTTCTGGCCGCCGCGCTCTGTTTCAGCTACTACCAGACGCCGGCGAGCGAGCGGTGGCGGCGGCTCGCGCTGCTGTTCGGCGCGCTTCCGGCCGTCGGCGGCGTCATGGCCGTCACCAACACGTGGTCGTTCCCCTCGATCGGCGGCCTCGCACTCCTGACGGTGACGGTCGCGCCGGCCGATCCGACGACGCTGCTCCCCAGGGGCCTCGGCCGGAAGCTCCGGGTCGACAGCGCCGGACAGGAAGGCGTCCGAATCGGGATGGGGCTCGCGGTCGCCGTCGGCGTGCTGGCGCTGGGGCTCCTCTGGTCGCTCCCGTTCTGGCTCGGCCCGGCCAGCGGCCGTGAAATCGCAGTGCTTCCGGACCGCACGTCGCTGTTCGAGCTGCTCGCCGTCCACGGCGTGTTCGTCGTCCCGTTCTGGCTGTACCTCTACGCCCAGACGGGACGCGCAGTCGGGTGGGAGTCGGCTCGCATCGTCGGCCTGCTCGCGGTGGCCGGGGCGGCGCTCGCCGCCACGCTCGACGTCGCCGCGGTCGGTCTCCTCCTGCCGCTCCTCGTCGGCGCGTGGCTGTTCGCTCGCTCGCCGACGATCGGCCGAACCGTCGACGCGGTCCCGGCGGTGGCCGACGGCGGCGACCGGCCCGTCGGCTTCGAGGCGGTGCTGATTCTCGCGGGCGCGGGGCTGGTCCTCCTCGTCGAGTTCGTCTTCGTCAGGGAGAACATCGGCCGGATGAACACCGTCTTCAAGACGTACATGCAGGTCTGGGTGCTCTGGGGCGTCGCCGTCGGGCCGGTGCTGGTGTGGCTGGTGACCCGCTGGCGGCCGAGCGGCGAGCGCGCACGGACCTGGACCCGGACCGGGACGCGGGCGCTCGTCGTCCTGCTGGTCTGTTCGGCGTCACTGTACGGTGCCTTCGCGCTCTCGAACCACGTCGAGTCCGCCGACGACCCGACGCTGGACGGGCTGGCCTACCTGGACGACGAGCACCCCGCCGAGGCCGAGGCGATCCGGTGGCTCGACGCGACGGTCGACGGCCGGCCGAACATCGTCACGGCCGCGCCCGCCGGCTACCACTGGAACCCGGCGGAGGGCGAGGGCGCGAGCGCGCCGGCGAGCCTGACCGGGATTCCGACCGTGGCGGGCTGGCACCACGAGGCGCAGTACCGTAACGCCACCGTGTACGACGAGCGCGTCGCGGACGTCGAGACGATTTACACCGGCGAGGCGACCGCCCAGCGGCGACTCCTCCGTGAGTACGACGTGCGCTACGTCTACGTCGGACCGGTAGAACGGGAGCGCTACGGGGAGATAACCGTCGACCGAGTGGGCGGCGTCACCGTCGCGAAGCGGACCGACGGCGTGACCATCTATCGCGTGCACCCGGAACAGCTCTGAGAAGAGAACGGAGAGAACCGCGTCGGTCGGCCGACAGTACTCGGCTTACGATTCGGCGTTCGCCGCGCCGCGCTCGCGGAGCACCGTCACGGCCTCGGCGTCTGCGTTGATCGTGTCGAGGTGCATCGGGATGTACTCCTGGGTCTTGAACGTCTCCTCTTCGTCCTCGGAGCCGATGGTACACCACAGCTGGGGCCGGTCGGGGCCGTGCCAGTCGCCCTGGCGGCTGACCGAGAACACCTCGTACTCCTCGCCGTCGTACTCGATGCGGCCGCCCTTGCGAAGTCCCGGGTCGCCGTGGATGATGAGCTTCTTCATACCCGCTCGTTTGCCAACTGCGTACTTAGTGACTTCGAAGGCGACCGCGCCGCCGCAGGAATCGCCCGCCGTGGCCCCCGTGACTGGCTGTCAATGTCCTAATGTGACCTTATATCATTCCGAACAGTGTTTAGATGCTTAACATCCTGATAGCCGGCCTTTATGTATCGGAATCGCTGACAGTCATGTATGTTGAAACAACAGCAGCGGTCGTGCGAGCGGGCCTCCGTCGTGATCTCTCCGATGGACGAGAGCGGGAAGATGGAACTCCGAGACGTCGACACCGACGAGACGTACGAGGTCGTTGACTACATCGACGAGGAACTGGCGGCGAAACTGGACGCACTCTCGGCCGGCGAAGCGGTGAATCTCGAACTGTTCGCCGGGATCGACGACGTTTTCGGCGCGGTCCGAATCGAGTCGAGCGGGCCGTCCGCTCGGTTCCAGTAGCGGTCACAGCGCGGGGAGGAACAGGCGCTGGCGGCCGGTGTGGTGGTCGCTGTAGCAGGACGACACGACGGAGGCGACGAGGGAGTGAGTGCTGGTGTGCGTTGGGCACACACAGCGTAGTGCGTGTGTTCAGTTCGCACGACGGGCGAATCCGGGCGGCGGGCGGTCGGTTCGAACCAAACGGGTTTTAAGCGGTCACGTCAAATCGCTCGGTAAGGCCGATATCTATGCAGATGCCACGACGCTTCAATACGTACTGTCCGCACTGCAACGAGCACAACGAACACGAGGTCGAGAAGGTTCGTTCCGGGCGCGAGACCGGAATGAAGTGGATCGATCGCCAGCGCGAGCGCAACTCCGGTATCGGGAACGACGGCAAGTTCTCGAAGGTCCCGGGTGGCGACAAGCCCACCAAGAAGACGGACCTGAAGTACCGCTGCTCGGAGTGTGGCAAGGCCCACCTCCGTGAGGGATGGCGCGCCGGCCGACTGGAGTTCCAGGAGTAACCATGGCAGGAAGCTTCCTCACCGTCGAGTGTCCGGACTGCGAGAACGAACAGACTCTCTTCGAGAAGGCCGCGAGCGAGGTCTCGTGTGCCGTCTGCGGCCACACGCTCGCCCGCCCGACGGGCGGCAAGGCCGACATCGAAGGCGAAGTGACCGCCGTCGTCGAGGCACGATAGGATGAAATACAGCGGCTGGCCCGAACCGGGCGAACTCGTCGTCGGCAAGATCGACGAGATCGAGGACTTCGGCGTGTTCGTCGACCTCGAGGAGTACGAGGGCAAGCGCGGCCTCTGTCACATCTCCGAGGTGGCGAGCGGGTGGATCAAGAACGTCCGCGACCACGTCAACGAAGGCCAGACAGTCGTTGCCAAGGTGCTCGACGTCGACGAGAGCGCCCAGCAGATCGACCTCTCGATCAAGGACGTCAACGACCACCAGCGAAAGGAGAAGATCCAGGAGTGGAAAAACGAGCAGAAGGCCGACAACTGGATGGAACTGGCCTTCGGCGAGGACTTAGACGACGAGACCTACGCCGCCATCGCCAACGAGCTGCTCGCTGACTTTGGCTCCATGTACGACGGCTTCGAGGCGGCGGCGATCCACGGCGAGGAAGCCCTCGACGACGTGGACCTCTCCGAGGACGAGATCGACGCCATCGTCGAGACGGCCCGCAACAACGTCTCCGTCCCCTACGTTCAGGTCACCGGCTACGTGGACCTGTCCTGTCCCGAGAGCGCCGGGGTCGACATCATCAAGGAGGCACTCCAGGCCGCCGAGGGCAACGGCGAAGTCCCCGACGAGATCGACCTCGAAGTGACCTACGTCGGGTCGCCGGAGTACCGCATCCAGGTGCAGGCCCCCGACTACAAGACCGCGGAGGACGCGCTCGAAGAGAGCGCGGACCGCGCGAAAGCCGTCGTCGAGGACCACGGCGGCGTGGGCGACTTCCACCGCGAACGCAGCGAAGACGACGAGTAAGCGACCGCGTGACGGCATGAAATCGGACATCCGCGTGTGCGCCGACTGGGAGCGCGAACACGACCGGCCGGTGTACACGCTCACCGACACCTGCCCGGACTGCGGTGCCGAGGCGGTCAACAGCGCTCCCGCACCATTCTCGCCGGAGGACTCCTACGGCGAGTATCGACGTTCTCTTAAGCGCCGCCGCCGCGAATAAGCCGTATGGACGAATTCGACATCGAGACGGTCGCCGACCCGGAGCTTGACGACCCGGTACTCGTCGAGGGGCTCCCGGGCGTCGGCCACGTCGGGAAGCTCGCCGCCGAGCACCTGCTCGAAGAACTCGACAGCGAGCTGGTTCGTCGCGTCTACTCGACGCACTTCCCGCCCCAGGTCAGCATCGACGAGGGGCAGGCGGCGCTCGCCTGCGCCGAGTTCCACGCCGTCACGCCCGAGGAGGGACGGGACATGCTCGTTCTCTCGGGCAACCACCAGGCCCAGGACAACCAGGGCCACTACGGACTCACGTCGACGTTCCTCGACGTCGCCGAGGACTTCGGCGTCGACCAGGTGTTCGCGCTCGGTGGCGTCCCGACGGGCGAACTCATCGAGGAGTACGACGTGCTCGGCGCGACCACGACAGAGGACTTCCGCGAGACGCTCGAAGACGCCGGGGTCGAGTTCCGCGAGGACGAACCCGCCGGCGGCATCGTCGGCGTCTCGGGGCTCCTTCTCGGACTGGGCAAGCGCCGCGACGTGCCCGCGTGCTGTATGATGGGCGAGACCTCTGGCTACCTCGTCGACCCCAAGAGCGCCCAGGCCGTCCTCGAAATCCTGCAGGACGTGGTCGGCTTCGACGTCGACTACGGAACCTTAGAGGAGCGCGCCGACGAGATGGAGGAGGTCGTCAGGAAGATCCAGGAGATGGAACAGCAGAACTCTCCCTCGCCGGCGGACGAGGATCTCCGGTACATCGGATGAGCGGACGGCGGGTACACCGACGCGAGCGAGAATTTCTTTAGCTGCCGGACCCAACGGGAGCGCGTGCAGATGCAACCGGGCGTGCTGCCGGAGTGGCTCGTCCTCGGCCTGATCCTCGGCGTCGCGGGAAGCCTCGTCGTCGCCGGCCTGTTCGTCCTCGCCGGACGGCTGTTCCCCGCGGAGCGGCCGAACCGACAGGCGACCGACGGCGGGGAGATGCGACGCCGCGACGAGCTTCGCGAGTACCTGACGGCCATCGACGAGCAGTTCGCCGAGAACCACTTCGTCGAGGGCCAGCACGTGGCTTTCTACCTCCCGAAGCGCGACGTGGCCATCACGTTCGACGCGCGGGCGTACTACCGGATCGAGCGCTCCCCGACGGTCCCGGTGCTGGTCGAACACGAGATGCCGGGGACGGCCCTCGGCGCGCGCCTGCCCTTCGAGACGCCGGAGGTCGACCTCGGTCCGGACCCCGAAGAGCAGGTCCACCCGACAGTCCAGGCGTTCGGAGAACTGGGACTCACCCAGAGCGCCTCGCTCGACGACGTGAAATCGGCCTACCGCGAGCGGGTCAAGGAGGTCCACCCGGACCACGGCGGGACCGAGGCCGAGTTCAAGCGCGTCCGCGAGGCCTACACGACGGCGAAACAGCACGCGTCCGGCGCGAGGAAACAGCGCGCGTCGTGAGAGCGGACAGTGGTTCTCGGACTCGCTTCCGGCTGAGGGCGCTCACTGGAGTTACGGGTCGATGTGATGCACTGCCTCGGGAGAGAGCAGCCGGCCGGTCGGGAGGGCGATCCAACCGTTCGGAAGGACGCGAACTGCTCCCTGGTGCAGGATTTGGTCCTGTTCGAAATCGCCGTATACAGTCGCGTCCTCGTACTCGATGACCGTTCCGTCTGCGAGCTCGTCAGCGATTTCGTCCCACACCGATGCGGTGGAAATGACCATACGCCACAGTTCGGTCTCGGCGGACATGTTCTTTCTGGGAGTTGCCGAGAGGCGGACGCACGACGCAGTGTGGTCGACGCGGGCACTCGCTTCAATCGGTACTGTCGGGCGTCACGACGAGTTTCCCGACGCTGTCGCGGTCCTGCATCGCCGCGAACGCGGCCCCGGTCGCTTCGAGCGGGTACGTCTCGTCGATTTCCGGGGTGAGTTCGCCGTCGGCGACGAGTCCGACGAGTCGCTCCAGGTCGCCCTGCGTTCCCATCGTACTCCCGATGACGCGTTTGTGGCCGAGAAACAGGTCGGGGACGTCGATTTCGGACGTGCCGCCGGCCGTCCGTCCACAGACCGCCATCCGGCCGCCGCGTCGCAGGACGTCGAGGCCGACCTGCGTGTATTCCCCACCGAGGTGATTGAGCACGCCGTCGACCGGCCCGATCTCGTCGACCGCCGCTCGAATCTCGTCCGGGTCGGTGCTCTCGATGGCGTGGTCCAGGCCGAGCGATTCGACGCGGTCCAGTTTCGTCCGAGAGGACGAGGTGCCGACGGTCTGAGCGCCGAGCGTGTCGGCGAGTTGCACGCCCGCGACGCCGACGCCGCCGGTGACGCCCGGGACGAACACCAGGTCGCCCGGTCCGGTATCGACCCGGCGGAGCATGTGCAGGGCGGTCATGTAGGCCGTCGGCAGCGCGGCCGCGTCGACCGTGTCCACGCCCTCGGGAAGCGCGACGAGGCGGTCGGCCTGCACGCGGGCCGCCTCGGCGAGGCCGCCGTGGTACAGCGAGAAGTTCTCACAGCGGTTCTCTGGCCCCTCCCGGCAGTAGCGACAGGTCCCGCAGGTCTCGTTCGGACAGAGTACCACCCGGTCCCCGGGTTCGACGGCGGTGACGCCCTCGCCCACGGCGTCGACGGTTCCGGCGACGTCGAGGCCGGTGACGAACGGCAGATCGTCCGCGTCGACCATCGCCGAATCGCCTTCGAGGATCCAGAGGTCGTGGCGGTTGATGGCACACGCCTCGACGGTAACGACCGCCTCACCGCGTCCGGGTTCGGGGGTCGGTTGGTTGACGATCGAGACGCCGTCCGGGCCAGTGAGTTCGCTGAACGCTGCGGCGCGCATCAGGCCAGTGTTGTGCCACGACGGTCTAAACAACACCGAAGCGTGCGGTGTCGTGACACGACGGGCCCGTTCCGACCGACCACGCCCTCAGATCCCCTGGCTCATGAGGTGACTGCGCAGCAGGTCGGCCTCCTTGCTCCCGGCGACGGGGTTCACCAGCACGACGGTGTCGTCCGCTGCGAAGGCGTCGCGTTCGGCCAGCGCACGGGCGCCGGCGACAGCCGTGCCGCCGGTCGCACCAGTCTCGGGGCCCATCTCACAGCCGTCGACGGCACCCTGGAGGATCGCCTTGTCGGGGACCGCGACGCCGTCGCCGCCGGTGCGGTCGAGCGCGTCGAGCGCGGCTGTGCCGGCCGCGGGGTCGGGGACTTCGAGCGGGCCGACGATGGTGTCCGGGCGCTCGACGGTCGCCGGTTCAGTCTCGCCCTCGCGCGCGGCGTCCGCGATGGCGGCGGTCGTCTCGGGCTGGGCGGCGTAGAGGCGTGCCCCGGCGTCGATCAGCCCGCTCTCCGCAGCGGCCGCGAACCCTCGTTCGAGGCCGACGACGGTCTCGCCGTGACCGGTCGGATGGACGACGGCGTCCGGCGCGGTCCAGTCGAGTTCGGCGGCGATCTCGAAGGCGACGCCCGTCGCGCCCTCGATACGGAACGGGTGACCGGGTGCGACCGAGGCCCAGTCGTCCTCGGCCTCGTCGGTAGCGTCGTCGAACGCCGCGACCGCGTCGTCGTAGCGGCCCTCGACGACGCGCATGTCGCCGCCGTGGACGTTCACCATCGCCTTGTTGAGGAACGGACAGCGCGAGGGGACGAAGCCCGTGGAGTCGACGCCGGCGCGGGCCGCGTATGCGGCGCTCGCCTGCGCGCCGTTGCCGGTCGAGGGCGTCAGGACGCGCTCCGCGCCGCCTCGCGTCGCGGCCGTGACAGCGAGCGAAAGCTTGCGGTCGGCGAGCGCGCCCGTCGGGTTCCGGCCCTCGTCCTTGACGTAGACCGCCTCGACGCCGAGTTCGGCGGCCAGGTCGGGGACGGGAACCAGCGGCGTCGCACCTTCGCCGATGCTCACCGTCTCTGCCTGCAGGAACGGCCGCAGCGCTTCGAACTGTCCCGGGCCAGACGCGTCCGGCAGGTCGTCGGGCGTCAGATCCGGTACGTCGTAGTCCCCGACGAGGACGCCGCCGCAGTCGGGACAGCGGTCGACCGTGCCGTCGGTTGCCGCGCCACACGCCGTACAGCTGAGGCCGCGAAACGCCGCAGTCGTCTCCATGCGTTCCGTTCTGAAGGGCACGACCAAGTGTTATCCGGTCCCATTCCCATCTATTCCCCAACATATCAGAATATCCTGGTAGTGTGGTGGCGGGGAGCCAGCTAGAGAGATCCGCAGGAAATTACGGGACGTGCCGGCCGCAGGCGGTCGGTACATCCGGTCGTCCGACCAACTGGTCTCGGAGTCATGGTGACGGGCCAACCTGTGGCCATAAAGTCTTTATCCCCATCCTATTCGGTAGATTATATGATTTGATATTTACGCGAGAGCGCTTTTAGACCAGACTTCCCAAGTGCCACTAGATGGTCGAATCTACGAGCGGTCCGGGGTCGAGTCTGTCTCCGGTAAATCGATGGGAGGAAACGGTTCGAGATTTTATTAGATACATCCCAGCCGGAGACACGATTCCGGACGAGACGTGGCGTGGCCGGCATCGGAACATCCTCATCCTGTTGCTCGCGCACGTCCCGTTCCTGTTCCTGTTGGGGACCTACGAGGGGACCGAGTCGCTGATCACGGGCGCGACGTTCCCGTCGATTCCGCTATCGACGGTCCTGTTCGAACTGGGCGTCATCGTCGCGCTCGCGGGACTCGCCAGCTGGTCGCGGTTCGGCCGGCGGACGAGAACCGCGCTCGCCACGACGGGGCTGGTGGCGTCGTCGGCGTTCCTCGTCCACTTCTCGGGTGGATTCATCGAAGCGCACTTCCACTTCTTCGTCGTGATGACCGTGGTCGCAGTGTACGAGGACTGGGCCCCGTTCCTGCTCGGCATCGTCTTCGTTGTGATCCAGCACGGCGTCTTCGGGATGATCGACCCGAGCCGGGTGTACAACCACTCGGCGGCGATCAACAACCCCTGGGCGTGGGGCCTCATCCACGGGGTGTTCGTCCTGGCGCTCGCGTCGGCGCTGATGTCGCACTGGTACTCGACCGAGCGGTCCCGCGAGGAGGCACAGGAACAGCTCCAGCAGGCCCGAGAGAAGACGGCCCAGATCGAGAATCTGGAGGAGAAACAGGCAGAGATCGAGCGGGCCAAGGCCGAGGCGGAGGAGATGAAAGCCGAGGCGGAGGTGAAGAAACGCGAGGCCGAGCAGCTGAACCAGGACCTCGAAGACGCGGCCAACGCCTACAGCCAGACGATGGCACAGGCAGCGGCCGGCGACCTCGCCGTGCGGGTCGACCCCGAAACGGATAGCGACGCGATGGCGCAAATCGCCGAGTCGTTCAACGAGATGATGGACGAGACGGAGGCGGCGATGCAGGAGATCCAGTCGTTCGCCAGCGAGGTGACGACCGCGAGCGAGGAGGCAAGCGAGGGGTCGAGAGAGGCGAAGCAGGCCAGCGAAACGGTGAGCGACGCGATCCAGCAGATCGCTGACGGCGCCGCGGAGCAGCGCGAGACGCTCCAGACCGTCTCCGGCGAAATGACCGAGCTATCGGCCACGGTCGAGGAGGTGGCTGCGTCCGCCGAGACGGTCGCCGAGACCTCTCACGAGACGGCGACCATCGCTGAGGACGGCGAGACGACGGCACAGGAGGCTATCGAGGGTGCGGAGGCCGTCCAACGGACGATCGAATCCACCATCGAGAACGTCGAGACGCTCGACGAGCAGATGGGCGAGATCGGCGAGATCATCGGGCTCATCGGCGACATCGCAGAGCAGACGAACATGCTGGCGCTCAACGCGAACATCGAGGCGGCGCGGGCCAGCGGCGACGGCACGGCCGGCGGCGACGGGTTCGCCGTGGTGGCGGACGAGGTCAAGCAACTGGCCGAGGAGACCCAGGAGTCGGCCTCTGAGATCGAACAGCTCATCGAGGAGACCCAGGACCAGACCGAGACGACGGTCGAAGAGGCGCGGGCGGCCGGCCGACACGTCGACGAGAGCGTGACGGCGGTGCAGGACGTGGTCGACGTGTTCTCGCAGGTGGCTGCGAACGCCGAGGAGACCGATCGGGGTATCCAGGAGATCAGCGACACGACGGACGACCAGGCCGCGAGCACCGAGGAGGCCGTGTCGATGGTCGACGAGGTGGCCGACATCAGCCGCGAGACGGCCGACGAGGCGGAGCGCGCGTCTGCGACCGCCCAGGAGCAGTCCGCGGCCATCGCGCAGGTGAGCGCCAACGTGGAGTCGCTGAACGAGCGCACCGAGGAGCTCCGGACGCTGCTGTCGGGGTTCTCCGTCGGCGACGCGCGGTCGACGTAGGTCGCCCGCGGTCCAGCACGCTCTTGTCCGCAGCATCCGAACGGTGAGACATGACAGTTGTCGTCGGCGGCGGCGGTCTCGCCGGACTGGTCGCCGCCCGTCACCTCGCCGAGGCGGGCCGCGACGTGACCGTGTTCGAGGAGCGAGACGAGGTCGGGGGGCGCGTCAGAACCGAGAAGCGGGACGGCTACACCTTCGACCGCGGCTTCCAGGTCATGTTCAGCGCCTACCCCGCGGCGAAGCGAGAACTCGACGTCGAGGCGCTGGCTCCCCGGCCATTCACGCCGGGGGCGACAATCGCCGCGCCGAATCACCGCTCAGTGCTGTCGGACCCGCTCAGGAACCCTACCGCCGCGCCCCAGACGCTGTTCAACACGGACGTGCGGACGGCGGACAAGCTCAGGCTGTTTCGCCTCCAGCGCGAACTGGCGGACGTCGAGCCGGTCGAACTGCTCGCCCGTGGCGGGTCGACCATCGCCGACTACCTCGCCGACTACGGCTTCTCCCGGCGCTTCGTCGAGCGCTTCGCCGCGCCCTTCTACGGCGGCATCACCCTCGACCGGTCGCTCGAAACCGACTGCGCCGTCTTCGAGTACACCTACAAGATGCTCACCGAGGGCGAGATATTCGTCCCGGCCGGCGGGATGCAGGCGATACCCAGACAGCTCGCCGACCGGGCGCGGGCGGCCGGCGCGACCATCGAGACGGACGCGGCAGTCACCGACCTGCAGGCCGACGACGGCGAGGTGACCGTCGAGGCCGGGAGCGAGACCGTCACCGCCGAGAGCGCTGTCGTGGCTACGGACCCGCAATCGGCGACGGAGCTGACCGGTGTCGACGCGATTCCGACCGAGGCACTGGGCTGTGTCACGCAGTACTTCTCACTGCCGAGCAGTCGGGCCCCGGACACGGGCAAGCGAATCGTCCTCAACGCGGCCGACGACCGGCCGAACACCGTCGCGCCGCTGTCGGCCGTCGCGAGCGAGTACGCTCCAGAAGACATGGAACTGTACGGCGCGACGTTCCTCGGGACGCCGGATGAGAGCGACGAGGAACTGGCCGACGAGATCAGGGCGGCTCTGCGGTCGTGGTATCCGAAGGCGAGCTTCGATGCGCTCGAACTGCGTCGGACCGACCGCATCCCGTTCGCGCAGTTCGCCCAGCCACCGGGCTTTCGCCGCTCGCTTCCCGAGCCGACGGCACCCGACGGGCCCGTCGTGCTGGCCGGGGACTACACCCGCTGGTCATCGATTCAGGGGGCCCTGGAGAGCGGCAAAGTCGCCGCTGACCTGTTGCAGTGACGACGGGTGGAGAGAAGAACGTCGGGTCGCTGCGGCGGCCTACGCTGCCCGGCCGCCGCTACTCGTGTTTCCCTCGTCGTGCTCCTCGTAGAGCACTTCAGAGACGTACTTGATGGTCGCGAAGTATATCAGCACCAGCGCGAGCAGCGTAACCGCGATGAGGCCGAGTGCGATCTGTGTCTGAACCATGTTCCAGCGTCCACCGTCGTGGCTCAAATACCTACCGCTATAGCATGCGCCGAAACTCGCCCAGCGGCGGGAACGACAGTGTCTCGCGCCCGCTCTCGTCCCAGACGACCGGCTCCAGTCGGTCGGCGTCGGTGATCAGCGGCGACTGGAAGTCGCCGGCGCGCATGTCGTTGACCTCGACGCCCGCGTTCAGCCTGTTGAACGACGGGAGCATCACCACCTCGCTCCCTCGGTACTGGTCGGCACCGACGAGGTAACAGGGCCGACGCTGGCCCTCGATGCGGATGGTCGGGTGGTCGTGGCCGACGACGTAGCGGTCCGCGTCGGTCTCGGGGGCCTCGTGGCCGTGACAGACCACCGCGTTGCCGACTCGGTACTCGGGCACGGTCGGGCCGTCCCAGACCGAATCGAGCATCGTGTCGTGGTTGCCCGGCGTCACCAGTAGTCGCGCGCCGGCCTCGCGGCAGGCCCGCTTCAGGCCGGCGACGGTGCTCTCGACCGTCCGGGGCACGGTCTGAAACGAGTGCAGGAGGTCCCCGGCGACGACGGCCTCCGCGGGCTCGTGGCGGTCGACGAGCCTCTGAAACCGCTCCACCACGTCCGAACTGGAGCCGACCGGGAGTTCGAGCGAGCCGCCCGTGCCGCGGCCGACGTGGAGGTCGGCGACGACGAGCGTGTCCCCCACGACGAGTGCCCGGTCGTCGTACGCGTCGGTCATCGCCGTCCCGTCAGTGCCGGGGACGGATATATCGCGCGCTACGACCGCGGCAGCCACCCTGACGCTGTCGGTGGTATTTTTACCGGGGACCCCCGTGAGTCCTGTATGGTCGACGTCCTGGAGAACAAGCGGGCCGCGACGCGGTTTCGGGTCCTCGTGGAGATCGCAGAGCGCCAGCCCGCGGTGAGTCAGGGCGAGATCGCCGACGCCGTCGGCGTCACCAGCCAGGCCGTCAGCGAGTACATCCGCGAACTCGTCGACGAGGGGCTGGTCGAGAAGGAGGGCCGGTCGCGCTATCGCGTCACGAAGGAGGGCGTCGACTGGGTGTTCCAGTCCGCGACCGACGTGCGCCGGTTCGTCGACCACGTCACCGACGACGTGCTCGGGAGCGTCCAGGAGGACGCCGCCATCGCGACGGCCGACGTCGACGAGGGCGAGACGGTCACGCTCTCGCTGACCGACGGCCTGCTCCACGCCGACCCGGGCGGCGGCGACGCCACGGGCGTGACGACGACGAGCGCGAAGGCGGGCGAGGTGGTCGGCGTCACCGGGTTCGAGGGCGTCATCGACCTCGACCCCGGCCACGTCAGCGTCATCCAGGTCCCGCCGGTCCGCTCGGGTCCGGTCGAGGACCTCGAGGGAATCGCGGCCGCCTGCGCCGACGTGCCGATCGTCACCGCCGCGGGCGTCGAGGCCGTCGTTGCGCTCCGCGACGCGGGCGTCGAACCGACGACCCACTTCGCCGCCGGCGAGGTGGCCGCGGACGCTGCCTCCCGCGGCCTCGACGCCGTGGTCGTCGCGACGCAGGACACAGTCGGGCGCGTGACCGACGCGCTCCGCGACGCGAGCGTCTCCTACGACGTGACCCAGTAGGGCGAGGAGACCGCAGTCACACCGAGTGGAGAGACTTTTCCCGCCGGCCGCCGTCGGCCGAGCCATGAGCGACGACGACATCGAGACCGCCGTCGAAGTGTTCCTGAACGAGGCAGACAGCGCCTACAGCGAGTACGAGCAGGGGTACAGCGACGCCGACGCGACGCTTCGGAGACTCGAAGCGGCCATCGAGGAACTGCGGACCGCCGCCGAGGAGTAACGGGCACAGTCTGGGTAGTACGCGGGTGCCGACCGGAGACCCACCCTCGGGGCGGGATAGAAGGGGCCGCGCTCTCGGCGAACCCGGACGACGCAAGGACCGCAGGCGCGAACGCAGTGAGCGCCGAGGCCCACAGCGAGTCCCGGGAGTCGAGACCGCGGGGGCTTCCGAGCGCGTAATCCTCCCGGTCCATCGATTTCACGGCCACGGTACACTGCCGTCGGCCGAACAGTATTGTAGGACGGGCGTCATGTATGCGCCATGACCGACGTGGTCCTTGTCGACGGCGCACGCACCGCACACGGCGAACTCCTCGGGGCGCTCTCCGGGCGAACGGCCGTCGACCTAGGGTGTGCCGCCGTCGAGGGTCTGCTCGACCGCACCGGACTCGACCACGGCGTGCTGGACTGGGTCGGCCTCGGCAACGCCGTCCAGGCCGGCGTGGGCCAGGTCCCCGCCCGACAGGTCGTCGTCGAGTCGCCGCTTCCCGACGACGTGGCCGCGACGACGCTGAACGAGGCGTCGGGCTCGGGCCTCCGGGCGATCACGACCGCCGTCGACCGCATCGAGGCGGGCCGCGCCGCGACCTGTATCGCCGGCGGCATGGAGTCGATGTCCAACGCGCCATACCTCGTACCCGATATGCGCGGTGGCCGCCGACACGGGAACAGCGAACTGGTCGACGCGATGATCTGGGACTCGCTGTGGGACAGGCAGTACGACGCCCACATGGGCACGCTGACCGAGGAACTCGCCGCCGAGTACGACATCGGTCGCACGGCCCAGGACGAGTACGCTCGCCGGAGCAACCACCGCGCCGCCGACGCCATCGAGTCGGGGACGTTCGGCGAGGAACTGGTCCCCGTCGAGACCGCCGACGAGCTGGTCACCGAAGACGAGGGGCCGCGGGCCGACACGACGGTCGAGCAGTTGGCGACGCTACCGCCGGCCTTCGTCGAGGGCGGCACGATCACCGCCGGGAACGCCTCCAAGCTCTCGGACGGCGCGGGTGCGGTGTTACTCGCCGACGCAGAGACGGTCGAGCGCGAGGGGATGGGACCGATGGCCCACGTCGAGGACTACGCCGTCGCCTACCGCGACCCCGCCGAGTTCTCGCTGGCCGTCGCCGACGCCGTCGAGGAACTGCTGGAGGGCAACGACCTCGCGGTCGACGACGTGGACCACTTCGAACTCAACGAGGCCTTCGCCGCCCAGATGGTCTACGTCGCCGACGAACTCGGGATTCCGACCGAGAAGCACAATCCCCTGGGCGGCGCAGTGGCGCTCGGCCACCCCATCGGGGCGAGCGGCGGCATCCTCACGACGACGATGCTGTACGCGATGGAGCGAGAAGATCATCACCGCGGCGTGGTGGGGATGAGCGTCGGCGGTGGCGGCGCGATTGCGATGTCGGTCATTCGTTGAGCACCCGTCAGCGCCGAGGCGAGTGAGCGTCGGCGGTGGCGGCGCGATTGCAATGTCGGTCATTCGTTGAGCACCCGTCAGCGCCGAGGCGAGTGAGCGTCGGCGGTGGCGGCGCAGTAGTGATGTCGGTCGTCCGATAAAATACGCCATGGGGGACACCAGGGGCGGCGAGTCCACCGTTCCGGTCGCTCTCGCCAGTTTTCACTCGATGTCGGTCGGCGTGATCCGCACCTTGATCACGTCCTCGGTCGCCGGGTAGTCGTACCCGTTGACAGCGGCGATGGGCGCGACGGTGCCGCGCTCGACGAGTCCGATACTCGCACCGCGCTGGCGCGGGGCCTGGTCGCCCCCGACGCCGGGTTCCTCGTTGACCTCGGTGCCGGCGTCCCAGAGGCCGACCCGATCGGTCACGTCGCCGGCCACCGGAGCGTTCCCGTCGCCGGTGAACAGCGCCATCCCGGTTGATCCGCCGAGGGCGTAGAACAGGTCGTTGGACTGGACGAACATCGTCACCAGCGAGAGGTACTGCGTCGGGCGGCCACTCTCGGCCGCGACGGTGAACTCGTAGGCGTCGCCGGGACCGATGGGCGCTGGGCCGTCGGCACCGACCGGGGTCGTGAACGCGCCGCTTTCGAGGACGGTGTCGCGAGCGTGCAGGGACTCCGCGAGGCGGCCGGGCATCCCGTCCTCGGCGACCTCTTCGAGGCCGTTGTCGCGCTCGGGATGGCCCGAGGAGAATATCGGCTCGTCGTGCGTGTGGACCGCGTACGCGCCGGGCGAGAGCGGGATCGGCTTCGCCCCGTCCGTGGTGTCGAGCGTCGATCCGTCGGAGACGTTCTCGATGCGGACCGTGAACGTCCTGTTCGTCGACTGTGCGTCGTTCTGTGCCGCCGTCGCGCCGATGCCGATGGCACCGAGACCGACCGCGGTCCCCGCGGCCAGGAACCCTCGGCGACTCCAGCGGGCGTCGGCGTCTGTGGATTCGTCGGAAGACATGTCGTCTCTGTCCCGGGTGGGACGCCGGAAACATCGTTGAGAGGTGACATATCAATATTTCCAACTGTCGGTCGAAACGCTACCAACTCTGTGACCAGTTCGGCCCGATTCGGGCGGCCGGGTGAGCCGCTGGTACGCGGCTCGCGGAATCGGGAAGATTAATCGGGCCGGCCCCCCGCAGGGAGAGTATGACAGGGTTCTCTCGACGAGTCGAGCAGGTTTCGATCTCCGGCATCCGCGAGGTGTTCGAGGCGGCGGGCGAGGACGCAATCAACCTCGGACTCGGTCAGCCGGATTTCCCGACGCCGGACCACGCCCGTGAGGCGGCGGTCGAGGCCATTCGAAGCGGCGAGGTCGATGCCTACACGTCGAACAAGGGGACCGAGACCCTTCGCGAGGCCATCGCGGCCAAACACGCTCGGGACAACGACCTCGACGTGGATCCGGAAGATATCATCGCCACGTCGGGCGGCAGCGAAGCGCTCCACATCGCGCTGGAGGCTCACGTCGACGAGGGCGAGGAAGTCATCTTCCCCGACCCCGGATTCGTCTCCTACGACGCGCTCACGCACCTCGCAGGCGGGACGCCGAAGCCGGTCCCGCTGCGCGAGGACCTGACGATGGCCCCCGAAACGGTCGAGGATGCCATCACGGCGGACACGGCGGCGTTCGTCGTGAACTCGCCGGCCAACCCGACGGGTGCGGTGCAGTCGCCGGAAGATATGCGGGAGTTCGCCCGCATCGCCGACGAGCACGACGTGCTCTGTGTCTCCGACGAGGTGTACGAACACCAGGTGTTCGAGGGCGAGCACCGCTCGCCGGCGGAGTTCAGCGAGTCGGGGAACGTCGTCGTGGTCAACGCCTGCTCGAAGGCGTACTCGATGACGGGCTGGCGACTCGGCTGGGTCACCGGCGCGAACGACCGCATCGAGCGGATGCTGCGCGTCCACCAGTACGCCCAGGCCTGCGCCTCGGCTCCGGCGCAGTACGCCGCGGAGGCGGCGCTTTCTGGCCCGCAGGACCCCGTCACGGAGATGCGCGAGGCGTTCGAGGAGCGACGCGACGTGCTGCTCGACGGCCTCGACGACATGGGACTCGACTGTCCCACACCGAAGGGCGCGTTCTACGCAATGCCGAAGGTCCCCGAGGGATGGGTCGACGAGGTCATCGACCGCGGCGTCGTCGTCGTCCCCGGCGAGGCCTTCGGAGAACACGGTGCGGGCTACGCTCGCATCTCCTACGCGACGGACATGGAGACGCTGAAGGAGGCCATCGAGATCATGGCCGAGGCGACCGACGCGCTGCGCTGAGCCCGGAACGGAGCCGCTTGACCCACTGTCGGTCCGCCGACACTGGACCCGAATTTGGAACAGTCTCGGAAGGGAGTGCGAAGAACGGTTATGTCGGTCGCTGCCCTGTCTCCGACAATCCACCGTGTCACATGCGAACGAAACCGGATCCGGGCTGTTCGGCGGGGAGAGACAGGACTATAAAACGGGCCGACGCAGTTCTCGGGAGGACAGTGGGATGGAGAAAGCGCTCTGGTATCTGCTGACGGCGACGCGCGGCGGCGCCAACCGAGCGCGCATCATCGACGCACTCTCGGATCGACCGATGAACGCGAACGAACTCGCCGACGAACTCGACGTGGGCTACAAGACGATCCGCCACCACATGGAACAGCTAGAAGAGCACGGCGTGGTCGAGTCCGGCGACGAGAACTACGCCAAACTGTACTTCCTGACCGACCGCTTCGACAACTACCGCGACACGTTCGAAGAGATCGTGGAGAAGATGGACGAATGACCGGGCGAGCGCGACACGCCGTGACGACGGCCGGCCACACCAACTCCGGCAACTGGGAGGTGCGCCGCTGATGGCGATGGGACCGCTCATCACCGCTGCGGCCGCCCTCGCGGCCGTCAACGTCCTCCTGTTGCTCCCGCTGGTGGGCGTCTGGGTGCGCAACTACGCGACGTTTCGGACGGGGCTGGTCGCCGGCCTGCTCGCGTTCGCCGTCGCCATGCTCGCCGAAAACGCCGTCGCCGTCTACTTCTTCTTCTCGATGCAGAGCTTCTACGCCGGCGACCCGCACGTCCAGCAGGCCGTCCTCGTCCTCCGGGCGCTGCAGTTCGTCGCCATCGCCGTCCTGAGCTACGCGACGCTACGGTGACTGCCGAAAGGTAATACCGCTCCGGCCCGTATTTGCCGGTGGATGAAACACCTCGCTCCGTCGAACGTCCCGGTGTACGCGACGCGCGAGCAACAGCGTGCGATCTGGGTGCGCTGTCGGGACCGGGGCCAACCGGTGCTGGCGGTCCGCGAGGCCCGGCGCGGCTACATCGTCCGGTACGATCTCCAGCATCTGGAGTACGAACTGTCCGACGCGACGGTCCAGGAACTGCGCGACCGGGTCCGGTCGCGTCGCCCGTACCCCACCACGACGGACCCCATCTCCGAGACCGAGAGCGTCGGCGGCGAGGCCGGCCCGGTCTCCGGCGAACTCCACGCCCACACCGAAGACGCCGCCCGGGAACTGGCCTCGCACATCTCGGGCTTCGTGCTGGACCGCTCGAACTGGCGGTGACGGCGGGCCCCGGGGCTACGTCCGGGTCGCCGGAAGTACCCAACCAACGCGGACGAGTCTTTTTGCCACACCCGTCCGTTCGTTCGGCATGGCAGTCAGCCGACACGACACGGGCGCGCTCGCGACCGGCCGGGCGCTGGCCTCGCAGGTCCACCCGGTGTTCATGCTGCCGCCGCTTGCCACCTCGCTGTTCGGCGGCCTCCTCTCTGGCGGATTCTGGCCGCCCGTGGCCGCGCTCCACGCGGGGGCGATGTTCTTCGCCGTCTACACCGCCCACGTCAAGGACGGCTACGTCGACTTCCACGTCCGCGGCGAGGACGACGACCACCCGCTGACCGGCGGCGGCTGTCGCCTCGCGCTGGCCGGTGCGGGCGTCGGCTTCGCTACCTGTACGGCCGGGCTCTGGCTGCTCGTCGGCACGGGCGCGGCGCTGGTGACGCTCCCCACGTGGGCCATCGGCTACACGCACGCGCCGCAACTGGACACGAATCCGGTCGGCGCGACGATGGGCTACCCGACCGGCATCGCGCTGTCGCTGCTCGGCGGCTACTACGCGCAAGCGACGACGCTGACGCCGCGGGCGGTCGGGCTGGCCGCCGTGTTCCTCGTCCTGCTGACCGGGGTCAAGATCATCGACGACGAGCAGGACTACGACTACGACCGCTCCATCGAGAAGCGGACGGTCGCCGTCGTGCTGGGGCGGCGGCGCGCGCGCCGGTTCGCGCTCGGCCTGTTCGCAGTCGGACTCCTCGGCGTCGTCGCCCTGGCCGGTGCCCTCCCGGGGGTTCCGCCCAGCGCCGCGGCGGCCGCAATCGCGTTCGGTGCCGTCGCGGCGCTCGCCCGGCGGGCCGACCCCCAGACGGCGACGATGCTGCTGATACGCGGGTCCTATCTCCTGCTGGCCGTCCTCGTTGCGGCCGTCTGGTTCCGGCCACTGGGGTAGGCTCCGGAGGGCAACTCCGCGACGCCCGCCTCGCCACTGTTTTCCGCCAACCGGCCCTTGGCCCCACAATGACCTCCGTCGCCGACCACCGCCGCCTCTCGACCGCACCGCCGGCCGCGACCAGGGACTACTTCGCGCCAGAACTGCGGTCGATCCAGGGGTATCTGGACGGGGTCCCCGACACTGTCGAGGCGGGGACCGGGGACGCCGCCTACGGCCCAATCCATTCGCTCCCGTGGCTCTACGTCGCCGACCTGACGGGGTGGCGCGGCGGGTCGCTCGCACGGCTCCTGGCCGACGAGCGCGGCTGTCCCTGCTACGAGCTCTCCGCGATGGCCGGTGACGCGGTCCCGGCGCTGTGGGAGATCGTCGACGAAAGCGGCGACGGCCCCGTCGTCCTCCACCTCGAACTGCGCAGCGAGGGCGGCCCGGTCTCGCGGACGCTCCGGGAGGCCGTCCGCCGCGGATACGCACACTCCCCCGACGGCTGGGATCGGCCGGTCCGGGGCGAGCCGTCGAATCTCCACGTCGTGTTCACGGACACTACCCCATCGAAGCGGCTGTCAGCCCCCCTGCCCGCCGCGACGACGCCGTTGACCGGTGCGGTTCTCTCGTACGCGCCGCGACCTGGGATGGTCCCGGAACTGCCAGACGCGACGACGCTGCTCGACGAGCCGCCAAGGCTCCAGGCCCGTGAGTCCGAACTCGAAGGGTTCCTGCGGTCGGCGCTGGACGAATACGGCGACGACGAAGTGAGGGCGCAGTTCGTCGACCGCGCCGTCGAAATCCTCTCGATCACGCACTCGGCCATCGGCAAGCACGACCTGCTGTTCGACGTGTCGCCGCGCGTCGCCCTGAAGTACGGCAGTCTGCTCGACCGACTCTCGGTCGCCGAGGCCCTGGACCGGCTCGGGCGGGACGTGCTCGGCCAGGTCCCCCAGAGCCCCGGCAGCGAGGATCTCCGGCGGACACTGCGGGATCTGCTGTCGGAATAATGCCGATACGGGTCCGGATCTCAGACGCACTGGGCGTCCAGTTTCCGGCGGAGTTCGACGCTGGTTCCAGCTCCCGTCGCAGTGACGGTGACAGTGATGGCCGTCGCAGTGGTCGCGTTCGCGCAGGAGACTGTGGCCAAAATGGACGCTCGCTCACCGCTTCCGAGCGAATCCGGCGCGGCCACCGATGTGAGGGTCAGTCGACGGTCGGCAGCGGCCTCAGTCGCCGTCGTGCCGATTTCGATCGGACTGTCGAATCTGTTCGAGACGGTAGCGAGCGTGACGTTCGCCGACGAATTACGCTCGACAGCGACCGGCCGCGTTTGGATCCCGACGAGCGCCTCTTCGTCGTCGACGACGGCGACGCGTACCTCTCGTTCGGCCGATACCGCAGAGTATGCCCCCGTCTGAGCGACGAGGGCGGTCGACGCGGAGAGTGCCGCAAGCGCTAGGGTCACCTGCCAGAGGTTCACCGCCGGTTCACCTCCGGGGGTTCCTCTGTACTGCCGAGTCTGAGACGAGAGTAGTTCAGGAACGTGTGAACGCCGGCAGAGAGCAGCAGTGCCACCGAGACGGCCATCGCAAGCGACACGCCGGAAAGCGGCCACAGATTCCCCCACGAAACCACCGAGAGCGCGACCGCGACACCGCCAAGCCCCATGTAATAGAGGCTCCACGGGATGTCGGCCCCCGGAACTACGTCCAGGTACACCTGCAGACCGGCGACTCGGTCGTCGAGTTCGACCGTCTCTCGGATCGAGTCGTACCGCACAAACCCGGCATCGTCCATCTTCGGCAGATGATGCTGATGGAGCGCCGTCTTCACTCGCTTGGTCTCCGCCGAGGTGAGCTCTGGAATCGGCTTCTCGTTCTCCCAGGCGGACACACGCTCGGCGAGCTCCCTGAGATAGACCTCCCGTTGCTGTTGCTTCAGATAGTGAAAGACGTACCGTCGCCGCGTATTGCTCAGCACTTCGAATACCTGTTCCTCCGTCAGCCCTCGGTTTCCGTCCTGTCCACCACGTGCCCGAGACGAGTCTAATAGTGCCTCACTCATACGATGATGTCCACCACTCCGCAACCGCACCGTCCCCTCGTATCCCAGAGATATAGTTAGCCAAGTTACACCTCAATATAATTCAAAACTATCAATAGTGATGTTCCCGCTATTTGGAGGGCATGGCTGGTAAGGCCTGATTAGTCCGGCATAGAATCTCTTTGCGCACACCAATCATCGATTCCAGCGGCGAAATCCCCCTTTGCGCTGTGGTCCCTGTGTATACCAAAGACATGGCACGGCGTGGCATTCTACGTGCGCCCTCGCCGTGGTGTCGGTCTCGGGACCTGTCGCTCGGGCGTGCACGGAGAACCTACGACCATGCAACGACGCAAATTCCTCGTCGGAATGGGATCGCTCGCCGCCGGTTCGGCGGCCGCAATGGGTACTGGTGCGTTTTCGTTCGTCGAGGCAGAACGGGGTGTCTCCGTGCAGACCACCGGCGACAACTCGGCGTACCTGAAACTCGACGGCGACGGCGACTACGTCACCGACAACAACGGCAAATTGGTCATCGACCTCGGAGGACCGTCAAACAACGGCAACGGAGGCTCTGCGTTCAACTACGACGCCGTGACTCGGGCACAAGGCGTCGTCATCATCACCAATCAGGGTCCGAACACGCTGACCGCCTCTGTTCAGGGTGACGGCGGGAACGTCCAGCGAGTTTCAGACGTAGCTAACGTCGACCTGAGCGACGGCGAAGGCATCTACGTCGCCGTCCGCAGTCCGACCATGGGAGCCGGTGAAACCGCAGTGCTAGATGTCGCTGTCGTCGAAGAACCTGGTGACGGCGATAGCGAAATCGGTGGCGGTGCTGGTGGGACCCTCACGATCACCGCGAACTGAACCCATGAACGACTCGTCACACAGTTTCTGAGTCACCCATCCCGAACAGCGGCTTGATGGAATGGCCTTCGCGCCGGTGGACTGACACGGTCAATCTCGACTCGGCGGTGACCACCTGACTCACGACCGCTGCCCCGGCGCACCTCCAACCCCATTCGCACCCTCGATGCCTGGCGCCCGATACTTTGCCAGTAATACCGTCTTACTTACTGCAATCTCCCTTTGCAGCACGCAGTCCTTGATTCTGGTCAGCCAGGATGCCTTTGCAATGCTGTCGCTGTGTATACACAAAGGGTGGGAATCACATGCATAGGACGAGCGCACCCCCGATGGAATGTCGGCGACGCGACTGGTCGAGTGGGTGTGCACGGAGAATACGACAATGCAACGACGCAAATTCCTGGTCGGTATGGGATCGCTCGCCGCCGGTTCGGCGGCTGCAATGGGTACTGGGGCGTTTTCAACCGCGAGTGCGGACCGTGCTATGGATGTGAATGTGAGTAATGACCAAAATGCGTATCTTAAGTTGGGGGGTGATCCAGACTATACGAGCTACACTAATGGTACGTTACAGATAGATCTTCAAGGCAACAATCAAAATGGGAGTGGACTCAATGGTGGTGCAACAACGGAATTCGCTGACTTAATATCTGTAACGAACCAAGGAACGGAAAATATCCTGCTCTGGCTGAATCTTAATGACCTCAACAGCTTAATTGGTCCAGACCCTTCCACCTCCGACGGGCAATATGTAACCGCTTATCTCTCAATGGACAACGTCGGAGCAGGCATGGATGGTGGAGGTGGTACGTCTAGCACTAAAGGTACCAGTGGTAACCCTGGTCAGTGGGGCGTCTTCGTCGCCCCCGGACATACTGCCAATATTGCTCTAGGTTTCTACAATATCCCTGAAGACGATATTGGGAGCATCTATGAAGCTGATATTGGACTAAATGCAGCTTCGGATGATTCTGAGATATTCAAAGATGTAGTTTCTAATTATACGTTCCCCGAAAATGGATCACCCACAGTCGATTTCATCAATTAATTAGATATTTTAATATACTATATTTAGTCAATATAAACAACCATGTTGGTCGTTTCTTTTGAATCGAGATTGTTTGAGGCAACACTATTTTTAATTATGGTTTCTGGTATAATACTAGTTTCGGGCCAACTCCTCGGCCAACCCGTCCTCCTCGGATTCGTCACCTCCGGCAGCATGGAACCCACACTCGACGAAGGCGACGGCTTCGTTGCTATTCCGACAGCCATAACCGACGCCCCGGAGACGGGAGATGTGATAGTCTTCCGCGCCGAGGAGATCCAGGGCGGCGGCCTCACTACCCATCGAATCGTCGAAGAAACCGACCGCGGCTACATCACGAAAGGCGACGCCAATCCATTCACCGACCAGGACGGCGGAGAGCCACCAGTCAAAGACGAACAGATCGTCGCCGTCGCCTGGCAACCGGGCGGCGAGGTGCTGGCGATACCCGGTGTTGGGGCCGTCGTCACCGGGACCCAGCGCGTCTTGCGGACGGTCCAGGGCACGCTCGCCTCGGCTCTTGGCACCCGATCACTGCTGGGCGTGCATGGACTCGGTTATCTCCTGTTCGCGCTGTCGGTCCTGTTCTACGCCGTCGACGCCTGGCGCGATAGCGGCCGCGAGCGGACCTCACGTGACTACACGAGGCAGTCAGGGACCAGCGCTCGTCTGCTCGTCGCCGCCTTCACAATCATCCTCGTCCTCGGCGCGACGGCGGCGATGGTCGTCCCGGCCGGGCCCACAGAGTTCGGTATCGTCAGCGCCGAGAGCGACTCGCCGGGCCAGCGCGTCATCGAGCAGGGGACGACCGAGTCGACGACCTATCCGGTCGGCAACGGCGGCCTCCTCCCGGTCGTGGTCTTTCTCGACCCCGGAGACGAGAACGTCGACGTCCAGCCACGCGAACTCAGGGTCGGACCGCGGTCCGTCGAGAACGCCACGCTCGCGCTCTCTGCCCCGCCAGAGACGGGCTACTACCGCTACTACGTCACCCAACACCGCTACCTCGCGCTATTGCCCCAGGAACACATTCGCGGACTTTACCAACTCCATCCCTGGGCACCCATCGTCGTCATCGATGCAATGGTGGGTGTGCCGTTCTATCTCGTCGGTGTATCGCTGGTCGGTCGCGGTCGAGTGCGCGACCGGTCGCGGAACGGAGGCCCCTCGCTGTTGGCTCGCTTCCGGTGATCGGCCGGTCGCAGTCTCCCGTTACTCTCCCGGATCCGATATATTCCGAGTATAACAAAACGGGGCGATGTCGCCTTACATCTCATGGGACACATGTGGCTCAGGGTTCGAGCGGTGCTCGACGACTGGTTCGCGGTCGCAGTCGTGGCGCTGCTCCTCGTGTCGCTCGCTGGGGGGTGGCTGACGTACGTCGGTCACGTCGACCCCGGGACGACGACGGAGCGCGAGACGGTGTCGGCGTGGGAGACGAACGGGACGTTCACCCACGCGGCAGTCGTCTCGGAGGAGAACCCGGTGTACGACGTGGGGACGAAACTGCGAGGAGAGTCACTCTACATCGAATCCATCGCGCCGGTCGTCAACGGGAGCTTCGTGTTCCGGTACGCTGCGAGCGAGAGCGGAGCGATCGACATCCGTATCGATCAGCGTTTCCGGAAACGGAAGGTCGTCGAACGAGGAGCCGAGACGGTGACCGTCTGGGACGCGACCGAACCGCTCGGCAACCGGTCGGTCGCCGGCGTCGCACCAGACTCGCAGGTCCAAGTGCCATTCACGGTGAACGTGACGGAGGAGCGCAACGAGTCACGGCGAATCGACGATCGCCTCGACAATCCGGGGGGCGAACTCCGAGTGGCCGTGGTCACCGCAGTGACGCTCTCGGGCAGGGTGAACGGGCACTCGGTCGAACAGACCGTCACGTACGCGATGCCCGTCGAGTTCGACGGCGGGACCTACAGCCTCAACGCGACGGCGGCGACGGAACGCCACGAGCGCACGCGGGTGGTCGAAGTGCCGCGAGAGCCCGGCGCAGTGCAGCGGGCGGGCGGCCCAGCAGTGCTCGGCGTCGGACTGCTCGGACTCGTGGGACTACTCGTCTCGCGGAAGCGAAACGACCTCTCGCTGACCGAGACCGAGCGTGCTCGCCTCGCGTTCGAGAGCGACCGGGAGACCTTCGAAGAGTGGATCCACACGTTCACTCTGCCGGCGGCGGCCGAGGACCGACCTCGCGTCGAGGCGGCGACGCTCGGCGATCTGGTCGACTTCGCTATCGACACGGACAACAGCGTCCTCGCCGATCCCGACGGCGATCGGTTCGTCGTACTCCACGACGGACACTGTTACGTGTACGAACCGCCGAGGACCGAAGCCACGCCTCAAAAGACGGACGAGCGGGCGGCCGGCGATGGCGAGGGAATCGTCGAACGACTCCAATCGCTCGGTGACCGCACCGACGCCGCCGACCCCGAACCGACCGACGAAGACAGGGTGTGAAGGACCGACCACGTTCGTCGACACCCCGTGGCCCATCGGGTAGGAGCCGCCACCGCTCGCTCTGCAGGCTCAGTTCGCGTCGCTGACGATCTTCACGACAGCCCCCTCCGCCAGTTCCGTCTCGTCGCTGATTCGCATCCCCTTTCGGGCGTCGACGGCGTGGATGTAGCCGTCGCCGATGTCCGAGTGGACGGCGTACGCGAGGTCCGTCGGGGTCGCGCCGCGGCGGAGCAAGACGGCGTCGGGAAGGACGTTCTCCTGGCCGTCGGTCCACTTCGACTCGTTCTGGACCGGGTAGGCGGTGATGCGGTCGAGCAGGTCGTAGACGGCGGTGTCCATCGCCCCCTGGACGCCCGTGCCGCCCCACTCGGTCATGGCCTCGCGGATGCGGTCGAGTCCCTCCCGTTGCTGGTCGCTCACGTCGCCGACGACCTCGAAGTCGGGGTCGCCGGGGTCGTAGTCGACGACGCCCGCCTTCGCCGCGTTCCGGAGCGCGAGTTCGCCGTCGGCGGTCGCGGGCACGACGTGGTCGGCGGCCTCCCGGAGCCGTTCGACGTTGCCCTCGGGCGCGATGTCGACCTTGTTCGCGACGACGACGAGGGGCTTGGTCCGCCGGCGGATCTCGCTCGCGAGCGCCTCGCGGTGCTCGTCCTCCCAGGCGATTGGGTCCTCGGGGTAGTCGAGGTCCCGGAGGGTGCGGGCCACGTCGAGTTCGGTCGCGCCGACGCCGGCCAGCAGGTTGACGAGCGCCTCGTCGATGTCGAAGTCGGGCGAGCGCGACTGGCGCTCGATGGACTCCCAGTTGCGGTCGACGATGCTCGCGAGCCAGAGGTCCATCTCCTCCTCGACGAAGTGCACGTCCTCGACGGGGTCGTGGGTGCCGACCTCGACGGGTTCGCCCTCGGCATCGGTGCCGCCGGAGGCGTCGACGACGTTCAGAATTACGTCGGCGTTCGTGAGTTCGTCGAGGAACTGGTTCCCGAGGCCGCGGCCCTCGTGGGCGCCGGGGACGAGGCCGGCCACGTCGATGAGTTCGACCGGGACGTAGCGCTTGCCGTCGCGGCAGTTGTCGTCGCCGCAGCGCTCCTCCAAGTCGAGACAGGGGCAGTCGGTGCGGACGTGGCTGACCCCGCGGTTGGCGTCGATGGTCGTGAACGGGTAGTTCCCCACGTCCACGTCGGCCATCGTCGCCGCCTTGTAGAAGGTGGACTTGCCGGCGTTTGGCTTGCCGGCCAGCGCGATAGAGAGCATGCCACCACGTACCAGTGAGCGGGGAAAGGGGGTTTCGGTTCGGAGGTCGGCGAGTCGCATCCGACCGGGCCTAGAACGAGCCCCGGTCCAGCGTGTCGAGGTGCGCCACCGTCCCGCGGTGAGCGTCGTCGTCGAAGGACTCGACGCGGGCGAGGACGCGACAGCCGACGAGGTCCCGCGACCCGTCGACGAACGACAGGCGCGTCTCGCCGACGAGGGCGTACAGGTCGTCGGCGTCCTCGTCGTAGTCCGTGACGTACACCTCGATCTCCTCCCCCGCCTCGAAGGAAGGCGTCGTCGTTCGAAACGTCGCCCCGGCGAGGAACTGACTGAGAATGCTCATACGCGGCTCACCTCGTCGGAGCGCCGGTCGGTGGTGTACTCCAGCCCGAAGCCGGTCAGCGCCGACAGCAGGAACACGAAGAACAGCAGCCAGCCGTGGAAGACGAACGGCCAGACCTGTATCGGGTTGACTATCATCGCCTCGGTGAACCACTCGTACTGTTCGGGCAAGCCCTGCATCGTCGCGAAGCCGACGAGGACGCCGCCGGCCCACGGGAAGATGTAGCCGAGCGCCGAGGTGTTCGCGTCGAGGATGTTCGCCCGCCGGTAGCCGTTGATGTTGTATTTCTGGCCGATTCGGGCGATGTAGGGCGCGATGGCGATCTCGGCGGCGGTGTTGATGGTGATCATGGAGTTGACGAAGGCGGTGCCGACCACCATCGTCGTCTCGGCGCTGCGGACGCCCGTGGCGACGTTGTCGAGCAGCCAGTCCTGGATGGCGGCGAAGCCCCCGCCGCGGATCATGATCTCCGAACCGGCGATGATGAGCAACACGAGCACGATGAGCGGGAAGAACCCGGCCGCGCCGCTGTACAGCGACCCCGTCACGCCGGCGTTGCCCGGTTCGACGATTTCGACGACGGGGAGGCCGGCGACGGCACCGGCCACGACCGAGGTGTCGGGGACGCGAAACAGGAGCACCGCGCTCAGCGGGGCGAGCCCGAAGACGAGGTTGAACGCGACGGCCACGACCAGGCCCCAGGAGACCGCTTCGACGATGTGTCGCCCCATCACGGCGGTCACGATGACGACGAGCATGGAGAGGAGGTGGACCAGACCAGCGGGCTCGCTGTTCTCGATGAACAGGTCCTGGGCCTGCTGGGAGATGTCGAGGCCGGGCATCGCGCCGCCGGCGACGACGTACGCGGCGAACGCGAAGACGGCGGCGACGATGGCGTACTTGAACCGCGAGGCGACGACGCCGCCGATGTCGGCGTCCTGGGTCACCGCGCTCACGATGGTGGTGTCGCTCACCGGTGCGAGGTTGTCGCCGAAGACGGCCCCCGAGAGGATGGAACCGAACAGGAGGACCGGGTTCGCGCCGAGCAGGATGCCGGCCGGGAAGAACAGCGCCGTGAACGCCACCGTCGTCCCGTAGCCCGTGCCGATGCCCGTCGCGAGCAGCGCGGCGAGGATGAACGTGACCGCCGGGAACAGCGCCGGTCCGACCGCGGCCGCGTCGGCCGCCCAGACCAGTCCGCCGACGAAGCCGCCGGCCTGGAGCGTGTTCGCGAACATTCCCGCCCAGAGCCAGGCGACGACGGCCGTCGCGGCGACGCGCTTTGTCATCCCGTCGAAGATGGTGTTGGCGTAGTCGGTCCAGTCGCCTTTCACGAAGAACATCCCGACGATGAGCGAGACGAGCATGCCGGCGACCAGCCCCGTCGTGTCGCCGATCCTGAACAGGCCGCTCTGGACGATGGCCCACAGGACGAACAGCGCGATGGGGAGGACGCTCGTCCAGCGCCCGCCGTAGAACTCGATGCGATCCACGTCCGGTCCCGAGAGTGCGTCGACCTCGGGCGACTCGTCGGAGGGTGTGTCTGCCATGTGTTATGACACCTAACAGAGGTCATGACAGAGAGTAGCACAATAACCATTTCCCCGCTCGCGAGACAGCGAGCGTCGATTCCAACACGAGACGGGTGTGTCCACGACCGAGCAACGGCTGTCGAGACGTCGGTCTCGGTCGGACTGCCCGTCAGGAACGTCGCTACTCGGTCGCCTCGGCGGTGTCTTCGGCCGCCGCGGACTCCCCAGAATCCCCGGTGGCGTCAGTCTCCGCCGAGTCGGTCGAATCAGCGTCGGATTCCGCCGACGAATCGGCTGCCGAGTCGTCGTCGTTCGCGTCGGTCGCCGCGGCGTCGTCGTCTGGCTCCGTAGTGTCACTGTCACCTTCGAGCGCCTCGGCCATCTCGGCCATCGCGGCGGCGGACTCGTCCGGACGATCGAGTACCTCGTCCGTGTGCATCCGCATCTCGTCGCTGGCTCGGATCGTCCCGTCGACAGTCGCGTTCTCGTGTAGTTCGACCGTCGCGCCGGAGATGTCGCCCCAGACCTTCGCGCCGGGGCCGACGCGGACGGTCCCGTTCCGGGTCGTCACGTCGCCTTTGATCTCCGTGCCCCGGCCGACCACCAGGTCGCCCCTGGCGCGGAGGCTCCCGAACACGACGGTGTCGCGGCCGACTTCGAGGGACTTCGCGCGGATGTTACCGTGGAGGCGGCAGTCGTCGCCGACCGTCGCCGGCGTCGAGACGCGCCAGGCGTCGTCGGAGACGCGTGCGCCGCGCGGGACGAGCACCGGGTCGTGGTCGTCGGCGTCGTCGCCGAGCATCTCCTCCATGACCTCCTCGGCCGCGTCCTCCTCGCCGATGCGGAGGAGCTGTGAGAGGTAGACGAACAGGAAGACGATGGTCGGCATCGGATTGCGGATGACGATCCAGCCGTTGGCCTCGAAGCCGTTCTCGATGTCCACGTCGTCGCCGATATCGAGGTCGCCCGCGACGCGCAACTCCCCGCCGATGTGGACCCGCTCGCCGATGTAGGCGTCCTCGCCGACCAGCACGTTGTCCTCGACGTCGCACCACATGTCGAGGCGGCAATCGCCTTCGGCCTCGATGTGGCCGCCGAAGCGCACGCGTTCGTCGGCGATGACGGTCCGTCCGCGCACGCCGAACTCCACGGTCGACTGGCCGCCGACGATCACGTCGCCGTCGGTCACCAGGTCGTGTTCCTCGACGGTCGTCCCGTCTGGGATGGAGAGCTCGGAGAGCGGGTCGGAACCGAGAGGCACATTCACATACGCGTGTTCGGGCGTCTTAAAGCCTCAGGAAGCGCATGACGGGCGTCTGACGCTGGTCAGACGCTCCCGTCGAGAGCTACGTTTTTACTCCTGCCGCGCGTACCCGTTTGTATGACTGTGTTGTCGTTCGACGAGCAGGGCGTCGATGTCGTCTACGAGGGGACGGAGTTCCGCCTGGAGAAGGCCCTCATCGAGGACGCCACCCAGAAGTCCTACCCCGACGTGACCGACCACGAGGTCCTCCAGATCGTCGAACCGGATCCCGCGCTATCGGGCGAGCCACGCCGAATCGCCGAAATCGTGAAGTGAGCGCGAGCGGCGTCCAATAGTGCCCACGTAGGAGTTAGCGCCCACGTGTGTACTACAACTCTCGAAAGGAACCAAACGCGTTTTGAGGGGCTGAAAGTAGCGTTTTCGTGCTAATTAAGCGCTCGAGCAGTAGGCATTTAAGCCGCCAGCGCCCACTGGCAGGTAATGTCAGACCCACGTATCGCTGGGGCCGGCGTGACGAACTTCGGGAAACACCCCGAGCGGACCGGCCGCGACCTCTTTGCCGAGGCGGGACTGGAGGCGCTCGACGCCTCCGGGGTCGACCCGGAAGACGTCGAGAGCCTCTACTACGGCAACTTCATGGGCGAACTCGCCGAACACCAGGGCCACCAGGGACCGCTGATGGCCGAGGCCATCGGACTCGACGCGCCCGCCACACGTGTCGAGGCGGCCTGCGCCTCCGCCGGAGCCGCCATCCGGGAGGCCGTCAAAACCCTGCGAAACGGCGAGGCCGAAGTCGTCGTCGTCGGCGGAGCGGAGCGCATGACGAACATCGGGACCGCGGCGGCGACGGACGCGCTCGCCATCGCCGCCGACGACCTCTTCGAGGTCCGAGCCGGGATGACCTTCCCCGGAGCGTACGCGCTGATGGCCCGGTCGTACTTCGAGCAGTACGGTGGGTCACACGAGGACCTGGCGCACATCGCGGTCAAGAACCACGAGCACGCGCTGGTCAACGAACACGCCCAGATACAGAAGGAGATCACCGTCGAGGACGCGCTGGAAGCGCCGACCATCGCCGACCCGCTCGGCCTCTACGACTCCTGTCCGATCACAGACGGGGCCGCCGCCGCCGTGCTCACGACCGAGGAGTACGCCGCGGAACACGACCTCGACGCGCCGGTCGCCGTCACCGGCACCGGCCAGGGCGGCGACAACCTCGCGCTGCAGGACCGCCCGCACCTCGCGCAGACGCCCGCCGCCGACAAGGCCGCCGAGGAGGCCTACGGCGACGCCGGTATCGGGGCGGACGACGTTGATTTCGCGGAGGTCCACGACTGTTTCACCATCGCCGAAGTGCTGGCCATCGAGTCGCTGGGCCTCTACGAGCGCGGCGAGGGTATCTCCGCCGCGCGCGACGGTGAGACCACGCGCCACGGCGACCTGCCGGTCAATCTCTCCGGCGGACTGAAGGCGAAGGGGCACCCGGTCGGCGCGACCGGCGTCGCCCAGCTCGCCACCATCGCGTGGGTCCTCGACGGGTCGCACCCGCGGGCCGACGCCGTCCCGGACGGGACCGTCGGCGTGGCCCACAACGCCGGTGGTACGGTGGCGTCTACGACCGTCCACGTCATGGAGGTGAAAGAATGACCGACGAAGCGCCGGACGGCGAGTACGACGCGTGGCTCGACAGCATCGAGGCTGACGAGGGCTACTACCTCGAGTGCGAGAACGGCCACGGCTGGCTCCCGCCCCGCCGGGTGTGCCCGCAGTGTCACGACCGCGACCTCTCGCGGGAGCCCCTCCCGGACTCGGGCGAGATCGCGAGCCACACGACGATCACCGTCCCGACGCCGCAGTTCGAGGACGACGCGCCGTACGTGACCGCCGTCGCGGACTTCGGCCCCGTCTCGGCCACCGGTATCGTTCGCGGCGTGGACCCCGCGGACGTGGCTATCGGCGACGTGGTGGGACTGGAGGTCGGCGAACGAGCGACGACCGGCGACCGCCTGGTCGTGTTCCGACCGCGCTGACCGAGCAAAAACAGGCCGACATCGCCCGGATGCCGCTCAGTCCTCGACGGTCACCGACGTGACGTTCCCCCGAACCACGGAGACGAATTCCCCGGGGTGTTCGACGTGGGGGAGCAGCAGCGAGTCACCGAAGACGACGAGCCGCGCGTCGGCTTCCTCTGCGAGTTCGCGCCCCTTCGACAGCGGCGTGATGTCGGCGTCCTCGCCCCACACCAGCGTCACCGGCACGTCGAGCCCCGCGAGCACCTCGCCGAGGTCCTCGTCCGGGTCGAGGAAGCCGGAGACGAACGACGCCGGCGCGAACCGCGCGCCGGGCTGGTGGCCGCTCGTCCACTCGTAGTCGACGATCTCCTCGGTGAGGTTGTCCATGTCGTAGTAGCCGTGGTCGGCGTGGAAGTGCCGGATCGAGGGCTTCGAGACGATGAGGTTGTGGATCGCCTCACCCAGGAGCGGCGAGCGAAGCAGCGAGCGTCGCCAGACGTTCCGGTCGCCCATCGAGCTATCGGTCGGACAGATCAGGATCAGTTCGCGAACGTCGACCTCGCTGGCCGCGCTCGCGGCGTACGCGCCGGTCAGCGACGAGGCGACGACCGTCGCGTCGGTGGCGTTGTCCGCGATGAAGTCGCGGACGAACGCGGTGAGCAGGGACGCGGAGTACAGGAGCGGCGGCCGGTCGGTCTGCCCGAACCCGGGCAGGTCCGGCGCGAGGACGTGATACTCCTCGGCCAGCGTCTCGAACACCGGATGGAACTCGTGGCTGCTCGCCGCGGCGTTGACGCCGTGGAGGAGCACGAGGTCCGGGTCGTCGGGGTCGCCGGCCTCGGCGTAGGCGACGTCGAACCCGCGCCAGCGGTACGTTCGCTGTTCGCCGGGTAACAGCGGATCGAAGTCGCCGGCACGCGAGCGCAGCAGGGTGTTTGCGGCGGCCGTCGCCCCGACCGCACCCACGGCGGCACCGAGCGCCTTGCGGAGGTTCATACCGTGAGGTACCGGCCCGGACGGGCTTATACGTGGGGGACGGCCCGCCGGTCCACGGGGTCTCGGAGCGAGCGCACCAGTCGCCCCGAAACCGGACAATCAGCAGTCCACGAGGGGCGAGCGCGTCAGTCGTCGCGGCCCTCGTCGACGCACTCCCGGAGCGGTTCGAGCACCTCGTCGACGACGGTGTAAGGGTCGGTGTGGCGCTCGACCACGTCGTCGACGTACCGCTCGATGCCGCCGCGGCGCGCGAGTTCGTCGGCCAGCAGGTCGTTCGCATCCTCGCGGAGCAGCGTCCTGATCTCCGAGGCGTACCGCTCGCGGGTCTGGCGCACGCGCCGGCCGGTCCGGTCGAGGTAGTCCCCGTGGTCCGCGAGGGCGTCGATGAACGCGTCGACGCCCTCGCTCCGGTTCGCGACCGTCTCGACGATGGGCGGGTCCCACGTCTCCGACTCGCCCTCGCCGTTCGCCTCCAGAGCGGCCGCCTCGCCGCCGAGGTCGGTCGCGCCGTGGTGGCCAGTGTCCGGCCGACCGTCGCGGCCCTGCAACATCTCGCGGAGCTGCTGGACCGTCCGATCGGCCCCGTCCAGGTCGGCCTTGTTGACGACGAACACGTCGCCGATTTCGAGGATGCCAGCCTTCAGCATCTGCACGTCGTCGCCGCTGCCCGGCGGGACGAGGACGGCGACGGTGTCGGCCGTCCGCACGATGTCGACTTCGTTTTGCCCCGCGCCGACCGTCTCGACGATGATCTTGTCCTTGCCGAAGGCGTCGAGCGCGGTCACGGCGTCGGTCGTCGCCGTCGACAGCCCCCCCAGGGAGCCCCGGGCCGACATCGACCGGAAGAACACGTCCATGTCGCCGGCGTTCGAGGCCATTCGGATGCGGTCGCCGAGCACCGCGCCGCCGGAGAACGGCGACGACGGGTCGATGGCGATGACGCCGACGGTCAGGCCCCGGTCGCGGTAGGCCGCGGCGACCTTGTCGACCAGCGTGGACTTGCCCGCGCCGGGGCTGCCGGTGACGCCGATCACGTCGGCCGACCCGGTGTGCTCGTGGAGGTCGGAGACGATTTCCCGGTAGCCCGGCGAACGGTTCTCGATCTTCGTGATGACCCGGGCGAGCGCGCTGTGTTTGCCCGCGAGCAGGTCGTCGACGAGGTCGCTCATCGCTCGGGCGCGTTGTCGTGGATGAAGTCGATCATCTCCTCCATCGACGCGCCCGGCCCGAATATCTCGTCGACGCCGAGGTTCCGCAGTTCCTCCTTGTCGTCGTCCGGGACGATGCCGCCGACGAGAATCAGCCGGTCGTCGAAGGCGTCGTACTCCTTCAGCCCGTCGAGGATCTTCGGAACGAGCGTGTTGTGCGCCCCCGACAGGATGGAGATGCCCACCACGTCCACGTCCTCCTGGACCGCGGCCTGCACCACTTCCTCCGGCGCTCGGTGGAGCCCGGAGTAGATTACCTCGAAGCCGGCGTCGCGTAACGCCCGCGCGATGACGTGTGCGCCGCGGTCGTGTCCGTCGAGCCCGACTTTCGCCACCAGGCACCTGATGGTCCGTTCCGCCTGCTCCTGCTCGACACTCATGGCAACACCTAACACGTCGGGTGCTTTCATTCTTGCCCTATCGTTCGTGGGAAATAGGCGGCCGCGCTATCACCGGCCTCGACGGGCACAGACCGTTCGACGCCCGCTAGGCCGGGAACAGCAGGTACGGGAGGACGAACAGCAGGAGAAACAGGAACAGGAGGACGAGTCCGTATCCCGCGAGGGTCCCCGCCGCGGTCAGGTAGGCCGGATGGTCGAACCGCTCGGTGACGGATGCCATACCGGAATCTCTGGCGGGAACGTGATAGTGGTTCGGGTCGTCAGGCCAGCCCCTGCTCTTTCGCGCCCTCGCGGATGCCCTCGGCGCGCTTTCGCACCCGCGAGACGTAGCGGGTGACCTTCTCGCGTTTCACGCCGTAGAACGACGCGAGCCAGTAGTGGTCGATGTCTGGCTGGGTGAGGAGGTACGCGACGAGGGTGTCGCGGCCGGCCTGGATGATGGTCGGCGGGACGCCGCGCTCGCCCGTTCCGGCCTCCTGAAAGCCGTTCACGTCGAAGTACACGTCGGCGTACAGCGTGGCCATCTCGGGGTCCTCGAACGCGATGCCCTCGTGATCGGGGGCCTCGAAGCGGTAGCGCGTCTCGCCGTCGGCGGTCGGCTGCTCGACGACGCGCACGCCGAGGATGTACTCGCGGTAGGTCGAACTGTCCGTCGGTGCGTCGGCGGTGTCTGATCGTGGCATGGGTTTGTGGATATCGCTACGGTCGGCGGGCGGTGCTGGCGGCGAGTGCCGCCGCTGCGGCGAGCGCGACGAGGACTAGCGCTATCGGGAGCGGGCCCTCGGCCGCGGTGGTCGACTGCGCGCCGGCGGCGGTCCCGGAGCCGTCGTCCCCGTCACTCGCGGCGCTCGCGGTGTTCGCCGACGCGGCCGTGGACTCGTCGGCCGGTGAGGGCGCTTCGGTGGCGTCAGTCTTCGCCGTCGCGTCCCCGGTCACCGAGAGCGTCATCGGTTCGGTCGCGGGCTCGACAGCGCCGCCGCCGTCGGCGTCGACCTGGCTCGACGCGACGGTCACCTGCGTCTCGCCGGCCGCGACGCCGGCGAGTTCGACCGTCGCGAGCGTCACGTCGCTGGCACCGGGTTCGATCTGTCCGTCGAGGTCGGCCGCCTCCAGCGTGATCGCCCCGCCGTCCGAACTGACGACGGGATCGGTCGTGAGTCCGAAGCTGTCGGGATAGCTGGCGTTCTCGAACCGGGCGACCGCGGAGTCGTCGAGCGAGAGTTCGATCTGGTAGCCGGCCAGCCCGTCGGGCGCGCTCGTGAGGACGACCGGGACGGCCGTCGTGTCGCCGGCGGCGACGGGGTCTGTCTGGAGGGCGATGGTCGGCTCACTCTGCCCTGCGGCGAGCGCTGGAAGCGTCCCCGCGAGGAGGACGAGCGCGACGAGCGCGAGGGAGAGGGCGGCGAGTCGGCCGGGTATCGAAAGGTGTGTATCGTCGGTCATTGGGTCCTGTATCGAAAGATGAGGGGGTTCAACCGAGGCCGTCAGTTGACTTCTTCGTAGAGTGCGGTCACGTCGGCGAAGTCTATCTGCCCGTTCTCGTTGAAGTCGTAGGCGCCGGTGTTCAGGCGGACGCTGTCGGAGTCCATGTTCGAGAACAGGACCTGGACGTCCTCGTAGTCGAGGCGGCCGTTGCCGTTGAGGTCCTCGAAGCGGCCGTCGCCGTCGGGGTCGGACGGAGCGGCGTCGCCGACGACCGTCTTCGGACCGCCGACGACGAGACCGTTCTGCGTCTCGGCGTCGATGGCGTTCCCGTTCTCGTCGTCCATCTGCTCGACGGAGACGGTCAGGTCTGTCGTGCCGCCGCCGTCGGCGCGCACGTCGAGCGTCGCCAGTTCGACGTCCATCGCGCCAGACTGGACGTTCGTGTCCACGTCCGCCACGCGGATGATGGCCGAGGAGCCGTCGTCGCTGATGTCGCTCTCGGTGAGCCCGAGCGCGTCGGGGAAGGAGACGCCGGTGATCGAGGCGATCTCGGGGTTCGAGACGCTGACGGAGAGGCGCGCGCCGGAGAAGCCGGCTGGGAGCGAGGACGCGGTCAGCGGAACGCTCCCGGTGGAGCCGCCGCCGACCGCGGCGGAGCCGACGCCGACGATGACGTTCGGCTGGTAGACGTAGAGGCCGTCGTTCGGGTACGAGCGGGCGGGGCCGCCGAAGCCGTCCTCACAGCAGAGCACGCGGCCGTCGCGCATCGTGTAGACGTTGTCGATGTTCCGAAGCGCGTCGTCGGCGTCTTCCGGCGAATCGGTGAAGTCCGGGCCGGTGATGACCGGTTCGAGGGTCGAGATGTTGTAGTCCGACTCGAGCACGCCGCGATAGACGACGCCGCCGTCGACGCGGTCGAGCTGGATGTCGCCCTCGTCGTCGGCGAGCGCGTCGTTGAACTCCGAGATGCCGAAGTAGACGAAGTCGCCGGGCTGGGAGTCGTCGACGCTGTCGACGCCCTCGGCCTTGTTGAACTCGATCGAGGCACCGATCTCCTTGGCGGCCGCGCGGGCCTCCAGGAACGGGACCCGGCGGAGCTCCTCGTCGACGCCGTCGGGACCGTTGGCCTCGTACTGCTCGGCCCACGCGACGATTTCCTCGTTCGTGATGTAGTTCTGGTTCCCGTTCTCGATGACGGAGAGGTCGGCCTGCTTGATGACTTCGGTGGTCACCTCGTCGCCCTCCTCCCAGTCGGCGTGGGCGCTGAGGTAGTCGGCCTGCGTGACGTCGTCGTACTCGGCGATCCACGACGCGACCTCGCCGTTGGTGGCGTGGCCGAGTTCGAGCCACTCGACGTCGAGGGGCGTCTGTGCCGGGGAGTTCCGGGCGTCGGACTCGGCGGCGCTCGCCGAATCGTTGGTGATCTTCGGGGCGTACAGGGTCCCGGCGATGTCGTCGACGTTCTCGTAGCCGTCGATCGGCTCGTCGGCGACGAACTTGTAGATGCCCTTGCTGTCGCCGTCAGAGCACATGTAGACCGTCTTGCGGTCGCCCTGGATGTCCGGGGCCTCCCACGCGGCCCGTCCCATGACCCAGTACTTGATCGGCCGCGGCGTGTCAGCCGCCGGGTCGCGGATGTCGACGAAGTAGCCGTAGCGGTAGGGGTTGGGATAGACGTCGTCGATGGGCGTCGTGGCGTCCCCGTCGCCCCGGTCGTCGACGTGTTCCGCGCCGAGGTAGTACGCGAGCCCCTCGTTGCCCAGTTGCGACCAGGCCCCCTGCGGCGTCCACGCCTCGTCGATGTCGCCGTTCTCGGCGTACGTGCTGATGGCGTTCGAGATGCCGGCGGGCTGGGGTCGGTTCCAGAACTGACAGCCGCCGAGGAGTCCCGCGCCGGTGCCGGCCTCGACGATGTCGCCCACCGTCGCGCCGAGGTGGAGCCGCGGGTGAGCGTAGTTCTCCTCGGCGGAGATCATCGTGTTCCACGGGCTGAGGTCGCCGTAGCAGTTGGTCCGCGTCCCGCCGATGTCCCGGAACGCCTCAGTGTTGACGAGGTTCATCGCGGCGTCGGAATCTGCACTCCACTCGCCGTCGTCGTCCTGACTCAGGGGCACTCGCGAGATGCTTCCGGGGACGTTCTCCCAGTTAGTGAACAGGTACCCTTCGGTCCCCTCGTCGTTCGTCGCGACGAACTGGTTACAGTCGGGCCCCTGTCCGGCGCCGCCCTTCGCGACGTCGAACGTGTCGGTCGTGATGTCGGTGCCGTCGGGCGTCTGCGGGACGCCGAGCCGTTCCGTCCCGTCGTTGATGGGTTCGCGGCCCTGGACGAGGATCTCGTAGTTGCCGGCCCCGGACCGGACCTGGCGCTGTTTCTCCTCGGTGTCGGGGACGCCGACCTCCGGGAAGTCGTCGTTGCTGCCGTCGAACTCGAACTGGAAGCCGCTGAAGTAGCCAACCGCGGCTCGTCCGAACGGTTCTGGGTTCTCGGCCTCGGGGTGCTGGAGGCTGTAGAGGAGCGATCCGTCCTCGAAGACGAACGGACCGGTCACCTCCGCGCCGAACGCCGTCGTCGAGAAGCGCTTGAGGCTCCCCTTGACGCTCGGTGCTCCGGGCGTGTCTGTCTCTTCTACTTCTTCCCCACTCGCCACTCCGAAGACACTCGCTCCCAGCGCGGCCGCCGCCGACGTCGAGAGCAATTGCCGTCGTGTAAGATCGACCATGCAGGTGAGGAGGAGGATGGTTCGTAAAAAGCAGTTTATAATACTGGTATGACAGGTTTGGGAGGCCACCCGAGACACAGTTCTCATCCGTACCCGTCAGCCAGCAGACGTGTCACACAGGAGTCCTATTTTGACGGGATGCGTTCCACGTCCGGCCGGTGACGAACGGGTGGATCCCACGTTGTTACGGATCACCTCTCAGTTGTTCACCTCACTCGTCGGACCAGACGGTACAGCAGTCGCTACCCGGTGACGAGAACGCCTGAGAACAGGAATTATCCGATATCGCGGCCGGGTTCGGCGACTACATCCCCATGTCGGCGGCTGCGTCGGGGATGGGGAGGGCGTTCGGCGACACGCCCAGCAGTTCCGCCGCGTGGTCGAGCGCCATGTCGAAGCCGTAGTACCGTTCGAGTTCGTCGCCGTCGGCGGTCGGTCGGACCTTCAGCATCGCGTAGCCCTCGATGTTCTGGGCGATGGCGGCGCGCCCGGTCGCGCTCTCGAAGGTCAGAAGCCGCTCGCCGTCGGTCTCGCGGTAGCGGGCGGTGATCCCCTCGGCGGACGCCTCCGCGGCGGAGTCGGTGTCGGTCATCGGCGGTCCTAGGGAACGGGGGTATGCCAAGTTGACGGTCCCGCGAAAACCGAAACCGCGAAGCGAGCGGGCCGACAGGGACCGGTATGGCGAAGTGGCTCCAGAGCGGCCGCCGGCGGGACATGTGCGTCCTGCTGGCCGCCGCCGAGGACGGCGAACTGGCGGGCCAGCGGCTCAAGACGCGGCTGGAGGGTCGATACGAGACGCGAATCGAGCCAAAGAGCTTCTACGGCGCGCTCGACGCCCTGGAGTCGGCCGGGTTCGTCGAGCACCGCGAGGACGGCATCGCGGACAAGTACTCGCTGACCGAGGCGGGCGAGCGGCGACTGCGCGAGCAGTTCGAGTGGATGCGCGAGGCGCTCGGAGACGAGTCCTGAAGCGCGGCGCCGTCTGCTCGGTCGGGCGGAACGGACGATTTTTGGTCACACCGCGAGAGGTGACCGGTATGTCCCTGTCCCGCACTGCCCTGGTGGCGGGGCTGGACGCCCTCCCGTTCGCGGCGCTCGCCAGCCTCGCAGTAGTCGTGTTCGCCCGCGCCGGTGGCCAACCGCCCGAGTTCGTCGCGCTACTCGCTGGCGTCGTCGGCACGACCACGCTGCTCGGTCTCGGAACGATCAGCGCGAACCGGTACCGACGGACCGAGAGGCCGTTTTACTTCACGCGCGCCGTGGTCGTCGAAGGACTCCTCTCGCTCCCCTAGTCGAGTAACTGGTCAGCGATGGTGTTCCGAAGTACCTCGCTCGTCCCCTCGTAGATCTCGTTGAGTTTGGCGTCGCGGTAGAACCGCTCGACCGGGAAGTCCTTGGTGTAGCCGTAGCCGCCGTGGATCTGGATGCCCTCGTTAGCGACCTCGCGGGAGACCTCCGAGGCGTACAGTTTGGCCTGTGCGGCCTCCTTGACGAAGGTCTCGCCGCGCATCTTCTTGTCCGCCGCCCGGTGCATCAGCAGGCGGGCGGCCTCGGTCTTGGTGTCCATGTCCGCGAGCTTGTGCTGGATGGCCTGGAAGTCGCTGATCGGGCGGTCGAACTGCTCGCGGTCCTGGGCGTAGCGAAGCGCCTCGTCAAGCGCGGCCTGTGCGATGCCGACGCCGCGGGCAGCGATGGTGATGCGGCCGCCGTTGAGCGTCTTGAGCGCGTGAACGAACCCGCGGCCCTCGTCGCCGAGCAGGCGGTCGGCCGGGAGCCGCATGTCGTCGAAGCGGAGTTCGGCCGTCGGACAGCCCTTGTCACCGAGTTTGTGTTCCGTGCCCTCGACGTGGAAGCCGTCGTCCTCCTCGGGGCGGACGACGAACGAGGAGATGCCCTTGTTACCGGCATCGGGGTCGGTCTTGGCGAAGAGGACCACCGTGTCGGCGACTGAGCCGTTCGAGATCCAGAGCTTGCCGCCGTTGACGAGGTAGGCGTCGCCGCCGTCGACCGGTTCGGCGGTCGTGTCCATCGCCGGCACGTCGCTGCCCGCGCCGGCCTCCGAGAGGGCGAACGCGCCGATTTCGCTCCCCTCGGCCAGCGGCGTGAGGTACGTCTCCTTCTGGGCCTCGTCGCCGAACTCGTAGATCATGTTGCAGGCCAGCGAGATGTGCGCGGCGACGATGGTCCCGAGGCCGCCGCTGCCGCGCGAGACCTCTTCGAGCGCCATCGCGTAGCTGTGGTAATCCAGCCCGGCCCCGCCGTACTCCTCGGGAATCGGCATCCCCATCAGCCCCAGATCGGCCATCTCGTCGACGAGATCCCACGGAAACTCGTCGGTCTCGTCGATCTCGGCCGCGCGGGGGACGACCTCCTCGTCGACGAACTCCGCGACCATCTCCCGGATCTGGCGTTGCTCCTGCGTGGGACTGAAGTCCATGCCAGATTGTACCGAGGGCCGGCCCTTTACTGTTCGCCAACGGGTCACCCGTTGGCGACGCTCGTACTCGCGCCGGGCGGTTCCGTCAGCGCCCACACGAGCGGCTGGCCGACCTCAGCTGTACTCGTAGAAACCCTTCCCGGACTTCTTCCCGAGGTCCCCCGCTGCGACCTTCCGCTTGAGGAGGTACGCCGGCTTGTACCGCTCGCCCAGTTCCTCGTACAGCGTCTCGGAGGCGTCGAGCACCACGTCCAGGCCGATGTGGTCGGCCAGTTCGAGCGGCCCCATCGGGACGTTCGTGCCGAGCGTCAGGCCGCGGTCGATGTCGGCCTTGTCGGCGACGCCCTCGTCGTACGCGCGGATGCCCTCGTTGATCCACGGCATGAGGACGCGGTTGACGACGAAGCCCGGCTTGTCGTCGGCCTCCCACGTCTCCTTGCCGACGTCGCGGGCGAACTCGTGACCGAGACGCACGGTCGACTGGTTCGTCTTCTCGCCCACGACGATCTCGACGCCCTTCATCACCGGCACCGGGTTCATGAAGTGCAGTCCGAGCACCTGCGCGGGGCGGTCCGTGGCGCTGGCGATGGTGGTGATAGACAGCGTGCTGGTGTTGCTCGCGAGCACCGCCTCGGGGCCACAGACCGCGTCGAGTTCCTCGAACACTGACCGCTTGACGTCCATGTCTTCGGTCACCGCCTCGACGACCAGGTCGGCGTCGGCGAGGTCCTCGACGGCCGTCGTCCCCGTGATTCGCTCCTGTGCCGCCTCGGCCTCCGACGCGGTGACGGTCCCGCGAGCGACGAGGTTGTCGAGGCTCTCCCGGATGTCTTCGAACCCCGCGGACACCAGGTCCTCCGACACGTCGCGCATGACCACGTCGTAGCCGGCGGTCGCCGAGACCTGCGCGATGCCGTTGCCCATCGTGCCGGCCCCGACGACGCCGACGGTGTCGACTGCTTCGAGGTGCATGAGCCCTGATTCGGCTCGCACTCGTGTAAGTCTGCCGACGGGATCGATGAGGGGGCGCGGGCCGCCAGTGGAGCCGTACCCGTGACATCGTATAGCGCACGTAGCGGCAATAGTGAGACGTATCTCTAGGATTCACTCGCTATGTAGTAAATGTCAGCAAAAAGATACTTATGGTGTGCCGGAGAAGCAAGACGTACTGGAACGAATCGCGGGTACCCCGCTCGCACCATGACTCGACCGGACTCCTGATCTCTCGGGTCCGGCGGGTCGATTCCCGTATCTGACAAATGAGCAAGTCACTCAACACCTCGGCATCCGAGTCCGAGCAGACGGTCGCACAGGTCATCGATACTATCGCCGGGACGACGCCCGACGTTCGCCGCGCGGTCGCCGAGTACCGCGGCCAGAGCAACTCAGTCAATCCCAGCGGCGACGACCAGTTGGCGGCCGACCTGCGCGCCGACGAACTGTTCGAACAGCGTCTCCTCGACGTCGACGGGGTCGCCACGTACGCCAGCGAGGAGCGCGCCGACGTCGAGACCACGGACGGCCGACTCCACGTCGCCATGGACCCGCTCGACGGGTCGAGCAACCTCGAACCCAACAGCGGAATGGGGACCATCTTCGGCGTCTACAGCGAGCGGCCCCCGACGGCCGGGACGAATCTGCTCGCGTCCGGCTTCGTCATCTACGGGCCGATCACCTCGATGGTCGTCGCCCGCGACGGCCAGGTCCGCGAGTACATCCTCGAAGACGGCGACAAGCGCCTCGTCGACGACGACGTGACGCTGCCCGAGGAGCCGACCGTGTTCGGCTTCGGCGGCGGCGTCGACTCCTGGACCGAGGACTTCGAGTCCGTCGCCGAGGAGATCCGCTACGAACTGAAGCTTCGCTACGGCGGTGCGATGGTCGCGGACATCAATCAAGTGCTCACCTACGGCGGCGTGTTCTCCTATCCGAAACTGCAGTCCCGCCCCGAAGGCAAGCTCCGCCACCAGTTCGAGGGGCACCCGATGGCGTACATCATCGAGTCCGCCGGCGGGCGCTCCTCGGACGGCGAGCGGTCGCTGCTCGAGACCGCGCCCGACGAACTGCACTCGCGAACGCCGCTGTACCTCGGCAACGCCGACCTCATCGAACGGGTCGAATCCAACGTCAACTGACGGGCGCATCGTCGACGCTCGCTGAGCGGCCGGAGAAAACGGTTCTGTACTCGATACGCAGTCTGTGCTCGTTACGCGATGGCGGTCGCCGCCGCGATGAACGACCATCGCGTGCCGGACTCTGTCTCGCGCTGCTTGCTCGCCGCCTTCGTCTCGTTCCGTGGGTGTTTCCAGTTCATCACCGGTACGTACGTTCTGGACGGGAAAAAGTGTTAGTGTAATTAATATTATTCGTGAGCGTTTTTTCGGCACCTCGGTAGGGTATGACGTGTCGAGAGCCACACTGAGTTCTGCCATCAGTCATAATTGACAGAGTTCCAACTCTCCTCTTAGAGCGTCAGCCCCGCAGTGCCCCCGGATCAAACGTCACCCGGCAACAGAACGGCGGGGTGACGTCCGGCCGACCGTCAGTAGCCAAGATAGATCGCCAGTGCCTTCAGCACGCCGTAGACGGTCACGACCAGTCCGACGAGCGCGCCGAGGACCGTCCCGACGAGGCCGTCGGGCCACAGCGAGAGCGGGTTCGGGAGCGACACCGACGGCAGGGCCGGTATCGGGAGTCCGCCGCCGCTGTCGCCCGTCACAGTGGCGACCGGGCGACCGTCGACAGTCAGGTCGCCCGTCGCGTTCTCGGACACGTCGGGCACGAACGCCGTCGTCCGCGCCTCGCCCGGCGGGACCGTCACCGTCCGACTCGTCACGATGGAGCCGTTCACCGCGACGAGGACGCGGTGGTCACCGGTCGCCGTCCCGCGGTTTCGCAGTTCGACGGTGAGCACGACCCGCTCGCCGGGCGCGACCGTCGTCGGGTCGGCCGTGGCGTTCGTCACGCTGATTTCCGGTTCGCCAGTCTCGCGTGCCCGTGGCTGGTCCTCGGCGGTCGACGCATCTGACGAGGCTTCGGGGGTCGATTCGGGCGTCTGTGGCTCGTCGGTCGCCGTGTCGTTCGCGACGCCGACGACGAACGTCGACAGTCCCGGCGAGCGGGCGCGATAGACGACTTGCGACGGACCGCGGCTGACGACGGTCGTCTCCAGCGCGTTCCAATCGCCCTGCTCCCGAAAGAGCGCGACGCTGGCCGGCGTCCCACCGGCCGCCTCGATAGCGGTTCGGTCGACGGCGAACGTGAACGTCACGTCCTCCGCGGGGGCGTCGTGGTCCACGTCGAACCGCCCCACGCCGTCGCTGTCCGTCCCCGCGGCGAACGACGACGGGACCTGGCCGGCGCGGACGGCCACTCGCACCGACTCGTTGGCCGGGAAGGAGGCCATGACTCGCTCCAGCGTGACGTTCCCGTCACCGAGGAGCGGCCCGTCAGGCGCTTCGACGCGCTGGGGTCGGCCGGTCGCGTTGATCCGCGCCGTCGCGGCCGTCGCGTTCTGTCGGGAAACGGTGACAGTTCCACCACTGCCGTTGCCCGTCACCGTGACGACCCTGGTCACCGTGGCCGTGTTCCCCATCGGGTCGGTCACGCGCGCTTCGACCTCGTGGGTCCCCGGCGTGGCGAAGGCGACCGAGATTCGCTCACCGGTGAGAATCGTCCCCCGGCCCAGATACCACCGGACGGAGTCGATCCCGTTGTCGTCGGTCGAGTTGGCCGCCGAGAAGTTCACCGGCTCGCCGACCGTGGCGTTCGTCGGCCCTTCGACGGTGACGTTCGGCGCGGTCCCGTCGTAGCGGAACGTCCGCTGGCGGCCGAACCGGTTCTCGTTGCCGTTTCGGTCGACCGCGCGCATCAACAGCAGGGAGTAACGCCCCTCGACCGGGAACGTGTACCGGCGGGTGTACGTCGCCGTCGTCCCCGCGCGCTCGGAGAACCCCGAGATGTTGAGCGTGTCCAGTTCCGCGCCGCCCACGGAGATGGTGAGGTCGCTGAGCGGTTCGTGCATCTCGACGACGATCTCCGCCGTCGAGTTACTGACCCGCCGCACCTCGAAGGACTTGTACTTCGGAACGACCGAGTCCATCCCGGTCGCGGTCACGTCCTCGTCGGGGAGTTCGTTCCCCGCCTCGTCGGTGATGCTGGCCGTGTTGCTCAGGCTGACGGTGACGTTGTCCACGTCGACTTTTCGTTCGAGCAGCAGCGAGACGCGCGCGCCGGTCCTGTTCGCGCCGGACGCGTTGACCGACGCGACGCTCACGTTCGCGACCCGGCCGGCCGACAGCGAGAAGTCGCCGGCGTCGATGGTCCCCGTGTCCAGCGTGCCGTCGTCGTACAGATAGACGTCGATGGTGGTCGCGTTCCCTCGGGTGGCGTTGCCCCACTCGGGCGGCTCCTCGTCGGCGGCCGCGGGGTCCGCGACAGCCCCGGCCAGCACCGGGAGCGCGAGGACCGCGATGAGCACCGGGAGCCACCGGGCGTGCCCGCCCGATGGCGACGTGGTCCGGGGGCTGGGACCGAGAGAAGACATCGCCCCTCCCTACCCCGGCCTCCGACATGAATGGTCCCCCGTCATTACGAGACGTGATAATCGGTCGGGGCAACAACTGTGGTCCTCGGGGTCGTTGCCCACGGTATGAAGGTGCACATCGCGGCCGAGGCGAGCCACGACGAGGCGTCGGCCATCGCGGCCGCCGTCGCCGAGCACACCGGTCGGACCGTCGAAGTGTTCGTCGGTGACGCCAAGACGCCGACGATCGTCCGCGAGGTGACGGCTGACGGAGACGGCGACGACCCGGATTCGATGACGGGTGCGGCCGCCGACGGGGACGACCTCGGACCGACCGAGCGCGAGGAGCGCCTCCGCGAGGAGATCGCGGACATCGAGCGCGGCGGCCCCGAGAAGTACCGCGAGCGCCTCGCCGACCAGGGCAAACTGTTCGTCCGCGACCGGCTCGAACTGTGGTTCGGCGAGGACGGCCTCGACTTCGAGGACGGTCGCTTCGCCAACTTCGACCAGTGGCACCCGAGCGCGCCCGAGGGGTCCGAGGACGACGGCGACCGACTGCCCGCTGACGGCCTCGTCACCGGCGCGGGGACGTTCGACGGACGCAAGGTCCACGTCGCCGCCAACGACTTCACCGTCAAGGCCGGGTCGATCGCCAGCCGCGGCGTCGAGAAGTTCCTGCGCCTCCAGCAGCGCGCGCTGAAGAGCGGTCGGCCACTGCTGTACCTCGTCGACTCCTCCGGGGGACGGATCGACGAGCAACGCGGCTTCTTCGCCAACCGCGAGGGCATCGGGAAGTTCTACTACAACCACTCGCTGCTCTCGGGCGCAGTGCCACAGATCTGCGTCCTGTACGGCCCCTGCATCGCCGGCGCGGCCTACACGCCGGTGTTCGCCGACTTCACGGTCATGGTCCGGGGGATGAGCGCCCTCGCCATCGCGTCGCCGCGGATGGTCGAGATGGTCACCGGCGAGGACATCGACCTCGAAACGCTCGGTGGGCCGGACCTGCACGCCCGCCACTCCGGCAGCGCCGACCTCGTCGCCGACGACGAGGAGCACGCGCGCGAACTCGTCGCCCAACTCATCACGTACCTCCCCGACAGCGCCGACGAGAAGCCCCCGCGGACCGACGGAGTCGCGCCCGCCGCCGACCCCGCGGGCCTCGACGGCGTCATCCCCTCGGAGCCGAACAAGGGCTACGACATGCACCGGGTCATCGAGCGCGTGGTCGACGCCGACTCGTTCTTCGAACTCCAGGCGCAGTACGGCCCGGAGATCCTGACCGGCTTCGCCCGGGTCGATGGCCGCCCGGTCGGCGTCGTGGCGAACCAGCCGAGCCAGCGCGCCGGGGCCATCTTCCCGGACTCGGCCCGCAAGGCCGCCGGCTTCGTCTGGACCTGCGATGCCTACGACATCCCGCTGCTGTACCTCTGTGACACGCCGGGGTTCATGGCCGGGTCTTCCGTCGAGAAGGAGGGCATCCTCGAGGCAGGGAAGCGAATGATCTACGCCACTTCACAGGCCACCGTCCCGAAGCAGTGCGTCGTCGTCCGCAAGGCCTACGGCGCGGGCATCTACGCCATGTCCGGCCCGGCGTACGACCCCGAGGCGACCCTCGCGCTCCCGGGCAGCGAAATCGCCATCATGGGACCGGAAGCGGCGATAAATGCTGTGTACGCGAACAAACTCGACGCGATCGACGACCCCGAGGAGCGCGCCGAGCGCGAGCGGGAACTGCGGGAGGCCTACCGGGAGGACATCGACGTCCACCGGATGGCCAGCGAGGTCGTCGTCGACGAGATCGTCCCGCCGGGCGACCTGCGCGCCGAACTCGCCGCGCGCTTCGACCTCTACGAGGACGTCGAGAAGGACCGCCCCGACAAGAAACACGGCACGATACTCTGAGTGCCCGAGAACCGCGAAACCCGCGGAGTAGACGGCGACTACCCGGCTCTTTTCGCCCCGTAGTCGCCGAGTAGTTAATACCGCATCCGCGGATTTCTGGTGTAGACCACGTGGGGGCGTGGTCAGGGTGAACTGTGTTCGAAACCGACCAGACGGCTCCGACAGGAGCCATCGAGCGGTGGTGTAGCGTCCTGCTCGACGAGCTCGCCGCCGTCGAGCGAGAACTGTGGCTGGTGCTCGCGGCGACGCTGGCCGTCGACGTGTGGCTGACCCACGTCGGCCTCCAGCACGGCTTCCACGAGGCGAATCCGGTGATGCGCGTCGCGATCGAGACCTTCGGCATCGCCGTCCTCGCGCTGACGAAGGTCGCGGTGCTGTGCGTGGGCGGGCTCGTCCGGCGGGCGCTGAGCGACCCTGGCGGCGTCGTCGTGCCGCTGGGGCTCACGCTCCCCTCCGTGGGGGCCGTGCTGGTCAACGCGACGCTGTTAGCGGCGGGCTAATCGGGAACTGGGGTCAGTCCGCCGTCGGGGCCCGCTCGACGAGCGCGGTCCGCTCGAACGTACAGACGAGCGTGTCGTCCTGGTTGTACGCGTCGACCTGCATGGTGACGACGCCGCGCTCCTCGTCGCTGGTCAGGCGCTTTTCGAGGACCGTCGTCTCCGCGCGGATCGTGTCGCCGTGGACGACCGGCGCGGGGTGTTCGACCGCGTCGTAGGAAAGATTCGCGACGATGGTCCCGTCCGTGGTATCCGGGATGGTGAGCCCCACCGCGAGGGACATCGTGTAGAGCCCGTTGACCAGGCGCTCGCCGAACTGCGTCTCGGCAGCGAACTCGGCGTCGAGATGGAGCGGCTGCTGGTTCATCGTCAGGTCACAGAAGCGCTGATTGTCGCTCTCGCTGACGGTCCGGCGCTTCTCGTGGGCGATGGTCTCGCCCTCGGTGAACCCCTCGTAGTACTTGCCGGCCATACGCGGACTCTGGAGCGGGCACGGTTTAGCCGTGGGGGGCGGCCCACCCACGCCATCATTTACCACGGAGGCGAGCGTATCGGGGCTATGCCCCGGAGAAGCGTGCTGTTCTCCCCCGGCGACGACGCGTCGAAGCTACGGAAGGCACTCGAAAGCGACGCCGACGTCGTCGTCTACGACCTCGAAGACGCCGTGGCACCCGACGCGAAGGCCGCGGCCCGTGACACCGTTCGAGATGTGCTCGACGACGTGTTGCCGGCCGACCGCGAGGTGTGCGTCCGCGTCAATCCGGTCGGCTCGGGGGCCGGCGCGGACCTCGACGTCGTCCTCGCCGGTCCGTCGCCCGACAGCGTGATGCTCCCCAAGACGAGCGCGGCGGCGGACGTGCGGAAACTGCGGTCGATGCTGCGCGCCCGCGGCGCGGACCGCCCCGTCATGGCGCTCGTCGAGTCCGCGGCCGGCGTCCTTCACGCGGAGGAGATCGCGGCGGTCGACGCGACCGACGCCCTCGTGTTCGGCGCGGAAGATCTGGCGGGGGATATCGGCGCGACTCGAACTGCCGGTGGCTCGGAGATTTCTCACGCCCGCCAGCACGTGGTGCTCGCGGCCCGCGCCGCTGGCGTCGCGCCGATCGACACACCGTACCTCGATTTCTCCGATACGAACGGGCTCCGCGACGAGACGCGGGCGGCGATCGGCCTGGGCTACGACGGCAAGCTGGCGATCCACCCCGCGCAGGTCCCGGTCATCAACGAGGCGTTCGCGCCGGACGCGGACGAGGTCGCGTGGGCCGAGCGGGTCCTCGACGCCCGGGACGACGCCGAGGGCGGCGTGTTCGTCGTCGACGGCGAGATGGTCGACGCGCCGCTCGTGAAGCAGGCCGAGCGGATTCTGGCGCGTGCCGGCGTCGACCGCGAGTGAGCTGCCGGTACCGGCGTCACTCTCCCGAGAGAGTCTGTGCCCTCGAAGGCACCGCGAGCGCGCCCCGGTTCCATGGACGGCGGTACGTTTTTCCCCCTCGTCCCAGTCACGTACGGTATGTCATCCGAGGTAAACCCGTTCGAGAGCCTCCAGGAGCAGATCGACGACGCGGCGGACTACCTCGAATACTCGACGGACGTGCTGGAGCGCCTGAAACACCCCGAACGGGTGCTCGAAACGAACCTCTCGGTGAAGATGGACGACGGCTCGCTCGAAGTGTTCCGGGCCTACCGTTCGCAGTTCAACGGCGACCGCGGCCCCTACAAGGGCGGCATCCGCTATCACCCGCAGGTCACGCGCGACGAGGTCAAGGCGCTCTCGGGCTGGATGGTGTACAAGTGCGCCGCCGTCAACATCCCCTACGGCGGCGGGAAGGGCGGCATCGAGATCGACCCGCGCGAGTACTCCGCCGACGAGATGGAGCGCATCACCCGGTCGTTCGCCAAAGAGCTCCGCCCGATCATCGGCGAAGACCGCGACATCCCCGCGCCAGACGTGAACACCGGCCAGCGGGAGATGAACTGGATCAAGGACACCTTCGAGACGCTGGAGAACACGACCGAGCCCGGAGTCATCACCGGGAAAGCGCCGGAGTCCGGCGGCAGCGCTGGCCGCGTCGAGGCGACGGGCCGGTCGGTGATGCTCACCGCGCGCGAGGCGTTCGACTACCTCGGAAAGGACATCGAGGACGCGACCGTGGCCGTCCAGGGCTACGGCAACGCCGGCTCGGTCGCGGCGAAGCTCATCGAGGACCTCGGCGCGAACATCGTCGCCGTCTCTGACTCCTCGGGCGCGGTGTACAATCCCGACGGGTTCGACGCCCGCGACGCGAAAGACCACAAGCGCGAGACCGGGTCGCTGTCGGGCTACGACGGCGCGACGGAGGAGCTGACGAACGAGGATCTCCTGACGATGGACGTGGACCTGCTCGTGCCGGCGGCGCTGGAAAACGCCATCGACGGCGACCTCGCACAGGACGTGCAGGCGGACATGATCGTCGAGGCGGCGAACGGGCCGCTGACGCCGAACGCCGACGACGTGCTGACGGAGCGTGACGTGGCGGTGTTCCCGGACATCCTCGCCAACGCCGGCGGCGTCACGGTGTCGTACTTCGAGTGGGTCCAGAACCGCCAGCGATTCTACTGGTCCGAGGAACGCGTCAACGACGAACTGGAGACGATCATCACCAACGCCTTCGAGGACCTGGTGGAGTCCTACGAGAACACCGGCGCGCCGAACTTCCGGACGGCGATGTACGTCGTCGCCATCCGCCGGGTCGTCTCCGCCGCCGAGGAAGGCGGCATCTGGCCCTGACCGGGCGGCGTCTCCGCACGCCCGGGAAGTGAACGGGACCGCCGCGACCGCGGGTGTTTTGCCGGCACTCTCCCTAGGGAGCGTATGGATACCTACGAGCGGCAGGTCCGCGTCGCCGCGCCGCTGTCCGCGGTCTGGGACTTCCACGCGACGGGCGACGGCCTGGTCGCGCTGACGCCCGACTGGATGAACATCCGCATCGAGGAGCAACGCGGCCCGGACGGCGAGTCCGACCCTGAGGAACTGACCGCCGGGTCGGTCGTCGTCTCCTCCATCCAGCCGTTCGGCGTCGGGCCGCGACAGCGCTGGGTCTCGGACATCGTCGAGCGCCGGGAGGAGGACGGCGAGGCGATGTTCCGCGACGAGATGCGCGAAGGACCATTTCCCCACTGGGTCCACACCCACACCTTCCGCGCCGACGGCGACGACGCGACAATCGTCCACGACCGCGTCGAGTACGAACTCCCCGGCGGGCCGCTGGGCCGGGCCGTCGGCCCGCTCGGACTGCTTGGGTTCGAGCCCATGTTCCGCTACCGGCACCGCAAGACGAAGGAACTGCTGGAGTAGGCGTCCGGGAGCTGGTGTCGTAGCGGAACGGGTGGGACAGGCAGCGACGGAGCGGTTCGGGCCGGTCGCGACCGCCGCCCCCGACTATGGTCTCCGGTGGCTCTTTACCCCCGTGTCCGATACTGCCCCCAATGACCGAGGGACGGGCGGCCGACGAACGGACCGTCGGGCCGAGTCGGACGCGCGGCAACCGCGAGGACCGCGGACGTGACGACGGAGCGCGATGGGCGTGAGCGAACCGCGCGTCGACCCGCGCGTCGCGCTCGCCGTCGCCGTGCTGGCGGTCAGCACCAGCGCCATCCTCGTGCGCTGGAGCGACGCGGCGGCGTCCGTCGCCGCGTTCTACAGGGTGCTGCTGACGACCGCGCTGCTGGCCCCGCTGGCGCTCGGCCGCCACCGCTCTGCCTTTGCCGGCCTCTCCCGGCGGGACGTGCTGGCCGCCGGCGCGACCGGCGTCGCGCTCGCGGTCCACTTCGTGGCGTGGTTCGAGAGCCTCGCGTGGACGAGCGTCGCGGCGTCGGTGACGCTCGTCCAGTGCCAGCCGCTGTTCGTCGCCGTCGGCGCGTGGGCGTTCCTCGACGAGCGCGTGACCCGGGGGACGACGGCGGGCATCCTCGTCGCCGTCGGCGGCATCGTCGTGATGTCCGTCGGCGAACTGCTCGGCGGCGGCGCGGTCGGCCCGCGCCCGCTGTACGGGAACGCGCTGGCGCTCGTGGGGGGTGTGATGGCCGCCGGCTACGTGCTGGCCGGGCGTTCGCTCCGCCAGCGGTTCCCGCTCGTCCCGTACGTGACCGTCGTCTACGCCGTCGCGGCGGCGTGTCTGCTCTCGTTCGTCGTCGCGTCGGGCCACCCCGTGACCGGCTATCCACCTCGCGAGTGGGCGCTGTTCCTCGCGATGGCCGTCGGCCCCGGCGTCCTCGGCCACACGATACTCAACTGGGCGCTGGCCCACGTCGAGTCGAGCATGGTCAGCGTCTCGCTGCTGGGCGAACCCATCGGGAGCGCGCTCCTGGCGCTCCTGTTGCTCGCTGAGATCCCGGGCTGGTCGACGCTGGCCGGCGGCGTCGTCGTCCTCGCCGGCATCGGCGTCGTCGCTCGGAGCCGGTCGGTCGAAGAGGCGTCGCCTGACTGAGCGAGCGCGCTCCGAGCGGCTACCGGGCGCGCTTCTCGACCGCGCCGCGAATCGCGGCCGCGTCGAAGTCGTGGTCCGGCCGGAGGTTCACGAAGTCGAGGAACTCCTCCGCGGCCAGTAGCTCCGAGGGGTCGTAGTGGCGCGCGGCGGCCGCCACGGCGACCGGCGCGCCGACGAGGGGTTCCAGCGCCCCGAGCGCGCAGGCCAGGTCGTACGCCCGCGCGTCGGCGATAGCGCCCTCACGGACGCTAGTCGCGTCGATGAAGTACAGGTCGCCGTCCGCGACCAGGACGTTCTCACAGCGGAAGTCGCCGTGGGCGAGACCGTCCTCGTGCATCCGGTGGAGGAAGTCGAACACCGCCGGCGCGTGGCACTCGACGGCCGCGGGCGGCAGGTCGTCGAGCGTCTCGAACGCCCGCAGGTAGCCGAGCACGAGGACGCCCAGCCCCTCGTACTCGAAGGCCTCGACGGGCTCCGGGGCGTTGACGCCGATTTCGCGCATCCGCCGGGTCGCCGCCAGTTCGTGGGTCGCCATCTCGTGGGGCGTGTCGAAGTGTTCGAAGAAGCCCTCGGTCCCGGAGGAGAACGCGCCGATGTTCCGACCGGCGGTCAGCAGCGAGTGGACCAGCGAGTTCTGCTGGGTGATCACCTTCACGAACCACCGGTCGTTGACGACCATCGGCGTCGACAGCCAGTTGTTGGCCTCAAGGAACGTCACGCGGGCAGCGGGCTCGTCGTATCGGTCGACGACTGCCAGCGCTACGCCCTCGAGCTGGTCCCAGGGGACCGTTCCGCGCAGCAGTCGCCGGAACGCCATTCACCTGAGGGACGGCGCGGACGGCCAAATGGCTTGCGCCCGCCCCCATGGTATTAGTTCGCACAGCCCCAACGCGGGACATGGAGTTCGCCATCCCGGACGAGCACCGGATGATCCGCGATTCGGTCCGCGAGTTCTGCGAGAACGAGATCCAGCCGGTCGCCCAGGAGATCGAGGACGAGCACCGCTTCCCCGCGGAGCTGTTCGACGAACTGGGGGAACTGGACGTGATGGGCGTCCCGATCAGCGAGGAATGGGGTGGACTCGGCGGCGACACCCTGATGTACGCCCTCGTCGCCGAGGAGCTCGGTCGCGTCTCCGGGAGCGTCGGTCTCTCGTACGTCGCCCACACCTCGCTCGGGAGCAAGCCCATCGAGCTGTTCGGGACCGACGCACAGAAGGAGCGCTGGCTCCGGCCGCTGGCTACCGGCGAGCACCTCGGTGGCTGGGCGCTCACGGAGCCGGGCAGTGGCAGCGACGCCAGCGACATGGAGACGACGGCCGAGCGCGACGGCGACGAGTACGTGCTGAACGGGACCAAGCAGTTCATCACGAACGCCTCCGTCGCCGGCTCGGTGCTCGTCAAGGCCGTCACCGACCCCGACGCCGGCTACGACGGCATCTCGACGTTCATCGTCTCGCCCGAAGACGACGGCTGGGCCGTGACGACCGAGTGGGAGAAGATGGGACTGAACGCCTCGCCGACCTGCGAACTGCAGTTCGACGACTGCCGGCTTCCCGCCGACCGCCTGCTCGGCGAGGAGGGCGACGGGTGGGAGCAAACCCTCAAGACGCTCGATGGCGGTCGCATCTCCATCGCCGCCCTCTCGACCGGCCTCGCGCAGGGCGCGTTCGAGGCTGCGAAGTCCTACGCCACGGAGCGAGAGCAGTTCGACCGCCCCATCTCGAAGTTCGACGCGATCCGTGACAAGCTGGTCGAGATGGACCGCAAGATCGAGCGCGCCCGATTGCTAACCCACAAGGCCGCGACGATGTACGACGCCGGCGAGGACGTGACGCGCATGTCCTCGCTGGCGAAGCTGGACGCCAGCGAGATCTGCCGGGAGGTCGCCGAAGACGCGGTCCAGGTGCTCGGCGGCTACGGCTACACGACGGACTTCGCCCCCCAGCGGTTCTACCGCGACGCCAAGCTCATGGAAATCGGCGAGGGGACCAGCGAGATTCAGCGGATGGTGCTCGGGCGCGAACTCGGGCTGTGAGCGGCCCGCCGACCGGCCGGTCGACGGTCACACGGGAGGTCGGCGAGTGATCGATGGCAGGCGACCCTTGGCCGGTCACAGCGAGTCCTCGACGGCGGTCTCGCTGCCGTTCGGGACGAGCGTGACCGGCACGTTCGCGTCGGCGACGACGGCGAAGGCCGTGTCGCCCTCCCGGAGTCGCGCGAGCCAGCCCTTCGACGCGTGGCCCATGACGATGTGGGTGATGTCGACGTCGGCCGCGAGGTCCACGAGCTCCTGACCGATCCGATTCCCCGGCCGCGTGCCGCTGTGGCTGACGTGTTCGAGCGCAACGGTCGCGACGACGTTCGCGTCGGCGACGCGCTCCCGGGTGGCGTCGCGGACGCGCTTTGCCTCGGCGTCCGCCGTCTCGGCGTCGACGAGGTGGACGACGTAGAGATCCTGTTCGAGTCCCTTCGCCAGGGCCACCGCCACGTCGAGGACCGCCTCCTGGACGGTGTCTTCCGCGACGGCCACGAGGATGGTCATACGTCCGCACACGCCGCGAGCCGACAAAGAGATTACTCCGGTCCCAGCGAGGGTCGAGCGCTACTGGGTCGCCTTCAGGTTGTGGACGGCGTCGATCCACTCGACGACCTCGGCGGTGGGTTCGATGGCCGAGCGAATGGTCTCGGCGTCCTTGTACGCCATCGGGGCCTCGTCGCGGACGCCCTCGACGACGGACTCGGAGTAGACGCCGTCCATCGCCGCGGCGAACTCGTCCATGTCGATATCGCTGTGGGCCTGCCGGCGGCTCATCACGCGGCCGGCCCCGTGGGGCGCGGTCTGGTGGTACTCGTCGTTGCCCTTCCCGCGCGCGAGGACGGACCCCTCGGCCATGTTGAACGGGACGAGCAGGCGCTGGCCCTCGCGGGCGGGCGTCGCGCCCTTCCGGATGGTCAGATCGCGGAAATCTATGTAGTTATGGATCGACTGGAAGCGCTCGACGGGATCGACGCCCAGCGCGTCGCAGACGGCGTCGCTCATCAGTTCGCGGTTCCAGCGGGCGTACTGCTGTGCGAACAGCATATCGACGAGGTAGCCGTGGGCCTCCCGGCCTTCCAGCCAGTCGAGGTCGGTGTTCCGATCCTCGTCGTCGTCGCTGTGGATCGCGTCCTGGACCCGCCCCAGCGCGTCGAACGCGTCCTCGATCTCGGAGCCGTCCAGGTCGCTCCGCAGGCGCTCCTTCCGGATGTAGGACTCGCCCATACCGCCGGTGACCCAGGCGTAGAGGTCGCGAGACTCGACGGTGTCGGGGTCGAACTTCAGGTACTCGACGTACTCCTCGGGCAGGTGCTCGCGGATGTCGCCGATGGTCCGGCGGTCCGTGGCCGTGGACTGCCAGTATTCGGCGACGGACTTGCCGAGGTACCGAGAGCCGCTGTGGATCACCAGCCAGTAGTCGCCGGACTCGCGCCCGCGACCGAATTCGACGAAGTGGTTCCCGCCGCCGAGCGTCCCCGCGCTCCTGATGACGTACCCCATCCCCTGGCGCTGGTCGGCCAGCACGCGGTCACAGAGGGCCTCGAAGTAGTCGCCGTCGTAGCCGTCGAAGTCGAACTCGAGGGGGTCGATGCGCTGGCCGAACCGCTCGGCGTAGGCGTCGTCGAACCGCTCGAAGACGCGGTTCGCGCGCTCGAAGGGGAACTCCTCAACGAGGTGGACGGCGTCGTCGTAGTCGTGGACCGACCGCCCCATCGGCACGGCCTCGCGGACGCGCCGTTCGCGCTCCGCGTCTTCGAGCGGCAGTTCGGGGCCGAGGTTCGTCGCGGCCATCCCACAGCCCACGTCGACGCCGACGATGTTCGGGACCACGCGGTCGCCGAGCGGCATCGTGAAGCCGATTGGCGCGCCGGCCCCCCAGTGCGTGTCGGGCATGATGCGGACCGGCTCCGTGAACGCGGGATGGTCGATGAGCGTCTCGATCTGCTCCAGACACCCCGCCTCGACCAGTGACTCGTCGTCGACCATCACTCGCGCCGTCGTGTGTTCACCCGTCAGTTCGAGTACCATCGTTGTCGTAGGGTAGTCGCATCCGCGGCTTGTACTTCACGGTGGTCCGCGAACTGCTGTCACCCTCGCTCCGTATCCCGGTAGGGGATGCGGTCGCCGGCGGACGAACGGCATAAAAACCCCCTCCCGAACGGGGTGTCTCGCCCCGGTTCGAAGATTCACACTTCTCAGGGCCTGAGACCGGTTTTCATTCGCTGGGAACGCGCTGCTGTTTATATGCTCCTTGCCCGCTCAGGTATACATGTGAGGTGACACAGATGTCCTATCAAGCGGCGAACCCCCTGGCAGACGAGTTCGAGCTAGAACTCGGCGGGGCGTGGACCGCGTACTGGTTGGCGTTCCTGCGTGTCGTGACCGGCTGGTGGTTCTTCCACGCAGGTGTGACGAAACTTATCGAGAACGGTCTGGCCTACGGCTACGGCCCGGCCTATCTCCAGCAGATGACCGGGACGGCGCTCGGTCCGCTCCCCGTCTGGATGGGTGCGAACCTCGGCTGGCTCATCGAGGCGATGGTCCCGCTCGGGGAGACGCTCATCGGACTGGGCCTGATGGTCGGCGCGCTTGTCAGGTTGGCCTCCGTGTTCGGGGCCTTCTTCATGACCCTGTTCTGGGTCGGCAACGCGGACTTCGGCCACGGCGTGGTCAGCGGCGACTTCATGGGTCTGCTGCTGTTCGTGACGATGATCGTGCTGGCGACCGGCCGCTACTACGGCCTCGACGCCATCATCGAGAAGACCCGGTTCGTGGAGCGCCACCCGAAGCTCCGGTACCTGCTCGGCTAACGAGGTGAGAAAAAATGCAACAACACACCGACATAATCGACAAGGCGGCGATGGCACTCAGCGGCGGACTGATGCTGCTGGGCATCGTCGGCCTCGGCATCGTGGAAGTACTCGCGGGAGCGCCGTACGGCGCGGCCCCGGTGACCAACGACGCGGGCGAGATCATCGCGACCCCGATGATCGACCCCACCATCCGAACGGGGCTCGTCATCGCCGGGCTGGTCGTGCTGCTGATCTACGGCCTCTACCGGCTCGCGACGCCGGTCGACGAGGCTGACGCCGCGACCGGTCACGAGACGATCGCCGACTGAGACCCGCTTCGCTGACGACCCCTGTTTTGTCCCGTTTTCGTATGCGCCGACAGCGGCGCGACGGCGTGAGTCGCCGGGACGGTCGATTCGGACCGACGCGAGTCGGGTCCGTCCGGTCGTCCGAGAACGACACGCCAAAGGCGACCCGGATCCGTCCACGGGTATGGGCACCCCGCTGGACTCTCGCGAAGCACAGGCGGCCGAAGCCGTCGACAGACTGCACGAGGAGTACCCCGATTCGACCATCTCGCTTTCCTACAGCGACCGACTGGAACTGCTCGTCGCCGTCGTCCTCTCGGCCCAGTGCACCGACGAGCGCGTCAACGAGGTCACCGCTGACCTCTTCGAGAAGTACCAGTCCGCCGCTGACTACGCGGCGGCGAGCGAGGAGCAACTGGCCGAGGACATCTACGGCATCACGTTCCACAACAACAAGGGCGGCTACCTGAAGGGCATCGGGGAGATTCTCGTCGAGGAACACGACGGCGAGGTCCCCGACACGATGTCGGAACTGACCGACCTCCCCGGCGTCGGCCGCAAGACGGCCAACGTCGTCCTCCAGCACGGCCACGACATCGTCGAGGGCATCGTCGTCGACACGCACGTCCAGCGACTGTCGCGCCGGCTGGGTCTGACCGAGGAACAGCGCCCCGAGGCCATCGAGGACGACCTCCTCGACGTGGTCCCCGAAGAGGAGTGGCAGCAGTTCACCCATCTGCTCATCGACCACGGGCGGGCGGTCTGTGGCGCGCGCTCGGCCGATTGCGACGCCTGCGTCCTCGCAGACATCTGTCCCTCGGAACAGGGCGACAGCGCCGTCGACCTCGCCAGCGGCGAGGCGTGGTAGTCCGGGCGACTCGAACGCGGCGTCGACCCGCGGACGCTCAGTCCTCGTCTTCCGCTCGAACCGTCAGCACCGGCACGTCCGACGTTCTGACGACTTTTTCCGCGATGCTCCCCAGCAAGTAACGCTCGATGCCGGTCCGTCCGTGCGTCCCCATGACGACGAGGTCGATGTCGTGCTCCGCGGCGTAGTCGAGGATGGCGGAGTGGGGGTCGCCGCCCGAGACGGCGGTGACGGTCTCGACGTCGCCGGCGGCGCTCGCCGCCTCGTCGACCAGTCCGGTCGCGCGTTCCACGATCGCATCACCGATGTCGTGCTCCTCGCTGACCATCCCTGGTTCGATGGCGTCGTGCTCCGCGGCGATCATGCCGGTCGCCCCTTCGTCGCGTCCCTCGGCGGTCATGCCGATGTGCGGCGAGGACGTGTCCACGACCGTCAGGACGTGGAGGGTCGCGTCGTACGTCGCGGCGATGTCGCGGGCGTGTTCGAACGCCGCGGAAGCGCCGTGGCTGCCGTCCGTGGGGAAGAGAATGTCGTCGTACATCTGAACCACAGCAAACCAGTCGTTCCGCTGATACTTAAACGGCGTCGCCGCCCGAGCGGCGGCCAGTCAGGCCACGTAGCGGAGCCCGTAGCGGACCACGCCGACGAGGTACGCGAGGATCCAGAAGACGACGTAGCCGAACACGCCGATGCGGAGCCGCGACCGCCAGTGGCTCATCGTCTCGCCGCCGATCTCGTCGAGCAGCACGTCCTCGTCGTAGTCGTTGTACAGGTCGTGCTGGCGCTTGGCCCGGAAGATGCGGACGATGCCCGTCCCGCCAAACGCGAGCAGGGCGTACGCCTGCAGTCCCAGGTACGCGTGGACGGCCGAGAGGCCGCCGAGCTGGTCGGGCAGGCGCGGCAGCATCCACAGCAACATCGGCACGGTCGTCAGGACCAGCCCGGTCGTGACGAACTTCAGGTGGTGGACGAGCACGTCCCACGTCACCGGCTCGGTCTCGATGATGTAGTACGCCCCGTAGAGAAAGCAGGGCAGGCTGAGCGTCACCGACACCAACACGACCGTGGCCACGAGGCCGTCCGACACCATGGTCCGACCTAGGGACAGTGCTCGCTAAAGCGTGCCGAATGTCAGAAGCTGTAAGACGACGGGGCCCGTACACGTCGGCAATGGCCGACCCGGACTCGACGGCGTCGTCGGACGACGAGCGCGGGACCGCTCCCGAGGAGTCGATCTCTGCCGAAACGGCACCCGGCGAGGGCGCGACCGAGGACGCCGACCTCGACACCGAGGAACTCCGGAAACAGGTCGAAGAGAAGTACGACTTCGACAACTTCGGGCCGGCGGACATGGCCGAGATGACCGCCGAAGAGTGGGACGTGGCCTTCGACGAGGACACCTGGATCACAGGCGACGACCTGCTCGACCGGGTGGCCCGGGACCTCCGGTCGCGGGTCGCGAACCGCGACGTGTTCGCCCGCGTCGAGCGCCACCGGGACCCGCCGCGGGTGCTCGCCTACTCCGACGAGGGGTACGCCATCGTCTACCCGGACGGCAGCCTCGAGGGCGAGGGGACCGTCATGCGGGACGTGAAGCCGACGGTGGCGCTGTGCTCGATGGACTCCTACGACGTGCCCGAGAACGTGCCCGACCGTCCGCTCCCCAAACCGGAGGCGGTCCCGGAGGGTGGCGGCGAACTCGGCAACCGGATGTTACAGGCCGTCGCGGGCGTGCAGTTGCTCGCCGGACTCGCGCTGCTCGGGAGCGGCATCCTCGCGGCGACCGGGGTCATCGGGAACGCCGGGACCAGTATCGCGTTGCTCATCGTGGCCGGACTGGCGTTCGTCGGCGTCTCGCTCGTCCTGTTTTTCACCGTCGCGAACGCGCGGCTCTCGGACACCTTCAGAGCCGAGGAGTACCGCGACAGGCTCCGGGCGATCGGACTCGAGGACGGGGAACGACCCGACTTCGTTCCGAAGTTAGACCCACAGAATACCGGGGAACAGACCGACCCTGAGGACGCCGACGAAGCCGGTGGATGACGGTCCCTGCGGGCGGTATTCGGTGGGTTTATACAAACTCAGGCCTGACGGCCAAACGTATATGAACAGACGGGAGTTCGTCCGGACTGCGGGGGGCACCGCCGGCGCTGCGGCGGCCCTCAGCGCCACCGGCTCCGCTGCCGCACAGGAAGGCGGCGGCGAGGGTGGCGAAACCGTCCCGGACTACGGCGGTTTCCTCGACCCGGTCGGAAACTTCAACGGCACGACTGTCGACGCGACGGGACAGGACTCGGCGACGGTCGAGGTCGGCGTCCAGGCCAACGGCGGCGCGTTCGGGTTCGGCCCGCCCGCCATCCACGTCGACAACGGCGCGACCGTCCAGTTCGAGTGGACCGGCAACGGCGGCGGCCACAACGTCGTCTCCGCCCCGGACGGTCCACTGGATTCGGGCAGCGCAGTCTCCAGTGCCGGTGTCAACTACGAACACACGTTCGAGGAGGACGGCATCTACACGTACGTCTGTGTCCCCCACGAGGGACTCGGCATGAAAGGTGCCATCGTCGTCGGCGAGGAGTATCCGACACAGACCGTCGGCGGCGGCGGGCCGGTCGAGGTCGACCCCCACTACGCCGGGGTCCCGATCCAGCCCCACTTCGTCGGCTTCGGCGCTGGACTGGCGGTCATCATCCCGCTCATCTTCACGTTCTTCCAGCTGAAGTACGGTGAGTCGCCACACACCAGCGGAGGGAACAACTGATGGCCTCCGAAGGCTCCACCTACGGAGACATCCACCGCTACGAGCCGCCGCGCGAGAGCACGGCGGCCGCTGTCGGCATCGTCCTGCTGACCGTCATCCAGGTCGTCCTCGTCGGCCTCTTCACCTACGGCATGATCGCCGGCTGGGCCTCGGGGGTCGGGACCACGCTGACGGTTCGTCTCATCGAGGCCAACATGTTCCTCGGGGGCGTGCTGACCGCAATCTTCATCGACCTCGCGTTCATCATGCTACTGTACCGCAAGGAGTTCCTCCCAGACGTGATGATCGTCAAGAAGCGCCGCCGCAAGTGGGAGGACCTCTACGTCCGACAGGAAGACGTCGACGGGGAGACGATGGCCGACGGAGAGCAGTTCGCTGAGACGTTCAAACGCGCCGTGTACCCATACTACAAGAAATAACACATGCCACTTGATGAAGACAAGTATCCGGCCGAGACAGGCCGGCGACGGTTCGTAAAGGGCGTCGTCGGGAGCGCCGCGCTCTCGAGCGTCGGCGTCGGTGGCGCTGCAGCCGTCGACGCGACGACAGACGCAGCCGGCGAAGGCGGCGGGACGACGCAGTTCGTCGCCGTCGAGAACACCGACGGCCCCGCGCCGCGCGGGATGCCGATCATCCCCATCGAGATCAACGGGGGCGAGCTCCAGGGCGTCTGGCCCGAGTACGACCCCGAGGCCGGTGTCGCCATCGCCCGCGACTTCGGCGGGAGTGGCATCGACTACTCCTCGGCCTGGTTCCAGTACTGCGGGATGCAGACCGCACAGGGCATCTACCCGCAGGCCGAACAGGACAACCTCTTTCGGAGCAGCAGCGGTTCCTACAGCTGGCAGGGCGAGATCGAAGACGGCGCACCGCTGACCGTCGACATGTTCGACGACTACCAGGAGTGGGGCAACGGCATCGGGACGGCGGGGATCGGAAAACCCGCGAGCGCGAACTGGCGCTCCGACGGCGACGTCAAGACCATCCCGGTCCAGCTCATCCGCTCCGTCGAGGTCGAGAAGATGGCCAACGGCGAGGGCAAGTACAGCAGCCTGCCCAGCAGTATCCAGAGCTTCATCGCCGAAGCGACGGCGGACGGGTTCATCGCCTGGCTGAACAAGTGCACGCACTTCTGCTGTGTGCCCGGGTTCAAGACCCAGGAAGGGAGCGCCAACTTCGGCGCGGCCAACGATATCTACTGTCAGTGCCACCAGTCCGTGTACGATCCGTTCAGCCCGATCCAGAAACAGTTCGTGGCACTGCCACGCCCACCACAGACGGAGTAACAAATGAGTCTCGAACGCAAAGACGAACACGACCACAAAGGCTGGATGGAATCGCGCGATCTGACGCCAGTCGAATCGGTGTATCTGACGGTGCTCGTCTGGCTCGACAAGCGCCTGCGCGTTGTTGACTACCTCGAGATCCTCGAGGATCTCTACTACAAGGTCAACATGCAGATGCCAAAGAGCCACACGGAACAGTACAACCTCGACAACAAGTTCTGGTACTGGTACCCGCTGTACGCGCTCGGATCGTTCTCGACGATCGCGTACGTCGTCGCGGCGATCTCCGGCGCGCTGCTCGGGTTCTACTACGCGCCCGCGGCGGCCGCGGCGGACGGCACGCCAACCATCGCCTACGACTCGGTGATGCTCATCATGGGCCAGCTCAACCTCGGGTACTTCCTGCGGTCGGTCCACCGCTGGGCCGCCCAGATCATGGTCGCGGCCGTGTTCCTGCACATGCTCCGCGTGTACTTCACCGGGGCGTACAAGGAACCCCGCGAGCTGAACTGGATCATCGGCATCGTGCTCATCTCGCTGACGCTGGTGTTCGGGTACACGGGCTACCTGCTCCCGTGGAGCCAGCTGTCCTACTGGGCGGGCCAGATCGGCGTCGAGATGTCGCTGTCCATCCCGCTCATCGGCGAGTGGGTCGCACAGCTACTGTTCGGCGGGTTCTCGCTGTCGCAGTCGACGCTACAGCGGATGTACATCCTGCACGTGTTCTTCCTGCCGTTCATCACGACCGCCGTCATCGCGGTCCACATCGGCATCGTCTGGATGCAGGGGATCGCGGAGCCACACTGATACCATGAGCGACAACACCACAGACGACGACGTTCGCACGGACGGTTCCGGAACCGGTATCGTCTCGCCGGACGACGAGACGCCCGCGTGGTCCGAACGCAAGGAGCGGACCCAGGGGCTCTCCCGGCTGACCTACGAGTACTTTGAGCGCGCTCGCCGCGAGGATCAGGACCTTCGCCAAGAGTCCGACTACGTCGAGCGCGACGTGCTCGGCTTCCCGGCGTGGCCACACGAGATGATGCGCAACATCGCGCTCACCTCCTTTTTCGTCGGGATGATCCTGTTCGTGGCGGCGACGCTCCCGCCGGAGATGCCGAACCCGGCCAACTCCAGCGTGACGCCGGCCATCATCCTGCCGGACTGGTACCTCTACTGGTCGTTCGGCCTGCTCAAGCTCGGCCCGCTGAACCCCGACCTGAGCATCCTCGGCGGGACGAAGCTCATGGCCGACCGAACCTACGGCGTGCTCGCGAACGTGGTGGTCGTCGGCTTCGTCGCCATCGTGCCGTTCCTGAACAAGGGATCGGCGCGTCGCCCCGTCGAGCAGCCCTTCTGGGCGGCCGTCGGGATGTCAGGCGTCATCTTCAGCTTCACCATCGCCGCGCTGTCCATCAAGAACCTCGTTCCGATGGACTCGCACCTGCTGTTCGACCTGACGTTCCTCGTGCCCATCGTCAGCGCGACCATCACCTACGCGGTGCTCAAGACGATGCGCGAGGGCTACATGTTCGACCTCAACCGCCGGTACTACCGACTCCGGCCTCCGAAGTAACGCGCTGTTTTCGCCCCGATTTCGCCGGTCTCTGTCTCGCCGCAGTAAAGTAGCTCCTCTCCGTAGCAACGGTGATGACAGACGACCAGTCGGCGGACTCGGGGGGCAAGCGACGTGACGTCGTCGTCCCCCTGCGGGTCTACAAGACGGTCACCGTATTCTCGACGCTGTTCGCCGTCGCCAGTGTCGTGGCCGGGTTCATACTCGTCGACGTGGCGACCCAACGGGCGGGCGTTCCGGCGTCGGAAATCGACGTGCCGATCGCCATCGCCGGCATCGGCGCGATCCTCGCGGGGACGGTGGTTTACGCCTTCTCGACACGCTTCCGTACCGAGGAAATGGGAAAGTCTAAAGACGACGCTGACAAACCTTCAGATAATGGCTGACGAGTTCATGAAGGGGTTCGCGTGCCTCATGATCGGCGGGCTCGGCTGGATGACCATCGGCGGCTGGTACCGGACGCCGAGTTTCGAGGGCGCACAGATCACGGGCGAAGTGACCATCGAGAATCCTACGCTGTACGACCAGATCGGCCTGTTCATGGGCGAGGCGTTCTTCTGGTTCGCCGTCTTCGGCGCGCTGACGTTCTGGGTCCTGCTTCCCCTCGTCAGCGAGTTCCGAACCTACCTCGACGAGCGGTCGGCCTGAACTCGGCGTCGATCACTGCTGGCTGTTCTTTCGCCGTTCTCCCGGACCGTCAGTTCGCCGCACGGTCGCGCTGTGCGGCCTGATCGTCTTCTCGCACCGGGATCCCGCGGGACCGGAGCGCGGTCTCGAGTTTTGCCGTCGAGACGCCGCTGTAGTCGGCCGCCTGTTCGAGCGTGAGTGTCCGGCCACGGTACAAGGTCAGCGCCGTCGTGAGGGACCTGTATGACATCGTTCTCTACACCACCACCAATACGTTACGAGTATTAAACTATTTCGGCGATTGGTGCACGTTCGACAGAGTTATAGAGATAATAACGAGACAAACGACCCATGATCTCCCATACATTCTTAGATTTTCAAATACCGTCTTGTGGACTATTCACACGGGAGGAACGCGAGCGTCCCACTCGCGTGCGGACTGGAGCCGGTGCGCGCTACTGCGCACCCCACTTGCTGATCGGCCCTCGAACGGAACCACTGTGAGCTCGGACGTGCTCCACCGGTCGTGGAATGGACGTGGCGCGGAGCCTCGCAACTGCACACCGTGAAAACCGTGGTATCGGCCTCAGAGAAATGAACCGATAGTAGCCACTGAAATTCAGTGCATACGCAATCGAACGACTCCGGTGCAAACCGTGTTCACGGCGAGAGAAGCGGTGAAGAAGAACCCGAGACGGCGTTAGACGATGGAACTCCAGGGACCCTTGATGACCCAGAACAGGCTCTGGTAGCCCGCGTACATGAACACGACCAGCGCGGCAACGATCGCACCTTTGGGTCGTTCGAGGGGGAGGTCACGACGGGCTTCGACCTTCCGAGATTCGAACTCGAAGAAGTCGGTGATGACGGCACCGAGGACGAGCACCGACAGGACCATGCCGCCGTGCTGGTGGAGCGTCGTGTAATAGAACGACAGCAGCACTAGCGCGACGTTTGTCGTCACGTGTAGCGGGTGACGGCTGATGGCCTCGGCTCCGTCGTCCTCGTACTGTTTCGTGTGTCGCCTGTGAGCGAGTTGCCGGGTGAAGAAGTTGGCAACCACCAGCACGAGGAGGACGTACTCGATGAGGTACGTGCCACCGGGAGCGGTACTCCCCATGATGGTGTCCAGTGGCCCGAAGAGGGTTACGGATGGCTGCATATCTCATGCTCTGTCCGAAGCCCATTAGTGTCTTTCCAATCTCCGGCGGCGTCACCCGAACCGGGACCGGCTCTGGGAGACCACGGCGATGCGGACCGGGGGCGCGGCGGAGATCGCGACCCCCTCGTCGCAGGCGACCGTCCGCGAGGGCCGGTCGTCGAGCAGCAACTCGACGGTCGCCTCGTCGCGCGCGACCGTCACGCCGATGTCGTCGACCGGGAGCACCCAGTGGTCCGGGTCGGTGGCGAACGGCGCGATGGGCGCGACGACTGCCTGCGCCGACGGGGCCAGGATCGGTCCGCCGACGCGGTGGGCGTAGCCCGGGGAGCCGGCCGCCGTCGCGACGACGACGCCGTCGGCGCGGAACTGCCCGATGTGGTCAGCCGCCGAATCGATCGCGAACTCGGAGATACGTGCGGCGTCGGCCGTGACGAGCGTGACGTCCCAGAACGCCCGCTCGACGGTCCCGTCGGCCACTTCGACGGCCAGCACCGGGTGCGATTCGACGCGAGCGTCGCCCAGTGACGTGACGGCGTCGGCGACGGCCGTTCTGGGAACGGAGCGGACGCCGCGGCCGGCGTCGACCGGAACCACGAGCGGGTCCGCCTCGGCCCGGGCGACGGTCGACACGGCGGCCTCGCCGACGGCGACGACGTGGTCCGTCGCCGGGACGGGATCGCCGCCGAGTTCGACCGCGACACCGGCCTCCTGCAGGCGGTCAGCGACGGCGGCGTCGCCGACCACGCCCACGGTGTGTTCCATCACTGGAGAGTCCGAGCCGTCGGGGAAAAATCTGCCGCACCGCCGCCGTCTCCGCCACGCTCGACCGGTTCGTTCGACCCGTTTCAGATGCCAAGCCGGCGGCGAGCGTACGCCGCGATGATCGGCACGTCCGAGAGGTGCGCGAGCTTCGCGATGGCCCGCCGGTCGCCGCTGTTGATCTGCGTGAGAGTGTCGTCGTCCGTCTGCCGGAGATCGGCCATCAACTGGTCGTAGCGCTCGTTCGGCGCGAGATACAGCAACTCGGTCATCATCAGCCGGGAGCTGTGCTTGGGCGCCACGTCGCTGTGCCACAACTGGTCGTAGACGGACAGCGTCTCGGCCGAGGTGTCCGACTCGTCGGGCGTCAGCGCCGCGTCGACCGTCGCGGCGGCCGCGCGGGCCGACTTCATCCCCTTGTGGATGCCTTCGCCCCACAGCGGGTCGATCGTCGGGACGGTGTCGCCGATGGCCATGAAGTTGTCCGTACTCATCGACTTCGGCGGCTGGATGTGCGCCGACCCCCGGTGCTGCTGGCCCTCGATGCGTTCCGCCCCGTCGAAGCGGGGATCGGAGTCGAGCCAGTACTCCAGGTAGTCGTCGATGCCCATCCCGTCTTTCGCGTACTTGTGGTGAGAGCCGTTCTGGATGTAACAGAGGCCGACCTTCGCCGTGTCGCCTCCCGTGTGGAAGATCCAGGAGTAGCCGCCGGGGGCGAGGTCGTGGTCCAGTCGCAGCATCATCGCGTCGCGGAGGTCGGCGTAGTCGTCGTGGTTGACCTCGACACCCTCGAACTCGTACTCCACGCCGATGGCCTGGTGGTCGCGCTGGAGGTCACAGACGTCGAGCTTCTTCGCCAGCGGCGCGGCGGGACCGGTGGCATCGATGACGATGTCCGCGTACACCTCCTCGTCGCCGTCGTAGCGGACGCCGGCGATTTCGCCGTTCTCCATGATGGGCGCGGACACGCGGGAGTCGAAGCGGTAGGTCGCGCCCTGGTCGCGCCCCTCGGCGACTAGCCAGCGCTTGAAGTCGGCGAACTCGAGGACCGCGCCGGTCTGCTTGCGAACGTAGTGGTCGTTTGGCGACTCGAGGACGACGTCGTCCGTGTAGTTCATCACGACCTCGTCGGGGATGCTGAAAGAGGTCATCGCCGACATGAACGTCCCGGCGGTCGACTTGTTGCTCTGACGCGGGAACCCGTCCTCGGGCTCGGTTTCGAGGACGAGCACGTCGTAGTCTCGCTCCGCCAGATCACGGGCACACTGGGCTCCTGCGGGCCCGGCCCCGGCTATCACCACGTCAAAGCGCTCGCGCATGGTTGTGGGTGATTCCTGTTCGTAATCAGTCTTTCCGAATTGGGTGACGCCGGTCTCGAAAGGGTAAAGGCGGCCCCCGCCACACCACCGGAACACCCGGGGCTCACACGATGGTTCTCAAGACAGGTGCTGGCGCGCTCGCGGACAGGCGGCGACTTCCCACGGCGCTACGGGCGGTGCTGGGATACTACGCGGATACCGGCGTCTTCGACTACGCCAGCCTCTCGCTGAAATCGGAGATCGACGATCGCACGGAGCAGATGGTCGACGACGTTAACGCCCGCGTCGAGGACGCGCTCGAAGCCGAGTTCGGTCACCCGGTCGACTTTTCCTACGACACGAAGCTTATCCTACCCGCCCAGCTCACGCTCGGCTACGTCTACCGGAAGGCCCGCCGGCAGGCACCCGGCGACCCCGTCATCGACGCTATCGCCGACGGTGTCCCGGCGGTCGACGAGACGGCGCTGGAGCAGGGACCGGCACAGGATCTCGCACCCCGCGAGATGGTCGTCCGGGCCGAGCAGATGACGCGCCTGTCCATCGAGGCGCTGATAGACGGCGACATGCGCGACGCCATCAACGACGAGGAGTTCGAGGACTTCGAGGTCGATTTTGACGCGAGCGAGGGCGACCGCGGGGAGCCCTCGAAGCGACACGGTGAGCGAAGCGAGCCGTGGAGCGGGAGCGAGGGCGACCGCGGGGAGCCCTCGAAGCGACACGATGAACGAAGTGAGCCGTGGAGCGGGAGCGAGGCCGACCGACGGCGCGTCGCCGAGGTCGCACAGGACGCCCTGCAGTCCCACCTCGACGGCCTGCTCGACGACATGCCGCCGGTCGTCGCGGAGGCCTACCAGTGGGCCGTCGACTACAGCGAGGCCCACCAGGCCCGCGACGAGCACTTCCGCGACCTGATGACCGCGGCCGAAGACGGCGACGAGGACGCGCTCGACGCCATCCGCGAGGAGTACAAGTTCGCGGCCTACGACGAGGAGCCGGCGACCTTCACCGAGCGGGAGAAAGCGCTCCCCTACAGCAAAACGCAGTACGCCCGCGTCGGCGTCATCTACGACGGGATGCTCGACCTGTATCGGCTCGCCGGACTGGATATCGACCGTGAGTTCGCGAAGGCCATCGTGCTCGCCATCATCGGCGCGCAGGTCTGGCTCGACGACGTGGACGACTACGACGATGACCGCCGGGAGGGACAGCTGACGCCGGTCACCGCCGAGTACCTGCTCGCGCCGGACGACGAGGCGGCCTATCGCCGCGTCGTCGACGTGACCGAGCAGTACCTCGATCTGGCGAAGGCCTACGCGACCGAGGCGGACTCGCCGCTGACCGGCGTCGCGATCGAGTACATCTACCGATCCGGCGATCCCGGCGTGTTGCCCGGCAATCCCGGCAACTGACTGGGACGTCTACCAGCTGACCGGTGACTGCGCCGCCCACCCGTCCCGGTGACTGACCGAGAGCGATAGCGTTTACCCCGGGCCGAACTCAGCGAGAGGTGAATGCTGCACTCGTGGAGGGGACGGACCGCGGGCGTCGCCGTTCTCCTTGCCGTACTGTTCGCGCTCGTGGTCGGGTTCGGTGGGATCTCGCCGGCCCCCGAACTCGGGGCGTACCCGGACGAGAGAGCGCTCGTACAGGACTACGACGCCCTCGTCGGGGAGAAGATTCAGGTGACCGGAACCGTCGTCCAGACAGATCCCGTCACCATCGCTGTCGAGTACGACTTCGTCGCCGACGGCGACCGCCACACCGGTGTCCTCGACCTGACCGTCACAGATGTCGCGACACCCGTCGCCGAGGGCGAGACGCTCCAGTTGTACGGCACGGTCCGGCCCGGCATGACCGTCGTCGCGGTGAACAGCGTGGCCATTCCAGCGGCGAACTTCGCGTCCATGTACGTCGTTTCCGCGCTCGCCGGGCTGTGGACGCTCGGGCGACTCGTCTGTGGCTGGCGAATCGACTGGCGACGTGGCGCGCTGTGTCGTCGCGACCGTCCGCTCACGCCGGGTCGTGTCGCACTCGCCACGGTCAGGGAGGCCCTCGACTGATGCCGGACCTGCTGTCACACGCGTTCATCGCGTTCACGCTCTGTACGCTCCTCGCGCGTCGGTACGACTGGCTCACCAGTGAGTACGTCACCGTCGGCATGGCAGGGGCGTTCATCCCCGACCTGGCGAAGATCAAACTCGCCGTCGACGGTGCCGCGGTCGGGGCGGCGCTCGATCTGCCGTTCAACTGGTTCGGCCTCCACACGCTCGGCGGCGCGTTCGTCTCGGTCCTCGTCGGCGTCGTCGCCGTGACGCGTGGGGACCGGCGGCGCGTGTTCGCCCTGCTCTCGCTCGGGGCCGCCAGCCACCTGCTCGCCGACGCCCTGCTGTTCAAGCCGTCGGGCCGTTCCTACCCACTGTTCTGGCCGCTGACGCAGTATCACCCGCCGACGCCCGGCCTGTACCTGAGCACTGACCGCTGGGTCGCGCTCGTGACCGGAGTTGTCGCGGCGGCGACGTGGCTGGCAGTTCGATGGCGAGTGTCCCGGAATTCGTGAGCCGTCAGCGAATCCCGAGGGCTCGCTCGAACACCCGCTGTGCCCGCTCGTAGGCCGCGTCCCGGTCGACGATCGGGGTCGGGTACGCTGGAGCGAGCGCCTCGTGCTCCATCTCGGAGAGCGTCGGCCAGTCGACGATCTTCTCCGCCGGGACGCCGCGGAGTTCGGGAACGTATTCGGTGACGTAGTCCGCGCCGTCGTCGTACTTGTGCAGCTGTGCGACCGGATCGAAGATGCGAACGGCGACCGAATCGGTCCCCGTCGATGCGACCCACTGCCAGTTCCCGGCGTTGTTCGCCGGGTCGTAATCCAGCAGTTGCTCGCGGAAGTGGCGCTCCCCGATTCGCCAGTCGACCAGCAGGTGCTTGGTCAGAAAGGACGCGACGTTCTGGCGCGGGCGGTTGTGGATGTAGCCCTCGCGGTCAGCGTACGGCGGCCGCAGGCCGCCGTTTCACCGGAATCGAGGCCGTGGCCTCGATTCCGGTCTTTTTAGCGTAGATTTTTACGCCGAGCGGTGCGCGAAGCGCACCCGAGGCGTAAAAAGGTACTAGTAGAACTCGCGGACCAGATCCATCGCGCCCTCGGGCGCGCCATCGGGGATCTCGGCCATCGACTCGTCGACGCCCTCACGCTCCTCGAAGGGGACGGAACTCTCGTCCTGGTAGAGGACGCCCATGTACTCCTTGTCGCTCTCCAGGATCTTGTCCTTGGCCTGGTCGCGATCGGTCCGGTCGTGGTCGGTCTCGTCGAGGTCCACGATGCTGTCGCGGAAGTAGTCGTAGGTGTCCACGTCGTTGAACGTGACACAGGGCGAGTAGACGTTCACGAAGCCGAAGCCGTCGTGCTCGATGGCTTCCTGAACGATCTCGGCGTGGCGCTGGGCGTTCGAGCTAAAGGACTGCGCGATGAACGTCGCGCCGGAGGCGAGAGCGAGCGCCTTGGGGTTGACCGGCGGCTGGTTCGGCCCGTCGGGCGAGGTCGAGGTCTCGAAGTCCTCGCGCGAGGTCGGCGAGGCCTGCCCCTTGGTGAGGCCGTAGATGCGGTTGTCCATCACGACGTAGCTCATGTCGACGTTGCGGCGGACGGCGTGGATGAAGTGACCGGCACCGATGGAGTAGCCGTCGCCGTCGCCGCCCGAGACCATCACTTCGAGGTTCGGGTTGGCCATCTTCACGCCGATGCCCACGGGCAGTGCGCGGCCGTGGACGCCGTGGAGCGCGTAACTGTGCATGTACGTCCCGATCTTGCCGGAACAGCCGATACCGGCGACGATGAAGGTGTTGTCGGGGTCGTTGCCCGTCTCGGCCAGCGCCTTCATCATGCCGTTCATCGTCCCGAAGTCACCGCATCCGGGACACCAGGTCGGCTGCTTGTCGGACTTGAAGTCTGTGAAGCGAACGTCGGAGCTCATTGTGCTGCCTCCTGTGGGTTGTCGAGCGTCTGCTTGATCTCGTCTGCGAGTTCGTCGGCCTTGAACCGCACGCCGTTGTACTTGTTGATGCGCTCGACGCGTTCGAGCACGTCGTGTTCGATGATGTCCGCGAACTGCCCGGTGGCGTTACACTCGACGACGATGACGTCGTCGGCCGCCTCGATCTCCTCGGTGAGGTCCGGTCGCGGGAAGATGTACGGGACCGAGAGGAATCGGATGTCGTAGCCGTCCTCCTCCAGCAGTGTCAGGCCCTCGCGGAGCGCCCCCTCGTTGGACCCCCAGGAGATGACGAGCGTGTCGGCGTCGGAGTCGCCGAACTCGCGGTAGTCGAAGTCCTCCTGCTCGCGGGCGGTCTCGACCTTCCGCTGGCGCTTGTCGACCTGTTCGAGGCGCACGTCGGTGTCCTCGGTCCGGCGACCGAGTTCATCGTGTTCGAGGCCGGTGGTCATGTGCGCGCCGTCGGTGGTCCCGGGGAAGGTGCGCGGCGAGATACCGTCGGCCGCCGGGAAGTGGGCCTGGAAGCGGCCCTTCTCGTCCAGCCAGGTGTCGACCTCGTCCTCGTCGACGACCTTGCCGCGGTCGATCTCGACCTCGTCCATGTCGAAGGTCTCGGGCGAGAACGTCTGCTCCGTGACCGCCATCGCGAGGTCGGAGACGAGGAAGACGGGCGTCTGGTACTTCTCGGCGAGGTTGAACGCCTCGACGGTCTTCCAGAAGCACTCGGAGACGGTGGTCGGCGCGACGACGAACCGCGGAATCTCGCCGTGGCCGCCGTACAGACACATGTTGAGGTCGCCCTGTTCCTGCTTGGTCGGCATCCCGGTCGAGGGACCGGAGCGCATCACGTCACAGATGACCAGCGGCGTCTCGCTCGTGGCGACCAGCCCGAACGTCTCGGTCATCAGGTCGATACCGGGACCCGAGGTGGCCGTCATCGCCCGAGCGCCGGCGCGGGCCGCGCCCAGCGCCATGTTGATGGCCGACAGTTCGTCCTCGGCCTGGACGACCTTCCCGCCGAACTGGTCGACGCGACCGGTCATGTACTCCATCACGTCCGTCGCGGGGGTGATGGGGTACCCGGAGTAGAAGCGACAGCCGGCGGCGATGGCGCCCATGCCGATGGCCTCGTCGCCGTTCAGCAGGACGTAGTCGGCGTCGGTGGTCTCGAGGTCGTAGTCGAAGTCCTCGTCGTACTCCTCGCGGACGTACTCCTGGCCCTTCCGGGCAGCTTCCTTGTTGTTCTCGACGATGGCCTCGCCCTTGTCGCCGAAGCGCTTCTGGAGGCTCTCATCGAGGTTCTCGATGGGGAAGTTCGACACCTCACAGGCCGCACCGAGCGCGACGACGTTCAGCATGATGGCGCCGCCTGCGTCCTCGGCGAGGCGCTTCAGCGGCACTTCGAGCGCGGTGGCGTCGCCCGGAACCTCCACGTCCTGCATCGTCGAGCGCTCTCCGTCGTAGATGATGACGGAGTCGTCGTGGAGCTCGTCCTCGTTCTCGTGGATGGTTCGCTCGGTGAGTGCGATCAGGATGTCCAGGCGGTCGACGACGCTCTCGACCCGGTCGACAGACGTCCGGACTTTGTACGCGGTGTAGCCCCCGCGGATACGGGAAGCGAAGTCCTTCGAGGTGAAGACGTGACGACCGGCCCGGGAGAGCGCCTGTGCGAAAATCTTCCCGGTTGAGTCGATTCCATCGCCGGCTTCGCCGCCGATGGCCCAGTTCAGGTCCTCTGGCATTATATCGCACGGGTAGCCAGCGGGGTAGGAAAAGCCTTCCGTAAACGCCCGCGCGCGTGTAACTCGGTTTCGAGTTAACACCGGCAGGGATGCCCGAATGTTCGAAGATGGAGCCGGTAGAATTCGCAGACAGTCGGAATTTGCGGACCATGTTGCCCCCTCGTGTGACGAACGGCGACCGTAATCCCCATGCCCGACCGCGGCCAGATCCCGGTATGGACGAACGCGAACTCGACGTAGTCGCCGTCCGAGAAGTCGGGCCGGACACCGTCGCCATCGACATCGAAACGCCGGCCGCGTTCGACGCGCAGCCGGGCCAGTTCGTCAAGCTGACCCTGACCGTCGACGGCGAGGACGTCTCGCGGTTCTACACCGTCTCCTCGCCCACGGTCGAGAGCTCCTTCGAGATCACGGTCGGCATCGACCCCGACGGGGAGCTGGCACCCCAACTCGGCGCGCTCGAAGCGGGCGACGCCGTCCGCATCGCCGGGCCCTTCGGCTCGGACTTCTACGAGGGCGAGGCGCGCGCCGTCGTGCTCGCGGGCGGCCCTGGCGTCGGACCGGCGGTCGGCATCGCCGAGCGGGCGCTCGAAGACGGAAACGAGGCCGCCGTGGTGTATCGGGACGACGACCCGGTCCACGAGGAACGACTGGACGCGCTCGCCGAGGCAGGCGCATTCGTCCGCGTCGTCGGGGCCGACGAGGACCTCACTGACCCCGTCGCGGACGCCGTGGCCGACGGTGGGCAGGTCTTCATCTACGGCTTCGCGGACTTCCTCGACGCCGCGACCGAAGCCCTCGACGCGGCCGGCGTCGACGCCGACGACGCGAAGGTCGAGAACTTCGGGTAGCGAGGTCGCTTACGCCTCGTCGCCGGCGTCCGGCGACCGAACGGTCAGGACGGGGACCGAGGCGGTGCGGACGATTTTCTCCGTGACGCTCCCGAGCAGGTAGCGGTCGATACCGGTCCGTCCGTGCGTCCCGATGACGACGAGGTCCACGTCGTTGTCGTCGATCGCCCGAAGGATTACCTGGTAGGGGATCCCGTGGGCGACGGCCGTCTTGACGGCCTCGACACCCTCGTCGTAGAGTCGCTCTGACGCGGTGGCCACGGCGTCCTCGGCGACGGACTCCAGTTCGTCGATGATGACGCTGGAGCCAACGTCGATCCCGAGCGAGCGCGTGTCCACGGCCGACAGCACGTGGACGGTCGCGTCGGTCTCGCTGGCGAGCGCCGCGGTCGACTCGATCACCGCCTCGGCCCCGCTGCTGCCGTCGGTCGGAAGCAGGATGTCGTCGAAGCTCACCGCGCCCGGTTCGGCGTCGGCCTTGACCGAGAGGACGGGAACGTCGGACAGGCGGACCACTTTCTCGGTGACGCTCCCGAGCAGGTAGCGCCGGACGCCGGTGCGGCCGTGGGTCCCCATGACGACGAGGTCGACGCCGCTCTCGTCGGCGTAGTCGAGTATCTCCTCGTGGACGACGCCCTCGCGCACGGCCGGCGACACGTCGATGCCGTCGGTGTCGACCGCGTCGGCGTGGGCGTTGATAAAAGCCGCCGCCGGCGAGTCGCCATCTCTGTCCCACTCGTCGGTCCGCGGGCCGTGTTCGTCGACCACGGAGAGGACGTGGACGGCCGAGCCGTATTGCTTCGCGAGGGTCACCGCGGCCTCGAAGGCCCGCTCCGAACCAGGGCTGTCGTCGATTGGGACGAGGATCGTCTCGAACATCGCTTGTGGACCCGGTGTTCGCCGGCAAGTGTGATAAAGTGTCGTGACGGGTGTAGGTACGAACGGCGGTCACCGGTAGCGCGCGACAGATCGCAGCCAGGTTGGCGAAGTTCCCGCCGTCATCCCGAACGCGAGACTTCGAATCTGTTCCACGCTTCGGAAATCACTCCGAGAACCCCCGCGAGCACAAACAGCCCAGCGAGAAGAAACCAGTCACCGTCGAGATACTGTAAGAACCCTATTGCAATGAAGCCGACATACAGAAGCGGCTGATACAGTGGATGGTTTTGAACACCGTTCACCGTCGTTGCGAATAGCAGTGGAACGACGATTAGCCAGAGTACCACATCATAGAGCGTTGGTGGACCGTAATAGATAAATTCGAAATAGGTGGCTGCACCGACCAGTACTACCAGAACCAGTACAGCTCCCAGACGGGTTCGGTTTTGGAGAGTTTGGAGGGCAGTCATTCGGGACTCGGTTATTCATCCAGCGGGACCGGTGTTATTTGTACTGATCAAATGAAATCTAACTGATAGACCAACATCGCAGATGCCCCCTCTTTTCAGTCACAGGGGCCGGAAACGGCGGTCTGTAGAATTGAGAATGTCACTCACCGATATTTTATATCTTCTCAGGTGTTCTTCTAACATACTATTGCCAATTCCCGGTCGCAACATCCTCATCGCTTTTTCGGTAATCAATGGCCTTGCGGTTCTACTGATGCTGGAAAGGGGCGAAGTTGTTCAGGGACTCACGTGGGCAGCTATCTCTGTCATTCTCCTCTGGGGGATGCAGAAACACAGGAATGGGAAGTTAGTAGGGCAATAGCCAACCTCTACTGACAAATTTCTGTAAGCGACTCTCAAACATCTGAAGCGTTTCTGTCACCCTCACATTTAGGGAAAACACGGTCGACAGTCGACCCATGGCAACCGTCCGCCGACTCGTCATCGACGTGCTGAAGCCCCACGAGCCGCCGCTGATCGACTTCACCGAACGCATCGCCGCCCAGCACAGTGTCGCCGGCGTGACAGCCTCGCTCGTCGAGCGCGACAAGGAGGTACAGAACGTCAAGCTCACGATAGAAGGCGACGGCGTGGATTTCACCTCGGTCGAGGAAGCAGTGGAGGAACTCGGCGCGTCGGTCCACTCCGTCGACGAGGTGAGTTGCGGCGAGCGCGTCGTCGAGGAACGAGCGACCTTTCAGGACCGCTGAGCCGTGGTTTCGATACGGCAGTTGGTGACGCGCCTCCTCGGGAAAGAGGACGTGCGCGCCATCTCCCGGCGGTACTTCATCTCGAACGGCTTCGACGGTACGCTGACGAGCATCGGCGTCGTCGTCGGCGCGGTGCTGTCGGGCGTGCCCGATGGGCTCACCGTCGTCAAGATCGGCCTCGGTGCGGCGGTCGGCCTCGGCACGTCGGCGGTCTGGAGCGTCTGGGAGATCGAGCGCGCGGAGACCCGCGCCGAGATCCTCCGCATCGAACAGGCGATGCTGACGGACCTGGACGACACCCGCATTCAGCGCGAACAGCGCGGCGCTCGCGTCCTGCACGCGACGATGAGCGGCCTCGGCCCGCTCATCGGCATCGCCGTCCCGCTCGTCCCCTTTTTCTTCGAGGGGGCGCTGCTGACGATGGGCGAGGCCGCGCTGGTCGCCGTCGGCCTCGGCGTCGGTGTCCTCGGTGTCTTCGGCGCGTACATGGGCTCGATCTCGGGGCAGCGCTGGTACGTGGCGGCGGCCCGGATGGGCCTAGCCGGCCTGGTCGTGGCCGTCATCAATTACCTCATGCCCGGCTGAAGGTTGCTCGACGCGTCTGACCGCCCAGCCGACGAGGGCGAGCAACGGCGCACCGACCGCGAGCGTCCCGCCGATCAGTCCCCAGTCGGCGATCCCGAGCGCGACCGTCCCGAAGTACTGCCCCAGTGGGGTGTACAGTATCGCGAGGTGGAGAACGAGCGACGCGGCGACGGAGGCGGCCAGCCACGGGTTCGAGAGCAGCGGCGTGTCCCGCGTCCAGCGCACCACGTAGAGCTTCACGAACTCCAGCGCGACGAACCCGGTGAACACCATCGTCATGGCGTAGGGCGTGACCGCCGGCGCGCCGCCGAGCGTGTACGTCATCAGCCCCAGCATGAGCGCCGTGGCGACCAGCCCCATGCCGCCGATGAGCGTCAGCATCTGTCGGTCGATGATACCCGACTCGCTGGAGCGCGGTTCGCGGTCCATCACGTCGCCGGAGGGGTCGGCCCCGAGCGCGAGCGCCGGCAGGCCGTCGGTCAGGAGGTTTATCCACAGCAGTTGCACCGCCGGGAGGATGAGATAGCCAAAGAGCGACGCGATGAAGACCAGCAGCACCTCGGCGGCGTTCGCGCTGAGCAGGTAGGCGACGAACTTCCAGACGTTGTCGAAGATGGTCCGCCCGCGGCGGATGGCGTTTCGGATGGTCGCGTAGTTGTCGTCGAGCAGGACGATGTCGCTGGCCTCCTTGGCCACGTCCGTCCCGCGGACGCCCATCGCGATACCGATGTCGGCGTTTTTCAGCGCCGGCGCGTCGTTGACGCCGTCGCCGGTCATCGCCACGGAGTGGCCGTTGCGCTGCAGCGCCTTGAGCACGCGGACCTTGTGGGTCGGCTCCATCCGGGCGAACACGTCGACCGCTTCCGCGCGCGCGGCGAGCGTCTCGTCGTCTATCTCGGCGACCTCCGTGCCGGTCAGCACGTCGGACTCGATGCCGATTTCCGCGGCGATGGCCGACGCCGTCACCGCGTTGTCGCCGGTCACCATCTTCACGTCGATGCCGGCGCGGTGCGTGTCCGCGATGGCGTCCCTGACGGCCGATCGCGGGGGGTCGATGAGCCCCTGCAGGCCGACGAAGACGAGGTTCTCCTCGGGACCGCCGTCCTCGCCGCGCTCCTTGTACGCGAACCCGAGGACGCGGAGCGCGTCGCCGGCGAACGCCTCGACCTGCTCGGCGATTCGCTCGCGGGTCGCGTCGTCCAGGTCCGTCGGGCCGTCGGCAGTGAGCACCCGCGTCGAGCGGTCGAGGACTACCTGCGGCGCGCCCTTGACGTAGACCTCGTCGCCGTGGACCGTCGCCATCCGCCGGCGCTCCGAGGAGAAGGGCACTTCGTCGGTCCGTGGGTGCTCCTTACGGAGCGCCTCGACGTCGATACCGCACTCGCCCGCGCCGTCGACCAGCGCCCGCTCGGTCGGGTCCCCGTCCTCGTCGGTGGCGTCGTTACACAACACGCCGATTTCGAGGAGTCTGCGGAGGCGCTCGTCGTCGACGGTCGACGGTCGGTCCTCGCCCCCGAGGGCGGTCTCGTCGTCGTGAACCCACGCGGCCCGGAGCCGCATCTCGCCCTCGGTCAGCGTCCCGGTCTTGTCCGTACAGACCACGTCGACCGCGCCCAGGCCCTCGACGGCGGGGAGCGTCCGCACCAGCGCGTTCTCGTCGGCCATCCGCCGGACGCCGAGCGCGAGGGTCAGCGTCACGACCGCGGGCAGCCCTTCGGGGATGGCGGCGACGGCCAGCGAGATAGCTGTCAGCGCCGCCTGCACGAGCGCGGTCCCGCCGAGTGTCAGTAACGGGACGATGACCGCAGAGAGCGCGACGACCCCGAGGCCGAGGCGTCGGCCGAGCGTGTCCAGATCGCGCTGGAGCGGCGTCTGGCCGTCCTCGGCGCTGAGCAGTTCCGTCGCGATCGCGCCCATCTCCGTCGTCATCCCGGTCTCGACGACGACGGCGACGGCGCTCCCCCGCGTGACACTCGTCCCCTTGTACAGCACGCTCGTTCGCTCGGCCAGGGGGGTCCCCTCGTCGACGGGGTCGACGCCCTTCTCGACGGGCATGCTCTCGCCGGTCAGCGCGGCCTCGTCGACTTCGAGCGACTGCGCCTCGACGACGCGACAGTCCGCCGGCACGACGTCCCCCTGCTGGAGCACGACCACGTCGCCGGGGACGAGATCGGTCGCGTCGACGGTCTGCTCGGTTCCGTCCCGCCGAACCGTCACCTCGGGCGTCGCGAGTTCGCGGAGTGCTTCCAGGCTCCGCTCGGCCCGGTACTCCTGGACGAAGCCGAAGACGCCGTTCCCGAGGAGGATGATCCCGATGAGCACCGCGTCGACGGTGTGGCCGATAGCCACCGACAGCGCGGCGGCGCCGAGGAGGACCCAGATGAGAGCGCTAGAGAACTGCGCCAGGAAGACCCGGAGCGCGCTCCGTCCCTCACTCGACGTGATTTCGTTCGGGCCCTCGGTATCGAGCCGCGAGGCCGCCGCGTCGCTGGCCAGACCGTCTTCGGCGCTGTCGAGCGCCCGGAACACGTCGTCGACCGGCCGCGTGTGCCACGGCGTATCGCTCCCGTCGGCGTTCTCGTCGCGGGGCCGGTCGAGCGACTGCGGTCCGCTCTCGCCGGTCGACGGCTGCGTCCCGGTGTCCGACATCGACCGTTCAGGTCCCGCGCTGGAGTTCCTCGCGAGCGGTCAGTTCGTCCGGCACCAGCCGGAAGAACTCGAAGGTGACCTCGCGGACCGGGCGGTCGAACACGTCGACGAGCGGGATGTCGACGCGCTCGAAGCCGTCGAGGACCTCGCTCGTGATGTCGTCGCGCGACGCGTCTTCGAGACGGCCGCTGGCGACGACGCTCTGCCAGGGCTCCTCGCCGTCGCCGTAGGTCACGAACGTCACCGGGCGGCCGTCGAGGTACCCCTTCTCGCTGTCGCGGTTCGCGGCCAGGCGGAAGTAAAAAACCGACTCCTCGGGGTCGTACCCGTACGAGACGGGGGCCGCATAGGGAGCCGTCTCCTCGTCCACCGCGAGTGACAAGACCCCCGTTCCGCCGATGCCGAGAAACGCGTCCCGGTCGTCGGCACTCATCTCGGCGCGATTCGTTTCAGCCATACGAGATATCACTCGCCGACGGTAAATAAAGCCCCGCGCGCCTCCCGACCGACCGGGAACTCCCGGCCGGAAGAAGACATATAACGGTCGGTTGCGAACTGTTCCCATGCGCGAGGCACGTCGGACGACACGCCAGCGCATCGCTGACCAACTGCGCGAGGAACCCATGGCGGCGGGGACAATCGCGAACGCTTTCGAGATCCAGACCAGCGACGCGCTCACACACGTCGAACACATCGCGAAATCGCTCGACGCGACCGACGAGCAGCTGCTCGTCGCCCCGCCCGAGTGCGAGGAGTGCGGCTTCACCGACTTCGACGACCTGACGAACCGCCCGAGTCGGTGTCCCGAGTGCAAGTGCGAGTCGGTCGCGGAACCGGCCTATCGGATCGGCTGACGCGGTCCCTGCGCCCGCCGGCGTCAGTTCCCGGAGAAGCCGATGCGACCGCGCGAGGAGCGGTCGTGATCGCCGGAGGGGCCCTGGTTCTCGAACTCGTAGCGGTCGTCGGTCAGGTAGACGACGCCGTCCTCGACTTCGACCGACACCTCCTCCAAGACCGCGCCCTCGCAGGGGCCGAAGTTGCACAGGCCCGAGTCCGATTCGAACGTCGCGCCGTGTTTCTCACACACCAGTTCGCCGTTGCGAACCGTCGCGCCGTCGCCCTTGTCGAGGCGGATGTCCCGCCAGTGGGGGCAGTAGTTCTCGAAGGCGACGACGGCGTCGGACAACTGCACGACGAACGCCTCTGACGTGTCGAAGCCGTCGCGGACCGTGAACAGGAAGGTTCCGTCGTCGGGTACGTCCTCCAGCGCGACGATCCGGCTGTCCTCGTCCATGCTGGTCCCCCGTATGGGTCTCGGGGCTTTCAAACCGCCGGTCGCCGCAAGTGATCGGCGACACTGTCGCCGAACGGTCACCGACGGCTTCTCACTCAGGGTGACGGCGTCCCTGGTGTCGAGACCGCGACCAGTTGGCTATGACATATCAGGCGAATTTGCCGAATAATGCACCGCTCAGTACCTATTACCCTAGATTTATCATGAAGTAATTGTTCATCAATTTTTACTGCTGGATCGGTATCCGGCAGAACCACGGACGACACAGATGACAGGAAACACCATTCCAGGCGACGATCGATGCTCTCGACGAACAGTTCTCAAAGGGATCGGTGCTCTCGGTGCGGCGTCGGTCGGGACGGTTGTCCCGTCAGGCCTCGCGACCGCAGTCGGGACGAGCGCGGTCTACCAGTACTACCACACGGACTGGACCAAGATCACCGCCAATCTGTCGACGCTCGCCGAGCAGGGGTACGACGCGATACAGGTCCCGCCCGCTCAGCGGAGCCGACTCGACCGGAGCCACCAGCGCGGCGTGACGGATCCGCCGCTGGGCTACCAGCCGGTCGACTACACGGACTTCGATAGCGTGTTCGGGACGGAGGCGGAGTACGAGACGATGGTCGAGACGGCCCACGACCACGGGCTCGACGTGATCGCCGACGCCGTCATCAACCACATGGCGGCGAACGACGACTTCCGCGGCGCACCGGGCTACACCTTCGCCGACCTTCCGTACTTCAGTTCGCAGGACTTCCATCCACAGGACCCGATCGACTACGACGACCCAGAGTCGGTCGAGGACGACTGGCTCGTCGGACTCAAAGACCTGAAAATGGAGTCCTCGTACGTCCGGGGACAGCTCGAAAACTACGTCGAGAAGTACGCGAACCTCGGCGTCGACGGGATCCGGTGGGACGCGGCGAAGCACGTCCCCGAGTCGTTCTTCCAGAACTACGCCAATCAGTGGGCCGCCGACCTCGGGCTCTGGACCGTCGGCGAGGTACTGCAGGGAAGCGTCGACTACTGCCAGGGCTACGCCGACACCGGGATGTCGGTCACCGATTACCCGCTGTACTACACGATGAAGCAGGACGCGTTCCACAGCGGCGGGGACCTGCGCGCCCTGGACGGGGCCGGACTGGTCGACCAGTCACCGTTCCGATCGCTGACGTTCGTCTCCAATCACGACAGCGGACCGCCCGAGTACGAGAAGCTCGCGTACGCCTACATCCTGACGTACGAAGGGTACCCCCGCGTCTACAGCAACCGAATCGGGATCGAGGACGGCGACGTGCGGAACCTGCTCTGGATCAGGAACAACCTCGCAGGCGGTGCGGCGAATACCCGGTACGTGGACCGTGACCTCTACGTCTACGAGCGATCGGGGAACCTCCTCGTCGGCCTGAACCGCGCGAGCAGTCAGCGCAGCGCGTGGGTCTCCACGGGATGGAGTTCCACGACACTCAACGACTACAGCGGGAACGCGGGCAACGTCTCGACGGCGAGCGACGGGCGCGTGCAGGTGTCCGTTCCGCCGACGGGCTGGGTCTGCTACGCGCCGGCGTGAGCCAGAACGGCAGAAAAAGCCGTCTCAGTAGTGTTCGGCCTCGACGCGCTCGTCGAACAGTCGCTGGAGGAGCTTCGTCATCGGTCCCGTCCCGACGGAGATGCCGTCGACGGACTCCACCGGGCGGATCTCCCACGTGGAGTTCGTGAGAAACGCCTCGTCGGCGTCGCGGACGGCGTCGAGCGAGTAGTGGCCGGTCTCGACCGGGAAGTCCTCGGCGCGGGCGAGGTCAATCACCACGTCGCGTGTCACGCCGGGGAGCAGGTCGAGGTCCGCGCTCGGGGTCCGCAGGCCGTTCTCCGTGACGAAAAAGAGGTTACTCGTCGCGCCCTCGACCACGTTCCCGTCGGTGTCCCGGAGGAGGCACTCGTCGGCAGGGTCGCCGCCCGCGGCCGCGTTGCGGAGTTCGAGGCGGCCGAGGATGCCGTTGAGGTAGTTGTGCGTCTTCGCGTCCGCCGGGACGGCCTCGCTCGGAATCCGCCGGGTCCGTACCGTCTGGACCGACGCCGGACCGTCCCAGACGCGCTCGCCGTCGCGGCCGCCGCGGGGCAGTTCTTTACAGAGCACCACGACCGTCGGGTCCACGTCGGGGTCGGGCGTGAGCTTTCCCGGCTGTACACCGCGGGAGACCGAGAGACGGACGTAGGCCTCCGTGATGTCGTTCGCCGCGAGCGTCTCGTCGACGCGCTCACGGAGGTCCTCGGGGACGGCCTCGGCGAAGCCCAGCGTCTCGGCGGTCCGCTGGAGGCGCTCGCGGTGGGCGTCCCACGCGAACGGGTCACCGCCGTAGGCACGGAGCGTCTCGAACACCGCGTCGCCGTACATGAAGCCGCGGTCGCGAACTGATACCGTCGCCTCGTCCGCCGGGACGAGGTCGCCGTCTACGTGGTAGTGCATGAGAGACAGAAGTTCTCGATCATCGTCTTGCCGTGGTCGGTCAGGATGCTCTCCGGGTGGAACTGGACGCCGACGTGGGGTCGGTCACGGTGGCGCACGCCCATCACGACGCTCGCTTCGTCGGTGCCGTGGTGGCCGTCGCCGTCCGCCGATTCGGCGCTGTCGTCGCCTGCAGCGTCACCGTCGGTGACGGTGTAAGCAGTCTCGGTCAGTACGTCGGGCAGGTCCTCGCGGTCGACGGCGAGGGAGTGGTACCGGCCGACCTCGACGGGGTCGGGGAGGTCCGCGAACACGCCGGTGCCGTCGTGGGTGATCGCCGACGACTTGCCGTGGACGACCGCCTCGGCGTGACCGACCGGCGCGCCGTTGGCCGCACAGAGCGCCTGGTGGCCGAGACAGACGCCGAGCGTCGGGTAGCGGAGGTCCGCGAATATCGGCATCGAGACGCCGGCCTCCTCGGGGGTTCCCGGGCCTGGCGAGACGACGATGCCGTCCGGGTCGAGGTCGCGGATCGCGTCCACGTCGACGGCGTCGTTGCGCCGGACCACCACGTCGTCCTCGGTCCCGCCGAGGCGCAGGACCACCTCGCCGACGTACTGGACGAGATTGTACGCGAACGAGTCGTAGTTGTCGACGACGAGGACGGTCGGGGCGAGCGCGTCCGGGTCGCCACCCGCGACGTTCGCCCCGCTCATGATGCGTCCTCCAAGTCGAGGTCGACTCGTTTGCCGAGCGCCTCGTCGACGGCCGTGACGAGCGCGCGGCCCTTGTCGAGCGTCTCCTGGTACTCCGCGTCGGGATCCGAGTCGTGGACGATGCCCGCTCCCACGCGCAGGTGGTACTCGTCGGCGTAGCGCACGAGCGTCCGGATGACGATGTTCAGCGTCGCCCGCCCGTCGAAGCCGAAGATGCCGATCGAGCCGGTGTAGGGGCCCCGGCGGGTCGTCTCCACTTCGTCGATGATCGCCATCGTCCGGGGTTTGGGCGCGCCGGTGATGGTCCCGCCGGGGAACACGGCTGCGATGGCGTCTTCGAGACTTGCCCGCTCGCGGAGGCGACCCTCCACGACCGAGACGAGGTGCATCACCTCGGAGTAGCGATCGACCCGGCGGTAGTCAGACACCTCGACGCTACCGAAGCGGCTCACTTTCCCGAGGTCGTTTCGCTCCAGGTCGACGAGCATGGCGTGTTCGGCCCGCTCCTTCTCGTCGGCGAGCAGGTCGGCCTCCAGGCGCTCGTCCGCGGCCGGCGCGTCGCCCCGGGGCCGCGTCCCGGCGATGGGTTCGGTCACCAGGCGGTCGCCCTCGCGGGACAACAGCAGTTCGGGGCTGGCGCTGACGAGGTCGACGCCGGGGAACTCCACGAGCGCGGAGTAGGGTGCGGGGTTCACCGCCCGGAGTGCGTCGAACGCCTCGACGGGGTGGACCGCCGCGGGGGCGCGCAGGCGCTGGGAGACGTTCGCCTGGAAGGTGTCCCCGTCGCGGATGTACCGCTTGACGGTGCGGACCCGGTCGGCGAACGCCTCGCGCGTGCAATCGCTCTCGAAGGTGGCCTCGTCGGCCGCGACCGGCGGGTCGCCGACGCTCGGGTCGCCCTCGACGGCCGCCGTCGCGAGGTCGAGGGCGTGTTGCGTGCCGAACTCGTAGGCCAGGTCCGCGGTCTCGAAGTCGTCGAGCCGCGGACAGGCCGTCACGCGGAGCGTCACGCGCTCGCCGCGCGGTTCCTCCCAGGCGGCGACGCGGTCGTACTTCGCGACCTGCAGGGTCGGGAGAGCGCGGTCAGCGACGGCGCTGTCCGGGAGCGACTCCAGCTCGCGGGCCACGTCGTAGGAGAGCCACCCGATCGCACCACAGGGGTAGGGAACGTCGCAGTCGCCGCGAGCGAGCGACTCGCCGTCGAGAAAGTCGGTGAGCGCACCGAGCGTGCCGCCAGCGCCGGGGTCGACCTCGCGGAAGTCTTCCGGCACGGTGGCGAAGTACCCCCACCCGGACTGGCCGCCGGTGGTCGCCAGGTACGCGCCGCCGGTGTCCTCGCGCGCCCGACGGTAGGCGAGAAACGGGTCGTCCACGGTGACGCGAACCTCGACCGGGACCCGAGCGGTCGGCGGCGCGTCGGCTGCGAGGGCGGCGAACGCGGTCCGGTCGGTTTCGACCGATGGCATTACTCCACGAAAACGGCGCGGCGACTAACTCCCTTGCGGTTCGCGCAGTCAGTATGCCGCGGCCCGCTCGACCCAGCCGGCGACCCGGCTCTCCGAGAGGTCGGTCTCGGCCGCGATGTCGGCGGCGTCAGCCGCGGCGAGGTCGCCGACCGTCTCGATGCCGATGTCGGCGAGGCGCTCGGCGTACGCGGGTCCGATGCCCTTGATCTCGGTGACGGGGTCGTCCGACCCTTCGGCCGCCGCGTCGGAATCGTCGTCCGCCTCGGAGGCGTCTTCATCGTCCGCCTCGGAGGCGTCTTCTTCGGCCTCGGCGGTGTCGCCGTCATCGGTCTCGGGTTCGGCCTCGTCGATGACGGGTTCGTTCGCACCCGTGGCGTCGTCGACGGCTGGCTCGGAGTCGGCGCCGGACGCGTCCTCGTCGTCGGCATCCGTTCCGGAGTCCGCGTCCGTCTCGACGCCGGCGTCGGGCGCGGCCTCGGACGCGTCGCCCTCGGCAGTACCGACTTCGGTCGTCGCGGTGTTCGTCCCCTTCACGGCGTCCTCGTCTTCAGTAGAAGGCTCGCGCTCGACGGTGACGTCGACGTCGGAGGCCGTCGACGTGGTCGAACTCGACCCGTCGAGCCCGAGGGCGGATTTCAGCTTCTGAAGCAGACCCATACACGAACGTATTTTGCCCCCACACAAATCTCTTACCTGTGGCCGCTTTCGCTAGAGGTTCGCACGGAGCACGTCGTTCATCGCCTCGACGGGGGCCTCAGCGCCGGTCCACAGCTCGAACGCCTCGACGCCCTGGAACAGGAGCATCCAGGCCCCGTCGACGGTCGTCGCTCCCGCGGCCGCGGCGTCCCGTAGCAGTCGCGTCTCGATCGGCGTGTAGACCGCGTCTAGCACCGCGAGGTCGCCGTGCAGCGCGTCCGCGGGGACCGGCGTCTCGTCGCTCTCCATCCCGACGCTGGTGCAGTTGACGAGCACGTCGGCGTCGGCGAGCAGGTCGCCGAGCTCGTCGAGCCCGTGGCCCGTCGCGCCGGGTACGTCGTCCGCGAGGGCGTGGGCCTTCGACTCGGTTCGGTTCGCGATCCGGACCGACAGCTCCTCGTCGGCGAGGCCGAACGAGACCGCGCGCCCCGCGCCGCCGGCACCGACGACGACGGCGGTCCCCGACAACGCTACCCCGTGGTGCGAGAGGGCGCGGACCGCGCCGACCGCGTCGGTGTTGTGGCCCGTCGGGGTGTCGCCCGAGAAATCGACCGTGTTGACCGCGCCGATGCGCTCGGCGAGCGGGGCCGGCTCGACGGCGTCGAGTACGTCCTGCTTGAACGGGATGGTGACGTTGAGCCCCGAGACGCCGAGCGTCTGGGCCGCTTCGACCGCCGCCGCGCCCTCGTCGGCGGGCGGCTCGAAGGCGACGTACCGCGCGTCCAGTCCGAGTTCGTCGTAGCCCGCCTCGTGCATCGGCGGGGACAGCGAGTGACCGACCGGGTTCCCGATGAGACCGTAGACGTCCATACGAACGCCAGCGAGCCCCGGTCGTATGAACGCCACGCTCTGGGGCGAGTGGGGCCAGAACCGCGGGTTGCGTGTCGGGGGACACCTCGTCCAGTCGTCGGTTTCGCAAGCTTTTCACGCGGACCTGACCACACCTCGGGTAGTGAGCAGTCTACGTCATCCCCTGGTACAGGTCGCCGTCGCACTCGCTCTGACGGCCACCTGGGTCGGTCTGCTGGTCACCGGGACCGAAGTCGGAACCGTCGCGACCGTCGCGATAAGCGGGTTCGCGGTGCTCGGCGCGTCGTTCCTCCTCGCGTGGGGTGCGGAAACCGCCGAGAAGGACGTGCCGCGGGCCTTCGCCATCGCCGTTCTCGCCATCCTCGCCGTCGCCCCCGAGTACGCCGTCGACGCGCTGTACGCCTGGAACGCCGGGGCCGGCGGCGCGACGGCCGAGGCCTGCAGCCAGCTCTCCGCACAGGCCGTCGAAGCCGGCGAGACGCAGCTGGCGCGGGCCTGTCACGACGCCAACCTCGCCATCGCGAACATGACCGGCGCGAACCGCATCCTCATCGGCCTCGGCTGGGCCGGCATCGCGGTGTTCACCGTCATGCGCGCGGCGTCGACCCGCGACACCGCCGTGCTGAACCGCGACGGCTTCCTGAACGACGCGGTCCAGCTCGACACCGACATCGCGATGGAGATCTCCTTTCTCTTTCTGGCGACCTGCTGGGCGTTCCTCGTCCCCCTCGGCGGCGGCATCGGCGCGCTCGACACGCTGTTTCTCGTCGGCCTCTACGTCACGTACATCGGTCTCGTGCTCAAGTCCGACATCGAACAGAGCGAGCACACCGTCGGCGTCCCCAGGTACTTCCAGGAGTGGTCGCTGCCGTGGCGACCGATTGTCGTCCTCCTCTTGTTCGGCTACTCCGGCGCGATGATCTTCACCGCCGTCGAGCCGTTCGCCCACGGCCTCGAAGAGATCGGCATCAACAACGGCATCCCCGAGTTCTTCATGATCCAGTGGGTCGCGCCGCTTGCGAGCGAGTCGCCGGAGCTCATCGTCGTCGCCGTGCTGGTCAACAAGGCCCGGTCGACCGCGGGGTTCAACGCGCTCATCTCCTCGAAGCTCAATCAGTGGACGCTGCTCATCGGGACCATCGCCGTCGTCTACTCCATCGCCCTCGGCGGCTACGGCGTCCTCCCGTTCGACGCCCGCCAGGGCGCGGAAATCTGGATCACGGCCGGGCAGTCCTTCTTCGCGCTCGCCATCCTCGTCAACTTCGAGATCAGCATCCGCGAGGCGGTGGTGCTGTTCGTGCTGTTCATCTCGCAGGTGCTCCTGGAGTTCGCGCTCATCAGGGACCTCGTCGAACTGCCGCTGTCGAGCCACGACCTGCTGTTGGCCTACACCGCCGTGTACCTCGTCGCGGGTGCCGCGCTGTTCGCCTACCGCCGGCGGGCGCTGAAGCGCCTGTTCGGGCTCGCCGGTGACGCCGTCCGAACCGCGTTCGGTCGAGAACCGGTCTACGTGGAGCAAGCAGACTGATGCTGGGAATCGTCGTCTCGCACGAAGACGCGGCGTCCGAACACATCGGTGAGCACCTGCTGGCGCTGCGCGACTGGGACACCGCCGTCGACGAGCGCCGCGACGACGCCGACGGCGGGGGAACGGTGTACCGGACGGACAGCGTCGAACTCCGCGAGTTCGCGTCGCTCCATCTGGACCTCGAAGACGCGGCGGCGGCCTTCGGCGACGTCGATCTGCTCGTGTTCGCCTCGAAGCACGCGGGCGAGACCGAGGAACTGCTGACCGCGCACCACACCGGAAACTTCGGGGTCGCGGAATACGGCGGCCGCGACGGCCGATTCGCCCGCGCCTGTCCGAACGCACACCGGGCGGTCGTCTCGGCGCTCGACGACCACGCGCCCCCCGAGTACGAGGTCGGCATGGAGTGCACCCACCACGGACCGACCGACGTGGGCGTCCCCTCGATGTTCGTCGAGGTCGGCAGCGCGCGCGAGCAGTGGGAGGACCCCGCCGCCGCCGAAGCCGTCGCCAGAGCGATCCTCGACGTGGCCGAGGTGGCCCCGGACGCCCCCCGCGAGAACGGCACGCGTCGCCATCTCGTCGGGCTTGGCGGCGGGCACTACGCGCCGCGCTTCGAGCGGGTCGTCCGCGAGACGGACTGGGCAGTCGGCCACATTGCTGCCGACTGGTCGCTCGACGCACTGGACGAGTGGGCCGACGACGAGGACGATCGCGACGCCGTCCTCGACCGCACCTTCCGGGAGAGCGCGGCCGACTACGCCCTCATGGAAGGTGACCGTCCCGACCTCCGGGCCGCCGTCGAGTCGCTCGGCCACCGCGTCGTCGGCGAGACGTTCGTCCGCGAGACCAGCGGCGTCCCGCTCGGCCTGGTCGAGGAACTGGAAGCCGAAATCGGAACCGTCGAGGACGGCCTCCGCTTCGGCCAGCGAGCGACCGGCTACGCGGGCGAGTGGACGGTGCTCGACCTCCCACCGGACCTGCTCGCGGAGGCCCGCGGCATCGACGGCGACGCGGTGCGCGAGGCCGTCGAGCGACACGCGGTGGCGTTCGGCACCGACCAGAACGGCACGGTCGTCACGGAGCCGGTCGTCGTCCGAGCGGGGACCGACGCCGAGGCGCTCGTCGACCCGCTCGTCGAGATTCTCGAAGCGAGCTACGACAGCGTCGCGCGAGAGGACGGCGACATCGTCGCCCGCGAGACGGCGTTCGACCCCGACCTCGCGCGAACCGCTGGGATCCCCGAAGGCCCGAAGTTCGGCAAGCTCGCGTCGGGCGAGTCGGTCGAGGTCGACGGCGAGGAGATCAGCCCGGAGCGGTTCCAGCGGGAGCGTATACGTCGATATACGCTGTGAACACGCGCGTCTCAGCCGCCGATAACTGACGTCCGGCGCGTCAGACGCGTGTCAGACGTGAGGGGAAAACTAATAACTGTTCGTCTGCAAGGGGGTTTTAAATTATGGATTCGATAATCGACGACGCTATCGACGAAGCAGAACAAGAAGGGGAGGACGCGGACGGAGGGAATGTCGACGAGTCGACATCGACGCCGTCGAAGGACATGTCGACCTCGGGCACGATGTCCGACGAGGAACTCGCGAGCGTCGTCAAAGACTTAGAGACGAAGATCACTGTCGTCGGCTGTGGCGGTGCCGGCGGGAACACGGTCACCCGGATGATGGAGGAAGGCATCCACGGGGCCAAGCTCGTCGCCGCCAACACCGACGCCCAGCACCTCGCCGACGAGGTCGCGGCCGACACCAAGATCCTCATCGGCCGCAAGCGCACCGGCGGCCGCGGCGCGGGCTCCGTCCCGAAGATCGGCGAGGAGGCCGCCCAGGAAGACATCGAGGACATCCAGCAGTCCATCGACGGCTCCGACATGGTGTTCGTCACCGCGGGCCTCGGCGGCGGGACCGGGACCGGCGCGGCCCCGGTCGTCGCGCAGGCAGCCCAGGAGGCCGGCGCGCTCACCATCTCGATCGTCACGATCCCGTTCACCGCGGAGGGCGAGCGACGCCGCGCGAACGCCGACGCCGGCCTCGAACGCCTGCGCTCCGTCTCCGACACGGTCATCGTCGTCCCGAACGACCGCCTGCTCGACTACGCGCCCTCGATGCCGCTTCAGGACGCGTTCAAGATCTGTGACCGCGTGCTCATGCGCTCGGTCAAGGGTATGACCGAGCTGATCACCAAACCCGGCCTCGTCAACGTCGACTTCGCCGACGTTCGCACGATCATGGAGAACGGCGGCGTCGCCATGATCGGCCTCGGCGAGTCCGACTCCGAGAACAAGGCCCAGGACTCCATCCGCTCGGCGCTGCGCTCGCCGCTGCTCGACGTGGAGTTCGACGGCGCGAACAGCGCCCTCGTGAACGTCGTCGGCGGCCCCGACATGAGCATCGAGGAGGCCGAAGGCGTCGTCGAGGAGATCTACGACCGCATCGACCCCGATGCCCGCATCATCTGGGGCGCGTCGGTCAACAACGAGTTCGAGGGCAAGATGGAGACGATGATCGTCGTCACCGGCGTCGAGAGCCCGCAGATCTACGGCCAGAGCGAGGCCCAGCAGGAGAAGGCCGCCCAGCAGATCGGCGAAGACATCGACTACGTCGACTGACGGTCGAGACACACTGTCGACCTAATTCTCAAGTACAGTATTCGAACACGTACATTCCAGCGAGAGCTCCGGCGAATCTTCTGTAGATCTCTGTCGGTAGTCGTTAGGACCCCTACGCCACGATTTCAGCATCTTGGTCGTTGTAACTAGTTCCTACACTACCGGAAAGCTACATAAAAAAATATCTATTAGTATCAATAATTGTAACGATGCAGATTTAAATAGACCTCATCTGCTCGTTCACATGGCGATGGATTCACGGCGCAGTATTCTCAAGAAGATGGTCGGTTCAGGGGTGCTCGGCGTCTCATCCGGTTGTCTCGGTTCGGTCTCGCAGGATGAGACGGTGCAGTTCGGGGCGTTATTTCCGCTCAGCGGTTCTCTCGAGGGGCTCGGTACCCACGGTAAACTTGCGACCGAGCAGGCGGTCACCGACATCAACGATGCGGGCGGTATCAACGGAACCGAGGTCGAGCTTACCGCTCTTGATACTGAAGGAAACGTCGAGACCGCGACCGAACAGTATCAGTCGCTCGTCGAGCAGGGGATCGTCGGATTCGTCGGCGGCCTCATCAGCGACGTGTCGATAGCTCTCGCACCGAAGGCGGCGTCCGATGCCGTCATGGAAGTCAGTCCCGCCAGCACAGCGCCACAGCTGTCGACGGCAGGTCGGGCGGACGGAGTGAAATACTTCGGACGGGTAGTCCCGAGCGACGGTGCACAGGCCGCGGTGATGGCGAAGGCTATCGACGACCCAATGCACGTCGGCGCGGATTCGGTGGCGCTGTTGAGCATCGACAACTCGTTCGGTGCTGGCCTCGCCGAGGCCCAAACGGAGTTCCTCGATAGCGAAGTCGTCGCCGACGTTCGGTTCGACCCGTCGGCGGACTCGTTCGACGATGTCCTGGGAGCAGTCTTCGAAAACGAGCCGGACGCGGTCGGCTTTACCTGCGCCGCCGGTCAGGAGCGCGGCGTCCTCGACGCGTACGGCCGCTCCGACTACGACGTGCCGTGGGTGTTTTCCTCGGGGATGTTCGGCGGTGACCTCCCGTCGTACTACGAAGGATTCTACAGCGCGTCGTTCTCCGCAGGACGAACGGACGGCTACTTCGACCTGGTGCGGCGGTTCTCTGACATCGACCAACCTGCCGCGTACGCGGTGAACGCCTACGACGCGATGTTCCTGATGGCCAGTGCCGCTGAAAAAGCCGGAGAAAGCAGCGGACCAGCAATCGCCGAAACAATCCAGTCGGTCTCCGCCGGATCGGGTCACACCGTCTCGGTCGGGGATTTCGACCGCGTCCGGACACTCACCGAAGCAGGTCGTGACATAAATTATCAGGGCGCGTCCGGCAGCGTCGACTTGACCGACGACCTGGAACCGCTGGGTTCGTACCTCATAGAGCGGATAACCGACGGAACAGTCGAGTCTCTGGAGCTAATACAACCGCAGTTCTTCGAATCCGGAGGCGGCCAATGAGTTCGCTTCCAAAGCGGATCATTACGGCGACTGAGCGATCACTTCCCGCCGGTATCAGAAAGCGATATGCAGCGAAGTTCGGCGTCCTGTTGCTCGGCGTGGTCCTCGTTCTCGCGGTCGGTGGTGCGGCCATCCATCTCGAAACGGAATCTCTCGTCGAGGCTCAGACCGAGGAACAGATCCGTGGTGTTGCAGAGTCGGAGGCCAGTGCTATCTCAGACTGGGCCGCAACCAAACAATCGACAGCGTCGTTCCTCGCGGACTCGGTCAGCGACCGATCCGAGTCGGCATCGGCGGCGGACCACCAGCGATGGCTCGAACAGAAGCTCATCGGACTCCCCAGTGACGTTCGATCACTTCACTATGTCGACGCCGCGGACGGCACGGTCATTGCCAGTACCAACGACGACATGAACGGGGCGTCGCTCAACACCGTCGAGGAGCCGTGGACCGACAGCAGCGGTGCAGTCGTGTCGTCGGGACCCACGGGGACATCCCAGCCCTATGAGAGCGGGAACGAACCGGTTATCGCGTTCATTCAATCCGCTGGCGACGACAAGTACATGGTACTGACCGCCTCACTCGAATCACGCTCCCACGGATTCACGTCACCGTTTGCGACCGGCGACGTGAAAGTCGTCGGCTCGAACGGCACCATCATACTGGACAACCGAAAGGCCTCGATCCTCGACGAATACACGACTACTGGAGACGAAACCGAGACGGCAATCGATTCTGCCCTCAACGGTGAGACGGGGTACGCACACGTCTCCGCCAGAACGGGGATGGACGACGGCGAGTACGTGATGGCATATACACCAGTTACCGGTACAGCGTGGGCCCTGCTATATCACGTCCCGGCGAACCAGGCCTTCGCGCTCCAGTCAGCGGTCTCCGAGAACATCGCTCTCCTCGTCGCGCTGGCCGTCGGGGCGCTGTTCGTCGTCGGCGTGACAATCGGACGAGGGACCGCAAAAGCGCTCTCTCGCGTGGCTGAAACCGCTGAGGATATCGCCGCCGGGAATATCAACAGCACTCTTCCAGAGACCACGCGCGTCGACGAGATGGGACAGTTGTACAACTCCTTCGAGTCTATGCAGGCGTACCTGACGACCGCCGCGAATCAGGCGGATGCGCTCGCTGACAACCGGTTCGACGATCCAGCCCTCGACGAGAGCATCCCCGGTGAGTTCGGGGCGGCCCTCGAGGAGATGGGCGAGGACATCCAGACGCTGATTACCAACGTCGAAACCGCCAGGGACGAAGCCGAGGCGGCGAAAGAAGACGCCGAGTCGATGGCAGCTTCCCTTGAAGCGAAGGCAGCCGAGTTCAGCGACGTGATGGACAGGTCGGCGGCCGGGGACCTCACCCAGCGGATGGCCACCGACAGCGACTACGATGCGATGGTCGATATCGCGGAGAGTTTCAACGAGATGATCGCAGAACTCGAACGGACAGTCAACCGCATCGAAGGGTTCGCCGGAACCGTCGACAGTTCGACGGAAGCGATTTCAGCGAGCGCACAGGAAGTGCGGTCGGCCAGCGAACAGGTGAGCGATTCGGTACAGCAGATCGCCGAGGGCGCAGACGAGCAAAACAGGAACATCCAGCAGGTGAGCGACGAGATGACCGACCTGTCGGCGACTGTCGAGGAGATAACCTCGTCCACCGACGAAGTCGCGTCGAAGTCACAACAGGCCGTCAACGACGGCGAGTCCGGGCGCGAATACGCTGAGCAGGCCGCCGCCGAAATCGAGGCGCTCGAACGGAAGTCCACCGAGGCCATCGAACAGGTGGAGTCCCTCGCAGAGGAGATGGAGCGCATCGGCGAGGTCACGACGCTCATCGATGAAATCGCAGAACAGACGAACATGCTCGCGCTCAACGCGAACATCGAAGCCGCCCGGGCCGGTGAGGCGGGCGACGGGTTCGCCGTCGTGGCCCGCGAGATCAAGACGCTCGCCGAGGAAACTCAAGAAGCAACGACCGACATCGAGTCGATGATCGACGAGATCCGATCCCGGACGGACTCCACCGTCACGGATATGCGGGACATGGGCGAGAGCGTCGACACCGGGAAAGAAACGGTCGAAAACGCGACGGACGCGCTGACCAGTATCGTCCAGCAGGTCAACGAGGCCAACGACGGCGTCCAGGCTATCAGCGACGCGACCGACGAGCAGGCAGCCTCGATGGAAGAGGTCGTCTCGATGGCCGAGGAAGTCGGCTCGATCAGCGAGGAGACCTCTTCCGAAGCCGAGAACGTCGCCGCGTCCGCCGAGGAACAGACGGCGTCGATCACCGAGGTCACCGAGAAGATACAGTCACTCTCCAGTCAGGCGACCGATCTCAAGGAACTCGTCGACCAGTTCGAAACTGACGACACCGACGATGGAAGTGAGTCGAGAAGACATGGATCAAGTGAGACTGCACTGACCGACGACTGATCGAACAGGTTCGGAACGCCCGTTCCGATTATCGCCCCGTTCTGTCGACTGGTTCACTTTATGAGATGTGTCGCCTAGAGCGCCCTGCGATGGTCCCGAACTCGTAGCGACGCATCACAATATAGAAAAGCCACCGGCGGGTACGACTCGCTATGGACGTTCCGTACGACCTCACCTCCTACATCCGCGTACTCAAACTGGCGAGTACGCCCTCGTGGGAGGAGTTCTCCCAGATCGCGAAAATCGCCGGCGCGGGCATCGCGCTGGTCGGACTGCTCGGGTTCATCATCTTCGCCATCATGACGTTCGTCCCAGGCAGCAAGCCGGTGTAAACAGATGAGTATCTACGCAGTCAAGACCACGGCCAGTCAGGAACGCACCGTCGCGGATATGATTATCTCGCGCGAGGAAGACGAGATCCACGCCGCACTCGCGCCGGACTCGCTGACCAGTTACGTCATGGTCGAGGCCGACAATCCGGCCGTCTTCGACCGCATCCTCGACGAGATCCCCCACGCCAACGGCGTGGTCCAGGGCGAGTCCTCGATGGCGGAGGTCGAGCACTTCCTCTCGCCGAAACCCGACGTGGAGGGGATCGCCGAGGGCGACATCGTCGAACTCATCGCCGGCCCGTTCAAGGGCGAGAAGGCGCAGGTCCAGCGCATCGACGAGGGCAAGGACCAGGTCACCGTCGAACTGTACGAGGCGACCGTCCCGATTCCGGTCACCGTCCGCGGCGACCAGATTCGCGTTCTCGATTCGGAAGAGCGGTAAGCGTCTGACGGGGCGACCCCGGTGGTTCGAAGCGTTCACTGACTCGCCCACATCCGCCTGCAGTACCGTCCCCACCTTGAGATTTCCCGACGTTTCGTGCGTACTGCTATTCTGCCTGCGTTCGAACGGATACTGGAATCGCGGATAGCATCGACACAAGGGTAGATTTCGAACCGCAGGCGAATCCCGAGGATCATGTTATATGAGCAATAAATACGGGTATCCACGTCGTTTGGACTGTATCAGCATGAGCGTTCTATTGGAGTTCACCGTCGCGAGCTCGGAGTTCCAACTGGGTCAGGTACTCGCACACCCTGCGAAGATGCACATCGAGATCGAACGGGTCGTGCCGATAGGGGACCAGGTCATGCCCTTCATCTGGGTGACCGGCGACGACCACGCTGGGTTCGAGAACGCGGTCCGAGATTCCCCCGGCGTCGGAGAACTGATCGCCCTCGATCGAATCGGCGATAGCTGCCTGTATCGACTCGAGTGGGAGCAGGCGAGGTCAGACATCGTCGACGGCATCGCGCTGGCGGAGGCGACCGTCCTCGAAGCGACCCGAGACGAGCAGTGGCTGTTCCGACTTCGCTTTGCCGACCACACCGGCCTCACCGAGTTTCACAACTACTGTACCGAACACGGGATTCCCATTCACGTCGAGCGGACCTACACCCTCAGCGAGGCGACCGACGAGCACCGCCAGTTCGATCTGACGGACGAACAGCGAGAGGCGCTCGTCCTGGCGTTGCGCCGCGGGTACTTCGCGACACCCCGAGAGACCAGTCTCGGCGACCTCGCCGACGAACTCGACATCTCACGACAGGCACTGTCGAACCGGATCCGTCGGAGTAACGAGAAGGTGCTCCAGACGGTGCTGATCTCGTCGTTCCCCGGCCTCGAGTGACACCCTGTTAGTAGGGTTGACCAGTCAACCACGTCTCGTAACCGGGGTGGACGGATACTGCAGTTATGTACCGCCGTCGCACTGGCCACGAAGAGTGCAGAACACGCCACGCGCAAGACACCCGTGAGGACGGATTCGATGACGAGTGACGGCAGCGACGAGACGAGGAGTATGGCGACGAAACCCGACGTGACGAGCGGCTACCGGTGGACGTGTCCATTCTGTGAGAAGTCACAGACGAACTACCTCAGCGGTGGCGAGGACGAAGCGTCGGTCGTCCAGGCACTGGAGGCCCACATCCGTGTCTCCGACGGCAAGGGACACGGTGAGGCACACACGATTCCCGAGGAAATAGACGCTGATTCGTTGACGAGCTACATCGTCGAGACTGACTGAGACGACCGTTTGCCTCTCACTACGACGACTAGGCGTCGCCTTCGAGGCGCTCGATGACCTCGTTCATGTTGGCGGCGGACTCCACGGACTCCTTGATCTGCTCGCGCCGGCGGACCTCGGCGGCAGAGGCGTCGTAGGCGCGGACGTACTCCGCGCGGGAGTGTTCGTCGAAGGCGTGCTTGATGGCGAAGTAGCCGTCGGGGACGACCGCGCCGCAGACCTTGCACTCGATACGGTCGTGTTCGACCGACTGGTGGACGATGAGTTCCTCGACGCGGTCGAACTGTCTGTCGTCCCCTTCGATGGCGCACTCCCAGCGTGGCATTTGCTCAGTGGCAGGCGGCGCGGGGGTAAAAACCTTGGCTGACACCTGTCAGACGGTTGCGATTCGGCGCGCCGAAACGGAAACCCCTAATGGCACTACGGCGATACCCTCGTCCGTGCAACGCGAGGGGTACGCCGTCGACATGCACGTGAAAGTGCTCGACGAGCGGGTTGTCGAGCGGGCCAAAGAGCGGGGGCTGGACGCGCTGGTGTACGCGCCGCACTTCACGCGCTTGCCCGAGATTCGCTCGCGAGCGACGGCGTTCTCCGACGACGAACTCACGGTCTTTCCCGCCCGGGAGCTGTTCACCGGGACCTGGCAGCAGCGCCGCCACGTGCTCGCCATCGGACTCGACGAGCCGGTACCGGACTTCATCACCCTGGAGGGGGCGATGGCGGAACTGGAGCGACAGGACGCCGCCGTTCTCGTCCCCCACCCAGGGTACCTGAACGTCAGCATGGGCCTCGAAGACATCGAGCGCTACGCCGACACCATCGACGCCATCGAGGTGTACAATCCCAAGCAGCTCTCCTATCACTGGGACCGGGCGCGGGCGTTCGCCGAGCGGACCGGCCACGAGACGTTCGCGTCGTCGTACGCGCACCTCCGGGGAACCGTCGGAGAGGTGTCCGTCGCGTTCGACGAGCGCCTCGACGACGCGGCGGCGCTGACCGGGGCGCTCAAGTCCGAGGCCAAACGGACGCTGATCCATCGAGACGGGCCGTCGCACGGACTACGGCGCGCGCTGGAGTGGGCGCACCTCGGCTTCGAGAACACCTGGGGGAAGTTCGACCGACTGATGCTGCAGGGGACGGAGCCGACCCACCCGGACCACGTCGCCTACGACGGGCGCTTCGACGACGTGAAGGTCTACTAGACGAGGAAGGCGCTGTTTTCGGCCACGAACGTACTGACGCTCGGCGGGAGATACTGCGGAAGCACGTGGATCAGCAGCGCCACCGCGGCGAGTTCGAACAGCGTGATGACCACGGTGACGATCTCGGCGTACTCGCTGGAGGTGGTCACGCCCGTCGGCGAGCCGTACTCCCGGTCCGAGAGCGGGTAGAACAGCGCGATTCCGCGGCGGGAGCCGAAGTAGTCGAGGACGTAGTGGGTGAGGACGCCGAGCCAGACCCACTGGAGGTTGCCGGCGTGGTACAGCGGGTGCGCGAGGAAGATCACGAGGACGGGGATGTTGTGCAGGGTCTTGCGGTGCTTGCCGAAGGCGGTGTCCACGTCGGGAAACAGCGCGCCGAGGACGACGGGGAGGAACACTTCGGCGATGGTCGCGAACGTCGTCACGTCGCCCGACGGGTCGAGGACGTACCCCAGACCGATGCTCAGGAGGACGGCGTTCAGTACGTGCCCGCGTTTGTTCATCTACCGGACGGTAACTGTCCCCGGTAAAAGGCCTTGCTACTCCCGTATGGCGGTTTCGAGGTCGGAGAGCGCCTGCGTCGCGATCCGGTCTTTGATCTCGCGGCGGTCGCCGTCGAACTCGTAGTGAGAGACGGTCACGCCCGACTCGTTGGTTTCCCACGGTGCGGCCTCGGCGACGGCGATGTAGACCGTTCCGACGGGCGTCGCGTCCGTGCCGCCGCCCGGGCCGGCGACGCCGGTCGTCGCCACGCCCCAGTCGGTCCCGGCGGTGTCGCGGACGCCCTGGGCCATCTCCGCGGCGACCGCCTCCGACACCGCGCCGTGGGCGTCGAGCGCCTCCCGGGAGACTGCAAGCAGTTCCTGTTTGGCCGCGTAGGAGTAGGTGACCAGCGAGCGATCGAAGTAGTCGCTCGATCCGGGCACGTCCGTGATCTTCGAGCCGACCAGTCCCCCGGTACAGGACTCGGCGACGGCGAGCGTCTCGTCGCGTTCTCTGAGGCGGTCGCCGACGCGCTCGCTGACGGGGCTGTCGGTCGCGTCGTCGTCCATACCCGGTGGTCGTCGCGCCCGCGAGATAAGCGTTCAGGTCAGGGCGCATACATTTCAGTGAGCGCGAACAAACGGTCGTATGAGCTATCAGACGACGATCGGCTGGTCACTCGTTTCCTCGGGGCTCGTGACGCTCGTGCTCTGGGCGCTACCCGGTTCGGACATCCTGTGGGGCCTGATCCTGCTCGCGCTGGGTGCGGTGACGCTGTACGTCCGGCAGTAGACGGAAAGACAGACGGTCCCCGCGCTCGGAGTGCGGCTATGGACTACGAGGAACCCCAGTTCTTCCGGGTCATGCAGTACGCGGCCCGTGCCGACCGGGACGTGGTCGACATGGTCTCGGGGAACCCCGACTGGGACCCGCCCGAGGGGCTCCGCGACGGCCTCAGGGACTACGCCGAGGCCGACGCCGACGACTACCAGTACCCACCGAGCGTCGGGCTCACCGAACTCAGGGACGAAATCGCCGCACGCAGGGGCGTCGACCGAAGCAGAGTGCTCGTCACGAACGGCGCGGGCGAGGCGAATCACCTGGCGATGACCGGTGGCCTCCACTACTTCGACGGCACCGAAGTGTTGCTCGCCGACCCCGTCTACCCCTACTATGCCGGACGCGCGAACTTCCTCGGCGCGGACCGCACGTTCGTCCCCGTCGCCGAGGACAACCGCCTCCGGCCCGCCGACGTGCGAGCGGCCGCGAGCGAGGACACCGCGGTCATCGTCGTCAACTCGCCGAACAACCCCACCGGCGCGGTGTACGGCGCGGACGCGATGGCCGAGTTCGCCGCCATCGCCGAGGAGAACGACGCCCTGCTGGTCAGCGACGAGGTGTACGACCACTTCGACTTCAGCGGCCGGTTCGCGTCGGCGCTCGACGCCGACTCGCCGAACGTCGTCGCCACCAACTCCTTCTCGAAGACGATGGCGATCACGGGCTTTCGCGTGGGCTACGCCGTCTTCCCGCCGGAGGACGGCCCCACCGGCGCGCTCTTAGAGCGGGCGCGCACCCAGCACATGCTGACGAACGTCACCGGCAGTCGGCCGGCGCAGTACGCCGTCCTGCGGGCCCTGGAGACGACGCAGCCGGGATACTACGCCGCCTGCCGACAGCGACTCGCACGGCGCGTCGACGCGTTCTGCGACGCGCTCGCGGCCGCCGGAGCGGAGTACAACCGCCCAGAGGGCGGGTTCTACGTGCTGGCGCGCTTCCCAGACTTCCCCGGAACGTTCGAGAACGTCTACGAACTGATCGACGAAGCCGGCGTCGCCGGGATGCCCGGCGAGGCGTTCGGCGAGTCCCGCGGCGACTGGATCCGCTTCGCGCTGGTGACGCCGCGGGTCGACGAGGCGGCCGCGCGGCTGGCGGCGTACTTCGAGTGAAAGAACGGCTGCGCGGCTCAGCCCAGTGACTCAGCCGAAGATCAGGTCGACGGCGTTCGCCCGGTCGAGCAGGTCCTCGTCGTAGTACTCCTCGGTCTGTGCGGGGTGGGCCTCGTCGATGGCCCGCACCGTCTTGACGGTGTTGGCGAAGTTCTTGTAGGTCGCCTCGTCGACCATCTGTCCGTCGACGACGACCGCGCCCGTGCCCTCGCGCTTGGCCTCGTTGAACGACTCGATCTTGTGGAGGTCGCGCTCCAGTTCCTCGGTCGTCGGCATGTGGATGCGGTTGGCCTGCTCGGTCTGCTTGGGATGCAGGGACCACGAGCCGTCGATGCCGATGGTCGCCTCGTGCTCGACCTGATCGGCGTAGCCCTCGGCGTTGTAGTAGGTCACGCCGGCGCGCTCGTGGAACAGCTGGTCGAAGGGGCCACCGATGGCGGCGACGCCGGCCGCGCTGGTCTCGTTCGAGAGCGCCTCCAGCAGGCCGTCCCAGCGTGGCCGCTCACCGTGAAGCGCGCGACCGCCGAGTTCGGCGGTGTAGTCGACCGGCCCGAAGACGAGCGCGGAGAGCCGCGAGTCGGCGGCGTACTGGCAGATCTCGCGGAGGTCCGAGCGAGCGCGTGCGGTCTCGAGGATGATCGCCAGATCCAGGCTGCCCTCGTCGAGGCCGGCGTCGCGCTCGGCGTCGGCGACGACCCCCGCGGCGTCGCGCACGTCGTCGAGGCGGCCCACCTTCGGGAAGACGAAGCCGTCGATGTGCTCGCCGACCTCGTCGGCGAGCCGCTCGACCTGTTCGACGCCGCGCTCGCAGGCGTCGGTGTCGTCGTAGGCCCACTCCACGCGCGGGAGGATGTCCCCGGCGAAGTCGGGCGCGTGATCGGGGACGTGCTCGACGATGTTGTCGACGGCCTCGCCTTTCATCGACGGGGCCGTCCCGTCCTCGATGTCGGGGACGAGCCAGTCGGGGGCCTGAAAGCCCTCGCTCGTCAGCCCCGAGCGGAGGAACTTCGCGCTGTCGTCGTTCGGAATCGCGGCCGGTGCGGTCTGGAAGGTGCGGCAGAGTCGTGTCATTGCGTGTCTCGCTGGATGAGTGCAGTTCGCCGGCCCGAGTAGACCGGGGTCTGGTCCTGGTTGAACGCGACGTGCTCGAAGGTGACCGCGCCGGCCCGGTCGGGGCCGGCGTCCGGGTCGGCGTCGAGGACGCGCGTGAAGCCGTAGATCGTGTCGCCGAGCGTAACGAAGTCGTGGAAGCGCTCGTCGGCGAAGCGCCGTTCGCGGTAGGTCGCCTCGTCGGAGCGAGCGTGCGCCAGCGCGACGGAGCGCGTCACGTCGCCGTACGCGACGATGTCGCCCGACGGGGAGTCCGCCATCTCGTCGCGGTTGTGGTGCTGGCGCGCGGTGTTGAGCGTCGCCAGCGGGAGGCCGGCGACGAGCTGGTCGTCCATCGTCCGCCCGCGCTCGTGGCGGTAGGCGACGGCGGCGTGTTCCTCGTGGGCGGTGTCGAGCGCCCGCCGGAAGTCCTCGAAGTGCTCGCCGTCGGGCGTGAGGAGCGTGTCGGGGAGCGTCGGGTCGCCCTCGTCTTGCTCGCCGACCGCGCCGCCGTCGGTCGCCGCCGGCTCTCGGCGCGGAATCATGTTCGTCCGCTCGTAGGTCACGAGCGTCTCGCCCGTCTCGCGGTCCCGTCCCTCCGTCTCCCACGTCACGATGCCGTACTTCGGCCGGGACGAGGAGGTCCGGGTGTCGACGACCGTCGAGGTGACGGCGAGCGACGTGCCCGCCGACGCCGGCCTGTGAAAGCGCACGTCGTCGCGCCCGAGGAAGTAGCCGCCCTTCTCGGAGAGGTCTTCGACGGTGATGCCCATGACGCAGGCGAGCAGGTAGTCCGGGTGGACGGGCACGTCCTCGTAGTCGCGCTCGCGGGCCGCGTCGGCCCGCCAGTACGCCGGGTCGTGATTGAGCGTCTGACCCATCCACTGCTCGCTGCCGTGCTGGGAGAGGCGCAGGCCGGGGTCGTGGACGAGTTCGTCGCCCTCGGCGAAGAACTCGAAGAAGTGGCCCTTCTCCCTGGTCTCGGCGCGGTCGAGCAGGGCGTCGAACGTCTCGGCGTCCGAGAGGTCCATCGCCTCGAAGTCGGTCCAGTCAGTCATCGGCCGGCACCTCCCGGGCGGCGTCTCGTCTGGCAAGCGCCCGCCGCATCTCGTTCGTGACGACCATGAAGCCCTCGTCGAAGCCCATCCCGGGCTTGGCGAGCACCTGCGCGGCGTCGGTCGCCAGCGCGACGTGGGCGCAGGCCCGCGCCGAGGTGACCGTCTCGTTGCAGGTTCCGCCGAGGTACGCGCGGGTGTCCGTGCCGTCGCAGTACAGGACCGCCTCGGCCGAGCGCTGGACGCCGCCGAGGTCCGGCGTCTTCACCTGGACCAGGTCGGCCGCGCCCGCGTCGACGAACGCCTGCACGTCCTCGAAGGTGTTACACCACTCGTCGGCGACGATATCGACTTCGACGCCGGCGTCGGCCAGTCCCTCGCGGAGTTCGGCCATCTCTGCGATCTGGTCCGCGCGGCCGCCCGCGTCCATCGGCCCCTCCACCTGCAGTGGGTAGGGAGCGGCGGCCTCCCCCAGCGTCTCGAAGTAGTCTGTCACTTCCGTCCGGTCGTACGGCGGGCCGAACACCTTCCCGAGGATACCGTACACGTCGACGTGGAAGCGCGGCGAGTACGAGTCGGGGCCGAGCGCGCCCGCCCGGTCCGAGAGCCACGCCAGGTACTCGCGCAGCCCCTCGCCGTCTTCGCCGACCTTCTCGACGCTGTTGAACAGGCCGTGGGGCAGCACCGGAACGCCCTTGATGAGCATCTTCTCGGCGTTGATGCGGCGCTCGTCGCCAGATTGCCCGAACACGGGGACCGGCGAGGTCGCCGGTTCGGTGTCGTAGGCGTCGGCGAGCACGTCCGTCGGCGTGACGCCCTGGGCCCGCGCGGCGGCGTTCAACAGCGCCTGCGAGACGCCGTAGCGCACCGCCGTGTGCAGTCGGTCACCGCCTGAGCGCTCGGGGCCCATCTCCTCGATGAGCGTGGCGTTCGCCCGGAACTGCGTCGCGTCCTGGCCGCGCAACGCGTCGGCGACCGGTCCCTCCACGACCGGGCGGTAGGCCTCGGCGCGGAACAGCGGGTCCCGGCCGCCGGCCCCGGAGTACTGGACCGCGGCGCAGTCGCCGGTCGCGACCGTGCCGTCCGCGAGTTCGAGTTCGACGATGAGCGCCTCGCCGGCCTCCCGAATGCGGTCGAACCCGTCGGTCACGGGCCGGCCGTCGTAGGCGAACCCGGACTGGGTCGCGCCCTCCTTGATGGCCCGCTGGTCGTCGAAGAAGAAGCCAGACAGGCCGGGAATCGTCCGAACGTCCTCAATCCGCATCGCTCGCACCCCCCGCGGGCTTGCCGTCGCCGGTCGGTCTCCCGATGAGTTTCCCGTCGCTGATGGCGTCCACGTCGTCGGCGACCATCCGGAACGACTGGTCGCGGCCCTCTGTCCGGGCGCGCTCGCCCAGTCGAGCCGCGTGGATCTCCTTGATGTCGTCCGGGAGCGCGAGGTCCGCGAACTCGAAGATGCGGACCCGGCCGTCGTCGTCTCGCGCCGGCAACACCGCGCCCTTCGCGGCGTCGCTCGGCGCGAACGGCACGTCCAGCGCGCCGCTGTCGAACGCGTCGATGACGCCGCGGGCGACGTCGCCGTCGCCGGCCGTGAGGATTGCCTCCATCAGCGCGTGGGTCGTGCGCTCGATCAGTCGCTGTTCCTCGTCTATCCCACCCAGGTCGATGTCCTGTTCGATCATCATATCGATGAGCTGTCTCGTCGTTCGCAGTCCGGCCGCGTTGGCCTCCTTCGTCGGCACGCCCTGGAACTCCTGGGGCGACTTCGTGATGACTTTGTCCGGCTTGGCGACGGCCGCCGTCGCGCCGCCGAGGCTGATGACGCCGTTGGCGCGGGCCTCGTCCGGCGGGAACCCGCCCATCCACTCGTGGAAGACGGTGGTCACCGTCACCTCGTCGGGCAGGTACTCGTTACCGAGCTTCCGCAGGGCGCGCAGCGCCGCCACGTCCTGCACGAGGTTTCCGACCTGTCCGTAGCCGAGCGTGAGCGAGCGGACACCCTGTGTGGCGGCGAGCTGGCCCTCGACGAGCATCACCGCGATGGCGATGCTCGGCGGGACGAGCGTTCCCGTCAGCGGGCCGAACGGCTCGCGGTTGATAGTGACGCCGCGCTCGGTGTACGCGCCACAGAGCCGGTCGACGAACTGCCAGTGCTCGATGGTCGTCGCCAGGTCGTGGCGCTTCGTGTACGGGATGTTGTACGAGATCGGGCCGCCCTCGAAGCTCTGGAAGCCACCGGCGAGGGTGACCATCGCGAGCAGTCGGGCGTCGGGCGTCCCGTGGCGCACCTCGACGGGTGCGTCGAGGGCGCGGATGAGCCGCCGGCAGTCCTCGACGCCGTGGTTCACCGCGGGGAAGCCGTTGAGTTCGTTCTCCTCGCTCCCGCGGGAGGCCGCCAGGCCCTCCTCGGCCTTCTCGTACTCGTTGTCGCGCGTGTACGAGTCGATGGTCGTCGGCAGGAGGTCCGCGCCGCCCTCGTCCTGCAGGTAGCGCAGGAGGTCGATCTGCTCTTCGAGGCAGGGAACCCCCGCGCGAGGCTGGAGGAGCGGTCTGTCGGCCGACTCCAGGACGGTGGCGAACTGCTTGGAGGGCGGCAGCGACTCGTGGAAGGCGATGGCCTCCTCGAAGTCCACCTGCCGGCCCGTGTGCCAGTTGTCCCGGAGGTCGTTTGCAATGCGCTGTAGCTGGTCGTCGCTGAGCCGCTCGTCAGTTGGCATGGTCACCCGTCAACCTTGATTTGCTCCGCCTCTGTGGTCGTCAGCTGGAGGTCGCTGCGGAGCCTCGCGATGGCCTCCTCTGGGTCGGTCTCCGCGTCGAAGACCCGATCGAAGCCCATCTCGCGGAAGGTCTCGCGCGTGTCCTCGAAGTCGTTCTGTCCGACGGCGAGGTTGCCGCCGACGTAGGTCAGCACGTCGAGGCCGGCCGCGTCGAGTTCCTCGTGGAGCCCCTCGCAGTCCTGCCGTGCGTGACCGTACAGCGAGGATACGAGTACCGCCTCGGCGTCGTGAGATTTCGCGGCGCTGACGAAGTCGTCCTGAGAGGTCTGGACCCCGAGGTTGATGACCTCGAAGCCCGCGGACGAGAGCGCCTGCTCGAGAATCGTGATACCGACGACGTGTGCGTCGGAGCCGATCACGCCGAGGATAACGGTCCGGGGCATGTACTACGTCGTGAACGGCGGGTGGGCATAAACCTAATGGTCTTTCATGATAATACGTCCTTATACGATTTATAATGAATTATCACAAGGGTTTAGGCCCCCGCCCGCTCGTGGTTTCGGTATGGGTGCGCTTGACGACCTGCGTGTGCTCGACCTCACGCAGGTCCTCGCCGGACCGTACTGTACGATGTTGCTCGCGGACATGGGCGCGGACGTGGTAAAGGTCGAGCGCCCCGGCGGCGACCTCATCCGGTCGAACCCGCCGTTCGTCACCGACCGCGAGCGCGAAGCCTACGGCGGCTACTTCCAGAGCGTCAACCGCGGGAAGCGCTCGCTGGAACTCGACCTGCGGACCGACGCCGACCGCGAGGCGTTCCTCTCGTTGGTCGAACGCGCCGACGTCGTCGTCGAGAACTTCAAGGCCGGGACGATGGAGAAGTTCGACTGCGGCTACGAGACGCTCCAAGAGCACAATCCAGAACTCGTCTACTCCTCCATCCGCGGCTTCGGCGACCCGCGAACCGGCGAGACCCACCGACAGGGCCAGCCCTCGTTCGACCTCATCGCGCAGGCGCTGGGCGGCGTCATGGAGATCACCGGCCAGCCGGACGGCCCGCCGACAAAGGTGGGCCCCGGCGTCGGCGACCTCTTCACCGCGGCGCTGAACGCCGTCGGCATCCTCGCCGCGGTCCACCACCGCGAGCGGACGGGAGAAGGGCAGTACGTCGACACAGCGATGTACGACTCGATGGTCTCGCTGTGCGAGCGGACGGTGTACCAGTACTCCTGTGACGGCGAGTCGCCGACCCGACAGGGCAACTCTCACCCGACGCTGTTCCCCTACGACTCCTTCGAGGCCGCGGACGGCCACGTCGTCATCGCGGCGTTCTCCGACGGCCACTGGGAGGCGCTGTGCGAGGCGATGGATCGGCCCGACCTCGCGGCCGACTACCCTGACGCCGGTAGCCGCATCAGGAACCGCGAGGCCCTGCGGGCCGAAATCGCGGCCTGGACAGAGACGGTCGAGACCGAGACCATGCTTGACCTGCTCGAAGGCCGGGTGCCCGCCGCACCGGTCCAGAACACCGCCGACATCTTCGAGGACCCACACATCCGCGACCGCGAGATGCTCGCCGACGTGGAGCAACCGGGCGCGGACGACCAGATGACCATCGCCGGCAGTCCGATCAAGATGACCGAGACGATGCCCGAACCGGGCGGGCGCGCGCCGCTGCTCGACGAACACCGAGACGAACTGCTATCGGAGATCGAGGAGACGACCGCGGGCCGCGTCGAAGGCGACGACTGAGCGACCGGTCGCCAGTCTGCGGCAATTTTCACCACCTCCAGACAGGACCATTATCTATCATGAGCCGTACGATAGTCTATGGTCGAAGTTCCAGACGCTCTCAGCACGCTCTTCAGTGCGAAAGTCGAGTCCGACGGGGACCGGTACGTCGTCGAGATTCCGAAACGCGAGGTCAGACACGGGGCCATCGGCCCCGGTGAGACCTACCGTGTCGGTCTCCTCTCACAGGTAGACGGGGAGACGGCGACAGCGGAACCGGAACCGTCACATGAGACCGAGTCGGCCAATACGTCCTCCGGCGTCCCCCAGCCGCCTGTCGACGAGGGGGAGGTCCGCGAGGTAACCATCGAATCGCTCGGCGACCAGGGCGACGGGATCGCCAAAGTCGAGCGCGGCTACGTCGTCATCGTCCCGGACGGACAGCCCGGTGACTCGCCGACCGTAGAGATCGAGACCGTTCAGGAGAACGTGGCCTTCGCCAGCGTCGTCGACACGGACGGTCAACGCGCGTAGCCGGGCCCCGCTTCCGCCAGGAGACCAGCAGGATCTTGTCGGGAAGGACCGCGTGAGCGGTCCGTCCGCCTACTTGAATGGGATCTGTCGCTCACGATAGAGGTCCAAGAACGACTAGTAATCACAGCATCACAAACGTTTATATAATTTAAGTTCGGTATTTAAAACACTATATGGTCGACCCAAAAGAGAGCATTGACATCGAAAATGTCGTTGCTTCGACCGGAATCGGACAGGAACTCGACCTTGAGAGCGTCGCGATGGACCTCGAGGGGGCCGACTACGACCCCGAGCAGTTCCCGGGCCTCGTCTACCGCACACAGGACCCCAAATCCGCCGCCCTCATCTTCCGGTCGGGCAAGATCGTCTGCACCGGCGCGAAGTCGACGGACGACGTGCACCAGAGCCTGCGCATCGTCTTCGATAAGCTCCGCGAACTCAACATCCAGGTCGACGACGACCCGGAGATCGTCGTCCAGAACATCGTCAGCTCCGCCGACCTCGGGAGCTCGCTCAACCTGAACGCCATCGCCATCGGGCTGGGACTGGAGAACATCGAGTACGAGCCCGAGCAGTTCCCGGGCCTCGTCTACCGGCTCGACGAACCCGACGTGGTCGCGCTGCTGTTCGGCTCCGGGAAGCTCGTCGTCACCGGTGGGAAGCGCAAGGAGGACGCCGAAGAGGCCGTCGACACCATCGTCGAGCGCCTCAGCGACCTCGGCCTGCTGGACTAAGAGAACGCGGTCACGCAGTTTTTATCGCCAAGCCGCGCCCCGAGCGACAGTGCCGTCGGCGGCGGCCCGAGACAGGCGCGAACCCCGCGGTTCAAATACCATCGCGCCCAACCCCGTTCCGATGGCAGACCCCGCCTCGACGGGCACCGAGTCCTGGCGCGAGTACTTCGGCTTCGACGAGCCGTACGACAACCAGGCCGACGCTGTCGAGCGGGCGATCGAAGCGGGGAAGGCCCGCGGCTTCCTCGCGATGGAAGGACCCTGCGGGACGGGCAAGACGATGGCCGCGCTCACCGCCGCGGCCACGCTCGTCCGCGACACCGACCTCTACGAGCGCGTCGTCGTCGTCACGCCGGTCAAACAGCAACTTCAGCAGTTCGTCGACGACCTCCGGACGCTCAACGCCGGGCTCGACGATCCGCTTACCGGAATCTCGCTCGTGGGCAAGCGAGACCTCTGTCCGTACGGACGCGAGGGACTGTTCCCCGAGGACGCGAGCACGCACGACCGCTGTGAAGACCTGCGGGAAGCGACGGCCCGCCTCGTGGAGGACGACGGGCGCTCGGACGGGGCGGCCGTCGCGGACGCGGCGGTCGCCGGCGAGGCCGACGACGACGATCAGTGGTGGGACCCGCGGAAGGGACAGGACCTCGCGGCGGCCGCCCGCCCCGACGCCGCCTCGCAGGCGACGCTCGGCGAGGACACGCTCTCGACCGGGGGCGCGAACTCGCCGTACCGACCGAGCCAGCCGACCGCACCGGAGTCGATGGCCGAGGGATCGGACCCGCCGCTGTACTGCCCGTTCGAGGCGGACTGGTACGCCCGCAACAAGGGCTCGCCCGTCGACTTCTCCGCCGGCGAGCACGGCGTCGTGACGATGGCCGACTACCTCCCGGCGGCGACCGAGCGGGGCACGTGTCCCCACCGCGTGATGAGCGTGCTGCTCTCGGCGGCCGACGTGATCGTCGGGAACTACAACCACCTGTTCGATCCGGCGTCCCGACCGCTCCTCTCGGACGTGCTGGACGAGCAGACGCTGGTGATCGTCGACGAGGCCCATCGGCTCGAAGAGCGCGTCAGGGATCTCCTGTCGGACCGACTCGGCCGCCAGACGATCGTCCAGGCGCGCAACGACTGTAACACGCTTATTCAGCGCGCCCAGCAGAGCGCCGACCACAAGCGACAGGTCCGCGAGGTGCTGTCGGCCCGCGAAGTGCCGCTGGACGCCGTCGACCAGGCCCGGAAGTTCTACGACGACCTCCTGGGCTGGCTCGACGACCGCGTCGAGTCATTCCTCGACGCCGAGTACGAAGGGTGGCGCGCGGACCCGTCGACCCTGCCCGAGCACGACCTGGAGATCCCGCTTCGAGACCCCGATACGGTCGAGCAGGACGAACTCACCGAGTGGGCCGAACGCCGGGGCTACGACGGGACCGTCTGGCGGACGCTGTCGCAGGTCGGCGCGGCCGTCGAGGACGTGATCGACCAGCTGGGGCTGACCCGCCAGCCGGTGTGTGCCGCCGTCGGCGTCCTCGCGGGCCACTGGTGGGAGCGCGACCACGCGACCTTCCTCCGAGAGATCGAACTGGAGCACTCGCCCGACGAGCGCCGCCGCGGCGAGGCCGACTACCGCGCTGCCTACACCGCCGGGCTGTGTTGCTACAACTGCATGCCCGCGACGGCGCTCCGGAACGTGTTCGACGACCTCGGCGGCGGCGTCCTCATGAGCGCGACGCTGGAACCGCTCGACGTGTTCACGCGCGTCTCCGGCCTGGACGAGATTGCCGAGAATGGGACGGACGAACGGTCGGGGGCGACCGACGCCGACGAGGAGTCGGGTCGGCCCGTGCGAACGACGACGTACGACCTCCCCTTTCCCCCGGAGAACCGCGCGTCGTATCTCGTCGACGCGACGCCGTTCACCGCGCGCAACCGGGGCGACCCGGCGGCGATGGAGCCGCTGGGCGACGACTGGAACCCCACGCGCGACGAGTACGCCCAGGCCCTCCGGGCGCTCGCGCGCTCGCCGGGCAACGTCATGATCGCGATGCCGAACTACCGCGAGGCGCGCTGGGCCGGCGCGTACCTCGACGAGGCGGTCGACAAGCAGGTGCTGATCGACGAGTCATCCAGCAACGAGGAGACCGAGCGCACGAAGCGGGAGTTCTTCCGCGGCGACGGCCGGGTCCTGGTCACCTCGACGCGCGGGACGCTGACGGAGGGCGTCGACTACGACGGCGCGAAGCTCTCGACCTGCGCGGTGGTCGGCATTCCGCTGGTCAACATCGGCTCGCCGCGCGTTCGCGGCGTCCAGCGGGCCTACGGCGACGCATTCGGCGAGGAAAACGCCTTCGAGTACGCCCTGACCGTCCCCGCGGTCCGACGGGCACGCCAGGCCATCGGTCGCGTCATCCGTGGGGCAGACGAGGTCGGCGTCCGCGCGCTCGTCGGCCGCCGCTACGCTCCGGACGCGCGCCACTCCGTCTACCCCTACCTCCCCGAGGGCGAGCGCGAGGAGTTCACGCGAATGACGCCGGACTTCCTCGCCTCGCAACTGGACTCGTTCTGGGACGACCATCGGTGAGTTCCTGTCGATGAATAGGAACATATGGCGGGCAACGGAAAGCCTATACAGCGTGGAACGAGTGTTTGTATAGATGCCCGAGTGTCAGAACTGCGGCGAGTTCGTTACCGAGCAGTACGTACGGGTCTTCACACCAGAGGCCGTCGAGGGTCACGGGCCGCGCGTCTGCCCGAACTGTGAGGACAAACTCCGGGACGGCGCGGACGTTCGCGAAGCCCGGTCGTCGAGACAATAGGGCGGCTCCTTTTCGGGAAGTACACAAGGCCGGCAGCGCGTAGCTACAGCCATGAGCGAACTCGACGTTGAGGCGGTCGACGAGATCGACGCGCCGACGGGAATCGAGGCGGCGGAGTACGTCCTCTACGGAGGGAAAGGTGGCGTGGGCAAGACGACCTGCGCCGCAGCGACCGCGCTGGCGTCGGCACGCGACGGGACGGCGACGCTCGTCGTCTCGACCGACCCCGCGCACTCTCTCTCCGACACGCTCAACGCCGACATCCCGGCGACGCCGACCCAGATACGCGAGGAGATTCCGCTCTACGCGGCCGAAATCGACCCAGAGGCCGCCGTCGGCGACGGGCCGCTGGGCGTCGACGGCGACGCCTTCGGCGGGATGGGCGACCTGCTGGGCGGCGAGGGAATGATGGGCGGGGCCGGTACAGAGGGAGACGACCCCATCAGCGGCGAAGACGGTCTGCTCGGCGGCTCCATGCCGGGCGCGGACGAGGCCGCCGCAATGCGACTGCTGCTCGACTACGTCGACGACGACCGCTTCGACCGCGTCGTCATCGACACCGCGCCGACGGGCCACACCCTGCGCCTGCTCGAACTCCCCGAGACGATGGACTCGATGGTCGGGAAGATCCTCCAGCTCCGCGAGCGCTTCTCCGGCATGATGGACAACCTCACCGGGATGTTCGGCGGCGATGACGACGACGTGGACGCCGAGGCCGGCATCGAGGACCTCCGGGAACTCTCGGACCGCATCGAGCACCTGCGGTCGATCCTGCAGGACCCGCGGCGGACGGACTTCCGGATCGTGATGGTCCCCGAGGAGCTGTCGGTCGTGGAGTCCGAGCGCCTGCTCGGTCGCCTGGCCGAGTTCGACATCCCCGTCGGCACCGTCGTCGTCAACCGCGTGATGCAGGACCCGAGCGAGGTGTTGGGTGAGGACGTCGACATCCCGGGCCCGAACCACGACGACTGCGAGTTCTGCGCGCGCCGCTGGCAGGTCCAGCAGGACGCGCTGGCCCGCTCCCAGGACATGTTCCGCGGCCACGACGTGCGCCGCGTTCCCCTGTTCGCCGAAGAAGTGCGGGGCGAGCGGCTGCTGGCCGTGGTCGCGGCCTGTCTCGATTGATTAGCTCGTCAGTTTTCGGAACACGTCGAAGGCGGCGTCGCGCCACCGCGCCGGGAGGTAATCGAGCATGAGCAGGAGCTGTGCCCCCTGGCCGACGGGGTATCGGGGTTCGGGGTCGCTCGCGTTCGCGGCGTCGCGGATCGTCAGCGCGACTGCGGCGGGCGCGACCGACAGCGCGTCCCGGACGCCGAAGAGGTTCGAGTCCTCCTGGGCCCGGTAGAGCCAGTCGTACGCGCCGGTCGGCTCCAGTCCGTCCGGCTCCGCATTCGACCGGTCTCCGGCGGCCGCATCGACGGGGCCGGGTTCGACGAGCACCACGTCGACGCCGAACGTCTCGACCTCCATCCGGAGGGCGTCGCTCAGCCCCTCCAGGGCGAACTCCGAGGCGGCGTACGCGCCCTGGTTGGGGAAGGCGATTCGCCCCGCGACGCTGGAGACGTTGACGATGGTCCCGTCCTCGCGGGCCCGCATGTGCGGGAGCGCCTCGCGGACGAGGCGGTGTGGCCCGTAGACGTTCGCGTCGAACTGCTCGTGCAGCGCCGCGGTCGGGACGTCCTCGACCGCGCCGAACTGCGCGGCGCCGGCCCCGTTCACCAGGCAGTCGATCCGCCCCTCCGCCTCGACGAGCGACTCGACGACCCGCTCGCACTCACGCGGGTTCGTCACGTCGAGTTCGGCCGTCTCACAGCCGTCCTCGGCGAGTTCGGAGAGCGCTGACTCGTCGCTCGCGGTCGCCCAGACAGTCCAGTCGTCAGCCAGGAACGCCTCGGCTGTCGCGCGCCCGATACCCGAGGCCGCCCCCGCTATCAGCACCGTCTTCGCCATGTGTTGGCCGGTGGAACACACCCCGGGAAGTTATAGTGTCGGTTGTCGGCGGTCAGGGCTACTGCGACGACGGCCCCGCGTTGGGGCCGGCAGCGCGGTCCCCCGCCGAGGACGACTACGCCGTCACTCGACCGACGCCTTCGCCTCGTCGGCGTAGCTATCGGCCAGCCGCGTCGGTTCCGGGAGTTTGTATCCGTCGGTCGTCGCCTCGACGAGGTGGGCGGCGGTCGACGCCTCGACGCGGTGGCCGGGGCTGACGATGAGGGGGTTGACGTGGCGGTTCGGCGAGTCGTACTGTCGCGTCTGGATGGCGTGCCCGACGAGCGTCCCCGCCGCGCACGTCTCGATCGACTCGTCTGCGGTGATCGGGATCCGCGTGCCGACCGGATACTTCTCGTCCAGCGACCGCTCCGGCGTCCCACAGAGGATGCTCTTGGCGACGCCAACGGCGGGAACGTCGAGCGTGACGCCGATATGAGTCGCCAGTCCGGCCTCTCGGAAGTGAATGCGACCGCTCCCGTCGACGAGGATCACGTCCGGTTCGTGAGTGAGTTCGGCGAACGCTGCGAGTATCGCGCCGCCTTCGCGAAAGGACAGCAGGCCGGGGATGTAGGGGATCTCGGTCCGCTCGACGGCGTGGACGCGCTCGATCACTTCACCACCCCGAAGGACGACGATTGCCGACACGGCCCGGTCCCCGACGAACGCCTGATCGACGCCCGCGACGACCGGCGGGTCCGCGCCAGTGCTGGTCTCCCCCAGCGTGGCCTGCTCGATCTCGATGGGGCCGTCGCCGAGGCGGGCCGGCGACACGTCGAGGGCGTCGCTGAAGCGCGCGGCCTCGGCGATGTCGCGCTGGAGCGCCTCCATCTCCGCCCGCGACAGCGACGGATCGGGGACGAACTCGGGGCGAACGGGCTCCATCGTCACGGTCGTCGGCGACCCGGGCCGCCAGGGCCACCGGGCCCGCGGCCGCCGCCGAACTGTATCTGCCCGGGAATCCGGCTGCGCCCCTTGACCCGCTGACCGTACCACAGGCCGATGACGAGGCCGATGAGGTGGGCGAGGTGTGCGATGTTGCCCGCGAGCAGGCCCGACCCCATCGGATTGAGCGAGCCCATGATGCTCAACAGGAAGTAGAAGCCGGTGATCGCCCAGATGGGGACGGGGATCAGGAAGTAGAGGTACACCTTGAGGTCGGGTTTCAGCACCGTCAGGAACGCCATGATCGCGAGTGCAGCGCCGCTGGCACCGAGGACGCCGGCGCTCGTTCCCTGCACGGCCTGAATCGCGATCTGGCCGAGGCCCGCGAGAACCCCCGAGGCGAGGAAGAACGCCGCGTACTTCTTCGAACCGATCTGTTGCTCGACGAGACGGCCGAAGAAGTAGATGATGATGCCGTTCCCGAAGATGTGATAGAAGCCGAAGGGAGCGTGGGAGAACACCGACGTGACCCACGTCCAGACGTACTCGGGGTGACTCGGGTGGAGCACGAACAGCGCCTGAAACGCGTCGTATCCGAGCGCGAAGATGACGACGTGTTCGAGGATGAACACGATGCCCATGATCGCCAGGAACAGGTACGTGACGTTCCCGCGGAAGTACGCGAGCGGGCCGCCCGTCCCGGTGTTGATGCCGAGGCGGTCGGCGACGCCACCGCTCGACGTGTCGCCGGTGCTCACGCTGTCGTCGAACCCGCTGTCGAACACGCCGCCGGGATCGTCCCAGTTCTGTAACCCGGGACAGTCGTGGGCCTCGGGGAGACGGTGTTCGGAACAGTACGTCCCGCCGCAGTGCCCACACTGATACGGCATGTTCTCTTGCTTCCCACAGGCGTCGCACTCCGACATTAGCTCACGTTAGGAGAGGGCCGTGCAAAGGGATTGTGTTTGAAAAAAGAAACGACGAACGGCAATCCCCCGGAATGTGACGGCCCGACCCGACGAGTCCGCTATTCGTCTTCGTCGGGTGTCTTCTCGGCGTCTCGGAGCACACCGATCCACGCCGAGTCCCCGTCGTACTCGATCGAACCGCCGGACACCTCGATCGTGAGCGCCTCGCCGTCGGCGCGCCGCCCCTCGAACTCCGAGTGGAAGGAATCGAGGTCGTCGGCCTCGGTGGCTCGGATCGAATCGAGGAACTGCGTTTCTTCCCTGTCGGGCGCGAGTATCGTCGGTGACTCGTCGATGAGTTCGCTCTGGTCGTATCCGAAGATGTCCGCCAGCTTCTGGTTCACGTAGACGAACGTCCGGTCCTGAATGATGCAGACGCCCGCGAGTTCCTGCTCGACGAGGCGCTGATACCACGAGAGCGCGTTCCAGAACTGCTGTTCCGTGCGGTGTTGCTCGATCGCGTTCTCGACGCGATTTGCCAGCACCTCGTACGTGTCCGAGCCGGCCCCCTTCTGCATGTAGTCCGTGACGCCCGAGGCGATGGCCTCGCTCGCGATCTCCTCGCTCCCCTTGCCGGTAAAGAGAATGAACGGAACGTCGGGGTAGCGCTCGCGCACGATTTCGAGGAACTCCAGCCCGTCGGTGCTCGGCATCTCGTAGTCGCTGACGATGCAGTCCACGTCCTCGGATTCGAGGAAGTCAAGCGCCGCGACGACGCTGGTCTTCGAGACGACGTGCAGGTCCTCGTTGATGCGAGAGAGGTACAGTTCGACCAGCTCGCCCACCTGCGGGTCGTCGTCGACGTGGAGGAGTGTGGACTCCTGGGACTCCTGATCCGTCGCCAGCGGAATCGGGACTTCCGTCCGTACTCCCTCCGGCGTGTTCGCGGACTCGGTGCGGATCAGCGGAACGCGCCGCGTCGCGGCGCGGCTGCTCCCCCGAATCGTCCCGTCCGGTAACTCGACGGTCTGACCGCCGAGCGCCCACAATTTGTCTTTCCTCATCGGCCGCACCCACGTCGCGTGTGCTGGTCTCGATTCGGTCTGTCGTGACCACGCGTGCACACGTGACTCGGCACAGTGTTTCGTCGAAGTTGCATTGCCACCCGATGCGCGACGTCGCGCCTTCCAGTCTCGTTCTCCGGTAGTAGTTCCGCCATCGATACCCAATCCTGCATCTCCCTTACGTCGCTGTCCACTAAACAATATTGATAGTTTCAGCGAACGATTTCGCTCAATCAATCGCCGTCATGCATCATTCGACGGAGTGGCTATTCTCAGGAATGTTAACCGCAGTCTCCAAGTTAGTTTTGTGGTAGTTGACTATTATTTTCAGAGTTAATATAAGCTATTATATGTAGGTACTATTCAAATATTTTTAATTTACATCCCATCGACAGTCAAATCGTATCATGTCCGATACCACCATGCGCGAATACCTCGCAGAGCACCCGAAAATGGCCGGCGCCCTCTTCACCCTCCTGATGCTGCTGACGCAGGCGGGGAACGCGGCGGCGAACAATAACACCTACTTCGGCCCATAAGAGGCGTTTCAAGCAATACTCGTAAGTTAATTACTGCATTGCTCCTCTGACAGATAGAGGCAGTGGTCAAAAGATCGTGCGTAAATCGATCGACGTACTCCAGTGCAGATTGCCGTCAATTCTTACAGGAACCTCCTGAAGACTGAGAAATTCAGAGAGATCATCGTGGGACGCATGGAACGTCCCTAGTTGACCAGACGTCAAGAAGTGATCCTCACAGCTATCGATAAATGGCATGACAATGGATCCGAGACTTTTGATATCCGTCGGATAGGTATGCATGGAAACGTCAAATCCATCTTCTGCCTCGGTAATCTCGAGTAGGTTGGGCGTCCCACTCTGGACTTGCGTTACCGTGATGCCGCCGTCACCGACGACGATGTACTGGCCGCCGAGGATGCTCTCGTCGCGGGCGATGGTCAGCGCCGCCCGGAGCGGGAAGCCACAGTTCATCAGGCGGGCGACGGTCTCGCCGATTCTGACCGCGCCGTCGTTGAGGACCTCGTTGAGGGTGACGATACCGCCGATCGCACCGTTCTCGACGAGCGCGAGGCCCTGATTGTAGGAGTTACACGCGTTCAGGAGGAACGTGTCCACGCCGACGGAATCGAGTTCCGTCGCGTCGAGTTTCCCGTCGGTGCAGGTAAAGCCCTCGTAGTCGGTGTGGCCGATGTAGTGGAAGAACTCCGTATCCGAGGTGAGAACGGCTTCGAGTTCGGCCCGCGTCAGGTCCTGCTCGACCGTCACGTCGAAGGGAAGGTCTTCGCGTGACCCGTACACCTCGTCGACGACCTGGCGCTCGGCCTCCATCCGGGTGTCGTTCTGGACAACGGTGATGGAGATGTCGCCGGCGTTGCGCTCGCGGTCGAGGCGGTGCTGGAACGCCTCGACGGTGAGCTTGCTCGCGCCGATGGGGATGCTGTCGCCGATCCAGGCCTGTTCGAGCGTGTCCGCGGGCTGGGGCTGGACGTAGTCGTCCCTGGCGGGTGCGGTGTCGGCGGTGGCCGCGCGAGTGACGGCGCCGGTGCTGGCCGAGCGGGTGATCACGTCGTTGCGGGTGAACTCCGCCTCGGCCTCGGCCGGAATGCTCGCCTCGCTCATCGTCGGCTGCGGGTGCGTTCGGATCAGCGCGAGGTCGTCGACGACGTAGGGCAACTGCTCGGCGTTGGCGGCGACGGGGTCGACGTGGGCCGTCAGCCGCCACTCCGGGATGTGCTCCTCGAGCACCTCGTAGGGGACGTCGAGGTACGCGGCGACCTGTTCGGCGAGCGGGGCGTCGTACAGCGCCGCGAAGTCGAGGTCGACGTACGGCTCGATGGCGTGACGCTCGTGGAGCGAAATCTGGTGGAACCCCTCGGTTCGCGTCACGCAGTCGAGGAAGAACAGTCGCTTGAGCGTCCGTCCGACCTCGGTCTCGAAGCCCCGCTGCGTGTCGAGCGAGTACGAAAATCCGGTGTCGGTGACGAGGCGGGGCTCCGACCCGGGGACGAGCGACGCGCCGAGGTAGTACGACAGCGGGGCGGCGACGAATATCGACGCGAGGTCGGGCGGGAGTTCCAGGCGCACACCGGTGTCGGGTACGTCGATCCCCGACGGGATGTCGAGGCTGTCGCCGATCTCGATGGCCGGCGGGTGACCGCGGAGCGTCGGATACGAGCGCTCCGGATCGTGGGCCTTCAGCGCCGACCCGAAGGTCTCGACGGCGGCCATCATGTCCTCCGGGTCCTCGGTGGTCGTCACGGTCGCCGCCGGTCGGTCGTGCTGAGAGCGCGCGCCGAGCAGTACTTCGGTCGGGGATTCGAACTCGATGCGCGTCTCGTTCAGGTCGACGGACACCTCGAAGGCGGCGTCGAGGTGGACGTAGGTCTTGATCTGCGTGCAGGGGTCGAGGATATACGAGTCCGCGTCGAACGACTCGGACTCGAACTGCTGGACCTCGCCGACCATCGATCCCTCGGCGTCGCGGACGTACACCATGACGACCGTCGGGAGCACGATCTCGGTCGTCCGTATCGAGACGGCGTCGCTGACGGGGAACAGAAACGGATCGGTCGAGGCCGGTTCGCAGTCGATGGGACCTGGCGTGTAGAGGCGGTAGCGCTGGCGCTCGATCTCGTCGATGACCTGAATCCCGTGCTGGTCGTCGAGCGGTTCGAAAGTGAGAGTCATGGGGCGAGAGTGGAGGGAGTCGTGGAGGTCTCGTCTCGACCGAACGGTCGATAGCGGCAAAAAGATATCGCCACCACCCTGCATTCTCAGTGACCGCGATCGGAAACCCCGGGCCGGCGGGCCGATCCGGAATGGGTACGAGGCCACGACGGCGAGGCCGCGGCCGAAACTGGCGACGCGTTTCGGTGGGAGCGAAGCGAGTAAGGGGGTCCCGTTCCAACGGGTAGATAGTGAAGGAGTTCGAGCGCAAGCAACTGCTAGAGCGCATCGAACGGGACAGCGCGACCGTCGGTGCGGACATCCCCGACGAGATCACGATCCAGGGCGAGGAGGTCGAACTGCGGTCGTTCGTCTTCGAGATCAAGCGCCGGGACACGATTCCGCAGGGCGAGCGAGAGCGGGTGACGCAGGCGAAGAAGAACCTGCGGCGCGAGCGCCTCCAGCGCAAGCAGCGCATCGAGGACGGCGAGGTGAGGTACGAGCGCGGCGAGGAACTGGCGAGCGCCATCATCGGCATCGACCGCGCGCTCAACGCGCTCGAACAGCTCGGGCCCGCGAACCTCGAACAGGAGTCGCGGGCACAGGAGACCGCCGACAGGAAGCGCTGGATGAAGTTCTTACAGAAGGCGCTGGGACACGAGGACGCGGACTCCGGCACGGGCCGTGCCGGGCGGAGCCTCTGACATGAGCCGGAACGACGAAATCGCGACGCTGCTGGAAGAGTTCGCCGACCTGCTGGACGCGAAGGGCGTCGAGTACAAGCCCCGCGCGTACCGCCGGGCGGCCGAGAACATCAGGGACTACCCCGGCGCGATAGAGGGACTGGCAGCCGACGGTGAGGAGCGCGTCGGCGAGATCGACGGCGTGGGCGACGCCATCTCAGCGAAGGTCGTCGAGTACGTCGAGACGGGGGAAATCGAGGAGCTGACCGAGCTCCGCGAGGAGCTCCCGGTCGAGATGGACGCGCTGACCGCCGTCGAAGGGGTCGGTCCCAAGTCGGTCGGGTCGCTGTACGAGGCCCTCGGCATCACCACGCTGGACGAACTCGAAGCCGCCGCCGAGGCCGGCGAAATCCAGGAGGTGTCGGGATTCGGCGCGAAGACCGAGCAGAACATCCTCGACAACATCGACTTCGCGCGCGAGGCCCACGAGCGGTCGCTGCTGGGCGAGGCCAGGCCCTACGGCGACCGCATCCGCGAGTACATGGCCGACGGGGACGCCGTCGACCGATGTGCGCTCGGCGGTTCGATCCGCCGCTGGCGGCCGACCATCGGCGACGTGGACGTGCTGGTCGCCAGCCGCGAGCCAGAGTCGGTACTCGAGCGGTTCACCGACTGGGGTGAACTCGACCGGGTCGTCGAGTCCGGGGAGACGAAAGCGAGCGCGTACGCCGACGACGTTCGCGTCGACCTGCGCGTCGTCGTCCCGGCGGAGTTCGGCGCGGCGCTGCAGTACTTCACCGGGAGCAAGGACCACAACGTCGCCGTCCGCAACCGCGCCATCGACCGGGACCTGAAGGTCAACGAGTACGGGGTCTTCGGAGAGGTGCGAAGCACCTCAAGCAGTCGGACGCAGTCCGACGACGACGTGGCCGGCGTCGAGGACGACGACCAGCGCGCGGGCGAGCGAGTCGCCGGCGAGACCGAGGAAGGGGTCTACGAGGCCCTCGGGATGGAATGGATGGCCCCGGAACTCCGCGAGAACCGCGGCGAGGTCGAGGCCGCCGCCGAGGGCGCGCTCCCGGACCTGCTCTCGGAGGGCGCGATTCGCGGCGACCTCCACACGCACACGGACTGGTCGGACGGGCGCACCACCGTCGCGGAACTGGTCGCGGGCGCGGCCGACTTCGGCCACGACTACGTCGCGATCAGCGATCACGCGACGGGGCCCGGGATGGTCGGTGGCGTCGGCGTCTCCGACGACGACCTCCGCGAGCAAATCGAGGCGGTCGAGGCCGTGGCGGCCGACGCCGACATCGACGTGTTCACCGGCGTGGAGGCGAACATCGCCGAGGACGGGAGCGTCTCGGTCGCCGACGACCTGCTCGTCGAACTGGACGTGGTCGTCGCCTCGCCCCACGCCGCGCTCGACGGGGACGGCACGGACCGCCTCGTCGCGGCGGCGAAACACCCCCACGTGAACGTCATCGGCCACCCGACCGGCCGGTATCTGAACCGACGCCCCGGGCTCGACGTGGATATCGACCGGCTGGCCGAAACGGCCGCCGAACACGACACGGCGCTGGAGATCAACGCCAATCCCGCCCGCCTCGACCTGAGCGGCCACGCCGTCAAGCGGGCCATCGAGGCCGGCGCGACGATCGTCATCAACACGGACGCCCACAGCCCCGGCGACTTCGGCCTCGTTCGCTACGGCGTCCACACGGCCCGGCGCGGGTGGGCCGAGGCCGATGACGTGCTCAACACCCGCGACGCCGACGGCGTCCGCGAGTTCTTCGATGTTTGAGGCGCGGGAGCGACTCTTGCTCGACGCGATGCTCGGCAAGCTGGCGACGTACCTGCGGATGTGCGGCTACGACGCGGCCTACGCGCTCGACCGCGACGCGGAGGCCGACGACGCCGCGCTCGCCCTCGCCGTCTCGGAGGACCGACTGCTCCTCACGCGGGACGAACACCTCGCGAACCGCGCCCCGGAGAGCGTCCTCCTCAGAGAGCGCGACGTGACCGACCAGCTCCGCGAACTCGCCGCCGCGGGCCTCGACCTGGAACTGCCCGCGGAGCCGACACGCTGTGGCGTCTGTAACGGCCCGGTCGAACGGGTCGAGTCGTCTGCGCGGACGCCGGAGTACGCACCCGACGCCGGCGACGAACGGGTCTGGCGCTGCGCGGACTGCGGGCAGCACTTCTGGAAGGGGAGTCACTGGGACGCGGTGGCGGCGACGCTCGACGGGCTGTGACCCCGGTCGTCCCGGCGGCCCTGGGGGCCGGCCGTCTTGTGGGGATTCAGAACACCGAAATACGTGGTCCACCTATCCGCCGGCGATGACCCTCTCGGAGGAGGCCCGCGAGCGACTCGCCGACATCGTCGAACTGCAGCCGACGAAGAACAGCGAGTTACAGGAGCGCTGGGGCATGGACAGCGGGAGCGAGGTCCACCAGTATCTCGAGTCCGAACTCAAGGAGCACTACTATCGCGACGACAACAGTCTGATCTGTGCGACGCCGGAAGCGACGACGCTCATCGACGGCGCGGACTCGGACCGCATCCAGACGGTGACAGTCACGCCGCTCCAGCAGGCCATCGTCGACGTGATCGCCGGTCCCGACGAGGAGAGCCAGAGCGTCGTGGCCGTGTTGCACGCACTGCGCGACGTCGGCGAAGACCGCGAGACCGACGAGGTCCGGTCCGCACTGCGAAGTCTCGCCGACAAGGGCATCGTCGAGACGATACAGAAGACCGTCCCGACGTTCAGGCTGGCGGTCGCGCGCGACGAACTGGACATCGAACTGGCCGAGGAGTAACGCCGCACAGCGCGTTCGGTCGGTCACGCCGTCCCGGCTATTCTGAAAGCCCCGGTCGCTGCCGCCGCCGCCGCCGGTCGAGCAGCCGCCGGATGGCCCCGCCCGGCCCGCCGTCGAGCGGCCAGCCCTTCGACCGCCAGGCCGGCGGCTCGGGTTCGTACGACGGGCACGCGCCGCGGCACTCCGCCGCCGTCGGAGTGCACTCCTTCGCCGCGCAGTACGGGTAGACCCCAGTCTCGCTCGGACGGAGCTGAAAGTGCCGGCAGTCCGGCCGCATCGTGTCGGCGTAGGCGCGCCAGCCGCGCTCGTAGGCCCGCTCGGCGATGGCGAGGCGGCGCTCGCGCTTCCAGTCCGTGTCGACGTACTCGAATCTGGCCGCGCTGTGGTCGTCGTTCGGACGGTCGAGGATGCGGGTCCCGGGGTCGTCGACCGACAGCGAGCGGGGCTGCCAGACTTCCTCGGCGGTGCCGCGTTCCGTGTCGACCGTCAGGACGCCGGCCGCCGCTGGCATGTCGGTCAGCAGGACCGGTTCGACGCGTTCGCCGGTCGCCGCCGTCGCGACCCACACCTCGTCGGCCAGTGACAGCGCCACGTCGCGCTCCAGTTGCGGGGCGAGGTCGCGGGCGGCGCTGGCCGTCAGGTCCGGCTTGTTCTCGATGGCGACGATTCGGCGAAGCCAGTCCGGGTACGGCCGGATCCACCGGATCTGGATCCGGTTGCCCCGCTTTCGCGTTTCCAGTGCGTCACGGTCGGCGGCCTCGTGGATCGACTCGCGGACGTATCGCCACGGATACCCCGGGTCGGGGAGCGCGTCGCGGTAGTACGTCCAGTCGGCGGGCGCGTTCCGAAGGACGTGCAACAGGTCTGAATCGAACGCCGCCGGGCCGAACGCCGCCCGTTCGCGGAGACCGTCCGGGTCGCACTCGAAAACGACGGTGTCCCAGCGTCGGTATTTCGTCCCGAGCTGTCGGGCGACCAGCACCGCCGAATCGCCGGTGGGCTCCCACGCTCGCTCGGCCCACTGGCAGACCCGCAACTCGAACGCGAACTCTGAGGTGACCGACACGGCTGACGGTTCGGCAGTCGACAGCAAAACGTTTTATCGTGTGGTCGGCGCGATCGGTATCCTTCCAGAGGCCTACAGAGATGGCACTACCCGACGATGGTATTGTTTTATTTATATATTGCTACGAAAGTTTTATTCTTGCAGACGGGATGCCCAGTAGTGTATGGATAAACATCCACGAGCGAACCTCGAAAAGAAAGCTGGGCTCGGCAAACGATTCGCGGCGCGGTTCCTCGACGGCCTCCTCATCGGCGTCGTCTTCGGTGCCATCTTCTTCGTCATCGGCGGCGTCGGCGGTGCCGCCTCCGGCGAGAACAACGCCGTCGTGACAGGGTTAGCCGGAGCCTACGTCTTCATGCTGATCGGGTTCCCGTTCATCTACTTCCTCTATCACACGATCATGGAAGCGATGTACGGGTACACGCTCGGGAAACACGCGCTCGGACTGGTCATCACCGACGAGAGCGGGGCCGACATCACGTGGGTCGACTCGATCGTCAGGAACGTGTTCCGACTCGTCGGCTTCTTCTTCTCGCCATTCTCGGCACTGGTGGCCGTGATCCTCATCGCGGTGAACGACGACGAACAGCGTCTGGGCGACATGGCCGGCAGCACCGTCGTGGTCGAACAGGCCTGAGGGAACCGCCGACACCTTTTCGAGCGACAGCGGGTAGAGCTATCGCTGTCTCCTGCAGGGGATCGGCGACCGCTGCGATACCCCTACTCCTCGTCTTCGTCGCGCTCGTCGAGGAACTCGTGTGCCTCTTCGAGGATCTCGCGGGGGCCATCCTGCGTGACCGTGTTGATGGCCTGTTCGTAGTCGCGCCACTGCAGGTCGCGGTGTTCGGTGGACAGTTCGGCTGACGCTTCGAACGACTTCGCGACGAACAGGTGGACCGTCTTGTGGATGGTGTTCCCGTTCGCTTCGAACACGTAGTCGTAGTCTTCGCGGAACCCGTCTAAGAGCCGGAAATCGCCGATTCCGGCCTCCTCTTTCACTTCGCGGATGGCGGTCTGCTGCAGTTCCTCTTCGCCCTCGACGCCGCCCTTGGGGAACTCCCAATCGCCGGGTCGGCTCTTGAGCAGGAGGTACTCCCGCCGGCCACGCGTATCGCGAAAGAGGATGGCTCCCGCGCTCGTGGCCTCTATCATTAGCCGAAATTACTACACCAGTACTTAAGAGAATATCGGAGACGCGGCGCGAACAGATGACCTTTTACCCCTCGCCGAGGAGTTCCGTCCACAGATGCCGTTCGTCACGACACTCACGCTCACGAGCGGGGACCGACACCGACTCGACGACGTGGTCGCGGAGATCAAACAGATGGCCGAACAGAAGGGCGTCGAACTGAAGGGCCCACATCCCAAACAGCCGCGGGAACTGCGCATTCCCCAGTCGAAGTCGCTGGGCCCGAGCGGCGGCCGGTTCGAGTCCTGGAACTACTCGGTGTACACTCGCACCGTCGAGATCGTCGGCTACGAGGAGTTCGCCCGGACCGTCACCCAGCGGACGTACCCTGACTCGATCCACGTCGAGGCCGACGTCGAACAGCGGACACAGGTCGGCAGCGGGTCCTGACGCGACCCGCCCGGCGTCCCCAGTTTTCTTATAAGTTACTGGCGTTCCTCTCCCCGATATGGACGAGGACACACTGTCGCACCTCACGTCGCTCCGGCGAGCACTGCATCGGTACCCCGAACCCGCCTGGCGGGAGTTCTACACGACGAGCCGCATCGTCGACGAACTGGAACGCATCGGCGTCGACGAGTTGCACCTCGGTCGCGAGGCGCTCGACGCCGACGCGCGCATGGCCGTCCCCGACGAGTCGGAGCTGACGACGTGGCGGGAGGCGGCCCGCGACGCTGGCGCTCGCGATGACGTGCTGGACGCTACGGAAGGCGGTTTCACGGGCGCGCTGGCGGTGCTCGAACGAGGCGAGGGACCGACCGTCGCGCTCCGGGTGGACATCGACGCCCTCCCGATCACCGAGTCCGAGTCGGCGGCGCACGTCCCAGCCGACGAGGGATTCCGGTCGAGCAACGAGGGGTTCATGCACGCCTGCGGGCACGACGCGCACGCGACCATCGGCCTGGGCGTGCTAGAGGCAATCGCCGACAGTGACTTCCGCGGAACGTTCAAGGTGGTGTTCCAGCCGGCGGAGGAGGTCATCGGCGGCGGGAAGGCCGTCGCCGAGAGCGGCCACCTCGACGACGTCGACCACCTCCTGGCCATCCACATCGGTCTCGACCACCCGACGGGCGAAATCGTCGCCGGCGTCGGTGGCTTCCTCGCCGTCCGGCAGTTCGAGGCGACGTTCACCGGTGAATCAGCCCACGCCGGCGGCCATCCCGCCCAGGGCCGGGACGCCGTCCAGGCGCTCGCCACCGCGGTCCAGAACCTCCACGCGATCCGCCGCCACGGCGACGGCGCGACCCGGGTCAACGCGGGCGTCGTCTCGGGCGGGACGGCGACCAACATCGTGCCGGAACGCGCGACTATCGAAGGTGAAGTACGCGGTGAGACGACCGAACTCAAGGAGTACATGAGCGAACGCGCGGACACCGTCGTCAAGTCCGCGGCGACCATGCACGACTGCGAAGCGACCGTCGAGACGACCGCGGAAGCGCCGAGCGCCGAGAGCGACGCGTCGCTCGCCGACGTCGTCTACGACGCGGCCGGGACCGTCTCCGGCGTCACCAGTCGGCTTCGAACCGCCGACCTCGGTGGGAGCGAAGACGCGACGTACCTGATGGACCGCGTCCAGAAGCACGGCGGGAGGGCGACGTTCGTCGGCGTCGGGACCGACCACCCCGGCGGCCACCACACTCCGACCTTCGACGTGGACGAGCGGTCGCTGGCAATCGGCGTCGACGTCGTCAGCGAAGCAGTGACAGAACTGGGTCGGTGACGCCGGTTACGGCGCGTTCCACGTCGCGAGCTGAATCGAACGCTCGTTGTTCGGCGAACGCCAGTTTACGGTGACGGTCGCGTCGGACAGGTCGAGCGAGGCAGCCGAGAACGTCGCGCGTGTCCCGGCCGTGATCTTCGATCCCGCAGCGGGCGCACCGGTGAGACTCGTGAACGCGTGCTGTCCGTTGTCTGTCGAGGCCCCGCTGACGGTGACGTACAGCGACCCGGTCCGGATCGAGTCGCCGCTCCGGTGTTCGATTGTCAAGCTGTCAGGGCTTCCCGCCTCGTAGTCGAACGTGAACGCTGCCTGTGGCGTCTGTTCGTTCATGGCACCCGATGATCCGAGGTCGAGGAAGAACGTCGCTGCTGTGGCCGCAAGTAGCACGGTGACCGCGACCATCAGGATGACCCCCACGACTGGCGATACTGCGCTGTCGTCTGTTCGGAACGTGTGTATTGACATGATAGTCCCCTCACTCGGGAGACGGTCTGCGCGCCGTCCCGTCCGTCGGCGACCCCCCAGCCGACCGACGCCGAGTGACTTCATTTGCATATCATGTTTGTATGAGATAAAACTTTTTATTCAGACATGACCGTTTATTGTTTTCTGCTACGTACCAGGCGGTAAAAGGTGCTAGGAATTCGGACGGTGGTCGAAAACGAACTGTTCGTTCCGAGAACGGCGGTCAGTACTTCGGGTCCGCGCCGGTGAGTTCGTAGATGTCGTCCATGATGTCGTTGCGCTCGCGCTGCCAGGCCTCGAACCCGCTCGGGTCCGCGGGGTAGTCCTCGTAGTGCGCGAGCAGACGGTCTGCGAGGGACTTCGTCTGATAGAGGTCGTAGATCGTCCCCCAGTGGCCGAAGCTCTTGATCGCGGTCTTGATCTTCAGGCCGAGGCCGATGCTCGTGGACCCGCCGTACAGCGCTTCGGCGAGTTTCTCGCCGGGAAGCGAGGCCAGCAGCGCCATCAGGTCGTCCACGTCGTAGGCGGTGGTGAAGATGTTGTACACGTCGAGCGCGGCGTAGCGCGCGCCGAAGTGGTCCATCACCCGCTCGTTGTACTCCCAGAGCGCAGCCTCGTCGTCCGTTCGGCCGGACTCGATGGCCTCGATGGCCTGTTCGGCCGCGTACTTTCCAGCGTAGGCCGCACCGGCGATGCCGCCGCCCGTGGTCGGATTGACGTGGCCGGCGGCGTCGCCGACCGCCATGAATCCGGGGGCGACCGCAGAGTCGTAGGGGCGACGCGTCGGCAGCGCCGCGCCGAGTTTGTCTTTGACCGTCGCGCCCTCGAACTCGCTGCGGTCTTCGAGGTCTCGCTTGAGGTCGTCGACCAGTTCCATCGGCTCCTCGTTCATCTGGAAGCCCAGACCGGCGTTGATCTCCGTGTCCGTGCGCGGGAAGTACCAGAGGTAGCCCGCCGACCGCTCGGTCGGTTTGAACACGAGCGCGTCGTCCCACTCGACCGGTTCGTCGACCTCGATGATCTCCCGGTACGCCGAGCAGAACTGCGAGTACTGGACGTTGGTGTCGAAGGTGGCGTCTTCGAGGTCGGTCTTGTCCTGGAGGATCGACAGCGCGCCCGCGCCGTCGATGACGATGTCCGCCTCGTAGGTGACCGGATCGCCCTTCCGCATCGCCTTCACGCCGGTGACACGGCCGGTCTCGTCCTGCAAAACGTCCTGAACGACGGTGTCGTAGTGGAACGTCGCCCCGCTGTCGTTCGCGCCCTCGATGAGACAGCGGCCGTACTCCCAGCGGTCGATGACGGCGAGTTCGCCCGGGACCGGGATTTCGAGAACCGTGTCCTCCTGGGGGATCTCGAACCGGCCGTGGTCGACGCCGGTGTTGGTAAAGGCCGGTTCGAGGCGGGACTTCGGGATGGCCTCGGGGAAGTCGCTGGCCCCCTTCAGCGCGTCCCCGCAGGCGATGTGGCCGGCCTCCGTCTCGTCCTTGCGTTCGACGACGACGGCGTCGTAGCCCGCATCCGCGACCGTCGCAGCGGCGTAACAGCCGGACGTTCCGGCCCCGACGACGACGATGTCTGCGGTGACGGTCCGCGGGCCGCCGCCGGCGCTGTCGCCCGTGTTCGTGGTCATGCACTCTCGTCCATGCCGGAGAGAGAAAATTATTCCGACTGGGCGTCTGACCGCTGGACGGCGGTGGTAAGAGTTTTGCCGGGGGGTATCAAACAGCGGGGCATGACCGAGTACACGGTGACGTTCGTCGGGACCGGCGAGGAGATCACGGTCTCGGACACGGAGACGATCCTCTCGCGCTGCATCGAGGAGGGCATCGCCCAGGAGTACTCCTGTCGCGTCGGGATGTGTCTCGCCTGCTCGGCGGAGATCGTCGACGGAGCGGTCACGCAGCCGGCCGCGCGCGGACTCACCGAGACGGAGCGAGAGAATTACGCGCTGACGTGCATGGCGCGTCCGCAGTCGGACCTGAAACTCGATCGCGGAAAGTACCCCCCGAGCATCGAAAGCGACCTCGCGGTGGAGGACGGCGATCCGACCCCCGCCGACGATTAATCCGCTCCTACTTCGATCCTGTGACGACGTCTGAGGGGTTAGTGACCGTGTAATCGGCCGATGCTCGCCCGCAGAATCGCGCTCAAAGGGTCAGGTCGTTGTCGCGAGTGAAGGACAGATCATATAAGCAAGTGGCTCCTATAGGGAAACGACTACAGCGTCAGCGGACGGCCTTCGACGACTGATACACGCTTCCCCCAACCATGACCAGCCGCGTATACAGACTTCATTCGACACTCGAACTGCCACTGGAAGACGCCTACGATTTCTTCGAAGATCCCGACCTACCACCCGAGATCGCTGACATCGACATCACGCGCCGAAACAACACGCTCATCGTCAGCGCCGTCGCGAAAGACGACTCGATGAGCAAGTACACGCCGACGGCGCAGCTGAAAGCCAGCGTCACGGAGAACCGGGTTTACGAGGAAGACCCCGACGAGATGGGGCCGCCGGGTGCGGCGAGTACCGGAAGTACCGGCGGCGGGCCGCAGTGGGGTGCGCTCGAAGAGGAAGAAGAGGAGATCGAGTCCGAACTCGTCGAGTACGCCTGTTTCAAGGGCGACCGCGAGACAGTCCTCCAGAACACCGCGCTCCAGTACGCGATGTTCGAGGTCCTCTGTGAGGTCGCCAAGGTAGCGGAGAAGGGTACACTGACCGCGATCGCTGCAGTCGACGAAGAACTCGAGGCCGTCCGCATCGTCGACGGCGAGGAGCGACCCGCCGCGATCAACGTCGCAGAGGAACCGCGCGAGAGCGAAGACGAAGAGGGCGTCAACTGGCGCGACAACGAGTTCATCTCGTAACTCCCCGAGCCTGCTTCTCTCTGCCGTCCGTGCACGCTGAGCCGCGGCTGTGATTCCCGCTCGCTTATCAGGGTCCTAACTGGCGGTTGCAGGCAGGCTACTAATGGGCGTCTCCCGTGAACAGACGGTCGCAGACTCACTCCATGACAGGTGACGAGAGTTCCACGGAGACGACGGTGTCAGCCGCAAGCGCAGACAATCGTGTGTACGCTCACCTCCGCGAGACGATACTGACCGGTGTCGCGATCACTGTCCCCGTCGTCGTCACGATCTACGTCCTCTCCGTGGTCCTGGATTTCGTGGTCGATGCGCTCGTCCCGGTAATCCAGGTGTTGCGCTGGCTGGGCGTCATCGAGGCCGTCGAGAGCGTTCACCTGGTCGGCTTGCTGATCGACCTCGGCGTGTACTCGCACATCGTGGAGTTTCTCACCGAACTCATCGCCGTCCTGGTGTTGCTCGCCGTCGTGCTCGTCGTCGGGAGCGTCGGGAGCCACCGCTACGGCGAGTCGCTCGTGGATCTTTTCGACTTCGTGGTCGCCCGGATTCCGGCCGTGGGGACGGTGTACCAGAGCGTCCGCCGGATGAGCGACGTGATGGTCGGCAACGGCGGGGACGAGAACTTCCAGGACGTGAAACTGGTCGAGTGCTTCGGCGACGACGTGTACGTGCTCGGCTTCCAGACCAACAGGTCGCTCCAGACGGTCGAAGCGGGCGTCGATCACGACGACATGGTCGCCATGTTCCTCCCGCTCGCGCCGAACCCCGTCACCGGCGGCTTTCTCACCTACATCCCCGAATCGAACCTCTACGACGTCGACATGACCGTCGAAGATGCCGTCCAGAGCATCCTGACCAGCGGCGTCGCGTCGGGAGACGGAACGAGTGGCCCGAAACCCCTGTCGCTGACCGACATTCAGGGGATGCCGAACGTCGGCCCGATGACGTCTGCCGACGGGGACGGCACCAAGAACTGATCGAGAGAGCGGTCGCTACGCGAGTGAGACGACCGCGCTGTTCGCGGCGAGGCCGGAGAGATCGGCGTCGGTGAACCGGTCGGCGATTTCGAGCGTGAGGTTCGCCTCGACGAACGCGGCGACGACGATGAGGACGACCGCGAGCGCGAGGAGCCAACCGGCTTCGCGGAGATCCCGGGTTGTGACGAAGGCGTCCGTGCGCCCGCGGAGGTACTGGATCGACAGCCAGCCGAAACGGAGGCCGACAGCGGCGACGAGGAGCAGCGCCGGAATCTCGACGAGGCCGTGTGGGACGATGAGGGCGGCGACGACGACCGGCGAGACCTGTTTGAGCGCGATGGCGATGACGGCCCCGATGACGAGACCGTTCAGGACCAGCGACAGCACGGTCGCGGTCCCGAGCGAGACGGCCCCGAGAAACATGACGAACAATGCGCCGAGGTTGTGGACGGCGAGCGAGACCGTGGTGAGTTCTGGCGGTGTGAACGCGCTCTGGCCGGCCGTCCCGGGCGCTTCGAGCCACGACGCGGGGACCTGGCTCCCGAGCACGAAACCGACCAGTCCGCTGGCGAGCAAGAGCAGCGCAGCGACGGGGACGTACCGAGCGATCCAACGGCGATAGAGGTGCGCCGCCGGGGGCGGGCGAGGGACCATGGCCGTCACTTGACGGGCGACGGCAAAAAGGATCGATGGCCCTGGACGCTCGCGCACGCCGATGATAAATGGTGACGCGCGCTCCCGACGAGTGACGACGGCCACCAGTAGTTAACACGGCGCGTTGCGTGGACGGACGGTGTATGGGTATCGAAGGCCCGTGCCGTCGACCGATCGGTAGCGTCCGAAATCGGGGAGCTATCGACGGATGAGTAGCCACGACGAACGGTCTCCCCAGGCCGAACTCGGACTGCTCGACGCGACGATGATCGGGATGGGCGCGATGATCGGTGCGGGCATCTTCGTCCTGACTGGGCTCGCGGCGGAGATCGCCGGTCCGGCCGCGCTCCTCGTGTTCGTCCTCAACGGCGTCGTCACCGCCTTCACCGGCCTCTCGTACGCCGAACTGGCGAGCGCGATCCCAAAGAGCGGCGGCGGGTACGCGTTCGTCCGCGAGGTGTTCGACGACTTCCAGTCGTTCCTGATGGGCTGGATGCTCTGGTTCGCGTACATGATCGCCGGCGCGCTGTACGCGCTCGGGTTCGCGCCGAACTTCCTCGAACTGTTGCACGTCTACGGAGTCGTCGCGCCGCCCGACCAGGTCGGCGCAGTCGCGCTCCCGGTCGTCGATGCCGCCGTCCCGGCGGGACTGGCGCTCGCGTTCGCCGCCGTGGCGCTGTTCGTCGCCGTCAACGCGGTCTCGACGGCGGCGAGCGGGAGCATCGAGACGATATTCACGGCGACGAAGGTCACGATCCTCCTGGTGTTCGTCGCCTTCGGGGCGGTGTCGCCGATGTTCTCCACCGCCGAGTTCCAGCCACTGTTTCCCGCCGAATCGGGCGCGTTCGCGATCCTGCCCGCGATGGGGCTGACGTTCATCGCCTTCGAGGGGTACGACCTCATCACGACGGTCACCGAGGAGGTGAAGAACCCCCGCGAGAACATCCCGAAGGCTATCTTCGTCAGCCTCGGCGCGACCGTGCTCGTCTACGTGGCGGTCGTCACGGTCGCAATCGGCACACTCGGGGCCCAGGGGCTAGCCGAGGCCGGTGAGGCCGGCATCGCACGCGCAGCCACGGAGTTTATGCCGACGGGCCTGCCGGTCATCAAGAACGGCGGCGCGGTCATCGTCTTCGGGGCCGTCTTCTCCACGCTGACCGCGCTGAACGCCGTGGTCATCGCCTCCTCCCGGGTGGCGTTCTCGATGGGGCGAGAGGGGCAGTTGCTCCCGACGTTCGGTCAGTTGCACCACCGCTTCGGGACCCCGTTCGTCGCCATCGTCGCGAGCGCCGTCGTGATGCTCGGCTCGGTGGTCCTGCCGACGAAGAGCGCCGGCAACATGTCGAGCCTGTTCTTCTTGCTCTCCTTCGTCGTCGTCAACGGGGCCGTCATCAAACTCCGACGGGAGCGGCCGGACATGAACCGACCGTACGAACTGCCGTACTACCCGATCCCCCCGCTGCTGGGGATTCTGCTGAATCTCGTCTTGACCGCCGTGCTGGTGGTCTATCTGGTCCGTACCGACCCGGTCGCGCTGGTGCTCAGCGTCGGCTGGATCCTCCTCGGCGTGGTCGCGTACTACGGGCTAGCGGCCGTTCGATCGGAACCGAGCACCGAGATCAAACCGAGCGACGAGGCGGAACTAATTACCGAGGACGACTGACAATGACACAGAAACTCGACATCGTCATCGCGGGCGGCGGGCGCGTCGGCTCCCAGACGGCCGAACTGCTCGCCGACCGCGGCAACGACGTAACGATCATCGAACGGGACGTGGACACGGTCGACGACATCGCCGAGAAGTGGATGGCGACGGTCATCACCGGGGACGCGACGGATCCGAACATCCTCGAACAGGCGGACATCGAAAACGCCGACGTGATCGCTGCGCTCACCGGTGACACCGGGTTGAATCTCGCGATCTGCATGGCCGCAAAGGAACTCGCGCCGGGCGTTCGAACCGTGGCCCGGATCGACAGGGCGTCGGCCGAGTCCTACGCCCGGTTCGTCGACGCCGTCCTCTACCCCGAACGGGCCGGCGCGCGGCAGGCGGCCAACGAAATCGTCGGAAGCGACGTGCAGACGCTCGCGGACGTGACCAGCACGCTCGACATCATGGACATCCGCGTGGAGGAGGGTGCGCCGGCCGCCGACAAGCAGCTCTCGGACGTACGCTTTCCCGCGGGCACGCTGGTTATCTCGGGTGAGGACGGCGACCGAATCGCACGCCCGGACACCACGCTAGAGGCTGGGAGACGCTACATCGTCGCCGTCGAGCCGGACGTGGTCGACGAAGTGCTGAACCTCCTGCGGGGCTGAGCGGCGACTCCTGTCAGCGCCCAGTATTTGACAGCCGCTCACACACCTGTCGAATATCCAAAAAATACTTAGTGGCTGTAATTATATCTCATTACACTATGTCCGAATCAGCCGAGTTCCCGGACTATCTGGACGTCGACTACACCGACGGCGAGGGCGAAGAGCCCGCCGAGTACCCGACGATCAACCACAAGATCGAGAAGGCCATCGAGGTCACGAAGACCGGCCTCGAAGAGTACGAGAACCCCGTGGTCATGTGGACCGGCGGGAAGGACTCGACGCTGACGCTGTACTTCGTCAAGGAGGTCGCCGACCGCTTCGACCTCGAAGTCCCCCCGGTCGTGTTCATCGACCACTACCAGCACTTCGACGAACTCATCGACTTCGTCGAGCACTGGGCCGAGGAGTGGGACCTCGACGTGATCTGGGCGCGCAACGAGGACGTCGGCGAGTACGTCGACGAGAACGGCCTCGAACCGGGCGACGACATCCCGATCGAGGAGCTCTCCGAGCACAATCAGCACCACGTCCGCAACATCCTCGAGTACGAGGAGGACACGTTCCCGTTCCTGCTCGACACGTACGTCGGCAACCACCTGCTGAAGACGGTGGCGCTCAACGACGCCATCGAGGAGTACGACGTCGACGGCATCATCTCGGGCATCCGCTGGGACGAACAGGAGTCCCGCGCCGACGAGACGTTCTTCTCGCCGCGTCACGACCCCGACATCTATCCGCCCCACGACCGCATCCAGACGATCCTCCAGTTCGCCGAGGCCGACGTGTGGGAGGCCTTCTGGAACTTCGTCGTCCCGGACACCGTCGAGGGCTACCCCGAGGAAGGCTACGTCCCGCAGGGCCAGGACGACCTGCCCGAGGGCATCGAGAAGGAGGACGTGCCGGTCTCGCCGAAGTACTTCGCCGGGTTCCGCTCGCTCGGCAGCGAGGTCAGCACCGACAAGTCCGCCGAGGAGCCTGCGTGGCTCCAGGACATGGAGAACACGACCGAGCGCGCCGGCCGAGCCCAGGACAAGGAGGACCTGATGGAGCGCCTGCGCGACCTCGGCTACATGTAACGGCCGGCGACTGACCGCGATTCGGTTTCTCTCTCTTCGACCCGTCTACCGAGCACGCTTCCCAGACACCCGCTGACGAGAGCGGGGTCCGCCCACCATATTTGTAATATATGATAATGTATTATTAGTTCGACACGAGTCGATGGGCGAATTGCTCCGCCGTTTCGATTTCGTCGCACGTCTCGATATTCCACAAAGCCGTCTTTCAGGCACTCAGAGTTCCGAATGTGTCGGATTGTCGCTGTGAAAACCGGATGAGTGTGACACTCACCCGCCCGTCCGAATTCGACTGTACCTAGTGAATTCGACTCGCCTCGTCTCGGACTGGGTTGTCAGGCGGGGTGTTGTTTTCACACGAAATTTTCGACGATATTGGATATAGAAGCCTCCTTCTGCCCCAGTAGGCAGAGATAGACGATTGTCGTATAAACATTTAGGTATTGTCGAACTGTACGCGCTGGTATGAACGCGACCCAGTACAAGTGTCCGAAATGCGGCGAAGAACTGAGCTACGTAACGACGAAGCACAACGGCTGTTCGAACTGCGGGTTCGTCCCGCCACACAGCGCCGAGTGAGCGGGCCCACGTGAGCGGCGGGGTACTCCCCCGGAGATTCTCGTCCGCCCGCCTTCGCCACCTATTTTCGCCGTCTCGTCGTAGGCCCTCGCATGTCGGACAGCCGTGACCGGGGGCTGCTCGCTGGCGTCGTCTTCGCCGTCCTGCTCGCCCAGGTCCTCCTCTATCCCGGCGTCGACCGCCTCGTCACGGCACTGGGCGCGTCGGGCGACCTGAACGCGAGCATGTGGTTCCTCGCCGCCGAATTCGGCGCGTTCGTCGCTTTCGCCGGCGTCTGGGGCGCGCTCAGCGACGTGAGCGGGCGGCGGACGCCGTTCATCGCCGTCGGCGCTGCGGGCGGAGCGATTCTCTACGCCGTCCTCGGGTGGTTCGCCGTGGACGGCCAGACGCCGTTTCTCGTGGTGCTCGCCGTCCGGACGCTCCAGGGCGCGGCCACCATCGCCGCGTTCTCGCTCTCGATGACGATGTTGATGGACCTCGGCGGCGGCCACGGCAAGAACATGGGCGCGGCGGGCATCGCCATCGGTTCGGGGACGGCCCTCGGCGCGCCGCTCGGCGGCCAGTTGTACGAAGTCGCGACGCCGCTGCCGCTGTACGCCGCGAGCGCGCTCCTGTTCGCAGTGGCCGGCCTCGCGGTGGTCGTCGAGGACCGCGCCCCCGACAGCGACGGGCGAACGCTCGCGGCCGCTCTCACCGGCCTCAGGCGGACGCCGACGCTATCGATTCCCTACGCCTTCGGGTTCGTCGACCGGATGACCGCCGGTTTCTTCGCGCTCGTCGGCACGCTGTACTTCCGGGAGGCGTTCGATCTCGGGCCGGGCGAGACGGGGATCATGCTGGCGCTGTTCTTCGCGCCCTTCGCGCTCCTGCAGTACCCCTTCGGGACGCTCTCGGACCGGATCGGTCGGACGGTCCCCATCGTCGTCGGATCGTTGCTGTACGGCCTCGTCGTCATCGCCGTCGGACTGGCCCCAACGGTGACGACGGCCGGCGCGGGCATGGTCGCGACCGGGGTCATCGGGGCGCTGATGGCCCCGGCGACGATGGCGCTCGTCTCCGACCTCGCGGCCTCGACCGAGCGCGGCACCGCGATGGCCGGATTCAACGTCTTCGGCAGCGTCGGCTTCCTCGCCGGCATCCTCGTCGGCGGGAGCGTCGCTGGCGCGTTCGGCTATCTCGCCGCGTTCCTCGTCGCCGGCGGGACGGAGGTCGCCATCGCCGTTCTCGCGCTCCCGCGCCTGCTCGGTCTCGACGCGCCGACCGAAGAGGCCGTCGAGGGCTGAGACGGGCCGCCGTCCGTCAGCCCCAGAGCAGTCGTCCGCAGTCGAGACGGTCGTTGCAGTACGCAGTCACGGCAAGTCGCCCGCTCACCGGGCCTCCCGGACCGTCTCCAGTGCCTCGGGGTTCTCGATGCTGGACATGTCGCCCAGATCCTCGTCCCGGTAGACGGCCTCGATGGCTCGGCGGATGATCTTCCCTGATTGCGTCTTGGGGAACTCGTCGACGAACAGCACCTCCCGGGGCCGGAACGGCTTTCCGAGTTCCTCGCCGACGGCCGCCCGAACGGACTCCCGGAGGTCGTCGGAGGCGTCGTAGCCGGGTTCGAGGACGACGTAGAGGACGACGGCGGTCCCGGTGGTATCGTCCGGGACGCCGACGGCGGCGGCCTGATTGACCGCGGCGTGTTCCATCGCCGCCCCCTCGACCTCCGCGGGACCGACCTTCCGCCCGGCGACGTTGAGCACGTCGTCGGCCCGCCCGTGGAGGAACCACAGGCCGTCTTCGTCCTTCTGGGCCCAGTCGCCGTGGTCCCACACGTCCTCCCAGGTCGACCAGTACTCCGCCAGATAGCGCTCGTCGCCGCTCCACAGCGACTTCGTCATCGACGGGCAGGAATCGCGCGCGACGAGGTAGCCCCGCTCGTGGGCATCGGCGACAGAGGTCCCATCGGCGTCGACGATGTCGACGGCCATCCCGAGGCCCGGACCGCCGAGCGTGCAGGGCTTGAGCGACTGGATCGGCATCGGCATGAGGAAGCAACCCATGATCTCGGTCCCACCGGAGATGTTGATGATGGGACAGCGCTCGTTACCCACGTGCTCGTAGAACCACAGCCAGCTCTCGGGGTCCCACGGCTCTCCGGTCGACCCGAGCAGGCGGAGACTGGAGAGGTCGTGGCCCTCCAGCCACTCGTCGCCCTGCTTGCGGAGCGCCCGGATCGCGGTCGGTGAGACGCCGAAGGTCGTGATATCGTGGCGGTCGATCATCGACCAGAAGCGGTCCGGTTCGGGGTAATCCGGCGCGCCCTCGTACATGAACACCGTGCCGCCGAAGGCGTGGTTCCCGAGCAGGGTCCACGGGCCCATCATCCAGCCGATGTCGCTCACCCAAAAGAAGCGGTCGCCGGGCCTGTGATCGAACCCGAAGTGAATCTCCTTGGCCGCCTGCAACAGCGCCCCGGCGTGGGTATGGACGATTCCCTTCGGTTTCCCCGTCGTCCCCGAGGAGTAGAGCAGCATGGACTCCTGGTCGCTCGGGAGTTCCTTCGCGGTGTACTCGTCGTCGGCCGCGCCGACGGTCTCGGCCCACCAGTCGTCGCGGCGCGTCCAGCGGATGGACTCCTCGGGGTCGTCGGCCAGTCCGAGGCGGTCGTAGACGACGGTGTGTTCGACCGGGACCGCACCGAGCTCGTCCCCGGCCTGCTTGATGGCCTCGTCAGCGGTGCCCTTGAGGTGGACGCCGGACCCGCGCCGGTAGAAGCCGTCGCCGGTGAACAGCACGGAGCACTCGGCGTCGGCGATGCGCGTCGCCGTCGCGTCGACGCCGAACCCGGAGAATATCGGAACCGCGATCGCGCCGACCTTGAGACAGCCGTACAGAATCGACGCCACCTCGGGGACCATCGGCATGTACAGGCCGACCGTGTCGCCGGTGTCGACGCCGATCGATTCGAGATAGTTCGCGACCCGACTGGCCTGTCGGTCGAGGTCGTGATACGTGATCTCGCGTACGTCGCCGGGTTCGCCCTCCCAGATGAGCGCGACCGTGTTCCGGGTCCCGCTGTCGCGGCGCGCGTGGCGGTCGAGGACGTTGTGGGCCGCGTTGATTGTCCCGCCGGGGTACCAGTCGGTGAACTGTGGGCCGCCGCGGCTCGCGGTTTCACCGCCTGTGTTGTCCTGGGCGCTGTGCGCCCCGCCGTCGTCTCGCACCCGGTCGTACGACTCGAAGAACTCGATGCCGAGGTACTCCGGCAGCAGGTCCCAGAACCACTCGATCCCGGAGGCAGGCTGGCCCGGCACGTCCGTCGTCGTCCGCTCGATCAGTTCCTCGTAGTCGTCGATGTCGTACTCCTGCATGAACGCCCAGACGTTGGTGGACTCGACGAACTCCCGCGTCGGTTCGTGGACGACGGTGTCGGCGTACTCGTGGTCGCTCATGGCAGTCCCTCCCCGTGACCGGTCGCGGCCGGACGGCCGCGTCTGTCAGCGTTGTCCATGTGTGTTCTTCTCACGCGTAGGTCTTTGTCATTCCGCCGTCGAACAGGAGGTCGCCGCCGTTGAGGTGACGGGCGTGCCGGGAGAACCCGAGGACGAAGAGGTTCGCCACGTCGATCGGATCCATCATCTCCGTGACGCGGGACTGCCCGAGCATCACGTCGTCGATGACCTCATCGACGCTGATGCCGCGCTGGTCCGCAGTGTCCGGGATCTGGTCGACGACCAGGGGCGTCTTGACGTAGCCGGTGCTGATCGAAAAGGACCGGAGGCCGTCCCCGCCCTCGGCGGCGATGGACTGCGTCAGGCCGCGCAGGCCGAACTTCGAGACGTTGTACGCGACCTTGTCGGAAGTGACGTAGTGGCCGTGGACCGACGCCATGTTTCCGATCACGCCGACGCCGTCCTCGGTCCCGCGGATGTGCGGGATGACCCGCTTCGAGAGGGCGAGCGGGGCGCGAAGCATCACGTCGTGCATCTTGTCGTACGTCTCCATCGGGAAGTCCTCGATGGCGTCGATGTGCTGGAGGCCGGCGATATTGGCGAGATAGCGGATCGTTCCGTGAGAGGCCGCGACCTCGACGATGTCGTCGAGGGCCGCGTCGCTCGCGAGGTCGCCGGCCACCGTCTCGACCGCGCCGTCGAGACCGAGGTCGGCCGCCCTGTCCTCGACCTCGGTCAGTCCGTCCTCGTCGATGTCCGTGGCCACCGCCGTCACGCCGTTTGCCGCCATCGCGAGCGCCGTCGCCCGGCCGATTCCCGACCCGCCGCCGGTGACGAGGCAGACGGTGTCTGTCGCGTAGTGGTCGTCCTCGACGAACAGGATCGACTCCTCGTCGATGGGCGGCACTTCGAGCCGTTCGTGGGAGCTACTGGATGCCATTCGGTACCACGTTGTGGACACACACCCGAATAGCGTCGGGTTGACATGTATACCAACGCGGGCATGGGTCGGCCTCCGCGCGCATGGGCGGACGAGGAGAACAATCGGCTCGTGGCTGGTTTACGTGTAAACCTCCCGTTATTCCCCGGATTGGGCGGTAGATTCACACATCCCTGTCACAGTGACGCACACCGCGACGCGGAGCGTCCGAGCGACGGGAGGAGACAGCTATGCACGGAACGGAGCCCACGGAGCGCGACACTGGTGGTATCGGCAGACGGCGACTGCTCTCGGCGATCGGCGGTTCGGCGGTCGCCGCGGCCCTCGCGGGCTGTTCGACGCTGTTGAGCGACAGCGGCGGCCAGCAGAGCGGCGACGGCGGTGACTCCGGTGGATCGATTCCCCAGGAGCCCATCCAGGCCGGACTGTTGACGTTCACGAAGGGCGCGCCGGGCGTCCTCGGCATCCAGGCCCAGCGCGGGGCCGAACTGGCCGTCCAGCGGATCAACGAGGCCGGCGGGATCGGCGGGCAACGCCAGATCGAACTCGACGTGGTCGACGAGGGGTCGAACCCGCTCGACAGCTACAACCAGTTCATCGAGGAGGGCAAGGAGGTCACCTTCGGCCCCATCTCCAGTGGTACGCACAGCCAGATCGCGCCGGAAGTCGAGAAGAACGAGGTGGTCAACGTCGGGACGGACGGAACGGTGACGACGCTGTACGAGGAGACGGTCCCCGACCCGACGTACTCGTTTCGCTTCCAGAACTACGACATCATGGAGGTGGTGACGATGGCACGGGAGGCCGTCGAGCGCATCGGCGCGGACGAGATCGAGACGGTGGCCGGCGTCAATCCCGGCTACTCCTTCGGCGAGGACGAGATGCGCGTGTTCACCCAGGCCATCACGAAGCTCACCGACGCCGAAGTCGTCTACGAGGGATTCCCCGAACTCGGGGCCAGCGACATGTCGAACCACATCACCTCGATCAACAGCGAGCAGCCGGACGTGACCTTCTCCAGCCTGTGGGGCGGTGACGTGACCACGTTCGTCCGCCAGGCCAGCGCCAACGACATGTTCGACAACACGACCGTCTTCGGGACGACGCTGTACAGCGCCGCCGGTGACGTGCCCGCCGACGCGCTGGCCGGCACGGACATCTACTCCGGGTCACGCAACTACTACTGGGGTCACCCGGCCCTGGGGAACTGGCAGCCCGGCCGCGAACTGTTCGACGCCGCGACCGCGCAGGACGGCGTGACCGTCCCCACGGCTCACTACATGAGCGGCTACGGCGCCGTGACGGCCTGGGCGACCGCCGTGGAGAAGGCCATCGACCTCCTCGGCACCTACCCCAGCCAGGGACAGATCGCGCAGATGCTGGAGGGCCACGGCTTCTTCACGCCGGCGGGCTACCACAACATGGCCGAGGACCACCAGGGGTCGTCGAACTCCTTCGCGGGGGCGATGGTGTACGACGACGACCTCGGCGCGGCCAGACTCGACGACGTGAACATCTACTCGGCGGCGGAGACCGCGCCCCCGCCCGGCGTCGCCGGGAGCGCGTGGCTCGACAGCTGGAGCAGCTGAACCCCACCAATGGCAGGCACACTTGAGACCGCGCTGGTCCAGACGCTCAACGGCGTCCAGTTCGGGTTCATCCTGTTCATGATCGCCTCGGGGCTGACCGTCATCCTCGGCATCCTCGACGTGCTGAATCTCGCCCACGGGGAACTGTTCTCCATCGGCGCGTACGCCGGAATCGGCGTGTTCGGGTTCGTCATCGGCGTCGTCGGCCCGCCCAGCGGCGTCCTCGGCGGCGTCGTGTTCGTGCTGGCGGTCCTCGCGTCGGTCCTGCTGACCGCGGCCCTCCTGTTGCCCGTTGGGACGGTGTTCGAGGCGCTGTTCCTCAGGGCGATCTACGACCGCGACCAGGTGTACCAGCTGGTGTTGACCTTCGCGTTGCTGTTGATCCTGCTCGACGTGAAGAAGTTCGTCTGGGGGAACACCTCCCTGCGGACGGACGTCGTCTACGGCGCGATCAACTCGATTCCGACGAGCGAACTGGTCGGGTTGAACTACCCGACGTACAACGTCTTCGTCATCCTCGTCGGGATCGCCGTCGTCGCCGGCCTGTTCTGGTTCTTCGACCGCACGAAGACCGGGCGGATCGTCCGGGCAACGGCCATCGACCGCGAGATGGCGACGGCCATCGGGGTCAGCACCGACCGCGTGTTCACGCTCGTGTTCGCGCTCGGGGCCTTCCTCGCTGGGTTCGCCGGCGCGATGGCCGTCCCGCCGACGGCGGCCACGCTCGGCATGGGGACCAACCCGCTCGTCCTCTCGTTCGTCGTCATCGTCATCGGCGGCCTCGGGAGCCTCCGCGGGGCGTTCGTCGGTGCGCTGCTCGTCGGCGTCATCCGGTCGTGGATGATCACGCTGTACCCGCCCGGCGAGATCGCGGCCCCCTTCGCCATCATGGCGCTCATCCTGCTCGTCAAGCCCGAAGGCCTGTTCGGCACGTGGGGTGAGACGGCGTGAGGCCCGAGCGCGTCGAGACTGACGGCGAGACCCGCTACCGGTTCCTCGGCGTCGAAGTGACGCGCCGGGAGGCAGTCGCGCTGGCGCTCGGCGTCGTCGCGCTGTTCGCGATCCCCGACGTGACGAGGCTCTCCGACAGCCTGCAACTCAGCGTCATCCACCAGGGGCTACTGTTCGGCTTCGCGGCGGTCGGCCTGAACCTGCTCCTGCGACACACGAAGCTCACGTCGTTCGGTCACGCGGCGTTCTTCGGGACCGGCGCGTACGCGACGGCGGTGCTCGCGAAGTACGCGGGCCTCCAGAGCGTCGGCCTGCTGTTGCTCGGTGCCATCGCGGCCGCGACGGTGATGGCGGCGCTCATCGGCGCGCTGTCGCTTCGCCACACCGGCCTGTACTTCGCCCTGCTGACGCTCGCGTTCGGCCAACTGCTGTACGCCATCGCGCTCGGCCAGAGCGCGCTGGGCGGCAGCGACGGGATGCCGATTCGCCCGGGCCCGGCGAACCAGCCGCTCCTGCTCGGCACGACCTTCGAGCCGGCGGTGTACCAGATACTGACGTACTACCTGACCGTGGTCGTCATCCTCGTCGGACTGTTCGTGATGTACCGCATCACCCAGTCGCCGTTCCGAAACGCGCTCGACGCCATCGGGCAGGAGCGGACGCGGGCGCGGTTCATCGGCCTGCCGGTCCGCCGGTACGTCTGGGCGGCGTTCGTCATCTCCGGGGTCTACGGCGGCGTCGCGGGCGGCCTGTACGCCGTCGTCCGCCAGTACGTCCGCCCGGAGGGGACGCTGTTCTTCCTCCGGTCCGGTGACATCCTGTTCATGGCGATTCTGGGCGGTTTCCGGACGCTGGTCGGGCCGCTCATCGGCGGTGTCGTCCTGATCTTCCTCCAGGACGTGGGCCAGGACGTGACCGAGTACTACGAGTTCCTGACCGGTGTGGTCCTCCTCGTCCTCGTCTACGGGTTCCCCCGCGGCATCGTCGGGTCGCTCAGGTCGGGCGGCGTCGTCAGCACCCGGCTGGGACAGCTCCGTCGGGAGCCATCGGCCGTCGCCGACTGGGCCCGGTCCGCGGTACGGACGACGGAGAGAAAGGCTGCCGAATCGGTGTCGAGTCTGCGAATCATCCTCTTCGGGGTCGACTGACATGCTCGAAGCACGCAACCTCCGCAAGTCGTTCGGCGAACTGGTCGCGACAGACGACGTGAGCCTGGAGTTCGGACAGGAAGACGGCGAACTCGTCTTCATCGTCGGTCCGAACGGGGCCGGCAAGACGACGTTCATCAACCTCCTGACCGGCTTCCTCTCGCCGGACGAGGGTTCCATCGTCCTCGACGGCGACGACATCACGGCGATGTCGGCCCACGAGCGCGTGGACGCCGGCATCGCCCGGAGCTTCCAGGTCGTCAAGGTGTTCGAGGAGATGACCGTCCGCGAGAACCTCCGGACGGTGGTGCTCACCGAGCGGGGCAAGACGTGGCGCCTCTTCTCGATGGCCGACGGCCACGACGACGTGGAGCGGACCGTCGACGACCTGCTGTCGAAGTTCCGCCTCGACGACGCCGCCGACACCGTCGCCGAGGAACTCCCCCACGGCGACCGGAAGCTGCTCGACGTGGCGATGTCGTTCGGGCTGGACCCCGATTACCTCCTGCTCGACGAGCCCACCTCGGGCGTCTCGACCCGCGAGAAGGAGTACGTCATCGAGACGGTCGTCGAGGTCGGGCGGGAGGCGGGCGTCACGACGGTCACCATCGAACACGACATGGACATCGTCACCGAGTACGCCGACCGCGTCGTCGCCCTCCATCAGGGGGCCGTCCACGGCGTCGGCCCACCGACGATGCTCGAAACCGACGACGAACTCAGACGGCTCCTCCTGGGGGTGGGCGAATGAGCGCTGACACCCTGCTGTCGGTTCGCGGACTGAACGCCGCGGTCGAGGGGTTCCAGGTGACCGAGGACGTCGACCTCGACGTGAACGCCGGCGAGGCGGTCGGACTGGTCGGCCGCAACGGGGCCGGCAAGACGACCACCTTCCGGGGCATCATGGGCCTGACGCCCGTCTGGAGCGGATCGGTCCGCTTCCGCGGGGAGGAACTGACCGACATCCGCTCGGAACTCGTCCCGAAGCGCGGCATCGGCTACCAGCCCGAGGACCGGAAGCTGTTCACCGGCATGACCGTCGACGAGAACTTCCGACTCCCCATCTGGACGAGCGGGGCCGCCCGCGGCATCGACGACGAGGACGCCGTGATCGAGGAAGTCTACGACGTGCTGACCGAACTCGACGACCGCCGCGACGCGAAGGTCCAGAACCTGAGCGGCGGCCAGGCGAAGATGGTCGCCATCGGCCGGGCGCTGGCGCTCCAGCCCGACCTGCTCATCCTCGACGAACCGCTGGAGGGGCTGGCTCCCGTCGTCGTCGAGAACCTCAAGCGCCACATCGAGGCGATCAACGACCGCGGGATCGCGGTACTGATCGCGGAGTCGAACGTCACGCACGTCCCCGACGTGGTCGACCGGCTCTACGTCATCGAGCGCGGCGACGTGGTCGCGAGCGGCGACCCGGACGACCTGGCCGCTGACGAGGAGATTCAGAAGCTGATGCAGGGGAGCGGGACGGAGTGAGCGAGGCAGTGAGAGAAGGGGAGACGGTCGCGAGAAGACAGTAGACCGGGTGAGAAACCGATGGCGGTCACTCGGTGACCTCGTTCATCGACGTCGTGACGCGATCGAGGATCTTGCGCTGTCCGCGCCGGAGGTTCTTCGAGATGGCCATCTTCGAGACGTCGAACTCCTCGGCCAGCGACGAGAGCGTGGCGTCCCGCGGCGTGTCGAAGTACCCGCCCTCGACGGCGCGTTCCAGCGTGGCCCGTTCCACGTCCGAGAGCTCTCGACAGCCGTCGACCAGCCGCTTGGCCGAGTCGATGTTCTGCAGGAGGTCGTAGTAGTCCTCCAGGTCGACCGACTCGCGCGAGCGGACGGTGTAGTCGTTGTTGCGCTCCAGTTCCGAGAGCGTCCCCTCCGCGATCCGTTCGGTGTCGAACCCGACGTGCCAGATCTCAGAGCCGTCGCGGATTCTGAACGGGCCGGTGATGTAGCCGCTGTTGTCGCGAATGACGTTCATCGCGTTCGTCTCCGCGATACGCGACCGTATCAGCGCCATGTCGCCCTTCCGCCGGAGGAGCCGATAGGACGCCATGTTGTCGTGGGCCGACAGCGCCTCCAGTCCGTGGTCGAGCGCCTCGCGATCCGCGCCACTGACCATGATCCGCGTCTCCAGTTCCCGCTCGTCGGGGTAGAAGTCCCACTGCTTGGCGAGAAACGACACCTCGTGGTCCCGCGTCGTGTCGATGTAGGGACAGTCGTACTGGACCATGTCCATCTCGACCGATAACATGGTGGAACGTTCATTATGAATTGTAATAGCTATTTTCACTCCGCTGAATGATAGCTCTCCGTCGGGGCGACCAGCAAACCCTTTTGACCGGGGCCGGCCAACTTAAGGCCATGTACGTCCGGGATGCGAAAAACCGCGAGGAGGTCTGGCTGCTAGACCGCATCGAGGAGATGGGGCTCGACGAGACGGCCTTCAGGTCCCGGGACTACGTCGTCGCCATCGACGAGGAGAGCAACGAGAAGGCCGGGTTCGGCCGCATCCGAATTCACAAGGGCGAGGACGAGACGGTCTGTGAACTGACCAGCATCGGCGTCCTCCCCGAGTGGCGCGGGCAGGGCGTCGGCGCCCACGTCATCGAACGGCTGGTCGAGTACGCGGGCGACGAGGGATTCGACACCGTCTACTCGCTGACGAACGCCGCGGACTACCTCGCGCAGTTCGGCTTCGAACGCATCGAGCCGGCGCAACTCCCCGAGGCGCTCCGGGACCGGCTCGCGATCAAGCAGGAGAACATCCAGCCGGACGCAGTCCCGCTCCGCGTGGCGGTCGACCGCTTCCGGATGCCGACGCGTTTCCGCAGTCGGTTCAAGCACGCCGCCGCCGACGACGGAGAAGAAGAGCGCGAACCCGAGGAGGGCCCCGAAGACTTCGGTATCGACCCCGACGAGGCCACCTACAAGTACGACACCGGCGGCTGAGGGGGATTCACCGGGCGTCGACGATCTCGACCTCGAACACCAGCGTCTTGCCGGACAGTTCGTGGTTGAAGTCCACCTCGACGGCGTCGTCGCTGACGGCGGTCACGTCGCCGTGGAGGCCGTTTTGCGCCTCGACGTGGAGGCCGACCTCGGGCGGCTTCCCCACCATTCCCTCGAACGTCTCCGGGTCGTACTCGCGGACGCGCTCGGGTTCGACCGCGCCGTAGGCCTTCTCTGGCGGGACCGTCACGGTGGCCTCCTCGCCGGCGTCCATGCCGACGACGGCCTCGTCGAGGCCCTCGATTATCTCGCCCGCTCCGACGGTGAACGACAGCGGCGCGTAGTCGGCCGCCTCGACGCCCTGTGCCTCCATCAGCCCGTGCTCTCGGGCCACCTCGGGCCGAGAAGTATCGAAGACGGACCCGTCCTCGAAGCGCCCGACGTACTCGATGGTGACGTCGTCGCCCGGTTCGATCGGCATACCCGAGTGTTCGCAGCCTGCCGTATAAACCCCGGTATCCGCGCGGTCCACGCGCGACTGCAACGGAGTATCGACTGCACCTCCGTCGAGCCCGTTGGAAATCATTAATATACAACAATTATAAGTGGCGACGGTCCGACAGTTAGCCCGGAGTTGTCAAATTTATGTCCATGGACGCTGTCGTGTACAAGGGGCCGCACGAAGTGGCAGTCGAGGAGGTCGATGAGCCGGAGATACAGCACCCGAACGACGTGGTAATCGACATCACGACGTCGTGCATCTGTGGCTCCGACCTGCACATGTACGAGGGGCGAACGGCTGCCGAGCCGGGAATCGTATTCGGACACGAGAACATGGGGATCGTTGCCGAGGTCGGCGGCGCGGTCAGTGACCTCGAAGAGGGAGACCGAGTCGTCGCGCCGTTCAACGTGGCCTGTGGCTTCTGCGAGAACTGCGAGGACGGCTATACGGGGTTCTGTACCAACGTCAATCCCGGGTTCGCCGGCGGCGCGTACGGGTACGTCGCGATGGGGCCGTACACGGGCGGGCAGGCGGAGCAGCTCCGCATCCCGTATGCGGATTTCAACGCGCTCAAACTGCCCGAGGGCGACGCGCACGAGGACGCCTTCGCCCTGCTCGCAGACATCTTCCCGACAGGGTGGCACGGCACGGAACTCGCGAACCTCGAAGCCGGTGACTCCGTGGCCATCTACGGGGCCGGTCCGGTCGGACTGATGGCCGCCTACAGCGCGAAGATCAAGGGCGCGGCCGAAATATACGTCGTCGACCGGGTGCCGAGCCGCCTGGAACTGGCCGAACAGCACTGCGACGCGACGCCGATCAACTTCGAGGATGCCGACCCGGTCGAGCAGATCAAAGACGAACACGGCGGCGGCGTCGACAAGGGCGTCGACGCGGTGGGCTACCAGGCCATCGACCCGGACAAGGAGGCCGACGAGGCCTACGACCCGGCCCGCGAGAACCCCGCCGTAGTCATCAACAACCTCATCCGGACGGTCAAACCGACCGGGGAACTCGGGATCCCGGGGCTGTACGTCCCCGAAGACCCCGGCGCGCCGGACGAGATGGCGGCACAGGGACGGCTGGGCATCGACTTCGGGCTCCTCTTCGAGAAGGGCCAGAAGCTCGGGACCGGCCAGTGTAACGTCAAGTCCTACAACCGCGAACTCCGCGACCTCATCATCGAGGGACGGGCCGACCCGAGCTGGGTCGTCTCCCACCGCGTCTCACTGCAGGAGGCCCCCGAGATGTACGAGAAGTTCGACAACCGCGAGGAGGGCGTGACGAAGGTGCTCCTGGAGCCCTGAGCCTCCCGCCGTCTGTCCGGCGGTAGCTATACCACCACACCCACCGTACTCCCGGCCATGTGTCAGTACTGTAGCTATCGGTTCCACGACGGGTGGTCGCGACTGCTGGAGTACGACGACGTGTACCAGTCGACGGTCGTGGCCGAGTCGACGTCGACGTACGGCTTTCACGACGACTGGGACGACCTGCGCGACGAGGTCGGCTACGGCGCGGACTGATCAGGCCTCGCGGGGGAAGGGGTCCGCTTCGGCCTCGGGGCGCTCGTCGGCGTCGGTCGCCAGACAGTCGTCGAGTTCGGCGACGATGGCCTCGCGCTCCATCGACTGTCCGATGAAGACCAGCCGAGTCGAGGGCTCGTCTGACCCCCACTCACCGATGGGACCGGCCTGGACGGCCGGGCCCGCCTGACTCACCCCGAGGACCTGCTCCGGGCGACTGGTGACCCACGCGAACCCCTTCGCCCGGACGACGGACCCGCGCCAGTCGTCGAGCCAGGCGTCGAACCGGCCGGGGTCGAAGGGGGCGTCGCGGCGGTAGACGAACGACTCGACGCCGTGTGCGGCCGCCGCGCCCGTTTCGTGGTCGTCGTGTGCGGCCGCCCCACCGTCTTCGTGGTCGCCGTGTTCGTGGTCTTCGTCAGCGGCCCCCGCCAGCGCCCGCTTCCAGCCCTGCTGTCGTTTCGCCGCCTCGAAGTCGAACAGCCCTGTCCCGAGGACCTCGTCGGGGTCGATATCGCTGTAGGTCGTCCGGTAGATCCGTGCCCGCGGCTGGAGTTCGCGGACCGCGGCCTCGACCGCATCCAGCGCCTCGTCGGGCACCATGTCGCACTTGTTCAACAGGAGCACGTCGCAGAACTCGATCTGATCCACCAGCACCGACGTGAGCGGTCGCTCGGGGTCCGGTGCCGCCTCGGGCAGTGACGCCTCGGGGTCGAACGCCTTCCAGAAGCCGTAGGCGTCGACGACCGAGACTGTCGTGTCCAGCCTGAATCGGTCGGGGAGAGTACCCGCGTCGGTCTCCCCAGTGAGCGTGCGGGCGATGGGGATCGGTTCACTGATTCCCGACGCCTCGACGACGAGGGAGTCGAACGACCGCTCCGCGGCGAGTCGAGTCAGTTCCGTGACGAGGTCGTCCTGCAGCCGACAGCAGATGCACCCGTTCGAGAGGTCCACGACGCCCTCCTCGCCCGCTTCGTCGAGCAGTTCCGCGTCGACGTTGATCTCCCCCATGTCGTTGACGACGACGGCGAGACGCCGGTCGCCGGGGTTCTCGAGGAGCCGATTGACGAGTGTTGTCTTGCCCGCGCCGAGCGGTCCACTGACGACGGTGATGGGGACGCTGGAGTGTGAGTCTGCTCCCATTTGGGTGGGACAACGTGACACCCGACCATCAATTCTCGGGCGATCAGGCACCCCCACCAGGTCCGGGAGCCAGCGACGGAGTGTCCCGGACGCATGAACAACCGTGAAGGATTTGCGAACGCTTAAGCCACCGCCCTCCGACGTTTCCTCCATGTTCGACCCCGACGAGCTGGACCAGATTCGCGAGGGGAAGGCTCAGTGGGAGGAAGAGGACGTCCAGCCGACCGTCGACCGCTTCGGCGAGCGCAAGGAAACGTTCACGACGGACACCGAGGGACACGAGGTAGACCGCCTGTACACGCCCGCCGACGTGGCGGACCTCGACTACGAGGACGACCTCGGGTTCCCGGGCCAGGAGCCCTACACCCGCGGCGTGTATCCGACGGGGTACCGCGGCCGCCTCTGGACGATGCGCCAGTACGCCGGGATGGGGACCGCCGCGGAGACCAACGAGCGGTTCCACTACCTGCTCGACCAGGGCCAGACCGGGCTCTCGATGGCGTTCGACCTCCCGACGCAGATGGGCTACGACTCCGATCACGCGATGGCCGCCGGCGAGGTGGGCAAGACCGGCGTCGCTATCGACTCACTCGACGACATGGAGACGGTCTTCGACGGCATCCCGCTGGACGAGGTGTCGACGAGCATGACCATCAACGCGCCCGCCTCCGTTCTCCTCGCGATGTACATCGCCGTCGGCGACCGGCAGGGCGTCGACCGTGAGGAGTTGCGCGGCACCATCCAGAACGACGTACTCAAGGAATACATCGCCCGCAACACGTTCATCTACCCGCCGGAGCCGTCGATGCGGCTCATCACCGACATCTTCGAGTTCTGCGCCGCCGAGACGCCGAGTTTCAACACCATCTCCATCTCGGGGTATCACATCCGCGAGGCCGGGTCGACGGCCGCCCAGGAGATCGCGTTCACCCTCGGCGACGGCATCGAGTACGTCGAGGCGGCCATCGAGGCGGGGCTGGACGTGGACGAATTCGCGCCGCAGCTCTCCTTCTTCTTCGCCTCCTACAACAACATCCTCGAAGAGGTGGCGAAGTTCCGGGCCGCCCGTCGCCTCTGGGCGAAGATCATGGAGGAGCGCTTCGACGCCGACAACCCCAAGTCGAAGCAGTTGAAGTTCCACACCCAGACCGCCGGGTCGACGCTGACCGCCCAGCAGATCGAGAACAACGTCGTCCGCGTCGCCTACCAGGCACTCGCCGCCGTCCTCGGGGGGACCCAGAGCCTCCACACCAACGGGAAAGACGAGGCGATCGGCCTGCCGACCGAGGAGTCCGTGCGGACGGCGTTGCGGACCCAGCAGATCCTCGCCCACGAGTCCGGCGCGGCGGATACCATCGACCCGCTTGCCGGGAGCTACTACGTCGAGTCGCTGACCGACGAACTCGAAGCAGAGGCCCGCTCGCTCATCGAGGAAGTCGACGAGCGCGGGGGCATGCGCCGGTCGATCGAGGAACAGTGGGTCCAGCGCCAGATCCAGGACGTGGCCTTCGAACGCCAGCGCGAGCAGGAGGCGGGCGAGCGCGTCATCGTCGGCGTCAACGAGTATCAGGTCGAAGAGGAGGGCGAACAGGACATCGAGGAGGTCGACGAGGCCGTCGAGGCGGCCCAGCAGGAAAACGTCGCCGCCGTCCGCGAGGAGCGAGACGAGGAGGCGGTCGAGGCGAAACTCGACGCGCTCCGGGAAGCCGCCGAGGGCGAGGAGAACGTCATGCCCTACATCATCGACGCCGTCAAGGTGTACGCGACCACCGGCGAGGTCTGTGACGTCTTCCGCGACGTGTTCGGTGAGTACCAGCCCGGCTCGTCACTGTAGATGCCGTTCGGGACCGCCGGGGATGTCACTGGATTTCGTCGTCCGACAGGATGTTCCGGACCTGCGCCCGAATCCGCTCGGGATCGGGGACATTCCGGAAGCGGAGGTGGGCGGGACTCTGGGCGACGCTCCCCGTGAGAAACGAGACGCTCCCGATACCGAGCAGCGTCTCGGTTCTGTTTCGGCGGAGTTCGTGGCTTCGGACCTTTGCTAGCGGTAGTTCCCGCGAGAACGACTTGTACAGCAGCGAGTACTCCCTGCGGACGGCGTCGGTCGTGAGAACGTAGCGGGTTCGGGTCAAGACGTACAGCCGAAGCAGTAGTCTCACGAGAGCGACGACCATCAGAATCGCGGTGAGATTGAGTGCGATTTCAGTCCGGTCCACGGAGCCGAGCAGCGTCGGGTTGGCGTATAGATACGCGATGACGATGCTTCCGAGCAGAACGACTGCAGCGATGGCAATCGAAGTCGGTTTCAGTGTCGGTTGGGTTTCGACGACGATCTCGTTCTGTCGCCCGTCGGTCGTGGTAGTCTGTGCATCAGTGTCTGTCTCCGTTGTCTGTTGGGTATCAGTGTGTTCGTGGCTCATATCGAAAGACCTCCAGTCGAGTAAACGAGGAGCACGGTGACGTATATCGCCGGGGAAAGCCCGACTGCTAGAACAGCGAGAACAGCACCCGTGACGTCTGTCCCGTGGTTCAGTCGCGCACCGAGATACATCGAGTAGACGAAGTACAGTACCAGCGCGATGAGGAGGGCGACGATTCCGGCTTCCGGGTCAGTCAACCGTCCCGCTGCGACCGTTTCGCTAACAGTAAACACTCGTTCGGACGGAGGGACCTCGAACAGGTCGTAGAAGACGGTGATAAATCGGATCTGTAAATTCGTGACCAGCGTGCGGGCCGTCGCATAGGCGCGGTTCCGTGAGAGAAACACCAGGACCGTAAATATCCCTGCGAGATACGCGCTGACGCTGTAGACGACGGTGTGTAACGTCAGCACGAACCCGTTGGAACTCCGCGTCAGGACCAGCGCGAGGTGATACGTCAGAAGCGTCACGCCGGAGAGTGCGATGAGAAACACCGAATTCTGAGCGATTCCGGCGAGTAGCCACCAGACCGTGTCGGGGTTTCCGAGCACTGCACCCGCGACGGGTCCGAACCAGCCCGGCGCCGTGGATTCGACGGCGACACCATAGCCCGAGAGAGTCAGCGGCGTCGCATACAGGACGACGTTGGTGAGAAACACGACGAGCAGGGACCTGATTCGGTCAACGCTCCCCCAGACAGACGTCTGGGAGACGGCGTCGGGTGCAACGACGAACTGCGACGGCCGGAAGACTGCATTGAACAGACTGGCGACCATTTGAGTGACTTTTCCCATATATGTACCACTTAGCTATGTCTGTACGAATGGTAGAGCAGTGTGTTCGCTATTATAAATACCGGGTTTGTTTCAGACTGAGACCGCGAATAGACGCGATTCACTGGAGTATCAGTCCGGTGTTCAGTGGAGTGAGCTGGATCACTTTGTTCCGCTGGATGGGCTGTTTTGTTCCGACGAGGACCGACCACCCGTACTGCCCGGGATCCAGATCAATGGCAGACAGGTCAGCGCGGAAAACGTCGTCCTCGACCACGTGCTCACAGGTCTGGCGTGCCTTCGCCTCGAAGGTATTTTCCCCGACGAAGAGTTCGGCGGTCCACTCCTCGTCCACGGACGGCTGACGAGTGATATACAGTTCGTCAGGCGTCTGTTTCGCCCCCCAGTTGTACTGGATCCCGTAGACTTTCGGTGTGGTCCCACCGATTCTGGTCCCGCCTTCGAGCAGGTCAACCTCGTAGGCACAGAACGTCTGGGTGTTGAAGATGTCGCGGTCACCGGTCCACGTCCCGGAGATGAAGACGTGTTCGCTGTCAGCACCGACATCGAGACCGATCTCCGTTGGCGGTACGCCCTCGGTTTCGGGATCGATGTCCCAGTCGTTGACACGGTAGACAGGGCTGTCCGAAGTTGGTTCGAACGTAATCTCCGACCCAAGTGTCAGATTTCGGATCCGAATCGATCGGCCAGAATCGCCGCCGAACGCGACGCCGTCGTCAGAGATCGCTTCGAATTTGATGTCGGACGACGTGTAGATGCCGCCCTGGGGACCGGAACCGTAACTGCTCCCCCAACCCCCGCCGTGCCGGATCAGTTCGGGGTCGCCGCTCCCGTTCGTAGAGACCGGGTTCGAGACGCCGGAAGCGGCGAACGAACGGGCGAATTCGATGGCTTCGGACCGTGACGCGAACAGTCCTCCGCCGTCGGCTTCCCCGGACGTCGCGGTAGCCCCCGCCTCCGTCCGCGCTGGCGATCCGTCGTTTCCGGGCCGTGTTCGACTCTCCGTGGTCTGTTCGGCAGGAGGACTGGTGTCACCGGTCAACCGCAAACACCCGGAGAGTCCAGCCGTACAGAACGCCGCCAGGACGCTTCTCCGTAACATATGAGTGAGTGTCAGTGTACTTGCTAACAACTGTAATAAAAATAGTGGTTGCCAAATGGTATATCTTACTGAAGTGTATGTTCTAAGACTGTAATTATAGGTAATTGCTACAAATAGTGGTACTATCTGATCAAAAAGGAGTATTGTTATAGCTGGATTCGTCTATCACAGTCATGGAACGCCGAGCGCTGCTGGCAACGATCGGGGTCGGGCTGAGCGGTTCGGGCTGTCTCAGACTGACAGATGCTGAGGACACACGCACGGAGACAGACTCGACTCCCCAATCAACTGTGACTTCAGAGCCGGAATCGCAATCGACGGCCGAAACGACCAGTGAAGCAGCAACTGAGACGGAGACGGAAGGTCAATCGATCACAGACCTTGCGTGTGCGAACCAGACGGCGATTACCCCAACGAACACAGACGACTGGCACCAACCGCACAACGGGCCGCGAAACACCGGCTACGTCCCTGGCGAGTCGGTCGGCCGCTCCTCCGCGTGTATCGCGTGGCGGCGTGAAGACGTCGGCGCGGTCTCTTCGAATGTGCTACTGTCGGATGCGTTCGTCATCGCCGGGGGAGCCGGTGACGAGGGGCTCAGCGCATTCAAACGGGCGACGGGCGCAACGGCGTGGACGACCACGGAAACGCTTCCGGCCGATGAACTCATCAACGTCCGTGACCCGATTATCGTCGACGACACGGTGTTCGTCGGTGCACAGAGTCTGCGGACGGGGAGCCACGTATTCGCCCTCGACCTCGAAACTGGCACGGAGCGGTGGCGGACATCAGTCGGATCGGGGACGCCGACGATCGGCGGACTCAGATTCGAGGGAGGGATGCTGTACGGCACGGCACACACCGATAGAACGAGTGTGTTCGCAGTCGATACGGACGCCGAGACGGCTGTGTGGCAAACCGAACTCGGTAGCACGGGTACCCCACCCGTAGCCGTGGCCGACGGGACCGTGTACGTCCCCGGCGACCGGCAGGAGGACCACGGATTGCGCGCGCTCGACGCCGAGACCGGTGACTTGCTGTGGGGAGCTGTGGACCAGGAAGTGCGCGGCGCTCCGACGGTCGGTGAGTCGTCGGTGTACGTCACGACGCCCAACGACGTGGGCCCGAAAACGCTCATCGCACTCGATAAAGAGTCAGGTGAGACACGCTGGACGTTCGAAACGTTGAACGGGACGAACGGTTCGGCCGTCTACGCGGACGGAACCGTGACGTTCGGGACATCGGACGGGGAACTCTACTGTCTCGCGACCGACGGCACGCCCGAGTGGCGCTACGAGAATGACGGGGCGAGATTCTCCCAGTCAGCCCCAGTCCGAATCGGCGAGACTCTGATCGCAGGGGCGACGCTGGACAGCCCCGGTCTGTACGCGTTCGATGCAACGACGGGCGACCTCCGGTGGTCGCTTCCGGTCCCGAGTGTCAGTACGACCCCTGCTATCGCGGACGGCATCATCTACTCGTTGTATCGGACGGGGGAGAGATATACGTACAATCTCATGGCAGTCCGAACGGACTGATGCCCCGATCCGGTTTCGAATCCGAAGTGAGACTCCTGTCTGGCCTTCGTTTCCCAGTGGCAATCGGCATGAACGATGGCCGAGTAGGTTCACCTATGGTTCGCTACCGTGACCGCGGGAGGTCCGCATGAGCGCACAGTCATCCGACCGCAGGCTCGTCGTGGTCTTACTCGCAGTCCTCGGCGCGCTCGTCGTGCTGCCGCTCCTCACGATGGGGCTCGGCATGATGGGCGGCGGGATGTACGGCGGTGGAATGTGGGGCGGTGGCGGGATGTGGGGCGGTGGCCACATGTGGGACGGCGGCGGGACCGCCCCCGGCTGGGTGTTCCTGGTCGGCGCGCTGATGCAGGTGCTGTTCCTCGCGGTCATTGTGGGCGTGGGGTACCTCCTCTACCGGGCCGTGACCGGGGCCGCGAGCGGCGACCGCGACGAGGCCATTGCCGAACTGCGCCGGGCCTACGCGAGAGGGGAACTGGACGACGAGGAGTTCGAACGGCGTCGCGAGCGACTTGAGCGGGAGTAACCGGGGTGCGGTCACCGCCGTCGGCGCTGTCACAGAATTATATACCGCACGGTCGAAGCCCTCAGATATGCGCTTCGACCACGCCGGCATCGCCACCGACGACGCCGACCCGCTCGCGGAACTGTTCGCCGAAGCCTTCGGGACCCCGGTCGCTCACGAGGAGACGTTCGACGACCTCCGGGTGACGTTTCTCGACATGGGGAACGGCTACTTCGAACTCTTAGAGCCCGTGGCAGACACCGACGGTGCGATCCCGCGGTATCTCGAGTCGAACGGTCCCGGGATCCACCACGTCGCACTAGAGACGGACGACATCGAACGGGCGCTAGAGACCGTCAGGGAGTCCGGTATCGACTGCATCGACGAGGACCCCCGGCCCGGTGCGTGGGGTCACGACGTGGCGTTCCTCCATCCGAAGTCGACCGGGGGCGTACTCGTCGAACTGGTCGAACACTGACCACCCGGGTGCTGCACGTCACTCGTCTGCAGACTCGTCGAGGAACTCCTCGAAGACCTTCTCCGCGCCCTCGGTGATCCGCTCGGGCGGTTCCGCGAACCACGCCGCGCCGGTGAGTTCTGACTCGTCGACGTCGATGGAGCCCTTCGCGTACTCGCCGCGGAAGTACACGTCGAGCGTGTGGACCGAGCCCTCGGCGTCGGTCTCCGGGTAGTACTTGCTGTGGACCACCTCGGCGACGCTGTCGATCGTGCTTCGGACTCCCGTCTGTTCGTTGAGGCGTCGGAGCGCCGTCCCCTGCATCGACTCGAACTCGACGCCCTGGCCCCCGCCGGGGAGCGCCCAGAGGTCGGCCCCTCGGCCCAGCACCAGCAGCGCGCGGTCACGGGTGTCGGCCGCGGCCTGTTCCGGCAAATTCCCGCTCAGTTCGGGGAATTCGTCGGCAGACCGGACCGGGAAAATGACGCTGTTCTCGGCGAAACCGGTCCCCTGCGTCGCCGCGAACACGTCGGCGTACTCCTCCGCCGAGAGGTGGAACGTCCGCTCGGTGACCGGGACCTCGTCGAACGCGGCTTCGAGGTCGGCGATCCGCCGCTCCACGGAGGTCTGGTTGACCATCTCGATGTAGTTCTCCGCCGGCACGGTCGACTCGTCGCTCTCCGGTGCGTCCTCCTCAGTCATACAGGAACGTTCACGGGGGAACCGATAAATGACGCGATGGCGAGGGCATGAAAAAGAACTTGTAGTCCGCTTGTCTCTAATCGAACATGAAAGCGATCGTTCTCGCGGGAGGCTACGCCACGCGGCTCTGGCCCGTCACCAAGCACCGCCCGAAGATGCTGCTTCCGGTGGGCGACACGACGGTCATCGACCGCGTCCTCGGCGAACTGGAGGCCGACGACCGGATCTCGGACGTGTTCGTCAGCACGAACCAGCGCTTCGCCGACGACTTCCGCGAGCACATCGCCGCGAGCAGCTTTGAGAAGCCGATCCTCACCGTCGAGGAGACCGCCGAAGAGGACGAGAAGTTCGGCGTCGTCGGCGCGCTGGCCCAGCTCGTCGACCGCGAGGACCTCGGTGACGAGGACCTGCTGGTCGTCGCCGGCGACAACCTCATCAGCTTCGACATCGCCGAGTTCATCGACTACTTCGAACAGTACGACGACCCCACGCTCGCCGCCTACGACGTGGGCACCCGCGAGAAGGCCAAGTCCTACGGCCTGATCGAACTCGACGGCGAGGAAGTTGTCGACTTCCAGGAGAAGCCCGACGACCCCAACAGCACGCTCGTCTCCATCGCCTGCTACGCCTTCCCGGCCGATTCGATCCGCTTCGACGAGTACCTGGAGGCCGGAAACAACCCCGACGAGCCCGGGTGGTTCATCCAGTGGCTCGTCGACGACGGCCCCGTCCGCGCGTTCACCTTCGACGACGCCTGGTACGACATCGGCACGCCCGAGAGCTACCTCGAAGCCGTCGCCTGGGAACTCGACGGCGAGAACGTCGTCGCCGAGGACGCCACCATCGAGAACACCACGCTCGGCGAGAACGTCCACGTCCTCCCGGGGAGCGAGATCGTCAACTCCAGCCTCGACCGGACCATCGTCTTCCCGGACACGACCATCGTCGACTCTGACATCCGGCAGTCCATCATCGACCGCGACACGCAGGTCGAGAGCCTCGACCTGGCCGGCGCGCTCATCGGCGCGCACACGCAGCTCACCAACGGGAACTAACTGAGAGCCGGCGACCGTCGCCGGCGTACCTTTTTCATCGGCGGGATTCCTTGCGCCGAGGCCGCCGCGGGAACCACTCGAAGAAAGATCTACGCGAAAATGCCCGCCTTCACTCCGTTCGGGAGGGTGAATCGTATCGCCTCGCTCGCCGAATGCAACCACTCGTTGTGAGTCCGGGTTCGTGATTCAGCAGAGGACTGAAATGGCTGCTCGGTAGGTGTGCGTATTGAATAAGTCCTGCTTGTGTTTTGCCACAAGGATTAACCAATGTCAACATTAACGTTGACGTAACGATGGCGACCGCAGATGAGCAGATCCGAGTTAGCGGTCGAGTGAAGCGACAGCTTGACCGCCGCCGGCGTGAGGGCGAGTCATTCAACGACGTGCTCGAGCGCGTCCTTGATGAGAGTGAAGAGGCTGACTTCTACGACGGGTTCGGGATTCTCTCTGATGCGGACGCCGACTGGATACGAGACAAGCGCGAAAGCTCGAAAGAGAAGCGGAAAGAGCGGATGCGACGGTTCGGCGAGGACACATGAGGGTTCTTGATGCAAACTTCCTCATCGATTACCTGAGCGGTCACCCTGCCACAGAAACGTACTACGAATCGAACGGCGGTGCGGAAGAGCTGTGGGTAATGCCTGCCCCCGCCCACGCTGAAGCACTCGTTGGTGTCGGAAACCTCCCATCGGGGGATCTTGAAGAAGCGGTCGAAGCGCTGTCATGGGGTGAGGTCTACGAAATCAACGAAGACCTGTCGGTTGAAGCGGGGCGAATCGCCGACGAGGTTGGACCACAGGGACCGTATCTTGACGGTGTCGACGCACTCGTTGCTGCGGTCGGGCGAGAACTTGATGCTACAGTGGTTTCGGCGGACAGTGACCTCACTCACGAGGTGACGAAACGAGTCGTCGACGTTGAAGAGTATCGCTGATTACCCACACGACTCGTCTTTGCGCTCATCAGACAAGGTGCACAAACGCTACCGATTATGAAACACGTCGGTATTGCAGATGGAGATTCGCTTCAGCCTTGGAGAATCGAATACGCCGGTCAGTAGATGTGCATAGTTACCGACCAACCGTCTCAGAACAGCACGGAGATAGATCAAATACCTACCAAAACCGAGTGCTCTTCCCTACTCCACTAGTAAATCTGGAGCCGATACTAGAAGAACGAGGCAGACAACGGTGATACCCATACCTAGTATTCGCAAGACTCCTGCTGAATGTCGTCGGTCCGGAGGCAACAATTCGGCGGACCCAGAGAATCCTAGCGCGATACCCAAAATGAGCAAGAAGTGATAACCATCGAGTACAAAACCAATACACACCCACAAAAAAGACAAATAAACGACAAGAACCAAAGGATGAGCCCTTTCCTTCGTCCATCTGGATCATGAAACAATATTCGTTGATATATATTCATGCTTACCAGTAAGAGTTTAACCTGATAAAGAGTTTGGGCGGCTGGAAAGTGGGCTACTGTATCTCCTTCGTCCTACCGAACGATACGTGCATCACCTGTACTGACCGGGCAGCGACTTGTGTGAGAAGTCGTTATTGAAGTTGTAGCTCCGATTCAGCATTGAGTAGCGAATACGCCGGTTAGTAGATGTGCTTATTTACCGAATCAGAAGGTTATACTGGAATGAAAGGACCATATTGTGTATGGATAGAACCGATTGGTTCCTCGCATACATCACTTTTTTATTGGCTGTAATCACTCTTGAAACCGTCTCAAATGCTACGAACGAACTCTTTCGAGAGATTGGAGTTGGTGCCTCAATAGTGGTAATCTACTTCTTGCCACTCTATCTTCTTGGCCACGTTTTGATGAACCGAAGTGATGATTGAATTACCTGTGTCGAACACTACGGTCGTGAATAGATTTGTCGTATTCACAACAACCGCTATGCCAGCCACGCGTCAGTGACGCGGACGGAGCCACGAGACCCGTCCCACTCCGTCTCGTACTCCAGTTCAATCCGACGGTCCATGTGCAGTCCGTCGGTCACAAGCGTCTCGAACTCGCCACCGTACCTTTTTCATCGCCGAGTTTCCTCGCGCCGGTGGCGCTGCGGGAACCACCCACTGCTCACGGGCGCAACGCGCCCGTTCGCATGGTCAGCGAGACCGTCGGTCCCGCTCAATCTGAAAAATCTACGCGAAAACGCCCGCACTCACTTCGTTCGGTCGGGTGAATCGGATCGCCTCGCTTGCCGAATGCGATCAGTCGTTTGTGAGTACGGGTTCGTGATTCAGCAGATGGAGTGAAATGGCTGTTCGGTAAGTGTGCGAACTGAGCGAGCGATCGGCTGAGTCGAAACACCTGTGACAGATGGGAAGCATCCCTACGTATGTCAAATACTGCCGCACGACAAAACGATCTGATGCTTATGATTATCGGCCTCCAGCTCAGTATCGTCGGAGCCGCTGTTGACGAGTTAATCCTTCTTCTTGCTGTTGGCCCACTGTTCACCTTCGCAGTGTACACAAATGAATTACGGCGGAGACGATAATTCTCGCCTCTGTACTGATTACACCGGTCGTGAATAGATTCGTCGTATTCACAACAACTGCTATGCCAGCCGCGCGTCTTCGACACGAATCGTACCCCGAGACCCGTCCCACTCCGTCTCGTACTCCAGTTCGATCCGGCGGTCCATGTGCGGCCCGTCGGTCACCAGCGTCTCGAACTCGCCGCCCTCGCCGAGGATGTGAACGCCGTACTCGTCGTTGAGCGCCGCGAGTTCGTCGAGGGCGTCGGCGTCCAGCGTCCGGCCGAGCCAGGACTCGTCGAGGCCGTAGGCGGCGACGCGGACGATTCGGATCTCGAAGCCGGCGTCGAGCATCGCATCGGCGAGGTCGCGGGGGTTCTCCTGCCAGAGCGGGGCGAAGACGTTCGCTTCGAGGCGCTCGGCCATCGCCTCGATGCGCGTCGTCTGGTACTCGCTCTCGACCGCGCCGGCGGTGACGCCGCCGATGCCGCCGTCGAGTTCCGCATCGAGGTCGCGGAGGGCGGCCTCCAGCGGTTCGAGTTCGGCGTCGCCCTGTGCGCCCGAGTCGGGCACGTCGCCGGCGTCGAAGTCGTCGGGTTCGACCTCAACGAGCGGGATGCCGACGCTCTCGGCCGCCAGCGAAGCCAGCCGCGTCGCCGGGACGTGGTACATGTAGGAATCGCCGTCGGGGTGGACCGTCACCAGCCGCTCGACCGGATAGCCGCGTTCGAGGGCCCGGTACAGCGCCCACGAGGAGTCTTTCCCGCCGGAGAACAGCGAGACCCACGCGCCGTCTGTCATGCGCGTCGGTAGCCGCCGGCCGCCTAAATCGCTGTCTATTCCACCAGTTCTTCCTCGATGTCGGTGTGACTGACGTACGCCGCGGCGCGGACGCCGACGAGGCTGATGAGGATGCCGGCGAGGATGAACAGTGCGAGTCGCGTCCCGGGGTCGAGGGTGAACCCCTGAATCTGGACGACACCGAGGTCGGTCGGGGTGACGCGAAACGGGGAGAAGACGCCGCCGCGTTCGAGGAAGTACGCCGAGAAGCCGCGGACGACGAGGCCGACGGCGACCGCGCCGAAGGGGAGGTTCACGTACGCGCTCCGAACCCCCTCCCGCTTGAGGAGTTCGTCGAGCAGGCGGCCGAGCGAGGCGACGAGCGCCGCCCCGGTCAGCCACGGGACCGAGCCAAACGCGAACCGGTTCGCCAGCAGGAACAGGCTGATGTCGTCCGTCGCCGACACGCCGAGGACGCCGGCGAAGATGCCGACCAGCGAGAGCCCGGCCGCGACGACGTAAGTCACGAGCGACACCTGCCCGGAGTACAGCGCCTCGCGGATCTGGCCGGGGAGCCGCGAGAGGTACGCGTCGATCCCGAGACCCTTGTAGATGAGGAACACGCCGATGGCGGCCGCGATCGCGCCGACGGCCAGCGTCGGACTCGTGACGACGAGGAGGAGCGGAAACGCGAGCATGACGATCCCCACGGGGACCAGCACGGTCTTGCGGAGTTCCTCGTCGGCCAGGAACTGCTTCAGCAGGTAGTACGTCGACTCGATGTCGCGGGCCTGGCGCACGACGACGCGGTCGACGGCGTCGATGTCGACGCGGCTCTCGATGATCGGGACGAGGCGCTCGTCCTCGGCGCTGTCGACCACGACGACGGCCGAATCAGGGTCGTGTTCGGCCACCAGCGCCTCGATCTGGGCCGCGATCTCCCGGTCCGAGCCGACGCTGTCGCTGCCGCCGCCGACGACGCAGACGACCGGGTCCGACCCGTCCTCGTCGAGTTCCGCGGCGACGCTGAGCCCTTCGAGGAGGCAGTTGACCCGGCTGTCTTCCGGGTCGACGACGCCGGTCCGGGTGATGAGCGACTCGACGTCGGCGCGGCCGACGACGGGGTACCCGGCGGTATCCGGCCCGTCCCTGTCGATACACACCACCAGCGTGGACACACGTTCGGGAAGGCGGTCCCCGGATAAAAAACCTCCCGAGGCGGTCACCGACGGAAGGAGAGGCCGTCGAGGTCGCCGTCGAAGGCACTGGCGACCCCTGCGCCGAACGCGAACGCGACCCGCTGTGCGCCGCCCCGGAGCTTGCCCGCGAGGCCGCGGCTCGCCTCGTACTCCTTGATTCTGACCGACTCGCCGAGGCGCTGTTCGAGGCTCGTCTCCACGTCCTCGCGCGTCCCGAGTTCGTCGACGAGCCCCTTCTCGGCGGCCGTCTCGCCGAGGTAGATCCGCGCCTCGGTGTCGCGGAGCGCCTCGGCGTCCATCTCGCGGCCCTCGGCGACCGTCTCGACGAACTGGTCGTAGTACTCGTCGACGATGCCCTGGAGGTACTCGCGCTCGTCCTCGCGCATCTCCTTCAACGGCACGCCGGCGTCCTTGTACTCGCCGGCGGTGAACTGCTCGTAGGAGAGTCCCAGCCGCTCTGCGAGTTCCTCGGCGTTGACGCGCGAGCCGATGACGCCGATGGAGCCGACGATGGACCCCTCGCGGGCCCACAGCTCGTCACAGCCAGCGGCGATGTCGTAGCCGCCGCTCGCACACACGTCCGTGGCGTAGGCGATGGTCGGGCCGTCGAAGCGCTCGGCGGCCAGCCGGATGTCCTCGCTTGGGACGATTTCGCCGCCCGGCGTGTTCAGCTTCAGCAGGAGCGCCCGCGAGCCGCGGTCCCCGTCGGCGCGCTCGATCTGCTCGACGATGTCGTCGGTCCGTGCGCCGACCGGCGGACTCGTGAGGCTCCCGCCGCCGTCCCGTGAGATCGGCCCCTCGACGGCGACCTCCGCGACGTTGTGGGCGGGAAACAACGAGCCGGCGAGCCGGCCGCCGATCCGCACCGCGCCGACGACGACGGCGAGCACCAGCAGGACGCCCAGCAGTCCAGCGAGGTCGGTCGGAACGCGAACGAACAGGATCCAGCCGACGACCGCGGCCACAAGCGCGATCCCCACCACCAGGAGACCGCGAACGACGTCGTCTGCGTCGACCATTATTGGTACATACCGAGCGGTCGCGCGCTCGTGCTGTCGTCCTGGTCTTCCTGCAGTTGCTGGGCGAGGCGCTCTCTGGCCTTCTCGATCTCCTCGGCCTGTTCGACCAGCGCCTCGGTGTCGACCTCGAAGTCGGCCAGCGGGCTGATCGCCGTCTGCAAGAGCGCCCGGGCGGCCTCAGGGTCGGGGAACTGCCGGTCGGCCTCGACGACGAGCCCGACGCCGGTGAGCCCGACGCGCTGAGCCTCGTGGACGAGCGCCCCCGTCGGTCCGGTGATCGCCCCCATCTCCGACGGCGGGTCGATGTCGGCCTCGTCGAGCATCGCCGCCCCGTCGCCGGTCGAGACGCCGTAGACCGCGGGGACGCCGTCTTTCTCTGCCGGGCGGCCGCTGAGGAAGACGGGCGTCACGTCGTGGTCCTGGAACCAGCTGACCATGCACCCGGCGAACTCCCGGGCGGCGGAAGGCGACACCGGCGCGTCGCTCTGCAGGACGAGCAGGTCTCGCTCCGCGTCAGCGTAGAAGCGAACCGGCGGCCGGACCTCGGGGTCGTCGGCCCCGTAGACTGCGATCTCCGGCAGTCCCTCGCAGTGTGCGGACGCGTAGTACTCCATATCGTACGCGTCGATGAGGTGATCCGCGGCGATCTTTCCGACGAGACCGATGCCGGGAAGCCCCTCGACCAGTGTGGGCGACTCGAGCGAGATGTCGTCGCGATGGATCTGTACGTGTGCCATGTCCGTATTTCGCTCGCGAGTGGCTTGAAGGTCGGGGGACGCCGGCGTTCGAAACGCACAAGCGCACCGCCGGCCAACGCCGGGCAATGGAACCACTCGAGCGCTATCGGCCCATCGTCGACGACTTCGAGGCGTTCCGGGCGGCGTGCGAGCGACCGCTCCCGTCGGCCGTTCGGGTCAACACGATCAAGGCGACCGCCGAGCGCGTCCGACGGGCGCTCGACGAGGCGGACATCGCGTCCGACCCCGTCGACTGGCACGACGGCCTGTTCGTCCTGCCCGAGGACTCGCCCGGCTCGAACTGGCCGTACTTCCACGGCTGGATCCACGGCCAGGAGGAGGTCTCGGCGGTCCCGGCGACCGTTCTCGACCCCAAGCCCGGCGACCGCGTCTGGGACGCCTGCGCCGCGCCGGGGAGCAAGACGACTCAGCTGGCCGCGCTGATGGACGACCACGGCGAGGTCGTGGCGACTGACAACAACCTCGGCCGCATCTCCGCGCTGCGGACCAACACGGAGCGACTGGGCGCGACGAGCATCGCCGTCACGCACGAGGACGCCCGCAACCACTCGCTCAAGCCCTTCGGCGGCGCGAACTACGATCGCGCGCTCGTCGACGTGCCCTGTTCCTGCGAGGGGACGATCCGGAAGAACCCCGACGCCTTCGAGGACTGGACGCTCTCGCACGTCGAGGGCATCGCCGGCGTCCAGAAAGGAGTTCTCAAGCGCGCCGTCGAGGCCACGGCCCCCGGCGGGACCGTCGTCTACTCGACCTGCACGTTCGCGCCCGAGGAGAACGAGGCCGTGCTGGACTTCGCTCTCGACGAGACGGCCTGCGAACTGGTCGACTACGACCTCCCGCTCGACCACCGGCCGGGCGTCACAGAGTGGGACGGCGAGGCGTTCGACCCGAGCGTGCAGAAGGCAAAGCGCATCTACCCCCACCACAACGACACGGGCGGATTCTTCTGTGCGAAACTGGAGGTGACCGGCGAATGAGCGACGAGAGCACGTCGTTCACCCGACTGCCCGCGACGGCCGACGACCGCGAGGATCCCGAGCGAGCGACCCGCGCCGAGGTGCTCGACTTCTGGAGCGAGCGCTTCGGCGTCGACCCCGAGACGTTCGCGGACTACACGTTCTGGGAGCGCGGCGCGGGAAAGCTATGGATCTATCGCGGCGAGCCGCCGTCGCCAGTCGACATCGAGGGACTGGGGATGACGTTCCTGCGCACGCGCCAGGAACACTGGAAGCCGACGCTCGAGGCCGCCCAGCGCTTCGGGGCCCACGCCACGGAGAACGTCATCCACCTCGACGACGAGGCCGCCCGCGCGTTCGTCGCCGGCGAAGACCGAGAGCACGACTGGGAGGGCGACTGGGGCTACCTGCTCGTCACCCACGACGTCGCCGGCGCGGTCGAACCGGCCGGCGTCGGCCTGTACGTCTACGGCGAACTGCGGTCACAGGTCCCGAAAGGGCGTCGTCGCGAGGTCTGAGCGGCCCCGGAGTCCCCACCGGGAATATCGCCCCGGCACCAACGTTGATTAGGAACGGGGCTGAATAGGGTAGTACACAGCATCCGAGCAGCGCAGAGAAACCGGGTTGGTAGGACATCGCTGGTTTCTCTCTCCGAGCGGACGGTACTCGCCAGTCAGTGACTCGTAGCGCCGTCCGTCTCTGAGCGGGTGCTCGCTCTCGATCGGACTCAGGGAGGATCAGTGATACCGATGGAATACAGCAAGACGGACGACGAGACCACCGCAGAGGTACGACCGGGACCGCGTTCCGAGCGGTCGCGTGGGGACCCCGCACAGACGAACGGACGAACAGCGCCGGGCCGAGACGAGACGCTCGTGGCCCGCTGGGGAGAACCGGGAGTGGCGGTCCTCCTCGTCGTGATTCCGGTGCTCCTGCTCGGCGGCGTAGTGGGAGAGGCGACTGCGATCCCGTGGCTCTCGCTCGAAGCGGTGACGGTCGCCGTCGGCGTGGTTCTCACCATCGCTGGCGGACTCGCGTTCTTCGCCGTCCTGTACGACGCGTTCGGCTGATCGTTCGGGCGACGGGCGCTCGGAACGGGACCGACAGCGCCGCGTCGCGACTGAGGCGTAGCAGTCACCTCAGATGAGTGTTTATTTTACAGACATGATCAGTACAGAATAGTTAGAATCAAGCTAAGTAGCACGATTGCGGTTCCTGGGGTATGCAAGGAGGCGTCTGTGGGATCGTCGACGGTGAGTTCGACGTCGTGGGGTCGTACACGGAAACAGTCACGAAGGAGGGCCACGAGCTCTCGCGGTCGATACAGGTCGATCGGGTCTTCTCGCTTCCCTCCGGCGAACGGGGGTTCGAGGGACACGCGGCCGCGGAACAGATCGTGACCAGAAGCGACACCGAGATAGAGGGCGGTGAGATCCGAGTGACCGAATCGACGGTCAAAGAGACGGTTCGGACGGCGTTCGCCGGCGTGCCCGGTGAGGTCGTCGTCGCCGAGAGCGGCAGCGGCCAGTTCGCGTTCGATCTGATCGGTGCCGACACGGACACGACGATAGAGCGAGGAGAGTTCGACCTCAGCGGTTTCCTCGATACCCATCAGGGCGGGTCGCCGTGGAAAGCCGGGTTCTACGACGCAGCGGGGAACGCACAGAAGGGGACCGTCTACGGTGACGACCTGCTACGGGACGACGCGTTCGAGTCGGTTTTGGACACGGCGGCGCTCAATCAACTCGGAATCGACTACGAGTACCGTGATCAGACGGTGAAGGTGGACCTCACGGAGTCGGGTTTCGTCACCGTCCATCGACCGGCCGGGATGGAGACGGGGGCCTTCCTCGAGTTCCTGGTCACAGAGGTCCTGCCTCACGGGACTGGCTGACAGTGAGGCCGGCGGGCGCACCGCCGTTCTGTAACAAGTACAACAGGCGCGTTCGGGTCGACCGAGGCGGCGAAAACGTCGGGACTGCTTCGGGATTTCGTAGCGTCGCCACTCTCCCAGGGGCAACTCTTATCTACCCAGAGAGAGAAACCACGGTTGTCCTACCAACCCGGTTTCTCCGCGGTGTGTTGTTTTGTAGCAATAGCTCTGTCGGTCGCCGGCGTCATTAACCTTGCTCCCCGACCGGTCCGCAACGAGGGTACTCACCCACGAGTGGCTACGTTTTCCCACGGAGAGCCGTTTCTATCGCTGAAATTTCGGGAACAAAGCCTATTACGCTCGATTCGATACCGAGGGGTAGACGTATGGCTGGTGACGACGACCCCACCCACTGGATCGTGCCCACGCGGGGAGCGAAGACGCTCCCGGCAGTCGAAGTGCTCACCGGGCGGGGATTCGTCACCGGCAAGAGCGGAAGCGGCAAGAGCAACACCGCGAGCGTCATCGTCGAGGAACTCCTCGACGCCGGGTTCCCGCTGCTGATCGTCGACACCGAGGGGGAGTACTACGGACTCAAAGCGGAGTACGAACTGCTCCACGTGGGCGCTGACGAGACCCACTGCGACGCGCGGGTCACGGCCGACGACGCCGAGAAGCTCGCCGCCGTGGCGCTCGAAGAGAACGTCCCCGTCGTCCTCGACGTCTCGGACTTCCTCGACGGCGACGCCGCAGCCGACCTGATCGCCAGCGTCGTCCGCGAACTCTATCACAGGGAGAAGTCCGCGCGCAAACCGTTCCTGCTGCTGATCGAGGAGCTCCAGGAGTACCTCCCACAGAGCGGTGGATCGAGCGAACTCGCCGAGCTCCTGGAGCGGGTGGCAAAGCGCGGGCGAAAACGCGGTCTCGGGATGCTTGGGCTGTCCCAGCGCCCGTCGTCGGTCGACAAGGACTTCATCACGCAGTGTGACTGGATGGTCTGGCATCGCCTCACCTGGAAGAACGACGTCGACGTGGTCAGGAACATCCTCGGGTCGGAGATCGCCACGGAGATCGAGGGACTTGACACGGGAGAAGCGTACCTGATGACTGACTGGGACGAGGCGGTCGAGCGCGTCACGTTCAAGCGAAAGCGGACCCACGACGCGGGGGCGACGCCGGGACTGGAACAGTTCGAACGGCCCGACCTGCAGTCGGTCAGTTCCGATCTGCTCGCGGATTTCACGGACGAACGGGGCGGTTCGGAGCCGTCGACAGCGACGACCGCCGGGTCGGAGGCGGAGTCGTCCACCGAATCGGAGGCGGAGTCTGGCTCAGAAAGCGTTTCGGCGGATATTCCGGGCGGTTTCGACGGCGCTACCGACGCGCAGTCCGTCGATCCGGCCACGCTCGACCGCGACGAACTGATCGCGCTGGTCGGCAGGCTCCGCGAGCGCAACGAGACGCTGACACGGACCGTCGAGCGACTTCGAACTGGGGAGCGAACGGCGGAATCGCAAGCCGCGGCGGCGGCCCCACGGGCAGGGCAGGAGTCCGTCGCTCCGCCGGCCGGGCCCCAGCCTCCGTCACGACCGGCCACTCGCACGGGACTCAGCGGCACCATCGTCGAATTCACCGCGCTCTCGCTGTATCTCCTTCAGGTGTGTGTCTATCGGGTGCGACTCCTCGGCTATCGACTGCGAACCGGCGGGACGGACGACCGCGAGCGGTAGCGTCAGGGACCGGCTGTCGAGAACTCGCGCCAGTGTCTGAGCGCCCAGTAGCCCACCCCGGTTCCGATGAGTCCCGCGGCGAAGAGGTAGAGCACGAGCTGGGAGACGAACACGAGTTCCGGGCGCATGATGGCGAACCGGATCCCCTCGACAGCGAGCGTGAGCAGGCCGAATCCGACCACGCTGACGACGAGCGCCGAGACGATGATCGTCCGCCCGTCGGCGTCGTTCTCGTCGAGCAAGACGATGGTCGCGACGAAGAGCAGTGCGCCGCCGACGAGGTACCACGGAACCCGGCTGGAGACTGACTGGATCTCACCGGAGAGAACCGCCAGCACGCCGACGAAGGCCGCCGTCAGTCCGATGGTACAGCCGCCGATGACCAGCACGACCCGACGGAGGAACTCGCGGCGCGACTCCGAATCAGCCATGGCCGAACAACCGTGTCGACCGGCAAAAGAATAGCGGCCACATCGGTCGCCGATGTGCACTTGCATCCGCAGAATTCGGTCGAGACGGGTGGGATGTCGACCGAGGGACGGATCCACGGCGACCGGTCCGTCGTCTCGGCGTCGGACTACGATTCCGCCTGCCCGGAGCGTTGCATGGCGTACAGGTCCGCGTAGGTCCCGTTCCGGGCAGTCAACGAGGAGTGCGTCCCGGCCTCCGTGACCCGGCCGTCCTCGACCGTGTATATCCGGTCGGCGTTCGCCACCGTCGAGAGGCGGTGTGCGATGGCGACGACGGTCCGGTCGCCGTCGAGCGTCTCGACCGCCCGGTGGACTCGCCGTTCGAGCGCCGTATCGAGGTCGCTCGTGGCCTCGTCGAGGACGAGCACCGGCGCGTCCGTCAGCAGCGCCCTGGCGAGAGCGACGCGCTGGCGCTGGCCGCCCGAGAGCTTCACGCCGTCGTCGCCGAGCACGGTGTCGAGCCCGCGCGGCAGATCGTCGAGGAACTCGGAGACGAGCGCGGTCTCGACGGCGTCACGGATGTCGCGCTCGGGAACCGACCGCCCCGCGGTGAGGTTGTACCGGAGCGTGTCGTCGAAGATGTGCGGGTCCTGTCGCACCATCGCGACCGTCTCGCGCCACGCCGCGAGGTCGTACGTCAGTATCGACTCGCCGTTGGCCAGGATCGCCCCGTCGTCCGGCTCGTAGAGGCGGGCCAGCAGCGAGACGACCGTCGACTTCCCCCCGCCCGAGGGGCCGACGACGCCGACGAACTCGCCGCGCTCGATCTCCATCGAGAGGTCGTCGAGGACCCGCTCGTCGTCGTAGGCGAACGAGACGTTCTCGAACCGGATCTCGTCGATCCGCTCGGGCACCGGAGCGCCTGCGACGCTCTCCTGGCGGTCGGCCAGTCGGTCGAGGAACCGATGGGTACGGACGAGGTGGGGAAGCTCCCCCTCGATTGCATAGACGGTGGCGTTGAGCGAACTGAGCCGCGGTGCGAGCCGGAACATGGCGAACAGAAAGACGCCCAGTGCGGACACGGAGAGCGCCCGGTAGCGGATCGCGACGTAGACGAGCCCGAACAGCGCCAGCGAGACGGCGAGCTGGTAGAAGCTCTGGATCGCGACCTCGTTGCGGCGCACCGTGACGCTGGTCGTCGCGTAGCGGTCGAGCGCGCCGCGGAACTCCGACAGCAGGTCCTGGCGCATCCCGAACAGCTTCACGTCGCGGACGCCCTGCGTGCCGGCCTGCGCGGTCTCCTGGAGTTGCTCGTTCGCCGTGGCGACGCGGTCTCCCACGGCGTAGCCGGGCTCGATGCCGTGTCTGAACAGGACGGTGAGTCCGCCCAGCGCCACGGCGGCCGCCACCGTCAGCAGGGGCGCGATGGCCAGTGCGATCGCGGCGTAGGCGACACAGAGCAGCCCCTGCTGGAAGAGCTGGACGATGCGGCCGATGACGCGACCGGCGTACCGAGTCTGCGTGAGGACTGCGTTGAGAATATCGTCGGACCCCTCGTCGTCGTAGTACGCGACCGACGCGCCGAGCGCCAGTTCGTAGGCCCGGTCTTTGAGGTCCCGCTCGTAGCCCTTCGTGAGCCTCGCCGCGAGCCACTTCACCGCGAACGCGGACGCGTACCGACAGACCATCACGCACCCGAGGCCGAGAAGCAGGAATTCGAGCGTGAGTGGCAGCCCGACGGCGGCGTAGACCGACAGGAGTCGGCTGGTGATCCCGCTTTCCGCCGTCGAGAGGGTCCCGCCGCGCTGGGCCGCCTCGATAACGGGAAACAGGAACGAGAGCCCGATACCCTCGAGCGCCATCGCGACGAGGCTCGTGGCGACGATACCACTGGTCAGGAACGGACGATGCAGCGCCACCCGACGGAGCGACCGGTACCGCTCGCCGCGGGGGAGTTCCGACTCGGCCATCGCCTTGACCACGGTCCATTCGAGACATAGTTACCACCACGCTACGGTCCGATATACCCGGTTTCACGGCGGAATACGGAGCATAACAATGCTGACCCGCCGCCGTGCCCAGGGGTATGGTAACGGTAGAGACAGGCACGACAGTCGTCGCGACGGAGGACTGCGTCGCCACCACGGTCGACGACGAAGTGATCGTGCTCAACAGCGAGACGGGGATGTACCAGGGCCTCACCGGCGTCGGCCCGGACATCTGGCGGCTGGTGCAGGAACCGACCGAGTTCGACGAGATCGTCTCGGCGCTGGTCGCGGAGTACGACGTTGATAGAGCGCGCTGTGCGAGTGACGTGTCAGAGTTCCTCGAGACGCTCGCGACCTCACGACTCGTCGAGACCGATGCGAACACTGCTCGCTGAGGTTCGGTCGCAGCCCAGCCAGCCTCGGCGTTTGCTCTGTCGAGCCGCGGTGCTGGTCGTGTCGAGCAAGGCGCTGCTGTCGCTCCTCGGCCTCGACAGTTCGGTCCGCTGGGTCGGATTCATCGGGCGGGTGTGCCCGCCGTCCCGCTCGGTCGAGTCCGTAGACCAGATCCCGTGGGCGGTCGACGCCGTCGCCGCGCGCCTCCCGGGGGAGTTCGACTGCCTCGACCGGGCAGTGGCCGGGAACGCGCTCCTCGTAGCCGGCGGCTACCGGGGTCGGATCCGCCTCGGCGTCGACAAGCGCGACGGCGCGTTCGAGGCTCACGCCTGGGTCGAGTGCGACGACGAGGTGCTGATCGGGGATCTCGAGGACCTCGATCGGTTCCGACCGCTCCCGGAGTCGGAAGTAGCCTCGTTTTAACGCCGCCGCCGATTAAGTTTTCGGCTAGAATTGTAGTTATAACAAATACAGATATGTCTGGATACTGTAGTGGGTACAAAACCCATGAACTACGAAGAACCCTCCGTGGAGACGTACGGAACCGTTGAAGAGAAGACGAACTGGTGGTACGACGACGGCTACGGTCAGTGGGACTGAGACGGACTGCTGTACCTGTGTACTGCGGCGACCGCGCGACTGGGTGGGGTTGAGACGGAATCGAGGTACGGCAGTTCGGACGAGATGGGACGGGTCCCGTCGCGGTATTTTTCGCACGAGGTGTCTCCGTGAGACGTCACCGGCCGTTCGTAGCGTGACGCGATTCGTGACGGATCGGCACGCAGTGTCCGGACCGGGTTCGGTCGACCGCCGGTATAGAGCCCATTCTTAATCGCCCCATGACCGAACCGGTGTCGTATGCACCAGGGGCGTATCAGTCGATCCCAACACCGTGAGACGGCGATGACCGAGCGCGAGACGACGCTCGCACGCAGGGGGCAGTGAGGACCGTGGCCGTCGCGACGACCGACACCTACGAGGCGTTCGGCCTGACCGTCCAGTCGGAGATCGACCTCCCCGAACTGTCGCCCGCCGATCTGGGTGGGCCCACGGACCCTGACGTCACCGTCACCGAGCGCGCGGTGACGCGACCACCTGCTCTCACGTCGGAAAAGAGTTTCCACGCGGCTGGTCAGCGCGACTACTACCTCAAGTACGACGCAGCGACGGTTCGCGTTCGGGGCGGGACCCGTATCGCCATCGATCCGGCCTCTGGGGCCCCACACGAGGTCCTCCGACACGTCATCGTCGGGCCGGCGCTCAATCACCTGCTTCACCAGCGCGGCTACTTCGTCCTCCACGCCAGCACCGTGGCGATAGACGGGGCGGCGGTGGCGTTCGTCGGCGAGTCGGGCCAGGGCAAGACCACGACCGCGCTGGCCTGCCTGACCGACGGGCACCGCGTACTGAGCGACGACGTGGCCGCGATTACGCTCGGCGACGACGGCCCCGTGGTTCGGAGCGGCTACCCTGCGGTGAAGCTCTCCACGGAAGCCGTCGAGACGTTCGATCCGCCTGTCGACCCCCCGGTGCGGACCTACGACGGGCGCCCGCGACACTTCCACCGACTCAGACACGACCAGCCGGAGAGTCCGGTCCCGTTAGCCGGCGTCTACCTGCTAGAAGATGGCCCGGAGATAGCAGTCGAGTCGCTCTCTGGCAGCGAACGGGTCATGTCGCTCGTGGACAACACGTACGCGATCGGAACGCTCGGGTTCGGGAGGCAGGCCGCCACAAACGTCGGTGTCTGCGGTGAAATCGCCGGTTCGACGTCGGTAAAGCGCCTGCGGCGACCCCGCGAACTCGGCCGCCTCCCGGAGGTGATCGACCGCGTGCGGGCCGACCTCGCGGGCGAGCGATGCTGAGCGACGCCGAACCGGAACTGCAGATGGTCGTCGAGTGCGTGCGCGGGGCCGTCGACTCCGGTGCAGCCCCCGACATCGAACCGCTCGTCTCGTCCGACCTCGACTGGGACCGCGTGCTCGATCTGGCTCGATACCACGGCGTGCTCCAGTTGCTCCAGGAGGGACTGGCGTCGACGTACCGGGAAGTCAAAGAGGAGCGCGGCGTTCCCCCGTCGGTCAGTTCGCGCCTCGACGGGACGGTCCAGCGGCGGACGATGCGGAACCTCGCGGCCACGGACGAACTGCTCGGCGTCCTCGATGACTTCGACGACGCCGGCGTCCGCGCCCTTCCGTTCAAGGGGCCGGTGCTGTCCGCGTTCGCCTACGACAGCGTGACCGTCCGCGAGTACAACGACCTCGATATCCTCGTCCACCCCGAAGACGTGTCGACCGCCGCCGACGTCCTCGAAGAACGGGGCTACGAGTGGCGGGACGGGGCACCGCGCCTCGACGACGCGGCCCTGCTCGGGGGGCCCTCGACGAAGGCTATCGTCCACGAGTACGCGATGACTGGCTCAGACATCGACGTGGAGCTCCGCTGGCGCGTCGGCGACGCGGAGCGCCCGTTCTCGCCGGACGTGGCAGCGCTGTGGGACCACCGCGAGCAGGTCGACGTTGGCGGGGCCCCGGTGCCGGCGCTCGCCGCGACGGACCGCCTCCTCGTGCTCGCGTTCCACGGGACGAAACACCGGTGGTACCTCCTGAAGTGGCTCTGCGATTTCGTCGCCGCGATGGACGCGACGACGGCCGACTGGGACCGGGTGCTCGCTCACGCACGCGACCACGGCGTCGAGCGTCCGTTCCTGGTCGGAGCGGCGCTCGCCGAAACCGTCTTCGAGTACGCGCTCCCCGAGCCCGTCGCCGCGCGAGTGAGCGAGGCGAACCGCGTCACCGGCCTGGCTGACAGGGTGACACGGTCGCTCGCGTCGGAGCCGACGACCGCCCCCGGCCGTATCGAGTCCGCCCGGTTCTTCGCGGCTGCGAGCGAGTCACCGACGGCGCTCCCCCGACTCGTGGCCCTGCACTCGGCGCTCCACCCGACCTACGCGGACTACCGGTTTCGCCCGCTTCCAGGCCACCTGCATCCGCTCTACTACGTCATCTGGCCGATCAGGCTACTGGCCGGGTTACGACCGAACCGAACGGAGACCGACCCGCCGGCGGAGGAGCCGACCTGACGGACGGCGCTCAGTCCCGCGGCTGGATCGTCCCGCCGCCCAGTCCCTCCCAGGCGACCCGGTAGCCGAGCCGCGAGAGGGCGGCGCTGTCGTCGGCGATGCCGTAGTCGGCCAGCCGGTCGGTGGCGGTCGCGTAGTCCATCCCTGCCTCGATCTGGTCGGCCAGTTCGTCCAGGACGCTCGGCCGCACCAGCGTGCGCCCGACGCGCTCATGGTCGGGGAACGCCACGTCGGCGAGTGCGTCCTCGCTGACGCCGTAGTCCGCGGCGAGGTCGGCGAGTGAGACGACGGCTGCGTCGGGGCGGACCTCGTCGGGGATGGCGGCGGCGCTCTCGCTGACGAGTCGCTCCTCGTAGGGGCGCAGGGCGTCGCGCACGTCCTTCACGCGAACGGTTCCCGAGTACGGGATGGCCCGGTTGTCGGTCGCCTCGACCGCCTCGCCGACGCCGAGTGACTCGTCGACGGCGACGAGCATCGCCACGTCCTCCAGGTCTCCGAGGCGGTCGAGCTTCTTCGCGACGTACTCGGGCGTCCAGAAGCCCATGATCTCGAAGAAGATGCGAAAGGGCGGGCCGTCGGGGTCGCTCCCGTCCGCTCGCTGGCCGTCGTTTCGGAACGTGTCGCGAACGCCCCCCTCGGTCCCGGGCCGCCACTCGAAGGCGAAGTCGGGGATGACGACGTGTTCGCCGGCGGCCAGCGGCTCCGGTTCGCGGATCAGATCCCAGTCGAGGTCGAGCGCGGCGAACCGCGCGGCGAAGTCGGCCTCGACGCCGCTGTCGTAGCTGACCTCTGTGACGGGGTCGACGCCGGGGACGGACACGTCGGCGTCGGAGAGCGTGAGTTTCCGCTCGGTCCCACGGTCGTCGACGGTCGCCGTCAGGTCCCACTCCTCGGCGGCCGCGACAGTCCGCAGGAGTCGGGCGAAGCGCGTCCCGTACCGGCGCGTGTTCGAGAACAGCGCGTCGGGACCGGTGACGACGACTTCGCGGCCCCGATCAGTCCGCCGGATCTCGTACATGAGCCGGAGGCGCTTGACAGCCGACACGAGCGCCTTCGGGTCCGAGGAGCGGACCCGGACCTCGGTGGCATCGAACAGCGCCGTCTGCGCCAGCGAGAGGTCGTACTGCGTCCGCAGTTCGGCGGGCCCCCAGCGCGAGTCGACGGCGGTGAGGACCTGCTTCGACTCCCGGTCGGCGTACAGCGCGTCGGCGAGCGTCGCCGCGTCCGTTCCGAAGTGGGCCGCGGCGTCGGCGAGCGCCCGGCCGCGCTCGGCCTCGCTGACGACGCCGACACGCTCGGCGGCCTCGAACACCCGCCGGCGCGCCCGTTCGGGGTCGACCGGAGCCCGCGTCTCGAAGGTGGCCTCCCGCTCGACCAGTTTGGCGAACCCGCGGACGAGCTTGAAGTCGTCGGCCTCGCGCTCCAGGTCCGCGAGGGCGGCCTGGAGCGACTCGCGGGACTCGCCGACGTGGCCCTGATACACGCCGAGGACGCGGGCCGCGAGCCGCTCCGCATCGTCGTCGGCGAACTGGAGGTGGTATCCGCCGCCAGCCCGCGAGACGCGCAGGAGGTCCTTCGTGAGCACGTCCGAGCGTGCGACGCGGAGCGACAAAAACGCAGGGAGTCGGGGTCAGGGAACCGAACGAGCCGGCGGGTCAGTTCACTGCGGCGTCGACGCCCGGTCCTCGAACGTGACCGTCACCGCGACCTCGTCCTCGATCGACCGGCCGATAGCCCGTTCGAGGTCGGCGGCGAGTCCCGGATACCCGCGTTCGGCCGGTCGGCTGACCGCGACGGACACCTCCCGATCCAGTCGGTAGACCGAGACGCCGCCAAATCGGGTCTGCACCGAGAGCAGTCGGAGTTCCGCGTACGCGTCGTCCGAGAGCGTCTCGGTGACGGCGGCGTTGACGGCGGTCTCGACCTGCATCTGCTGGGCGGTGACCGTCCCCGCGCCGGCGAACGCGACCAGAAGCAACAGGACGGCGACGACGGTCGGCGCGTGAGCGCGAACGGCCTCGGCCGGAGCCGCGTCGGCCTCCCAGTCGACCGGGCGGAACCCCAGCCACCAGAGCACCAGGAAGCCGGTGAGATTGATCGACGTGACGTTGACCAGCAGGAGGATGCCCGCGCCGAGCGCGACGGCCGGCAGGCCCCAGGCGATGCCGACGCCGACCGCGGCCGCGGCGGGGATGAGCGCAGCGGCGATCATCACGCCGACAAGCGAGACGGGAAGCGCAGTCGCCAGGCCGAAGGCACCGGCCGCACCGGCACAGAGGCCGACGGCCATCGAGAGGAAGCCAGGCGAGATGCGCTGGGCGATCTGCTGGACCGTCGTGACCCGGAGTCGCGCGGGCACGAACCCGCTGTACCGAATGAACAGGCCGAACACCGCCGCGCCCGCGACCGCGACGACGAGGCCGAGCAGCTGGTCGCGAACACCCTCGACGATGAGGTCGCGGTCGCTGAGCGCCGTGCCGACGCTGGCGATGAGCGCCGACCCCACCTGCGGCGCGATGACCATCGACCCGACGACGATGGCCGGCGAGTCGAGCAACAGTCCCGCCGTGGCGACGATGGCGCTCAGGATCGTCATGCCGTAGTAGGTCCGCCGACCGGGGTTCATCCCTCGCGCGCGACCGCGGAGTTCGTCGTGGGAGATGCGGTCGTCGTGGTTCTGCGCGGAGTTCGACTGGTCCGGCCTGGCGGTCTCGGCCGTCCCGACGACCGCGTACCGATCGGTGTCGAGGCCCGCCGCCTCCATCTCCGCGAGCACTTCGTCGATCGCCTCTGGTGGGAGGGGAAACTGGAGCAGGAACGCCGTCTCGTCGGCGCTCTCCTCCGCCGTTCGGACGTAGCTGATGTCGCGGTCGTCGAGGACGGGCCGAACGTCGTCCAGTTCGTCGTCGGTCACACGGATGTGAATTAGCCGCACTACCAGGGCCACCCCCACTGCCGCTCGCGAAATCGTGCGCCGAGCATCTATCCGGCCATGGCGGGACCTGCCCTTACTTATACAGGTAGTAACCGCAGACGAACACGCGAAACGGCGGGACGGTACGCGCTACCGCCGCCGCCTGGCGACCCGCTCCTCGGCCGTCTCCTCGGTGACGAGTTCGTACAGCAGTGCACGCGAACCGTCCGACTTCGGCCGCAGGATGCGGCCGAGCCGCTGGGTGAACTCGCGCTCCGAGCCGCTGCCCGAGAGGACGACGGCCACGTTCGCGTCGGGCACGTCGACCCCTTCGTCGAGGACGTTCGCCGTCACGACCCGCGAGTACGTCCCGTCGCGGAACCGCTCCAGAATCTCGCGGCGTTCGCTCGCGCCGGTCTCGTGGGTGATGGCCGGAATCAGGAACCGCTCCGAGAGCCGGTACACGAGGTCGGTGTAGGCTGTGAAGACGATGATCCGGTCCCCGCGGTGGCGGTCCAGAATCTCCGCCAGCCGGTCGACCTTCCCCTCGGCGTTCATCATCACCTCGCGGGCGCGCTGTTTCGCCAGCAGGGCCTCGCGCGCCGCCGGGTCCGACCCCGAGCGCTTGACCAGTTCCTGGTAGTCGCTCCCCGAGCGGAGCTGGATGTTCGAGCGCTGCAGGTAGTCGGTGAACGTCCCCTGCTCGTCCTCGTAGCGCTCGCGTTCTTCGGGCGTGAGCGCCACCTCGATGCGCTTGATGTCGTAGTCCGCGAGGTGCTCGCCGGCGAGGTCGTCGACCCCGACCCGCTGGACGAGCGGCCCGACGAGGCCCTCGATGACGTCGTGCGCGCCGTCCGGCCGCTCGAACGTCGCCGTGAGCCCCAGTCGGGCCGGAGCCGCGAGCAGGCGGGCGATGTCGCGGTACCCCTCGCCGCCGAGGTGGTGGACCTCGTCGAAGACGACGAGCCCGAAGCGGTCGCCGAGTTCGTCGGCGCGGAGGTACGCCGAGTCGTAGGTGGAGACGGTCACGTCCTCGACGCGCTGCTCGCCCCCGCCCATGCGACCGACGGGCCGGTCGAACTCCCGTTCGAGTTCCCGCTGCCACTGTTCCAGCAGGTCGATCGTCGGGACGACCACCAGCGTCGGCGTCCCGAGCGCGACCATCGCGGCGATGCCGATGACGGTCTTCCCGCTCCCCGTCGGCAGTTCCAGACAGCCCCGGTCGCCGGCGGCGCGCCACGCGTCCAGCGCCGATTGCTGATACTCCCGGAGGTCGTACGTCGTCGAGAGCGATACCGGAGGCAGCGGGCCGACGCGGTCCGCGTACGCGACGCCGCGCTCGTCGAGCGCGGTCACCAGGTCGGCGTACCGGTACGCCGGCGCTCTGGCGGACTGGCTCCGCTCGTCGCGCTCGACCCCGGGCAGGTCGGTCGGCGGCGACCCGCTCACGCGAATCGTCCCCGACTCGAACGTCAGTTCCAGCACGGCCGACGGTTCGCCGCTCCCGCCGATAACGCTTTCGCGGCGGCTGCCGACCGGGCACGCGTCCGCCGCGGAGCCCTCCGGGCACCGTCGTTTCGCACTGACTCCGGGAGCACAGTTTACGTCCGTCCAGACCGAACAGTCCCCCATGACACCGACTCGCTCGACGCTGCTCGCCCTCCTGGTGTCGCTGTCGCTCGTGCTTGCGACCGTGCCGGCCGGTGTGACGGCGATACAGATGACCGACACACAGACGGCCACGGACACGCTGACCGTCGATCGCGACGGCTCCGCCGACTACCGGTCGATCCAGGCTGCCGTCGACGCCGCCGACAGCGGCGACACCGTCGCAGTCCGACCCGGCGTGTACTACGAACAGATCACCGTGGCCGAGAACGTCACGCTGGTCGCACCCGACCGGGCGATACTCGACGGCTCGCGGTTCGTCAACGGCACCGCGCTGCGCGTGACCGGCGCGGCCGCCCCGAACGTCACCGGCTTTACGATGCGTAACTACCGCCTCGGCGTCGTCGCGAACGACACCACCGGCGACTGGACGCTTCGTGACTCGACCGTCATCCGCGCCAGCGTCGGCGTCTACGCGCCCAACGCCAGCGGGAACTGGACGATCACCGACTCGGCCGTCTCCAGTACGACCTACAGCGGCGTCTTCGCTCGCGCGAGCACCGGCGAGTGGACGATCCGCGACACGCGCTTCGTCGCGGTCGGCGGCGACGGCGTCGACGTTCGCGGCTCGACCGGCGACTGGACGGTGACGAACGTCGTCGTCGACCGCTCCGGCGCGGACGGCGTCGACGCGTCCGGCAGCACTGGCGACTGGACCGTCCAGCACACGACCGTCCGACGCAGCGACACCGGCATCAAAGCCATCGCCAGCCGCGGCGACTGGACCGTGACCGACCTGACCGTCCAGCACAGCGACGTAGGCCTCGTCACGGCGTCGTCGGAGGGATCGTGGACTGTCTCCGACGCGACGGTCTCCACGCGGGATATCGGTGTCTTCACCGCCCGAACCACCGGTGCGTGGTCGATGCGGAACACCACCATCGATATCCATATCCAAGGGATCCACGCTGTCGGCACGAACGGCTCCTGGACCGTCAGCGACTCGTCCATCACCGTCAGCGGCGGCGAGACGGCAATCGGCATCGACGCCCGCGACGCTGCGTCGGGCTGGTCGCTCGATTCCGTCGACGTTCAGAGTAGCGGCGTCGACGTGGCCGAGTGATCGCCGGACGTGACACTGGGTCACGCGGCGAGGCCGTCCGGAAAACGAAGGCCTTAATTAAAGCACCCCCCTCTCCCAGAGTGCGGGACCGTGGGGTAGCGGTATCCTCGGCGCATGGGGTGCGTCGGACCTGAGTTCGAATCTCGGCGGTCCCACTTCAACTTCTACTGGTGGCGAATACGGCCCAGAGTCACAGCTGTTGACCAATACTCTCAGAGAATGGTGCCAGCGGCCTGACGGAGGCGCAATTACCGCCCGTTCTGGAACAGTCGGGACAGGAGCCCGCCGCGCGACGTCGGATCGAAGTGGCAGTACGCGAGCAGGAGTACGGCGCGGTCCGTGAGCGCGACGCGTTTGGTCTGTTCGTCGTACTCGACGACGCCGGCGTCGGCCAGTTTCGGGAGGTGTGTCTGGTGCAGGGAGACGTAGACGTTCTTGCGCTGGCTCGCGGAGACCTCGTCGCTGCCGTACTCGGACTGAGCGAGGTGGTCGGTGATCGCGGGGACGGCCGACTCGCCGCCGGCGGATTCGACGAATCGGAGCAGGTTGCGGCGGCGACGGTTCGAGAGGAGCGAAAAGATCTGGTCCTCGGTCAGTCGGTTCGACTCTTTCGCCGCTACTCGTCGATTGTTGGCCATTCGGGACACCGGATGCGAGAGGTAGGGGCCGTAGCTGATATAGCGGTTCGTACCACATTACCGTGAGTACGAACGGGTTACACGTCCTGACCGCCGGCCGTCGACGGCAACTCGAACCGACCTGTCGGGATCGAGATCCGTCCAAGAGCGACGCGGCAGGCGCAACTTCCGAGTAGACGGACCACGTACGGGACCGTGTGTCCGAAACGTACGTGTGCGCCCGGTGCCAGGCGACCGTCGACCGGAGTTTCGAAGTGAAGTCGATCATCCGCACCTGCGGCGAGTGCGAGACGAACGGTCGGTTCCTGCATCGCTCGTTCGTGGACTCGCTGTCGGAGATCGCGGCGGAGAACCGGCCCGAAGGGTGGGAAGAGATGGCACTGGACGAGCGGTTCGAAGCGGCCCTTCGAGAGGGGCTCATCACGTTTCGGAAGGAATGAACTGGCCACGCTCGCTCGGCTCGCGTCCCGCGACCCCGCGTCTCGCGTCACCCGGTGCGATAGATCGTTAGCGCCGACTTAGTCCCACTTCGCGCCGGGGTTCGTCACAGCGCCGTTGGCCGCCGACCCGAACGCCTGTTCATACTTCGCCAGCACGCCGTTCGTGTACGGCGGTTCGGGCTCGTCACGGGCGTCGAGTCGGTCCTGGATCTCCTCGTCGGAGAGGTCGACTTCGAGCGTCCGCTCGGGGATGTCGACGCGGATGTGATCGCCGTCTTCGAGCGCGCCGATGGGGCCGCCGACGTAGGCCTCGGGCGCGACGTGGCCGATCATCGGGCCGCGCGTGCCGCCGGAGAAGCGCCCGTCGGTCAGGAGCGCCACGTCGTCCTCGTGGCCGGCCCCGACGACAGCGGCGGTGACGCCGAGCATCTCGCGCATCCCGGGACCGCCGCGGGGCCCCTCGTTGCGGATGACGATGGCGTCGCCGGAGGAGATCTCGCCGGTCTGGACGTACTCCATCGCGTCCTCCTCGTTCTCGAAGACGCGCGCGGGCCCCTCGTGGTGGAACTCGTCGTCGCCGGTGACCTTCAGGACCGCGCCATCGGGCGCGAGGTTCCCTTTGAGAACCCGGATGGCACCCTCGTCCTGATAGGGGTCCTCGACCGGGTAGAGGAAGTCCGCGTCGATGTCGTCGTCGTCGGGGATCGCGCCCCGGTCTTCGAGGAGGGCCAGTTCCTCGGCGATGGTCCGGCCCGTCATCGTCATCGCGTCGCCGTGGAACAGGCCCGCATCGAGCAGGCGGCGGATGACGACGGGGACGCCGCCGATCTCGAAGAGGTCGTTCATGACGCGCTGGCCGCCGGGCTGGAGGTTCGCGATCTTCGGCGTCCGCCGGGAAATCTCGTCGAACTCGTCGATGGAGAGGTCGATGTCGGCCTCCGCCGCGAGCGCGAGCAGGTGCAGGACGGCGTTCGTCGACCCGCCGGTCGCCACCTGGAGCGTGATGGCGTTCTCGAAGGACTCTTTCGTCAGGATGTCCGACGGGCGGCGGTCGTTCTCGATGGCGTCGAGGACGAGTTCGCCGGCGTCCTCGGCGATCTCGTAACGGTCCTCGTGCTCGGCGGGGGCGGCGGCCGACCCGAGCGGTGCGAGGCCGAGCGCCTCGGAGATGGAGGCCATCGTGTTGGCGGTGAACATCCCGCCACAGGAGCCGGCACCGGGGCAGGCGTGGCGCTCCATCTCGTCGAGTTCGTCCTCGCTCATGTCGCCCTCGGCGACCGCACCGACGCCCTCGAAGACGTTCTGGATGGTGACTTCGCGGCCGTCGTGCTCGCCGGGCATGATGGACCCGCCGTAGAGGAAGACGCTCGGCAGGTCCGTCCTGATGGCGGCCATCATCATGCCGGGCATGTTCTTGTCACAGCCGCCGATGGTGACGATGCCGTCCATGCGCTCGCCGAAAGTGACCAGTTCGACGGAGTCGGCGATCATCTCGCGGGAGATGAGCGACGCCTTCATCCCCTCGGTCCCCATGGAGATGGCGTCTGAGATGGTGATGGTCCCGAACTCGATGGGCATCCCGCCGGTGTCGTCGATGCCGTCGTAGGCGGCCGCCGCCACGTCGTCTAAGTGAACGTTACACGGCGTGATGTCGGCGGCGGGGTTCGCGATGCCGACCATCGGCGAGGCGAGGTCCTCGTCGTCGTAGCCCATCGCGCGAAACATCGCGCGGTGCGGGGCCTTCTCGACGCCCTTCGTGACTTCGTTGCTCCGCAGGTCCGGGTCTTTTTCCGGCCGCTCGCGGCGTTCCTGCTTGCTCATAATTCACCGTCGCCGTGGGCGACCTTAAATAACTTGTAGTCGCGCTACCGTCCCCCACGATCGGGCGGGAAATCTCCGGTGACAGTAGCTTCTTTCCCGGGCGGCGACAACGTCGGCGCATGCCGACGGTCACGACCGCTGCTCGACTCCATTTCGGCTTTCAGAACCTCTCGCTGGCCCACGAGCGCCTCTACGGCGGCGTCGGCCTCGCGCTCGACGAGCCGGGGCTCGCGGTCCACGCCGATCGTGCGGACGAGATCCGCTGTGACGACGCGGCCGCCGAGCCCTACGTCCGGCGCGTCGTCGACGCGCTCGACGTGCCCGGCGCTATCGTCGAAATCGAGGAGCGGTTTCCGCGCCACGTCGGTCTGGGGAGCGGCACGCAACTCGCGCTCGCGACGCTCGTGGCCGTCGTCCGATCTTACGACCGGACCGCGGACGCGCGAACGTACGCGCCGCGGCTGGGACGGGGCGGCCGCAGCGGCGTCGGCGTCGCCACCTTCGAGACGGGCGGCTTCGTCGTCGACGGCGGCCACCCGACCGAGCGCTTCACCGCGGAGCCGCCCGCCGAGGGCGACTGGGACGTGCCGCCGGTGCTCGCCCGCCACGACGTGCCGACCCACTGGCGGTTCGTCGTGGTCGTGCCGGACTCCGAGCCCGGACAGAGCGGGTCGGCGGAAGACCAGAGTATGCGCCAGGCGGTCGAGCGGGCCGACCCGGGCATCGCCGACGAGATATCGACGTTGCTGACCCGGCGACTGCTCCCGGCCATCGCCACCCGGGACCGACGCGACTTCGGGCAGGCCGCGGCCCGGCTGGGGCGACTCAACGGCGCGTGGTACGCCGACGAGCAGGGCGGGGTCTACCGGCCGCCGGCGGGGACGATCGTCGACGCACTGTCGCGCGCCCCGTCGGTTTCCGGGGCCGGCCAGAGCTCGTGGGGTCCGACAGTCTGGGGGCTGACGACCGACGAGTACGCGTCGGAAGCCGCTGAAGCCGGTGAGATGGCGCTCGACGAAGCAGGCGTGGACGGGACCGTCCGCGTCGCCGCCCCGCGCAACGTCGGGGCCTCGTTATCAGAATGACGAACCCCGGGCAAGCGTTTAAGCGACCCCGTGGGTGAGAGGTGGTATGGAGCGCATTCCGTTCGGAATCCGCCAACTCGATTCCATCATCAACGGCGGCGCGCCGGTCGGGAGCGTCGTCCTGCTCTCCGGGGAGGCCGGGGCCGGCTCCCGGGAGTTCATGCACACGAGCGCGCTCGTGAACGGGCTCCAGCAGGTCGACGCCGAGAGCCACGACCTCTACTACGGCGACCTCTCGGCCGACGCCGTCGCCCCCGACGAGGTTCACTACATCTCCTTTACCGCCAGCGAGTCCCAGCTCGTCTCGGAGATGCGACTGGCGATGGCCGACGAGGTGGTCGAGAAGGGCAGCGAGGCCGTCCAGTTCCACGACCTCTCCGAACGGTACTTCCACATCAGCCCGGTCCCGCGGAGCTGGTACGCCAGCGAATCCGCGTCCATCACCGACCTTCGGGCCCGCCACGAGCGGGAAGACCTGCTCGGGACGCTCGGCATGACGCTCAACGAGGTTGCGCCCGGCAACCTCGTCGTGATCGACTCGCTGTCGGACCTCGTCAGCTCGATCGGCGACGAGATTAGCTGGTCCGACATCAGTTCGCTCGTCGCTGGCATCCAGAAGGCCGCCCACGAGTGGGGCGGTCTCATCCTGTTGCACGTCAACCACGAGACGCTCTCGGACGTCCGCCACGGCCAGCTCGTCGACTCCTCGCACGGGACGATGGAGTTCGCCTGGGAGACCGGCGGGTCCTCGCGAGCGCGGACGCTCGTCGTCCGGCAGTTCCGGGGCGTCCTCTCGCAAATCGAGGAAGAGGACATCGTCCAGTTCGAGACGGAACTCGGCGACGCCGGCTTCGACATCAGCGACGTGCGAAAAATCCGATAAGCGCTCGACACCATCCACGGTCAGTGCCACCGACACCGTCTCTGGCGGCGATTCGCCCAGTACCCCGTCTCTCTCGATTTCTGAAATAGGCGGTAAACGCTTATCAGTGTCGTTCATTAAGGGACTCGTAATGTCCTCCGAGTCGACGGATGACGGAGGCGTGCACGTCGAGCTAGCCGCGGATATGGACGAGTGGCTGACCGAGCAGGCGGAGGCGCTCGGAGTCCCCCGCGAGGCCGTCGTCGAACAGCTACTGGCCTCGTACAAGGCGACGGCGGACTACGACGACGAGACGGCGGTGGTCGGCGTCTCGCGTGACGAACTCGACGCGGTCGTCGCCGCGACCGTCGACGAGAAGCTGAGCGGCGAACTCGACACGGCGGCCGAGGACGCCCTGCACTCTCGGCTCCCCGACATCGTCGACGGTGTCGAGGACCGCCTCGAGGACCGTCTCGACGACCTCGAAGCCGATTTTCAGACCAAGGTGGAAGACGTCCGCGAGCGGGTCGTCCAGGTGAAACGCGAGACCGACGGGAAAGCCCCGGCCGACCACGACCACGAGGAGTTCGACCGCATCGACGCGCTCCGGCAGGAAGTCGACGGACTCGACCGGAAGCTCGCCGAACTGCGATCCGATCTCACCGCCGACCTGGAGACACAGGCGGCCACCACCGAGGATATCGACGAGCGACTGAGCGACCTTCAGGACAAACTCACCCGCGTGGCGTGGGTCGTCAGCGACCTCCGCGAAGACCGAGGCGGCCGCGACGCGACCCAGCGGGCGGTCGATCGCCTGAAGCGCGCTGCGGCACAGGAAGGGATCTCCGCGGCCCGCTGTGAGAGGTGCGACGAGCAGGTCGAGATCGGCTTGCTGACCGAGCCGAACTGCCCGCACTGCGACGTGACCGTCTCGGACGTGCGCCCGGAGGGCGGCATCTTCCGGACGAAAGCCCGACTGGTGACCGCCGCGCAGCTCGAATCGGGAGCGACCGATGAGTGACGACGAGGACCCCTTCGAACGGCTCGACCCGGTCGACGACCGCGAGGGGGATCCTTTCGAACGACTCGACCCGGCAGACGACGAGGAGACGACCGGCGACGACGGGGCCAGCGACATCGAGCCTTCCAGCGGGGGCGGTGAGACGTCCTCCGCCGGAACCGACCCAGCGACGGATCCGGGGAGCGAGCACGGCCAGTCGACCGACGGCCCGGATCCGACGATAGACGACGACCTCCTCTCGGCGGTCGACGTCGAGGAGTTCCGCACCGATTCGGATGCCAGTTCCGACGATCCGTTTGCGGGGTTCGAGGAGGCCCAGGACGACCCGTTCGGAGACACCGAGAGCGCGTTCGAACGGGTCGACGTCGACCACGTCGACGCCGACAAAGTGTGGGCCGAGATCACCGGCGACGGCGACGATGCCGACGTCGCCGAGAACCGCTACGCCGAGGTGTCGAAACACCGCTACTGCGAGCAGTGCGAGCACTTCTCGGAACCGCCGAACGCCCACTGTACGAACGAAGACACGGAACTCGTCGAGTTCCTCGACATGGAGACGGTCCGGCTCCGGGACTGCCCCGTCGTCGCCGAGCAACACGAACTCGACGGCGAGCAGTAACGGCTTTCCGACTCGGTGTCCGAACGACCGGTATGCAGTTCTGCGACGACTGCGGCTCGATGATGCACGCAGACGGTGACGAGATGGTCTGTCAGTCCTGCGGGGCACGCGTCGCCAAGGACCGGGAGCGCGCGGCCGAGTTCGTCACTACCGATGAACAGAGCGGCGACGAACTGATCGAGACCGAGGAGGGCGCAAACTTCGAGGGCAAGCCGACCGCCGACGACGTGACCTGCGACGAGTGCGGCCACGGCACGGCCTGGTACACGATCAAGCAGACCGGCTCCGCCGACGAACCGCCGACGCGCTTCTTCAAGTGCCAGGAGTGTGGCCACCGCTGGCGCGAGTACAACTAGAGCAGCGACTTCAGGATCCGCAGTTCCTCGTCTTCGGTGATGTTCTCGGAGTCCATGCAGGCGTGAACGACCTTGTGGACGAGTTCGGGGTCGTCGAACACGCGCGACTGGGCCGGGGCCTGTGCCGCGCCGCTGCCGTCGGTGACGGTCTCCATCCGTCCTTCGAGGTCCTCGATCTGTGTCGAGAGTTCATCGACAGTGGACTGGACGGTCTCGACGGTGTCGACCACTTCGGGCGGCGACTGCTGCTCGGTCGTCGGTGACTCCGCGTCGCCGAGAACGGCGTGGGCGAACGTCTCGCGTTCCGACCAGTCGAAGCCGTCGATGCTGTTGACGCGGTTGCTCACGGTCGAGGCCGTCACGTCGAGCACGTCTGCGAGGTCACGCTGTGACGCCGTCGGGTGTTCGATGATGGCCCGGAGCGTCTCGCGCTGGGTCGGCGAGATTTCGTCCGGGGCCGGATACGACTGTCCGTCTGGCTGATTCGCGGCGGTCACAGGAGCGTCGTCGTCCGTCGGTGTCGCGGTGTCCACTGCCGCGGCGTCGTCGTCCGTCGCAGTCGGTGATGCGGTTCCGTCTGCAGACGGCGTGTGGCCGGTGCTCTCGCCGTCCACGCCGTCGTCTTTGCTCGCCGGGTCGCCGTGCTTTTCGAGGACCCGCTCGACGAGGTCCGGTGTCGCGCTCGGAACCTCGGCCGCGAGGTCTTCGATCGACGCTTCGGGGTTGTCTGCCGCTACATCCAGGATTTGCTTGTGACGCATCGATTTCGGGGCCGTTCGGCCCTCACTTGATTTGCTCATTCCTAACACCACGGGGAGGGGGCGGGGACTACCACACCCCTACAGGTTATCTAATTGAACAGTTTCAGTGGTATTATCAAAAAGTTTTGGTTTGCCTCAAGTATCGGATGTTTCTCTGGAGCCGACAGTGTAGAAGCGGTCGGACAATACGGTCCCCGTCTGCTGATTTATTCAGGTTTGCTTGCGGTTGCAAGCCACCCTCTGAAACGGATTTTGGCCACCAACAATAGTAATAATTTTTATAAATATACGTCTGACGGCACACTTCTGCCCGGGATATTCAGGGCTGTATGAATATCTGGGTCGCGACTGGAGCTGGTGAGCGATTCGACACCGGGCATCGAACGCACCGGATCGACGCCGGTGCGTTCGGACGGTCAAAGCGGCATCGAAGCCACCTGAAGACACTTACCCGGACCGACGGAAGACTGGGCCATGCGACGCCGCCGCCTGCTTGCCCTCTGTGGGACGCTCCTGACCGGGGCCGGCTGTCAGAACAGTGCCGACGACGCCGGGACGGTGACGCCTGTCCCGTCGCCGGGTGAGCGCCGAACCGTCACGGACAGCGAGACGCCGGCCAGCCTCGAAGTCGGGAACCCAACCGTCCAGCCCGGCTACGTGGCGATGGACAGTCCCGACTCGATCGGCGTGTACGACGACGCCGGGCAGTACCTCGCCGTCGAGGTCCGAACCGATGACGGGAGGCCGCCGGACCGGTCCGCGTTCCGATTCGCGTTCAACGGCACCGAACACCCGCCGGTCGAGACGGGGTCGAGTCGGGCCCTGTTTCGCGACGGCGACCTGGGCGCGGATTACGCCGACGGTGAGGGCGTGCTGGTGTTCGGGCTCCCGGAGACCGGCGACCCGAGCGACGCGGCACTCACGTGGCCCGGCGGAGAGCACGGATTCTCAGAGGGGGTGAAACGGCGACTCGCCGCACCGTTGCCGTCGTTCGACGTGACGCTCTCGGGCCCCGGCGAGGCGACTGTCGACCCGACGCTGGAGGTCACCGTGACGAACACGGGTGAAATCGCCGGGCGGTACGTGCTCGCGATGAACCGGATCGGTCCCAGCGTCGACTACATCCCCGAGCGCCGCATCAGCGGCGTCCTCGATGCCGGCAACACGGAGACCGTCACACACGACGCCAAGCGGCCGACGTCCACCGATGCCGTACTCTACCGCCTGGACGCACCGGGCGAGCAAAACGACGCCAGCCACCGAATCGCGCCGGTAGCGGAGAAATCGGAAACTGCAACGGAGCGAACGGAGGCGGCGACGACCGGGACGCGGTCGTAGCGCCGTCCTTTTGCCCGCTGGAACCCAAGCGGGGGTGTGACGACCGACCCCGCCCGACGCGTCGAGGTCTACCCCGGCAAGGAGGCCGTCGTCGACTTCGACCCGGCGCTCACATTCGAGTGCGTCGAGGAGTGCACGTGGTGCTGCCAGCACGGCGTGCTCCTCTACGAGAAGGACTTACTGGAACTGGCAAGTCGGGCGAGTCTGAGCGAGGCGACGACGCAGTTCCGCGGGCAGGACTTCGTCCGACAGGAGGAGAAAGACCGGGACGACCACGTCGACGAGGCGGGAGAGGCCTGTTATTTCCTGCGGGATGACGGCCTCTGTGCGCTGCACGCCGAACACGACTGGAAGCCGACGCGCTGTTCGGTGTTCCCGCTTCAGGTCACCGTCGAAGACGAAGAGATTCACGTCGGCATTCGCGACGAGGCTCACGAGCACTGCGAGGGCCTGGACGTGTCCGAGCGCCGTGTCGTCGAGCACCTCGACGCCTTCCTGCCGGAACTGCTCTGGGACCTCGACGATCCGGAAACCAAGCGCGCGCTGTAGGAGGACGGGACGGCAGAGCGACAGGACGGCTGGACAGCACAGCCGCTCGGAGCGGCGAAGATACGGAAGAAACCGCGCCGTCAGACTCCTTCGAGGTCGGAACGGTACTCGTTGATGTGGTCGTCGGCCTCGTCGATGGCGGCGGCCACGTCGCTGCCGTCGCCGCTCTCGAGGTCGTTGAGCGCGGACTGGATGCGGGCGAGACGGCCGTGGTCAGGCCCCGTCTCGGCGGTCGCGAGGCTGTCGAGCTGTCCGGCGAGGTCCGCGAGGCGCTCGCTCGCGTCGTCGCTGTCGGTGTCTTCGGCTGCCGATTCGAGTTGGTCACTCGCCGCTGCGAGTTCTTCGCGTGTCATGGATGGCGCTTCTCGGATGAGGGATAAAACGGTTCGCCTGGTGGGGAATCCTGCAGGTGTCGCGGACGGCCAACGGTTATCCCGCCCCCGCGCCCAGGATCCCTATGGCAACGTTCCTGTTCGTCTCCGCCGACGCCGCGCTGATCACCGACCTCGCGTGGCAGATTCATCAGGAAGGCCACGACGTGAAGTACTACATCGAGGCCGAATCGGACAGAGAGATCGGCGACGGCTTCGTCCCCAAGACTGACGACTGGGAGGCCAAGGTCGACTGGGCGGACGTCGTCGTCTTCGACGACATCTGGGTCGGCACGGACGTGGGAACCGGCGCATTGGCTCGGGACCTCCGCGAGCGCGGGAAAGCTGTCGTCGGTGGCACGCCAAACACCGACCGTCTGGAGGAAGACCGCGGCTACGCGATGGACGTGCTCGAAGTGAACGGCGTCAACACGGTCGAACACCACGTCTTCCGCGACTTCGACGCGGGCATCGCACACGTCGAAGCGAACCCAGCACCGTACGTCATCAAGCCGCTCGGGGAGGTCCAGAACGTCAAGCGCCTGCTGTACGTCGGCAACGAGGACGACGGCAGCGACGTGGCGGAGGTCCTGCGTGCCTACAAGAAGGCGTGGGGCCACCGCATGAAGGGGTTCCAGCTCCAGCGGAAAGTGGAGGGCGTGGAGATCGCCATCTGCGGCTTTTTCGACGGCGAACGGTTCGTCGACCGGGTCAATTTCAACTTCGAGCACAAGAAGCTGTTTCCCGGGAATATCGGCCCCTCGACCGGCGAGATGGGGACTTCGATGTTCTGGGGCGGCCACAATCGGCTGTTCGAGGAGACGCTCGGGCGGCTGGAGGGGTGGCTCGCCGAGGAGGGCTACGTCGGGAGCATCGACCTGAACTGCATCGTCAACGACAGCGGCATATATCCCCTCGAATTCACGCCGCGCTTTGGCTATCCGACCATCGCGCTCCAGGAGGAGTCCTTCGAGTCCGAGACCGGGCAGTTCTTCTATGATCTTGCGCACGGGAACGACCCCGACCTCGACGTACACGGCGGCTACCAGATCGGCGTTCGCGTCGTCCTGCCGCCGTTCCCCTTCGACGACGAGAAGACCTACGACGAGAGTTCGCGCAACGCGGCGGTCGTCTTCGAGACCGAGAGCCGCGAGGGCATCCACCTCGAAGACGCGAAACGCGTCGACGGCCAGTGGCGCGTCGCGGGCGACAACGGGATGCCCCTCGTCGTCACCGGGACAGGCGAGACGATGCAGGCCGCCCGCGAGCAGGCCTACGACCGCATCGGCGACATCGTGATTCCGAACATGTACTACCGGGACGACATCGGCGAGCGCTGGATCGACGGCGACGGCGACCGGTTGCAGGCGTGGGGGTATCTCGGCCCGGCCTGATAGGGCATGGCACATGCGTGTTTCGGTTGCGGCGATTGTCATGTGCCAAACGCCCACCTATGTGTGTGCGGGACGTACTCACGGTCGTCGAATGGACGCACTAACCGAGCGGTCACCGCTTCACGTCTCACGCACTGAACAGGGCGACGACTGGACCGTCGTCGTCGATTACAGTTCGCTGCCGGCCACCGCCGACCACGTGACAGTCGAACTGGTCGGATCAGAGGCCGTCGTCGCCGTCGACGCCCCCGGCCGGCAGACGGAGTTCGACGTCGACCTCCCGAGCGCCGGCGCAGTCGAGTCGCGCCGGAACGGCGTGGTAACGATCGCGAGCGAGGACTGAGCGGGCAGTCGGTCCTGCGGGGTGGACTACGCACCGCCACCGGATCTATCAGGCGTCCGAGGCGACGCCACTCCACAAGGGATTTGAGCGTGATACTGGAATCGTCCAGTGATGACCACCCTTCCCGACCGGGACCAGCGCGACCTGCCGACACTCCGCGGTTCGATACCGCCGCTGCGCGCGTGGCTCAAGACCTTTCTCATCGGCCTCTGTATGGGGAGCGCGGACGGCGTCCCCGGCGTCTCCGGCGGCACCATCGCGCTCATCGCCGGCGTCTACGAGCGCCTCATCGCCGCCATCACGGCGGTCACTCCCGCCCGACTCGTCCGACTCCTTCGGGCGCTAACACCACTGGACGGCGGGTTCGCCCCGCGCCGCGCACTCGCCGAACTGCTCGAAATCGACGTGTGGTTCCTCCTGTCGCTGGTCGCCGGCGTCGGCGTGGCGGTCGTCGTCGTAACACACATCGTCACCGTCGCCAGCCAGAGGACGCCGGCGTTGCTTTTCGGCTTCTTCTTCGGCCTCATCGCCGCCTCCGCGCTCGTCCTGCTACGTGGCCTCTCGATCGAGACGCCGCTCCAGGCCGCGGCGGGCGTCGTCGGGTTCCTCGTCGCGTTCCTGGTGTCAGGTATCTCGACTGGGGGCGACGGCACCGGCGGGAGCCTGCTCATCGTCTTCGTCGCCGGGATGGTCGGCGTCAGCGCGATGATCCTCCCCGGGATCTCCGGGTCGCTGCTGCTCGTCATCCTCGGTCAGTACACCCGGATGACGAGGGCGCTCAGCGAGTTTATCGACGCGCTCATCGCGCTCGCGACGGGCGGCTCGGCCGACGACGTGACTGCGACGGCCGTTCCCGTCGTGACCTTCATCGTGGGCGGGCTGGTCGGCCTGTTCACCATCGCTCGCGCGGTCCGTCGCGCGCTGGACTACAACCGCCAGGCGACCCTCGCCTTCCTCGTGGCGCTCGTCGTCGGCGCACTGCGCGCGCCGGTCGTCAAAGTCGGAGAAGAGGTCGGCTTCTCGACGGACGTGCTCGTCGCGTTCGCCGCCGCCGCGGTGGTCGGCGCGGTCATCCTACTCGCGCTGGACTGGTACGCCGTCGACCTCGACCTCGACAAGGTCTGATCTCTCAGAAGCCCCAGGCGCGGCGGTACTGGGGCGGACCGTCGATCTCGTCGGTCGCATCGAGTTCCCTCGCCGCGGTCAGCGTGAAGTACGGGTCCCGGAGGTGTTCGCGGCCGACGATGGCCAGGTCTGCGCGGTCGTTCGCGACGACGGCCTCGGCCTGCTGGGGCGTCGTGATGCCGCCGACCGCACCGACGGCGATGTCCGAGTCGGTCTCCTCGCGGATGCGCTCGGCGTAGCGCAGCTGGTAGTTCGGCCCGGCGGACTCCGGTCGCGACTCTGGGTGGATGCCGCCGCCGCTCACGTCGATCAGGTCCGCACCGACCTCGGCCAGCCGGTCGGCCAGCCGCACGGAGTCGTCGACGGTCCAGGACTCCCGGTCGGGGAGCCAGTCCGTCGCGGAGATGCGGACGAACACCGGTTTCTCGTCGGGCCAGACCTCGCGGACGGCGGCCGTCACCTCGCGGACCAGCCGCGTCCGGCCCTCGAAGCCGCCGCCGTAGTCGTCCTCGCGGCTGTTCGTCACGGGCGAGAGGAACTCGTGGAGCAGGTAGCCGTGGGCGGCGTGGACCTCCGCGACCTCGAAGCCGGCGTCGAGCGCGCGCTCGGCGGCCGCGCGGAAGGCGTCGATGACGCCCTCGATCCCGTCCTGATCGAGGCGCTCCGTCGGCGGGGCCTCGCCGTCTTCGTAGGGCCACGGGTCGTCGGTCGGCGCGGCGACCTCCCAGCCGCCCTCGTCGGGCTGGAGCGGTTCGTGGCCCTCCCAGGGCCGCGACGTGGCGGCCTTTCGGCCGGCGTGGGCGAGCTGGATGGCCGGGACGCTCCCCTGCGCCCGGACGAACTCGGTGATCGGTTCGAGCGCCGCCGCGTGCTCGTCGCTCCAGATGCCGAGGTCCTCCGGCGAGATGCGCCCGCGGGGTTCGACGGCCGTCGCCTCGCTCATCACCAGCCCCGCGCCGCCGACGGCCCGCGAGCCGAGGTGGACGCGGTGCCAGTCGGTCGCGAGGCCGTCGCGGTCCGCACAGGAGTACTGACACATGGGAGAGACCATCACGCGGTTCGGAATCGTCGTCTCGCGGAGTTCGAGCGGCGAGAACAGTTCCGTCATCGACGAGGGTTGGCCGGGCAGACGGAAAACCGCAGTGGCGACTGCAGACCGCGCCGGAATCGAAGGACGGAGGTGTGACGGGCCCCGGAAGTCAGCGCCAGACGGCGCTCCCGACCCGCGTCTCCGAGAGGTCGAAGTCGAAGCGGTCGGTCCAGAGCAGCCCCGCGCCCAGCAGCGCCGCCAGCCCCACCGGGATCCAGTTCGCGTAGAACAGATTGACGCCGCCCCACAGCAGGACGAAGCTCACGAGGTCGTCGAGCATGAACTCACAGGAGGCGAGGCGGCGGCGCAGGCCCGTCCGGTCGAAGCCCAGGTCGAACAGCAGGACGGCGACCGACCCCGACAGCAGCCAGCCCGCGTAGTTCTGCCACGGGACGCCGTAGAACTGCGCGTCCTGGTACGCCCAGAACCCGATGGCGACCGCGCCGGGGTCCAGCACGAGGTCGACGAGCACGACCGTCGCGAGCGTCGCGAGCAGGCGCAGCGGCGTCGACTCCGCCCGGTTCCCGAGCAACAGCAGGACGAGCAGGTAGGCGTTGAGCACCAGCGGGAAGAAAAAGACCGGGAGCCCGAGCGGGACCTCGCCGAACAGCATCGGTCCGAGGTCGACGCCGTAGGCGAACTCGCCGTAGGGCCACCCCGTTCGGACGCCGAGCAGTTCGATACCGTAGGAGTACGCCGCGAGCGCGACCAGCGCCAGGCCCGCCCGGCGGTCGACGAGCGGGAAGACGCCGGCGACCAGCGGCAGCCGCATCACGAGCGTCCCGAACAGGACGAAGTAGGGGTTAAAGGCGAGCGGGTCGGGCAGCAGTCCCTCGGCGCTGGCGAGCAGCGTGACCGCGCCGACCAGCGGGAACACGACGGCGATGGTAAAGCGGTTCTCGGTGACGAACCGGTCGAGCCGAGCGGTCGTCTCCCGACGGGACTCCGGGACCGCCCACTCCAGCGAGACGCCGTCGCGCTCGCTACCCATACAGCATCACCCACAGCGCGATGAGCGTGAACGCTGTCCCGACGGCGGTGTTGATAGCCGGATACCACCAGTACGCCTCGTCGATATCGACGCCGACCGCGAGGATGCCGAAGACGAGCGCGGGGTAGACGAGCAACAGCGCGCCGAACACCCAGTGCGTGAGCGTGAACACGAAGGCGGCGAGCAGCCAGCAGGCCACGCAGTAGTAGTAGGTGTTGGACTCCCCGAGGAACGTCGCCGTCGTCCGGATGCCGGCCTCCCGGTCGGGTTCGATGTCGGGGATGGCCGAGAAGGTGTGCATTCCCATCGCCCAGAGCCACGCGCCGGCGACTGCCGATGCCGGCGGGGCGACTCCCTCGACGGCGGCGTAGGCGACGACGCCCGGCAGGACGTACAGCCCGTTCGACAGCGAGTCGAGGAGCGGCGTCGTCTTGAACCGCAGCGGCGGGGCGGAGTACTCCACCGAGAGGGCGAGCCACCCGAGCAGGGCCGCCACGCCCAGCGGAGGAAGGGCGAGGGCGAAGGGGAGCGCGGCGAGCCCGCAGGCGGCGACGACCCACGCGACGGCCCCATCGCCGCGGTAGCTGACCTCGCGGCCCTCGTCTTTCTTCGGGTTGTGTTCGTCCACGTCGGCGTCGTAGATGTCGTTGACGCCGTAGAGGAAGACGTTCGCGGGCAGCGTGAAGTACAGGAACAGCGCGACGGCCAGCGGCGAGAACAGTTCGGCGGGCCCGTTGGCCGCGTAGCTGACGCCGACGATGACCGGGCCGCCGAGGTAGAGCCAGAAGCGCGGCCGCGAGAGTCGCAGGAGGTACCCGACCAGCGACTCCTCCGGCGGGACGACGGCCGCGAGCCGGTCGGTCGGGAGTTCGGGCATCTCAGGCGAAGTCCTCGACGAGCGCTTTCGCGGTGTGCTCGCCGCTGATGAGGCACATCGGGACGCCGATGCCGGGCGTCGTGAACGACCCGGTGAAGTAGAGGCCGTCGACGGCCGACGAGCGGTTGTTCGGCCGGAGGAGCGCGGTCTGGCGGAGCGTGTGGGCCAGTCCGAGCGCGGTCCCCTCGGTCGCGTTGTACCGCTCGCCGAAGTCCGAGACGGCGAACTGCTTCTCGTAGACGATGCGGTCGCGCAGGTCGACGCCCGCGTGCTCGGCGATGTCGGCGAGGATCTTCTCGCGGTACTCCTCGCGGATCGCGTCCTCGTCGTGCAGGCCCGGGGCGATGGGCACGAGGACGAACAGGTTCGAGTGGCCCTCGGGCGCGACGCGCTCGTCGGTCTTCGACGGGACACAGAGGTAGTACGCCGGGTCGTCGGGCCACTGGGGGTCCTCGAAGATGTCGTCGAAGTGCGGTTCCCAGTCGGTGGGCAGGACGAGCGTGTGGTGGGCCAGCGGTTCCACGTCGCCTTCGACGCCGAGGTACATGAGGAACGCCGAGGGCGCGTACGTGCGCTCGTCCCAGTACTCGTCGTCGTACTGGCGCTCGTGGTCGGGCAGGAGTTCCCGCTCGGCGTGGGCGTAGTCGGCGTTGACGACGACGGCGTCGGGATGGGACACGTCGCCGTGGACCGTCTCGACCAGGAACCCCTCCTTCCGGCGGGCGATCTCCGCGACCTCGGCGTCGGTCTCGTAGGTGACGCCCAGTTCCTCGCCGAGTTCGACGAGGCCGTCGACGACCGCGCCCAGGCCGCCGTCGGGGTAGTACACGCCGAGGTTGAAGTCGACGTGGCTCATCATGTTGTACAGCGCGGGCGTCGTCTTGGGCGAGCCACCGAGGAAGACCAGCGTGTACTGCATGATCTGCTGGAGCTTCGGGTGCTCGAAGTACTCCTCGACGTGGCCCTGCATCGACCCGATCAACTGGAGCCCGACCGGCGCGGCCGTCAGCACGTCGAGGTCGACCCAGTCCCGCGGCCGCGAGCGGTCCTCGTAGACGAACTTCTCCATCGCCGTCTCGTAGTGGCGCTCGCTCGTGGCGAGGTACTCCTCGAAGGCCTCGCCAGCGCCCGGCTCGTAGTCCTCGAACTTCTCGCGCATCTCGTCGTTGTTGCCAGTCACGTCGAGGCTGTCCCCGTCCTTGAAGAAGATTCGGTAGTGGGGATCCAGGCGCTGGAGGGCGTAGTAGTCGCTCGGCTCGCGGCCGAAGTACGCGAAGAAGCGCTCGAACACGTCGGGCATCAGGTACCACGAGGGCCCCATGTCGAAACGGAATCCCTCGGCCTCCAGCCGGGAGGCGCGCCCGCCGAGCTGGTCGTTCTTCTCCAGCAGCGAGACGTCGGCGTCCGCGTCCGCGAGGTAGCACGCGGCGGAGAGTCCGCCGATGCCGCCGCCGACGACCGTCACGTCTTCTCCGGACAGGTCGCTCATTACCGATAAAAGAGGGTCGGAGTGCCAATAAATGGGCGGCCAAACTGAATCGGTGTGCGGCGGGCCAGCACGCGGCGGGCGCTGTGGCGTCGGGGTAATCGCCTTGTTCCTGGCCCGAGAACTCCCAGTATGGCCGACACGATGGACGGCGCGACGGTGGTCGTCACCGGGGCGAGCAGGGGAATCGGCGAGCAGATCGCACACGCGGTGGCCGCCGGCGGGGCACACGCAGTCATCTGTGCACGCGACGCCGACGCCCTCGACGCGGTCGCGGCCGACATCCGCGAGGCGGGCGGGTCCGTGACCGCCGTGCGGACGGACGTTCGCGACGAGTTCGACGTGGAGCGACTGGTCGAACTCGCGACGCGCGAGGGCGGCGGCGCTATCGACTTCGTGGTCGCGAACGCCGGCGTCTACCACGGCGAACCGGGCGAGACCCCGCTCTCGGAGGAGACCTACGCCGCCTTCGACGACCACCTCCGGACGAACGCCCGGGGCGTGTTCGCGACGGTACGCGAGGCGCTCCCCCACCTCGCCGACGACGCGCGCATCGTCGTCCCGACCGGGGTGGTGGCCCGCGAGGGCTATCCGGGCTACGGCTCCTACGCCGTCTCGAAGGCCGCCGCCGAGGCCGTCGCCCGCGGGTTCGCGGCGGAACTTGACGTTCCGGTCGGCGCTGTCGACCCCGGACAGGTCGAGACCGAGCTCTCGGGCGACGGCGGCCGCGAACCCGAAGAGGTTGCCGAGATGGTACTCTGGGCGCTGCGTGACGCCGACCCCGCGGCGCTCGACGGCGGCGTCCTCGACTGGGGCGACTACCGACAGCGATGAGCGAACGATAGCGGGACGCGACGGCGTTAGTACCCGTCACATCCCGAAGGCAGCATCCGGGGCGACGACGGTGAGGGCGAGGAGTACCAGCAAGAGGACGATGGCAGTGACACGCAACGCCCCGGCGGCCCGTCGATGGTCGGCGGGGAGTGACTCTGCGGCCCCCGACAGGGCGAATCCGACCGCCATCACGAGGAGGTAAGGTGGCGCGGCCTCGGACAGGAGGGCGTAGTAGAGGTATCCACTCGACATAACGAGCGCGCCGCCGAGCATCACGACCGTTATCGGCCTGCCGGACGGTTCGCTGAACACGCTGTCGCTGAGTCTGGAGGGCATCGAGTCCACGTGCCGCCCGGAGCGACAAATAACTCGGCCACCGCGACGACAGGGCTGGCGATGTCACGTGGGCGACCGTGAGGACGCCTGCAGGCGCGTTCGGACGGTGTGCGAACTGACGCCCCGCGTCGTCACAGGACCGAAACGGGGCGGCGACCCCCCATCGACGGATTTATTAACAACTATCTTCTGATAATATCTGATGACTATTAATTCAGAATCCGTCTTTAATAATGGTGGGCGCGTGTCGCTCGTCGGCGTCGCGAGTGTCGTCGGCCTGGTCGTGCTGTCGGGCGTCGCGGCCACCGGGGGCGCGCAGAAAGTGCTGGTCATCTCCTGGGTCGCCTTCGCGGCGATGGCGGCCGGAGCGTGGCTCGGCGCGCGTGCCGACGAGACGAATCCCTATCGGCTGGTCTGGGGGTACGGGCTGGCGAGCGGCGCGATGGTGACCTCGGCGGCGATGTTCCTCGTCCCGCAGGCGATGGGACTGGGCGGGCAGGCCGGCGCGGCCCGCATCGGCGGGGTCGGCATCGCGGCGGGCATCGTCATCGGCTACGGGACCCACACCATCGGCCACAGGCTGACCCACCTCGATACCTCCTTCGACATGACGACGACCGCCATCGCCGCCCACGCGCTCTCGGCGGGGCTGGTCATCGGACTCGTCTACGCCTCGATGCCCGAACTCGGGATCCTGCTCGGGCTCGCCATCGTCTCGCACAAGGGACCCGCCGGCTACGCCGCCGCCCGGCGCCTGAGCCGCAGCGGCAAGTCCGCCACCGCCCTGCTGCTCCCCGCGACGGGCGTCGGCCTGACGGCCATCCCCTCCGCCCTCCTGCCGGTCCCCGAGTCAGCGGTCCTCAACGCCGTTATCTTCGGCTTCGCGGCCGGCATCTTCCTCCACGTCGCGATGGACTTCCTGCCGAACTGCGAGGCGGGCAGCGAAATCGACGAGGTCTGCTCGCTCCACGAGCACTCCCACGACCTGCTCGACGAACTGCGTACCCACGCGGTCGGTTCGACCGTCATCGGGGCGGCCGCCGTCGTGGTCGCCTGGGTCGCTATCTGAGGGTCGCGGCGTCGACTGTCCTTCCGCCTACCGATTCGTCAGCGACGAGAGGGCCCGATATCCGCCGCCGTAGCTGAGCGCGTATGCGAGTGTCATCGCCGCCGCGGTCAACACTCCGGCCGCGAGCAACTGGGTGTACGGGTCCGGCGGGGTGAGCACCGCCGAGAGCGGGAGGACGAACGCGAGCGCGACCAGCGCCGTGACCGCGAACTGCGTTCGAATCGAGAGAGCCATGTGTCGAGATGACGCCGCAGGAACAAGTAACGTCGTACCCGGTCACACGGCCGCAGTGCATCCGGAACGTGTCCGCCAAACGGCGGTACGACTGCGCAAATCGACGACTCTGCTGCTCGGGAGCCGCTCGAGCTGAACGGCGAAGGAACTATTATCAGCGGGGTGAAAGAAATGAGACATGAGCGCAGATAATCAGGACACGAGGGAGGCGCTCGGCTTTTCTTTTCGCCGCCTCGTCCTCCTTGTATTCATCCTGATAGCCTCGAGAGGAGCGATTGAGTTGATTTCCAGCGAAAACCGGCTGGCTGGGGTCGGGGTTGTCATACTCGTCGGTCTAATCGCCGGTTGGCTCGTTCTCCGGTACGAAGCTTCTCATAGCGAGGAGTAACGCCCCCGTTGTCACCACAGCAGACCCGTCTCTTTCAAGAGTGAGTCAGCGTCGGGCGCTTCACTGAGCACCCCAGAGTCACTTTTCGAGGCGGTCTCGCTGCTCGTCGGGCGGTTCGAACGGGTGGTCCCGTCCGTCGAAGTCGTAGACCGTCTCCGGCACGTCCTCGCTGTCCGATCGAGGCGCGTCGTCTGCGGCGTCCGGCTGTCTCGACCGGTCAGCGGCGTCCGATCGGGTCGGCACGTGCCACTCCGCCGCGTCGTCCTCGTCGACGATGACGTAGTACGTGCTCGCCTCCCAGCAGAGGAACAGGACGAAGAACGCGGGCGTGAGAAAGAACGCCCCCTCGAACAGCGACAGGTGCGAACGGAGGACGACGTACGCAGTGACACCAGCGAGACCCACGGCACAGGCCCCGAAGACGAGCGTCCGGAGATCGGCTCGTCTCACTGGTACCCCTCCCGATCCCACCGACGGGCGAGTTCGACCTTCCGCTCGGGCGGGTAGAACTCGTATTCGGGGGCGAGCGATTCGACGTACTGTAACCGTCGGAGGAGCCCCATTCTCGTCGTGTTCTGAATGCCGAGCCCCGGTGAGGCGTTGACCTCGAACACCTGCGGGACGCCGTCGCTGTCGATTGCGATGTCGACCCCAGCGTATCCCAGTCCCGACGCGCCCGCCGCCCGGACGGCGACGTCCAGCACGTCGTCCCAGACCGGTATCTGAAACGTCGTGAGGTCGGTCCCGGTGTCCGGGTGGGTCGTCAGCCAGCGGTGGTGGGTCTGCTGGTAGGCACCCAGTGGCGTCCCGTCCGCGATAGACAGGCCGACGCCGACAGCGCCCTTGTGGAGATTTGCCTGGTCGCCGGACTCGGCTGTCGGGAGGCGAACCATCGACATCAGCGGGTACCCCTTGAACACGAGGACGCGGATGTCGGCCACGCCGCCCGAGCTCCGGGCCTCGAAAAACGGGTGTTGCTCGATGCGTTCCTCGACGATCACCGTCCCGTCGCCTCGCAGCCCAGAGTACTGTCCCTGGATGATCCGGCGGGCGTGCCGGAGGAGTTCGTTCGCGGTCCGGTCTCCCTTGCCAGTCCGGTACGCGTCACCGTCACGGTCCCGGACGACGACGATTCCCTCCCCGCCGGAGGCGCTGTCCGGTTTGAGGACGAACTGGTCGTGGGTCTCGATCGCGTGGCGAACGTCGTCGAGGGCCGCCTCTTCCTCGGCAATCGCGAAGGCGACCGGCGTCGGGATACCGATGGCGAGGAACCGGCGCTTCGCCTCCACCTTGTTGGCGCTGTTGCGGAGATGACCGGGGTTGTACTTCCTGATGTACCGATTCCTGACGTTCATCGTCAGGGCCGTGCCGACGTGGAGACGCTGGTGATCGCCCCGGAGACGGGCGAGCAGGTTCGTGCTGGCGACCTGGAGGCGTCTCCAGAGTCCGGCGAGCGTGCCGCCGTAGTGGACGCTAAATCGGTAGTACTCCTTGAGTCGGACCCGGGTTGTCGCGCCCAGCACGATGCTCAGCGTCACCACCGCGACCCACGCTTCCGGCGTTCCCAGGAACCACTCGATGAAGGCGCGCGCCGAGATAACGGCGTACGCGACCGTGATCGTCACCAGCGTCCAGAGCAACTGAATCGACGGGACCGACCAGCCCCGCTCCTCGACGTCGGTCGCGAACCGCTCGGCGTACCACGCCGTGAGGATCGCCGGGAAGAACACGCGGATCGTCCCGGAGAGTCGCGGTAGCAGCCCGATATCACCGAGTACGAGAAACGAGGCGACAGCGATAGAAACGACGGCCATGATCGTTCCAACTCGATGTGCCGTCCCGATAGTAAACGGCTCGAGGATGTAGTAGACGCCAAGCGAGATGACGAAGATGTTGAGGAACAGTGCCATTCCCCAGAGCAGTCCGGTCGAGACGAAAACGAACGAGATCACGGCGGGCGCGAACAGCCCGTACGTCTTGATCCCGAACTCGTTGCGAAACGTCGCGATCAGAATCCCGGCGATAGCCAGCTGGAAGAACGTTTCGTACCGGGAGAGTGCGGCCGAGAGCGAGCCGGTCAACACCCGGAGGACCCAGCCGAGCAAGAGCAGCGTCAACAGCAGCGTGACCAGCAGATAATAACGCCGGAAACGGTCGTCGAAGACAGTCGTTATCGTTCGTAGCGCCTGCACGGCCATTATCACCCAGCTTAGATCAGAGTAGGTATTAGGTGTTCTGCAGCGATACTCAATATCGATACTGTCGGGTGCGAAATGAGGGCTCGATTATCCGTGTTCACGTCGAGATAAGACTGTTTTACGTATCAGATAGCATCGTGTACTGACTAGCGGTTCGGGAGCGTGCCGGGAGGGAGCCCGGGAAAACGGGATCGAGTCGTGTTTCGACGTTGAGGTGCCCGAGCAGTGACACCGGATACCGGTTCGTCACTGGGATCGGACCCGGCACCCATCCCCGGGCGACTGAGCGAGAAGTACTAGCATCCAACACAACTACAACTGGTCTCGTTCAACGGCCTGTATGGGAACCGGGGACCCGCCACCGCTCGGAACCAACATCGAGGGCGAGGAGCCGGACGTCGAACCGACCGTCGAGACCGACGAGGCGACGTACACCGACGACGCCGAACTCGAACGGACCATCGGGCTGTCGGGCGGACTCGCCATCGGCGTCGGGACGATGATCGGTGCGGGGATCTTTGTCTTCCCCGGGTTGGCCGCGGGACAGGCAGGACCGGCCGCCGCGGGGTCGTTCGCTCTGGGAGGCGTCGTCGCGCTGCTGGTCGCCCTGCCGACCTCGGAACTGGCGACGGCCATGCCGAAAAGCGGCGGCGGCTACTACTTCATCTCGCGGGGCCTGGGGACGCTCCCGGGCGCCGTCGTCGGCCTGTCGCTCTGGTTCGGGCTGGTGTTCGCGACGGCGTTTTACCTCGTTGGATTCGGCTACTACGCCATCGACACGCTTGCCGTGCTCGGACTCTCCCTCGGCGGGCAGTACGTCGTGCCGATCGCGCTGGTCTTCGGAGCGGGCTTCACCCTGCTGAACGTGACCGGGACCGAGAACGCCGCGAAACTGCAAAACGGCGTCGTCGCGCTCTTGCTGTCGATCCTCGCAGTCGTGTTGCTCTGGGGCGTGCTGAACGCCGTCGGTCTCGTCGGCCAGCCCAGCACCCCGGAGCGGTTCATGCCGTTCGGGCCGTTCCCGGTGCTGACGACGGCGGCGCTGGTGTTCACCTCCTATCTCGGGTTCGCCCAGGTCGCGACGGTCGCGGGGGAGATGAAGCGTCCGGGGCGGAACCTCCCGCTGGCGATGACGGGGTCGGTGCTCGTCGTCACGACGCTGTACGTCGTGACCATATTCGTCGCCACCAGCGCGTTCGAGAGCGCGCGCCTCGCGAGCCTCGGCGAGACCGCGATGGTCGACGTTGGCCGCCACTACCTCGGCAGCGCCGGCGCGCTAGCCATCGTCGTCGGCGGGCTGCTGGCGACCATGTCGAGCGCGAACGCGTCGATCCTGAGCACGTCGCGCGCCATCTACGCGGTGTCGAAGGACGCGCTGTTGCCGCGGTGGGCGAGCCGCATCAATCTGAAGTACGGGACCCCGCACGTGGCGCTCGGGATGGCGGGCGGGCCGGTGCTCGTCCTCGTCGCCACCGGGCGGGTCGAGGTGCTGGCGGAGGTGGCGTCGTTCCTCCACCTCGTCCTCTACGGGCTCATGTGCGTCGCGCTCGTCGTGCTCCGCCGCGACGAACCCGAGTGGTACGACCCCGACTTCCGGACGCCGGGCTACCCCGTCGTTCCGGTGCTGGGCGCGATCGCGAGCTTCGCGCTCATCGGCTTCATGCGACCGCTCTCGCAGGCCATCGGCGTCGGAATCATGCTCGTGACGGCCGGCTGGTACGCTTATTACGCCCGCGACGTTAGCCTGAAGGGGGCTCTCTAGTGACTCGCGTCGTCGTCCCGGTCGCGGTGCTCGCAAACGAGGCGGTCTCGTTCGGGCTGATGAACCTCCTCGGAACGATGGACGTGACAGTGCTCGGCTACCACGTCTTGCCCGAGCAGACGCCGCCCGACCAGGCGCGCCTCCAGTACGAGGACCGGGCGAACGAGGCGCTCGAAGACATCACCGAGGAGTTCCGCGAGGCCGGCGGCGCGGCGGACTACCGCCTCGTCTTCACCGGCGACCGCGCGAAGTCGATCCGGCGGGTGGCCGACGAGGTCGAGGCGCGAGCGTTCGCCATCACCGGCGCGACCGGGACGGTCGACCGCCTGCTCGTCTCGCTCTCCGGCGACGTCTCGGCGGATCGGATCCTCGACTTCGTGATCGAACTCGTCGACGACCGCGAGATCGGCGTGACGCTGCTGCGGGTCGCCGGGGACGAGGAATCCACGTCGCTCACCGACGCACAGGCGCGACTGGCTGACGCCGGGATCGACGTGAGAACGGTGCTGGCGGCGGATGCGAGCCCGCTCGACGCGCTGCTCGCGGCCGTCCCGGATCACGATGCCATCGTGATGGGCGAGCAAGCGCCGTCGCTCCAGTCGTTCCTCCTCGGCGACGTCACCGACCGCGTCGCGGCGGGGTCGGTTGGCCCCGTGCTCGTCGTGCGACAGCCAGCATCGAAGGAAGAATAACTCAGACTACCGGCGGAGCGCCAGAGCTAATTTATCCTCGAATTAGAACCAGCTTCCGTAGTCTCGCTACTTCCACTGGCAACACCTGTTGCTTCGGCTCTTCTGGGTGCGCTTTCCATCCGATTTATGTCCACGTAATATGGTGAAAGTTGGTCAACGTGACATGAATAATCAATACTTTCCGATGATACGACGAATCCTACTTCCGCGAATAACGCTGTGCCCAGATGTTCCCACTCCTCGCTCTGCTCCAGTGTTGTTTGTTCTTGGGTACTTTGGGCAGCAACCGTACTGACACCGGTAAATGCTAGGGAACCGGCTGAAGCTTTCAAAGCTGTTCGTCGAGTTATCCGGTCTTGACTGCTATTTCTCTCGGTCTTGACTATATCTAAGCCACCGTCCCATCAGATGACATGTCTTACTATAGTAAAATAATACCATTGCATGATAATCAAATTATAAAAACTCAATTATTTATATATCGTCATTCAAAACAAAGTTTGTTAATAATGATGATGTAATCCCGATCAATAACACAAACATAAACATTGGGGCAAGTGGGTCTGTGGAACTATAAACTAAATATAAATAAATAGGTGTCATAGGGAATATAACAAATAATAATGCGTAAATGTAGCTAGATACTCCCGAATGCTTATTCATCGGATATCCGGAAAATGCAATTATACCTCCAATTATTGTCATAATCATAAGTCCAATACTTACTAAAATTAAACTGAAAAAGTTTAATGGACTAGTCCAAGGTGCCCAAAAAGGGGGAACTAGGGCTGCCATCCCACCGTAAGAGAACAATATAATGACCATACCAAGTTTACTTCTCAGCTCCATATCCTGACTGGATACTGAATAGTTATAAAATTTGATATATTTCCTCGCGGTCGTCCTACTCCTCTAACAACTGCTCCGCCAGGATCGGGACGAACCTTCGCGATCCACCTTTTTCGAGGAGGAACGACGACACGACCCTCCTCGAAAAATCTGGACCAAAAAACGCCCGCTCGCTTCGCTCGCGTCCTACTCCTCCAGCAACTGCTCCGCCAGAATCGGGACGAACGTGCCGATGTCCGTGACCATCCCGACGGCCTGCGCGGAGCCGCGGTCGAGCAGTTGCGTGACCGTCGCGGGATTGATGTCGACGCAGACGACGCGGGTCGTCGACGGGAGGCAGTTCCCGACGGCGACCGAGTGCAGCAGCGTCGAGAGCATCAGCACCATGTCGGCCTCGTGGGCCTGCTCGCGGATGGCGTTCTGGGCCTCGACGGCGTCGGTGATGGTGTCGGGCAGCGGGCCGTCGTCGCGGATGGATCCGGCCAGCACGAACGGGCGGTCGTTGTCGACGCACTCGTACATGACGCCGGACTCGATAGTCCCCGATTCGACGGCCTCGGCGATGCCGCCCTCGCGGATGACCTCGCTGATGGTGTAGATGTGGTGCTTGTGGCCGTGGCGGGGGTGGTCCAGGCTCTCCGTGTCCATGCCGAGCGACGTGCCGTAGATGTCGCGCTCGATGTCGTGGACGGCGAAGCCGTTTCCGGCAGACAGCATGTCGACGTAGCCCTCGCGAACGAGTCGGGCGAGGTCCTCGCGCGCGCCGGAGTGGATGAGCGCCGGGCCGCAGACGGCGAGCACCTTGCCGCCCTCCTTTTTCGTCTCGCGGATGGCGTTGGCTATCTTGCGGATGGTCGACTCGGACGGGCGTTCCGAGGAGACGCCCCCTTGCATGAAGCCGAACGCACCGCCGGAGTCGCGCGGACGCTCCGGGGGCTGGACCTTGATCCCGGTCTCGTCGGTGACGACCATGTCGCCCGCTTCGATGGCGTTCAGGACCTTGGTGTAGGCGCGCGGGCCGTCCGCTCCCTCGCCGTCCTCCACGACGACCGCACAGTCCATCTCCATGTCTTCGACCTCGATCCATTCGCCCTCGTAACGGATGTACGTGGGGTGGTTCGTCGTCGAGTAGAAGCCGTGCGGGACGACCTGGTCGTCGGGCGCGGGGACGAGCGTGGCGTCTTTCGGGTCCGAGGGGTTGACCCCGTGCTGGTGGAGTTCGTGGATGATCGACTGCAACTGGTCCGTGTCGTCGGCTTCGACGAGCAATCGGGCGTAGGACTCCTCGTCCTTGTGGCGGCCGATGTCGAACTCTTCGACGGAGAAGGAGCCACCCATGTCCATGATGATGCCAAAGCAGGACTGCATCATCCCGGAGTCGATGATGTGGCCCTCCAGTTCGACTTCGCGAGAGACGGTCATGGCCGAGACATGGGGGCAGGTGTGTAAGACGGTTTTGGGTCCCCGGCGGGTGGTCGGGCCGCCGAGTCAGACCGACTACCGACCGTCGACGTGCCGGCCGACCGACCACGACAGCGCGGGGTCGCTGGCACGAAGTCGCTCGAAGAACCGCCGGAGACCGTCGGACTCGGTCGTCGGGAGGACGTGCAGGCGGACCGTGCCGTCTCTGACGGCGACGCGGAACACGTCGGCCGTCTCCTCGTCGCGGACCAGCCACAGCGGCATCGGCAGGTCGTGGAAGTCGCCGTAGCGATACGGCCCGTCCGCGAGAATGTCGACGACGGTGTCGGCCAGTTCCGGGGTCGCCCGCTCCGTATCGGGCGTGAGTCGGAACTCCGTCCCGCCCTCGTACTCGACCCCGCTCCCGTGGGGGAAGCGCCGCTGTGGGTGGGCGGGGATGGTGAACGAGGGGTCCGTCGTCATCTGAGAAGTGGTTGGGCGCGATACAAGTTAAATTCGCGGGCGGTTTGGACCCCGTAGTGGCGTTTATCCGCGAGCGCCCCCTCCCTCCGGGTATGTGTGGCCGATACAGCCTGTTCGCCCCGCCGGCCGACATCGAGGAGCGCTTCGCCGCCGCGTTCGACTTCGAGTTCGCGCCGCGGTACAACGCCGCCCCGAGTCAGGCCCTCCCGGTCATCGCGAGCGAGGAGCCCGAGACCATCCAGCGGATGGAGTGGGGCCTCGTCCCGTCCTGGGCCGAGTCCCGGTCGGACCACGGCTACATCAACGCCCGCGCCGAGACGCTGGCCGAGAAGCGGTCCTTCGCCGAGGCCTACGAGTCGCAGCGGTGTCTGGTCCCGGCCGACGGCTTCTACGAGTGGGTCGAGGAGAGCGGGGGCAAACAGCCCTACCGCGTGGCGCTGCCCGACGACGACCTGTTCGCGATGGCGGGCCTGTACGAGCGCTGGGAGCCGCCGAAGCGCCAGACCGGACTCGGCGAGTTCGGCGCGAGCGGGGCCGGCGACGGGCAGGACGACGTGATCGAGTCGTTCACCGTCGTCACCACCGAGCCGAACGAGACCGTTTCAGCCCTCCATCACCGGATGGCCGTCGTTCTCGCACCGGACGAGGAGGCGCTGTGGCTCCGCGGGAGCGTCGACGAGGTGCAGTCGCTGCTCGACCCCTACGACGGCCCGATGCGGGCCTATCCGGTGTCGACGTCGGTCAACGACCCCAGCAACGACTCGCCGGAACTCCTCGAAGAAGTCGGAACGTGAGCGGACGCCTCACTCGCTCGCGGCGTGCTGGCGTTTGAAGTGGTACACCATCTTCCAGAGCGCGTCCTCGTCGGCCTGACTGCCGGCGGCGGCTCGCAGTTGGCGGTACAGCCCTTCGGAGACCGTTATCTCGGGCATCACCGAAAAAGTGGTATCGAGAATACATAAACTTCTGGAGACTCGGTATCGAGTGAAACATTCGGCCCGCAGTTTTCGGGGTGTGGAGTTACGGCGGGCACTCCGCAACTCTCGGGCGTATGCAGACCCTCGCAGAGCGAGACGGTGCTGTGGCGTCCAGTGTAACGGATCTCATCGGCGACACGCCGCTGGTCTGTCTCGACGTCTTCGCTGACAATCTCTACGGAAAGGTCGAGGCCGCGAACCCCTACTCGGTCAAGGACCGCATCGCGCTGTACATGGTCGAGGCGGCCGCCGAGTCCGGAGCGCTCCCCGACGGCGGGACCGTGGTCGAGGCGACCAGCGGTAACACCGGCATCGGCCTCGCCGCCGTCAGCGCCGCGCGGGGGTACGACTGCGTGCTGACCATGCCCGAGTCGATGAGCGAGGAGCGCCGCCGCCTGCTCGCGGCCCTCGGCGCGGACCTCGAACTCACGCCGGCCGACGACGGCATGAGCGGCGCGATCGAGCGGGCGAACGAACTGGCGAGCGCCCCCGACGCGGTGCGTGCGCGCCAGTTCGAGAACGAGGCCAACCCGCGCGCCCACCGCGAGACGACCGGCCCCGAGATCTGGCGCGACACCGACGGCGACGTGGACGCGGTCGTCGCCGGCGTCGGGACCGGCGGCACCATCACCGGCATCACCGAGTACGTCGAAGAGGAGGTCGGGGCCGACCTCACCTCGGTCGCCGTCGAACCGGAGTCCTCGAAGCTCCTCTCCGCCGACGATCCGGACAGCCACGAGATACAGGGCATCGGCCCGGGCTTCGTCCCCGACATCCTCCGGACGGAACTCGTCGACGAGGTCCGCACGGCGAGCAAGGACGAGGCCGTCGCGGCCGCCCGTCGACTCGCGAGCGAGGCGGGACTCATGGTCGGCATCTCGTCGGGCGCGGCGCTGCACGCGGCCGCCGACTACGCCCGCGAGAACCCCGACGAGACGGTGGTGGTCGTCCTGCCGGACACCGGCGAGCGCTACCTCTCGACGGACCTCTGGGACGGCGACTGAGCCGGCCTCACCGGACGAACTCGTGCGGGTCCGTGTCCTCGGTCAGCACCCGCCCGTCATCCGCCTTCTCGAACGCTTCGCCGGCCAGCAGAAGGTACAGCGAGCAGCCGGTCGAGAGGAGGACGCCCGCGAGCGGGACCGCCAACGTGGTGCCCGCCAACAGTGGGAGAAGCTGAACGACGGCGATCCCGCCGAACGCGACGACGCCGACCCAGCGGCTCCACGGTTTCCGGAGCGCGAGCCCCACGCCGGCGGGGATCAGGAGCAGTCCCAGCACAGTCCGACTCCCCGCGAGAACGAGTGCGCCCGCCGCTCCGAGCGACGAGACGAGACCCAGGACCCCCGAGAGCACGTGGACGGCACCGAGGCCGAGCGCGAGCGCCGCGACGGCGTACAGGCCCACCTCGCCGTGATCGTCGACCATAGTACGAAACTAATCGGCTGAAATAAATGCTTTCTGTGGCGACGCCCGCCCGCAGCGCGCTTACTGGACGCGGCCGAACGCCAGCGTCCCGCTGATGCTCTCGATGTAAGCGGTGACGACCTGTCCCTCCCGCGCGCCGGAGACGAAGATGGTGTACTTGCCCTTCTCGGCGACGCCGTCGCCCTCGCGGCCGGTGCCGGTGATCTTGACCTCGTAGGTCTCGCCCTCTTCGAGCGTCGGGCGGTTCTGCTGGGTGTTGGTCCGCGCGCCCTTCTCGACCGGGCGGAACGCCCCGCAGGCCTGACAGCGGAGCATGTCGACGCCGTCCTCGGTCTTGAGGACGGTGTCGGGCAGGCCACACTCCGAACAGGTGACGTACTCGGCCACGTAGGCGTCGATGGCCGCCTGGAAGTCCGCGGTGTCGAACGACCCGTTGTAGCGGGCCTCGCCGCCGTCGAACTGGCCGTTCGTCCCGAACTCGCGCTGGATGGCGCGGTGGAGGTGCTGGGCGTCGCGGGAGACGGCGTCCGCGATGGCTTCGAGGTTCGTCAGCCGCGTGAACGCCCCGTCGGTCTGACCCTCGGGGTCAGGAATCGACAGTCGGTCGCCCGATTCCCGGGGCTGGTCTGGCAACACGTCGTACGCTCGCTGAAGCGCTGCGTCGTAGTTCATACGTCTTCGACGGCGCTGGCACGTAAATGGATTCCGTCACGACCACACAACTTTCACGGCCAGTGACATTATTAGGCTGACAAACGAACAGGGACGCATGGAGCCCACAGAGGACCCCGGCGAGGTGAGCGAGGGAACGGTGCTGTCCCCGGACCGTCTCGACGGACTACTGCGGGCGTTCTCGGCCGAACCCCGACGGATGGTCGTCACCTACCTCTCACAGCACGACTCGGCTTCGGTAGAGGAACTCACAGACGTGGTCGTCGGCTGGTCACAGACGAGCGACCGGGCGGTCGGCTCCGACGAGAGCTGGCTCCAGACCTATTCGAACCTCTATCACCGCCACCTGCCCGCACTCGACGACGCGGGACTGGTCGAGTTCGACCCGGCGACGGAGACGGTATCACTGGAGGCGCTCTCGGAGCCTGCGTCTGAACTCCATTCGACGATTACGAAGTTGGCCCGCACCGGTCGCGAAGATGACGGGTGAACGCCGATGACGGTGCGAGAGTTGCTCGACCGGTTCGAGCGGACCGGCCTGCAGCTGACGGTGTACGGCCCGGAGCCGGACGCGACGGTCACCGAACGGCTGTCGTCGGAGCACATCGCCGTCGACTGGAAGGAGCTCCCCACTGCGTCGTCGGAGGCCTTCGTCGTCATCCGCGACCAGAGTGGGTTCGCCGGAGTAGTCCCACTCGACGACCTGCGGACGTTCCTGTCGGACCCGCCGACGCTCGGACGGCCGGGGGATCGGTCGGCGGTCGACGAGAGCATCCAGCAGATCCTGGAAACACTCACGAACGTTCCCATCTCGGCGCTGCGACGGCCGCAGCTGCTCGCCACGGCCCAGGAATTCGAGGATCGGGCCTATCGCGTGGGCCACGGAACGCTCCGAGTGAGCTTTCAGTCGCTGTCGCGATTCCGCGCGCAGTTCGAGCGCTACCAGCACCTCGCCGACGACACGGCGCTCGACATCCACGTCTACGGACACGGGGACTGGTATCCGCCGTCGATTCCCGGCGTGACGGTCCACGCCGTCTCCGACGACGAGATCGAACGCCTGTGGCTCCTCGCCTTCGACGGCGGTGGCGACGACGACCACAAGTGCGGACTCGTCGCCGAAGACCTGGGTGACGACCGCTTCCGCGGGTTCTGGACGTACGACGCAGCGGTGGTCGACGAGGTCATGGCCGAACTGGCCGCCGTCGACGGCTGAGGGCTGTTCTCGCGACGTGACGCGCGCGCTCACCCCTCGCAGGAGAGCGGAACCCGGAGTCCCGCGCCGTCGCGCTCGATGGCCGTCTCGAAGGGGCGAGACCGCTCGCGCATCGTCGCTCGGAGCCACGCTGCGGCGTCCGCCCCCGCCTCGACCACCTGCGCGTATTCGTTCTCGACCGGGACGAGGCGGAGCGCCGCCAGCGTCCCGTCCGCGACGCGGAGTTCGAACAGGAAGCTGCGGTCGTTGCGGAACCCGTCCTTGATCGCGTAGTCGTCGACGAAGTTGCCGGTGTCGTACATGATGGGACGGCCGCGGTACACCTCGACGCCCTGGAGGACGTGGGCGCTGTGGCCGTGGACCACGTCGGCCCCGCGGTCGACGAGCCAGCGGGCGAACGACCGCCGCGTCTCGGTCGGCTCCGTCACCCAGTTCGGCCCCCAGTGGGCGGTGACGACGAGCAGGTCCGCGTCGGCGTCGCGGGCCGCCGCCAGCGCGCCGCCGACGCGCCGCCGGGTGAGCGGGTGACTCGGGTCCAGCGGCGCGTAGGCCGTTCCGGGGCTGTCCCGTCCGGCCGCGTAGCTCGGCGACTGATCGGTGACGGCGACGACGGCGACCGAGAGCCCGCCGACCTCGACCACCGCTGGCTCGAACGCGGTCTCTCTGTCCGACCCGGCCCCGGTCGCGGCGACGCCGCCGTCGGAGAGATGCGCCGGCGTGTCGGTCAGCGCTTCGGGACCGAAGTCGAGCAGGTGGTTGTTCGCGAGGCCAGCGCACGTCACGCCGGCTCGGGCGAGCGCCGGCACGGCCCAGTCGGGACTCGCCCGGAAGTGAAAGGTCCGGCCCGGCCGCGGCTCGCCCCGCGTCGAGACGCAGCACTCGAGGTTCGCCACGAGACCGTCGAGCGACCGCAATCGGTCCAGCGTCGACCCCCAGACGGCGGTCGGCCCGTCGGGGTCGTCGCGCCAGCGCTGATCGACGCTCCGACCCAGCATCACGTCGCCGACGAAGCCGAGTCGGCGCGTCTCGTCGGTGGGGACCGACGGCGGACACGTCACGGTCACCTCGCTCGCGCGGCCGAGACAGCCGGCGAGCCCGGCACCGACGCCTGTGAGAGCGAGGCCGGCTCGCGAGGCGTCCGCGAGTACGCGGCGTCGCATCGGAGACACGTGGGGAACTGAGGGCGGGACCGACCTTGAATCTCGGCCCCGGTCACTCGGCAGTGTTTAGGTAAGAGAAAGCGACCGCAAACAGCCAGAAAGCCCCGGCTGGCTGAACTCGGGGGGCTCGCTGCGCTCCTCGGCCTCCGGCCTGCGGTGCTTAGGTCGCCCGCCGTCGTTCAGCCAGCCGCCCCTTTCAGTCCCACCCGTAGCCGGCTGGGCAGCCGGCAGGGGCGGGACTGAAAGGGGCCGGTTTCTCAGCGAACCCCGACGACGCAAGCACGCTACGCGAGCGCAGCGAGTCGCGGGAGCTGAGAAACCGGGGGCTTTCTGGCTCTCTGCACTGCTGACTGCTACACTAAACACCACCGGTCACTCCGCGTCGACGACGTGAGCGTCGGCGGGGTCGAAGCCGACGGTCACCGACCCTTCGGGCGGCTCCTCGGCACGGAGCAGGAGTTCGCGGCCCGCCCAGTCGAGGTGGACGCGCGTGGTCTCGCCGAGGAACTCCGCGCTCGCCACGTCGGCCGTCACCTCGTTCCGGCCGGCGTCGACGGCGAGGCGCTCCGGGCGGACGCAGAAGGTGAGCCGGTCCCGGACGGTGACCGACCCGGCATCCGCGTCGGGGTCGAGCCCGACGGTGAACGTGGCGTCGCCGACGGCAACGTCAGCCAGCCGCCGCCCGCCATCGCCGGTTCGCACCGCCGTCACGTCGCCGGTGAAGACGTTGTTGTCGCCGACGAAGTTGGCCACGAACTCGGTCGCCGGCCAGCGGTAGACGGTCCGCGGCGGCGCGACCTGTTCGACCCGCCCGTCGTGTAGCACCGCCACGCGGTCGGACACCGCGAGTGCTTCCTCCTGGTCGTGCGTGACGTAGACGGTCGTAATGCCGAGTTCCTGCTGGATCTCGCGGACCTGCACGCGGAGGCGCTCGCGGAGCTTCGCGTCCAGTGCGCTCATCGGCTCGTCGAGCAGGAGCACGTCCGGGCCGGGGGCGAGCGCGCGGGCCATCGCCACCCGCTGTTGCTGGCCGCCCGAGAGCGTGTCGGGGTCGCGGTCTTCCATCCCGCCGAGGTCCACCAGGTCGAGCAGGTCGGCCACCCGCTCGTCGGCACTACCGCCGTCGGGCGGGTCGGTGAACCGGAGCCCGTACGCGACGTTCTCGCCGACGCTCATGTGCGGGAACAGCGCGTAGTTCTGGAACACGACGCCCACGTCGCGGTCCTCCGGGGGGACCCCGGCGACGGACTCGCCGCCGAACCGGACCGTCCCGTCCGTCGGTTCCTCGAAGCCGGCGATGAGCCGGAGCGTCGTCGTCTTGCCACAGCCCGAGGGACCGACGAGCGTGAAGAACTCTCCCTCGCGGACGGACAGCGAGAGATCTGAGACGGCGGTCGTCTCGCCGTAGCGCCGCGTGACGCCGTCGAGGGAGACGGCGGGCGGGCGTTCAGAAGCCAACGTCGTCACCCCCGAGGCGGTCGATGAGCAGGAAGCTGACGCTGGTGACGACCAGCAGCACGACGCCCATCGCCGTCGCCGGGCCGAGCCGGCGGCCGATGAAGCGCTCGATGGCGACGGGCATCGTGAACTGGCTCGTTCCGGAGGCGAGCACGACCGTCGCCGAGAACTCCCCGATGGAGATGGCGAAGGCGAACGCTGCACCGGCGACGACGGCGGGCCACACCAGCGGGAGTTCCACGTCCACGAGCGCCCGGACGCGGGGCGCGCCGAGCGCGCGGGCCGACTCGACGAGCGTGCGGTCGACGCCGTCGAGTCCCGGCGCGACGGTGCGGACGACGAACGGGTAGCCGGCGACGGCGTGGGCGGCGACGATGGCGACCGCGCCGCCGACGGCCAGTCGCGTCCCGCCGACCTCGACGCCGAAGACGAGTCCCCGAAGGAGGCCGAGGCCGACGACGATGCCCGACACCGCGAGCGGGGCCATCGCCACCGCGTCGACCAGCTTTCGTCCGCGGTAGTCCCGCGTCGTGAGGACGGCGACGACGACGCCCATCGGGAGCGCGACGGCGAGCGAGGCGACGCCGAACAGCAGCGAGTTCCTGACGGCGTCCCACGGTCGGACCTGGAACGAGGTCCCCGTGGCCTGCCGCTCGACGAGGAAGCGGTAGTGCGCGAACGTCAGTCCCTCCGGCCCGGAGAGGCTGGCGAGGAGCATGCTCGCGATGGGTGCGACGAAGACGGCCAGCGCGACGACGGCGTAGCCCGCGAGGCCGGCGCGGAGGAGGAGTTCGCGCGCCGAGAGCGACGGCGGGACGAGTGGCCGGCGCGGCAGGGGCCGAATCCCGCGCGACCGGACCGTGTGGCGCGTCTCGTAGCGGAGGTAGGCGTACAGCAGGCCGAGCGAGATGCCGAGTTCGATCAGCGCCAGCGCGGCCGCCTCGGCGTACTCCAGGTCGCGGATGAGGCGGTAGACGAACACCTCGACGGTCGCCAGCTGGAAGCCGCCGAGCGCGAGGACGATGGGGAACGTCGAGAAGGTGAACACGAACGTCAGCGCCGCGCCCATCAGCACCGACGGGACGAGCTGGGGCGCGACCACGTCGCGGAACGCCCGCCACGGGCTCGCGCCGAGGCTGCGGGCCGTCTCGACCGCGCTGGCGTCAACGGACTCCCACGCGGCGGTCGTCACGCGCGCCACCAGCGGCGCGTTGTAGAAGGCGTGGGCGATCACGACCGCTTCGAGCGTGAACAGCAGGTTCACCGGGCCGAGACCGAGCGCGCCGAGAACGGCGTTCAGCGTGCCGTTCTGCCCGAACGTGGCGACGAAGCCGACGGCGACCATGATCGACGGCAGGACGAACGGGAGGATGGTCAGCGACCGGAGCGTCCGCCGGCCGGGGAACTCGAAGCGCGCCAGCAGGTACGCCGCGGGCAGGCCGAGCGCCACGCTGACGACCGTCGACAGCGCGGCCTGGTAGGCCGTGAAGCCGACGATTCCGAGCCGGCGGTCAGGCGAGAGCACGCTCTCGACGACCGACGCGACCGAGTCGCCCGCGAGGAGGCGGGCCGGCTCGCCGAAGTAGAACGGGTCGCTGAGGATGTCGAGGAAGACCCGCGCTGTCAGGCGACCCTCGACGAGGACGCTGTCGACGAACACCGTCGCCACCGGGTAGTAGAAGACGACGAGCAGCAGGCCGACGGTGGCCGCGGCGAGCGCGACGAGGGCCCTGCGTTCGATGCGACCGCGGAGCGAGCGGCTGTCGCGGCGAGCGCGGTCCCCGGTCGGCGTCGCTCGCACGCCGTCGTCCCCGTCCGTCGCGCCGTCGATAGCGTCGGCCACGGTGGTCTCAGTTCGAGGCGTACTGGCGCTCCCAGTCCTCGACCCAGTCCGAGACGGAGCCCTTCAGCTCGTCGTAGGTGAAGGTCACGGGCTCGGGCGGTTCGTGTGCCAGTTCGGCGTAGTCTTCCGGGAGGTCCGCCGTCGTGGTCGCGGGGAACTGGACGTTCCTGACGGCGATCTCGCCCTGGACCTCCGGGCGCAACACGAAGCCCAGGAACTCGCGGGCGAGGTCAGGGTTGCTCGCGCCCTCGAAGATCGCCATGCCCTCGGGGTTGGCGTAGCCCTGGTCGTTCAGGAAGCGAACCCGGTGCTTCTGGAGGTCGGCGTCGTTGCGGTCTGCGTACACCTGGTCCGTGGAGTAGGAGACGACCATCGGGGCCTCGCCCCCGGACCACGCGCTGTAGGCGTCGCTCCACGACCCGAGCACGCGAACGTCGTTGTCCTGCAGGTCGCTCCAGTAGTCGAGGTAGCCGTCCGCGCCGAACTGCTTGACCGTGTGGAGCAGGAACGCCCGCCCCGTGGCGGTGCTGGCCGGGTTCGGCGTGATGAGATCGCCCGCGAACTCCTCGCCCAGGAGGCCGTCGAACGTCTCGGGGGCCTCAACAGACGTGCCGTCGAACACCAGGCTGATGTAGCCGGTGTCGTAGGGGATGGCCCGCCCGCGCGGGTCGAACTGGAGTCCGGGCTTCACGTCGTCGCGGCCGGCCACGTCGCCCGCCTCGGCGAACAGCGGGTCGTCGAGCGTCTGGTCGACGCGGACGAGGTCGTCGGTGTTCAGTCCGACGTACGCGTCGGCCTCGATGTCGACGCCGGCGGTCCGGCGCTCGACGTAGTGGTTGAGTTCGTTGCTCGGCGTCTGCCAGACGAGGCGCGCGTCGAACTCCGACTCGAAGCGCTCTTTCAGCCACGCGCCGGGACTCGTCGACGGCGAGTCGACGAGCGCGCTGTACGTGCCGACGACCAGCGTCGGGTCGCCGCCCGCATCGCCGGTGGTGGTCCCGCTCGCCGTCTCGCCGGTGGCCGTCTCACTCCCGCCCGACTCGCCGGTGCTCGTCTCGCCGCTCCCGCCCAGTCCGGCACAACCCGCGAACGACGCGGCCACCGTCGCGCCGGCCGCTGTGAGGAAATTCCGTCTATCCATTACCCCGTGGTCACACCCAGTGGTACTTAACGTGCCTGTTCCCGTTCCGAAGGGAACGTTCGCTCAGAACGGCCCGAAGAGAACCAGCAGCCCGCGGTACTGGAGGATCACCAGCGAGTTGTGGGCGACGACGGCGAGGGTGACGACGGCGAACAGGGCGAGAAACGCGGTCGCCTTCCGCTCGTCGAGGACGCGCCAGCCGGCCACCAGCCACAGCATCGCGACGAACTTCACGAGCCAGAAGCCCGCGACGCCGAACTCGGCGAGCATCGTCCGGACGACGACGTTCCCCTCCTGGAGCCCGGCGGTGAGGCCGGTCAGCGTCAGGAGGATGTCACCGACGGTCGCGACGAGGACGGCCGTCCAGAGCACGACATCCGCTTCGGACATGTCGTGACTGCCGAACCACGCGCGCCAGGAGCCGTCGTCCGCCGACGGGCCGGAGTCCGTTGTCATCATCGAGGACACGGCCCGTGACGGAAAATAGCTCCCGGTCGGCGGGCGAGACACCGACGTTGTCGCCATACGCACCTTTTTCCCGGTCTGCCCCGACGTGGTGACACGACATGGCACGCGACGTTCTCGACCGGGACCCCGACGACCAGGCCCGCGCGCTCTCCCCGGACGGCGACATCGTCGAGCCGGACCTCGTCCCGGATGTCGGCGACGAGGCGATGGTGGCGATGTACCGCGACATGCGCTTCGCCCGGCAGTTCGACGAGCGCCTCATCAGCCTCCAGCGCCAGGGTCGCCTCGGGACCTACTCCTCGCTCGCCGGCCAGGAGGGCGCACAGATCGGGTCGACCTACGCGCTTTCCGACGACGACACCATCTTCTATCAGTACCGCGAGCACGGCGCGCTCGTCGCCCGCGGCCTCCCCTGGGAGTACGTCTGCTACTGGATGGGCCAGGAGATGGGTAACGCCGCCATCGCCGACGTGAACGTGTTCCCGCTGAACATCTCCATCGGGAGCCACCTGCCCCACGCCGTCGGGTGGTCGTGGGCGGCCAAGCGGCGGGGCGACGAGCGCGCCGCCGTGGTGCACTTCGGCGACGGCGCGACCTCCGAGGGCGACTTCCACGAGGCGATGAACTTCGCCGGCGTGTTCGAGACGCCGACCGTCTTCGTCTGTAACAACAACCAGTGGGCCATCTCCGTGCCGAGGGAGCGCCAGACGGCAAGCGAGACGTTCGCCCAGAAAGCAGACGCCTACGGCTTCGACGGCGTGCAGGTCGACGGCATGGACCCACTGGCGACGTACACCGTCACGGAAGCCGCCCGCGAGCGCGCCGTCGGGGCCGATGGGGGCGACCCCGAACCAGTCTTCGTCGAGGCGGTGCAGTACCGCTTCGGCGCGCACACGACCGCCGACGACCCGGACGTGTACCGCGACGAGGCAGAAGTCGAGCGCTGGCGCGAGCGCGACCCGCTCGATCGGATGGAGGCCTTCCTCCGTCACTGCGACCTGCTCGACGACGAGCGCATCGAGTCGATTGACGAGCGCATCGGCGAGCGAATCGACGAGATAATCGAACGGGCCGAAGCCGAGGCCCCGGACCCCGCCGACCTGTTCGCCGACGCCTACGCCGAGCCGACGGCGAACGTCGAGGACCAGCGCGAGTACTTCGAGGCGCTGCGCGAGCGCCACGGCGACGCGACACTGCTCGAATCGGAGTAACGCGACCGAGCCCGTTATCCCCCTGCCGCCACTGCATTTCGCTGTGACATCCTGGCCACCAGTCGACCCGGCCGACGCGAGCGCGGTCGCCGAGCAGCGCGACGACCTCCTCGCGGCGGTTCGGGACCACGCCGGACGGATCGCCTACCAGCTCGCGCGCCTCAAGGGCGGCGACTACGGGCAGGCGACCGTCGAGACCGACCGCGCCGAGTGGACGGTGAAGTACGAGGGCGGCGACCTGGAGTACCTCCGTTTCGCCCCCGGCCGCGGGACCGAGACGTACGTGGTCTCGACGAAACAGCCGCCGGAACCGGAGGCCCTCGCCGACGCGCTCGCCGACTACGACGCGTTCGTCGCCGGCTTCAACGACTACGTCTCGTCGCTCGACGGGGTCCTCGACGACGTGTCGACGGAGTTCCCCGAGGTTGCGTCGACCGACGGCGTCGTGGCCGAACGCGACCGCGTCCTCGGCCGAATCCGCGAGGTCTGTGACCGTATCGCTCGCGAACTCCACCGCTACGAGGGCGGGGACTACGGCACCTTCACCAGCCGGGTCGACGGCACGCGCTGGGAACTGAAGTGGGACGCCGACGGCGCGTCGTACCTCCGCGTGGGCGGGACCGGCGGCCTGTACCTGCTCTCGCAGTACGAGCCCCCGTCGGCCGACGACATCCGCGAGTACGCCCCGCGCTTTCGGGGCTTCGTCGACGCCTACAACGAACACGTCGGGGAACTGGAGTCCGACCTCGCGACCGTCGAACTCTGAGGAGTGGCTGTCAACGACACGACTGTTTGGACGGCAGATCGCCAGACTGCGGGTGAATCACTCCAGAATATCACTCGGAGATAAGTCGGCAGAGTTTTGAGAGGGCATCACCCACGCCGGAGCAATGAGTCAGACAGAGACAGTCAGTGAGTCCGCCGACGGTGTCGGGACCGTCGCCGCGTACGTCGACCGGATGGGCCCCTCGTGGATCGCCGGGGCCATCGCCGCCGGGCCCGCGACCATCGCCAGCCTCGTCACCGCCGGCGGCGCGTACGGCTACACGCTCCTGTGGGTGGTCGTGCTCTCCGCGGGGGCGGGCGCGCTGGCGCAGTACCTCGCGATGCGCCTCGGCCTGCTGACGGAGCGCGGCATCGTCGCCGTCGTCGAAGAGCACCTCGGGGAGACGTGGGCGTGGCTGCTCGTCGGCGACGCGGTGCTCGCCGCCGGCGTCGCCCAGCTAGTCATCATGAAGACCGTCGCCACGGTGTCGGCGACGGTGACGGGCATCGACGCGCGGGTCTGGGGCGTCGCGTGGGCGCTGGTCCTCGCCGCGGGACTGGCCGGCGGCGGCTACCGCTTCCTCGAACTGGCCGCGAAGGTGCTCGTCCTGCTCGTCGTCCTCGCGTTCGTCGCGAGCCTGTTCGTCGTCCCAATCGACGCCGGGGCGGCGGCGAGGGGGCTGGTGCCGTCCGTCCCGAGCGGGAGCGCCCTGGTCGCGGCGGGCATCCTCGGCGGCGCGGTCCACATCACGCTCATCACGATGCACTCCTACACGATGCGGGCGCGGGGCTGGGACCGCGACGACTACGGCCTCGCCACGGTCGACGTCGGCGCGTCGATGCTGGTCGCCTTCGGCGTCTACAGCCTCGCCATCTTCCTCGTGACGGCGAGCGTCCTCACGTCGGCCGACCTCTCGACCGTCGGGGCGGCACAGGCGCTCGGCCCGCTGGTCGGCGACAGCGCGCAGTGGCTCTTCCTGCTCGGACTCTGGGGCGCGGCGGTGTCGACGCTGGGCGGCAACACCATCGTCCCGCCGTTCCTGCTGGCCGACAAGCTCGGCTGGGGGACCACCATCGAGGACGGCCGCTACCGCGCCCTGCTCGTGGCCGCCGCGCTGCTGTCGGCCCCCGGTGCGTTCATCGGCGGTTCCGTCCTCGGCCAGCTCGTCCTCGTCCTCGCGCTCGGAACCGTCGGGACGCCGTTCGCCATCGCGCTCGTCCTCTACCTGCTGAACTCCGACGCGGTGCCGGAAGCGAACTCCCGGCTGGCGAACCTCGGCGGCCTGGCGCTGGTCGTCGTCTCCGGCGGGCTGGCGGGGAACTTCGTCGTCGAGCAGGTCGGCGGCGGCATCGGTCCGCTCTCGGGGTTCGTTCTCGCGTTCGCCGTCGCGCTCGGGCTGGCGACGCTCGGCCTCGGCGGGAAGTTCCTCCGGGAGGAACTGGTCGCGTGAGCGAACTCGGGTTCCCGCTGTCGGGGTCGACGCTGCTGACCGGCCCCTCGAACGTCGGGAAGACCCGGCTGACGGCCGCGGCGCTCGACGCGTGGCTCGACCGCGAGGGGACCGATGGCGTCGTCGTCCTGGACTTCGCCCCCGAATTCGAACGCGACGGCACGGTGCTGGGCGGCCACCTCGACCGCTTCACCGAGATTCCGAACGAGGTGTGGGTCGGCCGGATGGACGCCCGCGCGCCGCGGGCCGAGAGCGACACGCCCGAGCAGGCACAGGCGCTGGCTCGGGAGAACTGGCGGCGGGCGCGCACGCTGCTCGACGCCGTCCCGGGCGCGCCACGGGCGGTGTTCGTCAACGACGTGACCATCCCGTTCCAGCACGGCCGCGAGTCGCCCGACGACCTGCTTGACTACTGCGACACGGCGGCGTGTTGCGTCTGCAACGCCTTCGACAGCGACGAACTGGGCGTCGACAACCCGGTGTCCCGCGCCGAGCGAGACGCGCTCGTCCGCGTCCGGGCGTGGGCCGACCGGACCGTCGAACTGTCCTGAGCGACCTCGGCTACCGGTTCCACTCGTAGAACCACCACGCGCCGCCAAGGAACATCAGGCCGATGCCGAGCGTGGACGTGGCTGGCTCCGGGATGAGAAACAGCACGAGGCCGACGAGGACCATCCCGACCGGTTCGACTTCGTCCATGTACTTCACGAAGTCCATAGTCGAGGGTTCGCCCGCCTGTGGTAAAGAGGTTCGTCCGGTGCGGGACGGTGCGGAGACGGCGAAGCGCCGCGGTCAGCGGAAGCGGAACGTCTCCAGGTTCTGGGGCGCGAACGTCCGCAGGTTCATGTCGTGGTACAGGCTCGACGAGAGGTCCTGGGTGGCCGACTCGTCGCCGTGGACGCAGAGGATCTTCTCGGGGCGAGGGTTCATCGTGCGGACGAAGTTTTCGAGGCCCTGCCGGTCGGCGTGGCCGGAGAAGCCGTCGACCGTCTCGACGTTCATGTCGAGCGTGACGGAGTCGCTCCGGCCGTTGCCGTTGCCGCCGATCGGGATCTCGTTCCGGCCGCGCTGGATGCGACGGCCGAGGGTCCCGCTCGCCTGATAGCCCACGAAGGTAATCGTCGAGTCCGGGTCGGGAGCGAGGTGTTCGAGCCAGGACATGATGGGGCCGCCGGTGACCATCCCGGAGGTCGAGAGGACGATACAGGAGTCGCCGTCGGCCACGGCCTCGCGCTCGTCGTCGCCGCCGTCGATATGCTGGAACTGGTCGGCGAGGAAGGGGTTGTCGTCCGCGTCGAAGATGCGGTCGCGGAGGCTATCGCGGAGGTACTCGGGGTAGGTGGTGTGGATGGCCGTCGCCTCCCAGATCATCCCGTCGAGGTAGATGGGCATCTCGGGGATGTCGCCCTCCCGCATCGCTTCTTCGAGGACGAGCATGAGTTCCTGCGAGCGGCCGACCGCGAACGCCGGAATGAGGACCTTGCCGTCGCGGTCGTACGCGTTCTGGACGATCTGCTTGAGCTTTCGCTCGGAGTCGTCCTGGTCGGTCTGGTAGTCGTTTTTCCCACCGTAGGTGGATTCGAGGACGAGCGTCTCGACCCGCGGGAAGTCGTTGACCGCGCCGTCGAACAGGCGGGTGTCGTCGTAGTGGATGTCGCCGGAGAACGCGACGTTGTACAGGCCGTCGCCGACGTGGAAGTGACAGATCGACGACCCGAGGATGTGGCCGGCGTTGTGCAGCGTCAGTTTGATGTCCGGCGCGATGTCTGTCACGTCGCCGTACTCCAGCGGGATGGTGTGCTTGATCGCCTCGCGGACCATCTCCGAGCCGTAGGGCGGGTTGCGTCCCTCCTTGGCGGCCACGTCGAGGTAGTCGAGCGTCAGCAGGCCCATCAGGTCCCGCGTTGGCTCCGTGCAGTAGATCGGGCCGTCGTAGCCGTACTCGTACAGCAGCGGGACGAGCGCCGAGTGGTCGAGGTGGGCGTGGGTGAGCACGACGGCGTCGATGCCGTTCGCGCCGGCCCCGAACGCCTCGGGGATCTGGAGGTACGGCGTCTCGCTCTCCGCGCCGGGCTTGGCGCCGCAGTCGACGAGGATGCGCGTGTCCGGGGTCGAGAGGATGAACGCGGCGCGGCCGACCTCCCGACAGCACCCGAGCGTCGTGATCCGGACGTACTCGTCGTTGGACATCGGGTCGCGGTGGATCTGCCGACCGACGCGTTCGAGGATGTCGCGGCGGTCCTCGCGCTCCTGTTTGAGGAAGTTCCGGACGTTGTCGACGGTCGAGGACTCGATGGGCGGTGTGCGGACGACTTCGGGCGTCCAGCCGACCTCACGGGTGATGTCGCGGAGGGTCGCGCCGTGGCGGCCGATGACGACGCCAGGCTTCTGGGCCTGGATCACGACCTCGCCGGTGTCCTCGTAGAAGTCGAGGTCCGTGACCCCGGCTTCCTCGGGAATGAGGTCACGAATGTCCTGTTCGGCCCGCGTCGGCGGCGTCAGCACGTCCGGGTCCGGGCGGACGGTGATTCGCTTGCGAAGTTTCGATGCGAGGCGACGCACGAGGTCACCGTCGGCGGCGAACTCCTTGGGGTCGCGGGTGTAGATGACGAGTTCCGGCCCCTCGTAGGTGACGTCCGAGACTGAGATGTGCCTCGGCACTTCGTCGTCTATCGTTGCCTTCACGTCTTCGAGTTGCTTGTCTACAGTACTCATTGCTCAGCAGTGGTGGGCGTCCCGGTGGCTCGGTAGTCCGCGGCCGTCGCGGGCCAACCCGGAACCGACGGGACGAACGCGCTCTAATAAAGTCATACAGTTATCGGTGCGATGTGAGTGTCCGGACGAGGAGGCGTGTCCGGAAAACCGACCTCTAATCCTGAGTATTCCCTTCGGATTATAAAAGCCTTCGCACTACGACGGCGGCGTCACGAGCGGGCGGCAGCGACGCGGTCCGCGTCACGCCGACTCGCGCTCGACGCGCCACGTCGTCCCGTTGGTGTACCCCCACTTCTCGACGGCGAGCGCTGCGGACCGCTGTCTGAGCTGTCGGAACATCGCGCCGACCTCGCTGGGCGAACGGCCGACGTCCGCGGCGACGTACCGGCTCTTGAAATACCGACAGCCGCCGTCGAGTTCCCGCAGCAGGTAGCGTTCGAGCCGCTTCCACTCCTCGGTCCGTGATTCGGCCGGTGGCATGTCCGTCGCAGGGTCGCGGGCCCCCATCAGTCATTGCCGAGATTCGGGCCGAATTGGTCACGAATTGGGCACAGATTTGCGCTCTGGAGCGGACGACGCGACCCCCGCTTGTCGCGGTGAGCGGCCAGAAGCAGGGTGGCGACCCACCGACCTGTGCGAAGATTTACCATTTCCGGCTGAGAACCCGGCGTTCGTGCCGCCGTCCCCGTCCGACACCACACCGACCGTCGCCTGGCACGCGAGTGACGCCGACGGAGTCCTCGACGCCGTCGAGACCGACCGCGGGGGCCTCTCGACGGCGGAAGCCGAACGCCGACTCGAACGGGACGGACCGAACGCGCTCCCACAGCGCGGCGCGCCCCCGGTCTGGGCCGTCTTCGCCCGCCAGTTCCGCAATCCGCTCATCTACATCCTGCTCGCGGCCGCCGTCGTCTCGGTCGCCATCGGCCACCCGACCGACGCCGCGTTCATCGGCGTCGTGTTGCTCCTCAACGCGGTCATCGGGACCGTCCAGGAGTGGCAGGCCGAGCGCAGCGCCGAATCGCTCCAGCGACTCCTCCGGACCCAGGCAACGGTCCGGCGGGACGGCGAACTGCGGGACGTGGACGCCGCGTCGCTCGTCGTTGGCGACCGCGTCGAACTGGAGTCGGGCGACCGGGTGCCCGCGGACGTGCGCCTGCTCTCGGCGACCGGACTGACAGTCGACGAGTCGGCGCTGACCGGCGAGTCCGAGCCCGTCGAGAAGGACCCCGACTGGACGGGTGACCGCGACGCCACGCTGGGCGACCGGCGGAACATGACCTACGCCGGGACCTCGGTCGCGCGGGGTCGGGCCAGCGGCATCGTGGTCGCCACCGGAGCGGAGACCGCCGTCGGTGAACTGGCCGCGGACGTGACCGAACGCAGCGGCGGGAAGCCGCCGCTGGTCGTCCGCATGGAGCGGTTCACCCGCGTCGTCGGGGCCGTGGTCCTCGTCGCCGCCGTCGTCGCGGCGGCGCTCGGCGTCTTCGTCCAGGGCTATCCCCTCGCCGAGATGTTCCTGTTCGCAGTCGCGCTGTCCGTCTCGGCCATCCCGGAGGGACTGCCGGTCGCGATGACGGTCGCGCTCGGCATCGCCACCCGGCGGATGGCTCGCATCGGCGTCATCGTCCGCAAGCTCGTCGCCGTCGAGGGGCTGGGCAGTTGCACGCTCATCGCGACTGACAAGACCGGGACGCTGACCGAGAACGAACTGACGGTCACGCGGGTCTGGCTCCCCGACGGCAGGGAACTGGAGGTGACCGGCGAGGGCTACGCGCCGGACGGCCGCGTCCTGCAGGAGGGCCACCCGCCGGACGCCGAGACGCAGGCGGAACTGCGGGCCCTCGCGCGGGCCGGTGCGCTGTGCAACGAGGGAGACCTGACCTACACCGGCGAGGGGGACGTGACCGAGCGCTCGACCGAGCCGGGCGACTGGTCCTGGTCCGGCGACCCGACGGACGTGGCCATCCTCTCGGCGGCCCACAAGCTGGGCGTCGAGCGCGACCCGCTCACCGAGCGGTTGCCGCAGGTGGCCGCCATCCCGTTCGAGGCGGACCGACGCTTCGCCGCGAGCTACCATCGCGACGGCGCCGAGACCCGCGTCTTCGTCAAGGGCGGGCCCGAACGCGTCTTCGAGATGTGTGACCTCACCGCCGAGCGCCGCGATCAGCTTCGCGAGCGGGCTACCGCCTACGCGACCGACGGCTACCGCGTGCTCGCCGTCGCCGGGGGGACCGTCGAGACGCCGCCGAGCGAACTGGACGGGTCGGAGCCGCCGACGCCCGCGGGCCTCGACCTGCTCGGATTCGTCGGGATGGTGGACCCCCTCCGAAGCGGCGTGGCCGAGGCCATCGCCGCGGCGCGAGCGGCGGGCATCGAGGTGTCGATGGTGACCGGCGACCACCCGCAGACGGCCCTCTCGATCGCCAGACAGCTCGGGATGGCGACCGACATCGAAGAGGTGCTGACTGGGGCCGAACTGGCGGAGATGAACGACGACGCGCTCCGCGAGCGGCTGGACGACGTGCGCGTCTTCGCACGCGTCACGCCCGACCAGAAGCTCCGCATCGTGCAGGCGGCCCAGTCGGTCGGCCACTTCGTCGCAGTCACCGGCGACGGCGTCAACGACGCCTCCGCGCTCCGGGTGGCGAACGTCGGCATCGCCATGGGACGCGCCGGGACGGACGTGGCCCGGGACACCGCCGAACTGGTCCTGAGCGACGACAACTTCGCCACCATCGTCGCCGGCATCGAGCAGGGGCGGGTCGCCTTCGACAACGTCCGGAAGGTCATCTACCTGCTCGTCTCGACGGGCGCGGCGGAACTCGTCCTCGTCATGCTGAGCCTCGCGGCCGGGACGCCGCTACCGCTGCTGCCCGCGCAACTGCTCTGGCTGAACCTCGTCACCAACGGGATCCAGGACGTGGCCCTCGGTTTCGAGCCGGCCGAGGAGGACGTTCTGGAGCGGCCGCCGCGGGACCCGGACGAGCGCATCTTCAATCGGTTGATGATCGAGCGGACGGTGGTCGGCGCGCTCGTGATGGGCCTCGTCGGCTTCGGCGCGTTCACCTTGTGGCTCGGCCAGGGCCTCTCGGAGGCCGCGGCCCGGAACTCGCTGTTGCTGTTGATGGTCCTCTTCGAGAACGTCCACATCGGGAACGCGCGCTCGGAGGTCCGGTCGGTGTTCCGGCTCTCGCCGCTGCGCAGTCCCGTCCTGCTCGTCGGCGCGGCCTCGGCCTTCCTGCTCCACGTGCTGGCGATGTACTTCCCGCCCGCGCAGGCCGTCTTAGGGACGGTGCCCGTCGACCGTTCGACGTGGGCGGTCGTCGCCGGCCTGGCGCTCACGCTGCTGGTCGCGATGGAGCTCCACAAGCTGTCCTGGCGCTACCGATACGGCACAAGGAGTATGCGCCAGGAGCGCGAGTGACGGCGTATGCGCGTGACCCAGGCGACCGTCCGCGAGGAGTACGAGTGGGTGTGCGACCGGGCCGACGTCGTCGTCCCGCTCGTCAACGACACGCGGGCGCACCTCGGCGACCTGTTCGGCGTCGACGTGGACAGGCTGGACGACGCCGAGTACCGGGCGGCCGTCGACGAGGTGTTCGCGGACGGCGACCGCGCGGTCAACGTCGCCGCGCTCGTCGGCCTCCTCCGTGACCTGGACGTGGACGGCGACTACCCCGGCTTCGTCGTCGACGAGCTACTGGGCCGAGAGCTGGCGGCGATGATCGCCGGCGACCAGCCCCTGCGCCTGCTCGCGGAGGCGACGTTCCACGTCGCGGACGTGCGGACCCACGGCGAGGATGGCGACACGGCGGGCGCGGACGACCTCGACGCGGCGCTGGCCGCCGGCGTCCAGACCCGCGTCCCCGGGTGGCCCTGGCAGGACGGAGAGAGCCCGTTCGCGGTGGAGTGAGTGGGCCAGCGAGCGACCCGCCCTCAGAACGAGAACGACGGCGTCCCTAAGAACGCCGTCTCGTAGCCCTCGTGGCGCGACACATGCGGCGGGGCGACAACGTCCACGCCGACGGACGGCTCCGCCGCGTCCGTCTCGACCACCGCGCCGTAGTGGTGCCCGATGTCGGGGTGGACCGCCGCCGTCAGGGCATCTTCGAAGACCGTCGCGCCGTCGGCCTCGACGCGCCCGTCGAGGGACAACATTGGGAGCGGGACGCGGTTGTACGGCGTCCGCACCGAGACGGCGAGGTAGGACTGGCCGTCGTCGAGGAACGCGGCGTCCCGGAGCCACGACGCGACGTAGACGGCGTCGCCGCCCTTGTCCGTCCCGAGGACGGAGCCGGGGAGCGCCGACACCTCCGGGGCCTGCGAGGTCGGAATCATGTCCATGGTCATCAGGTCGACGGCCCCCCGCTCGCCCTGTGACTCGGGGAACTCCTCGAAGGAGAGTTGCTCCAGCGTGCTCTGGCGGAAGTCGAAGTCGACAGTCGCCTCACCGGCCTCGCCGAAGCGACCCGAGAACGCGCCCAGCCGCCGCTCGCTCATCCCGTTGACGCGGACCGAGAGCTGGTAGACGCCGTCGCCGTCGAGCGCGTAGTTGTCGCCGTAGTGAAACCCCATGTTCTGTGAGACCATCGGCCACGGTGGCTTGTCGGCGACCGACTCGCCGTCGCGCGTGACCGTGATCGAGAGGCCGGCGGAGACGGGCAGGACCATCTCGGTTTCGGGGTCCCAGACGGTCGCCATCAGGTGGACGCTGTCCTCGCTCCGGATGTCGACCTTCTCGGCGGTCGTCCCCGTGACCGTCCAGAAGCGGTGGGGAAACGAGTAGGTCAGTCCGACCATGTAGTCGCCGGCCTGGGCCATCCCGGCCATGCCCATCCCCTCGACGTGCGTCGGGCGGTAGGTGGCGTCCGGGCGGTCCTCAACCAGCGGCGGTGCCCGCGTCGACTGCGTACTCAGCGACCCACACCCGGCCAGGGCCGTCGCGCCGGCGAGGCCGGCCCCGGCGAGGAATCGTCGGCGGTTCATGGCCGTCCCTTACCGCCTCGGGTGAAAGACGATTCTGGTACGGCGGGCGAAAACACCGGCGGTCGTCGGCGCGAAGTCGAGACTACTGGCCCGGCGACGCCGGCGGCAACGCCCGCAGGGAGCGCGGCGGGACGAGGTAGTTCCCGCGGCGCTCGACCGACATGTACTGGAGGATACCGTTGTTGACCCGCTGGCCCACGGCGGAGTTCTCGGCCACGTCGGTCCCGTTCATCGCCTCACGCGTCGCGACGAAGTCGTCGATAGCGGCCTGTAGCGAGAGGAAGTGCAGGCCCGCCACCCCATCGTCGGTCGAGTCGAAGTCCCGCCGGAGGATGCGCGGCGAGTCGTCCTCACGTGCCGAGACCAGTTTCTGTGAGTGCCCGACGACGCCGTTGCGCCGGCCGCTCTCGACCGCATCATCGGGGCACTCGTCCATCCCGCTGTCCGTGCCGAGGTTCTCGCCGACGCCCTCGACGCGGTCCTCGGCGGCGTGGGCCGGGCAGAACATCTTCGAGACGCGCTGGTCCCGGGAGTCCTGCTCGTACCACTGCTGGAGTTGCAGGCGGATCTTCGAGAGGTGCTGGGTCGTCCCGTCGGCGAAGGGTCCCGAGGCGACAGTCACGCGGTCCTCGGTGGCCTGGTTCCCCTTGAACCCGGACTTGAAGCCCATGAACAGCGGGGCCTCCTCGGGGACCGGCTCGGAATCGGGGATGCCATCCACGTCCTGATTGCCGGCCGGCAGCCCAGCGCCGATGAACCCGGTCCGTCGGTCCGCTTCGTCGAAAATACCCTCGAAGGATGTAGTCATCTCGTGGTCGTTTGCCGTCTCTCGGGTCCCCTTCAGCGCCTCCTCCGCTTCGAGGACGACCCGCTCGTCGTCGCTCGCGAGGTGGAGCAGGGCGTCCGGCGTGTCGAAGGCCGGGTCCTCGAAGGGGGCCAGCGCCTCCGGGTCGGGGAGGTCGACGCCGGCCGGGCCCGACCCGAAGCGCTCGAAGTACGCCGGTCCGTAGCCGAGCGTGAACAGGAGGCCCTCGGTGCTCCACTCGTAGGCCCGTTCGAGGTCCCGGAGCGCCGTCTCGACCCCCTCGCGGTGGGCGTCGGTCGGCGTTCCCTCGCCGGCGTAGTCGAGCAACAGGAGGACGTGGTGGCGCGGCATCCGGGGGTTGCCCGCGTCGTCGGTCGCCAGCGCGTCGTTCCAGGCGTGCTGGCGTTCCGGGAGCGCCGACGGGTCGTCGGTCCCCTCGGGGACCGAACCCGACCCGCGGTCGAGACAGGCGGCCAGCGCCGCCGTCCCGCCGATGGCGACGGCGCTCTTGGCGAACTCGCGTCGGGAAATCCCGCGTCCAGTCATCACCCGCTCTAGGAACTATCCCCTCTTATGCGGTTGTGGTACAGCGGTCGAAAAGCCCGCTCGGTGCGACGTTCGACGGTGGGCTGGGCTACCCCTCCAGCAAACTGTCCAGCAGCCGCTCGAAGCGGTCGGACAGACGGTCAGTGACCGAGGGATCGACCCGGCGGAGGAGGACGGCCGTCGCGGTCGGTCGGCGGAGCGACAGCGTCACCGCGCCGCCGTCGCGGCGCTTCGCGACGACGCCGCTGTCGACGAGGCCGTCGAGATGGTGTTCGAGCGTGCTCCGGGCGATGTCGAGGCGGTCCGCGATTTCGGCTGGCTGGGCCGTCCCGCGGTCGAGCAGCGCGACCAGCACGTCCCGTGCGGTCTCCCGGCGGAGGAAGGCGATGGCCCGCCGCTCCCAGGGGTCGTACGACGCGTCGTAGTAGTGCGTGCGGCCGCTGACCGACTCGCGGCGGACGCCGTCCAGGCGGTCGAGGTGGTACTGCACCTGCCCCGTCGCCAGATCTAGCGCGCGGGTCAGTTCACGGAAGTGGACGCCGGGATTGGCGTCGATGTGCTCGCGGATGCGGGCTCTGGTCTCGCTCATCGTTCCTCCTCGTCCAGCCGTCGCTCGACCGAGCGGGCGTGGTACACCGCTGTGAGGACAAGCACGACGAAGACGGCGTCGAGCGAGTGTTCGAGCAGGTGGTGCGTCTCGGCCGAGACCATCGCCGCGGTCGAGCCGAGGGCGACGAGCGGCCGAGCGAGCAACGCGGCCAGCGCGACGACCACCAGCAGGTACGAGCGCGAGCGGCGACGGCGGTACGCGACCACGCCGAGGCCACAGAGCGCCGCCCCGGCCAGCGTCGAGACGAGGAGGACGGCGGCGATGTCGGCGTGGAACTCGCCGAGGTGTCCCCCGACGTGGGCGGGCCAGATCATGGGCGGGCTACGGCGTCGACGCGCCTCAGTCGTTCGGTCCGGCACGACTTTTTTATCGGACCGCTGAGATGTGGCGGGTATGGACCGCATCGGCTTCATCTGCGAGCCGGGCCATCCGGTGTTCAGCGACGTCGCGGAGCGCCTCTCCGCCAGGGGGTTCGACGTTCGGTTCTTCCGCCCCGGTGACCCGGTACCCGAAGCCGACATCGACGACCTGACGGCGCTCGTCAACGAGAAAATCCGTCCCGAGTCCTTCCGCGCGCTCCACTACGCCGACCGGACCGGCGTCGAGACGTGGAACGGCTTCCTCGCGACGACGGCGCTCTCCTGCCGGCTGATCGCGCTGCACGGCCTGGAGCACGTGGGCTGTCGGGTCCCGAAGGTCTGGTTCGAGCAGCCCGACTGCGAGTACGTCGCCAGGACGCGCTACAGCTGGGACGGCGTGCCAACGATGGGGGCCGAGGGTGACTTCTATCAGGAACGCATCCGGTCAGAGCCGGTCGAATACAAGTACTACGCAGTCGACGACGGGCGCGAGACTCACCTCCGCGCGCTCCGGGTCCGCTCGAAACTCACCGGGCCGAAGGAAGTCGTCGTCGAGGAGACAGTCGAAGTGACGCTCGCGGCCCGCGTCCGCGAACTGCTGGACCGCTTCGACGCGCGAGCGCTCGGCGTGGACTTCGTCGCCGGCCACGACGGGCACTACGCGGTCGACGCCGACCCCGCACCGAACTTCGTCGGGACCGGGATGGAGCGGCGCATCGCGGACTCCGTCGCCTCGCTGACCACTATCGGTGCCTGAGCCGCCGTCTCTGTCCGCCGTCAACGTACGGTGATCGACGGGAGACTGCCGGACAGGGTCCGTCTGTGCCGAACCGTCGGTCGTATGCAATAGTACACATCGTCATACACCGACCGCGACCGATCGTTCAACACGGTCGGGAACGTCGCCGGTGGGCGGCGGTACTTGCGTGCCAGCGAGGCGTCCGAGACACGGGGTCGCGGGTCGCCGCGACCACCCTTCGGGGAGTTTATTAGCGCCGTGGGCCACGACTCACCTAATGAGCGGCGAGCAGGAACTCGGCATTACCGAGAGCAAGGAGCATTCACCCGGCGAGTGGTACGCCGAGGTCGTCCAGAAGGCCGGCCTCGCGGACTACGCCCCGATGGGCGGATTCATCGTCACGCGACCGCGCGGCTACGCCATCTGGGAGCGGATCCAGAACAACCTCGATGGCTGGTTCAAGGACACCGGCGTCCAGAACGCCTACTTCCCACTCTTCATCCCCGAGAGCTACCTGGAGAAGGAGAAAGACGTCGTCGAGGGATTCGACCCGGAAGTCGCGTGGGTGACCAAGGGCGGCCACGAGGAACTCGAAGAGCGGTTGGCGGTCCGCCCCACCAGCGAGTCCATCATCGCGCCCTTCATGGCCGACTGGATCCGCTCGCACCGCGACCTCCCGATGCAACTGAACCAGTGGTGCTCGGTCGTCCGGTGGGAGGCCACCGAGACCAAGCCCTTCTTCCGCACGAAGGAGTTCCTCTGGCAGGAGGGCCACACCGCCCACGCCGACGAGGACGACGCGTGGGAGGAGACGATGACGCGGCTGGACCAGTACGCCCGCCTCTACGAGGAGGTCATGGCGATGCCGCCGCTGAAGGGGCGCAAGCCGCCACACGACAAGTTCCCCGGCGCGCACACGACGACGACCATCGAGACGCTGATGCCCGACGGGAAGACCGTCCAGGCCGCGACCTCCCACTACCTCGGGACCTCCTTCGCGGAGGCGTTCGACATCACCTACGCCGACGCCGACGAGGAGGACACGCTGGCGCACACCACGTCGTGGGGGCTGTCCTGGCGCGCGATGGGCGCGCTCATCATGACCCACTCCGACGACCAGGGCCTCGTGCTCCCGCCCGCGCTCGCGCCCGACCAGGTCGTCGTCGTCCCCATCTGGCAGGAGGACAACAAGGACGAGGTCGTGGAGTACGCCGCGGACCTCGCCGCCGAAGTCGACGAGGCCGGCGTCCGCGTCGAACTTGACGACCGCGAGCACCGCAATCCCGGCTTCAAGTACAACGAACACGAACTGCACGGCGTCCCGCTCCGCGTCGAGATCGGTCCCCACGAGGTCGAGGACGGCGAGGCCACCCTCGTCCACCGCCCCGACGGGGAGAACGCGACCGTCGACCGCGAGGGCATCGCCGAGACCGTCGAGGAGCACCTCGACACCGTCCACGCGAAGCTCTACGCCGACGCCGAGGAGACGCTGGAGGGCGAGATCCGCGAGGCCGAGTCCCGCGAGGAAATCCTCGGCACCATCGGCCAGCACGGCGGCTACGTCAAGTGCGGCTGGTGCGGCGACGAGGACTGCGAGGAGCCGATCAAGGAGGCCATCGCCGCCGAGATCGTGATGGTCCCGCTTGACCGCGACGAGGAGCCGATCCACGACGACTGCGCTATCTGTGGCGAGGACGCGGAGGAGACGGCGTACTTCGCCAAGAGCTACTGAACGGGCCCGAGCGGAGCGAGGGACCGCAGTTTTCGCCGACGGTTTGCGACGAGTGGTGCGCGAGTCTCGCGAGTGGTCAGAAAACCGCCTCGAACAGTCGCCCCGCGAGGAGAATCGCGACTGGAATCCCGAACACCGCCGCGAGCGCGACGAGTAGTTCGACGACACTCCCCGAACCGGCGCCGGCAGACTGGAGGAGGACACTCGGCTGCATCTTGCCGGTGATGGACCGCGCGGGAGCATAGTTCTTCTCCGTGGGACGCCGTCAGCGGTCGGAGCCGGTCAGGCAACCCGGTCCAGAAAGTCGGCGGCCTCGCGCTCGCCTCGTTCCAGCAGGTCCTCGATGAACCGCGGGTCCCGGTCCAGTTTCGACGACGGGGTGGCGTCCCTGGTGAGTCGCAGGTGGCGAACCTCGACGTGCTTGTAGTCGTCGGGGAGATAGCCCGCGTTCACCCACTCGTTGACTTTTTCGATGAAGTCGAGCTCCTGGTTCAGCGAGATGTTCCCGGACAGTTCCTGCCGGCGGCCGGCGATATCCCCTAGCGAGGTCGGGACGCCGTCGTAGGTCTGTGGCTCGATCTGGACGACCCAGAGTTCGTCGGGCTTTGGCCGCTCGCTGGTCAGGAACTCTTTGACCGGCGGATTCTGCGAGTACAGGCCGTCCCAGTGCCAGTGGTCGTTCATCTCGACGGCCTCGTACAGCAACGGATGCGCGGCCGAGGCAAGCACGGTCTCGGGGGTAACGGCGTCGTCGGTGAAGGTCTCGAACTCGCCGCTGTTGAGGTCGACCGCGCCGATAGTCACGTGCGGCGGGGCATCGTCCGCGAGCGCGGCGAAGTCGTCGAACTCGATGTGGCGGTCGAGCAGGTCCAGGTACCAGTCGTGACCCACGTTGCCCGGCACCGCGTACGGCGAGACGTCCGGGAGCGGGAACATGAGCTGTCGCAGGCGTGAGCGCCAGACGAGCGACTCGTTGAGCAGGAACTCGCCGGGAGTCGTCGCGGCCACGTCGCACCAGACTTCCTCCAGCAGGTCGGCCGCGCGGTCAGGTCCGTCGCTGAGCAGGCCGTACCACGCGGTGACCGCACAGAGCGCGCCGCCGGAGGTCCCGCTCAGACCGACGAGGTCGTAGTCGGCGTCGACGGCGGGGAGCAGTCGCTGCAGCGCGCCGGCGGTGAACGCGGTGTGACTCCCGCCGCCCTGACAGGCGATGGCGACCCGTCGGCCCGTATCACTCATGGTTTAATTCAGATACGCGCGGCTCGTATAGATAGCTACCGTCCGTGGGAAGGAAGGATGGGGTCGGGGAGCGTGTGACGTTTTCTCCGTGCCCCCGATGACCAGTCATGCCCCTACCTATATAAATCGGCGTCAGACTGCAGTCATACAAACGGCAACCGGCGAACAAATACCGTCGTGGGAACGGGTATTTCAGGCCGCCCGGTTCGGCCCCGGGGAGGCCTTCGGCGGGGCTCACGACGAGGGAGAGACGGACGTCCGGGAAAGTACATAATAAATTTGAGTATTATGACCTAATATGGGTGCGTTCGGTATCTCCGGAACCGGCATGGTTATATGGAGAGATGTGATAACAAGTGGCATGGACGACGTGTTTGTCGGACGACTCATGTCCGCACCGGTGTCGAGCGTCGACGCGAAGACTGACGCGAACGAAGCGGCGCGCCAGATGATACAGGAGGACATCAGTTCGGTCGCGGTCGTCGACGACGACGGCGATCTCGAGGGGATACTGACGTCGACTGACTTCGTGCAGATCGCGGCCCGTGACGGGGCGACCGCGGACGTCGCCGTCGCGACGCACATGTCGAGTGATCCCGTCACGGTGACGGCCAACGATTCGATCGTCGAGGCGGCGGACCTGATGCTCGAACACGGCGTCCACCACCTTCCAGTCGTCGACGACACGGAGGGCCTCGTCGGCATGGTGACGACCACCGACCTCACGGCGTACGTCTCGGGGATCGAGGTCGGGTCACCGCCCCCGCTCGCCTGACGACTTCGAACCGCTAGCGGGCGGGACGACACTGATAAACCCCGAACTGCACTAAATAATCGTTAGGAATATATATGGCTTAAAGTGGGGTTAAACAACACTAATACCATTAGGAGTACCCTCTTATAGGGGCACGCCTAGTCCCCGGACACATGGTTGAGCGACAGACAGACACAGGGATGTCTGCGGGCGAGGCCGGGCTCGTAGACCCCACCGACGAGCGGTCGAACTGCGGCGTCGGGGTCGTCATGGACCTCGACGGCGACAGCGACCACTGGGTCGTATCGGACGGACTCGAACTCCTCGACAACCTCGAACACCGAGGGACGACGGGAGCCGAGCAGAACACGGGCGACGGCGCGGGGATCATGCTGCAGATTCCCCACGAATTCTTCGACGACGAACTCGACACCGATCTCCCGCCCGCCGGCGAGTACGCCGTCGGGACGCTCTTTCTCCCGAAGGACGACGAGGTCGCCGCCGGGCTGAAAGACCTCGTGGAGACGGAACTCGCAGGCGAGGGCCTCGACGTGCTGGAGTGGCGCGACGTCCCCACGGACAACAGCGACCTCGGTTCGACGGCGCTGGAATCCGAACCGGACATCGTCCAGTTCTTCGTCACCTCTGCCGAGGGCAAGACGGGGCAGGCGTTCGAGAACCAGCTGTACGTCGGCCGTCGCGTCCTCGAGAACACCGTCGAGGAGGAGACGCCGGCGGGCCACGAGCGCTTCTACGTCGTCTCGCTCGCGACCGACGTGGTCGTCTACAAGGGCCTCCTCAAGGCCGAGCAGCTCGAAGACTACTATCCCGACCTGAGTGACGAGCGCATGCAGTCGACGTTCGCGATGGTCCACGCCCGCTTCTCGACGAACACGCTCGGGGCGTGGCACCTCGCGCACCCGTACCGCCGGATCATCCACAACGGCGAGTTCAACACGATCCAGGGCAACATCAACTGGATGCGCGCCCGCGAGACGGACATCGACAGCGACGAGTTCGAGGGCGACTTAGAGAAGATCAAACCGATCATCGACGACCCCGAGCAGTCCGACACCGCGAGCGTCGACAACGCGCTCGAACTCCTGCTTCAGGGCGGTCGCGACCTCCCGCACGCGCTCCGGATGCTCATCCCCGAGGCGTGGCGCGGCGAGATGAACGACGTGACCGGCGACCGACGCGACTTCTACGACTATCACGCCTCGCTCGTCGAGCCGTGGGACGGGCCGGCGCTCGTCGCCGCGACCGACGGCGAGCGGATCGGTGCGGTCCTCGACCGCAACGGCCTGCGCCCGTGTCGCTACGACGTGCTCGAAAACAACACGCTCGTGATGTCCTCGGAGGCCGGCGCGCTCGACCACGACGCCAGCGAGATTCGCGAGCGCGGCCGCCTCCAGCCGGGTCAGTGCTTCCTCGCCGACCCCGAGGAAGGGCGCGTCATCCCCGACGCGGAAGTGTTCGAAGACATCGCCGACGAGAAGTACGGCGAGTGGGTCGCACAGGAGCAGGTCGACATCGACGACGTGGCCGACCGCGAGGACAACATGCCCCGCGAAGGCACGTCGGCGCTTCGGAGCCAGCAGGCGATGTACGGCTACACCTACGACGAGGTCGACCACCTCATCGAGCCGATGGCCGAGAAGGGCAAGGACCCGGTCGGCTCCATGGGCGACGACACGCCGCTGTCGGTGCTCTCGCAGTTCAACCGGCCGCTGTTCACCTACTTCAAGCAGCTGTTCGCGCAGGTGACGAACCCGCCGCTCGACTACATCCGCGAGGAACTGGTCACCTCGCTCGAATCGCGGCTGGGCTTCCAGCGGAACCTGCTCGACGAGTCCCAGGACCACGCGCGCCAGCTCGTCCTCGACTCGCCGATCCTGACCGACGAGGAGACGACGGCGATCAAGGACCTCGACGCGAACGGCATGTCCACGAAGGTCGTCGACATCACCTACGAGAAGGGCGGCGACCTCGAATCGGCCGTCGAGGACGTGCGCGCCGAGGCCGACGCCGCGGCGAAGGAACACGACATCATCGTGCTCTCCGACCGCGCGGCCGGCGGCGACCGGGTCCCCATCCCGTCGCTGCTCGCAGTCGGCGGCGTCCACCACCACCTCGTCCGCAACGGCCTGCGCAACCACGTCGGGCTCGTCGTCGAGTCCGGCGACCCGCGGGCCGTCCACCACTTCGCGACGCTGGTCGGCTACGGCGCGGGCGCGGTCAACCCCTACCTCGCCTACCAGACCATCGAGGACCTCGTGGCCGGGCCCGACGGCGCGGACCTCGGGGAGGCCATCGACGCCTACATCACCGCCGTCGAGGACGGACTGCTGAAGACGATGGCGAAGATGGGCATCTCCACCGTGGAGTCTTACCAGGGCGCTCAGATCTTCGAGGCCGTCGGCCTCTCCTCGGACTTCATCGCCGAGTACTTCGAGGGCACGACCTGCCGCACCGAGGGTATCGGCATCGACGAAATCGAGGAGGACCTCCACCAGCGCCACGACGTGGCCTGGAACGAGGAGGACGAGCCGGAGATGGAGCGCCAGGGCGAGTTCGAGTTCCGCTCGAACGGCATCCACCACCAGTGGAATCCCAACACGGTCGGCAAGATCCAGCAGGCCGTCCGCATGGGCGACTACGAGACCTACAAGGAGTTCGCCGAACTCATCAACGACCAGAACGAGCAGCTCCAGACGCTCCGGGGCCTGCTCGAGTTCGACTCCGATCGCGAGTCCATCCCCATCGAAGACGTCGAGTCGGTCGAAGAGATCGTCGAGCGCTTCGAGACGGCCGCGATGTCGCTCGGGTCGCTGTCGCCCGAGATGCACGAGAACAACGCCATCGCGATGAACCGCCTCGGCGCGAACGCCAACACCGGCGAGGGCGGCGAACCGCCCGAGCGCTTCGGCACGGAAAAGGAGTGTACGACCAAGCAGGTCGCGTCGGGGCGCTTCGGCGTCACCTCGGAGTACCTCTCCTCGGCCGACGAACTCCAGATCAAGATGGCCCAGGGCTCCAAGCCCGGCGAGGGCGGTCACCTGCCCGGCAAGAAGGTCAACGAGATGATCGCGCACGTCCGGTACGCGACGCCGGGCGTCGGCCTCATCTCGCCGCCGCCGCTGCACGACATCTACTCCATCGAGGACTTAAAGCAGCTCATCCACGACCTCAAGGCCTCGAACCCGGAGGCCGACATCAACGTCAAGCTGGTCGCCGAGGACGGTATCGGGACCATCGCGGCCGGCGTCGCCAAGGCCAACGCCGACGTGGTCCACATCTCGGGCCACGACGGCGGGACCGGCGCGTCGCCGAAGACCTCCATCAAGAACGCCGGCCTCCCCTGGGAGCTCGGCGTCTCGGAGGCCAACCAGATGCTCCGGGCCACCGGCCTGCGCTCGCGCATCAAAGTGACGACCGACGGCGGCATGAAGACCGGCCGCGACGTGGCCGTCGCCGCGCTCCTCGGCGCGGAGGGGTACACCTTCGGGACCGCCTCGATGGTCACCTCCGGCTGCGTGATGGCCCGCCAGTGCCACGAGAACACCTGCCCGGTCGGCATCGCCACCCAGAACGAGAACCTCCGCGAGCGCTTCCCGGGCGAGCCACAGCACGTCATCAACTACATGACGTTCGTGGCCCAGGAGCTCCGTGAGATCATGGCCGAACTCGGCTTCGAGACCATCGACGAGATGATCGGCCGCCCGAGCGTCCTGAAACAGCGCGACGACGTGAGCCAGCCCAAGGCCCAGAAGCTCGACCTCTCCTCGGTCATCGCCGAGCCGGCCGACAACGACGGCCGCTACAAGCAGCGCGAGCAGACCCACGAGGTCGACGAACAACTCGACTGGGACCTCATCGACGCCGCCGAGGACGCCATCCACGAGGGCGAGCCGGTCGCCATCGACGCCGACATCGACAACGTCGACCGGGCGGTCGGGGCGACGCTCTCGAACCGCGTCTCCCGCACGCACGGCGGCGACGGCCTCGCCGACGACACCATCCGCGTCGACTTCGACGGCACGGCCGGCCAGTCCTTCGGCGCGTTCCTCGCGGAGGGCGTGACGATGGAACTGACCGGGACGGCCAACGACTACGTCGGCAAGGGGCTGTCGGGCGGGAAGCTGATCCTGAACACGCCCGATAACGCCCCCTTCGACCCGACCGAGAACATCGTCATCGGCAACGTCGCGCTGTACGGCGCGACCCAGGGCGAAGCCTACGTCAACGGGATGGCCGGCGAGCGCTTCGCCGTCCGTAACTCCGGCGTCAAGGGCGTCGTCGAGGGCGTCGGCGACCACGGCTGTGAGTACATGACCGGCGGCGCCATCGTCGTGCTGGGCGAGACCGGCAAGAACTTCGCGGCCGGGATGTCCGGCGGCGTCGCCTACGTCTACGACCCCGACGGCGAGTTCGCGACGAAGTGCAACACCGGCATGGTGTCGCTCGACGACTCGCTGGAGGGCAAGGACCGCCAGATGATCACCCGCCTCGTCGAGAACCACGCCGCCTACACCGACTCCGACCGCGCGGCGGAACTCTTAGACGACTGGGACGCCGAACTGGAGAACTTCACGAAGGTGATGCCCGACGCCTACGCCGAGGTCATCGCCGACCGCGAGCGCGACGACGTGCGCAACGAACCGCCGGCGAAGGCCGCACCGAGCGCCGACGCGGCCGAGGCCGACTTCGTGGCCTCCGTCGACGACTGACGCCCAACCGGCGACCCGTTTTTTCACGCTGCCGCTCCAGCCACCGGTATGGACAGCGTCCTCGTCATCGGGGGTACACGATTCATTGGACGACACACCGTCACCGAGTTCCGCGAGGCCGGCTACGACGTGGCGATGTTGAACCGCGGCCGCCACGACGACCCCTTCGGCGACGGGGTCGAGCGCGTGACCGGCGACCGGCGCGACCGAGACGCCCTCGAAACTGCCCGCGAGCAGATCGACCCCGACGCCGTCGTCGACTGCGTCGCGTACTTCCCCGACGACGTGGCGACGGCGACGGACGTGTTCGCCGACGCGGACGCCTACGTCTACGTCTCCAGCGGCGCGGCCTACGGCGAAGAGCGGGTGCCAAAGCGCGAAGATGAGACCGCGCTGGAGTCGTGCGACGAGGAGCAGGCCACCACGGACAGCGCGGCGACCTACGGCCCCCGCAAGGCCGAGGGCGACCGGGAGGTGTTCGCCGCTGCCGAGGACGGCGTCCGCGCGATGAGCGTCCGTCCCACCGTTGTCTACGGTCCCCACGACTACACCGAGCGCTTCGCCTACTGGGTGGACCGTGTCGCCGTGCAAGACCGGATCGTCGTCCCCAGCGACGGCCTCAGCCTCTGGCAGATGGCCTACGTCGAGGACGTTGCGGCCGCACTCCGCATCGTCGCCGAGGGCGGCGAGGCGGGCGAGGCGTACAACGTCGGCGACGAGCACGCGCCGATGCTCACCCAGTGGGTTGACCTGCTCGCCGAGACCTGCGAGACGGGCGTCGAGCAGATCGGCGCGACGGCGCGCGACCTCGCTCGCGAGGGACTGGAGCCACAGGACTTCCCGATGTATCGCGCCACGCCCCACGTCCTCAGCGTCGAGAAGCTCCGGTCGCTGGGGTGGACCTCGACGCCTCACCGGGTCGGGCTCCAGCGGACCGTCACCGAGCATCGTGAGAACGATCGGACCGGGCGGAAGTACGGCCCGGACCGGGACACCGAGACTGCGGTCATCGAGCGCGTCACGGAATGATCGGCGGCCGGCGACAGCCCCGACTCACGGAGACCGAAGCGTGGTGTGCTTGACCTCGTAGTCTTCGAGGAACGCCCCGTACCCGCCGACGGAGACGCGCCGCTGGCCGGTGTCGACGACGAGCGAGTTCTCGAAGCCGAAGTCGCTGTTGCCCGGTTCGACGAGGTTCTGTCGGACCGAGACCACCTCGCCGGTCAGCATCTCGAACGAGCGGTCCGACCCCGTCGGCCGGGCGTAGAGTTCGGCGACGAACCGCTCGCCGGCCCGCCCCAGGAGCGTCGACGTGAGCACGACGTGGCGGAACATGTCGTAGCTGACCGGTAAGTTCGGCGGGCGCGAGACCAGGACCTCATCACCCATTGGCCAGTAGTTGCCCAGGTAGGAACCGACGAGGACGGACGCGACCGCCTCCTGCGTGAAGGTGATGGCCCGCGACTCGTCGTGGTCCCAGCCGAGCGTCGACGCCGGCGAGACGAGTCCCCGGCGCTGGTCCGTCGCGAGCATCGAGGGCGCGGCGTCGAGCCCGATACGGACGGCGTTCGCGATGCCGTCGAGGGCCGGCGCGGACTCGGGGTCGTAATCCGAGAGCGACAGCAAGACGAGGACGCCCCGGCGGCGCGCGCGCCGGAGGCTGTCGCGGATGTCCGGCACTCGACCGGCGGGAAGCTGGAGAACGACCTCGCTCTCGGCGGCGTCGATGTGGCGCTCCAGGCGCTTGACGATGGTCGGCCGGGACTTGACGACCTCGAAGGTGTCGCCGCCGTCCTCGCCGGCGTTGTACCGGGCCTCGACGGCGGTTTCGAGCGTGTCGAGTTCCCGTTTCAGTTCACCGAAGGCCTCGGAGGGCGGGGCCGCGCGAATGACCGTCGGCGTCCGGTGGTCGTCGACGGTGACGAACCCGTCGGCGGCCAGGCCGTCGCAGATGTCGTAGACGTAGCTCTTGGAGACGCCGGCGGCGCGCGCGACGGTGCTCGCCGTCGCCGGCCCCCGCTCGACCACCGCGAGGTACGTCTCGGCTTCTTTCTCGGAGAGTCCGTACTGCGTGAGGGCGTCGCGAACGGGTTCCGCGGGCTGCTGTGTCGTGTCGGACATGAGTGGTCAGCTGACCGGCGGTCCAGGTCGCCGCCGGCCATGCTACCACAGGTAGTGTCACCCAGAGTTTATAATAGTTCGTCAGAGCGAGCGGCGACCGGCCCTCAGGACGTTCGCCTGACCTCGTCGAGCAGGTCGACGACGTCGTCCATCGTCGGGTCGCGGCGCTCGCTGTTCTCGCTCCCGCCGCCATTGCCGTTGTTGTCGCTATTGCCGTTGTTGGCGTTCTCGCTGTTATCGCGGTCGCTCCGACCCGGTCCGTCGCCCGCGTCGGTCTCGCGACCGGGGACCGGATCGGGGTCGGTGATGCTCGCGGTGTTCTGGACGGTCAGCGTGGCCGTCGGGCCGTCCTGGCCGACGGTGAGTTCGTACTCCGCGGCTTCCACGGCCTTCGGAGCCAGCGCGAGGACGTTCCCGGGGACGACCTCCAGCGCGGTCAGGTCCGCTGTCACGTCGACCGTCGTCGTCTCGCCGGCGTCGAGGGCGACGCGCTCGTACCCGAGCAGTCGCCGCCGGGGCTGGAGGACCGAGCCGTACGACTGCGTGTTGAACACCTCGACGACGTGCTCGCCGGCCCGGTCGCCGGTGTTCGTCACCTCGACGCTGACGGTCACCTCCGACTGGTTCGCCGGGTTCCCGACCGTCGGTTGCGTGACCGAGACGGAACCGTACTCGAAGGTCGTATAGGACAGGCCGTGGCCGAACTCGAACAGCGCGGTGTTGTCCGTCCCGCCCGTCGAGGTGGGTTCGTAGCGATTGTACTGAACCGGCGTCGTTCCGACGTTGTCGGGCCAGCTGAACGCGAGCTTGCCCGACGGGTTGTAGTTGCCGACGAGGGTATCGGCTATCGCGACACCGCCGTCGCTGCCGGGCTGGCCAGCGAACAGGGCGGCGTCGAGCTGGTCGAACGTGTCGGGCGAGCCACGCGGCGACCCGGCGAGGAACACGCCGACGATGGGCGTCTCGTCGTCGGCCGCGTCGGTGACTGTCGCGAGGAGGTCCTGCTGGGACTCGTCCAGTTCGAGTTCGTCGCGGTCGCCGAAGCCCTCGTTGTGCGTCCCCTCCCCGAGAACGACGACGACGGCGTCGGCGTCGGGCGCGGCGGACTCGACCTGTGAGCGCTGCTCGTCGGTGAAGTCGAAGTTGCCGTTCTCGTCGCTCTGCTGGTTCTCACCGTCGCCCTGGCCCGCGTACCAAGTGGTGTTCTCGTAGGTCGTCGGGACGTGCGTGAGGCTGCCGACGCGGGATCGGAGTTCGTCGACGAGCAGGTTCTGTCGCGGGTACGGCCCGCCGGCGCTCGCGCCCTGCCAGCCGAGCGTCCAGCCGCCGTGTTGCATCAGCGCCCGGGTGTTGTTGCCGTCGCCGTCGACGCCGGGGCCGGTCAGCAGGACGCTCTCGTCGCCCGAGAGCGGGAGCGTGTCGTCGGCGTTCTGCAGCAACACCAGCGACTCCTTGGCCATGGTCTCGGAGGTATCCTGAGCGCCGCCGAGGACGTTCCCGATACGGGACTCGTCTACCGTCGGCGACTCGAACAGCCCCAGGTCGGCCTTCAGTTCGAGCACGCGGCGGACGGCCTCGTCGATGCGTTCCATCGGGATTTCGCCGTCCTCGACGAGACTGACGACGGTGTCGATAAACTGCACCGGCCCCGGCGCACTGCCGCCGTTGCCGATCATGTACATGTCGACGCCGGCGTTGATCGCCAGTTTCGTCGCCGTGCGGAAGTCCGGCGCGTAGTCGTGGTTCGTGAGCATCCGGTTCAGGTCGTCCCAGTCGGAGACGACCAGCCCCTCGAAGCCGTACGTCTCCCGAAGGAGCGTCGTCAGCAGCCACTCCGAGGCGTGGGCCGGAACGCCGTTGATCGCGCCGCTGTTGACCATCACCGTCCCGGGTTCGGCTTCCAGGGCCTCGCGGTACGGCGGCAGGATGTTCGTTCGGAGGTCGCGCAACGAGGTCGAGGCCGGCGCGCGGTCGTTGCCGTTGTTCGGGATGGAGTACGCTGCGAAGTGCTTGACGCAGGCCGCCAGTCGATCGTCGTCTTCCAGCCCTCGGGCCCGCGCTCGCGAGAAGTCGCCTTCCAGCTTCGGGTCCTCGCTGATGCCCTCGAAGAACCGCCCCCAGCGGGGGTCGCGCTGGAGGTCGGTCGTCGGCGCGAACGTCCAGTGGGCCCCCATCGACGCCGTCGCGTCGCTGGTGTGGCGCTCGGCCTCCTCGACGAGGTCCACGTCCCGGGTCGCGCCCATGTTCAGTCGCTGTGGGAACACCGTCGCGCCCTCCAGCAAGCCGTTGCCGTGCGTCGCATCGACGCCGTAGAGGAACGGGATGGCGTGTTCGGTGTTGTCGAGGTTGTACTGCTGTAAGGCGTTGATCCCCTGGACGACGCTGTCGGCATCGAAGCTTGGCGGTGCCGCACCCCCCGAGAGAATCGACCCGACACCGAGTTCGCTGAAGTACTCGCCGACGGTGTCGACGCCGAAGCTGTCGGGCACGTTCGACTCCTCTGGCTCCGGCTCGAAGGAACTGATAGCCACCTGTGTCATCTGGCCCGCCTTCTGTTCGAGCGTCAGTTCCGAGAGGAGCGTGTCCACGTCGGCCTGTGCCGCGGCCGTTCCGAGGCCCGCGCCAGTAGCCGCCGTCGCTGTCGCCACGCCGGTCGCTTTCAGAAACGTCCGTCGATACGTCCGCAGGCCGTCGTCGGATACCGTGTGGTCATCAGACATGACAGTCAGACACAAACTCGGTTATTAATAATTATTTGTGGAAAAGAAGTGTGGAATAGTTGTCAACGGATTTGTGTCGAAAGTCGAACGGGGCCGCGGCAATCTGAACCGACCGACTGCCGTGTCGGTCACGGGCCCGGTGGTACCTCCGTACTACGCCCCCGGTGGCCGGGCCGCCGTTCTGACTTCGGAATCGCGGCGTCACCGCACCTAAACTGTTTTCACGCGCGGCGGGGGACTCACTGATATGTTCGAGAAAACCACGTGGATCCGCCTGCCGCGCAACGTCGTGGTGGGCCACGGCGTCCTCGACCAGACCATCGAGGCCGTGAGCGAACTCCACCTCACCGGGCGGCCGCTGGTCGTCTCCAGTCCGACACCCCATCAGGTGGCCGGCAGTCGCGTCGTCGCGCAGTTCGAGGACGCCGGCTACGACCCCGACGAGGTCGTCATCGAGGAGGCCAGCTTCGACGCCGTCCAGCGGGTCATCGAGTACGCCGAGGAGAGCGACGCGGGCTTCCTGCTCGGCGTCGGCGGCGGGAAGGCCATCGACATCACGAAGATGGCGGCCGACGACCTCGGACTCGGCTTCGTCTCGGTGCCGACGGCGGCGAGCCACGACGGCATCGTCTCCGGCCGGGGCTCGGTCCCCGAGGGCGACACGCGTCACAGCGTCGCCGCCGAGCCGCCGCTGGCCGTCGTCGCGGACACCGAGGTGCTCGCCGAGGCCCCCTGGCGGCTGACGACCGCGGGCTGTGCGGACATCATCTCGAACTACACGGCCGTCCGCGACTACGAGCTCGCCCACCGGCTGAAGAACATCCCCTACTCCGAGTACGCCGGGGCGCTCGCGCGGATGACGGCCGAGATGCTGGTCGACAGTGCCGACTCGATCAAGAAGGGCCTCGAGGAGTCCGCCTGGATCGTCGTGAAGGCGCTCGTCTCCTCCGGCGTCGCCATGTCTATCGCCGGGTCCTCACGGCCGGCCAGCGGCGCTGAACACCTCTTTTCGCACCAGCTCGATCGGCTCGTCCCCGACGGCGCGCTCCACGGCCACCAGGTCGGCGTCGGCTCGATCATGACCGAGTACCTCCACAGCGGCCCGAAGGGCAAGTGGCGAGACGTGCGAGACGCACTCTCTGCCATCGGCGCGCCGACGACGGCCGCAGGGCTCGACATCGACGACGAGACGGTGATCGAGGCGCTGACGACAGCCCACCGGATTCGCGACCGCTACACGATCCTCGGGGACGGCGTGAGCGAGGAGGCCGCCATCGAGGCGGCGTCGGTCACCGGCGTGATCTAGACGAACTCGGCGACGGCCGCGCCCGCCGACTCGTCCCACCGGATCGCCGCGTCGGACGCCGCGGTCGCGCCGGTCGTCTCGGTGTCGGTGTCGTCCTCGTCGAGCGCGTCGCTGTCGATTTCCGCGTCGAAGACGACGCTGAGTCGGTAGACCGTCTCCGCGTCGTCGTCTTCGTCGTTTCGGACGCCGCAGATCGTGGCCCGCACGGCGTCGCGAATCGTACACTCGACGCCCGCGGCCTCGCTGACCACCCGTTTCGCGGCGTGGGCCGGCCGCTCGGCGTCCTCGGTCTGTCCCTGCGGAATGGTCCAGGAGCCGTCGTCCTCGCTGAGCAGTACGTCTCCCGACTCGTTGTGCACGAAGGCGTGTACGTCTACCCGCCCCTCGCGCGAGTGCTCGACAGCGTGCCGATACGCCCCCTCCCCCACAGAGAAGGTCGTCTGGTCCACCGCGGTCGAGCCGAACTCCTGTTCGAGGCGAGCGAGGCGCTCCTGCACTCGCGCCCGCGAGCGCTCGGCTACGTCCATGCCACCTCCAAGTGGGCCAACGGGCATAAACCCGCCCGAACGTTCTCATGCGCTGAAACCGTCTGCACCCGGGACGCGAGGTCGACGGCCCGCCTCAGACGTGGGCGTCGAGAAAGTCCACGACCGCGGTGTAGGCCTCGATGCGGTTCTCGCGCTTGCTGATGCCGTGGCCCTCGTCGTCGAAGATCAGCTTCTCGACCGGGACGCCCTGTTCGGCGGCGCGTTCGGCGATCTGCTCGGCCTCGCCGACCGGCACGCGCGGGTCGTTCGCGCCGTGGAGGACGAACAGCGGGGCCGCGATGCGGTCGACGTTGGTGATGGGCGAGATGGATTCGAGGAACTCGCGGTCCTCGGCGAGCGACCCGTACTCGGCCTCGCGCAGTTCGCGCCGCCAGTCGCCCGTGTTCTCCAGGAACGTCACGAAGTTCGCGATGCCGACAACGTCGACGCCCGCGGCCCAGAGGTCTGGGTACTCAGTCATCGCCGCGAGCACCATGAAGCCGCCGTAGGAGCCGCCCATCGCGACGATTCGGTCCGGGTCCACCGACGGGTGGTCGTGGAGCCAGTCGACGCCGGCGCGCACGTCCCGCACCGAGTCCATCCGTTTCTCCACGTCGTCGAGGTGCGTGTAGGCCTTGCCGTAGCCCGTCGATCCGCGGACGTTCGGCTCGAAGACGGCGTAGCCCCGCGAGAGGAAGTACTGGGTCAGTCCCGAAAAGGAGGGGCGACGCTGGCTCTCCGGCCCGCCGTGGATGTCGACGACGACCGGCGTGTCGCCGGTACCGGCCCCCTCAGGCAGCGAGAACAGCGCGGGAATCGAGCGCCCGTCGAACGATTCGAATCGGACCACCTCGGGTTCGACGAACGTCTCGCGCGGGATGCCGGCCGTCGACGCCGCGGTCCAGCGCTCGCTCTCGCCGGTCGCCGTCTCGACCACGAAGACGTTCGTGTTCTCGGTCCGGCCGGTGACGCTGACGGCGAAGCGCTCGGCGTCCGGGCTCCACGAGACGCCGCCGGCGAGGCCGCCCGGCAGGTCCGGCGTCGGGAACTCCTCGAGAGTCGTCGGTCCCGTCAGTTCGCCGACGGTGAGGTCGTTGTAGCCCTCGACGTTGCGCGAGTACACCAGGCGTGCGCTATCGCGGTCCAGCGCGACGCCGTCGATGTTCCACTCGGGGTCCGAGCGGACGATTTCGAGGTCGCCGCCGAGCGAGAGGCGTGCCAGCGAGAGCGTGTCGCTCTCGGCGTCGGTGACGAGGTAGACGCCCTCGCCGTCCGGACCCCACGACGCGCTGGTGTACCGGACGCTCCCGTCGTGGGGCGTGAGGTGGGTCAGTTCCTCGGTCGCCAGGTCGAGGACGTAGAGGTCCTGGTCGAAGCTGGAGTGGGCCTCGCTGACGAGCAGTTTGCCGCCGTCGGGCGACCAGCCGCCGACCGAGAGCCAGCCGTCGCCCTCCCAGACGAGGTCGGCGTCGTCGCCGGTGGCGTCGCGGTCCTGCACGTACACGTCGAAGACGGCCTCGTCCCGGCGGTTCGAGGCGAAGGCGAAGCGCTCCCCGTCGGGCGACCAGCCGCCCCAGCGGTGCTTGGCCTCGGGTCGGGCCGTCAGGTCGTGGATCCGTCCGTCGGCGTCCAGGCGGTACAGTTGCGCGCGCTCGTTGCCGCCCTCGTCCATGCCGAAGACCAGTTCGGGGCGCTCGGGCGAGTAGTCGACGAAGCTCACCGGTTCGTCGTAGAAGGTCCGCTGTTCCGGCCAGCCCCGCGGGTCGTCGAGGGTCCAGATCTGTGCGACGCCGGTCGTATCCATCAGGAAGGCGAGCGTCCCGTCCGGCGCGAGCGAACTGCCGTAGGCGCTGCGGACGGTGAGATAGCGAGAGAGGTCGTACGCGTTCACATCGGAGGCAGGGCGGGAGCGGCCAAAACCCTTTGCGGCAAACGGGTGGATTTTTGAGCGGGCATACCGTCGCCCCTGTATGCGTGTCGCGGTCGTCGCCACGAGGACGAGCCACTACCGGGACACCGAGGGCCGGCGGCGACTGGAACGAGTCGCGGCCGAACTCGCCGACGCCGGCCACGACGTGACCGTGTTCTGCTCCCAGTGGTGGGACGGGTTCGACGATGAGTTCGCGCCCGACGACGTCACCTACCGCGCCGTCACCGTCTCGCCGACCGTCCCCTCCTTCTGTGTGCGCCTGCCGTTCATGCTGGCGCGGTACCGGCCCGACGTGGTCCACGCCCTCCCGACGCCGCCGTCCGTCGTCCTCGCGGCCAGCACGGGGGCGTCGCTCGCCCGAGCGCCGCTCGTCACCGAGTGGTACGGCGACGACGACGTGCCCGAGAGCGTCCCGGCGTCGCTCTCGCTTCGCTCCCCGGACCGCATCGTCACGCCGTCGGAACTCGTCCGCACGCGCGTCCGCGAGCGGGGCGCGTCGGCCGACCAGACGACCGTACTCCCCCAGAGCATCGACATGGACCTCGTTCGCGAGGTCGACCCCGACGACGAGATCGACGTGGCCTACGCCCACCGCCTCGACGGCAGCGCCAACGTCGAGTCGCTGTTGCTCGGCCTCGCCGAACTCCGCCAGCGCGACTGGTCGGCGACCATCGTCGGCGACGGGCCGGAGCGAGAGTACTACGAACAGGAGGCCGCCGACCTCCGCATCGACGACCGCGTGACCTTCGTCGGGGCCTGCGACCTCGAACGCCGCGTCTCCATCTACAAGGGCGCGCACGTCTTCGTCCAGACGGCGTTCCGCGAGTGCTTCGCGACGGACCTCCTCTGGGCGATGGCCTGTGGCTGTATCGGCATCGTCGAGTACCAGGCCGAATCCAGCGCCCACGAACTGGTCGAACACCGCGATCGGGCCTACCGCGTGACGAACCCCCAGGAGATCGCCGACAAAATCGCCGAGTCGGCGGCCTACGACCGCTGGGCCGTCGACGAGTCGGTCGCCGAGTTCGATCACGACGCGGTTCGCGGGCGCTACGAGGCCCTCTACGAGGGCCTGATCGACGAACACGGGCTGTTCTAAAATCGGAGGGGCCGAGCGTGTGCGAAACCGCTCGTCAGTACGGGATGATCCGGAATCCCTCGGGGAGCACCAGCCCGAACACGAGGAACAGCGCGGCGGCGAGCCCCGCCGTGATGAGTGCGTAGGGGGCCTGACTCCTGACGTGGACCATGTGGTCGCTCCCGCTCGTCGAGGACGCGAGGACCGTCGTGTCGCTGATGGGCGAGGTGTGGTCGCCGAAGATGCCGCCGCTGAACACCGCGCCGAGGACGAGCGGGAGGTTCGCGCCCGTCGAGAACGCGAGCGGGATGGCGATGGGGAACATGATGCCGTAGGTCGACCACGAGGAGCCATCGGAGAAGCTGACCGCCGAGGTGACGAGGAAGACGCCGACCGGGACGACGAAGGCGGGCACGCCGCCGAAGACGTTCGTCACGAACGACGAGATGCCCAGTATCGACACCGCGTTCTGGATGGAACTGGCGAACATGAGGATGACGGCGGCCAGCAGGATGCCCTTGAAGCCGACCATCATCGCGTCGGTGGCGTCGTCGTTCGAGGGGATGTCGCCCTTCCAGCGGTACAGCAGGAAGGCGACGGCCAGCGCCGAGAACGAGGCGAGACCGAGCTGGACGCCGCCGATGTTGAACGCCCACGCGCCGCTCGGCGGCACGACGAGCTGCCAGCCGCCGAGTTGGACCAGCGTGGTTCCCATCCCCTGTTTGCCCTCGACGTAGATGACGGGGCTGGCCCGCCAGAACATCGCGCTCAGGCCGACGACGATCATCGTCAGGATGGGCCAGGCGAAGTTCCGCCAGTCCGGCGTCGCCGTCTCGGAGACCTCGTACTCGTCCATCTCCTCGGAGATCATCGGGTCGGCGTCGTCGCCGACGACTTTCCCCTCCTCGCGAGCGCGGGTCTCCTCGACGCCCATCTCGTAGATGTTGGGGACGACCTGCCAGGCGACGAGCGCGGCCAGCGCGAGCGCGATCCACGAGTAGAAGCCGGTGAACAGCGTGTTGAAGAACAGCGGCCAGACCGCGCCGGTCGCCGCGGTCACCTGGTCGCCGCCGGCGTTCACGAAGTTCGACATCCCCGACGGGAGCGTGCCCTGTTTCTGTGCCTCGACGAGGCCGCCGCCGATGAAGCCGACCATCGCCGCGCCCCACGTCGAGTAGAAGGCGAGGCGGGCGGCCGGCGACCCGGCGGAGTCGACGTAGTAGGCGAGTTTGGCCCGCGAGACGTCGAACCGATCGGTCAGCGGGCGCATCATCGAGCCGACCACGAGGCAGTTGAAGTAGTCGTCGATGTGGATGGCGATGCCGGCGAGGAACGCGGCCTTCTCGGCGTCTTCGGCCGAGTCCGCGCGCTCCGCGAGCACTTCGAGGACGCCCTGTATCGCGCCGGCGCGGATCATCAGCCCGATCATGCCGCCGATGGCGAAGATGGCCAGCAGGACGTTCTTGACGTACCACTCCCCGAACAGCGGCGCGGTGGCGATGATCTCCGGGACGACCTTCAGCCCGAATAGCGCACCCAGCGCGACGCCGCCGACGCCGACGGTCCACGGCTCCGCGTCGTCCGCCTGCGGCTGGACGGTCGCCACTTCACCGCCGGCGGTAATCAGATCCGACGGGACCCCCACGGCCTGCGGGTGCAGTGCGCCGACGAGGACGCCGGTGACGACGATGCCGACGAACAGCCCGATGAGGGCGTCGCGCGTGTACCAGGCCAGCCCGATGGCCACGAGCGCCGGGACGACGGACCACGGACCGGCGACGATTCCCTCGACCATGCCGGCAGGTCCGTGGGGCGACACATTAATGTACGTATTCGGCCCGTCTCCACGGCCACCGCGTGTGATTCCCATCCACGCCCGCACGGCCCCCGCCCGGGCCACAGACGAAACCCGTTTCCCCCTCGGTCGCCTCCCACCGGTAGTGACAGCCGAGGAGCCAGCCGACCGGACCGACGACGAGGACGACGCTCCGGTTCTCGAACTCGACGCCGTCTACGACGCCATCGACGCCGTCGGCCGGCCGCATCTGACCGCGACGGAACTCTCACGGAAGACCGATCTGACGCCGGACGAGGCCCGCGAGGCACTTGCCGCGCTGGCCGACGAAGGCGACATCGAGCGCCAGGACGTCTCCGAGGTGGAGTCGGTGTGGTATCCGGCGGACGTCGCGGAAGTGACCGACCGCGAGCGCGTCGTCCTGTTCCCGGACCGCCGCGAGGTGGTCGTCGAACACCCCGAGCAGTTCACGCGGGCCCAGCTCTCGCAGTTCGCGCGCTTACAGGACACGAATCGCTCTGGCGGCTACGTCTACGAGCTCCGCGAGGAGGACGTGTGGGCCGCGCCCCACGAATCACTGGAGGACCTGCTCGCGACGATGCGGGACGTGTTGGGCGAGCGCTCGCCCCACCTCGAAGAGTGGGTCACGAGCCAGTGGGAGCGCGCCCGGAAGTTCCGCCTGAAGACCCACGAGGACGGCTACGTCGTCCTCGAAGCCGAGAGCGACGACCTCATGGGCAACGTCGCCCGCCAGAAGCTCGACGACCACCACCTCCGCGCGCCCATCTCCGACTCGGAGGCGTGGGTCAACGAGGACGCCACTGCCGAGATCAAGCGCACGCTGTACGAGGCGGGCTACCCAGTCCGGGACGACCGCGACCTCGAAACGGGCGACGCGCTGGAACTCGACCTCCTGCTCCAGTTGCGAGACTACCAGCGCGACTGGGTGGAGCGGTTCACCGAGCAGGGATCGGGCGTGTTCGTCGGCCCGCCCGGATCTGGCAAGACCGTCGCCGCGATGGGCGCGATGGCCGCCGTCGGCGGCGAGACGCTGATCCTCGTCCCCTCGCGCGAACTCGCGACCCAGTGGCGCGACGAACTGGTCCGACACACCTCGCTCACCGACGACGACATCGGCGAGTACCACGGCGGCGAGAAGTCCATCCGGCCGGTCACCATCGCCACCTACCGCACCGCCGGCATGGACCGCCACCGGAAGCTGTTCGACCAGCGAAAGTGGGGGCTCATCGTCTACGACGAGGTCCACCACGTCCCGAGTCCGATCCACCGGCGGAGCGCGGACCTCCAGACCAAACACCGGCTCGGCCTGACCGCGACGCCGACCCGCGAGAGCGACGACGAGGAGGAGATATTCACGCTCGTCGGCCCGCCCATCGGGACCGACTGGGGGAAACTGTTCGACGCGGGCTACGTCGCTGAACCGGAGGTCGAAATTCGCCTCGTGCCGTGGGGCGACGAGACCGAAGGGTCAGAATACAGTGCCACGTCGGGCCACGACCGGCGGCAGGCCGCCGCCAGTAACTCGGGGAAGATCGACGAGATCAGGTACGCACTGGCGGAGAATCCGGCGGCGAAGGCGCTGGTCTTCGTCGAGTACCTCGATCAGGGCGAGGCCATCAGCGAGGCCATCGACGCGCCCTTCATCAGCGGCGAGATGCCCCACGCCCGCCGGGGGAAACTGTTCGACGAGTTCCGCCAGGGCGAACGCGACACGCTGGTCGTCTCCCGCGTCGGCGACGAGGGAATCGACCTCCCCGACGCTGAACTGGCCATCGTCGCCTCCGGACTCGGCGGGTCGCGTCGACAGGGCGCACAGCGGGCCGGACGGACGATGCGACCGGCCGGCGACGCGCGCATGGTCATCCTGGCGACGCGCGGCACGACAGAGGAGGACTTCGTCCGCCGGCAGATGCGACACCTCGCCTCGAAGGGGATCCGCGTGACCGAGAGCGAGGCCGAGGCGGTCGACCCACCCGAAACCGAGGAGTAAGGCGCGGAGCTATCCGTCGGTGTCGAGCCGACGGGCGGTCTCGGCCACGTCCTGGATCTTCGCGGTCTGTTCCTCGTTCGTCGCCGCGAGGTCGCCGATCTGCCCGGAGATATCGTCGATGCCGGCCGACAGTTCGTCGACCATACTGGCGACTTCCTCCGTCGAAGCCGCCTGATCGTCGGTCGCGGCCGACACCTCCCGGATACCCTGGGCCGTCTCGTCGATCGCCTCGACGATCTCGTCGAGGCGCTCCGTGGCCGTCTCGACCTCGTCGATGCCGTCGGAGACCTGTTCGGTGACGGTCTCTAGGCTCTCGACCGCGTCGACGGTCTCGTCCTGGATCTCCGTGACCGTGTCCTCGATGCGGTTCGCGTGGTCCTGGGAATCGCCGGCGAGCGTCTTGATCTCGTCGGCGACGACGGCGAACCCGTCGCCGGCCTCGCCGGCGCGGGCGGCCTCGATGGAGGCGTTCAGCGCGAGCATGTTCGTCTGGTCGGCGATGCCGTTGATGACCTCGACGATCTCGTCGATCTCGTCGGCCCGGCGCTTGAGCCCCGCGATGTCGTCGGAGACCTCGTCGACGGCGTCGTCGACCTCGTCCATCACGTCCGCGGCCCGCTCGGCGGCCTCGCTGCCGCGTTCGGCCGTTTGTTCGGCCGACGTGCTGGTGCTCGCGACTTCCTCGGCGGTGGAGGCGATCTCCTCGATGGTCGCGCTCATGTCCGCGACCTCGCCGGTCACCTCGTCCATCGACTCGGCCTGGCTGTCGGCGGTCGCGCTGAGTTGCTGGTTCGTCTCCGCGATGCGCTCGGCGGACTCGCTCAATTCGTCGATGGGGTCTTTGAGCCCTGCCTCGACCTCCCGCATCAGTTGCTCTTGCTCTTCGGTTACGGCTTCCAGGCGCTGATTGTACGAGTCGATGTAGGTGTCCATCGCCACCTGCTGGTCGAGATTCAGCAGTTTGAAGACGGAGAGCGCGCGGTCGCACAGTTCCTCCAGCGCCTCGTCGCGGTCGGCGTCCGTCGAACGCAGATCCGAGGCGATGATCGACAGGAAGTGCTCGAAGTACGTCGTGTAGGCCCCGAGGTAGATCTTGGGGCCGAGTTCGAGCATGTCGTGGATCTTCCCGATGCGGGCGCGGTTCTCGAAGTACTGCCGCCCGTAGTCTCCGGCGACGAGGTCCCGGAGGTACTGCTCCTGGGTCCGTTTGAGTTGCTCGACGGACTTCGAAGAGCGCCCGAAGATCTCGACCGTCTCGTCGAACGACTGGAGGTTGTCGTAGAAATCCTCGACCACGGCCTCCGCGCTGGCGTCGACCTCGTCTTCCATCGCGACGAGCGTGTCAACGTCGGCGTCGTCGAAGCCCGTGAAATCTTTCCGCCACTGCATCTCCGCATCGTCGAGGCCGATACTCTCCGTGAGTGTCGCTCCGTCGACGCTTTTTCGCTCCGCGGCCGTGACCCGATTTCGCGGGACGGCAGTCGTATCGTCAGTGGCCATACTCTTCGTCAGCAAATAGCGGATTAATATGTTCGCTCCCGCCTTTCAAATGTGATAATAGTAACACTTTCGACTGCGAGCGCTATTTCTGTTCGTCTGGGATGTAAATCGAAGTCAGCCTGTCGACACTCGGTACGTATCGAGTCAGTCTTCGAAACGTTCTGGATTCCGGGCCGCCTCGGCGACTCGCACCGCGGCGGCGTTCTCGGCCACGTCGTGGACGCGGACGATGTCGGCTCCCCGCTGGGCGGCCAGCGTCGTCCCGGCGACGGTCGCCTCGAGGCAGTCGCCCGCCTCCTCGCCGACGAGCGAGAACAGCGACTTGTGGGAGTGGCCGACCAGGAGCGGACAGCCGAGCGCGCGGAACTCCGGCAGTCGGCCGAGCAGTTCGAAGTCCTCGGCCGGCGACTTCCCGAAGCCGAGGCCGGGGTCGACGATGATCTGGTCGCGTTCCAGGCCGGCCTTCTCCGCGAGCAGGACCCGCTCGGTCAACTGGTCGATGCAGTCCTCGACCACGTCGTCGTACTGCACGTCGCTGTCGGGGTCGACGGGCGTCTCGATGGAGTGCATCACGACGACGGGCACGTCGTACTCCGCGGCGACGAGGCGCATCTCGGGGTCTTCCAGCCCGGACACGTCGTTGAGGATGTCCGCGCCGGCGTCGAGCGCCGCCCGCGCGACGGCGGCCTTCCGCGTGTCCACGGAGATGGCCACGTCGAGGTCCGCGAGCGCTTCGATGACGGGGACGACGCGGTCGATCTCCTCCGCGGCCGAGATCGGTTCCGCGCCGGGGCGCGTCGACTCGCCCCCGATGTCGAGGATGTCGGCCCCGTCTTCGACCATTTGCTCGGCGCGTGCGACGGCGTCCTCGACGGCGTTGTACTCGCCGCCGTCGTGGAACGAGTCCGGCGTGATGTTGCAGATGCCCATGACGGCCGTCCCGTCGTCCCAGGGGTGGTCGCGCTCGTGCTCGTCGTCCTGCTGGATGGACAGCGCCGCCCGCAGTTCGTCGGCGAACGTCGAGAGCCCGTAGGGCTGGCCGTCCAGTTTCTCCGCGAGGCGCTTGTACTGGGCCATCGTCGCCATCAGCACCACGTCCAGTGACTCCTCGTCCTGGTCGTTCAGGCCCGAGACTGCGCACTCGCCGCCCAGCGACAGCAGTTCCTCCTTCAGGTACTGGGCCTGCCGGGGCTGGACGCGGGTCCGCAGGACGCGGTGGACGCCCTTCCCGCGCATCCGCCACGCGCCGGCGTCGGTGACGTGGGCGGCCTCAATCGTCTCGCGGGCCTCGTCGACGGAGTCGACGCGCTTCGGGACCAGCGAGCGCGACCAGCGCGTGCGGGCCTCCCGAACCGCGTACAGCGACCCGGTCACGATGACGGCGTCACCCTCGTCGGCGGCGTCGAGCGCGATGCCGAGCGCGCCGGCCACGTCGTGGCGCGTCTCGATGTCGGCGTCCGTCGCTTCCTCCAGCGCCGTCGCCAGCACGTGGTGTGACTCCGCCCGGTCCACGTTGGGCTGGCAGGCGACGACGTGGTCGGGGTCCGGCAGCGCCCCGGCGATGCCCCTGTGGTCCTTGTCGACCATCGCGCCGAGGACCACGTGGAGGTCGTCGTAGTCGAAGGAGTCGAGCGTCTCAGCCGTCCGCTCGACGCTTCCGGGGTTGTGCGCGCCGTCGAGGACGACCAGCGGCGACTCGCCCATGACCTCGAATCGACCGGGCCAGTGGGCGTTCCGCAGGCCGCGTTCGAGCGCCGCCGGCGACACGTCGGCGACCTGCCGGCACAGCGCGGCCGCGATACCGGCGTTCTGGGCCTGGTGCTCGCCGAGCAGCGGGAGGTGCGTATCGACGGCCCAGTCCGGACCGTCGATGGCGACCGCGCCCTCTAACCCGTCTCGGCCGCCGTAGGTGGCGGTCACGTCGGCGTCGTCGCTCTCGCCGACGGTCACCACGTCGCCGGCGACCTCGCGGACGGCCGCGAGCGCGTCGCCGGTCGTCCCCGTCACTAGCGGTTCGCCGTCCGGCGCGACGTGGGCCTTGTCGCGAGCGATTTCCGCGACGGTGTCGCCGAGGATGTGGGTGTGTTCGAGCGTGACCGACGTGACGGCGCTGGCGACCGGGTCGACGACGCTCGTGGCGTCGTGTCGGCCGCCGATGCCGACCTCCAGGACGGCCACGTCCACGTCCTGTCGGTCGAACTCCCAGAGCGCGAGCGCGGTCAGCGTCTCGAAGAAGGTCGGCGAGTCGCCGGCCGCGCCGCGCTCGGTGACGTATTCGCGCGCCGCCTCGACGAACTCGACGACCGCGGCCTCGGGCACCTTCCGCCCATTCACGCGAATGCGCTCGCGTACGTCGTCCAGGTGCGGCGACGTGTACAGTCCAACGTCGAGGCCGGCCTCTCGCAGCGTCCGCTCGACCATCCGCGCGGTCGACCCCTTCCCGTTGGACCCCGCGACCTGCACGCAGCGCAGGTCCTCGTGTGGGTCGCCGAGCGACGATAGCAACTCCCGCGTGGCGTCGGTGCCGGGTCGCGAGGCGAACCGGCGCAGCTCGAAGAGGAAGTTCGCGGCCTCGTGGAACTTCATGCTCGCAGTATCGGAGCCGCTCGCTTTAGCCTGTCGAACTACTGCCCTGCGTCCGCCTCGCGCTCCCGCCTGGCCCACCGCCCCAGCGCGCTCGTCGCGATGAGAAACGCGGCTCCGAGGAGCGGAGCGGGGTCGATGGACGCCCCCGGAAGGTCGTCGCGCTCGTCCGCCGCCGACTCGTCCGCATCGTCTTCGGCAGACTCGTCCGTGTCTGCTTCGGGCCGCTCACCAGCCCTCGAACCGGCTGGCGGCGACGCCGTCGAGCCGGCGGAAGTCCGATCCTCGCGGACGCTCCAGTCCACGTCCTCTCGGTCCTCGCGACGACCGCGAACGGCGGTGTCGTCGCCCTCCTGTCTCGCGGCCTGCTCGCCGAGCGCCGTCTGCTGTGGCTCGGGCGTCGATTCGCTCGCGGCTTCGACGGCCTCGTCGTCCTCCGACCCCGTCGACGACGGCGTGTCGACCGACGGCGGCGGCGAGTCCATCGTCTCGGATGGCGACCACTCGTCCCACTCCTCGGTCTCACCGGCCACGGCCCCTTTCGCGTTCCGGCGTCGGTACCACCAGAGTCCGACGAGGCCCGCGCCCAGCGCGACCAGCGTGACGCCGGTCCCGAGCAGTCCCCACTGCCGCCAGAGCGAGCCCAGTTTGGCCGTCGCGCCGCCCTCGCCCGTGTCACCTGGGTCAGCGCCGGGGACCGGCGTCATACCCGCTTCGTCGCCTCCGTCGTCGTCACCGACGGAATCCTCGTCCGCGTCGCCGGCCACCGCGACGCCCGGAACGACGCCCAGCGCCCGGGCGACGGCGTCGCGCTCGACGTCGAGTTCGATGTAATCGTCCATAGCTGTCCCGTCGTCGCGACGGTACGTAAAACCGGGCAGTGGTCCCTACTCGCGGGCCGGTTCGCGCTCGGGTTCGGTCTCCGACTGCGGCGCGTTCCGTGAGGCGGCGGACGCCGAGCGCCCGGAGTCGACCCGGACATCGTCGAGCGGCCCCGTCTCGGCGTCCGCGTCGTCGAGGAGGGCCTGCAGCTCTCGCTCGTAGGTCGCTTCGGTGATTTCGCCCTCGACGTACCGCTGCGTCAGTGCCTCGTGGCGGTCCTCGAAGCTCGGGGCGACCCGTTCCGAGAGGCCAAGGGCGGCCAGCGGTGGAATCAGTGACTCGGCTCGCGCGAGGAAGGCGGCGGCGCGCCGACTCTTCGGCAGCGACGCCCGCCGGGCCAGTTCGCGGACCAGCGCCACCGAGAACACCACGTCGAGGCCAGCCAGTAGCAGCGTCCCCAGGAAGAACGCCGCGAACGTCTGGACGACCGCGCCGCCGCCCAACAGCGCGCCGAGCGTCGCGACGACGCCGACGATGGCCGCGCCGACGGCGCCGAGCGTCGTCAGGACGACGGCGGCGAACAGCAACAGGAGACGGTTGTCGGCGAGCCAGCTCACACCCCCACTAGCGCCGAGCGTGTCAAATGCGTTTGGCTTGTATCCGAATCGGCCCAGAGCTAGTGGTCGTCGTTCACCGGAACGTACGACCGTCCGGAGTCGGAGAAGGGGCCGAGGACCCACTCCCGTACCGTCAGCTGGAGGCTCGTGCCGCCCTCGCGGATCGCCGCCAGTCGGCTCTCGGTCGTCTGGAAGTAGTTGACGACGGTGACGAGAACGACGCCGCCGATGGAGTTCCCGAGCAGCACGGGGAGGACGAACTGCGTGGTCCCGACCATCAGACCGAGTTCGCCGTTGTAGACCAGAAACAGCATCTCGGTCGCCGAGACGACGACGTGATAGAGGTTTCCGAACGGGATTGCGAGGAAGGAGATGTAGACGAGCAGCAGTCGCGAGACGCTGTCGCGCAGCGAGTAGTCAACCCAGACGACGCCGGCGACGATGAGCCCGGCGAACACCGCCTTGGCGAACAGCGTCCACCACGGCGTCTCGATGGCCTTCTGGGCGAAGCCCTCCGCCGCCGTCGCCGCTTCGGGCGAGAGAACGCCGGTCGAGGCGAGCGCGAGCGCGCCGAGCGCCCCGCCGACGAGGTTCCCGAAGAGGACGAGCCCCCAGATGCGACACAGCGAGGGGAGCGAGGCGATCCGTTCGAGCGTGAGCGCGACCGGCGGCAGCGTGTTCTCGGTGTAGAGCTGGTAGTCCCCGAGGATGATGAAGACGAAGCCGAGCGGGTACAGCAGCGCGCTCAGCACCGGGTCGCCGTCGGTCGAGGCGTACAGCGAGGCGTACAGCAGGAAGGTGATGGTGATGGCGAACCCCGCCGCGAGGGCGCTCGCGAGCAGTTCGCGCTTGCTCGACGTTATCTCGTGGTCCGCGGCGACGATGATGCGCTGGAAGATCTCGTCGGCGGAGAAGCGGTCTCGGATGGTCTCTCCGCCAGCCGGCGCTCCGCTCTGGGAGCGGTCCACCGCGTCTCTGACCGCAGTCTCGCGGTCGGTGTCCTCGGACATGCTCGCGGGTTCGAAAGCCCCGCAGAAGCGTCTTTCGAGACGGGAAACTGAGTCGTGCGCTTCGTCAGTCGTGTCTAAACGACCGCTGGCCGGTGAACACCATCGTCATATCGTGTTCGTTCGCGGCCTCGATGACGCTGTCGTCGTTCTTCGAGCCGCCGGGCTGGATGACGGCCTCGATGCCGGCGTCGGCGGCCTCCTCGATGCCGTCCGGGAAGGGGAAGAAGGCGTCGGAGGCCATCACCGCGCCCTCGGCGTCCTTGCCCTCGGCGTGCTCGTCGGCCTTCATCGCGGCGAGTCGGACGGCGTCGACGCGGGAGACCTGCCCCATGCCGATGCCGACCGTCTCCGTCCCGTTCGCAAAGAGGATGCCGTTTGACTTGACGTGCTTGAGCGTGTGCCAGGCGAACAGCATCGACTCGATCTGCTCGTCGGTCGGTTCGCGCTCGGTGACGACTTCGAGGTCGTCGGCGGTGAGGTGCTGGGTGTCCCGTTCCTGAACCAGTCTGCCGCCGACGAGGGGCTTCTCGGTCAGCGTGTCAGTGACCTCGAAGTTGTCGTTGACGTCGAGGACACGGAGGTTCTCCTTCTCGAAGAGGACGTCCAGGGCGGCGTCGGTGTAGCCCGGCGCGACGACGACCTCCTTGAAGGAGTCGATGATCTGCTCGGCGGTGGCTGCGTCGCACTCGCGGTTCAGCGCGACGATGCCGCCGAAGGCGCTCATCGGGTCCGTCGAGAGAGCCTTCTCGTAGGCCTCGGCGACGGAGTCGGCGGTCGCACAGCCGGCGGGGTTGGTGTGCTTGATGACCGCGGCGGCCGGCTCCTCGAACTCCTTGATGAGGTTCAGCGCGCCGTCGGCGTCGTTGTAGTTGTTGTACGACAGGGCCTTCGCGCCCTCGTTGAGCTGGTCGGCGTGGACGACGCTGGCCTCCGAGACGGTGGCGTCGGCGTACAGCGCGGCGTCCTGGTGGGGATTCTCCCCGTAGCGCAGGCTGGCGGCGATGTCGTCCGAGACGATGCGCCGCGCGGGGAAGTCGCCGCCCTCGTCGCCCTCGACGCTGACCGCGCCCTCGTCCCAGTCGACTTCGACGCGGTCCTCGGCGAACCACTGTACGACGCGGGGGTAGGCAGTGAACTCACCCTCGTAGAGGACGCGTTCTTTCAGGTCGGCCTCGTCGTCGCCCTCGAAGACGGGGATGGGCTCCTGTGTGACGATGGGGCCGCCGTCGACGCTCTCGTCGACGACGTGGACCGTACAGCCGGTCACCTTCACGCCGGCGTCGAGCACCTGCTCGTGGGCGTTCTCCCCGGCGAAGTTCGGCAGCAGCGACGGATGGACGTTCAGCGTGGTCGGGGCCGCGTCGAGGTACGTCTCGCTGAGGACGCGCATGTAGCCGTCGAGCGTGACGAGGTCGAAGTCGTACTCCGAGAGCGCGTCGAGGATTCGCTCCTCGTGGGCCTCGCGGGCCTCGTCGTCGTCGCGTTCGACGACCTCCGTCGGGATGCCGCGCTCGGCCGCCGCTTCGAGGACCGGCGCGTCGGCGTCGTTCGTCAGGACGACGGCGAACTCCGCGCCGCCCGGGGCGCGGTCGGCGATGTTCATGAGATTTCGGCCGCGGTTACTGGCCATACCGGCGAGTTTCATATCTGAGTGGGTGGTGGGGCCGTGCAAAGTAGTTGCGAAACGACCGCTCGGACCGACTCGGTGAGCGCCGCGAACGCGGCCCCAGGTTGGCCCGAACTGTTTTCGCCCGGATGCGTGTAGCGACTGGCAGTGCTCAGCGAGACGCTCACCGACGCGGCCATCGGGGTGGGAATCTGCGGGATGTTCCTCGGCATCGGTGCGGGGACCTGGTACCACCCGACGTTGTTCGCTCCCCTGTTGGACGACTGGGATCTCACGCCCTGGGCCCAGTTGCTGGTTGCGCCCGCGCTGCTCGTGGGCGGGTGGCTGTTGGCGTTGACCCTCCGAATCGGCTGGGTCGCCGGCCCGGGGTTTGCCCTCGTCGCCGCCGGCGTGGGGGCGCTCTGCCGACACGAGTACCGCGACACCGAGACGGCCTGGCCGTCGCGTGTCGTCTCCCGGGCGCTCGTCGCCCTCGGGACGCTCCTGTGCGTATACGGCTTCCTGGCTGCGCTGTGAGGCACGGTGGACCGCCGACGTACCAGTGTCGACGTTCCTTTGTAGCCGGCCGCCAACTCGCCGGTATGTCGAAGCTACGGTGTCAGTACGCCGGCGCGGTCGCCGCCGTCGGCGGAATCGTCTGGACCGCCTGGGCCGTGGCGCTCGCGGCGACGGGTCTGACGACGACGAGTCCGCCGGTCCTCGTCGCCAGCGCCCTCTCCAGCGCCGGCGTCGTCGCCGGCCACTACGCCGTCGAGGACTTCTACGGCGCGCGGATGAAGCGCCCGGGGACCATCGGCGCGTGGATCGGCGCGCTCGGTGGCCTCGTGTTCGGGGCTGGGCAGTCGATACGCCTCCTCTCGGGCGGCGGCGAAGCGGTCGTCGGCATCGGCGTACTCGCGCTGGTGGGTGGGTCGCTGCTGGTCGCGGTCGGCCTCGTCCGGACGCGCATCCAGCCGCCGTGGCTGGGCGTGGCTCTCGGCGTCGGGACGCTCGCCTTCCTCAGCCTGAGCGTCCAGCCGGCGGCGGCCGCCGTCTACGGGCTGGCGTGGCTCGCACTCGGACAGGACCTCTATCGGCACCTCCCGCCGGACGGTCGCTTCGGCGACGCCGAGGCCGACTACGGCTGGCTCGGCTGATCCAGCAGCCCGTCTTGCGTGTGCGGGCGAAAGTATCAGGGGGCCGCCACGCGACGGATCAGGCGTGACAGACGACGAGACGGATCCGGTCGCGGCGTCGATGAGCGGGACCACCGACTTGTACGACATCGCCGACTGGGACGCCCGGTCGCGCCTCGATGGGGTGGCGGTCGGGCTCTACGGGGTATTGCACGCGTCGCGGCGCTGGCTCCTCATCGCCGTCGCGGTGCTCCTGTTCGTGGGACAGCTCGCGGCGACGATCCTGCTGGCGCTCCGACAGCCGGAGCTGGGCGCGCTGGCGGCGCTGTCGGCGGTCCCGGCGCTCGGCATCGTCGGCTTCCTCTGGTACGGCGACCCGACGATGCGCGAGCCGCTGGAACCGCTCGCGATCACGTTCGTCCTCTCGATACTGTTCGCCAGCATCGCCGCGCTGGTCAACACCCTGTTGCAGCCGGTGTTCCAGTTCGTTCCCGTCGTCGGGATGGCGCTGTTCTTCTTCGTCGTCGTCGGCCCCATCGAGGAGACGGTGAAGTGGCTCGCGGTCCGCGTCGGGAGTTTCGACACCATCGACGCAGTGGTCGACGGCGTCGTCTACGGAGCCGTCGCGGGGCTGGGCTTCGCCACCATCGAGAACGCACTGTACATCTCACAGGGCTACTCCCAGGCCATCGCGGCCCAGAGCGGCCAGCCCATCGTCTCGGCCATCCAGACGGCGACGAGCCGCGCGTTCGTCGGCCCCGGCCACGTCCTCTACTCGTCGTTCGCCGGCTACTACCTCGGCCTGGCGAAGTTCAACCCCGAGGACGCCGGCCCCATCGTCGTCAAGGGCCTCCTGATCGCGGCGCTCATCCACGCGACCTACAACACGGTCGTGACGTACGCGCCGCTCAGCACGCTGGCGTTCCTCGGGTTCGTGATCGTCTTCGACGGCATCGTCGGCTACCTGCTGTACCGGAAGATCGCGCGCTACCGCACACACTACCAGGACGCGACGGGCACGGGGCAGTAGCTCGCGACCGGGAACGACACGCTTTTTCGCGCCTCCCGCGGACAGTCGGACATGACCGACAGAGGGCCACTCGACGCCGTTTCGCCGCTCGACGGCCGATACGCCCGCTACACCGAACCGCTCGTCCCGTACGCCAGCGAGCGGGCGCTGATGCGCGCCCGCGTGGAAGTCGAAGTCGAGTACCTGCTCGCGCTCGCTGACCTCGACGCCACGCCGCTCTCCATCGACGACGACCAGCGGGCCGCGCTCCGGGGACTGTACGAGGAGTTCGACGACGAGGACGCTTCCGTCGTCAAGCAACTGGAGACCGAGGGCTACGGCGAGTATTCGGCGACCAACCACGACGTGAAGGCCGTCGAGTACTTCATCCGCCTCGGCATGCCCGAGGACCTAGACGCCGACAACTGGATCCACTTCGGGCTGACCAGCGAGGACGTGAACAACCTCGCCCACCGCCTGCTCGTCAAGCCCGCCGCCGAGGAGGTGCTGGTCCCCGAACTCCGCGAGATTCGGGACGCCCTGGTCGAGATGGCTCACACCTACGCCGACGTGCCGATGCTCGCCCGCACGCACGGCCAGCCCGCGACGCCGACGACGTTCGGCAAGGAGATGGCCGTCTACGCCTCCCGACTGGGGCGGGCCGTCGCGCGCGTCGAGCGCGCCGCGGACGACCTCTCCGGGAAACTGGCCGGCGCGTCGGGGACCTACGCGGCCCACGTCGCCGCCTACCCGGACGTTGACTGGCCGGCGTTCTCCGAGCGCTTCGTCGCCGACCTCGGCCTGGAGCACGAACCGCTGACCACGCAGGTCAACCCCTGCGACGACTTCGAGGCGCTGTTCGACGCGCTCCGGGGCGCGAACAACGTCCTGCTGGACCTCGACCTGGACGTGTGGCTGTACGTCTCCGACCGCTACCTCGGCCAGGAGGCCGTCGAGGGCGAGACGGGGTCGTCGACGATGCCCCACAAGGTCAACCCCATCGACTTCGAGAACAGCGAGGGGAACCTCTCGAAGGCAAACTCCGATCTCGTCTTCCTCGGGGACTACGTCACCACTTCCCGGCTCCAGCGCGACCTCTCGGACTCGACGGTCAAGCGCAACATCGGGGCCGCCTTCGCCCACTGCCTCGTCGGCTACGGCAAGTGCCAGAACGGGCTCGCGAAGGTCGTCCCGAACGAGCAGGTGATGGCCGACGACCTCGCCGACACGCCAGAGATCATCGGCGAGGCCGTCCAGACCATCCTCCGGCGCGAGGGCCACGACGACGCCTACGAGCAGGTCAAGAAGGCCACTCGCGGGCGCTCGGTCACCATCGAGGACTTCCACGAGATGTACGCCGACCTCGACGTGAGCGAGGACGTGCGCGCGGAACTCGAAGCGCTGACGCCGGCGGACTACACCGGCATCGCGGAGCAGTTGGCCGACGATATCTGAGCCGCCGGTCGTCGAACGCAACGCTCAGGGAGGTGGGGCCGTTCGCGTACGGTAGATGGTCCTCGGAACCGACTCGCGAGTCCTGACGCTCGCGTTCGCGCGGATGGCGGACGCGCTCGGGAACTCGTTTCTCATCATCGTCCTCCCGCTGTACATCGCGAGCGGCCAGGTGTCGCTGACCGGCCTCGTCGGGACGGAGCTGCTGGGATTCACGCTCCAGACCGAGACGCTCATCGGTCTGGTGCTGTCGCTGTTCGGCCTGCTGAACAGCTTCGGCCAGCCGTTCACCGGACGGCTGTCGGACCGTACCGGCCGTCGGCGCGCGTTCGTCCTCACCGGTCTCATCCTGTTCGCCGTCGGGAGCGCGGCCTACCCGTTCCTCTCCAGCTACTGGACGGTCCTCGCCGCCCGAGCGTTCCAGGGTCTCGGGGCGGCCTTCACCATCCCCGCGACTATCGCGCTGGTCAACGACTACGCGGGGAGCGACGCCGAGCGTGGCGGGAACTTCGGCGTGTTCAACACCTTCCGGCTGATCGGCTTCGGGTTCGGTCCGATCATCGCCGGCGTCGTCGTCACGGGCGGCCTCGCCGCGAACGAGGTGGTGACCTACCGCATCGCGGGCACGGCGGTCTCGGGTTTCACCGCCGCCTTCGCCGTCGCCGTGCTGGGCGCAGTGGTGAGCTTCCTGCTCGTCTGGGCTCTCATCCAGGACCCGCCGGTGGACGCCGAGGCCGGGAAGGACCTCTCTATCGCGGTCATGGACCCGGACGGTCGGGGCCTCGATTCGGTGTTCGTCCTCGGCGTCGGCACGTTCATGATGGCGACGACCATCGCGCTGTTCGCCACGCTCGAAGGCCCGATCCGGATGCGGCTGGACGAGTCCACGCTGTTCTTCAGCGTCCAGTTCGCCGCCGTGGTCATCGCGAACGTCGTGTTCCAGGTCCCCATCGGCAGGGCGAGCGACCGCTTCGGTCGGCGGCCGTTCGTCGTCGCCGGCTTCGCCGTCCTCGTCCCGTCGGTGTTCGCCCAGGGCCTCGTGACGGACCCCTGGCTCATGCTGCTGGCCCGCTTCGTCCAGGGCATCGCCGTCGCGCTCGTGTTCGCGCCCTCGCTGGCGCTCGCGGGGGACCTCGCCGGGACGCGCGGTTCCGGGACGACGCTGTCGGTCCTGACGATGGCGTTCGGACTGGGCGTCGCCGTCGGCCCGCTCGCCTCCGGCGTCCTCTACAATCTCGGCTCGTTCAGCACGCCCTTCACCGCCGGGGCGGTCCTCGCGCTGGTCGCGCTCGTCCTGACGTACTCGCAGGTCGAGGAGACGCTGGACGTGGGTAACGAGTCGTCCCGGCCGTCGCCGCAGGACTGAGACGGTGCACAGCCAGGGAACAACGTGCCAGGCCCGACATTTCAGGCAATATCGACCGGAACCGTTACCATCGCCGACGGCCTATCGTGTCGTATGTTCACAGACCGCTCGGACGCGGCGCGACACCTGGTCGCCGCACTCCACCGGCGAGAGGTCGAAAGCGAGGCCGTCGTCGCCATCGCGCCCGCCGGAATCCCGGTCGGAACCGTGGTCGCCGACGAGTTGGAGGTCACGATGGACGTCCTCGTGGCCCAGCGCATCCGCGCGCCGGACCACCCGGAGTTGACTATCGGCGCGGTCGCGCCGGGCGGCTTCTCGTGGATCAACAGCCCGATGATGCGCTTTCTCGACGTGAACTGGGAGTACGTTCAGGAGGCGAAGACCCACGCCGCCGACGCCGTCGAGACGCGGGCCGTCGACTACGGCGAGCAGTGGGGCCCGCTCGACGTGGCGGGAAAGCGAGTTCTGCTGCTCGACGACGGAATTCCGACCGGGGCGGCGATGCGCGTGGCGGTCCAGCGCCTGCGGAAGGCCGGCGCGGACTCCGTCGTCGCCGCCGCGCCCGTCGCACCGCCCGACGTGCTGGCTGAGGTCCGCCGGTGGACAGACGAGGTGGTCGTCCCCCTCCAGCCGTCGGCGTTCCAGTCCACGTCGGACTACTACGAGGAGTTCGGCCGCGTGACCGACGAAGAGGCGACGACGCTATCGGCGCTCGCTGGCGAGCGGACCGCCTAGACCAGGCGCTCGACCGTCTCGCGGACCGCGCGGGCGGCCGTCCGAACCTCGGAGAGGTGGACGTACTCGCGTTTCGAGTGAGCGACCGCGCCCACCTCGTCGCTCAGCTCGCCGGGGCCGAACACGACGGTCGGTCCGTGCGCGGCGAAGTACGAGGCCTCCGTCGCCGCGCCGAACGGCCGGACCGCGCCGCCGCTGGCGTCCTGCAGCGTGCGGACGAGTTCGGCCTCGGGGTCGGTCGCGAAGGCCTCGGGGAACGGCGTGTCGGGGCGGATGAGTTCGACCTCCAGCCCCATCGCGTCCGGGAGCCACTGTTCGAGGTGGGCGCGCAGGTCGTCACAGAACGACTCGCTCGTCTCCGGCGGGACGCTCCGGCGGTCGAAGGTGATCGTACACTCGGCCGGGACCTGGTTCGTCGCCTCGCCGCCCTCGATCATCGACGCCGTGAGGATGGGGCGGCCGAGCGTCTCGTGCTCGCCGGGGCCGCCGGCTCGCGGCTCGCCGTCCGAACCGCTCTCCACCTCCGAGGCGCTGGCCGACTCGCGTTCGTCGAACGACTCCATCGCCTGCAGGACCGGCGCGGCGGCCCGAATCGCGTTCAGGCCGCTGCCGGGGTCGGCGGCATGGGCGCTCTCGCCGCGGATGGTGACGGTGCCCTCGAACTGGCCCTTCGCGGCGGTGCACACGTCCAGCCCGGTCGGCTCGCCGACGATGTAGCCGTCCGCGTCGATGGTCTCGGCGAGGTGTGCGCCGCCGGTCTGCGTGGTCTCCTCGTCGATGGAGACTGCGAGCGTCACCCGCCCGTCGTCGGGCTCGACCGTGAGGAAGGCGTCGAGCAGCGCGGCGAGCGGCCCCTTCGCGTCGCAGGCCCCGCGACCGCAAACCACGTCGCCGTCGCCCTCGTCGCCGCTGCCGTCCACGCGCTCGTCGCCGGGCCGCTCCGCCCGCCGCTCGTAGGGCAGGTGCGGCGGGACGGTGTCGATGTGCGTGTTGAGGAGGACGTGCGTGCCGTCACCCTCGCCCCGTGTCGCGACGACGTTCCCGAGGTCGTCGACCGCCGGCGACTCGCCGGCGTCGTCGAGCGTGTCGACCAGCAGCGCGCGCATCTCCGAGACGTCCTCGTGTGAGGGCGTCTCGACCGCCTTTCGGTGAAAGGTGGGGATGTCGAACGCCATCATCACGCCCGTTCAAGCCGCGTCACGTCGTCGAGCGTCTCGCGCTCGCGCACCACTCGCGTTTCGCCGTCCTCGAAGGCGACCTCCGCGGGACGGGGCTGGGAGTGGAACTGGTTGGCGAGTTCGTAGCCGTACGCGCCGGCGTTGCCGATGGCCAGCAGGTCCTCGCGCTCGGGGCGCGCGATGGGGCGGTCGGTACAGAACACGTCGGCGCTCGTACAGCAAGGGCCGCCGACAGAGACGGGTTCGCTGTCGCGCTCGGGCGCGGTGACGTTTCGGATTGGGTGATACGAGCCGAACATGGCGGGGCGGATGAGCGTCGCCAGCGAGGCGTCGACGCCGACGACCGTCGCCGCTGGTGTCTCCTTGATCGTGTTGACCGCGGTCAGAATCAGTTCGGCGTCGGCGACGACGTAGCGGCCGGGTTCGAGTTTGATCTGCGCGTCGATGTCGCCGACGGCGTCGCGGACTTTCTCACCGACCACGTCCATGTCCAGCGGTTCGGTCGTCTCGCGGTACGGGACACCGAAGCCGCCGCCGAAGTCCACGAACTCCAGGGACGCGCCGTCGGCGATGACCTCCCGGCCCATGTCCGCGACCTTCCCGATGGCTCGGCAGTGGTCGTCGAGGTCGTCGTGGAGGACGCCGCTGCCTGCGTGTGCATGCAGGCCGACGAGGTCGAAGCGCTCGCGCACGTCCGCGGCGACCTCGGGCACCTGATCGTAGGGGATGCCGAACTTCGCGTCCTTGCCGGTGGCGACCTTCTCGTGGTGGCCCGTACCGATGCCGGGGTTGATTCGGATGGCGACGCGACCGTCGTAGCCCCGCTCTTCGAGGCGGTCGAAGGTGTGGCGCGCGCCGGCGGTGATGGTGAGTCCTGGGTGTTCGGCGGCCAGGTCGACGGCGTAGTCGAGGTCGCGGTCCGGCGGATTGACGGCGGTGTACTGGAGCGTCTCCGGGTCCGCACCGGCGTCGATGGCGCGCTGGAGTTCTCCCCAGGCGGCGCACTCGATATCGGCCCCGGTTTCCACCAGTTTCGACAGAACGGCCCGGCCGGTGTGGGCCTTCGCGGCGTACATGACGTGGGCGTCGGGGAACGCCGCGGCGAAGCGCTCGTAGTTCTCGGCGACGCGGTCGAGGTCGACGACGTACAGCGGGGTGCCGTGCTCGGTGGCGACCGCCTCCAGGCGCTCGTGGTCCCAGTCCGCGAGACGGCGGACCGGCGGCGAGTCGTGGCTCATTGGGGGAACAACGGCGACGGCGGCTAACAAGGGTTCCGTTTCGGGGCCCGACTGTCGGGTCCGACGGCCGCAGTCAGGAGCGATGACGACGCAACTGTGTGTCAGTGAGTGGGGAATTCCGTGGCAGACTGACGGTGGCGCGAAATCGATCCGCCCTGGTTCGAGCGACTGGTAGTCCCGACAAATCAGAAGTCATTCGCTCGTAAACCGCGTCGAAGTAACGGTTCACGGCGAAACAGCGTCGTCTCGAACCGGCCGTTCGTCTCGCACGGCCGCGGTTTCACCCGCAGTTTTCGGGTGGTATTCGCGCTGTCAATTCGTGTCAGCATAGACTTATTACTCATCCAACACTATTGGGACGTATGCCTTTCAGGTTCTCCAGTGGCGGCCGTCGGGCCGCCGCGCTCGCGCTCGCATCGCTCGTCCTGCTCTCGGCCGTGACCGGCGTCGCCGCGGCGCAGTCGTATCAGGGCGCTTCCGACACCATCGTCGTCGGCGTCGACGAGTCCTACGACAGCATCGAGGGCGTCGCCGGGACGATCATCGTCCGCGGGACCGTGACCGGGGACGTCGCCGCCGCGGCAGGGACGATACACGTCACAGAGTCAGGCGAGGTCGGCGGGAACATCGAGGCGGCGGCGGGGACCGTCCGCATCGACGGGACCGTCGGCGGCGACGTGAGCGCGGCCGGCGGCACGGTCGAGATCGGCGAGACGGCGCAGATAGGCGGAAACCTCGACGCCGGCGCGGGCTTCCTCGCGATCCACGGGACGATCGGCGGGAGCGTCAGCGCCGGGGCAGAAGAGATCGTCGTCGGCCCGACAGCGTCGGTCGGCGGCGACGTGCGCTACGACGCCGCGACGTTCACCCGCGACCCCGAAGCCACCGTCGGCGGGAGCGTCGTCCAGGACGAGAGCATCGGCGACAGCGGGGGCCCGGACTTCGGCGCGTTCACGCTCCCGTCGTGGCTCGGCGTCGTCTACGGTCTGTTCGTGAACCTCCTGCTCGGCGCGGTCCTGCTGGCCGCCTTCCCGTCGTTCTCGGCGCGCGTCGCCGAGCGCGTTGGGGAGAATCCGGCCACGTCCGGCGGCGTTGGCCTGCTGACGCTCGTCGGTGTACCGCTCGTGCTCGTCGTGCTCCTGTTCACCATCGTCGGCATCCCGCTCTCGTTGGTCGGTGCAGTCGCGTTCGGCATCGCGGCGTGGGTCGCCGTCGTCTACGGCCAGTTCGCCGTCGGGTCGTGGGCGCTCACGCTCGCCGACCGGGAGAACCGCTGGCTCGCGCTCGTCGTCGGTCTCGTCGGGTTCGCGATCCTCGGTGCGATTCCGATCCTGGGCGGCCTGCTCGAACTGGTCGCGTTCCTGCTCGGCCTCGGCGCCCTGGCGCTCACGCTCCGGGAGTCCTACCGGGGCCGCAGGGAGGAGTCAACGGGCGGCCGGCAGGCGACGCTCGACGAGAGCGGCGACACGCCGGCGGCGTGACCACCGGCTGTCACGCCTCGCTCGGCACTCGGTCCGGGGCCCCGCGAGTCCTGGCCGCGGCGTAGGTCCAACCGAGGAGCAGGCCGTACACGAGGTGGGCGACGCCGACCGAAGCCACGACGACGAGGCTCCCGAGCATGCCCGGCAGCGGGACCAGCGGCTCGGGGAACGACTGGACTCCCAGCGCGCTCATCGACACCGGGAGCAAGAGTCCCGTCGAGAGCAGACCGATCGCGGCCGCAAAGACCACGCCGGCCGCAACGCTCTCGCCGACGGACTCGATCTGGCTGTGAAACACCGGCCGAGAGACGACGAACGCGAACAACAGGCCCGCGAGGACGCTGTTCAGCAGGTGGACGACCCACCCGCCGACGACAGTCGGCCAGCCGTACAGCGCCCCGACGAACGGCATGAGGTTCGCTCCCGCGTGGAACACGATGCCCATGCCGATGCCGGCGACCAGTCCGCTCGCACCACCAGCGACCCATCTGTACTGCGCCACCGCCGAGACGCGAGAGACTGTGTGGCCCTGGCTCATGCATGCGTCACTGTCACACAGTAACAAATATTCGGGAGATCGTCCACGGTCGGCGGCGACGCGTAACGTCGGCCTACGGCACGTCTGAGGCTTGGATACTGGACGAATCAAGGATGTGCTGATCACTTAGCCCAGCGAGAGCCGCTTCCAGGTCATCCGCTACTCCACGGCTCCCGTCGGTCGCCGTTCCGTCGAGGTTGCTTCCGCTGGTCGCAACCTCGCTGCTCACGGTTCGCTTCGCTCACCGTTCGCGTGTCCGAGGAAGCTCCCTTCGGTCGCTTCCTCGCTGCTCGCGGGCCACTCCGTTCCCCGCTCACGTTACCGAGGTTCTTCGCTTCGCTCAGAACCTCGCAACTCACGGTTCCCTTCGCTCACCGTTCGCGTATCGAGAGCCGCTCCCTTCGGTCGCGCCTCTCGCTACTCCCGAAGCGCGTCCTCTCGCTCCGTCGCTTCCAGCGTCTCCTCCTCTACGTCGGTCGCCACCACAGCGGGCTTGTACGCGCCGCCGGGGATGAGGTCGTGGTCGCCGACGGAGGAGTCGACGAAGCGCTGGAACGCGCGCCGCTCCGGCGGGAGCTCGCCGTAGATGACTTCCTCCTCGACGAGGTCGTAGACCGGAATCCGGGGAGTCAAAAGCGTGTTCTCGCCGACGATAGAGCCCTCGCCGACGACGAAGCCGCTGGTGACGCGACAGCCAGCGCCCAGCGACACCTCGTCTTCGACGATGACCGGGGCGTTCTCGACGGGTTCGAGAACGCCGCCGATGAGCGTGTTCGCGCCGAGTTTGACGTTCTCGCCGATCTGGGCGCAGGAACCGACGGTGTCACAGGAGTCGACGAGTGTGCCGTCGCCGACGTAGGCCCCGATGTTGACGAAGGAGGGCGACATCATGATGCAGTCCTCGCCGAGGTACGCGCCGCGGCGGATCGTCGTCCCGTCAGGCGTGTTGCGGGTCCCGCGCTCGCCGAGGTCGCCCGTCTCGCGCAGCGGCAGTACGTCGTGGTAGTCGACGCCGCCGTACTCGCGAGCCACCGTCTCGCGCAGGCCGAAGTTGAGGAGAATGCCCTGCTTGACCCAGGCGTTAGCCTCCCATTCGCCGTCGGACTTCTCCGCGGCGCGGACCTCGCCGGCTTCCAGCGCGGCCAGGAACTCGTCGAGGGTGTTCAGGTGGTCGTCCGTCGCGTCGGCGGCGGTCAGCCCGTCCTGTTTGCGTTGCCAGAGGTCGTCGATGTCGGCTTCGAGACTCATACCACCCGGTTGCGACTCCGGGGGCTTACCTCTCCGGGTTTTCGGGCGACTGTGCTACTGTGACACACTCCGTCGCTCGTCCGTCGGCTGTCGGTCTCTGTCCGCCGTCCGGCTCAGTCCGCGCCCTGACCGGGGATGTAGCCGCAGTCGTCGCAGATGCTGATGCTGGGGGCCGACGCTTTGAACTCGCCGGAGCAGTGCGGGCAATCGGTCGCTGGCAGTTGGACGCGCTGGTTCGTAGCCATACACGATGATCGGCGAATCCCACATATAAGGCTACCCGTAATATGGAGAAAACTGTTTGGTTGCGTATTATCGCATATTAACATCGTCGCGCCAGCCAGTGCGACCGGCGAGGTGACGCGGCCGAATCGGTTGAGGTCGACAGCAGGCAGCGCTCAGGCGTCGACGACTTCGCCGAAGGAGTACCATCCCGCGTCGCGGCCGACGAGCCACGACGCGGCGTCGAGCGCGCCGGCGGCGAACACGCCGCGGTCCTCGGCGCGGTGGGACAGCGAGAGCACCTCGTCGTCGCCCGCGAGTAGCAGTTCGTGCTCCCCACGGACGTCGCCGGCCCGGCGAGCGAACACGCCGATCTCGTCATCGTCGCGAGGCGCGTGTCCCTCCCGGCCGTACACCGGCTCAACGTCCCTCTCGGACTGAATCACGTCGAGGATGGAGTTTGCGGTGCCCGAGGGCGCGTCGACCTTGCGGTTGTGGTGGGTCTCCATGAGTTCCAGGTCGTACTCGTCGAGCGTCCCGACGGCCTCCCGGACGAGGCGCTGGAGCACCTGGATGCCCCGCGAGAAGTTGGTCGCCTTCAACAGCGGGACCGACTCGCTCACGTCCTTGAGGCGGGCCATTCCGTCCTCGTCGAAGCCGGTCGTCCCGACGACGATGGGCACGCCCGCGTCCGCGCATGCCTCGGCGACAGTTAGCGCGCCCTCTGGGACGGCGAAGTCGACAACCACGTCGACGTCGTACTCCGCGAGCGCGTCGGCCGCGTCGTCAGGGTGGACGACCGGCACGCCCTCGACGGCGTCGGTGGCGCTCGTGGCGAACCCGACCACCACGTCGGCGTCGCCGGCGGCCGCGAGGACTGCGTGCCCCATCTGTCCGGTGACGCCGTTGACCGCGACCCGCGTCATCGCTCGACCTCTGCGTACTCGTCTTCGAGGTCCTCCGTCTCCAGCGTGGCGAGTACGTCGCGGAGGTGGTCGAGGTGCTCGTCCGAGAGGCGGGTCAGCGGCGACCGGACGTGGGCCGGGCCGTAGCCGCGGATGCGCATGGCCTCCTTGACCGGGATGGGGTTGGTCTCGACGAACAGCGCGCGGAACAGCGGCCCGAGTTCGTGATGGAGGTCACGAGCGCGGGCATAGTCGCCGGAGAGCGCCGCGCCGACCATCGCGCAGGTCCGCTCGGGTTCGACGTTCGCGGCGACGGAGATACAGCCGTCGGCGCCGACAGACAGCATCGGGAGCGTCATGCCGTCGTCGCCCGAGAGCACCGCGAAGTCTTCGTCTCGGGTGCGTTCGATGATCTCGGAAATCTGGTTCATGTCGCCGCTCGCTGCCTTGTACGCCCGGATGTTGGGGTGCGAGGAGAGTTCGACCGCGGTGTCGGGCACGATGTTTTGACCCGTTCGGGACGGGACGTTGTAGACGATCTGAGGCAGGTCCACGGCGTCGGCGATAGCCGTGTAGTGGTCGACGAGGCCCTGCTGTTCTGGCTTGTTGTAGTACGGCGAGATGAGCAACAGGGCGTCCGCGCCCGCGTCGGCAGAGCGCTGGGAGAGTTCCAGCGCCTCCGCCGTGTTGTTCGAGCCGGAGCCGGCGATGACCGGCACGTCGTCGACGGCGTCGATGACCGCCTCGACCACCTCGATGTGCTCGTCGTGCGAGAGGGTCGCGGACTCGCCGGTCGAGCCGACCGGGACGAGGCCGTCGACGCCGGCGGATTCGAGCCGCTGGGCGTCGCGCCGAAGGGTTTCGAAGTCGATGCTGCCGTCCTGTTCGAAGGGCGTGCACATGGCCGGGAACACGCCGCGGAAGTCGATGTCTGTCATTGCTGGGGGTGTCGTGTCGGTGTGGGATATGTCGTCCGGTTGGAGACGGTGCGGCCGACAGCCGGAGACGGGCCGAGGGCTGTCGACGATCTGAGAATCCGACCCGAAACGGAGTCGCCACGTCCGCTCCGAGCCGCTAGAACGGCGGTTTGCGTTTCGCGCGGACGACGCGCTCGCCGAGCGGCAGCGAACCGAGGCGTGACGGGCGGCGTCGTCGCATAGTGGAACGACTGCGTGTCAGCGACTTAGCTCTTGTGCTCTCCGCCTGACGACCCCGAAAGCATATCCCGGCAGGGGTGACAAGACCTGATATGACAGTCTCGCATCCGGGACAGCGCGTGGCCGTCCTGGCCGACGCGCAGAACCTCTATCACACCGCCCGGAGCCTCTATACGCGAAATATCGACTACGCCGCACTGCTGGAAGAAGCCGTCAACGGCCGGGAACTGACGCGGGCGATCGCCTACGTCATCCGGGCGGACTCGCCCGAGGAGGAATCGTTCTTCGATGCCCTCGTCGATATCGGGTTCGAGACGCGCATCAAGGACATCAAGACGTTCCAGGACGGGTCGAAGAAGGCCGACTGGGACGTGGGGATGAGCCTCGACGCCGTCACGCTGGCGAAGCACAACGACGCCGTCGTCCTCTGTACCGGCGACGGCGACTTCGCCCGCCTCTGTCGCTATCTCCGCCACGAGGGGTGTCGCGCCGAGGCGATGGGGTTCGAGGAATCCTCCTCGGAGGACCTGAAGGCCGCCGTCGACGGCTTCATCGACATGAGCGACGACTCCGAGCGGTTCCTGCTGTAGCTGGTGACGTCGCGTTCTGAGAGCTACCGGAGAAGCGGCGGCGTTAGACCGGGCGACCTTCTTCGGACGTCCCGACCAGCAGTGCGCCGGCGGCGAGCCCCAGCGCGGCCAGCCCCGCAGCGACGGTCGGGATGCCGATATCGATCGTTCCTGTGCCGAGGATGAGCGCGCTGCTGACGACCAGCAGCAGGACGCCCAGCGCCACTTTCCGCGTGTCCGTTGCCATATCGTCCCCTTGGAAGTCATCCGGTATAAATTTCCCCAAAATCGCACGACGGGAGTGCGTTAAGCGGTATCATACACCGTGTCGTTCGAGTGCGACGGGCAAGTGCCTGCCAGTCTGCCGCCACATCCGCCTGTCCCACTGAAGCAGTACACTCATTCGCACAGACATCCCGGTTTCGCCCGGGTCACAGTGACTGTGGGTGTCGGTAACTGTCCGTCGAGAACGGTGTTGGTATCGTGGCCCACCGGTCGTCGCGTCCTCGCGGTCGCGACACTCGCCGCGAGGGCGCGTCCCTGACGAAACCGAAGGCATTCCGGTTCGACCGACGCGCGATCACGCGGACGACTCTCTCGGAGTGGACCCGACGGTTCGGGCAAGCCGTGCGGTGTCCACCCGTATTCGACCCACCATTTCCTCTCTCTTTTCCTCTCGAACCAGCGAATCGAGGCATCCCCGTCGCGACAGACCGAAAGGGGGTTTATCGCCCGGCGACGAACTCGGGCCATGACAGACAGCGAATTCCGGGGACTCCGCCGCGCGGCCGACTACCAGTTCGGCGGCGGGGGCGGGGCGGCGCTGTTCGCGGACGCCGACGCGCTCGACGTGACCCACACCAGTTCCGGCCGGCCGCGGCAGGTCCACGCCGGCGACGGCCGCGTGGCGACCTACGGCAGCGACGGCCGCTTCAGGCTCGGACTGGCCGGCGGCCGCCGCCTGCTCGACGCCTTCGCCGCGCCGCGCCACCGCGTGGTCGTCGGCGACGAGAGCGAGCCCTTCGTCCGCGAGGGGCGCAACGCCTTCGCGAAGTTCGTCCAGTCGGCCGACGACGGCCTCCGACCGGGCGACGAGACCCTGGTCGTTCACGAGGACGGGGACCTGCTCGCGGTCGGCCGCGCGGAACTCCCGGGCAGCGGGATGGACGACTTCGAGACGGGGATGGCAGTGAAGGTCCGGCAGGGCGCGGACGACTGACAGAAAGCACTTGCCGCTCCTTTCGAGACGTGCGATATGCGCCGCCGCACGTTCCTCGCCGCGCTCGCGCTCTCCCCAATCACTGGCTGTGTCGCGCCCAGTGGATCTACCACGACATCGAGCGAGACCCCAGCAACATCCCCGACGACCACACCGGAATCGTCGGCAACACCGACGGTGACGCCGCCACCAGACGATCCGATCCTGTTCGTCGTTCACAACCCTACAGAGAGTGACCTGACCGTCTCCGTCACCCTCACGCACGACGGAACAGCGCTGATCGATGAGACGGTGGCGCTGGCGGCTGACGAAGCCGTAGAGTACGACCCTGGGATCCACTCACCCGGTGAGTACACGCTAACTGTCGCTGTGGACGGCAGGCCAACGAAGACCCGAAAGCTCCCTATCGATCGGTTCGACGTTGGAGCGGGGTCGAACCACTACGTAGAGATAGACGCGGACGAGATCCAGATCTTCGCGGAGGAGTAGTCACAGCACAAGCCCCGTCTGGAGCGCCCAGACCAGCACCGTCACCGTCAGCGCCGACGCCACCGTCGTCAGAAACACCGTCGCGCTGACCAGTTCGCCGGCCGAACGACCGTCGGACTGGCCGCTGAACGCGCCGACGAGGATGATCGTCGTCACGCCCGTCGGCGTCGCCAGCAGGAGGACGACCACCCGCGCGACCGTCGGGTCCCCGAACCCGACTGCGAGCACCGCGGCGAGCGCGAGGAACGGCGCGAGCAGGAGCCGCATCGCGCTCGCGAGCCCGACCGATCGAAAGTCGCTGTCCCCGTCGACGTTCGACAGCTGGATCCCGAGGATGAGCAGCATCACCGGGATCGAGGCGTTTCCGAGTAGTTCGAGCGTCTGCATCATCGTCGAGTCTGTCGGCGGGACCGCTCCGAGCCAGCGGGCGGCGAGGGCGACGACGACGGCGTAGACGAGCGGCACGCCGAACACCCGACGCATATCGGCGAGCGCGCTGCCGCCGCTGCCGCGGGCGGCGACGTAGATTCCCAGGGTGTACAGCAGCACGCCCTGGAGCGCGGTCACGAGGACGGCGACGCTGCGCCCGGTCGCGCCGAACGCGAAGTCCGCGAGCGGAATGCCGTAGTTCCCGGTGTTGGGAAACACAGACACGAGGACGAACGCGCCGAGGAAGGGTTCGGCGTGGCCCGTCAGGCGGCCGACGCCCTCCGCGACGGCGAGCATCGCGGCCGTGAACAGCGCGACGGCGAGGACCACGCTGAGAATCGTCCCGCCGCCCAGCGTCGACGTGGTGAGGCTGTGAAAGACCAGGGCGGGCGCGAGGACGTACACCGTGACGGTGTTGAGCGCGTCGGGGTCGACCCCCTTCGCCCGCCCGAGCGCGAAGCCGGCGGCGGCGACCACCACGACCGGGAGGATGGCCGTCGCAAAGATCGAAAGCAGCGACACGGCGAGGATGGACGACCGAGCCTTAGAACCGTTACGAAACGGTAGAGCGCGAACGCGCCTGCGAGCGCTCGCCGGCGGTGTGGGTCGCTACGCTTTTCTGCCCGGCCACGCGACTCACACGTATGTTTGGCGGAGGCGGCGGGATGAACCCGCGCAAGATGAAGCAGATGATGGAACAGATGGGCATCGACATGCAGGACATCGATGCACAGGAAGTGGTCATCCGCACACCTGACGAGGAACTCGTCTTCAGCGACGCGGAGGTCCAGCTGATGGAGGCACAGGGCCAGAAGACCTACCAGATCGTCGGTGACCCCGAGAGCCGCGACGTCGACGCGAGCGAGAGCGCCGACGCGGCGGACGGCGCTGACGAGGCCGAGAGCGACGACGGCGTCGACGAAGACGACGTGGAACTCGTCGCGATGCGGGCCGGTGTCGACGAGGACACCGCACGCGAGGCGCTGGAAGCCAACGACGGCGACCTCGCGGACGCCGTCGACGAACTGGAGTAACGTGGCCTACCTCTTCGTCCACGAGGACCGCGAGTACCTGCTGGACCCCGGCGAGCGCTTCGAGTCCGACCTCGGTATCCTGGAAATCCCCGAAGACGTGGAACCGGGCGACGTCGTCGAGACGCATCTGGGCAACGGCTTCACCGTTCGCCGGCTTCGTGGCCCGGACCTGTTCAATCACCTCGAACGCACCGGCGCGCCGATGATGCCCCGCGACGTGGGCCTCGTGGTCGGCAAGACCGGTGTCGCCGCCGGGGACCGCGTCCTCGACGCTGGAACCGGGACCGGCATCCTCAGCGCGTACATGGGGCGGCTCGGCGCGGACGTGGTGACCTACGAGCGCGACCCCGAGTTTGCCGAGGTCGCGCGACAGAACATGGCCGTCGCCGGCGTCGAGGACGCCGTCGAGGTCCGAACGGGCGACGTGACCGACGACCTCGACCAGCTATCGGGCTTCGACGTACTGACGCTCGACACCGAGGACGCGCCGACCGTGGTCGAGCGGACCCCGACGCTCCTGCAGCGCGGCGGCTCGCTCGCGGTGTACTCACCGTTCGTCGAGAACACGCGAGCCGCCGCCGAGGCGGCCACCGAGGTCGGCCTCGAACAGATCGAGACGCTCGACACCATTCAGCGGGAGATGGACTTCGACGACCGCGGTTCACGCCCGTCCACGGGCGGCGTGGGCCACACCGGCTACCTGACGTTCGCTCGCCGGCCCTGACGGCCAGCCGCCGGGGTCACTCGCGAGTGCCGCACCCGACTTACTCGACCGCGCGAATCAGATCCAGTAGCTCCGACTGGTAGTCCGACGGCGTCCGTTCGAGCATGTCGTCCGGCTCTGCCACGTCGAGCAGCGCCGCGAGTGAGCGGTCGGGATACGCGCCGGCGGCGATGCGGAAGCCGTCGCCGTGCCAGACACCGACCCAGCCGGTGATCGACAGCGTCGCGTCAGCGTCCTCGAGCGCCAGCGACGCGCTGTACGTCCGGAGCCGGGCGCGGGCACCGCTGTCGACGCGGACCCGCTCGGTCCGGCCGCGCTCGACATTGTCGAAGCCCCTCTCTCGCAGTTGGTCGGCGAAGGCCGACTGCGCCTCCGACCTGACCGTCGGGAGAATCATGGCCGGGCCGATGCCCGGCGAGAGCGACGGCGTGAACGACAGCGCCGTCGCGAAGAAGAACCGCCACTGCCGGTCGATGCCCGTCGCCGCCTCGACGGCCGCCCGCGTCTCCGCGGCGTCGTACACCCTCGTCGCCCCCTCGACGCGTGCCGTCGGCAACTGGAAGACGGTCTCGACGCGCTCGTCGACGAGCGTCCAGCCGCCGTCGCGCAGGCGGTCCACGGGAACCGCCGGAAACGAGGGGGCGTCGGGCACGCTCAGCTCAGTGGTCGTCCTCGCGCCACTTGTGCTCGCACTCGGTGCAGGTGAAAAAGCGCGTCTCGGACTCGTCGGCCGCCCGGATCTGCTTCATCTCGTAGAACGCCCGGTCGTTGCCGCACTCGGGACAGCGCGCCCCGGTCGTCGGGCCCATGTCCGCGGCGTCGACCTCGGAGGTGTCAACGATCTCGGACTCCTCCTGGCCCTCGGTCGTGACCGCCATCTCGCGCTCGGCCTCGGCGTTCCGGGACTTCTCGTAGCCACAGCTCCCGCAGACCCAGGTGTCGTCTTCCGTTTTCATCATCGAACCGCATTCGTCGCAGAACTCCATTGTTGGTCCAGCCTTGGCCGGCCACGCGTGTTAAACGCCCGGTTTCGTGGACGGGAACGAATCGCCGTCCGTCTCAGTCGTTGCGGATCCAGGCCGAGCAGGGCTCCATGTCGTCCATCACTTCTCCCTTGAACGAGCAGTACGGCTCGATGTCGCCGTCTTGCATCACGTACTGGAAGTGCCGGCAGTTGCCGCAGTACGTATCGGGCTCGCCCTTGTGGACGGCGGTCTCCGTGATCGTGTCGCGGCTCTTCGCGGCGGTTCCACCGTCGGTCGAGTGCGTCGCTTCCGGGCCGGCCTGTGCGATGGACGGGTCGAGCGCGCTCTCCGAGGGGCCCCGCGGCGTCCCGGACTGGGACGCGGAGCGGGTCGACGCGTTCGAGCGGCCGGTGTCGGCGGTTCCAGTGCGGTCAGACTGCCGCTGAGCCGACTGCCGGCGCTGGCTGTTCGGCCGCGTCGCGGTCGCGCCGTCGTTGCCGCCGTCGCTGACGGCCCCGCCGGTCGCCGCGCGGTTCGTCTGAGTCTCGACGCCGCCGTCGGGGTCCGCCCCGAAGAAGCCGATGCCGCCGAGACCGGGAATCGACCGGGCCTCTTCGACGAGTCGAATCGTCCCCTCCTCGGTGACCTCCATGCGAGCGGTGCCGCCCGGGTCGTTCCGCGTCTTGAACGTCGCCAGTGCCGCGAACAGCGCCCAGAACGCCGTGACGACGCCGGCGAAGTAGACGACGCCGGTGAGGAGCGCGAGCAGCGGGTCGCTGCTGGTCCAGCTGTAGGGGTACAGCTGCCGGAACAGGCCGACGCCGACGACGGCGATGCCGGCTCCCCCGACGGCGGTCGCCCGGACCCGCAGGCTGGTCGGGAGGACGGCGAACAGCCCGAGGATGACACAGGGCAGCCCGAGTCCGGCGACGGTTCCGGCGAGCCGTCGGGCAGCGTAGGCGTCCAGCCCGTATCGGCCCCCGATTCCGGTGGTCGCGAGCGCGATCGCTCCAACGAGCCCGGCGGCACCCGCGAGAAACAGCGCCGTCCCGACGAGTTGCTGACGGCGCGATGCGACTCGTCCGACATCCCCCTCGTACACGTCGGAGAGACTAGTCATGGGCCATACTACCACGACATCGGATAAAACTACCCGTCAGACACGCGCATGACGCGGGCACGCGCGTAACCAGGAATACGAGAGCGCGCCGCAGGTCGTCTCGCAGCGGGCGCGCGTTCCGAAAGCACTAATCGGGCCCGCGGGAACACTCGGAGTATGAGCGACGACGACAGCGAGGAGGAAGAGGCCCCGGCCGTCGAACTCGGAGAAGGACCGGACGTCGAGGGCGCGCCGCTGTCCCGCGTCTCAGCGCGGCTGACGTGGGGGATCGAACACAGCACCATCGTCGAGCGCGAGGGCGAGACGACCATCCGGACGCCGGACGGGCCCCAGGAACTCGCGTCGGTTCTCGAAGACGTCGACGTGCCGTACTTCGCCGACCGACACGAGTTCGAGAACGCAGTGCGCGAGGTCCTCGGGACCGGCCCGGTTCCGACCGAGTGACTCGCCGCGTCGTTTTCTGTCACCGCACACCGGCGGAACGTTGAAGCGGGTGTGACCGAACGGTGGAATCGAGTTGCCTGCCAGATGGTCGCGATCATCCGCGATCACCTGCCCGCCGCCACACTGGTTTCGCTAGGCGCGTGTTTGATCGGCGTGATCGCAATCGCGTGGTGCACCCTCTCGCCGGCGCGCAGCGGTCGAAGGCCCGAGGTGAACGGCTGAGAAAATGTCTCGACGCCGTGTCAGCGCATGTTGTCGAGCGCGTACACCGTATCCGACATTATCCACTCCGTCTCGCAGTCTGCGTGCTCGATACTGAGGGCCCGAAAGGTCTCGCGGCCGCCGTCGACCGTGATCTCGAACGCGCGGCTTCGAAGCGGCTCCGAGTGGGGACGCTGTGGGGACACAGATACCCCTCGGAGAGTCGCACCGATAAACGAGTCGATTCGGCCCGAGAGCGGGGCTGACGGCGACTGGCCGCCGTCTGGCGATTCCTCAGGAGTCGGCACGGTCGGCCGTTTCGTCTCCGGCAGCCGCTTCCGCTTGCCCACGGCGCTTGCCAAAGATGTACGCGGCGACGATGAGCGCGATGGGGACGATCAGGACCAGGGACATCATCACGAGGATAACGACCAGTTCGAAGGCGCCCGGCAGGCCGGGAAATAGCGGGAAGGGGACCATGCGGTGATGTACGCGACCGTGGCTGTTAAAAGTCGCTGAGCTGGGACTGGAGTCCGGCGACGAGTTCGGACTTTCGGCGCAATTGACCCAGCCCGACCGGGAGCTGGTCGGAGATGGCCGAGAGCACCTCGCGGAAGGACTGGCCGGTCCCGGGCTCGCCATCGAAGGCGTTTCTGATGCCCTCGCGCACCTGCCAGACGCCGACCGGGGCCCAGTAGTCGTCGGTGATCTCGCGGAGGACGAGACACTTCGCCTGCCGGTCGCGCTCCCGGAGGTGGTCGAGGACGCCCAACCGGGCCGCGTAGTAGGCCCCAGCGGTCTCCTCGACGTAGGCGGTCCGGCCCTCGTAGCCCTCGTGGGCGCTCGCGAGGAAGTAGCCGGCGTCGGGCCGGGGGTTCCAGACGCTCTGGGGGCCCTTCATCTCCACGAGTTCGAACTCCCAGCGGCCGGGCGCGAGCACGACCCAGTAGCGGTTCCCCATGTACTCGTTGTACCACAGCTCCGGTTTGTCGAGGGTGTCGGCGTTCCGCAGGGTCCCGCGGACGTACTGGCCGACGGTGTCGTCGACGGCCGTGATCGACCAGCGCGTGGGCACGAGCGAGCGCTCGCTCGCCTGTCCGAGCGCGCCCGCAGAGAGAATCGTGTTGATGTCGTAGACGTCGAAACCGCGCCGGTAGAGGTACGTCATCGCGCCCTCGGCGCGCCAGTCGTCGTCCGAGAGCGTCTTTTCGACGGCGCGCGGGACGTGAGGATTCTCCGCGAGGTCGGCCCCCGTCGCCCGCGCTCGGGGCCCGGTCGGCGTCCGCACGTCGTCGAAGCCCACGTCCATCTGCGGCGTCCCGTCGAGGCCGATCTCGACGTCGACCGGGCGGTCGGCGATCGCCACCTCGCGCTGGACGCCGACGAACCCGTTCCAGACGTCGTGGACGCCGCCTTTGGTGCTGACCGAATCGACCGCGGTCGACTGCGTGGAGTTCACCATCCCGGTCCGCCGCTGGAGCACGTCCTCGATGCCCAGCCCCTGCTGGTACCACTCGCTGCTCGTGGCGAACCCCTCGGCGGCGGCGTCGGTGTCGACGGGCGAGAGCAGCCCCGTCGAGACGTTCGGGTACCCCGAGCGACCGACGAAGATCTCGGGCGCGGTCGACCCGAACAGGGAATCGCCCTGGACGACTTCTTCGAACTGTCGCTCGACGTCTTCGAGGTGGTCGGTGATCGCGTAGGACTTCTCCGCCGCGAGCCGCCGCCGCTCCGCGGCCTCGTCGCGCTCGAATCCCTCGATGAACTCGTCGAGCTGCATCTGTGCCGACTTCGCCCCTCCCGCCCAAGAACCTTTCTGGGGCGGCCGTGCGAGAGCAACTCTTACAATGGTGGATTGAGTAACAACAGGTGATATAAATCATGGTCAATACATCAAAGTGGCTCCTGCTCGCCGCCACGCTGGTCAGCGTCGCCGTCATCTTTGTTTCGGCGGTGCTTCCAGTCGCCTACGAACAGGCGCTCGTGAACTTGCTCGTGGGAGAAATGGCCGCGCTCGCGCTCGGCCACGCCACCTACCGGGTCTCCTCGGGGAAGCCGGTCGCTCCGATGTCGGTCGCGCTCGCCATCGGCAGCGGCGTCATCCTGTTCGTCTCACCGCTGTTCATCGAACCGGTCGACCCGATACTGACGATCATGTTCGTCGCGGGCGGCATAGTCACGGCGGGCGGCGTCATCGGTGTCCTGGGCCGCGTCCTCGGCGGCGAGGAACAGCAGCGGTCCGGCGGGGAGCGGATCGCCGAGCGGGCCAGGACTGAGCAGACCGGAAACTGAGCGGCCGACGGGCGAGCGAGCTCGAACGGACCACAACGGCTATACGACCGCGTCGGCCACCCACGGACGATGCCGGTCATCGAATGCGACGAGACGGCGGCCCGTGAGCGCCTGGAGGCCGAGGGCGTCTCGGTCCAGTCGGGGAACACCGATCACGAGCAGTGGCGCGCGGACCACGGCGGGGCGACGGCGGTCGCGTACGACGGGAAGGTCGTCGTGCAGGGCCAGGACACCGCGCGGCTGGAAGCGCTGTTGCGGGGCGAGGCGGGCGGACGCGTCCACGCGTACTTCGACGGCGCGTCACGGGGGAATCCCGGGCCCGCCGCCGTCGGCTACGTCCTCGTCGACGACAGCGGAATCGTCGCGGAAGGTGGCGAGACCATCGGGAGAGCGACGAACAACCAGGCAGAGTACGAGGCGCTCATCCGCGCTGTCGAGGTCGCGCGCGACTACGGCTTCGACGAGGTGCGCATCCGCGGTGACTCGGAACTGATCGTCAAGCAGGTCCGCGGCGAGTGGAACACGAACGACCCGGAACTCCGTGAAAAGCGGGTCCGCGTACGGGAGCTACTCACGGACTTCGACGACTGGCACATCGAGCACGTTCCGCGGGAGATAAACGACCGCGCCGACGAACTGGCGAACGACGCACTCGACGATGACTGACCTGTCAGCAGACGTGATAGACCGAGCCGAACGGCTCACGAGACTCGCTCGCGAGGCGGTCGACGACGCAGAGGCGGAGGCGTACCGCGCCGAGCGGACGGAGTGCCTGTCCGAACACGGGTACACCGCGCGCATCAGGTCGGAAGACACGGGTGAGGTACTCGTGTGTCACCCGCGAGAGTGGGTCGAAGACGGCGTCATCCGGCCCGAGCGGATCGACGACGTGGACCGGGGCGTCGAGGTGCAGCTGTCGGGACCCGGGGACCCGGACGAGTGGGAGACGGTCGACGAGCGGAACCGGGCCGTGGTCGACGCGGTCACCGAGGACCACGGCGAGGTCCACGGCGCGAACGCGGCGGCGCTGGCCGACTTCATGGGGAACCACTACGCGAAGCCCATCGCCGACGCGACCCCCGACGAACTCCGGGAGTTCCGAGAAGAGTATTTCCCGCGGAACGCGTGGCCGACCAACGACCAGCGAGCAGTCCTCGAGCGATCCGTCGAACTGACCGTGGACGCGGCTGCTGGCGGCGTATCGGACAGCTAATTCGCACCGATCGGCGCGTCAGCACGGCTAGTAAGCGGTTGTTACCGGCGAAAAATTGCGCAATTGCCCAGTTGCGCGAGTTACTGCTGTGCGGCGATCAGGTCGCGGAGTTCGTCGGCGCGGCCGTCATCGGCCACGAACTTGCCGAAGACCCAACCGAGCTGGTCGAGAACGGCTTCCTTGCCCTCCTCGGTCAGCGAGTACTGGTTCGTTCGCTTGTCGAGTTCGCTCTTCTCGACGAGACCCATCTCGACGAGGTCGTCGAGGTTCGGGTACAGACGGCCGTGGTTGACTTCGTCGTCGTAGTACGTTTCGAGTTCACGTTTGATAGCCAGACCATACCGCGGCTCTTCGGCGAGTATAACCAGGATATTCTGCTGGAAAGCCGTGAGTTCTTTCGCGATGCCCGGACTGCTGCTGACTGTTTGTGCCTCTGACATAGTTGGGTAAATGTCAGCAAGCTATTTAACACTTGTTAACTCTGGCGCACATTACACGATATACCGAAGGAAACACCCGACACACGGCGCCCCAAGTTAAGATAGGTAGCTAATAGGTACGAGAATTTATAATATGAATCTGCCGCCATGTATCCGTCTGACAGGTCGAAAAGCGGGATTAAGTGCGTCCTAAAATTATTTCTATCTTTAGATATGATCTGATTAGTGAACAGATAATCGTGGTCTGCGAGCAGTTTCACGGCGATTACGAAAGTACTTTTTGACGCCGTTGCGCAGACGCCGGTGATGACGAACCTCTGGGAAGACCTCGAAACCGGACCCAACCCGCCCGAAGAGATCTACGCCGTCGTCGAGTGCCTGAAAGGCGAACGGAACAAGTACGAGTACGAGAAGGACATCCCCGGCGTCGTCCTCGACCGGGTGCTTCACTCGAACGTCCACTATCCGTCTGACTACGGGTTCATCCCGCAGTCGTACTACGACGACGAGGATCCCTTCGACGTCCTCGTGCTCGTCGAAGACCAGACCTTCCCCGGCTGTGTCATCGAGGCCCGCCCCGTCGCTCTGATGAAGATGGACGACGACGGCGAGCAGGACGACAAGGTCATCGCGGTTCCGACGGAGGACCCGCGGTACGACCACGTCGACGACCTCGACGACATCCCCCAGCAGACCCTCGACGAGATCGACGAGTTCTTCTCGACCTACAAGAACCTGGAGGAGGGCAAGGAAGTCGAAACCCTCGGGTGGGAAGACAAGGAAGCGGCAAAGGACGCAATCGTTCACGCGCAGGAACTGTACGACGAAGAGTTCAACTGAGAAAACCGCTCGTTTCTTTTTTCGCGCGTCACTCGCACGAGTGGCCTATGTCTCGAAGTAATAGCGGCAGACCTTTCCGATTATGTATGAGCATGGGTAATCTTTTCAGGCTTTAGCGGATAGGTAATCCTGTATGGCTACCGACGAGACCGACGCGGCGCTAGACCACCCGACCGTCGTACCGGACGCCGAACGCCGGCCGACGCCAGGGATCGCGCACCTGACCGTCGTCCCGGAGAACGCGGACCGTTCGGCCTGAACACGTCGTCAGCGAGCACCTTGCCGCTTTCCACGACGGCAGTTCGAAAAGAAGCTTCTTGTTCCCGACCTGACTAACAGCGCTCATGGGATTGTTCGACCGTTTGAAGGGAGACGACGCACCGCGTGTCGCCTTCTTCGGCATCGACGGCGTACCGTTTAGCCTCATCGACGAGCACCCGGACGTGTTCCCGAACCTCTCGGAACTGGCCGCCGAGGGCAGCGCCGGACCGATCAACAGCATCGTCCCGCCGGAGTCGAGCGCCTGCTGGCCCGCGCTGACGACGGGCGTCAACCCCGGACAGACCGGCGTCTATGGCTTCCAGGACCGCGAAGTCGGCTCCTACGACACGTACGTTCCGATGGGTCGTGACGTGCAGGCGACGCGCCTCTGGGACCGCGTTACCGACGAGGGCCGCAACGCGACGGTGCTCAACGTCCCCGTGACCTTCCCGCCCCAGCGGAACGTCCAGCGGATGGTCTCGGGCTTCCTCTCGCCGGGCGTCGACAAGGCCGCCTACCCGGACGACCTGCGCGACTATCTCCAGGACAACGACTACCGCATCGACGTCAACGCCAAGCTCGGCCACGACGACGACAAGTCCGAGTTCGTCGACGACGCCCACAAGACGCTCGAAAAACGCTACGAGGCGTTCAAACACTACGTCGAACAGGACGACTGGGACCTGTTTTTCGGCGTGTTCATGACCACGGACCGGGTGAATCACTTCCTGTTCAAGGACTACGAGCGCGGCGGCGAGAACGAGGAGGCGTTCCTCGAGTTCTACCGCAAGGTCGACGAGTACCTCGGCGACCTGCGCGACCGACTCCCCGACGACGTGACGATGGTCGTCGCCTCCGACCACGGTTTCACCTCGCTCGACTACGAGGTCCACTTCAACGAGTGGCTCGAACAGGAGGGGTGGCTCGAGTACGAGGACGACGACCACTCCGAACTCGGCGACATCGGCGAGGACACGAAGGCCTACTCGCTCATCCCCGGGAGATTCTACGTCAACCTCGAAGGCCGCGAGCCGAACGGCGGCGTCCCGAAAGACATGTACGAGTCCGTCCGTGCCGACCTCAAACAGCGCCTCGAAGAACTCGAAGGCCCCGACGGCAAGAAGGTCGCCGACCGCGTCGTCACCAAGGAGGACGCCTTCCGTGGCGACCACGACGACATCGCGCCGGACCTCGTCGTCGTCCCCAACCACGGGTTCGACCTGAAGGCCGGGTTCAAGGGCTCCGACGACGTCTTCGGCGTCGGCCCGCGCAACGGCATGCACAGCTTCGATAACGCGACGCTGCTCGTCGACGACCCGGACGCTCGGATCGACGACGCCGACCTCTACGACATCGCACCGACCATCCTCGACCTGCTGGACCACGACTACGACCGCGGCGACTTCGACGGTGCAAGCCTGCTGAAGTAGATAGCGGCGACGCCGTCGGTTTTCTTCGCTCTGCGAGATAGTGCGCGACTAGCGCTAGAACAGCCCGTCCAGTTCCTCGTTCGTGAACTCGTCGGGGTCTGTCGTCCCGCCCTGGGCGTCCGCCGCCTCGCGGGCGCGCTCCATGAACTCGTCGACCCGTGCGGAGCGTTCCACGCCCGAGAGGACGACGAGCGAGGCGATCTTCTCGGAGGCGAGCGGGAAGTCGCCGCCGCGGACCTCCATGCTCCCGGTCTCGTCTTCGACCCAGCGCCGCGCGCGCTCGACGCCCTTCCGAGAGAGGCGCTGTGGGTCGCCGGCGACGACGAGGAGCGCGGAGTCGGCCTCGACGGCGTTGGGCAGGCTCATGCTGGTGAGGAGGGCCTTCCGGGTCACGCTGGTGATGGTGTTGACGTTCTCCCCGGGGTCTTCGCTGGCCTGCGCGCTGGCGTAGCCGATGGAGGCGATGCCGCCGCCGCGGAGCGTGTTGATGATCTCGGAGGAGTCGACGACGCTCTCGCCGACGCCCTCGACTGCCTCACCGGAGGCGAGGAGGAGTCCGACGCGCTGGGAGATGGCGTCGTTGACCCGCTCGAAGCCCTCGCCCACGCTGTCGCCGCTGCCGCGCCAGGCGTCGTTGTCCACGAGGAGGAGGGAGTCGGCCTCGCGGACAGCGGTCTTGAGCGAGCGGCCTGCGTTGGCCTGGTAGAGTCCGCCCTCGTCTCGGCCGGGGAGGACGCCGAGGACGTACACCGGCTTCTCGTAGATGCGTTTGAGTTCGCGGGTGAGCATCGGCGCGCCGCCGGAGCCAGTACCGCCGCCGAGACCGGCGACCACGACGATGGCCTCGGCCTCGGTCGTGATGCGGCCGTCGAGTTCGTCGAGCACCTCGGTGGCGTTCTCCTGCATGATCTGGGCCCCGAGTTCGTTGTCGCCGCCGACGCCGTGGCCTTTCACGCGGTCCTGTCCGATGAGGGCAGTGTCGATGTCGAGGTTCTGGAGGTCGGCTCGCGCCGTGTTGACAGCGAGCGCGCCGCGGACGGCGTCGAACCCCATGTCGTAGTCGAATTCGACCAGGGACTGTGTTACCTTCCCACCGGCCTGGCCGACACCAATCAGGACGACTTTCATACTGGAAGACTTGGGAGGCCGACTAATCAACGTTGCCCCCTGAGAACGGCGGTCGCGCCTCGAACGGCGACTGCAGACCGAATCGCGGGGTGTTACTCGATTCGGAGCGTGTAGATGCGTTTGCGAGCGTCGGCAAAGGAGAACCGTGAGTCGACGACGCCAACCTCTTCGAGGCGGTTGAGCGCGTATCGTACCGTCCGCGGCGGGAGGAGCGTCTCGTCTGCCAGTTGGCTCTGGGTCAGCGTGTCGTTGTACTCGAGGACCTTCGCGACCAGTTTCGCGCTCGGCGGGAGCTCGCGGACCGCGTCCCACCCGGTCGGGTCGCCGTCACTGTCGGTGTCTGCGTGTTGAATGTCGGAAGCGCTCATCGTACATCACCGTATCCGATACAGCATGATAATATTTTCTGTTCTCAATTATGCGTTGCGAGAATGTTGCGGCAACCGATGCGTCATTCGGCACCGACGGGGGCGCCCGAAAGCTTACGTCCGGCACCTCCGGTGTTGGGGACGTGGACGAAGTCGAGGTCAGCACAGTCGTGTACGTTCCGCCCGAGGAGATTTACGATTTCTTGCTGGATTTCCCCGGCTACGCGCGCTACTCGGAGTACCTCGATCACGTCGAGCAGGACGGCGACGGGACACCGGGGACGACCTACGACCTCGTCTTCTCGTGGTGGAAACTCTCCTACACCGCTCGCTCGGAGGTGACCGACGTGTCGCCGCCGACGGAGATCGACTGGCGGCTCGTCAAAGACATCGACGCCCAGGGCCACTGGCGCGTCGAACCCGACCCGGACGACGCGCCCGCCGACGTTGACACCGCGTCGCGGGTCAGGCTCCGCATCACCTTCGACCCGGACTCGGCGTCGAGCAACGCTGTGGACCTGCCGCGGCTCGTCTCGATGGACTGGGTCATCGAGAAGGTGAAACCGCTCATCCGGAAGGAAGCCACGAGAATCGTCGAGCGAGTCGTGAAGGACCTCGAAGGGCGAGAACGGGACGTCGATCTGCGAATCCACACCGGGCCGGACTCGGTGTAACCGACGGATGAGAACGGGAACAGTGGCTATTCGGGCGTCTCGTAATCGCCGCCGTACCGGATGAAGAAGTACGCGAGACCGAGCGTCGCGACCATCACGAAGGAGGTGGCGACGCCGAGGGACTTCGCGCTCCCCGGAACTTCGGGCGGGCCGGAACTGCCGCCCCCACCGCCGCCGGAGGACACCGTCGGGTAGTCGGAGCCGACGACGACGGACCCTTTCATGCCCAGACTCTCGTGAGGGACACAGACGTAGTTGTAGATGCCGTCTTCCTCGAACGTGTGCTCGTAGTTGACGCCGGCGCTGGAGGTGGCGCTGCCGGAGTCGAGCGGGCCCTCAGAAGCGGAGACGACGTTGTGACCGCCGCCCTCGCCGGTCCACTCGAACTGGACGGTCGCGCCGTTGTCGACGTGGATGGCGGGCGGGCCGAACCCGAACGCGCCGCCGTTGGCCTGGACGCCGACCTCGACCGTCGCCGTGTCCTGCCCGGTCGCATCGACGACCGTGCCGTCGAAGTTCCCGACCGGGTCGAGGAAGCCGCCGAAGTCCGGCGTGCCGCCGCTGCTACCGCCACCACCGCCACCGCCGCCGCTTCCGCCGTCGGTCCCGGTCTCTCCGCCGCTTGCAGTCCCGGTACTCCCGCCAGCGGTCCCTGTTGCAGCGGGGGTCCCGGTCCCGGCCGGAGTCCCCGTGGCGTTCTCCGTGCCGGCTTCGGTCGTCCCTTCCTGTGCAGCTGCAGTGCCCGCAGCGGCCGAGGCAGCCGTGGCTCCCGCGGCCGTCCGCAGGAAGGCCCGACGGGACACGTCCGCTCTACCGTCTGTCATACTCGACAGTTTGAGAGTCCCCGTCGTGAATATGTCGGTTTCGAGTCGGCATCGACCCCCGAATGACAGCGATATCAAAGGTGAGTGATCGGCCTGAAAGCTTTAACCCGGGTACTCCCAAACCCCTCGGTATGTCCGTCGGGAGCGAGGGGGTCGTCAGCGGAATCCGCTTCGACCTCAATCGACTACACGAGACCTGGATGGAGATCGTCTACCCACGCCAGCGAGACGCCAGCGACACTGTCCTCGGGACCTGGACGCCGGACTCGGCGTCCGGGATGGCCCTCTATCGGCTCTGGTCGGCGCTGGGCGTGCCGGTCATCGCCGTCGTCTACCCGCTGGTCCTCTGTGGCGTCTTCCTGCGCTATCAGACGCGGCGCATCGACGGCACGGCGACGCGGCTGGGAGCCGTCGGCGTCGTGCTCCTCTCGGTGCTGGTCTGGGGGAGCCTCGCCGCGCTCGCGCGCTACGAGCCCGGAAGCATCGATCTGGTCTCGGGCGGCTTCACCGCCGTCGCGGTCGCGGGCGGCGTCGCCACCGTCTCGGCCGCCCTCGCCGTCACGTTCAGACGCGTCGGCGGCCGCGGGACGACCGTCGCGCTCGCGTATCCCTTCGCGATGACGGCCATCTTCCTCCCGCCGGTCGTCGCCGCGCTGTACTCGACGGCCGTCGCGTCGGTCGTCATCCCCGCGAGCGACTCGCTCTCGCGATGGTTCCTCTACGAAGTGCTGACCGTCGTCGGGGTCGCCGACTTCTTCATCGAGAACTTCGAGCGCCAGGGCTTCGCCTACGTCGTCATCTGGCTCGGGATCTCGTTCCCGCTTGGGTGGCTGCTCGGCCTGCTCGTGACGCTCGCGGACCTCGTTCGCCCCACCGAGTGACCGGTAGCCGAACGTTTAGACGAGTTCGGTCCCAACGGCCCGGTGTCATGGAATTCGACCAGACGAAAACCGCGGTCGCCTTTCTCGTACTCGTCGCAGTGATGGTGAGCGGGTCGTTCATGGGGATGCCGACGAGTATCGCGCTCCCCGTCAGCATCGGGCAGATCGTCGTCTTCGCGCTCATCCTCGCGCTCGGCGTCAAGCACGGCGAGTACCGCGCGAGCCACTGACTGCGGCCGCCCGCCGGCCGAGGACCCAGACTACGGCGTCGCCTCGGCCGGCCGAATAACCACTTCTTCCGGCGCGTCTCCGTCGGCGACGGCCACGTCGGCGGCGTCCGCGTCGCCGTACACCACCGTCGCTCCGGTCCGCATCGGTGCGAGCAGACCGGCGACCAGCGCGCCGGCACTCGTCATCGGCGCGCGGACCGCGACGGTCGTCTCCGCGTCGAGGTCGGCGTCGGCCGCGACGCGGCGACTCTCGGCCAGGAGTTCCCCGTGCGTGTAGGTCCGATCGGCCGCCAGCAGGGCGTCGTCCGGCGCGAGTTCGCCCGGGGGCTGAAGCGGGTTCTCGCTCCACAGTTCCCGCTCGAACTGGGCGACCGTCGGGTCCTCGACCGGCCCGCCGTAGGCCAGCCCCTTCGTCCCCGGCCCGAGCGTGTAGCGGTCCAGCCACCCCGCCGGGGCGACCAGCGCCGTCGCGTCCACCGCACTCGGCGGGTCCATGTCCACGACGGCGCCGTCGAGCCCCGCCGCCAGGAACGCGAGCAGCGCGTCCGGGCCGTCCCGCAGATAGCCCGGGTCGTCGCTCTCGGACGGTTCTTTCGGGCCGACGACGACGGCGACGCGCATCCCGTGTCGGACGCCGTAGTGTCGCAGGAGGTTCCCTCCCTTCCAGGCGTTCGTGGCGAAATCCCGGTAACTGTACGGCGTCGAGCGCTCGGGCGAGCGAAACAGCACGCCGTCGCGCTCGCGTGCGTCCGCGACGAGGTCGGCGAGTACCTGCATACCCGGCCGTTCGGTCCGGCCGGTCAAAAAGCGCGCGGGCCACAAAACCGATATACGCAGCCCGCGGCAGTGGCTAGAAATGAAACAGCAGCAACAGGTCGCCGCGTTCGTCGACCGCAACGACATCGAGACGCCGCCGGCGTACCGCCTGCTCGACGTGCTCGGGGAGCTGGGTGAAATCGCCGCGGAAGTCAACGAGACGACGGGCTACGGCGCTGATCCGTCGGCGCTGTCAGTTCCAGAAGACGAGATCGGCGACGCGCTGTTCGCGCTGCTGGCGTTGTGTGAACAACTCGACATCGACGCCGACCGGGCGCTGTCACAGGCACTCTCGAAGTACGATAGCCGACTCGATTCGAACGGGACGCCGGCGAGCGGGCGCTGACTACAGCGAGTTCTTGAGCTTCTCGAAGAAGCCCTCCTCCACGTCGACTTCCTCCCCACCGGCTTCGGCGAACTGCTCCAGGGCCTCCTTCTGCTCTGCGTTCAGGTCGTCAGGCGTGACGACCTGGACCTGGACGTAGAGGTCACCGTTGCCGCGGCGGCGCAGGCGGGGCATCCCCTTGCCCTCCAGCCGGAACACCTCGCCGCTCTGGGTCCCGCTCGGCACGTCGAACTCGACTTCGCCGTCGAGCGTCGGGACATTGATCGTGTCGCCGAAGACGGCCTGCGGGAACGAGATGGGGTGCTGGTGGGTCAGGTCGTCGCCGTCGCGCTCGAAGTCGGGGTGGTCGCGGACGCTCACCTGAATGAGGAGGTCCCCGTTCGGACCGCCGCGCTCGCCCGGCGCGCCCTCGCGCTCCATCCGCAGCGTCTGCCCGTCGGCGATCCCGGCCGGGACCTCGACCTCCAGGGTCGCCTCGTTCTGGACGACGCCGTCGCCGCGACAGGTCGAGCAGGTCTCGTCGTACAGCGTCCCGTCGCCCTCGCAGCGGCGACAGGTGGCGGTCTGCTGAACGCGCCCCATCGGCGTTTGCTGGACGCGCGTCGTCTGTCCCTGCCCGTTGCACTCGGGACAGGTCTGTGAGTCGGCGTCGGGCGGGTGCCCGGCCCCGTCGCAGTCGTCACAGGCCTCCGGGCGCGTGATCGTCAGTTGCTTCGTCGCGCCCTCGTAGGCCTCCTCGAGGTCGATGTCCAATCGCGTCTGGAGGTCCTGACCCTGGCGCGGGCGGTTCCCGCCACCGCCGCGGCCGCCGCCACCGAAGAACTGGTCGAAGATGTCCTGCATGTCGAAGCCGCCGCCACCGCCGAACGGGTCGCCGCCCATCCCGCCGCGGCCGCCGGCCCCGCCGGCACCGCCGCGCTTCTCCGCCTGCTCGAAGCGCTCGTGACCCATCTGGTCGTACATCTGGCGCTTCTCGTCGTCGGTCAGCACCTCCTTTGCCTTCTTCGCCTGCTTGAACTTCTCCTCCGCGTCGGGCTCGTCGCTCACGTCCGGGTGGTACTCCCGGGCCTTCTCCCGGTAGGCCTCCTTGATCTCGTCTTCGGAGGCGTCCCGCGAGACACCCAGTATCTCGTAGAAATCCTGACTCATTCGTTGTAGGAGGCATAGACGATTGAGCCACTTGAAAAGAACGGGTTCCCGGCCCGGCCCGACGAACTGACGAACGCGACCGAGCGCGGTACCGGGGCGCTTATTTTCGTGCCGGCAGAGGTCTCCGGCAATGAGCCCTGCGTCGCCCCGGAGCCGAGGTGCCGTCACCGTCGAGCGAATCGTCGTCTGGGGAGTCGCGGCGCTCGTGCTCGCCGGACTGGCCGCCCTGGTCGTCGGGCCGGGAGCCGACCTCCGAACGGCCGCCCCGTCGGCGACCGTCGACGGCCAGTTCGAGGCCGAGACGGGGACGGTCACTCTCACGTACGCAGGGGACACCCTCACCGACGCCGCCACGCACGAACTCGCGCTCGTCGTCACCGACGCCGACCGGAACGCGACCACCCGACTGACGTGGGCTGACGACCGGGGACTGCCCGTCGAGTCCGGTGACACACTCACCGTCGACGACCCGCGCGTGGACGCGGACGGCGACGGGAACTACCTCGACGGGGACGCCTCTGTTGGCTTTCATCTCGAAGCCGGCGACACCGTCGCACTCCGCTGGACCGGCCGCCCCCTCGGCGCACCGAACGAACGGACGACCACGCTCGACACGGTGACACTCTCGAACGAGACCGCGTGACCGTATCGAGCGGTGGGCCGGACTCAGGACCGCAGTCGGTTCGACTCCACGAACACGTCTCCGTCCCCGGTGACGGTCACGTGGAACTCGTCGACGTGGAAGGCGAGTGTGAGATCCGACTCGGCGGCGTCGACGTTCCCGACCAGCGTATCGAGGGCGTCGGGATCGAAGGTCTCGATGAGCGGTTGCAGATCTGTCGGCTTCCGGTCTGCGGCGATTGCGACGGTCTCGACGACAGCCATCGACGGCGAGACAGAGCCCCAGTCGAAGTTCGCGTGGATAACGTCGGGGCCGTCGTCGGCGCTCGACGCCGATGACCCGTTCGGACCGTTCATTGTCACCGTACCGACAGCCGACTGACTTAGTACTGTTGTTATCATCATAAAAAATACCTTGACCAGAAAGGGTTCGATTGTGGTCGTCGCCAGCGGTCGGACATCGTCGGGAGAGGCGCTAACAGGCCTGAAAGGGGTTTTGTGAGGGTAAATGGCACGCAGTCGATGTGGTTGGGACACATGTGGTGCTGCGTGCCATTTACAGATACGTACTTCTCCGGGATAACCGTTTTGTGATTAATTGGGTAAATCGAATCTGTCACCCGATACTAAGTTACAAAATCGAATCATGAACCCAGTCGTACGTCAGTATTGAACGTGTTCGGGACAGTGAACGCACAAGAGTGAACCGCCCGAGAAGGTAGTGATAACGTCTTTCTACCAGAAGGGACAAAAATCGACAACACCCCAGAACAGACGGGGTCGTAGGTTGGGACACATGACATCAGATTTGACACACGAAGATGCAGTCGAGATACTCCAGGAACTGGGGTTGAAAGAATACGAGGCGAAGTGTTTCGTCGGACTCTCTCGGATGCCACACGGCACTGCCAAGTCACTCAGCGAAGTGACAGACGTTCCACGCACACGTGTCTACGATGCGGTTCGCGTCCTCGAAGCGAAGGGACTGGTGGAAGTCCAGCACTCGAGCCCACAGCGGTTCAAGGCCGTCCCACTGTCCGAAGCCACCGAGACGCTCCGCGATCAGTACGAGACCAAGATCCAGCGGTTTCAAACCGCGCTCGAAGACATCCAGACCGTGGAAGGTGACGATGACACCGATCGGCCGGAGATCTGGTCGCTCACCGGGTCCGGCGCCGTCGAGAACCGGGTGGCGCGGATCGCCCAGGACGCGACCGACGAGGTCGTGTTGATCGTCGGGAGCGACGCCGTACTGACGGACTCGCTGATCGAGACTCTCAGCGCACTGGACGAGAGCGTCGAACTCTCGGTCGGAACGCCGTCGAGCGAGGTTGTCGAACGGGTCGAGCGAGAGATTCCGGACGCGACTGTCTTTCGCTCCGGGCTGAGCTGGCTCGAAAGCGAGACGGGCGGGACCGGCGATCCCGCTGTCGGCCGAGTCCTGCTGGTCGACCGTTCGGAGATCCTCGTCAGTTCGATCGATCCCGACACCGGCGAGGAACGGGCGATCTTCGGGACCGGCCTCACCAACGGACTCGTCGTCATCGCCCGACGACTGCTGGCCCAGGACGCCGTCGAAACCGCGCTTCCAGACCACGACTAGGCGCGGCGGACGGACAGCCGTCTCATAGAAACGGTCTGGTGCTCGGACGGCAGAAACGCCACTCGAACCGGGTTCCGAGTCGTCGAAAGCGACTCGCAGTCTCCTCGTCGGTCGAAGCACCCACCCCATCAGCCGCATTCTGCGACACCGATAGACTCGCTCCACTCGTCTATCGAGCTCAAGACGACTCCTCACACTCGTTTCACTCGTCTTCGTCGTCGTCTTGAACGTCTTCGAAGTCGGCGTCGACGTACTCCTCGCCCTGTTCGGCGGCTCCGCCGGCCGCGCCGCCCGGACCGGCAGCCCCGCCGGGACCGGCACCCGCAGCGCCGCCCGGGCCAGCGCCCGCGGCTCCGCCGGCGGCCTGCTGGGCCTGCTCCTGGTACATCTGCTTGCCGATCTCCTGAAGCTCTTCGCTCAGAGCCTCGGTGACCTCTTCGTAGTCCGCTTTCTCGGCGTCCTCGTCTTCGAGGACTTCCTCGACGTCCTCGATCTTCGCCTCGATGTCGGACTGGAGGTCGGCGTCGATCTCCTCCTCGTTCTCGTCGAGGAGCGTCTCGGCGCGGCGGACCGACGCCTCGGCCTCGTTGCGGGCCTCGATGCGCTCGCGGCGCTCTTCGTCTTCCTCGGCGTGCTGTTCGGCCTCCTGTTGCATCTCCTCGATCTGGTCGTCGGAGAGGCCGGCACCGCCCTCGATGGTGATGTCCTCCTTGTTACCCGAGCCCTTGTCCTCGGCCTCCACGTTGACGATGCCGTTCTCGTCGATGTTGAAGGAGACCTCGATCTGGGGCGTGCCGGCCGGAGCCGGGGGGATACCCGAGAGCGCGAACGCGCCGAGCAGTTCGTTCTCCTCTGCGATCTCTCGCTCACCCTGGAAGACGCGGATCTGGACCTGCGTCTGGTTGTCCTGGGCGGTCGTGAAGATCTTCGACTCCTCGGTCGGGATCGTCGTGTTCTTCTCGATGAGCCGTTCGAACAGGCCGCCCTTGACCTCGACACCGAGCGACAGCGGCGTCACGTCGAGCAGGACGATGTCGTCGACGTCACCGGAGAGGACACCGGCCTGGATGGCCGCGCCGAGCGCGACGGCCTCGTCGGGGTTGACGTTCTTCTTCGGCTCCTGGCCGGTCATCTCCTCGACCTGCTCCTGGACCTGGGGCATCCGCGTCGAGCCCCCGACGAGGATGACCTCGTCGATGTCGCTCTTGTCGTATTCGGCGTCGGCCAGTGCCTGCTCCGTCGGGCCGACGGTGCGCTCGATGAGGTCCTCGGTCAGGCTCTCGAACTTCGCGCGGGTGATCTTCTCCTCCAGGTCCAGCGGCCCGTCGTCCGTCGTCGCGATGAACGGGAGGTTGATCCGGGTCTCCTTGCGCGAGGAGAGTTCGATCTTGGCTTCCTCGGCGGCCTCGGTCAGGCGCTGGAGGGCCTGGCGGTCGTCCCGCAGGTCGATACCGTGTTCGTCCTCGAACTGGTCGGCCAGGTAGTCGATGATGGCGTGATCCCAGTCGTCGCCGCCGAGGTCGTTGTCCCCGTTGGTCGCGACGACCTCGTAGACCCCGCCGCCGAGGTCGAGGATGGACACGTCGAAGGTCCCCCCGCCGAGGTCGTAGACGAGGACGGTCTGGTCGGACTCGTCGTCCAGGCCGTAGGCCATCGCGGCCGCCGTCGGCTCGTTGACGATGCGTTCGACCTCGAAGCCGGCGATCTCGCCGGCGTCCTTTGTCGCCTGGCGCTGTCGGTCGTTGAAGTACGCCGGGACGGTGATGACGGCCTTCTCGATCTCGTCGCCGAGGTACTCCTCGGCGTCGCGCTTGATCTTCTGGAGGATCATCGCCGAGACCTGCTCGGGCGTGTACTCCTCGCCGTCGAGGGTGACCGAGTAGTCGTCCTCGCCCATGTGGCGCTTGATCGACTGAATGGTCTGATCGGGGTTCTTTACCGCCTGATTCTTCGCTGGCTTCCCGACGAGTCGCTCGCCGTCGTCGAATGCCACGACGGAGGGCGTCGTGCGCTCGCCTTCGGCGTTGACGATGATTTCGGGGTCGCCGCCTTCCATGACCGCGAACGCGCTGTTCGTGGTCCCGAGGTCGATACCCAGAATCTTGTTGCTCGCCATGTTATCGGCTCATAGCGGACTCGGCCGGTTAAAAGTTGCTAGATGTACTGATGCGAGAACCGACACGAGGGCGCGCCTCCCGGCGGTTTTATACTCCGTGGAACGGGACGACCGGTGGTTATTTACTGTACCGCAATGCGACCGCTCGCTGGCCGTCGACCGGTCGTTACTCCTCTTCGGAGACGGTGACCTGCGCCTCACGCAGCACCTTCTCGGCCATCTCGTATCCCGGGCGGTGCACGTCGGCGATCGTCCCCGGGTCCGCCTCGCTCTCGACGCGGGCCAGCACCTGATGCTGGGTCGGGTCCACGTCCTCGCCGGGGTCGGGGTCGATCACCTCGACGTTCTCGGCGTCGAGCACGTCGTCGAGCTGGCGCAGGGTGGACTCGACGCCGCCGCGGATGTCGGCGTCTTCGTCCTGGTCGAGCGCCCGGTCGAGGTTGTCGCGCACGTCGAGCAGCCGCGACACGAGGTCCTCCGTGGCGCGCTGTTGCTCCTGCTCGCGGCGCTTTTTCATCCGCTTCTTGTAGTTCTGGAAGTCCGCCTGCTTGCGCTTGAGCTTCGATTCCAGCTCCTCGATTTCCTCGTCCTGTCGTTCGACCTGCGATTCGAGCGCCTCGGTGCGCGTCCGGAGCGCGGCCAGTTCGCGAGCGACGTCCTCGGGGTCGGACTCCGCGACGCGGTCGACCAGCGCCTCGTCGGCCTCGACATCGAGGTCCACGTCCTCGACTGAGACGTCCTCGGGCGCGTCGTCCAGGTCGACGGCGGCATCCGCCGTCTCGGCGGCGTTCTGGCCCGCCTCACCGGTCGACTCCTCGGTCGCGGCCGCGTCGTCGGCTGCGTCCTGCTCGGTCATATCAGAGGGAAGTCGTCTCGCAGATAAAAGGATTTCAGAAACGGCGCGTGGTCGCGAGCGCAACGGCCACGGAGACCGGCGGCGCTGGGAGCCGACGACGGGCTGACTATGGGCCGACGGCGAAGGCGTCCGTGTCGTAGCGAAACCGCGCCCGAAAGTCGTCCCACTCGCCGCGCTCCAGCAGCCGATACCGTGCGAACTCCGGGTTGCGTATCAGTTCCAGTTCGGCGAGGCGCTCCTTGACCGGGTCGAACAGCTCGTCCCAGTCGAGCGTGCGCATCGACTCCTCCGGCCCTGACTCGTCCTCGACGAACCGCACACCGTCGTCTGTTCGCTCGATGGTCCCGTGGTGGTAGCGGCTCCAGACGGCGTACTCGCCGAACGGGACGTCTTCGGTGGGCGGCGGCGGCCGCCGGTACTGGGCCTGGAAGCGCTGGTGGGTCTCGCCGTCGCCCCAGAACACGCCCCGGGTCAGCAGTTTGATCCGGCGCGTCTCGTCGATACCGCAGTTGTAGATGACGCGGGCGTTGTCGTAGTCGTGCGACCGGAACTGCTCGGCCACGTCCGCCGTGTGGTGAATGTCGACCTCGTACTGGTAGGGGACGGGCGTTCGGCTCGCCCGGTCGAGCACCGACACGGTCTCCTCGCCGCGACGGAGGTCCTCGAATGGCCCCTCGCCGCGCCACTGCGACGGATCGGCCTCGTCCGGGTCGATCCAGTGTCCCATACTGAATCTTCGTGACGAATCAAGTTATGTCTTCCCGCGCGCCCGACCGCGACGGGCCGACGCCGGCCACTCACACCAGCACGCGGTCGAGTTCGACCACGAGCCCGTCGTCTGCATCCGGGTCGGCGACGAGCGTTCCCAGACAGACCGCGGCCCCGTCTGGCGTCACGCAGACGACCGGCGCGTCGCGTTGGGGCGCCGCATCGCCCACTTCGGCCGGTTCGGCGTCGAGGACGCCCGGCGCGTACACGGGTGCGCCTTCCGCGACCTCGCGGGCGGCGCTCGGCGCGACGACGACCCGCGGGAGGTGGACCAGCGCGCGCTCGGCCGGCTGAATCACGTCGCGTAGCGGGCCCTCGTCGCCCTCCTCGGCGAACGAAAGCGCGTCGACGAGGTCGTGCATCGAGCGGAGCGCCCCGTCGTCGAACGTTCCCGTCGCGCTCCGGCGGAGGTCCCCCATGTGGGCGCCGGTCCCCGCCGCCAGCCCGATGTCGTGACAGAGCTTCCGGATGTACGTCCCCGATTCACAGCGCACCCGCAGGAGGAGGCGGCGCTCCTCGCGTTCCAGCACGTCCAGCGCGTGAATCCGCCGGGAGCGGAGCTGGCGCTTCACTGCGCTCTTGCGCGGCGGTTTCTGATAGACCTCGGTTTCGAACTCGGCGATCACGTCCTCGACGTCGGCTGGCGCGCGGTCGTGGAGTTCCAGCACCGCGACGTACTCCTTGACGGCGTCGTCGAAGATCCGCGCCATCCGGGCGGCGTCGCCGAGCAGGACCGGCAGACAGCCCGTCACCTTCGGGTCGAGCGTGCCGCCGTGGGCGACCCGGTCCTGGCCGGCGGCGTCGCGCACCCAGGCCGCGACCTGATGAGCCGACGGTCCCGGGGGTTTGTCGAGGTTGACGACGCCAAAGGAACAGAGCGACTCGATGTCGCGGTCGCCGGGCGGGGCGCGGAGCGTCATCTGTTCAGAACTCGTACCGGATGTTCTCGACCGGCGCTTTCCCCTCGTCCCCGTCGGGGCTGTAGGACTCGACGGCGTGCAGCGTCACGCTCAGGACGCCCTGCGGGTCCCAGCGGGCAGTGTTGACCGACAGGTCGTAGATAGAGAGGTCGTCGAAGTCGATGTCGTAGTAGTCGCTGTAGCGCTGGGCCTCGCTCTCGCCGCGCTCTCGCGTCTCGGTCTTGGCCTGTTCGAGGGGCTTGTTCTCGCGGGTGGCGATGCGGTCGGCCCGCACGTCCAGCGGCGCGGTCAGCCAGAGCTTGATGTCGGCGTACTCGCCGGCCATCCAGCCGGCGAGACGGGATTCGAGCACGAGGTCGTCGCGCTCGGCGGCGATGTCACGGAGCCGCCGGTCGAGGTCGCGGTCGATCTGGTCGTCCTCCTCGGCGGCCTTGTTCAGTTCGAGCGGCGTCATCCCCCGATCCTCGGCGAGCGAGCGGAAGATGTCACCGCCGCTGACGTGTTCGTAGTCCAGCGCGTCGGCCAGGCTCTTCGCGAGCGTGCTCTTGCCGCTGCCGGCCGGGCCGGAGACGGTGATCAACATACAGGAGTTCGGGGGGTCCCGGTAGAAAATGCTGTCTCTTCGCGCCTACCCGGTCGGCGTCGTCTCGACGTTGAGCGCCTTCCGAATGATCTGGGTAAAGGAGAGCGAACACAGGAAGTACCAGAGGATCCACGCCTGGATCGGGCCGGCGACCGCGTTCCGCCAGGCCTCCACCTCACCGAAGATGGGGAGCGTGATGACCGGCGGCGTCGGGTCGTGGATCTGGCCGCCGCCGAAGACGATCCAGTAGATCCAGAGGAACAGCGGGATGTTGACCAGCATGATCCACACCATCGGGCGGAACTGCTGTTTGAACATGCCCATCTGGTCGGTCATGAGCTCCATCTGCTCCTGTTCGAGGCGGTCCAGGGCCTCCTGGTCGTCGCGCTCCTTGGCGGCCTGGCGGCGCTCTTTCAAGTCCTCCATCTTCTCCTGGTGGTCGCCCATCCCGGACATGTCCATGAGGTTGTCCTGCAGGATGGTCGAAGTCGTCCCGGTGATGACTGCGAGGACCAGGATCACGACGTAGAAGGGGAGCAGGTCGTTGAGCGGACCGAGGAAGAGGTCGACGAATCCGCCCGCGATGACGTCCCTGACGGAGGTCAGCGAGTAGCCCGCGAACAGGCCGAGCGTCCCGAGCCCGGCGAGTTTGTCCCACGTCGACCAGCCGCCGTCCTCGTCGTCGTCGCTCGGGGCGGCGTCGGCGTCTTCGAGCGCCTCGCGGACGCCCTCCGGGTCGTCGACGACGAACCCCTCGCCGTCGGCGTCGATGAGCAGACCGGACTCGATGAGCCGACCCCACTCGCCGCTCGTGATGTCGTCACTGACATCGCTCCACGTGACGGTCCCCTGCTCTTCGGCCACCGAGAGGACCTCCGCGAGCGCGTCGGTCAGTTCCTCGCCGTCCTCGGCGAGTCGTTCTACCTTCGGCGCGGTACGTGCCATTATGTGTGCTTGAGGTACGACGGCATATCAACGTTTTACTCTGTCCGTCTCGGCGGTCTCGGCTTCGAACGGCCACTCAGGCCGGTTTCAGGCCGTGCGCTCGTCGACGGCGGCCTGGATGTCGGCCCACACCTCGTCGGGCGTCTGCTCGCCGTTGATGGCGACGAACCCGTCGTGGTCTTCGTAGTGGGCGATGACGGGCGCGGTGTTCTCGTCGAAGACGTCCAGGCGGTTGCGGACGGACTCCTCGTTGTCGTCATCGCGCTGGATGAGGTCGCCGCCGCACTCGTCACAGACGCCCTCCTCCTCGGGCTGATTGAACTCGACGTGGTAGTTCGTGCCGCAGTCGTCACAGACGCGCCGACCGGTGAGTCGGTCGACCAGTTCCTCCCGGGAGACGTCGAGCGAGAGGATGACGTCGAGGTCGGTCATGTCCTCCAGTTCCTCCGCCTGGTCGAGGTTTCGCGGGTAGCCGTCCAGCACGAAGCCGTCGGCCTGCGAAAGGGCCTCGTCGACGATGGCGTTGACCACCGCGTCGGGGACCAGGTCGCCCGCCTCCATGTACTCCCGAGGCGTGTCGTACTCGGTGTCCATGTCGCTGATGTCCATGTCCTTGTTCGCGCGGAGCGCGTCGCCGGTGGTGACGTGTTCGACGCCGTACTCGTCGGCGAGGTTCGCGCTCTGCGTTCCTTTGCCGGCTCCCGGCGGACCGAGAATCAGGATTCGCGGGTTCGACATAGCCGCGAGTTCTCCGGGGTCCGTTAAATGGTTGTCCAAACGCGTCCGTGCGAGCGGGACCCACCATCCGCCATTTGACGGGAGAGTGGTGCGATCGAGCTGTCGTCATGACCCACACTTTTGGCCAGCCTAAAGATCGGAAGGCCTTTATAGATTAGGCCGGCCTAAAAACACACGACGCGCCGGTCTGACGATCAGGTCGGTCGGCACGGCGCGTTCCGCTAAGCATCATATTTTTTGGCTAGCCTAAAATTCGCAACCTATTTGTGTTACTTTAGGCTTGCCTAAAACGCATGGTGTACAATGCCGACGGTTCGACTCGGCGTGGCTCTCCGAACGGCGCGCGAGGCGCGCGGTGGAGACTGCCGATGTGGACGGACAGCACAGGAACAGAATCGAGACCGGGAGCGGCCGATAAGCTCCGGAGCCTGCTCCTCGCGGCACTGGTAGTGATGTCAGTGGTCGCCGGGACCGTCGCCGTCTCCGGGACGGCGGCCGCCGCGAGTAACGTGAGCGTCGAGCAGGCCGTGGAGTACTCGGCCGCCAGCGGGGGCAGTACGGTCGAACTGGCGCTGAACGAGTCCGTCACGAACGGCCTCGACGGGACCGGCGAACTGACGGTCTACCTCGACGGCGACGATGTCACCGGCACGCTGGTCGACGGCATCGACGCTGACGGGACCAGCGGCCGCGTCGAAATCGACCTCGCGGAAGACGTGACGCCGAACCGGAACCTGACGGTGCAGCTCACCGACTTCGGGAGCGGGTCCGTCACCGCGACGGACATCGACGTGACCTCGCAGACGGTCACACCGGCTGCCGCCGGCGGTTCCGACGCGAACGTGTACCACGGCGAGGTCATCGCTATCGAGGACACGGACGCCGATTCGGACACGAACCTGCTCGTCGAGGCGGACGGTGGGAGCGTCGTCCTCGACGGCAGCTACGCGGACAGCAGCCAGGTCTACGTCTTCGACACGGACGACATCGACGCGGGGCAGCGCTACGACATCACGTCCGGGTCCGACACGGCCGGGTTCCGCGTCAGCGACCTCGACCTCACTGTCGAGGCTGGCGACACCGACGTCACCGACGAGGACAGCATCACCGCCGACGTGAGCGCCGTCCGCGGCGGCACGGCGGCGACCGCGACGCTGACTAACGGGGACGGCGACGAAGTCGCGACCGCGGTCGAGACCCTCGACGGCACCGAGGCCGTCGAGTTCGACTTCGGCAGCCACACGGCCGGTGACGGCCCGTACACGGTCAGCGTCACGGACAATCAGACCGGCGTCACGGTCACCTCTGCGGACATCACCGTCTCCGAGTCACAGGAGGGCGAGGTGCGCTTCGCGGAGCGCGTCGTCTCCGACGAGCGCGGCGACGTGGTCAGCGTCACCTACCAGTTCGAGAACACCGACGACGGCTACGTCGTCATCGGGGACGAGAGTGAGGACAACTACGCCGTCTCCGGGCAGATCACCGACGACGACGGCGACGGTGAAGTCACCGTCCTGTTCAACAGTTACCTCGCCGGCGTCCCCAACAGCGGGAACACGAGCGTTTCGGCAAGTGACGTCCTCAGCGTCTCTGGCGACGACGAGATCAGCGGCGTCAGCGAGAGCGGGTCGTTCGCGCGAGCCGACCTCACAGCCGAAGCGCTGGATGCGGCCAGCTACGAGATGAACGCGACCGCCGGCACGGGTCCGAGCGACGACCCCGACTCCGTCGGGACGCTCCGGCTCGAAGCACGCTCGACCGAACGGGTCCAGAGCTGGGTCGCCCCGAAGGACGCCGACCTCACGGACGAGGACGTCGGCATCTACGACCGCGTCGGCGCGAACCTCACGCAGTCGACCGAGGTCGCAGACGGTGACGTCGTCGTCCACCGGATCTCCGCCTCCGGTATCGAGGGCGCGCTCGACTACCGGACGGACGTCGAGGGCGCGAGCGACACCACTGACGCGTTCCTCCAGGCGGCCGGCGACGGGGACGCGTTCACCCTCTGGGTCAATCGGACGAACGTCGGCGCGAACGCCGAGAAGGATCCGCTAGAACTCAACGACAGCAACGTCGTCGTCGTCGACGACCCCGACAACGACACGTACTTCGTCGCCGTCGAACTGGCGGACGCGAACTACCAGAGCGGGACGCCGCTCCGCGACGACGGCGACGACGAGGTCACGGCGACGTTCCTCGTCTCGGCCGCCACCGGGCTGACCGACGAGGACGACGGCGGGACGGCCAACTACACGATCACGGACCGCGACGCGGGTCTCGACACGACCGGCGGACTCGTGACCGTCGAGGCCGCCGCGAACCAGTCCGTCTCGGGCACGACGACGGTCGCACCCGGCTCGGAGATCGAGGTCAGCCTCGACTCCGAGAGCGAGGCGAACCCGTTCATCCACCGTCCCGCCGCGACCGTCACGTCGAGCGGGACGTTCACCGCTACGGCCGACATGAGCGAGTACTCGCCGGGTGCGAACTTCACCGCGGACGTCCTCGACGTCGACGGTGAGAGCTTCGCCGCCGACGAAGACGGCCGCATCGTCACCGCGGCCGCCGCGAACGGCTCCGCCGAGTCAGCGAGCGCCAACGTGAGCGACTCCGGGGAGGCGACTGAAACGCCGACAGAGGAGCCGACCGAGCGGTCGACGGACGAACCGACCGCGACGGAGCGCGACGACGAATCGACCGCGGCGTCGACCGAGGAACAGCCCACGGCGGCCAGCACCGACGAGCCGACGGAATCGGGCACCACGCCCGCGTCCGGCCCCGGCTTCACGGCACTCGCCGCACTCGTCGCGCTCGTCGCCGCGGCGCTCCTCGCCGCCCGACGCGACGTCTGACCGAGGCGGGTCCGGTCCCTGGCAGCTTCTTTTTTGAACACGTCACGTCGCACCAGCGACCACGACGGCCGACGGGCGGTCGAAGACAGGATATCGCAGCCTGTAGGGCGGTTTGACATCGACAGCGGGAGGGGGTCAACGCGCCGCAAGTGTTTTTCCGCCAGTGAGCGCAGTGCATCGTGATGCCCTCCACGATCAGCGACGCGCTATTCAGCGAGCCGTCCGGCCGCCGTCACGCGGCCGTCATGTTCGCCGGCGCGCTCGCGCTCGGCCTGTTGTACGCGTACTCGGCGCTCGTCGGCGACGCCGCCTCGGTCGCCGTGCTGTTTCTGCTGGCCGGGGCCGCCCTGTCCGGCGTCGCCGAGATACTCCCCAGCGACCGGCGGGTGGCGGCCGGTGTCCTCCGCCTGACGGGGATTCTCGTGCTGGTGTGTCTGCTCGCGCTCGTGGCCGTCGCGCCCGAACTCGTCGCCGGGTGACGGTCGAAGTGAGACGCGTCCGGGCCGGTGCTCAGAAAACCTCCGCGCCGCGGCCGATTCGGGTCTGGTAGACGCGGGCGTCGACCCCGCGATCGCCGAAGGCGTCGAGCATCGCGCTCGCGATGCGACGCCGGTCGGCCTCCGCGCAGGCCGCGATGACGGTCGGTCCCGCCCCGGAGATGGTGACGCCGGTCGCGCCGGCCTCCAGCGCGGCTTCGCGGACGGTCTCGTAGCCGTCGATGAGTTTCGCGCGGGCGGGCGTGACGATGGTGTCGTGCATCCCCTGCCCGACGAGTTCGGGGTCGTCGCGGTGCATCCCGGTGGTGAGCGACGCGGCGTTCCCGACGGTCTCGACGACCTGTTCGACGCGGGCGGTCTCGGGGACCACCCGGCGGGCGTCGCGCGTCGAGACGACGATGTCGGGCAGGCAGGCGACCAGCGGGATGTCGGCGTCGACCTGCGTGACGCCCTGGTCGGTCGCGATGGTGAATCCGCCCAGGATCGAGGGGGCGACGTTGTCGTCGTGGGCGTCGCCCGAGACGACGGCCTCGCCCTTCGCGGCGATGGGGACCAGTTCCTCGCGCGTGTGGCCGCGGTCGTACAGTTCGTTCAGCCCAACGGCCGCGGCGGCGGCGCTCGCGGCGGAGGAGCCGAGCCCGGAGGCCGGGCGGACGCCCTTGTCGATCTGAATTCGCGCGGGCGCATCGAGCGCTTCGGCGACCGCGCCGACGGTGTTCTTGTCGGGGTCTTCCGGGATGTACTGGCTGCCGGCCCCGGTCACTTCGATGGTGATCCGGTCCGCCTTCTCCAGTCGGACCACGTCCGCCGGACGCTCCAGTGCGACACCGAACACGTCGAAGCCGCTCCCGAGGTTCGCACTGGTAGCCGGCGCCCGGACTGTCAGCATGCCCGGGAATTTCAGCAGTGTAGGCAAAAAGGTAGCGAACCGACACAGTGGTTCGCTCTCACGAGTGAGAACCAGCCCAAAGCAATAAGAGTCGAACCGATGTCTGTCCGGTAGACTCAGTCATGGATGTCGACCTCGTCGCCGTCGCCATCCTCGGGAACGCGGGGGGAGTGGTCACTGCGCTCACGGTCGCGTACATGGCGTCACAGAACCGTGACCGGCCCGGGGCGCTCTCGTACGGCCTCCTTGCCCTCGTCGGAAGCGTCTGGTGTGTCATCGCGATCACACAGCTCCTCGCCGACACGCCGGGCGCGGCCACAGCGGCCCACGCACTCGACCGGATCATCGCGGCGCAGGTCGTCGCGCTGTGGGTCGTGTTTGCTCTCATCTACACCGGGCGTCGCGAGTGGCTCAGCCCGCTCCGTCTCGCCGCGATCGTCCTCGCTTCGAACGCCTACGTGCTGTTGCTACTGACGGCGCCGATACACGGGCTGGTCGAGACGACGGTACTCCCGGTCGCTCAGCGCGGCGCGACGCTGTTCGTCGTGCGTCGAGGCGCGGTGTACGCCGTCCAGTCGGCCGTCGGGTACGTCCTGCTCGTCTTCGGCTACGCGCTCCTCGTCGAGTTCCTGTTCGAATCTCGCAACGTCTACCGGAAACAGACCGCGGCTATCGTCGCCGGTGCGGGGCTCCCACTCGCCGTCTCGGTCGCACATAGTACCGGCCTCACGCTCCATCCGGGGCTCGATTTCACGCCGATCGCGTTCTCGCTCAACACGGCGCTCGTGGGCTGGGCGCTGTTCGAGGACGACTCGCTGTCGGTGACCCAACTGTCGGGCGACGGCCTCGTCGACGACCTCCCCGACCCCGTCATCGCGCTGAACGACGAGCGCGTCGTCGTCGACTTCAACGCGGCGGCCGCGAGCGTGCTCGACCACCCGGCCCCGGTGGGAAACACCATCGACGACGTCGCCCCGGGGTTGGTCGAACAGATCGACAGGGGCGAGGTGTTCACCTTCGGCGAGCCGTTCACGTACTACAACCCCCGGACGACGGAGATCACCGACCAGTTCGGCGAGGAGCGCGGCCGGCTGGTCGTCCTCCGGGACGTGACCGGACAGCAGCGTCGCCAGGAGCGACTTGAAGCGCTCCAGTCCGCTACCCAGCAGTTCATCGGCGCGGAGACCGCAGAGTCCATCGCGGAGATGGCGGTCGAGTTCGCGACGGCCGTGCTCGACCAGAACGCGGCCGGGGTGTTCCTCGAACGCGACGAGCGTCTGGAGCCGATGGTCGTCAGCGAGGCGGTCGACGAACAGGTCGACGACGACCTGCTCACCGCGTCGCCCGACGACCGGTCCGACAGCGCACTCTGGGAGACGTACGAGCGCGGCGAGGCTCGGACGGTCAGTCTGGAAGGCGATGGTGTCGGGGCGCTCAGGGCCGCGCTCATGCTCCCACTGGGATCGCACGGCGTGCTGGCCATCGGCACGACCGGCGACGGCGACTTCGCCACAGAGGACCGGCGATACGCCGAGGTCCTGGCCCAGACCACGCAGGTCGCGCTCGATCAGGTCGAGCGCGAGCGCGAACTCCGGCAGAGCCGCGGGTCGGTCAAGCGCCGCCGCGAACAGATCGAGTTCTTCAACGGCGTGCTCAGACACTCGCTCCACAACGCGATGGTGGTCATCCGCGGGCGGGCGGAGCACGTCCGCGACGACGTACCCCCGTCGAAGCGACGCCACCTCGACAGTATCGTCACCTGGTGCGGACGGCTCACGGACATGAGCGAGACGATCCGCGACATCAACAACACGGTGACGGCCAGCGAGGCGGAGCGCCTGGAGGTCGTCGACCTCGACGTGACAGTCCAGCGATCGGTCCAGTCCATCAGAGCGGAGTACGAGTGCCCGTCCATCGAGTGCGAACTGAGTGGCGACTACTACGTCCAGGCGAACAAACTGCTCGAGGAGGTACTCCTGAGCATCCTCCGGAACGCAATCGACCACAACGACACCGCCACGCCGACGGTGACGGTGTCGGTACAGGAGGCCAGCGACTGGCTCCAACTCCGCATCGCCGACGACGGGCCGGGGATCAGCGACGAACTGAAGACCACCGTGTTCGAGCGCGGGCTCACGCCCGATCAGACCGCCGGCGGCTTCGGCATCTACTTCGTCTCGGTGATGATGGATCTGTACAACGGCAAACTCTGGTTCGAGGACAACGAGCCGACCGGGACCGTCGCCGTCCTCGAGTTCCAGCAAGCGTCGGCCGCCGAGTTCGAGGCGGCGAACCGACCGCATGAGGTCGGAGGCGACGCAGGAATCGAAACCGGCCACTGACGCGGGGACGGTCCCGCCGGCCCGTCCCGGTCGCCGGCCAAAGCGCAAACTAAATCCCACGACCGCTGATACGTCGGGGTATGATCGGCGTCGTCGGCGGCGGTATCGCCGGCCTCTCGGCAGCGTATCGGCTGAAACAGCGCGGCCACGACGTGCGCGTCTTCGAGGCGAGCGATGACCTCGGCGGGCTGGCCGCCACCTACGAGACGGCCGGCGACCCAATCGAGAAGTTCTATCACCACCTCTCGAAGTCGGAGGAGACCATCGTCGACCTCGCCGAGGACCTCGGGCTCGGCGACGCCGTCGAGTGGCACGTCGGGAAGAACGCCTACTACGTCGACGGCGTCGTCCACCCGATGGACAAGCCCTGGGAGATTCTCTCCTTTCCCCACTGGAGCCTCTACGACAAGTTCCGGCTGGGGATGCTCACGCTGGACATCGACGTTCGAGGCGGCGTTCCGAAGTTCGACACCTACGAGCGACTGGAGGACTTCGAGGACGTCCCCGTCGAGGAGTTCGCCCGCGAGCACACCACGCAGAACGTCTACGAGACGTTCTTCGAGCCGCTGCTGGACGCGAAGTTCGGGAGCCGGAAGGGTGACGTGAGCGCGGCGTGGCTGCTGGGCCGCATCAAGTTCCGCGGTGAGCGAGACCTCCTGAACGGCGAGATACTCGGCTACTTCGACGGCGGCTTCGGCCGCCTGCTCGACGCGCTCGTCGACGCCGTCGGCCGCGAGAACATCGAGACGGGCACGCGCGTGACAGACATCGAGACGAGCGACGGGCGCGTCTCGTCGCTGACGGCGACCGACGGCGCGGACTCGACGAACCACGACGTGGACAGCGTCGTCGTGGCGACGATGCCGGACGTGCTCGAAGGCCTGACTGGCTACGCCTGCGACATCGACTTCCAGGGGACCGTCTGCTCCGTCATCAGCATGGAGGAGTCGCTGCTGGATACCTACTGGCTGAACATCGCGGACGACGCGCCGTTCGGTGCGCTCATCGAGCATACTAACTTCGTCTCGACCGAGCGCTACGGCGGCGAGCACCTGCTGTACGTGGCCCGGTACATTCAGGACGAATCCGAAGACGTCTGGCAACAGACCGACGACGAAGTGGCCGAGACCTGGTTCAGCGGCATCGAAACCCTGTTCCCGCAGTTCGACCGCGATGCCGTCAACTGGATTCGGACGGCCCGGAACCCCCGAACCGCGCCGGTGTACGAGCGCGGCTATCTGGACATGGTCGTCCCCTACGACCTCGGCGACGCCGTCGCCGACGGCCTGTACTACGCCGGCATGGCCTCGCGCGCCCAGTACCCCGAACGCTCGCTCAACGGCGGCGTCGTCGCCGGCTTCGAGTGTGCCGACCGAATCGACGGCCGCGAAACCGGGATCGAGCAGCCGAACACCCCGGCGTCGGAATCGGCCGACTGACTGCTTCGTACTGCATCACCCCTCTGTGTGTGGCCTCCGAATACGTACCACTATATACCAATACGCTAATTATCGTCAGACATATGTTAATGCATAAGTAAGTTTTATGAGCCAACCACTCCTTAATCAGACTGTATCGTATCGCGCGTACGGTACAGAGCAGGACTGGAGTCTTCGGAAGCGGGCTCCGATCTATCGGCCACACCTACCGGGTCACGAGGCCGTGTCGGCCGCGGACCGTGTGAGGGGGACTCGCTGGGGGGCGAGGACCGCTCAGAACGCGAAGTGGGTCCACACCGCGCGCCGACGTTTCAGGGGTGGGGTCCGTCGGCTCACCGGTTCCGAGTGGGTACAGCCGCGCTCAGTGACCTGACGGGCGCGCCGCGCGACGCGTCGTCCGGGGTCAGTCGCCGGCCGCGTTCTCCACGTCGTCCTCGTCGAGTACCGGCGCGTCCGCCGGGCTCACGTCGTCGGGTTCCTCGCCGCCGCCGACGACGAGTTCGCCGTCCTCGGTCTCGACGTACACGTCGTCGGCGAAGCCGCCGACCGCATGGGGATGCTCCGGGTCGTCCAGTTTCTCCGGCGTCGACGGGGCCTCGGCGACGCCGTCGGCCGGCCGGAACGAGCCGAGCGGATCGTCGATGGTGATGCCGTGGGTCTCGAAGAACTCATCGTATCGAGAAAAGTGTGTTTCGAGTTCCGCGGCCGGGAACTCCATCATCTCCGTCCAGCCGTGGTTGTAGAAGTCGAAGTTGGCCTGCACGTGCGTGATCTCGCGGGCTTCGGCCTCCGAATACTCTTCCTGGAGCGCGGCCACGTAGGTGTCCATCGTGGCGTCGAAGAAGTCGTCGAGGTGGTCGCGGCGCTCCTCCCGGCGGTCCTCGTCGGCCTTCCCGAGGAAGATCCTGGTGTGGAGTTTCACCAGCCCGTAGTTCGCCACCGACCGAACGCCCGGCGTCGTCAGCGCCTTCTTGCTCGCCCAGTGTCGCGGGTTCTGGTATATCTTCATCTTGTTGCTAAATACGGGCTGCAGCGCCTTCAAAGACCCGACTACCGGTCGATTTCGGCCCGTTTACCGGAGATCTCGCAAACGATACGCAGATAGCAATCCACTTTAAGGCCGATTTCGTATCGGCCGTACATGAGCACGTCGCACGTGATAATCGGTGACGGCATCGCGGGTGCGTCCGCGGCCGAAACGATTCGGGAAGCGGACCCGGATGCGTCCGTGACAGTCCTCACAGACGAGGGCGAGGCACTGTACAACCGGATTCTGATCAAGGAGTTCGCGAAGGGCAAGCTCCCGGAAGCGCCGATCTCCATCCACGAGCCGGAGTGGTACGAGGAGCGCGACATCGACCTCCAGTTGAACACGCACGTGACGGACATCGACCCCGACGCCCACGAGGTCAATACGCACGAGGGCGACACCTACGAGTACGACAAGCTCCTCGTCGCGACGGGCGGGACGCCGGCCCAGCTTCCGGTCGACAACAGCGACGCCGAGGGGATTCACCACTTCTGGACGTTCCAGGACGCGCGCGGGATCCGCGAGCACGCCGACGAGGCCGACCAGGGCATCATCGTGGGGGCGGGCCTGCTCGGGATCGACCTCGCGGCGGTCTGTGCCGCACAGGGCATCGACGCGAAGTACCTGATGCGCGGGAACCGCTGGTGGCGCTACGCGCTCTCGGAGGACGGCGCGTCGATCATCCACGAGGCCCTCGAAGAGAACGGCGTCGAACCCGTCTTCGAGTCCGGTGTCGACCACTTCGAGGTCGACGACGACGGACGAGTCACGGGCGCGGTCGACCCCGACGGTAACCACTACGACGGCGAGTGGGCCGGCGTCGCCATCGGCCTGGACTTCAACACGGAGTTCCTCGCCGGGAGCGGTCTCGAACTCGACGACGGCGTCGTCGTCGACGAGTACATGCAGACCAACGTCGAAGACATCTACGCCGCGGGCGACCTCACCCAGTTCTACGACACCATCCTCGACTCCCAGGCACAGAACGGCGCGTGGGGCTCGGCAAAGGAGCAGGGCTCGGTCGCCGGGACGAACATGGTCGCGGACGCCGAAGAGAAGGAGTTCCGCTGGGTCTCCTCGTACTCCATCACGCACTTCGACTTCCCGTTCCTCTCCTTCGGTCACCCGACGCGGGGCGACGACGAGGCCGAACGGAAGTACTCCGACAGCGAGTGGCGGCGTCTCGCGTTCGAGAACGGCCAGCTCATCGGCGGCGTGCTGATCGGCGACCTCTCCCAGCAGTCGAAGTTCAAGAAGCTCATCCGCGAGGAGCGCCAGGTCGCGGACAAGAAGGAACTGCTGCTCGAGAAGGACGTCGACCTCGAAGAAGTGAAGGCCCAGACGTCCGCCCCGGCCGAGTAACGTCTGCAGGCGGATCTTTTTCAGGCTGCGAGACACAGTTTCGGTATGTTTCGCGCCCTCCGGCGGCGACTGGCACGGTTGCTCGGTCGCGAAAGCGACGGTGAGCGTGACGGCGACAGCGCGTTCGCCGGTTCGGTCCTCGACTGGTCGACGAACTACGCCCACGGTTCGAACGACGGCGAGGGGACCCGCGAACTGGCCGCGATCCGGGAGACAGCCGAGATGCTCGAAGACCAGGACCGAAGGCGGCAGTAGCGGGCCGGGAACGACGCGCTTTTTTCACCCTGGGGCGGAGTGCCGTGCATGGACGGCGGCAGCGGCGACATGACACTCGCGTTCGACCTCGACGCCCTCAAGCAACTGGCGTACCCCGACAGCGTGTTCAACGACGCGCGTCAGTGGTCCGAGTACGTCGGCGTCATCTCCGAACAGCCCACGTACGTCGTGACGAACTTCACCCGGAAACACCGGATCCGGCAGGACTTCTTCTCCGGCCCGCGCGGGCGGGAAGAGAGCCTGGAGAACGTCAAAGAGCAGTTCGACACGGACCGGCACGTGTTCGTCGGCACCGAGGAGGAAGACGCCGACCTGGCCGACCGCGCCGGCTGGGAGTACCTGGCGGTCGAGGACGCCGCCGAGGCTGCCGAGTGGGAACTCGGCGAACCGGAGGCCCCGACGGAATCGAGCGACGAGGACCGCGACGACTGGCCCTGACGGACGGGCCACTGGCGGGCGGTTTCGCGGCTCGCCACCGCCCAATTTTTATCAGTTCCCGCGCCGGGCAGACAGACATGGCCCTCCAGATCGGTGACGCGCTTCGGAACGGACTCGACGACCTCCTCAGCGAGAACGGCGTGCTCGTGACGGGCGTGTTCCTCCTGTTCTCGCTCGCCAACCAGTTCGCCAGCGCGTCGTTCACGCGCGCGCTCTTCGACTCCTTCGGCCCGAGCGGCGGCCCGCCGGGCGGTGGGGCCGGGGTTGCAAGCTTCGTCGGCCCCTTCAGCCTCGACCTGGCGCTCCCGGTGGCCGCGGTGCTCGTCGTGGTGTTCATGCTCGTGGGCCAACTCGTCCGGTTCTGGGCGATCCGGCTGTTCGCCGGCCCAGACGAGATTCGCTCGGACGACGCGCGAGAGCGGGCGGTCATGGCGGTGGTCCTCGGCGGCGGCGTCGCCGTCGGCCTGTTCGCCCTCTCGATGAGTTCTAACGTCCTCGGACAGGCGTTCAGCCCCGTACTCGCGGGCATCGCCGGCCTCGCAGCGGGCATCCTCTCGCTCGTCCTCAACGTCGTCCTCGTGTACCTCCGGCAGGCCATCGCGCTGAACGACGGCGGGTACGTCGACACGGTGAAACACAGTCTCGCCCGGTTCCTCGACGCACCGGCGCAGATCCTCGTCTTGCTGTTTCTCCTGTTTCTCGTGGGACTCCTCGCGGCGATTCCCGCGATCGCGTCTGTGCTCTCGGTCGTGTTCCCGCAGGCGATCGACCTCCCCAGCCGGTCGCTCCTCCAGGTCGCGTCCATCGTGCTACAGGCCCCGGTGACGGCGTTCAATCTGGCCGTGATCACGGACGCGTACGTGCAGGTGCGGGCGGACGGATCCGACGAGACGTTCTAAGATGTGCACCTTCCGCCGAGAGGACGATCGGAGCTCGTACGTGAGTTGCTGACATACCCTCACCCGGTTTTATCTCGCCACGGCACGGGAGTGGAACCGTGTCCCTCCAAATCGGTCGTGCCTTCCAAGACGGTATCGACGAGTTACTGAGCGAGCGCGGCGCGGTGTTCTCCGGTGCGTTCGTACTCCTGGGACTGCTCAACGCAGTCGTCTGGGCGTCGCTCTCGCAGGCGCTTCTTGACCTCTTCATCGGCCGGCTCCCCGAGGGTGCGCAGGTGAGCCAGGCCGCGACGGCCGGGAGCGTGTCGCTGGCGATCGACCTGCCCCTCGCGGTCACCGGCGTCGCCGCGCTGGTCCTCTTCGTCGGGGGCGAGGCGCTGAACGTCGTCGCGGTCCGCGCGTTCGCCAGCGGCGACCAAGATCCGATTCCCGACGACGTGACGCGTCGTCTCGGCCGCACCGTCGGCGTCGCCATCGCCGCGGGACTCCTCGTGGCCATCGCGGTCGCGATCGGGATCTTCTTGCTGATCATCCCGGGGCTGGTGCTCGCGCTGCTGTTTTTCTTCGTTCGACAGGAGGTCGCGCTGAACGACAGCGGCGTCATCGAGTCCATCGGCAACAGTATCAGCGTCGTCGGCGACAACCTTCTGCCGACGGTGGTCATCGCGGTGGTCCTGGCGGCGATCGGAATCGCGGTCAGCCTCCTGTTCGGAATGCTTCCGCTGCCGTCGGCCATCTCGGCGACCGTCTCGACCGTGCTCTCCAGCGTCGTCGGCGTCTTCGGACTCGCCGTGACCACGGTCGCGTACGTGCAGGCGACCGGTTCGACCGACGACTTCGCCGACGGGACGGAGCCCGCGAGCGGGTTCTGAGCGGGTCTCGACTCGTATCGCGGCCTTTAACCGCGCGAGCGCCGAACGACGGTCAATGGCAGAACCGCGCGTGCCCGGCGGACGCGAGTCCGAACTCGAACTCCCCTGTGGCGAGCGGGTCGACACCCACGACCTCCATCTCGGGATGCGGGAGTTCGAGTGCGCTTGCGGCGAGACCCACGCCGTCGTGCTCGACCCGCACCCGCTGGCACGGTTCGTCCCCGAGTTCCTCACCGAGGTGCTCCAGTCGACCATCGAGACCAGCGACGACTACGAGGAGTTCACGACCGTCCACCTGATGGGGGTCGTCATGGAGGAGTTCCCCGACACCGTCGTCGCCGCCGATACGAGCGAAGACGGCAACGTCGGCTTCTCGCTGGCGTGGGTGAGCGACTTCGACTCGCGACGACTCCACGAGATCGTCGTCGAACTGGTCGTCGAACTGATGGAACACGCCGTGAGCCACGCCGAGGACGACGACGTGATGGCCGAGTTCGAAGAGCAGATGCTCCAGTTCGACGTGGCCGGGTTCGTCGAGCAGTACCGCCGCGAGCGAGACTTCGACGGTCGCAACGACACCGCGATCTAGCGCCGTCGGACCGCAGAGTCGCCGAGAAGTACGGTGAGCGACGCGGTGTCGGCTTCTACAGCGGCCGCCGATCGGTGGACGGCGACAGACAGCGACCCCGTCGTCGTCCGACACTCTCACCGGCTCGCCGTCCCTCGATTTCCCCAAATCGGCCGTCTGACTGCTGTCTGACGGCATTATATGGGGAATCAGGTACTGTAGATGTGTATGGCTATGCGCGACGGCGAGTTCGAGCGCATCTTGACGGTGCTCGACGAGGCCGACGCGGACGGGTCGATGACGGCCAGCGAAATTCTCGACCTGCTCGCCGAACACGACGAGGACTTCGACAGCGCCCACCGTATCGCGACGATCCTCGGTCGCCGCGCCCAGACCGGTGAGGTCGAAGTCATCCGTGACCAGCCCTACCGCTACCGGGTCCCCGACAGCGGCAACTGAGCCCATGGAGTGGTCCCGGCGGCGCACGGTTCGACGACCGGACGGACTGAGCGTGCGACGCATGCCCGTGTGACGGAGCCGCATTACGATATTCGAAATTCGGCTTCGAGCTTCGCATTGTTTCGCCGGGCTTATTACGATGTGCGGGCTCCGCAGGAACAATGACAGCGGACGAGGACCGTACGATCCTGCTCATCGGCAGCGGCCCGATCAAGATCGGACAGGCGGCCGAGTTCGACTACTCCGGCGCACAGGCGTGTCGCGCACTCCAGGAAGAGGGCGCACGCGTCGTGCTCGTGAACTCGAACCCAGCGACGATCATGACCGACCCCGAGATGGCCGACAAGGTGTACCTCGAGCCCATCAACACCGAGGCCATCTCCGAGATCATCCGGAAGGAGAACCCCGACGGCGTCATCGCCGGCCTGGGCGGCCAGACCGGACTCAACGTCACGGCCGAACTCGCCGAGGAGGGCGTCCTCGAGGAGTACGACGTGGACGTGATGGGGACGCCGCTCGACACCATCTACGCGACGGAGGACCGCGACCTGTTCCGCCAGCGCATGGAGAACATCGGCGAGCCGGTTCCCCGCTCGACGACCATCACCCTCGACGAGGGCGAGACCGTCACGGATCTGGACGAGGAGTCGCTCGTCGACCGTGTCGAGGCGGCCGTCGACGAGGTCGGCGGGCTCCCCGTCATCGCGCGCACGACGTACACCCTGGGCGGCTCCGGCTCCGGCGTCGTCGACGAGATGGACGAACTCATCGAGCGCGTCCGCAAGGGCCTGCGCCTCTCGCGCAACAGCGAGGTGCTCATCACCGAGTCCATCGAGGGCTGGGTCGAACTGGAATACGAGGTGATGCGCGACGCGGACGACTCGTGTATCATCATCTGCAACATGGAGAACATCGACCCGATGGGCATCCACACCGGGGAGTCCACGGTCGTCACGCCCTCGCAGGTCATCCCCGACGAGGGCCACCAGCAGATGCGCGACTCCGCGCTGAAGGTCATCCGCGAACTCGGCATCGAGGGCGGCTGTAACATCCAGCACGCCTGGCGCGACGACGGCACGCCCGGCGGCGAGTACCGAGTCGTCGAGGTCAATCCGCGCGTCTCCCGGTCCTCCGCGCTGGCCTCGAAGGCGACGGGCTACCCCATCGCCCGCGTGACCGCGAAGGTCGCGCTCGGCAAGCGCCTCCACGAGATCGACAACGAGATCACGGGCGAGACGACGGCGGCGTTCGAGCCGGCCATCGACTACGTCGTGACGAAGGTCCCGCGCTGGCCCATCGACAAGTTCCAGGACACCGAGTTCGAGCTCTCGACAGCGATGAAGTCGACGGGCGAGGCGATGTCCATCGGTCGGACGTTCCCCGAGAGCCTGCTCAAGGCGCTTCGCTCCTCGGAGTACAACCCGGCCGTCGACTTCGAGACGGTCGACGACGACGAACTCGAATCGAAGTTCCTCGAACGCGCCAGCCCCGACCGGCCCTACGCCATCTTCGAAGCGTTCACGCGCGGATACACGGTCGACGAGGTCGTCGACCTGACCGACATCCACCGGTGGTACGTCGAGCGGTTCGAGGAGGTCGCCGACGCCGCCCAGGCCGCCCGGAACGGCGACTACGAGACCGCCGCGCAGGCCGGCTTCACCGACCAGGAGATCACCGCCCTCGCCGGCGGCGAGTTCAACGACACGCACGTCTCTTGGCTCCCGGCCGACCTCGACGACGACGGCGGCGACGAGGCGGAAGTCGAAGCCGCAACCGACGGCTCCGGTGTCACGGTCGAGACCGTCGAGACCGACACCACCGACCGCGACTTCAAGCTCGTCGACACCTGCGCCGGCGAGTTCGAGGCGACGACGCCGTACTACTACTCGACGCGCGACCCGGTCTCGGGCATCGACCGCAACGAGCTCCAGATCGACCCCGACGTGGAGAGCGTCGTCGTGGTCGGCGGCGGCCCGATCCGCATCGGCCAGGGCGTGGAGTTCGACTACTGTTCGGTCCACGCCGTCCGCGCGCTGGAGGAACTCGGCATCGAGGCTCACGTCGTCAACAACAACCCCGAGACGGTGTCGACCGACTACGACACCTCCGACGGCCTGTTCTTCGAGCCGGTGACGGCCGAGGAGGTCGCGGACGTGATCGAATCGACCAACGCCGACGGCGTGATGGTCCAGTTCGGCGGCCAGACCTCCGTCGACATCGGCCACCCGCTCGAACAGGAACTCGAGCGCCGCGACCTCGACTGCGAGATCATGGGGACTTCCGTCGACGCGATGGACCTCGCCGAGGACCGCGACCGCTTCAACAAGCTGATGGACGAACTCGGCATCTCACAGGCCGAGGGCGGCTCCGCGACCTCCAAAGAGGAGGCCCTCGAACTGGCCCACGACATCGGCTACCCCGTCCTCGTGCGCCCGAGCTACGTGCTCGGCGGCCGCGCGATGGACGTGGTGTACAACGACGACGACCTCGAAACGTACATCGAGGAAGCCGTCCGCGTCTCGCCGGACAAGCCCATCCTCGTCGACGAGTTCCTCGCCGACGCCGTGGAACTGGACGTCGACGCCGTCGCCGACGAGGACGACGTGCTCATCGGCGGCGTGATGGAGCACGTCGAGACCGCCGGCGTTCACTCCGGCGACTCGGCGTGTATGATCCCGCCGCGTTCCCAGGAGATCAAGGACGTGATGCCGCGCATCCGCGAGGTCGTCGAAGACATCGCCGACGCGCTCGACACGGTCGGCCTGCTGAACGTCCAGCTGGCCGTCCGTGACGGCGAGGTGTACGTCCTCGAAGCGAACCCGCGCTCCTCGCGCACCGTCCCGTTCATCTCGAAGACCGCCGGCGTCCCCATCGCGAAGATCGCCGCGAAGGTCATGGCCGGCGCGTCGCTCGACGAACTCGACATCAAGGAGCAGATCCCCGACCAGGTCTCGGTCAAAGAGGTCGTCCTGCCCTTCGACCGCCTGCCGGGCTCTGACCCGCGCCTCGGCCCGGAGATGAAGTCCACCGGCGAGGTCATGGGGACCGCCGGCTCCTTCGGCAAGGCCTACCAGAAGGCCCAGATGTGCGTCGGCAAGCCGATCCCGCTCGACGGCACTGCGATCGTCGACCTCCCGATCCTCGGCTTCGAGGAGCACTTCGACGTGCGCGACTTCGACGACTACGAGGACACCGAGGCCATCATCGAGGCCATCCAAGGCGGCGAGATCGACCTCGTCGTCTCCCGCGACCGCGACGTGCTCGAGGCCTGCGTCGAGGAGACGGTGACGTACTTCTCGACCCGCGAGAGCGCCGAGGCCGCGCTCGAAGCGATCAACTCCGCCGACCAGCCACTCGCCGTCCAGGCCATCGACGAGCGGCCCAAGACCCAGCGCGAGTGGGGCGCCGAGTAACGCGGCCGACGACAACCCCGTAGCGACCGCGACTATTTCTTTCGCGCTACCCACCGGGAGTGACTGGTCCGGCCCCGACGAACCGTTCGCTGTTCGGGTTTCGAATCGTGATACGACGAGAGAGTCTCGTTGTCGTCTTCAACAAAATACCTGCACAATTCATTACTCACTACCAAGTGGCGCGAAAAACACCACGTTCGTAATTCTCTTACCTGCCGCTGTCACAGTAGGGGTATGCATCACGCTGTGACCGTCGCCGCCACCGCGAGCGATGAGTGACGGGAACGTCGCGGACAGGGCGTTCACGCTCGCCGAGATGACGTCCAGCGACTCGGTGACGATGGAGGTCCTCGCGGGCCGCGAGGGTCGGTTCTCCCAGTCGCCGCCGCTCACCGAACCGCCGGTGACCTACCTCGACGTTGGGGAAGCGCCGGCGTACGTCCTGACGAACGGGAAGCGCGGCATCGGCCTCGGGACCAAGCGAAAGACCGTCTCGCCGGCCGGCGACCGCCGGACCGTCGTCCTCGTCACCGGCCGCCGGACCCTCTGTCTCGTCGGGAAGCACGACGAGGACGAGGTCATCTCCGTCCCGCACGAGGCCGTCGCGGACGTGTCGTACAAGACCGGGTTCCGCGCCCATCGCCTCGCACTCAGAACCCCGCGGAAGATGTTCCACTGCTGGGTCCACCGCAAGACCGACGAGTCGGTGCTCGAAGCCGCCGCGTCGTTCATCGAGGAGCGACAGACCGACGCCCCGGAATCCATCGACGGCGGCGACGACGCCAATCGCGTCATGTACCGGGGTCGCCCCGTCGCACCGCAGGAACCGACGCCGGAACCCGAGGAGAAGCAGACGCGATACTACCGCGGCCAGCCGATCGACGACGGCGAGTGAGGGACGGTGGGACTCCGAGGCTGCTGACGAAACCCGGGGATCGCTCTCTCTCTCTCTCTCGCGGTTCGGAGCGAGCAATGCGAGTGAAAACCGCGCTACTGCTCGCGGGTCGTCCCTCCCCGCTCGCAATTCCGAGGGCCGCTCCCTGCGGTCGCGCCCTTCGCTACTCCTCGCTCCGAACCGCGCTACTGCTCGCGGGTCGTCCCTCCCCGCTCGCAATTCCGAGGGCCGCTCCCTGCGGTCGCGCCCCTCGCTACTCCTCGCTCCGAACCGCGCTACTGCTCGCGGGTCGTCCCTCCCCGCTCGCAATTCCGAGGGCCGCTCCCTGCGGTCGCGCCCCTCGCTACTCCTCGCTCCGAACCGCGCTACTGCTCGCGGGTCGTCCCTCCCCGCTCGCAATTCCGAGGGCCGCTCCCTGCGGTCGCGCCCCTCGCTACTCCTCGCTCCGAACCGCGCTACTGCTCGCGGGTCGTCCCTCCCCGCTCGCAATTCCGAGGGCCGCTCCCTGCGGTCGCGCCCCTCGCTATCGCTCACCGTTCGCACAAAACGAGGCCTCTCACTCCGTTCGAGCCCTCGCTACTCCCCAGTCATCGCCAGCACGTCGTCGAAGAAGCCGAGCGAGTCGTGCGGGCCGGGGTTGGCCTCGGGGTGGTACTGACGGGTGATGATGTCGAGATCGTCGTTCTCCAGCCCCTCGGGGGTGTCGTCGTTGACGTTGATCTGCGTCACGTCGAGCTTCTCGCCGGGTTCGGCGACGGTGTAGCCGTGGTTCTGGGTCGTCATCACGACCTGGTTCGTGCGCAGGTCGCGCACCGGCTGATTGACGCCGCGGTGGCCGAACTCCATCTTCTCGGTCTCGCCCCCGAGCGCGTTGGCGACGACCTGCTGGCCGAGGCAGATGCCGGCAAGCGGCACGTCGCCGACGTACGTCTCGACGAGTTCGCCGGCCTGCTCGAAGTTCTGGGGGTCGCCGGGGCCGTTCGAGATGAACAGCAGGTCCGGGTCGACGGCGGCCACGTCGTCCTCGCTCGCGTCGTAGGGGAAGACGTGGACCGTGGCGTCGCGTTCGACCAGCGAGTCGATGATGGAGCCCTTCGCGCCGCAGTCGACGAGCGCGACGGTCGCGCCGTCGCCGCCCTCGTTGTAGGTCTCCACGTCGTCGACGGAGACCTGCGCGCCGATGTCCGTGTGGTCGGACATGTGCTTGCACTCGTGGAGTTCGTCGAGCGCGTCCTGCTCGGTCACGTCGGGGCCGGCGGCGATACCGCACTTCATCGCCCCCTCGTCGCGGATCTCGGTGACGATGTCGCGCGTGTCGAGGTGATCGACGGCGGGGACGCCCTCGGATTCGAGCCACTCGGCCACGTCGTCGGTCATCTCGCGAGCGACGGCCGCACGCGGGTGGACGCGGTCGGACTCGAAGCGCTCCTCTCGGACGCCGTAGTTCCCGATCAGCGGGTACGAGAACGTCAGGACCTGCTCCTCGTAGGAAGGGTCGGTGAGGCTCTCCTCGTAGCCCGTGTACGCCGTTGTGAATACCAGTTCGCCGCGGGCGGTGCCGGGAGCGCGTGCGCGCGCCTCGATGACGCGGTCACCCTCCAGCGCCACGTATGCGTCAGCCATTACGAGATGCGTATACTTTTGTCGGCCATAAGGGTTGCTTTCGAAGCCGAGTTTCGAATTTCGTAATCCTCAAGTCGGGACCGGGAGTAGCCTCGCATCTCGATGGACGACCTCGACAGAGAGATACTCTCGATCCTCCGCCGGGACTCCCGTACGCCCTACACGGAGATCGCCGACCAGGTCGGGACGTCGGAGGGAACAGTGCGAAACCGGGTCGAACAGCTCGTCGAGGACGGCGTCATCGAACGCTTTACCGTCGCGACGCGGACCGGCAACGTCAAAGCGATGATCGAAGTGGGCGTCGACGTGAACGTCGATACCAGCGCCGTCACCGACCGCATCGCCGAGTGGCAGGAGGTCGACTTCGTCTGGCAGGTCTCCGGCGAGGAGGACATCGTGGTCGTCGTCGACGCCGCCGACACCGACGCCGTCAACGAACTCATCACGAAGGCCCGGGAGTTGGAGGAGGTCGTGGGGACGAAGACGAGGCTAATCTTGGACGAACGCGTCGGCTGAGCGACAGCGAAGCGACGCACAGAACCGATATTTGCCGAGTGAGGCTGATTTTGGACGAGCGAGTGGGGTGAGCGATAGCGAAGCGACGCGAAAGGTCGCGTCCCGAGCGTGACTCACGTGAGCCAAATCGGGACCGAGCGGTCGGTCAGCGTGGCTGACATTCATGGTCGTCGCCCCGGTACGGCAGGTATGCAGGTCACGGACCCGTTTTCGGGGGACCTCGCCTCGACGTACGCGCAACTCGCTGAGGACGGCGCGGAGTTCCTCGTCGTCGGAGCGGTCCTCTACTTTCTGGGGCGGTTACTCCTCGTGCCGGCCATCCGCTGGGGCCTAGAGCGGTCGAAGATCGACCAGACGCTCGAAAGCGCGCTGGGAAGCGTCAGTCACCTTCTCGTCGTCGTCCTCGCGGTGGTTGTCGCAGCGAGCGTCGCGGGGTTCCAGGGGACCCTCGCCGGGTCGACGCTCGTCGCGGCCGGCGTGACGATCGCCGTCGGTCTGGCTGCCCAGGACGTGCTCGGAAACTTCGTCTCGGGCGTGTTCATCGTCACCGACCCGGACCTGAACGTCGGCGACACGATCGAGTGGAACGGCAACCGCGGCGTCGTCGTCGACATCGACCTCCGTGTCACGCGCGTTCGGACGCCGGATAACGAGCGGATCATCGTCCCGAACACCGACCTGGCGACGAGCGCAGTGACCAACCGGACCTCGACGGGACCGATCGGCATCTCCTACGAGTTCGGCGTCGGCTACGACGCCGACCTCGACCAGGTGGAGGCCATCATCAGGAACGTCGCACGCGACATCGACCACGTCGCCGAGAAGCCAGAACCGGTCGTCGGGGTCGACGAACTGGCCGACACCGCCGTCCTGGTGACCGGGCGAATCTGGATTCCCAACAACCGCCGGAACCGACTGCCCAGCGTCCACTCGGCGTTCGTCCGCGGCGTGCACGAGGCCTGTCGCGCCGAGGGCATCGACCTCAGCGAGACGAGACAGCACTCGCTGTCGGGCGAAGTGGCGCTTCGGGACCCCGTTGAGCCGGTCGGCGACCGCCCCGAGTGACCGACGAGGGCGTGGTATCCAGTCCTGGGTCGTCCGACCCGGCGACAATCGGCGTGCTGACGACACGACGAAGACGGGACGCCCGACCGGCCTGCATCATTACGGGCCGAAAAAACGGCCATACGTTTATATCCGTAGGTAAGATGGCACGTATATGGACGAAAAACGGTTCGTCGTCGCCCTCTTCGGTTTCCTCGTCGCGGTCGTCGTCGGATTCCTCGCGTTCCGGTTCATCGCTGCGTTCACCGTCTCGGTGTTCCTCTACTACTCGACGCGGCGGTACTACGGGTCGCTGCGGCGGCTCAAGCTCCCGGCGCGGATCCGTGCGGTCGTCGTCATGTCGTCGCTCGCGCTCCCACTGCTGTTGATCGTGAGCTACGCGACCGTGTTGCTCATCGTACAGGCCCGGCAGTTCGTCACCGAGTACGCACTCATCGACGTGGCAGCAACGCACGTCAGTTGGCTCGACGGAGCGGAGTCCGTCCCGGACTTCACCGTCGAGGGGCTCTACACCGCGTATCAGTCGGGACAGTTCTCACCGTTCGTCACGTTCCTCAGCGAGAACGCGATCGTCCTGACCTCGGTCGTCTCGTCGTTCGTCCTCAATCTGTTCGTCACAACCATCGTTACGTACTACCTCCTCCTCGACGGACGGCGCATTCGCGAGTGGCTGCTCCGGTTCGACGACGACGCCATCATCCGCGAGTATCTCGAGGCCGTCGACGCGGAACTCGAGGCGGTCCTGTTCGGGAACCTCCTGAACGTCGTCGCCATCTCGCTGATCGCCATCGCGGCGTTCTCCGGGTACAACGCGGTCGCGCCCACGGCCGTCGAGGTCCCGTATCCGGCTCTGGCCGGCGCGCTGACCGGCATCGCCAGTCTGATTCCCGTCGTCGGGATGAAAATCGTCTACCTCCCACTGACCGGAATTGCGGCGCTGCCGGTGCTTCTCGACGGCGAATCCGCGCTGCTCGTGTACGTTCTCGGCTTCCTCCTCGTCGCCGTGGTCGTCGTCGACACCATCCCCGACCTGGTGCTCCGGCCGCTCCTCAGCGGCGAGGACACGCACGTCGGCCTCCTGATGCTCGCGTACACGCTCGGGCCGGTTGTCCTGGGGTTCTACGGACTGTTCTTCGCCCCGATACTGCTCGTCGTCGGACTGACATTCGCGAACACGGCGTTACCGCGGCTCCTCGGGGCCGACGAGCCCGACACGCTGGCGTCGAACCAGATGCGACTCGACGACTTCCGATAGCTGTCAACTCGACCCGCCAGTCAGCCCGTCCAGCAGGTGGATCGCGCCGTGCTTGTCCAGCGGGTCGTTGGCGTTCCCGCAGTGGGGCGACTGCACGCAGGCCGGACAGCCGTCGGCGCAGTCACACGAGCGCAGCATCGACAGCGTCGTGTCCAGCAGCGATCCGATGTCGCCGTATCCCGCACGCGTCAGGCCGATCCCGCCGGGATAGCCGTCGTAGACGAAGATGGTCGGCTCGCCGGTGTGGGGGTGGTGGGGCGTCGAGAGCCCGCCGATATCGCCGCGGTCACAGAGGTACTCGAAGGGGAACATCGAGATCGCGGCGTGCTCGGCGGCGTGGATCGACCCGGGGAAGTCACCGGCCCCACCGCCGTCAGCGGCCGTGTCGCCGGAGCGACTGTCGCCGTCACCACGACCGCCGTCGGGCCCGTACTCGCCGCGGCGAATCTGGGCTTCCAGCTCGGACGGCACGGTGTGGTACAGCGCCTTCGTCTCCAGCGTCGTCTCGGGCAGGTCGAGCGGGCGCTGGCCGAGGACCTCCCCCGAGGAGCCGTCGCGGCGCTCGTAGCCGGTGATCTGCTTTCGCATGGTCACCGAGGCGAAGCGGACCGGCACGTCCTCGCGGGCCGGCAGTCGCCGCTCGTCGAGGTCGGCCTCGACGGTGATGGTCTTGTCGTGCAGGACGCGTGTAAAGTAGTCCGCCCACGTCCGGGACAGTTCGGCGACACCGGTCGCGAGGTCCAGGTCTGTCACCTCGTAGCGCCGGCCCTGGTGGTGGTAGATCGCGCCGGGATGGGCGTCGCGCAGGGCGTCCTCGAAGGGGAGTGTCGCGATGACGTCCCCCTTCGCCACCAGTTTCACCTCGCGGTCGTCGACCGTCCGGAGGTTCATCTCGTGGTGCGGGCTGCCGTTACCGAGCCAGCGGATGCCCTGGTCGGTCTGGCGGCGGTCGAGCGCGCCCGTCGATTCCAGATCCGCGACCACGTCGGGGAACCGCTCGCCGAAGTGGCGGTCGTCGTCGGGCGAGAGCCAGTTCTCGCAGGCGGCCGCGTGGACGTGGTCGGGGAGCAACTGCTCGTTCTCGGGGTTGGTCACGGCCTGCTCGGCTCCGGTCTCGAACAGCGCGTCGGGATTGCGCAGGACGTACTGGTCCAGCTGGTCCTCGCCGCCGACGAGGGCGACGAGCGCCGGGTCGGTCCCGCGGCCGGCGCGCCCGGCCTGCTGGAACGCCCGCATCCGCGTGCCGGGGTAGCCGTCGAGCAGGACGGCGTCGAGGCCGCCCACATCGACGCCCAGTTCGAGCGCGCTGGTCGACCAGACGCCCCGGAGGTCGCCGGACTGGAGACCTTGCTCCAGTGCGCGGCGGCGCTCGTCGGTCAGCGCGGCCTGGTACGCGCCGACGGCGTCCGCGAGGTCGTGTTCCCCGCGGTCACGGAGTTCGTCGGCACTGTCGCTCGCGTATCGCTCGGCGGTCTGGCGCGACCCGGCGAAGACGACCGTCTGGAGCCCCCGCGCCACGAGGTCGACGAACAGCCGCTTGGTCTCGACGTGGTTCGACCGCCGCCGGCCGCTGCCCCAGCCCTCGCCCTCGTACTCGGGCGGGTTCCACAGCAGCCAGTGGCGCGGGCCGCTGGCGCTGGTGTCCTCGTCGACCAGCGCGAACGACGACTCCGCCCGGCCGGTGACGGCCGCGGCGTGTTCGACGGGGTTGCCGATGGTCGCCGAGCAGCAAATCCACTCCGGGCCGCCCGGGGTCCCGCTGTCGCTTCCCGCGTCGAAGCGCTCGGCGACCCGCTGCAGGCGGCGCATGACGAGCGAGACGTGGCTGCCGAAGACGCCGCGATAGCCGTGGACCTCGTCGATCACGACGGTTTCGAGGCGCTGGAAGAACCAGTCCCACAGGCGGTAGGCGTGGGGCAGGATGCCGTAGTGGAGCATGTCCGGCGTCGTCAGCAGGACCGTCGGCTGGCGCTCTCTGATCGCCTCCTTCTCCGATTTGGACTGCCGGCCGGTGTACTGCGCGACCGAGACGCCGGAGGCGAATCCCAGTCCCTGTGCGAGCTCGGAGAGCGTCTCTGTCTGGTCGTTGATGAGCGCGACCTGCGGGGCGACGTACAGCCCCGTCGCGCGCCGGTCGAGCGCCCGCTCGAACGCGGGGACGGTGTAGGCGAGGCTCTTGCCGCTCGCCGTCTCGGTCGCGAGCACGACGTTCTCGCCGCCGCGGACGGCCTCGATGGCCGCGACCTGGTGGGCGTAGAAGTCCTCGATGCCCTCGTCGGCGAGCACGCCCGCGAGGCGGTCGTCGACCTCGCAGTCGGCCGTCCGCCCGGACCGCCCGGGGACCGTCCGCTCGTCGACGATCTGGCCCTCGTAGTACGGGCGCTCGCGGAGCCACGCGATGGTGTCGTCCACGGGCGGAATACGGGGACGGGGCGTATCGGTGTTGCTGTTTTCGGCCCCGAAGCCGGCCAGTGGCCGGCACCCGTTCAGTCGGTCGAGGACTGACCGAGGGGCGGTGTCGCTTCGGCCCCGACCCCGGGCGGTGGCAGGGTCGCGACTGCGGTCGGCAACGCCGCCAGCGGTACCGTGTCGCGGACGGTCTGCGAGTGGTCGGTGCTATCGGCCTCGACGCCCAGACGGACGCGTCCGGCGTCGACCACCGGCGCGTTCCCGTCGCCGACCGCCCCCGCGACCACGACGGCGTCGGCGGCCCCTGCCAGGGCAACCGCGCGCTCGCGGGCCGCGTCGTCGACGCCGGCGAAGGCCGGGACCGCCACCGCTTCGCAATCGAGTTCGGCGGCGCGCTCGGCGGCCGCGTCGCCGGCCGGAACGACGCCGACGCTCACCCGGCAGTCGGCTCCGACGAGCGCCGCGACGGCGTCGGCCGCCGCCGCGCCGGTCCCGACCACGTGGACGCGGCGGTCGACCGACTCCCGCTCGGCCAGCGGGGTCACCAGCGGCGCGTCGGTGCCCGGCTGGGTCGTCACCAGCGTCTCCGCATCGAAGGCGTCCCGGAGCGTCTCGCTGGTGAGCACGTCGCCGGGAGGGCCCGCGGCGCGGACCGCCCCGTCGGCGAGCAACACCAGTTCGTCGCAGTACCGCGCCGCCAGGTTGAGGTCGTGGATGGCGGCGACGGCCGTCTTCCCGTCGGCGACGAGCGAGCGGACCAGTTCGAGCGTGCGGACGGCGTGGTTGATGTCGAGGTTCGCCGTCGGCTCGTCGAGCAGGAGGACTGGCGTCTCCTGGGCCAGCGCCCGGGCCAGCAGGACGCGCTGGCGCTCGCCGCCGGAGAGGGAGGTGAACGGCCGGTCGGCGAACTGGGCGACGCTCGCGCGCTCCATCGCCGTCTCGACGGCGCTGTGGTCGCGCTCGCCCATCCGGTCGAAGCGCCCGAGGTGGGGCGTCCGCCCCATCTCGACGGTCTGCCTGACGGTGAAATCGAAGGAGAGGTCGGTTCCCTGAGGCGTGCTCGCGACGAGGCGGCCGACCGCCTTCGCCGAGCGGTCCGAGATCGGGTCGCCGTCGACGCGGACCGTCCCGCCGTCCGGGTCGAGCGTCCCCTTGACCGTCCGCAGGACCGTCGTCTTGCCCGCGCCGTTGGGACCGACGAGACCGACGAGTGTCCCGCGCTCCACCGCGAAGTCGACCCCCGAGAGCACGCGCTGGTCGCCGAAGGCCACGGAGAGGTCGGCCACGTCGAGCATCGGCCCGCGGGGGTCCCCGGCGCGGTCGCTCACAGCTCTCGCACCTCCCGCTTGCGCAGCAGGTACAGGAAGAAGGGCGCGCCCAGCGCGGCGGTGACGATGCCGACCGGGACCTCGGCGCTGCCCGATCGCGCGAGCGTGTCCGTCGCGACGAGGAACGATGCTCCGGCGAGCGCCGCCGTCGGGAGCAGGATTCGGTGGTCCGGGCCGACGAGCAGGCGCATGACGTGGGGGACGATGAGGCCGACGAAGCCGATGATGCCGGCGACGGCGACGCCTGCGGCCGTGACGACCGAGGACAGCGCGAGCAGGACCCGCTTGGTCCGCTCGACCTCGATGCCGAGGCTCTGGGCATCCTCCTCGCCCAGCAGCATGACGTTCAGGTCGCGCGCGTAGGCCAGCAGGACGACGAACGGGACGGCGACGAGGAGGACGCTGGTGGTCACCTCGGGCCACGACGCGCCCTTCAGGTGCCCCATCAACCAGAACAGCGCCCTGCGGATGCTCTCGCCGCTGTGTAAGAGGAGAAAGGAGACGACCGCGCCGAGGAACGTCTGGACGGCCACGCCGGCCAGCAGCAGCGTCGCGACGGGCGTCTCGCCGTTGTGCGTCGCGATGAGGTAGACGCCGAAGGCGGCGAGGATCGCCCCCGCGAAGGCCGCGCCGCGCAGGCCGAGGCCGAGCGGGATCGCGACCGGCGCGACGATGTAGCCGACCGCGCCGACCGCCGCGCCGGAGGAGACGCCGATGATAGAGGGGTCTGCCATCGGGTTCCGGAAGATGCCCTGCATGATGGTGCCAGCCGCAGCGAGCGAGAAGCCGACCACCGCACCGAGCAGGATGCGGGGCAGGCGGACCTGCATGACGATCTGGGTCTGGAGGTCGGTGACGGGATAGGCGAACAGGCGAGTCGTGGACACGTCGAACGCGGGGCCGGACAGCGAGACGCCGGTCGGGACCGCGACGGCGTTGAGCAGCACCTTCGCGACCGCGGCCGGCGGAATCCACACCGGGCCGATCCCGGCGCTCACCGTCACCACGGCACCGAGGACGGCGATGAGGCCGGCCGACCACCCGACGGTACGCCCCGCGAAACGCATGTATGAAACCCCAGTTGCAGTAGATAAGTATTTATTGCTCCTGGCGCCCGCCTACAGTATGTCACGACTCTCGCCCGCGGTTATCGGACTCTTGCTCGTCGTCTCGCTCGTCGGGGCCGCCCCGGCGTCGGCGTCGACCGCCGCCCAATCGGGCGACTGCGCGTTCCCGGTGACGCTGACCGACGCGACCGGGACCGAAGTCACCATCGAGGAGCGCCCGGAGCGCGTCACGACGACGAACCCCTCGGCCGCCCAGACGATGTGGGAGATCGGCGGCCGGTCGCAGGTCGTCGGACTGACCCAGTACGCCAGCTATCTGGACGGTGCTGAAAGCCGGACCAACGTCTCGGCCAGTTTCGGCGTCAGCGTCGAGAAGACCGTCGGGACCGAGCCTGACCTCGTGCTCGCGCCGAACGCCAGCGCCGGCGACGTCGAACCGCTCCGGCAGGCCGGCCTGATGGTGTATCACTTCCGCGCCGCGACGACCCTCGACGACATCCGCGAGAAGACGGCGACCACTGGTCGACTGACCGGGAACTGCGAGGGCGCGGCCGCGGCCAACGACTGGATGGACGCGAACGTCGAGGCCATCGGCGAGGTGACCGCCGGCGTCGAGGACCGCCCCGAGGCGCTGTACCCGCTCGGGAGCGGCTACGTGGCCGCCGGGGACACGTTCATCAGTTCGCTCATCGAACTCGTGGGAGCGGAGAACGTCGCCGCGCGCAACCACACGGGCTACCCGCAACTCAGCGACGAAGTGATCCTGCGGATGGACCCCGACGTGCTGTTCGTCACCGAGAACTCGGCGACCATCGCCGAGAGCGAACCCTACGCGAGCACCACGGCCGGCGAGCGAAACGCCACGGTGTTCCTGCGGGTCAGGGATCTCAATCAGCCCGCGCCCCGGAGCGTCGTCAACGTCGCGCACAACGCCACCGCACAGCTGTATCCCGACCGCTACGACGCCGACAGCTACGTCCCCCGGTCGGCGGTGACGCCGACCGAGACGGACGCGGACGGAACGACGGGAACGGCGACCGCGACTGGTACGGCGACGGCCACCGCGACCCAGACGAGCGAGCCGACGCCCGCGGACCACACGCCGAGCACTGACCAGCCCACGACCGACGCCAGCGGCCCCGGATTCACCGCCGTCGCGGCGCTCGCGGGCCTGCTCGCGCTCGTCTGCGCACTCGGGGTTCGACAGCGGGAGGACTAGCGTGGACAAGCAGGCCGTCCGAGAGCGGGTGTGGGACGCGCTGGAAGAACGCGGCGTCGCCCGCTTCCCGTTCCCGCCCCACGACCGGATTCCGAACTTCGAGGGCGCTGACGCGGCCGCCGAGCGCCTGACCGGGACGCCGGTCTGGAACGCCGCGGAGACGGTGAAAGCGAACCCCGACGCGCCGCAGTTACCGGTCCGGCGGGCGGCGCTCCGGGCGGGCAAGACGGTGTACATGGCCGTGCCGCGCCTGCGAGACGAGCGGTGTTTCTACGAACTCGACCCCGCCGAATTGGACGACGTCGAGGCCGCGCCGGCGGTGTCGAACGTCGCCGACCACGCGCGCCAGGTCGGCCCCGAGGCCGTCGGGACCGTCGACCTCGTCGTCTCGGGATCGGTCACGGTCACCGAGGACGGCGCGCGAATCGGCAAGGGCGAGGGGTACAGCGACCTCGAATACGCCGTGCTCCGGGAACTCGGCCTCGTCGACGACGACACGCCGGTCGCGACGACGGTTCACGAACTGCAGGTCGTCGGCGGGCCCGAGGGCGTCGTCGACGCGGCCGTCCCGGTCGACGACCACGACGTACCGATGGACTGGGTGGTCACGCCCGGGCGCACAGTCGAGACGGAGACGCCACACCCGCGGCCGACGGGGGTCGACTGGGACGCGCTCTCGGACGACCGTGTCGCCGAGATGCCGGTCCTCGCCGCGCGTCGGCCGGACCGCCGCGACGGCGAGTGAGCGCCTGCTCGGCGGCGTCGGAGGGTCGAACGCGGACTGAATCGGTCAGTAGTGCTTTATGTTACCACACAATAGTGTGGGTATGGATTCTCCCGTGACGACCGGTACGCAACACGGGGAACGCGAACGGCAGGACCGGCTGCGCGTCGTCTACGTGGACGGCGACGACGGCGACGCGTCCGCGGTTCGCACGACGCTTTCGGCGGCCGACGACGAGTTCGATGTGAGAGTGTGTGAGACGGCCGACGACGCGCTCGCGGCGCTGGACGGTGACGCCGTCGACTGCGTCGTCAGCGAGTATCAGTTGCCCGATCGGGACGGCGTGGCGCTGCTGCGAGCGGTCCGCGACAGTCGGCCGACGCTCCCGTTCATCCTCTTTACCGACGACGGGGACGAGCGCGTCGCCAGCGCCGCCATCTCCGCCGGCGTCACGGACTACCTGACGAAGACGCCGCTCGGGGAACAGACGGCGGTGCTCCGCCAGCGAATCACCGATGCGGTGGCGACGCGGCGGGCTGAGACGCGCATCCTCGATCGCATGACCGACGCGTTCTTCGCACTGAACGAGGACTGGGAGTTCACCTACCTCAACGACCGCGGTCGGCAGGTCATCTCGGATGCGGCCGAGATTGCGATCGAGGGCGACGACCTGCTCGGGCGCGACATCTGGGAGGCGATCCCCTCGGCGGTCGGAACGGAGTTCTACGAGCAGTACCACCGAGCAATGCGCGAGCAAGAGGCGGTCTCTTTCGAGGCGTACTACGAACCGCTCGAAACGTGGTTCGAGGTGAACGCCTACCCGTCGGCGACGGGGCTGTCGGTGTACTTCCGGGACGTCACCGAGCGCCGCGAGCACGAGCGCGAACTCGGGAAGCGCGAAGAGACGCTCAGGGAGACGTACCGCGTCGTCTCCCGGAAGGACATGGACCTCGAAGCGAAGGTCGAGCGGTTGCTCGACATCGGGCGCGAGGCGCTCGGGACCGACGTCGCCGCACTCTCGCGCATCGAGGGGGAAACCTACGTCTTCGATATCGTCCGGGACCCGACGGGGGACACCCAGCCTGGCGACACCGTCCCGCTGGAGACGACGAACTGCGAGCGGGCAGTCGTCGAGGAACAGACGCTCGTCCTCGCGGACATCGCGGCCGACGCACCGGACCTGGCCGAGCGAGCCGGGTTCACCGAGATGGGGATCACCTGCTATCTCGGGACGCCTGTCGTCGTCGACGGCGAGGTGTACGGCACCTTCTGCTTCTACGACACGGAGCCCCGCGAGCCGTTCACCGACTGGGAGGTCACGCTCGTCGAACTGATGGGCAACTGGGTGAGCTACGAGCGCGAGCGCGAGCACCACCGCGAGGAACTGACACGCGAGCGAAACCGACTCGAGGAGTTCGCCAACGTCGTCAGTCACGACCTCCGGAACCCGCTCAACGTCGCCTTCGGACGGCTGGAACTCATCGCCGCCGAGTACGACGGCGACCCCGAGCACGTCGGCGCGGCCCGGCGCGCGCTCGAACGAATGGACGAACTCATCGAAGACGTGCTCGCGCTGGCCCGCGGCGGCGACAAGGTCGTCGACGCTACCGAGGTCGCGCTGAGCGACGTCGCCACCGCCGCCTGGAACACCGTCGAGTCGGCCGATGCGACGCTCGATCTGGTGGACGAAGACGCGACGATCAGGGGCGACGGGACCCGGCTCCAGCAGCTCTTCGAGAATCTCTTTCGAAACGCCGTCGAACACGGCGGCGAGTCCGTCACAGTCCGCGTCGGGACGCTCCCGGGCGGGCGGGGTTTCTTCGTCGAAGACGACGGGCCGGGCCTCTCGGAAGCCGACCGCGAGCAGGTGTTCGAACGCGGCTACACCACGAGCGACGACGGCACCGGCTTCGGCCTCGCTATCGTCGGGCAGATCGCCGAGGCCCACGGCGGCGGGGTCAGAGCGACCGAGGGCGAGGCCGGTGGTGCGCGCTTCGAGGTGACCGGCATCGAGACCGGGTGAGCCCCGTCAGGACTCCAGTTCGGCCACGCAGTCCCGAATCAGGCCGTCGACGTTCTCGGGCAGCGTCGGGTGATAGGCCCGGTCGGGCAGGTCGCGCACGTCCAGTCCCAGTTCGACGACGATCTGGAACGTCTTCGCGAAGCTGTCGGCGTGATAGTGCATGCCCTGCCAGCCGAGCACCGTGCCATCGTCGGCGTCGACGACCAGTTTGCCCAGTCCCTCGGGCACGTCCTTGGACTTGAACACGCCGTCGTCACTGGCCTGACGCGTCGCGGTCACCACGTCGTAGCCCGCCTCTTTCGCGGTCTGTTCGTTGTGGCCAACGCGGGCGAACGGGTAGACCCCGAGCCCAGAGAAGATGACGTGGTGGTGGACGTTCTCGTACGCCTGGGGCGTCGCGCCGGCCTCCTGGCGGAGGATGTTCTCGGCGGCGGTGAAGCCCTGCTCCTTGGCGACGTGGAGGATCGGCTCCTTGCCGTTCACGTCGCCGACGGCGTAGACGTGGTCGGCGTCGCGGGTCTGCATCGTGTCACGTGCCCAGTCGCCCTCCGCGGAGACGGACGCGTTCTCCAGGCCCAGCCCCTCGACGGTGGGACGACGGCCGGTAAAGAGGAACAGTTGCTCGGCCTCGAAGGCCTCCTCACTCCCGTCGTCGTACTCGACGGTGAGGCGGACGCCGCCGTCCTCGGTCGCTTCGAGTGCCTTCTCGTGGCAGTTCGTCGGAATCGTCACGTCCCAGTTGTCCTCGTAGATGTCGAGGGCCGCGTCGCCGAAGGCCGGGTCGGCCTCGTCGATGGGGCGGTCGTCGTGTTCGACCACGGTGAGCTCCATGTCGCCGGCCTCGGCCAGATACGGGACCATCTCCATCCCGATGTAGCCGAATCCCATCACGATGCCGGAGTCGGGGAGCTCGGTGGCGTCGAGCACGTCCGCGCTCGACATGAAGTCGACCTCGTCGATGCCGGGCGTGTCCGGGACGTTCAGGCTTGAGCCGGTGGCGATGACGACGTAATCGGCCTCGTACTCCTCGCCGCCCGCGCGGACAGTGTGGTCGTCGACGAACGTCGCGGTGTCGTGGACGAAGGTCACGTCCTCGCGCTCGGCCATCTCGTGGATGGACTCGCGGCGGTAGCCGGCCCACTCCAGGACGTGGTCGTCCTTGCGCTCGACGACGGCCTCCAGATCGATGTCCGGGACGTCCCCAACGAGGCGCTCGTCGTGGCGCGCCTGGAAGCGGTGGGCTCCGGCGGAGAGGACCTCTTTCGACGGCATGCACCCGCGGAGGATGCAGAGCCCGCCGCCGGGGTCGCCGTCGTCGATGAGCGTGAGTTCGATGCCCTCTTCGTCGACGAGCTCGCCGGCGACGGCGGCTCCTGCGCTGCCGTACGCGCCGATGATGACGACGTGAGTCATATCGAGGGCTAGGGCGACGCCGCGGGATAAAGGCTTCAATGCCGTGTCCGAGACGGACACGACCGGCGCGCGAGAGGAGTGCCCCCGTCCGTCCGGGCTCCGTCTCAGTCGTCGCCGTCGATCGGTTCGGGCCGGCGGGCCTCGCCGAACGAGAACAGGTCGCCGATCGAGCCCTGCGCGTTGAACAGGCGATCCCAGACGACCAGCACCGAGGGGAGCACCAGCAGGGACGAGAGGAAGGCGTAGGCGATGGACAGCGCCGTCAGGATGCCGAACTGCCCGATAGCGGGGAACACCGCCAGCGCGAGGACGCCGATTCCGAACACCGTCGTGAGCATGCTGCTGAACAGCGCGCCGCCGGTCCCGCGGACCGTGCGGTCCAGCGCCGTTTCGAGATCGTTCTCGGCGTACTCGTCTGCGAAGCGGTGGGTGACGTGGACCGAGTAGTCCACGCCCAGCCCGATGGTGATGGCGAGCATCGTCGCCGTGAGCGCGTTGAACGGGATACTGAGGACGCGCATGGTGCCGGCCAGCCAGGCGACCGTGACGACGACCGGGACGACGTTCGCGAGACCGAGCGACGGCCGCCCCTCCAGGACGTAGTAGATCAGGACGAGGAAGACCGACGCCCCGGCCAGCGCGATGGCCAGCGACTGGATGGCCGACTCGAAGATCAGGTCGGCGACGGCCTGGAAGACGACGATCGACCCGGTCGCGGTGGCCTCGTACCGGAAGTCCTCGGCCACCTCGCGGGTGTCGGCGGTCACCGCGGAGTCGCTGGCGTCGGACTCGACGGTGTAGACGACGCGCGCGCTCCGGTAGTCCTCGGAGAGGTAGTTCAGGGTCCGCTCTCGCGACGAGGAGTCCAGCAGGTACTCGTAGATCGTTTCGAGGTTGTCGTCGGGGACGCCGTTGTCGTTACGGTCGTTTCGCTCGACGAGGCGGCGGAACTCGGGGTCCTCCGCAGCGCGGTCCTGAATGACCGTCACGATGGAGGTCGAGTCGGCCCGACCGTCCTCGCGGACGAACGACTCGGGCGGGTCGTCGCCCGCCCGGTACATCTGTTCGAGCGCCGAGTCCTGTCGCATCGGCCCCTCCACGTATACCGTCGCCTGACTGGACTGCGTCGTGGCGAAGTTGTCCTCCAGGTAGTTCAACACCCCCGTGACGGTGTAGTCGTTCGGCGCGAACGGCTCGGGGAGCGCCTCGACGAAGTCGGGGTTCTCCTCGGGCGGGAGGAAGTCCTCCTGGGTGAACGACGTGGAGACGCCGGTGGCGTAGTAGCCCGCGCCGGCGGTGGTGACCAGGATGATCAGCAGGAAGACGACCGGCGTCCGCTCGGCGATGACGACGCCGCCGCGCAGGACGCCTCCGAGGGCCGACCCCTCGGAGCCGAGCGGACTCTCGCTGAACGTGGGGATGGGGTAGCGCTGGCGGAGGCGATCCAGTTCCACCTTCGCGGCGGGCAGGAAGACGCCGAAGATGAAGAAGGTGAACGTGATCCCGACGGAGGCGACGTACCCGAAGTCCTGAATGGGCGGCAGCGAACTGGTGAGGTTGGCCGCGAAGCCGATGACGGTCGTCCCGGTGACGATGAAGAACGCGACCAGCAGCTGGTCGGTCGTGATCCGCATCGAGGTCGCGACGGACTCGCCGTCGGCCCGCTCCTCGCGGTAGCGGTTGACCGCGTGGATGCCGAAGTCGATGCCGACCGCGAGCAACAGCGGCGGCACGGCGATGAGCATCTGCGAGAAGGGAATTCCCGCGAGCCCCATGAAGCCGAACGTCCAGATGACGGCCATGAACAGCGCGAGCAACCCGAGCGCCATGTCCGCCAGGTCGCGGTAGGCGATCATCAGGAACAGGAGGATGAACAGCACGGCCGCGGGGACGGTGAGGATGAGCGAATCGACGACGACGCTCGAGAACTCCTCGGCGACGATGCCACTCCCGAAGACCGTGATACTCCCGTGGGCTGCAGACTGGATCGTGAAGTCCGCCTGTTTCTGGATGCTCGTCAGCGGGCTCGAACCGCCCTGGCCGGACCCCGAGGAGATGCCCGCCGGGACCTCGTGGGTGACGACGCCGATTGTCGCCGACGCCGTGGCGGACCGTCGGTTGAAGTCGGTGCTCAGCAGCGACGTGAACCGCGGACTCTCCTCGGCGGCACTGCGGACGGCCGCGTCGATTTCGCTACTCGTCGCGGACTCGACGGCGTTGATCTGCTGTTCAGTCGTCGTCGCGTTGGGATCCAGTTCCTGAGCGACGATCCCGGCCGCGCTGGAGGTCGACGTGACCCGGAGGCTCGGGTGTTGCTCGACCCGATGTTGTGACTCGAGCATCCGCAACAGCGCCGGCTTCGAGAGGACGTTCGTCTCTCGCTGGATGAGTTGTGTGCTCCCGGTGTCCGGTGAGAACGTCGGGGAGAACTCCTCGTTGACGCGAGTGAACGCCTCCTCGGCCGGGAGGTCCGTCGTGAACTGCGACGTTCCGGCGTTGGTCGAGACGCTCCCGAGACCGGCGCTGAAGACCACCGTCACGACCAGGAAGGTGATGACCACCCGCCGTGAGTCGTTGACGATGCGGTCGTCGGCCCAGTCGATGTAGCGCTGGTAGTCCATGCGTCAGCGGAACCTGAAGTAGCCGCCGATGGCGAGGACGGCGACGATGGCGACGCCGATGATCGCGGTCAGCGGGGTGCCGCCACCGCCGGCGTTGGTCACGGAGATCGGAAGCCGGTACGTGTCCGACACCGGCGTATCACCGTCGGGTTCCTCGTACTGGAAGTCGATCGAGACGGGGTAGTCCTTGGTCATCGCGCCGCCGCTCGCGCTGATGCCGAACTCGATGGTCGCGGACTCGCCCGGTTCGAGGGCGTTGACGAACGCCTGATCGTCGTCGACCGAGATCGGCGACTCGGCGAACAGTTTCGCCTCGATGTTGGTCAGCGTCTCGTTGGCCCGGTTCGTGATGGTCACGTCGAAGGTGCCGGAGCCGCCGACGTTGACCGAGGTGTTCGACGTTTCGAGGTCGAACTCGTCGGCGCTTCCCGCGACGTTCTGCTGGACCTCGATGGTGTCGCTCTCGCGCTTGTCGCCCTCGTTGTTGCGGTAGTTGGCGACGAAGTCGAACTGCCGGGGGCCGGCGTTGGCGTTGTCGGACACGTCGGCGTCGAACGAGACGGTGGCGGACTCGCCCGGTTCGAGGTTGCCGACGGCGTACTGGGTCACCTTCGGCGAGATGTTCCGGTGGTCGCTCGTCCAGTGGAGGACGACGTTGCGCACCGGCTGATCGCCGGTGTTCGTCAGCGAGGCTTCGAGCGTCCCGTCGTCACCAGCACGTAGCGTCGACTGGACGTTCTCGAGGGCGAACGACTGCTCGGGTTCGGGCCGGAGGCCGAGAGCGATGTTCTCGTCGGCTCCCGAGTCGCCCTCCGGGTCGGTGTAGCCGACGGACGCGGAGATGGCGTACCCTCGGACCGATGCGTCGCCGCTGGCCGACGCCTCGACGCTGACGGTCCGCGTCTCGCCCGGTTCCCAGGTCCCGACGTACTGGGAGGCGGACTCGGACTCGCCGAACGTGATCTCGCTGCTCTGTGACGTCAGCGACACGGTCGCGTCGCGCACGGTGACGGGACCGTCGTTGCGGAAGGTGACGTTGTACGTCCCGGAGTCGTCGACGGCGACGCTGCTCTCGACGCCGCGGACGGAGAACGTCTGCTCGCGGGCGGGCGTGACACCGATCGAAGCGGCGGTGGCCTGCTTGCGGACGCCGTCGGTGTCGTCGAAGTCGACCTGGAGGTCGAACTGATACGGCTCGGCTCTGGTGTCCTGGCTCGCCGTGACGCGGTAGCGGAGGGTCCGCTGCTCGCCGGACTCCCAGGTGTCGACGAACCGTGAACTGCTGGTGTCGCCGCCGATGGTGAGTTCGGAGTTCGTCGATTCCAGCGTCACCGAGGCGTCGCTCGCGGCCTTGTCGCCGGTGTTCTCGACGGTGACGGCGACCGTCCCGGTCGAGCCGACGCGCGCCCCGGAGTCGACGGACACGACGTCGAACGCCGCGTCGTCGTCGATTTCGAGGTCGAGTTCGATCCGCTCGGTGGCCGTGTCTTCGTCGCGCGTGCCGTCGTTCTCGGAGATGTAGCTCGTGTACTCGTACTTGACGACGACGGGCACCGTGTAGGTCCCGGGCTTGGCGTCCTCTTTGACGCTGATGTCGAAGGCGATGGGCTCGGTCTTGCCGACGGGAACGGAGCCGACGGCCTGCTTGTTGGTCGTCACGGTGATGGGTGCATCACCGTCCTTGACGTTGACCGTCGTGCCGCGGGCGGTCGTCACCTCGCTCGTCGTGACGGACTGCGAGGACGGCCCGGAGTCGACCGTCCCGCTGTTGACGAGGACGACGTCGAGCGTCGTCTCCTCGCCGGGCGCGACGGTGTTGTCGACGAAGGTTGCATCGAAGTCGGGACTGCCGGTGACGGCGGCGAGCGCGGTCCCTGATCCGAGGAGCATTGCGACGACTGCCAGCGTGGCGATAGTGCGTAGGTTCATGCGTGGGGACACAGGCGATTGTGGGAGCGGTTCGGGCGTTCCATGGTTGTGAATCGGTGGTTCAGTCGGTGCGTCGGTCACTGGAACGGCCACGGATTCGACCACCCCCGTTCGGACCGAACGCTACTCCGACTCTGTACGTCGAACGAACGTTCGGTCATCTATCAACGTTGTGGTTCGCGCACAGTAGGAAGGTATATAGGTACCGACCGAATATTCGGTCGGGATGAGTGATGGTATTCCGTTCGCCGGGGACCCGGAGAACTCCCACGAAGCGATAATGCGGGCCACGTTCTGTGCCCTGCAGGAATACGGATACGCCGGACTCTCGATTCAGCGAATCGCAGACGAGGCCGATCTCAGCAAGTCCACGTTCTATCACCACTTCGACGGGAAGGAAGACCTCCTGCTGTCGTTTCAGGAGTTCATGCTCGCGCAGTTCGATCGGATCGTCCAGCTCGAATCGACCGGCGACCCGGAGCAGGATCTCAAGACGTTCCTCGGTCTCATCCTCGACGACCTCCCCGATTACGGCGAGATGCCGGAGAAAGACGCGGTGCTCCGGTCGCTCGTCGAACTTCGCGCGCAGGCCGTCCACAACGCCGAGTTCCGCGAGAAGTACACCGAGACGGACGAGCAGTTCGCAAAGCGGTTCGAGCGGCTCATCCGTGACGGGATCGAGCAGGGCGAGTTCGCCGACGTCGACCCGGAGCGGACCTCCCAGATGCTGCTGACGATTCTGCACGGAGCCATCCTCCAGCACGCGACGCGTGACGACGACCCGGCCGCCGAGATTCGCGAGACCATCGACGAGTACATCGAACAGCACCTCGTCGTCGAGGACGTGCCCGGCGACGACTGAGTCGAAATTCTGAGTACACTGCCGTCGTGCCCCTCGCATGTGCGATGACGCAGGTCGGGCCCGCTCGCTCAGACTGACCCGCGACTGATCGAGCGGTGCGTCTCCACGAGTTCCTCGAAGTCGTCGTGTTCCGCTTCGAGGCGTGCTTCGAGTTCCGCGGCACGCTCTTCGAGCGCCGTGTACTCCGCGCTGGATTCGAGCTGGCGCGCGGACTTCTCCCGTTCCAGCACAGCCAGCTTCGACGTAATCTCGAAGTACTCGTCGAGCCGGTCGTCCTCGCCGGACCGGTCGAGGTGCTGTTCGAGCGCCGCGACCAGCGTCGACTGCTCGACCGGTTTCTGGAGGTAGTCGTCGAATGCCATCTCCAGGATGTTCAGGTCCGGGTCGACGGCGGTCAGCATGATCACCACGCCGTCGTAGCCTCGTTCGCGGAGGCGGGCCAGTACCTCGTCCCCGTGCACGTCCGGCATCCGGCGGTCGAGGAGAATCGCGTCGAACTCCGGGCCGGCGGTGTCGAGCGCCGCCGCTCCGCCGTAGACGACGGTCGTCTCGTAGTGGTGGTCGAGCTTCAGCGCCTGGGTGTCGGCGACGTCGTGCTCGTCGTCCACGATGAGAACGTGGGGTTGGCCGGATGTAGCTCGTGACACGACAGTACGAATAGGGCGTTCGCGCGTATATGTTTTATCGGCGAATCGTTCTCGAAAAGTGTTAACCGGTGGCCCGTAGAAAATCAACTGATGGATGGAGAGTCGGGGGGAACCGGGAGTGGAACGCACCGCCTCGGGAGTCTTGCGGCCGCGGTCGGGTGGATCGGCGCGGGAGCGATATTCGTTGCGACCGTCGCGCTGGTCGTCCAGTCGGTCGCCGGACTGGGGCTCACCCAGGAGGCCACCGTCGGTCTCGGTCTCGCCATGGGCGGTGGCCTCGGCGGCGTGTCGTACCTCATCGCCACCGACGACGGCGAGAGCGCCGACGAGACGGTGACGGTGTCGTCGGACACCGATACGACCCCGGACCCGCAGCCGGCCGACCTCTTCGAGTCTCACCCGGATCCGGTCCTGTACGTCGCCGACGAGGGGCACGGCCCGGTCGTTCGGGCGGCCAACGAAGCCTTCGGGGCCGCGTTCGACGTGCCGGCCGACCGGGTCGGCGGGACCGCCCTCTCGGAGGCGCTCCTCGTGGCCGGCATCGACGAGGTGGACGCCGAGACGGTCCGCGACGAGGATCTCGACACAGTCGTGCTCTCGACGGCCCCGGACGAGCCGACCCGCTTTCGACTGCGCACCGTCGGCGAGTCGGCGACCGGCTACCTCCTGTTGACGCCGATCGGGGGAGCCGCCGACTGAGCGGCCGGGGCCGGCGGACAGGTGACGACAACGAGGCGGTAGCGTAACGGAACTTTAAAGATTCCGTCAGAGCGAGAATCTGGATAGGAATGCTCGCGCCACCGCTGCAAGTCATCGACAGCTTCCTGCTGAACTACACCATCGGTGATGTCCTGTTACTCGGATTCGTGGGCGGCCTCGTGGCCATTCTCCCGCAACGATCGCTCCGAATGCTCGGGCTTCACACCGTCGCGCTCGGCGCGTTGCTCTTGATTACGCCGACCTCGGCGATGGAGCCGAACGCCGGGAGCCTCCTCGCGTCCGCGTTCCAGTACAAGGTGTTCGGCATCGTCCTGATCGTGCTCGCGCCCGTGCTGTTCGCCGTTGGCCGCCGTTAGGCCAATTTGTCCAGCGCGGTGAAGAAATCCAGCGGTGGACCGGCGAGGCGGACCGGTTCGCTCGCACGCGAGAGCGTCACCCTGACGGGTGGCGAGACGTCTTTTCGGACTCGACCGTCGCTGACGACGACGCCGCTGTCGGCGTCGGAGAGTTCGACCGCGACCTCGCTGTCGACGTCGACGACGAGCGGCCGCGTTCCCGCTTCGTCGGCCATCCCCGTGACGACCAGCCCCGACACGTCGGGGTGGACGAGCGGGCCGCCCTCGCTGAGATTGTACGCCGTCGAACCGGTCGGCGTCGCCACGAGCACGCCGTCGGCGTGCCCGCTGGCGTACAGCGAGTCGTCGACGTAGACGTCGACGGTCGCGCCGCCGCCGTGGCCCCGGCGCGTCCCCTGCACGACGACCTCGTTCAGCGCCGGCGCGAGCGACCAGTCCTCGCCGCTGGCCCGGAGCCGGGGCATGGCGCGCGTCCGGGCGCTCCCGGTCTTCTGGATGTGTTCGACCTCGGCGACGACCGTCTCGACGGCCTCCTCGGGAGCGATGGCGTTCAAGAAGCCGACCTCGCCGAGGTTCACGCCCATGAGCGGCGTCGACCCCGCACCGCGGGCCGCGTACAGGAAGGTCCCGTCGCCGCCGATACTCACGACCAGTTCGCAGTCGGCCATCTCGTCGACGGGTGCGGCGTCGGGGGCCGCCGCGTCCCACGCCTCGTGGTCGTCCGCCTCGCCGGCGGTCGTCTCGTCGACGACGACCGACGCGGACGTGGCCCGCAGCCGATCCGACAGCGTGCTCGCGAGCGAGAGGGCCCGGTCGTTGTCGCGTTGAGCGACGATACCGACAGTCATCGTCCGGGGCTTTCCACCGGGCGTACATAAACCCACCACGACGGCAATTATATCCGTCCGCACGAGTATTCGACCTCATGGGCCGTTCGCGTCGGGGGCAGGGCGTATGAGCGAGGACGACACGTCAGACGACGACTGGTTCGAGAGCGCGCTCGACGACGAATCCGCGTCGAGCGACGAGAGCGACGACGCCGAGCCGACGACGGTCGACTCGCTGGGGGGAGTCGACGACGAAACCGAGTCTGGCAGTCCGTTCGAGGGCGACACAGACAGTCCCTTCAGCGACAGCGAAGACGGCAGTCCCTTCAGCGACAGCGAAGACGGCAGTCCCTTCAGCGACAGCGAAGACGGCAGTCCCTTCAGCGACAGCGAAGACGGCAGTCCCTTCGACGACGAAGGGAACGGCAGCGACGGCGGCGGACTCTTCGAGGACGACTTCGCCACCGCGTTCGAGGCCGCTGGCAGCGGCGCGAGTAGCGGCGGCGGGGACTTCGAAGAGGAGTTCGACTCCGACATCCCGCGGGTGGACATCGGCATCGAGGGACTCGACCAGATGATACAGGGCGGGATTCCCGAGCGCCACCTCATGGTCACCGTCGGCTCGGCCGGGACCGGGAAGACCACCTTTGGGCTGCAGTTCCTCCACCACGGCCTCCAGAACGGCGAGAACGCGGTGTTTCTCACCCTCGAACAGTCACACGAAGCGATCATGGACACCGCGAGTGACCGCGACTGGAACTTCGAGGAATACGAGCGGAACGGCCAGTTGGCGGTCGTCGACCTCGACCCCGTGGAGATGGCCAACAGCCTCGACAACATCCGCGGCGAACTCCCGTCGCTCATCGAGGACTTCGGCGCGGACCGACTGGTACTGGACTCCGTCTCGCTGCTGGAGATGATGTACGACGACCAGGCGCGGCGGCGGACCGAGGTGTTCGACTTCACCCGCTCGCTGAAGCGGGCCGGCGTGACGACGATGCTCGTCTCCGAGGCCAGCGAGGACAACCCCTACGCGTCCAGACACGGCATCATCGAGTACCTGACCGACGCCGTGTTCATCCTCCAGTACGTCCGCACCGAGACCAGCGAGACGCGCCTCGCGGTCGAGATTCTGAAGATTCGGAACGCGAACCACTCGCGGGAGACCAAGCCCTACGAGATCACGAACGACGGGATCTCGGTCTATCAGCAGGCGAATATCTTCTAGACCGGGGCCGTCCCGACCGATTCCGCCTCGTCGCCGTCTTCGAGCGCGGCGTTGTAGCCGCTGGCCCAGAGGTCCGTCGCGACGACCGCCACGTAGAACGTGGCGAACGCGGTGAGCACGCCCGCGATGAGCGAGCCGACGAACGGGATGACGTTGAAGAGATTCACCGCGATGTTGGCCCCGACGAACAGCACGACCGACAACAGCCACGCCGTCGCGTACTCCGAGGAGAGCGCGAGCCGGCGGAGCGTCCCGAAGTCGAACGCCGCACTCAGTTCGTCAGTCACCGCGAAGTGCACGATAGCCGCAACCGCGACGTACCCGAACACGAGCGAGAGTACGGCCGAGAGCAGGAGGCCCCCGAGGAGACCGGCCATCCCCGCACCGACGCCGGCCCGGGTCCCGGTCATGATCGAGATGAGGCTCCCGCCGACGACGACCGCCGCGACGATGCCGGGGATCAGCATGTACACCGCGCCGATGACCCAGGCCTTGATCCCGTCGACGAACAGGTCGCCCCAGTCGCCGAACTCCGGCGGCTGGGTGGCCCCCGATGCCCGCTCGCGGATTGCCTTGACCACGTACCCGTACACCGGCAGTATCGGGATGAAGAACACGCCCAGTAGCGTCAGGATACCACCGATGACGACGGTCGTCAGCCAGTCCTCGTCTTCCATGGGATACCGGAGCGAGTCACCTATCGAATCCATGGTATGTTTTGACACACCGAAGGCGTTTAGTTACAGACTCCCTGTCGAGACGTTCGTTCAGCTTACCGCAGGACGGGGGACGATCGGGGGGTGCGTCGACGCGAGCCGCGATCGGCGAACGCCCCGGAAACAATTAAACCACGACCGGGTGACAGGTGAGGTATGGTACTGCTCGTACCCTTCGACGGGTCCGACCTCTCTCGTACCGCACTGGAGCGTGCGACGGAGTTCGCAACCTACCGGAACGAGGACGTGCTCGCGCTGACGGTGATTCCCGACGAACCCGAGTACGCACTGGAACGCGGCTGGCTCGACGCGAACGACCCGTTCGACATCGGGGCCATCGCCGACCGGATGGCCGAGCAAGTGGAGTCCATCGCGCCCGGGGCCTCGTTCCGCCACGAGGTCCCCGAGGACGTGAGTTCGATGGCCTCGATCACGACGGACGTGGTTCGAACGATCCGACAGATCGCCAACGAGGTCGACGCGTCGATCGTGTTCGTCGGGAGCGAGAACGCCGGTCGCGTCTCGACCCCGGTCTCCAGCGTCGGCTCACCGGTCTCCGAAGACCCGCAGTACGACGTTCACATCGTCCGCCACGCGTGACTACCTGACGACGGTCACTGGAACAGACGCGCGACGGACCACGATCTCGGCGACGCTGCCCAGGAGGATACGGGACATGCCGGCGCGACCGTGGCTGCCCATGACGATCTGGTCGATGTCGTTGTCCTCGGCGTAGTCGACGATCACCTGCGTCGGCCGCCCCACTTCGAGGACGCGCTCGACGGTCTCGACGCCGGCCTCGGTCGCCGTCGCCTCCAGGTCGTCGAACAGCGACTCGGCGGCGGCCTCCTGCTGTTCGTACCACTCCTCGGAGAACGAGGGGATCGACGCCTCGGCGCTGTAGCCGGCCTCGGCGGGGTTGATGACGTGCAGCAGGACGAGGGTGGCGTCCGGGTGCTCTTCGGCGGCGAACGAACAGGCCTCGGAGGCCTGTTCCGAGCTGTCGACGGCGACGAGGATTCGCTTGCCCATACTCAAACTTCCACGGGCGGACGTTTTGAATCTTCGGCCGCGGGAGAACCGGCCGACGGCGAGCCAGCGGCCGCGGTCGTCGGACGGGCCAGCGGCCGCGGTCGTCGGACGGGCCAGCGGCCGAGCGGAGGTGGACGCGCTCAGTCCCGCCCGTGGCGTGTCACGCAGGTCGAGAGGCCGATGAGTTCCACCGGCTCGGAGTTGTCGGGCGAGTAGACGACGCGCTGGCCCTTCTCCATGTACGGCACCTTCGATTCGAGGTTGCTCGGGATGTTCACGGCCTTGATCGCGTCCTCGTCGCCGAGGTTGAGCACCATCGTCGTGTTGATCTGCTTGAACACCGGGTCGGCGATGTCCTGGGGGTCCTGCGTGATGAGGTACAGACCGAGGCGCTCTTTGCGGCCCTGTTTGGCGGCCTCGGTGAACTTCCCGATGACCTTCCGGGCCTGGACGCTGTCGGCGTCGGTGAGGAAGTTGTGGGCCTCGTCCATCCCCAGGACGAGCGGCGTCTCCTTGATGCGGTCGTAGGTTGGGTCGTTCGAGAGCTTCTCGTCGATGAGCAGGCTGGAGACGGCCAGCACGACCGTCGAGGCCGTCCGCGAGTCGGTGATGTGGTACGTCGGGATCACCGTCAGCCCGCCGTCGCGGACGAACTGCGAGATCTGCTCGGTGATGGGGCGGGCGTCCTGATCGAAGACGGCACCGAAGCCCTGGACGCGGCGCTTGATCGCGTCGAAGGTGGCCTCGTGTACGTCGCCAGCCTCGTCGAGTTCCTCCCTGAGCGCCGGATCGCCGAGGAAGCTCCGGAACTGCTCGTACGTGCCGCCGGAGCCGTACTCGTGTCTGAACCGCGGGAGGAGCGTGTTCACGAGCGCGCCGTACTGGTTGTCGTTCAGGCTGGAGCCGGCGATCAGCCACGGGTTCTCGTAGACCAGCGAGAACGGGACCGTGAACTCCACCTGCTCGGCCCGGTGGTGGCTGACGTTGTAGTCGGCTCCGGCGACCTTCGGGACGAAGGCGATGGTGTCGTCGTAGCCGCCGTGAGCGACGCCCTCGCGCTCGCAACGGCGCTCGAACTCGTCGGTCATCGCGGGGTTGTCGTCGTGCATCTGGGCGTACTCGTCCTGCGGGTCGAACTGGACGACGGCGAGTTCGGGCGTCCGGCCGTCGCCCATCGCGTAGGTCCGCCCGAGGTACTGCCGGAGGACGTTCTTCGAGGAGTGGGTCTTTCCCGACCCGGTCCCCCCGGCGACGAGCGTGTGGCGGAACACGAGCGGGTCGCCGGCCTCGTAGTCGTCTTTCAGCCGATAGTCGATGGTCGGCGGCTCCGCCGCTGTCTGGACCTTCTCGCCGCCGACGGAGAGGTGGCCGAGGAAGACGCCGTCCTCGGGCATCTTCAGCCCGGTCTTGATCTCGGACTTGTCGGTGGCCTCGCGGACGATGGTCTCCGGCTTGGGGACGCGGTCGGTCATCCGCCGCTTGAGGTCGCCGCCGTCGCTGTAGAGGACCGCGACCGGCTCCAGCTCCGCGATGAACTTGAAGTCGCGCTCGTCGATTCCCCGCTCGCGCATCGCGCGCCGGGCGTGGATCTCGGTCGCGTCGTCGGCCCGGAACTCCTGGGCGTACTCCAGGGACTTGATGCGACAGAACAGGCGTTCTCCATCGGGATACGGGACGAGCAGGTACTTCCCGATACGGACCCGCGAGCGGTTCCGTGCGGTGACGTAGGCCCGCAAGACGCACTCGTCGTCCTCCTCGCTGATGCGGAGGCCGTCGGACGCCGAGAGGACGCCGAGACCGCTGTCCGCGCCGGCCGGGTCGACGTCGATCTCCTCGAAGTCGTCGGTGGACTGCGTCGGCTCGGTCCGCACTTGCTCGTCGTCGGCGGGGTCAGCAGACGCCGCGTCGTCCGTCTCGTCCGCGTCGTCCGTCTCGTCTGCGCCGTCGTCGCCGTCGAAATCGGTGAAATCCCCGAGGTCGGACATACGACAGACGAAGACAGCCGGGGATTAACACCTTTCCCCAGCGCGGCGAAAGTGAAGCCTTACCCATCCGGGTGTCGACGAGCGAGTATGAAGCGGACGCGGGTGATGTCGTACAACGTGCGGTACGACACCGCCGGGGACGGACTGGACGCGTGGCCGCACCGACGACGACTGGTGGCGTCTATCGTTCGCTACCACGACCCGGACGTGATCGGCATCCAGGAGGCGATGGCCCACCAGCTCCGGGAACTGGAGTCGCTGCTGCCGAGCTACGAGTGGGTCGGCGACCCGCGCGACAGCGTCGACGCCGGCGGCGAGCACACGGCCATCGGCTACCGGACCGAGCGCTTCGCCTGCGAGGCGACCGACACCTTCTGGCTCTCCGAGCGCCCGGACGAGCCACACAGCCTCGGCTGGGATGCGAGCTACCCGCGGGTGGCGACGTGGGCGCGGCTCCGGGACCGTGACACCGACGAGTCGGTCGTGTGTCTGAACACTCACCTCGACCACACCGGGGAGCGGGCGCGCGTCGAGGGCATCGACCTCGTCCTCGACCGCCTCGACGAGGTCGTCGGCGAGACCCCGGCGGTCGTGACAGGCGACTTCAACTGCGTCGTCGGCGAACCGGCCCACGAGCACGCAGATGGGCACACGCTCCCGGACGGCCGGGCGCTCGAAGACGCCCGTGACGTAGCCGCCGCGACCCATGGCCCGACGACGAGCCGGACCGACTTCCACGACCTGCTCCCGGAGATGGGCATCGACCACGTCTTCGTCAGCGAGGACCTCTCGGTCGCCGTGCGGGCGGTGCTGGCCGACCGCGACGACGATCACTTCGGCTCGGACCACCTGCCCGTCGTCGTCGACTTCGACCGCTGAGACGGGGAGAGTCTTTTGCCACTGGGGCGCGTATTGTCCGATATGTTGCTTATCCGGGGGACGGCCGGTGGGACGGCGCTGACCGGGACCCTGTACGAGCCGGGCGAAGAACCGCCCGAATTCAGCGGCGCGCCGGACGAGGGAACGCCGTACGTCTGGGTCTGCGACGCCTTCTACGAGGTCGAGAGCGGCGGGCAGGTCCAGGCGATCGGCGACCGCGAACTGCGTATCGCCTTCGAGTCGCCCATGCCGCGGGGTTTCGAGACGCGGGACGCGGCCATCGACGCGGCCAAAGAACACATCCGGACGCAGTTCGCCCGCGTCGGCGTCGCCGGCGACTCGGTCACCGTGTCCGTCCAGCGGGCCGAGGAGGCCTAAATCGAGCGCGATACGGAAACGGCCTCAGAACGTCTCCTCGACCGCGCCCCAGCGGATGTCGTTGAACTCCCGGTCGCGGTCGGTGTCGAACTCCCGCTCGATGCGGCGGGTGAGTTCCTCGCTGCCCTGGCGGTCGATCTTCGCCAGTTCGTCGGCCTTCGCGACGGCCAGCGGCGGTCCCTGCTCTGCGGCCACGTCGTGGAGAATCTGTCGCGTGAGCTTCGCCCGCCGGTCGGGGTCCTTCGTGAACGCGTACGGCGCTTCGACGCGGAAGACGAGGTCCGTCCGCGGGTCGTAACAGACGAAGAAGGTCACTTCGTAGGCCTCGGGATCGAGCGAGCGCTCGATTCCGAGCGCGGACCCCTCTGCCGACATGATGCCGTCGGTGCCGGCCCGCGACCGGAACCAGTTCGTCGCGGTCAGGCAGTCTGTCTGCCGGTCGCCGTCGTCGTCGCTGCGCTCCAGGATCCGACGGAAGAAGGCCGAATCGGTGACCCACGGCGCGTTCGTCTTCCGTCGTAGCGTCCGCGTGACCGCCTTCGTCGAGGAGTTCTTGACGAACCCGACCAGCGGCACGTCACGCTCGACGAACCGCTCGATGAGTTCGACGTAGTTGCCGACGACCGTCTTCGGTCGGTCGTCCTCGGCGAGCAGGTCGGCGAGTTCGGTGTCGCGGTCGGCCCAGCGCAGGACGCCGGTCGGATAGATGGGCCCGTCGAGGACGAACAGGTCGTCGACCACGTCGGCGTTCGTGAGCGCGTGCTGGCTCTCGGCCAGGTACAGCGCCAGCGCGTGGACGACCCGCTGCTCGTAGCGGTCGACCTGGGGCACGTCGAGGACGCGCCGCTTCGCGTAGCCGCGGTCGCCGCCCTGCCAGTCGCCGTCGAACCCCAGCGTCGCGTCGTTCGAGTGAACCGCCATGATGATCGTCCGGCCGCGGTGGAGTTCCACGTCGGAGGGGACGGCGCTCATCGCCGCCTGCGCCACGTCGATGACGAGCCCGTTCTTGAACGTCGTGGGATTGATCGTCCCCGAATCCAGCCCGTGCTGGCTCGGGAACGGCGGGTCGGTCAGCGCCACGTCCTCGATGGCGACTTTCCGGCGGCGCTGCTCGCCCATCGGCTCCAGCACTTTCACGCCGTCGTGCCACAGCGGGTCGAGGAAGTCCGCCCACGCCCGCTCGGCGGCCGCGTCCTGGTCGCTCGTCTCGACGGTCTGGCGCACCTGCCCGGCTAACTGCGCGATGCCGTCGACGTGGACCGGGTCCAGTGTCATGCCCGTGGGTTCGCCGGGACGAGCATAACTCTGGTGGGGCGGCACAACGGTTAGGGACGTGCCGGCGCAAGCCGTTCCCATGTCGAGTGCATCGGCGCCGAAGCGCGAACGGGAGTCCGACCGAGACTGCGATGGTCCTGTTTGACGCGCTGCTGGTCGGCGTCGCCGTCGTCGGCCTGTGGGTCGGGGCCGACCAGTTCGTGGCCGGGGCCGCGCGCACGGCGCGCCGACTCGGCGTGCCGGGGCTGGTGGTCGGTCTCACCGTCGTCGCCTTCGGCACGTCGGCCCCGGAGTTCGTGGTCACCGTCGACGCCGCCCTCGTCGGCCGCGCGGACGTCTCCGTCGCCAACGTCGTCGGCTCGAACGTCCTCAATCTCGGGTTCATCCTCGGCGGCGTCGCGCTCGTCCAGGCGCTCGCGACAACGCGGACGCTCGTGCGCCGGGACGCGACACTGCTCGTCGGGTCGACGGCGCTCCTGCTCGGGTTCGCGGCCGACGGCCGCCTGGGCCGGGTCGAGGGAGCGGTCATGTTCGCCTCGCTGCTCGCCTACCTCGCCTACCTCGTCCGCGCCGGCAACGGCGGGTCGACGGCGGACGGCGCCGGGTCGTTTCACTGGCCGGACGTCGGGCGGCTCGTCGGCGGGCTGGCGGTCGTAATCGGCGCCGGCCACCTGCTGGTCGCCTCCGCGGTCGATATCGCCGGGAGCGTCGGCGTCTCCGAGTGGGTCATCGGACTCACCGTCGTCGCCGCCGGGACCTCGCTTCCCGAGTTCGCCACCTCCCTCGCGGCGGCCAGACGGGGCCGGACCGGAATCTCGACGGGGAATCTCCTCGGAAGCTGTATCTTCAACGTCCTCGGCGTGCTGGGACTGGCCGCCGTCGTCCGCCCGCTCCCGGTCGGTCCGAGCGGAGTCGAAGGGACCACGTGGCTCCTCGGGACGGTCGTGCTCGTCGCCGTGATTGCCCACACCGAGACCGTCGTCTCGCGCGTCGAGGGCGCGCTGCTGGTCGCGCTCAACGCCGCGAACTGGCTGCTAAATCTGGCGTGATCACTCCTTGCCGGACTCCTCGCGGAGGATGCGCTCGATGGCCTCGGCGATCTCCTCGTAGGACTGCATCGTCAGGCCGTCCGTGGTGATGAGCACGCCCTGGCGCTCGGTCGTGGCGCGCAGCAGGTAGCCGTTGGAGAACGCGCGGACGGTAAAGCGGTAGTCGCCCAGTTCGGAGTCCTGGTAGGCGTTCTTGGTCTGCTTGTACCCCTGCCACTCGTGACCGACGAAGTCGTTGAGGTCCGCGTCCTGTTCGAGGTCGTCCCGCAGGTAGAGCTGTTCGAAGTTCGCACGTGTGAAATAGGTCACTGACCGGAGCGAGTCGCCCGTCGCCGTCCGGGCTGTCGTGACGATTGCGTCGGCCAGATCGTCCGAGAGAATGTTCCGAGTCATACCGGAAAGGAGACGGGCCAGCCTCTTAACAACACGGTTCCGGCGAACCCCCAGACGCGACGCCCGCGACGGGCCCATCCCCACTCGCCTCCGCCGCGACCGACCCGCTGGCGTCGCCGGCGGGACCCCCATCATCGACCGTGGCGTTCACGCCTGACCGACAGTGTATTAGGCCGCTCGCGTCACTCGTCGGACATGGAAGTCGGGCTCATCATTCTCGACGGCTGGGGACTGAACCCGGACGAGGGCGTCCGGGACGCGGTCGCCGCCGCCGACACGCCGAACTTCGACCGGTACTGGGACGCGGGCGCGCACTCGACGCTGGAGACCCACGGCCGCCGGGTCGGCCTCCCGGAGGGCCAGATGGGCAACTCCGAGGTCGGCCACCTCAACATCGGGGCCGGCCGCGTCGTCAAGCAGGACTCAGCACGCGTCAGCGACAGCATCGCCCGCTCGCGTGGCGAGTCGCCGCCGGACGACGACGCACGGGACCCGCCCTTCTTCGAGAACGAGACGGTCCTGTCGGTCTTCGAGTACGCCGAGGACCACGGCGGCCGGGTCCACTTCATGGGGCTGGTCTCCGACGGCGGCGTCCACTCCTACCAGGACCACCTCCACGCGCTCATCGAACTCGCCGGCGAACGCGGCACAGACGCCGTCTCGCATGCTTTCACCGACGGCCGGGACACCTCGCCGACCGGCGGCGAGGACTACCTCGCCGACCTCGAAGCACACGCCGAGGAACACGGCACGGGCCACGTCGCCACCGTCTGCGGCCGGTACTACGCGATGGACCGCGACCAGAACTGGGAGCGGACGCGCCGGGCCTACGACGCCATCGTTCACCGCGAGGGCGACCACCACGCCGACGACCCCGTCGCGGCCGTCACGGAGTCGTACGCCCGCGACACCACCGACGAGTTCGTCGAACCGACCACCGTCGGCGACCACGACGGCCTCGCGGACGGGGACGCGGTCATTTTCTTCAACTTCCGCTCGGACCGCGCCCGACAACTCACCCGGATGCTCGGCGACATCCGGTCGGAGGACTGGGGAGCCGACACCGAACCGCCGGAGACCCGTCTCGTGACGATGACGGAGTACGACGAGACGTTCGACCTGCCGGTCGCGTTCCCGCCGAACCAGCCCGAGGACGTGCTGGGCGAAGTCCTCTCGGACGCCGGCCGCACCCAGCTCCGGATGGCCGAGACGGAGAAGTACCCCCACGTGACGTACTTCCTCAACGGCGGTCGCGAAGTCGCATTCGAGGGCGAGAGCCGCGAGATCGTCGACAGCCCCGACGTGGCGACCTACGATCTCCAGCCCGAGATGAGCGCGCCGGAGTTGACCGACACCGCGGTCGCGTTCATCGAGGACGAGGACCCCGACGCGCTGGTGCTGAACTACGCGAACCCGGACATGGTGGGCCACACCGGCGACTTCGACGCGGCCGTGACCGCCGTCGAGGCCGTCGACGAGCAACTCGGTCGCCTCGTCGAGGCGATTCAGACTGCCGGCGGGCACGTGCTGCTCTGCGCCGACCACGGCAACGCCGACGACATGGGGACCGAAGACGACCCCCACACCGCCCACACGACCAATCCCGTGCCGTTCGTCTACCTCTCACCCGACGGCACGGCGGCCGGCCGCACGGCCCGCGACGGCGGGACGCTCGCCGACCTCGCGCCGACGGCGCTGGCGCTCATGGACGTCGACCGACCGGCGGCGATGACCGGCACGCCGCTCCTGGAGTAAGGTCGGACGGCGACGGCGACCTCACGCGTCGTCGAGCAGGTCGAGATAGCGCGGCGGCACGCGGTCGGTGGTGTAGGTGCCGGCCCCGCGCTTGACGACGCGGCGGCCGTCCGCGCCCATCGCCGCGGCGTTGACGGCGAACACCACCGGGTCGTCGGCGTGGCGGCGGCCGACCGCCTCGGCCTCGGCGACCGACCCGGAGAGGTGGACCTTCTGTCGAGACATCGGTTCGAGGCCGTCGTCGCGTATCGACGCGACGTTGCGCGGCGCGGTGCCGTGGTACAGCATGTCGGGAACGGGCGCGTCAGTCGCGCCCAGGGACACGTCGACGGAGTGGCCGTAGGCGGCGCGGATCCGGTCGTCTGCCGTCGCCGCACCCGGGTCCGCCTCTCCGTTCCGGTTCGCCCGCTCTGCACTCCGATCCGTCGTCTCCCCGCCGGTCCGCTCGAAACGCCCCTTCGGATCGGTGGCGACGACGCCGGCCAGCGCCTCGGCGTCGGCCCAGTCGTTCTGTCGCTCGACGGCCTCGACCAGCGCCGTGAAGGGTGTCCAGCCCGCCGAATCGAGATCGACGCCCGCGTCGTCGGGGAAGTGCCGGAGCGCGCCGGAGACGAACTTCGAGAGCCGTCGCCGGCGCTCGCCGTCGAGGACGTGCGCGCCCGACGCCCCACAGGTCGGACAGGCCGCGCCCGCGAAGAAGCCGTGGTCCGGACAGCGGCGGATCGCGTCTGGCATCGCCGGTGCTCCGTCGCGGCGGACCTAAAGCGTCACGCGTGGCTCGCGGAACCGGGCCCGCGACGGAGCCGGCCTGAGAGTTCATGTCTGCTCGCCGAGTGTTTTCAAGTGGGTACGGCTATCACTGGTCCGTAGGGATGGCGTCGCCCACAGACCTCGACCTCGACGACGACCGCGCCGACGTGTACCGTTTCGTCGAGCGGAACGGCCCGGTCGCGCCGGCCGACGTGGCCGAAACCCTCGGTATCGACCCGGAGCGATTCCAGCACCAGATTTCGATACTCAAGCGCGACGACCTCGTCGAGACCACGGCCGACGGGAAGCTCACGGTCGCGCTCCACCACGGGGAGGCGGTCGAGCACTACGAGGCGGGCGTCCGCTACGAGATCCGGCCGTCCCGACCGGCTGACCTCTCGGGCGTCGTCGGGACGATTCGGGCGGTCACGAGCGAGGAACCGTGCGTCGTCGCCGGGGGCGTCGGCGAGCAGTTGGCCTACGAGGACACGCTGGTGCGCTGGTGTCCGACCCGCTGTCGCGTGGTGTTCGTCGCGACGGTCGACGACGACGTGGTCGGCTGGGTCCACGTCGCCATGTCCGAGGTCGACGAACTCGCGTCGACCGCGGAGCTCACCCTCGGCGTGATGGCGACCTACCGCCGCCACGGCATCGGGAGTCACCTCCTCGCCCGCGGGGTTGAGTGGGCCGCGAGCCGCGGGTGTCGGAAGGTGTACAACAGCCTGCCGGCGACGAACGAGCGCGCCGTCGACTTCCTGCGGGACGCCGGCTGGACAGTCGAGGCCGTCCGCGCTGACCACTACGAAATACGGGGAGAACTGGTCGACGAGGTGATGCTGGCGCGGCGGTTCGACGGCGAGTGACGGCGGGCCGAGAACCGGGAACGGTCCGTCTCAGCCGGTCCGAAACGAGAAGTCGAGCGTGGGGGCAGAGTGGGTCAGCGACCCCATCGAGACGACGTCGACGCCAGTCGCGGCGTAGGCCGGCACGTCCGCGACGGTGATGCCGCCGCTGGCCTCGGTGAGCGCGTCGGCGTCGGCGGCGGCCACGAGGTCGACTGCTCGTTCGGTCTCGGCTGGCGTCATGTTGTCGAGCAGGACGATGTCAGCCCCGGCCGCGGCGGCCCGCGGCGCGTCTTCCGGGGCCTCGACCTCCACGTCGAGTTTCGTCGCGAACGAGGCGCGCTCGCGGAAGTGCTCCACCGCACTGACCAGCCCCATCTCCGCGACGTGGTTGTCCTTGACCATCACCATGTGCGAGAGGTCGAGGCGGTGGGTGTCGCCGCCGCCGGCGGCCACCGCGCGCTTCTCGACGCCGCGCAGGCCGGGCGTGGTCTTTCGCGTGCCGGCGATGCGAGGAGCCGACTCCACATCGGCCGATTCCGCCGCGTCGACGGCGGCGCGGGTTTTCGTGGCGACCCCCGAGGCGTGGCCAGTGACGTTCACGGCGACCCGCTCGCCCCGGAGGACGGCCCTGGCCGGCCCCGCGACGCGGAGCACCACGTCGCCGGCGTCGATACGGTCCCCGGCGTCGACCGGCGTCTCGACGGCGCAGTCGAGGTACTCGAAGACGGCCGTGGCCGCGTCGAGACCGGCGACGACGCCGGACTCCTTCGCGACCAGCCGCCCCGTCGTCTCGCCGGGCACGTCGTTTGTCACGTCGTGGTGGCCCACGTCCTCGCGGAGCCACCGCTCGACGTCGGCGTCGGTGAGCATCAGTCCGCCGTCTGCTCCCGGCGCTCGTCGCGCCCGCCGGTGACGAGGTTGTGCGTGCCGACGCTCTCCTCGTTCTCTGCGGCGTGGCGCGCCACCAGCAGGGCGGTCACGCTCGCGTTCCGGAGTTCGTACAGCGACCGGCTGGTCCGCGTGCGCACGTAGGCGTCGACCTCGCCCTTGAGCCGGCGGAGGACGGCCATCGCGCGCTGGAGGTCGTCGGGGTCGCGCTCGACGCCGACGTACTCGTCCATCACGCGGGTAAGCCGGTGGAACTTGTCGCTGGCGAAGCGGTCCGGCAGGTCAGGGTCGCGCTCCAGCAGGTCCGGCGCTTCGATCGGGTCGGGTTCGTTTCCGGCGGCGTCTTCGCCGGCGCGCAGTCCCCAGACGAGTCCCTCCAGCAGGGACGTGCTGGCGAGGCGGTTCGCGCCGTGGACGCCCGTGCGCGCGCACTCGCCGACGGCGTAGAGTCGGTCGAGCGTCGTCCGCCCGCGGTTGTCGACGCTGACGCCGCCACAGAGGAAGTGCTCGGCGGGGGCGACCGGGATACCCTCGCTCCAGTCGACGCCGTGTTCCTCGCAACGCTGTGCGAGGTCGGGGAACTCGTCGGCGAAATCGAGGGGCGAGACGTCCAGCGTGACCGCGCCGGTGGCCTCCCGCTCGGCTTTGACGGCGCGGGCGACCACGTCGCGGGGCGCGAGTTCAGCGTCCGCGTGGTAGTCGGGCATGAACCGTTCGCCGTCGCCGTTGCGGAGCAGGCCGCCCTCGCCGCGGACGGCCTCGCTGACGAGGAACGCCACGTCGGCACTGCCGGCGTCGTCATCCGCCAGTACGCACGCTGTCGGGTGGAACTGCACGTACTCCATGTCCTCGACTTCGGCCCCGGCCAGCGCGGCCATCGCGACGCCGTCGCCGGTCGTGTCGGCCGGATTCGTCGTCCGCGGGTAGAGGTCGCCGATGCCGCCCGTCGCCAGCACGACGCTGCCGGCGAAACACGGCTCGACGGCCCCGGCGGATTCGAGCATCGCGCCGTGGACGCGGCCCTCGTGGCGGATCAGTTCGAGGGCGGCGGTGTCGTCCCGAATGTCCACGTCCTCGCGGTCGTCGAGGTAGTTCAGGAACGGGACGTGGACGTGTTTGCCCGTCGAGGCGTCGACGTGGAGGATGCGGTCCTCGCTGTGGGCCGCCTCGCGGGTGTAATCCAGCCCGGTCCCGTTCTCGTCGAATTCGACGTCGAGCGTGTCGAACAGCACGTCCTCGACGGCCTCGTTGGCATTCTCGACGAGCACGTCGACGGCGTCGCGGTCGGCGGTCCCGTCGGAGGCGGCGACGATGTCGCGCTTGAACTGCTCGGGGTCGTCGCGGGAGACGGCGATTCCGCCCTGGGCCCACCACGAGGAGGCCCCTTCGGGCCGCGTGGCCTTCGTGGCGAGCGTCACCTCGTCGCCGGCGCGCGCGGCGGCCAGCGCGGCCGCCAGCCCGGCGATGCCGGAGCCGACGACCAGCACGTCCGTCGTGAGAGCGTCGTCCGTCATGGTCAGATCTCCAGCATCCGGTCGAGGGCGACCCGTGCGAGGTCCTTCTCCTCGGGCGCGACCTCGATGACGTTGCGCTCGCGGCCCGCGACGAGTTCTTCGAGGACCCACGCGAGGTAGTTCGGGTCGATCTGGCGCATGGCGTTGCAGTCCATGCAGGCGTCACCACACAGCGGCAGGACGTTCACCTCGGGGTGCCACCGCTGGAGGTGGTGCGTGAGGTGGATCTCGGTGCCGATGGCCCACGTGTCGCCGGGCTCGGCGTCCGCGACGGTCTGGCAGATGTCGGCGGTCGAGCCGGCCCTGTCAGCGGCCTCGACGACCTCGCGGCGACACTCGGGATGGACGATGACGTTGGCCTCGGGGTTGTCGGCGCGGATCTGCTCGATGTGGTCGGTCCGGAACCGCTCGTGGACCTGGCAGTAGCCCTCCCAGAGGATGACGTCGTTCTCGACGGCGGCCGCGGCGTCGGTCCCCTCGGCGTCCCAGGGGTCCCACTCGACGGTCTCGTCGGCCATGCCGAGGCGGTGGGCCGTGTTCTCGCCGAGGTGCTTGTCGGGCAGGAACAGGACCTTGTCGCCCTGCTCGAAGGCGTACTCGAACGCCTTGTGCGCGTTCGAGGAAGTGCAGACGAGGCCGCCCTGCTCGGCGCAGAAGGCCTTCAGGTCGGCGTAGCTGTTCATGTAGGTGATCGGGATGATCTCATCGTCCGTCGCGGCGGTGAGTTCCGCCCACGCCGCGTCGACCTGGAGCGCCTCGGCCATGCCGGCCATCGGGCAGGACGCCTCCATCGACGGGAGGATGACCTTCTGGTCGTCGTCGGTGATGATGTCGGCGGACTCGGCCATGAACGTCACGCCGCCGAAGATGACGTACTCGGCGTCGGAGTCGGCGGCCTCCTTCGAGAGCTGGTAGGAGTCGCCGATGAAGTCGGCGTGCTCGACGATCTCCCGGCGCTGGTAGTTGTGGCCGAGGATGACCACGTCGTCGCCGAGTTCGTCGAGCGCCGACTCGATGCGCTCCGTTCGCTCGTTTTCCTCCAGTTCCCGGTATTCAGGGGGTAACTGTTCGAGGTTGTCGTACTTGAAGAGACTCAGGTCAGTTTCGAACGCCGCCGTTTCCATTTCTGGCACGATGTATCCACCTGTGAGTGTACTAGCGTTCGGACTACGGTATTGAAAAGATTTTATCTTCAATGATGCCGCGTGGGGAACATCAGAGTCTGTATCGGAGTCGTTGTTCAGACACGGCATAGGTTAACACTGGGCAATATCTGGTCAGAATGTCTCGACGGGCGGAACGATGACCGGGAGCAAACGTTATTGTTGTATAACCTATATTTGTTTGTGTATGACACGCACACTCAAAGCCTCCGGCTTCCTCGGACTGGCGGTGATGATGACCGTGGGCATGTACCAGTTCGTCCTGCTGTCGGGCGGGAGTTCGGTCCCGGGGTGGATGATCGGCGGCCACGCGCACCTGGGCGTCCTGTCGATTCTGGCCATCGTGATGGGCTTCGCCGTCCCGGCGCTGGGCGTGACGGGCACTCTCCGGAGGGCCGTCACGGGGCTGTACGTCGCTGGCCAGTGGGGGATCCCCGGCATCGTCTGGCTGGGCGAGGGCGCAGGGCTGGCGCTCCTCATGCCGACCGGGTTCCTCTGGGGCGGTTGTCTCATCGCGTCCATGCTCATCATGTTCTACGTGACCGTCACGGGGGAGGGCGGCGAGACGGAGAGCGGCCCGACCGGGGCGCCGATAGCCGACGACTGAGACCGGCCCGCAAGAGCAACTGTTAGGGGGGCGGCCCGCTACCGGCCCTGTATGACCGACGCTGACGCCGCCGACCTCGCACAGCGGGTCCGCGAGGGCGACCTGCGGCTCTACGAACTGGAGGACCACGCCGACGCCGACACCGCCGCGGCGGCCCGGAGACACCTGCTCGCCGAGGAGACCGGGACCGACCTCTCGGCGGTCGGCGACTACGCCTTCGACGCCGCCGACGCCGAGAGCAACATCGAGAACATGATCGGTGCGGCGCAGGTCCCGATGGGCGTGGTCGGCCCCCTGCCCGTCGACGGCGGGGCCGCCTCGGGCGACCACCACCTCCCGCTCGCGACCACCGAGGGCGCGCTACTGGCCTCGGTCAACCGCGGCGTCTCCACGATTCGGAACGCCGGCGGGGCGACCGCTCGCGTCCTCAAGTCGGGGATGACCCGCGCGCCGGTGTTCAAGGTCGACGACGTGGCCGCCGCCGGCGAGGTGTCGGCGTGGGTGCGCGAACACGTCGACGACCTCGCCGACGCCGCCGAGTCGACGACGAGCCACGGCGAGCTACAGGACGTGACGCCGTACGTCGTCGGCGACAGCGTCTTCCTCCGGTTCTCCTACGACACCAAGGACGCGATGGGGATGAACATGGCCACCATCGCCACGGAGGCCGCCTGCGAGGTCGTCGAGGCCGAGACGGCCGCCGACCTCGTCGCGCTGTCGGGCAACCTCTGCTCGGACAAGAAGCCCGCCGCCATCAACGCCGTCGAGGGCCGGGGCCGCACCGTCGCCGCCGACGTGCTCGTCCCCCACGAGCAGGTCGAGGAGCGACTCGACACGACAACCGAGGCCATCGTCGAGGCCAACACCCGCAAGAACCTCGTCGGCTCCGCGAAGGCCGGCGCGCTCGGGTTCAACGCTCACGCCGCCAATATCGTCGCCGCGGCCTTCCTCGCGCTCGGCCAGGACATCGCGCAGGTCGTCGAGGGGAGCAACGCCATCACCACCGTCGACGCGCGCGAGGACGGCCTCTACGCCTCGGTCACGATCGCCTCGCTCGAAGTCGGGACCGTCGGCGGCGGGACGAAGCTCCCCACGCAGGCCGAGGCCCTCGACGTGCTGGGGTACGCCGGCGGCGGCGACCCCGCGGGAAGCAACGCCGACGCGCTCGCGGAGGTCATCGCCGCCGCGGCGCTGGCCGGCGAACTCTCCCTGCTCGCGGCCCTGTCTTCGCGGCACCTCTCCTCCGCGCACGCCGAACTCGGTCGGTGAGGGCGGAACGCGACGCCGATTACGCCGCGTCGGTCTCGTTCGACCGGGCCGCGCGAATCGACATCGCGAAGCACGCCAGCCCGTAGACGGCGGCCACCGCGTACAGCCGCCTGTCGAGGTTCAGCAGGACCACCAGTCCGAACAGCCCCCAGACGCCGGCGAAGCCGACGTGTCGCCACCAGTACCGCGGGTCCGGCCGGTGAGTCGCGAGCGCCGCGTTGGTCCCCGAGAGCGCGAAGGCCGCGAACGGGAGGACAGGAACGCCGGCCACCTCGAACGGTCCGAAGAGGAAGAGGACGACGACGACGCCGAGGAGGGCGGTGTCGAGCGTCCGGAGCCGCGAACCCTGTGTCATCGGCGGACAGTTGCTCCCCGAGCGAATAAATCTGTCCCGGGTCCGGCGACGGAGGCGGTCATAGCCGTCGGTAGCGGCCCCGGCTCTCGGAGAGTTCGCCGGCCCGGACGAGTTTCGTCAGGGCGCGCTCGGTGTACGACGCCGGGACGCCGCGCTCCTCGGCGTAGGCGACGACGGCGTCCTCGGTCGGTTCGTCGAGGTCGCGCACCGCCGCCAGCACCGTCTCCTTCCGGCTCGACCCGCCGGCGGTTCCCCGTTCGGCGCGGTCGCCGGCCGCGGCCACGGCGTCGGCGTCGAGTCCCGAGGCTTCGAGGTACGTCTCGTCGTCGACCCCCGCGTCGTCCAGTTGCCCCTCCATCTCCGCGTAGGAGTCCAGTTCGGCGAAGGCGTCGCCCTGGCCCTGCCGGTTCGCGAGCATCGACGCCCTGACCTCGCGAGCGTGAGCCTCGTCGTCCGTCTCGACGAACTTCCGGCGCTTCGCGTGCTTCCGACGCGTCCCACAGCGCGGGCACTGGGTCGTCTCGGGCCGCCCCTCCGTGACCCACAGCGCGCTGCACTCGCTACAGCCGACCACCGCGTACATGCTCACCGCTCGGGGCCCGTGCGTAGTGAATCCACCGACGACCGATGCCGGGGGACGAAGGCTTAGGTGCGGCGGCCGAGACAGGACCGGGCATGGAAGAAGTCCCACAGGCGGCCTGCGAGACCGTCGAAGCGGTCGAGGGAGTCCACCTGACACAGCTGGCCGTCGGCGAGCGCATGAGCGTCCAGCAGTTCCACATCGAGCCCGGGGCCGCAGTTCCCGAGCACAGCCACCACCACGAGCAGGTGGGGTACGTCGCGAGGGGGACGTTCACCTTCCACGTCGACGGCGAGGAGTACGTCATCGGGCCCGGCGACTCCTACGTCATCCCGGGCGGCGAGCCCCACGAGGCCCGAAACGACGGCGATGAGCCGGTCAGCGGCATCGACGTGTTCAGTCCACCCCGGGCCAACCCCGACTGGAAGGACTGAGTCGGCCGGGCCGCCGGCCGGCGGCTGACTCCGGCGACGATGGCGGGAGTTAATACGTATGCAGAACTGGGTACCTGATATGCTGCGGACAGCCTCGCTGCTATCACGACCGACGCCGACTGGTCTCGTCGCCACGGAGGGAGACGATGAGTGACCTCCTGGAGAACGTCCTGCTCCCGGTCGCGAGCGAGGAAGACGCGCGCACCTCCGCGCGAGCCCTCACCGGCCACGACTACGGGACGGTGACCGTGGTCCACGTCGTCGAGAAGGCCGACGGCGCGCCCGACAAAGCGGGCGTCGAACAGCGCGAGGAGGCGGCCGAGGAGATGTTCGACGCGGCCCGTGCCGTGCTGGGCGACGTGGAGACCGACGTGCTATACGGCTCCGACGTGGCCGAGACGATCTTCGACGCCGCCGCCGAGCGAAACAGTTCGGCCATCGTCGTCACACCGCGCGGCGGGAACCGGTTCGTGCAACTCATCACCGGCGACGTGGCGCTGCACCTCGTGACCGATACGGACCGCCCCGTCGTGGTACTGCCCGACGACGAGACAGACACGGACCCACCGGACACCGATGAGTGACGGCGAACTCGCGAAAGACATCGGGCCGCTCGCGGCGCTGACCATCGGCGTCGGGACGATGATCGGGGCCGGCATCTTCGTCCTGCCCCGGACGGCCATCAGCCAGGCCGGGTCGTTCGCCATCGTGGCGTTCACCCTCGGCGGGGCGATCGCGCTCCTGACGGCGTTCTCGGCCAGCGAACTCGGGACGGCCATGCCCAAGTCGGGCGGGGCCTACTACTACGTCAACCACGCGATGGGGCCCCTGTTCGGCTCCATCGCTGGCTGGGCGAACTGGCTCGGACTGGCCTTCGCCTCCGCGTTCTACATGGTCGGGTTCGGCCAGTACATCCAGCAGATCTTCGGCATCGAGACTGCCATCGGCGTCGGCCCGATCGCGCTCGACCCGGTGAAGCTCATCGCGCTCGGCGGGGCAGCCCTGTTCATCGCGGTCAACTACATCGGCGCGAAGGAGACCGGCCGGCTCCAGAACGTCATCGTCGTCATCCTCGTCGCGATCCTGGCCGTGTTCACGGTGTACGGCGGTCTTCGCGCGGACCCCTCGAACCTCCCGCCGACGGCCGGCTTCACCGACACGATGACCGTCACCGGCATCATCTTCGTCTCCTACCTCGGCTTCGTCCAGATCACGAGCGTCGCCGAGGAGATACAGGACCCCGGCGTCAACCTCCCCCGGGCGGTCATCGGGAGCGTCCTGCTGGTGACAGTCATCTACGCGCTCGTCCTGCTGACGATGGCGGCCGCCGTCGAACCGGGCTTCATCAACAGACTCCCGACCGAACAGATCGCAGTCGTCGAGGTGGCGCGCCTCCTGCTGGGCCCGATCGGGGCCATCGCGATGCTGTTCGGCGGGCTGCTGGCGACGGCGTCCTCGGCGAACGCCTCGATCCTGGCGTCCTCGCGAATCAACTTCGCGATGGGCCGGGACGGCATCGTCAGCGAGTCGCTCAACGAGATCCACCCCCGATTCGCCACCCCATACCGCTCCATCGCCATCACCGGCGGGCTCATCCTGCTGTTCATCGCGGCGGGGACCGTCGAGACGCTCGCCTCGATGGGGAGCGTCCTGCACCTCATCATCTACGCACTCCTCAACGTCGCGCTGATCGTGATGCGCGAGGCCGACGCCGAGGAGTACGACCCCGACTACTCGGTCCCGCTGTACCCCGTCGTGCCGATCCTCGGCACGCTGACCTCGCTCGGCCTGATAATTTTCATCTCCCCGTTCGTGATCGGGCTGAGCGCCGCGCTCGTCGCCGGCGCGGTCCTCTGGTACTTCGGGTACGCCCGCTCGCGGGCCACGAAAGAGGGGATCCTCTCGCAGTTCATCCTCTCGCGGTCCGACGAGATGCCTTCCGCGGCGGTCAACGCCGCGACCGGGGTCCAGCCCGACGGCGGGAACTACCGCGTGATGGTGCCGCTCGCGAACCCCGAACACGAGACGGACCTCATCACGCTGGCCAGCGCGGTCGCGAAGCAGCGAGGCGGAACGGTCGTCGCGACCCACATCGTCTCTGTCCCCGACCAGACCGCGCTCGCCGGCGCGGCCGAGCGCGCCGACGAGATCGACGAGACCTCCGAGCGCCTGCTGGCGAGCGCACAGGAGGACGCGAAGACGTTCGGCGTCGACGTCGAGACCCGGACCATCATCTCCCACAAGTCCTTCGAGGCCATCTTCGACGCGGCCAAGTCCCACGACGCAGACCTCGTCGTGATGGGCTGGGGGCCTGACTCGCACGGCTCGCCCGGCCGCGCCGAGTCGGCGATGGACGAACTGACCGAAGCGGTGCCGTGTGACTTCCTCGTCATGCGCGACCGCGGGTTCGACCCCTCGCGGATCCTCCTGCCGACCGCCGGCGGTCCGGACTCTGATCTCACGGCCTCGATCGCGAAGCTGTTGCAGGCCGAGTACGGCTCCGAGGTGACGCTGCTCAACGTCGCCGACGAGGGCGAGCGCGACGACGCCGAAGCGTTCCTCGAAGAGTGGGCCGCGGAACACGACCTCGGCGACGCGACGCTCCGAATCGAGACCGGCGACGTGGAGACCGCCATCGAGGCGGCCGCCGAGGACGCGACGCTCCTGTTCGTCGGCGCGACCGAGGAGGGGCTCCTGCGACGGCTCGTCGGCGGCTCTCTGGTCCTCGATATCGTCGACGACGTGGAGTGTACGGTCGTCCTCGGCGAGAAACACCGCCACCGCGGGCTGCTCGAACGCCTGTTCTGAGCCGTTGGGACAGCACCCCCGTTCCCATCCCGGATCCCGTCCGTATCCCGCTCAAGACTGCCGAAATCGGCAGACGAGAGACAGGTCACGGAAAGTCACTGGAACGATACTATTACGTATCGACTGGGGCAATCAGTTCCCAGACGAATGGTCGAGCACACCCGAACGCTAGATTTCAAGATCGCGTTCGCGATCGGGCTGGGGACGATGATCGCCGCCGGGATCTTCTCCCTGTCGGGTACCGCCGTCGCAGCGATTGGTTCGAGCGCCGTCATCGCGTTCGTCATCGCCGCCGTCATCGCGGGCGTCACCGCCGCCGCCTACTCCGAGTTCGCGTCGGTCTACTCCGAGAACGGCGGGGGCTACCTCTTCTGTTCGCGGACCTTCGAGGACAGGGACCTGCTGACCTACAGCATCGGGATGTCGCTGTTCCTCGGCTACACCGGCACGACGGCGTTCTACCTCGCGACGATGGACGAGTGGGTCGTCCGCTTCATCCTCCCCGAATCGCTGCACTTCCTGCCACACGGCACCGCTGGCGTGGCGACCGCTGTCCTGCTCGGCGTCCTCAACGCCCGCGGGACCGAGGAGAGCGGGAGCTTCCAGCTCATCGTCACGGGCGCGAAGGTCGCCGTCCTGCTCGCGTTCATCGGCGGCGCGTTCGCCTTCCGAGGACCCTCGGCGGCCGTCGGGAAGTTCGCCGGGAACTTCGGCGGCGGCCCGGTCGACATCCTCGCGATCTCCGCACTGGCGTTCATCACCTTCTTCGGCTTCTCGGCTATCGCGGCCAGCGCGGGCGAGATCATCAAGCCCAAGCGGACCGTTCCGCGCGCCATCGCCGCGAGCATCCTCACGGTCACGATCCTGTACGCGTTCGTCATCGTCGCGATGGTGAACTCCCCGATTCCCGCAGAGGTCATCGCACAGGAGGGCGAGACGGCGATGGGTCGCGTCGCCGCCTCGTTCCTCGGGAGCATCGGCGAGAGCCTCATCGTCGCCGGGGCCATCTTCTCGATGGTGTCGGCCTCGAACGCGTCGATCCTCGCCGCGAGCAGCATCGGCTCGCTGATGGGGACCCGCGGACAGGCCCCCCGGCGGTTCTCGCGCATCCACCCCGACTACGGGACGCCGTCCTGGAGCGTGGCGACCGCGACGGCGACCATCGTCGCGCTCATCGTGTTCTTCATCGCGCTGTTCCCCGCCGAGGGCGGTCTACTCGACGGGCTCGGTCTCCATCTGGGGCTGAACGCCCTGACCGGCTTCGCGACGCTGAACCTCCTCTTACCGCTGGCCGTCGTCAACATCGCGCTCATCTACTCCCGGCGGCGGTTCCCGGACATCACGCGGGGCTTTCGCGTCCCCGGCGTCCCGGTCGTCCCGGTCGTCGGCGTGCTCGCGAACCTCGGCCTCATCTACAATCTCCCGCCGAAGGGAGTCGTGACCGGGCTGGTGCTGACGGGCGCGATGGTCGTCGCGTACCTCGCCTGGGGCGGCGCGCCGGAGACCGAAGACCTGCTTCGCGAGGTCGTCCCGGAGACTCCTGCGTCGGGCGCGGCGGACGGAAGCGAAGCCGAAGCGGCCGGCGAGGCCGGCGGCTTCCGCGTGCTCGTCCCCATCGCGCGGCCGGATCGGGCTGTTCGCTACGTCGAACTCGCGGCGGCGCTCGCGAAGGTGTCCGACGAGGACCCCATCGTCCACGTCCTCAACGTGACCCAGATCCCCGACCAGACGCCCTGGGAGTCCGTTCAGGACACCGCGAAGGCCCGGACCGAGCGCATCCGGTCGGAACTGGACGAGAACGACTACGGCGCCGAGTTGCACATCGAGGGCCACACCTGCCGGGACGTGGCCTTCGACATCCTCCAGACGGCACGTGACGACGACGCCGACCTCGTTCTCATGGGCTACCCGGAGCGCCACCAGGACGTGACCGAGACCGTCGAGCGCGAAGCGCCCTGCGACGTGTTCTTCGCCGACAAGACCACGTCCGCGGATGACCTCGACGTGATCAACATCGGCGCGGGCGGCGGCCCGCACCACCAGGCCGTGCTCCCGCTCGTGAACGCGCTCGGCCAGCAGGGGAGCGAACTCCACCTCATCAACGTCAGCACCGAAGACGAGGGGACGAACGAGGCCTCGGGGACGACGCTCGACGCGCTCGAAGGCGTCGAGACGACGCAGGTCCACAACGTCCGGGCCGGCTCGGTCGCCGACGGCCTCGTCGAGACTGCGGCGGAGAACGGCGGCGTGCTGGTCATCGGCGCGTCGCGTGACCGCTGGCTCAGGCAGGCCCTGTTCGGGAGCACGCCGGACGAGGTCATCGCGCTCGCCGCCGACCGGGACGTGCCGGTCCTCGTCTACGCCAGCCAGACCGGCGTCTCCGGCCGGCTGAGCGAGCGGCTGTTCCCGGTCACGCGGTACCTCAGAAAGCGGCTGTCGCGGTCGGGCCGGAAACAGGGATCCAGCCCCGACTGGAACTAACGCGCGTCCGACGCGCTTATCGGTTGATTTCGACGGATTCGAGCAGCATCTCCTCGTTCGGCGCGTCACGCGGATCCGTGTCGACGCCGCCGATCTCCTCGACCACGTCCATCCCGTCGACGACCTTCCCGAAGACGGCGTGCTTGCCGTCGAGGTGGGGCTGGGCGTCGAGCGTGATGAAGAACTGCGAGCCGTTGGTGTTCGGACCGCTGTTGGCCATGCTGAGAACGCCCGGCCCGTCGTGGGTGAGGTCGTCGTGGAACTCGTCGTCGAAGGAGTAGCCGGGGCCGCCGCGGCCGGTCCCGGTCGGATCGCCCATCTGGATCATGAAGTCGTCGATGACGCGGTGAATCTCGATATCGGTGTACAGCGGGTCGATGCGCTTCTCGCCCGATTCGGGGTCGGCCCACGCGCCGGTCCCCGGCCCGATTTCGGTCCCGTCGTAGTCGTCGGCCCCCTCGGCCAGGCCGACGAAGTTCTCGACGGTGGTCGGCGCGCGCTCGTCGTACAGTTCGACCTCGATGTCGCCAGCTGTCGTGTGCAGGGTCGCGGTCAGATCGCTCATACCCGACCGGAGGGATGCCCCGCAGAAAAGCCTGCCCACTACGCGCCCGAGGGACGAGGATTCTTGTACCGGGGCGGGCCCAACGTCGCCGTGTCCTGAACGCCACCGCGCGGCGGCGAGCGGGAGTCCGACGCACCGCCGCGCGCCCGAACGCGTCGGCTGTTCGCTACGGCCCGAAGTGCGACAGCAGCAGGTCCGTCACCCGCTCGGGCGCGTCGGCCTGCACCCAGTGGCTCGCCTCGGGGAGCCGCTCGACCCGGCAGTCCGGGACCCAGCGGTCCAGGCCCTCCGTGAGCGAGACGCTCAAGGCGTCGTCGCGCTCGCCCCAGACGAGCAGCGTCGGCGCGTCGACCGGGAGGTCGCCGACGCCGCCCCGCGTGAGCGTCAGCCACGCGTTGCGCCGAACGATCGAGCGATAGTAGTGCAGCGCGGCCGTCAGCGCGCCCGGCCGCCCCAGCGCGCACTTGTACCGAGCCACGTCGGTGTCGGTGAACGCGTCGGGACGAGTCGGTCCCGTCCGGAGCAAGCGCTCCAGCAGCGCGAAATCCCGCGCCCGTATCGCCGCTTCCGGGAGCGCCGGGAGCTGCGCCGCGGCGACGTACCACGAGCGGAGCACCTGCGCCGGCGAGGTCCGCAACGCCCGCTCGTAGGCCGAGGGATGAGGCGCGTTCAGCACCGCGAGCCGGTCGACGACATCGGGGCGGTCGATCGCCGCCTGCCAGGCGATCAGGCCGCCCCAGTCGTGGCCGACGACGTGTGCGCGCTCGCGACCGAACGCCGCGACGAGGCCCGCCACGTCGCCGACCAGTTCGTCGACGTGGTACGAATCGACGCCGGCCGGCTTCGCAGACCAGTTGTACCCGCGGAGGTCCGGCGCGACCACGCGGTAGCCCGCCGCCGCCAGCGCTGGAAGCTGATGTCGCCACGCGTACCAGAACTCGGGGAAGCCGTGGAGCAGAAGCACCAGCGGGCCGTCTTCCGGCCCGGCCACGACGGCGTGCAAGCGAACGCCGTCGGCGTCGACCCAGTCGTGGGTACCGGGCGTGTCCGCCGCAGGGACGGTCCAGTCGGAACGCTCGCCGGGCGGTTCCATCGCTCCGTAGTTGGTCTGCTGACGGAAAACGATGCGGTTCGGGTCTCAGCGCGGCCGTCCTCAGAACGACCGGAGCGCGTCGAGCGTGTCGGCGGCGCTGCCGTCGTCGATGGCCGCACGGGCCTGGTCCAGGCCGTCCTGGATGCTGTCGGCGTCCTCGCGGGCGTAGATGCGGAGGGCGGCGTTGAGTGCGACGGCGTCGGCGAACCCGTCCTCGCGGTCGCCGGTCAGGACGTCTTCGGTGATCGCGGCCGACTCCGCCGCGACGTCTTCGACGCCGAGGTCCTCGCTCTCGATGTCCATGCCGTAGTCGCCGGTCCGGATCTCGAAGTCGGCGATGCCGTCCTCGTCGGCGTCGTCGCCCTCGACGGGCCACTCGGCGACGATTGTCTCCCCGGGGCGGACGTCGTCGTAGCCCTCCATCCCCTGGAAGAACAGCGCCCGCTCGACGGACGTTGTCTCGGATTCCGTGAGCGTGCGGACCATCTTCTTCGCGAAGGCGAGGTGGTAGAAGCTCCCGAGGTGGACGCTGGCGTTTGCGGGGTTCGCGAGCGTCTCGACGGTGTTGACGAACGTCCGAACGCCCATCTGGTCGCGGCGGTCGAACAGGGCGTCGATGCCGGGATTGAACGCGGGCTGATAGTAGAAGCCGAAGCCGACGTCGTCGACCATGTCGGCGCTCTCCTGCGGGTCGAGTTCGGTTCGAACGCCGAGTTCGTCGAGGACGTGCTTGTAGGCGTCCTGCTTCTGTGTCGGGACGCGATCACCTGAGTGAACGACGATCGGTGTGCCCGCCGCCGCGGCGACGACGCCCGCGGCGACGCCGAGAATCGCCGAGCGGCCCTTCCCGTCGTAGTTAGCGCCGCAGTCGACGGGGTCGGCGTCGGGTTCGGCCGTCACGACCGATTCCTCGGCCATCACGTCGACGTACGCGGCAAGTTCCTCGGGGTTGTTGCGCTTCCAGCGGTTGGCGAGCCAGAACGAACCGAGCGTCGTGTGGTCCGGTTCGCCGCCGAGGATTCGCTGGAACGCCTCCCGGGCCTGTTCGCGGGTCATGTCGTCGGCAGACTTCGGTCCCGAACCGACGACCTCCGTCACGAGTCGTTTGAGCGGCCATTCGCCGTAGTCCCGGGTCGCTTGCGCCATGCGAACGCGTTCGGGCGCGAGTCCAAAAGCCCCTGCGTTTCGTTCCCAATTTGCGGGAACTGGGCCGTTTCCCGAAAGGGATACACCACATCGTCCCTAACGGAGACCAATGAGCCTCCAGTCGGGCGACTGGCGCGAGCGCATCGACGAGGTAGACGCCGCCCTCATCGACGAGTTCCAGAGCGGGTTCCCGATCCGAGAGCGCCCGTTCGAGGGCGTCGGCGACGCGCTCGGCGTGTCCGGCAACGAGGCGCTCGACCGGGTCAAGCGACTGCGAGACGACGGCGTCTTCCGGCGGTTCGGCCCGGTCCTCAATCCGCCGGTCATCGGCTCCTCGACGCTCGCGGCCGTCAGCGCGCCCGAGGACCGGTTCGACGAGATCGCCGAGATCATAAACGGGTATCGGCAGGTGAACCACAACTACGCCCGCGACCACGAGTGGAACATGTGGTTCGTCGTCACCGCAGGATCGAGACAGCGCCGCGACGAGATCCTGGCGGACATCGAAGCCCGGACTGACTGTTCGGTGCTCGTCCTCCCGATGCTGACCGACTACTACATCGACCTCGAGTTCCCGGTCGTGAACGGCGACCGGTTCGCCCGGGAGACGGGGCAGGCAGACCCGTCGGGACGCGAGGGGGCGGGCGAGCGCCTGGACGAGACGGACGCGAGCGCCACGCGCATCAGCGAGGACGCGGCCGCCGACCTCTCGGCGCTCGACAGGCGACTCCTGCTCGAAATCCAGGGCGGGTTCCCGCTGGTGGCGACGCCGTACCGCGCGGTGGCCGATGCCGTCGACGCTGATGTCACCGACGTGCTGTCGGCCATCGAACGACTCCAGCGCACCCACTGCATCAAGCGTATCGGCTGTGTCGTCAACCACATCGCGACCGGGTTCGACAGCAACTGCATGGTCGTCTGGGACGTGCCCGACGACGCGCTCGACGACCGCGGCGAGGCCGTCGGCGAACTCCCGTACGTGACGCTGTGCTATCACCGGCCACGGCGGCCGGAGCAGGGCTGGTCCTACAATCTGTTCACGATGATTCACGGTCGCGAAACGGCCGCCGTCGACGAGAAGATCGACGAACTGGCCGGCGAGTACCTCCCCTACGACCACGACAGGCTCTACTCGACGGCGACGCTCAAACAGACCGGGGCGCGCTACGACGATATCGTTGGCCAGTAGCGCAGCCTTGCTAAATCAGGCCACACGGCCGCCGTAACCCCCGGAACCCTTTTCTTATTCTACCCGGAACGTGGTAATCAATGTCACAGAGTCGGCGGGCGAAAGTCCTCGTGGTCGACGACGAGTCCGACGTGGCCGACACGTACGCGCGGCAACTGCGCGACCGCTACACTGTCGAGACGGCCTACAGCGGCGAGGAGGCCCTCGATCGGCTGGACCCGTCCGTCGACGTCGTCTTGCTCGACCGACGGATGCCCGACCGCACCGGTGACGAGGTTCTGTCGGCGATCCGTGACGACCGTCACGACGCCCGCGTGGCGATGGTGACTGCCGTCGAACCTGACTTCGACATCATCGAGATGCCCTTCGACGACTACGTCGTCAAGCCGGTGACGGAGGCGGACCTCGTCGAGACGGTCGAGCGCCTACTCCGCTACGCTGACTACGAGGAACGCCTGCGCGAGTGTTACTCGCTGACCGCGAAGTACGCCGCCCTGCAGTCCTCCAAACCGGACGCGACCCTCGAAGAGAGCGAGGAGTTCGCCGACCTCGAAGCCGAACTGACGGCGGTCCGTGCGGAGCTAGACGAGATCAGCGCGTCGTTCGACGCGACCGACTTCGAGGCGCTGTTCCGGGAGTTCGACACGGGCGACGGGGCGAACGGTGGCGCGACCGACCACACGTCGTAGGCTGGGCCGACGTCCGGCGGTCAGAGCGGACACTGAAGCCCTGTCCCTTTCGAAAGCACTAACCGAGTCTCTTCCATAGGAAGGCCAATGAGTCAACAACTCCCGGACGTGCAGGCGTCGAGTCCGGACGTAACGGTCGGCCTCAATCGCGTCGGTGTGACGGGCGTCGAGAAGCTCGTCAAACTGGGGCGTCGCGACCGCGACCCGATCGTGCTCATGGCGGAGTTCGAAGTGTTCGTCGACCTGCCTTCCTGGCGGAAGGGCGCGGACATGTCCCGCAACATGGAGGTCATCGACGAGACGCTCGAGACCGCCGTCGCCGAGGAGGCCTACCGGGTCGAAGACGTGTGCGGCGACGCCGCCGAACTCCTGCTCGAGAAACACGACTACACGACGAAGGCGGAGGTTCGGATGGAAGCCGAGTACGTCACCCACGAGAAGACGCCCGCGTCGGGGATGGCCACCCAGTCGACGGCCGATATCATCGCCTCGGCGACCGCGACAGAGGAGGGGACGAGCGAGGAGATCGGTGCGCGCGTCACCGGCATGACGGTCTGCCCTTGCTCGCAGGGAATGTCGGCCTCCCGTGCCCGGCAGACGCTTCGCCAGCTCGACGTCGAGGAGGACGTCATCGAGGAGTTCCTCGAAGCCAACCCGCAGGCCGGCCACTCCCAGCGCGGTCACGCCACCCTGACCGTCGAGAGCGACGGCGCGCCGGAAGTCGACCTGAACGACCTCATCGAGGTCGCGCGGGACTCGATGAGCGCGCGCATCTACAACCTCGCGAAACGGCCCGACGAGGACCACATGACCTACGAGGCCCACAAGGACGCCAAGTTCGTCGAGGACTGCGTGCGCGCGCTGGCCGAGGGCGTCGTGGAGACGTTCCCCGACCTCGACGACGACGCCATCGTGACGATGAAACAGTCCAACGACGAGTCCATCCACCAGCACAACGCCCACGCCGAGCGCGTTGCGGAACTGGGCGACCTGCGAGCGGAAGTCGAAGACGGCGAGGCCTGAGCGGGAATTCGGTTCTAGCTACGGGTCGCTCAGCGCGGCGGCCCGATGGGCGTCGCTTCGGCCCAGTGTTCTGCGAACGCGTCGCTGATGTCGCTGGTGAAATCCGGGTCCTTGAGGTCGATGACGCCGAACGTCTCCTCCCGTCCGAGCGGGTGCGGGACCTCGATGCAGACCTCGATCTGGTCGAGCAATTCGAACGTGGTGGTGATGTTCGGGCTGGCCCGGGCGCTGTAGTTGTCGTAGGGCGAGAGGCGGTCGTAGTACTCGCGGTTGGCTTCCTCGGGGAGGTTCTCGAAGAGGTCGGGACGGACGAGCAGGGACACCTCGACGCCGCGTTCCAGCGCGGCTTCGAGTTCGTCGACGATGCGTTCCGTCCCGGACCGGATGTCGACCTGACGGGCGGGCGCGGAGCCGACCATGACGATCTCGCGATCCGCGGCGGCCAGCCGTTCGAGCAAGAGGTCCAGCGAGTCGCCGGGCCCCACCGCGGCCGTCCAGAAGGACTCCTCGACAGGTTCGGCGGACTCCAGTTGCGAGGAGAGGTCGTCGACGATGTCCTCGTACTGGTCGACCTTCTCCTGGAGTTCGCGTTTCTTGTCTTCGAGCAGGCGATCGAGCGCTGTGTCCGGCTCGACGGCGACGTACTTCTTCGGCCGGCTGGCGGTCTGGCTGCGTATCAGGTTGTAGGTCTCCAGGCTGTTGAGGACGTCGTAGATGCGCCCCATCGGAACGTCACTGGCGCGTGACAACTCTTTGGCCGTTGTCGGCCCGGTTTCGAGCAGCGAGCGGTACGCTCGGGCCTCGTACTCGGAGAGCCCGAGGTCTCTGAGACTCGACATACCCACACATCGGCCGAGAGCGGCAAAAACCTATCGGGAGTTTACCGTTTGTCTCCGTTTTCGACCGTTGTTACTCGGGCGTCGGACTCCCGCAGCCCGTCTCACTCGGCGCCGGTGAGCGCGGCCTCCAGGTCGGCTGGCGTCTCCCCTTCGGCGACGACGGCGTCGCCCTCGAGGAGTCGCGCCACGCCGTCGCCGTCGGGGTCGGGGACGACAGTCGTCTCGTGGTCGGCCATGCGGAGTGCGGCCCGGTGGAGGTCGGATCCGGCCTCTGTACCGACGGTGAGGCGCTGGGGGTGCTGGAGGCGGGCCGCGACGCCGGCGTAGCCGGCCACCTCGACGCCCATCCGCTCGGCCGCGCCGGCGAAGGACTCGACCGCGTCGAGGGCGGCCTGATGGTATCGCTCCTCGCCGGTCAGCGCCGCGAGGTCCACCAGCGCGTCCGCGAGTTCGACCGTCGCGTCGAGCGGGTGGAGCGACCGGCCACAGAGGCCAGCGCCCGAGTCCGGGCCGTCGCGGAACGCGCCGCTGTCCTGCTGGCGGTGCTCGATGGTCCAGTCGGCGACGGCCCTCGCGGGGCCGGGCTCGCCGAGCACCTGCCAGCTCGTCGTCAGCCCCTGGAGGAGCTGGGCCTGATCCAGCAGGAGGCCGGTGTCGCTCGCCGCGCCGTCGTAGTGGGCGACCTCGCCGTCGTCGACGAGCGAGTCACAGACAGCGTCCCGCGCCCGCTGGGCGTACTGCCGGGCGCGCTCGTCGTCGGTGTAGGCGGTGACCCACAGCAGTGCGTCGATGGCCAGCCCGTTCCGATCGGCGAACACCGTCTCGTCGACGAGGGGCGGCGTCCGGTCCTCGCGGTCGGCCGCCTCCAGCCGGTAGTACGAGTCGTCGCCGGCCTGGCTGGCCGCGAACGCCTCACCCGTCCACAGCGTCGTCGTGAGGTAGTCGACGGTCCGCTGGGCGGCGTCGCGGTACGCTTCGGTCCCGGTGTAGCGGTAGCCGTGGGCGAACGCCCGGACCAGCGCGGCGTTCTCGTCCAGCAGCTTCTCACGCCGGGGGTTCCCCCAGTTGCGTTCGGTCGAGTAGCGGAAGAAGCCGCCGTCGTAGGTGTCGAGTAAGTGCGTGCGAATCGCTTCGAGGGTCCGCGTCGCCTGGTCGCGCGCCCGGACCAGCGCGAACTCCACGGTCCGGGGGAGCGGGAACTTCACGTCCGAGCCCCAGCCGCCGAACTCGTCGTCGAACGCGCCGAGTAACTGCTCGACCATGTGCTCCTCGATGCGCGGCCGGAGCTCGCCCGCCGGCGGCGCTTCGTCCTGGAGCTGTCGGGGGACGGACCCGGCGGCCGCGCCCTGTGCGTCCCACGACTCGCGGACCGAATCGAGGATGCCCCGGAAGCCGTCGGGCCCCAGGAACGTCGCGCCGGTGATGACCTCGCCGTCGGGCGTGAGAAACACCGTCGACGGGAAGCCGCCCATCGTGTAGCGTTCCCGAACGCGGGGATTTCGGTCGGCGTCGACGCGCACGGGGACGAAGCCGTCGTTGATGTTGGCCGCGATGCGGGGCTCGCCGAACGTCCGGCGGTCCATCTCGCGACACTCCGCGCTCCACGGGACGGTCAGCGCCAGCAACACGGGCTTGCCGGACTCGGCGGCGGCGTCGAAGGCCTCGGGGCCCCACTCGCGCCACTCCACTTTGGTCTCGCTCGCGAACTCGTCCATACGGGGCCTCGGCGGCGGCCCTACAAAGGCCCTCTCATAGGGACTGTCGCCGCCGCCTCACGCTTCGAAGTTCGTCGTCGGTCGGTCGAGACCAAACCGACTGACGACGGCCCCGCTCCCGACGAAAGACCGATTGGCCGGGCGGCCCAAGGACAGCCGATGGACGCCCTCCAGAATCCCACTGAGCCGTCCGAACCCGTCACGCCCGGCGACCGCCCGCCCCGCCTCGGCCGCGTCCCGCTCGTCGACAACACCGTCGCGATGCTGCGGGACCCGCTCGCCTTCTACGACCGCGCCGGCGACCACGCGGCCGACGTGGTCGGCTACAACGTCGCCGGGACGACGGGCTACTTCGTCTGTCATCCGGACCTCGTAGAGCGCGTGCTCGTCACCGACGCCGCGTCCTACGAGAAGGGCGCGCTCCTCCGGCGGTCGCTCGGCCGGTTCATCGGGGAGGGGCTGTTCCTGCTGGAAGGCGAGGAGTGGCGCGACCAGCGGACGGCGCTCCAGCCGGCGTTCTTCCGGGAGCGCGTCGCCGCCTACGGCGAGACGATGACCGACTTCGCCGCGCGGACCGCCGGCGAGTGGGCGGACGGCCAACGCCTCGACGTGCGCCCCCACATGCAGTCGCTGACGCTCGACATCCTCGGAAAGACGCTGCTCGACGTGGACATCGAGACGACCGCCGACGCGCTCGAACCCCTGCTCGACGCGCTCCGCCGCCGGCTGGACCCGCGCTCGCCGTCGGCGTACGTTCCGCTGTGGGTCCCCACGAAGACGAACCGCGCGGTCACCCGGTCCCTCGCCGACTTCCAGACCACGCTGGACGAGGTCGTCGCGGCTCGCCGGCGCGAGGATGCCGCCGCGCGCGAACAGCGCGACGACGTGCTCTCCCTGCTGCTCTCGCTCGACGAGGCGACGATGGACCGCGAGCGCCTCGGCCACCAGCTGCTGACCTTCCTCGTCGCCGGCCACGACACGACGGCGCTGACGCTTACCTACGCGTGGTTCCTGCTCGCGAACGCCCCCGACGCCCAGCGGCGGCTGCACGACGAACTCGACGACGTGCTCGGCGGCCGCCGACCGACGCCGGACGACCTGTTCGACCTGCCCACCCTCGACGCCGTGCTGAACGAGGTCCTCCGGCTGTACCCGCCCGCGTTCACCGTCTTCCGCCAGCCGACGGAGCCGGCGACCCTCGGCGGCTACGACATCCCCACCGGGGCTCAGCTCACGCTCCCGCAGTGGCTCGTCCACCGCGACGAGCGCTGGTACGACGACCCCGACGCGTTCCGGCCCGAGCGATGGACCGACGGCCTCGAAGACGCCCTGCCGGACTACGCCTACTACCCCTTCGGCGGCGGTCCGCGCCACTGCATCGGGATGCGATTCGCCCGGATGGAGGCGAAGCTCGCCCTGGCGACCATCGCCCAGGAGTACGCCGTCGAGCCGATCACCAAGCCGCCGCTGTCGCTCGCGATGCAGATCACGCTCAGTCCCACGGAACCGGTCGAAGTACGCCTCCGCGAACGCTGAGCCCGCCGTCCGGGACTGCGCTCGACACCGGCACCGTGGGATGGGTCTCTCGAAAGGCGTTTGGGGGCGGACCTGCAAGCGGTGGTATGCTCCGGGTCATCGGGCTGCTGTTGCTCATCCCGCTGTTCGACATCGTGCTGCTGGTGACGGTGGCCATCCCCTACCTCGGCCCGCTCGTCACGGTCGCTCTCGTCGTCCTGACGGCTCTCGTCGGAATGTTGCTCGTCCGCGCCGAGGGGCGAGCCACGCTGCGGACGATACAGGAGAAGCTGGCGACCGGCGAACTGCCCACCGACGAACTCATCGACGGCGGGTTGCTCATCGCCGCCGGCGCGTTCTTCCTCACGCCCGGCCTCGTCACGGACTTCGTCGGCCTCCTGCTCGCCGTCCCGTTCACCCGCTACCCGGTCCGGGCCGCGACGCGCCGCTGGGTCGTCCGTCCCTACATCGACTCCAAGACCGGCGGCTTCGCCAGCGGCCAGGTGTACATCGGCGGCTTCCCCGACGAAGACAGCGGCGCGGCAGGCCCCAGTGGGGCTGGCCCCGGTCCGTCTGGTCCCGGCGATGCCCCCGACGGCGGTGCGGCCGGCTCCGGGTCGTCGTTCGATCCCGACGACGCCACCGACATCGACTTCGAGGAACGCGACGAACACTGAAGCCCTGCCGCGGTTTCACATCCCCAGGCGCCCGCGAAACGTTACCCTTTTCAATACCCCTCGGGTACTGGAATATGCGCTCATCCGGGCCAATAGCTCAATCAGGTTGAGCGCTCGGCTGATAACCGGGAGGCTCTCGGTTCAAATCCGAGTTGGCCCACTCTCTTTCCGGGTGGTTTCCAGCCCACCCGATTCCGAAGTTACAAGCCCTCAGAGGCTTCTTTTCGGCACCTCAGAAATATACCCATAAGGGTCGTTCTGAGCAATTCACAAGCAACCTTGGCGGCCCCCTTCGCCGTCTGGCGATTAGTCTTAGCCAAGGCGAAGTGACGATTCGCCGGGGTGGTACTGATGAGTGACTCGGGATGGTCCGAGACTCAGCAGTATCCACCTGAAAAGACGCCAGAGAACCACCAGTTAGACGTTCGGAGTTCCGTCGACTGGACGCAGTACACCGCGTACAGGTGCATCTACTGCGACGAACCCTGTGTTAACGAACTCGGTTCGGTCTACGCCCGCGCTCGTGAATGTCGTGACTGCTTCGACGTTCCGACGCTCGACCGGCACAGCGCCGACGATCTCCGCCGAGGTGATCGTCGATGACGGAATGGTCCGAGTATCGGCACTACTGCTGCCGGAAATGTGGTGAAATCTGTATCAATCACCGCGACCTCGACCGGACCGGCGTCGATCTCTGCAACGGCTGTTACCAGCAGTACTACCACAACGAGGTTCTGGAACTCGTCGAGCAGCACCTGGAACAACAGCCGGCCCCGACAATCGCCACAAGCGAGCGAGCGGAGGGAGCGACCCCCTCACATGGGGGTCCGACCGACCGAGAGAGCGCACGCCCCCGAGCGGAGCGACGGGGGCAATCCCAACGCGAAAGCCCGGCCGCAGGCCCGGAACGTGGGGTAACGATACAGTCGCTACTCAAAGCGGTTCGGCAGGCCGATGAGTGACCGGCACGCCCGTCGGTCGGTCCATCTGCCACCCACCCACCGACCGACCCACAGGTACGTGGGTCGCAACCGGCCCCTGACCGCAGTTGATACCGCACACGTCTGATGAGCGTTGTCGAGCCGCCGGGACACCTGGGCGGGCTCGACCTCGCGGATAGATGTAACACTCCCGTTTTAGCAGACCTCCTCGAAGATCGCGACCTCCTCGGTCACGGTCAGCTGATAGACGGAACACTCACTCAGCGCGACGAGGACCGCGTGCGCATTGCGAAGTTCATAGCAGCCCATCCAGAGGGTACACCGCTGTCACACGTCGTTTCATACGCCGTCAAAGGCGTCTCACCTGAGACGTGCGAGCGCGTCGAAGGTTCAGACGCCGACTACCAGTTCGCTTACCGTTTCGTGGACGACCTCGTAGCGCCTGACGACCCGTACGTGCGGAAATCACGCTCGTCAGGCGTCCTTTTCGTGACCCCGACACTGCGCCTTCTTGACTTGATTACAGAAGGCATTACTCAAACACGCCAAAATGAGGGCGTCAAGTACGACCGCGAGTTCCTACGGAATTACCTCTCTCGCGTCGATTCTGTGGACGATGATCTTCGGGAGCTACTGAAGGACGGTTTTACATCCTACCTGAATCGCATCAAAGACTACCAACTGCTGTTCGACGTTCACTTCGTCGACCGCCGCGGCGGCGAGTCTACCCAGCGGATGACGAAGGACTACAAGACCCGATTCAACGACTCCGGGCGCGTCTCGAAACAGTTCGCGCGATTCAACGACGCGTTGGAATACGGATACCAGAACGCCGAGAACGCCGTGCTGGTGACGCTGACAACCGACCCGAAGCGCCAAGATTCCTTGCTCGACGGAATTGACTCGATAAACGAGAACTTCAACCGGCTGTTGTCGTACTTCGATTCGGACCCGTCGACGAAAGCCGACACGCGAGACCCGGACGTACTCGGCTGGCGTCCCGATCTCGACGACGACGTGACCGGCCGGCCGAGAGAGCGACCGGACTACATCAAGGCGCTGGAGTTCACCGAAAAGGGCTATCCGCACCTGCACGTGCTGTTCTTCGATGTTCCGACCCGCGACGACGATGGAATGCCGTGGCTGTGCGACAAGCCGGAGCTGGCAAAGAAGTGGACCGACTACGGACAGGGAGAGATCGTCGACGTGTACCCGCTGACGTACCGCGACGACCTCGACGACCTGGAACCAGAGTTCCAGAGCGACGAGGGCTTCGTCGACTGGTACCGCTTCGGTGACCACGATCACGGCGAGCAGTGGGTCCGGGAACGGACCCGCTCGCACGAGTTGATCGAGTTCGGCGACGACGGCTATGAGAAGGAGTCGACGGCCGGCGCGTATCTCGGGAAGTACCTGAGCGCGACGTTCGGCTCGCTGCTCGACGCGACGGAGTCCTTCGAGCAGGCCGACGACGAACGAGAGACGTACGCGGACAAAGCGGCGACGTGGAAACTCGCGCTGTACTGGGCGACGAACCGTCGGTTCTGGTCTTGCTCGAAACCGATTACGGAAGGAATCGACCCGAACGACCACCTGCAAGACCCGGACGTGCGCGAAGCCGTGCGCTGGTGTTCGCTCGACTCCGTACAGGCCGCGAGCGAGAGCGAGATACGCGACGACCTCGCCCGTCGGCAGTGGGACGACCTCGACGATCTCGACGCCGCCGTAGAACGGGCGATTTCCGATGTGGAACAGCCGCTGGTGCGTTCGACACTGCCAAAGGAAGCCACGTTTCGCTGTCTAGTCGACTATATCGGTGCGTATGCGTATTGGGACCTCCCCAGCGACGAACTGGCCGACGGTCATCAGAACCTCGAAGTTATTGAGGACTGTGCCGACGACGGTGTCGACATACCGGTAATAGACCGGGAGAAGGGGCCGCCGATCCTTGATGTGTGGTCGTAATCACACAAATAAATATAAAGAGGCAACAGATCCAAGCGAAGCGAAAATGAATGAAATACCAATTGTAATTCCATATGAGGCTTTTTTACTGATCTGGATGTTTTTGTCAACTCGTTTGAGGTAAATTGGCGTTATTACTTTATAATACTGTTTTTCATTATATCCGCTCGAAATCACCTCTAGAAACTCGTTACTGGTTGCTCCAATGAATCGGTTATCCAGGATAAAATATATAATAACAAATATAGTCATAGAAAGAAGTAGAAATGTGAATGATGATATTATAGAATACCGTGGCATTGTCATTCCGCTATTAGTTACATATTGGAACACTGCTAAGACGAATGTAGATATTAACAGATTGATTTTGATCAGTCCAAGTACCGTATTTTTCTTCTCGTCAATCATTGAAACACTCGATTGAAACGCCTCTACAGATCGTTTGTTTTGGGTTTTCCAGAAACTCAGATCTTGTTCATTACTCTCTTCAATCGCCTCTGCCATTTCAAACAAACTGGCTGGCTCACTATTCTCTCGTGGTTCTAAAGAGTTCGGTTCAGTCACATTACCATTTAATAGTGCAATTGTAGTAATTCTACGGGCAAGTATTTACCAATCAAATCGATCTGAACGGAGATTATACTAAGCGACCACCGAACAAGTCCCCGAGTGCTGGCGGCGACCGAATCATCGGTGAGAAAGCGTTCACTATTCACTACTTAGCGTATCTTCCCGGAAATTCTCGGGATGACCATACACTTCAATCGCCTCAATTCCCTTCTCAGAAATCTTGTATTTTCCTCTGTCGACCTTGTCAACCAGTCCACCCGCCTGAAGTGTATCCAGCCGCCGAGAAACGCTAACCCGTGAGCGGTCGGTGTTCTCGGCGATAATCGACGGAGATAGAATGAGCTTGGTCCAGAGAACTTTTAGAATGTCCTTGTCCGTGTCTGTGAGCCAATCTGGTCCCTGATCTGAGTCACCCATTGTTTGCTACTAAATAGTTCCCGCCATATTGAAGGTTGGTACTATTGGATACCAAACGTTGGATACGGATTAGTAACAAGATTTAACTTCCTACCAGTAATTGGCTAAGATGGAGCCGCCAAGTTGGTCGTTGACGACACTAGCCGGGAAGTAAACGGAAGGGCCGTGCTGGAACACGGCCCCGAGGTGGCTCCGGTGAAACGATGGAAACCGAAACCTGCGCGGGACTGAGATCCCGCACGAGAGGCAACGGCGTACAATGTGAAAAGACCGCGGATCAGCAGCGTCCGGCACACTGCGTTCATGTCGGAGGTGAACGATGAGCCGGTTCGCGGCGATGACTTCGGAGAACCGCGCTGTCGACAGCGCGTTCTCACCGTTCTCCGAGGACTGTGACCACCCTGAAGCGGCGCGAAAAGACCACGATTCGGGTGGTCAGGCCGGTCGACCGTCGTTCTACTGCACTGGGTGCAACCGACTGGTGTTCGACGGAGAACGATGAGCGACGACCGCCTGTACGTCTGCGAAGCCTGCTCGAACGTGACGTTCGAGCCGGTTCGAGTCTGCCCCGCGTGTGGAAACCACGGTGAGCCGCTGTCGCTCGCGTTCACCTTCGAGCGAGGTGAGCAATGAGCGACGACGACCTCGACCCGATCACGCCCGAGGCGGCGCTGACGTACTACCTCGATTCGCGGCGCTACGACCTCCGCGAGACGACGATGCGAACGCACGAATCGCGTCTCCGGTCGTTCGTCGACTGGCTCCAAGACCAGGGCATCCAGAACATGAACGAGGTGGACCTCCGCGCGGTCCACACGTACCGCGTCTACAAGCGCGAGGACAACGGCGACGATGACACCTGCAACTCCGTGACGATGCAGGGGCAGGTGTCGACCGTCCGCCGGTTCCTCGACCACCTGACGGACATCGACGCCGTACCTGAAGCCCTGCCGGAGCGGATTCGGCTCCCGAACGTCGAAGGTGACGGCTCGAACGACACGCAGCTCGATTCCGGGCGAGCGAATGCGATCCTCGACTACCTGCTCGAGTATCGGTATGCCTCATCTGAACACGTCACGCTACTGCTGATGTGGCGGACCTCCGCTCGACGCGGTGGCGTCCGTGCGCTCGATCTCGACGATTTCGACGCAGACGACAGGGCGCTCTGTTTCCGTCACCGACCGGAGACGGGAACACCGCTGAAGAACGGTGAACGTGGCGAGCGAGACGTGTCACTGTCGCCCCACGTCGCGACGGTCGTCGAGGACTACATCAACAGTCCGAACCGCCACGACGTGACCGATGATCATGACCGAACCCCGTTGGTGACTACCTCCTACGGACGACCCTCTGTGACGACGTTCCAGAACTGGGTGTATCGACTGACTCGCCCCTGCGTCATCGGTGAGGCCTGCCCGCACGATTACGACCCAGAAACCTGCGAGTTCAACACACACGACCGCGCGAGCGGGTGTCCATCCTCGGTGTCACCCCACGCTGTGCGCACCGGCTCGATCACGGCCCACCGCGACGCAGGCACGCCACGCGAGGTCGTCAGCGACCGCGGCGACGTGTCCGAGAAGATCCTCGAAAAGCACTACGACAAAGCGTCGAAGCGCCAGCGAATGCGTCGACGCCGCGACCAACTGCCGGAGGAAATCTAACGATGATTGCCGAATACCGTACCCGACAGCAAGTACCGATTGCTAAGACCGAGTTGGCCCACTCCCACTCCGGGTGGTCTTCAGCCATCCGGGATCTGGGGGCAGCACTCCCCAGCCAATTCATTTCGGCAGTTGTCAAACGCCCAGAGGGATGTCTCTGATGAGTGCACTCGCAACTCTCGCGGCCCCCGCTGCCGTCTGCGATTCGACGTAGCCACGGCGAGCGGCGGGAACCTGTCCAACACCCCCTGGGGTCGGCCACCATCCACTCGATGGTACGGGAACCTATAGGGCCGTCAAATCGGGGGTAGCGGTCCTTTGTCCGCCCGAACGGGGGACGGTACATGGCGGACTTTCGCTTTACCTGCCCAGACTGCGGGGCGAACGCGGTTGTCGACGCCGGGGTTCGAGAGCGGCTGTTGGCGGTCGGCTGCCCGGTCTGCGGACGACCGGTCGGAGGCGCAGCGTTCGTCGACGAGACGTCGCCGGGCCAGTAGCAGTGAGCGCGTTGGGCAGTTCATTCGAGATTGTGTCACCGGGGCGGCCGTTCCGTCGCGGGACGAGACGCGACGGCCGAGTGGCTGATTTTTCAAGCCGGGCAAAACCTATATAAAATAGTCCGGAGACTGATACTGATATGATTGAAGACGCGCTCCGCTATCAGACGCAGGGCGACGACTGGCTGAAACGAGTGGCGATCGGCGGCGGCGTGCTCTTTCTTGGGATCTTCATCCTCCCGCTGTTTACCTTTCAGGGCTACATGCTCGAAGTGATGCGCCGGGTGATGCGCGGCGAGACGGAGACGCCGCCCGCGTGGGGGGACCTCGACCTCGTGGAGATAACCGTCGACGGCGTCCGACACACCGTCGTCATGGTGGGCTACGCGCTGGCGCTGCTGGTCGTGCTCGCTATTCCGGGCGTCGTGATTTTCACGGGCATCGTGGGCGAATCCGGCGCGCTGGCGGTGCTGGGCGTGCTCGTCGGTGGACTCGTCTACCTCGCGGGCGTCCTCGCGATGGCGGCTGTCCTCCCGGTCGCGACGGGGAACTTCGTCAAGGAGGACAGTATCGGAGCGGGCTTCGACCTCGACGTGCTCCGGGCCGTGGTCACGAACCGGACGATGCTGATGGCCGTCCTCATGGCGTTCGCGGTCAACATCATCGTCTCGGCGGTCAGCAGCGTCCTCGGGTTCACAATCGTCGGCTACCTGCTCGTACCCTTCGTCGCGTTCGTCGGGCAGTCGGGGATCATGTACATCTGGGCTGACGGCTTCGCCGACGCCTACGAGGAGGAGTTCGGCGAACCGCCGCTTTCGCCCGCGGCCGGCGGTCCGGGCACCGGCGTCGGGACGACGGCCGACGTGGCCGGGGAGTCCGACGACCGGGGCACCGGTGACGAGACGGACGACACCGCCAGCGCGTGGGACGACGAGTCCACGAGTACGTGGGACGACGAGTCCACGAGCGCGTGGGACGACGACTCGACGGATACCTGGGACGATGCCGGCGACGACCGATACTGACGGGCGACGGACACCGCAGCGAACACGTTCGGGACAAACCCCTGACGAACTCCCGCCGTTGAGATGGGTATGAGCACCGATTCGCAGGGCGGCGTTCGCGAACTGGACGTGCGGCGCGTCGAGGGCGAACCGTTCTCGGACATCATGGCGGCGCTGGACGACATCGGCGACGACGAACGACTCAGACTGGTGAACAGCTTCGAACCGGTTCCGCTGTACGGCGTCCTCGAAGACCGCGGCTTCAGCTACGACGCGGAACAGGTCGCAGACGAGGAGTGGCACGTCACGGTCCGGCCGGAGTGAGATGTCGACCGCGCGCGCCTCGCGGTGGTTCGTCGCGGCGGGCGCGCTGTTCTTCCTCGCCCTTCAGCTCGCGATGGCCGCGGGCGCGTCGCGTCGGACCGTCGTGACCCTCGGACTGTACGGCTTCGTCCTGCACGTCGTCTTCGGGAAGGCCTACGCGCTCGTGCCGTCGTACTTCGAGCGGTCGCTGGCGTGGCCGTCCGCGCCCGCCGTCCAGTGGCCGCTGTCGGTCGCCGGGACCGCTGCGCTGGCGCTAGCTCCGGTGGGACCGGCGTGGCTCGATCCGGCGGGGACGGCGCTGTGGGCCGGCGGCGTCGCGGTCTTTCTCGGAACGCTCGGCTGGACGATTCGATACAACCCGACCGGGGCGGCGACGGGGACCGGCGACGCGAACGCTCACCGGCGGCCGGTCGACAGGCGCGCGAACGCGGTCGTGCCGCTAGCGCTCGGCTACCTGGCGCTGGGCACCGTCGCGGCGCTGGCCGGCGCGTTCGAGGTCCAACCGCTCGGCGCGGGCCCGCTCGCCGTCCAGCAGCGCTCGCACCTGCTGGCGGCGGGGACGGCCGCCCTGCTCGTCTTCGGCGTCGGCTTCCGCCTGTTTCCACGGTTTCTCGTCGCCGAGCCGCCCCGCCGACTCGTCGGCGTCGTGTTACTGACCGGGGCCGTCGGGCCGGCGCTGCTGGGCTTCGGCCTGTTCGCGCCGGCCGTCCTGCTCGTCGGCGGCGTCGTCGAGGCCGTCGCAGTCGTCGGGTTCGCCGTGTCCTATCTCGTCCTGTTCGTCCGTTCGGACCGCCGCCGCGTCGGCTTCTACGCGGTGGCGCTGGCGGCCGTCGCCGGCGTCTGTGGCGTCGGACTCGGACTAGCGATGGCGGTGACCGCCCGCGACCCGGCGCTGGTTCGGGCGCACTACCGCCTCATGCTCGTGGGGTTCCTCGGCCTGACCGTCGTCGGCGCGGCGTATCAGTTCTATCCGCCGGCGGTCGGGACGTGGCCGTTCGCGTCCGACCGGACGGCGGTGGCCTCCATTGCACTGCTCGGGGGCGGACTCGGGCTCCAGGTGCTCGGGGCGCTACTCGGCCTCGGAATCGCGTCGACCGCCGGCGCGATGCTCGGGGTCACCGGTGCGGCGCTGTTCGTCTACCTGCTGTTCGCGGCGTTCGACCGTCGCCGCGGCCGCTGATCCCGCGCTACGCCTCGACGATGCTATCGAGCAGTTTCGTCTGGGCCGCCGCGAGGTGTTCGGCGAACGTCGACACCGAAATGTCGAGTTCGGTGGCCACGTCACCGGCGTTCGCCCCCTTCGGGTACTCGAAGTAGCCCATCTCGACGGCCGTCTCCAGCACCTCGCGCTGGCGGTCGGTGAGCGTGCTCCGGTCGACCAGGATCGAATCCACGGGGTCGACCGAGCCGTTCTGGCGCATCGACCGGAGCGAGACGCCGTCGTACAGCTCCTTCAGCCGCGTGACGATGGCGCGGACGCGGTCGATGTCCGGCGCGTGAAACGTCATCTGGAGCTGTCCGTCCTCAGCACGGATGTCGGCGACCGGACACTCGAAGCGCTCGACCGCCTCGCAGACGCAGTCGGTCCGCGTCCGAGTGAACTGATAGCGCGTCCCGTTGCCGGTGACGAACACCTCGTCGAGGTCTGCCCGTTCGTCGAGAGGTGTCTCACCGTCGTCGTCCGCCGCGGTGAACTCCTCGATGACCCGCCCGTCGGCGTCTGGACTGCTCCGTGCCACGTCTGTCACCGCCGTCCCGGCCTCCTCGGAGACGCTCGCCACCGGGCACGCGCCGGGGGAATCGACCGATAGTTCCACTCTGATGCCCGAGTCACTCATATCCAACAGTTCCTCCTATGCCTACAAAACGCACGAGGCGCATTCCCACGGAGTGAAAAAGGCCCTCAATCCGCCGGGTGCTGGTCGGGAATCGGCCCGTCGTAGCCCGTCGGCTCGTAGCCACACAGGGGGTCGGCATCCAGCGGATCTCCGGTCGTCGCGTAGGCGCGCGACCGACTGCCGCCACAGACGGCGCGGTACTCGCAGGCCCCGCACTTGCCCGTCAGCGCGTCGTCGTCCCTGAGTCGCTGGAACAGGTCCGAGTCGCGGTAGATGTCGACGACGCTCTCGTCGGGGACGCTCCCTGCCGACTTCGGGAGGAACCCGGAGGGGAACACCTCGCCGGTGTGGCTGACGAAGGCGAACCCCTTGCCGGCGCGGATGCCGAGGCGGCGGCGGAAGTCGCCGTCGTCGTCTCGCTCCTCCAGCGCCACCCGCCGGTAGTGGGGCGCTTCGGTCGTCTTGACGCCGAATCCGGCGTCCTCGCTGACCTCGTGGAGCCACGACATGACCCGCTCGGCCCGGTCGGGGTCGATGGGGGTCAGCACCCGGCCGCGGCCGATAGGAACGAGGAAGAAGACTGACCACAGCACGGCATCGAGGTCGTCGACGAGGTCACGGATCGCCGGGAGTTGCCCCACCGTCTCGGCGCAGACGGTGGTGTTGATCTGGAGCGGCACGTCGAGGTCGCGGGCCGCCTCGGCGGCCGCCATCGTCGCCTCGAAGCTCCCGTCCTCACCGCGGAAGGCGTCGTGGGCCGCCCGGTCGCCGCCGTCGACGGACAGGGCCAGTCGCCGGAGGCCGGCGTCGTCGAGTTCGGCCAGCCGCTCCCGCGTGAGCGAGGCCGTGCCGCTGGGCGTCAGCGTCATCCGAAGCCCTCGCTCGGTCCCGTACTCGATCAACTCCGAGACGTCCTCGCGGGCGAGCGGGTCCCCGCCCGAGAGCACGACCAGTTGCCCCTCGCCGAACTCGCGGGCCTGGTCGAGGAGGGTCTTCCCCTCTGCGGTCGAGAGCTCGTCGGGGTGTCGCCGGGGCTGGGCGTCGGCCCGGCAGTGCTTGCACGCCAGTTCGCAGGCCTGCGTGAGTTCCCAGATGAGGACCAGCGGCCGCCGGTCCAGGTCGAGGTTCCCGCGCATCTACGCCTCCTCGTGGACGTGGACGCGGGTGACGTGGCCGCCACAGCCGCACTGGTCGACGTAGTCCGCGGAGACGGCCTCGCCGAAGCGGTCGTCGAGCGCGTCGAACAGGTACGTCTCGGGGTGGCCGTGGGCGGCGTGGCTCACCAGGTTGACGTGGTTTCCCGCCGTCGTCTTCTCGACGGCGTCGACCGCCTGTGCGACGACCAGCGCCCGGTCCTCGGCGTGCTCGGGCGTCTCCAGATTCGCCGACCAGGAGTTGTCGTGGACGGCGTCGGTGACCGGTGGGACGTTCTCGTGGACGCGGCTCATGGGCGACCGTAGTCGGCCCGGCCCCCTCGGTCTGCTCCCGCAGATGTTCGGGGGTTTATCCCTGCACCTGCTCGTCGAGCCAGTCGAACTGGCGATTCAGTTCCTTGCTGCGCTGGCGCGAGACGATGGTCGAGTCGATCATCGTCCCGAGGACCGGGAGATCGAGCGCCGTGTACTCCGTCGTCGCCGTCACCTCGGTCCCCCCGTCGACGGCCTCGACGGTGTAGTCGGTGGTCATCGACTCGAAGATGCCCTCCCGTTGCTCGTAGGTCAGCACGGCCTCGGTCTCTATCAGTTCGACCACCAGTTCGATCTGGAACAGGCCGACGTGATTCTTGATGACGACGGTGTCGCCCTCGACCGTCACGTCGTCGAAGCCCGCGGCCCGCATGAACGGCTCCACGTCGGTGACGAGGTCGGTGACCGTCTCCGGGTCGGCGTCGACCGTCCGGGTCAGCGAGACGCGCTCCATACCGGATGGCGTTCGCCCGACGGAATAAGCGTTCGCCACACCCGCACGTGTTCGGACCGGCGTTCTTGTTCGCGGTCGGCCTGCGTCCAGTCAGTCGCGCCCACCTCGTCCGCGGTCGCCGGCCCGCGCCATTGTCACCCATGCACAAGATTCATTGGCCGCGCCGACGAAACCGAACATGTTCGGCAACACGGCCGCGGGACCGGGGCGAATATATTCGGATAGAGAGATGCCACACGCTGAACTCACCCTCACGATACCGGAGGAGATCTGGATCGGCGACGTGTCGCGGACGTACGACGAGGCGACCTTTCGAATCCTGGCCGCGCTCCCGGGCGAGGACTCCGGGGTCGGACTCGCAGAGGTCACTTCGGCGGACCTCCCGGCGGTCCTGCGGGACATCGAGGGGCGGAACTCGGTCACGTCGATGGAGATTCTCTCCCACCGCGACGACCGTGCGCTGATACAGTTCGAGACCTCGATGCCGCTGTTGCTGTTTCCGGTGCAGGGGTCGGGCATCCCGCTGGAGATGCCGTTTACCCTCTCGGACGGGCAGGCCGTCTGGGAGATCTCCGCGCCCCAGGAGCGGCTCTCGGAGCTCGGCGAGCAACTGGAGGAGTTCGGCATCCCCTTCGACGTGGACCGCATCCAGCAGCACCTCGAATCCGAGCAGCTGCTGACCGAGAGCCAGCTGGAGCTCGTCGAGGCGGCTATCGACGCCGGGTACTACGACACGCCGCGGGACTGCTCGCTGACCGAACTGGCCGAGCGCGTCGGTATCGCGAAGTCGACCTGCAGCGAGACGCTGCACCGCGCCGAGGAGAAGATCCTGAAAGAGTTCGTCGCCGACCACCGGACGCGTTGACGAGAAGTCGAAGGGCGTAATACTCACCTCCGTGAGATGGTGGACATATGAGCAACGACGCGGTCGACGAGACGCACAAAAACGCCCGGCAGGAGGTCATCGCCGTCGACGCCGACGACAACGAGGAGGGGCTCGTCAATCGACTTGAGGCCCACACTGGCGACGGCGTCCGCCACCGCGCGTTTACGGCACTGCTGTTCGACGAGAACGATCGAATCCTGCTGGCCCAGCGCGCCGCGAACAAGCGCCTCTGGGACACCCACTGGGACGGCACCGTCGCCTCCCACCCCGTCCAGGGCCAGACGCAGGTCGAGGCCACCGAGGAGCGACTCGAAGAAGAACTCGGCATCACGCCCGCCCAGTACCGCGACCTCCGCGTGACCGACCGGTTCGAGTACAAGCGCTACTACGAGAACGCCGGCCTGGAGTGGGAAGTGTGTGCGGTCCTGCAAGCGACGCTGACCGACACCGCGCTCGACCCGAACCCCGAGGAGGTCGACGGCCTCATGTGGGTGCCCTACGACCGGCTCCGCGAGCACCCGGAGTACTACCGCCAGCTCCGCCTCTGTCCGTGGTTCGAGATCGCGATGCGCCGCGACGAAGAGCGATAGCGGCGTCAGTCCTCGCCGGGACGCGGCGATTCGACTTCGGCCGTCTCGGGATCGGCCGCCGGCACCTGCAGTTCGACCGACGTGCCCGACTGCTCGTCCTCGGTGAAGGCCATCCGACCGCCCAGGTTTCGGACGATCCAGTTGACGAGCCAGAGCCCGACACCGGAACCGTGTTTCAGCGGCGTCTCGGTCCCCGAACGGATGACCTCCCGCTCGTGGGCGGCGATTCCAGGGCCGTCGTCGCTGACGCGGACGACGACCCCCGGCGTGCCAGTGGTCCGCTCGACAGTTATCTCGACCGCGACCGACCCGTCGTCGGCCGCGCCGTGGTCCGCCGCGTTCTCGATCAGTTCCTCGAAGGCGATGATGACCGACGGGCCGCCCTCGATCCAGACGTCGCGGTCACACGAGAGGGAAATCGTCGCATCCGGGTAGCGCTCGCGCGCCTCCGCGACGACCGGTTCCAGCAGCGACCGGAGTCGCATCGGGCGGTGTCGCTCGCTCTCTAGGGCTTCCGTGACGCGCCCGATCTTGTTGCTCCGGTCGACGATACCGTCGACGGTGCGGATGATGCGCTGGATCCGCTCGCGTTCCTCGGGGCCGGCGGTGTCCCTGAGCATGTCGGCGTTCCCCTGGACGACGTTCATCTCGTTGCGAATGTCGTGGCGCAGCAATCGGTTCAGCACGTCGAGGCGCTGTTCGCGCTGGCGACGGTCCGTGATGTCCCGCAGACTGATGAGGTGGCCGGAGACGACTCCGTAGGCCCGGTACAGCGGCGTCGCGCGGACGTCGTAGTACCGGAGCGCGCCGTCACGTTCGAGGGACATCTCGGTCTGCGCGCGCTGGCCGGGGTCCGGGACGGTCTCGGCGAGTCGGGGGAGTTCCTCAGTCAGCGGCCGTCCCAGCAGGGCGTCCTGGTCCCGCTCGAACAGGGCCATCGCGGCACCGTTTACGTCGACGACACGGAGTTGTTCGTCGACGATCACCACCTGGTCGTCGAGTTCCGTGAAGATGGCCTCGCGGCCGAGTTCCCGCGTCACCGGCGCGACGTCCAGCAGCTTGGTCCGCAAGATCGCGACGGAGAGGACGACGCCGGAGGCGACGTAACTGAGACTCGTCGGGTCGAAGTCGACGGGCAACACACCGAGGACGAACAGCGACTGGACGACCGTCGGGACACCGATGGCGACCAGCAGCGCGAGCACCTGTCCGCGAAACAGCTGATTCGATCCCACCATCACGCGCAGGAGCAACAGGCCGCCGGCCAGCACCAGCGCCAGCATGTACGACAGGTGCCCCCAGTAGGCGATCCCGAACGCGGGATCGAGCGCCACCGCCGCCGACGAGAGGTACCGCGTCTCGGTCGCCGTCCAGACGAGGTCGTGGGCGTCGTTCGACCAGACGAGCGTCACGAACAGGGCCGGCTCGACGAGCAGGAGGGCCACCCGCCGCCGCGTGAGCCAGCCCGGGTGGCCGGTGTACTCGAGGACGGTGACGAGCCACGCGACCGGGATGACGACCGAGAGCGTCAGTTGCACCTGGAGGAGCCGGATCATGCCCTCCAGGCCCGGCATCGCGAGTTCGATCCCGTACGCGACCGCCCACAGGCTCGCCGCGACGACGAACGTCGCCAGCGGGCCGGCTCCCGGCCGATCGCGGTGGAGCCACACGAGAAAGGCGACAGCCATGCCGACGACGCCGGCCAATAAGACGACTGCGAGCGGCGTCGTAACCATTCGTTTCCGTAGTAATGCAGTCCCAGATATAACTGTTCTCGCTCACTCGGCGTGGGACCGAAGCGCCGACCAGACCGCGAACGCGCCGAGCGCGAACGCGGGAATCAGCGGGAGCGTGAGGTACGCGTCACGAAGAGTCAGTCCGAGAGCGCGGATGACACCCTGAGCGGCCGGTAACAGCAATATCGCGCCCGGAACGACCAGGAATGCGACCACGAGCATCCCGACGAGGGCCCACCCGCTCGTCCCGAACTCGGCGTCGGCCGACGCGTCAGCATCCCCCTCCGGCCGGTGGACGTAGCCGCCGTCGGCGTCGGCCGACGCGGAGTCGTCTGGCGTCATCGAGCGGCACCCCGCCGCGCCGACGGGGCGGATGGACCGGTATGCGAGCGAGTCGTCATGGCTCGCCGTGAGGGAAGCACGCGCAAAACGCTGGCGGTCTCGCCGTCAGGACGGGCCCGGCACACCGGCGGGTTCCGGCTCGGAGATGTCGAGCAGGGTCGTCCGGTGATCGGTCGTCGACTCGTGTGCGGTTCGCTCTCGTTCGGCGGTCGCGCGTTCGTCGTAGAGCCCCTCGAACGGACACTCGTGACAGACGAGATGATATGCCCCCACCATGATATTTATTCATCCCCTAGTTTGGATAAATCTATCGATGTGAGTTCCGTACCTACCGGACTTCGTTCCCCGGCTCTAGGACTATTTACCCACGGCGACACATCTGTCGGTATGGTTGACTTTCAGTCACGGGACACGCGCCGGGGCCCGACTGACGACGAGGACGAGCGCGACGACGGTGACGGCCCCTCGGAGACAGACGCCGACGCCGAGGCGGCTGCGTCCCCCGACCAGCCCACCGAGTCCGAGACGTCCACAGACGGAGCGGACGGCGAACACGCCGCCACGGGCACGGTGGACGATGCCGCCCAAGCCGACGACGCCGGAACGGACCAGGACCCGCTCGCCGACGACGCCGCTCGCGAGGACTCGGTAGATGCGGGGGACGGGGAGCCGGCAACCAACACTGAAGCGTCGACGGACCGGACCGCGACCGGTCCCGGGCCGGCGACGAGCAAGGGAGCGACTGGCCCCGCCACGGCGCAGGGGAGCGACAGCGGTCAGTCGGTCGCCGTCGCCGTGGTCACCGTCGGGACGGCGACCGAGGAGGGCGGCGATCCGACTTCTGAACACCTGGAAACGACGCTCGAAGCCGACGGGCACACGGTCACGGCTCGCGAGCGCCTGCGGGGCGACTACGACGGGATCCAGCAGGCGGTCGACACCCTCGTCGGACGCGCGGACGTGGACGTCGTCGTCACCGCCGGCGGCATCGGCGTCGGGCCGTCCGAGGCCACCCTCGAAGCGGTCCACCCGCTGTTCGAGAAGGCGCTGCCCGGCTTCGAGGAGGTGTATCGGAGCCTCCTGTTCGAACCGATGGGAACGAGCGTCATCACCGTCCGGGCGACTGCCGGCATCGCCGACGGCACGCCGGTGTTCTGTCTCCCGGAGGACCCCGACGCGGCCGGCCTCGCCGTCGACGAGATCATCGCGCCGGAGGCCGGTGACATCGTCGCGGAACTGCAGTGAAATCGCCGGACGGAGACCACCTTATCAGTCTTGTGTCGTTTGACCGGATTTAACACCTGATTTAACCGCTATCGGGGCCGCTTCGCGGTCTCCGAGATTCAGCGTCGCTCCGCCGGCAAATCGCCGGGATAAACGAATGAAACGGTGCAAATGGACGTTAACTGCGGCCCCCATTGAAGTGCAATCGGTCCCCAGCGCCGGATGCCATGTCCGAACGCAAGGCGACTCGACGCGGCGTGCTCGAAGGGATCGGCGCGACAGTTGCGACGGTGGTCGGCGGCGCGGCCCTCTCCGGGGCCGCCACGGCGACCGGGACGTGGACGGCCGTCGAGTCTCCGACCGGCAACACGCTCCACGACGTCGAGGCCACGACGGCCGGCGCGTACGCGGTGGCCGGCGGCGGCATCGTCCTCGAACGGACCGACGCCGGGTGGAAGAAGGTCATCGGCGGCGGGCCGACCGGTAACGGCAACAGCCTCTACGGCGCGGACGTGACCGACGACGGGAAGCGGCTCTGGTTCGTCGGCTCGTCCGGGGCCATCGGCGAGTACGACGTGGAGGCGGGCGTGTTGACCGACCACAGCGCCCCGATGGACGTGACGAACAACTTCAACGACGTGGCCGTCACCGGCGCGGCCGGTGAAGCCAACGTCTACGTCGCCGGCGACTCCGGGAAGCTGTACTACTCCTTCGAGAACGGCGCGAGCGGCACGTGGGAGTACACCACCCCGGGGTCCGGGTCGGCCATCAACGCCGTCGACTTCCACGGGCCGCGGTCGGGTCACATCGTCGACGGCAACAAGTCGGTGTTCGCCACCGACGACGGGGCGACCTGGGACAAGATCGGACTGGCAGACGCGAACGTCAACTTCTACGGCGTCGACTCCGACGGGCCGGCCGACGTGTGGGTGTCGGGCGGTGGCGGCATGGTGTTCCACTGGAACGGGTCGGCGTGGACATCGGCCGACACCGGCGACGCCGGACTGCGTGACGTGGAGGTCACCGACGACGACGACAGCGGCTACACGGTCGGTGGCGGCGGCAAGCTGTACGCGCTCGACGACGGCGACTGGACACAGGCACAGACGCCGACCGGGCAGAACCTGACGGCGGTGGTCCGGGGGGACCCCGCCATCGCGGTCGGCGCGGGCGGTACGATTCTCGAAGCGTAGCGACGGCGCCCTCGTCTGGTCACCGGATCGGCGACTGCGTCGGCGCTCTGCGGACCGCTGAGTCAGGCGTCGTCCGACCGCCGGGAGTCCCTACTCCGGGCCGCAGTCCGTGTTGCCCTCGTCGACCATCCGCATGTCGACGTACTCGTCGCCGCTCTCGGCCAGCCAGACCTTGTGCCCGTACTCGTTGCCGAGGCGGGCCGAACCGGTCGATTCGAATATCCGCGTGCTCGAACTGGTGTGGAGGTGGACCCGACACGACGACAGTTCCCAGAAGTCGTCGCCCCGCGAGGTCCGGTCGCCCTGCTTACGCAGGTAGACGTGCGTGACGTTCGGCATGCAGATGGTCATCCGGTCCAGTTGCTCGGCCGCCGTCGCCGGTTCCTTCCCACCGTAGAAGTCCGCGTACTGCCCGAAGGAGTAGGTGACGACGGTCCCCTCCTCCCAGTCGTCGAAATCGGCCACGTCGAGAGCGAACTCCCGGCCGCCGACAGTCCCACAGACGCCGAGGTACACGTGGTCGTCGGTCCCTTCGTAGCGACCGGACCCAGTCGTTAGCGAGACGAAGACCCCCGAAACGTCGCTCATTCGCCTGGCTCCCTTGGCCTGGGCAGTCGCTCACTGATCCGTCCGCGCCGCCGAGTGGTGTATCGCATGCGTTGTGCTCCTGTCTCGCGAGAGACGGTGTGTATGGCTCGCTAGCGGCCATAATACCGGGAAACCGTTCACCGGAGAAGTCACCGATTACGGACGCGCGTGGCGCGGTTCGATCCGCTGGCGCCGAGCGCGACCGTCGGTCGAGTAACCTCGAAATACCCTGAGTGGCAATGGAGGCCGGTGGAGTCCCGAGTCGTCCGAACAGCATTGCAGATTCCGCTCGGCGGAACGCCGGATCTCGTCAGCCCGGAGCAAATATTGCGACACGCGAAACTATCATGAGTCCGCTCGCCCGACTGCAGTTGTGGTGTGGTATCAATAGTCTCGGGTGGAAATAACACACCGACGAAACCGCACCGTGGATACCGTGTCTGTACACGACTCCGAGCCGATACGACAGAGCGTCGAGGTCGAGTACTGGGTGATAGACGAGGACGGTCGGCTGGTCGACCCGGGACCGCTCGTCGAGGCGACACCGGGAGCCGAGCGAGAGTTCGTCGAGCCGGTGCTGGAGATCAAGACCACCCCGTGCGGGACGACCGCCGACCTCCGCGAGGAACTGCTCGGGCGGATCCGAACCGTCCTGGAACTGGCTGCAGAGCTTGGAAAGGGACTCGTCCCGCTTGCGACACCGATCTACGCCGACGAGATTCAGGAACTACCGAGCGACCGGACACGCGTCCAGAACTGCGTCGTGGGCGAGGATTTCGAGTACGTACGCCACTGTGCCGGGACGCACATCCACGTCGAGCAGCGTCTCGGTCGCGCCGTCGATCAGTTGAACGCGCTCGTCGCCATCGACCCCGCGCTCGCGCTGGTCTCGTCCTCGCCGTACTTCCGGGGCCAGCGCATCGCCGACGGGGCGCGCTCGAAGCTGTACCGCTGGATGGCGTACAACTCCGTCCCACACCAGGGGTGGCTGTGGTCTTACGTATCCGACGAGGCGGAGTGGAACCGGCGACTCGAACGCCGCTACGAGGACTTCGTGACCGCGGCCGTCGACGCGGGCATCGACCGACACACCGTCGAGGCGAACTTCGATCCCGAGAGCGCCGTCTGGACGCCGGTACAGCTCAGAGGTGAGTTCGGCACCGTCGAGTGGCGCTCGCCCGACACCGCGCTCCCGAGCCAGGTCGTCCAGCTGACCGACGACGTGACCGATTTCGTCGGCGGACTCCGCAACACCGACGTCCGCATCGACGGCGACACCGGTCGAGTGACCGACGACGAGGTTGTCCTCCCGGAGTTCGACGCCGTGCTCGACTACGTCGACGACGCGATTCGGGAGGGAACGGCCGACGCGGAAGTGTGCGCCTACCTCGACCGGATGGGGTTCGACGTGGACGCATACGACCCTATCTCGCAGGAGGTCGACGGCCGGGAGCCGGTGTCGCCGGAGACCGCACGGGAACTCCGTCTCGAATACGCGGACCGACTCGAACGGGACGTGCGCCGGGCCGACAGAGCGCGTCTGGATTGAAGACGGCCGCGGGGCGAGTGACCAACCGTTTTGTCGGCCGCGTCCCTACGCCGTCGCATGGTAACGGCGCTCGCTGACGCCGTCTGGTGGTACGACCTCCGGGGAGTCAACGCCGCACTCGTCGACGACGACGGCGACCTGACGCTCGTGGACGCGGGGATGCCCTGGCACGGCAACACGCTCATCGCGGGCCTCGCCGACGCCGGCTACGAGCTCCGGGACCTCGACCGGATCCTGCTGACGCACTTCGACGTCGATCACGTCGGCGGCCTGCCCGCCTTCGACGGCGTCGACGTGACGATCTACGTCGGCGAACGGGACGCGCCGCTGGTCACCGGCGAGCGCGACCCGCCGCTCGACAATCACAAGGGGGCGTTCCAGCGCCTCGCCACATCGGTCATCGACGCGCCGGACAGTCCCGTCGTGACGCTGTCCGACGGCGACACCGTCGGGAGCTTCACCGTCTACGAGACGCCCGGTCACACGCCGGGTCACGTCTCGTACGTCAGCGAGCGCTACTCGCTGGCGTTGCTGGGTGACCTCGTTCGCGAGGACAGCGGCCGATTCGAGCCGTCGCCGTGGCTGCTGAGCTACGATACCGACGAGGCAGCGCGAAGCGTCAAAACGTTCTACGAGGGCGCGCCCGACTTCGAGGTGGCCGTGCCGGGTCACGGCGTCCCCTTCCAGCGCGACGGGGCCGACCGATTCGACCGGCTGGCGGCGACGCTGTGATCAGTCCAGTTCCTCGGCGACGGCCTCGGGGTCGAGCAGGTTCGGGTCGACGACGAGGTCGGCCTGTCTGCTCGCGAAGTCTGGGAGCGAGCCCTCGGCGTAGACGACGACCCGGAGGTCGGGGTTGAGGTCCTTGGCGACGGCGATAGAGGTGGCCTGCTCCATCTCCGTGAGCAGGTACACGTCGGCGTCGTGGATGCCGGCCTCCTCCAGTCCGGGCCGGTTGCCGATGTCGGCGACCGTGACCGCGTGGCCCTCGGCGTCGAGCGCGTCGGTCAGCCCGTTGGGGTCCGTCCCGACGAGGACGACCTTCATTCGTACTCGATGGTCGCCGGCGGTTTGTGAGTCACGTCGTAGACGACGCGGGCGACGTTCTCGTGGGCCCCGGTGATGCGCGACTGCATGCGCTGGAGCGTGTCCCAGTCGAGTTCCTGCGCCCGGGCAGTCATGCCGTCGCGGCTCTCGACGGAGCGGACGGCGACGACCCAGCCGTGGACGCGGTTGTCGCCCTTGACGCCCGTGGCCTTGCCGATGACGGCGGCCAGCGCCTGCCAGGGCTCGTACTCCTCCAGTTCCTCCTCGACGACGTGGTTGGCTTCGCGAGCCACCGCCAGTTTCTCCTCGGTGACCTCGCCGATGATTCGGACGGCGAGTCCGGGACCGGGGAACGGCATCCGCTCGGAGATGATCTCTTCTAAGTCGAGCGCGCGGGCCACTTCCCGCACCTCGTCCTTGTAGAGGTCCCGCATCGGCTCGACGATGCCGTCGAAGTCGATGCGCTCGGGCAGACCGCCGACGTTGTGGTGGGACTTGATGGTCCCCTCGCTCTCGATGCGGTCGGGGTAGATGGTCCCCTGGACGAGGTAGTCGGCGTCGACCTCGCGGGCGACCGTCTCGAACTCCCGGATGAACTGCTCGCCGATGATGTGGCGCTTCTCCTCGGGGTCGGTCTCGCCTTCGAGTTCGTCGAGGAAGCGGTCCTGCGCCTCGACGATTCGCAGCGAGTCCATGTAGTCGAAGGTCTCGCGGATCTCGTCGGTCTCGCCCTTCCGCATCAGTCCGGTGTCGACGTAGACTGCGGTGAGCTGGTCGCCGATGGCCTCATAGGCCAGTGCGGCGGCGGTCGAGGAGTCGACGCCGCCGGAGAGCCCGATGACGGCGTGCTTGTCGCCGATCTCCTCGGCGATCTCGGCTTTCGCCTCCTCGATGAACTCGTCGACGTTCACCATCAGTGGCTCACCTCCTCGGTCGTCGCAGCGTGGGGATCCTCGCCGATGACGGCTTCGAGCAGGCCGACGAACGGCGGGCTGGCGCGGGTCGGTCGCGAGCGGAACTCGGGGTGGAACTGCGTCCCGATGAAGTAGGGGTGGTCCTCGGGACCGAGTTCGAGGATCTCCATGCGGTTTCCGGCGCGGCCGGAGAACACCATGCCGGCGGCTTCGAGGTCCTCGATGTACTCGGGGTTGACCTCGTAGCGGTGACGGTGCCGTTCGGTGCAGGACTCGCCGCCGTACAGCGCCGCGGCGAGCGTGCCGGCGTCGATATCGGTCTCGTGTGCGCCCAGGCGCATCGTCCCGCCCATGTCCTCGATCTCGTACTGCTCGGGGAGGATGTCGATGACGGGATGGGGCGTGTCCTCGTCGAGTTCGGCAGAGTGAGCGCCCGTCAGGTCGAGGACGTTTCGGGCGTACTCGACGACGGCCATCTGGAAGCCGAGACAGAGGCCGAGGAACGGCACGTCGTTCTCGCGGGCGTAGCGGATGGCCTCGATCTTCCCCTCGGTCCCGCGCGCGCCGAACCCGCCGGGGACGACGACGGCGTCGGCCTCGCGCATCCGGTCGGCGTGGTGGTCGCTCATCTTCTCGGAGTTGACCCACTGGACGTTCACGTCGACGTTCTTCTCTAAGCCGGCGTGTTTCAGCGCCTCGTGAACGGACATGTAGGCGTCTTCGAGGTCGTACTTGCCCACGAGGGCCACGTCGACCTCGCCCTCGGTCTGCTGGGTGACGAGGTCGCGCCAGCGGTTCTCGCGCTCGGCCTCGGGCAACGCCTCGTCGGCGATGTCCAGCCGTTCCATCACGTACTCGTCGAGACCCTCCTCCTCGACCATCAGCGGGACGTGGTAGATGTCGTCGACGTCGGGGTTCGAGAAGACGGCCTCCGTCGGGACGTCACAGAACAGCGCGATCTTCTCCTTGGTGTCGATATCGAGTTTGTCCGAGCAGCGACCCACGAGGATGTCCGGCTGGAGGCCGATGGAGCGCAGTTCCTTCACGGAGTGCTGGGTCGGCTTGGTCTTCTGTTCGCCGTTCTTCGAGTAGGGCACGAGCGTGACGTGGGTAAAGAGAATGTCGTCCTCGTCTTCCTCGTGGGCGAACTGACGCAGGGCCTCGAGATAGGGCATCCCCTCGATGTCGCCGACGGTGCCGCCGACCTCGATGATACAGACGTCATTGCCCTCGGCGGCCTCGCGGATGCGCCGCTTGATGTCGTCGGTGATGTGCGGAATGATCTGGACCGTGCGGCCGAGGTAGTCGCCGGCGCGCTCCTTCTCGATGACGTGCTGGTAGGTCTTGCCCGTCGTGACGTTGTGGTCGAACGTCATGTCGATGTCGAGGAAGCGCTCGTAGTTCCCCAGGTCGAGGTCGACCTCCCCGCCGTCTTTCAGCACGTACACCTCGCCGTGCTGGAACGGGTTCATCGTGCCGGCGTCGACGTTGAGATACGGGTCGATCTTGACCGCTGTCACGTCGAACCCGGCGTTCTTGAGCAAGCGACCTGTGCTGGCGGCGGTGATGCCTTTCCCCAGGCCAGACATCACGCCGCCGGTTACGAAGATGAACTTCCGACCCAGTTCAGGGTCGTAGTCCGTTTCGGGTTCGGTCGGCATACCGACGGTGAACCCCGCGTGGTCTAAACGGTTTCGGAGCGCGCCATCTTCGCCACCCCGTCGCACTGTCAGCGCGGGGACAGTGGCGACCGCGTGAGCGTGCGCCAGGCCGTCACGAGCACCGCGAGCGAGAGCGCCGAAAACAGCGCGTCGCCGGGCGGGGATCCGACCGCGACGAACAGCAGGTATCCGGCGACGAACCCGCCGAGGAGTGAGACGACACCGTGGCGCGTCGAGCGGGCAACCGCCGTCCGCGTTCGCGTCGACATAATCCCATATTATTCATTATATAATATAAATTTACCTTCGATCACGGGTCGAGAACACCCGACCCGACGGCGAGGTAGGTGCCGAGGCCGGCCGCAAGTGCGAGGACGACCGCTCTGAGCGGTCCGCCAGCGACGAGCGTCGTCGTGTACATGAGCACCAGCATGGTCGCGAGGCTGGCGACGAACGCGACCGCGGCGTGGAGGAGTGGACGTGTCACGCCCCGCGCTACGGGCACGCGCCACAGCTGCCTTTCGATTCGGGTCCGGGGACCCGACCGGCGGCGCTCACAGGCCGCCGCTGGACGTCCCGCCGAATCCGGTGGTCCCGCCGGTCAGGCGGACGTAGAATGCGGTGGAGAACGTCAGGCCGAAAGCTCCTGAGACGGCCGACATGACGACGGTGAGCGCGACGTACCCGAGGCGGACGGACCAGGCCGTACTCGACAGTCCGGTGAAACCGTCCGCGATCACGAAGACGAACGCGAACGGGACCGCGACGATGAGCAGTCCGAAGACGGTCGCTAGCAGGTCGTATCCGAGCACGGAGACGACGTTTCCGCGAGCGACCGCGTAGCTCCGCTTCAGTGAGCCGACCGCATCGGCGTCGTCGACGACAATGGCGTGGGCGTAGAACTGGAGCAGAAACAACACCGCCAGAATGACCAGCGCGAACAGCAAGACGAGGACGCCGATGAGCGCGACAGCAGCCATCGACATCCCGCCCAGTCCCGCGCCGTGGCCGGCCAGCACGCTCCCGAGGTTCGTTCCCAGCGCGAGGACGAGCGCGATGACCAGCATGAACATCCCGAAGCCAACGATGAAGTACACCACCAGTCCGAGGAGCACGACGACGAGGATACGGAGGTAGTACGTCTTCCCGCCGGTCCAGAGCCGGGACAGGTCGGTCGGCCCGGAGAGTCCTTCACGGGCCATCGCGATCATCCCGCCGAGGAAGAAGGGCATTATCAGGTAGAACAGGAGGTTGTACCCCGACGAGGCGATGTTGAGGAGCGGATTGCCGGCGACTTGCAGCAGTAAGCCCGGGGCCTGCACGAGTGCGTAGAGGGCCGCGGCGACGAACAGGACGGGGTTCCGCTGGAGCGTTTCGACTGCGTCTCGGAGGGCCTGGAGGACGGCCATACCCGAAAGTCCACCAGATACCCGATAAGTGTTCTGTCCTGACACACGCGGCGTGGAACTGACTGGCGGAGCGACGGCGGCGAGCGGTCGGCCAGTGGTGCGGCCGCGACTAGAGTCGCTCGCAGAGGAACGGCCCGACGACCTCGCCGACGCGGTCGGCCTGTCCGAGGAAGTGGTGGTCGGCCGGCAGACGTTCGACGGCGTGGCCCAGCGCGGTGGCGCGCTCGGCGACCGGCAGCCAGTCGACGGTGTCGTCGCGCTCGCCGACGACGACCTGCACCGGGCAGTCGAGTTCGTCGAGCGCGCCCACGGCGTCCAGGTCGTCGGTCTCGCGCGCCGGCGGGGCGAGCACAGAGAGGGCCGCCGGCCCCGCGGCAGGACCGAGCTCCGCGGCCGCACAGAGCGCCACCGCCGCGCCGAAACTGTAGCCGAACAGCCCGACGGCCTCGTACCGCTCGTTCGCCCACCGGAGCGCGTTCTCGGCGTCGACGCGCTCGCCACGGCCCTCGTCCCACGGGCCGTAGTCGAAGCGCAGACAGCCGATGTCGGGGGCGACGGCATCACTGACCGCCCGGAGCCGCCGGTCCGAGCGGGAGCCGCCGTACTGCGGGTGGGGCGGACAGGCGACGACCACGGCGTCCGCGTCGCCGCGGTCGAGCGTCCCCGTGACCGAGCGTCCGCCCGGAATGCCGACGGGAGCCATACGACCGCCTACCGCGGCCAGGAAAAAAGCTCCAGCGGACGGCCGACCTCGTGGCCCGCCCGGCGCACGGACCGACAATATCTGACGCACCGCTGTAAGAAATTTAAGGCAGGCGAGCCCTATGCGGTAACATGGGAATCCTCTCGCGCGCGTCGTACGTCATCCGCTCGAAGCTCAACGCCGTCCTGAACAGAGCGGAGGACCCGACAGAGACCCTCGACTACAGCTACGAGCAGTTGCGCAACGAACTGCAGGACGTCAAACAGGGCATCGCGGATCTGACGACCCAGAAGAAACGCCTGGAGATCCAGAAACGCCGCCTCGAAGAGAACGTCGAGAAGCACAACGAACAGGCCCGGCAAGCGGTCGAGCAGGACCGCGAAGACCTGGCGCGCCAGGCCTTAGAGAAGAAAAAGCAGAAGATGACCCAGATCGAGGAACTGGAGAGCCAGATCAAAGACCTCCAGTCCCAGCAGGACACGCTGGTCGAGCAGAAAGACGAGCTCCAGAAGCAGATCGAGCAGTTCCGCACGAAGAAAGAGACGATGAAGGCCCGCCACGAGGCCGCGAAGGCGTCCGCGCGCGTCAACGAGGCGATGACCGGGGCCGGCGACGAGATGGCGGACGTGAACCAGGCAATCGAGCGCGCCGAGGAGCGCACGGAGGACATGGAGGCCCGCGCGCAGGCCATGGACGAACTCCGCGAGGACGGCGTCCTCGAGGACCAGCTCTCCGATAAGAGCTCGCTGGAGCGCGAACTGGAGGACGTCCAGCAGCAGGGGTCGATCGACGCCGAGCTCGACACGCTGAAAGCCGAAATGGGGAAGGGCGAGGCCGACGGCGGGTCGGACGACACCGAGAGCGTCTCGGAGTCAGAGCTCGAACAGGAACTGGCCGACGAGTCCACGCAGGTCGACGTCGACGAGAGCGAGGTCGAGGCCGAACTGGACGAACTGAAAGAAGACGACAAGTAGCCCGTCGGCACCGGGCGTCGTGAGCGGTGGGCTTCACAGCGGCCAGACGATCGACACCGAGAGCGTCGTGACGACACACAGGAGAAGCTGTAGCGGGCCGCCGACGCGCGCGAAGTCGGTGAAGCGGTAGCCACCGGGACCGTACACCATCAGGTTCGTCTGGTAGCCGATGGGCGTCAGGAACGCCGTCGCGACCGCGAACGTCACGACAGTGAGAAAGGGGAACCCGGCGACGCCGATCTCGGCCGCGGTGGCGACGGCGATCGGCACCATCAACACGACGGTCGCGGCCGGGGTGATGACGCTGGCGAGGACGGCCGTCAGGAGATACACCAGTGCCAGCAGCGCGAGCGGCGGGAGGACGCCGGCGGCGTCGACGAGGAGCCCGCCGACGAAGGCCGCCCCGCCGGTGGCCTGCATCGCCCGTCCCAGCGGGAGCAGGCCGGCGAGCAGGAACACGACGTTCCAGCTCACCGCGTCGTAGGCCCGCGAGGCGCTCAGCGTGCCGGTCGCCACCGTGGCGACGACGCCGCCCAGCGCGGCGATGTAGATGGGAAGCAGATCCAGCGCCGCGAGCGCGATGACGCCGAGCAGCGTCCCGAGCGGGACCGCCGCCGAGGCGTCGAGCGACGGCGGGCCGCCGTCGAGCGCGTCGAACAGTTCCGGCGGTCCCTCGGTCAGGATCAGATAGCCCTCGTCCTGGAGGTGGCCCACCTCGTCGAGGGGCGTCTGGAGCAAGAGCAGGTCGCCAGCGGACAGTTCGACCGCCGCGAGGTCCTCGTGGATGATCTCGTCGCCGCGGCGGACGGCGAGCGCCGTCACGTCGAACCGGCTCCGCAGTTGCACGTCGGCGAGCGTCCGCCCGCGGAGCCGCGACTCCCCGTGGATGACGGCCTCTGCGAGGACACCCGGGTGGCCGCTCTCTGCCAAGAGGTCGGCGGTGACGGACTCGCGGGCGAGGTCCCGCAGGTCGAGCGTCTGGGCGAACTGATTGACGGCCTGGCGGTTGCCCCGGACCGTCAGCACGTCGCCGGGTTCGAGCGGCCGGTCGGTCGCCGTCGCGAAGAACGACTCGCCGTCGCGGTCGATCTGGAGCACGTCGATGTCGAGCGGGTCGCTCGCGGCGATGACCTCCTCGACAGTTGCGTCGGTCGACAGTGACTCCCCCGCCCCGGCCACGTCCGCGACCGCCTCGATAACCTCGTCGGGGACGCCGCCGTCGAGCGCCTCCTGCACCGTCAGCCCGACCAGCGGCGACGCCTCGCGCACCCGGAGCTGCGCCAGGTGTCGGTCCATGTCGAACTCCTCGGTGAAGTCGGCGGCGGGGTGGACCCGCTCGGGGACCAGCGCCCGGCCGACCGTCAGCAGGTAGGCCACGCCGACGGCGAGGACGACGACGCCGACGGGCGTCAGCGTGAACATCGAGAACGGCCGGCCGAGCAACTGCGCCGAGAGGTCGCTGGCGAGGAGGTTCGTCGTGGTGCCGACAAGCGTGAGCGTCCCGCCGAGCATCGCGGCGAAGGAGAGCGGCAACAGCAGGTTCGACGGCGAGATGCCGTAGCGCTCCGAGAGCCCGGTGACGAGCGGGATGAAGACGGCGACCACCGGCGTGTTGTTGACGAACCCCGCGCTGACGCCCGTCGTCCCGACGATAGAAGCGAGCAGGCGCTGCTCGTCGCCGCCCGTCAGCGCGGCCAGTCTGCCGGCCAGCCAGTCGACGACGCCAGCCGACTCGACGCCGGCGCTGAGGACGTACATGGCGACGATCGTCACGACCGCGGGACTGGCGAACCCCTCGATGGCCGTCCGCGCCGGCACGCCGGTGTACGGTTCCAGGACGACCAGCGCGACGAGGACAGCGATTGCGGTCATGTCCGGCGGCAGCCACTCGGTGACGAACAGCGTCAGGGCGGCGGCGACGAGCGCGAAGACGACGAGCGCGCCCGTCGAGAGCGGGGCCATACCACGTCTCTCGACGGACGACGACAAAAACGTCCGGGACGCTGTCGGGGGATTTCACGGGGCGGCTCGCTCCGCCCGCCGACACGCCGTCGCTCCGGTCGCGCTGTCTCGTCACTCCGGGTTCGGCTCGTAGCCCGCACCCACGCGAAGCGTGAGGGCGCGCTCGCGCACCGACAGCGTCAGCGACTCGTGGGTGCTGAGTTCGCCGTCGCGGCTGAACGTCAGTTCGTCGCCGTCGCCGCTGACCGAGATCTCGTTCGCGCGAACGTGGGTCACGCCCTCGGTGTCGAGCGCGAGCAGGCGCTGGCCGATGGCCTCCGCGACGAGGTTCCCGGCGGGCATCTGCTCGACGACCGCCACGTCGAGCAGGCCGTCCTCCATGTCGCCCTGGCCGCCCTCGCCGACGAACTTCCGGGCGTTGCCCACCAGCAGGCACGTCGCCGTCCCCGACCAGGTGAACGGCCCGTCTTCGCCGACGGCCTCGATGTCGATGTCGAGCCCGTCGAAGCGCAGCGTCTCCTGGACACCGGTGATGAAAAACGCCAGCGTGCCGAATCGCTCCTTGAGTTCGCCGGAGGTCGAGACGCTGGCGTCGGCCGGCAGGCCGGCGATACAGGAGACGAGAAACGGCTCGTCGCCGGCCATCCCCACGTCCACGGCTCGTTTCTCGCCGGTGTCGGCGACCTCGACGCCGTGTTCGAGGTCCGTGATGCCGACGTTCCCGGCGAGGAGGTTCGCGGTCCCGGCGGGGACGACGCTCAGCGTCACGTCCGAGAGGTGGCCGGCGTCGTGCAGGCCGCGGACGACCTCGTTGATCGTCCCGTCGCCGCCACAGACCGCGAGTTCCGACACGCTGTCCCGGCCCGCCTCGCGGCCGAGTGCGAGCGCGTCGCCCGGCCCCGTCGTCTCGCGGACCTCGAAGCCGCGCGCCCGCATGAGCCGCGGGACGTAGTCGGCGTGCTCGCCGTCGCCGCTGACGGGATTGAGTATGCACCGACGGGAGCCGATCTGCATGTGCCTACCGTGTGGCGAGCCACACTTATACCGTTGGACTCGCCCTGAACGGGCTAGTCCCAGTTCACGTCGACCGACCGATCCGTCTGTCGGAGGATGAACGGACCGATGGAGAGCGTCCGCTTCGTGATGGTCACGATACGGAGGATGTACGACAGCAGGATTGTAAAGGGGAGAATCGAGAGGGTGGTCGTCACAGCGAGGATGAGCAGCGCGTCGGAAATCCCGGCGGTGACGCCGACGAAGTCCCGCGGGTCGAAGAACGTCTGAGAGGTGATCGAGACGAGCAGCGCCGGGACCGCGACGTACAGCAGCGTCCGCGAGAGGTTCGACAGTTCCCACTGGAAGTACAGCGTCTTGAAGTGCTCGCGAGCGGGACCGAACAGTTCGAGCGTCTCGACGAGGTCGACGAGGGATTCTTCCACGTCGGTGGAGAGGTCGGCGGCGTAGGACTCGCGGATGCGCCGGCCGGCGTAGAGCTTCCAGGAGTAGTTGTAGTTCAGCGCAGCCTTGATGACGTCGAACTCGCCGAAGGTGCTCCCCTCTAGCTGGTCGGTGACGTGCTCGGCGTTGCTGACTACGTCGTCGAGGTACCTCGTGAGCAGGTCCCGGTGCTCCTCGGTGAGGTCGCTCTCGTCGACGGCGTCCTGAACCGTCTGCGCCCGTTCGCCGGTCGCCCGGACCAGCGAGCGCAGGAACGCCGACGGCTCGGCCGGGCTGACGGCGGTCCCAAGCGTGTCGGCCACGTCCTCCCGGAACTGCATCGCGCCGTCCATCCGGTCGCGCTGGTCACCGACCGCTCCCAGTTCCTGGGAGAGGACGAGCTGGCTCAGCGTCAACACCAGCGTCACGGCCGTGATCGTGCCCGTGATGAGGGCCTGAAACAGCGTCTCGATCGGGTCGCCGCGCGTCAGCAGCGTCAGCGCCGACGACGGGTGGAAGTGCCCGACGGCGATGATCCCACAGAACAGCACGGCTGAGAAGAGGCCGGTCACCAGCCACCGGTCGGCGTCGAGCAGGAGCCAGAGGAGCCGCGTGTCCTCGGACGCGCGCTCACGCATGGTGTCGCTCGCCTGCCCGTTGGGGTCACTCGAGCCGCCGTCCGCGTCGGACTGGCCGCCACCGTCATCAGAGCGACCGTCGTCGGGGGTCATACGGCGACGGTCGCCCGCCGGGAATAAAAACGCCGGCCCGGAGTCTGCCGGGTGGACGGTCGAATGCAGAAAGAGGGGCGACGGCGCGCCGACTTACCGGCCGGCGAGGAAGGTCACGGCGGTCCGCTTCTGTTCGATCTCGGTTTCGAGATGGTCGCGGAACGCCTCGAGGTCGATGTCCGTCTCCTCGCGCTCCTTCCGGTCGCGGACGGAGATGGTACCCGATTCCTCCTCGTTGTCGCCGATGACACACATGTAGGGGACCCGATCGTCGTGAGCCTGCTGGATCTTCCGACCGACCGTCCACGAGCGGTCCTCGATGGTGACGCGGAAGTCGTCGAGTTCCGCCGCGATCTCCTCGCAGTACTCGATGTTGTCGTCGCTGACCGGGAGCAGGCGGATCTGCTCGGGCGCGAGCCACGGCGGGAACTTCCCGTTGTAGTGCTCGGTCAGCACCATGAAGAAGCGCTCGTAGGAACCGTACAGCGCGCGGTGGATCATCACCGGGCGGTGGTCCTCGTTGTCCTCGCCCGTGTAGGTCAGGTCGAAGCGCTCGGGCATGTTGAAGTCCAGCTGGACGGTCGGGCCGTCCCAGTGGCGGCCGAGCGCGTCCTCGAAGGCGAAGTCGATCTTCGGGCCGTAGAACGCTCCGTCACCCTCTTCGACGACGTAGTCGATGTCCTGCTCTTCGAGGACCGACTCCAGTTGCGACTCGGCCTTCTCCCAGATCTCGTCGCCGCCGACGGACTTCTCGGGCCGCGTGGCGAACTGGACCGTGTAGTCGAGGTTGAAGGTGTCGAGCGTGTCGAGGATGATGTCGACCGTCGCGAGCACCTCCGACTCGATCTGGTCGGGGCGGACGAACAGGTGGCCGTCGTCGATGGTGAAGGCCCACGTCCGGGACAGGCCCGACAGTTCGCCGCGCTGTTCCTTGCGGTAGACCTTCCCGTCCTCGAAGTACCGGACCGGCAGGTCGCGGTAGCTCCAGGAGTTCTGCTCGAAGATGGTCGCGTGGCCCGGGCAGTTCATCGGCTTCAGGCCGTACTCCTCGTCGTTGACGTCGAGCAGGAACATGTCGTCGACGTAGTTCTCGTAGTGGCCCGACTTCTTCCACAGTTCGGTGCGGAACACGTGGGGCGTCTCCACCTCGTCGTAGCCGGCGTCGCGGTTGAGCCCGGCGACGTAGTCCGACAGTTCGTTGAGGATCTTCTTGCCGTTTGGCTCGTACAGCGGCAGGCCCGGCCCGGTCGTGTCGTCGATGGAGAACAGGTCCATCTCCTGACCGATCTTGCGGTGGTCGCGCTCCTCGGCCTTGCGCCGGCGTTCGAGGAACTCGTCGAGTGCGTCCTGCGTGGGGAACGCGGTGCCGTAGACGCGGGTCAGCGTCTCGTTGTCCTCCTCGCCGCGCCAGAACGCCGCCGAGATTTCGAGCAGGGCGAACCCGCCGATCTCGCCGGTCGATTCGACGTGGGGGCCCTGACAGAGGTCCTCGAACTCGCCCTGTGTATAGAAGGAGACGGGGTCCTCGTCGGCGGCCTCCGTTTCGAGGATGTCCTGTTTGAAGGGGTTGTCCTCGTAGCGGTCGAAGGCGTCCTCGCGATCGACGAGTTCGCGCTCGATGTCGTAGTCCTCCGCGATGATCTCCTCGGCCTCGGCCTCGATGGCTTCGAGGTCGTCCTCGTCGATGTCGACGCCGGAGATGTCGTAGTAGAAGCCGTCGTCGGTCCACGGCCCGATCGTCAGCTTCGCGTCGGGATAGAGCCGCAGGAGGGCCTGGGCGAAGACGTGAGCCGCCGAGTGACGGAGCACGTCGAGGTACTCGTCGCTCCCGTCTGTGACGATCTCGAGTTCCACGTCGTCCTCGATGGGGGCGTGCTTGTCGACCAGCTCGCCGTCGACGACGCCGGCGACCGTGTCGTCACCCAGCCCCGGCCCGATTTCGTAGGCGACATCCTCGACCGTGCTGCCACGCTCGACCTCGAGCGGCGTCCCGTCGGGCAGCGTGACCGTGACCGTACTCATACCCGGGAATACGATGGCGGCCGGGGATAAGTGTATTGAGACGCGGGCGTCACTCGGGCAACAGCGGATCGGAGTCCTCGTCGATCGCCTCGGCCTCAGCCTCGACTTCGATTGCGGCTTCGGGACCGGTCGCTGGCGGCGGAGCGCTGGCGCGTTCGAGCGGCGAGAACGCCGTCGTCTCCTCGTTTCGTTCGAGCATCCGCAGTCGGTCGGTGACCGTCACCGTCTCGCCGTCGGCCGTGTGTGGGGTCACGCACGTGAGTTTCGCGCCGCGGTACTCCGCGAGAAGCTGGATTGGGAACACGAGTGCCCGGTACTGCTCACCGGAGATCTCTGACTCGACCGACCGAAGGCGAAACGCGGGTTCGAGCGAGCAGTCGTTTCGTTTGGCCCACTCCTGGAAGACGCTGACGCGGTTCAGTGCGAACAGCCCCATGTCGGTCCGGGCGTCGGCCGGGGTCGACGGAATCTGTCGACCGACGACGTGAACGGTCAGGTCTGACAGCGCGTCGCCGTCGGTAAGCGCATCGAGTCGGTCGATCATCCCCGCCTGTTGCTGGGTGTGTCCGTCTGGCAGTAACGAGCGGACATATAGCTCTGCCCGTGTGTCGTCCGGCTGCGTGCTCCCCTGCATCGTATGCAAACACTAGACAGGGACGGGGAAAAGTATTCCCGTTGACAAGTAATGGACACTCGGTATTTATATTGAACAGTGGAATCTGGAGAAAACTACATTCGAGCCGGGGCGAGTGGTGGGCCACGCGTCGCCGCCGCGACAGGGAGTACTATGTGGACACGGGCCGCAGGGCCACGCGTAGCAATGTACGACTCGGTACTCGTCGCCACGGACGGTAGCTCGGGAACGAACGAGACACTCGCCCACGCGGCCGCTATCGCGCGGGACAACGAGGCGACGCTCCACGGGCTCTACGTGGTCGACAAGCGCCTCTACCTCGCGGCCGACAAAGACGACCAGGACGACGTGCGCCAGTCCCTCGAAGAGGAGGGCGACATCGCCTTAGACGACATCGTCGTCGGCGGCGAGGAGTCGGGGCTCGACGTGGTCACGCGCAAGGAGGAGGGAATTCCGCACAAGACCATCATCGACTACGTCGAGGAGGCGGACATCGACCTCGTCGTGATGGGCACCCACGGGCGCACCGGCCGGGACCGCGTCGCGAACCTCGGCAGCGTCACCGAGCGCGTCGTCCAGAACGCGCCCGTTCCGGTCCTCGTCGTCCACATCGAGTGAACTGGCGGACAGCACCGACCAGTCCGTCGGTGCGGGGCCCGAGTATCCGCACGACCCGCTGATGCGGCCACGGTGGCGCCGTCGACCGGGCTCGACCACTGTCATCCGTCTGACCGGTATCTTTTCGGACGAGCGATACCCTGACGTACGTATGGACAGCCGAGACTACGCGTTCGAGGGAGCGGCGCCAGACATTCACGGGTACGCACACGTCAGCCGCGAGGCGACGCTCGTCGGGGACGTGACCGTCGGTCCCAACGCGAACGTCTGGCCCGGTGCGGTCCTTCGCGGCGACGTCGGTCCGGTCGAGGTGGGCCGGGAGTCGGCCATCGGCGACGGCGCGATCGTCCACGCGTCGACCGTCGGCGAGAAGGTGATGGTCGGCCACGGGGCCGTCCTCAACGACGCCGAAGTGGCCGACGGGGCGCTCGTCGGCTTCAACTCGACCGTCAGCGACGCCGTCATCGGCGAGGGATCCATCGTCGCGATGGGGACGGTCGTCCCGCCGGGCTACGAGGTCCCGTCGGAGTCGTTCGTCCGCGGGTCGCCGGCCTCGGTGACGCCGCTGTCCGAGACCACCATCGACCCCGACGAGGTGTTCGAGGCGTTCCATTCCGGCGACTACGCCAACCTCGCGGCCCGCCACGAGGACCTCTTCGAGTAGGGGCCGAGTATCAGAAGTGGCAACGGGTGACGGGTCACTTATAGTGGAAGAGCCCACACAGTACCGAGCATGGACGATATCGTCGACCTGGTGACGCGGTCGCTCGCCGACGAGACAGCCGCCGAGTTCACCGAGCGGGTCGACGAGCAGGCGATGAAGCTCCGGGCCGCCATCGACGCCGGGGAGTTCGACAACGAGGCGTTCTCCGTCGGCATCGAGGTCGAACTGTACGCGATCAACGCCGAGCCGGATCCGCCCGAACCCGAGGCGGACGAGGACGGCGAGGAGGAAATCGACGAATCGGACCTCGACGACGGCCTGAGCGGGTCGGCGGACGCGGCCTGGAGCGGGTCGCTCGACGCGCCGGCCGAATCCGAGGGCGGCGGTGGCGCGTCGCTGGAGGCGAGCGACTCGCTCGACGCAGCGGCCGACGCGGACGACGCGCAGGACCCGGAGAAGGCCGACGAGGCCGCGGACGCCGGGTTCGGCCCCGGCGAGGGCCCGTCGCTCGACATCGACCCGGACAGCCCGCTGGCCGAGGACGAACCGGAGACGCCCGCCGAAGACGAGGCACCGGCCGTCGAGGCGACCGACGACGAGCCCGACGAGCCGTACATGGATCCCGAAGACTGGGCCGGGCGGCTGACGCGACTGCCCGACGCCGTCTTCGAGGGCGAGGCGAACAAGGAACTGGGCCTGCACAACGCGGAGGTCAACACCGAGCCGGACAGCTTCGACGAGACCGGCATCGCGGTCCAGACCACCGCCGTCGAGATGCAGACCAAGCAGGCCCGCCAGCAGGCGAGCAACCGCAACTGCGAACTGGTGCTCGACGCGATGTGGACCATTCCGCCAGAGGAAGGGAGCGAGGCGTACCTCTCGGCTCACGAGACCCGCGACGGGGTCGTCCTGGCGGACAACATGCGCCAGGCTCCGCGGTACGTCGCGCTGGACAACGAGGCGCTGCGCCACGCCGGCGGCAGCATCGACTTCGACGTGCCGGGTTACAGCGGGTCCTTTCCCTCCATCCTGTTCGAGTCGCTGGCCACCTCGATCCAGCCCCACCTCCAGATTCCCGACACCGATGCGTTCCCCGAGTACTACAACGCCGCGATTCGGACGCTCGGGCCGCTGCTCGCGCTGTCCGCGAACTCGCCGTTCCTCCCTGCAGACCTGTACGACGACACGGACGGCCAGTGGCTGTGTGACAACACGCACCACGAACTGCGCATCGCCGCCTTCGAGCAGTCGGTCAACACCAGCGAGCACCCGAAGGTGCGCGTCCCGCGGGACCTCGACTCGACGACGGACGTGGTCGGCCGCGTCGTCGAGGACGACCTGTTCGCGCCGTTCCTCCGCGAGTGGCTCGAAGACGGGGACCGCGAGGACTTCGCCGACGAGTTCTGGGAGTTCGACCACAAGCGCGGGACGTACTGGCGCTGGCTCCGCTGCGTCGTCGGCGGCGACCCGGTCGAGGGAGCCAGCACCGAGCGCTCGCTCCGCATCGAGTACCGACCGCTCCCGACGCAGCCCCACGTCAAGGACGTGATCGGCCTCCAGTTGCTGACGGTCGGCCTGCTCCGGGGCCTCGTCGCCGCCGACCACCCCGTCTCGGAACTGCCCTGGCAGGACGCGGAAAAGAGCTTCTACGCCGCCGCCCGCGACGGCCTCGACGCCGACCTCTCGTGGGTGACGGTCCACGGCGAGCGGACCAGCGACCGCGAGGTCATCTACGACGAGGTCTTCCGCTACGCCCGCCGCGGCCTGGACGAACAGGGCGTCCCCGAGGCACAGGTCGAAGAGTATCTCGCCCCCCTCGAAGCACGATACGACGCGGAGACGACGCCGAGCGCCTGGAAAGTCGAGCGGGTCCGCGAGTATCTGTCCGACGGAGAGCCCCTGGAGGACGCGATCTGCTCGATGCAGCGAGACTACGTCGCGGCGAGTCGCGAACACCACTCCTTCGACGAGTGGCTCTAGCGGGGCGTTCAGACGGTACCGTGTCACACGGATGACGGGTGTTTATTCGGGTGACGCCGCTACGTCGGCGTGATGGTATCCACTGGCGATTCCGCGCCCGACATCTCGGCGACAGTCGCAAACGGTGAGGTAGAGGCCTTCGAACTGAACGACCACGTCGGTGACGGCCCGGTCGTCCTCGCGTTCTTCCCCGGGGCGTTCACCCCGCCGTGCTCGAACGAGATGGTCGCCCTGCAGGACCACCACGACGGCTTCGAGGACGCCGGGGCCACCCTCCTCGGAGTCAGCGCGGACTCGGCGTTCTCGCTCAACTCCTTCCGTGACGAGCACGACCTGGCGTTCGACCTCGTCAGCGACATGGACCGCGACGCGATCGAGGCCTACGGGGTCCGTATCGACATCGAGGACCTCGGCCTGCTCGGCGTCGCGAACCGGTCCGTGTTCGTTCTCGACGACGAGGGCACGGTCACCTACGACTGGGTCGCCGACGATCCGACGAACGAACCGGACTACGAAGAACTGCTGGACGCCGTCCGGTCGGCCTGAGACGGACAGCGGTCCGTCCCAGCGGGCCGACCGGTGGCCGGTGATTTTCGCGAGACGTTAGAGCGCCGTATCGAGCGTCCGCTCGCCGTCGGGACCGTCGATGGCGAGCTCCGCGCTCCGACGGTCGGTGTCGGTCACCTCGATGTGGGTCTTGAACGACGTTTTCAGTCCCGTGACCGTGCTGTTCACGTCCGCGCCGATGTCGGCGCTCGTGTCGATCGCGCAGACGCCGATGCCGTTGCCGCGGCGCAGTTCGGTCAGGAAGTTCGAGTTGAGGAAGCGGTACAGCGACCGCGTGTCGTCGATTTCGCTGGCGATGGTCGAACAGAGGAAGATGCCGGTTCGGAAGCGCTCGGTCTCCTGTTGGGCCTCGGCGGCGAGCGACGAGAACGACATCCCGAGTCCCGTGAGATCGGTGAGATCGTCGACCAGCCTGATGTCGTCGCTGGTCGCCGAGCCGTCTGCAGCCAGCACCGCGGTCCGGTCGTCCGCGCCGCGGCGCTCGCCGTTCAGGATCCGCTTGACCGCCCGGCCGCGGTGCTCGGTCGTGAGGGCGACGCCTCGCTCGCCGTCGGCCGGTGCCACGACGCGGGCGTACACCGACTCCAGCGCGTCCGCGTCGTCGCCCGTCAGCAGGACGCTCGTGCCGCTCGCCAGCGGACCGATGCCGTCGGACACGTCGAACCCGTCCGCGGAGAGGGAACTCACTGTGCGACCTCCGTTCGCTCGGCGTCGCGAACGGTCTGTCGGAGTTCCAGAATCTCCATCGCCGTGTCGGCGAAGTCTTCGAGTTCGGCCTGCTCCTCGGCGTCGTAGCTCCGGGGGACGTGGTCGAGCAGACACACCTGCCCGATGACCTGCCCGTTGCTCGCGGTCATGTTCGCGCCGGCGTACGAGCGGATGCCGAGGTTCTGGAGCTGTTCGTTCTCGGCGAAGCGGGCGTCCTCCATGATGTCCTCGACGACCATCACGTCCTCCTGGAGCATGCTGTGTGTGCAGATCGTGTTCTCGCGGGTCAGCGTGTCCAGATCGCCGCCGTGACAGGCCAGGAAGTTCTCCTCCTCTTCCTCGATGAGGCCGATGAATGCCACCGCGGCGTCGAAGTGGCTGGCGATGAGGCCCGTCAGGCGGTCGAAGCTGTCCTCGATCGGAAGTTCCTCGACGTCGTACTGCGCCAGCGTCTCCAGTCGCTCGTCCTCGTCGTCAGGGCGAATGAAGCTCGCCTGGGCGCTGTAGTCGATCACGTCGTTAGCGACGAACGCCAGCCGGTCGTGGGCGTCGGGGAGGTCGCGGTTGAGGTACTCGACGATGCTCTCCTCGAACGACGCCGTGTCGATCTCCGTCGGCTGAACGTCTGTGAACAGGACGCAGGGGGTCTGGGGCGCGATATCCCGGATTGCGCCGACGATTTCGAGGCCGGTGCCGTCCGGGAGGTCGTACGCTGTGACCACACAGACGATGGGCTCGGCGTCGAGCGTCTCCCGCGCCCCCTCGACCGTCGTCGCCGTCAGCGCGGTCAGGGAGTCGTCGTCCTCGACCGCCGCCGCCACGTCGTCGATCCGTTCTTCAGTATCAACGCAGAGAACTGAGCGTGCCATAGTCGTGGGTTGCAAGATGGATACAAAGTAGTTAGTACCTGATTATCAATGGTGATTGTTCACGGCGCATTCTCCCCGGTCTCCGGGCATTCGTCGGCTCAGTCCGAGCCGCGCTCGGACGGCTTCCGCGTCGCGCCGGTCCCGGCCGACACCGCCGTCAGGTCGAACACGTCGCCGTCCAGCGGAACGCCGCTGTAGGGGTCGGCGGCGAGCAAGAGCGCGCCGTCGAGGTCGAGGTAGTCGACGAGCGGCGCGAGGTGGACGGCGGCGGCGATGCTGGCGTTGGACTCGACCATGCACCCGAGCATCGTGTCGAGGCCGTGGGCGTCGGCGGCGTCCAACAGCCGCATCGCGGGCCGCAGGCCGCCGCACTTGAGCAATTTGGCGTTGACGATGTCACAGGCGTCGGCGACCTGCGGAACGTCCGCGGCGACACGACAGGACTCGTCGGCGGCGACTGGGATGTCTGTGGCCTCGGTCACCTGCCGAAGGCCGCCGAGGTCGTCGGCCGCCACCGGCTGTTCGAGCATCGTGACGCCGGCGTCGGCGAGCCACGCGGCCGCTTCGACGGCCTCGTCTGCGGTCCACGCGGCGTTGGCGTCGACCCGCAGTTCCGCGTCGGGGGCGGCGTCGCGCACCGCGTCGAAGCGCGTTCGGTCGTCGTCCGTCCCGAGCTTGACTTTCAGGCGGGAGAAGCCCGCGTCGGCGGCGTCACGGGCCTTCTCGGCCATCCGCTCGGGCGGTTCGATGCCGACCGTGTAGGTGGTCGGCGGCACCGCGTCGGGGTCGAGCCCCCATCTGCGGTAGAGGGGGAGCCCCACCTCCCGGGCGGCGAGGTCGTGGACCGCGATGGAGACGGCCATCCGCGCGGCGGGTCGGTCCGGCGCGCGTTCGTGGAGGGCCCGCTCGATGCGCTGCTGGTTCTGCGGGTCGCCGATCCGGTCGACCCGTTCGAGCAGCGCCGGGAGGGCGTCGGCCACCGACCCCGCGCGCTCGTCGTAGTACGCCGAGGGCGTGACGGCCCCGACGCCGGTCGTCCCCTCGTGGGTCAGTTCCACCACGACCGTCTCGCTCGTCTCGCTCGTCTCCCGAGAGATGCCGAATGGGTCAGACAGCGGCAGGTCGTGGCGCTCGACGGTCCAGTTCATAGGATGGCGTCGAGCACGTCGTCGGGGACGCCGTGGCGGACCGGGTCCGTCGCCGGCGCGCCGAGGTCCTCGGCGTAGTCCGCGACGGCGTGAGCCGCCGCGTCGTCGTCCAGGTGGCGCGTGTTGAGCATGCCGGCGACGACGGACGCGTCGGCGACGGGGGCCGCCATCCGCTCGTAGATGTCGACGTACTCCGACAGCGGAGGGATAGCGAACGACTCGTAGCCGTGGACGGCCTCGCGGCCGGCCTCGTGGCACATGACGAGCGCGTCCGGGGCGGACCCGTGGAGGATGCTCGCCGTCACGCCGGAGTAGGCCGGGTGGGCGATGGCGCCCTGGCCCTCGACGACCAGCAGGTCCCGGTCGCCCTCCGCCTCGACGAGGCGCTCGACGGCCCCGGCCGCGTAGTCGGCGATAACGCGGTCGACGACGATTCCCCGGCCCGTGATGGCGATGCCGGTCTGGCCGGTCGGGACGACTGCGGCGTCGAGACCCCGCTCGCGCGCCGCGTCGCGAATCTCGAAGGAAGCCGTCATCTTCCCCGTCGAGCAGTCCGTTCCGACCGTGGTGACGACCGTCGCGTCCACGTCGCCGGCCGTCCCCGCCGCGACGGTGAGGTCGTCCGGCGGCTTCCGGAGGTCGTGCAGTTCGACGCCGTGCTCGGCGGCGAGATCGGCGAACTCCTCGTCTTCCGCGAGGAAGTAGTGGAGCCCCGAGTACACGTCACAGCCGCGCTCGATGGCCGTGCGTACGTCGTCGCGCCAGGACTCGTCGAACTCGCCGCCGATGGGCGAGATGCCGATGAGGAGCGCGTCGACCGCGGGCGCGTCGGCCATCGACGCGACGATGGGGGCGTCCTGTACGTCCGGGAGCGAGTCGTGGACGCGCTGGCCCGCCCGCTCGCGGTCGACGACCGCCCGTACCGTCTGGTCGCCGTAGCGCAACAGCCCGACGCCGGTCTTCGCCCGGTCCGGGAACGACCCGTGTGTGAGGATGGCGAGGTCCATGTGCCGAGAGAGTCGCCGAGCGGCGAAAAAGCTACCCACGCACCGCGGTGGACGGACGCGGCTCTACGGCACGCGCAACTGCACGGTCCACAGCGACCGGACGGCGTCGTCCAGCGCGGCCGCCGGCTCGCCCGTCGCGTCGACGGCCTTCGTCGCCGTCGCTCGGTCCGCGAACTCGTGGATGACCGAGCGCTCGCCGACGACGTACAGCCGGTCGGGCGACACCTCGTCGAGGGCCGCGTGACAGCGGTCGAGGTGCGTGTCGATCTGCTGGTCGCGGAGCCGCTCGAACCGGCCCTGCGAGAAGCCGCCCTTCGAGTGCTGGCTCTTGAGGGCCGAGTCGAAGCCGTGGAACGCCGTCCGCTCGCGGCCGTCGTACTCGCCGACGGCGAACAGGTCCGAGCGCACGAGCGCGACGACGTACGCGCCGGTCGGTTCGAACCACGACCGCTCCAGCCGGACCGTCTCGCCCCACTGGGCGAACGGCGTCGGCGGCGCGGGGACGGAGAGACAGGCCGACAGGAGGCCGGCGTCGTCCGTGACGGCCAGGCAGGGCGCAGCGCTCGCCACCAGCGACGCGCGGTCGCCGAAAGCGTCGCGGACCGGGCCGGGCAGGTCGTGCTCGTCGGCGACGTAGGCGCTGAACACGCCCTCCGGGCCCGTCTCGAACGATTCGAGGCGGTCGAGGACGGCCGCCAACCGTTCCCGGGAGAGCGTCTCCTCGGCCCGAAACGACGCGTCCGCGCCCTCGTCTTGCAGACGCTCGACCCGGTCTTCGAGTTCGGCGACGCGGTCCTCTAACCGATTGACCTCGGCCTCGGCCCGCTGGCGCTCGGTCGCCGCGTCTGCCCGTCGTTCCTCCTCGGCCTCTAGCTGGCGCTCGAGGTGGTGTTTCTCGTCTTCGAGTTCGGCCACCCGCTCCTTCAGCGCGGCCCGTCCCAGCAACCGGTCCAACATCGACTGAGAGGCGTGCGGCGACGGGCTTAAAAGTGGCTGCCCGCGTTCGCTAGACCGCTGTGTCGGGGAGCGTGGGCGTCCCCTCGGAAATCGAGAGCAGTTGCGCCGCGTGATCGGCTTTCGCCAGGAACACCTCTTCGAGGCTGGGCGGGTTCCTGACGTTGGCGTCCTCGAGCACTGTCTCGGGGAGCGCGAGGGTGTCTGCCGGGACCTGTTCGTCGCCGTGAACGGCGAAGTGCCGCGAGCCGAGTTTCATGACGAGCGGGTAGTCTGTCCGCTCGACCCCGTCTCCCGAGGCGTACAGCTGTTCGTTCACTCGCTCGTGCTGCTCGCGACACATGGCGGCCGCCGCGTCGTCTCTGGGTTCGATGTAGAGGCGGCCGAGGTAGTATCCGCTCGAAAACTGTTCGAACATCGGTGCAGTTTCATGTGGGACATTGCCACACATAAGCTTTCGCCGGTATCCTTTTGCCGTCGTGCATTCAGACCGCAATATTCGCCGGGCGAGCGGCCCGCCCGGAGGCCTTCGACAGGGCTTTGCCGCGAGCGGTCCCGGTTCGACCCATGAGTGACTGGGGGCCGTTGCCGCGTCGGTACGCGCGCTACTACCTGGAACAGACGCCGAGCCTGGTGTGGCTGCTCGTCGTCAACGCCGTCGCGATGCTGGTCGGCGTCCGCTACTACGTCGAGACGATGCCCGAGGTTTCGACGTTCCTCTGGCCGCTGTACGCCGACTCTCCCGCCGCGCTGTTCCTGATGACGCTGTCCCTGGCGACACTGTTGCCCTTCCTCGGGCAGTCGCTCGACGACGTGCCGCTGACGACTCCCCTCGCGTACCTGCACACGCTGGCGCTCGTCTGGCTCGTCAAGATGGGGCTGTGGACCGTTCTCGCGCTGAACCTCGGCTTCGACGCCTACTTCCCGGCCCCGTGGGCGTACTTCGGCATCATCGTCACCCACCTCGGATTCGTCGCAGAGGGGCTGTTAGTGCCTCACTACGCCCGGACGACGAAGGGTGCGCTGGCGGTCGCTCTCGTGCTCGCGCTCGTCAACGACGCGCTCGACTACGGCTTGGGCTACTACCCGCCGCTGCGGTACGACCCCGGACTCGCGCTCCCGCTCGCGACGGTCGTGCTCTCGGTTCTCTCGGTCGCGATCGCGTGGACACTTCTCTCGGATGGGAAACGCCCCGAGAGTGGATCCTAAACGCTCTTGGACGGTCTGGCGGCGTCTCGATAGCGCGTGAACGGCACGAACGAAGGCACCTCTTTTTTATTGCGGGGTCGATAGACGAAGGTACGAATGAGCCAACGTCAGGCCGCGCTTCTCGCGTTGCTGGTCCTCGTGGGAATCGTCGCCGTCGGTCTCCCGGCCGCGGCGGCACAGGAGACCGCGACGGAGACGCCGGCCGCCCAGAACGAGTCAGACGGCGGCCTGGGGACGCGCCTGACCGCCTTCCTCCAGTCGAGTTCGGCCGCGGCGAACGACACGGTCGAGAACGGAATGTGGAAGTCGGGGTTCGCCCAGTCGAATGAGACGGAGCGAGCGCGGCTGGTGACGGAACGGGCCGGGTCGCTCGAACGCCGACTGGAACGCCTCCAGGACCGTAACGAGTCGCTCGAAGCCCGGTACGAGAACGACAGCCTCTCGCGACAGGCGTACGTCGCACAGCAGAGTCGGCTCTCGGCCGAGATCGAGGGGCTCCAGACAGCGATCAACGACACGGATCAGGCTGCCGAGCAGACGGGCGTGAACGACACCTCGCTCGACCGACTCAGGCAGAACGCGAGCGAACTCTCCGGCCAGCGGGTCTCGGTGATCGCACGAGGCCTCGGCGGCCCGCCAGCCCTGGCCGGCGGTGATCGCGGTCCGCCGACCGACGTGCCCGGCGGAGACGAGAACAGGAGCGAACGCGGATCGCTGACCGACGCGCCCGGCCCGCAAGCTAACGAGAGCGTCCGGGGGCCGCCGACCGACGTGCCCGGTCAGTCGGGAAACGCGACCGGCGGGACCCAATCTGACGCGCCGGGACAAGACGCTTCGAACGAATCCGGGCCGCCGGACGACGCGACCGAGAGCGGACCGAACGACGAGGGAAACGCCGGTAACGGCGGCGACTCGGCGTCCGGAGACGGGGCCGGAGATTCGACCGGCGGCGACCAGTCGAATTCGGGGAACGACGGGAACGAGGCCGGCGAGGGAAACGGGAACGGGGGTGACGGCGACGGTGCCGGCGACGGTGGCAGTGATAACGCCGGCGGGAACGACGGAAACGGGACCAGCGACGGAGCGACCGGTAACAGCGGGAACGACAACAGTGGCGACGGCGGGGACGGCAGTAGTGGCGGTAGTGATGGGAACAGCGGTGGCGGTAACAGCGGGAACAGCGGTGACGGCGGCAATCGTGGCGGACCCAACTCCGTCGGGTCCGAAGTCGACGTGACGCTGCTGCCGTAACGACCGTCGAGGGCAGTTCGCCAGACACGATAAATCGCCCGACGAGAGTCATGCTTTTGAACCGTGACCCGCTATCTTCAGGTGAATGGACTCCGCCGAGCTGCTCAATCTCCTCGGGAACGCCAACCGACGGCGGATTCTCCGACTGCTCGCCCACAAACCCTGTTACGTCACCGAGATCAGCGAGTACATCGGCGTCAGTCCCAAGGCGGTCATCGACCATCTCCAGAAGCTCGAAGACGCCGGGCTCATCGACTCGCGGACGGACGACCAGCGGCGCAAGTACTTCTCCATCGCCCGAAACCTCCGTCTGGAAGTCCGCGTCTCACCCTACGAGTTCGGCACCAAGAGCGCCTACCCCGCAAACCCCGAGTTCGAGATGCCGTCCTGTCGCCACCTGTCGATCACCCTCGACGCGGAACCCGGCGGCGACTTCCACGACCTCGCGCGCGAACTGGAGCACCTAGAACAGCTCGAAAACGAGCTCTCGCTGGCCCAGCGGTGGGTCCAGGCCCGGATGACAGACGTGCGCGACCGCATCGACGAGGGGTTCGAAAACGGCGACGGCCGGCTGTACGCCGAACTGGTCAGCGGGCTGGCCAACGGCGTCGACTCCGTGCCAGCGCTGGCCAGGGAGATAGAGGCCCCGCCGGAAATCGTCGAGGAGGCCCTGCTGCGGCTCGAAGACGACGGAATCGTCGAGCAGACCGACGACGGCTGGGAGATCACCTGAGCGGCGTCCGCGCCGCCGGCGCTCGGCTCACAGGTCTTTCGTGAGACCGTCTCGCAGGTCCCGGCCGAAGTAGTGGCCCAGGACCGAGAGCACGAGGCCGACAGCGCCGGCGATTGCGAACAATCGGGTGCCGTTCAGCCCCGCGGCGAGCTGTGGGAGGAGCGAGAGGACGACCGTGAGGCCGCCGCTGACGCCGCCGGCGACCGCCAGTTCGGGGTAGCGGCGCTGGCTCGCGACCAGTCCGTAGACGAATCCGCCCAGCGCGATGCCCAGCATCTCGGTGAACGGGACCAGTGGGATCAGGCCGCCCAGCACCATCCCGCCGCCGACAGCGCCGAACGCGTACAGCAGCGCCCGCAGGGAGAAGTAGCTGTGCGTGGACTCGGACGACTGCTCCGTGGTGGCGTCGGTCGTCCCGCCCAGCGACTCGGTCGCGTCGACGTCGACGCCGAACTCGCCGTCGGACTCGGCCTCCACCTCGCGTGTCCGCTCCTCGGTTCGCTCGGCCATACCGGAGGTGGGACCGCGAGCGGTATGGACCTTTTGGGGACTGCGAAACGAGTGGGTTCAAGTCCCACCGGCGGAAAGTCCCGCGCATGAACGCAGGCGACCGGGTCCGCGTCGAGCGCGCGGCCCAGACCTACGAGGGCGTGTTGCTCCCCTCCAGCACGCCGGACCACCTCGTCGTCAAGCTCGACGGGGGGTACAACGTCGGTATCGACCGCGAGGACGCCGAGGTCGACGTACTGGAGTCGGCCGTCTACGACGTCGAGAGCGCACAGGACGAGCAGGGCACGTCGGCGATCGAGTTCGACGACGACCTGCCGACGGTGTCGCTCATCTCGACCGGCGGGACCATCGCCTCCACCGTCGACTACCGCACCGGCGCGGTGACGGCGCAGTTCGACGCCGAGGACGTGTTGCGGGCGGTCCCTGACCTCGCGGGGATGGCGAACTACCGCGGCCGCGTCGTCGCCAACATCCTCTCCGAGAACATGACGCCCGCGGTCTGGCAGGACCTCGCCCGGGCCGTCCACGAGGAGATCGAAGCCGGCGCGGACGGCGTCGTCGTCATGCACGGCACGGACACGATGCAGTACACCGCGTCGGCCATGGCCTTCATGCTCGACACGCCGGTCCCCATCGTCTTCACCGGAAGCCAGCGCTCGGCCGACCGGCCCTCCTCGGACAACGTGATGAACGCCGTCTCGGCCGTCGAAGCGGCCAAAAGCGACTGCGCGGAGGTGCTGGTCTGCATGCACGCTGACGAGTCCGACGACCGCTGCGCGCTGCACCGCGGCACTCGCGTCCGAAAGAACCACACCTCGCGCCGGGACGCCTTCGAAACCGTCGGCGCGAAGCCGCTGGGCGAGGTCGACTACGACATCGACGGCGAGAGCACGGTGTCCTTCCGCCGCGAGTACACCGAGCGGGGCGCGACCGACCTCGCGCTGCACGACGACGTCGAGACGGACGTGGAACTGGTGAAGTTCTCGCCCGGCATGGACGCCTCGCTGCTCGAAGCGGCCGCCGCCGACAGCGAGGGCCTCGTCATCGAGGGGACCGGCCTCGGCCACGTCAACACCGACTGGATCGGCGTCATCGACGACCTCGACGTCCCGGTCGTCATGACCAGCCAGTGCCTCGAAGGCCGGGTCTGCGACCGCGTCTACGACACCGGCCGCGACCTGCTCGACGCCGGCGTAATCGAGGGCGAGGACATGCTGCCCGGAACGGCGAAGGTCAAGCTCATGTGGGCGCTGGCAAACAGCGACGACGTGGCCGATGCCATGCAGGAACCGCTCGCCGGCGAGATCCAGCAGCGGTCGACCCCCTGGCTGTAACGAGCGGGCGAGCGGCCGAACTTTTCACGCCCCGCCCCGCAGTGTCGAGTATGTCATCGACGGTGCGACAGGCGCGAGCGGACGACTACGACGACGTGGTGGCCTTCGTCGAGGAGGTCTGGAGCGACCGCGACACGGCGGAGTACATCCCGGCGGTGTTCCGCGACTGGGTTGCCAGCGACGGCCCGGACCAGCGGACCGTCGTCGCGACCGTCGACGGGACCACCGTCGGCCTCTGTCAGGGCGTCATACTGAGCGACCACGAGGCGTGGCTCCAGGGTATCCGCGTCGACCCGGCCCACCGGGGCGAGGGCCACGGGCTGGCGATGGTCGAGGACCTCCTCGACTGGGCGGCCGACGGCGGTGCGACGGTCGCCAGAAACATGGTGTTCTCGTGGAACGACGCCGGCCTCGGCCAGTCCATCGCGGCGGGGTTCGAGCCGACGTGTTCGTTCCGGTGGGCGTCGCCGGACCCGCGCGAGGCGACCCCGTCGCTGTCGGTCACAGACGACCCGACGGTGGCGTGGACCTACTGGACCGACAGCGACGCGCGAACCGCCCTCTCGGGGCTGGCACTGGACCGTGAGCAGTCGTGGGCGCTCTCGGAACTCACTCGTGACGACCTGCGAATCCTCGCCGACGAGGAGGCCGTGTTCGCCGTCACGGACGGCGGGACGCGCGCCACAGCGTGTCGCGCCCGCGTGACGCGGGACCCAGGCGACGACGTTCGCCTGGCGGAGTACGCCGTCGGCGCGTGGGACGGCGCCGATGCCGCGGCGGCGCTGTTCGACGCAATTCGGGACGACGCCGCCGCGCTCGGCGTCGACCGGACGCGCGTCCTGATCCCCGAGACGCCGCGTCACGTCGCGCAAGCGGCCGCCGTCCGGGGAGACACGAGCGACTGGCCCACGTTCGTCTGCAGCGCGGACCTCACCTGACCGGCGCCCCGTTATCATCGCTGGAAACTCGACCCGATGTTTCATGGTCGGACCGCCCTGTACCAGAGTAGATGTGGATTAACGGGCTCTCACTCTCGTTCGCGGCCTACGTGACGGCGTACACCGTCGCCACGGTCGGGTGTCTGGCAGCCGTCCCGCGCGCGCTCCGGGTCACAGACCCGGACACACGGCGCGGTCTCGTCGGCCTGCTCGCCGGAAGTGGTGGGTGGGCCGCGCTGGAACTGGCGTTCCTGGTCGCGCCGACGCCGGAACTGCAGTACGCCGCCTACCTGCTCAGCCTCGTCGTGGGACTGACGACCGTCGGCTCGTGGCTCTACTTCACCTCGGCGTACACCGGCCGCTCGCTCCACCGGGCCGCGCCGTACCGCCGACTGGCCGTGGGCGTCTACCTCACCATCGTCGCGGTCAAGGTGACGAACCCGCTCCACGGGCTGTACTTCCAGACAGTGTTCGTCCAGACGCCGTTCCCGCACCTGACGATCCAACACCAGACGTTCCACTGGCTCGTGGCCGGGCTCTCGTACGCGCTGGTCGCCGTCGGCTTCTTCATGCTGTACGAGTTCTGTGCCGAGGCGGAGTACGACACACGTCCGCTGGTCGCGCTCGTCGGCGTGACTGGGCTCCCAGTCCTCCTCGACATCGTCGGGTTCACGAGCGACCGGCTGCTCGACATCAACTACGAGCCGCTGGGAGTCGTCGTGTTCGCCCTCGGCGTCCTCTACGTCTTCGACACCACGTTCCTCGCCGTCCAGTTGACAGACGGGGTCGACGACCCGATCGTCTACCTCGACGACACCGGCCGGATCCGCGAGTACAACGATCTCGCGGCGTCGACGTTCCCGGCCCTCGACGGAACGGTCGGGGAACGCCTCGGTGACGCGCTCCCGAACGTCGAGCGCGCACTCGACAGCGACGAGCAGATACTCGAACACGCCGCGGACGGCGAGGTCAGCTACTATCTCGTCAGCAGGACATCGTTCGTCCTCGGGCAGACCAACATCGGCGAGATGCTCGTCCTCTCGGACGTGACCGAGGTCGAGCGCCAGCGGCGAGAGCTCGCGAGACAGAACGAACAGCTCGAAGGGTTCGCCGCCGCCATCCGGCACGAACTGCTCAACACGCTCCAGACCGTCAACGGACGGGTCGAGATCGCCGGGCGGGCCCTCTCGGACGGGAACGTGAACCGGGCCCGCGAATCGCTCCAGACCGCGTCCCAGTCGGCCGACCACATGGCCGACGTCGTCAACAAACTCGCGCGACTCGCACAGCACGGACAGACCGTCGAATCGACGCGGCAGGTGGAGCTGGGGGACATCGCGGAACGCGCGCTCCAGTCGGCCGACCTCGACGACCTCACGCTCGTCGTCGAGGCGGACGGCACGCTGGAGGCCGACCCGCCGCGCTTGCAGACCATGCTCGAAAACGCGTTCCGGTTCGCGGCACACAACGGCGCGTCGTCGGTGTCGGTCGCGGTCACCGAGGGTGGGTTCACGATCACCGACGACGGCCAGCCGCCGGCCCGCGACGACCCCGCGCCGTTCTTCACGTACGGGCAGGCGATCCCGGACGGTCAGTCGGGACTGCCGCTCCCGAACCTGCGGCTGCTGGCCGAGACCCACGGCTGGGAGCCGACCATCGACACGGACTACCGAGACGGCTTCCGCGTCGTCGTCTCGGGTCGGACGACGATCGGGCGGGCCTGACGCGACCGCTCCTCACCCGCCGCTGACCGGCGGGAACAGCGCGAGTTCCGTGTCGCTCTCGACCGCCGTCTCTAGGCCGTCGCCGCCGGCGAACGGGTCCTCGCCGTCGACCAGCAGTCGGACGTGGTCGGCCAGTTCGTCGTCCTCGTCGAGCACTTCCTCGGCGAGCGCCGGCCGCGCCGAGAGCAGGGCGTCGAGGGCCGTCTCGACCGTCGCGTCCCCGTCGACGTCGACGCTGACGGACTGCCCGTCGGCCGCGTCGCGGAGGTGTGCGAACAGCTTCCACTCCATAGTCGCACTCGGTGCGTCGGTCAAAAGAGCGTTCCGACCCGCAGACCGGCGACTCAGTCGGACCGTTCGGCGTCGTCGCCGTCGTCTGAGGGATCGCCGTCCTCGATCGCTGCGTTGGACTCCCCCGCGTCGTCAGCCGACTCGGGTTCGGTGTCGTCCTCTGTCGAATCGCCCGACTCGGCGTCCGTCACGTCGTCGCTCGGTTCGCCGGCCGCCGACTCGTCGTGCGTCGCAGCGTCCGCCTCGTCCTCGGCGACCGGGTCGCCGACGCGCTCCGCAGGGTCCCACAGCTCTACCGGTTCCTCGTCGTCGCCACCGTCGGCGTCTTCGTCGAGTGGCTCGAATCCCTCGGCGTCCGGAATCCCGTCCAGCGGATCGTCGTCGGACGAGTCGCTGCTGTCGCCAGACGGGTCGGCGTCGTCGGCACCCACCGCGTCGCCGTCATCGCCGACCGCTGCATCGGTGACGTCGTCGGTCGCGTCCGCGGCGTCGGGCACCGAGTCCGTCGGAGCGTCGCCGGGTGCCGGCTCGTCGACCACCGACCCTGAATCGGTGGCCGCCGGTCCCGCCGCGTCGGGGCCGTCAACGTGGTCGTCAGCCGGCGGTTCCTCGCCCGTCCCCTCGGTGGCCTGTTCGAGCCGTCGGAGCGCGTCTGGAGTCGCGATGGCGTAAAGCGTGTCGCCGGCCGCGAGCACGCGCTCCCGGGACGGAATCGTCTCCGGCGACTCCCCGTCTCGGGTGATGGCCACCACCGTGACTTCCAGTGCGCCGACCGTCGTCCCCTCGACCTCGCTGCCGCGCTCGACCGTCGCGGTGCCCATCGTCTCGTCGGCCGCCCGGAGCAGCGAGGCGAACTCGCGGTCGGGTCGCTCCTGTACCGGGAGCGTGACCAGTTTGTACGTGGTCTGCGGGTCGAGCTTGGGCGTGTCGGCGGCGTCGATGGCCACCGTGACCACGTCGCCGGCGACGCCGCGGAGTTCGCCCGTGAGGACGCGCGTCGCCGGGTTCCGCTCCCAGACCTGGACGAGGTCGCCGGCGCTCGCGGCGTTCGCCGGGTCGGCCCGGACGGCGACGGCGTTGGTCGCCGGGGGGAGCGTCGGCCCGATGCCGGCCGCCCGCGAGCCGATGGCGAGGTACTCGACGGTGCCGTCGTCGGCCAGTTCGAGGTCGACGTGGCCGACGCCGTAGTCGGTCTTCAGCCGGGCGACCAGCCGCTCGCGAAGCTCCGCTTTCGTCAGCCGGCGCGGGAAGAGAAAGCGCCGGTTCGCGAGCTTCTCCTTCGTCGCGTCCGGCGACGGGTCGTACCCGACGATGTCGTCGACGTCCTCCGGCAGGCGGACGGACGTGACCCGACCGACCGTCTGGACGATCTCGCTCACGTCGGCGTCGACCGCGCCCCGCGCCGTCGCCGCGAACAGGTCCGTTCCGAGTCGGTCGCCGACCCGCGTTCCAGCGTACGCGCCGAGGCCGCCGGCGACGAACGCCGAAATGTTCGTGAGGACCCGCGGCAGTTCGAGGACCTCGTCTTCCCCGCCGATCACCTGACCGAGCGCCGCCGTCGTTCCGAGGTACAGCACCACGACGGTCAGCCCGAAAAGGACGGCGACGCCCGTCTGAACGCGTTCGCGCACGTACCAGCGATACACCAGCGCCGTGAACGCGGACATGCCGCCGGCGGCGACCGCCACGCCGAGCAGTTCGGCGAGCGCCTCGACGACGAGTTCCGTCGCCGAGTCGCCCTGAAGCACGATGCCACCCTGGAGGAGCGCGAGCGTCACGCTACCGCCTCCTCGAAGTCGTCGAGGGCGTCGCGCCCCCCGACGGCGTACAGTTCGTCCCCGGCTTCGACGGTCGCCGTCCCGTGGGGCGCGACCTGCCAGCCGTCCGGCTTGCGGATGGCGACCACGGCGACGCCGTACGTGTCGCGGACGCGCGCGTCGCTCAGCGTCGTGTCGTCGAGCGGCCCCGCCGCGCGGACGGTGAGCCGCCGGAACCGACTGCCCGCCCGCCGGAGCAAGGAGACGAGTTCGTACTCGCGGTGCGTGCCCCGCGGCTCGACCACGACCTTCGGCGCGGCCGAGCGCAGCAGGGGCTGGACGTCGGTCCGGGTGACGGCGACAGTGAGACGGCCCTCGCCGCCGTCGGTCGTCGGGGCGCGGATCGGTGCCGACGGCTGCTCCGCGTCGGCGACCGTCGGCTCGTCGGGCGTCTCGACCGGCGTTTCGTCGTCCGTCTCCGCCGAGCGCGCGCTGACGACGGTGCCCCGGACCTGCGCGTCTTCGGTCAGGACCGTCACTTCGTCGTTGCGGGCGAGCCCCGTCGGCAGGAGCGCGTCGACCGACACCGCGTGACGGCCGTCGCCCACGCGTTTCGAGAGCCCGGAGAACGGCGGCGCGGCGACCACCGATGCCCGGCCCTGTTCGTCGATGGTGACGGCCACGTCGCCGAGGTCGAACTCCGATTTGAGTCGCTCCTCCATGCGCCGTTCGAGTTCGCCGATCCGGAGGTCCGCCGGGAACCGCCACTCCTCACCGCGGATCTCGGCCCGGAGCGGCTCGGGCAGCGGCGGGTACCCCTCCATATCGGCGACCTCACCGACGATCTGGATGCGGACCTCGTCGCGACCGCCGACGAACTCGACCACGTCGGCCGAGAGGCGCTTGTCCCGCAGCCCCTTCAGCGAGAGGCGCTTCGGGAAGTTCGCACCGAGCTGGTCGCCCTTGCTGTGGGCGTACATCGACACCATCCCGACGAGGAGGATCGCGGTGACGACGCGCTCGGCGTTCGGCGCCTGCGTGATCGACCTGTCGGCGAGTGCGAGGAGGCCGCCGCTGACGCCGGCGAGCGCGATCGCCAGCACGACGACACCGAAGCCGGGGACGCTCACCCCGGTGAAGTACTTGAAGATGAAGCCGAGCGCCCAGGAGACGAGCGCCGGGATCACTCCCACCAGCAACCCCAGATAGATGCCCATGAGAATCTCGATCGGGAGCGAAGCCATGTCCACACCGTGTCCGTCCGGCAGTAAATCGCTTCCGGCGGACGGGGCCCAGACAGTACATTTACACCCACCCACGCAATCTGCATGGACATGGACAGACCGCGGGACTGGCTGGGGGCGCGGGCCGCGATCCTGCTCCCGGTCCTGGTGGCGATCCTCTCCTTTGCCACCGGCGTCGTCAACATCAGCGACGTGTCTATCAGCGGACCGCTCGCCGCGTACATCCCGCGAAGCATCCAGCGGGCCGCCGGGTTCACTGGCGCGCTGACCGGCTTCACGCTGCTGATCAGCGTGCTCGGTCTCCGTCGTCGGCTGCGGGTCGCGTGGTACGTCACCGTCGTCTTGCTCCCCGTCTCGGCGCTGCAGGGCCTCGTCCAGAGCTCGGCGTTCTCGCTGCCGCTCGTCGGGCTCTCGCTGCTGTCGCTGCCGACGATGCTGTTGAACCGCCGGCGGTTCGACCGGCCGATCGACCTCTCGACGGCCCAGCTCGCCGCCGGTGCGGCGCTGATCGGTGCGCAGGTGTACGGGACCGTCGGGGCGTACGCGCTGCGCGAGGAGTTCGGCGGCATCTCGACGCTGACCGACGCGTTCTACTTCACGCTGGTCACCGCCAGCACGGTCGGCTACGGCGACATCACGCCGCAGACGCCACAGGCGAGGCTGTTCGGGATGTCCGTCGTCGTGCTCGGCGTGGCCAGTTTCGGTATCGCGCTGGGGTCGCTGCTCGGCCCGGCCATCGAAAAGCGGTTCGCGGAAGTCCTCGGAAACATGTCTGACGCACAACTCAATCTGCTCGAGAACCACGTGCTGGTCCTCGGCTTCGGCGACCTGACGGAACCGATCATCGAAGAACTGGCCGGCGCGATCGACTTCGTCGTCATCACGCCGGACACGGACGCGGCGACCCGCCTGCAACAGCAGGACATCAACGTGTTGACCGCCGACCCGAGCGACGAGGAACCGCTCCAGCGTGCCGGCATCGAGGACGCGGCGGCGGTCGTCGCGGCCACGAACGACGACGCACAGGACGCGCTGGCGATACTGACAGCGCAGACGCTCAACCCCGATGTCAACATCGTCGCCGCCGCCACTGACCGCGAGAACATCGAGAAACTCCGGCGGGCGGGTGCGGACACCGTCATCAGCCCGGCAGTCCTCGGCGGCCACCTCATCGTCCAGTCCGCGCTCGGTCGGGAAGGCATGGAGAACATCGCCGACCACTTGCTCGACGTGAAAGACGAGTCCGACGCGGACATCTGAAGCGGTCGGCGACGGCGTCCCCGAACCAATGCAGCGCTCGTGACCGGTTCGGTCGGCCGGTGAAATAGCCGCTAGGAGACGTACGTACGTCCTGTGACTCCGGAGTACGGACACTGAACTTAACTGCGAGTGACGCATGGAGCCGACACATGACCGTCACGACCGAATTCCTCCTCAGTTCGTCGTCACTACCGCTCGTGAGCCTTGCAGAATCAGTGACTTCGAACCAGTTCGAGTGCGTCCACGGACTCTGCCTCGAACACGACGCCCGCGTGTTCGTCGTCTATCTCGAACCGACCGAAGACGTCTCCGAAAGCGATCTCCTGGCGTTGGACGAGGTGGTGGAAGCGACGGCGCTCGGACGGGCGAGCGGGAAGGACGTCTATCAGGTCACGATCGAACTGGCGGACGTGATCTCGGAGGCGTTCGCCCCTGAGCGGTTCACCGCGACCCAGATGGAACCGACGGTCGTCACGCCGGAGGGCTGGTACGAGAAGAAGCTCTTTCAGAACTACAACGCGTTCAACGGGATGCGGACCCGCTGTGAGGAGTACGGAGTCGATATCGAACTGCTCTCCATCTCCCAGAACGCCCCCGAGGGAGACGAGTCGTCGCAGTACGGACTGACCGACCGACAGCACGAGGCGCTTACCCTGGCGATCAGTCGTGGGTACTACGAGAGCCCGCGGCAGGTCAGCACCGAGGAACTGGCCCAGGAGATGGGGATCTCCCAGCCGTCGATGTCGAGTCTCCTGCGGCGCGGTGAGCGCCAACTCCTCACCTCGGCGCTCGGCACACAGACAGAGATCGACACGCTCTCCAGATAGCTTCGACTCCCCGGACTACGAGAATCGCGCTGTGCAAGGAGTATTTAAACACACTTTTCAGATAGCATAACGGCGAACCGTGCGCTCGCTCTTCTGATACTCGATGGCAACAGAATTCGGTTCGGAACTTGACGGACAGGTCGCGATCGTCACCGGCGCGTCGTCTGGAATCGGCAGGGCGACCGCCGAGTCGCTCGCGTCACGAGGGGCGAGCGTCGTGCTCGCCGCTCGCCGCGTGGACGAACTCGACGAGGTCGCAGCCAGTATCGAGGACGACGACGGAGAGGCGCTGGTCGTCTCGACCGACGTGACGAGCGACGACGACATCGACGACCTCGTCGAGACGACGCTCGACGAGTACGGCCGCATCGACGTCCTCGTGAACAACGCCGGTCTCATGCCGCTCGCACACATCGCAGAGGCGGACCGCGAGACGCTTCAGACGACGATCGACGTGAACCTCAGCGGCCTCATCAAACTCACCCACGCCGTCGTCCCGACGATGCTGGACCAGGAAAGCGGCCACGTCGTCAACATCTCCTCCGTGGTCGGGCGGTTCCTCCAGGAGAACAGCGCCCACTACAACGCGACGAAAGCGGGCGTGAAGATGTTCGGCGACTCGCTCCGCCTCGACGTGGCCGAAGACGGCGTCCACGTCGCCACGATCGAACCGGGCGCGGTCGACACGGAGCTCCTGGAACACATCCCCGACGACGACCTCCAGGCGGGGGTCAAAGAGTACGTCGGGTCGATGGACGCACTTGCGCCCGAGGACATCGCCCGAACCATCACGTTCGTCGTCACCCAGCCGGAGCGCGTCGACATCAACGAGGTCCTGATTCGACCGCTGGACCAGGTCCAGCCCTAATCGAGGGTCCGAGCGCGCCGTCGCTTTCGACGCTCCCGTCCCGGGCCGACCGCGGTTCCTCACTGCCCGGGCTTGCGTCTGGCACATGACGGTATCGCTACTATACTGCGTTACAGAAAACGCTCATATTCCTCTCACACCTGGCCACAAGTGTCGATACCAATGGCAGACTACGAACTTCCGCCGCTCCCGTACGACTACGACGCACTCGAACCGCACATCAGCGAACAGGTCCTGACGTGGCACCACGACACCCACCACCAGGGCTACGTCAACGGCTGGAACAGCGCCGAAGAGACGCTCGCGGCGAACCGCGAGGAGGGAGACTACTCCTCGACCGCCTCGGCGATCGGCAACGTGACCCACAACGGCTCCGGACACATCCTCCACGACCTGTTCTGGCAGTCGATGGGCCCCGAGGGCGGCGACGAGCCGACGGGCGACCTCGCAGACCGCATCGAGGAGGACTTCGGCTCCTACGAGGCCTGGAAGGGCGAGTTCGAGGCTGCGGCCTCGGCCGCCGGCGGCTGGGCGCTGCTGGTCTACGACAGCTTCAGCAACCAACTGCGCACCGTCACGGTCGACAAGCACGACCAGGGCGCGCTCTGGGGCAGCCACCCCATCCTCGCGCTCGACGTCTGGGAGCACTCCTACTACTACGACTACGGCCCGGCCCGCGGCGACTTCGTCGACGCCTTCTTCGAGGTCGTCGACTGGGAGGAACCCAGCTCCCGGTACGACGAGGCCGTGCAGCTATTCGAATAGGCGGCCACTGACGGACTGCAATCCGTTTTTTCGACCGTGGGCATCAGCGGTCGGCCCTCGTTCCAACCGATTGCCCGCAGGCAGAACTCAATACGAGAGGTGTTCCCGTCGCGCGGTCTCGGTCACCGAGAGAGTCTCGTCCAGCACGACGCGCAACTCGTCCCCCGCACACGGGATATCGAGACGCAGGCGCAGCGGGTCCTCGGACAGAATCTCCGTGCGAGCGTCGCTCACGCACCACTCGAAGTGCCAGAACGGTTCCGTGCTCAGATCGATGCCGCGCTCGGAGTGAAACAGGAGCACCTCGGCGTTGTCGAGGAGGTTCACGCCGACGCTCGACTGGAGGTCGTAGCCGCACCGCTGGCACGTGTGTTCGACCGACACGTCGAGGTTGTCCGCTTCCGCCGGTTCGTAGCCCAGTTCCGTCTCGACGGGGCCGGTGCACTCGGGACAGACGCCATCGGCGGCGATGCAGTAGTGATGCCGGACGTAGTGATGGAAGGCCTGGAGTAGCTCCTCGGGCGTTCGTTCGTCGATGCCGCCCGGTGGGAACGGATACCGCACGAGGACGGTCGCACAATCGACGCAGGCGATGGTGAGCGTTTCGTCGACGTACCAGCCGTGCAGGTCCCCCTCGCACGTGTGACAGGAGCCGTCGACCGGAAAGAACCCCAGCTGCGCGCGGTCAGTGAGCGTGCCAGCGAAGATCGAACTCACGACCTTTCGGCCGGGGTGGCGGAACTCGTAGCCGTCTTCGGTCTGCTTGATGAAGTGGCCGGTGAGCTTCTGCAGGTGGTAGTTGAAGTTGGCACTGTCTGCAATCTCGACTCGTTCGAACAGTTCCGTGAAGCCGACCGGCGCTTTGTCGGCGTTCTCGTCCAGCATCGCCTGCAAGATGTCGATTCGGGTGTCGTTTCCGAGCAGCGAAAACGCCTCCGCGGGGAGCATCCGTTCTTCGGTGAACTCAGTTCCGAGATGGCCCTGCTCAGCGGCCGTGGGCGCATCTCGCTCGACGTCGCCGTCGAATTCTGGTCCAGAGTCCGTCTCGTGACTGAACCCGCTCATACGTCGGAATCGGCAGGCGTGCGGGTAAACCTATGGGTGAGTATTCCCGGCAGTCACCGTAGCGTCCCGCCGCGGGGTCGCGGTACCCGGACGGCGAGACGGGCCCGCCGTGGCTGTATCTTCCTACAGCCCACGCTGTTCTCACACTCGTCACCGATCGCGTCTGGCGCGAGTTGCTTCTTAAGCCCCCTTTGTGGATAGCCCCGGATCCAAGTCACGCGACGCACAACTGAGACGTGGAGACGAACGATGGATATCACCAACGGCTGTTCACAACCGTCCGTCGACGGACCCGACGAGTACTTCACTGGATCTGTACGGATCGACCCGCTGTTCGATTCGCGGGACGAGGCCCGCGCAGCGGCGGCGAGCGTCACGTTCGAGCCCGGCGCGCGCACCGCATGGCACACCCACCCGCTCGGCCAGCGGCTGATCGTGACGAGCGGCTGCGGCCTCGTCCAGCGCCAGGGCGGCGAGATCGAGCAGATTCGAGCGGGCGACGTGGTCTGGTTCCCGCCGGGCGAGAAGCACTGGCACGGGGCGACGCCGGACACCGCGATGACCCACATCGCCGTCCAGGAGGAGCGCGACGGTGAGGCCGTCACCTGGCTGGACCACGTCACAGACGAGGAGTACGGCCCGGCGTCCGAGCGCTGAGGCGAGCGGCGAACTCGCGTAGCCGGATGCTTCGCCACGAGCCCGCTACGACCGGCCGCGGTCGACGATGGCCACGTCCGTGTCCACGTCTTCGAGGCGCTCGAACGTCGGCGGCGAGACGAACCGCGAGGCCGCGCTCCGGTCGCGGCTCGCACCGATGACGACGAGGTCGTACTGCGGGCCCGTCTCTGAGAGGAACGACAGGATGTCGGTCCGCGGGACCCGCGTCTCGAACGAGCCCTCGAAGGGCTCGATGAGGTCGGCGAGCAGTTCCTCCGCCCGCCGGCGGTCGCCGCGCGGACCGATGCAGGTCGCGACGGCGATGCGGCCGCTCTTGCCCGCCAGCCGGCAGGCGAAGTCGACCATGTTGTGCGAGACGTCGCTGACCGACCGGACCGGGACGAGCACCCGCTTCCAGCGCGTCCGGTCGCCCCGCGAGCGGTGGACGACCACGTCCGACTCGCTCTGCAACAGGCGCTTGAGGTACGGCGACAGCGCGCCGCGCTGGGTCTCGTAGGGCGCGGCGATGAGGTCGCAGTTGGTCTCGGCCGCGGTTCGGAGTGTCGTCGCGGCCGGCGACCCGCCGTCGTTCGCGACCACGACCTGACAGGGGACGCCCGTCCGCGTCTCGATGCGGTCCGCGTGGGTCTCCAGCCAGTTCACCTGCGCGTCGAGGTCGGTCCGGGCGCGGTCCGTCGGGGCGTCGGCCGGGTCGCCGCCGTCGCCGACGAGACGGTGGTCCGCCACCGGTGGGTCGCCGTCCGTCGCCGTGCCGTCGCGGTCCGCCTCGGAGAACATGTCCACGCTGATCGTATCGCGCAAGAGCGCCTCCTCGCTGGCCGCGGCGTCGGCGTCACCCACCATGTCGAGCAGGACGACCTTGCCGGCCTCGTGGGCCGCGGCGAGGCGCGCCCCGAGCATCGCGGTTCGCCCCGCGGACTCCCCGCGCATCGGGACGAGGACGTGGTCGTCACCGGTCATCGACTCGTAGAGGTACGAGGCGCGGCGCTCGTAGAACTGGTCGCGCCAGACGACGAAGATGCCGGCCACGAGCGTGCTCGCGAGAAAGATGCTCCCGACGAACGCCGCCCGCTGGTTCGGACCCACGAGCAGCGCCAGCAGCGCGGTCGAGTACGACGACGGCTCCTCGATGTCGAGGGGCCAGGTGACGACGCCCGTGGCGAACACCGCCAGTCCCGCGCCAAGGGCGCTGGCCTGGAACTGGCCGGACGAGGGACCGAGGACCGCGTTGGAGACGGCGAGTGCGACGAGCCCGCAGACGGCCCCGATGGTCAGGCCTGCCACGAACCGCCCCGGCTCTGAGTACTTGCCGGTGGGGTCGACGAACAGCGTGTACGTCCCGGCGGCCAGCGGCGGAAAGAGCAGGAACGTCAGCCGCGGGACCGCGTTCGCCAGCGCCGTCACGAGCGCGATGGCCAGCGGGACGACCACCAGCATCGAGAGGTGGACGAGGTTGTCGGTCACCTCCGCCCAGCGCCTGAAGTCCCGCACTTCGCGGCGCTCGACCCGTCGCGCTCGCGCGACCGCCGCTCGAATCCGGTCTCGGAGACGGTCGAGCATACCTCGATGCACGAGAGACGGTCTGTTAAGCCCTCCGCCGCGGGGGCGAAACGACGCCACAGTGATCCGGCCGGGCGTGGAGCGACACGACAGCGCGCCGTGACCGACGCGCGACCGCCTACAGCGACGACGCCGCGGTCAGGCTGATCTCGATAGCGCGCTCGACGTTGTTCCTGGCCTTCTCGGGCAGTTCGCTGTCGTCGGTCTCGCCCTTCTGTGTGCCCTCGACGAGGTTGCCGTCGACCGTACAGATCGCGCCGGAGCGCAGGCCCTTGCGGCGACACAGCGAGAACAGCGCGGCGGCCTCCATCTCGACGGCGAGCAGGCCCGCCGCCTCCCAGTCGCGGACGTACTCGTCGGTCTCGGCGTAGAAGGCGTCGTCCGTCGCGATGGGGCCGACGTGGACGTCTTCGCCGTTGGCCTCGGCGGCGTCGACCAGCGACGAGAGCACGTCGTAGTCCGGCACGGCCGGAATCTCCACGTCCTCGTAGCGCTTCGTCGTCCCCTCGTCCTTGGCCGCGCCGTTGGCGACGACCATGTCGCCGATCTCGATGCCGTGCTGGAGCGCGCCGGTCGTCCCGACGCGGATGAGCGTCTCGACGCCGACGGCCTCCAGTTCCTCGACGGCGATGGCGGTCGACGGCGAGCCGATGCCGGTCGAGCAGATCGTCAACTCGCGGCCCTCGTAGGTCGCGTTGACGATCTTGTACTCGCGATTCTGCGAGACGACCTCGTGGTCGTCACAGAGGCCGGCGATGCGATCGACGCGCCCGGGGTCGCCGGGGACGAGCGCGATGTCGGTCAGGTCGCCCTGTTCGACGAGCAGGTGGGGCTGTTTCGCCATAGCGGCCCATCGAACGGGAGCTTATAGTAGTCGGCGAAGCGCCGCCGGACCGGTCAGAGCTGGACGACGAGAATCGGGACCAGCAGCGCGAGCGTGGCCCCGTAGATGAACGCCGTCAGCGCCCACTGCTCGACGATCTCGTCGGCGCGGTCGTGCAGGCTCCCGCCGAACCGCGGCATGGCGATCCGAGCGAAGAAGGCGAAGATACCTGCCGTGACGATCACCGCGCCGACGAGGTGGGGCACGAGCGGGAGGCCGCCGATCGAGACGGCCGTGGGCACCACCAGCGAGAGGACCGCCACGACCGCACCGTACAGGAGCGATGCGACGACGGCGACGACGTGGTGGACGGCGACCGCCAGCGCGTCGCTCGCCTCGGTCGGGTCGACGCCCGTGAGGCCGCCGGCCGCCACGTAGGCGGGCAGGTACCCCTCGGACTGTGTGACCATCGGGATGTTGAGCAGCAGGCCGGTGACGACGCCGGCGACCGCGCAGATCGCGGCCCACTGCGCCAGTGGAACTTCGAGCACGGTGACATCCTCGCGGTCGCCGCGTATGAGCGTTGCGTCGCGCGGTCAGACCGGCGTGAACAGGAACAGGACGATGTTGTTCGCGGCCGGGCCGAGCCCGACGGCGGTGACGACGGCGAGCAGGAGGCTCGCCTCGACGGGCTCCTCCTCGAGGTAGTCGTCGAGCAGGACGACGATCACCACCGCGACGACGAGCTTGACGAGGACGAACAGCCAGCCCCGGCCCAGATACGGGGCCGTCGGGAGCGAGGCGGCGAACTCCATGATGGCGGCCGGGATGGGCGTTCGCTCCGTGACGCCGATGACGTCCGCGCCGACCGCCGTCGAGGCCCCGTCGAGTGCGTGGGCGAACACGACGGTCGGGGCCGCATAGCGCATCCGGACCGCGACGGGCGTCCGCCACAGCGCGACGGCGAGGACCGTCAGCGCCGCGAGGACGGCGGCGACGGTGACCGAGACGGTCGGCCAGACGAGCGCGAGCAGGTCGGACCGCAGCGCCATGATGACGCTGAGGACGAGCACGACGGTGAGAAAGCCGGTCCCGACCAGCCCGAGGTTCCGCGAGATGGTCTCGCTGTGGCCGCGTCGGACGCTGAACAGCGAGAGCGCGACCCAGATGACCCCGAGCGTGACGTAGGTGGTCAGATACACCGCCGGAGCGCCGAAGAGCGGCGCGACCACGGGGCGGTAGGCCTCGATGGGGGGCTGGTGGAGCGCGTGCAGCGCGCCGCCGAGCGCCATCCACGGCGTCAGCGCCACCACCGTCCGCTGGTCGACCGGCGGTTCGAGGGCGTACAGCAGCGCCGTCACGACGAGCGTCCCGCCGAGCAGCGCCACCGCGTACTCGACCGGTGGCAGCGCGAGCCCCGAAGGCAGTATCATGTCCCCCACGCCGTCGTCTGTAAGGGAAAAGCTTCCGGCCCGCGGCGGCGTTGGTATTACCAGCCACGGCCGCGGTCATTTACGTCTCGCGACGGCACGCGCCCGCTGTCTTTACGTACCGTCCGCGCGTCACCCGGGCCTATGGACGACCTGCCAGACCGGATCGAGCACACGGTCCTCGGGCCGACCACGACGCCGGACGACGTTCGGACCTGTCTCGACGAGGCGCTCCAGTACGGGACGCGAGCCTGCATCGCGCCGTGTTACCTCCCGCTGGCGAGCGACTACGCCAACGTCCCGCTGACGGCCGTCGTCGACTTCCCCCACGGCCAGGGCCAGACCGAGGCCGTCTGCCGGGCGGCCAAGCTCGCCTGGAACGCCGGGGCCGACGAACTGGACGTGGTCTGTAACGTCGGCCTGCTCAAGGCCGGCGAGGACGACGCACTGGCCGACCACCTCACCGAGGTCGTCGCCAGCGTGCCGATCCCGGTGAAGGTCATCGTCGAAGCGCCGCTGCTGACCGACGACGAACTCGAACGGGTCGGCCGGCTCGTCGCCGACGCCGACGCCGCCTACCTCAAGACCGCGACGGGCTTCAGCGAGGGCGGCGCGACGGTCCACGACGTCGAGATCCTGAGCACGTACCTGCCCGTGAAAGCCAGCGGCGGCGTCGGCTCGTGGACGGAGGCGAAGGCGATGTTCGAGGCCGGGGCCGAGCGCATCGGCGCGTCGAGCGGCGATACCATCGTCCGGGAGTGGCGCGCCGAGCGGGAGGGCGGCGACGCCGCCGAGGCACACGGCGGCAGTGAGACCGACGACCCCGACGACGACGCCGGCGACGGCTACTGACGCGGGACCGCCCCAATCCGTCGCCCTTTTGCCGTCCTGGCTACAGGAGTAGAACGAATGGCCCGCTATCACATCGAGACGTACGGGTGCACCTCCAACCGGGGTGAGACCCAGGAGATCGAGCAGGCGCTCCGGGCGGGCGGCCACCACCCGGCCGACGGCCCGGAGACCGCCGACGTGGCGATTCTCAACACCTGCACGGTGCTCGAGAAGACCGAGCGCAACATGCTCGCGCGGGCCAAAGAACTGGACGCGGAGACGCCGGCGGACCTGGTCGTCACTGGCTGTATGGCGCTGGCCCAGGGAGAGCAGTTCCGCGAGGCCGACGTGGACGCCGAGGTACTCCACTGGGACGACGTGCCCCAGCACGTCCTCAACGGCGAGTGCCCGACCGTCACGCCGGACACCGAGACCGTGCTGGACGGCGTGGTCGGCATCCTCCCCATCGCCCGGGGCTGTATGTCCGACTGCTCGTACTGCATCACCAAGCAGGCGACCGGTCGCATCGAGTCGCCGTCGGTCGACGAGAACGTCGAGAAGGCCCGCGCGCTCGTCCACGCCGGCGCGAAGGAACTGCGCATCACCGGCCAGGACACCGGCGTCTACGGCTGGGACCGGAACCAGGGGACGAGCCTCCTGCCGGAGCTCCTGGACCGCATCTGTTCCGAAATCGACGGCGAGTTCCGCGTTCGCGTCGGGATGGCGAACCCGAAGGGCCTGCACGGCGTCCGCGAGGAACTCGCGGCGGTGTTCGCCGAACACGACGAACTGTACAACTTCATCCACGCGCCGGTCCAGTCCGGCAGCGACGACGTGCTGGGCGACATGCGCCGCCAACACGCCGTCTCGGAGTACCGTGAGGTCGTCTCGGCGTTCGACGAGGCGCTCGATTACTGGACGCTCTCGACGGACTTCATCGTGGGCTTCCCCACTGAGGACCCCGAGGACCACGACCGGTCGATGGCGCTGCTCCGGGAGACACGCCCGGAGAAGATCAACGTCACGCGCTTCTCGAAGCGCCCCGGCACCGACGCCGCGGACATGAAGGGCCTCGGCGGGCAGATCAAGAAGGACCGCTCGAAGGAGATGAGCGAGGCGAAGATGGAGCTGATGGCCGACGCCTACGAGGAGATGGTCGGGCGCACGTCGTCGGTCCTGCTCGTCGAGGACGGCACCGACGAGTCGCTGGTCGGCTACGACGAGGCCTACCGGCAGGTCGTGATCGCCGACGCGGAGACGCGCGGCCTGGAACTGGGCGACGTGGTCGAGGCGGAGATCACGAGTCACAACACCGTCTACGCCTTCGGCGAGCCCGTCGAGCGGGCACGAGTCGCGGACTGACAGGCCGCCGAGGGCGGCCGTCCGTGGCCTCAGGGGAGCAACACGCCGTCGATGACGTGTAACACGCCGTTCGACGCCTCGTAGTCCGTGTCCGTGATGGTCGCCTGGCCGCCGTTGAGGACGCCGTCGTCCTGCTCGATGAACGCGCCGTTCAGCGTCGGCAGTCGCGGCGCACCCAGCACGGACTCCGAGTAGCGTCGCCCCGGCGTGACGTGGTACGTGAGGACGCTGGCCGGCACCTCGTCGGCGTTCGCCTCGGTGAAGCCGGCGTCGCCGAACGCCGCGTCCGTCGGGGCGAACACCGTGTACTGTCCCCGTCCGTCGAGCGTGTCGAGTACGTCGGGGTTCGCCTGCAACGCGGCGATCAGCACGTCGAACTGTCCCGTGTTCAGGTCGATAGCCAGGTCGACCAGCGAGTCGTCCCCGCTCGCACCGTCGCGCTTCGCCGACACAGCGCCCACGCCACCGGTGGCGAGTAGCGCGCCCGTGGTTCCCAGTGCTTTCAGCACCCGTCGTCGATCGTGGTCTGTCATTGGAACAACCCACCTGACTAGTAATGTTATCTGAGCATCAGGAGCGTGGGCAATTGATTGGGTATTCTTATACGATGAGGGACACGTCGGGTCGCGAACCGGCCGACTCGGCCGACCGCTCACTCCGTCAGCAGGGGGAACGTGAATTCGGCGACGTTCCCGCGGGGAGTATTGTCGCGGATTTCGAGATTGCCCCCCAGAGACTCCGCACACCACTGCATCACGAACAGGCCCACCCCGGTTCCGTGATAGATCTCGGAGAACTCCGCGTCCGGGTTGATGGCGTCGATCTCCCGCTGGGGAATCGGGGGGCCGTCGTCGACGACCCTGACGACGACGCGCGAGGACGCGGCTTCGGCCGTCGCCTCCAGTCGGATTTTGGGAGCGGCTCCGTCGTGGTGCTCGACCGCGTTTTCGATCGCGTGTTCGAGAACGTATTCGAGGCCTCGATCCGCGGCGATTCGAGCGTCCTCGTCGGCGTCGAGCGACACCGTCGCGTGGGGATACGTCGACTCGAACTCCCCGGCCAGCCGTTCGAGGACCGCGGCGACGCTCGTCGGCGAGAAGTCCGAGGCGTCGTTCGTGGCGATGTTTTCGATCTGTGAGACGGACTTGGTCAGCCCGCCGACGTTCTCGGCGACGTCCTGGATGAGCTCCGCCTGTCGCTCGTAGTCCTCGTCTTCGAGCGCCCGTTCCAGGCTCTCGGCGTGCCCCATGACGACGGTCATCTCGTTGCGGAGGTTGTGCCGGATGATGCGGTTGAGCAACTGGAGGCGACGGGCCCGCTTCTTGAACTCGGTGGTTTCCTGGATCTCGGCGAGAACGAGGGTTTCACCGTCGGGGGCGAACGGCCGTAGCCGGACCGTGACCCAGCGCATCTCGCTGTTGGCCCGCCGTATCTGCCACTCGAACTCCTGGCGCTCGCCCACGGCGGCGGCCCGGATCGCGTCGACCGCCTCGTCGCGGCTGAACCGCGGCGACTCGGTGCTGATGTCACCGATTGTCAGCTCTCGCAGTTCCGCCTTCGTATAGCCGTAGAGTTTCTCTGCGGCGGCATTCGCGTCGAGTATCGCGTCTGTCACGGGGTCGTGGAGGAGGAGCGTCACGTCGAGGAGTTCGGCGAAATCTGGGAGGGACGCGCGGGACATGACTCGCTATCGGTGTCGGCGGTATTGGCTGTTCCGACTGCTGTAAAATCCGCGACAATGCGGTGGGTCGAGGCAGGTGAGCAGCGCGGCGATCGACCGTCGAGATCTTCGGGGCGGTGGCCGACCGTCAAGAGCCCCTCGCCCTCACGCGAGGAGGACCGTAAACGCCGCGTAGGTCGCCGCAGCCGACAGCGTGGGTGTGGCGATCCAGACGCCAATACTGCGCCACGTCGTTCCGGTGTCCAGCAGTTCCTCGGTCTCCGACGTGCCACCGTCCGTCGCGACCGCCCGCTGCTCGCGCCGTCGTCGCCGCCCCCAGTTCAGCCCGATGATGGAGCAGATGGTCGTGATCGCGAGGCTCGCGGGGATGCCGAGTATCGAGAGCACCGTGATGGCCGATGCCGCGACGACCTCGACGACCAGCGCCGCGACGAGCGGGAGTTTCGCGAGATCGTTTCCCAGCACTTCGAGCGTCCGGCGAGCGACGGTGAGCGCGCCGACGCCGATGGCGACCGTCGCCAGGAGGACCGCCGGACCGATCGTGAGCGACCCCTCACCGACGATGGGGGCCACCGCGTTCGCGACGTTCGATGCCCCGGCCGAAAACGCCATGTAACAGCCCATGAGAACCGTGACGCCGGCGAGTACGCCGCGGCGGCCCCGTAGATCCCCCTGGAGTGCCAGGCGCGGCCGCCAGCCGTCTCGCTCGATCCGGAACACCGGCCCGTCGACGCCGTCACTGCCGACGAGTCGGCGCTCGAACCACGGGTAGCAGTAGCGACCCAGCGCACCAGCGGCGAGCAAGGCCGCAAGCGGTGAGATGACCCACCACGCGGTGATCTCGGCGACCTTCCAGACCCGCAACGTACCGGTCGCTACCCCGAGTCCGACGATCGCACCGACCGTCGTCTCGGACGTCGAGGCCGGGATTCCGAGCCAGTTGGCGAGCACCAGGCTGAGTCCCACGAACACCAGTACGACCACGCCGGCAGTGAGCGTGAGCGTCCGCGACGGCACGATCCCCTGGTTCAGCGTGTGGATCACGTTGCGACCGACCGTCCACCCGCCGAGCAGGACGAAGACAGTCATGAGAGCGCCGGCGGCCGCCTTCGTCAGCACCTCGCTCCCCACCGAAGGACCGAACGCGGCGGCGGTCGACGATCCCCCGATGTTGACGCCGACGAAGACGGCTGCGAGGACACCGACGCCTGCAATCACAGTAGCGTTCATCCGTTGCACGCGTGTCGGGGCGCGGCCACACTGAAGCCGCGGCTTGCGGATTCCAGGTGCGGGACGGAGGCGTGCTTGACGGGGCCAGCGATCGTCGTCAGCCCAGCGCCGCCGGACGACTCACTCCAGATCGGCCAGCCGTTCGACTTCGGCGTCGTCTTTCCACTCCCCGAGTTCCTTCGGGTCGACGTGGACGAAGGCGTCGTCGACCTCCGGGAGGTCCTCGATGGAGCGGATCACCGCCGTCTCGATGTCGTGGGCCTCGAACAGCGTCAGGTCGCCCTCGACCTCGATGTGGAGGCTCACGTCGATCTCCGGGCCGACGTAGTGGGCGATCACGTCGTGTGCGCCCTCGACCTTCGGGTGGTCGAGCGCCCGGCGGAGGATCTCCCGGCGGAGGTCCTCGGGCGGTGCGCCGCCCACGAGGTAGGTGACGTTGTCCTGGACGACCTCGATGCCGGTGTAGATGATCCCGACGGCGACGACGACGGCGGCCAGCGGATCGGCGACGGGGTAGCCGACCATCGCGCCGACGACGCCGACGAGGGCCGCGGCGGCGGTGAGGATGTCGTTGCGGTTGTCCTTCGCCGTCGCGACGAGCGCGGGGGAGTGACTGTCCCGGCCGGCGCGGAGGCAGTAGCGGTACAGCCCGTACTTCGCGGCGGCCGACAACACGAGGACCCCGACGGCCGTGGGTCCCTGGGTAACCTCGATATCACCGGTCAGGAGCGCGTTTCCGGCCCCCCAGAGGACGACGCCCCCCGCGAGGAAGATACCCGCTGCGACGAACAGCGAGACGAACGGCTCGATGCGCTCGTGGCCGTGGGGGTGTTCGAAGTCCGGCGGCTGGGTCGTCAGGTAGAGTCCGGCGACGATGACAAGCGAGTAGGCGGTGTCGGCCGCGCTGTTGACCGCTTCGGACTGCACGGCCAGACTGCCCGTCGAGAACCAAACGGCTCCTTTCGCCAGCACGAGAACGAGGTTCACGACGAGCACGAGCAGCCCGACCCGTCGGAGCGTCACGCGGCGCGACATCTACCGATGGTTGTCGGGCCCCGGTCAAAGCCGCTTCGACACCCGTTCGGGACCGCGATGGGCCCCCATCCCGGCACGCGGGGCGTCACTCGATCCTGATCGCGGCGTCGTCGCCGACGACGGTCGCGCCCTCCTGCTCGGCGAAGGCCTCGTGGAGGCGATCGTAGGTGTCTTCGACGGCTTCGACGATGACCTTCGTGTCGCTGACGACGGGCATGAAGTTCGTGTCGCCCTCCCAGCGCGGCACGACGTGGGTGTGGAGGTGGTCGTCGATGGAGCCCCCGGCCGCCGAGCCACCGAGGTTCAGACCGGCGTTGAAGGCGTCGGGGCCGAGCGCCGCTTCCAGCGCGTCGAACGTTCGCTGTTTCAGGCGGGCGTGGTCGAGCAGGGTCTCGTCGTCGAGATCGCCGTAGTCACCGGTGTGGTCGTGGGGGATGACCATCACGTGGCCTGGGTTGTACGGGTAGTTGTTCAACAGCACGAACGCGCGGTCGCTTCGCGCCACGACGTTGTTCGCCCGGTCGTCGTCGTCGGCCGCGAACGCACAGAAGACGCAATCGACGTCGGGATCGGTCTCCTCGCGTTCGACCCACTCGATGCGCCACGGCGCGAACACCTTGTCCATGACCGACCCCACCGGTCCCGCGGCAAAAACGGCTTCGAGAGAACGCTGAAACCAGTATATAAATCCAGTGGCCGTTCACGGTCATAACACCCAATTAAGCTGTCGAGAGCCGGTATTAAACGTTCTACGGCCCTCTCGAACGGTTAAAGGGGCATATCGGGCTTCCGTCCGTCGATAAACAGTGTTGAACGGACCACAACGGATGGGGGTTTTTATGCAAATCTCCGAGGTAGACAGAGACGGGATGGCAGCGACTAACGACGGCGTCGACATGGCCGAAGCGTGTTCAACGTGTGACAGAGAGACACCCCACGCGGTCCGTGTCCAGATTCAGACGGAGAGCACCGAACCCGAGAACGCGGAATTTTCCCGCGAACCGTACCGGGTCAGCGAGTGCCAGGTCTGTGGCACCACGACGAGCACGCGGATGAACAACGCCTGACCATCCCACACCACCCCCACCCCCATTTCAGTACGCCACGCGGTCGTGGACTGCGTGGCCCACACACCCCCAATTTCCACACACCCCATTTCGATACGCCGCGTGGTGAATAACCTCGCGGCCCACACACCCCCCATTTCACTCCATACAGCCGCTGCACAGGCGGTGTCGCAATCGTCCGTCGAGCGAACAGGTCGTCGGCCTATTCCGGCAGCGGACGCGCCCTTCCGTGCGGCCTTACCGCGATCTGGTCGTCACTTCGCAGCCGTCCTCGGTGATGATGACGGTGTGTTCCTTCTGGCTGACGTAGGCCCCGTCCTGCTCCTTGAGGACGGGGTAGCCGTGGACGATGTCCTGCTGTTTCAGGCGACGGAGCGCCATCTCCGCCCGGGGCGAGTCCAGCCAGCGGGCGGCGAAGGGCAGGGTCCGATACTCCTCGGTGATCTGTTCGAGAACCTGCCGAGCCTGTCGATTCCGGACACTCCCCTCCCGTTCGAGCGCGAAGATCTCCTCGGACGAGCCCTCCTGGACCTTCCCGCGGCCGTCGGTCGCGAACGGTTCGATGGCGACCACGTCGCCGACGTTCAGCGTCGCGCCCTGGGCGACCTCCCGGTTCGGAATGTTCGGCGCGGTGTGCTGTTCCCAGTGGCCCAGACCGTGGCCCGTGAGGTTCACGACGGGGTTGTAGCCGTAGCCCTCGATGACCTCCTCGACGGCCGCACCGATTCGCCCAACGTCGACGCCGGGACCGGCCACTTCGAGCGCGGCCTCGAGCGCTTCCGCCGGGGCCTCTGCGAGTTCGTCCTGGCCGGAAAGGTCGACCGTCACGGCGGTGTCGGCCAGCCATCCGTCGACGTGGACGCCGATGTCGAGGTTGATCATCTCCTCGCCGAAGGTGGCCTCGTCGTCGCGCTCGGGCGTGGCGTGGGCCGCTTCCTCGTCGATGGAGATGTTCACCGGGAAAGCGGGCTTACCGCCCAGTTCCCGGATCTTGTCCTCGGCCCACTCGGCGACCTCGAGGTGGGACACGCCCACCTCGACGCGTTCGGCGGCCTCCTCGCGTACCTGCGCGAGTATCTCGCCCGCTTCGCGACACTTCTCGTACTGCTCGCCGTCGAGGTCCACGTCGGTCATGCACGCCGGTTCGTCGCTTTCGGGCAAAGGGGTTTCCCTCTGGCGTCCGGCCGGAGTCGCTGGTCCAACCGACGACCGAATCGGCGTGCGACCACCGTCGAAATGCCGTCCGACCGCAGTCGAAATCGGTCACTGGCCGGTTCGGTCCGCCCCTCGAAAACAGCCGACACAGTCGCTATCTGTCCCAAAAACACTAACGTGGTGATTATTAATGAGGGTTGTTACCAAAGGATGCGCAAAGCGGCAATCCTTTAGGGGCGACTATCGATGGGCGGAATATGGGCTACGACTACGACAAAGTGGAGGTGCCCGACGAGGGCCAGCAGATTCAGGTCACAGACGACAACGAACTCGAGGTGCCGGAGAATCCGATCATCCCCATCATCCACGGGGACGGTATCGGTACCGACGTCGGCCCGGCAGCCCAGAAGGTTCTGGAGGCCGCCGCCAACGCCACCGGCCGCGACATCTCGTGGATGCGCGTCTACGCCGGCCAGTCTGCCCGTGACAAGTACGACGAGAACCTGCCCGACGACACCGTCGAGGCCATCAAGGAGTTCAACGTCGCCATCAAGGGCCCGCTGACGACGCCCGTCGGAGCCGGTTTCCGATCGCTGAACGTCGCGCTCCGCAAGACGCTCGACCTCTACGCGAACGTCCGCCCGACCTACCACATCGAGGGCGTCCCGTCTCCCGTCAAGGACCCCGAGGAGATGGACATGGTCACGTTCCGGGAGAACACCGAGGACGTCTACGCCGGCATCGAGTGGGAGGCCGGCACCGACGAGGTCGAGGAGGTCAAGGAGTTCGTCGAAGACGAGATGGGCTTCGACAGCACCATCCACGACGGCCCGGTCGGCATCGGCGTCAAGCCGATCACCGAGTTCGGGACCAAGCGCCTCGTCCGCGAGGCCATCGACTACGCCCTCGAAGAGGACCGCGACAGCGTCACGCTGGTCCACAAGGGCAACATCATGAAGTTCACCGAGGGTGCCTTCCGTGACTGGGGCTACGAGGTGGCCGAAGAGGAGTACGGCGAGAACGTCATCACCGAGGACGAGCTGTGGGACGAGTACGACGGTGAAGCGCCCGAAGACGCGCTGGTCGTCAACGACCGCATCGCCGACAACATGCTCCAGCAGCTCCTGACCCGCACCGACGAGTACGACGTCATCGCGACGATGAACCTCAACGGCGACTACATGTCCGACGCCGCCGGCGCACAGATCGGCGGCCTCGGCATCGCCCCCGGTGCAAACTTCGGCTCGGCCCGCTGTCTCGCCGAACCGGTCCACGGCTCCGCGCCGAAGTACGCCGGCGAGGACAAGGTCAACCCGACCGCGATGATCCTCTCCGGCCGACTCATGCTCGAGTACATGGGCTGGAAGGACGCCGGCCAACTCGTCCGCGACGCCGTCGAGGAGACCATCTCCTCGGGCGACGTGACCTACGACCTGGAGCGCCAGATCGAAGGTGGCAACAAGCTCGCCACCAGCGAGTTCGCCGACAAGATCGTCGAGAACATCGAGCGACTCTCGTAGAGAGCCGCTCGTACTCTGGCGGCAGAGCCGCCAGAACATAGAGAAACTGGCGTAACGCGATTCGAGCGTCCTCGACGGACGCTCGAACGGTTCGCGGGCGACAGGTGCCCCCGCGACTGACCGCAGACTATGCAGGCTCGCTTTGACACGCCCGTACCTGACTGCCGTTTTCCGCTTTCGTCACTCCGTCAGCGGAAGGACTACGCCGAAAATCAGCGGTGAGAGCAGTCCGATCGCGAGACCGATGATCTCCATGTCGATCAACAGCGTGTTACCCCACGCGGGGATCGTTCCGACGGCGTGGCCGCCGATCTCGACGGCGGCGGCGAGCAGGAACAGTCCAGCACCGAGCATGAACCCTCGCTTCGCCAGCGTCGCGTAGTCGGCGTTCCAGTTCTGCGCCATGTGCGGGGATTCGCGCTCGTTCACTAAGCGCTTTCCACTCGAACCGAAAGAGCTACAACCGCGTTTGTGCTGCTCTCTCGCAGCAATGGTGGGCTCAGAAACGCTGCCGGAACTGCTCGAACTGGTACTATCGGTGCTGCTCGCGACCGCGTTCACCGCCGTCGGCACCCTCACCGAACAGGCCGCCATCAGCGACCTGTCGGGCGGCGTCTCCGCGTTCGGCCTCTGGGAGCTCTACATGGGGCTCGTTTTGCTGTACGCCGGCGTCTACCTCCTCGGGTACCAGCGCGTTCTGCCCGCTATCGGTCGCCTCACGGCCTGAAGAACGAGACTCTGGCCCGATTTGCGACCGTCAGACGGACCGCTGTGACGCGTTCGCGACCCAGACCGGCCGCGAAACCGTCGTCGACCCGACGTTACGCACGCGGATGTCCTGCGTGACGCGAACCGACTCCCGGCCTCGCTCGGCGTCGAACACCAGCCGTAGCGCCTCGACGGTCCCGTCCTGGCTGACGCGCAACTGGGCGGAGACGTTCGTCGGATTGTCGATGAACAGCGGCGTCACCAGTCGATCGGGGCGGACGAAGCGGTGGCCGACGAGGAGTACGTCGCCGCTCGCCCGCCGCTCGGCGACGGACAGGTCGACAGCACCGGCGACGCCCTGGATCGTCCGTCTGTCGGGGAGATCGGCCACGGGACCGGCCTCCTGGACCTCCCATCGGACGATCTGGGGCCGATTGACCCGCTCGTCGTACCGGACGGCGACGACGGACCCGTTCGTCCAGTAGTCGAAGCGGGCGGTCCGCGAGCGGACGGCCCGGCTGGTCTGATTGAAGCGACCCGCGTACTCCGTGGCGTTTCGCGCCACCCAGCGGGTGTGGTTCGACCGCCGGAGGAGCGTGCCGTTGCGGTCGGTGACCCGCTGGCGGTGGACCACCGTGTAGTTCCGCGTCGCGAGCGTGCGTGCGTGGGCGCTGCCGAGCGCTGCTGCGTTCACGCCGTCCTCGCTCACGCCGGGCGGAGAGGCCGCTCCCGGCGTCGGAACCGGAGCGGGAGTGACCGGCTCCACGTCCTCGCCGACGAACCCCGTACAGCCGGCAGCCGCGATGGCGAGCACCAGGACGACGGCCGCGGTCCGTGCCATTGGCTGTCATACGGACGGGAGGCTCAAACCCGTATCGCCCCCGACGGGCACGCCGGAATCGGGCACGGCTATAACGGCGGCGCGAGAAGGGCCAGACAGTGGCACACGTCGAGCGACTCACCGTCTACCCCGTCAAGGCGCTGGACGGCACGGACTGCGAATCGGCATCGATCCGGCCGGGCGGCACGCTCGCCCACGACCGCGAGTTCGCGCTGTTCGACGACGCGGGCGAGGTCGTCAACGGCAAGCGGACGGCCCGCGTCCACGACCTCGACACCGCGTACGACCCGGCTGACGGGACCCTGACCGTCGAGCACGGCGACGAGCGGAAATCGTTCGCGCTCCGCGAGGCGGCGGGCCGCGACCGGGCGGCCGACTGGCTCGGCGCGTTCTTCGACGTGGACCTGACCGTCGAGCGCGACGCCTCGCTGGGCTACGTCGACCGCCGGGAGATGGGGCCGTCGGTCATCAGCACCGCGACGCTCGAAACCGTCGCCGGGTGGTTCGACGACGTGACCGTCGACGGACTGCGCCGTCGGATGCGGGCGAACGTCGAGGTCGGCGGCGTCCCGGCGTTCTGGGAGGACCGCTTCGTCGGGGCCGACGCGCCGGCGTTCGAGGCCGGCGGCGTCCGCATCGAGGGCGTCACCCCCTGTGGCCGCTGTGTCGTCCCCCAGCGCGACCCCGACACCGGCGAGGAGACGCCGGAGTTCCGGTCGCGCTTCCTCGAACGCCGCGAGGAGACGTTCCCCGAGTGGGCCGACCGCGACGCGTTCGACCACTTCTACACGCTGATGCTCATCGCGCGCGTCCCCGAGGCCGACCGCGGGGAGACCCTCGCAGTCGGCGACCCCGTCTCGGTCGTCGAGTGAGCAGGACGGGGCGAGGCTGGCGGGGACCGACAATCGAAAGGCCGTCCGGCGCGAACCGGAGGTAATGGCAGACGCGGACGACCCGATCGACCCGAGCGAGGTCGGCGAGCAGGACGCCCCGCCCGTCGACGAGAAGCCCTACAAACTCATCTTCGAGGCGAACAAGTGCTTCGGCGCGGGCAAGTGCGCCGAGAAGTCGCGCAACTGGACGCTCGACCTCGACACCGGCATCGCCCGGCCCGAGACCTACTTCTTCGGCGAGGAGGATCTGGAGCACAACGTCGCGGCCGCCGAGGCCTGCCCGGCGAAGAAAGACCGCGGCATTATCCACGTCGTCGACCGCCGGACGAACGAGGAAATCGCGCCGGATCCCAACGGCGACGGCACGCTGTCGGTCGACTGGTAGCCCGGGCGCGCCGGCCGCCGGGGCGTGCGGCGCTCACTCCTGGTGGAGGTGACAGGCCACCGTGTGGCGATCTGATCCGTGTTGGGGGTCGACCTCGTAGTCGGGTTCCTCCTGCGCGCAGACGCTCTGTTCTGCGAACGCTTCCTGGAGCCGTTCTGTCGCGGCGTCCCAGTCGTCGGCCGCGAGGTCGTCGATGGCCGCCGAGACCACGTCGCCGGCGGGGCCGTCGGGAACGCGCCCGTCGAAGTACCGCCGGCGGATGGCGTCGGGGTCCGTCTCCGTGAAGTCGCGGCGCTTCACGTGGCGCATGAACGCTCGAACGCTGTCCCACGCCTCGTCGGACAGGTCGTACTCGGCGGGCGCGATGAGCTTCGGACAGCGCGTGCGGAACCGACAGCCCGACGGCGGCTGAATCGGCGAGGGCACGTCGCCCTCCAGAACGCCGCGGCGGCCGTCTGCCCGCGGATCCGGAACCGGAATCGAGTCCAGCAGCGCCTGCGTGTACGGGTGGCTCGGGTTCTCGAACAGCTCTCGCTTGTCGGCCAGTTCGACAAGCTGGCCGAGGTACATCACCGCCACGCGGTCGGAGATGTGCCTGATGACCGAGAGGTCGTGGGCGATGAACAGGTAGGTGAGCCCGAACTCCTCCTGGAGGTCACGCATGGTGTTCAGCACCTGCGCCTGTATCGACACGTCTAGTGCGCTCACCGGCTCGTCACAGACGACGAAGTCGGGGTTGACCGACAGCGCCCGTGCGAGGTTGATGCGCTGGCGCTGGCCGCCGGAGAAGGCGTGCGGGTAGCGGTTGTAGTGCTGCGGGTCGAGCCCGACCTTCTCCAGCAGTTCCTGCGCCCGGGCCGCCCGCCCCTCCGCGTCGAGCATCCCGTGGGCCTGCATCGGTTCCTCGACGATCTTCCCGACCTTCATCCGCGGGTCGAGCGAGGACTGGGGGTCCTGGAAGATCATCTGGACGTCTTTGCGGGTGTTGCGGAGGTCCTCGCCGGAGAGGTCGGCGAGGTCGCGGCCCTTGAAGTAGATGCTGCCCTCGGTCGGCTCCAGCAGGCGGATGATCGTCCGGGCGAGCGTGCTCTTGCCACAGCCGGACTCGCCGACCAGCCCGAGCGTCTCGCCTTTACGGATGGTGAACGAGACGTCCTCGACCGCCTTGACCCACTCGCGTCCGGTCTCTATCGGCAGGCCGTCCGCGTCCCGGTCGACGGAGAGCCAGGAGAACAGGCCCTCGTCGGTCGGGAAGTACTTGCTGACGTTCTCGATCTCCACGAGCGGGTCGCCGAAGCCGACGGCGTCGACGCCCTCGGCGGCCGCCGCGGCGCGCTCAGTCATCGGTCTCACCGCCCGAGAGCGACACGTCGAACCCCTGCTGGGCGGCCGCGTCAAGCGGCGGCGAGCCGTTGTAAGCCGTCTCGAAGGCGTCGTGTTTGATGCAGGCGGCCCGGTGTGGCTGGTCGCCGTCGCCCACGTCCCGGCAGTCGGGGTTCGTCGTCTTGCAGGCCTCGCGGGCCTCGGGACAGCGCGTGTGGAACCGACAGCCGGCGGGCGGGTCGATGGCCTCAGGCATCACCCCTCTGATGGGGTTCAGTTCCTCGACCGTCTGGTCGGGCCGCGGGACGGAGTCGAGCAGCGCCGCCGTGTAGGGATGTTTCGTGTCGTAGAACAGGTCGTCGACCGGGGCCTGCTCCACGATCTCGCCGAGGTACATCACGTTCACGCGGTCGCAGATCTCGGCGACGACGCCCATGTCGTGGGTCACCCAGAGGAAACTGGTCCCGTAGCGGTCCTGGAGGTCCTCGACGAGGTCGAGTATCTGCGCCTCGACGGTCACGTCCAGCGCCGTGGTCGGCTCGTCGGCGATGATGAGCGACGGCTCGCAGGCCAGCGCCATCGCGATGAGGACCCGCTGGCGCATCCCGCCGGAGAACTGGTGGGGGTAGTCGCCGTAGCGGGCCTCGGGCTCGGGGATGCCGACCTCCCGGAGCATCGACACCGCCTCTTCGCGGGCCTCGCGCTCGGAGAGGTCGCGGTTGAGCTCGATGAACTCCCGGAGCTGACCCCCGACGGTGAACACCGGGTTGAGCGACTCCATCGGGTCCTGGAAGATGATGGCGATCTCCCGACCGCGGATGCGCTCGCGGAGTTCACCGTCCGGCATCGTGGCCTCGGTCCGGTACGGGTCGCCGTCGGGGTCGGTCTCGACCTCGACGAGCGTCTCGCCGTCGAACTCGATGCGGCCGCCGACGATTTTCCCCGGCGATTCGATGAGCCGCATGATCGCCGAGGTGGCGACGCTCTTGCCGGCCCCTGACTCGCCCACGAGGCCGACCAGTTCGCCCTCGTGGACGTCGAAACTGATGCCGTCGACGGCGCGGACGACGCCGTCTTCGGTGAAGAACTGTACCTTCAGATCGTCGACGCGGAGGAGTGGATTAGACATTGTCAGTTGTCGAGTCGGGGGTCGAGGGCGTCTCTGAGGCCGTCACCGAACATGTTGAACGCGACCACCGTTACCAGGATGCACAGCCCCGGCCAGATGCTGAACCACGGGTCGGCGATCATGTGGTCGCGGGAGACAGAGAGCATCTGGCCCCAGGACGGCGTCGGCGGCTGGATGCCGAACCCGAGGAAGGAGAGGCCGGCGATGATGATGATCGCCGTGCCGACCTGCAGGGTCGCCTGGACCAGGACCGGCGCGAAACTGTTCGGGATGACGTGCCGGAGGATGATGTTCCGGTCGCGTACGCCGGCCGCCCGCGCCGCGTCGACGTACTCGTCTTCGCGGACGCTGACGACGCGCGAGCGGATGAGGCGGGCGAACTTCGGGATGGAGGCGACGCCGACGCCGATCATCGCGAACGTGATGCTCCGCCCGAAGGCCGCGATGAACGCGAGCACGAGCACGAGAAACGGGATGGCGTACAGGGTCTCGGCCAGTCGCATCAGCACGTCGTCGACCCAGCCGCCGTAGTAGCCCGACACCGCGCCGACGAGCATGCCGCCGACCAGCCCGATGGCGGTCGCGAGCACGCCAACCATGATGGCGATGCGCGTGCCGTAGATGAGTCGCAACAGGATGTCGCGGCCGCGGTTGTCGGTCCCGAGCGGGTGTGCCCAGGTGCCCTGTCCGTACGCGTTCTCGATGCCGACCGGGGGCAACAGCGCCGTCGTGTCGGCCGATTCCTGGATAGGGCTCATCCAGACGGTCTTGGCGAGCCAGTACTGCTCGACGCCGAACTGGGCGAACACCTGGTACTGCGCGAGGTACTCGAAAACCACGGCGTCGATGGTCGTCACGACGGCGACGGCGGTGGCGGCGACGATCACCAGAAAGCCGCCGAAGGCCGTCGGGTCCTCGCGGACCTGCGCGAGCGTGTAGCGCCAGCCCACGCGTGCCTCGACGGACTGTTCCGACTCGTCGAAGTCCTCGACCGACTCGCCCCCTACCGTCTCCGAATCTGAATGTGTCGTAGCCATAGTTACTCCTGATCACCGTACGAGACCCGCGGGTCGACGTACGCGTACGAGATATCCGTGAGGATGACGCCGACGACGAACACGAACGCGAACACGAGCGTCGTCCCCATCACCAGCGGGAAGTCCTGTCTGCTGATCGAACTCACGATGAGCCGCCCCATTCCGTTGATCTCGAATACCGTCTCGGTCAGCACCGCGCCGCCGATGGCCGTCGTCAACTGGAGGCCGATGATGGTGATGACCGGAAGCTGTGCGTTCCGGAACGCGTGCTTGCGGAGGATGGTTTTCTCTTTCACCCCGTAGGCGCGGGCGAGGCGAACGTAGTCGTCGGACAGTACTTCGAGCATCGACGAGCGCTCGATGCGCGTGATCGCCGCCATCTGGAGCGTCCCGAGCGACAGCATCGGGAGGAGGAGATGCTCGCCCGCGACGAACAGGACGCCGAGGCGGGTGCTCGCGCCGGTGACGGCCGAGGGCGGTGCCCACGGCATCACGAGGTTCGTCGCCGGCAACATCCCGAGGTGGAACGAGAAGACGAGGATGAGGACGAGCCCGATCCAGAACGACGGGGTGCTGACGCCGACGAGCGAGACGATGCGGGTGAGGTGGTCGGCCGGCTTGTTTCGGCGATGTGCCGAGATGACCCCCAGCGGGACCGCCGCCGCGATGGCGAAGGCGAAACTCGACCCCATCAACAGCAGGGTCGCCGGGAGCCGCTGGGCGATCTTCGCGGTCACGGGCGCGTCGTAGTAGATGCTCCGGCCCATGTCCAACTGGACGAGGTTGACGAGGTACTTCCAGAACCGGATGTGAATCGGCTGGTCCAGGCCGTACTTCGCCTTGAGCGTCTCGACGGCGGCCTGGTTGGGCGACGGGCCGAGCATGATCTCGACGGGGTTGCTCGGCGCGGCGTTGATGAGCGCGAACGTGATGGCGACGACGCCGAGGAGCACGGGAACTGCCTGCAGGACGCGTCTGGTGGAATAGCGTATGAGACTCATGTTCGATAGATCTTCGGCCCGAGCTACTGGACCGAGACGTTGTTGTAGTCGCTGACGATGGAGAACTGGTCGATGGGATGTGCGAGGAAGTCCTCGACCCGGCTACGGACGCCGAAGCTGTTTTTCAGCGTGTAGGCGGGGATGTGCGGCCGCTCTTCGAGGATGGTCTCGACCGCCGAGACGTACAGGTCGCGGCGCTCCTCGTGGTCGGTCGACTGTCTGGCGTTCATGATGGCCGAGTCCACCTCGTCGTTGCGGTAGTACGTCCCGTTCGTGACGCCGATCTGCTCCTGGGCGAACAGGAAGTACATGAACGTGTCCGGGTCCGGCGAGCCGGACCAGCCGAGCGTGAACATGTTGTAGTCGCTCGACTTGCCGGAGACGTACCGATCGAGGAACGCGCCCCAGTCGAGGCGCTGGACGGACGCGCCGTACCCGGCCTCCTTGATGCCGTTCGCGACCGAGGTGCCGATCTGTTCGCGCTTGTCGTCCGGCGGGACGATGATGGTGGCCTGCCAGTCGTCCGGGACGTTGTCGCTGTCGTCGAGCGTCGCCTTCGCGGCGTCCACGTCCTTCTCGCTACCCATGGATCCCCACTCGTCGACGGGGAACTCCCACGCCTCTGCCAGCGTCTCCGGGATCGGCGAGACGGCCCGGACGCCCGAGGGCTGGACGAACCGCTCGACGGCGGTCTGCATCGAGAACGTCTGGTCGATGGCCTTCCGCACCGCGGGGTCCGCGGTCGGGCCCTCGTTGCAGTTGAACGCGAGGTAGAAGTAGCTCATGCCCAGCGCCGACTGGATCGCCGCGTTCTCCATGCCCTCGACGGTCTGCCAGGACTTCGGCGGGATGCTCTTGACGATGTCGTTCTTCCCGTTCTTGAGGGTCGTGATGCGGGTCGTCGGCTCCTCGACGGGGACGAACTCGAGCGTCGAGATGTTCGGCATGGGGTCGCCCCAGTAGTCGTCCCACCGCGAGAGGACGACGGACTCGCCCTCCGCCCAGCTTTCGAGTTTGAACGGCCCCGAGCCGACCGGGTCCTCCTTGTTGAACGCCTCCCTGTCCTCAGTTCGAACGCTCTTGGGGACGATGTCGCGCGTCATGTACTGCTTGAACGCCCCGAACTGGTACTTGAGGTCGAACTGGACCGTGGACTCGTCGACCACCGTCACGGAGTCGATCATGTTGACCTCGCCGGCGTTCTCCGTCTCCTCCTCGACCGGCGCGAGGAACGTGTGTTTCACGTCCTCCGCGGTGACCGTTTCCCCGTTCTGGAACGTCACGTCGGTGTTCAGGGGGACGATCCAGCGCTGGCCGCCCCGCTCGACCGTCGGCATCTCCGCGGCGACCGCCGGCGTGATCTCGGTCCCCGACTCGTTGTAGGCATAGAGCGGGTCGAAGAGCATCATCGCCACCTCGTCGGAGGGGACGTCGTTCAGGACGATAGGGTCGAACTCCACCGGCGACTTCGCCTGGGCGAGTCGGAGGCGCGACCCGCCGCTCTCACCGTTGCTGGTCCCGCCCTCGCCACTGTTCGTCGATCCCTGACAGCCGGCCAGCAGCGACGCGGCGGTACCACCCGCGACGGCTCGCAGCAGGGTTCGTCGTGAGACGCTCTCTCGTGAGGGAGTTTCAGGTGCGGTCATTGTCAATATAGCACAGCGCCATCGTGAAGTGTAGTTGTAATAAATGCCTAGGTTGTTTCCTCGTTATATCTCGGCCAGTCCGGATGCACCGGGCTTATACTGCCGCTTAATCGGAGATTTGGGTAATATGTGGCCACAGACACATGTCCGAGAGTTATCAGGGGCGAATCGAAAGGACCATTCCCGGGCCACCGCAGAGTTTGAACCGCGCGAGGGTAGCCGAGCCTGGCCAAAGGCGGTGGGCTTAAGACCCGCTCCCGTAGGGGTCCCTGGGTTCGAATCCCAGCCCTCGCATCCTGCTGCGAGCGATCCCGCGAGCAGCGGGTGCGTCTCTGGATTCGAGCCCTGCCAGTCGCAGCGCGAACGACCGTGAGCGACCGTCTGGATCCGGTTCGAATCCCAGCCCTCGCATCCGTGTGCGACGCGAATTCGCGTCGCACAGAATCACCAGTCGTGGTTTCTCCGACACAGAACCGGGCACAGTCGTGGGAGCGAGACAGACCGTCGGAGAGCGCAAAGACGGAATCCGGCCGACGGCCCGTTCGACCACGCCACCCACACACTGTGGCAAACGATCTGTGGATCGCACATTCGCTGTGGTATCAGGAGGCTACCGAGTGGCCGCTGTGGTATGGGTCTGATACCACCTGAATTGTCGGGGAGCGGGGGAACGCGATGCGTTTTTCCAGCCAACCGGCCTACTGGGAAACCATGACCGACGTGCCAGACGACGTTGCCGCGGCGTTCGACCGACACGACGCGTTCGAGGCGGACGGCGACGGCTACGCCGTGCAGACGACCAGTTTCGTCGGGCGCGTGACCGCGATCGAGGGCGAGGAGTGGCGAACAGACTACGAGGTGACGGTCCGCGCGCCGTCGCTACAGGCCGCGACCGAGGACGAGGTGGGCGAGGCCGTCGCCGACGGCTGGTTCGAGACGCTGGAGCGGCGACTCGAAGACGCGCCGAAGGCCACCCGGACGACCGTCGACCTAGACGAGTACGCAGTGGCCGAAGATGGCGACGAGATCGTCGTCACGTTCCGGTTCAGCCTCGGCGGCGAGCGCCAGGCCGCGGACGTGGCGAAGACCTTCGTCGAGTACGTCGAGGGGACGTACGTCGAGGGAATCGTGCCCGGCTACGACTACGTCGGGGTCGTCGCGGAGCTTCTGAACTCGGCGAGCAGCGGCGCGAGCGAGGGGAGTCGCGGCGGCACGCCCCTGTAACCGACCCGAGAGAAGGCGATCCGTGCGCGCGGTCAGTCCATCGCGATGTACGTCTGGGTGTTCTCGACGCCGTCGATGTCCTGGATGTGTGTCGCCGCCACGTCCTTGACTTCGGCGGGCGTCTCGACCTCGACCTTCGCGATGAGGTCGACGTCGCCAGCGACGATGTGGGCTTCGACGACGCCGGCGACGGCCTCGATTTCGTCTCGCAAGCGGTCCGCGTCTCCGGTGTGAGCTTTGACCATGACGTATGCAGTAACCATATCAGGCACCTCCAAGCGCAGTCGCGCGGCCGGATTCGCCGACGACGATGCTGCGGACGTCAGCGAGCGTTCCGAAGTCCGCGAGGATCACGACTCTGTCGCCGGTCTCGAGCGTTTCGTCGGGATTGGGAATCGAGAGCGGGGCCTCGCCCTTGCCGTGGGCGAGCAACCGCGAGTCGGCTGGGAGTTCCAGTTCCGACAGCGAGTACCCCTGCATCGGCGAGGTCTCCTGGATGGTGAACTCCACGAGCTGGAGGTTCTGCGCGATGTCGGCGACCGCGCGGATGTTGCCCCCCAGCAGGGCGTTCTTGGCGGCGATCGCGCCGAGTCGTTCGGGGTAGATGATCTCGTCGACGTCGGAGGCGTAGCGCCGGTAGATCTCCTCGCGGTAGTCTTCGTCGATTCGCATGACGGTCCGACAGCCGTGCTCCTTTGCGATCATGCACGCGACGAAGTTGTCGTTCAGGTCGCCCGTGAGCGCGCCGACCGCGTCGGCGGCCGCCAGATCCGCGTCGTCGAGCGTGTCTTCGATGGCCCCGTCGCCGGCGATCACCTCGAACCCGGCGGTACGCGCCCGCTCGACTGCGCTGTCGTCGCGCTCGATGAGGACGACCTCGTGACCGCTCTCTTGCAGGACGCGAGCCGTCCGCAATCCGACACGACCTGCACCCACGATAACGAATCGCATACACGGCCATATGGGACGGGGGTGAATAAAAGTACCCACCCCGGCGGAACCGCCGGACGTCCTGACCGCACGGACGCGACCGGTCGCCGCAGGTCCGCGGGCAGAAACCTTTTCGTGTTATGTGACGACATATCACAATATGGTCACTGCGTTCATCATGGTCAAGACCGCCGCCGGGAAATCCGACGAACTCCTCTCCGCGGTCCGGGAGTCTGAGGGCATCACCGAGGCCCACATCGTCGCCGGCCAGTACGACATCATCGCCGAGGCGACCGGGACGGAGGTCTACGACATCATGCAGTCGGTCTCGAACCACGTCCGGGACCTGGAGGGTGTGTCTGACACGCGGACCTACATCTGCCTGGAGTGACCCACGGTCGACGCCGGCGGGTGCGTTCCGACACGGCAAAGGCGCTCGCCCACCAACCGCAGGTATGGTCAGCGTCGTCGGTATCGCCGGCTTGCTCGTCATCGTGCTGGTCAACAGTGCCGTGACGGCCCTCATGACGCGCTTCTTCCGGGTCCGACTCAACACGCGGTGGGGGAGCCTCGTCTACGCGCTGTTGCTCTGTCCGGTCGTCATGCTCGTCATCGTCCTGCTTCTGAGCGGCGTGTTCAGCCTGGGGGCGAACCTCGGCAGCCCGGCGGCCGTCGTGCTCGTTACACTCGTCATCCCGCTGGCGACCGGCATCACCTTCGATTACTTCTGGATGCCCTCGCCGGACGAGGTCGACCTGCCGGCGACGATGGAGTAAGTCGACGACCGCTCACTCCAGCACCGCCGCGCGGACGCGTTCGTAGACCGTTTCTGGATCCGCGGTCGCGTCGACGCGAACGAACCGGTCGGGGTCGTCCCGCATGAGTCGCTCGTAGTTGTCCCGAACGTCGGCGAGGTAGTCGGCGGTCTCGAACTTGTTCGTCGCGCCGCTCCGCCGTGCGGCGGTCTCGGGGTCGATGTCGAGATAGACGGTCCGGTCCGGCGGGCGCGTCCAGGGCGCGTGGACCTCCCGGACGAACTGGAGCGGGTCGTCGAACCGGTCGCTCGACGCGAGGGTCGCGCCCTGGTAGGCGAACCGGGAGTCGCTGTAGCGGTCGGAGACGACGACGCGACCGTCCGAGAGCGCCGGGCGAACGGTGTCAGAGAGGTGGGCGGCGTGGTCGGCGGTGTAGAGGAACAGTTCCGCCAGCGAGTCCGCGTCGTCGTCGTCGATAGACCGCTGGACGGCGTCCCCGTACCACGAATCGGTCGGCTCGCGTGTGAACACGGTGTCCGACGGCACGGCGTCGTCGGCTCGGAGGCGCTCCCACGCGGTGGTCTTCCCGCTTCCGTCCAGCCCTTCGAGCGTGACCAGCATACGCCTCCATCTGTCTGGGGGGTACGTAAGCCCCCCGACAGGCCGCCTGCGGCACGTATCACCCGACATGTCAGGGTCGTGACCGGGCGAAATTGCGCCACCAGCGGGCGAATTGCCCCACTGATTGCGCCCAAGCTTTAGGATTGTACCGGGCCTACGTAGTGGCATGGACGTACTCGTCGTCGGCGGGACCGGATTCGTCGGACAGCACCTCTGCCGCGAACTCGACGACCGCGGGCACGCCGTCACCGCCCTCTCCCGGTCACCGGACGACGCCGACCTCCCGGCGAGCGTCGACCGGGTTTCGGGCGACGTGACGGATTACGAGAGCATCGAGGGCGCCTTCGAGGGGAAAGACGCCGTGGTCTTCCTCCCGGCCCTGACCCCGCTGTTCGAACCCGACGGCGGCAACGAGATGCACGAGAGGGTCCACCTGGGCGGGACCGAGAACGCCGTCCGCGCGGCCGAAGAACACGGCGTGGACCGGTACCTCCAGATGAGCGCGCTCGCGGCCGATCCCGACGGGGCGACTCACTACCTCCGCGCGAAGGGGAAGGCGGAGGAAGTGGTCAGGAGCTCCGACCTCGATTGGATCATCTTCCGACCATCCATCGTCTTCGGCGACGGCGACGAGTTCACCTACTTCGTCAAGCGCCTCAAGCAGATCTTCGCACCGGGCGTCCCCCTGTATCCGCTCCCTGGCGGCGGTCGGAAAGCTCACTTCCAACTCATCTGGATCGAGGATTTCACCCCGATGCTCGCCGACGCGCTCGAGGACGACGAACACGTCGGGAAGACGTACGAAATCGGCGGTCCCGAGATACTGAGCCTGCGAGAGTCGACTGAACTCGTCTTCGAGAGCGAGGGGAAGTCCATCACCATCGTCCCGCTGCCGATGCCGCTCGCGAAGATCGGACTGCCAGTGCTCGGCCTGCTCGGGTTCCCGATGGGGAGCGATCAGTACGAGGGGCTCGATTTCGAGAACGTCCCCCGAGACAACGACGCGGCGGTGTTCGGGCGCGACCCGTCGTCGATGAAGACCTTCCGATCGTACCTCGGACTGGACCAGTAGCGACCGGGCGACAGTCGACCCGAGATAACTGTCTCTAGCGGGGCGTCGCTTGCATCGAACCGAGTTGCTGGTTCGCTCATCTCGATAGCTTCCCAGACTCAGTAGTGGTTTGTTACTATCGTCTGATAATTCAGGCCAGAGAGGAATCAGAGATAACTGCCGGAAACGAGCGTTAGCCACTGCTTACTATCAGTATGCATTTATTTCCAGTTCGAAATCTCGCATATGAAACTTGGGCAAAACACTTATGCTCGCCATCGCTCTTTGACCCCTTAAGCGGAGAACTAGATTATGAAACTCGCGATGATCGGCTTCGGGCAGGCCGGTGGTAAAATTGTGGACAAGTTCCTCGAGTACGACAGGGAAACCGGCTCGGGAATCGTCCGCTCTGCTGTTGCAGTCAACACAGCAAAAGCAGACCTGCTTGGGCTAGAACACATTCCGGAAGAGAATCGAGTGCTCATCGGCCAGGCCCGCGTCAAGGGCCACGGCGTGGGCGCAGACAACGAACTCGGCGCGGAGATCGCCGAGGAAGACATCGACGAGGTGCAGGGTGCGATCGACAACATCCCCGTCCACGAAGTGGACGCCTTCCTCATCGTCGCCGGCCTCGGCGGCGGGACCGGGTCCGGCGGCTCGCCGGTGGTCGCGAAGCACCTCAAGCGCATCTACACGGAGCCGGTGTACGGGCTCGGCGTCCTGCCCGGCAGCGACGAAGGCGGTATCTACACGCTGAACGCCGCCCGTTCGTTCCAGACCTTCGTGCGCGAGGTGGACAACCTGATGGTGTTCGACAACGACGCCTGGCGACAGACGGGCGAGTCCGTCGAGGGCGGCTACGACCACATCAACGAGGAGATCGTCCGCCGGTTCGGCGTGCTGTTCGGGGCCGGTGAGGTCGAGGCCGGCGACAACGTCGCAGAGAGCGTCGTCGACTCCTCCGAGATCATCAACACGCTCGACGGCGGCGGCGTCTCCACAGTCGGCTACGCCTCCGAGGACGTCGAAGTGTCTTCGAGCGGTGGACTCCTCTCCCGATTCAAGGGCGGCGACGGCAGCACCGACGACGGCATGGACACGGCGAACACGACCAACCGGATCACGTCACTCGTCAGGAAGGCCGCGCTCGGCCGACTGACGCTCCCCTGCGAGATCGAGGGCGCGGAGCGCGCCCTGCTCGTGATGGCCGGGCCGCCGGAGCACCTGAACCGGAAGGGAATCGAGCGCGGGCGCAAGTGGCTCGAGGAGCAGACCGGTTCGATGGAGGTCCGCGGCGGGGACTACCCGACCAACGCCCCGAAAGTTGCCGCGTCGATCCTGCTCGCCGGCGTCCACAACGTCCCGCGAATCAAGGAGCTACAGCAGGTCGCGATCGAGGCCCAGGACAACATCGACGACATCCGGAGCCAAAGCGAAGATAACTTGGAGGACTTGGTCGAAGACGACGAAGATGAACTCGATCCGCTGTTCTAAGCGAACCGCGACGTTGCTCTGTGTCGTCGTGTTGCTCGCCTTCGCCGGCACAGCCAGCGCGTTTTCTGTCTCTGCTGAGGGTGTGCCGTCCGAATCGGCCGTCGACGAGGAGGTCACCGTCACGTACACTATCGACGACCCGTTCACCGACGCGCCCGACGAGTGGACGCTGACGGGCGAGACCGAACTCCAGAACATCAGCTGGACGGTCACCGTCCTGCGCGCGGGCAATCAGGTCAGTCAGGAGACCTACGGCTCCCAGTCCTTCGAACAGGGCCTCAACATCGGCAACAACGGGGATCAGGTCCGCGTTGAGCTGACGGGAACGACGCCCGCCGTCGGGAACTACACGTACGAGCCGGCACAGAGTTACCAGGTCGCGACGCTGAGCCGCGTGACCGGGAACAACGAAGCCGAGTTCCGCAACGACACCGCCCACCACTACACCGAGGAGAGCCGCGCGGCGCGACAGGCCATCGACGACGCACAGCTCGCGATCGACGAGGCCGGCGGGAACGAAGACGCCCAGGCGCTCGTCCAGAGCGCAATCTCCTCCTACGAGAACGGGAACTTCCAGAACGCACAGGACCTCGCCGGCCAGGCACAGGGCGTGGCCGAGCAGGCCCAGCAGAGCGCCCAGACCCAGCGAACGCTGCTCATGGTCGGCGGCGCACTCGTCGTCCTCCTGCTGCTCGCGGGCGGCGGCTACTACGTCTACACCCAGATGAGCGGCGACGACTACAGCAAGCTGTAATGCGCGTCGTCGTCCCCGTCTCGGGGTCCGACCCGAAAACGCGTCTCGCCTCTGTTCTCACGCTCCACGAGCGTCGCGGATTCACCGAGGCCATGCTCGCCGACGTGCTGGACGCGCTGACCGGCGCTGACCTCGAACCGGAGGTCGTCTCGACGGCCCCGGTCGACTGCGACGCGCCGGTCACCGTCGACGACCGAGGACTGGATGCACTGGTCAACGATCTGCTCGCGTCGACCGTCTCCGAGTCCGGCGGGACGCTCGCGATCGTCATGGCCGACCTGCCGCTCGCGACGCCCGAGAGCGTCGACCGGCTGGTGACGGCCGACGGCGACGTGGTGCTCGCCCCGGGGCTGGGCGGCGGGACGAACGCCTTCGTCTGTCGTCACCCCGACTTCTGCGTGGACTACCACGGCGCGTCGATCCGCGACCACCGCCGAATCGCCCGCGACGTGGCGGCCGACCTCGCAGAAATCGACTCCCGACGACTCGCGACAGACATCGACGAGCCGAGCGACCTCGCCGAGGTCCTGCTCCACGGCGACGGCGCGGCCGCCGACTGGCTCGCCGACGCCGGCTTCAGGCTGTCGCTCACAGACGGCCGTGTCACCGCCGTGCGCGAGTGAAGCTTTTTGTCCGTGGGACGCAGATCCCGTGACGTGATTCCCGGCGCGGAGGACTACGACATCGACATCGAGATTCGGGACGCCGACGTTGAGCGGGCGCTGTCGGTGATGCCCGAGGACGTCTCGGCCGCGCCGGAGCTGTCCTACTGCCGGAACGTCTTCCTGCCGCTGACGACCGCCTGCCGGTACACCTGCACCTACTGCACCTACTACGACCCGCCGGGTCAGGCCGAGTTGCTGAGCCGCGAGGAGATCCGCGAGACGTGTCGCCGGGGGGCCGACGCCGGCTGTACCGAGGCGCTGTTCACCTTCGGCGACGACCCGGACGACCGCTACACCGAGATCCACGATCAGCTCGCCGAGTGGGGCCACGACTCGATCCACGAGTACCTCCGGGCGGCCTGCGAGATCGCGCTCGACGAGGGGCTGCTCCCCCACGCGAACCCCGGTGACCAGACCCGCGAGCAGATGGCCCACGTGGCCGACCTGAACGCCTCGATGGGCGTCATGCTGGAGACGACCACCGAGGTGCAGGCCCACGGCGGCCCGCGCTCGAAGACGCCGGGCCAGCGGCTCAACACGCTCCGGGTCGCCGGCGAACTCGGCGTCCCGTTCACGACCGGTATCCTCGTCGGCATCGGCGAGGACTGGGACCACCGCGCCGAGAGCCTGCTCGCCATCCGCGAACTCCACGAGCGCTACGGTCACATCCAGGAGGTCATCGTCCAGCCGGTCGTCGAGAACGAGCGCTGGACGGACGGCTCGCCCGACCTGGCGACGATGCGCCGGGTGACCGCGATGGCCCGCGCGGTCCTTCCCGAGGCGGTGTCGGTGCAGGTCCCGCCGAACCTCGCGCCCGCGAGAGACCTGACCGACTGCGGCATCGACGACCTCGGCGGCGTCTCGCCGGTCACCGTCGACCACATCAACCCAGAGTACGAGTGGCCGGCACTGCAGGAACTGACGGCCGTCGCGGACACCGCCGACGTGCCGCTGCGCGAGCGACTCCCCGTCTACGAGCGGTTCGTGGACGACGGATGGCTGTCCGACCCGATCGAAGCCGCCATCGAGGCGGACGACGAGGCCGGCGAGCGCTTCCGGGCGATACTCGAACGCGGCGAGAACCCGGTCAGCGCCTGAATCGTACGGCCGGCCGGCACCGTGTCACGAGACGACCACCTAGGTACCTAGGCAGTAGTTACACAACGGTTGCAAGACCAATAGTTATCATGCCTGGGCGTGCCTCTGACAGCTATCCCGGGTACGAAGCGAGTCCGGTTCGGTCGCGGCCCTGCCCAGCCGCGACCGTTTTCGCGGCCAGATACGAGCGCAGAGCGACGGCACTCACTCCAGTAGCGGCGTGCCGTCCGCTCGCGGGCCGAGCGTCGGACCGAGCACGTCCGCGTCGGGGTCAATAACGCGGCGCTGTTCGTAGTCGGTCGAGCGCTCGACCGGCGTCCGGCCGATGGCAGTGATCATGTCCGCGTACTCCCGGAACGAGCGGAACTCGCCGTAGCCGCCGCCGGCGCGCTTGGTGATCTCCTCGGAGAGGATCGTCCCCATGAAGTCGTCCGCGCCGCAGTTGAGCAGCTTCAGGCCCTGCGCGTCGCCGTACTTGACCCACGAGGACTGGATATGCTCGACGTTGTCGAGGAACAGGCGGGCGACGGCGACGAGCAGTTCGTCCTCGTCCCGACTGGCCCCGTCCTCGACCATGCCGCGCTCGTACAGCGGCGTCTCCTCGTGGACGAACGACAGCGGGACGAACTCCGTGATCGCGCCGGTCCGGTCCTGCAAGTCCCGGATGCGCTGTAAGTGGAGCGCGCGGTGGCGCTCGTTCTCGACGTGGCCGTACATCATCGTCGAGGTCATGTCGAGTCCGACCGCGGCGGCGGCCTCCATCGCTTCCAGCCACTCGCCGGTGTCGATCTTGCCCGGGCAGATAACGTTCCGGACTTCGTCGACGAGTATCTCAGCGGCCGTCCCCGGCACGCTGTCGAGACCGGCGTCCTTCAACCGTCGGTACACCTCCTCGTAGGACCAGTCGGTCCCCCGTCGGGCGTGGTAGGCCTCTTCCGGCGTCATCGAGTGGACGTGGACGCCGCCGACGTTCATCGCCGAGAGCTGTTCGCAGTAGGTGGCCGGGTCGGTGTCGTACTCGGCCGGCGGGCGGTAGTTCAGGTCGCCACGGTCGCTGGCTTCGAGGATTTCCCGGTGTTCGTCGTCGAGCGCGAACGCGGGATGGAGGCCGCTGACCGAACACACCTCGTAGATGCCGCGGTCGACGGCGTCTCGGACGATCTCGCGCGATTCGGCGGGCGTCTTGGTGAACCCCCCGTGGTCTTCCTGGTACTCGCTGCGGAACTGCTCGGAGCGGTCCTTGAAGTTACAGAACAGGCAGCCGGTGTTACAGGCCGTGGTGACGTTGTTGTTGAGGTTCGCGACGAACGTGACCTCGTCGCCGACGACCTCGGCCCGCCGGCGGTCGGCCGCCTCCAGAACGCGCTCCTTTCGGTAGTGGTCGATGCCGTCCCGGTCGGTGCCCGTCGTCAGCAGTTCGACCGCGTCGTCGACCGTCAGTCGCGTCCCATCGCGCGCCTTCGCCAGTGCGTTCTCGAACGACTGCTCGGTCGTCGGACGGTGGTCGAACTCGACGGAACCGTCCGGCGAATCGACGGGCTCTGAGACATCCGGCATTGCTGAACTGGAGGGAAAGCACCGCCAAAAACGTGTGGGTCACAGACAAGATGTGGCCGAATCTGTGTCCAGTCTTGCCCCGTCGGGTGCCGGTCGTCACGGCCACCCGGCCGTCACGATCATCCCGTCGGCAAGAGCCCAACAGTGCTACCGGCTGTCTCTGCGAGGATCCATCCCACGAACAGCGCGTACGCGCCGAGCAACGCGTACGACTCGATCTCGCTCAGCACGAGGTCGGTTCGGAGGGCCGTAAACAGCAGGATGGTTGCCGCCGTCAGGACGCCGAACATCGGTACGGCCATCGCGAAGTCGACGGTCCACGTCCCGGCGATGAGGACGCCGAGCGGAATGGCGACGAGCAGGTCGAAGGTGTTCGAGCCGAGGACGTTCGCCAGCGACGTGACGCCGCGGTCCTGTCGGGCGGCCCTGACGCTGACGAGTGTGTCGGGCAGACTCGTCGCCGCCGCGAGGACCGTCACGCCCAGTAAGAACTCCTGGATGCCCGCGGTGCGGCCGAGGACGCCAACCGAGTGGACCAGTTGCTCCACCGCGACGAGGATGACGCCGAGGCCCAGCGCGAGAAAGAGCCACTGCCGGCCGACAGCGATTTCGCTTCCGGCCTCGGTGCCCGCCTCGTGGTCGGCCGTGTCCTGGTACTGGATGAAGATGTAGAGGCCGTACAGCAGCAGTGGAACGAGCGCCAGCGGCCGTGTGACGACGCCCGACAGCGCCGCCTGGCTGGGGTAGTAGATGACCGCCAGCGCGAACGTGATGAGCAGGACGGAGACGGAGAGCATGTAGAACTGCGCCTCCTTGTACACCAGCGTCCGATTCGACTCCAGCGGATCGTCCGTCGCGAGCCCCGCCGCAGCGGGGATGACGAGGACGTTGAAAATCGCGGAGCCGACGATCGCACCGACCCCGAGCGGCATCGCCCCGCCGAGCGCGGCGACGACGACGGTCGCGACCTCGGGGAAGCTCGATCCCACGGCGACGATGATCGCGCCCTGGACGACCTCCGGCAGGCCGTAGTAGGCCGCCAGCCGCTCGCTCGACGTCTCCAGCCAGTCGCTGCCCTTCCAGATCGCCCCCGTCGCGGCCACGATGATCGCCGCCTCGACCAGTAGGTTCGCCGCCATCGTCCGATGGTCAGCGGCGAGCGGGAAAACCCTTCCCGGACGGCGCGAGTGAGAAACGTCTTTGTCCCCGGCCCGAAAGGCGGGCACAATGACGAGCGTCAAGGAGTTCCGCGTTGACGAACCCGCGACGGCCGACGACCTGGGCCGTGGCGCGTTCGTGTTCACGGACGACTACTCGGTATTCGACTGGGGGAAGATGCCCGACGAGATCCCGGACAAGGGCGCGTCGCTGTGCACGATGGGCGCGTACAACTTCCAGTTGCTCGAAGAGAACCACCTCCCCACCCACTACGAGGGCGTCCGGCTTCCGGACGGCGACGAGGTGCTCGACCTCGGCGAGGCGCTGTCGGCCGGCACGGCCCCCGAGGAGATGGTCATCTCGCTCACGCAGGTGCCCGACCTCCCCTTCGCCGACGGCGGCTACGACTACGACGCCTACCACGCCGACGCTGGCGAGAACTACCTGATTCCGCTCGAAATCGTCTTCCGGAACCGCGTCCCCGTCGGCTCCTCGCTGCGCTCGCGGACCGACCCGTCGGACCACGGCCTCGACGCCGACGAGTGGCCCGACGAGGTGGTCGACCTCGACGAGCCCATCGTCGAATTCTCGACGAAATACGAGGAGCAGGACCGCTACCTCGACCGCGAGGCCGCAGACCGCATCGCCGGCACGGCGAGCATCGACCGCCTCGAAGAGCTGGCGCTCGCCGTGAACCACGTCGTCACCGAGCAGGCCACTGAAGCCGACCTCGTCCACGAAGACGGGAAGATCGAGTGCCTGTACCACGAGGGCGAGATCCGCGTCGCCGACGTGGTCGGCACGTTCGACGAGAACCGCTTCTCGTACGACGGCCAGCAGGTCAGCAAGGAGGTCATCCGCCAGTACCACAAGCGCACCCAGCCCGCGTGGGTCGAGGCCGTCGGCGAAGCCAAGCGACAGGCCGGCGAACGGGGCGTCGCGGACTGGAAATCGCTCTGTGACGAGTCGCCCGAACCGCTCGACGAGCGCGTCATCCAGATAGCCCGCGACCTCTACTGCGCCGGGACGAACGCCTACGTCGGTGGCGACGTGTTCGACGCGCCGTCGCTCGACGCGGCCGTCGACGCCGCTCGCGACCTCTGAGAGGAAAAGGCAGTCCAGCTTTTCGCGGTCTACTCGATGGCGTAGTCGTCTGCTTCTGCAATCCGACCGACGAAGGGATCGGACACGCGCTATCGCGCGATCCTCGCTGGCTTAGTCGCCCACTTCTGCGAGACAGCCGACGAAGTTGTCAGGCCCGCACTTTCGTGCGGCCTTCCATGGCTTAGTCGTCTGCTTCTGCGAACCGGCCGACGAAGGGATCGGATACGCGCTATCGCGCGATCCTCGCTGGCTTAGTCGCCCGCTTCGACTTCCCCGTCCTCGCCTGCCACAAACTCACCCAGACCGTCGATGGGCCGGTCGGGGTTGAGCCGGTCGAGTTCGTCGGGCGCGCCGAGTTGCGCGTCCGTCTCGTCCGGGTCCCGGAGCTTCGTCCGGCCGCGGTGGACGGTCACCTCGTCGTTGAGGTGGAGTTTGATGGCCTCGATGAGCGCCTCGGCTTCGAGGGGCTGCCCGATCTGCTGGAGTTCCTCCTCGGTGGCGTCGTCGGGGACGTTGAACGCCCGCTGGGTGATGATGGGGCCCTGGTCCAGGTCTGTCGTCACGTAGTGGGCGGTGACGCCGGCGATGCGGACGCCCTCCTCGATGGCCTGCATGTACGCCGACGCCCCGGGGAACGCGGGCAGCAGGCTCGGGTGGACGTTGATGATGCGGCTCTCGTAGCGAAAGACCACGTCCGGCGAGAGGATGCGCATGTAGCGGGCCAGCGCGATGAGGTCCGCGTCGTACTGCGCCAGCAGGTCGAGGAGTTGCTCCTCGTCCGGCGTCCCCTTCTCGTCGCCGATGTCGTGGAACGGCACGTCGTACTTCGCGGCCAGCGGTTCGAGGTCGTCGTGGTTGCCGATGACCACCTCGATGTCCGCGCCGAGGTCGCCGTTGGCCCACGCCTCGAACAGGGCTTCGAGACAGTGAGACTCCTTCGTGACGAGGACGGCGATGGACTGCGTCTCGCGGTCCGAGGGGAACCGGACCTGCAGGTCGACGCCGAGTTCGTCCCCGAGTTCGGTGAGGTCCTCGCGGAGTTTCTCCTCGGTCGTCACCATCTCGGCCGTGTCGACGTGCATGGTCATGCGGAACACGCCCTCGCGAACGGCCTGGTCGAGGTCCTCGATGTTGATGCCGCGTTCGAACAGCAACGAGGTCACTTCGGCGATGAGTCCCGTGTCGTCCTCGCCGACGACCGTGATCTCGGTCAGCGAATGTCTCACGATACCCACCTCCGGACGAATTCGTCGTTCATTTGCTGCTGATTCGGCAGGCCCGAGCCAAAAGCCTTCGTTTTCGGTCACCACGCCTTTGTGCCCAGCGACCGACGTTCGGTCGTGACGAGCAATTCGCCGACGGTTCTCTGTGCCGACCCGGACGACGCGTCGAGAGCGGCGACGGTCGACGCGCTCGCGAGCGCCGGGCTGGCTGTCAGAGAGGCAGCGTCGATCAGCGACCTCGAATCGACGCTCGATGACCCCGTCGACTGCGTCGTGACGGCGTTCGAGTTCGACGACGGCGACGGCTTCGACGCGGTCGACACCGTCCGGGCCGTGAACCCCGACTGCGTCTGTATCCTGTTCACCGACCGCGGGCCGTCCGACCTGCCGCGAGGCGCGCCCGAACAGGTCGTCGAGTACGTCCCGAAACCGGACGACGGGTCGCGGGACCGACTGGCCGAGGTGGCCGCGGCGGCAGCAGCGGAGACGACGCAGGCGGCCTACCCCCTCCCGGAGGCGGAATCCGAGCGGCTGGCCGCCGTGCGACAGTACGACGTGGCCTCGCTGTCGGCCGCCGAGGCGTTCGACCGATTGACGACGCTCATGGCCCGCCACTTCGACATCGACGTGGCCTTCGTCGGCCTCGTCGACGAGCACGAGGAGCGGTTCCTGGCCTGCGAGGGGGCCAACTGGCGGACGCTCGCCCGAGAGGACTCGATCTGTACGCACACGATTCTCACCGACGAGACGCTCGTCGTCGAAGACGTACAGGAAGACCCGCGGTTCGCTGCCGTCGACGCGCTGGCGGAACTGGACATCCGGTCGTACGCGGGCGTGAGAATCACGGACGACGACGGGAACGCGCTCGGAGCGGTCTGTTGTACCGACAGCGAGCCGCGCCGATACAGCCGCGCGGAACTGGACGACCTCAGGCGGTTCGCGGACGAGGTCGAAGAACAGCTCCGGTTGCGGCGACAGCTCACGGGAGCGCCCTGATGACGGCGCGTCGGGACGCCCCCTACGCGTTCGACGACCTCCCGCTGGGCCCAGTCGACCCGGGGACGAGCGTCATCGTGACGGGACCGGTCCTCAACGGCGCCCGCGAGCTCGGGCTGCGGCTGCTCAAGTGCGACGAGACTGACTGCGGGACCCTCATCGTCGCGACGGACAGCGGCGCGGCCGCGACGCTCGAAGACTTCGAACGCCACGGTGGGACGCTCGACCCGAAGCGGATCGGGGTCGTCGACTGCGCACAGGACGGGCGCGAGTCCCCCGAAAACTGCGTCTCGACCGTCGGGACCCCGGGCGACCTGACCGGCATCGGCATCGAGTACTCTGACCACTACGAGCGGCTGTACGCCGCGGGGTACGAACGCGTCAGGACCGGTGTCCTGACCGCGACCCCGCTGCTCGTCTACAGCGACGACGTGCGGCCGGTGTATCGCTTCGTCAACACCGTCACCGGCCGGATCGACACCGCGGGCGGCATCGGCGCGTGCGTCCTCGACCCGAAGGCCCACGACGAGCAGGTGGTCGAGAGCCTGGTCCAGTGCTTCGACGGCCGCGTCCACGTCCGGGCCGGTGACGAGGGAGTCGAACTCCGGGTCGACGGGCTGCCGGATCAACCGGCCGACTGGACGGCGGTCGACCCCGCGGCGTGACGACCGCAGGAGAACACAAGCGTTTTCTCCGCCGGCCGCTCGCTTGCCAGTAATGACTGCCTTCACCGCGACCGTCACCGTCCGGCTCAAGCGGGGCGTCCTCGACCCCGAGGCCGAGACCACACAGCGGTCCCTGGAACGGCTGGGCTTCGAACTCGACGACCTGCGCTCGGCCGACGTGTTCGAACTCGACCTCGACGCAGAGAGCGCCGACGCGGCGGCCGACCGCGCGGAGGAGATGGCCGAGCGCCTGCTCGCCAACCCCACCATCCACGACTACGACGTGGAGGTCGACCCCGCGGAATGACGATTGCAGTGAAACTACCGGCGATGCGCTGTTCCCACACGAGGTGGTCGCTGTGACCATCGCCGTTATCCAGTTCGGCGGGTCGAACTGCGACCGCGACTCCGTCCAGGCGCTCGAATCGCTCGGCTTCGAGGCCGAACTCGCCTGGCACGAGGACGGCCTCCCCGCGGGCGTCGACGGCATCGTCCTCCCCGGCGGCTTCTCCTACGGCGACTACCTCCGTGCCGGCGCGATGGCCGCCCGCTCGCCGATCATGGCCGAGGTCCGCGAGGCCGCCGACGGGGGAACGCCGGTGCTCGGCATCTGTAACGGCGCACAGATCGGCTGCGAGTCGTCGCTGACGCCCGGCGCGTTCACGACCAACGAGAGCGCTCGCTTCCAGTGCGAACACGTCCACCTGCGCGTCGAGAACGCCGAGACGCCCTGGACCAGCCAGTACGACGAGGGCGAAGTCGTCGAACTGCCCATCGCTCACGGCGAGGGCCGCTACGAGATCACCGACGACCGCCTCGACGAACTGGAGGCCGACAACCGCATCCTGTTCAAGTACTGCGACGCGGACGGCAACGCGACGCCGGAAGCGAATCCGAACGGCTCGAAACACAGCGTCGCTGGCGTCACCGGCGAGGACGACCACGTCGCCGTCATGATGCCCCACCCCGAGCGGGCGACGCTCTCGGACCTCGGCCGGACAGACGGACAGGGCGTGCTCCGCGGGTTCGCCGAGTAACGCCGCTCGAATCGAGAGACCGATGGCTCACGAGTGCTGTATCAAGGGGAGAGGGACCAGCGGAGCGTGTGACAGTGCCCGACGGCCCCTGTAGACAGTTAGACGGTGGAGCGGTATAAGCGCACGCTTACCGCGGTGAAAGTGAAATCGAGCTGATTGGCGCTTGGTATCGTGCTGTGGCGGCGATTCAAGATCTGCCCGAGCGCTCAGCGCGCGAGCGGCAGCGAGTAGCTCCGCTCGCGGGTCAACACGGCGTCCCACGTCGCCTCGCACTCGCAGGACACCTGCTCGAACACCGACGGGTCCTGTCGCAGGTCGAAGTCCTTGATGGCCCGCTGGACCCGGTCGTCGCACTCGCCGCAGTTGTGCGGGCCGCGGTCGCTGCCGTGTCCGACGGGGTCGGAGACGACGATGACGTCCTCCTCGGCGGTCGATTCCAGCACTGCGGCGACCGACCAGAGCCACGGCGGCCGGTAGCCGCCGTCGTGGTACAGCTCCTCGACCATCGTGTAGCGCTGGACGTTACAGGGGTTCATCGAGACGGTGTGACAGCCGTCGACGGCGGCACACCGGCGCACCGACCGCTTCATGTCCTCGACGGCCTCCGACTCAGAGAGGAACGGCGGCTTCATCAGCAGGTAGGCCTTGACGCCAGCGCCGGCGTCCCGCGCGGCCTCGCAGGCGTCCTCGAAGTCGGCGAAGTCGAAGTACTTGTTCACGCAGTCGTGGCGCACCCGGTCGGTCGCGGTCTCGAGGCCGACCGCCACGTCGGTCTCCAGCCCCGCGTCGACGAAGTCGCCGACGGTCTCACGGTCGACGAAGTCCGGCAGGGACTCGACGACGATGCGGTCGCGGTCGGCGAACGTCTCCGCGATGGCCTGTCGCGTCTCGGCGGGGACCTCGCGCTCGTCGAGGAAGCTCCCGGAGGTGTAGATCTTGATGAGCCCCGACGGCTCGTCGGCGTTCTCGGCCTCGTGGTCGAGGCAGTGCTGGATCTGGGCCATCAGGTCCTCGTGGGCGACGCTGCCGCCCTCGACGCTCTCGGCGACGTAGCCACACATCGTACAGCCGCCGGCGCGGGCCCACCGGCAGCCGCCGGTGTTCAGGATGATGGTCAGGCTCTGGTAGACGCCGTCGGGCGTGTTGTCCTCGTCGAGCCAGACGCGGGTCGGCTCGCGAGGGTCGTACGTCGAGTCGTTACGCGACCGGATGTCACGCATCACGGCGTTGTGGGCGTCCATGCCCTTGCCCTCCTCGTAGACCTCGGGACTGGGCTTGCTCATTAGGGCGGGGTAGCTGATGTGTGCGTAAAGCCGCTTCGTTACCGCCGGGCGAAAGACTCCGTGCCGTCCGCAGCGGTGTCGGCGCGCGCGAGGGCCAGCCACAGCACGCCGGCGAGCACCGCCCCGATGCCGTTGGCGAGGAAGTCAGCACCGCTGAGGCCGCGAGACGGCACGAGCCCCTGCAGGAGTTCGACGCCGGCCCCGTAGCAGACGGCGACCGCCGCGAGTGCCGCGACGAGCGGTACCGAGCTGGCGCGACGGGCCCACGCGAGCAGCGCCGTCAGGACTCCGTAGCTCAGCGCGTGGACCCACTTGTCGAGGGCGATACCGAACAGCGCGGGGACCTGCTCGCTCGCGCCCTCGGGGACCGGGGTGAGCGATGTGACAAGCAGGACGAGAGCGAACCCGGCCGCCGGCAGGTAGCGTCGGTATCGGCGGAGAGCCGACCGTTCCATACCGGTGAGAGGGGGTCTCGGCGGATAAGTCGGGCGGTCACGGGCCGACGCCGAACAGGCCGGTGAGCCCCCAGAGCCCGACGGCGACGCCCACGAGGCCCCCGCAGGCGTACAGGAGGGCGCGGTTCCGATACCGGGTCGCGGCGGTGGCGAGCGACCCGACGGCGACGTGGGTGTGGTCGCCGGCGACGACGAGGGCCTCCTCGGACCGGGTCGCGGTCCCGGTGACGGCGGCGTGGTCACCGGGCGCGAGCAACGTCTCCGTGTACCGGCGCTGCTTGTCGCCGTGCATCCGCTCCACGTCCGGGTCGGGCGTCCCGAACGAGTCAGGCGGGCGTTCGTCGGCCGCAAATCGCAGCGTCCGCTCGGCGGCGAGGTCCACGGTCGCACCCGTCGGGTCGACCGCGAGCGGACCGCTCCCGTCGTCTATCTCGAAGGGCACGCCGCCGACACCGCCGGCGACAGTCGCCCACCGCTCGCGCTGGCCGGCGGCGCTCGCGCCGTGCGGGTCGAGGACCTCGACTGACCACGACCAGCAACAGCCCTCGCGACCCGTCACGGGGGCCGTCGCCGTCTCGGTGTCGGTCACCGGGCCGGTGCAGGCGACCGTCCCCGACGTGACAGCGCCGGTCGGCGCGTCGTTGGTCGGGTGAAAGCGCCGCCAGCGACGGCCCTGTCCGTATCCCGCGCCGAGACCCAATAGGCCGAGCAGGAGCGGGACGCCGAACAGCGTGACGACGAACCCGAACCCCCTGATATCGCCACCGAGGGCGAACACGTTCACGTCGCCGAGAGAGCCGAAGCCGACCACGACGCCGAACGAGGCGACGAACGCGGCCGCGACCCACCGCGGCGTCAGCCCGCGCTTCCGGAGCGCCTGTCCCGGTGCGGCGGCCGCCTGGTAGTACGCCAGCGCCCCGACGAAGAAGAGGACGACTGCGGCGAGGACGACGAGATACAGGCCGAGCGCAGCAGTCATCGATAGTCAAGCGCTACCGCGACCCCAAGAGTGTCGCGGTGAGCCGCGACCGGGCGTCTGGACCGCTCACCGCTCTTCGACGTGGCGCATCTGGACGGCGATGCCCCGCGTCGAGGACCGCATCTCCGGCCCGCTCATCTCGGCGCGGCCGACGCCGAAGGCCGCGTCGCCCCGGACGACCACGTCGTCGCCGACGCGGATGTCGTCGCTGGCGTCCGTGATGCCCGGCGCGAGGACGGACCCATGCGGGACGAACGGCTCGATGTCGACCGCTTTAGTCGGCACGTCGCTCTCGACCCAGCGGCGCGCCCCGGCGGTGGTCAGCGAGAGGACGCCGTACTGCTGGGCCAGCGTCGCCAGCTGGGTCCCGTCGCCGTCCTCGGCGCGCAACTGCGGGTAGCGGCCCGCCGTCGAGAGGTCGTCGAACAGTTCGTCGCCCGCGCCCGCGCCGAACTGGTAGTCCGCGACGGCGCGAATCGTGTTGTGCTCGCGCTCGCGCTTCGGGTAGCGGTCCCATCCTTCCAGCTCCGCCGCGAGATTGCCGAGCGAGTCGGCCGTCGTCGGGTGGTCGGTGACGGTGAACGTGAACTCCCGGCCGAGCGAGTCGGCGACGCGCTCGCAGATGTCGCGGTAGCCCTCGCCCGGAACGTGGGCGATGATTTCGGGATACTCAGCGTCTTCGAGATAGCGTTCGAGGACGCGGCTGACGAACTCGATCTCGTTGGCCGTCCAGCGCCCGGTCACGACGGAGTCGTAGTGCTGGGCGGGGTAGGTGAGTTCGAGTTCCTGCGGGACGACGCCGATGGGCGAGGTCATCGAGACGACGTGGGCGCGCCACTTGATGGCGTCGTGGTACTGCTTGTGGCTCTGGGAGTCGCTGTAGGGCTTTCGCGCGGAACAGGGGACGAGCACGAGCGGCCGGTCGTCGAAGCGGGGGACGTAGCGGTCGGTGACCAGCTCGGCGAAGCGCTGAATCTCGACCCGACGGAGCGAGTCCTCGCTGGCCGCCGAGAGGTCGGCCCGGCGAATCAGCGGCGTCCGCTCTTCGAGGTAGCCGTACTGCTGGTCAAGTCGGCGGAACGTCGCCGTGAGCCAGTTGTCCTGCCGGGCCTGGCCCTCGACGTAGTCGCGGAGGCGGCCGTCGCGGATGCGGCGGCGGACCCGTCGGAGTTCCGCGGCGAGGGCGTTGACGTTGTGCTCGACGCAGTCCTCGCGGTCGAAGTCCTCGCGAGGGGTCTGACAGGCCGGACACGAACAGGGGAGCTCGTCGAGGTCTTCGAGGAAGTACGCCTCGTCGGTCGTGAGGTAGCGGCCCTCGGTCCCGCGGACGACGGCGCGGTGCGGGTCGACGAGGTCGACGCCAGCGTAGACGAGCGTCGCGACGTTTCGCGGCGTGGCGACGCCGGGGAGGTAGAGCGCGGTGTCGGCGGGCGTCGCCTCCCTGACGGCGGTCACGGCGTCGACGAAGGCCGAGGCGTGGCCGACGTAGCCCGGCGCGCCGGCGAGGACGGACACGTCACACGAGTGGCCGGCGGCGGTGTCTGGCGAGACGACCGCTGCGCTCGGAACGTCAACGTCGGGGTAGTCGACGGCGAAGGCGTCGGCGACTTCCTCTGGCGTGCCCGCCGGGAAGCCGCGGTGGGGAAGCACCGTGATCCGCGACTCGTCGCCTGCGGGGACCTCTCGCTCTGTGGCCCAGTCGCTCCCGGCGTCGTCGAGGACGCGGTGGCACGCGCCCGGCGTGTCGGCGTCCACGTCGTCGACCAGCGCCGGCGTCGTCACGGACTCGGCGAGTCGGAGCTCGCCCAGCCGCGCGGCGCTGTCGCGCTCGTGGACCTCGAAGTAGTCGGTCATGCAATGGCGTCGGCCGCGCGCGACCAACTATCTTGCCTTTGGGCCGACCGGCGCGCGGACACCACGCCGTCCCGGCCTGACGGCGATCCGCGGCGGGCTTCGGGAAGCCGCCGTCGGTCGGTTAACCGGTTCTTAACTAACCGTACGGTGGGCGTGACTCCGGGCGTGCAGAGCCCGACACGAAGAGAGATGTTGCTCGCGCTCTCCGGCGCGACTGCCGCGCTGGGCGGCTGTTCGACAGGGTTGTCCTCCGACGACGCGAACGCGGATTCCGCCTCCCAGACGACACCAGAGGGAGAGCGGTCGACCTCGGTCCAAGAGCAGTCGACCGCGTCACAGAATCTGCCGCCAGGTAGCCCCGCGATGTTCGTCGACATCGACACGCTCGCGGCGATACGGTCCCGAGTCGAGCGCGGCGACAGCCCGTGGTCCACCGCTTACGAGGCGTTCATGTCCGACGTCCGCGAGGCGATGGACGCGGCGCCCGAGAGCGTCACCGACAACGGAGACGGTCACGAGTTCAAGACGAAAGGCCCCAACGACCCCGAGGAGCGCAAGGACTACGTCGCCGCGATCAGGACCGGCGACCGGATCAGAGACCTCGGTCTCGCCTACCGCTACCACGAGGAGGACCAGTACGCCGAGAAGGCCGTGGAACTCCTCGACCACTGGTTCCTGAACGCGGAGACGCGGATGGCCCCGGTCGTGACCAACAGCATCGAGCAGTTCATCACGCTCCCGAAGATGTGGTGGGGCGCCGAACTCGTCCGCGGTCACGAGGCCTGGGACGACGGCGACGTGGGGACCGAAGCCGACCTGCAAGAGTGGATTCGGACCTTCCTCGACGACGTTGGACACGAGGTCGAGACCTCGATGGGCCAGCAGAACATCTTCAACTGGCAGGAGATGGCCCAGGCCGCCGGCGCGGTGTACTGCCGGGACTGGGACCGCTTCAGGACGGCCATGCAGCGCAACCGCGAGGTCGGCTTCACCCAGCTCCGGGAGGACGGCCTGCTGGAGAACGAGATCATCCGCGCGTCGAGCCTCGCGTACTCGCTGTACGCGGCGAAAGCGCTCGTCACCGCCGCGGAACTCAGTCGGCTCTACGCCGACAAGCTCGACGGCCCGACGCTCTACGAGTACCAGAAGTTCGACGGCGACGACCGGAGCGCGATCGAGTTGATCCTCGACGCCCACGCACCGTACGTCGCCGACCCCGAAGCGTGGGAGGCGCTGGGCGAGGGCGACAGCGAGGTGTTCGAAAACGTCCACGGGTTCCCCGCCCGCAAGCAGGAGGCCGCATCCGCCCTGTACGAGGTCGCGTACTCCTACTACCAGAAGGAGGCGTACCTGGAGGCGGTGAAGGTGAGCGGCCAGCCGGTGAAGAACGTCCCGACGTACGTCTCGGCCCAGCAGGTGGCGATCGACGACCCGGGACGCCCCCACCGCGACGAGCGCATCCTCGGCTGGACGACGTTCTCCCACGGCGAGCGGTTCCGGCTCGACCTGTAGGCCGGCGCGCGTTCGAGGACCACCACGCTTTGGACGACCGCGCTCCCAGCGAGCACATGAACGTAGCCGTCACCGGCGGTCGGGGGAACTCCGGTCGCTGGATCGTCGACCGCTTCGCCGCCGACCACGACGTGACCGTGCTCGACCGAAACCTCCCGGACGGTGCGGGGCACCCGGCCGTCGACTACCGCGCGCTCGACCTGACGGACGCCGGGAGCGTCTTCGACGTACTGACCGCGCTCGCCCCCGACGCGGTCGTCCACTGGGCGGCCATCCCCGTCGCGGGCAACCACCCCGGCGTCGACCTCTACCGGAACAACACGCTCGCGGCCCACAGCGTCCTGACGGCGGCCGGTCGCGTCGGCGCGGACGTGGTGCAGGGCTCATCCGACGGCGCGTACGGCTTCTTCTTCGCCGAGGAGACGCCGCTCCCTGACGAACTGCCGATCACCGAGGCTCACGCGCTCCGCCCCGAGGACGACTACGGCCTCTCGAAGGTCGTCACCGAAGAGATCGGGAAGACCATCGCGCGGCGGGACGGCGTCTCCGTCGCGTCGATACGGCCCTCGTGGATACAGGCCCCCGGTGAGTACCACTGCCGGGACGACGACTACGTCGAAGACATCGCGGCGGGAGCCGGCAACTACTGGTCCTACGTCGACGTTCGCGACGTGGTCGACCTCGTCGAGGCCGCGCTCGCGGCCGACCTCGACGGCCACGAGGCGTTCAACTGCGTCGGGCCCGACAACGCACTCGGCCGCCCGCTGACGGAGCTCCTGGGCGAGCACTACGGGGCGGTCCCCGAGGACTGCACCGTCGAGGGCGACGCGTCGGCCTACTCGACCGCGAAGGCCACCGAGCGACTCGGCTGGGAGCCGACGCGCTCCTGGCGCGATGCGGCCGACGAGGACGTTCCGGAGCCGACGGTCTGAAGGTGACGTGCGGGACGGGTCGGCGTGGGAACGCCCCGCTCACTCGTTCGCGTGCAGGTCACGCACTCGGACGCGGTCGGGGACGCGGTCGAGCGCCGTCACGGGCCAGTCGTCGTGGAGCAACGTGAACGACACGTCGGGGTGCAGGTCGACGAGGCGAGCGACGCCCGTCGCCGCGGCCTCGTGGGCCGCCCGGTCGGTCCGGTCCGGAGTTTCGGCGGTCAGGGGGTACGTATCGGCCAGTTCGCGCGGGTAGGGCCCGAACGGCGGGAGGACGCCCCAGGACTCGTCGTACTGGTTGCTGGAACTCCCCTCGGTGAGCAACACGTCGTCGCCCTCGACGGGGAGGCGGGCCAGTCGCTCGTGGTGGCGGCGGACCTCGGGCCGGCGTGCGGCCTCGGCCGAGGTGTAGAAGAACGCGTCTTTCGAGACGGGGTCCGTCCGCTCCAGTTGCTCGGCGTGGTCCAGCAGCGCCCGGTAGCCGTCGAGCATCGTCGGGTGGCCGCGGGCGCGGCTGTCGACCAGTTCGAGGAGGTTTCCCGAGCGGATGGCCTGCCTGACCGTCCGAATCTCGCCGTAGGTGACGTGGAGGTTGTGCCGGGCCAGCAGTTCCTCGCGTCGGTCGTCGGCCATCGCTTCGAGGTCCGCCGGCGTGTGTTCGGTGCAGACCGGGCAGTGACACGGGAACTGCGAGAGTTCGTCGAGCAGTTCTGTCCCGCGGACCGTCAGATAGCGGTCGTCGCGGGCGTACAGCGCGTAGGCGGCCGAGTCGAACAGGTCGCAGCCGAGCGCCGCCGCCAGCGCGAACATCATGGGGTGACCCGCACCGAAGAGGTGGACCGGCCCGACTTCACCCAGACCCCGCTTGCAGGCGGCGACCACGTCGACGAGGTCGGCGTAGCGATACTCGTTCATCAGCGGGACGACGGCCCCGAGCGGGAACACGTCCAGCCCGGTCGCGGCGGCGTGCTCGGCGGCCCGCTCGCGCAGGTCCGGGTAGGTCGCGCCCTGAACCGGCGCGGTGACGAGCATCTCGCCGGTGTCGACCTCGGCCGCCCGCGCCAGTCGCTCCTGTGTGGTCGCCAGCTCCTCGGTGGCGCGCTCGCGGTCCACGTCGGGCGGCGTCGGGATGTCGACCGGCGTCCCGATGTCCGAGCCGATGTCGTGCTGGAATTCGAGTATCTCCTCGGTCGTCACGTCGATGTCGCCGTACTCGGCCAACTGGAACGATCCCGAATCAGTCATGATCGCGCCGGAGAAGTCGAGCAGGTCGTGGAGACCGCGCTCCAGGACCGGCTCCCGGAGGTCCTCGGAGCCGTGGAGGATGTAGCTGTTCGTGATGAGAATCTCGGCCCCGAACTCGGATTCGAGCGTCGCCGGGGCGACCGTCTGGACGTGGGGATTGACCACCGGCAGGATCGTCGGGGTCTGGACGGTGACGCCGGCGCGGGGCACCGTCAGTTCGCCCAGTCGGCCCGCGGCGTCGTACTGGCGGACCTCGAAGTGCGTCATTACCCGTCGTCGGCGGGCGGCGCGCCTAAGGGTTGTGTTCCCGCCCGCGAGAGCGCGCTGGTCGCGGCGCTACTCGTCGCTTCGCTCGTCTGGACCGGCGAGGAGTTCTCGCTGGGGTCGCGCGACCGTCCCCGACTCGTCGTCGGCGACGTACAGCTGGGCGTCCCTGAAGAGGTCGACGGTCTCGTCGCGAGACGCGTACGCGTCGTCGATCAGCCGGCCGACGATATCGGCCCGCGAGACGGGGCGGCCCGTCCGGCGGCGGACGGCGGCCCGGAGCTTGTCCAGTCGACGCGCGGTCGGCTCGTCGAGTGTGACGGACACCATGTGAAGATATAACATGGCAAATGGTTTCAATCTACCGTCGGCTCACCAACCAGAGTCTATGAGCGAAGTTCGTCAGCCACCACTCAAACAGAGTCTGTCACAAACTACTCAAGGATTCGCTCGGAAATCGCAGCAACACCAATGAGGAAGGCCCTCCTGACTGTAGTGCTGGTATCTATCGTCCTCTCCGGATGCACTACATTCAGTGACACTACCCGCGATTCGACGGCGACTCCTCACGCGACACCAGATTCGAACCAAACGACGCCATCTGAAGCACCCACATCAGCAGCGCTGCTCGATTCTGGAACGGCGTGTACAGACGGTCTTCAGGTGGGGTTTTGGGGTCTCATAGAACCCAGATTTTGGGGTCAGGATCGGGTTCGCATTACCTCCGAAGTGCCAGCAAATATGAGTGTGTTGTTCGTTGCATATGTAGACGATTCGATTGCGGGCGTCTCGGCAGAACAGACCCAAGAGAGGCCTGTCGTTAGCGATGGAGGCACAATCGAACTCGACGAACCGCGAACGGGTGAACACACGGTCACTGTCGTGGTTTTCAACGACACGAACGACAATCAGCGACTGGACAGAACTGTGGACGAGCCCTGTGAAAACGGGGGTGGTATCGTCCAGACCATGCCAAAGCGAATCAATTTCACCAGGTTTTCGTGATCGATTCGAACGGATCGAGTTCGGGTCGAACCGTTCCGCCAGAGCGGGTCGATTGCTGGCAGACCGCTCCAGGCGAAATGGTACCGCTCACCGCTCGAACAGCGCGTAGTGCATGATCCCCACGGCAGAGCGGCCGTCGCGGAGCGTGCCGTCGCGGACGGCGTCGAGCAGGGCGTCGAAGTCGGTCGTCTCGACGCGGATAGACTCGTTGTAGTCGAGGTCCTGGTCGTCGACGGGGGCGCAGCCGCGGGCGACGTAGTAGTGGAACGTCGAGTCGGCGTAGCCGTTGGCCGGTTCGGCGGTGTATAGGTGCGAGACCGAGTCGGCGGCGTAACCGGTCTCCTCCCGGAGTTCGCGGTGGGCAGCGGCGTCAGGGTCCTCGTCGTCTGGCTCGATCGACCCGGCCGGCAGGCCGCGGTTGACGCGGTCGACCGCCTGTCGCCACTCCTCGATGACGACCACGTCGTCGCCCTCGGTGAAGGGCAGGACGACGACGCTGTCACCCTCGCGCATGTAGTCGAAGTCGGTGTCCGTGCCGTCGGGGAGCCGAACGTCCTCGTGGACGACGTCGAACCCGGGGCAAGCGTAGGCGACCTCGGCGTCGAGCGTCTCCCAGGCGAGTTCGTCGGTCATACCGGCGCTGCGGACCGAAGCGACATACTCCTGACGGTACTTGCGTGTGCAAACAGCGAGGGTTCCCGTGGGGCCCACGTACGAAGGGTTACAATGAGACTCTCAACGGGCGTCCTCCTGATCGGCGCAGTCCTGTTCGCGCTCCCGGTCCCCGGCACGTTCATCGCCGGCGGACTGGTGCTACTGCTCGGCGGCCTCGCTCGCTGGTTCGACTTCTGACCAAGCAGGCAGCGCGGCGCGCTACAGTTTGTCCGCGTTCTGCGCCTGCTCTGTCCGCCGGTTCGCTTGCTCCAGGCGCTTTCTGGCGGCCCGGGAGAGCGGGTCCGACAGCGCGTCGCTCGCCTCGTCGAGACGCGTGGCCACGCGCTGGAGGCGGTCGGCGACGGCCTGGAGTTGCTTGTCCGCGTTGGCCCGGTCACCGGCCTCGGCTCGCTCGGTCGCTCGTCGCGCGGCCTCGACGACCGCCCCGAGCGCCCGTTCGAGTCCGGTAATCGCGTTCGCCGAACCGCCGCCGTCGGTCGCCTCGGCCGCCTGGGCAGCGACCGCAGCGCGCGTCTCCTCGGCGATGTCGGCGAGGAACGAGGCCAGCGACGCCTTCCCCGTGCGGGGGTCCTCGATGCGCGCGGCCGCGCCAGCGTCGGGGTCGGGATTCACCCGGAACGCGCCTATTTCGTCTGCGCTGTCCCGGACCTCCGCCGTGTAGGCCCCGCCGGCGTGGACGTACACCGCGTCCGGCCCCGACAGCGGCGCGTCGTACAGCCGGCCGCCGAAGTCGTCCTCGACGGCGAGATCGGTGAGGTCGTCGTCGACGGTCGTGGGGTCGACTTCCAGCCGGAGCGCGTTCTCGCGCGCCACGAGCGGAATCTCGCCGTCGACGCCCGCCCGCGTCGGGCCGCCGTCGGTCGCCTCGGGGACCGAGACCGTCTCGCTGTGGGGCGCGACGCCGGCCCCGTTGACGGTGAACCGGTGCTCGCCGGCGGGCACGTCCCGGACCACGGCCAGCCCCGAGAAGGTCGGGACGGCCTCGGGGTCGCTCTCCAGCAGGGCGACCGACTCGACCGACGTGTCCTCGGTCGTCACCCCCTCGCCGTCCGGCGCGTCGTCGTCCGAGACCGCCGCAGCGAGGCTCGCGACGACCGTTCGCACCGCGGCCGGCGCGCCGATTGCGTCGTAGCGCTCGGCCAGCGCGGCGCGGTGGTTCGGCTCCGTGATGTCCGCCGCCGGATTCTCGTACCGTGGCTGGTTCCACGGCGCACCCGTGGTCGTGATGTGGCCCGCGATAGCGTCCTCGGCAAACGACGGCACCGCGAACTCGAAGCTGAGTTGCGGGCCGGTGAAGTCCGCGATGTGTTCGATCTCGCCCGTCGACACGAGGTCGTACTCGATGTCGGCGTCGGGGTCGTCGCGCCCGGCGTGCTGGAAGACCAGTCCGGTCTCCCGCGTCGGCAGCGACGACGGGGGCGCGGCGAGGCTGTCGAACGAGCGCACCGTCAGTGCCTCGGGGACGAGGTCCTCCCGACCGACGGACGGGAGCCGGTCGTGTTCGTACAGCGGCGCGCCCTCGTACTCCGGCACGAGGTAGGGAAGCCGCGATCCCTCGTCGCGTGGAAGCCCGTAGGCGACCGGAATCGCCGCGATGTCCTCGATGGTCTCGATGGCGCTGTTCGTGATGTCGGCCAGCCGGTCGCCCTCGGGCAGCCGGCTGAAGCGGTCTGGCACGTCGTTGAGCGACAGCGCGCTGGAGTGCGACCCGAGCTCCGAGAGAATTCGCGGCACCATCTCCGGGTCCGGGTCGAGGAACTCGTTGTTCGGGACTTTGCGGGAGTGTGAGCTCGCGACGTACAGTTGCGGGTCCGCGGCGGACGCGTCGGCGGTTTCGCCGCCGCCCGATTCCCCGCCGGTGTCGACGAACACGTGCAAGACCTCCCAGTCGTGCCAGTGGAAGTTCGTCGTGAACTGGTCGAACGCCGAGTAGAACCAGAACTGGACGACGGCGAGCGGGGAGTCCGCGTACTCGACCGCGTGGTAGAACACCGTCGGATCCGGCGGCGCGTCCGCGGCGGCGCGCTCGTGGTAGCCGTCGAACGCGTCGAAGCCGTCGACGACGGTCTCGCCGTCCCGTTCGCTCGCGTACGGCCGCGGGTCGGTCGGAAACCACGGCTCGTGCCGATCGAAGTACAGCGTCGGCGCGAACCGCTCGGCGAGGGCGCGCGCCCGCTCGCCGTCGACCGGCGTCGCTGTCCCGTCGGGCTCCCCTTCGAAGGCCGAGCAGCCGGCCACCGAGGCAACTCCGGCACCGGCGACCGCCTGCAAGAGCGCGCGCCGAGAGAGCGAGTCGTCGCCGCTCATCGCCGACGGAGTCGCGTCACCGCTTCCGTCGGCTCCGACGCAACGCGACAGCCCCTCGCGGTCCGGTCCGATTCGTTCATACTCCACCCAGCGAATCGTTCGGCAAAACCCTTCTGGCAGCCGCCGGCTCGGTCGCGCGACGCGCTGGCCGGTCAGTACCGCTCGAACCCCTCGGTGTCGAGGTAGTTGTGCGCGACCGTGATGGCGTGGTCGGCGTGGAGTCGCTCGGGCCCGAGCGAGACGCGCTGCTCGGCGTGGTCGGCGAGCAGGTCGGCCTCCGCCTCGCGGAAGTCGCCGTGGTCCGAGAGGACGAACACGGGGTCGCTCGGCGGCTCGACGTCGACCACCGGGTCGCCGTCCTCGTGGAGCTGGACCACGGTCCCGCGCCGTGCGACGGCTTCGAGCGTCCCCTCGAAGCCCCGTCGAGTCAGTGACACGCCGGGGGAAGTCTCGACCGGGATGTGTCCGATGGCCTCCTCTCGCTCGCCGAGCGCGTTCCGGATCAGCGCGGCCGTCGACCGCTCGTCCGGATTTAGCCGGCGGAGGTCGCTCCCCTCGAACGTAACCGTGTACTCGTCGCCCAGGACGGCGTGGACGCGGACGTCTTCGCGGATCGCGTGGCTCAGGAAGAACGCGCTGGTGACGCACCGACAGAGCACGTCAAGCCGACCGGCCCCGCCGGCGAGGTCGTCGAGCGAGAACTCCGGCGTCGTCGGCGCGTCGTGGCCGATGATGACGAACTGACGCATACCGGTGAGAGCGGTGTCTGGAATATACGTGCATCGACAGCGGCCCGGGTACGGGTCGACGGTCGGGGCGCCGCCGCTCGCGCTCCGCACAGTGGACCCGAGCGACGTGGCCAACTGAAGGGACAGACGGATACCCACCTGTGGCATACGCCGGCCGATGGCCGACGACGGTACCAACCGACTGGGTGACGGCGACGCCACCTACTGCGACGAGTGTGAGTCGCCCTATCGCGAAATTCAGCGGCTTCCGGGCCGTATGGGCCTCTGTCCGACGTGCTTCGAGGCGGCCCTCGGTGGCGGGCGAAGCGACTGAGTGGACGACTGACGCGACCGGAAAGAGGCCTCTGAACCGCTCCCCTGCTCGACCGACCGTCACCCACTTTTTCAGGGCCAGCCGCGCTGTACCGTGGCTCCCCGGACCCAGGCGGTCTCGGGCGGACGCACCGCTGTGCTGGTCGTGGCGATTTGGTGGAAAATGGGCCGGCGCGAATTCGAATCGCGGTTACGGCCACCCGAAGGCCGAAGGATACCAGGCTACCCCACCGGCCCGTGCGATAGCAACAGAACAGATGGCGCGGTTAGTTTTAACGGTTGCGAAACGGCCGGAAGCGGAGCGGTTTCCCGTGGGCCCGCCGAGACACCGCTCATGAGGGTCCACGACGAGTTCATCCCGCCGGAGACGTTCGCGACCTGCCTCGACAACATGCCACAGCCCTGCGTCGACCTCGTGGTCGAGTACGAGGGCGGCATCCTGCTGACGCGGCGGCAGAAAGAGCCCGCGAAAGGCGAGTGGTTCTGGCCGGGTAGTCGCCTGTTCAAGGGCGAGCGACTGACGGACGCGGCGCACCGAATCGCGCGCGAGGAACTGGGTCTCGACCCCGTCTCGGTGGAACAGCTCGGCGTCAGCGAACACTTCTGGGAGGCGTCGGCCGTCGACGGCGTCGACACTCGCCATACGATTCCGATCGTCTATCGGGTCGAACCCGAGGGCGAGCAGTCCGTCACGCTGGACGAGCAACACGACGCGACGCAGGTCGTCACGGCCCCGCCGGAAGGGGCGAACCGGTACGTCACGGAGTACTTCGAGCGGTTCGACATCGGCGAGTAACGGGCGGAAACATCGGTTTTAAGTAGAAATCCGAGTCACAACGCCGAGAAACCTCACAGCCCGTTGACCAGAAGATTGATTATACACCGCAGTTACTCACTATTTGAGTAACTATGACGATCCTCATCACAGGCGGCGACGGCTACGTCGGGTGGCCGGCCGCGCTACGCATCGCTGATCGGACGGACGACCGCGTGCTGCTCGTCGACAACTTCGCGCGCCGGGAGTGGGTCGAGGAAGTCGGCGCGACGAGCGCGACGCCGGTCGCGAGCATCGACGCGCGTCTGGAGGCGGCCCGCGAGGTCCACGGTCTGACGAACCTCTCGTTCGTCGAGGGCGACCTCGTCGAGAAGTCCTTCGTCGACGAACTGCTGTCGGTCCACGAGCCCGACGTGATCGTACACACCGCAGCCCAGCCCTCCGCGCCGTACTCCCAGATCAACGGCGAGCGGGCCAACTACACCCAGCACAACAACCTCCAGGCGACGCGGAACCTCCTGTGGGGCCTCGAAGAGCACGACCTCACGGACACCCACTTCGTCGAGACGACGACGACCGGCGTCTACGGCGCGCCGGAGTTCCCCATCCCCGAGGGCGGCGCGACGATGGAGAACCAGGGCGAGCGCGACGACGTGCCGTTCCCGGCGATGGCCGGGAGCTGGTACCACCTCACGAAGTCCCACGACGCGGCCAATATGCGGCTGGCCCACAAGCAGTTCGACATTCCGATCTCGGACGTTCGCACGGCCATCGTCTACGGGACCGAGACCGAGGAGACCCGCGCGGACGACCGCCTCAAGACCCGCTTCGACTTCGACTACTACTTCGGGACCGTCACGCACCGCTTCTGTGCGCAGGCGGTCGCGGGCTACCCGGTCACCGTCTACGGCAAGGGCGAGCAGCGCAAGCCGTTCATCTCGCTCGAAGACACCGTCGAGGGGCTGGCCGAAGTCGCGCTGGCCGACCCCGGCGACCGACCGGACGGGCTGACGGTCTACAACCAGGTCACGCGGGCCATCAGCATCGTCGAGATCGCGGAGACCATCGCCGAGGTCGGCAGCGAGTTCGACCTGGATGTCGCCGTCGAGCACTTCGAGAACCCCCGCGACGAGGACGAGACCCACAAGATGGAGATCGAGAACGACCGCTACGCGGACCTTATCGGCGCGCAGTCCCAGTCCTTCGAGGACGGCGTCCACGACATCTTCGAGACGCTGACGCGGTACGCCGACACCATCGAGGCCCACGAGGACCGCTTCCTGCCGGGCGTTCTCAGCGAGGACTGAGCCGTGGACGTCCTGGTCACCGGTGCCTGTGGCTACATCGGCAGCGCGCTGGTCCCGCTGTTGCGCGCGGACGACCGCGTCGATAGCGTCGTGGTCTTCGACGACCTCTCGACCGGGTCCCCGCGCGCGCTGCTCGGGACGCTCGGCGACGGCCTCGAGTTCCGGCGAGGCGACGTGTGCGAGTACGGCGACGTGGAGAGCGCGATGCGCGGCGTCGACCGCGTCATCCACCTCGCGGCCATCACGGGCGCGTCGAGCACTCACGACCGCCGCGAGGAGACGTTCGCCATCAACTACGACGGGACGGAGAACGTACTGACCGCGGCGGGCAAACTCGGCGTCGACCACGTCGTCTTCGCCTCCTCGTGTAACGTCTACGGTCGCGCGACCAGCACCGACATCGACGAGACGGTCGATCCGGACCCGATCAACCCCTACGCGGAGACGAAACTCCAGTCGGAGACGCTCCTGTCCGAGTACTGCGAGGAGTTCGACATGACCGGGACGGCGCTCCGGATGGCCACCAACTTCGGCCACGCGCCGGGCGTCCGCTTCAACCTCGTCGTGAACTACTTCGTCTTCCGCGCGCTGACCGGCCGGCCGCTGACGGTGTACGGCGACGGGTCCAACTGGCGGCCGTTCATCCACGTCCGCGACGCCGCCCGCGCCTACGCCGAGGCGGTCTGCGACCCCGACGCGTGGGACGAACCCGTCTACAACGTCGGCTCGGCGGCCGGGAACTACCAGATCGCGGACGTCGCCGAAGTCGTCGCCGACGAGGTCGCGCCGGTCGACGTGACCTACCTCGAAGACGAACACCCCGGGCCGTCCTACCACGTCAGCTTCGACCGCCTGCAAGACACCGGATTCGAGACCGAGTGGACGCTCCGCGAGGGCGTCCGCGACCTCGCAGACAAATTCACCACAGCCAATGACTGAGACCCACGACTCCCCGCACGTCGCCGTCACCGGCGCGGCGGGCTACATCGGCAGCCGCGTCGTCTCCGAGCTACAGCAGGCCCACCCCGACTGGGAGCTCACCGCCTTCGACAACTTCTATCGCGGAACGGTCCAGTCCATCGGCGACGTGGACGTCGACCACGTCGACATACGGAACCGCGACCGACTCGAAGCGGCGCTGTCAGGCGCTGACGTGGTGATGCACCTGGCCGCCATCTCCGGCGTCGACGACTGCGAGGAGAAGCAGGACCTGGCCTACGAGGTGAACGTTCGGGGGACAGAAAACGTCGCCTGGTTCTGTCGCAAGACCGACGCGGCGATGATCTTCCCGTTCTCGATGGCGGTCATCGGCGACCCGACGGAGTTCCCCATCACGGTCGAGCACCCGCGCGACCCGCTGAACTGGTACGGGCGGACGAAACTGCTCAACGAGCGCGCCATCGAGGAGTACGCCGACGGCGCGTTCCCGGCCCACCAGTTCATGATCTCGAACCTCTACGGCGGCCACGAGATCGAGGGCCAGACGGTCTCGAAGGGGACCGTCATCAACTTCTTCGTGCGCCGCGCGCTCGCCGGCGAGACGCTGACGGTCTACGAGCCCGGCACCCAGTCGCGGAATTTCATCCACGTCAAGGACGTGGCCCGCGCCTACGTCGACAGCTGCGAGCGCCTGGTGGAGCAACTGGACGCGGGCGAGACAGGCGTCGAGAAGTACGAGATCGCGAGCGACGAGGACCCGAGCGTCCACACCGTGGCCGAACTGGTCAGGGACGTCGCCGCCGAGGTGGCCGACATCGACGCTGACGTCGAACTCGTGGAGAACCCCCGTGGCGACGACGAGACGCTCGTCGACTCCTTCCCCGTCGACACCAGCCGCGCGGCTGACGTGCTCGGCTGGGAAGCGGTCCACGACGTGGAGTCGGCCGTGCGAGACGCGTTCGCCGAGGAAGCGCGGTAGCCCCGTCGCGAGACCGACTCCGCGGCGGCGGTCGCGCTCTCGATGGATTTATTCTCCCGTCCGGAATGAGTGGGACCATGAGCGACAAGCCCGGGGCGCTGGAGACGCTCGAGGACCGCCCCGAGCTCGAATCCGCCGTGCGGGAGATTCTCCCCGTCGACGACGAACAGGACAGCTGGACGTTCGACGACGTGCCGGTCGACTCCGGGCGATTCGGCGAACTCGTCTCGGCGGGCATCGTCGAGAAGGCTGACGGCCAGTACCGGCTGGCCGACCCCGAGGCCGTCCGGGCCGTCCTCGACGGCGACGTGTCGGCCGACGCCGTCAAAGCGGACCGCGACGGCGAATCGGTCCTCGACGGCGTCAGCCTCGAGATCGACGCGCGCGCCGCGGCCCTGTTCGCGGGGGCGCTGGCCGTCGTCGCCCTCGCCCGCACGTACGTCGTCGGGTCGATCTATCGCGGCGGCGACATCGTGCTGTCGGGGAACGACCCGTACTACTACCGGTACCACGTCGAGCAAGTCGCCGCTGAGGCGAGCCACGCCGCCGACGTGGGCGCGCTGTCGGTTCTCCCGGAGGGGCTGACGAAGGGCGAGCCACTCATGGTCGCGACGCTCTGGTGGGTCGCCAGCCTGTTCGGCGGCAGCGAGGCCGCGATCGGCCACGTCCTCGCGTGGTACCCCGTCGTCTCCGCGCTCGTCTCCGCGGCCCTCCTCTACCTGCTCGCGCTCCGGGTGACGAACGACCGCCGGGTCGGGCTCGCTGCCGTCCTCTTTCTGGCGTTTATCCCGGGCCACGCGTTCCGAACGAGCCTCGGGTTCGCCGACCACCACGCCTTCGACTACCCGTGGCTGGGCCTCACTGCGCTCTCGCTCGCGGTAATACTCACCGCGACTGCCGACCGAGACGCGCTTCGCGATCCCCTGCCGTGGCTCGGCGCGGGCGCGCTCGGCGTGGGCGTCGCCGGCCAGGTCCTGGCCTGGGAGGCGGGGCCGCTCCTGCTCCTCCCCATCGGGCTCGCCGTCGCGGGACAGACGCTGCTCGATGTCGACGCTGGGCGGTCGTCGCTACTCACGAACAGCCCGGTGCTCGCGGGCGTCGGCCTCGGGGCGGGGCTAACCGGCGTTGTTCACCTCACTGCCGACTGGCAGACGACGCTCGTCGCCATCGCACCGGCGCTGCTCGCTGGTGGAATCGTGGTTGCGGTCGCGGCCGAGGAACTTCTGCGGCGGGTGGACGGAACCGCCAGACAGCTGGCGGCGGTTGACATCGTCGCCGGCGTTCTCGCGATCGCGGCGTTCCGGTTCGGCTTTCCCGAACAGTGGGCGGCGTTCGGCGATCGGTTGGGCACGCTGCTTCGATCCGGCGGCGTCGCGGAGACGTACGGGTTGTTCAGCACCGACGCGTTCGGCTTCCTGTTCCTGCTCGGGCTGACGCTCCCGCTGGCGCTCCCCGCGATGGGGCGGGGGCTCAAGCTGGCTCGCGACGGACACCGGGGCTGGCTCGTCGTCGGGAGCTACGGCTGGCTCCTGTTCGGCCTGGCCGTACTACAGGTTCGCTTCGTCGGCGAACTGGCGGTGTTCCTCGCGTTGTTCGCCGGCTACACGTTCGTCTGGGCCGCGTCGTGGGTCGACATCGCCCGGCCGGTGACCGACGGGGCCGCCGACCGACTGGACGTTCGTGTCCCCGACGCGAGGACCGTCGGATCGCTGGTCGTGTTGTTCCTGCTGTTCGGGTCGCTCGGGCTTGTCCAGGTTCCGGTCAAGACAAGTCAGGTGACCATCAGCGACGGCGCGTACGGCGCGGCGAGCGCAATGGAGGACGACGCCACGGAGCGCCAGCTCGACTACCCGGAGAACTACGTCCTCAGTCGGTGGGGTCGGAACCGCATGTACAACTACTTCGTCAACGGCGAGTCAGAGAGCTACGGGTACGCCGAGGTGAACTACGGCCAGTTCCTCTCCTCGCGGTCGCCGAGAGACGCTTACAACAGCGTAATCGACGGTGACGTGGGCTACGTCGTCCTGGACGACCTCGACGTCGGCGATCGAACAACGATGTACAGCCGGCTCTACGAGTCCTACGGAAGCCGGCGCGGAAACGTCTCCGGGCTGGAACACTACCAGGCGCTCTACGTCAGCGATTCGGGACGACACAGGGCGTTCGCAGTCGTCCCGGGGGCGACGATACGGGGAACGGCCGCGCCGAACGCCACGGTCACGGTGGCGACGACCCGGACCGTCTCGGGGACGTCGTTCGAGTACGTTCGGCAGGTCGAGGCCAACGCCACCGGAACGTTCGCCGTGACCGTCGCCAACCCCGGTACGTACGCCGTAACCACGTCTGACTCGGGCGAGCGAGGGAGCGTCGACGTGTCGCAGACGGCAGTCTACGAGGGAGGTACTGTCGATATCGTCGAGAGCGCGCAGCGGCGTGGTGCGAAGCGACCAGCGGAGACGACCGCGGAGGCGAACCCGTGAAGGCGAGGTATCGCGCGCTCGTCGCGCTCGTCCTGCTCGCCGGTCTCGGCGGACTCACGGTCCACGCGGACGTAACCGAGGACGACCGGTGGCCCTACCCGGGTCCCGAAGCCCTCGAATCGGACTACGACCGGTACGTCGGCCAGGAAACGTTCGTCACCGGGTCCGTCGCTACGGTCGACGGGACAGAGATGGTGGTCGAAGCCGACACCCCGAGTTCCGTGCTCCGCCTCCGCGTCACCGGCGTCGCCGCGCCGGTCGAACCGGGCGGGGTCGTCCAGGTGTACGGCACTATCAGGCCAGAACGGACCATCGCCGCCGAGCGCGTCGAAGTCGTGAACAGCAGTTTCGGGGCGGAACTGTACAAGTACGGCTCGTCGGCCGTCGGCGCACTCGGCTTTCTGGTACTCTTCTTCCGGTACTGGCGCGTCGACCGAACGACCTGGACGCTGGAGGCGAGAGATGGCTGACCTGCTCACCCACCTCCTAGTGCCGTACGTGTGCCTCACAGTCGCGGGCTGGCGTGTCGACTGGCTCGACCGGCGGTGGGTCGTCGTCGGGATGGGCGGCGCCGCCGTCCCCGACCTGGTCAAGCTGAATATCGTTCTCGACTCCAACGCCGTCGAAGCCGCGCTCGGGATCCCGTTCTCGTACGCACCGGTGTCGTCGCTCGGCGGCGTCCTGCTGGTCGCCGGCGTGATTACGCTGGCGTTCGACCGCCGACACTGGCCGCGCGTGTTCGGCCTCGTGACGTTCGGCGGACTCACCTCGCTCGTCCTCGACGGATTGCGAGTGTACGCCGACGGACGAGCGAGCGCGTATCTCTACCCGCTCACGAACTGGCGGCCGCCGACGCCGAGCCTGTATGTCTCCTCGGACCCGCGGGTGCTCGTCGTCGCGGTCGTCGTCGCCGGAGCAGTGGCGGTCCTCGACCGCCGACGCCGAACCGGCGACTGACGCTTACCAGGTCAGTCCCTCGTACGTGATGCCGTCGCGTCGTTCGACGACGCGGCGGCCGTCGGCGACCACCGGCTCTGCCATCTCGTCGAACTCGGCGTCGAGCGCCGCGAACTCGTCCCAGTCGGTGACGACGACCGCGCCGGAGGCGCCCTCGAGTGCCGCCGCGGCAGAGTCGGCGTACTCGATGTCGGGGTAGCGCTCGCGCATGTTCTCGGTCGCGACGGGGTCGTACGCGACGATTTCGGCACCTCGCTCGCGAAGCCCCTCGATGACCGGGACGGCCCGCGTGTTCCGGATGTCGTCCGTCCCGGGCTTGAACGCGAGTCCGAGGACGGCGACGCGCTTCCCGGTCACGTCGACGTGGTCGTCGAGCAGCGAGAGCAGGCGCTCGGGCTGGGCGTCGTTCAGTTCGACGGCCGCCGAGAGGACCGCTGGGTCGTATCCCAGATCGCGCGCCGCGGCGATGATGGCGTCGGTGTCCTTCGGGAAGCAACTGCCGCCCCAGCCGACGCCGCTGCGGAGGAACCGCTCGCCGATACGGTCGTCGAGGCCGATGGCGTCGGCCACCTCGTAGGCGTCGACGCCGAGTTCCTTGCAGATGTTCCCGATGTCGTTGATGAGACTGACCTTGGCCGCGAGGAACGTGTTGTTCGCGTACTTGATCATCTCCGCCTCCGGAATGCCCGTCTCGACGACGGGCACGTCGCCGTCGGCGGCCTCCCGAAGCGGTTCGTAAAGTTCGTGTAGGAGCGCCGTCGCGCGCTCGTCGTCCGTTCCGAAGACGAGCTTGTCCGGGTTCAGGAAGTCCTCGACGGCGGTCCCCTCGCGCTGGAACTCGGGATTTGAGGCGACGAGGAAGTCCTCGCCGCGCTCCAGTCCGGCCGCCGCGATGCGGGCGGCCAGTCGGTCTTCGGTCGTGTTCGGGACGACCGTCGACTTGGTGACGACGAGGTGGGGGCCGTCGCCGTCGTCACCGCCGGCCAGCGCCTCGCCGACCGACGCCGCCCCGGCCTCCATGAACTGCAGGTCGATGCTGCCATCGTCGTTCGACGGCGTCGGGAGCGCGAGCATCGTCAGGTCCGTCTCCCGAATCACGTCGTAGTCCGTCGTCGCCCGCAGGCGCTCGCCGCCGTGTTCGGCGACCAGTTCGTCGAGTCCCGGTTCGTGGATCGGCGCGTCCCCGTCGTTGATAGCGTCGACGATATCCTCGTCGATGTCTACCGTCGTTACCTCGTGTCCGAGGTCGGCGAGACAGGCCGCGACAGTCGTGCCGACATATCCGCTGCCGACGATGCTGACGTTCATCGGGCAGGGGTAGTCGATGGGCGGATATTATAATTCGGGTCCTATATTCGACAAGAGTTTTACCGGCCGGCGGACGAGTGGACTGATATGAAAGCTGTCGTGCTCGCAGCCGGCGAGGGAACGCGTCTCCGCCCCCTGACCGAGGACAAGCCCAAAGGGATGGTAGAGGTCGCAGGCAAGCCGATCTTGACCCACTGTTTCGAGCAGTTGATCGAACTAGGCGCAGACGAACTCCTGGTAGTCGTCGGCTACAAGAAGCAAGTCATCATCAACCACTACGAAGACGAGTTCGAGGGCGTGCCGATCACTTACACGCACCAGCGCGAGCAGAACGGACTCGCCCACGCGCTGCTGACCGTCGAAGAGCACGTTGACGACGACTTCATGCTGATGCTCGGCGACAACATCTTCGAGGCGAACCTCCAGGACGTGGTCAACCGTCAGCAGGAGGACCGCGCCGACGCCGCCTTCCTCGTCGAGGAGGTCCCGTGGGACGAGGCGAGTCGCTACGGCGTCTGTGACACCAACAAGTACGGCGAGATCACCGAAGTAGTCGAGAAGCCCGAGGACCCGCCGTCGAACCTCGTGATGACCGGCTTCTACACGTTCACGCCGGCCATCTTCCACGCCTGCCACCTCGTCCAGCCCTCGAACCGCGGCGAGTACGAGATCAGCGACGCCATCGACCTCCTCCTCCAGTCGGGGCGGACCATCGACGCCATCCGGATGGACGGCTGGCGAAACGACATCGGCTATCCCGAAGACCGCGACGAAGCCGAACGGCGATTGCAGGGCGAGGTCGATCCTGAGATGGCCGCAGAGAACATCACTGCGAGCGAGTGAGTGGCGTGCCTGTCGTGTCAATTATGTCGATTGACAGGCACCAGATACGTGAGCGTTGTACGGAGGCGGTTTTCGAGCGCGGAGAGAACTACCGGTCGGAGGGTCGCATCAGCCGTGTCCACCGCTTTGGCGGCTGTATAGCTGCCGACGTTCAGGGCTCACGATCATATGACGTGGCAGTCGACTTTTCGACGACGCCGTTCGAAGCCACGTGTACGTGCCCCTACGACGGCCCGGGGACGTGCAAACACGTCGTCGCGGTCCTGCTGGAAGTCGCCGACGCGCCACCGGACGACGAGCAGGCAGAGATTGAGAGCATCCTCGACACCGTGACTCGGGATGCACTACAGTCGTTCCTTCTCGACGAGCTTGCGCGGAACCCACAGCTCCGAGACCGCTTCCGCGCCCGTTTTGATAATGACAGCCGTTCGGTCGACGAATACCGAGACGAAATCGAACAGTTGTTCGACAATCACACTGCTGAGTATCCCGTCGTAACAGAGGCAATCGATTTCTCACACTTCTTCGAGCAAGCCCAGCAGTACCTCGCGCGCGACCGCTACCGTGAAGCAGCGACCGTCTATCGGGCACTCGCTGAGGAGATTGAGCACAACGAAGACCGAATCGACGCCGCATACGACCACTACGCACAGACCTTCCGGCGAGCGCTGGACGGCTATGTCGAGTGTGTACGAACAGCCGACCTCTCCGACGAAGCGTATCAGGATGCTCTCTCGGCGCTCGCAGAGCGTGCCGGTGACGCTATCGGCCCCTATGCCGAGCAGTATCGGGAGGCACTTGAGAGGCTAGAGGAAGACAGGTGACCGGATGAAACAGTTCCCGTCGATTCCACACGTCTCTGATGCGCCTGACGACCTCTTCCACAAGGGCCATCTGTGGATTCTGGAGAAGGTAGACGGGGCAAACATGCGCTTTCAGCTTCGGGAGTCGGGCCTACTTCGCTTTGGCGACCGAAACCGCGTTTACGAGGATCCTAACGCAGTACCAGAGCCGTACCGCCATGCCATCCGAGACATACGTGAAGGTCTTGATCGAGATGCTTTCCGGCGTGCTGTCGACAATGTCGATTCGTACATCTTCTTCGGTGAAGCGATGCACCACCACGTAATCGACTACGACTGGGAACGAACGCCGTCGTTTCTCGGCTTCGACGTCTGGTCGGCCGACGACAACCGCTTCCTCTCTCCGGACGTCATCGAGGGTATTTTCGACCGTCTCGGCCTCCAATCTGTCAACGCCATTGAGCGTGAGCGACGAGCGCAGGAGCTCAATCCAGACAGCTACGAGATTCCGCAGTCAGTCTGGTACGACGGGCCTGCCGAAGGCGTCGTAATTCGGAACAAGCGTGGCGGCCGCGCGAAACTGCTCCATCCCGACTTTCAGGAGGGCGACGAGACGATTCCGGTCGAAGGTGACGCTACCGCGCTTGCTCGCCGTTACGCGACACAACAGCGGTTCCGGAAGATTGCAGCCACACTCGAACACCGTGAGCAAGCAGTGACGGTCGAGACGCTCTACGAACGGACGCTCGAAGATATCGTTCGAGAAGAGCACAAGCGGCTCTATCACGGTACAGACACGATCGATATGGGGGCGCTTCGCTCCGAAGTGGCGGCCCTGACGCGGGTGTTTCTCGACCAGAAATAAGGACCAATGGTGTGGTTTGAGGGCATAGCAGCGCAGCAAAATACGAATGTTCCTCCGCTCTCCAGTCGATGCAACGACAATTGGGCGGAAGCACCCACAGAAAGATTTCCACCGACGCACGCTCGCGGACGGCCACGAATCGTGAGTGGGACGGGTCGTCACGGCACCGCTTGCTCCGGCCGAGACGAACCCGGCTCTACTGCTACCGTAACTATCAATCAGTTGCTTGAACCCATCGACCAAACCGATCAGTGCGATTTGCAAGGCTAGTGTGAGCCGATTGAGTTCGACAAACCAGATGAACACCGTCCTTTGTCAATCTCCAAGTGGCCAACCCAAGAGATCATCACCGAAAGAACGTGTGTGATCGCTGTCGAACCTGGCTAGACCGATGGATATTCCAGTCGGCGAATGCCGTTTCTGACAGATCAGTGCGGCAGAAATCGTGTGACAGCGCCCTACTCAACGCCAGTTTGGAAATGTTGGGCACGGTGAACTTATTCAGTTATTTTGATAGGCATAGCACAAACGAATTTCCAACCCTCGTCGCTATCGTGCGATTCAATCTAAGGTTGGATATAGTTGTGTATTTTATATTTCTTGGAACGGACAGGTCTGTTTCCCACGGAGCGCCCCGCTCGCTGCAATTCTGGCGTGGCTTTGACTGCTCGCCCGCTGTTAGTGCTTATCGGTGGATATCCAGGGAGTCTGGGAACCAATTGAATATATTCTACCGGTGGATTTCACTTGGGTAAACTCGGCAAGATGTACAAAATCATCTCAAATTCGATTCGTCTGGAGAGACGCTTAGAAACTGAGAGAAGTTATGGACTCGTGGCCTGGCTAAACAAAGAAGGCTTCCAAAATCCGTATAAACGCTTCTCCACGGCGAATATCCTGTTTGCGAGGATTAAATACAGCCACTAGTAGTTCATAATCACCACTGGCGGCCGCAAGAGATGGAGTGGGTAGAGTCCGAAGTAGGACTAGGAACAATGCCAACAGGTGAGTCGTGATACCCACAGCTGCCTTTGCAGAATACAATTACTGGGAGACATTCGATATTCTTGCCTGGTGAGACACTCATCTTGGAGGGAAATCTGCCTCAGGCACCGACAGGAGAAAGAAAGCCAACCTTCGTTGACGGGTGCTCCAAGCCGATAGTTTGCGAGCGAAGGGACCCACAGGAGACAGATAACGTTCTAGTGCCTCCAAGAACGATTGATGCGTTCCACCAATAGATGCAGGAATGGGAGTGTCTGGAAAAGAGGACAGTTTACAGGCTGTCGATCCGGTCCGATTCGAGCGTGTATGCTATCAGTATCAGATGTCCCAATCCCACCTATCTCAACAGAGGCACGTGTCGAGCTATAGTAACAATTGAAACGATTTACAAACCGATTGCACCGCCATCGTGCGATCGGATGTGCGTTGGCTTTCAGTGGCTACCATATGATTTGAAAAATGTCACTACCCATCGATCGGAAAACCGGTAGTGAGAGTTCATAATCGGTTTCCCTCCAGTGGTTTTGAGAGCGCAAGTCACCACTGGAAACCAACTCAGTCGGAGACATTTCGTTACGAGACACGTTCGTGGCGCGATCTGATTACCCAGCAGGCATCTCTCTCAAATCATCCCCACTCAGACCACCTAGTTGCACTCAATTTGCTCACAGAGGTACTCTTGCGGACAATAGAGCCGGCTATGAAGGGTGAATAAGCTACTAACAAAGCGATAAAACAGCTTTGAAGCAGTCTCAGAGTTTTGTCTCGGGTATGAAATAACAGCTGTCACTAATTAGTATCTGAAAAGAGAAGACAGGACACATGTGAACTCGGTTTAATGAAGAGAGAGCACGTTTCGTGTGCTTACGATTGGAGACGACATCGGAAACACTACCAAGAGAGTGGATTTCGTGTGCTTGCCACTTCGATAGTGGCGACAAGCTCAGATATGAGAGAGTACGTTTCGTGTGCTTTCCGCACGGCTCTACTGACACAGGCCAGTGTGACGGTGTTCTCAATGGGAACTCAATCTTCACGGTAGCATACGAAACAAACAACGCTTGGTTTTATATACTCATGTCGAGTTGGATGCGATATCCATGACCAGTCCGTTCGATGATCTCACAGAGACGGTGTTCGCGGACAAGGAGGTACTCACGGAAAGCTATCAGCCGGAGACAATCCTTGAACGTGACGAGGAAATCGAAGCGTACAGCCACGCACTTCAGGATGTGCTGTTCAACCGTGAGCCAGAGAATGTCTTCGTGTACGGGAAAGCCGGACTCGGGAAGACAGCAGTCACGAAATACATGATGGACGAGCTCAGTGAAGAAGTAGCGAAGCGAGATACGGCCGACGACCTCCACATTCACACGATCAACTGTAACGGGCGGACGCTGTTCATGGTTGTTCGTAGTCTCGTCAACGATTTGCTCCCAGAACACGCCAGTCGATTCCCGAAGCGGGGACTCGGGACTGGAGACGCGTTTGACGAACTGTACCGACAACTCGACCGGATTGGTGGGACACACATCGTCGTGTTCGACGAAATCGACCACCTGGAAGAAGCAAACACGCTCCTGTACGAACTGCCTCGTGCACGAGCGAACGGTCACGTCTCGAATGCGAAGGTAGGCGTGATCGGAATCAGCAACGACTATACATTTCGACGGACGCTATCGCCGAAAGTCAAAGATACGTTGATGGAAACCGAGATTTCCTTCAGCCCGTACGATGCTGGTGAACTACGAACGATCTTGGAGCATCGAGCAGAACGTGCCTTCGTGGATGGGGCATATGACACCTCAGCAATCGCGAATTCGGCCGCCCTAGCCGCACAGGACATGGGGAACGCACGGCAGGCGCTTGATTTGCTCCGTGTTGGTGCAGAACTTGCCGAACGAAACGGTGAGTCGCCGGTCACGGACGATCATATCGAAGCTGCACGGGAGCAAGTACAGCGTGGCCGACTGGAGAACAAGATCCGGGACCAAACCGAGCATGCACAGTACATTCTGGAGGCGGTTGCAACCCTACAGACCCAGGATGAAGTCCCGGCACGGTCGAAAGAGATCCAACGAAAATACGAGCAGGTCGCCGACTCACATGCCGCCTCGCCGCTGTCAACCCTGAAAAGCATCCAGGATCATCTCTCGGACCTCCACATGCTGGGATTTCTCTGCCGTCACGATCAGAACAAGGGCCTGAGTGGCGGACAGTACTACGAGTACGAACTCGATCTCGATCCGGCGATCGTCTTGGAGACCCGCACAGAAATCGCCAGACATACCGAGTGAAAGCACACGAAACGTACTCTCTATCTTTCCGAGGCCCCTCCCAAGAGGATGCGAGCCGAAAAGCACACGAGATCAACTCTCTTGCTGTTTGAGTTCATGAGAGGCGGCCAGCGTAAAGACTGATCTCTCCGTGGACGCACACGGCGGTACAGGGCCGACAGATTGAGGCTTCCCATGGACGGTCTCCATGACAGAGATTCCTCGATATCTGCCCAAGAAGTCGGGTCGGCGACCTCATCGATGAATTCGCTTGCGTCTCGAGAGGTGAGCGGCCAACGGCACAAAACACGTACCGCCCCCTAGAATCCTAGTAATCGGTCACGGACGAGAGCGGGTATCGAGATCGGTTCGTCATAGCCTGCCTTAGGTGGCGAGATTATTAGTGTCGTGGTCAGTTCCGTTCACAGCATGTCGGTAAGACGAATTGATTGGCCGAGCCCTGAGAAGTCTCCGAACGCGACCTAACTGTGCTCGACAACAGTGATGAGTCAGTTATACACCGTTGTTGGGGGTATCCGAGAAGTTCCTCGATCGCTGTCGCAGATTCTTTCTATTGGACAGCCGATGCTCGTGAGGTATGTCATCTCCCATCGGTCTCTGTGCGCAGTTGTCGACGTAACTGTGCCTCATCGACACCATCCAACTTTTTGCCCACGTCGTCATGCGACACTCTCTGCGCTCAGAGGATTCGAAATCGTCTTGCGTATCCGTTTCAGGAAGAACAGATCGACCGAGACAATAGGAACGAATCGGACAATAATCCCTTCGACATCTGGCGGACTCCGATCAGGCTCAATCGGGCCGAGCAACTCAGTCTGTTTTAGCTATCTACTGTGGTGCACGCCTCCGGCCGGATATTCGTCTCTAACCGACCTGTACCACTCTATCGTCTGTTTGAGCCCATCCTCAAAGTCGGTACGAGCGTTCCAGTCAAAGTACTTCTCGGCACGGCTGATGTCAAGTTTCCGTCGAGGTTGACCGTCAGGTTTCGAAGTGTCCCATTCGATGCGCCCCTCGAAACCCGTCAGACTCGCTATTGTCTCGACGAGGTCGCGGATACTGATTTCCGAACCGCTTCCGAGGTTGACCGGTTCGCTCCGGTTGAGTTCCTCAGTAGCATCAAGAATACCACGTACAGCGTCAGTCACGTAGAGGAATTCCCGGGTCGGTTCACCGGTTCCCCATGCAGTTATCGAGTCGTCGCCCCGGTCGCGCGCCTCCAGACACTTTCGGATAATCGCTGGGATGACGTGGGCGGAATCAAGATCAAAATCGTCTCGCGGCCCATAGAGATTCACTGGCATCAAATAGATACTATTGAAATCGTACTGCTTTCGGTAGGCCTTTGACTGTGTGAGTAGCGCTTTCTTCGCGATACCGTACGGCGCGTTCGTCTCTTCTGGATAGCCATCGAAAAGGTCGTCCTCTTCGAACGGGACATCGGTGTGGTTCGGGTACGAACAGATGGTCCCCAGAATGGTGAATTTCTCGACACCGAACTGGCGAGCGAGTTCCATAAGCTCGATGCCCATCACGGCATTATCGTAGAAGTAGCGACCTGGATTCTTTCGGTTAGCACCGATGCCTCCAACAGTCGCCGCCAGATGGATAACGGTATCAGCACCGGATTCGACGAACGCCTGTCGAATGGCGGCCCGCTCTCGGAGGTCGTACTCGCTGCTGCGGGGAACGAACACCTCGACGTCGTCGGAGCGAGAGCGCAGTTCCTCGACCAAATGACTTCCAAGAAAGCCGCTCCCTCCAGTCACCATCACCGTGCGGTCGTCCCAAAAACCGTGGCTCATCGCCAGTCCACCCGCCCGTACCACGCTGGTTTGTTGTTCGCATACCAGTCGATGGTTTTCCGGATGCCGTCACGCCAAGATACGTGCGGTTCCCAGCCCGTCTCCTCGTTCAGTTTCTCGTAGCCAACTAATAGCTCTTCTACGTCGCTATCGCCGGGGCGATACCGATCATCTTCCTGAACAATCTCCGGGCGTTCCCAGTAGTCGTGTTCGGCACCCACATCGAGGATCGTCTCTGTCCACTCCCGCATCGAAATGTTCTCCCCGTACCCGTAGACGTACTGCTCACCGGGGCTGCCACTAAGTGCGACGTGGAGATGGCCGCGGACACCGTCGCTGACGTAACACATATCCCGTTTTGGCTGGAGATTTCCGAGTTCGACGATGTCGCGTTCAAGTGCCTGCGTGATGATCGTTCCCGTGATGTACCGTGGGTTCTGCCTGGGACCGTAGTTATTGAACATCCGCGTCGTGACCGTCGGAAGCCCGTACGCGTCGTTGAAGTTCATCGTGAGGAAGTCGGCAGCGAGTTTGGTAGTGGCGTAGATACTCGTGGGATTGACCGGCGAGCGCTCACTAAGGAGGACGCGACCGTCGTCCTCGTAATCATGTTTTTCGACCATCTCCTCCTTGACGTTGCCATACTCCTCGCTGGTGCCAGCGGTGTCGAACTTGGCGATGTCGAGGTCGAGATCGACGACGGACTGGAGGAGATTGAGAGTGCCAGTGACATTGGTGTCGACGGTCTCATAGGGTCGGTCCCACGATTCGCCAACGTGGGCCTGGGCTGCTAAGTGAAAGATGAGAGTCTCACTGTGGTCGGTGAACGTCTGCAGAGCCTGTTCGACAGAGTGTTTGTCCCTTAGGTCGCCGCGATGGACCGTGATGGCCTCACGCTGGTGCCGGATATTGTTCAGTTCCCCGCTGGATGTCGCACGGACGAATACGTGGACGTCGGCACCGTGTTCGACGAGCGTGTCAACGAGATGGGAGCCGACGAAGCCGTCACCGCCGGTGACGAAGACAGGGCGTTCGGTGAGCTTCGATTCGAGATTCATACCAGTGCCACATGTCTTGGTGGGCCGGACATTTCTTTTTCCATTCCTGGTGCTTCCGGCAGATAGGGGGCGATGGCCAAGGGTAGCCGGACAGAACCGGTCCGGTTGCGCATAGCTTCCCCAGGAAAGCTACCTCTCAGGCCCAGAAGCGCCGGCGATCGCGAGTTTCAAGAGCGGCGGCGGCGACGAGCAGAACGACGAGAATGTACAGCAGGCGTGGCACCCGGGCGTGGGCCCCGCCGATGCCGGCAGCGAGGAGCCCGACGAGCCAGCTGGCACCGACGATAGGGACGACCAGCGACACGTCCGAGATGCGGCCGATAAACGTCCGGACGATGACCAAATAGAACGCGATAGCGAGCACGAACCCGACAGCGCCGAGATCAACCAGCAACTGTGAGTACAGCACGTCGAGATAGCCGACTCTGGGATTCTCCGGCGAGGCGAACCACCCGTAGCCAAATATGGGCTGCTGTACCCACAGATCGATCGCCTCCTGTGTGAGCTGGAATCGACTCTCTAATCCATGGAAGAACGACGGATTCAGGGTTAATTCCCCGTTCCTGAGTACGAGGGGAAGGTACCGCTTGAACAGCCACGGCCTCGTCGCAAGCAGGATGGGGACAACGAGCGACGCGGTCCCCGCGACGGCAGTGATAAGTGTGCGGACAGGCAACTTGTCACGCAGTAATACCACGCCGATAGTGCCGCCGCCGAAGAGCGTAATCATCCCCGACCGCGAACCGGCAGTGAGAACGCCGACTAGACAGACGGCCCCGGCGAGGAAACTGAGCCCGGCCAGCCTCGGTCGTTCGCGAACCCAGAGGGCGCCGTTCAGCAAGCCGAGTAGCGCCGGCAGGGCCAGAAACACGGCCATCGTGTTAGGATTTCGCCAGAGGACCGTCGACTGCGCGTACGTCCCTGCCGCAGTGATGTTCTGGACGACGGCGACAGCGGCGATAAGTGCCCCACCAGCGGTCAGAACTACGAGCGCCCGGTCCCAGTCGACAGCCGCTGAGAACGACTGTACCAAGACGAGGAGGCCGGCTATTTCGAACCATTTCAGCGTCCAGAGGACGTTGATGAATACCGAAACCGGTTCGCGGACGACAGCGACCAAAATCGTGACGAGAATCCAGCCACCCAGGAGACAGAACCAACCCGTCACCTCCGGAACCGTTAGTTCAATCCGCCAATCGTCGCTCCGCAGTCGCCGGGCGAGGAACAATCCTCCGAGTGCCACGACGACAAAATCGGAGGCGTTTATTGAAGCGTATTTCGACCCCACGCCCGGGAGCGGGAGCTGCAGCGAGAGCAGGACACTGATGAGGAACAACGTGACGAGCAGATTCGGCCACGAATCGCCACTCATGAGCGAATGTAACGAAGCGCTTCTGGCCGGCCGTCGAGAAGGTGATACGTCCCCTGCAGCCCGAGTGCCGCCGCCGCCAGGGCCCTGTCCGGCACCACTCGCTCGAATGGCGAGAGACCATATCTGGATTTCAGTTCCCGCATCTCAGCCTGCCGTTCCGGAGGTGGCGTCCCCGTCGTCTTCGCCGCCTCGTGGAGACGCCGAGCGCCGATGAACGACTGCACCTGGACCAGTTCGAGGTCTGCAGTGAGCAGTCGCCAGAGCAGGTCGGCGTCCATCACGTACTCCAGTTCCTCGTCGACACCGCCCAGTGAGTCCAGGGTGTCGCGTCTGATAACCATACTGTGGTTTCCAGTGAACTGATAGTAATGCTTATGAACGAACCGGGAGGGTGGCGTGCTGTACTTCCGACCGACTTCGTTGCCCTCGGCGTCGACGAAGAGATAATCTCCGTAGATGACATCGGCCCCCGGTTGGCCCTCGGCGGCCCCGCCCAGCGTCTCCATCGCGCCGGGCAACAGGTAATCGTCGGAGTTGACCCAGCAGATCCAATCGCCGGTCGCCATCTCGATCCCCTTGTTGATAGCGTCGGACTGGCCGTCGTCCGGCTCCGACACCCACTTGAGATCGTAGCGGTCCTCGTAGGCCTCGAGCAACTCGACCGTCCCGTCTGTCGACCCGCCGTCTACGACAACGTGTTCGATCTCCGCCCCCGACTGGCCCATTACAGACTGCAGATTATCTTCAAGGAATTCCGCCTGCTCGAAAGAGGGTGTGACCACGCTCACCGAGAACCGAGACATGTTGGTGATGAATTCAGTGGCAATATAAATAGCGTTCGGTACGCTACCCGTTAGAAGCCGGTTCACCGAGTTGCGTCCGCGGGATCGCGAGCAACGGCCGTATATATGAAATGACGGATCGACGGCGGGACAAGCCTGAGTGGGACGCGGGTGACGAGGTTCACCAGCATGACGGGGAGTGAGACAAATCCCCGCCGGTAGAAGTCCCACTGACGGCGGGCGTCGGCGCGAGCATACGCCAGCCCGCCACGACGCGCTATCATCTCCTCACCGGCTCTGACCTTCACTAATACCTCCGGAAGGTTCCTAAACGTAGCGCCGTCACAGAGGAGTCGTACCCAGAGGTCGTAGTCTTCGAGCGGCATGACCGGGCGGTAGTTCCCCACCGAGAGGACGGCCTCGCGCCGGAACATGACGGTCACGTGGTTGATCGGGTTACGAAAGCGGGCTCGCCGTCTGATTGCGTCGTGCGCCGTCGGGACTTCGCGTCGCCTATTCAGGGTTTCCGGGTCGTCGGTGAACTCGCCGATGTATCCGCCGAGGACGTCGATCTCAGGGTGAGAGGCCATAAAGTCACACTGGATCTCGAACCGCGTTTCCACATTGACGTCGTCCGCGTCGAACCGTGCGATGAGCTGGTGACGGCACTCCCGAACCCCAATCCTGAGTGCCTCCCCGAGCCCCCTGTTTTCCGGAAGCGCGTGGCGCCTGATCTGCTTTGGGCGCTCGGTGGCCCACCTGTCGAGGACGGCTTCGAGGGCCTCGGTGAGCGGGCCGTCCTCGACGACGAGGAGCTCGTCGGGCTCGCGGGTCTGCCGGAAACAACTGGCGAGCGCCGCGTCAAGCTGGGCCGGATCGTCACCGTGATAGACCGACAGGAGCACCGAAAACGACGTCGACATGTTACGAGTTCGATAACCGTGGTAATTAAGCGTAGCGCTCTAGGCACCGTGTCTCCGGCAAACCCGATAACGAACGTTTTTATCTACTGCCGGTCAGATTCGTCTAAATGGCCTCCATCCGTATCTTGTTTCACCGCTCTCATCTCAACCCTCGCGCTGAACTGTTCGCTGAGGCCCTAGTCGCCGAGGGCCACGAGGTCACCGCACTCTGCTGGGACCGCAAAGGGAGCTCGAACGCCGCAAATGATGCGGTCCCATGTACCCGAGTCAGTAGTCCGGGGCTACGGGTCTCGATGCTGAACGCGTTCCTCGTTCCGATACTGTACCTTCAGTTTGTCCGGGAACTGCACGGTAACGAGACAGACGTCCTCTTCTGTGGCCACGTCTCACTGCTGCCGCTCGCGGCGGTCCTCGGACTCTCTGGCACCACTGTTGTTTACGACGTCGTCGACCCCCGTGTCGAGGACTATAGCGAGCGTGACTCGATGCTGGCACCGCTGTTTTCGTGGACGGTCAAGGCCATCGAGCATGCGTGTCTCACCGTCGTTGACGGCATCACGGTCATCGACACTTCCGGTGACGTCGTCAAGGAGCGCTACGAGGGGTTCACGGACAATCTGGCCGTCGTCTACAACGTCCCCAAACTGAAGCCCCCCCACGACCGAGTCGGTACACACGACACGATCGTGTACGTCGGCGTCCTGGACGACAGGAAGGGCGTGTCCGCGCTCCTTGAGGCGTTCGCACTGGTCCGGCAAAGCCAGCCTGATGTCGAACTCCTGTTCATCGGCGATTCAGTCGACGACACCGCAAACCGACTACGGAGCCGAGCCGCCGAGCTTGGGGTACGCGATGCCGTCGAGTTCGCCGGCCGGGTCGACTACGCCAAGGTCCACGAGAGCCTCGGCCGGGGCGACGTGGCCGCAGCACCCTATCAGCCGGTCCCGATGAACCGAATCGTCCGCTGGAACGCCCGCAAGATTCCCGATTATATGAATGCCGCCCTCCCCGTTGTTGTGCCTGATTTCGGTGGGTTTCCGGAGATCGTCGAGACGACTGAATGTGGTGTGACTGTTGATACTACCGATATCGAGGAGCTCAGAGACGCGCTAGGTGCCCTCCTCGACGACGCCGATCAGGCCCGTCACCTCGGTACGAACGGTCGTCGCGCCGTTGCGGAGCGGTACAATTGGGAGAATGAGCAGTCGAAAGTCGTTGATGTCATCGAGACGGCGTTAGGGGACTGATACGGCTTGTTGAAGAAATTTACTGGTATGCACCGGACCTGAGTCCGGATCCTCTGAATATAATTTGAGAACAGGACCTGTTCGACGGCTACTCCAAGGAGACGAATTCTCCGGACGGTATACAAAGAAGGCCCTACCGAAGAACCTATACAGACCCCGTGACGACTTCGATCTCGGAACGAGTCTGGTGGTTCCTGCGATGATCCTCAAAGCCATCGAGAGGCCCTGAGCGGTGCGGCGACACCATTACGGCGTGGGGGCCCGGTGAGCCGACAAGAAAATTCCTGTACGTAAAAGACGCCGCCGAAGGAATCCGATGCGACAGAGCGGTACAACAGCAGCGTGTCGGCGAATCCCGGGAGCGACAACGAGATTAATATCCGGGAGCTGGTCGAGACAATGGTTAACCTGACCGGGGTCGACGGCGACATCGAGTGGGATACGTCGATGCCTGACGGCCAGCCACCCGGTCGACTCACCATGTATAGCGCCCGAGTGCGGTTTGGCCGGAAGATCTAAACTAAATTGGAGGACGGACTTCGTCAGACGATCGAGTGGTACGAGGAGGAGCGAGCGGAATGTGATAAAATAATACTCGACAGACGATCACTCTGCCTCGTTAAGAGCATTGCAATGCCTGAACCGAAGCTATTAATCCTAGTGGGGGCTGTTGGTGAATCAAGATGCAGAGAGTATTAGTTACTGGTGGTGCTGGATTTTTAGGTTCGCATCTCTGTGAATCACTTCTCGAAGATGGCCACGAGGTCGTAGCAATGGACAACCGCATCAGCGGTCGCACCGAAAATCTCGAACAAGTCTTTCATGATGACAATTTCACTTTCTACGAACACGACGTTACGAACTTCATCCATTCGACTGGAGAAATAGACTGGGTACTGCATCTCGCCAGTTTGGCATCTCCGGTGTTCTATCAGGACAACCCGATCAAGACGCTGAAGGTTGGTGCACTCGGGACGCACAAGACGCTTGGGCTCGCTAAAGAAAAGAACGCGAAGTACCTGTTTACGTCGACGAGCGAAGTCTACGGCGATCCAGAAGTCAATCCACAGCCAGAGAGCTACCGTGGGAACGTGGACCCGTTTGGCCCAAGATCCTGCTACGACGAATCGAAGCGGTACGCCGAAGCGTTAGTAAGGGCATACCGGGATAAACACGATATCGACGTCCGGATCGGGAGATTGTTCAACACGTACGGGCCCCGCATGCGTCTCGACGATGGTCGCGTGATTCCGACCTTCATGAGGCAAGCACTCCAAAATGAACCGCTAACGGTACACGGAGATGGGAAGCAGACACGGAGTTTCTGCTACGTTACCGATCTCATAGAGGGGCTACGCGAACTGATGCGGTCAGATTTGGATACTCCAGTCAACATCGGGAACCCGGATGAGTGGACAATCAAGAAGCTCGCTGAAGAAATTATCGACGTCACCAACAGCGAGAGCGAACTCGTGTTCGAAGAGCGACCCGATCAAGATCCGCAAGTTCGAAAACCCGACATCACTAAGGCTCGACGGCACCTCAACTGGGAGCCCACTGTTTCACTTCGTGACGGACTCGAACAGTTACCGGAATATTTCCAAGCCCAGCTTGATCAAAGAGGCACGGTGTAAGCAGAAAGCGTGATGTGAGACGACGTTGGAAGTGCGGTCTGGTCCGTTAGTACCATCCCAGAGGAATCGCCTACAATCTATTTCTCCAGCGAGCCATCCGCTGTTCTATTGCCTCGCGCAACTTAACGAGTTTTGGATTTGTCGTGAGGAAATACCCAGTAATCAGTGCGAACGACGGTGCCAACGGTGCTCTGTAGCGCCAGGAAGAACTTACGAACATCAACATCGTCACCCCCGTTACGACGATGATTGGCGTACCGAACAGACTGAATACGATCGAATGTTGTCGGAGCGATCGCACCAGTCCAAGAAGGGTACACACTAACAAGGGAATCAGAACGATCGCATTGAACGCCGTGTACACTATCGCACCCCGCGAGAGTCGCGGAACCAGCGGGAGGTAGAACACGAACAGGCGGAGCAGCATGATTTGTAGGACGTGGTCGATATTGACGATGAAGAACTCAACCGCAGTGTCGGATACGCGAGGCGTATATTCGTAGAGAGAAAGTGGAGAGTCCCAGTGGCCTCTGTAATATATCCACCCCTCCCGAAACGACAAACTGGCCTGGTTTAGTTTTCGAAAGACATCGGTGAGAGCTTGCACAAGTATTGGGAGTCCAACAACTCCGGCAATCGAAACGGATCTCGGGAGGAGCCCAATTCTGTATCCGCTATCGTCAGGGAAAAGATCGAAAAAGAGCCACCCTGCGACGATTGGTAACCCGAACGGGCGCGTCGTAATGAGCCAAATAAACGAGACAACTACCAGCACAGCACTGGTCTTCGTACGTTCATCCCTGTGGAAAGCGATCGCCCACATCGAAAAGACAAGGGCAGCGATAAACACTGTTTCCGAGAGCATGAACACGACAAACCGGAGTGCCTCGAACAACAGGGCGAACCCGAAGCCTGCGATGATCCCCCCCGCAACGCTCACGACACGGACACAAATGTAGTAGATGAGTACGGCCGTCACGGCGGAGAGAAAGACTTGGACGAACGCCCACGGAACATTTGATCCACCACTCAAGACGCGAACGCTACAGAACGGTGCGGTGAATCCGAGATATGTGATACCCTTTCTGATGCCAATCAAAGCAGTGGGGTCCGAGAATATAACTTGGCAAGCCTCTATGTAGGATCCGGTATCCGGTGGCGTTCGGAGGGATCCCTGAAGGATACGTCCAAGGTAAGCCAACCGAATTATCAGTGCTGCAAAGAAGACGGCCAGAGCACCGACAGCTGGATTCGTCCGAGCAGACGTATACCAAGTGTTCAGGGACAGTCTCCTCATTCGTACACCTCTCAAGATACGATAGCACGAGATGAATCTTGTGACTCGAGGTGTGTAGAAAGTTATCCAAATCTACTGCAGTGCGGTCTTGGAGTCTCCAACATGGAAGGGGGTGTAACACTACATTAACACCTGTTTTAGGCTGTCACGAAGCTGACTCCTAACATAATATCCGATCAAATTCGGGACTGACTCTCTCTAGAGGTACTATTAGATAGTGCTGAATGGAGATATAGGATAAAAATAAAAGTACCGACAAGTGTCAACCGTCGTTTAGTAAATTGATAGCGGATATCGAGTCTGTTATTTATCTTCGCAAGAGAGAGTCTGATGAGTATCTTCCGAGTATGTCTGACGAGATAACAGTACGTGAAAAGGTATCTGCGCTCCTGAGAACGGCGACATTCAGACCTCTATTTACTGTTGGGGTGGTGGCACTCAGCTTTGCTGCCGCTCTTCTAGAGGGTCTCGGCCTAACCTTCATTTTGCCAATCGTTGAGTACGCTCGGGGAAATACGTCGAATCCCAACGGTCTCTTGGAGACGTTTATAAGAGTATACGACTTCCTGGGAATTCCGTTCACGCTCGAGTATATCATTGTTGGGGTGGGGTGTGTTATTACACTGAGGTATCTGTTAACTTTCGCGGTCACGTGGCTCAGTGCAACTCTCCAGACCGAATATATTCGATTCCTGCGTAGAGAATCATTTCAGGGTGCATTAGCCGCCAACATCGAATATTTCGATAAAGAAGGGTCTGATGACATCCTGAATGCGGTCATCACACAATCAGAATACTCTGGATCGGCAATCAGTCACTTAGTCAAACTCCTCCAAGTAGGTCTTGTCAGCGGTATGTACTTACTGGTCGCTCTCCTCATTACTCCATATCTGACAATATTTGCAGTGGTCGTATTAGGAACCTCAACGTATCTCCTCAGGTACGTCTTCGGTGGAGGGTTTTCTATTGGGGAGAGCGTCGCTACTGCGAACGAACGTGTCCAAGAAACTGTTCAAGCTGGAACCCAAGGAATCCGCGATGCTAAACTCTTCGGCATGACCGGAGAATTGTTCGCTGAATTCGAAACAGCGATGAATGAGTACGTTAATTCAGAGGTCGCTCGCCAGCGGAACAGTGCTGGAATATCGAATTTCCAACAACTTATTTCGGCGGTTTCCGTATTTGTGCTAATTTATCTGGGCCTGGAGATCGCATCATTGACTGTCGGGAGTTTGGGCGTGTTTCTCTTCGCCATGTTTCGCCTCTCTCCGAGGGTTAGCAGCCTCAATCATCTATTTTACCAGCTCGAGTCGAACCTTGCACATGTCGTTAGGTCGCAACGGTTCGTCGACGAGATTGAGTCCCACGCGGAACCAAGTGGGGATCAGACACCCCCTGATGCGGTTGAGTCCGTCGTTTTCGATGACGTATCGTTCTCGTACGATGACTCGGAACAAGTGCTGAAGAGCGTCTCATTTGAGGTAGACCAGAACGAGTTTGTAGCGTTCGTCGGCCAATCAGGAGCAGGTAAGTCAACAATTGTGTCTCTACTCGCACGGATGTATAGCCCTGACAGTGGTGAGATACAAATCAATCAAATACCACTCGATTCATTCGAGACGGCTGCGTGGCGGGATCGGATTGCCGTAGTCCGTCAACACCCATTTATTTTCAACGAAACACTCAAGTACAATATTACCATCGGAAATCGGCAGATTCCACAAGAAGAAATAGACCGAGTTGCGAAAATAGCTAGTATCGACGAGTTTCTTGATGATTTGCCCAATGGACTCGAAACAGAACTGGGAGATGATGGTGTTCGATTGTCAGGGGGACAAAAGCAGCGTGTCGCTCTCGCACGGGCCCTGCTGAAAGACGCAGACGTACTTGTCCTCGACGAGGCAACTAGTGATCTGGACACGAAAATCGAGGAACGGGTTCAAACTGCTATTGAGTCGATGGAACGAGAATACATCATCATCACCATCGCCCACCGGCTCTCCACCGTCCAGAATGCTGATCGGATTTACACGCTCGTCGATGGAAAAATAACTGACAGGGGAACTCACGAAGAATTGTTACGGAGGGATGGGACCTATGCCGAACTATATTCTTCCTGAGTGAGAAATACGCAGAAGAAATTGACCAATGTGTCCTCCGATCTGGTTATCATTACATATGACTTATCAAGAGCGATCCACGGGCAAGTCTCAATTGGATACAGACCCAATGATACAGGTGATTTCAAAGAAATGAACCCAGTGTCTTTTACCTATGGAGTAGATGGCTGGTAGAGTTTAACCCCCAGCGGACCAGTTCTGCATCATGAGCGTGAATCCTCGGTAACGTGTGGTTCGAATACGAACTCCAAGGCTTGTCTACAGTGACGGCACAGTCGTGGGTGTCTTTGACCACACTGACACTATGATCGTCGTAGGCACCGCCTGGGTACGCGAACTGCGAAACACAGACACCGACCTGATCTTCGATAATTCGTTTCCCATGGATTATTTCATTCTTCTGCTCTTTTTGTGGCAAAGAAGTCAGGTCTTGGTGAGATTGTGTATGGTTTCCGAGAGTTATGAGCGGGTCGTCAGCAAGTTCACACAGTTGGTCAATCGTCATCGTGGGTTTCCGAAAGCCAGGGACTTTTCCCTCTGTCAGAGATGAGCCTACGACGAACACAGTTGCAGGGATATCGTTCTCTCGCAGTATTGGGAGTGCAGTATCGTAGAAGTCCCGATATCCGTCGTCGAAGGTCAATGCGACACTCTCTTTATCGTTCTTGGTCACAATCTCAGACAGCGTAACAAACCTATAGCGTGCATCAAGAAACGCCAGTTGGGTTTGGAATTCTCGCTCCGTGATTGAAAGTGAGCCACTGTCACCGACCGAGTGGTACATCAATATCTTCGGGGCAGACGGTTTGTGAAATCGATAGAGGAGAGAAAAGTACAGTTTTGATAGCCCCCATCTTAGATACTGTTTCATAAGTGTTGTGCCCAAATCATATCCGAATTCGCTAGTCAGACAGATATCCGAAGTCTTTGAGTCGCTGGAGCGTTTCATCCGAATACTCTGGGGAATCCACCTCATTTGTCGATCGACTATTAAGTAATTCCTTCAGTTCCGTTTTAATCGCTTCAGTCTGATCCATTTCGTTCGAGCTGACCGTAAAGCTCCCGTCGACGTATTCGACTCGTGATTGACCTGCGACGCCGAGTATGTCGTGAACGACAGCCGAACTCTGCCCTTCACCGATATCGATCTGTGTGCTAAGCTGATCGTTCGTCCGTATCGATTCAGTAATCGAGATTCGATTCCCCTCAACTTCGAGTAACGACTTACCGGGGAATTGGTTCGGATCACGTCCGAGCGCGTCCATCGTAGTCGCCGGAAGATCGATGATATTGACGGTGTGTTTGATTTTGTCTGCCTGTTGGTCGGGTGAAAATATAACGAGCGGGACGTGGATCCGCTCTTCTTCGAATCGTTTTTGCCGGTTAAAACCGTGACCATGATCTGCGGTAACGACAACGAACGCGTCTTCAGCGAGCAGTGTCTCCAGCAACGGCCCCAAGTGCTTGTCTAGGTCCCACGCAGATGCTTTGAGGAGACCGATCCGTTGCTCAAACGAGTACGACTGGAGCACCTCACCACTGATGTTAATCGGCAACTCCCCTTGAGGAACGTCAGGAAGAAACCGTTCTAGGGCTTCATCAGACGGATCAAAGGGAGGGTGTAAGTCCATATAATTTGCGACGACGAGAGAATCGTTCGTCCGATCAGTGACGTACTTCTCAATTTTTTTCGAGATATATTCACCTGAGAAACCCAGTCTCGTCTGGAATGGGCCGAATTCTAGATTCGCGTGTAGAGCACAGCTCAACCCATTGAGAACCGATCTGACAGGTTTCCCGCCCTCAAGGGCAAATTTCGCGAACCGGGTAAGACTAGAGCTGTTGGATCGCTCCTCGAAGTCGGCAAGGCTAGCATTCTCGTCGTTGAATAGTTGGTAGTTCGCAAGCTTCAGCGGATGGCTGTAGTCGAACGTGTCTGATAAACCTTTGTGAACGAATGGATTGTCAGTGATTATAAAGGAGTCGTGGGTATCCGAGAGCGTCTGTGCGATAGTTTGGTGGTTTCCCGGGAAGTGTGGGTGAACATAATGCATTCCGGTTTCAGATGGATGGTACCCGGTGAAAAACGATCCATGCGACGACGCACTGAACAGTCCTGGAACGCGGGCTTCCGAGTAGACAACTCCATCTTCGTCCGCGAGTTGCTTAAACGCCGGCATTGTACCCAAATCGTCGTTCGCGAAGGGAGTGACAGAGTATGAGAGGGAGTCTAAGATGAGCCAGACGACATCAGTCATTAGATGTACTCTGGTAGGTTTACCGTAATATATTTTTTCTTCTGCTGAGAGAGTTTCCGCGTCGAAATCGCTTGATTTGAGGTCTCAGATCTGTACTTCAGAATCAGCTTACAGGTATGGATACGTAGAGTTCCGGTACTGGTCCGATTCGTATTCCGTAATATCCGCTTCTTCTATCCACTCTTGGATTTCTTTCACGCCGTCCGTGATATCCTGTTGCGCTTCCCAGCCAATGATATGGTTGATTTTCGTGAAATCAACCTGATACGTTCGGTTGTCTTCTTTGTGCTCTACAAATCGAACTTCAGCACCCTCGACGTTTTCTTCGATGATCCGCCCCACTTCCTTGATCGGATAATTCAAGTCATTATCCCCTACATTGAAGATTTGTTGATCTACTTTCTCCTGTGGCGCTTCAAGTACTGCAACGAAAGCCCTCGCAGCGTCGTGGACATGAACGAGTGGCCGATACTGTTCACCGCCATACACAGGGATATCGTCCTCGAGAACTGCCTTTGCCGTTAGTAGGTTCACAACGAGATCGAATCGCATCCGACGGGACCAGCCGAAAATCGTGCCCATTCGGAGGATAGTCGGTGTAATATCGGTTGCCGCTGTGTATCGGTCCTGCGTTGAACGTAGAATAATATCCTCTGACTCCTTCTTCGATTCAGCATATAGCGACAGCGGGTTGAGATGGGACCCCTCATTGAGTTCACTGAGCGTTGAAGCCCCATAGACGGAACACGTCGATGCGAAGATCAGACGGCCTATGTCGTGCATCTTACACACTTCGACGAGTGCCTTGGTTGCTTCAACGTTTACAGCTTGAGTTGCCTGTTCGTTTACACTACAGGCTGGATCACCAACGATTCCAGCCATATGGATGACGGCATCGACATCCTCCATTGCATAACTCAAATCATCAATATGTCGGATATCTCCCTCACAGATGTCCAGTGCCTCATGAGTCTCAAATGGGGCAAGTGCGTCCGAACCAAAGAGGAATGAATCTAGGACGCGAACCTGGTGTCCACCCGAAAGTAATTCCTCCACGATGAAATTGCCGATGTAGCCCGCTCCGCCAGTGACGAGTACCCGCATATCAGTAGGAAAATTGAATTACGTATTTAAATTCTCCGTTACGAGTGCTTCGTATCGAATGTCCTAACGGCATTGATGACACGATCAACCTCTTCCGGCATGAGATTTGGATGGTTCGGCAAACCGATTACATCACCGACAACTTCCTCAACGTTGTCCAGATGGAGGTCATAGTTGTGAGGCCGTGGATTGGTGCTCCACGGAAAATCGCTATTGAATCCACGATGCTCAGTGAACACAGGCTGGTTGTACAACGGAGTGATGTATCGATGTCGCGTTTCAATGCCTCGGTTTCGTAATTCGTTCCAAACCTCCTTTCCCCGCAGACCAAGTTGATCTGTCGCAACTTCGAATGGGGCCCAGAAGTAAGCGTGGTCAACGTATTCGCGAACCGTCGCAGCATTAAGCCACTCAATATCGGCAAGTTCCTCAAACAGGTATTCCGAGATCTCCCGACGTTTCTTGTTGAACTCGGGTAACTTTTCGACTTGTGCCACACCGATCGCACCATTCAATTCGCTCATCCGATAGTTATATCCGAGCGTAACGTGCTTATCGCGGCCACTCATTCCGTGGTTACGAAGCGTTCGTAGTCGCTCCGCGAGATGAGGGTCGTCGGTCGTAATTACACCGCCTTCACCGGTAGTGATATTCTTTGTTGCATAAAACGAGAAACAGCCTGCATCACCAATGCTTCCGACGACATCTCCTTTGTACTTGGCTCCATGGGCTTGTGCGGCGTCTTCAATGACTCTCAGGTCATGTGTGTCTGCGAACGCGATTATCTCATCCATTTCCGCAGGATGTCCGTACATATGTACCGGAACGATTGCCTTGGTGCGGTCGGTGAGACAACGCTCTAAATCGGTATGGTCAATTGTATAGAGGTCTCTATCGATATCGGCGAAAACTGGGATTCCTGCTTGGTGAACTACCGCAGTGGCCGTGGAACCGAACGTTAAACTGGGAACTATTACTTCGTCACCAGGTTCTATCCCGATAGCGTTTAGCGCGAGTTGAATAGCGACAGTGCCGTTCGTAACTGCGATAGCGTGGTCAACACCGACTAGTTCGGCCCACTTCCGTTCGAACTCCTCTACGAACGGACCTTGTAGGAATCGCCCCGAATCCAAAACTGCTTCAATATTATCGCGTTCCGCCTCTCCGAGAATTGGTTCGGCGACACTAACCATGTCGTCGTCCATTATCAAGACGGAAGTTTCCACTACTATTAAATTCCCTAGTTACGACCTTTTTGATTCAGTAAATTTGAATAATTTATCTTGCATGTCATGAAAGCGTGAGGAAAAAGATAATATGTAAGGGAAAACTATCTATTTCAAATGAGTTCTGCTACAATTCATCAACCGACAACAATTATTAACCGAAGTGAGCTAGAAATCGATGATTCCAGTCGGATAGATTCTTATTGTTTAATTAATGCCAGTGGAGGCGTACGCCTTCGTGAACAATCAGTTATTCACGCTGGGAGTCATGTGGTTGGGAATAACTGTTTCGATATGGGGCCGCGATCAGTAGTGACGTACAATTGTGTTGTACTCACCTCTACTGCGGATCTGGGTTATCCGGCGTCCAGCGTAGTAGCTAAAGAGGAAAGGCGAACAATTTCTGGGGACGTGAGGCTAAAAAGTGAAAGCTTTGTTGGTTCTGGTTCTATAATTATGCCGGGGGTTACTCTTCACACCGGCGCGGCTGTTGCGGCAAATACGTTTGTAGATGAAGACGTACCTTCATGGACCATTCGATATCCGAACGGCGAAGAAAGAAAACGAGAAAAAGAAAGTTCCGAATTCAGAGAATAGGTAGAGGTGAAGTCAGTCCCCTATTTTTCAGTTTTACCAGTTACAACAAGCAAAGAACATCACTGATCCTGCTGTTAGAGCATGAATGCACTCATTACGAACGGCGGTATTTAGTTAGCGAAAAATGAGGCGAGCATATTTCTTGGTGCCTATGACAGAAATCAGTCCGCCTCAACAGGAACAAATGTCCAAAAGGCCGATCTACCGCAAAATTCAGGGAAGGATTTAAATCAGATTGTGCTTAGCGGAAGGATGATACGAGTAAACGACGAGTAATTATTGGCTGTATGAGGCCACCGATCACAAGACGAACGATCTGATTCACGTTCGGTTTTGCGACGACAACCACCCCTGTCATGGGAATCTTTTTGCGTGAGCTGCGACGAAACACAATGGCGGAGCGTCCGTGTTTCAATTCATGGCACTTAATACCTCCCACCAAAGTGCAACAAGCTGGGCTCCGATTTCAAATACGTCGCCAGAGAAATTGGAGCGCTATCAAGCGAATTTTTCGAGAACTGAAGCGCCGAACCTCGTCGTTTTTCGAACTGCTCCGGCTCGTCGAACCGGGAACAGCCGAAAATTGGCTTCAAAGGTTCACTCGCTGGCACAATGATCCAAACTAAACGCAATCTTACAAACAAAGTAAATCTTAATGAAGTCAATTATCGCAACTGAGACAAGTATAGAAAAACATATCACTAGCAATCGTCTTAAAACTTATAGCGAATAATGAATGTTGATGAGGCACGGGCAATGTTTGATACGCCGGTTGCAGTTACAATTTTCAAACGAACTGAACCGTTAGAGCGACTGCTGGACGTTGTCCGCAAGGTAGAACCGCCGGAGATGTATATCGTCGGTGACGGGCCGAGAGACGAGATTGAAGGCGAAGCGGCAAAAGTCGAAGCGGCACGATCTCTTGCAGAAGAGAGCATCAACTGGGACTGTGAGGTATATACAAACTACGCCGATGAAAACCTCGGCGGTCCGATTCGATATCCTACTGGCCTTGACTGGGTGTTCGAAAATACAGAGGAAGCAGTGCTTTTTGAAGACGACCACTTGCCGAGCATAGACTTTTTCCCATATTGCCAAGAGTTGCTGGAGCGTTATCGGGATACCCCAGAAGTGATGGGAATCTGCGGGAACAACGCCGGAGTCCCTCCCGACATTGATGCATCGTACTTTTTTTCAAATCATCATCGCAGTATGGGATGGGCGACGTGGCGTAGTGCGTGGAAAAAATACGACCCCGATATGGAAGCGTGGCCAGAGGTTAGGGAGAACGGGGTGTTAGAAGAGAGGTATCACATAGATGATTGGGCCGAACACCACGATGAGATTCTCGATATCATATATGACGACGATGATGAGCGGAACTACTGTGATGTTATCTGGCATCACTCACTAGTCGCGAACAGGGGTATGACGATCATGCCCAAGAATAATCTAGTCATCCATACAGGATTCGGTGATGATTCGATGCACAACGAGGTTACACCTCATCTCCAACAGCGATTCTTATTACCAAGCCGGAGATCTCTATCGTTCCCTCTTGAGCACCCCGAACGCGTAGAACCGAGTGCGGAATTCGATCGCCGGTACTACAAGTATAAACGCGGAGAGTTTCAGAAAATTATAGGATTGGTTGACAGAGCGATCCACAAAATGAAAACGATAGTTGGATACACATAAGGGAGCGGTACATCGCATACCACTACGTTCAGGTAAACTACTCGGTAGACTGCCGTCACTACCATTGAATTACTTCCCAGGAATCCGGTATTAAATTGAGATTGCGAACATATTTCATCCCATCTTGCGGATGATTTGGTCTCCAGATTGCAGGACACAAAATTTTAGTATTGCTATCGTAATCCAACCACGCCGCCCACCAGCTGAAGGTACTATTGGAAATTATCTTGTGGTCACAGCAGTTCATCAAAACCAGATATTCCCACGCCATTGGAGTCCGGGTTCCTTCATCGGGATGATAGTGATCAACGTATTCCACAGGAGCGTCAATATCGATGTGTTCTGCTACCCAGTCTGGATCGACCGAAAAAATGAAAAATCGGATATCTTTGTCGGCAAATTCTGCAATAGCGCGTTCGAAGTAAGTCTCCGGTAGAGCATTATCAAACTCAACGAGATCGCCCCGACGTACGTGGAGGCCGACTGAGGGCATCTCTTGGATTCGTTCCAAGACCTGTCGACTTTGGGCCGACAATTCAGTAGCCGGAGTAAACTCAGATGCGAGGATCCCGCGGATGTCTTCGAAGTATTTTGGACTCTCCCAGTATCCATTCAAATAGCAGTTTGGTCCAGCCTCCAGGATAGCAGGATTGAAACGACCTTGGTCCGGCGTCCGTTCTCCGTAGTAATTTAATAGACGACCAGCCAAACCGTATTCACGCCTAAACCGTTCTAAATATGGAGATATCCTTGAACTGGTAAGCACCTCTGCAACTCGTTTCCCACGCTCACCGAATCGAATGACGGAGTTAATATCTCCCCTATCAGCTTCAGTCCCGACAATGTCAAAATTGTCAAGATGGTAGTACACAGTATCTGACGGAGAACGGTAAGCCCGATTCTCGTCCGTCCAATAGTCGAAAAAACTTAGATCGATTTTGACAACAGTGTCATGTTTTTCAGCTAAACTCCGGGCGGTTGCGTACTGAAAGAGTTGATTTCCGAGACCACCTTTGATACTTACCACGATCATAACATATCCAATTTATACGATAGCAACCGCATTATTTCACCCTTGTTATGGGAAACGATAGAACCGGATTTTTCAGTTACTGCCCCCCTTTCAGTCACTGATGACCATCGGAACACCCAAGCCAATTTGTTGATAGAAAATAATATATCTGAGGACATGTTGGAGAGTGCTTTTGTCTGGGCTTAAAGATAGACGATTCCAATCCCGCCCCAAGTTTGCTTCGGATGTGAGATTATTTCCCTGGTTTCGTATTCATCAATTAGTTCAGCCCAGAAATCATCTACGTTGCACTCAGAGAAGATATCTCCCCAAACTAGATGTGAATCAGAGATTGAGTCAATCTCCTCGCGACGACGAGTAACCACTTCTTGATTGTCAGGGTGTGTTACAATATCATGAAGTGCGACTACCGCATCATCCGAGCATAGGTCGGTATACATTTCGAAATCCTGCTTGACACCTTCGTAAGTATGATCTCCATCAATGAATAGGAAATCAATTGGGTTTGAGAGGTCGTCAGATACGGCTTCAAACGTTTCGTGTTTATGGGAGTTCTGCCGAACAAAAGTCATGTCCACATCTTCATTAAAAGTTTGGTAAATCGTGGCCTTTTTTTCGCTGTATCCACCGCCAAACGCTCCTCCAGGGAGGTCAAGACTCACAATCTGCTCAGCCGAGTCCACATGTCGCGCCCATGTATAAAACGTACCGCCATCATGAGTTCCGATTTCCAGAATCGTCCTCGGAGCGTGGTTTTCTACGACCTCGGCTAAAGTCTCCAGTTCGTCACGTAACTGTGCAGCGCGCAATTGAAACGGCGGATACCCAGGCTTGATTTCCAAAACAGTATCAAGTACGTCTTCAAGGTTTCTCTCAGTATCCATTCGGTCCGTGATTGCCGCCAAGGATCGTCTATAGAGGAAGCGCTCACCAGGGCCCGTATTTCTAGCTAACGTGAGGGCTCCTGTTCTCGTGAGTTCAACTGGACCGCTCGTGTATAGGGTCCGGAGTGTAGAGCGGACTTTTGACATCATACCCATGTTTATTGGCCGAATATTAAATCGTTATTGGATTTTCAGTATCTCAGCTATCTCTCTTCTCATTCGATCAGTGTAGTATATGGGGATGATCAACGACAAAATACTTCTATCCGGACCATCCACACTCACGACAGTAGACGTGAATCGACGTTGTTTGGATGCCAACCATGATACATGACGTAGCGACTGAGTCTGTCGAGGTAAATACCGACGAACGAGGCCATCTCGGTGAACTCTATCGGAGTGACTGGGATCTCTTCGAACCCGATCCCGAGATGACGTACTACTCGATGACGTATCCGGGTATCGTCCGTGCATGGCATCGGCACATTCGGGGGCAAGTGGACTACTTCACCTGTCCAGAGGGAAGGATCAAGATTGGCATCTACGATGACCGTGACGGTTCTCCGACAACGGGCGAACTCAATACGTTCGTTATTGGCGAACACGACCAGCGAGTGATTCGGATCCCTGGAGACTGTTGGCACGGATTCAAAGCGATCGGGGACACGCCGGCACTCCTGCTCAACTTCCCGACGGAGTTGTACGAGTACGACGACCCCGACGAAGAACGACTCCCCCATGATACCGACCGAATTCCGCTGGATTGGCACGCTGAGCCACACGAGTAACCGATGAAAGGAATAATCTTAGCCGGAGGACTGGGAACACGCCTCCGTCCCATCACGCACACCGGCCCGAAGCAGTTGGTTCCAGTGGCGAACAAACCAGTAATCCAGTACGCCATCGAAGACCTTCGAGATGCCGGAATCACTGACATCGGCGTGGTACTCGGTAATCTCGGCCGTGACGACATCCAATCCTTTCTCGGCGACGGAACCGAACTTGGCGTCGACATCACGTACATCGTACAGGGCAATCCCCTGGGATTAGCTCATGCCGTCGGATGCACAGAGGAGTTCGTCGGTGAAGACGACTTCGTCGTCTATCTCGGCGACAACATTCTAAACGACGGCATTTCAGACCTCGTTCAGAGCTTCGAGACGGGAGATTACGCCGCGGGAATCGCGCTTCAAGAAGTGGATACCCCCGAGCAGTTCGGTATCGCCGAAATAGACCCCGACGGAAATGTGACCAAACTCGTTGAGAAACCTGATGACCCAGCATCCGATCTCGCTTTAGTCGGGATTTACGTCTTCTCACCGGCCATCTTCGAGGCCATCAGGACGATCGAACCCTCGTGGCGTGGTGAACTCGAAATCACCGACGCGATTCAAGAACTACTCGACGATGGCTTCGCCATCGATTCACACGTCATCCAAGGGTGGTGGAAAGACACCGGGAAACCTGAAGATATTCTCGAAGCCAATCGCTTGGTACTCGACGGGCGACCCGGAAGTCTTGACGGTACCGTTGACAGTGACGCCGACGTGCGTGGTCACGTCGATCTCCACGAGACGGCGACGATAGAAGGAGGAGCAGTCGTGCGCGGCCCTGTCTCTATCGCAGCGGATACCGTCGTCGAAGGGGGAACGTACGTCGGACCCTACACCGCTGTCGGTCCGAACACTCGGCTCAGTACCGTTCACTTGGAGAACAGTGTCATCGTCGGAGAGAGCGAGATCTCGTCCGACGGAAAGATCGTTGATAGCCTCGTCGGTAAGGGGGCGACGGTAACGAGCGCTTCCGGCCTGCTCCCCGAGGGCCGCCGGCTCGTTATCGGTGAGCAATCGAATCTCAAGCTCTGAGAATGAACATAATCACTCACACCTGTCCTGAGTGCGGAACGATCGTAGCCGCAAACGAACTCGAAGAGTGCCGAGTCATGCAATGTCCCGGGCTCGAGTGTGACACCGTCCTTCGTTTCGACGACATCGAAGCCGCAGACCGTGAATACGTCCTCGAACACCGAGACGATTACAGACTCGAGTAACCACCGCCGAGGCCCATTTCGACAGTGTCCAGATCTGTATCGAGTGTCGGAAGCGCCTGGTTGATTTCGTCTTCGACCCGAGAAACGTCCAAGCAGGTGTATTGTGGACGTGGAGCCTGACGATCAACATCAGCCATCGAACTCTGTTTGAGTCCGGCCTCGCTCACTTGCAATCGGTCAGCAATCAGGTTCCCGAAATCGTACGGCGTGAGACAGGATCTGGAACTAACGTGGAACAGACCAGTCGAATCGTACTCGAGGAGTCGGAGAATCGTATTCGCCGCCAGACCGGCCCGGGTGGGAGTCACCCACTGATCGATAAACAGGGGGACCGATCCTTCGCTTTCTAATTGCTTGCAAACCCATGCGGGGAAGCCAGTGAGCGCTCCTGAACCGCCGTGGCGTCCGTACAGAAATGAGACACGGACGATCAGTGCCGAGTCGTGTGACTCTCGGACCGCCTTTTCACCCGCTAATTTCGATTCACCGTACGTCTGAATTGGGTCTGTTTCGTCGGTCTCACCGTAGGGCTGGCTGGACTGACCGTCGAAGACGTAATCGGTGGACACATGACAGAACTGGATTCCGCGACAGTGACAAACCGCAGCGAGCGAGCCCGGGGCGGATTCATTTACTTCCCGAGCTAGCACCGTGTTCGTCTCACAGGCATCGACATCTGTCATCGCCGCACAATTGACGACACAGTCGGGCTCAACGGCGTCGAGAACGCGTTTGAATCGATCTGAATCACGGATATCGAGTCGGAAGAAGGGGGACTCGAACTCCGGCGGTTCGGTGTGAACGGTGCCAGTCACCGGCCAATCCCGGTTGGTTGCAGCTTGGAGTGTCTGACTGCCGAGAAGTCCGTTCGCACCGAGGACGAGGGTGCGCATACCACGAAAAAGCCGACGAGCATATAAGTAAGTACGCTCTGTCTTAGACCCAATGCGTCTCCTCGTAACGGGCGGTGCAGGATTCATCGGATCGAACTTCGTCTCCTACATTCTCGAACACTCGAAGCACTCGGTCGTCACAGTGGATTCGTTAACCTACGCTGGTGAGAAATCTAATCTCGATGCGGTTCGGGACCATCCGGACCATGAATTTGTCAAAGGGGATATCAGAGAACGCGACCTGATATCCGGCCTTCTGGAGGACTGTGATGGAGTAGTTAATTTCGCTGCACAGACTCACGTCGACCGTTCTATCGAAGGGGCGGGCCCTTTCGTCCAGACGAATGTCGCCGGAGCCCAAACGTTATTCGAAGCAGCACTTGACGCCGACATCGAGCGGTTCGTCCAGATATCTACGGACGAGGTATACGGAGAGATTGAAGATGGTGCGTTCACTGAAGCAGACGAAGTCGCACCACGGAACCCGTACGCCGCGACGAAAGCGAGCGCGGATTTGTTGGGGATGAGTTTTTACGAGACTCACGATCTCCCGGTCATGTTAGTGCGTCCATCGAACAATTTCGGACCACACCAACATCCAGAAAAACTCATTCCGAAGCTTATCAGGCGTGCAAGCGCCGGGAAGTCCCTACCACTTTATGGAGATGGGACAAACGTCCGTGAATGGACGTATGTCGAGGACACGTGCCGCGCCGTGGAGACAGTACTAGAGCAAGGCACGGTCGGTGAGATATACAATGCAGGGAGCGGGAACGAACAGCGCAATATTGATGTTGCCGAGTCGATAGTTGAGGCGGTCGGTGCCGATCAAAACCTCATCGAGTTCGTCGCTGATCGGCCGGGGCACGACCAGCGATACGCGCTCGATTCCAGCAAGCTACAATCCCTCGGATGGGAAGCCGAGCGGACGTTCGAATCCGGTCTCAACGCGACAGTCGACTACTACCGCTGAGGGAAAATCACCGAATTATTTGCGGTTTCGGTATCACTTCGTTAGCCTGCGGATTTCACCCATCGCTTGACTGGCGTCGGAACCACTTCCGACACTATTCGTCGAGCGACGGTGGTGAACACGACTCGTCTGTTGTACCACGTCTCGTCGCTGTATTGAAATATTGCTGTCACCGCGGTGATGAACCCACGGAGGTCACCACAGACGAAGTTGGAGGCGGCCAGCCGAGCGATAACCCTGGCGAAGTACCGATCCGCGTATGCCTGACCACCTTCTTCACCGAACCACTCGCGGTACGTGGGTAACCACTTCTCAAGGTACTGACGGACGCCGCTGATTCGCTCGGCAGTATCCCCAGTCATCTGTTCGCGAGGGGAAATGTACGTGATGACGAGCGGTTCCATGACGCGCCGAACTTCGAATCCTGCCACGGCGAGTTCCATCCAGATGTCGTGGTCGATCGAAGACGGAAGCGACTCGTCGAATCCGCCGACGGTTTCCAACGCCGCTCGACGAAAGAGAAACGTCGACGGGTACGTTGAAGCACCCAGATCCCTGATCGACACAGCGAGATCCCCTTCGTTGTCAGGAAGTGCGATTGAGAGAGTCTCTCCAGCAGGATTCCGGCGTTCTACGCCGCAGTTGACAGCACCGACGTCTCTGCGTTCCTCATCAGAGAGCCCCTCGAGGGTCGCGATCTGTCGTTTGAGTCGTGCAGGAAGCCATTCGTCATCGTCGTCCAGGTACGCGACGTAGTCGCCGGAAGCCACGGACAAGCCGGTGTTCCGGGTAGCCGCGAGGCCTCGGTTCGTGTCGTGTCGAACGTAAGTTGCATCGGGGAGTTCAGCTTCCAGCCAGTCCTCAATACCGCTCTCACTGGCGTCTTCCACAACAACGATCTCGTCCGGCTCGTAGGTCTGTGCCGCGACGCTTCGAAGCGCTCGTTTGCAAAGTTCCGGACGCTCGTAGGTCGTGACCACGACTGAGACAGAACAGGAATCAGGCCCGTCCACGATCGTCACCTCTAGGGTCCTCAGTGCGTGAGTTCACGTCGTCGGTACACCACGCTATTTTGATGCTTGTCTGTCCACGCCGGGATACTGACTCTCTGGTGTGCCTACTTGAGCGACCACCTAGGGTGTCCGAAGGGGAGGAATTGTATCGGTGCATTCTCCGAAGGAATAGCGGCCCCTGCCTTACTGAAGAGATACTAATCACCACCCGTGACTCGCCCGTCGAACTCTGAAACGGATCCCACGATACAGTTCCTTGTAGACGTCAGAATCAAACGGATAACTCCGGACTGCACGTGTGAAGTGCGCTCCAGCATCACCGTATTGACCTAATTGGACGTATCGGCGAGCGATCAGCGCCTCGACGATGGCGCGCTTCTCCGGATGCTCATCGAACTGCGTCGAGAACTTACGCAGTTTCGCTTTCTGGTCGTGAATCGCGTTTCTGGCTCCCTTCTCGTCCTGACTCGTTATCCGACGGTGGCCGTGGTCGACGTAAGCGTCGACAAGTGTCTCGGAGACGTACTCGACATCGTATTCGAGAGCGACACGTCGAATGAAGTCACCATCGTCGCCTCGCAGGATAGATTCGTCGAATCCGTTTACGTCGTTTACAACGGGCGCTGGAGCGACGAGCGTTGAACTGTTGCCGATCCGCTGCTTGTCCAACACGTCGAGGAAAATATCTCCACGTAGCTCGGGACGATAGGCCGTCACGAGACTGTTGTCGTCGTCGTAATAGTCCATCCAACAGTACACGAGTCCGACAGAATCGGGAGCGGACTCGAGGATGTCAATCTGCTTCGCTAGCTTCTCCGGTCGCCAGACATCGTCGTCGTCAAGGAAGGCGATATACTCGCCCAACGAAGCATCGATGCCTGCGTTTCGAGCCGCCGCCGCACCGCCGTTCTCACCGTGTTCGATGACTGTTACCCGGTCGTCATCGATGGACCTGACGATTGACACAGTCTCGTCGGTCGACCCATCGTCAACAACGAGACATTCTATGTCAGTGAATGTCTGGTCGAGAACGCTCCGGACAGCTCTTTCGATGAGGTCAGCCCGATTGTATGTGGGAATGATTACAGAGACAGTAGGTGCCATACTTGAAGACCACCGATGAAATGAATGGTGATTCGGGGTATCACAGCACCAAGAGTAAGTGTTGCGGTTCCCAGAAGTAGCCGACGAGATTGATTGTCTGCAATTGCCTCTCGGACGATTTTTGTCACCATCGACACGATCGGTGTGTCTGAAAGTCAAGATAGACAGTCCGCCGTCGAGCGGACAGAGGTCCACACTCTGGCACGACACCCGGTGCACATTATCGACGAAGATGGAGGTCTGTTTGGACTGATCAATGCCATAGATGAATTGACTATACTGGAAGTACTGACGATTCTCACCGTGGATGCCACGCTCGTGATAAATGGTTCGAACGGCGGGTTCGAACAGACCGAAACGAAACTGTTCAGATACGCGACAATCTCGTACGCCATAACGTCCCCTAGCAATGCAACAGCCGTAGGCACTGGGATCCCGACCTCAGGGAGCGACGAAACGTTCTAGTCGAGGATGTCTATCGGAGTGTCTTAAGCTCGTCAGCTACGTCTTGGCTCCTGTCTCATAACACGGGACATCAATATTGCCCAGGGGTTGGCTCATCAGGGAACACTACTGCAACGGCTACAATTGTTGACAAGGTGGACGCAGGACTTATACTGGAACTCGCTCATCACTTTAGTAATGGATAGTGGCTGGCGGTACCGCGTTGCGAGTGTCTTCGGGGTCGTTGTGCTGACGGCGATCGCAGCATCACTTGTCAATAATTCTATTATTCAAGCTATCGCGACCACACTTCCGCTACTCCGGCGGCTACCGACCGACCCACCGAGTGGCCCAGAATTTACCTTCGAGCTCCTTGTTACGGTGATCGTCGTTGCCAGTGTATTTCTCCCACTGTACAAGCCTCGGCCACGGCGAATCCTCGATGCGGTCTCACTGGCCCAGAAACGAGTGTTCGTGGCAATGCTTGTACTGGCGACAATAGGCTACTTCGACTACACTTATCGGTTGCCACGGCTGACAGTCGTGTTGGTGACACCACTGCTGCTTATGGCACTTCCCGCGTGGTTCGTGTGGATCCGAAAACGGCCATCCACAGGCGGCGAGCGGACTGTCATCGTCGGTGATGACCTTACGGTAATAGAGCATGTCGCAAACGAAGTCGACGGCACGCTGTTGGGGTATCTCTGTCCGACGAGTGCAGTCTCAACAGCCAAGCTAACCGAGGCCATAGCCGACGGGGGTTCGGGATCTGTAGGGTTGGAACGGCTGGGGGGGCTCTCACGGATAGAGGACGTTCTCGTGGAGTACGATGTCGACACCGTCGTGCTAGCGTTCGAACAGGCCGACCGGGCGGAGTTCTTCGGCGCGCTCGATGCCTGCTATGAGTACGGTGTCAGCGCAAAGGCACACCGGGATCACATGGATTCGGTACTGACAGCCAGCAGCGGGATCGGGACGTTGGTCGATGTTGAAATCGAACCCTGGGACATACAGGACTACATTCTCAAGCGCGGGTTCGACATCATATTTGCATCGGCAGGGTTGCTCGTACTGTTACCGGTGATTGTGTGTATCGCCGGTGCGATAAAACTAGACGACGGCGGTTCGATACTGTACCGTCAGGACCGGACAGCGGTGTTCGGCGAGACTTTCTCTATCTACAAGTTCCGGTCGATGGTCGAGAACGCGGAAGACGAGACCGGCGCGACAATCAGCGACGAGGATGCCGGCGGTGTTGACGCACGGGTAACTCCTGTCGGGCGGATATTACGACAGACACACCTGGACGAGATTCCACAACTGTGGTCGATACTGCGAGGCGATATGAGTGTCGTCGGGCCACGGCCCGAGCGCCCCGAGCTGGACGTGGATATACAGACTGGCGTCGTGGATTGGCAGAAGCGATGGTTCGTGAAACCGGGGCTGACCGGGCCAGCACAGGTGAACAAGGTGACGGGAAAAGAGCCGAGCCAGAAGTTGCGGTACGACCTTGAGTACGTCCGTGACCAATCGTTTGGATACGATATGAAACTGGTCGCGCGACAGGTGTGGAACGTACTTTTCGACGTGAGATCTGTTTTTGAGCGGCGCTAACACGTAACCAAACGCCAGCAGTCAGGTCGTGTTTAGATGATTCCTCTGTCGGGGGCTGGTAACCGAAAGGGCCATACACCGCCCAAGAAATGGCTCTGTATGGAGCCGCTGGAGGAGTCGTCCGGAATTATCGATGCTGACGGCAACCTGTTTGGAGTCATCAACATTATCGATGCCCTCGTCATTGTAGGTTTTCTGACTGTCCTGTTAGCCGGAGTCGGGTTGGTGTTCCTGAGTGATAACAGCGGAAGTGCGGGTTCTCAACCAGAAGCGGGAACGGTCAACGTAACCATAGACCTTGGTCCGCAGCCGGACTACATCGTCTCTCAAATCGAAGTCGGTGACAAGTACAGTCCGGGAGGGAACTCAAACCTAACAGTCAGGGACGTGTATTTCACCCCTCAAGGCAAATCAACTCGAGCAGTGATACGTGCAGAGCTGTCGGCCCCTTTTAATAGAGGAACAGTCCAGTACGGTGGCAAGCCCCCGCGATATGGGCGACAGTTGAAGGTTTTATCTGACACGTATGCTACTACTGGAGTGATCCAAGACGTCGGCGGAGGTGCCGAGTTCACAACCACTCAGACCGAGGTCTTGGTCAAGACAAACCTGTCCGAAACCGAGGCCAGGCAACTGCGTGCTGGACAGTCCGTCCGAGTCGAAAACCGAGAGATGGCCACCATCGAGTCAGTGACAACATACGGAACCAGTAATCCCGACCGAAAGACTGTGTTCGTGGGACTGACACTCCAGACCGTCGCTCAAAATGGAAATCGAGAATTCGGTGATACAACGCTCCGACCTGGTGCAAATCTTACACTCCCAACAGAGTCGGTCTATCTTGAAGGAGAGATCGAACGGGTGGGTGCAACCAGCCAGCGTGGTGAGCGAGCAAATCGGCAGGTCACACTCGAAATGTCCGGTGTCTCGTCAACGGTAGCGGAGAGTGTCTCGCCAGGAATGACCGAATCGTATGGTGAGACGACCGTCGCAGAAATCACCGACGTCGAACGTGAGAGTACCACAGTCATCACTCGAGGGGAGAACGGGACGATATACGAGCGAGACCACCCGACGGAACAGGATATGACACTCACTGCGACTCTCTCAGTGCGGGAAACTGATACCGGTGTCACGTTCAAAGGGCAAACACTCCAGCAGGGACGGGTCATAACGCTGGACTTAGGCACCGTAACGATCAAAGCGACCGTCGTTTCGGGTATCAACAATGGGTAAGCTGGATAGAAGCGACCTGGTCAAACGACGCATTCGCAGTGCAGTTGAGAACTCACTCCTCAGATCAGTATTCGATAGGCTATCGAAAGCCTACGAACGGTCGACTCTCAGTCGGTTCGGTGTTCGCGTGGTGGAGATAGCCCGCAAGTCAGAAATCTACCAGTGGCTTACCGCAGACCCAGACCCACAGATGGTAGTCATCGATTTGCGAGAGACCTACACCGTTGGCCCGCTGCTGTCAATTCTCGATAGACTCGTGCCTCGGGTGGAGAAGGCGTGGCGTCGGTCGGGATTCGCCTCAGCGGTCGCGGGCATCAAACGAATGTTTGCAGAGTCAAAAGCCATCCAAGTCGTCAGCGCAGTTCTTTCACCGCCTAAATCACCAGAAACAGACCGGCAGAGTCGCAAGTAGCAGCCGGCTCACTCCACCGTCACACTCTTCGCCAGATTCCGCGGCTTGTCGATGTTCCGACCGAGCAGCGCGGCGGTGTGATACGACACGAGCTGGAGGTGGATGTTCGCGAGCACGGCGGCGGCCCGGGGATGGGTCTCGGGCAGTTCGAGTACGTGGTCGGCGTAGCGGGATACGTCGCTCTGGCCGTCGGTGACGGCGACGACGGGCGCGTCGCGGGCCTCGACCTCCTTGACGTTGCCGACGGTCTTGCGGGCGCGCTCGTCGTCGCCGGTGACGATAGCGAACACGGGGGTGTTCTCGGTCACGAGCGCGAGCGGTCCGTGTTTGAGTTCGCCGGCGGCGAAGCCCTCGGCGTGCTTGTAGGTGATCTCCTTCATCTTCAGCGCGCCCTCGAGGGCGACCGGTTCGTGGTACCCACGACCGATGAAGAAGTAGGCGTCGGCGTCCTGATAGATTTCGGCCACCTCCTGTGCGGCGGACTCGTCGAGGATCTCCTGGACGTGTCCGGGGAGGTCCCGAAGCGCGCTGATGACCTGACGAGCGTCACCGGTCGAGGACGTGCCGAGCGCAAGGAGGTTCAGCGCGGCCAGTTGCGAGGCGAAGGTCTTGGTCGCGGCGACGCCGATTTCTGGGCCGGCCCGGATGTAGAGCGCGTGGTCGCACTCGCGGGCGGCGGTCGAGCCGACGACGTTCGTGACGGCGAGGGTGCGTGCGCCGCGGCGACGGGCTGCCCGGAGTGCCGAAAGCGTGTCGGCGGTCTCTCCGCTCTGGGTGACGCCGACGACGAGCGCGTCGCCGATGGGCGGCGTCGCGGTGGCGTACTCGCTGGCGAGGAACGCCTGCGAGGGGATGCCGGCCTCGCGGAACAGTTGCGCGCCGTGGAGGGCGGCGTGATAGGAGGTCCCACAGGCGACGAACTGGACGCCCGTCGGCGAGAGGTCGCCGAGGTCGCCGATGTCGACCGTGCCGGCGAGTTCGTCGACCCGCCCCCGGAGGCACTGTCGCAGGGCGCGTGGCTGTTCGTGGATCTCCTTGAGCATGAAGTGCTCGTAGCCGCTCTTGCCGGTCTCTTCGGGGTCCCACTCGACGGTGTTGACGTCCTTCTCGACGACCGAGCCGTCGGTGTCGGTGACCGTCCACCCGTCGGCGTCGAGCCGGGCGAACTCGCCGTCCGCGAGATAGACGACCTTGTCGGTGAAGTCCCGGAAGGCCGGGACGTCGCTGGCGAGGAACGTCGCGTCCTCACCGAGACCGAGGACGAGCGGGGAGTCGTTTCTGGCGGCGAAGACGGCGTCACAGCCGGCGACGACGACGGCGACAGCGTAGCTCCCTTCCAGTCGGGCAATCGCCTCCCGGACGGCGTCCTCGGGGTCGGCTCCCGCCTCAAGCGCGTCTTCGATGAGGTGCGGGACGACCTCCGTGTCGGTGTCGGAGGTGAAGGTGTGGCCGGCCCCGACCAGTTCGTCGCGTAGCGACTGATAGTTCTCGATGATGCCGTTGTGGACGACCGCCACGTCGCCGTAGCAGTCCTGGTGCGGGTGGGCGTTCGCGTCGGTCGGCGGGCCGTGCGTGCTCCAGCGCGTGTGGCCGATACCGACCGACCCGGAGAGCGTGCGGTCCGACAGCGCCTCGCGGAGGTCGTCGATCTTGCCGGAGTTCTTGCAGATCTCGACGTGGTCGCTCGACAGCGCGACGCCGGCGGAGTCGTAGCCGCGGTACTCCAGTTTCGAGAGCCCGTGGACCAGCGTGTCGAGGGTCTCGTCGCCGCGGCCGACGCAGCCGATGATGCCACACATCAGCGGACCACCTCCGCGTCCTCAGGGACGGTCCCGTCGACTGTGACACCCGTGGCGATCTGCGCGTTCGGTCCGACGAGCGAACCGGGGACGAAGCTCACGTCGCCGCGGGCGTCGGCCCGGTCGGCGACGACGGCCCCGAGTTGCTGGTCCTCGAACACCTCGGTCCCGACCTGCACGTCGGCCGGACCGCCGGGGGCGACGGTAGCCGCGCCCAGCGTCACGTCCTGACCGGTCACGGTGTCGATGAGCGTCGAGCTCGGATCGACGCGCGTGTCGGCGTCGAGGACGGAATGTCGGACGACGGTGTTCGCCCCCACCGTGACGTTCCGGCCGAGGGCCACGTCCGGCCCGATGACCGCGTCTGGACCCACCTCGCAGTCGGGGCCGACGACGACGGGTGCCTGCAGGACCGCCTCGTCGTGGACGCGTGCCGAATCGTCGACCCAGACCCGTTCGTCGCGGGCCGACTCGACCACGCGTCCGCGGGCGAGGACCTCGCAGGCGACGGTCAGCAGGTCCCAGGGGTACGTCGCGTCGACCCACATCCCGTCGACCTCGACCGCCCTGACGCGGTCGGTTTCCAGCAGGAGTTCGATGGTGTCGGTCAGCGCCAGTTCGCCCGCGTGGCGCGTCGTCTCGTCTATGGCGTCGAAGATGTCGCCGTCGAACGCGTAGACGCCGCCGTTGATGAGCCGGTAGTCGTCCCGACTGGGCTTCTCGACAATTTCGACGATATCCCTGTCACGGACCTGTACCGCGCCGTAGCGGCTCGTGTCCTGGCGCTCGACGACGGCGATGCTCGTATCGCCCGTCTCGTCGTAGGAGGCGTCGACCGCCTCGATGGTCCCGGCGTCGACGAGTCGGTCGCCGTTCATCACGAGCAGCGGGCCGTCGACGGCAGCGCGGGACTGGAGGAGGGCGTGTCCGCTGCCGAGCTGTTTGTGCTGCGTGACGTAGGTGATCGGGACGCCGCGGTACGTCGGACCGAAGTGGTCCTGAACGCGGTCGCGCTTGAAGCCGACCACGGCGACCAGTTGCTCGATACCCGCTTCGACCAGCGCGTCGAAGACGTGTTCGAGGATGGGGCGGTTCGCGGCCGGCAACATCGGCTTCGGGCGGTTGCGCGTCAGCGGCCGCAGGCGAGTCCCCTCGCCCGCGGCGAGGACCACGGCCGTATCGATGTGCATACGGGATGCAGGCGGAGGAGGGGTTTCAATATGGCGGCCCTAACGCGATTGTACGGCGTCTACTCTCGGACGCACGTCCACATTTTCTCGGGGAAAACGGACGACTGAACCAGATAGTGGCGTGTTATGTCACGTCATCCCGCTGAACGCCACGTCGCAGGTAAAATCGGGGACAGAGGCGCCAGGATGCATGTCACGCATCTCTGTCGTGCGTTTGCGTATCGACTGTCACTCACTTTCGAGGCCCACGCAAGGCGTCCGCCTCGCTCACGGATCGCTCTCACTCTCCGTTCGCTCATCCGGCGGGCCGCGCTTCGCGCGCCCCGCCCGACTACTGCTCTCCCATCCGCTCACCCGCAACCCGACGCCCCTTCGTCGTCAGATTCACCTCGGTCCGCTCGCGGAGGACGCTGATGACGTCGAGTTCGATGAGGCGGTCGAATATCTCCTCGGTCTTCTCGACGGAGATACCGACGAAGTTGGGGATGTCGAACGGCGAAACGCCGGAGTGAAGCGCCATGATGACGCGCTTCTCGGTCGAGCTCAGGTCGAGGTCGGCGCGGTTCTGTTCGGCGCTGTCTTCGAGCATCGTCCGCAGAACCGTCGCGTGGAACTCCTCGCCGGCCAGGTGGGTCTCGACGCTGATGTCGCCCTCGCTGTGTTCGACCTGGATGACCGTCCGCTCCTCGCCGGAGACCTGCTTCTCCTCGACTTCGAGGTCGCCGATGTCGGTCCGCTCGATGTCGACGGCCTGCCCGTCGGCCAGCGCGAGGCGAAGCGCCTCGTCGGTCACTTTGAGTCGTCCCTTCGTCCACTCGGCGGACTGGACGACGCCGCCTTTCAGCGCGGGGTGTTGCACGAGGACGATCGCGCCGTCGAGGCTCGCGCGGTAGAAGTCGGTCACGAAGGTCTCGTGGTCCGAGGCCGACACCAGGATCACGTCCGCGCCGACGTGGAGCGCGACGTACTCGGAGACGCCGGCGCTCTGCTGGTTGACGTCGAACCGATCGGCGATGCGGTCGATATCAGCGAGTGAGATCTGGCGCTTGCTGTCGCCCAGCAGGGCGAGCCGTTCGGTCGTGAGAACGATGCGGCAGTTCCGCCACTCTGCGTCGGTGAGGCGCTGGCCCTGTGAGACCGCCTGCAGGTACTGTCCCTTCGTATCGGCGATCTTCTTTTCGGTGTCGCTCATGCCCTCACCGGCCTCCTGTGACTCCGTTGTCCGCAGGCTCGAATATAACTTCCGCCGCGAGTGTCGCTGCCGATAACGGTGGCACCGCTCGCGGGCCGCAACCGGACTGGTTAGATGGAACGTTTTTAAACGCACACCCGTATTGTCAATCGATGACAAGCGGCGACGAGCCGGCCGATGACCGCTCGCACGCGGACCACGCGACGGTCGACCCGCCGGAGTGGTTCATCGAGCAGGCGAACGTCAGCGACCCGGGCGTCTACGACCGCTTCGAGCGGGAATGGCCCGACTGCTGGCGGGCGGCGGCGTCGTTGCTCGACTGGGACGAGTCCTTCGATGCGGTGCTGCGCGGCGCGGACGGACCGCCGTTCGAGTGGTTCCCCGGCGGTCGGTTGAACGCCTCGTACAACTGCATCGATCGGCACCTCCCCGAGCGCAAGAACCAGCTGGCGCTCGTCTGGGAGGGCCACCTCGGCGAGTCGCGGACCTACACGTACCTCGAACTGTACCGGGAAGTGAACGCTTTCGCCGCGGCGCTGCGCGAGATGGGCGTCGACGAGGACGACGTGGTCACCATCTACCTGCCGATGGTGCCCGAACTCCCCGTCGCGATGCTGGCCTGCGCGCGCCTCGGCGTGGCCCACAACGTCGTCTTCGCCGGCTTCTCGGCGGACGCGCTCGCGACGCGGATGGAGCGGGCCGACTCGGAGTACCTCGTCACCTGCGACGGCTACTACCGCCGCGGGAGCGCCGTCGCCCAGAAGAACAAGGCCGACAACGCCCGCATCGCCGTCGAACAGGACGTGTCCGTCGTGGTGCTCGATCGCCTGGGCCACGACATCCACCTGGGCGAGGACTACGACGACTACCACGACCTGCTGGCGGCACACGAGGGGACCGAGGTCGAACCCGTCTCGCGGGCGGCCGGCGACCCGCTCTTTCGCATCTACACGTCGGGGACGACCGGCCGGCCGAAGGCGGTCACCCACACGACCGGCGGCTACCTCGCGCACGTCGCCTGGACCTCGCAGGCGGTACTGGACATCAAGCCCGCGGACACCTACTGGTGCTCGGCGGACATCGGCTGGATCACCGGCCACTCCTACATCGTCTACGGCCCGCTCGCGCTCGGGACCACGACGGTGCTGTACAACGGCACGCCGGACCACCCGGAGAAGGACCGCCTCTGGGAACTGGTCGAGCAGTACGCCGTCGACGTGTTCTACACCGCACCGACGGCCGTCCGGGCGTTCATGAAGTGGGGCGAAGAGCACCCCGCGAAACACGACCTCTCCAGCCTGCGCCTGCTCGGGACGGTCGGCGAACCGATGGACGCCCGCGCGTGGGAGTGGTACCGCGAGCACATCGGCGGCGGCGAGTGCCCGGTCGTCGACACGTGGTGGCAGACCGAGACCGGGGCCATCCTCGTCTCGACGCTACCGGGCGTCGACGAGATGAAACCTGGCGTCGCCGGTAAGCCCCTCCCCGGCGTCGAGGCGACCGTCGTGGACCGCTCGGGCGCGGACGTGGAACCGAACGCGGCGGGCGAACTCGTCGTGACGCGGCCCTGGCCCGGGATGCCGCGCTCCCTGCTCGACGGGACAGACTGGGGCGTCCCGCCGGAGGACGGTGACTGGCGATACCGACCGGAGGACAGCGCCTCAATGGACGCGGACGGCTACGTTACGTTCCTCGGGCGAATCGACGACGCGATCAACGTCGCGGGGCGGCGGTTCAGCACGATGGAACTGGAGTCGACCGTGGCCGGCGTCGACGGCGTCGCCGAGGCGGCCGTCGTCGGCGCGAACCACGAGACCACCGGAACCGCGATCTACGCCTTCGTCTCCCCGGAGGACGGCTACGGGAAGAACGGCCTCCGGGCGGACATCGAGGAAGCCATCGTGGAGGCCATCGGCGGCATCGCCAGACCCGAGGAGATCGTCTTCACGCCAGACCTCCCGAAGACGCGCTCGGGCAAGGTGATGCGCCGCCTGCTGACGGCGGTGGCGAACGACGAAGACCTCGGCGACACCAGCGCGCTCCGCAACCCCGAGATTCTCGGTGAGATCCAGTCGTCCACCGCGGGCGAGTAGTTGTTTCGATAGTCCACTATTTTCCGAAACATGTGTGCACGGAGTCCTCGACACAGACGGAATACGAGCTCCCGCCTCGCGACCCACAGTGACTGGCACCCACAGTGGGCGTCTCAGACCAGTTCTATTACGGACAATGCGAACACTTATTTCGATATTCTGTATATTTCCGAAGTGGCATGGACGAGCCAGCGGACGAACTCGGCGAGCGCGGCTACGAGCGCCTCCGACGCGCGGCCGAGACGCACCGCTCGGATCTCGTGCTCCGCCTCGGCGCTGAGGTCGGGCTCCGTCCGGCGGAGATGACCGCCCTGCGGCCGGGCGACATCACCGAGTTCGAGGGCCACTACCTGCTGTCCGTCCACGACGGCGACGGGGTCGCGCGCGAGGCGTACCTCCCCGAGTCGGTCGAACACGACGTGCGCAAGTACGCGAACGCAGCCGGCGTCGCCGACGACGAGCCGCTGTTTTCAGTCTCCGCGCGCCGCCTCCAGATGCTCGTCAGGGAGGTGGCCGAGCGGGCGGCCGAGTCCGCACCGCGGCTGGCGGACGTATCCTCACGCGATCTCCGGTGGCGGTTCGCCGCGAGCCTCCTCGACGACGGCGTTCCGCCGGACGTGGTCTGTGCGCTCGGCGGCTGGGACCGGCTGGACCGCCTCGCGCCCCTGCTCGACGACCCCGACCGCGAGGGAATCGTCGCGGCGCTCGGCAACGCGGACGGCGGCGAGGTCTCGGCGCGCCTCCGGCAGGTCATCGCCGCAACGTCGGCCGTCGGCGAGGGGCTCACGGACGCCGCGACGGCGTCGGAGATCGCCACGACGGTCTGCGACCGCCTCGCGGCGACCGAAGGCTATCGGTTCGCGTGGCTGGCCGAGCGGACCGGGGACGGGCTCACACTCGGCGCGGCGACGGACGTGGCCGACGCCGCGGTCGACCGCCACCTCGACGACCACGCGGAGACGCTCACCGCCACGCTCGACGGGCGCGAGGTACACGTGCGCGAGGCCGCCGACGGACCCGTCGCGTTCGTCCCGATCGTCAGGGAGGGCGCGACCGCGGGCGTCGTCGGCGTCGGCCCGACCGAGGAGGTGACCGATGCCGAGCGGGATCTGCTCTCGGCGCTCGGCACGCAGGTGGGCCACGCGCTCGCCGCCGTCGAGCGCAAGCGCCTCCTGCTGGCCGACACCGTCACCGAACTGGAGTTCGAGTGCGGCGACGCGCGGGCGTTCACCGTCGGCTTGTCGCGCGCACTCGACTGCGACCTAGAGTTGTCGGGCATCGTCCCCGTCGGCGGGCAGTCGCTGCTGTACTACCTCGTGGTCGACGGCGCGTCGGCGGACGCGGTGCTGTCCTACGCGGCTGACGACGACACCGTCGCCGACGCGCGACTCATCGAAGACTACGGCGACGGCGCGCTACTGGAAGCGGTCGTGACGGCCGCTCCCGCCCTGAAGCTGGTCCAGAGCGGCGGGCGCGTCAGCGACCTGACCGCCGCGAACGGGACGGCGACAATCGCCGTCGAGATGCCGGGCGAGGTCGACATCAGACCGCTCGTCGACGCCGTCGTCGACGCTTACCCGGAGACCTCGCTGACGGCGAAACGGCAGACCGAACGCCCGGCCGAGACTGACGCCGGGTTCCGCGAGCGTCTGACCGATCGCCTCTCCGACCGACAGGAAACCGTCCTCCGGGCGGCCTACCACAGCGGCTACTTCGAGTGGCCACGCGGGACGACCGCGGAGGAGCTGGCCGACTCGCTCGACGTGTCCTCGCCGACACTCCACAACCATCTCAGAAAGGCCCAGCAGAAGGTCCTGACGGCGTTCTTCGACGACAACCCGGCGGAGCCCAGACAGCCGCTCGACGACTGAGTTCGTGACTGCTGTTACCATAGTTAGACCCCCCGTTTATATGCCCGCTGTGGAACATAGATGATAGACCATGGCAGATGATGATGTACAACTGGAGGCGCGACTCGAGGAGCAGGAGGTATTCGAGCCGCCGGAGTCGTTCGTCGAACAGGCGAACGTCAGCGACGAGTCGATCTACGAGGAGTTCGAGGAGAACTGGCCGGAGTGCTGGGAGGCGGCCGCAGACCTCCTCGACTGGGACGAGGACTACGACCAGGTGCTGGACGATTCGAACCCGCCGTTCTACAAGTGGTTCACCGACGGATCGCTGAACGCGTCGGCCAACTGTCTGGACCGCCACCTCGACGAGCGGGGTGACGAAGCCGCAATCGAGTGGGTCGGGGAACCGGTAGACGAAGACAACGTCACGTACACCTACGAGGAACTCCACCGCGAGGTCAACGAGTTCGCGGCCGGACTGCGAGAGATGGGCGTCGGCGAGGACGACGTGGTCACGATGTACATGCCGATGATCCCGCAGCTTCCCATCGCCATGCTGGCCTGCGCTCGCATCGGCGCGCCACACTCCGTCGTCTTCGCCGGCTTCTCCGCGGACGCGCTGGCGACCCGGATGAACTCCGCGGACTCCGAGTACCTCGTCACCTGCGATGGCTACTACCGCCGCGGTGACCCGCTCGACCACCTCTCGAAAGCCAACGAGGGTCTCGGCGGCGTCGAACACGACGTCGAGCGCGCCATCGTCGCCGAGCGCCTGATGGACGGCGACGGCTTCGGCCACGACTACGCCGACAACCAGGTCGCCTTCGACGACGTGGTCGCCGACAACGAGGGCGCGACGGTCGAACCGGTCGAGCGCGACGCCGAGGACATGCTGTTCCTGATGTACACGTCGGGGACGACCGGCCAGCCCAAGGGCGTCAAGCACACGACCGGCGGCTACCTCGCATGGTCGGCCTGGACCTCGCAGGCGGTGCTCGACATCAAACCCGAGGACACGTACTTCTGCTCGGCCGACATCGGCTGGATCACCGGCCACTCCTACATCGTCTACGGCCCGCTCGCGCTCGGGACCACGACGATGATGTACGAGGGGACGCCGGACCACCCGGACAACGACCGCCTGTGGGAGATCGTCGAAGACTACGAGGCGACCCAGTTGTACACCGCGCCGACGGCCATCCGGGCGTTCATGAAGTGGGGCAAGGAGTACCCCGAGCGCCACGACCTCTCCAGCCTGCGCCTGCTGGGCACGGTCGGTGAACCGATCAACCCCCGCGCCTGGAAGTGGTACTACAAGCACATCGGTAACGAGGAGTGCCCGGTCGTGGACACGTGGTGGCAGACAGAGACGGGCGGCATGATGATCACGACGCTGCCGGGCGTCAAGGACATGAAGCCCGGGTCCGCCGGGCCGCCGCTGCCTGCCAACGACGTCCGCATCGTCGACACCGAGGGCGAGGAGGTCCAGCCCGGCCGCGCCGGCTATCTGACGGTCAACAAGCCCTGGCCCGGGATGCTCCGGACGCTGTACAAGAACGACGAGCGCTTCATCGAGGAGTACTGGGCGGAGTACTCGGACACCGACAGCGACGACCCCGACGACTGGGTGTACTTCCCCGAAGACGGCGCGAAGATCGACGAGGACGGCTACATCACCGTTCTCGGTCGCGTCGACGACGTGATCAACGTCTCGGGCCACCGCCTCGGGACGATGGAGATCGAGAGCGCCATCGTCGGCGTCGAGGGCGTCGCCGAGGCCGCCGTCGTCGGCGGTGACCACGAACTCAAGGGCGAGGCGGTGTACGCCTACGTCATCACCGAAGACGGCTACGAGGAGAACGACGAACTGCGACAGCAGATCATCGAGGGCGTCGAGGACGCCATCGGGCCGATCGCCCGGCCCGAGCAGGTCATCTTCACGCCGGAACTGCCGAAGACTCGCTCCGGGAAGATCATGCGTCGGCTACTCGAAGACATCGCCAACGGCGAGGAGCTGGGTGATACGAGCACCCTCCGAAACCCGGACGTCGTGAGCGACATCGAGCGGAAGGTCCAGGGAGACTGACCGGCCCTTCTCGAATTACGATTTAAACACACTACAATCCGACGCTGACAATGAAAGATAGCGATTCACACGACGGCAGTAGCGGCCGCTCTGTCGCTCCCGACGGCGGGACGACGACGGACGCGGCGCGAGAACACCAGAACACGAACTACCTCGAAGAGGAGGTGAACCTCCTGAGCCCCAGTACGGCGTACATGCGCGACCACCTGCGGATCGTCTGGTCCGGCTTCATCGTCTGGGCGCTCATCGTCTTCGGACCGGTGACGCTGACGGTCATCGCGCCCGAAACCATGACCTCGATAACGGTTCCGCCGGGCTTCCCGCTGCACTACTTCTCGGTGGCCTTTGGCGGCCCGACCGGAGCGCTGCTACTCGCGTTCTGGTACGCCCGCAAGCGCGACGCGCTCGACGAGAAGTACGGCATCGACCACAGCGTCGCCGGAGCCGACACCGAGTCAGACGGCGGTGAGCGGGGCGACGCCGCGGCCACCGACGGGGGTGTCGAGCAGTGACGGTTCCCCTGCAGGCCGAGGCCCTCGACATCTCGTTCAAGCTCGTGCCCGCGATCCTCGTCTTCCTGATGATGGCCTCGTTCCTCGTCATCGGCTACGTGTTCAAGGTGGCCGACACCGAGGGGATGTGGGTCGCCGGCCGCGGCATCGGCAACATCGAGAACGGGATGGCCATCGGCGCGAACTGGATGTCCGCCGCCTCGTATCTCGGACTGGCCGGACTCGTCGCGCTCTCGGGCTTCTACGGCCTGGCGTTTATCGTCGGCTGGACGACCGGCTACTTCGTGTTGCTCATCTTCCTCGCCGCGCAGATGCGCCGGTTCGGGAAGTACACCGCGCCCGACTTCGTCGGTGACCGGTTCAACTCGCCCACCGCACGCGCGCTTGGGGCGTTCACGACGCTACTCATCGCGTACGTCTACTCCGTCGGACAGGCCCGCGGCATGGGTCTGGTCGGCCAGTACGTCTTCGGACTGGACATCATCCCGATGATCGTCGTGATGATGACCATCACCGTCGGCTACCTCGCGCTCTCGGGCATGCTGGGCGCGACGAAGAACATGGCGGTCCAGTACGTCATCCTCATCGTCGCGTTCCTCGCGGGCGTCTACGTCGTCGGCTTCTCGCAGGGCTACTCGACGATCCTGCCACAGATCGAGTACGGCGCGCTGTTCAGCGAACTCGGCCGCCAGTTCTCGGCTCCGTTCCGGGCCAGTTCCTACTACATCTGGGTCGCGACCGCGTTCTCGCTCATCTTCGGGACCTGCGGCCTCCCGCACGTGCTGGTGCGGTTCTACACCGTCGAGAACGAGCGGACCGCGCGCTGGTCCTGCGTCTGGGGGCTGTTCTTCATCCTCCTGCTGTACTGGGCCGCGCCCGCGATGGCGGCCTTCGGCGTCGACCTCTTCGGAGAAGTGACCGGCACGAACGCCTACGCCGCACAGGGCGGCATGTCCGGCGCTGAAGGCGACGTGATCGTCGTGCTCGCCGCGCAGTTCGCCAACCTCCCGACGTGGTTCGTCGGCCTCGTCGCCGCCGGCGCGATGGCCGCGGCGATCGCGACCACCGCGGGGCTGTTCATCACGGCCTCCTCGGCGGTCGCACACGACATCTACACCGAACTCATCAACCCCGACGCGACCCAGCGCCAGCAGGTGCTCATCGGCCGCGCCACCATCGTCGCCATCGGCGCGCTGGTGACCGTGACCGCGTTCAACCCGCCGGCGCTGATCGGCGAACTGGTCGCCTACGCGTTCTCGCTCGCGGGGACCGTGCTGTTCCCGATGTTCTTCCTCGGACTCTGGTGGGAGAACACCAACCGGGAGGGCGCGCTCGCCGGGATGACGGTCGGCCTCCTGCTGTGGATCGGCTCCGTCGTCAACAGCGTCCTGCCGAACTACATCGGCGCGCTCGGTGCGGCGGCGGGCGAGAGCGGCGCGCTCGTGCCCATCTACGCCCAGTACGTCCCGCCGATCGGCGCGGCGCTCGTCGGCACGCCGCTCGTGTTCCTCGTCACGATCGGCGTCTCGCTGGTGACCGAAGAACCGCCGATGGAGACCAAGCGGATGGTCCGGCAGTGTCACAGCCCAGAACCGATGGGCCAGCAACAGACCGCCGAAGACATCGTCAGCGACAGCGGCGGCAGCGGCGGCACCCCCGCAGACGACTAAACCAATGTACGAGCACATCCTCGTTCCGACAGACGGTAGCGAAACCGCGGAGAACGCGGTCGATCAGGCGATCGACATCGCCTCGAAGTACGATTCGACGGTCCACGCGCTGTACGTGGTCGACGTCGACGCCACGAGCTACTCGCTGGGCACCGAGCAGGTCGACCGCATCCGCCAGGGCCACCTCGACGAGATGACCGAGGTGAAAGCGGACGCAGACGAGGCCACCGGCTACGTCGCCGCCCGCGGCGCGGAACACGGCGTCGAGGTCGTCGAACACGTCACCGCCGGCGAGCCAGCCCGGGCCATCCGGAAGTTCGTCGACGACAACGACATCGACCTCGTCGTGATGGGGTCCCACGGCCGTTCGGGGCTCAAGCGCGTCATCCTCGGCAGCGTGACCGAAAAGGTGCTGCGACGGACCCGCCTGCCCGTACTCGTCGTCGACGTCCACGGCGACACCGAGGTAGCGGAGTGACCGGCCCGACGAAACACCGTCTCGCGAAACGACACCACGAATGATCACCACGAACTCACTGCGGACCGCCCTGGGAGGAGCGCGATGAGCCTCGTCGACACCATCCGCGAACACGTCCGCGACCACCAGCGAGGCATGGTCGTCGACCTCGTGTTCGCCATCGCCTGGGTGACCGTCGTCAGCGCCATCTTCGACCTGCTCCAGGGCCCGCAGTGGGCGTACTACCTGACGCTGGCCGGCGGCGTCGTCGCCTACTACGGCTTCTTCTGGTCGCTGGAGATCGCGCGCGAACAACAACGGTCGTAGGCGGCGATACCGCTGTCCGTTTTCTCGACACCGACTGTGAGACCAGCAGGCCCGCTCGCTCACTCACCCCCGATATTCAGGTGTGCGATATCCGCACCCACCGGTACTAATAAGCCAATGTAGTTCGATTGACTCTTTCACGGAACCACCCGCTGTGGAGCCACAATGATATACGAAAGTTCCTCGGGAGAGTACTACAGTGGCCTCGATATCTGGATGCGCTTCGAATCCGGTCTGTGGACCCCACACGACTGGGACGACGAGACCGGACAGGAGTGGGTCCGGGCCGACGACGGGACGGTCATCACCCTGACGCCGATCACGGAAGCCGAACTGCCCGACGGGATCTCGGTCACGGAGATCGACGACGTAGAAGCGGCCGAAGACCACTGAACGAACAGAACGCGGGACAGAGTACCGTCGACCCGTCCGCGGCTCCGACAGCGGCCCGCCCGCGACCGAAAATCCTACTTCTCGCTCATCGCTTCGCTCGCCATGTTCCGCCCCTGGGCGTTCAGCGCGACCTCGGTCCGCACCCTGACCTCGTCGACCGCGCCGATGTCGAGCAGTCGCTGGTAGATCTCCTCGACCTCGTCGGGCGTCGTCCCGACGAAGTCGGACATCTCGAACGGCGAGACACCCGAGTACAGCGCCATGAGCACCTGGCTCTCCATCTCGGAGAGTTCGTAGTCGTCCTCGCGGCTCTCGACGACGCTGGTGAACAGCGTCTCCAGCGCGCGGGTGTGGTGATCCATCCCCGAGAGGTGCGTCTCGACGCTGCGGTCCTGCTCGTCGGTGTGTTCGACCTCGATGACCGTCCGCTGCTGGCCCATCACGGTGCTGGTCCCGGTCTCGATGGTCCCCACGTCCTCGACCTCGAATGAGAGACCGCCGCCGTCGGGGAACTGGAGACGGACGACACCGTCGTCGAGCTGGAAGCGCGCCTTGCTCCAGGCCGCATCGTCCTGGACGACACCACCGACGACCGCCTGCTTTCGCGCGAGGATGACCTGCCCCTGCAGGGCCGCCCGAACGTACTCCGTCTCGAAGTCGTCGACGTTCGGCGCGTCGACGAGCAACACGTTGTCGCCGACTTCCAGCGCTGTCGCGCCGGCGGCGGCAGCGGGGATCAGGTCGTCCGAGTCCTCGGCGAGCCTGATCTTCGAGTGCGCGATGGGCTGTTTCGACCCGTTCGTCGCCAGTACGAGCCGTTTGTTGGTGACGATGAGCCGACACGAGCGCCACTGCGGATCGGCCACTTCCTCGCCGTTTCGGACGACGTACTGGAAGTCCCCCGACGTGTCGACCAGTTTGCGTTCGTCACCACTCATTGCCCCTGATACAGGTGATTTGGCCCCGAACGATATATAAGTTCCAGCACCGCGCTCACAGCGCGACGAGCAGGCCGCCGATGACGCCCAGCCCGCCGAAGACCGTACAGACCGCCCAGAAGGGGACGCGGCGGACGAGACGGACCAGCGCGTCGACGGTCAGGTAGCCGACCACAGCGCTGACGGCCAGCGCGACGACGGCCGGGAGCGGGTCGATGACGGGGACGCCGTCGTCGACCAGGACCAGCGCGTTGGCGGCGAGCGCGGCCGGGATCGACAGCAGAAAGGAGAGTCGCAGCGACGACTCGCCCTCGTGGCCGCGCAGCAGCAGGGCGCTGACCGTCGTCCCCGAGCGGGAGACCCCCGGTAAAATCGCCAGCCCCTGGAGCGCGCCGACGAGGAGGGCGTCGGCCCAGTCGGGAACGGAGCGCTCGCCGAGCGACAGCGCCGCGGCGAAGCGCTGGAGCAGGCCCGTCAGCACGAGCAGGCCGCCGACCAGCGCGAGAAAGAGCCCGCCCTCCAGCTCGGAGACGGCGGCGTCGAGCGCAAGGTAGGCCGGGAGGCCGGTGACGGCCGTCGCCAGCGTCGCGAGGACGAGAAAGGAGAGGTCGGCCGTCTCGTCGGCGAACGGGCGACGAGAGAGGCGGCGAGCGGAGTCGACGATGTCGCGGACTTCGCCGCGGTAGTACGCCAGCGCGGCGACGGCCGTTCCGGCGTGGAGAAACAGCGCGAGGCGGGTGGCCGCGGCGGGGGACACCCCGGTGACCACCGTCGAGGCGAGCGCGACGCCGCCCTCGCTCGACACCGGAATCCACTCCAGCACTCCCTGGAGGAGTCCCAGCAAGATCGCGACGAGAATCGGGTTCATACCCACGGGGCGGACGCCGGGCGACAAAGGCCGTTCGGTTCGGGGAAGGCGACGGTATATATAATCTCGCTGACCAACAGACGGTATGCAACTGGAAAGTGGGCTGGTGTCGCTCCTGGCGGGGCTCCCGGCCTGGCAGGGCTTTCTCGTCCTGATCGGGGGCGGCCTCCTCGTGGCGGCAGTCGTCCGCGTCCTCGGCGACCGACTGCTGAGGGAGGTCACTCCGCACATCAAGGGCGACGTCGACGACATCGTCTTCCGCGGTGTCCACACGGCGCTGTACGTCTCGATCGGCCTCGCCGGCGCGTACGTCGGCGCGCGACTGTACGACATCCGGCCGGCGATAGCCGTCTCGCTCGAAGCTGGGACGCTGTCGGTTATCGTCGTGGTCTGGATGACGACGCTGCTGCGCGTCGGTCGACAGGCGTCGGCCGCCGCGACCGACTCGGCGTACATCGACCGCCAGATGGTCCCCATCCTCCAGAACGTCTGGAGCGCCCTCGTCGCCGGCGGCGGCATCGTGCTCTTGCTGGTGCTGTGGGACATCGACGTGACGCCGCTGCTCGCCTCGGCCGGGATCATGGGGATCATCGTCGGCCTGGCGGCCCGCGACACGCTCTCGAACTTCTTCGGGTCGCTGTCGCTGTACCTCGACGGGACCTACAAGGTCGGCGACTTCGTCGTCCTGGAGACCGGCGAACGCGGCCGCGTCGAGGACATCTCGGTCCGCTCGACGGTCATCCGCACCCGCGACGACATCCTCGTCACGGTCCCGAACTCGAAGCTCAACAGCGCCGCCATCGTCAACGAGTCCACGCCGAAGCGCAAGCGCCGCATCCGCGTCCCCGTCGGCGTCGCCTACGGCACCGACATCGACGCCGTCGAGGAGATGCTACTCGATATCGCGACGGCGGAGGACCTCGTCCAGGAGCGCCCGCGGCCTCGGGTCCGCTTTCGCACGTTCGGCGACTCGGCGCTGAACCTCGAACTGCTGTGCTGGGTCGGGAATCCGGCGCTGACCGCCCGCGCCACCCACAAACTCAACCGAGCCATCTACAAGCGCTTCCAGGCCGAGGGCGTCGAGATTCCGTTCCCGAAGCGGTCCATCTCCGTCACCAGGGACGACAGCCCGGACGACCTGTTCGGTGAGCGCACGACGGAACTGCCGACGGACGGCGGCCGCCGGCCCGAGTGACGCGACAGCGGCCGGGCACGCGTCGGACAGGCCGCCGAGAACGTATTTATTCAATGATACCTAACGAGACCGCATGAGCGCAGTCATCCACCTCACCAGTGCCGCCGAGGACGACCAGCAGCACGCGCTCCGCTGTGCGGCCGTGCTCCGGGACAACGAATCGCTGGCGCTCGACGACGTGACGCTGCTCCTGCACAGAGAGGGCGTGTGGATTGCGACAACGGACTCTCCGGAACGGGACCGGCTTGTCGAACTGCTCGATAGCGGCGTGTCGGCGACCATCGGTACCACGTGTCTCGACGCTCGCGACATTCCCCACGACGACGTTCCCGCCGGGATCGACTTGGTCGATAGCGGCGTCAGCGAACTGGTTCGGCTGCAGTCGGCGGGACACGAGTACGTCAAGATCCCCTGAGTCGGAGCGGAGAGGTCGAAACGCAGTTAGGGGGGCGTCGCGTCGCCTCACTCAATGAGTGTACTGGAGGACGCCCGCGCGGCGCTCGCGACCGGGCCGCTGTGCGATTCCTGTCTCGGCCGGCTGTTCGCCGACCGGAGCTTCGGGCTTGCCAACGCCGAGCGCGGCCACGCCCTGCGGGTGACGCTCGCGCTGGCGGACGACGACCCCTTCGAGGAGAGCGAGGACTGCTGGGTCTGCGAGGGCGAGTGCGACCGCTTCGACTGGTGGGCCGAACAGGCCGCGAGCGCCGTCCGCGGCTACGAGTTCGACACGTACCAGGTCGGGACCAAGGTCCCGCCGCTGCTCGAAGAGAACGACGCCTTGCTCCGCGAAGACGTGGGCCTGGACGCCGACGCCGGCGAGGCGCTGAAGACGGAACTCAACCGCGAGGTCGGCAAGCGAATCGGCGACCTGACCGGCGCGGAGGTCGACTTCGGCCGGCCGGCGGTCCAGTTCACGCTCGACCTCTCGACGGACGAAGTCGAGGTCCATGTCAACTCCGCGTTCGTCTACGGCCGCTACCGCAAACTGGAGCGGGACATCCCGCAGACGAAGTGGCCCTGCAACGACTGCAACGGGACGGGGCTGTGGCAGGGCGAGCCCTGCGACGGCTGTGACGGGACCGGCTACCGCTACGACGAGAGCGTCGAGCAGTTGTCCGCGCCGGTCGTCCTGGAGGCGATGGACGGCGAGGAGGCGGTGTTCCACGGCGCGGGCCGCGAGGACGTGGACGCACTGATGCTCGAATCGGGCCGGCCGTTCGTCATCGAAGTGATGGAGCCGCGAACGCGGGACGTGGACACGGAACAACTGGAAGCCGAGGTCAACGCCTTCGCCGACGGAAAAGTCGAGGTCGAGGGGCTCGAACTCGCGACCCACGAGATGGTCGAGCGCGTCAAGGAACTGGACGCGTCGAAGACCTACCGGATGGACGTCGAGTTCGAGGAGGCCGTCGAAGCCGACGACTTCGAGGCCGCACTGGCCGAACTCGACGGCGCGACGGTAAAGCAGGAGACGCCCCAGCGGGTCGCCCACCGCCGCGCGGACCTGACGCGGACGCGAAGCGTCTACGGGGTGACCGGCGACCTGATCGACGACCGCCACGCCGAACTCCGCATCCACGGCGAGGGCGGCCTCTACGTGAAGGAACTCGTCTCCAGCGACGAGGGGCGGACGGAGCCGAGTCTGGCCGGCCTGCTCGGCGTCGGCGCCGAAGTGACCGCCCTCGACGTGGTCGACGTGCAGGGCGAGGACGAGCCCTTCGCCAAGGACGAGTATCTGAAGGAGTAGGCGGTGCGGGTCGGCCGCTCCGTCGGAGCCGCCCGCCGACCGGAATCGGTTTCTCCCCGGACGAACACCGACCAGCCATGCGATTCGGTGTCGACGAGGCCGGCAAGGGACCGGTGCTTGGGTCGATGTTCGCCGCCGCCGTCCGGGCCGACCCGGCGGCGCTCCCCGAGGGCGTCGGCGATTCGAAGGACATCGCGCCCGAGCGCCGCGAGCGACTGGACCGCGAGATTCGAGAGTGCGCGACGGTCGGCGTCGCCGAGATCCCCGTCGAGCGCATCGACGACGAGGAGACGGACATGAACGCGCTCACCGTCGCGGCGCAGACCGAGGCGCTGGCACAGGTGGCTCGAGACGGCCTCGAAGGCACCGTCGACGCGGGCGACACGGACGCCGAGCGGTTCGGCCGCCGCGTCGCCGCCGGTGTCGACGCCGACGTGCGCGTGACGGCGGCCCACGGGGCCGACGAGACGGACCCGCTAGTGGGCGCGGCCTCGATCGTCGCGAAAGTCGCCCGCGACGCACATGTCGACGCGCTGGCGGCGGAGTACGGCGCGGTCGGATCCGGCTACCCGAGCGACCCGACGACGCGGACGTTCCTGGCCGAGTACGTCGAGCGCCACGGCGACCTGCCGGCCTGTGCCCGCCGGTCGTGGTCGACGTGTGACGACGTGCTCGCGGCGGCGGAACAGGCGACGCTGGGCGAGTTCTGAATACCGAAAATTCCCGCAGACGCGGCTTGGAGTCGGACGGGAGATGTTTTCCGCAGTCCGTACGGCCGTGCCAGCACTTCGTGCCACCTGTAGTCGGGCTCTCACCGACCTTGCCCTGACGGGCTTTAGCTGGGCTTTCACCAGCGTTTGGCGGCGTACTGGGTTCTCGAACGCCCCTCGCGCGGCGTCCGGTACTTGGCCTTGACACCGATCCTGCCGGCCGGACCGGCGATGGACTGGTGCGGTTCTCCTTCAGAGCGTTAACCTCGGAACCGTGTTATCGGTCGCTTGGTTGTTGCCCCCAACGCGTTCCGTTCCGTCCCGAACGGACAGTCTGAAGCGCGTCGTCCGATCGCTCCCCGCATCTAACGGGATGTGAACATAGGGCACGGACGACAATAAGTCATTCGGTTGTAATTTGTGATGGCGTACCAAGGATGGGGGACACGGCCGACTCCCCCGACAGAGAACGCAAAAACGCGACTGCGGCTCAGTCCTCGTCCAGCACGAGGTTCCGCAGGATGTCGCCGTAGGCCGGGCGCGTCACCAGCACGCCGACGAGGACGCCGACGATGGTGATGATGGCGAACCCGGAGAGGTCACCCAGCGGGAGGACCATCAGCGGACTCATCGCCATGATGGTCGTCGCCGCCGCCGCGCCGATGACCCAGAACGCCTTGCGGAAGCGGCTCTGGAAGACGCGGCCCGTCTCGACCTCGCCCTGCTGGAGAATCTCGTCGGCGATGATGATGAGGTCGTCCACCCCCGTCCCGATGACGGCGATGAAGCCGGCCAGGTGCGAGAGGTTCAGCGGGTACTGGACGAACGCGACGAACCCGAGGAGGATGAACACCTCAGAGAGCGCGGTGGCGACCATCGGGACGACGACCTCGACCCGCTTGTACCGCACGTAGACGACGAGGCTGACCATGAGGACCGCGATGAGGCCCGTCAGCAGGGAGTTCTGCTTGAAGCGCTCAGCCAGCGCCGGGTCGAGCGACGCGCCGGAGTCCTCAGAGAGGTCGAGCGGGGCGGGCAGCTGGCCCGCCTCGAGGTTCAGTTCGATCTCGTTGGCCTGCTCGGAGCCGTTGGTCTGCATCACGTACACCGGGTCGTTGGCGAACTCGCCGTTCGCGAAGCTCCCGCCGAGGCCGGGGGTCACCCCGCGGGCCGTGACGACCTCGCCGTTCAGCGTGTGGACCAGACAGCCGTCGCCGGTGGTCTGCTGGATGTCCGAGTGGTTGTAGTTCCCGCAGGACGCGCCGTCACCGAACCCGGCGTCGACCATCCGCTGGGCGAACGCGTCCGCCGCGTCCTGCCTGACGGTGATGTACACCGCCCAGCCGACGCCCTCCCTGTTCGCGGACGAGATATCGTCCATCTGAGAGCGCTGGAGCACCTCCTCACGGACGTAGGAGCCGTTCTCCCCGCCCGGATACACGGCATATATCTTGACCACACCGCGCTCGTTCAGAATCTCGACGAGGTCCTCGCGGTCCCGGTCGGGGGCGGTGATGCTGACGAAGTGCTCGCCGCCGGGGACGTTGACGATCTGGACCGACGCGCCGCTGAGCGCCGAGGTCCGAAGCTTCTCGTCGATCGTCGCGATCATCTCCTGGCGGGTCTCCCGCGTCACGCCGTCGCGGACGGTGTCCGGCTGGTAGCCGTTGGCTTCGAGCGCGGCGCGCAGTTCCTGCTGGGTGACGTTCTCGATGACGACCTCGACGGCTCCCGTCTGGCGGTCGTTGCTGATGGGACGAACTCGAACGTCGATGGTGTCGACGCCGAGTTCGTCGGCCACCGTCTGTTCGAGCTGGGTCGCCTCCGTCGCCTGCACGTCGACGCCCTCGGCGGTGATGCCCACGATGGGCGCGCGGAGACGGGTCCCGCCGCTGAGCTGGATGCCGTAGTTGAGGTTCGTCAGCTGGCTGGCGCTCTCAGTTCCCGGACCGCCGGCGTCTCCTCCCCCGTCGGCACTCGTCCCCGGCGGGACCCCGGGGACGAACAGCGCCGTGGCGCTGGCGACGAGAAGGACGACCAGCGCGACGATGCGCCAGTTCTCACGGAGGGCGCTCATCGGTTCACCCCCTCGTACTTGTACCAGCGAAGCAGCGTCACGTTGAGCATGTACGTGTTCATGAGGTCGGCTGTCAGCCCGAGCACCAGAATCAGCCCGATGTCAGCCATCAGGCCGATCCCGAAGAACGTCGCAGAGATCGCCATCACGGCCATCGCTGCGATCGAGGTCAGCGTCATGGTCACACCGGTCCGCATCGCGCGGTAGGTCGACTCGTAGAACCCGCCGGAACGCCGGAGGACGTGGTTGTTCAACAGGATGTCCGAGTCGACGGAGTACCCGATCAACATGAGGAAGGCCGCGACGATGCCGAGCGAGAGCTGGATTCCCAGCAGATTCATGATCGCGAGCGGGATCATGATGTCCGAGAACGCCGAGATGACGATGGCGATGCTCGGCACGAACGTGCGGAAGAACGCGAAGGCGAGCAGGCTCATCCCCACGAACGCGACGCCGACGCCGATGACGGCGAGTCGCTGGTTCTGCGCGCCGAACAGCGGCGACGTGGTCCCGCTCCCCAGTAGGGTTATCCCGTCGGCCGACTGGACCGCCGACCGGACAGAGGACACGTCGGTCGAGTTGTCGAACGTGACGACGTACTGGTTCTCGTAGGTGGAGTCCGAGGTGGTGGTGATGCCCTGGATGGAGACCACCGGTTCCTCGAAGGTCCCGGCGATCTCGTCGTTCGTGAGCGTGGAGTTCGACCCGATCGTCAGTTCCGTCCCACCGGTGAAGTCGATGCCCCGGTCGACGGGCGCGCCGGTGACGACCCACCAGCCGCCGACGACGGCGAGCGAGAGCACCAGCACCGCCAGCGGAACCGCCACCAACTGGCGGTTCGAATACCGGGTGTAATCGACTTCCGGGACCTCGAACTCGAACATGAGCGAACGGTGTGAGACGGGTCCGAATAAGCCTTCTCAATCCGCCCGGGGAGCGCCCCGGTCTCCCGCAGTAATTTGGTGTGTGGGCACGTACGGCACACCATGACTGACGAGGCCACGACGGTCGAACTCTCCTACCCGGCGGACCTCAGCGGCTGGGGTCGCCAGAAAGTCGAGGGGTCGCCGTTCCGCGCGTACCTCAGGAAGGTCCACGACAGCGCCGCCGTCGGCGACGTGTGGACGGAGTTCGTCGGCGTCGGGTGCTGTGGCGACACGCTCGATTTCCCGCTCCGCGTCGAGTCCGTCGAGGGCGGCTCCCGCGTGACCGACGACACGGCGTTCGCCTTCAGCGAGCGCGAAGCATGCGGAATCGCAGGCGGCTGGCAGGTCCAGAGCGCCGCCGGGCCGACGGAGTAGCGGTCGACGGATCGCGGTCTCGAAGTGATTTCAGTCGGGCAGGTAGCGCACGCTGACGACGCCGCGCTCGGTGCGCACCTCGACGCGGTCGACGCCGAGGCGCGCCGCCCGCGAGACGGTCGCCTCGTCTGCGACAACGTCGGCCGCGGCCGACTCGGTCTCGTCTTCGGGCACGGTCAGCACGTGGATCTCGCCCTCGCCGGCGCGCTCGACCGTGGTCAGTTCGCCAGTCGGCTGTTCGGCGGCGATGTCGGTGGCCTGCGTCGTCGGCGCGAGGTCGACCGTCTCGACCGGGATAGTCCGACGTTCTTCGACCTCGGTGACGGTGTAGGTCACCTCCATCGGCGGCTCCGGTTCGACCGTCCCCTCGATCACTTCGCCGGCCTCGACGCCGGGGTTGTCCGAGAGCGTGAGCACCTGCGAGTCGCCGACGTTCCGAAGCGTCGCCGAGTCCTCGTCGGCGTGCGTGACCAGGAACGTCCCCTCGATGGCTGTCATACCCCCGGTTTGGCGACGGGCGTTTTTCCCCGTTTCGACCGCGGGAGCGAGCCTGCGCCGCCGGTGCGACGCGGCGCTACTTCAGCAGGCGGTGGACGAGGTACATCACCCCGACGGCCAACAGCGGCGGGACCAGCCCCGCGAGCGGCGTGAGCGAGTAGAAGAAGCCGACGACGACGCTCTCCGTCGGCTCGCGTAGCTCCGCCGGTGCGGAGACGAGCAGCGCGAGGTACAGCGACCCGACGAACAGCAGCGCCGAGAACGCGATGCCCCGATCGTAGGCCACCGACGACCCCGTCCGGCGGTGGCGGCGAGCCACGGAAAGCACCGGCGCGAGCAACGGTGCGACGACGAGCAGGCCGACGAACAGGAAGAACGTCCGCGAGAAGGTGAACGTCCCGCCGCGGACGCTCCCGGTGGCGGCCAGCTGGACGATCAGGCCGAACGTGAAGACGAGGGCGATGACCGCCGACAGGAGCAGAGCGACGGGCACGTACGCCTTGCACAGCAGCGAGTCCGTCGCCCGGAACGCGTACAGGAACGCGCCGGGGAGCCCGCGGTACGGCTCAGCGCCGTCGTCCTGACCGCCCGCCGCCTCGGAGTCCTCTCCGGTGACGGAGTCGGCGGCCGTCGCGTCTGTCATGGCGGGCCGTAGGGTCACCGCGCCGTTAAGCGTCTCGTTGTCGCGCCGCCGACCCAAATCGACCGGACAGCCGCTGTCCGGGAGCCGGCCGAACAGCCGCCGTCCGGGAGTTGTTTGTACCCGCCCCTCGACAGCCCGAGTATGCACGTCGATATCGGGGCCGCACTCGCGAGCGCCGCCGACCCGGGCATCGAGCGGGACGCGCTCGACGACCTGGACGAGCGCGTCGCCGATGCCCACGAGCGAATCGAACGGGGACGAGCCGACGGGGAGTTCGGCTACGCGTCGCTGAATCTCCCGGAGACGACCGACGCCGACGCGATCCGGGACGCCGTCGAGCCGGTGACCGACGCCGAGTCGGTCATCACCGTCGGGATCGGCGGCTCCGCGCTCGGCGCGCGGACCATCACGGAGGCGCTGGCCGACGACCCCGGCCGCCACGTCGTCCTCGACAACGTCGACCCGGAACACGTCGAGCGGACGCTTGCTGGCCGCTCGCTCGCCGACACCGCCATCAACGTCGTCTCGCGCTCCGGGACCACCGCGGAGACCCTGGCGAACTTCCTCGTCGTCCGGGCGGCCTACGAGGACGCGGGCGTCGACTGGACCGAGCGCATCGTCGTCACGACGGGCGAGTCCGGCCCGCTGCGGGCGCTCGCAGACGAGCGCGACCTGCCGACGCTGCCGGTTCCCGAGGGCGTCCCCGGCCGCTTCAGCGCGCTCTCGGCGGTGGGGCTCGTCCCGCCGGCCGTCCTCGGACTTGACATCGAGGGCCTGCTCGACGGCGGGCGGGCCGCGGCCGAGGACCTCGCGCCGTCGCTCTATGACTCGCCGGCCTACGCCTACGGCGCGATGTGCTACGCGCTCGAAGAGCGGGGCGCGTCGATCAACGCCTTCATGCCCTACGCAGAGCGCCTGGAGTCCTTCGGCGAGTGGTTCGCACAGCTCTGGGCCGAGAGCCTCGGGAAGGACGGCCGGGGCCAGACCCCGGCCCGCGCGCTCGGCGCGACCGACCAGCACTCCCAGCTCCAGCTGTACCGGGCCGGCCCGCGCGACAAGGTCGTCACCTTCGTCAGGCCGCGCGAGCGCGCCGACGTGGCGATTCCCGACCCGGACCACGAGGACCTGTCGTACCTCTCGGGGACCGGCCTCGGCGACCTCATCGACGCGGAGTACGAGGCGACAGTCGCCAGCCTGCCCGCGGCCGACCGCCCGGCGCTCGAAGTCGAGATCGACCGCCTCGACGCCCACAGCGTCGGTGAACTGCTGTACGCGATGGAGGCGGCCTGCGTCCTCGTCGGCGAACTCGCGGGCGTGGAGACGTTCACCCAGCCCGCCGTCGAGTGGGGGAAAAACGCCACGCGAGCGCTCGTCCGTGGTGAGGAAACCGAGGAGACCGCCGTCGTCGACGACCGCGAGCGGCTTCGAGTCGGCGAAACGGAGTCCATTTAGGACGCCGACCCCGACTGCCGACAATGGACGACACTGCCGCGGAGTGGGGGGTGCTCGCCGCCGGCCTCGGCCTCGTGGCCGTCGCCGCGACCGAGAGCGGCCTCGTCAGTTGGGTGACGCCGGCGACGACGCTTGGCCCGGTAAGCGCCCGCGCCGTCGTGGGCCTCGGGTTCGCGCTCGCGGCGCTGGCGTTCTCGCTCGCCCGTCACGGGACCGTCACGTCGCGACAGAGCGGGCTCGGCGCGGCGGCCGCGAGCGCCGTCGCGGTGCTGGCGACCCTCGTTGCGTTCTTCGGGCCGACGTTCCAGGCCGGCGGCGAGACAGCCATCGGCGTCGCCCCCTACCTGACCGTCCTCATCGGCGCGATTTCACTCGCGCTCGGTCGCGCGCTCGCGACGGGTGTCCCGACCGACCGGCTGTACGCGGTTGCCCGAGCACTCTCCGTCGCGACGATGATCGGCCTCGTCGGGTACGTGGTCGGCGCGCTCGTCGCGCAGTTCGCACTCCTCGGGGCAATGCTTTCCGGCCTCGTCAGCGCCGGCGCGCTCGAAGGCGGCACGGTCACCGGCCCAGCGTACCTCGTCATCACTGTCGGGAGCGGCGTCGGCTTCATCGCCTTCGGAGCGGCGGTCGCCTGGCGCCTCGGCCGGACGTGGGCCGACCTCGACCTGACCGTGCCAACCCTTCGGGACGTGGGCTACGCGGTCGGCGGCGTGGTCGTGCTCCTGGTGGCACTGATCGCGTTTAGCCAGGCACTGCGCCTCCTCGGCCTCGAAGCGGCGACCAGCAGCGTCGAAGAGTTGGCCCGGCAGAACCCCTCGTTCCTGCTCCTGATGGTGCCGCTGTCCTTTCTCACCATCGGGCCGAGCGAGGAGTTCCTCTACCGGAACCTCATCCAGAAGTACCTCTACGACAGCTTCGGCGAGGTCCGCGCCGTCGTCCTCACCAGCGCCGTCTTCGGCGTCGTCCACTTCAGCCAGTACAGCACCGGGACGCCGACGCAGACGCTCCTCTCACTGTTGCTCGTCTTCGTGCTCTCGACGCTGCTCGGAGCGAGCTATCTCAAGACCGAAAATCTGCTCGTCCCCGTGTTCATCCACGGGGCCTTCAACGCGATCCAATTCCTCACGCTGTACCTGGAGATTACGGGCGGCCTCGGGGCGTGAGACGGCTCGTCGCCGCCTCGTTCCGGAGACCGGCGGCCGAGCCGACGACCGCCGAGACACAGCGGCAACCGTCCGTCTGCGTCGTCTGACTGCCGTCTGACGGGTGTTTATGCGAGCGGTCGTTGTACGGGTGGGCATGTCTCGGCGGTTCACAGTCGTCTGCGACGAAGACAAGACGCGGGCCATCGAAACGCTCGCCCGCCGGTACGGGATCACCGAAGAGGAGGTCCTCAAGCAACTCCTCGAACTCGGTCTCGAAGCCAGAGACGGCCAGACGGCCTAGGCGGGGTTCTTCCGCGAGAGCTGGCTCCCGCAGATCGGACAGCGGTCGTGGTTGTCGTCGAACTCCCGACCGCAGCCGGCACACTGGAACCGCCAGTCCCGCTGTTCGGTGATGCCGTCGCGGGCGATGACCTCGACGCTCACGTCGAGTTTCTCGGCGACGTTCTGCATGGCGTAGTCGTCCGTGACCAGTCGGCTGTCGAGTTCGAAGGCGGCCGCGATCAGGCGAACGTCGGTCTCGGAGAGCTCCGCCAGATCGCCCGTCTCGCGGGCGGCGCGCTCGATGCGCTCGACGGTGTTCTCCTCGGGGATGTGGAGGTGCATCCCCGAGCCTTCGAGCGCGTCGAAGCGGTAGGCCGCCTCGTCTTCGAGTTCCTCGCGGACGAGCGGAATCGTCGCGATCTGCTCGTCGGTGTGATACTCGTTGATAAACGCCGAGGAATCCAGAACGTACATCTAACGCTGAACGATCATGTGGTCTTTGACGGCCTTGACCCGCCCGACGGGGACGAGCAGGCGGCCCTGGTCGCTGTACTCGAAGTCTGTGTTGCGAAGCGAGTCCGCGGGGTCGATGACGAGGTTGTGCAACGCGCCCGAGGAGAAGTCCATCGTGATGTTGTAGAGACTGCCGATCTCCGCGCCGTCGGTGCCCATCACGTCTTTCCCCGAGAGGTTCTCTGCGAGTATCGCAGCCATACCCCCTTGTTCCGAACGCGGTTACATAAACGCCACGGGGACGTCTGACGGTGTGACCGCCCGAGTGCGTCCGTGACCGACGGAATCCGGGGGGTGGCCACGGGGGCAGTACTAAACCGCAGGCAGCCGAGGACCGGACATGGAGCGGACCAGACGAGAGCTACTCGGTGTTCTCGGGGCGGCAGTCGTGGGATCGACCGCGGGGTGTTCCGGCGACGGCGGCGACGGGGCGACACCGACGGGCACCGCGTCGCCGACCGACGCCGACACGGAACCGCCCACGGCCACGGACACGCCGACGGAGACGGCCACAGCCACAGACACGCCGACAGAGACAGCAACACCGACTCCCACATCGACGCCGGTCGACGCCGCCCAGGAGGTCGCCGTCGGCCCGGGCGACTTCCGCTTCGACCCGGAGACGTTCGAGGTTCCCGTCGGAAGCACCGTGCGCTGGGTGTGGAAAAGCGGAGGGCACAACGTCAAACCGACCGCGACGCCGGACGGCAGCGACTGGGCCGGGACGCCCGGCGACGACACGTATCCCGGCGGCCACGAGTACATCGAGACGTTCGAGGTCGCCGGCGAGTACGAGTACCACTGCGTCCCGCACCAGAAGGCCGGGATGACGGGCTCGTTCACCGTCACCGAGTGACGGCGACCCGCGTTCACCGAGACCGTCGCACCGTGCTTTCGAGGCCCGCGTCGCCATTACGACGAACTTAACTGCGATGGCCGACTCCGTTCTGACAACTTCTGGAGCCATCTATGTCTGACACGGATGCCACCCCACCCACCGACACCCTTCGGACACCGATCGTCGCCGTTCTCGGCCACGTCGATCACGGGAAGACCAGCCTGCTCGATCAGATCCGCGGCTCGGCCGTGACCGCCGGCGAGTCGGGCGCGATCACCCAGCACATCGGCGCGACCGCCGTCCCGCTGGACGTGATCTCCGAAATCGCGGGCGAACTGGTCGACCCGACGGACTTCGACCTGCCCGGCCTGCTGTTCATCGACACGCCGGGCCACCACTCGTTCTCGACGCTCCGCTCGCGCGGCGGCGCGCTCGCTGACATCGCAATCCTGGTCGTCGACGTGAACGACGGCTTCCAGCCCCAGACGCTGGAGGCCATCGACATCCTCAAGCGGACCCAGACGCCGTTCATCGTCGCCGCCAACAAGATCGACACCGTCCCCGGCTGGAACCCCACCGAGGGCGCGCCGGTCCAGCAGACGATGGAGAACCAGTCCGACCGCGTCCAGTCCGACCTGAACGAGAAGCTCTACGAGATCATCGGTGAACTCTCCGACAACGGCTTCTCCGCGGACATGTACTGGCGGGTCCAGAACTTCCAGGGCAACATCGGCGTCGTGCCCGTCTCCGCCGAGACCAGCGAGGGAATCCCGGACCTGCTGACCGTCATGATGGGGCTGTCCCAGCGCTACATGAAGGAGGAGATGGCGATCGACACCGCCGGCCCCGGCGTCGGGACCGTCCTCGAAGTGAAGGACACGCAGGGCTTCGGGACGACGCTCGACGCCATCATCTACGACGGGACCATCCGCAGCGACGACACAATCGTCGTCGGGGGCCTTCAGGGGCCCATCGTCACCGAGGTGCGCGCGCTGCTCCGGCCGCGCCCGCTGGAGGAGATCCGAACCGAACAGGAGTTCGAGCAGGTCGACGAGGTCGTCGCCGCCGACGGCGTCAAGATCGCCGCGCCGGACCTCGACGATGCGATGGCGGGCGCGCCGATCCGCGTCATCAGGAACCGCGAGCGAAGCGAAGTCATCGCAGAGGTCGAGGAAGAACTCGCCGAGATCGAGGTGCGGACACAGGAGGAGGGCGTCGTCATCAAGGCCGACACGCTCGGCTCGCTCGAAGCCCTCTCCAGTACCCTCGCCGAAGAGGAGATTCCGGTCATGCGCGCCGAGGTCGGGGCCGTCGCCCCGCGTGACGTGCGCGTCGCCGACACGGCCAACGAGTCTACCCACCGGGCGATTCTCGCGTTCAGCGTCGACGTGCTCGACGACGCCCGCGACCTGGCCGACCAGGAGGACGTCGAACTGTTCGAGGACGAGGTCATCTACCAGCTCGTCGACGCCTACGACGAGCACGTCACCGCCATCGAGGAGGCCCAGCAGGAGCAGATCCTCGACAACATCACGCGGCCCGCGAAGTTCCGCATCCTGCAGGACCACACCTTCCGACAGTCCGACCCCGCCGTCGTCGGCGTCGAGATCCTCTCCGGCGAACTCCGCCGGAACGTCAACGTCGTCCGGTGGGACGACGGCGAACCGACCCGCGTCGGCCACCTCAAGACCATCCAGGACGAGGGCGAGGACGTCGACTCCGCGCGCGCCGGCGAGCGCATGGCCGTCTCCATCGAGGGGCCGACCGTCGGCCGCCAGATCGAGGAGGGCGACGACCTCTGGGTCGAGATCCCCGAGAAACACGCGAAGATCCTCGAACAGGAGCTCAGAGAGGACATCTCCGTCGACGAGCGTGAGGCCCTGTCGATGTACGTCGAGAAACACCGGAATCGCGACCCGTTCTGGGGCAAGTAAGGCGAGCCGTCACACATTTTCCGCCGGCGTTCGAACCGCCGCTATGGTCTCCCGCGAGAACCGCGTCATCGCCGCCTGCGTGGTCGCCGCACTGGTCCTGTCGTTCCTGCTCGGCGCGCTGACACCGCTGGACGACAGGGTGTTGCTCGCCGTGTTGCTGGGCGTCGGCGTGCTCGCACCGCTGGCTGTCAACGGGTATCTCGACGACCTGCGCCCCGAATGAGTCCACCCGACGGCACCCCGCGCCACCGCTAGTAATAATATTTAATTAGCAGGCGTGTCTCCGCACAGACAGGAATGACCGGCCACCCGCGCTCGCTCTCCGCGGCCGATCTCGTTCTCGCGAGCATCGCGCTGTCGATGGTCGGGGCGGCGGTCGGCGCGGTCCTCACGTCCGTCAGCCTCGTCACCGCGCTGAGCGCCGGGAGTCTCCCGGCCTCCGGTTCGATCGGCTACGCGCTGTTTTACGATCCGCCCGTCCCGGACGGCGCCGGATAGCGTCGCTCGCCGGGCGAAAGTGGAACGAGCGAACGGCAGCGGGAGAACGGAGTGGAGACGGTTACTGGGCCGTCGGCGTGGTGTCGTCGTTCATCACCTGTTTCACCTGAAGCGCGGCGGAGGCGGCGATGCCCTGTGCGAGGTCGTCGCGCTCGTCGGCGGAGATACTAGCGCTTTCGGGATCCTCGGGCGTGTAATCCGCGCTGACGACCGATCCCACCGGCGGCTGGACCGCGATGGTGGCACGCGGCCCCGTCGCGCCGTTGCTGATCTCGGACCCGACGACGAACTCCCCCGGGAGCAGTTCGCGGGTCCGTGCGGCGACGCTCGCCAGGTCACGCCTGAGTTCCTGGCGCTGTTCCGCGGTCAGCGTCACCGCTTCGGACTCCCCACCGAACGACGTATTGCCGTACATGAACGTTCTCAGTTGCTAGGCGTGGGGTCCTTAAAAAACCGGCGGCCTTCTCCCTCGCTGACACGACTCCGCGAGGGTGACCGCGGCCCCGCTAGACGACCGGGTGACTCTGGCCGTAGGTCGCGAGGACGACGGCGCTCGCGTATTCACGCTCCGGCGCGACGGATTCGACGTACACCTCTTCCTCGACGAACTCCCAGTCGCGGAGGTCCCTGCCGGCGGCCAGGCCCTCACGGATCTCCATCCGGACCTCGTCGGGACTCGTCCCGTCGACCTCGTAGAAGATGCCCGGCCCGTCGGCGCTCCGGGCCCACCCGACGCCGGCGGCCGCTCGCTCACCGGGTTCGGCAGTGGCCGACGACTGGACGACTTCGAGGGCTTCGCCGGGCGGCCCCAGGTCGGGCGCGCGTCCGACGACTTCGATGTCCGGGCCGGCAGGGATGACCGACGAGAGGGTGACGAGGTTGTAGTTGTGGACCCCCGCCTCGGCGAGCGCGGCGTCGTACGACGACAGCGCGGTCGGGCCGGTGGCGGTCCCCCAGACGACCCGAATGGTGCTCATGGGCGACACTCGACGGTCCGAGAGGTAAGGGGTTTCGCTTCGCTACGTCTGAACGAGCTTGTAGCACATCCCGGGGTCGTCGGCTTCGCCGTCGACGGCCCGCTCGGCGTAGTAGATCGCGTCGTCGGTGACCAGCGGGGCGCTGGTGACGTGGCCGCGATTCGCCGTGGTCCAGACCGGCTCGCCGCTGTCGCGGTCGAGCGCGTACAGTCGCGTGTCGTATGAGCCGACGAGGACGTGGTCTCGCGTCGCGACGACGCTCCCGATGATCCAGCCGCCGGTCTCGAAGCGCCAGCGCTCCTCGCCGGTGGCGAGGTCGATGGCGTACACGCGGTCGTCGTGGCTCCCGACGTAGACCGTGCCGTCGTGGACCGCCGGCGCGCACATCGCGTCGGCGTCCGTCGAGAAGGTCCACGCCTCGGAGCCGTCGGTCACGTCGATGGCGGTGATCGTCTCGGCCCACGAGGGGGCGACGGCGAGCCCGTCGGCGACGGCGACGGGCGCTTTCACGTCGCCGCCGGTGTCGTAGCGCCAGGCGCGCTCCAGGTCCGGGAACGACCAGGCATAGCAGTACCCGTCGTTCGACCCGAACAGGAGGCGGCCGTGCTCGCGGTCCAGCGCCACCGTCGAGTGTGGGTGGTTCGTCGGCCAGCTATCGCGCCACTGCACGTCGCCGGTCGCTGCGTTCACCGCGGCGACGCTCCCGCTCGGCGCGGCGTGTTCGACGGCGACGTACAGCGACCCGTTGTAGTACGTCGGGCTCGCGCCGATGGCGTCGCCCAGGTCCGTTCGCCAGCGCCGCCGGCCGGTCTCCAGATCCAGCGCCGACAGGGCCCCGTCGTAGGCCCCGACGTAGACCGTGTCGTTGGCGATGGCGGGCGTCCCGTGGCTCCCGCGGGTCGCCTGCGTGATCGTCGTTTCCCACCTGACCTCGCCGTCGGTCGAAATCGCCCGCACCCGGCCGGTGTCGTCGGCCAGGACCAGGTCGCCCGTCGGAGCCAGCACCGGGCTGCCCTTCGCCGCGGTGTGGTCGCCGCGGTTCGCCGGCAGTTCCCACGCCTGCTCGACCGACTCGGGGAGCGACACGTCCCGGTACCCCTGGTTCAGGAGTCCCTGTCGGAACTGCGTGGCGGCGTGTTCGTCCAGCGCCGTCGACGCCAGCGGGTCGAACTCGGCCAGACAGCCCGCGAGCGTCCCCACCGTCGTCGCGCCGAGCGTCGCGAGAAAGGCCCGTCGCGTCTGTCCCGTCCCGTGCACGCGAGTCGCTACCGGGCGGGACGGCTTAAATCGCGCGACGGCGCGACGCGAATCGGTCGCTCAAACCGCGACTGACCCTCCAGAAGGCGTTTACTGTCGGCGGGCGCGCTCTCGACCATGCGACGACGAGCCCTCCTCGCCGCGCTTTCGACCGGTGCGGCCGGCCTCGCCGGCTGTTCGTTCGGCGGCGACGGCGCTGACGACGCGACGCCGGCCACCGAAACCGACACGCCGACCCATTCACAGCCCCTCACCGGAACCGAGACGGGCCGACGACCCGACGAGCCGCCGCGGCCGGACGACCCCCGACTCGTAGTCGACTTAGAGACCGGACCGCGGACGTACGCCCTCTCGCCGTACATCGAAGCGAGCGACGGCGGGCGGGTAGCGCTGTGGTTCGACCGGACCGCGACGGCCGACCACCCCGCGCGGCTCAGGGGCTGGCTCCTGAACGGCAACGACTTCGAGAACACGTTCCGCGTCGACCGGCTTCCCGCCGTCGGCCGCGTCCACGGCAGCCAGCCCGACGGCTACGACCACGAGGCCAGCCTCCACCTCGCGCCGACCGACGGTAACGCCCTCGCCGCGACGGTCCCCGAAGTCGTCCGCGACGAGTCCGGGTACTGGCGCGTCGCCGACGTGGGGCCGTGGATGCCCGAGACCCGCCGGCTGGCCCCGGGCGAGTGGGTCCGCCTGGAGTACGCCGTCGTCGGGGAGTCGGGCATGCCCGGGCGGCCGACCGGGACGTACGAGTTCGGCGAGGACGCGACGCTGTCGGTCTGGGACACGACCAGCCCCGGTCCGGAAGCCGAGTCCCGCTTCGCCGGCCGCTCGCCTCCCGCTCTCCCCGGCGACGGCCGGGTCCAGTGGTATCACGAGGCCGACGCCGAGACGGCCGCGTTCGTCCGCCCCTCGACCGAACGGCTCGCCCTCGACGGGCGCGTCGACTTCGAGATGGTCAACCACAGCCGCGAGGGGCTCCAGTGTGGTCACTGGGACCTCTACAAGCTCGTAGACGGCCAGTGGTTCCACGTCGCACCCCGGGTACACACGGCGGAGTGTGGGCTGCTCCCGGCCGGCGGCCGCGAGGAGTGGTCGCTCCGGGCGTTCAACGGAGACCCCGTTGCGTGCGACGACGGGCTGCGCGGCGGCCTCACCCGCGGATACCTCGGCGGCGGCGAGTACGCCGTCGTCGCCGGCTACGGCCATCAGACCCGAGAGAGCGCCGCGCTCGTCGAACTCGTCGGCGAGCAGGTGACGGTCCGTCCCCCCGAATCGGTCACCAGCGAGCGCGACGGCTCGACGGTCACCGTCACGACAGAACGGTTCGGCGACGGCGAGCGCCCGCCGGACGCGTCGTTCACGGTCCGCGAGGCCGACGGCGGTGGCGAGCGACTCGTCGCCGAGCAGCTGATGGGGTCTGGACGGTTCGGACCACACGGGCACGGCCTCCGCGCCGCCCTGCCGTTCTTCTCGAACGGCGTCGACCGGGTCGTGGTCCGCACCGACGAGTACGGCGTGTCAGAGGTGCTCGGCGCGGACGACGGCGAACGGCGCTTCAGCTTCCGCGGACGGAGCTACGTCGTCTCGCGCGGGAGCGCCGGAGAATGACGTTCCCGAGCGACGGCGAAAACGAGACTCAGGCGAAGGCGACGGGGACGCTGCTCGCGTCGTCGTCGCCGTCGATCTTCTCCAGTGCATCGTGGAAGTCGGCCTGCTGGACCGTCGTCCGACTGTCCCGGATAGCGAACATCCCGGCCTCGGTCGCGAGCGAGGCCAGTTCCGCGCCGGAGAGGCCGTCGGTCTCGGTGGCGAACGCACCGAGGTCCACGTCGTCGGCCAGGTTCATGTCCTCGGTGTGGATTTCGAGGATGCGCTCGCGGCCCGTCACGTTCGGGTTCGGCACTTCGATGAGGCGGTCGAAGCGACCGGGGCGGAGGATGGCGCGGTCGAGCATGTCGAAGCGGTTGGTCGCCGCGATGATGCGGATCTCGCCGCGCTCGTCGAAGCCGTCCATCTCCGAGAGCAGCTGCATCATCGTCCGCTGGACCTCGGCGTCGCCGGAGGTCTTCGACTCGGTTCGCTTGGCCGCGATGGCGTCGATCTCGTCGATGAAGATGATGGCCGGTTCGCGCTCGGTGGCCAGTTCGAACAGGTCCCGGACGAGTCGCGCGCCCTCGCCGATGAACTTCCGGACCAGTTCGGAGCCGGCCATCTTGATGAACGTCGCGTCGGTCTCGTTGGCGACGGCCTTCGCCAGCATCGTCTTGCCCGTCCCGGGCGGGCCGTGCAACAGGACGCCGCTCGGCGGTTCGATCCCGATCTCTCGGAACTGATCGGCGTTGATGAGCGGTTCCTCGACGGCCTCGCGGACTTCGAGGATCTGCTCTTCGAGCCCGCCGATGTCGTCGTAGCTCACGTCGGGCGAGCCGTCGACCTGCATCGCCTGGGCGCGGGCGTCCGTCTCGGGGTCGAGGATCTGCTTGACGCCGAAGGAGTCGTTGATGGCGACCCGGTCGCCGGCTTCGAGGTCGTCGCGGATCGACGGCGACACCTCGGTCAGGACCTCCTGGTTGTTGCCGTGTTGCTTGACGACGACGCCGTCGTCCGTCAGTTCCTCCGCCGTCGCGATGTACAGCGAGGACGTCTTGAGCGTCTCGTTCTCCCGTTCGAGCTGGTCGACCTCGTCGGTGAGGTCAGACTGGCGGTCCCGGGCGGCGTCGAGTTGTTCGGTGAGCTGTTCGTTGACCTGGACGATCTCCGTGAAGTGTTCCCGGAGCGCCTCCAGACGCTCGTCAGGCGTCATATCGGGATCGAGTTCCAACCGTGGTCGTTCCGGAAGCGAGGGACTGCGCGACATTTGGATAGCGGTACTAAACAGTTGAGACACAAAGTGCCTTCGGGTCACGGGGATGAGAAACAGTGGCAAACAGAGGCCGGCCGGGTACAGACGGGACCCCGACGATCCCCGACCGCGGATTACAGCAGGCTCGCGAACTCTTCGAGGTAGTCGCCGTACGTCGACAGCGCGGCGTCGACCGGTTCCGGGCTGGCCATGTCGACGCCGGCGTCGCGCAGCAGTTCGAGCGGGTACTGACGGGAGCCGCTACGGAGGAAGTCCACGTAGCGCTCTGCGGCGGGCTCGCCTTCCTCCAGGATACCGTCGACCAGCGCGACGGCCGCCGAGATGCCGGTCGCGTACTGGTAGACGTAGAACGCGCGGTAGAAGTGCGGGATGCGCATCCACTCGCGGGCGATGCGGTCGTCGAGCACCGCGGGCTCGTAGTAGTCGCCCTTCAGGTCGGCGTAGAGGTCGTCAAGGCGGTCGGGCGTCAGCGGCTCGCCGGCCTCGGACATCTCGTGGGTCCGCTGTTCGAACTCGGCGAACATGGTCTGGCGGTACAGCGTCGAGCGGAACCGCTCGAGGTACTCGTTGAGGATGTGCCGGCGCAGTCGCTCGTCCTCGACGGTGTCGAGCAGGTGGTGGGTCAGCAGCGTCTCGTTGACCGTCGAGGCGACCTCGGCGACGAAGATCTCGTAGCCGGAGTAGACGAACGGCTGTTCCTCGCTGGTGTACTCGGAGTGCATCGAGTGGCCGAGTTCGTGGGCCAGCGTGTACATCGACTCCACGTCGTCCTGGTAGTTCATGAGGATGAACGGCTGGGAGTCGTAGGTCCCGCCGGAGTACGCGCCAGACTGCTTGTGCTTCGTCTCGTAGACGTCGACCCACCGGGAGTCGAGCCCCTCGGCCAGCCGGGACTGGTAGTCCTCGCCAAGCGGCGCGACGGCCTCGGTGACGTACTCGCAGGCCTGCTCGTACTCGATTTCGGGCGACTCCTCCTGGACGAGCGGGACGTAGAGGTCCCACATCCGCAGTTCGTCGGCCCCGATGGCCTCGCGCTTGAGTTCGGCGTGGCGGTGGAGCGTATCGAGGTTGTCGTGGACGGTGTCGACGAGGGTGTCGTACACCTCTGTCGGCACGTTCGGCCCGTCGAGTGCGGCCTCGCGGGCGGTGTCGTAGTCGCGCGCGTTGGCCAGCTTCACGTCGGTCTTGACCGCGTTCTTGTAGGCCGTGCCGACGGCGTTGCGGACCGTCTCCCACTCGTCGTAGAACGACTCGTACACCCGCTGGCGGAAGTCCCGGTCCGGGTGCTTCTGGAGCGTCGTGAAGTTGTTGAGCGTGACGGGCTGCTGGTCGCCGTCGGGGTCCTCGACGCTCGGGAACTCCATGTCCGCGTTGGCGAGCATGTTGTACACCTCGCCCGGCGCGCCGGTGACCTCGCCCAGTTCCGCGAGCAGGGTCTCGACCTCGGCCGAGCGAGTGTGGGGCTTCATCCGGAGCACGTCGTCGAAGTAGTGCTCGTAGGGTTCCAGCGCCGGCTCTGCCTCGATCATCGCCTCGATGTCGTCGTACTCCAGGTCCTGCAGTTCGGGTTCGAGGAACGAGGCCGCCGAACTGGCCTCCGAGGACAGCGACTGCGAGCGCGCGGTCAGCGCCTGGTAGGTGTCGTCGGTCGTGTCCTCGTCCCGGCGCATCCGGGCGTAGGCCGCGACGTTCGAGACCGTCCGCATCAGCTCCTCGTAGGTCTCTAGCGTCTCTAGCAGGGTCTCGGCGTCCTCCGTGGCCCGCCCCTCGTAGGCCGCCAGGTCCGCTGTCAGTTCCTCCGCCCGCGCGTAGGCGGCTTCCCAGTCCTCGTCGCTGGCGTAGAGGGAGTCGAGGTCCCACTTGTACGCCTCGTCGATGTCGCTCCGTGCGGGTACCGAACTCATGGCCCGCTCTTGGACCGGCGGCGAAGTAAGCCTTCGTTTCACCGACGTTCCAGCACGGTCGCGACGGCGGCGTTCCCGAACCCCCCGACGTTGCAGGCCAGCCCCGCGTCGGCGTCGACCTGCCGCGGGCCGGCGGCGTCGGTCAGTTGCTCGTACAGTTCGACGGCCTGGGCCACGCCGCTCGCGCCGATGGGGTGGCCCTTCGACTTGAGGCCGCCGGAGGTGTTGACCGGGAGCGCGCCGTCGCGGGCGACGGTCCCGTCCTCGGCGAGTCGCCACGCCCGACCCCGCTCGGCGAGTCCGAGCGCCTCCAGTTGCAGGAACTCTAAAATTGTGAACATGTCGTGGAGTTCCACCACGTCGAGGTCCGCCGGGCCGAGGCCGGCCATTTCGTAGGCCCGCTGGCCCGCCGTGGAGACGGCGTCCATCGCAGTCAGGTCGGAGCGCTCGTGGACGACCTGCCGCCCGGTCGCGCCCGCGACGCCGGCGACCCGGACGTAGTCGTCGGTCAGGTCGCGGGCGCGCTCCTCGGTGGTGAACAGCAACGCGGCGCTGCCGTCGGAGATGGGACAGAAGTCGTACAGTCGGAGCGGGTCGGCGACGACCGCTGACTCAAGCGCAGTCTCCATCGTGATTTCCGTCTGAAAGTGCGCGTTGGGGTTGTCGACGCCGTTCTGGTGGTTCTTGACGGCGACGCGGGCCAGCGACTCGCGGGGCGCGTCGAAACGCTCCAGGTAGCGCCGCGCGGTCAGGCCCGCAAAGGAGGGGATGGTGACGCCGTGACGGTACTCGGCTGGGTGGGTGATCGCCGACACCACGTCCGAGGCGACCGGCGTCGAGAGGTGCGTCATCTTTTCCCCACCGACGAGCAGCGACAGGTCGCTCTCGCCCGACGCGACGGAGCGCCACGCCGCGGCGATGCCGGCCCCGCCGGCAGCCGAGGTCTGCTCGATGCCGGTGGCGTAGGCGCTCCCGAGACCGAGGTCGGATTTCAGCGCGTTCACGAGGCCGCCCTTCGACTCGTAGGCCCCGCCGGACTCGGCGAGGTAGAGGTGGTCGACGGCCCGCGGGTCGACGCCGGCGTCGTCGAGACACGCCTCGCCCGCGTCCGCGAGCAGTTCCCGAAGCCGCGGCTCGCGAACACCGAACTCGGTCATCGACGCGCCCACGACGGCGACGGTCATGCCCGAGCGGTGTCGCGTCGTCAACCTATTTCTTTCGGAGGGTTGACGGACGGCGTTGGTGCGCGACTCCTACGGTTCCAGCAGGACCTTCCCCCTCGTTTTCCGGTTCTCGACGTGCTCGTGGGCCGTCGCGGCCTCCGCCAGATCGAACGCGCGGTCGACCTGCACGGCGACTTCGCCCGACGACAGCGCCGACAGGACCGGGTCGAACGCGCCGAACACCCGGTCCGGGTCGCGGTCGGCGGCCTCGCCGAGGTGGTACCCGTGGACGGCGTGGTTCCCGAAGATGAGCCGCGGCGTGGAGACGCGCGGCACGTCGCCGCTGGCGAGCCCGTAGGCGACGATTCGGCCGCCGGGCGCGATCGCGTCGAGGCTCTCCGCGAAGGCGTCGCCGCCGACGCCGTCCAGCACGAGGTCGACCCCCGCGCCGTCGGTCGCTTCCTCGACGGCGTCGGCGATGTCCCGGTCGGCGTAGTCGATCGTCCCGTCCGCGCCGAGGCCGGCGACGAACGAGCGCTTCTCGGCGGTGCTCGCGGCCCCGAGGACGGTCGCGTCCGCTCGCGCCGCCGCCAACTGCACCGCGGCGGACCCGACGCCGCCGGCCGCCGCGAGCACGAGCACGGTCTCGCCGGCGGCGAGGTCGCCCCACTCGAAGAGCGCGTTGTGCGCGGTGAGCCACTGGATGGGGACGCCCGCAGCCTCCCGGAGCGAGAGCGCGTCGGGGACCGCCCGAACGCGAGCTGCGTCGGCGGTGACGGCCTCGGCGTAGCCGCCCCGAGGGACGTAGGCCATGACGCGGTCGCCGAGTGCGAACGTCTCGACCGCGTCGCCCACCGCGTCGACGCGCCCCGCGACCTCGATGCCGGGCGTGTAAGGCGTGTCCGGGCCGCCGGGGTACGTCCCGCGGCGCTTCGCGATGTCGGCGAAGTTGACGCCGGCCGCGGCCACGTCGATTCGGACCTGCCCCGGATCCGGGTCTGGCCGCGACCGCTCCGCGACCGAGAGGACCGAGCTATCGCCGTGTTCCGCGACCTGAACGGCTCGCATGGGCGAGTCTGTGACGGCGGGGCGCAAAACCGCTGTGGCTCGCCATCGATTCGGCGGCCCGGTTCCGAGCCCCCGCTACAGTCCGTCGCTGAGATGGCCCGCGACGCGAGCGATGGCGAGCGCCCGTCCGCGCCGCGCCTCGAAGGCCGCTCGTGCCGACGCAGCGGCGTCCTCGTCCACAGTGAATCGAACGTCCGGGTAGGTCACGTCGGTCAGCACAAGCGGTTCCGGCGGCGCGGGCGCGACGCCGTCCGGGCCGCTGACCGGGTCGGGCGAGAGTACCCGGTCGATTCGCGAACGTGACGCCGTCCCCCGTCCGACCGCGGCGGCGAGGCCGACGAGCCGCCGGACCAGTTGGCGACAGAAGCCGCCCGCCGCGAATCGGACGACCAGCACGTCGCCCTCGCGCGTCCACTCGATGTCGACCGCTCTGACGGTGCCGTCGTCGTCGGTCGTGAGATTGTGGAAGTCGTGCTCGCCGGCGAGGGCGTCGACGGCGTCGGCCCAGCGGCCGTCGTCGAATCGCGCCGCGCGTCCGCCGTCGCCGTCCGCTCCGTCCCCGCGCTCGCCCCGCGGCGCGTAGAGGTAGTAGGTGTAGGCCCGCTCGGTCGCGTCGTGGGTCGCGTGGAAGTCGTCGGGCACGTCGGCGCTGGCCCACGCGCGAACGTCGTCGGGGAGTTCACCGTTGAACGCGGTCGGCGAGAGCCACGCGGGGGCGTCGAACGCCACCGTCTGCGCCCGGGCGGAGACGCCGGCGTCGGTGCGGCCGGCCGCGGCGTACCCCGGCGGGACTTCGCCGCGCTCGCAGACGCCGAGTCGAGCGAGCGCCGAGAGCAGTCGCCCCTCGACGGTGTCCACGTCGGGCTGGCGCTGGAAGCCGTGATACGCTCGGCCGTCGTAGGCCACCCGATAGGCGCGCATACCGGCGTTTGGCCGGCGAGACACTTGGCTCGCCCGGAATCCCACATGTTGGGAAGGATAGGTGACCTTAGGCGGCGTGAGTGCATAGGGCCCCTATGACCGACGCCGCCGAGACCGGAGCGGAAACAGAGCTTCCGCGCCCACCGAAGACATTTACCGACGAAGCGGGGCGGACCGTGACCGTAGAGGCGTACGACGACGGCGACGACGAACCGCTCGTCGAGATGTACGCTGCGTTCGGGTCGGAGTCCCGGTCCCAGGGCGTGCCGCCGCGCACGAAGCCCGAGATCCGAACCTGGCTCGGGAACCTCCTCGACAACGGACTGAACGTCGTCGCCTGGCACGACGACCGCGCCGTCGGCCACGCCGTCCTCGTCCCCTACGAGGACACGTCAGAGCTCGCTATCTTCGTCCACCCGGACTACCAGCGCGCCGGAATCGGCTCACAGCTCATTCGCGTCCTGCTCGGTTACGGGCGGGACAGCGAACTCGAATCGGTCTGGCTCACCGTCTCGCGCTCGAACAAGATCGCGCGCGAACTGTACGAGTCGGTCGGCTTCGAGACGGTCACCCGCGACCGTGTCGAACTCGAAATGGAACTGGCACTGTAGTCACTCCCGTTCGAGTTCGAAGGCGTCGTCAGCGTCGGCCGCGGGGTCCGCGGCGTCCGCGTGGTCGGCAGCGGAGAGCCCCTCGGTCTCGAGCAGTCGGTCGAGTCGCCGTTCGAACTCCTCGTCGGACAGTTCGCCGCGGGCGTACCGCTCCCGGAGGTGCTCGACCGGGCTCGTCGAATTCACTGTCGTTTCGTCTGCTTCGGTCCGTTCGTCGCCATCTTGTTCCGGAGATTCGATCAGCGGAAGGTCCGAACCGAGGAGGGCGACGAGTGGAACCAGGACGAACCAGCCGGTGATGATGGCCACCGGCGCGAGCGTCGAGCCGAGCCCGGCCACGCTGGCGAGCATGGCGAGGCCGAGCGACAGGACGCCGATGACCGCCGCGAGCTTCCAGCGCGGGAGGGCAATGGTCGGGAGGGCCATGTCCGAGAGACATCGTGGCGGGCGCAAAAAACTACTGTCGGGCCGAACGGTCTGGTGCGTGCGACCTACTCCGCGAAGTCGTCGAACGTCGGCCGGTCGCGGTCGCCGGGGAACTCGGACAGCGGCACGCTCACCTGCTCGCCGTCGTCCATCTCCTTGAGCGTCACCTCGTCGTTCTCGAGGTCCTGCTCGCCGACGATGACGACCGTCTCGGCGTTGACGCTGTCGGCGTAGCCCATCTGCGCGCCGAACGAGCGATCGGCCACGTCGGACTCGACGACGTGGCCCCGCTCGCGCAGTTCGCGGGCGATGCGGGCCGCCGTCGGCCGCGTGTCGCCGACCTGCAGGACGTAGTAGTCCGTCGACAGCTCCTCCTCGGGCCAGACGCCGGCGCGCTGACAGAGCAACTGGAGCGTGGCGTGGCCGGGCGCGAACCCGACGGCGGGCGTGGGCTGACCGCCGAAGCCCTCGATGAGGTCGTCGTAGCGACCGCCGCCGAACACCGACCGGGAGACCTCGCCCGTGGAGTCGAAGCACTCGAAGACGACGCCGGTGTAGTAATCCAGCCCGCGGGCGGTCGTCAGCGACAGCGTGAGCTGGTCGCGGACGCCGAAGTCCGCGGCGGCGTCGAGCACCGCGCGGAGGTTCTCGGTCGCCGCCCGGACGTCGTCAGAGCCGGTGATGTCGCCGAGGGCGTCCAGACCGTCCGCGTCGACCTGGAGCATCTCGTCGAATTTGTCGGCCTGGCCGTAGTTGAGGCCGGCCTCGACGAGGGCGTCGTGGTACGCCTCGCGGTCGATCTTCGCGCGTTTGTCGACGGCGCGGATGGCCGCGGGCACGTCCACGTCGGCCTCGAACGATTCGAGCAGCCCCGCGAGGATGTCGCGGTGCGAGACGCGGATCTCGAAGTCGTCGTCGGACAGCCCCAGTTCGGAGAGCATATCGACGGCGACGGCCAGGATCTCGGCGTCAGCCGTCGGCTCCGACGACCCGAAGATGTCGACGTTGGTCTGGTAGAACTCCCGGAACCGGCCCTGCTGGGGCTCTTCGTAGCGCCAGAACGGCCGCGTCGACACCCACTTGATCGGCTTCGAGAGCTCCTGTTGCTTGGCGACGACCATCCGCGCGACGGTCGGCGTCAGCTCCGGCGTCAGAGCGACCTCGCGGCCCCCCTTGTCCTCGAAGCTGTACAGCTCCTCGACGATCTCCTCGCCGCTCTTGTCGACGTACATCTCGGTCGGTTCCAGCGCCGGGGTGCCGATCTCTCGGAAGCCGTAGCGCCGCGCGACGCCCTCCAGCGTGTCCATAGCCCACCGACGGGCCTGCATCTCCTCGGGGTAGAAGTCGCGAAAGCCCTTGACGGAGTCGTACATGTCCGCGCCTACAGGCAGGGCGCGCTTGAAGCTGTCCGTTCACCGGCGTCACGGGTGGGCCGGTCAGCGCCGTATCCGGCGTCGAGAACGGGCCCTCGCCGGTGGGCCGCGACTAGCCAGTGGCAGCTACCGCAGGCCCCGGACCCGAGACTGCGTGTGATCGGGAAAGACATCGTCGACGGCCCCGTCGCCGTGCTCCGCCCGCAGGAGCGCCCGCAGTTCCACCTCGTAGTCGGCCTTCGGGATCTCGGCGCTGGGGCCACGCTCGACGACGAGCCTATCGGCGGCCATCGCGTCGATGGCGCCGCGACCGATCCCGGCGAGGGGCGCGAGGTAGTCCACGCCGAATCGATCCTCGACGCTCTGGGCGAGCGGCCGGTCCACCGTCGGCACGCGGTCGTCTCGTCGCGTCCCGTCGGCGACGGCGTCGAGGGTCTCGACAGCGGCCACGTCGGCGACCCACTCGCCGGCCGCCACGGTTTCGACCGCGTGTTCGTGGACCCGCTGGATGCCGTTTCGCGGGTAGCCGTCGTCGTGCATCCGCTCGACGGCCTCGTGAGCCACGTCGGGGTCCAGGTCGACCGTCGCGTGGTCGAACCCGACGGCCGCGGCGGCCTCGCGGGCCGGCTCGGCGTCGCGAACGCCGAACGTGCCGCTGACGAGGGTCACGTCGTAGAAGGGGTCGAGCAAGAGCGCGGCGAGCGTCGAGTCTTTCCCCCCGCTGAACAAGAGGGCGCAGTCCATCTACCGGCGCTTGATGTCGAAGCTCTTCGAGTCCGGCGTCAGTTCCGAGAGCAGCTCTTTCATCTGGTCCTCGTCGATCTGCCCCTGGACGCGCCCGCTCCGGGCCAGGGCGATGACCTGCTGTTCGACCTGCTCGCCGACCTGGGGCTTGGACATCTTGACCGTGTTCAGGCGCTTTCGCGCGCCGTCGGTGAGGTGCTGGCGGAGCAGCGCCTTCTTCTGGGCGTCGGCCTGTTGCTGGGCAGCCTCCTGGGCCTCCGGGTCGCCGCCCTCCTGCTGTTCTTTGAGCTGTTCCATCTTCTTCTTGCGGAGCTCTTCGATGTCCTCCTCACTTGGTTCGCCGCTCATAGTTGGGTGAAACTACTGGAGTCGGTCGGAAAACGATTTCGGAGCGAGCGCTATCGGTGCGTCGGTCGAGAGAAGTGAGAGCCGTCAGTTACGCGTAGCGTTCGAGTTCCGGGCGGTCGAGGTCTTCGAGGACCTCGCCGGCCGTGTCGTCGAGCAGGCTGCGGCCCTCGCCGGTGACGCGGCGACCGTCGGCCTCGCTGGTCTCGATGTAGCCGGCGTCTTCGAGCTGCTGGAGCGCCGTCCGGATGATGTTTCCGGAGCCCTTGCTCTTCTGGTGGGGACGGACGCGGTAGCGGGTGGTCCCCTGCTTCGCGGTGCCGTACTCAGAGCGGAGGGCGTTGACGCCGATGGGGCCGTCGACGGCCACCTTTCGGAGCAGGCTGGCCGCGCGTCGCGCCCAGAAGTCGTCCTGTTCGGGTGGGAGTTCGCGGTCGACGCCGGTCTTGGTGAACGCGGCCCACTCGGGGGCTTCGATCTCGTCGTCGTCTGCGAGCGTCTCCGTGAGCGCCTCGATGAGGTCCTCGGGGGGAACGTCGTAGAGTGTCGCCATTGGGGATTCCTTTCCGTCGCCGTCATTTAAACGCGTCGTTACCGCTCGGTGGGCGTGAACCGTTCACTCGCCCCGGACGGCGACGAGGGCGGCCGTCGGCGGGCCGTGGCAGTCGTCACGTCTCCGGCGATGCCGCGTGGTCGACACCGAGCGCGGTGGCGACGCCGCCGCCGACGAGCGTCGGCAGGAGGTAGCTCCCGACGCGGTGGATGAGGACCGCCGAGGTCGCGACGGGCGCGGACACGGGGGCCGTCGAGACCAGCAGCGTCACCAGGACCGTCTCGATGGCGCCCGATCCGCCCGGGAGCGGGACGACGCTGGCGATGCTCCCGACAGGGACGACCAGGAGGACGACTTCGGCGGGGACCGGCGCGCCGACTGCGTACAGCGAGGTCCACAGCGAGGCCGCCAGACAGGCCCACCCGAACGCGGAGAGGCCGAACGTCTGGAGGACCGTCCGGCGGTCCGTCGCGATGCGGTCGATGGCCGCGAAGAACCGCTCGATGCGCGCCTCGATGCTGGCGGCGGCGGGCGGTGACCACCGCGGAACGACTCTCGCGACCGCGGTGACGAGCGGCGTGAACCCGCTGATGACCGCGCCCTCGATGCGGTAGCGGTGCTGCCAGCCGAGGACGGCGGCGACGGGGATCCCGATCGCGAGGACGGCGACGGCGGCGGCGGCGAACGCGAGGTTCCGGGTCAGCTGGACCGCGCCGGCGGCGACGAACGTGAATCCGACGATGGCGTAGCCGACGGAGGGGAGGAAGTGGACGGTGTCGACGCTGGCGATGGCTGCCAGGCCGGTCTCGTACTCCGTGTCGGCGGCCGTCGAGATGAGCAGCGCGCTCAGGGGCTCGCCGCCGGCCTGCCCAAACGGCGTGACGTTGTTCGAGAACACCGCGGCGACGAACACGAGGACCGCGGTGTGGGGCGCGACCGGCGACCCGAGCGCCCGCAGGACCGTCCACAGCGCGAGTCCCCACGAGACCAGCCAGAGCAGCGCGATACCGGCGACGGCGGCCAGCGCGACGGGGTCGGCCGCGGTAAGCGCCGCGAGCGTGTCGTCGATGCCGACGACCCACACCAGCCCCGCGAGGACGACGAGCGTCGCCGCGAACCCGACGAGCGTGGCCACCCGGTTCCCGTCCATACCGGGCACGTCGTGAGTCTCCGATTTCAACCCACCGACCCCGAGCCGGCGGTGTCTGTCCGCCGCCCCGCCCCACCGGCCGATATCCCGAGCGTTTTGGTCCGGGGCGTCCGAGAGGTCGCCATGGACGAGCGGACCGCCCTCGCCGAACTCGCCGACCGCCTCCCGTCCGCGGGCGACGACTGCGCCGTGGTCGACGGGCAGGTCGTCACGACGGACATGCTCCACGAACGGACGGACTTCCCGGACGGGACCAGCCGCTACACCGCCGGCTGGCGGGCCGTCGGGGCCTCGCTGTCGGACGTGGCCGCGATGGGTGCCGACGTGACAGCCGCGGTGGCCGCCTACGGCGCGCCGTCGTTCGACCCGGACGAACTGGGGGCGTTCGTCGACGGCGCGCGCGACGTCTGCGAGTCGGTCGGCGGCGAGTACGTCGGCGGCGACCTCGACAGCCACGACGAGTTCACCGTCGCGACCACGGCACTCGGAACGGCGGGCGAGCCCGTGTTGCGTTCCGGTGCGAGCCCCGGCGAGGCGGTCTGCGTGACGGGCACGCTCGGTCGGTCGGCGCTCGCGCTGGCGCTGTTCGACCGCGGCGAGACGGAGCGGGCGAACGACCTCTTTCGGTTCGACCCGCGCGTGCGAGCGGGCGTCGCCCTGCGACCACACGCGACGGCGATGATGGATTCGAGCGACGGGCTGGCCCGCTCGCTCCACCAGCTCGCCGAGGCCAGCGGCTGCGGCTTCGCCGTCGAGGAGCCGTTACCCATCGACGAGCGGGTGGCGTCGATAGCGGAGAGCGACGAGGAGCGCCTGGAGCTGGGCGCGTTCTTCGGCGAGGACTTCGAACTCGTCTGTACGATGCCCGAAACAGCGGTTTCAGCGGCGCGCGAGGCGACGCCCTGCCCGCTCCACCGCATCGGATCGGTCACCGAAAGCGGGGTGACGCTCGACGGCGAGCCGCTCCCGGACCGCGGCTACTCGCACTGACTGGACCCGGGTCGGCCGACCGACGGCTCAGATCGGCGTGATCTCGAACGGGACCGGCGTGAAGCAGGCGATCCCGAGGGCGAACGTCGCGATTCCGAGGAGCGTCCGGGGCCGACCGAGGGACCGGTCGACGGTCGGGTGTGCCGGCCCGGCGTAGGCCAGCCCAGTCGCGAACAGCCCCCAGAAGACCCACAGCGTCCAGACGCCGAGGCCGATGGCCGCCTGCTCCTGGGTGAAATAGAGGTAACCAGCGAGCGCGAACAGCGCGCCCGGGACCGCCGCGGCGATGGTCTCCTGACGCTGGCCGACGACGGCCCGGACGACGTGGCCGCCGTCGAGTTGCCCGACGGGCAGGAGGTTCAGGAACGTGAAGAACATCCCCGCCCAGCCGGCGAAGACGATGGGGTGAATCGACTCGCGCGGGCCGAGTTCCGTGCCGGTCCCGAGCGCGTGGACCAGCGCTTCGAGCGCCTGGAACAGCAGGGGATAGTTGAACGTGATGACCGCGCCGGTGTCGCTGTTTGCGACCCGCTCGGGGACCGTGATCGGGTCGAGCGAGAGGCCGACGACGGTCACGACGGCTGTCGCGACGAGGCCGGCGAGCGGGCCCGCGACGCCGATATCGAACAGTGCCTCGCGGTCGGGGATGCGCCCGCGAATGTTGATGACCGCGCCCATGGTCCCCAGCAGCGAGGGGAACGGGATGAAGTAGGGCAGGGTCACGTCGACGCCGTGGTACCGCGCCGCGGCGTAGTGGCCGAGTTCGTGGATGCCGAGGACGCCGAGCATGGCGACCGTGAACGGCCACGCCTCGAAAATGCGGAGCGGTTCCTCGCCGAGGGGGATGTAGTACCAGGTGCTCGCCCCCACGTACAGCGTGGAGGCGATCGTGGCGAGCAACAGGACGACGTTGAGCCACGGCACGCCGCCGTCGACCGAGTCAGTCGGTTCGGCCACCAGGGCGTACTGCTGTGGCGGGCCGGGACCGCCCGAGACGGTAATCGGCCCGGAGTCAGGTGCCTGGGCGTCGACGCCGCCGTTCGTCTCCGCCGCGGAGAGGCCTTCGAGCCGAACGTCGTAGCCCCGCTGGCGAAAGACTGGGCGGAGCTGTTCGACGACGGCGTCGGGTGGCACGAGCGGGTCGCCGACGTACCGCACCGTCCCGTCGGTCTGCTGGACGGACGAGACGCGGAACACGCCGGAGAGCTGTGCGGGCGACGGCGGGTCGCCGGCGGGGCCACTCATCGACTACCGGTACACGTCGCTGCCACTAATACTCCGCGAACGGCGGCACCGCTCGCGGGGTGCGAAACCAAAAACGGGCAGCGGGGACCAATCCGTTACGCCGGTTCGACGCGCCAGGTGGTCGCGCTCGTGTACGACCACTTCTCGACCTCGATCTCGGACGCGCTGTCCTTGAGCTTCACCATCAGGGCACCGATCTCCTTGGGGGAGAGTCCGACTTCGTCTGCGATGAACTTGCTCTTGAAATACATCTCGCCGTCTGCGGCCTTCTCCGCGAGGAAGGACTTCAGACGCTCTTCTTTGGAGGGCTCTTCCTCGCCGGAGGGCGTTACGGTAGCGCTCATCTGTGTCACCTCACTCACCCGTAACCCCGCTGGGAGTATATAAAGAAGGGAACCTTCAGGTCGATTCGGCCACTTTCAGGCGAAATCGGAGTAAAACGCACGTTTTACGAACGTTCTAGATTTCTTTAGACGTTTTATCGAGCATTCTCAGGACGTTTCTGCACCTCCCATCTGACCCATTTTTTCGGGTCTGTAAAAGCAGAATATCACTTACGCTCGGCCGGGTAAACGGTATAAATCGCCGGTAGCGCCCCCGTCGCTGTCAGACGCGTGTCAGCCGGGATCGCCCTCGGTACAGACGGCGGCGAGAGGTCTTGACAACCCTTAAGAGTGCATCGCGGTTACGCCGGGCTAATGAAAGTCGTCGTCTCAGTCGGCGGAAGCGTACTGGCCCCGGACCTCGATTCGGACCGGGTAGCTGCCTACGCGGACGCCATTCACTCGCTCGACGCACAGGGACACACGCTCGGAACGGTCGTCGGCGGCGGCCCGACCGCCCGCGACTACATCGAGAGCGCCCGCGAACTGGGCGCAAACGAGATCGAACTCGACCAGCTCGGCATCGCCGTGACCCGGCTGAACGGCCGGCTCCTCATCGCCGCGCTCGACGACCGGGCCGCGCCGACGCCGGCCGAGAGCTACGACGAGGGCCGCGAGGCGATCCGTCGGGGCGACATCCCCGTCCTGGGCGGCATCGTCGCCGCACAGACGACCGACGCCGTGGCGGCCGCCTTCGCCGAGTACGTCGGCGCGGACCTGCTCGTCTACGCCACGTCCGTCCCGGGCGTCTACGACGCGGACCCCAACGACGAGGAGGAAGCGACCCGGTTCGACGAACTCGGGGCGAGCGAACTCGTCGACGTGATCGCCGACATCGAGATGGACGCCGGCAGCAGCGCGCCGGTGGACCTGCTCGCGGCGAAGATCATCCAGCGGTCGGGCATCCGAACGGTCGTGCTCGACGGGACGGACCCCCAGCGCGTCGTCAGCGCGGTCGAAGACGACGAGTTCGACGGGACGGAGATCGTGCCGGAGGCGTAGATGGCAGAAGACCCCTACGAGGTCGGCCGCGGCGGCACCCGGGCGTTCTGGGCCGATTCGGTCGCCGACGCCGTCGAGGCGCGCGACCCCGAGGACCCAATCGTCATCAAGGGCGGCGTCTCGCCGTCCGGCGTGCCCCACATCGGCCACTTCAACGAGATCATGCGGGGATACTACGTCGCCGAGGCCCTGCGCGACCGCGGCCACGAGGTCCGACAGGTGTTCACCGCCGACGACAAGGACCGCCTGCGGAAGGTCCCCCGCCAGCTTGCTGACCTCGACTGGAACGTCGTCGGCCTGGGCGAGGTCAACGCGGGCGCGCTGGGCCGGAACCTCGGGAAGCCCTACACGGACATCCCGGATCCGTTCGGCTGCTGTGACTCCTACGGCGCGCACTTCACGACCCTCCTGAAACAGAGCGCCGACCTGGTCGGCGTCGACGTGGAGTTCGTCTCCAACACGGAGCTGTACGCCGACGGGGAGTTCGAGGCGGTCACGCGCCGCGTGCTCGAACGCGCGGACCGCGCCCGCGAGGTGCTCGCCGAGTACCAGAACAAGGTCGACGACGACTACGTCCCGTTCCTGCCCCAGTGCGCCGAGTGCGGGAAGCTCACCGAGGGGGTCACGGCGGTCGACCTGGAGGCCGGCGAGGTCAGCTACGTCTGCGAGGACGTGGAGGCCGGCGACCAGACCATCGAGGGCTGTGGCCACGAGGGGACGGCGACGCTGCGCGACGGGAAGCTCCCGTGGCGCTTCGAGTGGCCCGGCCAGTGGGAGCTTCTGGGCGTCGACTTCGAGCCGTTCGGGAAGGACCACGCCGAGGGCTCCTGGCCCTCCGGCGAGGACATCGCCGAGAACGTCCTCGACATTCAGCCCCCCGTCCCGATGGTCTACGAGTGGTTCACGCTGGACGGCGAGCCCCTCTCCTCGTCGTCGGGCAACGTCATCACCGTCGACGAGGTGCTCGACATCCTCGAACCCGAGGTGTTCCGGTACTTCTTCGTGAAGGACCCGCGCAAGCAGCGGGACTTCTCCGTCGCGCACGTCGACCAGCTCGTCGACGAGTTCGATCGGTTCGAGCGGCAGTACTTCGGCGAGGTCGATGCCGAGGACGACGAGCGCGAACTCGCCGAACGGGCGTACCCGATGGTCGTGGACGAGCCCCGAGAGGAGCGAGTGCGCATCCCCTACACGTTCGCCGCAGTGCTGGGGATGACCGACGACCCCGACCTGCGCGAGGAGATCGCACGCAAGGAGGGGCACATCCCCGACGATGCGCCGGAGTGGGCCGTCGAGGCGGCGCTCGCCCGCGTCGAGCGCGCCCGGGAGTGGGCGCGGCGCACGGACAACGAGTTCAACTACGAACTGAAGCGCGCGGAGCTGCCCGACGCGACGTTCGACGACGCGACGGCGGCGGCGCTGGACGAACTGGCCGACTTCGTCGCCGAGGGCCACGACGGCGAGGCGATCCAGGGTGAAATCTACGAGACGGCGAAGCGAAACGACATCGACATCGGCGAGTTCTTCTCGGCCGGCTACCGGCTGCTGTTCGACGACACCGAGGGACCGCAGCTCGGCCCGTTCATGGCCAAGCTCGACCGGGAGTTCGTCGTTTCCCGGCTCCGGCGAGAACGGTAGCAAGACGCGATCTCGGCCGGTAAGAACAGCTTACTCGACCGTTCACGGCCGAAGATCACTCAGGCCGACGGCCCTTTCTCCGTGACCCGCTCGAACATCGGCCCGAGGTGCTCGTCGTAGCACTCCCGGCAGACGTAGGCCTCGACGACGCCCGCCTCGGTCCGCGTGTGAACCATCGCGTGCACCGTCGCGTCGAACGGGACGGTCTCGCCGCAGATACCGCAGTCTTCTGTCATCGACTGGCACCACTATGTGTTGCGCTCTCAATACCCAAAGAACGGGTGGATGGTTTTCGTGGACGGATTCGGTTCAGGGAGTCACTACGGGGAGAGCGGACATCGCAGGCGGCGGAGGCGCTCACCGTCGACGGGACTTCGAGTCGTCACACCCGACTGTTCACCACGAGCACGGGCACGTCGATGTCGCGGAGTAGCTGCGAGGTGACGCTCCCCAGCAGTTGGCGCTTCAGGTTCGACCGCCCGTGTGACCCCATGACGACGATGTCCACGTCGTTGGTGTAGACGTACTCGCGGATACCGACGGCGATGCCGTCGAGCGACGCCGTTTGGTTGACGGCGGTCTCCACCGACACGTCCGGCGCACTGGCCGCGACGTCTTCGGCGACGGCGTCGACGGCCTCGCGCCCCTCCCGTTCGAGGCGGTCGACGAACTCGTCTTCCAGCCCGCCGGCGTTGAACGCCCCGCCCGCGGCCTGCAGGTCGACGACGCTGAGGACGTGGAGGGCCGCGCCGTACTGGGAAGCGATCGCCCCACCGTGGGGCGTCGCGGCTTCGGCGTTCTCGCTCCCGTCGGTCGGAACGAGGACCCGGGAGTACTCCCCGGTCGGTTCGGCGTCGGCGGGAACGACGAGGACGGGGACGCCACCGTGCTGGACGACGTGTTCCGTCACGCCACCGAGGAGTCGCTTCCCCAGCCCCGTCGCCCCCTGCCGGCCGAGGACGAGGAGTGACGCGTCCGTCTCCTGGACGTGCTCGCTGATCTGGACGCCGGGCTTGCCCTCGAGGAGCGTCGTCGAAACCGGGCAGTCCCCGGCGAGAGCGGCCGTCTCGGCAAGTATCGACTCGCCGCGCTCCCGGAGCCGCTCGCGTTCCGTCGACGACTTCGTGAGTCGAAGGGAGCGGTGTTCGACGACGTGGACGACCTCGACCGACGCGTCGAAGCGGCGAGCCAGGTCGAAGCCTCGCTTCGCGGCCCGCTCGGCCTCCTCGCTCCCGTCGACGGCGATGGCGATGTGCTCGTACATTGTCCGGCGGTTCGACGGCCAGCCCCTTCACCGTTTGCCGACGGCGGTACGCCAAACCAAACCCTCTTGCTTGGGTGGACCGTCCTTCTGACAAATGGTGAGCACGCTGACGTGGGTCCTCGCTGGCCTTGTTGCGTACACCCTCCTCGCGATGGCGTTGCGGTCCCGCGGCGTCGTGCCGGAATACGTCCGCTTCAGCGGCCCGATAACGACGATTCACACGCAGAAGGGCAAAGCCGTGCTCGACTGGCTCGCGCGACCGAAACGGGCCTGGCGAGCGTGGGGAAATCTCGGCGTCGGCTTCGGTCTCGTCGTGATGGTCGGCTCCTTCCTGCTGGTCGCGCTGGGGGCCTACCAGGCGATCGTCGACCCCCAGCCCTCGGCGCTGAACGAACCGCGAAACGCGCTCGCGATCCCCGGCGTCAACGACTTCCTCCCGCTGTCGGTCGCCCCAGAAATCGTCCTCGGCCTGCTGCTCGGCCTCGTCGTCCACGAGGGCGGCCACGGCCTGTTCTGTCGGGTCGAGGACATCGACATCGAGTCGATGGGGCTGGCGCTGCTCGCGATCGTACCCATCGGCGCGTTCGTCGAACCTGACGAAGACGAACTTCTACGGGCCGACCGCGGCGCACAGGTCCGGATGTACACGGCGGGCGTGACGAACAACTTCGCGCTCGCGCTCGTCGCGCTGCTCTTGCTTTTCGGGCCGATCGCCGGCTCGATCGCCGTCGTCGACGGCGTCCCGGTCGGCGGCGCGCTCAGGGGCGCACCGGCTGACCAGGCCGGGATCGGAGCGGGCGACGTCATCACGGCCATCGACGGCCAGCCCGTCGAGAACGGCCAAGAACTCGAACGGGCGCTGGCCGAGAGCGACGCGCAGACGGTCGAGGTGTCGAGGCGAAACGCCGCTCCGGTAACGGTCGAGCGGTCGGTGGTCGTCTCGGCCGCGCTCCAGAGCGCGCCGCTCGGGACCGGTGACACCGTCGTCTCGGTCAACGACACGGCGGTCGCGACCGGGAGCGGCTTCGAACGGGCCGCGCGAAACCACACCGTCGCGACGCTCCAGACCGAGGGCGGCGAGTCCGTCACGACCCCGCTCGGGGCGTACGTCCTCGTCGTCGAGGACAGCCCGCTGGCCGAGGCCGGCGGGCCCGGCGGTGAGTCGATGATTATCACCGCCGTCGACGGCCAGCGAACCCACAGCGGGAGCGCGCTCGTCGAGGCGCTGGACGGCGGCGAACCGGGCGACAGCGTGACCGTCGTCGGCTACGTCGACGGCCAGCGTGAGACGTTCGACGTGACGCTCGGCGAGAACGACGCCGGCGACGGCATCGTCGGTATCAGCATCCAGCGAGGCATCAGCGGGATGCAGGTTAGCGACTTCGGCATCGACGCCTACCCCGCCGCCGCGTTCCTCGAGTTCCTCGGCGGGTCGCCCGACACTCCCACGTCCGTCTCCGACTTCTCGTTCGCCCAGCGGGTGTTCAGCACGCTCCTGCTCCCCTTCATCGGCGTCGCCGGCGGCTTCGGTTACAACTTCGCCGGCTTCACCGGCATCGCGGCGAACTTCTTCACCGTCGAGGGGCCGCTGGCCGCGCTCGGGACGACACCGGTGTTCCTGCTGGCGAACGTCCTGTTCTGGACCGGCTGGATCAACCTCGTCATCGGCCAGTTCAACCTCATCCCGACCTTCCCGCTCGACGGCGGCCACATCCTCAGAGCGGCGACGGAGTCGTTCGTCTCCCGCCTGCCCGTCTCTGACGGCCGCCGGGTGACGACGGCCGTCTCGATCGCCGTCACGGTGTCGATGATCGCCGGCTTGCTGGTGATGGTGTTCGGGCCGCGGCTGCTCGCGTAAGGGGTTTCGTTACCCATTTACTCCCCGCCGCGAAAGCCGGGCGTATGTTCCTGCAGCTCCGCGCGGAGGTCGAGGACGCCCTCGCCGACGCGCTCACAGCACTCGACCTGCCGGCCGAGGACCTCGGTATCGAGGAGCCCCCGGAGGGCGTCGACGCCGTGCTCGCGTCGAGCGCCGCCTTCCGACTGGCCGGCGAGGTCGGCGCACCGCCGCCGTCGGTCGCCGCCGACATCGCCGACGCGATCGACGCCGACGGGCTCACCTACGTCAGCGCCGTGACGACGCAAGGCCCGTACGTCAACTTCCTGCCGAGCGAGGCGTACTTCGCGGAGACCCTCGACGCGGTGACCGACGACGGGTTCGGCCGGCTCCCCGACCGCGAGACGAGCGTCGTCGTCGAGCACACCTCGGCGAACCCGACCGGCCCGGTCCACGTCGGCCGGGCGCGAAACCCCATCATCGGCGACGCCGTCGCCCGCGTGCTGGACTACGCCGGCTACGACGTCGACCGCCACTACTACGTCAACGACGCGGGCCGCCAGATCGCCGTGTTCACCTGGGCCTACGAGACCTTCGACGAGGAGGACCTGCCCGAGCCTGAACGGGACTCCCCCGAGTACGAGATGGTGCGGTACTACCGCAAGGGCAACGCCGTCCTCGAAGACGGCGATCCGGAGGACGTAGAGGAAGCCGAAGCGGAAGTGCAGGCCATCCTGCAGGGCCTCGAAGACGGCGACGAGGAGACCTACGAGCGGGTCGCCGAGGTCGTCGACACGGTGCTGGGCGGGATGCGGACGACGCTCGAACGCCTGCCCGCCGAGTTCGACGAGTTCGTCAAGGAGACGCGGTTCATGCGCAACGGCGACACCGACGCCCTCGTCGACCGCCTCAAGGCCCTCGATTGCGCCGTCTACGAGGAAGACGCCTGGCAACTGGCCCTGCCCGACTTCGAGAAGCACCTCGTCTTCCTGCGCTCGGACGACACCTCGCTGTACACGACCCGCGACCTGGCCCACCACGAGTGGAAGTTCGAGAACTACGACCGCGCCGTGACAGTGCTGGGCGAGGACCACAAGCTCCAGGCCGACCAGCTCGACGCCGCGCTCGACCTGCTGGGCAACGACACCGACCAGCTCCAGCAGGTGTTCTACTCCTGGGTGAACCTCCCCGAGGGCGGGATGAGTACCCGCGAGGGGACCGGCATCGACCTCGACGACCTGCTCGACGAGGCCATCGACCGCGCCCGCGACGAGGTCGAGTCCCGCCTCGACGACCGCACCCGCGGCGACCTCGACGACGCGGACGTCGAGCGCATCGCGCGCCAGGTCGGTATCGGCGCGGTCCGCTACGACATCGTCTCGAAACAGCCGACGAAGGGCATCACGTTCGAGTGGGACCGCGCCCTCGACTTCGAGGCCCAGTCCGCGCCGTACGTCCAGTACGTCCACGCCCGCTGCTGTGGCATCCTCGACGACGTGGCGAGCGAGGTCCCCGCGGAACCGGACTTCGGTCCGCTCTCCGAGCCGGAGGAACGTGACCTCCTCCGCGAACTCGCCCGGTTCCCGGCCGTCATCGAGGCGGCCGCCGACGACCTGACGCCCCACACCGTCGCCACCTACACCCGCGACCTCGCCGAGACGTTCAACGCCTTCTACCGGGAGTGCCCGGTACTCGACGCGGACCCGGAAACCCGGGCCGCACGGCTGGCGCTCGTCGCCGGAACGCGGACTGCGGTCGCGAACGCGCTCGACGCGCTGGGCGTCGAGGCACCGACCTCGATGTGACGGGGAGAAAAGTCAGTTGAACAGGCCGAACACGCCGCCGGAGTCGTCGTCCGAGTCCGAGTCGAGTTCTTCGTCGTCGAGGAACCACTCCTCGTCGACGATTGCGTCCACGTCGTCGTCGACGACGGCGCCCTCGAAGAAGACCCCCTCCAGCATCTCGGCCAGTCGTCGATAGGCCTCTGCGGCCGTGCTCTCCGGCGCGTTGAGCACGAGCGGCTCGTCGGTCGTCGCCTGCGGATCGTCCGGAATGACCGCGAGCAGCGGGAATTCGAGCCGGTCGGCGATGTCCGCGACATCGGTGTGGCGGGTCGCGCGGTTGATGATCGCCCCGGTGACGGGGCCGTCGATCCGATTGGCGAGTTCGGCGGTCTTGACCGTGTCACCGACCGCCACGTCGTCCGGGGTCGTCACGAGGACGACGCCGTCGGCCAGCCCCAGCGGCACGGCCACCTCGTGGCTCAGTCCGGCCCCGGTGTCGATCAACACCACGTCGTAGGCGTTGCGAAGCGTCTTGATGACCTTCCGTAACTTCGCCGGGTCGGCGTCGGCAAAGGCTTCCAGCGACTGCTCGCCCGGGATGACGGTGAGGCCGCCCGGCGCGTCGGTGAGCGCCTCGCTGACCGCCGCGTTTCCGGCCAGAATCTCGTGGAGGCTCTTGTCCGGCTCCACCGAGAGCATCGATCCGAGATTCGCCATACCCAGGTCCGCGTCGACGACGACGACGTCGTGACCCAACTCCTGTAAGACGGCGCCGACGTTGACCGCGGTCGTCGTCTTCCCGACGCCGCCTTTTCCGCCTGCGATCGTACACACGTACCCCGCCATATTCTGATTGCTTGGGTACAACACAGGCAGTCATATAAAGCCGGCTGTCACGCGCCGACGCGCCACAACGAGCGGGATTCGATCTCAGTCGCTGTGACGGCCAGCCCGCTACGGGCGGTTCATCCGTTCACCGGTCACCCTACCGAGGGCCCTCCCTTCGGTCCGCCCCTCGCGCCTTCCGCGGCTCACGGCTTCGCCGTTCGCTCTATTCGAGAGCCCTCCCTTCGGTCCGCCCCTCGCGCCTTCCGCGGCTCACGGCTTCGCCGTTCGCTCTATTCGAGAGCCCTCCCTTCGGTCCGCCCCTCGCGCCTCCCGCGGCTCACGGCTTCGCCGTTCGCTCTACCGAGGGCGCTCCCTTCGGTCGCCCCCTCGCGCTCCCTGTCAACAGGTTCTTACACCACCTCGGCTTAGACAAAGTAATGAGCGAGCAGCAGGAACAGGAGCAGTCTGACAAACAGAAATACGAGTTCCGAAAGGTCATCGAGGAGCTCAAGGACTACCAGGGCTCGGGGACCCAGCTCGTCTCTATCTACGTTCCCGAGGACAAGCAGATCAGCGACGTCGTTGCCCACGTCACCCAGGAGCACTCCGAAGCCTCGAACATCAAATCGAAGGACACCCGGACGGCGGTGCAGGACGCGCTCACGTCGATCAAGGACCGGCTCCGCTACTACGATAACACACCGCCGGAGAACGGCCTCGTGCTGTTCTCGGGCGCGTTCGACACCGGCGGTGGCCGGACGGACATGGTGACGAAAGTCCTGGAGTCGCCGCCGGACCCCATCGAGTCCTTCCGCTATCACTGTGACTCGGAGTTCCTCACCGAGCCGCTGGAGCACATGCTGGCCGACAAAGGCCTGTTCGGTCTCGTCGTGCTCGACCGGCGGGAAGCAAACGTCGGCTGGCTGAAGGGCAAGCGCGTCGAGCCCGTCAAGTCCGCCTCCTCGCTGGTCCCCGGCAAGCAGCGCAAAGGTGGCCAGTCAGCACAGCGATTCGCCCGCCTGCGTCTGGAGGCTATCGACAACTTCTATCAGGAGGTCGCGGGGATGGCCAACGAACTGTTCGTCCCCGAGCGCCACGAGATGGACGGCGTCCTCGTCGGCGGCCCCTCGCCGACGAAAGACGAGTTCCTCGACGGCGACTACCTCCACCACGAACTGCAGGACATGGTGCTCGGTAAGTTCGACGTGGCCTACACCGACGAGTCTGGGCTCTACGACCTCGTCGACGCGGCCGACGACGTGCTGGCCGAACACGAGATGCTCCAGGACAAGGAGGTCATGGAGGAGTTCTTCAAGCAACTCCACGACGGCGAGAAGGCCACCTACGGGTTCGACCAGACGCGGAAGAACCTCAACATGGGGGCCGTCGAAGAGTTGCTCATCTCAGAGGACCTCCGGAAGGACGTGGTCGCCTACACCTGCGAGAACGGCCACGACGAGTACGAGCTGATCGACAGTAACACCGAAACAGCGGGCCACGACTGTACGCGCTGTGCCGCGACGGTCGACGCCGCCGACGGCGAGCGCGAGGACGCCATCGACCACCTGATGGAACTGGCCGACCAGCGCGGGACCGAGACGGTGTTCATCTCGACGGACTTCGAGAAGGGCGAGCAGCTCCTGACCGCGTTCGGCGGCGTCGCCGGCCTGCTGCGGTACTCGACCGGCGTCTAGCGCTCCCACTCGTTCTCAAGGCGGCCGTTTCGTCAGCTACCCACAGCGGAATCTGCTCAAGTTCTCCACGGGTAGACGGGAGTCACACCGTCGCGAACGAGGACCTCTCTGAAGTGACGACAGCGATCCCACCGCTATCACGAAGCGGTTGCCGGGGCGTTCGTGCTCTCTCCACCGTGGATGCGCGAGCCGCCGGCCGAACGGCGAACGATGGTGAACCGGTACCGACTCGGTCCGCTGCACGACTGCTAGATTTCCGACCAGTCTCTGTTAGTAATCACTCGACATATATTCTATCGGATATTTTTCCTATATCTAGATAGCGATCACTATAAGTGTTTGTCTACCGTGACGAAGCAACCTCACGAATCAGGGAGGTATCCAATTGTGAAAATCTCACGTTCGATAGCGCGCCATTGAACGTGAATTTCCGGGGTTTGATAATCCGCCCCGGTTGTGTCCCTGGTTGACAGGTAATGTAACTTTTATGTGTAATAGTAGTAGAAATTCCCGTAAATAGAGGTATTAGAAAGCCATAAGTAATAATTCCTATAATACGCTGATGCAATGGCAGGGAGACGACACGAATGAACACGCGTCGGAGATTCCTTCAATCACTCACGGTGGGATGTGTGGGAACTGCAGTGCTGGGTGGCAAATCGCTGGCGGCATCAGAGACAATTACGATTGACGGTGGTGGATCGGACGTCTGGGGAACCGAGGACCAGTGTCACTTCTACTACGAACAAGTCAGCGGGTCGTTCGAGGTGACCGTCCGCATCACCGACATCGAGGATACCGGTGACTGGGCGAAAGCCGGAATACTGGTCAGAGAGGGTGTCGCGCCTGACGCGAAGAACGTGATGATCCGCTACACGCCGGACAACGAAAGCTCCGTCCAGTGGCGGCCCGACGCCGGTGGTGAAACCAACAGCACGACCCAGAGCGATATCGGAATCGGAACGACCGACGGTAACTGGATCCGACTTGCCCGTGAGGACGACGCGATCGTCGGCTACGGTTCGACCGACGGCAGCGACTGGACCCGGGTCTGTCGGCTCCCCAGCAGCCGCATCGAATTCAGTGACGAGACGTACGTCGGTCTCGCGGTGTCGAGTTTCGACTGGGGGACGCTGTGTTCGGCGACGTTCGACGAACTGTCCGGGCTCTCCCCAGAAGAGAACCGGGACATCGGGAACGTAAATCCGGCGGGGGGCGTCTCTACGAGCGGCGGTAGCGAGACGCCAACCGAGAGGGATACTGATGACGGTGAGACGCCCACCGAAACGGATTCCGAAGAGGGTGAGACGCCCACTGAAACGGATTCCGACGACGGTGGCGAACCGATCAATCCCGGGACCTACGGCGTCCGAAACGCCAACTCCGGCAAGGTACTCACCGTCGAGAACGGCTCCGAGGAAAACCGGGCGTCACTGATCCAGCAACCGTATCAGGGCAAACCGTCTCAGCGGTGGACCGTCGAGTCGCTCGACGACGGCTCCTATCGCCTGACGCCGACACACTCGGGCAAGGCCGCCGACCTCAACAAAGGACGAGAGGCGAACGGAGCCAACATCGTCCAGTGGGACTGGCACGGGAGCGAGAACCAGCGCTGGAACATCGAGACCGCCGGTGACGGAGCGTACCGGATTCGATCGGTGCATTCGGGCAAGGTGATGGCCGTAAGCGGCGGGTCCGAGGACGACGGCGCGAACGTCCACCAGATGGAGTGGCGCGACACCGCCAGTCAGCGATGGCGCTTCGAGAGCGACCCCACCGACCAAGAGACCGAAGAACCATCGGAACCGCCCACCAGCGGGCCGTCGCAGTTCGGCCTCGACTCGGGGTTCGCCGATCCGGCACCCTGGCTCGACGACGACGTCTCGGTCAGGACCGTCACCGAACCGACACGAAGCGCGGTCGAGACGGCCATCGGCGGCAGTGGTCCGCGCGTCGTCGTCTTCGAAACCAGCGGGACGGTCGACCTGGGCGGGTCGCCGCTGAAGATCACCGTCGACGACTGCTGGGTCGCGGGACAGACGGCTCCCTCACCAGGAATCACCTTCGTCAACGGCCGCGTTCAGATAAGCGCCGACAACTGCGTTCTACAGCACATCCGTTCACGGATCGGCCCGGGTGCAGACAGCGACATCCAGGGCAACGACGCGGTCAATACGGCCTACGACACCCACAACAACGTGATCGATCACGTCACCGCCTCGTGGGGAACCGACGAGTGTCTGTCCGTCGGTTACAAGACCAGCCAGACGACGGTCACGAACAACCTCGTCTACGAGGGACTGTACAGCCCCTACGGCGACAGGACCGACCACCACTACGCGACGCTCGTCGGCGACGACGCGGCCGACGTCACCCTCGCCGGCAACGTCTGGGCAAAGTGCCGTCGCCGGATGCCCAGGCTGAAAACCGGCTCGAGCGCCGTCGTTGCGAACAACCTCGCGTATTTCTTCGACGGCGGCAGTAACATGGACGGCGATACGGAGGCGAGTTTCGTCGGAAACACGTACCTCGGCCAGATCGACACCAGCGACAGAGTCTTCGAGGGCGGCAACGCCTACATGGAGGACAACACGGTCGCAGCGCCACCGCTCGACTCGGGCACACCGAAATACAGCGGCAACGAACTCGACTCCAGACCGCTGTGGCCGGACGGACTCGACGCCATGTCCTCGTCCGACGTGGAAGCGCACAACCTCGCGAACGCCGGCGCACGACCCGCCGACCGGACGGCAAACGACCGGCGAATCGTCACCGAAATCAGCGAGCGGGCCGGCAACGACCGACTCGATTCGCCGTACGACTACTGGGTCGCTGACGACACCGATTTCGGGGGATACCCGGACCTACCCGAGAACACGCACTCGCTTGAGGTCCCCGACAGTGGCCTCCGCGAGTGGCTGGCCGCCTGGGCGACCGCTGTCGAAGATCCGAACGCGAGTCCGCCGTAAGGCCGACCGATCGGTCCCGGCGTCCGTCCGCTCACAGCAACTGTTCGAGCTGCCGGCGGCGGGCCGCCAGGTCGACGTGCGCGCTGTCGCCGTAGCTGTCGGCGAGTCGGTCGACGGCGAGGAGCGGGTCGACGCCCTCGCGTTCGACGCGTTCGAGCAGCGCGGTGATCTCCTGTCGATTCAGCGCCAGCGAGTCGAGCAGGCCCACGAGCAGCGCCAGCGGAACGGCCGCGGCCGGGTTCTCAGGGAACGCGTCGTCGACGGCCGAGAGGTCCGGCGGCTCGGCCGGCGGGTCCGAGGCGGGGTGAATCGACAGACAGGCCCGACAGAGCGCCGTGCCGGTCGTCTCACCGGGGAGGTACTCGCGTAGCTCTGACGGGACGGGAATCGAAATCGTGTCGCCGCCGCAGGCTGGACAGGCCATATCGGCTCACGGACGGGCGCGGACAAAAAGAACGCGGAGAGAGCGGTCAGTCGTCGGCGGTGACGGGTTCGGGCTCCTCTTCCTCCTCGGCGGCGGCGACGGCGTCTTCCTCTTCTTCCTTCTTGGCCTTGATCTTCTTCATGCGGAAGATCTCCTCACGCTCCTGTTCTTCGAGCTTCTGCTCGATGTACTCCTGGTTGTCGTAGAGGTCCGGGAGCAGTTTGAACTCCAGGGCGTTGACGCGGCGCTTGGTCGTCTCGATCTCTTCGAGCATCTTCTTCATCGCCGTCTCGACCTCGGCTGCGAGGATGATGTTCTCCAGCAGTTCCTCGTAGGCCTCGGCGGCCTCGTCGATCCGTGCGGAGGTGCCCATGACGCCGTACCCGCGCTCGTCGAGGGATTTGCGGACCTTGCTGGACTCGATCTGTGGGACGACGACGCCCATGATGTTCTTCGACTGGGTCGTCAGTTCCGGGTGCTCTTTCAGCGCCGAGGCCGCGCCGCGGACGGCCACGTCGCCTTCCATCGCACGGGCCATGTTGATGGCGCGCTGGGCGCGCTCGTAGGACCCGTCGAGGTCCTCGCGCACGTCCTGTGCCTGGTCCAGGATGTCCATGAACTCCATGATGAGTCCGTCACGCTTCTTCTCCAGCGTGTCGTGCCCACGCTCGGACAGTTCGATGCGGTCCTCGATCTGCATCAGGTTCTTGCGCGTGGGTTTGACGTCCTTAGCCATTACGGGGCTCTTTTCGACGTAGGCAGTTAACGGTTTCCAGTTATCCCGGTCCGAACGGGCCGGACACCCACCGAAGCGGTCCGAGACGACCGCTCAGCGCGGTCAGTCGTCGGCGGGCGTCGCCCCCGACTCGTCGCCTGTGCCGACCTCGATCATCGGCACGTCGCGGCTCACCAGCGTGGCGATGGTGTTCCGGTCGTCGCCCGCCAACAGCCCCAGATCGTACAGCTCCAGCTGAGGACTGTCAGCTGAACGTTCGATTGCCCAACCAGTTGGATATCGCTGGCGCTGATCGGGCGAAAAAGGGGAGAAATCGAACGGCGTGACCGCGTTACGCTTCGGCCTCGACGGCCTCTGCGGACTCGTCTTCGCGGTAGTGCTCTTCGATGAGGTCCTCGTCGATGCGGTTGAGCGCATCCTTCGGGAGCATCGAGAGCAGGTCCCAGCCGAGTTCGAGCGTCTCGTCGATGTCGCGGGCCGTGTCGAAGCCCTGGTCGACGAACTCCTCCTCGAACCGGTCGGCGAAGTCGAGGTACTTGTTGTCCAGTTCCGACAGCGCCTCGCGACCGACGATGTTCACGAGGTCGCGCAGGTCTTCACCCTCCGCGTACGCGGCGAAAATCTGGTCTTTCACGTCGGCGTGGTCGGCGCGGGTCAGACCCTCGCCGATACCGTCGTCCATCAGACGCGACAGCGACGGCAGGACGTTGATCGGCGGCTGGACGCCCTGGCTGTTGAGGTCGCGGTCGATGTAGATCTGCCCCTCGGTGATGTACCCGGTCAGGTCCGGAATCGGGTGCGTGTCGTCGTCGCCGGGCATCGTGAGGATCGGCAGCTGAGTCACGGAGCCCTCGCGGCCTTCGATCCGACCGGCGCGCTCGTAGAGCTGGGCCAGGTCGGTGTACATGTATCCGGGGTAGCCACGGCGGCCCGGGACCTCCTCACGCGCGGCACCGATCTCGCGCAGCGCCTCGCAGTAGTTGGTCATGTCCGTCAGGATGACCAGGACGTGGTAGTCCTTCTCGAAGGCGAGGTACTCGGCGGTCGTCAGCGCCAGTCGCGGCGTGATCGTCCGTTCGACGGCCGGGTCGTCCGCGAGGTTCATGAAGACGACGGAGCGCTCCAGCGCGCCAGTGCGCTCGAAGTCGTCCATGAACTCGTTGGCCTCTTCGGCCGTGATACCCATCGCACCGAAGATGACGGCGAACTCCGAGCCCTCGTCGTCGTCGCCGGCCTCTTCCTCTTCCGGCACCGTCGCCTGTCGCGCGATCTGGAGCGCCAGATCGTTGTGCGGCAGACCGGACGCCGAGAAGATCGGCAGCTTCTGGCCGCGGACGAGCGTGTTCATGCCGTCGATGGCCGAGACACCCGTCTGGATGAACTCCTCGGGGTACTCCCGCGAGAAGGGGTTGATCGCCTCGCCGACGATGTCGCGTCGTTCGTCGGGGACGATCTCGGGCCCGCCGTCGATCGGCTGGCCGGTCCCGTCCATGACCCGTCCGAGGAGGTCCTCGGTGACGGGCATCTTCATCGTCTCGCCGAGGAAGCGAACCGAGGCGTCGCGGTCGATGCCTTCGGTCCCCTCGAACACCTGGATAGCGACGTAGTCGCTCGCGGATTCGAGCACCTGGCCACGGCGGGTCTCGCCGTCGCTGAGCTCGATCTCCACGATGTCGTCGTAGCCGACCGGCTCGTCGGTCTCGACGAACACCAGCGGTCCGCTGATTTCCGTGATTGTCTGGTACTCTTTCATTGTTAGTACAGCTCCCGGAGCTGGGACTCGATGTCGTCTTCGAGTTCGTCGATGTACTCGTTGTAGTCTTCCTGGACACCGATACGGTTGAGCCGCGGCGCGGCGTCGATGTCGGTGATCTCCTCGACCGGGACGCCCGCGTCGAGCGCCTCGAAGGCCGCATCGTTGTACGTCTGGATGGCGTCCATGATGCGGTAGGTCTTCTCGGGCTCACAGAAGGTGTCCACGTCGTGGAAGGCGTTCTGCTGGAGCCACGCCTCGCGCAGGTAGCGCGCGATCTCGAGCGTGAGCTGCTGATCCTCCGGCAGCGCGTCCTTCCCGACGAGCTGAACGATCTCCTGCAGTTCGGCCTCCTCGTCGAGCGTGTCGATGGCCCACTGGCGCGTCTCCGGCCAGTCGTCGCGGACGTTATCGACGAACCACGGGTCGAGCTGGTCGCGGTACAGCGAGTACGACTCGTTCCAGTTGATCGAGGGGAAGTGCCGGCGTTCCGCGAGGTCGGCGTCCAGCGCCCAGAACGTCTTGACGATACGCAGCGTGTTCTGGGTGACCGGCTCCGAGAAGTCCCCGCCCGGCGGCGAGACGGCCCCGATGACCGACACGGAGCCCTCGGTGTCGTTGATGTTGTTGAAGTAGCCGGCGCGCTCGTAGAACTCGCTCAGGCGAGCCGAGAGGTACGCGGGGTACCCCTCCTCGCCGGGCATCTCCTCGAGTCGCGAGGAGATTTCGCGCATGGCCTCGGCCCACCGGGAGGTGGAGTCGGCCATCAGCGCCACGTCGTACCCCATGTCGCGGAAGTACTCCGCGATGGTGATTCCCGTGTAGACACAGGACTCGCGGGCCGCGACGGGCATGTTCGACGTGTTCGCGATGAGGCAGGTCCGGTCCATCAGCGCGTTGCCGGTGGTCGGGTCTTCCAGTTCCGGGAAGTCCTCGATCACTTCGGTCATCTCGTTGCCGCGCTCGCCACAGCCGACGTAGACGACGATGTCCGCGTCGGCCCACTTGGCGAGCTGGTGCTGCGTGACCGTCTTTCCGGAGCCGAACGGACCCGGAATCGCGGCCGTTCCGCCCTTCGCGATGGGGAACAGGCCGTCGAGGACGCGCTGGCCGGAGATGAGCGGCTCGGTCGGCGTCTCCTTCTCCGCGGCCGGGCGCTGACTGCGGACCGGCCACTCCTGGCGCATCTGGATCTCTTCGCCGTTGTCGAGTTCGGCGACCGTCTCCTCGACGGTGAAGTTGCCGGACTCGATGGCGACGACCTCGCCGCCCTCGTAGTCGGGCGGGACCATCACTTTGTGGTCGATACTCGGAGTCTCAGGGACGCTTCCGACGATGTCGCCGGGTTCGACGGCGTCACCTTCTTCGACTTCGGGGTTGAACTCCCAGGTCTTCTCCAGGTCGATGCCCGGCGCGTCGACGCCGCGGTCGAGGAACGCCGATCCCATCTTCTCTTCGAGGACGTCGAGCGGGCGCTGGACGCCGTCGTAGATGGCGTCGAGCATGCCCGGCCCGAGGTCCACGGAGAGCGGCGAGCCCGTCCCTTCGACGGGTTCGCCCGGGGAGACACCCGAGGTCTCCTCGTACACCTGGATCGTGGTGATGTTTCCTTCGATCTCGATGACCTCGCCCATCAGCCCTTCCGAGCCGACGTACACGACGTCGTTCATCCGGGCGTCGAGGTCCCGAGCGGTTACGACCGGTCCCGAGACGCTTTCGATAATGCCGTCCTCGCGGACGTCTGATTCTGTTGCTTGACTCATGATTAGTCTTCGTCCATCAGGTCGATACCGATGGCTCGCTTGATCTGTTCACGCAGTCCGCCGCTACCAGTGCCACCGCCGAGCGTGACCATCACCGGCTCGACGCTCGTCTCGGCGTCCTTCCTGACGCCGCGCGAGAGATGCGAGAGGTCGTCGTCGTGCATCACGAGGATGCCGACGTCGTCGTCCGTGAGCATCTCCTCGACGGCGTCGTCGAGCTGCTCGTCTTTCTGTTCGGCCGGAATGTCCGCGAACTTGCGGACGCCAGCGAGTCGGAAGCCCGTCGTGAACTCCGGGCTGCCGACGACAGCGATCTCCTGGCTCATAGTATCACCAGTTCCTGTTCGATTTCGTCGGGTCCGAGGCCGGCCTCGCGTCCGCGGGCGATGGCGCGGATGTTGTCGACCTCGCGCTCCTTGGCGAGGACGTATGACAGCACCGGACAGACCGACAGCGGATAGCGGTTCGAGAGCCGGTCCGCGTACTCGAGCAGCGCGGCTTCGAGCGCGCGCTCGAAGTCGAGGAGGTTCTCTGCGTCTTCGAGCGCCGAGAGTGCCTGGTCTAAGTCGTCGCCGTACTTGCTCTCGCGGACGGCGCTGACCAGCTGGTCGAGGTTCGTCGACAGCTGGGCGACCTCCTGGGCGTCGAAGAGCTGTCCGCCCTCGATGAAGTACTCCGAGGGGTCGACGTCGGCCCCACTGTGGGCCAGTCGGAGCGCGTTCCTGAGATTGCGGAAGTCGACCTCGGTCTCGAGGAACTCGACGTACAGGCCGGTCGGGCTGTCGATCTCCGGGTTCGCCGGCAGCCCCGACAGCAGCGTCTCGTAGAAGGCGCGGTCGAGCGCGTTCTCGAGGGGGACGAGCACGTCGCTCTCCTCGTAGACCTCGAAGGCCTCGGCCAGCGACTCACCGAAGACGGTGTCGTCGAGCAGTTCGACGACCTCCTCGATGGACCCGGCGTTCAGCAGCGACTCGATGCGGCTGTCGGAGAACTCGCCGGCTCGAATGAGGTCGTCTTCGACCTCGGTGCGGTCGATATCCGAGTACAGTCCGCGGATCACCGTCTTCGCGTTCCACACGTCGAACTTGCGGAGGTAGCGGGCGATGTAGTCGTACAGCGCGCCCTCTGACCACTCCAGCAGGTCGTCGAAGTGCTTCGCGAGGTTCCGGTTCAGCGCGTACTCGACGAGGTCGACGCCGCCGTAGCGGGAGCCGAGCGCGTTCATCTCCGTCTCGTACTCCGTCTCCTCCATGAAGCGGGCGATCTCGCCCGTCCCCATGCGGACCAGCTTCCGGTAGTCGTCGTCGTCGAACAGCGAGGCACGACGAGAGCGGACCCGTGCGATGACGTATTCGTAGTTGCTTCCCTGGCCGCGCTGTCCCGTCGTTCGCGGACTCATTGGTCTTCGAACAGGCGCTCACTGATTGCTTTCAGGTTGTCCTCCCAGACGCTCTCCAGGATGGAGTCGAACGTGTTGTTCACACGAACGCGGGATTCGCTGCTCTCGACGACGACGCCGCCGAGGCAGTCCCGTTCACCAGCGTAGGTTACGTTGTCGTAGTCACTGAGCACATCTTCGAGAAGCGCCTGGTCCGACGCGCGACCGTACACCGACAGGTCCGATCCGTCCTCGAACTCGTCGGTCGCGGCGTCGAGCAGCGCGCGCGTCAGCTCTTCTCGCCGGTCTCCCTCGAGATCGGCGAGCGCGTCCTCGACGCTCTCGCGAACGTCTTCGAGGATGTCGCGTCGAGCGTTCAGTCGGGCCTGCTTGGCCTCGAGCTTCGCAGAGGAGAGCCGCTGCTCTCGCTCCTGCTCGATCGTGCGCTCGACCTCGGCCTCGCGCTCCTCGCGGATCTCCTCCGCGTCGGCCTCGGCCTCCGCGATGATCTGCTCGGCGCGCTCGTCGGCCTCGTCGCGAATCTCCTCTGCACGCGCGCGGGCTTCGTCTCGGATGTCCTCTACGACTGTATCAAGGCTCATTGTTGGAAAAGGGGGGTGCGTTAATTAGGAACGACGAAGACGACGACCAGCGCGAGGATGACGAGTGTCTCCGGCAGGACCGTCAGGATGAGGCCACGACCGAACATGCTGTCGTCCTCCGCGATAGCGCCGACTGCGGCGGCACCGATCCCACGCTCTGCGTACCCGGAACCGAGCGCGGCCAGACCGACGGCGAGGGCCGCAGCAGCCTTGTTTGGGATAGCCGGCGCAGCAGCGGTACCTTCCTGCAGTACAGCGTTGACAACGAGTGCGATGTTTTCAATCATGTTGTTGAAGTCCTCTCTGGGGTTGCTCGTGTCCGAACAGGCGTATGTGCCGCCACGTACTTCATAAAGCTTCCCAAAACGCTTCGCCAAGATGCTGTCCCGGCGGTTTAGCCACTCTCTGGCCGGGGGTTGTGAGCTGATACCAGCCGTCGCTCTCGGGGACGGACTGTAGCCAAGCTACTGGGGAGAAACGCGGAAAAAGTGTCGAACGGTCAGTGTTCAGTCGTCGGTCGTGTACGTCCGCTCGTAGCCGAACGGGGAGTAGGGCTTCCCGCCGCCCTCGAAGAACTTCCCGAAGAACTCGACGTACTCGAGACGCACACCCTGTAGACCCGCGCTGGTGACACCGAGTGTGAGGACGAGGACGTGACCGAGCACGAGCACGAGGAGACCGCCGACGACGCCGGCGACGCCGGAGTGCATCAGGCCACCGAACATGACCTGCGAGACCTCGTGACCGTGGTAGGTCCCCTGTTCGAGCATGTACGCCGGCGAGTGGTTGATTCCGAAGTGCCACTCGGCACCGTGGTCGGTCTCGACGACGTACACGCCGAAGAACAGCAGGTTGACCACGAACGCCATCCCGGCTTTCGCGAGGAGCACTGCTGCCAGTCGCGTGTACGACAGCACGTTCACGAGGACGTTGAGGAACTCGACGACCTCGATGAGGTCAGCCATCGCCAGCAGCACGAGACCGACGAAGAACACGATCAGCCACGCCGAGATGGGGAAGCCCATGATGCTGAACAGATTGACAGCGGGCACGCCGGTGAATCCGAGTGCGAACGGATGACCGGCGAAGATGCCTTCCTCGGCCGTATAGAGGAAGTTCGGTGCGGAACCCATGGCACCGGAGAACACCCACGCCCACAGACCAAAGAGCATCAGCAGCCAGGACCCGCTCTCGGTGATCGCGTCCCAGAGGCCGTGGCGCATGTTCTTCACGAAGTCGAAGATCCACCCGACGGCGAGGTGAACCATGCCGGCGAGCAGGCTGATGGTCAGCCACGCGATGGCGTAGTCACCGAAGGCTGGCTGGAGCCCCTTATGCACCGGTGCTTCTGCGAAGCCCAGCGCGGGCCAGACGACGTTCGATATCGTGTGCAAGCCGAAGATCTCGCCGTAGAGGAAGCCAAAGAGCACCGTGAAGCCGCCGGCCCACATCGCGACGCCGCCCAGGCTCTTGAGCACGTCGCTGTCGACGTTTGCGTACAGTCCGTACCCGGCGAGGAAGTAGAGGATACCGTACCCAACGTCCCCGATCATGAACCCGTAGAACGCCGGGAACGTCAGGAAGAACACCGCGGTCGGGTCGAACTCGCTGTACTTCGGCCGGTTGACGACCTCGACGAGGTCCTCGAACGGCTGGACCACGCCGGGGTTGTCCATGATGACCGGCGGCTGGTCGTCGCTCATCGTCACGAGACCGCCGTCGGCGACGGCCTCCTGAGACTGGTCGTCAGCCTCGGAGATGGTCGCGCCCTCGTGTTCGTCGGCGCCACCGCCGCCGCCGTGTTCGACTTCCTCGCGCGAGTGGGCGTGGCCCTCCTCGTACTCGGCGACTTCGAGCTTATCGATGTCGACGGCCTCGGAGACCGCCGAGTCGACCGTCCGCTTGAACTCGGTGTAGTGCTCGTCCGGAATCCAGCCCTCGGCGATGAAGGCGTTCTCGGTCGTCGCGAACGTCAGCGGCGCTTCACCCTTCTGGGACTCGATTGCCAGCTTCTCCTCGGCGGCGAGCAGGAAGCCGGCGTAGTCGAGTCGGAGCGCCTCCAGTTCTTCCTCGACGGTCGAGAGCTTCGATTCGAGCTGCTGTTTCTTGTGTTCCAGTTCCTCGAGGTACGCCGTCGGACTCCCGTCTCCCTCGGGGATGTCGAGCCGGGAGAACGTCGCGCCGACGAGCGCGTCCTGAAGCTCGTCCTCGTCGGCCTGCGCGAAGACGGCGACGATGCCGTCCTCGGTGAACAGGTCGAACGTCCGAATGTCGCTCTCGACGAGCGTGGTGTCGATCTCGTCGCGGTCGCCCTCACCGACAGCGACGGCCAGCGAGTCGTAGCCTCGCAGGAGGTCGAGGTCGATGCCGAGCGCGACGAACGGCTCCATCGTGTTGATCTGGTCCTCGACCGCGCGGAGGTCGTCGCGGATCTCGTCGCGGCGGTCGTCGAGTTCGTTGACCTCGGTGCGGACCTCTTCGAGCTGTTCCTGAATGGCCTCGTCGGTGACGACACGCGTCGGCCCGGCGTCTTCCTCGTCGACGCCGAGGATCGATTGCAGCGAGCGGACCGTGACGAGCTTGTCTGCCGCCTCGTTGGTCCCCTCGAGAGAGTCGCCCGGCTCGAACCCGTCCCACGAGCCGTCGTACTCGGTGACGTGGAGCATCTCGAGGTCGTGAACCGCCTCGATAGTGGCCTCCATCGCCCGCTTCGATCCCGTCACCGAAACGCGGCACATCTTCTCAGGTCTGAGCATGTACCGCCTCCTCGAACAGGTCTATGACGTATTCGACGACCTCCTCGGTCTCGTCTGCGGCCTGCGCTTCGAGGTCGGCGCGGGCGCTCTCGCCGTCCTCGAGTATCTGCTCGCGCTCGGCCTCTATTTTCTCGCGGGCCGTTTCGAGGCGGTCCTCGGCCGCCGCCTCGGCTTCTTCGCGTGCCGTCTCGCGGATTTCCTCGGCTTCCTCGCGAGCCTCGTCGATCCGCTCCTCGCGGTCTTCTTCGGCCTCTGCGACGATTTCGTCGGCCTCCTGCTCGGCCTCCTGTATCCTGTCGAGAACTTCTGGCCGTGGCATTTGCTAATCACGTGAGGGTTGCCAGAGCGCCTATTTGGTAGTTGCGAAGTTCGCCCGTCGAGAGTCCCCGTCCGTGGCGGCACGCCGGCCGAAATCCGGGGAATTATGACCGCCAAGCGCTAACCCCGAGACAATGGGAGTCCTCGAGAACAAAGCACGCGCGCGGACGTTCTACAAGTACCTCTCGAAGGTGTACGACCAGATCAACCCCTTCATCTGGGACGAGCGGATGCGCGACGAGGCGATCGCGATGCTCGACCTCTCCCCCGACGACCGCGTCCTCGACGTGGGCTGTGGGACCGGCTTCGCCACCGAGGGTCTCCTCGAACACGTCGAGACGGTGTACGGGCTCGACCAGAGTCCCCACCAGCTCTCGAAGGCCTACCGGAAGTTCGGCAAGCACGGAGACGTCCGCTTTCACCTCGGCGACGCCGAGCGACTCCCGTTCAAAGACGACAGCTTCGACGTGGTCTGGTCGTCAGGGTCTATCGAGTACTGGCCCAACCCCGTGACCGCACTCGCCGAGTGCCGTCGGCTGACGAAGCCCGGCGGACGGGTCCTCATCGTCGGGCCGGACTACCCCAACTCGACGCTCTTCCAGAAGATGGCCGACGCCATCATGCTGTTCTACGACGAAGCTGAGGCCGACCGGATGTTCACGGAGGCCGGTTTCGAGGACTTCGAGCACCACATCCAGCAGTCCCGTCCCGGCAGCCCACGCGCGATCACGACCATCGCGACCGTGCCGGAGTGAGGCACGGCCGGCACACAGTCCTTAGTCGGTGTTCCCGACGCGAACGGATACCCGCTCGCCATCCTGTGTCGTGACGGTGACCGTGTAGTCACCCTGTGGATCGATCGTCCAGAGCGCGCCGTCCCTGCCGGTCGTCCCGACTGGCTGCCCGTCGATGGCGACGGTTCCCTCGACCGGCGCACCAGTCGCGTTGTCGGAGACGGCGATCAGGAGCGGTCCCGACTCGTACGACTGGCTGACCTGGAGCCGCGTCGACTGGTCCGTTATGCTGGCAACGGTCGAGCGCTCGACGGTCGACAGCTCGATCGACTGGTACTCGTAGAAGACGTTCCCCGTTCCGCCGTCGAGGAAGGCCGTCAACTGGCCGTTCGGGTGATCGGCCTGGAGCTGATAGATCGCGGTTCGGCCGTAGGTCTGGACGGCCGGGTACTGCTCGCTGTACAGCCATGGGTACAGGCCTTCGGCCCGCGAGTTGACCGCACCGAGCGGGTCCGGCGTGTCGGCGAACTGGTCCGGCGACGCCGGCTGGCGCTCGTTCCCGAGATACGTCTCGCGGGTGTACTGCCCGTCGGTGACCGCCGTTAGCATGTATCCGGTCGAGGACGCCTCGATGTACATCGTGGTCGCGTCGGCCTCGCCGGTGGCTTCAGTGGCCACCTGCCGGCTGATGGGGCCGCGGAAGGTCTTGAGGACGCCGCGATTGTTCTCCAGGCGGAACCGCTGGGCCTGCGACAGCGAGTAATCGGGGGCCGTCCCCGCCGCGGTTCGGATCCGTTCGAGCCGCCGCGTCAGTTGTCTGGACTCGGTGTCGACGAGCGCGCGCTGGCGAAGGAACTCCTGGGTTGTGAGCGCGCCGCTCGCGTATCGCTGCGTCGAGAGCTCTTGCTGCCGTTCCAGACGTTCGACGCGCGTCTCGATGTCAGCCAACGTGTCGGCGACGAGCTGGTCGCGCGCACCGTCGGAATCCCGACGGAAGAACTCCTGTTCGAACTTCGAGACGGCGTAGCGAGAGCGGAGCTCACGGGAGCCCGTCGCGACGGCCACCCCGACGTCGATCGAGGTTCGGTTGTAGGTCGTCACGCGGACTTCGCTGTCGGGTATCGAGAGGTGGTTCGTCGTGTTGTCGACGACCGTGATCTGCGGGAGGGACTCGCCACCGGCCGCCTGTGCGGGTGCGGTCGGAGCCGCGACGGTTCCAGTCGCCGGAACGGCGAGTGGCACCACCAGGAGGAGGGCGACGAGGGGTGCGAGGAGGGGGCGCATCAGCGGCGATTACTCACTGACCGTACAAAAACCCCACCATTCTCCACTCGAAGATAGTCGCCTGAGACGGCACGAGACCTTTCAAAGAGCGCTCTGACGTTTTATTCGCGGATGGAAAGGGTTTTGCCCCCAGGCTGATGAGCAGTGAACGAGAATGACCCCGCGGGTATCAGGTGCCCTCCTCCTCGTCCTGGTCGCCGTGCTGGCGACCCTCCCACTCGCGACCGCGGCGACACCGTCGGCCGCCGCCCCCCTCCAGCAGACGACGGCGACGCCGGAGCCGGTCGCGGAGAACACGACGTTCTCGCTAGCGATCCGCGAGAACGGCGACGCGAGATGGACGATCACGGACACGTACGCGCTCGAGACCGAGAACGAGAGTCGGGATTTCAGCGACTTCGGTGAAGACTTCGCCAACGGCGACGCCGAGGTGGGATGGCTGGACGCGTTCCGCACCGCGAACGACGCGGCGAGCACGGCGACGGGCCGCGAAATGGAGATCACCGCGGTCTCTCGTAACTACACGGTCTCGGACCGGAAGGGGCAACTCGTCCTCGCGTTCACGTGGACGAACTTCGCGACGCGCTCCGGCGAGGACATCGTCGTCGGTGACGCGTTCAACACGACCGGCGGGACGTGGTTCAACAGTCTGACCGAGGACCAGCGGCTGGTGATCTCGCCGCCGACCGGCTACGGAGTCGAGAGCGCCCCGAGCGCCGTCGACGACGGCAAGCTCACGTTCGAGGGCCCGCGGACGTTCGAGCCCGGCTACCTCTCGATCGTGTACACGGGCGAGCAGTCGCTGGAGCCGACCGAAACGGGCACGCCGGGACCCTTCCTCGGTGACGGTGGGTCACTCTGGATCGGCGGGGCCGTCCTGGCGGTGCTCCTTATCGGTGCCGTGGGCTACATGGTCAGACAAGGCCACACCGGGTCGCTGCCGGCGGCGGGACGCGAGACCGACGACGAGCACGAGGGGAGTGTGACCGAGTCCCCACCCGAGGCCGAGACGGAAGACGACGTCGACGTCGAACTGCTCAGCGACGAGGAGCGGGTCGAGCGGTTGCTCGAGGAGAACGGCGGCCGCATGAAACAGGCCCGGATCGTCACAGAGACCGGGTGGTCGAACGCGAAGGTCTCGCAGTTGCTCTCCTCGATGGACGAAGACGATCGCATCGACAAGCTCCGCATCGGCCGGGAGAACCTCATCTCGTTCCCCGACGAGGACATCACCGACTTCGACGAGTAGGGACGCCGCGGCGCTCAGGCCCAATAAACGACCCCGCGGTGGTTTCTGGTTCGGAAACGTTTATTCGCGGTCCGGGCGCACGGGCCAGTATGAAAGTCCTTGTCACGGTGAAGGAGGTGGCGGTCGTCGACGACGAGTTCGAAATCGACGGGCTCGGGATCGACGAGCGCTACGTCACGGCCGATCTCAACGAATGGGACGAGTACGCCGTCGAGGAGGCCGTCCAGATCAAGGAGGCCGGTGACGACGTGGAGGTCGTCACCGTCACGATCGGGCCGGAGGGGACCGAGGAGACGATCCGGCAAGCGCTGGCGAAGGGGGCCGACCGCGCGATCCGAGTCTGGGACGACGCACTCGCGGAGGCGGGGCTGCTCGATCCCGAGACGAAGGCCGAGATCGTCGCCGCCGTGGCCGCCGACGAGGACCCTGATCTCGTGTTGACCGGCGTCCAGTCGGCCGACGACGGGTTCGGCGCGACTGGCGTCACGCTCGCCGAGAAGATCGACTTCGAGTGGGCCGCCGTCGTCAACGCCCTCGACCTCGACCGAGACGCAGGCGTCGCCCACGTCCGCCGGGAACTGGAGGGGAGCGTCGAGGAGCTGACCGACGTGGAACTGCCCGCCGTGCTGACGATCCAGACCGGCATCAACGACCCGCGATACGCGAGCCTCCGGGGCATCCGACAGGCACAGAGCAAGGAGCTGGCGGCGAAGTCGCTGTCGGACGTCGGCCTCGACGCGGCGTCACTCGATAGCCCGCTCGAACAGACCTCGCTGTACGAACCGGAGAGCGAGAGCGAGGCGACGGTGTTCGAGGGGAGCGCCGAGGAGACGGCCGGAGAGCTTGCCTCGCTCCTCCGCGAGAAGGGGGTGGGGAGCTGATGTCGGTCCTCGCAGTCGCCGAGCACCGGCGCGGCGAACTCCGCGACGTGAGCCTCGAACTGCTGACCGCCGGCCGCGAACTGGCAGACAGCCTGGACGGCGACCTGCACACGGCGGTCATCGGCGGCGACGTGGAGGCCTTCGGCGAGCGGCTGAACCGGGAGGGCGTCGACGCCGTGCACACGGTCGACGCCGGCGAGGAGTTCAACCACGACGTGTACACGCAGGTGGTCTCCCAGCTCGCCGAGGACCTGGATCCAGCGGTCCTGCTCGTGCCGAACACGGTCAACGGACTGGACTACGCACCGGCCGTGGCCAGCCGCCTCGACCGGCCGCTGGTGACCGACGCGGTCGCCCTCGACGCCGGCGACGGGCTCACCGTGACGCGAGAGCTGTACGGCTCGAAGGTCGAGACGACCATCGACGTACACGCCGAGCAGGCGGCCGTGACGCTCCGTCCGTCGGAGTGGCCGGCGGCGGAGGGCGTCGGTGACGCGACCGTCGAGGCCGTCGACGCGACGGTCGACGAGAGCGCGGTCCGGTCGACCGTGACCGGCTTCGAGGAGGTCGGCGGCGGCGACGTGGACATCACCGACGCCGACGTGCTGGTGTCGGTGGGCCGCGGCATCGAGGAGGAGGAGAACCTCGACATGATCTTCGACCTCGCCGACGCGCTCGGCGCGACGGTCTCCGGGTCCCGACCGCTCATCGACAACGGCTGGCTGGCGAAAGACCGGCAGGTCGGCCAGAGCGGACAGGTCGTCACGCCGGACGTGTACATCGCCATCGGCATCTCCGGGGCCGTCCAGCACGTCGCCGGCATGAAGGGCTCGGACACCATCGTCGCGATCAACACTGATCCGAACGCGCCGATCTTCGACATCGCCGACTACGGCATCCAGGACGACCTGTTCGACGTGGTCCCGGCGCTCATCGAGGAGTTCGGCGGCTGAGTCTCGGTCGGGCCCGTCCGTCGGGGACAACGGACAGACGACCGCCGTCGCGGGTGGCAAGGTACTTTTTACGCTAGTCCTAAGGGGGCGATAATGGAGTATCTGGAGCGCCGGCGCGACCGGGTCGAGGAACGGCTACAGGCTGTCCTCGACGGCGTCGAGCCGGACGAACTCGCCGAGGAAATCCGCCACGTGGCGCTCTCCGGCGGCAAGCGGGTCCGCCCGACGGTGACGGTCCTCGTCTGTGAAGCGCTCGGGGAGGAGCCGGCGGACGCGGTCGACTACGCAGTGGGCATCGAACTCGTCCACAACGCCTCGCTGGTCATCGACGACATCATCGACGAGTCGGAGCTTCGCCGGGGGACCCCGGCCGCGTGGGCGGCGTTCGGCCACGGGCCGGCGATCATCGCCTCGGACGGCCTGCTCGGCGAGGCGTTCGACCTGTTCTCGACGGACGAGCGGGCGATGCAGACCGTCTCCGAGTCGATGGTCGAGCTCGGGGAGGGCGAGGCGATGGAGCTGATCGACCAGCCCTCGAACGAGGAGGAGTACATGGAACTGGCTCGGCGAAAGACCGGCGCGCTGTTCCGGGCGGCCGCGGAACTGGGCGCAATCGCCGCGGACTCGGACCCGTACACGGTCGAGGCCGTCGGGCGGTACGCCGAGCGGGTCGGCGTCGCGTTCCAGATGCGCGACGACGTGCTCGACGCGACGGCCGACGCCGAGACGCTGGGCAAGCCCACCGGCCACGACGCGGAGATGGAGCGCCCGTCGCTGGTCGAGGTGACGGACCTGACGCCGGAGGAGGCGAACGAGCGCGCCCACGCCGAGTCCGACGCCGCGCTGGAGGCGCTGTCGACCGTCGACGCGCCCGACTCCCAGTCGATGGAGTACCTGCGCGACCTCGCGGAGTTCGTCGTCGTCCGCGAGCGCTAACCGAACGGGAGGCTTTTGCCCGCCGCTCGATTACGGCCGCCAATGACAGTTATCGGCATCGTCGGGCTACCGGGCAGCGGCAAGAGCGAGGCGGCCAACGTCGCCGCCGAGATGGGCGTCCCGGTGGTGACGATGGGGGACGTGATCCGCGAGGAGTGTCGCGACAGGGGCCTCGACCCCGCGGCGGACCACGGAACCGTCGCGAAGGCGCTCCGCGAGGAGAACGGACCGGCCGCCATCGCCGAGCGGTCGCTCCCCATCATCGAGGACGCGCTCGACGACCACGACACGGTTCTCGTCGACGGCCTCCGCTCGGACGTGGAGGCCGAGGCGTTCGCGTCGGCCTTTGGCGACGACTTCCTCCTCGTCGAAGTCGACGCCCCCTTCGAACTGCGCGCCGAGCGCCTCGACCTGCGGGGCCGCGACGCGTCGGCGGCCGACGGCGGGGAGTCGCTCGAGGACCGCGACGAGCGCGAACTCGGCTTCGGCATGGGCGAGGCGATGGAGATGGCCGACGTGACCATCGAGAACACGGAGACGCTGGCGGCCTTCCAGCGGACGGTACGGACGCTGCTCCGCGACGGCCCGGAGGCGGTCGACGGATGAGCGCGGTCTACAGCGTCGACGTGCGCATCGAGGCCCCGGTCAACGACACCGAGGTGACCGACAGGGTCGCGGACGCGGTTCGGAACCTCTTCCCCGAGGCCGACCTCGACCACCGACAGGGTGGACTCGTCGCGGAGGTCCACGCGATGGAGGAGTTCTCCGAACTGCTTCACCGGGCCGAGATTCTCGACACCGCCCGCTCGGTCTTCTTCGACTCGCTGGAAGGCGATACGTTCGCCTTCGACGTGAAGAAACAGGCCGCCTTCGAGGGCCGCGTGAACTTCGCCGTCGGCGACCCCTCGGAACTGGGCGACATCCACGTGACCGTGACGGTCCGCGAACCGGATGCCGAGGCGTACATCGACTACGTCGCCCCGCCGACCGAGGACGGCACACCGGTCAGTCCGTCGGACAAATGACCACCGCGCTCTGCTTCGACCTCGACGGGACGGTCGTCCACTATCCCGAACCCTACGAGTCCGTCGTCCGCGAGACGCTGGAGGCGCACGGAATCGCGTTCACCAGCGATCTGGAGTCGGTGGGCGAAGACGCCTTCCGGGCCGCGTTCGACGCGCTGGCGCCCGATCCCTACCGTCGGTCGATGGCCGCGGTCGTCGAGGCGGCCGGCGCGGACGCCGACCCGGACGCGATGGTCGAGACGCTCCGGCAGAACGACTACGCCGCGACGACGGTTCCCGACGCCGCCCGCGAGAGCCTCGCGGAACTGGCCGACGACGCGGACAACCGGCTCGCGGTCGTCACCAACGGCGTCCGGGACTGGCAGGTCGGCAAACTCGACCACCACGGTCTGACGGACCTGTTCGACGCCGTCGTCGCCTCCTACGAAGTTGGCGCGCACAAGCCCGACGCGGCCCCGTTCGACGCCGTCCAGGAGCGAGTGCCGGCCGACGAGTACGTCATGGTCGGCGACGAGTACGAGGCGGACGTGGAGGGTGCACGCGCCGCCGGGTTCGTCCCCATCCACTACGAGGACGGCGATGACGGCCCGGACCTCTGGGCGACTATCGACGCGCTGCTCTGACCGGGTCGGACGGCGTCGATCGACAGAACTGGGCGAAATAACCGTCGCGAACCGTCTGCATGCCGTCGATTGGCCCGATCCCGGGTAAGGCGATAGTACCGCGACAGCGCCGTCGTGAGAGCGAGATAATCCTCAAATAACTATCATGGCCTGATTTAGAATGGTCCCCATGGGAGACACTGACAAAACAGGCCCAGCACAGTCTATCGACCGCCGTCGACTCCTCGGCGTCATCGGCGGCGGGGCCGCGAGCGCGTTGCTCGGGACCGGCGTCGGTGCCGCGAGACCGGATCACGCGAACGGCGGCACGAACGGAAACGGGGCCAACGGCAACAACGGCGTCGGCCCATGCACCTGTGACGGATGTCCGGAGGGGACGTTCTGCGGCAAGATCGAGGGCGCGCCGGAAGACGGCGAGACGTACACCTTCGAGTCCGACGGCGACAGTTTCAGCGTGACCATCGAGAGCGTCACCGAGAAGGAGGGCGGCGAGGTCATGTGCTTCGAGTTCTCGACCCACGACGAGGTCGAGCAGGTGTGCATCAAGGGCGGGCCGGACACCGCGACGTACGACGACGACCCGGCGGGGACGGAACTGTGCGCGCCGACGAACCCAGGCGGCCAGCAGGCGGCCATCAGCAACGTCTCGTTCTGCGGGACCGGCGGGGACGAACTGGAGTGCTACCAGATCGACCTCGTCGAAGGTCCTGTTATCAAAGAATTCGGTGGTGACGACGATCCCGATGAGGCGGGGTACGGTGACGCACGACGGTTCGAAAACTTCACCATCTGCGAAGACGGGAGTAACCAGCAGAACCTCGATTCATCGGGAACGCGAACGAGAGAGGACTGTGAGATCAAGTGGGAGAATCTCGGCTTCAATGACTCCGACAACACGGCAAGTGTCGACGTGGAACTAGAGACCGACAACAAGTCCTGTACGATCACGCTGGCCGGCTACCTACTCCCCGAGGGTGAGACGGAGTACGACCCTGACACGCTCGAGAAGCAGGAGTACCGCGACCACCAAACGGTCGAACTCAACAACGATACCAAATCAGCGACGCTGAAGATCGACCTCGACGGCTGAGGCGCTTGGACTCTTCCAGAAGCGTGGATTGGGCGTCGTCACCCGGTGACGGCGACGAGGATGACGCCGGTGTTCCACACCGTCACCGCGACGCCGAGGAGCGCCAGTCCGAGCGGGATCCCGACCGAGTACGGCCACGAGGCGTACTTCCAGATGGCGAAGAACGCCGCGATGACCGCGGTTTTCAGGAGTGTGAGCGACAGGAGCGCGCGCTGTTCGAGCAGGAGCGCGACGACCGGACTGAGTTCGACGACGCCGGCGACGCTGTAGCCGATGGTCGTCGTGACCAGATCGCCCACGCCGAAGAAGGCGACCGCGACCAGCCAGAGGTGCGCGTCGACGTTGGAGGGCAGCGCCGCGCGCTCGGGGGAACCACGCCAGTTCATGCCCCGCTCTACCGGGGGTCACTACTTCGTTAGCAGTCGCTTCACTGACATCAATCGTCGGTAAGCCTCCCTTTCGACCCGCACAGCGCCGTAAAACGTGCGCCCGCCACGCGGCTCAGAGTCCACTGACGAAGATCGCGAGCCACTCGCCGACCTCGCGGCGCTCGCTGACCCTGACCGACTCCACCCACTTCACCCACTGGAAGCCACGGCGTCCGGGCGCGACGAGGCGAAGCGGGTAGCCGTGGCCGTGGGCCAGGCGCTCACCGTCGACGTGGGTAGCCAGCAGGGCGTCGCGGGCTTCCGGCAGCGGGAGGCTCCAGCGGTAGCCGGTGACCGAGCGGAACTGCACCCACGCGGCGTCGTCGGCCGGGCCGGCGGCGTCGAGCAGGTCGCCCACGCGGACGCCGGTCCACTCGTGGCCCGAGTACCAGCCGCTCGTACAGTCGAGGATGGCTCGGTCGGTCGCGTCCGGCGTGAGTTGGCCGGCGTCGTAGGTCCGCTCGCGGGCGACGCGGCCGCCGACCGACAGCGACCAGTCTGTCGCGTCGATGGGGTCCGGGTCGTCGGCGACCCAGCTCGTGACCGGAAATCGGTTCCCGTCGCCGGTTCCCTCCTCGCGCGACCCGGTGTAGCGCCGGTCCGCGCCGGCCGTCTCGATGGCGTCGTTGACCGGCCCCTGGACGCGCCAGAGGAGTGCGCCGGCCGTCAGCAGCCCGGTGTACCGGAGCACGTCCCGTCGCCCGCCGCGCGTCACGGTCGCCGGGGAGTGAAAATGTTCCCGGAGGTGCCACAGGAGCAACGGCGGAACGAGCAGTCCCAGGCCGACGTGGAGGTGAAACAGCCCCCACGGCCCGAGGTCGAGCGAGCCGCCGAACACCCACCAGATCCCGGTCCCGAGCGCGCCGAGGACGACGGCCGCGAGCAGGAGCGACAGCGCGCGGCCGCCGCTGAGCCGCGACGGGGCGACGCGGTGGGCCACCCGACGGAGCTTCACCGGCAGGAGCAGGACCAGCACGACCCCCGAGAGGGCGTGGACGTCGATGATCCACGCGGCGCTGGGTGTCCCGGCGAACATCGTCGCAACGCCGGTCGAGAGCAGCGTCGTCACCGCGGCGAACAGGCCCCAGTCGACCGCGCGTGGATTCGGGGTCAGCCGCCCGATCTTCATGGGTATCGTTGGCACTCGACTCGGTTATACCTCCGGCTCAGTACGAGCGCTCCAGCACGAGGTCGCCGCCTGCGTTCCGAACGGTAACTGTGTCGCCGCCGTTGTTCCAGACCGCGCCGGAGCGCCCCCAGTAGCGCTCGGTCGCGGTGTCGGTCCCCTGCCCGGTGTACAGCGTGACCGACGCTCCGGGGTCGAGCGTGAGATTCTCGAAGGCGTAGCGGTGGCCCGCCTCGTCGGCGACCGTCCAGCCCGACAGGTCGACCGGCGCGTCGCCGGTGTTCGAGAGCGTGACGTACTCGCCGTTCAGGTTCTCGTTGTCGTTGCCCGGGGCGTCGGCGTGGATGTCGGTGATCGCGAGGCCGTTCGGCGCGGCGGTGACCGTCCCGCCGTCGGCGAGCGGCGTCCCCGTCACCGCCTCGGGGTTCGTACAGCGCCAGAGCCCGCGGCGCTCCGTCCGGGCCGTCTCCTCGGCGGCGTAGAAGGCCTCGGCCCGGGTGAAGTCGCTGTCGTACACCCGCGCGTGGCCGGTGGCGACGAGGCGGTAGTTGTACAGCGTCTCGTCGACGACGACGTAGGCCAGCAGGCGGTCGTAGTAGCCCCGCCGGTCGAGCGCGGGATCGAACGCCAGCCCCACGGATTCGCCGAGAAGTCGCTGTTTGGCGAGCGTCGACGCGTCGACGCCGGCGTCCCGGAGACAGGCCGACCCGGCCGTCGTCTCGGGGACGCCCTCGAACTCCGCCGGATCGTTCTCGACGTGGACCTCCGGGGTGTCGATCCCGACGAGACGGACGGTGTCCGTCGTGCCGTTGGCGTACGCGACGCGGATCGTGTCGCCGTCGACCACCGCCGTGACCGACACCGTCAGATCCGCGTCGGGGGCGTCGACCGCCGACTGCCCGCCGAGTCCGGCGTCGGTCGGCTGTGCCGGCGCGCCGGAGAGCGCGCTACAGCCGGCGAGAACGAGCAGGGCGGCGAGCGCGAGAGACAGCGTGACCCGTCGCATCGTCGGAACGAGGGCGTCGACGGTGACAAACGTGCCGGTGTCGCCGGCGAGGAAAAACCGAACTCAGGCGAAGCGGTCCAGCAGGCTGGCCCCCTCGACGTACACCAGGCCCTCGCGGTCGGCGTAGGCCCGCGCGGCCGCCGGGGGGAGCGCCGCCCCGGTCTCGTCGTCGAGCATCTCGCAGACGACGGCGGCCTCGGGCAGGTCGGCCGCGTCGGCGAGTTCGAGCGCGAGTTCGGTGTGGCCCTCGCGGTCGGTCAGGCCGTCGGGGGCCGCGCGGAGGAGGTGAACGTGCCCCGGCGACCGGAACGCCTCGCTGAACGCCTCGGAGTCTGGGTCCGTTGCGGCGGCGGCCAGTTCGCGGATGGTCAGCGAGCGGTCCTCGTCCGTGATGCCGGTGAAGGTGTCGCGGTGGTTCACCGTCAGCGAGAACGACGATCGCTCGTCGTACGCGAGATCGTGGTCGGCCGCGGTCGGGTGGTCGAGCACCTCCTGCATGAACGGCAAGCCGAGCGCGTCGGCCACACGGTCCGAAAGGGCGACGCAGACCAGCCCGCCGGCGTCGTTTCGCATCTGCGCCACGTCCTCGGGGGCCACCGCGCCAGCCGGGTAGACGAGATCCGTCTCGCCCTCGCGGTCGGCGGCGTCGTGGACGAGCACCGGCTCGCCGCGGGCGAAGGCGGCGACGGCGTCGGCCACGCTGTCGGCGTCGACGGCGGCGTCCTCACTCCGAGACATGAACGATCACCTCGTCGCCGTCCTCGAGGTCCAGCACCTCGCGAAGCTTCTCCGGCGCGATGACCTCCAGTTGCTCCTCGCCGTGGTGTGTCCGCTCGGGCGCGATGACGTGGGCCGGCTCGTACTCCCCATCGCCGGCCTGAATCGAGGCAGGGTAGCAGTACGCGGGCCCGTAGGTCCGTTCGTCGTCCTCCCAGCCCTCGATGGTGACCGGTTCGAGCGTGCCCATTCGCGCGCGCTTGCGGACGCTCTCCTCGGTGAGTTCGAGATTGAGGGTGCCCGCGAACGGCTCGTAGTCCAGACGCTCGATGAACTGCTCCATGTAGCCCGGCAGCGTGATGTAGTGGCGACCCTCGCCCATACCGGAGGTGACGATGCCGGTCAGGTCGACGCCGGCGTCGGCCTCGAAGATGCGCCGGTAGTCCGCGTACTCGGACTGGAGGCGGCGCTCGCCGTTGCCGGTGAGCGTGACTTCCTGGCCATCGCTGACGATGTCCCGAGAGATCAGCTCTGCGTCCTCCAGCCGCTGGAGACGTCGCGAGGCGGTCTGGTTCGAGGCGTCCAGCCGACCCGCGAGGTCGGCACAGGACACCTTCGTCGGCTCGTCGAGCGCGCCGTCGAGCGCGAGCAGCTTCAGCGTCGCCAGCTCGTCTCGACCGACGCCCTGTCCCGTCGATTCGGCCATGTGCCGAGTTAGGGAGTCGCGTCTGATAAGCATACCGAATGTGGGATGCATCCCATAAATGGAACGGGGGACAACCCACGAAGCGTTGCGAGAACGATGCTACTTCGACGTTCGGGCCGGCCACCTTTGAATCCAGTGGCGAACCGATTCGGAGCGGAAGACGGCTCAGTACTCTGCCACCGGGTCCCGCTCCCGAGACCACCTTTTTCCACTGCGGGTGTGCTCTGCACACCCTTGCGCAAAAACGTGGGCGAAAAACCCACTCAGTACTCCGCCACCGGGTCCCGCTCCCAGAACTCGCTCGACTTCTCCAGTTTCGGGACCCAGGTCTCCTTCTCGCGTGCGAGCATCGCCACGCGGGACTCCTCGACTTCCTTGAGCACGTCGTGGTCGGGCAGGTATTCGCCCAGTTCCTCGGTGAACGCCCTGACCTCGCTGTGGTCGGGCATCGAGTCACGGTCGAGACGGCCTCGCGAGTGGCCGACGTGCATGTACGCCTTCATCTCGACGAAGTCGGCGTCGGCCCGGTCGCACATCGCCGCGTACCACTCGGGGTGGTGCATGTTGTGGCCCTTCACGAGCGTCGTTCGGATGACCGTGCGGGTCTCGTCTTTTTCGGCCAGCACGTCGAGCGTGTCCACGAGCGAGTCCCAGGCGTCGTCCTCGACGGCCTTCACGGTCGAATCGAACGTCTGGCGGTCGGCGGCGTCGACGGAGACGTATAGCTGCGTGGGGTCACATCGCTCCAGCATCTCCGTGTTCGTCCCGTTCGAGACGAGGAAGGTGGTGATGTCGCGGTCGTGGAACTCCTCGATGAGTTCGGGGAGGTAGGGATACAGCGTCGGTTCGCCGTCGAGCGAGATGGCGACGTGACGCGGTTCCATCGCCTCGTCGAACACCTCGCGGGGCACCTCGTCGTTGCCGCCGAAGCCCGACAGCAGTTTGCGCTGGAGTTTCACTGAGGCGTCGGCAACCGCGGCGGGGTCGTCCCACTCCACGTCGCCGAGTTCGTAGGCGTGGCCCGCGTGGTCGCGCCAGCAGAACACGCACCGCTCGTTGCACTTGACGACCGGCGTCATCTGAATGCAGCGGTGGGACTCGATGCCGTAGAAGATGTACTTGTAGCACTTGCCCTCGCCGCGCAGCGCGTTCTTCGTCCAGCCGCAGGTCTGGGCCGCCGTGTGGTTCTCGCTGTGGTAGGCCGGGTCCGACACCTGCTTTGGACCGCCGTCGGCGTCGCTCATTGGAGACGGGTTCTGCATCCAGCGGCAAAAACTCCCGGATGTCGACGGCCTCGCGACCGCGTACTGCGAATCGATTACGTCAGCTTGACGATGGGGTTGCTCATGTGGTGGCCGACGACGAGCCCGTTCTCCATGATCCGGTCGTACCCGTCCGCGTCGACTTCGATCCGCGTTTCGCTGTCCTTCTGCATCAGATAGAGGGTTTTGTTCATGGACGAAGGGATGCCCTAGACGGGCAAGACCGAAACTGCTAGATGAATAGGTGGTCGCCACGAGCGACGCTATATGTATTAGATCGGGCGCTAAGCTGTCGCTGAGCCGGAATATTTTCGGACGTGGAGCCGAGAGGTTTAGTATGGGGATAATTAGCACAGTATCCCGTCTATTCGGGTCGGAAGGGAGTCATTACCGGTACCGGTGTCGCGACTGCCGGACGGAGTTCGCACAGCTGGCGACCGGCGAAGACGACATGATCTGTCCCGACTGTGGGAGCGACGCGGTCCGACCGTTCGACGCGTCGTGACGAGCGCTCAGCGGCCCAGGTCGTAGAACTCCTCGTTCGGTCGAATGTCGGCCAGATGGGCCAGTCGGTTCGAGAGGTTGAAGAACGCGGCGACACTGCCGACGTCCCAGATCGCTCGCCGGCTATAGCCGAGTTCTTCGAGGCGTTCGAAGTCCCGCTGGTCGATGCGTTCCGGTGACTCGGTGAGTTTCACGGCGAAGTCGAGCATGGCCGCGTGGGTCTCGTTGATGTCGGCGGTCCGGTGGTTGGTGGCGACCTGCTCGGCCAGTTGCGGCGCGTCGGCGTAGATGCGAAGCAACGCGCCGTGGGCGACGACGCAGTAGAGGCAGTCGTTGACGCCGCTGACCGCCACGATGATGAGTTCGATCTCCTCGCGTTCCAGTTCAGTCTCCTCGACCAGCGCGTCGTGGTACGCAAAAAACGCCCGGAAGTGCGACGGCCGATACGAAAGCGCCGGAAAGATGTTCGGCGTGAAGCCCGCGCGGTCGGTCTCCTCCTCGATCCGGTCGCGCAGGTCCTCCGGGAGATCCTCGACATCGGGCGTCTCGAATCGACGCATCGCCGTGCCATCGTCTGCCATACTCCCGATGCGGGAGGGCCGGGCTTGAAACTTTGCCGCCTGATTCCCGTTCGGTGGACCACTCATAGCTCTTACGGGAACGTGGCCCGGTCCCGAACACCCTCACCGGCTCTTTTCGCTCGCCCGGCGAGGGTTCAGCCGCATGTCGACGACGACCGAAACGACAAGATCACACGACCTCGGAATCGGCAACTGGAAAGCAGGCGTCTTCGGTGGCATCGCGGGTAGCGCCGTCATGGGCGCGCTGATTCTCGCGATGAACCCGCCGACGCTCGCGGTCGCGATTCCCTCGCTGTACGCGCTCGCGCCGCCGCCGAACCCGGCCGCCGGACTCGCAGTGCACCTCGCCCACGGCGCGGTGTTCGGCGTCGTCTTCGCCGGCCTGGCCCGCCTACTGGAGACGGACTCGACCGGCTCGCTTCTCGGACTCGGCATCGGCTGGGGCATCGCCACCTGGGCGGTGTTCGCGGCGCTGGTGATGCCGGTCTGGCTCGGAGTCGTCGGCTCCCCCGCATCGCCGCCGGTCCCGAACTTCGCGCCGCCGTCGCTGCTGTGGCACGTCGGATTCGGCGTCGTCCTCGGCGGCGTGTACGCGCTGACCGCCGACCGACTCTGAGAGCCAGCGGGGCCGCTGATCAGTGTATGCCCGAGCGAACGACGACGGCGTGCTCGGCGTGTAACTCGTTTCAGCCGGTGCTATTCGGCTCTTGAAACACCCGCCAGCGGCGCTCACCCGTCTCGGACTCGGCGATCGACTCCACCTTCTCCCGGGTAAGCCCGTCCAGTTGGCCGGCGGCGAGGCCGACCCACGACAGGAACGCCTCGCGTAGGCGCGCTCGGACGGTCTCGGGGTCCCGCGGCGTGTAAACGTACACGTGTCCGCCCGCGGGGCGGATCCGTCGGCGTTTCTCGACGACGCCGAGGTCGGCGAGGTGATTGAGGTGGCGCGCCACCACGCTCCGGTCGTACTCGATCTGTTCCGCCAGTTCGGCCACGGTGAGCTCACCGCCCGCCATGACGCAGAGGCAGATTTCGAGTTCGGTCCCTGACATCTCGAACACCGTGCGCGTGAGCGTCTCCAGCGATGGGTCGACGATCGCGTCGGTGGGCTCGACGGTGGCCATCGCCTCGCCACAGCAGCGCGGCGGCTCACTCGCGAGCGCTACGCCGTCGCAGATCACACACTCGAACGGCCGCATCTGGGCTCGGTCGTCTGCCATACGGTCCGGTAGCAGCCGCGCCGATAGAAGTGTCAGGTATGCCCGAGGTAACCCCTTCAGACGGCAGTCGACGACGGCCGCGAGGGGTGGCGGGCGAACGGGTCAGTCCAAAGGTCTAAGCCCTCCCGGGACCGAATACGAGTCACTATGAGCACCGAGACAGAGGACGGAGACGACCTGCGCGAGCGCATCACGAACTTCCTGCGTCGGAACTTCCCGCAGATCCAGATGCACGGCGGCAGCGCCGCCATCGAGGAGATCGACCGCGAGTCCGGGAGCGTCACCATCAGGCTCGGCGGTGCCTGTTCCGGCTGTGGCATCTCCCCGATGACCATTCAGGCCATCAAGACGCGCATGACCAAGGAGATCCCGGAGATCGAGGAAGTCACCGCGCGAACCGGGATGGACCAGCAGGAGGGCATGGCCGGCGGCAGCGGCGGCATGAGCCCGTCGTTCCCCGGCGAGTCCCGCGGCGGCGATGTCGGCGGCGACGAAGACGAAGGTCCCGAAGCGCCGTTCTGAGGCCAGCACTCGCTTTTTTCGGACGCGACGGCTCGGAGCCGTCGGCTCGTCGAACAGGTCGCGACGCGCCGTTGGAAGGGTCACCGTCCCCGTCGCGCCCGCCCAGAGCCACACCGATTAAGACCACGGGGACAGTCGCGGCGAACATGGAGACTGTTGGGACCGTCGTGTGGGCGCTGTGGGCGATGTTGCCGGCGTACGTTCCGAACAACGCCGCGGTGCTCGCCGGCGGCGGGAGACCGATCGACGGCGGCCGAACGTGGGGCGACAGCCGCCTCCTCGGCGACGGCAAGACCTGGCGCGGAACCGCGGCCGGGACGCTCGCCGGAGCGGCGCTCGCAGTCGCCCTCAACGCACTGTCACCGAGCGTGAGCGCCGCCGTCGGCTACACGCTACCGACCTTCCCACTGCTGGCCGGCGTCGGGCTGGCCTTCGGCGCGATGGTCGGCGACATCGGGGCCTCGTTCCTCAAGCGCCGGTCGGGCCGCGAGCGCGGGGCCGCGTTCCCCGGACTGGACCAGCTCGACTTCGTCGTCGGCGCGCTCGTCTGTGCGTTCGTCGCCGCGCCGTCGTGGTTCGGCGAGACGTTCACCCTCCCCGTGCTCGTCGTCGTCCTCGTGGCGACGCCGGTGCTCCACGTCGTGACCAACGCCATCGCGTACTTCCTCGGCCTGAAGAACGAGCCGTGGTAACACTCCGTACCGGCCCGCGGAGTCCCCCCTAGAACTACCTGCGTCGCCAACAATGTCACAGCAGATGGCCCTGACCAACACCCTCCCTATCCTCAGACGGACCCCGCCACCCATTCGGCGCGCGACGGCGACCGGGGTGCTCTGTTCGGCGATCTTCCTCCCAGTCATGTACGTCCTCCTGCACGCGTACGTGGTCCTCACGATAAGCGTCGGTCCCGTCGAGACGCTCAACAGCGTGATCGACTTCGCCCTCGTCGCCGGCGGCGTGACGACGTTCCTCGCGGGGTTCGTTTCGCAGTTCGTGTCCGAGACGGTCCTCGCCGAACGAACTGCGTAGCTCCATCGAACCGACGAAGAAGTGCGTTTTTACGCGCTGACCGAGGAGTGTCGAGTATGACTACACGAGGGGAGACGCTGCGACTGGCGACGCGAGGATCGGACCTCGCGTTGCGGCAGGCGGAGACGGTTCGGGACGCGCTGTCGAGCCGCCGGCTCTCGGTCGAACTCGTCGAGGTGGAGACGACGGGCGACCAGATCCGGGACGAACTCATCCACCGACTGGGCAAGACCGGCGCGTTCGTCCGGAGCCTCGACGAGAAGGTGCTCGACGGCGACCTCGACGCGGCGGTCCACTCGATGAAGGACATGCCGACCGAGCGCCCCGAGCGCCTCGTCGTCGCGGGCGTCCCCGAGCGGGGCCCGGCCGACGACGTGCTGGTGACGCCCGACGGCCGCTCGCTGGACGAACTCCCGGAGGGCGCGACTGTCGGCACGTCGAGCCTGCGCCGACGCGCCCAGTTGCTCGCCGAGCGGCCCGACCTGACCGTGGAACCGCTGCGGGGCAACGTCGACACGCGCATCGAGAAGCTACTCGCCCCGTCGCTCCAGCGTGACCACCAGGAGCGCCACGAGGCCGAACAGGAGCGCAAGGGCGAGGCGGGTGGCGACGTGGACGAAGCTGACGAGACAGACGGCGAGGATCACCCCTACGACCGCACGGTCGAGGAGTGGTTCGACGACCTCACGGAACTGGAACGGCGCTCGATGGAGCGCGACCTCGACGTGGAGTACGACGCCATCGTGCTGGCGAGGGCCGGCCTCTACCGCGCCGACCTCACGCGCTACGTCGAATTGAGCGACCTCGACCCCGACCGGTTCGTCCCCGCGCCGGGCCAGGGCGCACTGGCCATCACCGCCGTCGACGGCGACCTCGCGCTCGACATCAAGGAGCGCCTCGACGACCCCAAGACCCGCGTCGAGACGACCGTCGAGCGGACGATTCTCGAAGAACTGGGCGGCGGCTGCGTCGCCCCCATCGGCGTCCACGCCACGGTCGAGGGCGGCGTGGTTCACACGCGCGTCCGCGTGCTCTCGCGCGATGGCGACGAGGAGGTCTCGGTCGCCCGCGACCTCCCGGCGGAGCGCCACATCTCGGCGGCCCAGGACCTCGCCGACGAACTCGCAGAGCGGGGGGCCGACGACCTCATCGCCGAGGCGAAGCGGGAGACCGGCGGCGCGGACGACGACGCCGCGACCGCGCGGGAGGAAGACGACGCATGACCGAGGTCGGCAAGGTGTACCTCGTCGGCTCGGGACCCGGCGACCCCGACCTGCTGACGGTCAAGGCAAAGCGCCTGCTGGAGGAGGCCGACGTGGTGCTCCACGACAAGCTCCCCGGCCCGGAAATCCTCGGCGCGATCCCCGAGGAGAAACGGGAGGACGTTGGCAAGCGCGCTGGCGGCGAGTGGACGCCACAGGAGTACACCAACGCGCGGATGGTCGAACTCGCCGAAGCGGGCAAGACCGTCGTCCGACTGAAAGGGGGCGACCCGACGGTATTCGGCCGCGGCGGCGAGGAGCTTGCGCACCTCGCCGAGAACGAGATTCCGGTCGAGATCGTCCCGGGAATCACGAGCGCCATCGCCGGACCCCAGGCCGCGGGCATCCCGGTCACGCACCGCGACCACGCCTCGTCGGTCTCCTTTGTCACCGGCCACGAGGACCCGACGAAAGACGAGTCGGCCGTCGACTGGGCGGCGCTGGCCGCGACCGGCGGCACGCTCGTCGTCCTGATGGGGGTCGGCAAACTGCCCCAGTACACCGAGGCGCTGCGCGAGGCGGGGATGGACCCCGAGACGCCGGTCGCGCTCGTCGAGCGCGCGACCCGGCCCGAACAGCGCGTGGCGACCGGGACGCTCGACACCATCGTCTCGGTCCGCGACGAACGCGATATCGAGCCGCCCGCGATCACTGTCATCGGTGACGTGGCCGGCGAGCGCGAGCGGGTGGTGTCGTTCCTGGAGGGGTACTGATGCGCGAGGCCCCGCGCCTTCGCGTCGCCGCGTTTCGCCCCGACGACGAACGACTGGCCGACGCCGTGGAACTCCTCGAATCGCTCGGCGCAGACGCGGTCCCCGACCCGATGCTCGCGGTCGAGCCGGCCACCGACGGCGGCGAGCAGGTCGCACCCCGGACCGACGCCGACTACGTCGTCCTGACGAGCAAGACCGGCGTCGAACTCGCCGCCGGCGCTGGCTGGGAGCCCGGAACGGCGACGGTGTGTGCCATCGGCGAATCGACCGCCGACGCGCTCCGCGAGGCCGGCTACACCGTCGACGTGGTCCCCGAGGAGTACTCCTCGACCGGACTCGTCGCGGCGCTCGACGCCGAGGTGGCCGGCGCGCGCGTCGAGGTCGCCCGCTCGGACCACGGCTCGGCGGTGCTGACCGACGGGCTGGAGGCGGCCGGCGCGTACGTCCACGAGACGATTCTCTATCGGCTCGTCCGCCCCGAGGGGTCGGGCGAGTCGGCCGATCTGGCGGCCGCCGGCGACCTCGACGCGGCGCTGTTCACCTCCTCGCTGACGGTCGAGCACTTCCTCGAGGCGGCCGCCGAACGCGGCGTCCGGGACGAGGCGGTGTCCGGCCTGAACGAGGCGACGGTAGGCGCGATCGGCGAGCCGACGCGCGAGACGGCCGAGGATCACGGAATCGTCGTCGACGTGGTTCCGGAGCGCGCTGACTTCGAGGCACTGGCCTGCGAGGTCGTCGAAGCGGCGGCGCCTACGCACCGCGAGTGACGGGTCGGGAAGCGGCGACCGACTGCCCGCACCAGGTCTCCTCTCCGGACGCTACTCCGACGCCTCTGCCCGCTCGCGTGTCCCCTCGATCTCGGCGCGGAGCGTCTCCAGTTCGTTGTCGACGGCCCGCTCGCTGGAGAGGCGGTCGAGTTCGCGGTCGATGGAGTCGCCCTCGTCCAGCACCGACTCGAGGTCGCCGCTCTCCTCCAGTTCTTCGAGCGCGGCCGCGCGGGCCTCCATGCGCTCCGTGCGCTCGGTCGCTCGCTCGATGGACCGGTGTACGTCGGCCATCGTGTCCCCGGCCCCGGTGAACGCTTCGGAGACCCGCGCCGACGCCTCGGCGGCCTCGTAGCGGGCCTTCATCGTCTCCTTTCTCGTTCGGAACCGCTCGACCTGACTGCTGAGTTCGGCGCGCTTGCCGACCAGACGGTCCTGGGTCTCCTGCAGATCGTCGATCTGGGCCGTCAGCTCCGAGATCTGGCCGACGTTGACCTGTTTCTTCTCCAGTGCGCGCCGCGCGAGGTCCTCGCGGCCCTGCTGGAGCGCCGAGCGGGCCTGGGCGTCGTGTTTCTCGACGTTGTCGCGCAGGCGACGGCGGTGGATCTCCAGTCGCTTCTTCTGGGTCGTCACGTCGGCGATGCCGCGGGTCACGTCCTGAAGTTCGTCTCGCAACTGCTCGTAGGAGTAGTCCAGTTCCGCCGACGGGTCGGACGCCCGGTTCAGGAGGGCGTTGAGCTTCGACCTGACGACGAACAGGAACCGCCCGAGCAGACTCATGGCTGTCCCGCCCAATCGAGTGTCTGAATCGGCTGCTCTCTGGTCGCGAACGAAGACATGTCCAGTCGTACGGTTGACACCATTATAATAGCGCGGTGTCTCCACGGCTTAACACGTGGTTAATCGAGCGAAGTGAGCGAAACTCGCGTCCAACGTCTCCCCGCTTGATATGGGATCGGGCCGGACGGACAGGCAATGAACGAGAAGTTGCTCGCAGTCAGCGGCGTCTGCGCGCTGGTGTTCGCCGGCGGCGTCGCGGCGTTCGTCGCGGGCGTCGGCCCGGTCCCCGGCGGGAGTGAGCCGGTTGCGCCGCTCCCGACCGAGACGCCGGCGGCAGACGCCGACGCGGCCGCCGGAGACGAGAGAACGGGCGGTGGTGCACAACAGCCCTCGGCGACCGAGCGCGAGACGCAGAGCCGTCCTCCCTTTTCGTTTGCCGTCGACGCCATCGAGTCCTGCGGACGGACCTGCCGCGACGTGACCTCGACGCTGACGAACCGCCAGGACCGGACGGCACGGAACGTCACGGTCACCACGCGCATCTACGCCGGAAACGACACCGGCGGCGAACCGGTCTGGTCGGGATCCGAACCCGTCGGGACGCTCGACGGCGACGACACCTACACCGCGACGCGGCGCGTCGAACTGTCCTACCGGGACGGCTTCGCCATTCAGCGGGCCGGCGGCTGGATCACCGTCCAGACCACCGTGACGACGGCCGACCGGACCGTCACGCTCACCGACCAGCGCAACGTCGGATGAGCGCGAGGCCATGCGGAGCGTCGGGCGAGCGGTATAGCGGCGTTTCCGGGACTTCGACGCCGCGAGCGCTCCGCGTCTGAACGTTTTTATCCCGGGGCGCACCTACCCCCGGTACGATGACAACGACCGGCCCGGTCCCCGCGCTCGCCGACCGCGCGACGGCGTGTGCCGACCGCCTCCGAGCGGCCGACCGCGTCCTGCTCGCGTCCCACATCGACGCCGACGGGCTGACCAGCGCCGCCGTCGCCACGACGGCGCTGTCGCGGGCCGACATTCCAGTCGAGACGGTGTTCAAGAAGCAACTCGACGCGACGGAGATCGCGAGCATCGCTGCCCGCGAGTACGACACCGTGCTGTTCACCGACTTCGGCTCGGGCCAGCTCGACGTGATCTCCGAACACGTCGCCGCGGGCGACTTCGAGGCCGTGATCGCCGACCATCACCAGCCGTCGGACCCCGCGGACTGCCACCCCGACGCCGTGATGGATACCGACGGCTACGCCGACTTCGAGACGCACCTCAATCCGCTGCTGGAGGGCATCGACGGCGCGTCGGAGCTCTCGGGCGCCGGCGCGGCGTACGTCCTCGCCCGCGCGCTCGCGGACGAGGACACCGACAACCGGGACCTCGCCTCGCTGGCCGTCGTCGGGGCCGTCGGGGACATGCAGGCCGTCGGCGGCGAGCTGGTCGGCGCGAACGCCGGACTGGTCGAAGAAGGGATCGAAGCCGGCGTCGTCGAGGAGGGGACCGACCTCTCGCTGTACGGCAAGCAGACCCGCCCACTCCCGAAACTCCTCGAATACGCGACGGAGGTCCCCATCCCCGGCATCTCCAACGACGAGGCCGGCGCGACCCGGTTCCTCGAAGGCCTCGGGCTCGACCTGAAGGCCGACGGCGAGTGGCGGACGTGGGCCGACCTCACCGACGACGAGCGCCAGACCGTCGCGAGCGCCCTGGTCCGGCGAGCGGTCGAGCGCGGCGTCCCGGCGGACAAGATCGAGACCCTCGTCGGGACCACCTACACCCTGCCGGCCGAGCCCAGCGGGACGGAACTGCGCGACGCCAGCGAGTTCTCGACGCTGCTGAACGCCACCGCCCGGTACGAGCGGGCGGACGTGGGGCTGGCGGTGTGTCTCGGCGAGCGCGACGCCCCCCTGGAACGCGCCCGGCGGCTCCTCTCGAACCACCGCCGCAATCTCTCGGAGGGGCTGACGCTCGTCAAAGAGCGCGGCGTCACGCAGGCCGGGTCGGTCCAGTGGTTCGACGCAGGCGACGCCGTCCGCGAGACCATCGTCGGCATCGTCGCCGGAATGGCGCTTGGCACCGACGGCGTCGACTCGGACAAGCCCATCATCGCCTTCGCCAGCAAGGACGACGAGGAGACGAAGGTGTCCGCGCGCGCGACGGGACCGCTCGTCGGTCGCGGCGTCGACCTCTCGGCCGTGATGCGAGAGGCCGCCCAGTCCGTCGGCGGCGACGGCGGCGGTCACGACATCGCGGCGGGCGCGACCGTGCCGGCCGGCGAGGAGGACGCCTTCGTCGAGGCCGCCGACGAGATTATCAGCGACCAGTTGTCGTAGCACGAGCGGGGCCAAACACGCCGTTCGGGTGATGAGTGTGTGTTTCTCTCGCCACGACCGAGTATCAGCAATAAAATTATACGTGTCGTTCTCCGATACCCACCCGATGGACTCTCGGGGCCTGTTCGACGTTGCACTGGTCGCCCTCGCGGGGCTTCTGGCCTACACAGAGACGTTCGGCTTCGCGAGCCCGCGGGCCACGCTCGAAGAGATACTCGCAATCGTGGCGGGTCTCGACGTCCGGGTGTACCTCGTCCTCGGCGGCGTCTTCGGCATCTGCTTCGTCGCGTACCTCACCGTGTATCTGCCACAGAAGGACGCCCGGACCATGCAGCGCTAGTATCGGGCCATCTTTATTCCCGGCCGCCGACCGTCCGGGCAATGACGGAGTTCGACCCAGAGAAATTCGAGGACAAGTACGCGAACTACTTCCCGGAGCTACAGAAGGCGTACAAGAACGCCTTCGAGCGGATGAACGACACCTACGACTCGGAACTGGTCCACGCCATCGACCAGCAGATCCTCAACGAGTCCGAGCCATTCTACGAGGACGGTGAGTTCACCGTTGAGCTGCCCGAGGACCCCACCGACCGCCTGACGGCGATCATCGTCGACGACGAGAAGCTCGACGCCGTGCTCTCGACGTACGTCGAGGAGATCGAGACCGAACTGCGGCGCGTCTTCGGGCTGGACGACTGAGCGGCGGGCGGTGCTGTCGGAGACGATCGAGGCGTCGGTGCCGAAAAAACGGGACTCGCGTGCCTCACTCGGCAGGCGTCGATTCTGGAGTCGCTGTCGGGTCAGGGGTCGACGTCGGTTCGGGCGTTGCTGTCGACTCGGGGGCGACCGTCGACTCGGGGGTGGGCTGGGGTGCCGGCGCACCGCCGCCCCCGCCGATGGTCGCACCGCCGCTCCCGGGAACGGTTGCATCGGGACCGGACTGCGACGGACCGGCCGGCTGCGGGGCGTTCGCGGGGGACTTCTGGCCCGAGACGAGGAAGTCGAGCAGGTTCCCGACCAGTTCCTCGTTGTCGGCACGGTAGAGGTACTCCTGGCTGATGACGTTCGTATCGCCGACGGCGACCACGGGACCGGACCGGGCGACGACGCCGTAGGTCCCCTGTCGTCTGGTCTGTGAGAGCGTGGTTCGCTCCGTCGCCGTGACGGCTTGCTCGCCGCCGCTGACCGGGATGGCGGCGTGGAACACCGCACGGTCGACGCCCTCGGTGAGCGCCGAGTCGCCGGACGGCGTCGCGTAGACGCTCCGGTAGTTGGTGTCGTACTGGTGCATGTTGTACAGGTAGCCGTTCTCGTAGGCGAGGCCGTACTGGCTCGCCAGCGGGGCCATCGGGCTGGTCACGCCCTCGCTGCCGAGAGAGACGACGATGCCCAGGCCGGCGGCGGTCGCCTGCGAGGGCTCGTTCAGCAACAGGACGCGGCCGCCGGCGTCGGTGAACGCCGACAGCCCGTCCAGTTGGCTCTCGGTGTAGCGCTGCTGGGCCCCGACGACGACGAGGGCGTCGGCCGAGCGCAGCGAGGCGTTCAGCGGCCGCCCGCCCTGGCGCTCGCCGACGTGGTAGCGCACCGTCGCACCGTTCTCGGTCAGCGTCGAGACGAGCGGCGACAGTTCTTCGCGGTCGATGCTCGCCGAGTGGGCGGTGTCGATGACGACGACCGCCCCGTCGGCGTCGGCCGACATCGAGAGCGTGCCGTTCTCCGCCGGCACGTCGGCGACGGCCCCGTCGCTGTTGAACGACTGGGCGTCGACCTCGGAGACGGCGGGGGCCGACTGACCGCCGCTGCCGACCAGAGCCGCCCCGACGGCGGACGCGACGACGACCACGGCGACGAAGAAGCCGACGCGGGCGACCGTTCCGGTGAGCGCCATCGTCAGGCACCCCCCGTCGCGCTGCTGTTGTAGACGACGCGCTGGTGTTCCGGCGTTCCGTAGATCATGAGGAAGTGGACCGAGTCGACGCCGCGGAACGTGTAGGGCGCGCGCTCGGCGGCGACGGTGGCGTTCTGTCCGGCCCCGTTCGAGCCGGAGAGCAGCAGCAGGCTCTGGGCCTGTGCGGGATTGCGATACGTGACCTGGTACTCCGAGAGGCCGGCGGCTTCGGCCGCGCCCGCGATGGCCGCTTCGAGGCCGCCAATTTCGTCGGCGTAGCCGGTCTGGACAGCGCGGCCGCCGGTGTAGGCCGACGCCTCGGCGACGGTCTGGCGGGAGACCGTCAGCCGGTCGCCGCGCTCGGTCATGACCGCGCCGACGAACGAGCGCTTCATCGACTCGAGGCTGGCGAAGTACTGGTCGCGCGTCATGCCGCGGTGGGCCTTGTCCGGCCCGGTCGTCGCGGAAGAACTCAGTCCGTCACCGGGGACGGTGCCGATGACGCCCACGTGACCGACGAGGCTCGCCGGCGTCACGTAGATGCGGTCGCTCGGGACCGCCGTGTAGTACGCGCCCGAGGCGGCGTACTGGCCGACGCTCGTGTACACCGGCTTCTCGGCCGCGAGGCGCTTGACCGCGAGGTACATCGACTCGCTTGCGGCGGCGCTCCCGCCGGGGCTCGACACCCGCAGGACGACCGCCTCGACCGATTCGTTGCTCCGGAGATCGCGGAGTTCCTGGACGGTGCTCTGTGCGCTCGAACTCGTTATCGTCTCGTCGACGTTCACGACCGCGACGTACTGCTCGTCGGTCGCAGCGACCGACGCCGCGTACGGAACGACCGCGGCGGCGACGAGGAGGGCGACGACCGCGAGGACCGTGTACGAACGGAGGGCAGTCGCGACCCGTCTGTCGATTGGGTTGTTCATGGGACCACATTCGTCCGCTGCAACGACTGGCTAATAAAAGGGCGGCCTGAACTGCCGAGCCAGCAGTCGGCGTCGCCCGACGCGGAGATGGGAAGGTTCGTTAGTATCGACCTGTAACCGTCGGCTATGGACAAGCGCAAGCCCCCAGCCACCGAAGAGGGCTGGTACGCGCTGCACGACTGCCGGAGCATCGACTGGGACGCCTGGCGGGAGGCTCCCCAGCGGGTCCGCGACCGCGCGCTCTCCGAGGGCATCGACTTCCTCGAAGCCTACGAGGCCGTCGAGGACGCCGACGAGGGCCAGACGGCGGTGTACACGGTCATGGGGCACAAGGCCGACATCATGATCCTCCACCTGCGACCGACGATGGGCGACCTCGACGCCGCCGAGCGCCACTTCGAGCAGACCGAGTTCGCCGCCTTCACCGAGCGGGAGTACTCCTATCTCTCGGTGACCGAGGCCTCCGGCTACACGGAGAAGTCCCGGGAATACTTCGAGGGCGAGGTCGACGACGACTCCGGCCTCGCGCAGTACATCCAGGCCCGCCTCCATCCCGACCTGCCCGACGACGAGTTCGTCTGCTTCTACCCGATGAGCAAGCGCCGCCAGCCGGAGCAGAACTGGTACGACACGGCCTTCGAGGAGCGGGCGGCCCACATCAAGCGCCACGGCGACATCGGCCGGGGCTACGGCGGCGACGTGAACCAGATGATCGCCGGCTCCATTGGCTTCGACGACTGGGAGTGGGGCATCACGCTCTGGTCCGACGACATGCGGAACATCAAGGAACTGCTGACGGAGATGCGCTTCGACCCGTCCTCGTCGAAGTACGCCGAGTTCGGCCCGTTCTACGTCGGTCGGAAGTTCGCGCCCGCTGACCTGCCGGCCGTCCTGGCCGGCCAGCGCGTCCCCACTGACTCGGGACCGACCGCGGCCGAACCGGATGCCGGTGCCGCGACGGCCAGCGCCGCGGAGCACGACGGCGGTCAGGGCGCGTCGGCGCACGGACACGCCGGTGGCGATGCAGAGGGCCACGGCAACGCCCACCCCGGAAGCGCCGGGCAGGGCGATCACCCGCACGCCGAGGACGCGCCCGACGAGGACGCCGACCACCCGAGCGGGTCTGGCGGTTCGAGCGGCGGGCGACCGGACGTCTCGGCCGACTTCGAAGAGGTCGACGACGCCGTCCAGCGCGTCGGCCGGCTCGGCATGGTCGAGGGCGAGGACTACGACGCCGGCGACTACGCGCTCGTCTTCCGGTCCTCGGCGGACGCGGAGGACATCGTCGACGACGTGTCGGACCTCGCCGAGAGCTTCGACCACTACGACCGTCACGTGACCACGACGGTCCGCGCCGACAGCGGCCAGACCCACGTCGTCAGCGTCTGGACGGCGAAGGACGCCGCCGAGACCGCCGCCGGGTTCCTGACCGACATCGACGGCATCGAGGAGACGGTCGGCGGTCCGCTCGGCGCGAGCGACGGCGGCGACAGCGAGGACCGCGGCCACGGGCCAGCCGAGTCCTCGCAGTCCATCCGCGACCAGCTCGAAGCCGAGGGCGTCTACGCCGGCAAACCCCACGGCGAGGACGTGTACGCGCTCGTCGTCTACTCGGAGGCCGACGCCGAGACGCTCGACGGCGAGGTCGCGGACCTCCGGAGCGCCTTCGACCGCTACGACACGCACGTCCGGACGACGGTGTACGGCGGCGACGACCTCGCTGCCGTCGCCTCCCTGTGGGAGACCGAAGACGCCGCCGAGACCGCGAGCGGCTACCTGACCGACCTTCCCGGCGTCGTCGGCCGCGCCGGCGAGGGCGACGGCTTCGGCACGATGGGGATGTTCTACACCGTCAAGCCCGAGCATCGCGAGGACTTCGTCGAGAAGTTCGCGACGGTGGGCGATCTGCTCGAAGAGATGGACGGTCACCGCGAGACCTCGCTGCTCGCGAACACCGACGACGAGAACGACATGTTCATCGCGAGTCAGTGGGACTCGAAGGACGACGCAATGGCGTTCTTCCGCTCTGACGCCTTCTCGGACACGGTGAGCTGGGGCCGCGACGTGCTCGCCGACCGGCCGCGACACGTCTTCCTGGCCTGAGCGGGCCGTCCGTTACGAGCCGTAGCGATCCGTCGCGGCGCCGACTCGACCGTACAGAGCGGTGCCCGGCATTATCACGCATGATATATAAGGCCAAGCCTATATCTCGGTCCAGAGGATCGATTCGCCTATGTTGTCGGGCGTCGGTGTCGTTTTGCTCGCGCTTCACGTCATCGCGATCGTCGGCAGTTTCGGCTTCGCGTGGTACTCGTGGCGGCGGGCCGACCACCCCGTCTCAGATCGATTCGCGTGGTTGATGGTCCTCGACGGGACCTGGGCACTGTTGGCCCTATTGGAACTGGTGGGTCCGACAGATGGCCTCTCGGTTTTCTGGATGACTCCCGTAGCGCTCGTTGCCCCGCTCGCCGCGGTGTTCTGGTTCCGGTTCGTCGTGGAGTACACCGGCGACAGCGAGTGGATTCCCGACGTCGTCGAGCGAGTAGCGGTGGCCCACGCGCCGATCTACGCCGGCCTCTACGCCCTCAATCCGTGGGACATCGCTTACACCGCCCGCGACGTGGCCGGCTTCGCCGGGTTGCGCCTTCCATACGCGACGTTCGGACCGCTGGTCTTCGCCGAGTTGCTCGTCCTCTATGGCATTCTGGGCGTGAGCTTCGCGCTCCTGAGCCGGTTTTTCATCCACACGCGGAACCTCTACCGCAAGCAGACTGGCGTCATCTTCGGCGTGACGGCGCTGATCGTCGTCGCGAACGTGGCGTACTTCGCCGGGCTCTCGCCGCATCCCCGACTCGATCTCACGCCGGTGTTCTTCGCCTCACAGGCCGTCGGCGTCGGCGTGGCGCTGTACCGGTACGACTTCCTCGACGTGACGCCGCTGGCGGCCAACGCGCTCCTCGAAGACATGGCAGACCCCGTGTTCGTCGTCGACTCGGGCGGCCGCGTGGTCGACTACAACGGCGCGGCCAGCGAGTTCGTCGGGCAGACCCGACAGCCGACGCTCGAAGACGTTGCGATCCCGGACCTCGCCGCGGCCATCGAAAACGGCACGCGGTCGGGAGCGTTCGAAGGGGCGGAGGTCACGACCGCGCTCCGTGCCGGGGGTCGCTACGTTCCCGTGACCTACGACGTCCGGGCGACCCCGGTAACCGACCGCTACGGGGTCGTCCGCGGGACGGTGGTCGTCCTCAGAGACGTGACCGAACGGCGGGCACGAAAGCAGGCGCTGGAGAACCAGAACAGGCAACTCGAAGCCTTCACGGGCATCGTCAGCCACGACCTCCGCAACCCGCTGCAGGTCGTCGGCGGGAAGGTCGAACTGGCCAGACAGACGGGGAACCTGGACTACCTCGACGACGCCAGCGAGTCCGTCGCGCGGATGGAGCAGATGCTCGACGACCTGCTCCGACTCGCCCGCGAGGGCCAGACCATCGACGAGAAGACGGAGGTCGACCTGGCGACGTGCTGTCGCGACGCCTGGGCCGCCGTCAGGACCAACGGTGCGAGGCTCGCAGTCGAGACCGAGATCACGGTGCTGGCGGACCCCGACCGATTGCGGCAGGTCTTCGAGAACCTCTTTCGGAACGCGGTGGAGCACGGCGCACCGGACAGGGCACAGATGCCCATCGACGAAGACAGCGACCGGACGTTGACAGTCACCGTCGGCGAAACCGCGGACGGCTTCTTCGTCGCCGACGACGGCCCGGGTGTCCCGCCGGCGAAGCGCGAATCGGTCTTCGACCTCGGCGTCACGACCGCGGAGGAGGGGAGCGGCTTCGGTCTCGCCATCGTCGAGCGCATCGTGCAAGCGCACGGATGGGACATCGCGCTGACGACCGGGGAAGACGGCGGCGCGCGCTTCGAAGTGACGACACCCCACCCGGAACCCACCGGGGCCTAACCACGACAGCACGCGCCGTCACCTGTGCTATCCAGACGCCAAGCACGCTGCTCACGGGTCGGTCGCGGAAAAACGAGACGGCGCTCAGTCCTCGGTCGACGTCCGGTCGATCTCTTTCTCGCCGAAGTAGATGTCGGCCCCGTCCTGGGCGACCTTCTCGGCGAGGACAGCGCACTTGACGCGCATCGGCGAGATGTCGACGCCGAGCATCTCCGTCACGTCATCGCGGTCCATCGCGTCCAGTTCCTCGACGGTCATTCCGGCGAGTTTCTCCGAGAGCATCGAGGCCGAGGCCTGCGAGATCGCACAGCCGTCGCCCCGGAACGCCACGCGCTCGATCGTCTCTTCGTCGTCGTCGAGGACGACGTCCATCCGAATCTCGTCGCCGCACATCGGGTTCTCGCCCACGTGCGTGAACGTCGGCTCCTCGATCTCCCCGTAGTTGCGCGGGTTCTTGTAGTGATCGAGGATCTGCTGCCGGTACATGTCTGAGCCACCGATACCCATTGTTGTCCCGAGGTACGACTGTCGGCCGGAAAAGGCTTCCTCTCCACCGCGTCTTGCGTCCGTGACCACGGTGACCGCGCTGTGACGCGCATTCCGTCGATCGACCCGTAGAGTTAGCTCACAGCGCCCACAGTGGCCGATACGTCGGTTCCGATCCGTGCGTCTGTGACGCCGGTCGCCCGGCCGAACGAAATCCCACTACCGATTGTCCCGAGAAAGCTTGATAAACGAGAAAGAATGATTTTGCTGTTGCCAACAATCGCTTTCAGAATTAGATAATTTTAACAGGGGAAAGGAACAAATGCCTCGTGATGAACCGAACCAATCAAGACTGGTGGCCGGACCAGTTGAACCTCGAGATACTCGATCAGAACACGCAGGACATCAGTCCGTACGACGACGACTACGATTACGCCGAGGAGTTCGAGAAGCTCGACTTCGAGGCGGTGAAGGAGGACCTCAGAGAGGTCATGACCTCTTCGCAGGACTGGTGGCCGGCCGACTACGGCCACTACGGCCCGCTGTTCATCCGGATGGCGTGGCACAGCGCCGGGACGTACCGAACAATCGACGGCCGCGGGGGTGCCGCCGGCGGCCGACAGCGCTTCCCGCCGCTCAACAGCTGGCCCGACAACGTCAACCTCGACCGGGCCCGCCGACTCCTCGAACCGATCAAGCAGAAGTACGGTCGACAGCTCTCGTGGGCGGACCTGATCGTCCTCGCCGGCAACGTCGCGCTGGAGTCCATGGGCTTCGAGACGTTCGGCTTCGCCGGCGGCCGCGAAGACGACTTCAAGGGCGACGACGCCGTCGACTGGGGCCCCGAAGACGAGTGGGAGACGATGTCCCCCGAGCGCTTCGACGAGGATGGCGACCTCAAAGAGCCGCTGGGCAACACCGTGATGGGACTCATCTACGTCAACCCAGAGGGTCCAAACGGTGAACCCGACGTCGAGGGGTCGGCGAAGAACATCCGGCAGGCGTTCAGCCGGATGGCGATGGACGACGCGGAGACGGTCGCCCTCATCGCCGGCGGGCACACCTTCGGGAAGGTCCACGGGGCCGACTCCGGCGACAACCTCGGTCCCGAGCCCGAGGCCGCGCCGATCGAACAGCAGGGCCTCGGCTGGGACAACGAGTACGGTGAGGGCAAGGGCCCCGACACGATCACCAGCGGCATCGAGGGACCGTGGACCCAGGCGCCGACCCAGTGGGACATGGGCTACGTCGACAACCTGCTGGAGCACGATTGGACGTCGGTCAAAGGTCCCGGCGGTGCGTGGCAGTGGGAGCCGGTCGGCGACGAACTGGAAAACACCGTTCCCGACGTCGAGGGCGCACCGGACTCGGTCACGCCGATGATGCTGACGACGGACATCGCCCTCAAGCACGACCCGGACTTCCGGGCGGTCCTCGAACGCTTCCAGGAGGACCCCGCCGAGTTCCAGGAAACCTTCGCGCGAGCGTGGTACAAGCTGATCCACCGTGACATGGGCCCGCCCGAGCGGTTCCTCGGTCCCGAGGTCCCCGACGAAGTGATGCTCTGGCAGGACCCGATCCCGGACGCGGACTACGACCTGATCGGGGACGAGGAGGTCGCCGAGCTCAAAGCGGAGATCCTCGACTCGGACCTGACCGTCCCGCAGCTGGTCAAGACCGCCTGGGCGGCGGCGTCGACCTACCGCGACAGCGACAAGCGCGGCGGCGCCAACGGCGGCCGCATCCGCCTCGAACCCCAGAAGAGCTGGGAGGTCAACGAGCCCGCGGAACTCGAGACGGTGCTCGAGACCCTCGAAGGGATTCAGGCCGACTTCAACGACTCCCGGACCGACGAGACGAAAGTCTCGCTGGCCGACCTCGTCGTGCTCGGTGGTAACGCGGCAGTCGAGACGGCTGCGGCGGACGCCGGCTACGACGTCGAGGTCCCGTTCGAGCCCGGCCGGACCGACGCCACGCAGGAGCAGACCGACGTGGAGTCCTTCGAGGCGCTCAAGCCGGACGCCGACGGGTTCCGCAACTACATCGGCGGCGACCACGACGCCACCGCCGAGGAACTGCTCGTGGACAAGGCCGACCTGCTGGACCTCTCGGTGGCCGAGATGACGGTCCTGGTCGGCGGCATGCGGGCGCTGGACGCGAACTTCCAGGGCTCCGACCTCGGCGTCTTCACCGACCAGCCGGGGACGCTGACCAACGACTTCTTCGAGACCCTGCTCGACATGGGCTACCGGTGGGAGAAGTCCGATGAGTCCGAGGACGTCTTCGAACTGCGCGACCGCGAGACCGGCGAGGTCGAGTGGAGAGGCTCCCGCGTCGACCTCGTCTTCGGCTCGAAGGCCCGACTCCGCTCCGTCGCCGAGGTCTACGCCGCCGACGACGGCGAGGAGAAGTTCGTTCAGGACTTCGTCGACACCTGGCACAAGGTGATGACGCTCGACCGCTTCGACCTCGAATAAGCCCCGAACGCACCGTTTTTCTCCGCTTTTCTCGTCGGCCGGTCTGCGGCCAGCATTGCGTGAAGGTCTGAGCGAAAATCGGCTCGCTTGCGGCACGCCTGGTTATGCAAACAGCTGCCGTGCCGGGCGAGACGATGTCTCGCTGGCACTGCACTCACTGCGTTCGTGCAGTACGCCGTCGATAGCCTCGATCAGCTTGTCGAGCTCCTCTCGTGTATCGAGAGGCCACGTTTTCACGGAACGGCCGCACTCAGTCAGTCACAGACCGTCCGATTACGCGAACAACTGCCGTGCGTCGTCGATAGCCTCGACCAGCTTGTCGACTTCCTCGCGCGTGTTGTAGATGTAGAAAGAGGCGCGCGCGGAGGCCGGGACGCCGAGCTTGTCGTGGAGCGGCTGGGTGCAGTGGTCGCCGGCGCGGATGGCGACGGCGGAGTCGTTGAGGATCGAGGAGAGGTCGTGGGCGTGAACCGAATCGAGGTTGAACGAGACGAGGCCGCCGCGTTCGACGCCGGCCGGCGGCCCGAGGGCCGTCACGTCGCCCTCGGCGTCGAGGCGCTCTAAGGCGTACTGGGCGAGTTCGTTCTCGTGGCGGCGGATGTTCTCCAGCCCGATGTCGTCGAGGTAGTCACAGGCCTCGGCGAGCGCGATGCCCTGGCAGATGACCGGCGTGCCGGCCTCGAACTTCCAGGGGAGGTCGTGCCAGGTCGAGTCCTCGAACGTGACCTTCTCGATCATCATCCCGCCGTAGAGGTACGGCTCCATCTCCTCTAAGAGGTGTTTCTTGCCGTAGAGGACGCCGATGCCGGTCGGCCCGGCCATCTTGTGGCCCGAAAAGGCCATGAAGTCGGCGTCGATGGCCTCCACGTCGACGGGGCGGTTCGGGACCGACTGCGCGCCGTCGACGAAGATGTAGGCGTCGTGGTCGTGGGCGATGTCGGCCAGTTCCGCGACGGGGTTGACGGTCCCGAGCGTGTTCGAGACGTGGACGACGCTGAGCATCGCCGTGTCGTCGGAGATGAGTTCCCGGGCGTGGTCCATGTCGAGCGTGCCGTCCTCGTCGACGCGGATGTACCGGCAGGTCGCGCCGGTCCGTTTTGCGATCTGTTGCCACGTGACGAGCGAGGCGTGGTGTTCCATCTCCGTGAGGACCACCTCGTCCTCGGGGCCGAGTTCGTTCAGACCCCAGGCGTAGGCGACGAGGTTCTCGCTCTCGGTGGCGTTCTTCGTGAAGATCACTTCCTCGCGCTCGCCGGAGGCCCCGATGAACTCCGCGACGCGGTCGTGGGCGTCCTCGTAGGCGATACTGGCCTCCTGGCTGAGCTGGTGGAGGCCGCGGTGGACGTTAGCGTTGGTCGTCCGGTAGTAGTCGGCGATGGTCTCGACGACCGGCTCGGGCGTCTGCGTGGTGGCCGCGTTGTCGAGGTACACCACCTGCTCGCCGTCGAACTCCCGCTTGAGGATGGGGAAGTCCTCGCGGATTCGCTCGACGTCGAGCGCTTCGGATTCGGAGTGTCCCATTACCGGAATACAGGAACTCGACGGGCAACATTCCTTCGGTTCGCCTAGACTTGCCGCTGCGACGGACCGGGAGGGCGCTCACTCGGATGCCCGCTCTGCGGCCCGCGCGTGCTGTTCACGGTAGGTCTCCAGTCGATAGTTGTCCCAGACGAGGTCGGCGAGGACGTGCGCGTACAGGACGAGAGCGGTGAACAGCGCCAGTGGTTCGGAGCCGAGCCAGAGGCCACCGACTGCGAGGCCGCCGATGACGTGGTGGCTCAGGAGGCGCTGGAGCGGCCAGAGGTCGAACGGGTCGAAGATCTCGTCCTGGCCGCTGACGACGAGGCGCGGGTTCCGGAGACAGCGCCGGAGGGCGGCCCAGTCGCCGGTCTCCAGTCGCGCCACGAGGAAGTGGTCGACGTCGATGGCGACCCCGACCACGACCGCGTAGCCGAGCGCCGCCCACCAGGGAACGGGAACCGAGAGGCCGACGACGCCGCCGGCCCCGACGACGGCGGAGACGATGGCGTGGTCTCTGGAGTACATACGGGCCGTTCCGAGCGGCCGGACAAAAGAGGTGTCGCGGCGGGTGTGACTACAGCCAGAGCAACTGCGCGTGGCGCGTCTCGCCCACGTCGAGGACGTTCTCCTCGTCGACGAAGCCGTGTTCGACGGCGACGCCCACCGCGTCGTCGCCGACGATGTTGGCGACGGAACAGCGCGCGAGGCTGTCGATGATCTCGTCCTCCGAGGCGGTCTCGCCGCCGTAGAACTCCTCGTCGACGGTCAGCGAGACGGGGCCGTCCTCGAACGTCTCGCCCATGATGTCCGGGTCGCAGACGGAGACGAGCAACCCCTCGTCGGTGTCGCGTTCGTTGAGTATCATTCAAGCAGCTGCTGTTCGGCCTGCTCGCGCATCTCGTCGACTTCCTCGGCCAGTTCCTCGGCGCGGTCGTACTCGCCCTGTTCCTCGAGCGCGCGGGCCTTCTCCTCCAGCACGTCGGCGTTGCGAAAGCCGAGTCGGATGGCGTTGTCGAACGCTTCGAGCGCGTCCTCGGACAGGCCGCGTTCGAGCAGGAAGAAGCCGCGGTTGTACCAGGCTTCGGCGAACCGCGGGTCGATCTCGACGGCGCGCTCGGCGTGTTCGAGCGCCTGCTCGGAGCGCCCGGACTCCCAGAGCGCGTACGCGAGGTTCGTCTCGGCGGTCGCGGCGTGGTCGCTGTTCGCAGTTGCACCGCTCACGTCTTCCGAGGCGCGTTGCGCCTCGCTCTCATCGCCGAAGTCGAGCGCTTCCCGGTACGCGCCGATGGCGGCGTCCCACTCTTCGAGTTCGGCGTGGGCCGCGCCCTTGTTCGTCCAGGCCTCCTGTTCGAGGCGGTCGTCCTCGGTGTACTGGGCGACGCGCTCGAACGTCTCGGCGGCCTGTTCGTGGCGGTTGATGTGCATGTACTCCAGTCCCACGTCGAGCAGTTGCTCGGGGTCGACGGCGTCGGAGGGGATGTTCCGCCGGTCCAGCATGTCGGTGACGACGCGCGAGTCGACGGGGTCGACCTTGTCCGGGTCAACCTCGAACTCCGGGGGTTCGAGGTCGAACCCCTCGTAGGGGTCGTCGAACCCCTGGCCCTCGGAGAACGCGTGGTCGTCGGGGTCGTGCTCTGTCATACACCTGATTTGGCGACCGATCCGGTTAAGGGCTACGTACCCGGCTCGCGCCGTCGGAACCCCGTGCGTCGGTGGTTTCTTGCGCCCGCCGGCGGAACGTCGAGACGTGAGCAAGCGCCTGTTCGTCAGCGTCGACCTCGACGGACTGAGCGACGCCGTCGCCGCCGTACAGGAGCGCTTCGAGGGCGTGTCGGGCCTCCGCCTGACCGACCCGGACCAGGCCCACGTCACGCTGAAGTTCCTCGGCGACACGGACCCGGAGCGCGTCGACGAAGTGGTCGAGGCACTCGAAATCGCCGTCGCCGACAGCGGTGTCGAACCGTTCGATGCGAGGGTCGGCGGCCTGGGCGTGTTCCCGTCGCTCGACTACATCAGCGTCGTCTGGGTCGGCGTCCGAGACGGCGCGGGCGACGCAGAACTGACCGCGCTCCACGAGGCGGTCGAAGAACACGCGGTCGACCTGGGGTTCGACCCGGAAGACCACGACTTCACGCCCCACGCGACCATCGCTCGGATGGACCACGCCGGCGGAAAAGAGACGGTCCAGCGCGTCGTCGAGACCGACGACCCGGACGTGGGCCTCATGACGGTAGACGAGATTCGCCTGAAAGAGAGCGTCCTCGGGAGCGACGGCCCGACGTATCGGACGCTGGCGTCGGTGTCGCTGTGAGCTGGGTCCGAGGTGTGCGGTGTCGGAACCGCCCCACGGCAGTCCGTTTCAGCGACCGAGACCGATTCGGGGTGACGCGCCCGGGAGGTGTCGCGTGACCGCCCAGCGGTTCGCCGCCTCGTCGACCGGCGCGAGATCGACCCGGACGGAGTTCCCGGGTTCGCGAGCCTGTAACTTTTCCGCCAGGATCGGGTCGGCGTAGTCCACCACGTCGTATCGGTTCCCGCTGTTCATCGCTCGAAGTGAGAACTCCACATCCTCGTCACTATTCGCCTCGATGACGTAGGAATTTGCGTTATTTGGCCGAGCTGCTTTTGACATACACCATAGTTGAGAGAATATCTGGATAAGTGTTGTCCACTAGTGCATATTGACCGACGATATTGTATAAGGGATATTACGTCGTTCCCGGGGACCGTTTAGGCCCACCGAAAACAATCAACTTCGTGATAATTCTTAACCGCCCGAGCGGCGTAGCACCGGCATGGTCGCCTTCGAGAACGTCGCGTTCGTGTTCGTCGCCGGGTTGCTGACGGCGCTGGCCACCGGATTGGGTGCTGTGCCGTTCTTCCTCGTCGAGGAGTTCTCCGACCGGTGGAACGTCCTCCTGTGGGGGCTGGCGTCCGGCATCATGGTTGCGGCGTCGCTGTTCGGCCTCGTCCGCGAGGGGCTTGCCTACGGCTCGCCGGTTCTGCTCGTGCCCGGAATCCTCGCCGGCGTGGGCCTCGTCGTGGTCGCCCACCGTGCGCTGGAGGGCTTCGAACACTCGCCACAGGAGTTCGAGCAGGCCGACTTCAAGAAGCTCCTGCTGATACTGGGCATCCTGACGGTCCACAGCTTCCCCGAGGGGGTGGCGGTCGGCGTCTCGTTCGCCGAACTGGGACTGGAGTCGACCGAACCGGGGAGCATGATGGCCGTCGCCGGTCTCTCCGTGCCGTTGCTCGCGGTGTTCATGACCGTCGCCATCTCCATCCACAACATCCCGGAGGGGACCGCCATCGCGATTCCGCTCCGCTCGCTCGGCGTCAGCGAGTGGAAGATGGTGTGGTGGGCGGTGTTCTCCTCGCTGCCCCAGCCGCTCGGAGCCGTCATCGCCTACTACTTCGTCACGCTGGCGAAGGCCTTCCTCCCCTTCGGGTTCGGCTTCGCCGCCGGCGCGATGGTGTACCTCGTCCTCACGGAGTTCGTTCCCGAAGCACTGGAGTACGGGGCCGGCCTGCCCGGCGGCGGCAAGCGCGAACTGACGACGGGCATCGCGGTCGGCGTGCTCGCGATGATCCCGCTCGCGTTCGTCTAGATCGGGAGGCGCTTCTCGATGACGGTCAGGTCGACGAACGCTGTCAGCGGGTCGTCGAACTCCTCGACGCGCGTCTCCATGCGGTAGTTCGAGTGGTCGACGGCGAAGAAGTACGGCCCGGGCTCCTCCAGCGGTTCGCGCGCCCCGCCGTTGGCGGTCGACGCCTCGTAGATGTCGGACCCCGCTGGCTGGATCGCAGTCTGGCTGAACTCCGGGTTCCCCGGCGGGGTCTCGTCGGGCTCCCGGCCCTTGATGTAGGCGTCGTAGCGCTCGAACGCGGTCCGGTCGGTGAAGAAGTACACGCTGAACGGCACGTCCGCCTTGACGATGTATTGGATCTCCCCGCCGGGATCGGACACGTCGGGGATCTCCTCTTTCATCCAGGCGCTCTGCGGATCGACGGTTACGTCCTGCTTGACGCTCACGACGACTTGACCGCCGCCCCCCAGACAGCCCGAGCCCGCGGCTGTGACCCCTGCTCCGACCGTGCGGAGGAACGTCCGGCGATTCATCTACCGAAAATCAGGGAAATGACTGCACTTAGTTCTACGTCCGCAGTTATGGCCGCTGATAACGGGGACGGCACGGGTGCAAAAAGGAAGGAATTTAAGCCGCGGCGCGGAAGAGGCAGCACACCATGAGTAAGAAGTCGAAGGCCAAGAAGAAGCGACTGGCCAAACTGGAGAACCAGAACAGTCGCGTCCCGGCCTGGGTCATGCTCAAGACCGACCGCGACGTGCAGCGAAACCACAAGCGACGCCACTGGCGGCGCAACGACACTGACGAATAATGAGCGCCAGTGACTTCGAGGAGCGCGTCGTGACCGTCCCGCTCCGCGACGCACGGGCAGAACCGAACCACAAGCGCGCCGACAAGGCGATGGTCCTCATCCGCGAGCACCTCGCCAAGCACTTCTCGGTCGACGAGAGCGCCGTCCGTCTGGACCCCTCGATCAACGAGGCGGCCTGGGCCCGCGGCCGCGCCAAGACACCGAGCAAGATTCGCGTCCGCGCCGCCCGCTTCGAAGAAGAGGGCGAAGCCGTCGTCGAAGCAGAAACCGCCGAGTAACGTTGCTCCGCGCGGCATTCTCCGGGTCGTCGTACGTGGGCGTGTTCGCCCGTGCGACCGACGACTGTGTGCTGGTTCGCCCCGACTTAGACGAATCGCTCGTCGAGGACCTGAGCGAGGAACTGGACGTGCCGGTCGTGCCGACGACGGTCGGTCAGTCCGGCACGGTCGGCGCGCTGGCCGTCGGCAACGCGAACGGGCTCGTCGTCACCGAGCGCGTCCGCGAGACGGAAATCGAGCGGATCCAGGAGGTCGTCGACCTCCCGGTGACGCGACTGCCCGGCCGGATCAACGCCGCCGGCAACGTCGTCTGCTGTAACGACCACGGCGCGTACGTCCACCCCGACCTCTCACAAGAGGCCGTGCAGGCGGTCCGCGACGGCCTCGACGTGCCCGTCGAACGCGGCGTCATCGCCGGCGTCAACACCGTCGGGACCGCTGCCGTCGCCACCAACAACGGCGTGCTCTGTCACCCGAAGGCGACCGACGGCGAACTCGACGCGCTCGAAGACGTCCTCGACGTGCCCGCCGACATCGGGACGATCAACTACGGCGGCCCGCTCGTCGGTTCCGGGCTGGTCGCCAACGACTACGGCTACGTCTGTGGCTCCGAGACGTCCGGCCCCGAACTGGGCCGCATCGACGCGGCGCTCGGGTACATCGACTGACGGCCCGGCCCGAGTGGCCGACCACTGTTCTATCCGTAGCCGTCTCGTCAGGACGGGTGCTGGTGGCTGAGTTGCTCCGCGACGACGCCCGGAACGGGGAGCCCGCAGTCCCCACAGGTCCACGACCGACTCGTGGCGCTCGGGTCCAGCGTCAGGTCCTGCCTGTATCGCAGTGTCGCACCGCACTGACACTGATAGGTCGTCCGACTCATAGCGCCGGCTAGGGACCGCCGGCACATAGTCCATGACAATTCGTGTCAAGATATAATATGTCACCGGGCTAATTGACACACATGGTTCAACGAACCCCAGCCGTCGACGACCCGACTCGACTCGTCTGCCGGAAGTGCGACTACTCGACCGACGTGCTCCGGCCGTCCTGTCCCGAGTGCGGCGGCGACATGGTGTACGCACCAGACACATCGGAGTAGTCTCGTTCGAGGCTGCTCCGGCCGCGCTGTTGTGCGACCGCACACGGGCGGAAGGGGAAGATACTTCCCTGCCCTGCCCGCACCTGCGTGTATGAGCACGTTCACTGTTCGCGGTAGTTTCCCGGCCCGAGACGGCCCGCAGGAGTTCGAGAAGGAGGTCGAAGCGCCCAACGAAAACGTCGCGACGGAGCGCGTCTACGCCGACTTCGGCTCCCAGCACAACCTCAAGCGCACCCAGATCACCATCGACGAGGTGGCAGCATGATGGGCGGCGGTGGCGGTGGCGGCGGTCAGATGCAGCAGGTCGCACAGGAGATCGAGCAGATGGAGCAGGAGATCGACGCCATCGACGAGGAGATCGAGCGCCTGCGCGAGAAGAAGTCCGACATCGACGAGGCCATCGAGGCCATCAAGGTCCTCGAATCCGGTTCGACGGTGCAGGTCCCGGTCGGCGGCGACGCGTACATCCGTGCGACCATCGACGACATCGACGAGGTCGTCGTCTCGCTGGGCGGCGGCTACTCCGCCGAGCGTGAGCAGGACGGAGCCATCGACACGCTGGGCACGAAACAGGAGACCCTCGACGACCACATCGGCGAGCTGCAGGAAGAGAAGGCCGAAGTCGAGACCGAGATGGAGGAACTCGAACAGCAGGCCCAGCAGATGCAACAGCAGCAGATGCAGCAGATGATGCAGCAGCAACAAGAGCAGGACGACGAGTAAGGCCGCATGTTCGACGGACTGAAGGACAAACTTAGCGGGTTCACGAGCGACGTCGAGGACGACGTCGACGAGGAGGCGTTGGATGCCGAGGCGGAAGCTGAGGCCGAAGCGGAACCCGAAGCCGAGACCGAGGGGGAACCCCAGGTCGAAGCGGACGCAGAATCCGAAACGGAATCCGAAGTCGGCGCCGAAATCGAGGAGACGGTCGAGGCCGACACAGCACCCGACGTCGAGGCGGAACCCGACGCAGAGTCGATGCCGGACAGCCCCGCGGACGGCGAGACCGACGCGGCACCCCCGGAGAGCGCCTCCGACGAATCGGCGTCCGAGCCAGCGGCCGACGAGTCCGACGACGGTCGCGGGCTCGCCGCCAAGGCGAAGCTCATGGCCACCGGGAAGACGGTCATCGACGAGGACGACCTCCAGACGCACCTCGACGACCTCGAACTGGCGCTGCTGTCGAGCGACGTTGAGATGAGCGTCGCCAACGAGATTCTGGAGGGCGTCAAGGAGAACCTCACCGGCCAGACCCGCCGTCGCCTCTCCAGTACGGGCAACCTCGTCCGCGACGCCCTGCGCGAGTCGCTGTACGAGGTCATCAGCGTCGGGCAGTTCGACTTCGACGAGCGCGTGCGGGCGGCCGACAAGCCCGTGACCATCGTCTTCACCGGCGTCAACGGCGTCGGGAAGACGACGACCATCGCGAAGCTCGCGCAGTACTTCGAGGACCGCGGGCTCTCGACGGTGCTCGCAAACGGCGACACCTACCGCGCCGGCGCGAACGAGCAACTGGAGAAACACGCCCAGAACCTCGACAAGAAGATCATCACCCACGAGCAGGGCTCGGACCCGACGGCGGTCATCTACGACGCCGTCGAGTACGCCAAGGCCAACGACATCGACGTGGTGCTCGGCGATACGGCCGGCCGACTCCACACCTCCGACGATCTGATGGCCCAACTGGAGAAGATCGACCGCAACATCGACCCGGACATGACGCTGTTCGTGGACGAGGCGGTCGCCGGTCAGGACGCTGTCAACCGGGCGCGCGAGTTCGACGACGCCGCCGAGGTCGACGGTGCGATCCTGACGAAGGCCGACGCCGATCCGCAGGGCGGCGCGGCCATCTCCGTCGCGCACGTCACCGGCAAGCCGATTCTCTTCCTCGGCACCGGCCAGGGCTACGACGACCTGGAACAGTTCGACCCCGAGGAGATCGTCGACAGCCTGATCGGCGAGTGAGCCACCGACCTCGCGGCAATTATTTCTGGTAGAGGCGGTCGACGTTCGACGCCCGCGCGGCCCGCGTTCGTGGAACCGCGTGACACCTCAGCGGTCCGACGAGTGTCGACGCTGCCGACCCGGACAGTGTTGCCGCATCGGGGGAGGTGTGGACGTATTCTCCGGCAGAGGCGCGTTGAAGGGGCCGGTCGTCCATCATCAATCCACACAGTATTGAGGTGTGTGGTCAATGAACACAGTCGAACGCTGGAAACAGGAGAAACACCCGCTTGACGTCGTCGAAGACGTCAGGCGGTACGCGGACGAGGAGCTGAGTTTCGAGGAGATCGAGGCCCGCGCGGGCGACGGCGAGTGGGAGCGCCTGAAGTGGGCCGGGCTGTACGCCCACGGCCGGCAAGACGGGTACTTCATGCTGCGGACGAAGGCCCCGGGCGGCTACCTGTCACCCGAGCAGGCCGAGGTCGTCGGGGAGGTGGCCGCCGAGTACGCCACCGCGCCAGATGAGTTCGGCGGCGAGGACCAGAATCCGGTCTGGGGCGACGCCTTCCTCGACATCACGACCAGACAGGACATCCAGATGCACTGGATCGAAGTCGAGGACGTGCCCGAGATCTGGGACCGCTACGACGAGGTCGGCCTGACGACGATTCAGGGGTGTGGGGACTCGGCGCGGAACGTGCTCGGGTGTCCCGCCGCCGGGCTGGACGACCACGAGTGCTTCGACGCTCAACCCGTTGTCGACGCCGTCTCGGAGTTCTTCACGGAGAACCGGGAGTACGCGAACCTCCCGCGGAAGTTCAAGATGACCGTCACCGGCTGTCGGCAGGACTGCGCGCAGTCACAGATCAACGACGTGGGACTGACGCCGGCCCGCCGCGAGGTCGACGGCAAGCGGTACTACGGCTTCCACGTCCGGGTCGGCGGCGGCCTCTCGGACGGCCCGCGGATGGCGTCGGACCTCGACGTGTTCGTCCCGCCGGAAGACGCCGTGGAGTTCTGTCGCGCCGTGGCCCAGACGTTCAAGGAACTGGGCGACCGGAACAACCGCGGCGTCTGCCGGATGCGCTACCTCGTCCAGCAGCTGGGCCCCGAGCGGTTCGAGGAAGCGGTCCGGGACCGCTGTGCCGTCGACCTGCCGACCCGCGGCACCGACTGCACGGAGGGATACCGAGGCGATCACGTCGGCGTCCACGACCAGCGCGAGGACGGACTACACTACGTCGGGTTCAACGTCATCGCGGGGCGGATGGGCGGCGAGGAGTTCGCCCGCGCGGCGCGGGCCGCACGGGAGTTCGGGACCGACGACGCCTCGATACGGCTCGCGACGGACCAGAACTTCCTCGTGACGCACGTGCCCGAGGAGAACCTCGGCGACCTGCTGAACGAACCGTTCGCCCGGAACTACCGGCCGGACCCGGGCCCGTTCTCGCGCGGCGCGGTCGGTTGTACCGGCTCCGAGTTCTGTAACTACGGCATCATCGAGACGAAACGGCGCGTCCGTCGGTGGGCGAAGGCCCTCGACCGCCGCGTCGACGTGCCCGAGGAGATCGATGTCGTACGGATGCACATGTCCGGCTGTTCGGCCTCCTGCGCCCAGCCCCAGATCGCCGACATCGGCTTCCGTGGCGAGACCGTGCAGGTAGCCGACCCCGAGCGGACCACGAACGAGGAAGGGGACGCGATCGTCGAAGGGATGGACTTCGGGCTGGGCGGGAGCCTCGGGGCGGACAACGAGTTCCTCGACTGGGTCGAACACGCCGTCCCGGCCGACGCCGTCGTGCCGGCGCTGGAGGAACTGTTCGACGCCTACGCCGACGAGCGCGACGAGGGCGAGCGCTTCTACGAGTGGTGTCGCCGCGTCGGCAACGACCGCCTCCGTTCGGTCATGCGGCGCGCCGACGCCGACGTGGCCGGTGGCGTCGCGCACGGCGACGGCGGCGGCCGCGGGGAGGTGGCCGAGGATGACTGATCGGCGCTACCGGCGGCAGGTCGCACCGGCCGACGCCGCGCCCGAACTGGTGGACGGCGAGCGAGCCGACGCCGATCCGAGCCGCTGCGACCCCCCGCTGGTGACCGACGGCGGCGAACCGATGCCCGGCGTGCCGGGCGATGGGAGCGACGGCTGTGGCTGTGGGGACTCGTGTGGCTGTGGCGGTGGCGAACGCACTCGAGACGGCACGGAGCGCGCTCGACCGGACGGCGGCACCGGCGCGGCGAACGTCGAACCGGACGGGAAACTCAAGCCGATCCAGTTCACGGAGCCCGCATCGGGCACCAGTCAGGACGTGGAGAGCAGCCAACCGGACGAGCGCGTCGGCGTGCCCGACGGCGTCGACCTCGACACGCCCGGCTACGGCATCCGTGCGGAGATGAGCGACATCGAGGAACCGGACGGGAAGACGTGGTTCATGGAACTGGACGAGGCGGTCATCCAGGCCGACCGCTGCATCCAGTGTGGGACCTGCGTCGCGGCCTGTCCGAGCGACTCCATCGGCGTCGGCGAGGACGACCTGCCAGAGCTCGTGAAGATGTGTACCGGCTGTTCGCTGTGCTGGGACGTGTGCCCGCGCGGGGGCCTGCGGTACGAGCGCCAGTGGAAGATCACCGGCGGCGACGACAACGTCTCGGGCGCGGGCGACCCCATCACGGAGTACTCCGCGAAAGTCGAGGAGGACTGGCGCGAGAACGCCCAGGACGGTGGCCTCGTAACTTCGGTCCTGTGTCACCTGCTGGACGCCGGCGAGATCGACGGCGCGCTCATCGCGACCGAGAGCGACGACGCCGAGTGGAAGGCCGAGTCGTTCCTCGCGACGACGCCCGCCGAATGCATCGAGAACGCCGGGAGCTTCTACAACCAGACGCTCGCGCTCGGGAACCTCAACCTCGAGCGCTGGGCGCACAAGCTCGACGTGCCGCTCGCCGAGGCGTCGCTCGCGCTCGTCGGAACGCCGTGTGAGATCGAGGGAATCCGCGCCCTGCAGGACTTCGACTGGGACTACGCCGCCCAGGAGGACGGCGTCCGCGCGGTCGACTACACCATCGCGCTGATGTGTACGAAGAACTTCAACTACTACTCGCTCGTCGGTGAGCTCATCGAGGAGGAGCGGGGCATCGACCGGTCGGACATCGGCAAGCTGGACGTGCTCCACGGGAAGCTGATGGTCTACGGCGAGGACGGCGAGATGCTGCTGGAGGAGGACATCGAGGCGTTCCACGACGCCGCGCTCAAGGGGTGTGACGAATGCGCGGACTTCACGGGCTACTGCGCCGACCTCACCGTCGGATCGGTCGGCTCGAGCGACGAGTACTCCTCGGTCATCGTCCGCACCGAGCAGGGGCTGCGCGCGTGGGAACTGACGGAACCCGACCTCGACTACCACGACCTCGAGGACCGCTCGGCCATCGGGAAGCTCCAGGGCTGGGACAAGAAGAAGGCCTTCGACTCGCTGCAGCGGCCCTTCGACCCCGACGCCCCCCGGTTCATCGACTACACGGACCACGCCGATAACTACGGCACGACGCGCAACCCCCACGAGAGCGACCACTGACTCGCGGGGTGGCAAATCAGGGTGACATCACCGTTCACACCGGATTATTTCGTTGTTAAGCCCGAATTCGCCCGTCGGTCGAACGGATTTTGACCGTCAGACGATCGGGAGCGCGATCGTAAGCCGACCTTGTGTCGCCACTCTGGACGCGATATATCTGACTGTTCGCCTCCCTATGAGAGTGTCCGACACAATAGCAGTGGGTGAGATTACCAGTCGGGCCCGATTTCGTGAGTCTCGTCCCGACTTCGGGCGGAGACGCGACGAGCGAAACGGTCCGAGGCGGGCGGAGTCCCGGACCGTTCAGCGCGATAATCCCGCGTTTCGAGAGTGAATCGCGGATTTACTCACAGCCGCCCTGACACCGGCTTGCGGACTCGAACCCGGCCGGATCGAAACGGCCACCGCGGGCCGCGACGAGTCCGCAGTCGTGCCGTAGAGTCGATTTATCGCCAGAATTTCGACTCTGACAGCGTCACCGTGTGCGTTCGGACGGTGCTAAGACGCACCGTCGTCCGCACAGTCGATCCTTAGCAGGTCATTCATAAACTGCCCCGATATCGTTCGGTGAAACGCTATGGGAAGCCAGAGCAGTACACGACGGAACGTCATCAAACTCGCCGGTGGGGCGCTCGTCGCCCTCGCCGGCTGTAGCGACAGCGGAAGTAGCGGAACCCCGACCGAGGGCGGCGGTGCCGAAGGCCCGGGGACGGGGACCGAGTCCGGTATGGGCGAGACCACCGAGACCGAGTCGGGCATGGGTGAGACCACCGAAACCGAGTCCGAGATGGGCGAAACCACCGAGACCGAATCGGAGATTGGCGAAACCACCGACACCGACACGGGGCTGACTAACGAGACCGACACCGGCACGACGACCGAAACCGGAATGTCGGGCAACGAGACGTCGATCGGCAACGAAACGGGGACGCCCGGCAACGAGACCTCGCTCGGAAACGAGACCGCCACGCCCGGTAACGAAACCTCGCTTGGCAACGAGACCGCCACGCCCGGCAACGAGACCTCGCTCGGAAACGAGACGGCCACGCCCGGCAACGAGACGGCGACCGAGACCGAAGAGTAACGCCGGAGTCGTTCCGAACCGCCGTTCGATCCGTCGGGCCGGGAATCTCCCGGTTTCCGTCGGGGCCGTGTTGCGTTGCTATTCTCGGGCGGCTTCGACCGCGGCGACGAACTCCGCCGCCTGTTCGCGCACGCCGTCCATGTCGTCGTTCTCGATGGCCTCGTAGTTGACCAGCGCCGAGCCCGCTCCGACGGCGACCGCCCCGGCGTCGAAGAAGTCGTCGACGTTGTCCGTCGAGACGCCGCCGGTCGGCATGATCGGCACGTCGCCCAGCGGCCCCTGAATCGCGCCGATGTGGCCCGGGCCCACCGTCTTCGCGGGGAACATCTTCAGGATGTCCGCGCCGGCCTCCATCGCGTCGGCGGCCTCCGTCGGCGTCATGACGCCGGGGATGACGACGACGCCCTCGCGGTTGCACACGTCGATGACGTCCTCGTTGAGGTTCGGCGCGAGGACGAACTCCGCGCCGGCCTCGATGACGTTCCGCGCCGCAGCGGCGTCCATGACCGTCCCGGCACCGATGACGGCGTCGGTATCGGAGAGCGCCTTGTCGACGGCGGCGATCATGTCCGAACAGCGCTTGGCGTCGGCGGTGAGTTCCAGCGCAGTGACGCCGCCCTCGTGGACGGCCGTCGCCACGTCCACCATCTTCTCCTCGGGGATCCCGCGCAGGACCGCCGTGACGCCGCTGTCGACCAGTTTCTGCTGGACCGCTTGCTTGCTCGTCATGGGCGCACCTGCGACGGGGTGGCCCAAAAGCGTGACTGAAGGGCCCGCCCTACTCGTCGGGATCGTACGGCAGCGCGATGTCGGTCGGCGGCGCACCGACACCCAGCACGCGCACCGACGCCGCGGCGTCGTCGGGGTTGTGCGCGCGGTGCGGACTCTCCGGCTCCGCGACGAACACCTCGCCCGCGGGCACCTCGTACTCCCGTTCCGGCGTCTCGACGTGAAGCGTCCCCTCGACGACGTAGAACAGTTCCTCGCGGTGCTCGTGGTAGTGGTAGGTCCGGGGGAGCTGTTCGCCCGGAGCCATCTCGTAGGTAGCGGCGTGGAGCGCGTGGAGTTCGACGGCCTCGGAGAGGGCCCGCCGGTCGCAGGGGTAGTCGTCCGTCGCCGGCAAGTCCTCCGGGTCGAGCTGGTGGTAGGCCATACCGCCGGTGGGGCGGCGGCCGGCAAAAGCGTGGCCACGTCAGGCGAACAGCCAGACGAGGACGGAGAGTGTCCCGATGGAGACCACCGTCGACGTGAAGACGTTCAGCGACGCGAACGCCGCGTCGCCGCCCATCTCCGTCGTGTAGACGTACGTCGACACCGCGGTCGGCGCGCCGAACATCACGACCGCGGTCCCGAGCGCGGTCGAGCCGACCGGGAGCGAGGAGTACACCAGCCACGCCAGCGCCGGCATCCAGAGCACCTTCAGCGCGACCACGCTGGCGGTCTTCTCGACGTGGGCCGCCGGCAGGTCCGTGTCGAGCGAGGCCCCGATACACAGGAGCGCGAGCGGGAGCGCCAGTTCCGCCGGCACGGCGAGCGCGTCGACGAACGTACCGGGGACGGGCACGCCGAGGACCGACGCTCCGATACCCGCAGTGAGCGCGACGAGTACCGGGTTCGTGAGGAGTTTCTTACACTCGGCGACCATCGAGGCGTCGCTCCCGTTGATGCGGACCAGCAGGAACACCGTCACCGGGACGTGCGTGATCGAGCCGATGCCGAGGAGGACGCTCGCGACCGTCGTGGCGTCGCCGCCCATCGTCTCCGCGACGAGTGGGAGGCCGAGAAAGCCCATGTTGCTGTGATACGACTGGACGACCGAGACGCTCCGGTGATCGGCCGTCTCCAGCCGTCGGTGAACGAGCCAGCCGAGACCGATCGTCACGGCGATGACGACCCAGAAGCCGGCCAGTAGCGAGGGGGAGATGATCTCTCGCAGCGGTTCCCCGTAGGTGGACCGGAACACCAGCGACGGCAACGCGACGGTGAACACGAGCGTGGTGAGAACGTCGGTGCGCCGCTCGGTCAGGAGCCCGAGGTGGCCGGCGACGACACCGGCGGCGAGAAACGCGACCATGAACCCCAGTTGTCCGAGCACGCCCATACTGGGGTCCAGACGGGTCCCCCTCTTGACCCTTTCGTCGGCTGCAGATTTGGCGGATTAGACGGCCCCGAACGCGACGGCAAGCCTTTACCCGCGCGGTCGCGTACCTCGCTGCAACAATGGTACTCGACGATCTCGGGAGTTCGCTCCGGGGGACCCTCGACGACCTCCGGGGGAAGTCCCGCCTCTCAGAGGAAGACATCGCGGACATCGTCAAGGAGATCCAGCGGTCGCTGTTGCAGGCGGACGTGGACGTGGGCCTCGTCCAGGACCTCTCGAACAGCATCGAGTCGCGCGCGCTCGACGAGGAGCCCCCCGCCGGCACGACGCCGCGGGACTGGGTCCTGCGCATCGTCTACGAGGAACTGGTCGACCTCGTCGGCGAGTCCACCGACCTCCCGCTCGAAGAACAGACCATCATGCTCGCCGGCCTCTACGGGTCGGGGAAGACGACGACGGCCGCGAAGATGGCGTGGTGGTTCTCGACGAAGGGCCTTCGCCCCGCGATCATCCAGACCGACACCGACCGCCCCGGCGCGTACGACCAGGCCAAGGAGATGGCCGAGCGCGCCGAGGTGGAGTTCTACGGCGACCCGGACGAGGACGACCCGGTGACGATCGCCCGCGAGGGGCTCGCCGCGACCGAGAGCGCCGACGTGCGCATCGTCGACACGGCCGGCCGCGACGGCCTGAACGAGGAGCTCATCGAACAGATCGAGCGCATCGAGCGGGAGGTCCAGCCCGACCGGAACCTCCTCGTGCTCGACGCCGCGATGGGCCAGAGCGCCAAGAGCCAGGCCGCGGACTTCGAGGCGGCCATCGGCATCGACGGCGTCGTCATCACCAAGCTCGACGGGACGGCGAAAGGTGGCGGCGCGCTCGCCGCCGTCAACGAGACGGACTCGACCATCGCCTTCCTGGGCTCCGGTGAGACCGTCAAGGACATCGAGCGCTTCGAGCCCTCGGGCTTCATCTCCCGACTGCTCGGCATGGGCGATCTCAAACAGCTCACCGAGCGCGTCGAGCGGGCGATGGAGGAAACCCAGGAGGGCGACGACGAAGACTGGGACCCCGAGGACATGCTGGAGGGGCAGTTCACCCTCAAGGACATGCGCAAGCAGATGGAGACGATGAACAACATGGGGCCCCTCGACCAGGTGATGGACATGATCCCCGGGCTGGGCGGCGGCCTGATGGATCAGTTGCCCGACGACGCGATGGACGTGACCCAGGAGCGGATGCGGGACTTCGACGTCATCATGGACTCGATGACCGAGGAGGAACTGGAGAACCCCCGCGTCGTCGGCCAGTCTCGGACCGAGCGGATCTGTCGCGGCTCGGGCAAGCCCGAGGAGCGCGTGCGCGAACTCCTCCAGCAGCACAAGCAGATGGATCAGATGCTGAAGCAGTTCCAGGGCATGGGCGACGGCGACATGGAGCGGATGATGAAACAGATGCAACAGGGCGGCGGCGGTGGCGGCGGTATGGGCGGCATGGGCGGCGGCGGGATGGGTCCGTTCGGCGACTGAGGCGGCACGATTCTTCTCCCGGGCGACCAGTTACCCGAAAATAACGGGGTCGAACGTGTTCCCAGCGGTATCTGTCACGTTCGATGACCCGATATACGGACCAGAACTAAGGTGAGGCCACTCGTACCGAGGGAGCGAGCATGTACGAAATCGTTGCCGGCATCGACAAGAGCGAGGACCGTGGGCGCGCGATCGCGGAATCGATCACCGAGATGCCACTCGACCACAGCGATGTTCGCGTGACGCTGTTGCACGACTTCCAGGACAACCCCGAAGGAGCCTCCGTCGACCAGGTGGCGTCCGTCCGCCACGCCAGGGACATCCTCGAGGAGGTCGGCATCGAGGTGGTGCTCGAAGAGTCGAGCGGCGAGCCGGCAGACGCCATCCTCCGACTGGCCGACGACCAGGACGCGGAGATGATCGTGGTCGCCGGGCGCAAGCGGACGCCGACCGGGAAGGTGCTGTTCGGGAGCGTCACCCAGAGCGTGATTCTCGGGACGGACCGGCCGGTGCTGGTCTGTAGCGGCGACGAGAACTGAAAACGGAGACCGAAAAACCGGCTCAGGACCCGTAGACGTCTTCGACCCGCTCGGCGAGCGCCGACGGGTCGGTCCGGCCGGTGATGATCTCGACCGGCTCCCCGTCGTCGAACAGCACGAACGCGGGGGCCGCATTGACGCCGACCGAGCGGCAGAACTCGGGCGAGCGCTCGCCCGCGACGCCGCCGATCGGAACGCCCTCGGGGAACGCCGAGAGCACGTCGTCGAGTTGCTCTTTCATCGCTTCGCAGGGGTCACAGAACAGCTTCCAGACGGTGACGACACACCGCCGGTGACCCTCGACGAACGCCTCGTAGCTGTCGTCGTCCAGGTGCTCGACCCCGTCCGGCACCGGCGTCTCGGGACCGAGTTCCGTCGCCATCTGGGCCATCGTCGTCAGTTCCGGCAGGGAGTACGACTCCTCGACGGTCGACCGGAGCGTCAGGAACGTCGCGAACTCCTCGCGGGTGACGCCCAGTTCGTCGACGCGCTCGGCCGCCGCTTCGGGGGAGTCGAGGCCGAACACCTCGGCGACTGACTGGTGGAACTCGTCGTCGGGCATCGTCACGTAGGTGTCGTAGTACACCTCGCGGTCGGCCTCGAAGGCCTCGGTCGTGCTGACCGCGTCCGTCTCCGGGTCGACGACCACGACGCCCTCACGTTCGAGCGCGTCGATCAGCGCGTCCGGTTGCCGTGTCTCCGCCATCTCAGACACCCAGGTAGCGGTCTCGCGTCTCTTGGTCGTTTCGGAGCGTCTCCGCGTCCCCCTCGAAGACGACCGTCCCGCGGTCGAGGACGTAACACCGGTCCGCGATCTTCATCGCGGCGATGGCGTTCTGCTCGACGAGCAGGATGGTCGTCCCGTCCTCGCTGATGCGCCGGATGGCGTTCTCGACGGACTCGATGATCTGGGGGGCCAGCCCCTCGTACGGTTCGTCGAGCATCAGCAGGTCGGTGCTCTGGTGGAGCGCGCGGGCGATGGCGAGCATCTGCTGTTCGCCACCGGAGAGTGTCCCGGCCTTCTGTGACCGGCGCTCGTCAAGGCGCGGGAAGTACTCGTAGATCTCCTCGGTCGACATCCCCTCGTCGCGGAAGTCGAGGTTCCGTCCCCAGGTGTTGGACTTGTTGCGGACGGTCTCCGCGAGGTGGAGGTTCTCGGCGACGGTGAGGTCGGTGAACACCCGCCGCTCCTCGGGGACGAGCGAGACGCCGCGGACGGCGATGTCCTCCGGCGGTTCGTTCGTGATGTCGGTCCCGGCGAACCGGATCGAGCCGCTGCGGACGTCCGGCGGGGTCGCCCCGGAGATACAGCGCAGCGTCGACGTCTTCCCCGCTCCGTTGCGGCCCAGCAGCGCGGTGATCTCACCGTCGTCGACGTTCATCGACACGTCCTGGATGATGTGGCTCTCGCCGTAGTAGCCGTTGATGTCCTCGACTTCGAGCAGCGTCACTCCTCGACACCTCCCAGGTAGGCCTCCTGAACGGCCGGGTCGTTCTGGACCTCGTCGGGCGTTCCTTCGGCGATGACGGAGCCGCGGTTGAGGACGACGATGCGGTCCGAGATGTCGAAGACGATCTCCATGTCGTGTTCGACCAGCAGGAAGGTCAGGTCGAGTTCCCGCTTGACCTCTTTGATGAGTTCGACGGTCGATTTCGTCTCCTCGGGGGACATCCCCGCCGTCGGCTCGTCCATCAGCAGCATGTCCGGCTCCGCGGCGAGCGCGATACCGATCTCCAGCCGGCGCTTGTTCCCGTAGTCGAGGCTGTCGGCCTGTGACTCGCGCTCCTCGTAGAGCCCGACGGACTTCAGGACCTCGTCGGCGACCCTGGTGACCTCGGGATAGGCGTTCTCGTGGCGGAAGAAGTTGAACCGGAACGAACCGTGTTCAGCCGCGAGCGCCGCGATGACGGCGTTCTCCTCGACGGTCAGCTCCGGGAAGATCGACGCCGTCTGGAACGACTTGCTCATCCCCATCTGGACGACCTGGTGGGGCTCCATCCCGACGATGGAGTCGCCCTTGAACAGGATCTCGCCGTAGCTCGGATCGAGCCGCCGGGTGACGAGGTTGATGAACGTCGACTTACCCGCGCCGTTGGGCCCGATGAGACTGACGCCCTCGCCCTGTTCGATCGCCATGTCGACCTCGTCGACGGCCGTGAGGCCGCCGAACTGCTTGGTGAGCCGCTCGGTTTCGAGGACAGTCACGACTCCTCACCTCCGACGAGTTTCTCCCGGACGTAGTCGATACCGCCCCAGATGCCGTTGGGGAAGAGGACGACCATCACGACGAACACCAGACCGAGGATGAGGTGCCAGAAAGGTCCCAGCGTCGGGAACCCGCTGACGATGTTCTCGATGTACAGGTACAGTCCGGCGCCGAACAGCGGCCCGAACAGCGACCCGACGCCGCCGAGAACGGTCATGATGACGATGCGCCCGGACTCGGTCCAGTACAGCGACTCGAGGGGCACGTAGCTCCCCTCGATGGCGAACAGGCTGCCGGCGATACCGGCGAAAGCGGCCGAGATGATGAACGCCATCAGCTTGTACCGCCAGACGTTTAGCCCGACGAACTCCGCGCGGCTCTCGTTCTCGCGAATCGCACGGAACACGGTCCCGTACGGGGAGTGCAGGATGCGGTTCGCCATCGCCACCGACAGCACGGTGATGACGGCCACGAACACGTACACCATGTTGTCGACCAGTATCGACAGCGGGAACGGGACCCCGCCGTGGAGGTCGACGACGCCCAGCAGGTGCCCGATGTCCACTGACGTAAAGCCGTTCTCGCCGTTCGTGAGGAACGCGAGCGGCGACGCAGCGAGGTAGAACGACATCTGGCCGAACGTCAGCGTCAGGATGGCGAAGTAGATCCCGCCGCGACGGAGCGACAGGAATCCGACGATCCACGCCATCAGGACCGCGAACACCGTGCCGGCGAGCACAACGAGTAGCGGGGAGCTACTGACGCTCGCACTGAAGATGCCGGCCGCGTAGGCCGCGCCGCCGAAGAAGACGGCGTGGCCGAACGACAGCAGGCCGGTGTACCCGAGCAGGATGTCGAACCCGATGGCGAAGATGCCGTAGATGAGCATCAGCGTCGCCAGTTGCGTGTAGCCGTCGAGGTAGTTGTTGAACAGGAACGGGAAGACGGCGACGCCCACCAGCGTGAGCAGCACCGTCGATATCTCCCGGTCTCGGAAGTTGGCCCACTGGTCTGCGAGACCACCGCTGACCTCGTCCGCGTCAGTCGTCGCGGTGGGGGTCGCGTCGCGGGGTTCGTCGCTCACGAGACTTCCACCTCCGAACCCAGCAGTCCCTGCGGACGGACCAGCAGGATGACCGCCGCGAGCGCGTAGATGCCGACCTGACTCCAGGCGGCGTTGCCGGTCTGGATGAGGGCCACTTGCAGCGTGCCCAGCATCAGGCCAGCTACCACGGCCCCTTCAATTTTCCCGACGCCGCCGATGACGACGGTCAGGAACGCCGGCACCAACTGTTCGGTGCCGATGTTGGGGTTGACGTTGGCGAGCGGGCCGCCGACCACGCCGGCGACGCCGGCGAGTGCGGCGCCGATGCCGAACACGACGAGATACGGACGGCTCAGTTTGATCCCGAGCAGTCTGACCATCTCACCGTCGAGCGTCCCGGCCTGGACGATGAGCCCGAAGTCGGTGTACTCGACCAGCAGGTAGACGCCGAGTACGAGCACAGCCGTGATGGCGATGACGCCAAGCCGCCACCGCGGGAAGTTCCCGATGATCGGGAGCGCGATCGGGCCGGATGCCCACGAGGGCTGCTGGAACGGCTGGCTGTTTCCGCCGAGCAGCGCCCGGAGCGTCTCCTGAACGATGATCGCCAGACCGAACGTGACGAGAATCTGGTCGGTGTCCGGTCGGGAGTAAAACGCCTGTGCGACGAATCGCTCCATCAGGAGACCGATCACGAACACGACGATGGGGACGATAACGAGCGCGGCGATGAACCCGAGACCGATACCGTAGGACTGGATGCCCCACTCCGCCAGTTGGCCGTTCGTCAGCGGTACTTCTGTGGTGATAAACAGTCCCAGGTACGCACCCACGAGGTACAGCGCCCCGTGGGCGAAGTTGACGAACTTCAGCGTCCCGAGAATGATCGACAGCCCGACCGCAAGCAGGACGTAAATCGCGCCCTGTTGCAGGCCGTTCAATAGTAGCGTGAGGATGTCAGCTAGTAACGTCACCGTGCCACCCCACCACTGTGCGAGTATCTCAGTAATTCTTCATTTCTAATCATGACTAATGTTGATCTATCACGTAACGCGGTCCCTTGCATTATAAATCCTGAGGAGATTCGAGCGGCGTGTCAGGGTCGGTCCCTACTCGTCGCCGTAGTCGCCCAGTTCACACTCGGCGGCCGGACCGGAGTCACAGCCGTATCCGACGTCGTCGCGGGCGGTCAGTTCGACGATCTCGATGAAGTTCCCATCGGACTGCTCGCTCTCGGGCAGGCCGCGTGCGACCGGAATGGCCCGCTGTGCCTGGTGGTCGCAGGCGCGCATGAGTTCCTCGCCCATCCCGATGTTGCTGTACTCGTAGCCCTCCAGTTGACGGATGACCTCCGGCGGGTAGAACGTGCCCGCTCGCTCGGCGGCGGCCGCGTACTGGAGCGTCTGGGCGTAGGCCAGTTGTGCCGGACCGGACGGGGTCCGGTCGTATTCGTCCATGAACGCCTGCGTGAACGTGTTCGAGGGTTCGTTGTCGATCTGGGAGTCCCACGCGATGGTCCCGAAGATTCCCTCGATGGCACCGCCGGCGGCCTGGGCCATCGGCCGGTTGTACAGCGGAACGACGATTTCCATGTCCTCGTCGATGCCCGCGTCGACGGCCTGGGAGACGGAGTTCGCGCCGTCCAGCCCGTAGTGGTTCAGCACCAGCACGTCGGCCCCCGAGTTCGCGGCCTCTGAGAGGTACGAGGAGAAGTCGGAGGTACCCAGCGGCGTCGGGACGCTCTCGACCTGCGACCACCCGATATCGGAGAGGAACTGGTTCATCGACTCCTGCTGGGTCTGCCCCCAGGAGTAGTCGGCGTACAGCTGGTAGAAGGAGTTGTCCGAGCCGTACTCGCTCTCCAGCACCGGTGCGAGCGCCTGGCCCGTCATGTAGGCGTTGAACATCTCCCGGAAGCTGTAGCGGACGCAGTCCTTCCCGGTGGTGTCGTTCGAGTGCGTCAGACAGCACATGAACATGACCTTCTCCTGCTGACAGAGACCCTGCACGGCGATGGCCACTGCACTGGAGGAGCCCCCGGAGATCATCACCGCGTCGTCGCGGTTGATCATCCGCGAGGCGGACTGGCGGGCGGTGTCGGCGTCGGTCGCCGTGTCGCCGTTCACCGAGTCGACCGTATAGCCCAGGACGCCGTCGCCGCTGAGGTCCGGGAAGCTATCGACCCAGCCACCCCCGTTGTTGAGGTGCTTCTTCGCCAGTTGATACGCCCGGAGTTCGTCCTGCCCTTCGGAGGAATACGGCCCGGACTGCGGGACGTTGAACCCGAACGTGACCGTATCGCCCTCGACGGGGAAGTTCCCGAGCGACGGGTAGTCGGTACTGCCACCACCGTCGCCGCCGTCGCCACCGTCTCCACCACCGCCGTCGCCGCCATCACCGCCGCCGTCGCCACCGTCTCCACCAGAGCATCCCGCGAGTCCTGTCAGACCCGCGACCCCTGCAATTCCCGTACTCTTCAGCAGCCGTCGTCGACTAACCGATCTGCCATCAGTTGGCATAGTCCATACGGGGGGCCAATCTATCATAATAGTTGTGGAAGATTAAGTGAATGTTTCACTTGTGGGAAAAACCCGGACGAGGCGGTCTCCGGTTCGATTTCGTCAGAGCGTTTATCCCGCCGCGAGGGGAGAGGGATGATATGGCAGGTCGTCGACCGTCCCGGTACCTCCTCGTCGCCATCGTCGTCGTTACGGCGGGCTGTAGCGGGTTCGCGTTCGACGGCGGGAACGGTAGAGTGTCGACGGTGACACCCGCACCGGTCCCGAGCGACGACGTGGGAGCGTATCCCGTCGGCCTCGGACCCGGCGGCGTCACCAGCCCGTCGCTCCTTGGCGCTGCCCACGCAGATACCCTCAACGGGACGAGCTACACGCTGGAGATGACCCGGACGGTGCGGTACGCGAACGGCACGCTCCGCTCGCACCTTCGGATCGAGGTCGCCCTCGACGCCAACAGAACACACTTCGCCAACGTCTCCGTGCGCGGCCACGCGGCCCCGGTGTTGCTCGGCCGACCGCCGGCCTCGGCGTCGTTCTGGTCCGACGGCGACGTGTACCTCCGCCAGCTGACTCGCGACAACCGGACCATCTACAACGAGTACGAACCACCTGACAGCTACGCCGGGACGTGGCGCTACTGGGTGCACACGGCCGCGCTCAACGGCCGGCCTGCCGCCGACGTGACCCAGACGGTCGCGCCGTTCCAGACCCGCGTCGCCAGGGCCGAGAGCGGCGACGGGACGGAGTACGTCGTCAGCGGCGACCGACTGCGTCGGGGCGAAGTCGGGGCCCCGTGGTCGGCGCGCCGGAACGCGACGCTGGCCGCCAGGGTCACCGAGGACGGGCTCGTCCGGGCCTACCGGACCGAGTACACCGCGACGACGGGCGGCGAGCGGGTCCGCGTCACGCGCACCGTCCGGTTCGAGGAGGTCGGGAACACGACAGTCGGCCGCCCGTCGTGGTACGACCGGGCGCGGTCGACCACCGAGTGAGCAGCGGCCGCCGTCGGGCGAGCGGGCCATCGCTACTCAGGGCGAGCGCGCCCCGCTATCAGGTGGCTTTTTTTCGCGCGCCGCCGTTCGACCGGTACATGAGTCTCCGCGAGGTCGCCGCCGAGGCCTATCGGGAATCGCTCCCCGTGCTGGCGCTCAGCGCGGTCGGCGGTCTCTTCGCGGGGGTGGTGCTCGGCGGCATGGAGGCCGAACTCCGGGCGGTCTCGGGCCTGCTCGTCCTCGTGCCGGCGCTGCTGGCCACGCGCGGGAACGTCTACGGGTCGCTCGGAGGGCGGCTCGGCTCGGCGCTCCACCAGGGGCTCATCGAGCCGACGTTCTCTTTCGACGACGAGCGCGTCAACGCGGCGGTCGCGGCGGCGCTCGCGAACGGCGTCCTCGTCAGCGGCGTCGCCGCGGTGATGGCCGTCGCACTCCTCGTCGCGCTCGGACGGCCCGTTGCCTCGCTGGCGACGCTGGTCGCCATCGCCCTGCTCGCGGGTATCGTCTCCGGGCTGCTGTTGACCGTCGCCGTCGTCTCCGTGGTGTTCGTCGGCTACCGGCGCGGGCTCAACCCCGACACGCTCGCCGGCCCGGTCGTGACGACGACGGGCGACGTGGTCGGCGTCGCGACGATGCTCGGGGCGACGCGGCTCGTCCTCGCGCTCGGGGGTGGCTGAGTGACGGACTTCGACGCGCAGTGGTCGGTCCCCGGGATCGTCCGGACGATGTTCCCGATCTTGCTCGTCCTGACCGCTATCGAACTCGGAAGCGGGCTCGTTCTCGATACCTTCGAGGGCACGCTGCTGCGCTACCCATCGCTGCTCGTGCTCGTGCCGGTCACCATCGGGATGGCGGGAAACCTCGGGAGCGTGCTTGCGGCCCGGCTCTCGACGGCGTTTCACCTCGGCCTGCTGTCGTTCGAGGCGACCGACGACCGGCTGGCGGGCAACGCCGTGGCCACGGTCGGGCTCGCGGTGACCATCTTCCCGCTCGTCGGCGCGGGCGCGTGGGGCGTCCAGACCGCCCTCGGCGGGACCGCCCTCCCGCTCCCGACGGTCGTCCTCGTCGCGCTCCTCAGCGGGAGCCTGCTGGCGGTGCTGGCCATCGTCGTCACCGCGGTGACGACCTACGCGGCCTATCGCTTCGGGCTCGACCCGGACGACGTGGTCATCCCGGTGGTCACGAACGTCTGCGACGTGCTCGGAGTCGTCGTGCTGTTCGGCGCGGTGCGCCTGCTCGTCTGAGACGGGCTCCCCTCGGGCCGACGCGACCGATGGGCCTTTGCCGGTCACCGCCCGAGGACGACGCGTGCAGTCGCTCGCAGCCGCCCTCGGACACCCCGCGACCGCCGTGCTCGCGGACGTGGTCGTCCGGGTCCTCCGAATCACGGTCTTCCTCTCGCTGGGCGTCTTCCTCGCGGAGCTCGCGGTGGCGTTCGGCCTCGTCGAGAAGATCGCCGTCGTCTCGCGCTATCTCACCGCGCCGGCGAACCTCCCGGACGAGGTGGGGACGGCCATCCTGACGACGACGGCTTCGACGACGGCCGGCTACGGCATGCTCGCGGACTTCCGCGAGTCGGGCGTCCTCTCGGACCGGGCGACGCTCGTCGCTGTCACCATCAACACGTTCTTCGGGTTCGCCCAGCACATCGTCACGTTCTACGCGCCGGTCCTGATCCCGATACTGGGCCTCCGTGTCGGCGTCCTCTACGTCGCGACGCGGGGCCTGGTCGCGCTGGCGATCACGCTGACCGGCATCGCCGGGGGGGCGCTCCTGCTCGACGCGTCGAACGTCGGTCGCTCGGCGGCCGACCCCGACGCGTCACCGGACGGCGGGACGGCCGACCCGAGCGCGACGGGAAGCGAGACCGATCCCGCCGACGTGCTCGACGACCCGCCGGCGAGTCGCCGCACAGCCGTCCGAACCGCTCTCGCCGAGACGGGCGAGAAGGTCAGGGACATCCTCCCGCGGCTGGCGGTCATCTACGCCGTCGTCTCGCTGCTCGTGGCCTACGGCGACGAGATCCTCGCCTTCGTCGGACGGGACGCGGCGGGCGTCACCGCAGCCGCGGACGGCTTCGCGGGCCTGCTCGGTCTCCCCGGCGCGGCGATTCCCGTCATCGCGGCGTACGCGCTCGACACCACGTCTGGCGCGACGGTCATCGCGCCGCTCATCAGGAACGGGACGTTCACGGCGCGGACGGCGGTGGCGACGATGCTCGTCGGCGGCATCATCTCCTTTGCCGTCTCCACGTTCAAGCGCTCCATCCCGTTCCAGTTCGGTATCTGGGGCCGGGAGTTCGGGACGAAGGTCGTCGCGGTGAACACGGCGCTGAAAATCGTCTGGATCGCGGCGGCGCTGGCCCTGTTGCTCTGAGCGCTAGTCGAACGTGTAGGCCATCATCACTTCGTCGACCTCCTCGCCGCCGATGGTGTAGTGGTTCTTGCGGATGCCCTCGGTGTTCCAGCCGTGCTCCTCTAGGAACACCATCGCGCTCTCCGTGATGGCCGGGACGCTGTTGTACAGCTTCCGGTAGCCGTTGGCCTTCGCCCAGTCGAGCCCGCGGTGCATCAGCTGGCTCCCGACGCCGTGGCCGCGGTACTCGTCTCTCACCCCGACAGTGAGCTGTGCCGTCTCCCGGAGCTTGTCGAGCTGGGGCAGGTCGAGGTGACACCAGCCGATCACCTCGCCGTCGACCGTGGCGACGAAGAACACGCGCGACTCGACGGTGTTGTGCCGCGTGACGGCGTCCTCGTACAGCAACTGCTCGGCGATGCTCTCGGCGACTACGTACGTCCCGTCGCTCGATACGTCGCGGATTGTCTGAACGAGCCCCTCGAAGTCGTCGTTGCGCGCCGGACGGATCGTGTAGGTCAGGCCCTCGGTCTCGTGCTCCTCGACGGATCCCACGTCGAGCGCCAGCATCAGCGTCCCGCCGTCGTCCCTGATGTACCCCTTCGACAGCAGGTGGTTCAGCGCCTCCTCGAACGCTTCGGGGTCGAGGTCTGCCATCTCCCGGACCCGGTGGCGCGCCGCAGTCCCGTGCCGTTCGACGAGCTGGTACACCTCCATCGCCGCCGTCGTTTCGAACGTCGGCCGTTCAACTGCGTCCATATCGGGGGTATGATCTGGCAGGTGCTTAATCATTGTTATTTGGTAACAGGAAACACGAGCTGCCGCCGCGACCTCGGACACGGTGTGGGACGGCGCTCAGGCGCTCTCCGGGATCGGGTCCGAGATGACGACGGCCTCGCCTTCCACCACGCAGTCACCGGTCTCGTCGTCGACGGCCGTGGTCAGGCGGAACCGATCGTCCTTGATGCGCTCGACGACCTCGCAGTGGGCCGTGACCCGGTCGCCGATGTCGACGGGGCCGCGGTAGCTCAGTTCCTGCGAGAGATAGATGGTCAGTCCCGGCAGTCGGGCCAGCGCCGCGCTGATGACGCCGGAGACGAGTGTCCCGTGAGCGATCCGCCGGCCGAAGCGCGTCCCCTCGGCGAACGCCTCGTCGAGGTGGAGGCGGTTGGTGTCGCCGCTGGCCTCGGCGAACGCCTCCACGTCGGACTGCGAGAGCGTCTTGCTGAAGCGGACGTGATCCCCCACGTCGATGCCGTCGGCCGTTCCGTAGCTCTCGAACTTCCAGTCCTCGTTCTCGTAGAGCGTGTCCGGGCGGGTGAACCGCGTGCGCTGGGAGGGCAGGTCACCCGTCGGCGTCGGTCGCGAGACGTGCGGGATGTAGTTCGAGAGGTCCGTCGTCGTGATGATCCCGACCAGCGACCCGTCCTCGATCACCGGGAGTTTCTTGATGTTGTGCGTTCGCAGTCGCTCGACGGCCGTCTCAATGTCCGCGTCGGGGGCGACGGTCACCAGCGCCTCGGCCATCACGTCGCCGACGGTCAGCGCGGCCGTGTCGCCCTCCTCGGCGGTGACCGCCACGACGTCGCTCTCGGTGATGATACCCACGCAGTCGCCGTCCGCCTCGACGACGAGCGAGCCGATTCCCTCGTCGCGGAGTCGGCGAGCCGCCTCGACGACCGTGGCGTCCGGCCCGATCGTCGCGACCGGGGTTCGCATAACGTCTCTGACAGGCAGTGGGACGAGCATCGTGTGGGGGCACACGTGGCAAACGTATAACAGTCCGCCCAGGTCGCGCGCGGACCGTCAACACTCTTAAACACGGACATCAATGGGGTAAATATGACACACGTCGAGACGACACGCGGTCACCGCGACTGCCACCCCGCCGGGAGGGCCGCTCGATGAGCGACCGCCCGGAGATGTTCGAAGGGGCCGACCGAATCTGGATGGACGGCGAGTTCGTCGACTTCGAGGACGCACAGACCCACGTCCTCACCCACGCGCTCCACTACGGGACCGGCGTCTTCGAGGGCGTGCGCTGTTACGACACCGAACAGGGCCCGGCGATCTTCCGCTGGGAGGAGCACCTCGACCGCCTGTACAAGTCGGCAAAGCCCTACGACCTCGACATCGAGTTCAGCAAGGCGGAACTCACCGAGGCGACGACGGAACTCATCCGCTCTGAGGGCTTCGAGTCGTGTTACATCCGCCCCATCGTCTACTACGGCTTCGACTCGCTGGGCGTCAGCCCGAAGAACTGCCCGACGCGGACCGTCGTCGCAGCCTGGCCGTGGGGCGCGTACCTCGGCGAGGAGGCCCTTGAGGAGGGCGTCGACGTGATGGTGTCGTCCTGGCGCAAGCACGCCTCCAGCCAGATCCCGACGAACATCAAGACCACGGGCCTGTACGTCAACAGCATGCTCGCCGGCGAGGAGGCGCGCCGCAACGGCTACACCGAGGCCATCGTCCTGAACAAGGAGGGCAACGTCGCCGAGGGACCGGGCGAGAACGTCTTCGTCGTCCGCGACGGCGAGATCTACACGCCCGGGCTGGCCGAGAGCATCCTCGAGGGCATCACCCGCAACACCGCCATCACGCTCGCCGAGGAACTGGGCTACACCGTCCACGAGGAGGCCACCATCTCCCGGGGCGAACTGTACACCGCCGACGAGCTGTTCTTCACGGGCACGGCCGCGGAAGTGACGCCCATCCGTAGCGTCGACGACAACGAGATCGGTTCGGGGACGAAAGGCCCTGTCACCGACGACATCCAGACAGCGTTCTTCGACCTCATCGACAGCGGCGACCGCGAAGAGTGGTTCCGCTACATCTGAGCGCGCTCACCTGAGCGGGGCCGATTCTCCCGTGCGACCGCCCGACGCGGTCAGTTTTCCTGCACACCCACCGGCGATGGCCGGTCACGCGATCCAGACCGTCAGTCGTCTGCGTACTCTTCCTCGTCAGCGACCGGAATCGGCGTGCCGCCGGCGTTGCGGTTCGTATCGCCGAAGCCGGCGCTCAGGATGCGCGTCAGCGCGTCCTCGACTCGCTCGTCGATCTCCTCGTAGCGGTGTGGCTCCACTTCGAGGACGTAGCCGGTCGTGATGTTCGGCGCGGTCGGCAAGAAGAGCACCTCTCGACCGTCCTCGGTCGTCTTGCCCGTCTTGAACGCCGTCATCCGCATCCCGTCCCACACCTCGAGTTTCACCGGCGACTGGAGTTCCTCGGTGCCCGAGAGGGCCGTCTCGACCGCCATCTTCGAGGCGTTGTACACGACCCGGAGCCCTGGCACGTGGTTCATCACGTCGTCGATGGCCCGTTCGACGAGGTCGCCGACGGCCGTCCGCATCAGATACCCGATCGAGAAGACGATCAGGATGAAGATCACGAGCGTGGTGAACACGCGGGCGAACTCGACGAACCCGGCGCTGGAGGGGAGCCCGAGTGCCGACAGGAGTTCGGCGTCGATCGCCGGAATGACCGCCGCAGAGGCGAGGATACCGTAGAGATAGACGATGACGTAAATCGTCACCAGCAGGGGCAACAGGATGATGAGCCCGCTCGCGAAATCGCGCTTCCACGACGTGGACGAGGCCATATCTATACCTGTCGGGCGCGGACTATCAGCCCTTTCCTTTAGACACCGCGACGCCGGCCGGCTGACGGACTGCTGGTCCTGCTGGCCTGACTGAGACGGCGAGACGAGGCCCGGATTCCGACCGCCCGGCTACCACTCGGCGACGCTGCCGTCGTCGTGTCGCCAGATCGGGTTGTGCCAGTCCACGTCCTTTTCGGCCTGCTCGCGGACGAACGACTCGTCGATCTCGATGCCGAGACCGGGGTCCGTCGGGACGGTGACGAAGCCGTCCTCGTACTCGAAGACCGACGGGTCGGCGAGGTAGTCGAGCACGTCCGAGGTCTCGTTGTAGTGGATGTCGATGCTCTGCTCCTGGATGAGCGCGTTGGGTGAGCAGGCGTCGACCTGCACGCAAGAGGCCAGCGCGACGGGACCGAGCGGGCAGTGGGGGGCCATCGCCACGTCGTAGGCCTCCGCCATCGCCGCGATCTTCTTCACCTCGGTGATGCCGCCGGCGTGCGAGAGGTCCGGCTGGATGAGGTCGACGGAGCCGTCCTCGAACACCTGCTTGTAGTCCCAGCGCGAGTACATCCGCTCGCCCGTGGCGATGGGGATGTCCGTGCTGGCGGCGATGGCCGGCAGCGCGTCGTTGTGCTCCGGCAGGACCGGCTCCTCGATGAACATCGGGTCGTAGGGCTCCATCGCCGAGGCCAGGCGCTTGACCATCGGCTTCGTCACGCGGCCGTGGAAGTCCACGCCGATGTCGACCTCGGAACCGACGGCCTCGCGGACCTGGCGCAGGCGCGTCGCGGCCGCCTCGACCGTCGCCGGGTCGTCGATGCGCTCGATCTCCGGCGTGGCGTTCATCTTCAGCGCCGTGAAGCCGGCGTCGACCTGCTCGCGCGCGGCGTCGGCCACGTCCGAGGGCTCGTCGCCGCCGATCCACTGGTAGACGCGGATGCGGTCCCGGGCCGCGCCGCCCATGAGCTGGTGGACCGGCGCGCCGAGCTGTTTGCCCTTGATGTCCCACAGGGCCTGGTCGATGCCAGCGATGGCCGACATCAGGACCGGACCGCCGCGGTAGAAGCCGCCGCGGTACATCGCCTGCCAGTGATCCTCGATGTCCTCGGGGTTCTCGCCGAGCAGGTAGGAATCGAGCAGTTCCTCGACCGCGGCACGGACGGTGTGGGCCCGCCCTTCGACGACCGGCTCCCCCCAGCCGACCGTCCCGTCCTCGGTCTCCAGTCGCAGGAAGAGCCACCGGGGCGGGACCTCGAACAGTTCGTAGTCGACGACGCGATTCCCACCGTCGCTCATGGCTTCTGTCCTCCCGTCAGACAGCCACCGAGCGTCGATCCGGGCCGGCTCGCGGGACCGCGACGTACCGAGGCGTTCCCCATCGGAGCTGAGCGTGTGTGCATCGTCGGACCCGTCGACCAGCGCGGAGTTAACGATTGTGCCCTCGCCGCCGGAACTGCGAACGGCCGTCCCGCTAGTCCCTTCGAGACGGTCTTCGGCGACCGGGCCGAAGCGCCAGCGGTAGCAACGGTCACCCCGAGGCAGCGCCTCGACTCACAGCGCGCCCGATTCCCACGTGCGAATCAGTCGCGTCAGCGTCTCGTTCACCGGGACCGGACTCGCCGCCGCGTCGACGACGTACCCGTTGATCGCGTCGATCTCCGTCCGCCGACCGGCCGCAACGTCCTGATGCATCGAGGAGCGATTGGCGGCGGTCCGTTCGATCACGTCCTCGGTCAGTGAGACGGCGCGGGCGTCCGAGAGGTCGATCCCGTGCTCGCGCGCGACCGTTGCCGTCTCGCGGGCGGCGTCGGCGGCGAGGTCGTCGGCCGGCGGGTCCGCGAGTGCGCCGTTCTCGACGCGGGCGAGCGCCGTCACCGCGTTGATGCCGGCGTTGACCGCGAGTTTCTCCCAGAGGCGCGTCGGCATGTCGGTCGCGACGGTCGTCTCGACGCCGGCGTCCCGGAACGCCGCGCCCGCCTCGTCCGCGACCGGCGAGCCCCCGCCCTCGCGCTCGCCCAGGACCACCTCGCCGCGGCCGGTGAACGCGACGGTGCCGGGTTCGCGGAGGCGAGCGCCGTACGAGCACGTCCCCGCGAGCACCGGACAGTCGAGGGCCGCGGCGAGCGTCTCCTCGTTGCCCAGCCCGTTCTGGAGCGAGCAACAGGCGTCGAGCGCGCAGTCGGCCAGTGCCGCGGCGGCGTCGGCGGTGTCGTAGGCCTTCACCGTCACCAGCGCGAGGTCCGCGCCGGCGGGCGGGTCGGTCCGCGCGTCGGGAAACACCCGGAACTGCTCGGTCCCGACGACCGACAGGCCCTCGTCGGCGACCCGGCTCACGTGGGGCTCCCGGCCGACCAGCGTCACGTCGTGTTCCCGGGCGAGCAGCCCCCCGAGGAGGCTCCCGAGGCTGCCGGCACCCATGACGACGATGTCCATCAGATACGGGGAGGGCCGGCCCGAACAAAAAGCTACCACCGGCGGCCCTCGACCAGCACGCACTTGCACGCGAGCGGCGAACGGTCGGGCATGAGCGACGACGACCACGACGACGCAGAGAGCGAGGCCGCAGCGGTGGTCCGCGCCATCGACGACATCGGCGTCGACCGGCTCACCGACGCCATCGTCGACGCGTGGGAGCAACTGGACGAGGAACGCGAGGGACCGACGTGGCCCGGTGGGGAGTCGCAGTACCGACTGGAACTAACGGCCCCTGACGAGGCCATCGGGCTGGACGTGCTCGCGGCCGTGCTCGATGCGACACCGCGCACGCCCGACGCGGCGTTCGTCAACCTCGGCCTGGGCCGGCGCGCCGACCCCGGCGGCGAGCGATTTGCCGTGGAGACGCTGGCCGGTCACCGCGACGTGACGGCGGCGGACGACCACACGACCGGGCGCGTCCCGCTGACGGACGAGACGTTCGACGCGCTGGCCCGGGTCCACGGCGACGCACTCCGCTACGTCGTTGTCTGTGACGCCGCGGGACGAGTGATCGTCGAGCGCGACTGGACGACGCTCAGGTTCTCGCTGCCGCCCTCGGCGGTCGAGGACGTGCGAGCGGCCGTCGCCGCGCTCGACGGCGACCGGATCGAGCGGGAACGGTAGCGACCGCAGTCAGTCCTCTTTCCAGTAGTAAATGTCCTCTTTGGGCGCGCCACAGTCCGGGCATTCCTCGGGCATCTCGTCCAGTTCGCCCATCTCGCCACACTCCCAGCAGCGCCACATCAGTTCCGCCTCGCCGGCGCTGCCCGATTTGAGGTGCTCGCTCGACAGCGCCTCGATGCCGTCCTCGACGGTGACGTAGAAGCCGTGCTCGTCGAAGCCGCGGATGGTCCCGAGCCTGTTCCCCTCGTCGTCGAACACCGTCTGTCCGAACGAATACTCCTCGCTCTCGATGTTCGTTCGCATGTCGCCCATACAGAATTACTGACGCGCCGAGATGTGATAAAGACTAGCGTGGTCGTGCAGGACCACTGCGTGCGCGGTGTTCACCGCGAGAACAGGCTGTTGTGGACCGGCGCGAAGTTGCTCTCCTCGCTGTCTTCGACCACCGAGTCGGTGACGGCCTTGCCGTCGACGCCGGCGTCGAGGAAGTCCGACAGCGGCGGGCCGACGTTGTCCGGTTCGACGAGGAACGCGTCGTGGCCGTGGTCGGAGTCGATGACGTGGTGGGCGACGCCCGCGTCGGCCTCGCGGAGCGAGTCGGCCAGCGCCTCGGCCTGCTGGGTGGTGAAGTGCCAGTCGGCGGTAAAGGACATCACGAGCGCCTCGCCGTCGAAGGCCGCCAGCGCGTCCGCATCGGAGTCGAAGCCCGCGGCGAGGTCGTAGTTGTCCATCGCCCGCGTCAGGTAGAGGTAGCTGTTGGCGTCGAAGCGCTCGGTGAACTTCTCGGCGTTGTAATCGAGGTAGGACTCCACGTCGCGGTACGGGAAGAACGACCCGGCGGCGTCGACGGGGAACGTGCGGACGGCGTCGCGGCCGGCGGCGCGGCGGCCGAACTTCTGTTCCATCGACGCCTTCGAGAGGTACATCACGTGGCCGAGCTGGCGGGCCAGGGCGAGGCCGTCGCTCGGCGGGTCGCCGTCGTAGTAGTGCCCCCGGTTCCAGTTCGGGTCGGTCGTGATGGCCCGCCGGGCGATGGCGTCGAGCGCGAGGCACTGCGGGTCCAGCCGCGCGGCGGTGGCGATGGGGACGATGCGCTCGACGTGGTCGGGGTGGCGTTTCGCCCACTCCAGGACGTTCATGCCGCCGACGCTCCCGCCGACGACGGCGTGGAGGTGCGGGACGCCGAGCGCGTCGAGCAGGGCGCGCTGGGCCTCGGTCCAGTCGCGGACGGTGACCGGCGGGAAGTCCGTGCCGTAGGGCTCGCCCGTCTCGGGGTTCTCGCTGGCCGGGCCGGTCGACCCGTAACAGGACCCGGGGACGTTCACGCAGATGGCGTAGTACTCCGTGGTGTCGATGGCCTTGCCCGGCCCGACGATGTCGTCCCACCAGGCGCGGGCCTGGTCGGCGCTGTCGACCCGGTCGCGGCCGGCGACGTGGGCGCTTCCGGTCAGCGCGTGACAGACCAGGACGGCGTTCTCGCCGTCGAACTCGCCGTAGGCCTCGTAGGCGAGTTCGAGGTCGGGAATCGTCTCCCCGCAGTCGAACTCGAACTCGCCCACCGAGACCGTGCCGTGTTCGACGTTCATGTCACACGCTCGATTGCGTCGTCGACGTCCGCGAGGATGTCCTCGGGGTCCTCGATGCCGACGCTCATCCGCACGAGGTCCGGACTGACGCCGCTGGCGCGCTGTTCTTCCTCGGTGAGCTGTGCGTGCGTGGTGCTCGCGGGGTGGATGACCAGCGTCTTCGCGTCGCCGATGTTGGCGAGGAACTGCGCGAGGTCGGTCTCCTCGCAGAAGCGCTGGCTCGCCTCGTAGCCGCCTTCGAGACCGAAGGTGACGATGCCGCCGAAGCCGCCCGAGAGGTACTCCGTCGCGAGGTCGTGGGTCTCGTGCGATTCGAGGCCGGGGTAGGTGACCCACGCCACGTCGGGGTGGTCCCGCAGGTGCTCGGCGACGGTCATCGCGTTCTCGCAGTGTCGTTCCATCCGTAGCGAGAGCGTCTCCGAGCCCTGGAGGGTCGCCCACGCGTCGAAGGGCTTCTGGCCGTCGCCGAGCGAGCGGAGGCCCCGCTGGCGGGCGGCGACGGTGAACGCGCGGTCGCCGAAGGCCTCCGAGAAGTCCGTGTCGTTGAACGCCGCGTTCGGCGCGCCGAGTTCGGGGTACTTCTCGGGGTACTCGCCCCACGGGAACGAGCCGCCGTCGACGAGGACGCCGCCGACCGTCGTTCCGGAGCCGTGAATCCACTTCGTCGTCGACTCCCAGACGACGTCGACGCCGTGGTCGAGCGGGTTACAGAGCGCGGGCGTCCCGAAGGTGTTGTCGACGAACAGCGGGACGCCGTGGTCGTGGGCCACCTCGGCGATCTCTTCGAGGGGCGGGACGACGAGCGATGGGTTCCCGATGGTCTCGCAGTGGACGTAGGCCGTGTCGTCGTCGATGGCCGCGGCGTAGGCGTCCGGGTCCAGCGTGTCGACGAACCGGGACTCGATACCCCGGCGACTGGCCGTGTGGGTGAGGTAGGCGTGGGTTCCGCCGTAGATCGACGAGGCGGACACCACGTTGTCGCCGGCCTCGGCGAGCACGAGCGTCCCGGCGTCGAGCGCGGCCATCCCCGACCCGGTGGCGACGGCGTCGACGCCGTTCTCCAGCGACGCGAGGCGCTTTTCGAGGGTCCTGACAGTGGGGTTGTCGAACCGGGAGTAGACGTTGCCCTGGTCCTCCAGCGCGTACCGCTCGGCCGCCGTCTCCGCGTCCTCGAAGACGTACGACGAGGTCTGGTAGATGGGCGGCGCGCGTGCCCCCGTCGCGGGGTCCGGCTCCTCCTGGCCGGCGTGGACACAGCGCGTCCCGAATCCGTAGTCAGTCATGTACCACGTGCATATATCTCCACGCATCTATAACTACCAGTTACGGCAAAACTCTCTGACAGTGCGGAGCCGTCACAGGGGAATCGGACGCTACCGACCGATAGTGAGTGGGTATTTGTCGGAGGCTGTCCACACGCCGGTATGGACCACGAGACCGCCGGCCGGACCAGCCGGCAGATCCTCGACGCCGTCGGGAACGCCGTCGTCGCCGACGATCGGTTTCTCGAAACGGTCATGACCGGCGTCCTCGCCCGGGGCCACGTCCTGCTGGAGGACGTGCCCGGCACGGGCAAGACGCTCACCGCCCGGTCGTTCGCGACGGCGCTCGGCCTCTCGTTCACGCGCGTGCAGTTCACGCCGGACCTCCTGCCGGCCGACATCACCGGCTCGAACGTCTTCGACGAGGCCACCGGCGAGTTCGACTTCCAGCCCGGTCCCGTCTTCGCGAACGTCGTGCTGGCCGACGAGATCAACCGCGCGCCGCCGAAGACCCAGGCCGCCCTGCTGGAGGCGATGGGCGAGAAGCAGGTCACCGTCGACGGCGTGACCCACGAACTGCCCGAGCCGTTCTTCGTCATCGCCACGCAGAACCCCGTCGAGCAGGAGGGGACCTTCGGCCTGCCTGAGGCTCAGCGCGACCGCTTCATCGTCAAGACCTCGATGGGCTACCCCGACTTCGCCGGCGAGCGCGAACTCATCGACCGGCGGGCCGACCGCACCGAGCAGGCCCCGAGCGTCACCGGCGTCATCGACGGCGAGCGCATCCCCGCGCTCCAGCGCGCCGTCGAGACGGTCACCGTCGACGGGAAACTCAGGGACTACGTGGTCGAACTCGGGCGGGCCACCCGCGAGGACGACCGCGTCGACGTGGGCGTCTCCCCGCGTGGCATCCAGCGCCTCTTCGAGGCGACCCGCGCCGCCGCCGTCATCGACGGCCGGGACTACGCCGTCCCCGACGACGTGAAGGGGGTCGTCGAGCAGGCCTTCGCCCACCGCCTCGTCCTGACCGCCGACGCTGGGGTCCGCGGCGTCGACCCCGTCACGGTCGTCCGGGACGTGGTCGACAGCGTCGAAGTGCCCGCGGTCAGCCCCGGCCGCTGAGACGGCCCGGGGCCACTCCGCTCCCGATCACCGCGCCAGCAGCGGCTCCGCCTCGTCCCACAGTCGCTCGAAGCGGGCCTCGAACGCCGCCGCGACCTCGGCGTCGGTGGTTCCGACCACGCCGAGCCTGTCGGCGGGCGAGAGCGGGTCCGGGACGTCCAGCGTCACCGCCGCGCCGTCGAGCACGTCGAAGGAGAGCCCGACCGTCGGCGCGGTCCGGACCGCCGCGTCGGCCGACCGGTCCGCGAGGAGGTCGGGGAGGGACTCTGGGAGCACGTCGAGCACCGCCTCGCTACAGAGCAGGTCGACCCGCACGTCCTCGTCCACGCCGTCGAGGAACGCGTCGACCTCGGTCTGGAGCGTCTCCCACGACGCGCGCTCGTACGGGGGACCGACGGTCGCCCGGACGCACTCTCGGGCCGTCCCGACGTGGCGTCGCATCGCCGCCCGCATCTCGTCGCTGCCGAGCGAGCCGAGCCAGAAGCTGCTGTCTGCGGGCGTCTCGGGCAGGAGGTCGGACCGGACGGACGCGGCGACCGATCGGTAGCGGTCGAACTCCGCCGCCAGTTCCCTGGTCCGCTCGGCGAGCAGTCTGTCGACGGCCGTCTCGGGGTCGACGGCGGCGTACCGCGTCGGCTCGGTCGACTGTGTCCGGACGACACCGCGGGCTTCGAGGCCGTTGAGCACGTCGTAGATCCGGCCTCTGGGGACGCCGCTGGCGTCGGAGAGGTCGCTCGCGGACACCGCACCGGTCACCAGCAGCGTCCGGTAGGCCGTCTCCTCGTAGTTCGAGAGGCCGAGTTCGCCCAGTTCGGTCATCGTCGGGTGGTCGAACGGCCGGTACAAAGGTCCACAGGACCGAGCGCGACGGGGGGAAAACGCTTCCGGGATCCGCCCTCGGCGTCGGCGGCCGAAAACAACTCCACAGCCGCCGAGCGGCCGAAACACGCCGACAGTGGCGGGACGTTTCAGCACGTTCATCCCCCCGCGCGCCGGCGATCTCACTATGAATCCGTACGTGGTGCTCGGAGCCGCGATCGTCTCGGAACTGCTCGGAACGACCGCGCTCAAGCTCTCGGAGGGATTCTCGAAGCCTGTTCCCAGTCTCGGCGTCGTCCTCGGCTACGGCGCGGCGTTCTACCTCGTCTCGCTGACCCTGGAGGACCTCCCCATCGGCGTCGTCTACGGGACGTGGGCCGCGCTGGGCATCGTCGGCGTCGCCGCCATCGGGACCGTCGTGTTCGACGAACCGGTCGACGCGGTCGGCGTCGTCGGCATCGCGCTCATCGTCGCCGGCGTGTACTGCCTCAACGTCCTGTCGTCGATGGCCGCACACTGACCTCAGTTGCGCTCGAACTCCCGTTCGCGCTCGCGACGGGTCGCGTCCTCGACGTCCTCCAGCGTCTCCGTCTCCAGCAACCGCTCCAGTTTCCGCTCGAACTGCTCGTCGGTCAGTTCGCCCTCGGCGTAGCGGCGGCGCAGTCGGTCGAGGGGCGCGTCCTCGTCCGCGCGGTCCGGCGACGGCGCGGGCGCGCGACGTGGCTCGTCGGCGGGTTCGTCGACATCCTCGTCGTCGGAGTCGCCGAACAGCAGTTCGGTGAGCGGGACGACCACCACGTAGCCGACGAGCAGCGCCGCCAGCCACCAGCTCTGGTCGGTGACGAGGGCGACGAGCCAGACGCCGGTCACGACCAGCGAGGCGAGTTCGGTCGCGTTGTCCCTGGCCCGCTCTGTGAGTGACCGGGTGCGCATAGCGTCGGCTTCTCACGACTGAGCAAAGGGTGATTCGGTGAGCCGGCGCTCGGTCGCTACCGGAGCGCCACTGCCAGCGCCACGACGGCGACGAGACAGCCGACGAGGGCCGCGAGCGCGACCGGCGAGGCCACGGCGACCGAGCCGCTGGCGAGACCGGCCAGCCCGACCGTCGCGACAGCGCCGACGCCGCCGACGGCGACCGAGCCGCCGGTATGGACGAGTTCCGTGCGCCGCGTCGACGCCGCGGTCCCCACCTCACGGCCGAGCGTCGCGCCGAACGAGCCCGCATCCCAGACGACGAACGCGCCGACGAGGCCGGCGAGCACGAGCCAGACGGGGGCGTCGAGGGTCGCGGCGAAGGCGCTCGCGACGAACAGCCCGCCGCCGGCGAGCGAGACACCAGCGGTCGCCTCGCGGAGCGAGGTGGTCGCCAGCGCCAGCCAGAGCTGGCCGACGGCGGTGACGAGCGCGAACAGCGACGCCACGACGAGCGCCAGCGCGACGGTCTCGGCCCCGTACACGTCGACGACGGGCACGAAGAACCGGTCGACGGCGGACGCAGCCGGCGTCGACCGTAGCGCCGCCGCGACGGCGTCGACGACCGGTCCGGCGACGGCCAGCACCGCGAGGACGACGGCCGCACCGCCGACGTACGGCGCGAGGACCGACCCGACACGGTCGGCAGAGCTCTGGACGGCCCGTCGGAGGAACCACACGGCGACCGAGAACGCGGCCCCGGCGAGCAGCAGCCACCAGAGGAGGCCCCGAAGCGCCGGCGCGGCCGTCACCGCGACGAGCAGGTCGTACAGGCCGCCCGGAAGCGTCGCCGCGAGCGCCGTCTGGCCGGCCGTCAGTTCGACGAGCGCGGCGAGCGGGACCACCAGGATCGCGAGCCTGCTGATCCACCGGAGCGAGCGCTCGACCGCGTCGACGGCCCTCGATACGTCCGGCGCGTCGGCCGTCTCGGGGACCAGTTCGGCCAGCGGCAGCGCGGCGACCCCGCGGGCCACTGCTCCGGCGGAGACGCCGAGCAACAGGCAGAACACGGCGAGGTGCGTGCGGCCGGGGACCGGGTCGAACACCGGCCCGAGGACGCCGCGGAGCGCCTCGCCGGTCAGTTGCTGGACGCCCGGCGTCCCGGCGTTCGACTGCAGGTAGCCGATGGCCCCGCGGAGGCCGAGCGCCGCGACGGCGAGGAACGGGAGGAGCGTCGTGCGCACGAGGACGCCGGCGTAGTCGGCCACGCGTTCGGTGTCGACGACGCCGCGGACGGCCGCGCTCGCGCCGAACACCGCCACCAGACAGCCCAGCACGACGAGCACCTGCGAGACGAGCGCGACGACCATCGGGCGGACGGCGGCCTGCGTCGAGACGGGGAACAGGTCCGCGCCGAGGGCGACGACCGTCCCGCCGCTGGCGACCGCCAGCCCGACGGCGAGCGGCAGCGAGAGCGCGCTCGCCAGCACCGTCCCGACCGCCTGCCAGCGGTCCCAGCCGACTAGCCACAGCGACAGCGCCAGCAGGACGCCGGTCGCCGCGCCGACGGCCGCGGCCCGCGTCGCGCCGACGGTCCGCAGCAGTCCGGCCACGACCAGCGCCGTCAGGACGGTGACGGTGGCGAGGCTCGTCGGCGGCGTCCGCGTTCGGATCGGTGTGTTTCCGGTCATGGTCACGCGCTGAAGAGGTCCGCGAGCGAGGCCCGCAGCGCCACGTCGATGGGACTGTCGATGTCCCAGTCGATGACGGTCGCGCCGGTCAGTTCGGCCCGCTGGATCCGGGCGGTGCGTTCGACGCCGGCGACGGCGGCCCCGAGCGAGTCGCCGCGGGCCAGCGCCGGGCTGACCAGCGTCGTCGGGTAGTCCCGGACGGCCAGCGACGAGACGAGCGAGACGGCCCAGTCGTCGGCGGCCGGTGAGAACACCACCACCTGCGCCGTCGGCGGGAGGCGGGCGAGCACCGCCAGGAGGTCGGGGTCGTCGACCGTCCCGCCGTCGGCGGTCGCGGCCGCTGGGACCGACTCCCCGGTCGCGTCGGCCGGCGCGTCCACGTCGTGGGGCTCGGTCTCGCCGTCGCCGGCCGACTGGCGTGCCACGGCCCGACCCACGCTGTCGAACACCTGTCTCGCGTGGGCGGCCGCGTGCCCGCCCGAGGCGTCGACCCACGCCAGTCCGTCGGGGCCGACGCCGCCGGGGACGTCCTCGTCCGCGAGGCCGACGGCGCAGACGCTGGCGACCACGCTGGTCCGCGAGAGCGCGTCGAACAGGCGCTCGGCGGCGTAGGCCGACAGCTCCGCGCCCGTCGGGAAGCCGGGTTCGGGCGTCACGCGGGACGGAGGGCGGGCGTCGACGACCAGCACGGTCCTGACGGCCTGCTCCTCGCGGTAGTCGACGGTCGTCAGCTCGTCGGTCTTGGCGTAGCGCCGCCAGTCGATGCGGTTGACCGGGTCGCCGTGCTGGTAGGTCCGCGTCGAGTGGAACTCCAGCCCGCTGCCGCCGGCGTCGGTCGGGAGCGTCCCCGCCCGCGGGAGCGTCGCGTCCGCCAGCGGTACCTCCGAGACGGTGTTCGAACACGTCAGCGTCTCGTCGCCGGCCGCCGGGAGGTCCGCGGTCACCTCGTCGCTGGCCGACAGCGTCCGGATCCGGACGGCGGTCGGCTCGAACGTGTAGGTCCCGCGCTTGGCCATCACCGCGTACGAGAGCGTCGCGCGCTCGCCGGGTCGCAGCGAGGTACAGCGCCGCGGCGACCCCTCGACGACGGCCAGCTCCTCGGGCACGCCGTCGACGACGCGCACGTCCGTCAGCGAGCGGTCGCCCTCGTTGGTCACCGTCAGTTCGATTTCGACCGGCTCGCCCGGCGTCGGCTGGGCGTCAGAGACGGCGCGGGTCGCCCGCACGTCGATCCCCGGCGGGACCCGCGAGAGCGCGCCGTAGGCGACGTACGCGAGGGGGACGGCCGTCGCCGCGAGCAACAGCGGCTCGGCGGTCAGCAGGGCGACGCTGACGAGGAACAGTGTGGCGGCGAGACCGCCGCGCCAGCGCCGGACCCGCCGGTGGGTCGTCATCGCTCCCCTCCCGACGCCCGCTCGATGGCGTCGACGGTCCGACGGATGCGACGGCGGCGCTCGCTCTCGGGGTCGAGCCACAGGCGGAGGCGAGCCAGCAGCGACTGCGGCCGCGACGGGTCGAGCAGCGCGGCCGCGACGGCGTCCTCCGTCCACGTCCCCGAGCGCACCGCCTTCCGGGCCGACTCACGGGAGACGCCGGCCCCGATCGCGTGGGCCGTCGTCGCCGCCTCGGCCAGCCGTCGGGCGACGGCCTCCATGGCCTCGTCGTCGCCGGCGACCGCGTCGTCGATGGCCGCGTCGACCTCGGCGGCGACGAGCGCGCTCTCCGTCGCCGTCACCGCCTCCGGCGGCTGGTCGACCGCCGCGTCGAACGCCGTTCCCGACCCGCCGGCGTCGCCGCCGAGCCACGCCGCGAGCGCCGCACAGAGGCCGACGAGCAGGCTGCCGCCGACCAGCGCGAACGAGGGGTCGAACGCGCCTGCGGCGGCGACTACCGACTCGCCGACGGCCGCGGGGGCGAGCACGAGCGCCGCGGCGAGCGCCGTGGCCAGCAGGCCGACCGTTCCGAAGACGGCGGTCCGCAGGCGCATCAGGACCGACCCTCCGAGCCGTCGGTCGCGTCGTCGCCCGCCTCGCGCTCGCGGGCCGCGGCCTCGATGGTCTGGATCGCCTCCTCGATGCCCTCGACGTGTGATTCGGCGTCGCGCTGGCCGTACTCCACGGCGCGGAAGGCGTCGCGGACCGTCCGCACGGCGGCCGGTGGGAGTCTGTCGCGCTCGATGGCGTGGGCGGCGATCTCGCCGGGCGTCCGCGTCCAGTACCGGCGGAGCGAGACGTGACCGAGGAAGCGCGACCACGCCTCGCGGACGGTGATCCGGGCAGCGTCTCCGTCGGACGAGGCCGCCTCAGCGCCGGAGGCAGCGCCGAACGCGTCGCCGACTGCCTCCTCGGCGGCGGCGCGGCGGTCGCGGAGCCACGCCCGAAGCGCGGCGAGCAGTTCGCTCGGGGTCGCGCGGCCGGCGACCAGGTCCCGGAGCGCCGCGGCGGTCAGCGCCAGTCGGTCGCGGAGCGAGACGAGCAGGTCGTCGCACAGTCCGGCGAGCGCGACGAGCGCCCCGACGGCGGCCTCGCGCGCCGCGCCGAGCAGCGCCAGCAGGGTCGCCGGCGTGACGTTCCGGCGGCGCGCGCCCGCGACCGAACCGACGAGGAGCGCGGCGAGGGGGACGCCGACCAGCGCGGCGTTGACGAACAGCCCGCCGACGGTCGTCGTCGCCGTCTGGCCGTGCTTCGACACCGCGAGTTCGGCCCCGGACGCGAGCGGCAGACCGACCGTCGCCGTGCCGGTCGCGCCGGTGCTCGCGACGGGTGTTCCGTCCAGTTCGATGGTCGCGTTCGCCACCGGCTCGCCGCCCATCGTCGCGTTCACCGTCTGACCGGTCCCCGGGAGCGCGAGCGGGAGCGTCGGAGACGTGGACACGGCGAGGCGTTCGAGTTCGACAGTCGCGTTGCCGCGGACCGAGCCGCGACGGACGGTGAGCAAGACCTCGCCCGGTTCGGACGGGAGCGTGACGGTGGCGCGGCCCCGCCGGTCGGTCGTGGCGACGCGCTCGTCGTTGCGGAAGACGGCGGCCTCGCGAACCGGCACGTCGTCGACGGACGCGGTGACGGTCACCTCGCCGCCGGTGACCGTCTCGCCAGTGACGCTCACCGCGGCCTCGGTCTCCAGGTCGAAGGTCTCGTTCGCCGACTGCTGGGCCCGCGGCCCGGCGACGGCGAAGGCGCGGCCCGCGTCCCGCGGCACCGCCGGGACCGACAGCGACGGCTCCCCGCCGGGCGCGGAGACGCTGATCGTCAGCCGCTCCTCGTAGGGGACGGTCCCGACGACGGTCCCGTCGGGTCCGGTGGTCCCCACCGGCTCGCCGTTGAAGTACACCGCCGCGCCCTCGATGGGCGCGCCGTCGCGGGTTACCGTGGCCGTGACCGCCGCCCCCGGCGTCGCCGTCCGGTTGAGTTCGACGGAGAACGCGTCGGACTCGCCGCCCGCGTCGTCGCCGCTCGACTCGCCGTCGGAATCACCCGAGTCGGACCCGCCGTCAGTCTCCGTCCCGGTTTCGTCGGCCCCGGTAGCGCCGGTTCCCTCGCCGTCCGTCGGTGCGGCGGTTCCCGGGGGCGTGGGGGTCGGCGTCCCGACCGAGAAGTTCTCGCCGGGACTGCCGGACTCCGAGGCGCTGTATGACTGGCTCGCGTTTCGCATCGCCTGCTGCTCCGACGCCAGTCGCTCCTGTCCGGGCGTCGGATCGAACTTCACCCAGCCGACGCCCTCGAAGTACACCTCCACCCACGCGTGGGCGTTCATGCCCCGCACGGTGTACTCGCTGCGGCCCGTTCGCTCGCCGGTGGAGTAGCCGACGACGTAGCGCGCGGGGATGTCCTGGCTCCGCAGCATCACCGCCATCGACGTGGCGAAGTACTCGCAGTACCCCTCGTCCATCTCGAAGACGAACTCGGAGGCCACGTCGTCGTCCGGCGGCTGGCTGACGTTCAGCGAGTAGTTCTTGTTCGCCTCCAGCCACCGCTCGACGATCGTCGCCGTCTCGTAGGGCGACTCGCTGTCGGCGGTGAGCCGGTCGGTGAACGGGCCGATGCGGGCCGACGACTCGGCGGGGACGCCGGTGTAGCGCTCCTCGATGTGCTCGGGGTAGTCGCGACCGCTCGCGCGCAAGACGGCGGGGTCGTCCGGCGGCGTGACGCTGGTCGCACTGTAGGTGGTCCCGGCCGGGAGCGCCCGCTCGGTCGTGATCGCGCGGTCCTGCGTGACCAGCACGTCATCGCGCGACACCGTTCGCGGCCGCCAGACGGTCGGCAGCGAGGACGCCGACTTCGCCAGTTGCACGTCGTAGCTGACCGTGGCGTCGGCCAAGCCCTCGGTCGGAATCGGACCGTCGTACGGTCTCGGCCGGGCGCGCCCGGTCCAGCCCGCCCCGGTGTAGTTCCCGTACGCGGCGGTCCGCCAGTAGGCCGGCTCGGCGCTCCGGACCGTGAAGTGCGTCTCCGTGCTCTGTGAGGTGAACGCGCCGTCGCCGCCGAGGTCGCCGCCGACCGAGGTCTGGCCGCCTGGGTTCAGCGCGCCCAGTCCGCCGCCGCTCCCGCCCGGCGAGCTCCCGCCCTCGAAGGGGCTCTCGCCTGGGAGCGGGACGAGCGACTCGGCGGGACTCTGTGCGCCGGCCGGAGCGAGAATCGGGAGCGTCGCCGCCGCGAGGAGGAGGGCGACCACGCAGACCGCGGTGAGCAGGACCCGGAGGTAGTCCCGGTCGGCCGATACGTCACCGAAGGGCGAGTCGTCGGAGACCATGAAACGGCGGAAATCAGTTGTGTAGCCATCTCGGTCCCGGCGGTATAAATCTGCTGTCAGCGACGGGGTGCGTGACCGTTCCGTCCGGCGGTCGCACGATCTGCCACCGCCGTCGGTCCGACGCGGCTCGGTGGATACAAGCCCCCGGCCCAACAACCGGGCGGCAATGAGCGACTCCGAGGAGACCGTCCGGTGCTGGCTGGTCGAGCGGTCCAGTTACGGCGACGAACGCATGGTGACGCTCGTCTACGCGACCCCGACGGGCGACCGACAGCTGACCAAGCAGCTCTCGCCGAACCTGCTCATGCGAAAGCGCGTCACCGCGGCCGTCGACGTGGAGCCGGAACGGCTCGAACCGGTGACCGACGAGGAGACGCGCGAGCGCTACGCCGCCGAGGCCGAGCGGATGGCCGAGCGCCACGACCCCGACGCGGAAGTCTGAGTGCTTCGACGACGGGACGGTGGCGAAACCGCCGACGAACCGCCCGAAAGAGCCGCCGTGATGTTTTTTCCCTGACACGCAGAACACGAAAGACTATACACGCGGCCGGCACAAACGCGCCGTATGGCAGCGATAGAACTGGACGGCGTCACCAAGCAGTTCGGCGACCTCACCGCGCTGCAAGGGGTCGATCTCACCGTCGAAGAGGGTGAGATCTTCGGCTTTCTCGGTCCCAACGGGGCCGGAAAGTCGACGACCATCAACATCCTCCTCGACTTCGTCCGGGCGACGGACGGGTCGGCGACCGTCCTCGGCCACGACATCCACGACGAGTCCAAGGCGATTCGCGCCCGGACCGGCGTCCTCCCCGAAGGCTACGACGTGTACGACCGCCTCACCGGGCGACAGCACCTCCAGTTCGTCGTCGAGTCGAAAGACGCCGACGACGACCCCGGCGCGCTCGCCGAGCGGGTCGGCATCGCCGACGCCATCGACCGGAAGGCCGGCGGCTACTCGAAGGGGATGCAACAGCGACTGGTCCTCGCGATGGCGCTGGTCGGCGAGCCCGACCTGCTCATCCTCGACGAACCCACGACGGGTCTCGACCCCAACGGGGCGCGCCTGATGCGCGAACTCATCCGCGAGGAGAACGAGCGCGGCGCGACGGTGTTCTTCTCCAGTCACATCCTCGGCCAGGTCGAGGCCGTCTGTGACACCGTCGGCATCCTCCAGGACGGTCGCCTCATCGCGAAAGACAGCGTCGAGGGACTCCGCGAGGCCGCAGCCGGCGACACCGTCCTCCGGGTGACGCTTTCCGACGCCGACGGCGTGGCGGACGCCAGCGCGGCCGTCGAGGGACTCGACGAAGTCTCCGCCGTGACCGCCGACGGAACGACACTGACCGTCACCTGCGACGGCGACGCGAAGATGGCCGTCCTCAACGCCGTCGAGGAGAGCGGCAACGAGGTCGCCAACTTCGAGACCGAGGAGGCGTCCCTGGACGAGGTGTTCGCCGCCTACACCGGCGACCAGGAGCAGACCCAGCCGGAGGTCGACGCATGAGCGCCGGCGAGAACCCCGTCACGCGCCTGCTGGGCGACATCGATACGAGCATCAAGAACTCCGAGTTCGCCGACTGGTATCCCGTCAGCAAGAAGGAGTTCCGCGACACCGTTCGCTCCCCGTGGATCTGGCTGCTGTCGTTCATCTTCATCGTCCTGTTCGCCCTGCCGGCGATGCTGGGGCTGTACTTCAACATCGGCCAGCAGTTCGCCGACGCCGGCGCGTCGCTGACCTCGGACGCCTACGTCCAGTTCGCGCTCCCCATCACCGCGCCGCTCTTGCCGGCCGTCGCCATCGTCATCGGCTACGCCGCCATCGCCCGCGAGAGCGAGCGCGGATCGCTGAAGATACTGCTGTCGCTCCCCTACACTCGCGGCGAGATCCTCGCGGGGAAGTTCGTCGGCCGGAGCGCCATCACGCTCATCCCGGTGACGGTCGGTCTGCTGACCGCACTGCTCGTGTTGCTCCCCTCGCAGATCGAGGTCGCCTGGCAGACGTACCTGCTGTTCGCGCTGGTGACGATGGCCTACGGCGTCGTGTTCACCGCGTTCGCCATCGGCCTCTCGGCGGCGCTGAAGACGGCCCGGCGGACGATGGCCGCGTCGCTCGGCATCTACGTCTACCTGCAGGTGTTCTGGTCGAACCTCGGGCCCGGCCTCGGCCGGCTCCTGGCCGACCACGCGAACATCTCGCAAGTGACGCGGCTGCACGTGGAACTGTTCGTCTCGCTGCTGAGCCCCATCACGGCCTACCGGACGCTCGTGCAGGGACTGCTCCAGGAGTCGGCGATCCTCTCTCGGATCGGACTCACGTCGAACCCCCAGGCCGCCTGCGAAGAGATGCTCGGCGGCACGATCGAAATGACCCAGACGGGCCCCCAGTGCGCTGAGGCCGCGCTGCCACCGCAGTACGGTACCGTCGCCGTCGTCGGCTACCTCCTGCTGTGGCTCGTCGTCCCGCTGGTCGCGGGCTACTTCGCCTTCGAGGGCAAGGACCTGTAACGCCCGTCGCTACGGACACGTCACTCGGGACCGTCGACACCGGTGATTTCGAACCGAGCGCCCCCGTCTTCTCCGTCGGTGACGTGGATCTCCCAGCCGTGGGCCTCGGCGATCTGTCTGGCGATTCGCAGCCCGAAGCCGGTCCCGTCCTCGGCGGTCGAGTACCCCGGCTCGAACACCTGCTCGCGCTCGTCGGCGGGGATGCCCGGGCCGTCGTCGGTCACGTAGAACCCCATTTCGTCGTCGAGGAGTCCGACCGAGACGGTTACCCCCGGACCGCCGTGGTCGATCGCGTTCCCGAAGAGGTTCTCGAACAGGCCCGACAGCCGGTCGCCGTCGGCCTCGACCGTCCACTGCCGGTCCGCGTCGGACGCATACCGTAGCTCGGCGTCTTCGGTGCCGTCCGCAGCGAGTCGCCAGGCGTCGTCGGCCGTCTCCCGGAGATCGACGGGTTCCGTCGCCCCGAGATCGACCCCCTCGCGCGCCAGTCTGAGGACGTCGTCGGCGATGTTGTGTATCCGACGGAGCGCGTTGTCGATCGGATCCAGATGCTCACTGTCACACTCCTCGTGGGCGAGCATCAGTCGACTCCGAGCCACTTGCAGCGGGTTTTGGAGGTCGTGAGAGACGACGCCGACAAACTCCTCCAGGCGCTCGTTCTGTTGCGCCAACTCCCGTTCACGCGCTTTCAGCTCCGTGATATCTCGAAAGGTCCACAGCCGGCCGTACCACGCCCTGTCCTCGCCGACGACGGGTGCCGTATAGCGGTCGAACACGCGACCGTCGGCGAGTTCGATCTCGTCTCTGGCGGTCAGTTCGGGGTTTTCGTACAGGGCCTCGACCTTCGCGCGGAACGCCTCCGGCTCGGCGACGTGCTCCATCGCCCACTCGAGAGCGACTTCTTCGTCGCCACGTTCGACGATCTCCCGCGGGATGTCCCACATGTCGACGAATCGCTCGTTGTACGAGACGATGGTATCGTCCTCGTCGACGACGAGTATCCCGTCGATCACCGCCTCTTGCTGTGCTTTGAGAATCGACCGCTGCCTGGCGAGTTTCTCCTCGTGTTCCCGCTGTTCGGTCACTTCGCGGGTGACGCCGACCACGCCCTCGACCGTCCCATCGATGATCAGGGGCGTGAGCCGGTACTCCAGCACCTCGTACCCGTGCTCGGGGAACTCACCGCTCACCTCCCCGCGGAGTTCCTCGCGTTCACCGTCGAGCAGGTCCTGGTACGGATCTCCCTCGTACTCCTTGCGAATCTTCGGGATGAGGTTACTCGGTTCCCCCTCCAGTTCGCCTCTCGTCGTTCCGTAGAACGAGGCCAGATACTGATTGACGAGTTCGAATCGCCCCTCCACGTCGTAGATGCAGGCCGCCTCCGGCATCGTGTTCACCATTCGTTCGTACCGCCGCAGTTTCCGCTCTCGCTCCCTGAGATCGGTGATATCGGTGATGAATCCCTCTAGCGCGTCCGGGTCGTCGGCGTTCCCCCCTGTGACCCGGTGTCCGTGTTCCCACATCCACTTCGTGGTGCCGTCTTCGGTGATGATCCGATAGGTCACCTCGAACTCCCCCTCGTTCGCGAGCGCGTCCTGAACCGTCTCCCAGATCCGGTCGCGGTCCTCGGGATGGAGTACGTCGTCGCCCCAGACCACCGTCCCCGTCTCGAAGTCGGCGGCCGTGTAACCGGTGAGAGCTTCGACCTCGCCCTCGACGGTTTCCATCGGCCAGTCCGGTGTGATGAGACAGCGATAGACCATCCCTGGAAGGCTACTGATGAGCGACTCCAGTCGGCGGGTTCGCTCGTCGAGTTCTCGCTGGGAGCGGCGTGCGTCGACAGCGTTGCGAATGCGGTTCGCGAGCAGTTTGTACTGGTCGGTGCCCGCCCCCTTCTGGAGGTAATCGGTCACGCCCGCGGAGATCGCGTCGCTCGCGATTTCCTCGGAGCCTTTCCCGGTGTAGAGGATGAACGGGAGGTCGCCGTGGGCCTCACGAACGGCCTCGAGGAACTCGATCCCGTTCTGGCCCGGCATGTCGTAGTCCGAGACGACGCAGTCGAAGCGCTCCTCGGAGAGTCGCTCCAGCGCCGCGCCGATGGTCGTCGCGGTCTCGACGCACAGCCGGTCGTCCTCGTGTTCGAGGACTGTCGCAGTCACCTCCACGAGGTCCGAGTTGTCGTCGACGTGGAGAACGCGGACCGACTCACCGGCAAAGTACATTGTCTTTCAGGCACTATAGGGATAGGTACACAAATAGATAGGGCCGAGAGCGCACACGAGACGACGGATCGAGAGCGCGCTCACGTCGAACCCGCCTCCGTCAGCAATCGCGATCGGCGGCGGCGGTCCCGTGACTACCCGACCCGCCGCTCACAGCACGCCGGCGTCGGAAAGCAGGGCCTCGAACGCTGCTTCGTCGAGCGTCTCGACGCCGTGGTCCGCCGCGGCGTCGCGTTTTCGCTGGCCCGGGTTGTCGCCGCACACCAGGTAGTCCGTGTTGCCCGAGACGCTGCTGGTCGCCGACCCGCCGTTGCGTTCGACCAGTTCCTGGGCCTCGCTCCGGGTGTACCCGTCCAGCGACCCGGTGAAGACGAACGTCAGGCCGTCGAGCGCGTCACCCCCGGTCTCCTCTGCGGCCTGCGGGTCGACGTGGTCGAGCAGGCGCTCTATGACGGCGCGGTTGCCCTCGCCCTCGAAGAAGTCGACGATGGAGCGGGCGACGGTCTCGCCCACGTCCGGCACCGCCTCGAAGGCCGCGACGTCGCCGCGGTCGGCGGCCGCCACGATGGCGTCGAACGTCCCGAATTCCTGTGCGAGGTTCCGGGCGGTGACGCTCCCGACCTCGGGGATGCCCAGCGCGGTGAGGAAGTCTGAGAGCGGCGGCTCGCGGCTCGCATCGACCGTCTCGACGAGATTCGCTGCGCTCGTCTCGCCCCACCCCTCCAGGTCGGCGAGGTCCGCCACGGAGAGTTCGTAGAGGTCCGCTGGGTCCGCGACGAGGCCGGCGTCCAGCAGTTGCCGGACCGCCTTCTCGCCCAGCCCCTCGATGTCGAGGGCGTCGCGGCTGGCGTAGTGTTCGATGCTGCGCTCGCGCTGGGCGGGGCAGGTCAGGCCGCCGGTGCAGAACGCCATCGGGCCGTCGCGCTCGACCGGGCTGTCGCAGGCCGGGCAGGTCTCCGGAAACTCGAAGTGGCCGTCGCCGGCCGATTCGACGACCTCGACGACCTCCGGGATCACGTCGCCGGCACGTTTGATCCGCACGCGGTCGTCGATGCCGACGCCCAGATCTGCGACCTGCGAGGGGTTGTGCAGCGAGGCCCGCGAGACGGTGACGCCGCCGACCTCGACGGGGTCCATGAGCGCGACGGGCGTGAGCCGGCCGGTGCGGCCGACCTGGACGACCACGTCCCGCACGGTCGTCTCCTCCTTGCGGGCCGGGAACTTGTAGGCGAAGGCCCACCGGGGGGCGCGCGACGTGGAGCCCAACCGTTCGCAGGCACCGACGTCGTTGACCTTGAGCACCACGCCGTCGATCTCGTAGTCGAGGTCGTCCCGGGCGTCGAGTTGCGCGTCCCGGTAGTCGATGGCCGCGTCGATTCCGTCGACGACGGCCGTCCGGTCGCAGACCCGCAGCCCCCACTCGGGGAAGCGCTCGTGCATCGCCGCGTGGCTCTGGAAGTCGATCGAGGCGTCGAGAACGCCGAAGAAGAACACCGACAGCGGGCGCTCGGCGGTCACCGACGGGTCGAGCTGGCGGAGCGTCCCGGCGGCGGCGTTGCGCGGGTTCGCAAAGGGGTCCTCGCCGCGCTCGACGCGCTCGCGGTTGAAGGCGGTGAACGCCTCGCGCGGGATGTACACCTCGCCGCGGACGGCCAGAAACTCGGGGTAGTCGCCGCGCAGGCGCTGGGGGACGGCGGCGATCGTGCGGACGTTCTCGGTCACGTCCTCGCCGACCTCGCCGTCGCCGCGGGTGGCGGCGCGCTGGTAGACGCCGTCCTCGTAGACGATTTCGACGGAGAGCCCGTCGAACTTCGGCTCGCAGAAGTACTCGACGCCGTCGACCCCCAGTCCGCCGCGGACGCGCTCGTCGAAGGCGCGCGCATCGGCCGCTTCGCCACCCTGGTCGATGGAGCGCATGGGCGCGATGTGTTCGACCTCGGGGAGTTCGTCGAGCGGAGCGCCGCCGACGCGCTGAGTCGGGCTTCCGTCGGTGTCGAGGTCGAAGGCCGCCTCCAGGTCCTGCAAGCGGGCGAACAGCGCGTCGTAGGCGCGGTCGCCGATGAGGGGGTCGGCCTCGACGTAGTACCGGTGGTCGTGATAGCGGATCGCCTCGCGCAGCGCCTCGGCCTGCTCGCGGGCCCGCTCCGCGTCGAGGTCCCCGACCGGGTCGAACTCGGTCGGCGGATCCGCGACGTAGGGGTTGTCCGCGGGGGCGGAGTCGTCGACAGCAACCATTTGTCGAGTCTGGGAGACCCGGCTACAAAGCCGCTGTGAACGCCGACGTGGGTCGGCGAAACCGGTGGAGGAGAAAATCGGGAGAACGGGAGGTACGGGGGATCGTCCTTACCGCCCGATGGAGGCGGTCACCGTCTGAACGACGACCTCTCCGTCGCTTCGAACTGTGATCGAGTGGCCCGCGTGCTCGAAGGAGACGCTCACCGGCGAGTCCGACTTGACGAGCGCGTCGAGCGCCTCGGGGTCGATCGCCTCGTAGAGGGGCGCGAAGTCGGTCTGTTCGCGGCCCGTGATCGCGGAGATGTACTCCGGGACGGCCATGCTCGGTCGAGTCTCGCTCCAGTCGAACTGCTTTCGGGTGACGCTCGTCTGTCCTGCCACATCGCGGTCCCCACTCCATCGGTTACTCTTACTCATACTGGGCTACCTACATCTTTGCGTCAGGGGGATAATATACTCTCCCCAGCATTATCAGACTCTGAAAACACCTCTAACGATGTTGAGCGCCCACATTCCAGCCCCGTATCTCGGTCTCTGCCGGCCACGGGCGCTCTGCCTCACTGAATGTCGTGAAGTGATAACGTATACCACGTTGGGCGGGAGAAGACGGGTCGAAAGCTCGTCGGGACTGACGCGATAGCGCGTGGACAGACCGGAGAAGCCGCGCTCAGTCCGCGCCGGTCGTTTCGGTCAGTGCGCCGGAGCGGTCGTCGGGCATCCCGTCGAGGGTTCCGACAGCGATCGACTCGACGTTGGCGAACAGGAAGCTGGCGACGCCGACGCGGATCAGGACGTCCACGTACTGTCCCAGTGCGACGACGACGAACGAATCGAACAGTCCGAACAGCGAGAGGACTGCGAAGGCGATGAGCATCCCCACGAGGAACAACAGGAGGTTCCGTGACTTCCAGTGGAGGAGCCGCTGTTTGGCGGGAACGTCCCGCGCGTCCGCCCAGATCGGACCGAGGAGGAGATAGGCGATGACGCCGTGGCCGCCGACGACCACGAGGAGGCCGACGAGACCGACGAGTCCGCCGATGACGGACGCGACCTGAAACGCGAGCACCTGGGTGACGGGGATGGCGGCGAGGGCCGCGAGCGTTCGACGTGAGACTCCGGCGAGCATGACCGCGACGCCCCACAGCACGGGATACGTGATCAGATCGTCGATCAGTCCGGGGACGTCGACTTCGGCTCCGTTCACCGGGATTTGTCCGATTCCGGCCGTGACGAGCACGCTACAGAGCATGGAGACGACGAGGACGGCGACGACGGGGTAACAGTAGCGTCGTCGCTCGTTCGCCATACCGCGGAGTCGAGTGACGAGGACCACCAGCGCCAGCGCGTAGACGACGGCGGACGTCCCGTAGACGGCAGACGGACTAAACATCGTCACCACCTGCAGTTGCCCGCCGGTCGCCGGACTGCTGTCCGTCCGTCGGGCCGGTGACGTCACCGCGCGTCTCGAAGGAGGACAGGCGCTCGAGCAGTTCTTCCGTCCGGCCAGCGAGGTCATCGGCGCGCTTGCGGACATCGCTCATCGTCTCTGCGGTCTCGTGGGCCGTACTCGCAATGTCGTGGGAGTGGTCCGCGACCTCGCGGGCGGCGTCGCCGACAGCGGTAACCGTCGCGGCTACCTCCTCAGTGGCGCTCGCACCATCGTCGGTCGCGTGCGAGATCTCTCCCATCGCGTCGTCGACGTCGTCCACGGTCTCGGTGAGTTTCGACAGGGTGTCACCGGCGGCGGTGACCGTCTCGACGCCCGTCTCGATCCGCTCTCTGGTGTGGTCCATCTCGGCCGTCACATCGTCGACGTCCGATCGGGCCCCGGAGATGATCGACTCGATTTCGTCGATGGCGCTCTGGGTCTCTTCGGCGAGATCTTTGACCTCGTCGGCGACGACGGCAAACCCCGCGCCGCTATCGCCCGCGTGGGAGGCCTCGATGTTGGCGTTGAGCGCGAGGATGTTCGTCTGCTCGGCGATCTCGTCGATCATGCCGGTCGTCGACTCCACGTCGGTCATCCGCTCGTCCAGTTCCGCGATCATCTCGTCGAGTTCGCCGATGGCGCTCTCGACGCCCTGAATCGCGTCGATGGCGTCTTCGACGCGGCGAGCGCCGGTCTCCCCAACGTCGGCCGCGTCGCCCGCCTGCCGCGTGACTTCGTCGGTCGTCGAGGCGACCTCCTCGATGGTCGCCGAGAGGTCGTTCGTCTCCGAGACCGCGGTTTCGAGTTGTTCGGCCTGCCCCTCGATGTCAATGGCGAGGTCCCGGATGCCATCGGCGATCGACGCGTTACGCCGTTCGAGATCGGCCGCGTCGTCGGCGACGGACGTGCTTGCGTCCTCGACGACGGTGGCGAACTCGCGGATCTCGTCGACGGTCTCGGAGAGTCCGTCGGCCATCTCCTCGTAGGCGAGCGCGATCCGCTCGACCGCGTCGACGTCGGCGTCCGTCTCGAGTCGACGGGTGAAATCGCCAGCCGCGGCCGCGGTCATCGCGTCACCGATGGTCGTCGCGTGCTCGATGAGGGTTTCGTTCAACGCTTCGGCCTCTCGGCGGGCCGCCTCGGCGTCTTCCTGTGCCGCCTCCGCATCCGCTCGCGCCGACTCCGATTCCGCCAGGGCCGCACCGAGCGACTCTCGCATACTGTCGAAGGCCGTCGCGAGCTGTCCGAACTCGTCGGCACGGTCCACATCGGGACTCGCGTCGAGGTCGCCGTCCTCGATTGCCTCTGCCGCTTCTGTCAGCTGTCGGAGTTCGACCGCTACGTTACCGCCGAGAACGATGCCCAGCAGCCCCAGATTCAGAACTACCACGAACAGCGTCCCGGTGATACCTGCCAGGCCGGCACCGTTTACCGCCGCGTGGGCGGCAAAGAGGGAACCGAACGCGAGCGTCACGAGCAGCGTGACGCCAAGGGCCGCACCGATCCGACGGCTGTAGTGCCCGGAAATCGAGTCTACTGCCGGTAGAGATGCCATACTCGGCAGTTTGATAATTCTCGACTTAACGCTACCCCCGCTAGTTCAGCCTTTGATAATCATAGATCAAAGACCACGATGAATCGAGGATCATAGTCCGCCAGAGGGTCGCACGCGGAAAATACTGGAATCGTAGTCTCGGTATCAGCGATGGGAACTCGTTAGAGGTCGGCGGCGTCTTCGATGGCGTCGGTGAGTTCCCGGATGCTCTCGACGGTGTGTTCGCCCATGTGGCCGATGCGGAACGTCTGCTCGCCCAGCTGGGACCCGTAGCCGTTGGAGAACACCATGTCGTGTTCCTCGCTGACGGCCTCGATGGTCTCGGCCACGTCGATGCCCTGGGTGTTCTCGATGCAGGAGACCGTCTGGGAGCGATAGCCCTCCTCGGCGAACAGGTCGAAGTGGTCGGTGGCCCACTCGTGGACGTACTCGGTCATCTCGCGGTGGCGCTCGTCGCGGCCCTCGTGGCCCTCTTCGAGCATGTGTTTCATCTGCTTGCGGTAGGCGAGCATGACCGGGATGGCCGGCGTGGAGTGGGTCTGGCCCTTCCGGTCGTAGTAGTCGAGACAGCGCTGGAAGCCGCCGTACCACGACGAGGAGTCGGTGTCCAGTTCCCGCTCGTAGGCGTCGTCGCTGACGACGCACACGGCGAGGCCCGGCGGCATGGCGAAGGCCTTCTGCGTCGACGCGAAGATCACGTCGATGTTGTGCTCGTCGATGTCGACGTAGTCCCCGCCGAGGGCGGAGACGGCGTCGACGACGAAGTAGGTGTCCGGGTATTCGGCGATCACGTCACCGATCTCCTCGATGGGGTTGCGGACGCCGGTCGAGGATTCGTTCATCACGGTCGCGACCACGTCGTAGTGCTTGTCCGTCGATTCGAGGTGCTCGCGGATGTCCTCGGGCTTGATGGCCTGGCCCCACTCGTACTCGAGGCGGTCGACGTCCTTGCCGAGGCGCTCGGCGACGTTGGCGTGGCGCTCGCTGAAGCTCCCGCAGGTCGGGACGAGGATGTTCTCGTCGACGAGGTTGAGCGTCGAGGCCTCCCAGAACTCGGTGCCGGAGGCCGTGAGGATGATCACCTCGTTGTCGGTGCCGAGGAACTCCTTCGTGTCCTCGACGATGGTCGTGTAGAGGTCTGTCATCCGGTCCATCCGGTGGCCGAACATCGGCTGGGCCATCTCCTGGATGACGTCCTCGCGGACCTCTGTCGGACCCGGGATGTACAGCGTCTTGTCGGGGTAGTCGTCGGTATATTCGCGTTTTTCGGTCACGGAAGCCACCTTCGTAGGTGGCCTCTCGTAGCGAGCGGGCATGGTAGTTTTGATACCGGGCAGGAAACGCGACGCGAGCGGGTCGCGTGACGGTGCCGTCGGTGACCCGATAACTCACACGGTCGTTGCAGTCAACAGGAAGTATTTACCGAATTAGGCGTCACATGTTACCATGGGTCGCCACGCCCCACTCACCGACGACCAGCGCGCTGCGGTAGCCGACAGGGCGGTCGAGCAGGTCGCGGACACGCTCGCCAAACACGGGCTCGAACTGGGCGACGGCCCGACACCGGCAGGGATCGACCGTCGAGGCGGGCCAGTGGCCTCGAAGGCTGACGCAGAAGCGCGCCGCGAGCGCGCCGGGGAGTGAGAGCGACTGCGGACGGCCGTGTCACCGGCGACTGATCGCCCGGTGGGCGAACAGGACCAGCGCGGCGTAGACGCTCGGCGCGAGCAGCGACAGGACGGAGACGGTCATGAATCCAGAGAGGATGATCCGAACGAACACCAGCAGGAACGGCGTGAGCGCGAGCGCCTTCGCGCCGCGGTCGAGGGCCGCGTCGACGGAATCGGCGTCAGCCGCGACGTAGCCGATACCCACGACGGCGAGGAGATACCACAGCGTCACGCCGGCCGGCGAGGCGAACGGGAGGGTAAAGAGCGCAACGACGCCGAGCGCGATACCGACGAGCAGCGGCCCGCTGTCGTGCTCCTCGAACGACACCAGCAGCCCCGAGAAGTCCCCGGACTCCATCGCCGTCTCGATGTCGGCGGTGGTACTCGAACCGAGCGACCCGGCGTCGACGGGCGCGTCGAAGTCCCGGCCGCAGTGCATACACCACCTCGCGGTCGCGCTCACTTTCTCGGTGCAGTGGGGGCAGCGGGGATCCTCGCGCATAGGAGCATGTCCACGGGCTGGCAGTTAGCCGTTACGGGGGGAGGATTCAATGTCGTCGGCATGCAACGGGGGGTATGGATTGGGTCGAACGGGCTGAGCGCCTCCTGTACGACGGGGAGGCGATCGAGGAGTCCGTCCGCCTCGACAGCGGCGGCGTCGTGGTGACGAGCCACCGCGTCCTCGCGTTCACGCCGGACCGCGAGGGGGCGAACTTCCACCAGGTCGACCGGCCGAACGTCGACGGCGTCGCCGTGACGACGAGAGGCGACTGGCAGTTCCTGGAACTCGCGGTGAAGGCGCTGGTCGTCGGCGGCGTGCTGGTCGGGGCCGGGATGACGGTGAGCCTCGACGGTCTCGTCGGGAACATCTCGCTCGATAGCGGCGGGGCCGCCAGCGCCGTCGGCATCGGTGGCATGATGGGGATGCTCCAGACGATGGTGACGCTCATGGCCCAGCTGGACGACCTCATGCGGCTGTTCGGCGCGCTGGGACTCGCCTTCGCCGCGGTCGTCTTCGCCGTCTACCTCTGGAGCCGCGACCGCCTGCTCGTCATCGGCGTCGCCGGCGACGACGACATCGAACTCGCCGCGCCCGACGACGAGAGCCTCGCCGACCGCGTCGAGGCCGCAATCGTGCCGGGAGCCGCAACGGCCGAGGAACGAGACCCAGGCTCGTCCCCGCCCGACGACCCGCTGGCGTGACGTTCAACTCCGCCGAGCGCTAACCTCCAGTCGATGGACGCCGCCGAGGTCCGAGACCGCGCCGGCGCGCTCCCGAGAGAGCCCGGCGTGTACCTGTTCGAGCGCGACGTCGACGACCAGCGCCGCGTCCTCTACGTCGGGAAGGCCGTCGACCTGCGAGACCGGGTGCGCTCGTACGCCGATCCCCGGAGCGAGCGCATCGCGAAGATGGTCGACCGCGCCGACGGCGTCGACTTCGCCGTCACGGACACGGAGACACAGGCGCTGCTCCTCGAAGCGAACCTCATCAAGCGCCACCGGCCGCCCTACAACGTCCGGCTGAAAGACGACAAGTCCTACCCGCTGGTCCAGCTGACCGACCACGCCGTCCCCCGCATCGAGGTGACGCGCGACCCCGAGGACGGCGCGACCGTCTACGGGCCGTTCACCGACAAGGGGCGCGTCGAGACGGTCGTCAAGGCGCTGCGAGAGACCTACGGCCTTCGAGGGTGTTCGGACCACAAGTACAGCAACCGCGACCGCCCGTGCCTCGACTACGAGATGGGCATCTGCACCGCGCCCTGCACCGGCGAGATCAGCGAGGCGGACTACGCCGCGGACGCCGAGTCCGTCAGGCGGTACTTCGAGGGCGAGACCGGTGTGCTCGCGGACCCGCTGCGCCGCGAGATGGAGGCCGCCGCACAGGCACAGGAGTTCGAGCGCGCGGCGAACCTCCGGGACAAGCTCGGCGCGGTCGAGGCGCTCCACGGCGAGGGCGACGCGGCGGTCAGCGACTCGGCGACCCACCGGAGCACTGACGTGCTGGGCGCTGCCGTCGAAGGCGAGACCGCCATCGTCGCCCGCTTGCACGCCGAGGGCGGCAAACTGGTCGAGCGCGACCGCCACACGCTCGCGGCCCCCGACGGCGAGGGGACCGCCGGCGTCTACCGCGCGTTCATCCCGCAGTACTACGCGGAGCGAGAGCTTCCCGACAGGATCCTGTGTGCAGAGGACCCCGCCGACCCGGACATCGAGTCGTGGCTGGAGCGCGAGGGCGTGACGCTGTCGGTCCCCGGCGCGGGCCGCGAGGCGACACTGGTCGACCTCGCGCTGAAGAACGCCCGTCAGCGCGGCCGGAGCGACGACGAGGGCGGGCGACTGGCCGACGCGCTCGGTATCGACCGCCCGACCCGCATCGAGGGCTTCGACGTGAGCCACGCCCAGGGCCGCTCCGTCGTCGGGTCGAACGTCGCCTTCGTCGACGGGTCGCCCGAGAAGAGCGACTACCGCCGGAAGAAGCTCACCGAGCGAAACGACGACTACGCGAACATGCGCGAACTCGTTCGCTGGCGGGCGCTGCGCGCCGTCGAGGACCGCGACGACCGGCCGGACCCCGACCTGTTACTCATCGACGGCGGCGACGGACAGCTCGGAGCCGCCCGCGACGCGCTGTCCGAGACCGGATGGGACGTGCCGGTGGTCGCCCTCGCCAAAGACGAGGAACTGGTGATAACCGCCGACCGCGTGTACGACTGGGACGACGACGCGCCACACCTCCACCTGCTCCAGCGGGTCCGCGACGAGGCCCACCGCTTCGCCGTCCAGTACCACCAGACGCTCCGGGACGACGTGTCGACGGCGCTCGACGAGGTGCCCGGAATCGGTCCCGCGACGCGGAAGCGACTGCTCCGCCGGTTCGGTAGCGTCGCGGGCGTGCGAGCGGCCTCGCGAGAGGAACTGACCGCGCTGGACGGCATTGGCGAGCAGACCGCCGAGACGATCCAGACGCGCCTCGGCTGATTTCGTATCGCCGATAATGGTTTATCGGACAGAGTGGACAGAACACAGAAATACCGTTGAGAGACTGTCTGCGCTAGCAAATCCGGTGTTTCGCTCGAATTCGGGCTCGGGATCATGGGTCGGACCTCGCGTGCGCGTGATGTAGTAGAGTCTGCCGGGCGAGTTGTCCGCCGAGACGGCGTGATGGATCTCGGCCATTCGACAGCGAGTGACTGGTGCACCACCGGATGCCGAGACCGTCACCCCTCCCGGGAGTACTCGTCGACTCGCAGGCGCACAACGAAGGTACCAACTCCTCCGCGCGACGAGACCGCGGAATCTCCGGGCAGGGCACGGGCGTGGCACTACGATACCACGCCCCGGAGCCAAGACAGCACCGCGGTGCGCTGTGGCTGACGAAGTGGGTCATCGAATGTCACGAGATAGCACGCATTGGGGTCAGGCCGACACCACGGTACCGACGACGACCCAGGAAACCTCCGGCGTGGGGTACCGTCTCCCGGCGGCGTCGCCGGAGAACGAACTGGTCAGCGAATCCTCTCCTGCTCGGAGGGGTCGCGCCAAGTGCGACCAAGCGTGATATTGACTCGCAAGGTTTCGTCCGGGATGAAACTCCGAGCCTCGATGACGTGCGGGACGCCACGGTCAACAGGTACAGCTACGTCGAAGCGAACACCAGTCGGACGGTCCGTCGCGAGGGAGTCCTGTCCCGCCGGGGTGCGAGCATCACTGTCCGAATCTTCCGATTGTCGCCGGTACAGAGCACTTCGGCGTGTCTTGAGTGGTCGGTGAGTCGTCGACAGTACACAGTCGTATATCTTATCTCGCTATATCAAATCGAGGTAGTGGCCACGAATCGGTCACGTCGACGCACGCGATTCGCGAGCGGTCGGCGGAGTCGCTACTCGGGCGCGGTTGCGAGAGAATCACGGAGCCGTGCAGGTGCCGAATCGAGTCGTCGCGATGCGGCGTCAGAAGTCGCCGCTGATGATATTCGCGACCCGCTGGCGGTCGAAGAGCTGTTCGTCTTCGGGAATCTCGGGATAGGGGCCCTCCTCGTAGGTCGGCCACTGGCCGAACTGGTCCGGGTAGAGCTGTTTCGCCGTCATCTCCAGCTGGAAGAGGTTCAGGATCGGACCCTGGTATCGGGCCCCTTGCGCGTACATCCGGTCGTTCTGCACCGCGGTGATCTCCGCGGCCGCCGGGTCAGCGTTGAACGTCTCCCGTCGCTTCGGGAGACTCGTTCCCGGTTCCAGTCCCCCGAGGAAGAAGATCACTTCGGGGTCCGCCTCTAAGAGGAGTTCGGAGTCGACCGTCGAGTTCGTCTCGATCGCTCCCTCGAAGGCGTCACGGGGTCCGAGCGGGCGGGTGTGTGCAGTCAGGAAGCCCGGCTGGTCCATCGTGTAGGCCCAGATCTCGTCGAGATCCGCCGAGGCGAGCATCACCGCGGTCGGCCGCTCCGACTCGGGCGGGAGGCCCGACTCGATGGTCGACAGCAGGTCGTCGTGGATCGCAGCGAGCGCCTGGTACCGCTCCTGCTCTTGGAACGCCTCCGCGACGAGTTCGAACTGCTCCCACAGCGTGTAGTACTCGTAGGACCCCTCCCAGGCGTCCGGTGGTTGCTGGTGGCGGTCGCTCAGGGAGTTCCCGAACCACGGGGAGACGTTCTCGGCGATTTCGTCGATGTCCGACTGGCTCCAGGCGTCCTGCTTGACGATCCACGCCGGGTCAGCGAGGTGCACGTCGCTGTCGAGTTCGTAGAGTTGCTCTTTGCTCGGTTCCCACGAGGAGTACAGCCCGGACCAGTCGAGCGAGACGCCGGGAAGCCGCTCGACGAACTGGTTCCACAGCCCGTCGTAGTAGTCCGGCGCGTGCATGGCGGTGACCGAGTCCCCGCGGCCGAGCGCGAACGCCATGTCGGCGTGGTGGGTGAGCCGCGTGAACACGGTCTCCGGCGGCGACTCGAACGTCACCTCGCCGACCGGGGATATCGAAGCGGTGTACGATTGGTCCGTCTGCGACGGTGTCTGGGTCGGCTCACCACCGTTCGCCGTGTTCGCGGTCTGCGTCGTCTCCGCGTCGCTGGCTCCTTGCGTATCGCTACACCCGGCCAGTAGCCCGCCGCCGACGACTGCGCCGCCGTACGCGAGCCACTCGCGCCGCGTCAGTGCTTCGTCCTGTGACATAGTTTTAGGTTCGCCTAATGCGTTAAACCGATTTCGAAGTTTCGGCAGGCCTAAATCGTGAGGCGCCCCGGTCGACGCAACGGCGACGGCAGCCGCGGAGACACCGCTCCCATCCGCCGGACCCAAGTCGGTTTCACGGTGCGAACCGTATCGAGTGTCATGGACGCGAGGCGGCTGCTGCTCGCGGTGCTCGGCGTTACGACGCTCGCCGTGTACCTGGCGGCGGTGTTCGTGGGGTACCGGGTACTCGTAACGGTGTGGGCGCAACGGCCATCGGCCGGAACGGCGGCGGCCGTCGTCGTCGGAACGGCACTGGCGATGGGAGCGCTGAGTTACTGGGTCGGAACGAGTCAGATCAGACGGTCGGTCGACGCGGTCGAACTCCCGCGGTCGCGAGCGCCCGGCGTCTACCGGCGCTTCGACTCGCTCACTGAACGGATGGACGTGTCGACGCCCGCGCTGCTGGTGGCGCGCCTCCCCGTCCCGAACGCCTTCGCAGTCGGCGGGAGCGAGCGGGCCGTCATCGTCGACCGACGACTGTTCGGCTACCTCTCGGCCGACGAACTGGAGGCGCTGCTGGCCCACGAACTCGCTCACCTCGAAACCCGCGACGCGTTCGTCCAGACGGTGCTCTACAGCATGTTACAGAGCGTCGTCGGCCTGATCGCCATCGCGGTGCTCCCGCTCGTGGCGCTCGCGGGCGGCATCGCTCGCGCACTGGCGCTGATTCGCGGGCGGCCCGAGGCCTGGTCGGGGTCGTGGTTCGCCGTCGCCCAGCGACGGGCACTGCAGTTCGTCGGCCTCCTCGGGTTCGCCATCGCCCTCCTGGCGCTCGCGTACTCCCGGCGTCGCGAGTGGGCCGCGGACGACCGCGCCGTCGAAGTGACCGGGAAGCCGCTCGCGCTGGCACGCGCCCTCGGAAAGATCGAACGGGCGTCGACGCCGGACCTGGGGCCGCTGACGCCGCTGTACGTCCACGGAACCGAAGACGACGACCTGTCACACCTCCTTTCGACGCACCCACCGATGGACGAACGCATCGAACGACTGCGAGCGCGAGCGGCATCCGAATCTCGAACGCGATACGTGACAGTCAAATAAGACCCACCACGCACCATCCCTCGTATTTCAGAGACAGATAATCTCACTTGCGGAAATTTTCTCTCAGAGTGGTTTTCGTCGGGCGATAAATACCGTCGCCTGCCGTCGTTTCGGTGGTCAGTGCCACCACCCAGAAGAGTAGCGGGAGATAGAGCGCTATCGAGGGGCCGATTCTCAGGGACCGGTCGCGTTCAGTCCCATCTGGAGCCCGGCTGTGTAGCCGTCGGCGACATCGATGGCCGTTCCGATATCACGGAGCGTGTTCGTCGCGACGACGCCACGCTCGCCCGAGCGGACCCGAATCCCGGCGTCGGCCGCGCCGCTGACGGCGTTGCCGGTGACCGTGAAGCCGTGGGGGCGCTGTTCCCGGCGGGCCTCCGTCTCGTCACTGTCGGCCGGAACCGTCCGGGAGAGGATTCCCACGGGACAGCCGGCGACCTGATTCCCCGCGATCGTGATGTCGGCCGAGCGCGCCGCCGGCGTCCCGGCGATCGCGTCGCGCAGGTGCGTCTCCTTGTACTCGATCTCGATGCCGGCCTCGCCGCCGGGGTCTGGTGCGAACTCGTGCAGATCCCGACAGACGTTGCCGACGATCGCGCCCCGCTGGGCCGGCGAACAGGCGATGAGGCTGTGGCCCCCGTCGAAGACCACGTTGCCGGAGACGACGAAGTGCGAGACGTTGTACGGCGCGATGTTGTTGAACTTCATCCCGGAGACGCGGTTGCCCGCGATGACGACGTCGCTCGACCGGCGGAGGTCAGACTCGCCGCCCGCCGGCGCGCTCCGACTGGTGATGCCGTACCAGTTCGGGTCGACGACCTCGTTGTCGCGGACGGTCACGTTCGTACACCGCGTGAACGAGATGCCCATCTGGAAGCCGTTGACCGTCCGCGTGTTCGCGACGAGGAGGCCGTCACAGCCGTCGGCCTGAACGGCCTGATTGTCCAGTTGCGTGCCCGCACCGTCGAACTCGATATCCGTGACGGCGACGTTGTCGCCGCGGACTCGGAGCAGGTCGTGCCCCGTCGGCAGCGGATTTTCCTGTCTCTCGGTCGGTGCCGGGTCGTCCCGGCTGCCGGTCTGCGACGCGACGAGGCGGGTCCCCCGCTGGCCGGTCACCAGCGTGTCGTCGCCGACCGTCGCCGGACCGCCGAACTCGAAGGTGTGCGCGCTGGCGACGACGGTCCCGCCGGACTCGCCGAGCTGGTCGAAGGCGTGCTGAAACGCCACGTCCGCGGTGTCGTCGGTGGCCAATGAGACGCTGCCCGTCGAGCCGTCGACGACGAGATACGTGCCGGACCCACGGCCGGTCCCGTTGCCCCGCCCGCGCTCTGCGGCCGGCGTCTCGTTCCGCGTCACGAAGTACACGTCGCCCGTGCCCGGGATCCCACCGGAAATCTGTGCACGCCCGTCGCCGGACGCGAGTCCGAGGCCGGCGGCCGCCCCGATGCTCCCGAGGAGTGACCGACGAGTGGTCTGTAGCAGTCCCGCGCCGCGCTGGGTGTCGCCTGCCGGAGTGCTGGATTGCATTCGCTCGAACGTGTCGGCACTCCGATACTGTCACTTTATATTACTGATCTGACCGATACGTACCGATACGTACGGATATCTGACTCACCGGACACGCCACGAGCGCGTTCCCGGCCGCCACGCTCGGGCCAGACCGGGCGAGCGCCGCCGCTCGCTGGGGCGATGTGGACTCGACACCGACCGACGAAACCGAGCGAGGAGGCGGGGTGCCCAGAGCGCCGCTAGTCCGCGGAATACAGGCGTTCGAGGAGGTCCACCGCGCCGGCCTTCGTTTTCAGGTAGCGGCGGTCGCCGTCGGGCGTCCTGACCGCGTACGCGTAGGTGTCGCTGTTCGGGACGTACCACCGGTCGCCGAAGCTCGAGAGCACCGATTTACCGCCGTCCGTGACTTCCGAGGGCGCACCGGACGGTCGCTCGGTCGAAGCCGGCTCGACGGTGGACTCCGAATCGTCGGCGCGTTCGCCGACGACGCACAGGTCGCTCTCCAGGGGGTAGTCGCCGGGCATCCCGACCGCGGAGTCCTCGTTGCGACCCGCCTTCAGCGTCTCGCGCATCAGCACCTCCTGTGCGTTGACGACCCGTTCGCCGTCGTCCGGGTAGCGCTGGCGGTAGTCGCCGTCGCCGTCCATCTCCCAGAGCTTGCGGTTGTCCGCGAGGACGAGTTCGAGGTTGAAGCGGAGTTGGCGCTGGACGTCCGGGTCCGTGACGGGCGTGATCGCCTCGACGCGGTAGTCGAGGTTCCGCGTCATCCAGTCGGCGCTGCCGATGTAGTACTCCGGATCGCCCCAGTCCTCGTCCGCACCGTTGTCGGCCCGCGCGCCGTTCTCGAAGTAGAAGATGCGGGAGTGTTCCAGGAACCGGCCGACGAGCGAGTAGACGGAGACGTTCTCGCTGATGCCGTCGAGATCCGGTCGGAGCCGGCAGATGTCCCGGACGACGAGGTCGATGTCGACACCGGCCATCGACGCGCGGTACAGTTCCTCGACGATAGCGGGGTCTTCGAGACCGTTGACCTTGACGACGATGCGCGCGGGCCGTCCGGCGAGCGCGTGCTGCGCCTCTCGGCGGATACAGCGGGTGAACTCCCGCCGCATCGTGACCGGCGCAATGAGCAGTTCGCGGAACTCCTCGTCGAGCGAGGGGCCGGTGAAGAAGTTGAACACCTTCGTCAGGTCGCGACCGATGTCGCGGTCGGCGGTCAGCAGACCCAGGTCGACGTACCCCTTCGCCGTCTCGGAGTGGTAGTTCCCGGTCCCGATGTGCGAGTACAGTTCGACGCCGTCGTCCTCCTCTCGCACCACGAGCGCTGTCTTGGTATGGGTCTTGAGGCCGACCGTTCCGTAGGCGACGTGGATGCCGTTCTCCTCCAGTTTGCGCACCCATTCGAGGTTGTTCTGCTCGTCGAAACGGGCCTTGAGTTCGACCATCACCGCTACCTGCTTGCCGTTCTCCGCGGCGTCGATGAGCGACTGAATCACCTGCGAGTCGCTGGCGGTGCGGTAGATGGCCGCCTTCACCGCCAGCACGTTCGGATCCTCGGCGGCCGCCGAGAGGAACCGCTGGACCGTGTCCGTGAAGTCGTGGTACGGGTGGTGCAACAGCATGTCTCCCTCCCGGATGCGCTCGAAGATGTCGCGAGTCGCGGTCTCGTCGGCGTCGCGGAGCGGGCGCGGATCCCGGGTGTCGAGGCGCGGATGTGGCTGTGGCGTCCACTCGTCGAGCGAGAGGTCCGGGCGGTCGAGGTCGGTCAGTTCCGCGAAGTCGCGGTAGTCCAGCGGGCCGGCGAGGTCGTATATCTCGCGTTCGTCGAGATCGAGTTGCTCTGTGAGCGTCGCCCGGATGCGCGAGTCGGCGTCGGCGGAGATCTCCATCCGGACGACCGTCGCGAACCGTCGCTGTTCGAGCACGTCCTCGACCATGTCGATGAGGTCCTCGGCGACCTCCTCGTTACGTCGCACCTCGGCGTTGCGAGTCAGGCGGAACAGCGCCGCGTCGACGATGTCGACGTTGGGCAACAGCAGGTCCAGGTTCTCGCGGACGACGTCCTCGATACGAACGTAGCGGGCGTCGTCGCCGACCTGAATCAGCCGCGGACGGTTCGGCGGAATCTTGATGCGGGTGAACGTCGGGTCGTCGGCGTCCGGCTGGCGGGTGAGGACTGCCAGCGACAGCGACCGATTCGAGATGAACGGGAACGGATGGGCCGGGTCGAACGACAGCGGCGTCAGCGTTGGCAGCACCGAGTCTTCGAAGTACTCGCGCATCGACGCCCGCTCGGCGTCGCTGAGCGCGTCGTAGTCGAGAACGTGGATACCCGCGTCAGCAAGGGCCGGGCGAATCGCGCTCCGGTAACACCGGGCCTGGGTCTGGAGCATGGGGCGGAGCGTCTCGTGGACCGCGTCCCACTGCTCGCGGGGCGTTCGGCCGTCCGGGGCCGTCTCCGTCACGCCGGCCTCGATCTGCTGTTTGAGGCCGCCGACGCGTTTCATCACGAACTCGTCCAGATTTCGGGTGACGATGGACAGGAACCGGACCCGTTCGAGCAGCGGATTGCGCTCGTCGAGCGCCTCGTGGAGCACGCGCCGCTGGAAGGCGAGTTCGCTCAGTTCGCGGTTGAGATACAGCGACGAATCGGTCAGGTCGACATCGTCCGGCCGGTAGGGCTCGATGTCCGGGGACTCGGGGCGCTTCATGAGTCAGGTGGAGAGCGGCGCGTTCCGGTCGGGGTCGACGATGCTGTCGGCCGAGCGGTCCTCGTGGGTCGTCTCGGGCTCGACCGCGACGAACTCACCCGTCGAACATCGGTAGGCCGTCAGCTGGCCGCCGTAGACGCAGCCGGTGTCGAGTCCGACTGCGGCGGGCGTCTCGAACGGCTCGGAGAGCACCGTGTGACCGAAGAAGATCCGCGGCTCCGCCGTCCGCGTCTCGAACCAGTAGGGCCGGTCGTAACTGCCGTCGGGGACGAGCGAGCGCATGTTCAAGAGGTCCGTCAGCCCGTGGTCGACGAGCGGTTTGCGGTGGTCGACGCCGCCGTGAACGACCAGCGAGTCGTCCCAGGAGATCGCCACGGGGAGCGAGGCGATCCAAGAGAGGTCGTCGTCGGTCAGCGACGCGACGGACTTCCGGCCGTCGACGAGCTTCTGCTCGTTGTTCCCGCGGACCGTCAGGAAGTTCGGCGTGTGACGTACGAGGTCGACGACGCCCGCACTGTCGGGCCCCTTCCGAACGAGGTCGCCGACGAAGATCACGAGGTCGTCGGCGGCCGGGTCGAGCCGGTCGAGCAGGCGTTCGAGCGTCGGTCGACAGCCGTGGACGTCGCCGACGACGTAGATGTCGTCCCACCGACCGCTGTCGATGCGTCGGTGCGGCGCGTCGAGTTCGGGGTCGAGTGTCAGTGCGGTGGCCATGAGTGAAAAGGTCGGTAGGCGGATCGACGGAAGTCCCGCTATAGGGGCTTTATATGAGGAATATATAGGAATATGTCCGGGTCGCCGACGACGGCCGACCGCCCATGAATCGCCCGGGAGGGCGAGCCGACTGGCACCTCGTCGGCTCTCTATATCGGAATAGAGCGCCACGTATCGGTCCTAGAAACGGCTTTCTACCGAGCGACGGTACTCGCGCACATGCAAGCCAGTGTCCCACGGCGTGCGATCGAAGACCACCCGAATCCGACACACAGCTGCCCGCTGTGTAACTGCACCGCCAGTAGCCGGGACGACATCTACTGTCACTTGCTGGTCTCACATCGCAAGAGCACCATCGCCGAGGCGCTGCTCGAAGATCTCGAGTGCCAGCGGTAACTCGACGGGCCGCCGCGTTCGCCGCGGTTCCGTTTTCGACGCGGAGGTCAGGTGTCGGAGAACCGGTCCGACTCGGTCCGTGACAACCGCATCGCGTTCCCGGAGACGCCGAGACTCATCCCCATGTCGCCGACCACGACCGCGAGCGCGACGCTCGCCAGCCCCACCGGGACGCCCAGCGCGAGCAGGAGCGTCACGCCGAGGCTTGTCCAGATGTTCTGCCGGATCACGTCGTTGGCCGTGTGCGACAGTTCGTAGAGGGACGGCAGCTTCCCGACGGCGTCGACCTCCTCGGGGAAGGTTCGGCGCGGTACTCGTCGACGCCGACCGCCTCCGCGATGGCCCGCGCGGTGCCCTCGTTGTCGCCGGTCAGCATCACGACGTGCTCGACGCCAGGCTCATGCAGGCGCTGGACGGCCCGCTTCGAGACGGGGCGCACCTCGTCGGCGATGGCCCCCAGCAGCTCCGCTCCCGTCCCGACGAGAACGACCGTCTTGCCCTCGCTCCAGCGCCCCGAGCGTGTCCTCGGGGACCGCTCCCTCGCCGGACTCGAACGCCGCGTCTGCCACGCAGCCGTCCGTCTCGCGGCGTGCCCGAGGGTGATCGAAGCCCCGCTCCTCGAACAGCGCGGGCTTGCCCGCGTAGTACGTCTTGCCGACGACTCCCTCGCCGAAGTTCCCAGAGAGTTGGTCCCCCCTGCCTCGAACCCAGGAAGTACGAAAAACGTCGACCAGCGACGAGAGACAGACTTCCACCGACGAGGCGGAACCCAAGCGATTGGTACCTTCCGAAGCTGTGCCAAATCGCGGAATGCCCGATTCGATATAGCAGGGTACGATTTATCGAGCCGTGAATCGCCGTTCGAAGGCGTCGGCGAAACGGCCGGCGGACGGCGAGTCAGTCGACGACAGAGGGATTCCGCCGGACAGTCAGATCGACCGTGGTCACGGCTGACATGCGGGAGATCCGCTCCCCACGCTCAGGATGGCGCAGTCCAGGCGCGACGTCACACGGCCGTGGAACACAGTCAACGTGAGGGGTGCCGTCGTGGTACGACGACCCGACCACCGACGGGTGGCGACGGCAGATCTGGAGTCCGCGGACCCGACGGCTCTGGAAGCGAACCGAACCGAGCTGGGGGGATCCGGCCCGCCGAAGATGTCGCATCCTTCTCCCTTATCGGCCAGTCCGCCCCAAACCCGAACGACTCACGAGCGGTGGCTTGGAGCAGGGGCGATGTACTGATCGCGCACGCGACCACTCCGGCAGTCGACCACGTCTTCGACGCTCGAAAGCCCCGAGTTAGCCCGAGCGGACCGATAGTAGCGGTTCAGACGAATCTATAGTGGGTTGCACAGACGGTGTCGTACATATAAAATGAATCGTATATCGCTATATCAAATCACCCATCCCGCACGGGAAAACCGCGCAGAGCGACTCCCGGGAGACAGGGCGAAGGCGACCGGTCGATAACACTTATACACGTGTTACGATCACTGCGTGAACCCAGATCGGCCGCCCAACCGCTACGCGAGTCTACAGCAATCGACAGGCGTCCACGGAGATCGAACCGTCATTCCGAACGCGTTCGCCCGCAGGACACAGTTGTTCCGCTTTATCGGACAAAGGACTACCATGAGACAGAGTTAGAGACGGTGTCCAAATCAGGAGATAGGGCTTCCCAACCTCCATATCCCGTATTTCCGGGCGTGGCGAGTCAATATCTGCCGATTATGTCGAAAGAACGACCGTTCCATATCAAAGAACTGGTTTCGGTCGGTCCGCGCAGTGGGCCAAGTCGAGCGTCTCCGGGCGAGAGTGGGACGACAACGGCTGACTGATTCAGGAGTAGGTGACGTTGAGTTCGATGACGTTGGCGACTTCGAGTACTTTCTGAGGGAGCTCTTCAGTGAATCGATCGTCTCGGAACCGGTTCGTCGGGCCGGAGACGCTGATGGCGCCGAGGACGTTGCCGTCGTTGTCGAGGACCGGCGCGGCGACGCACCGGAGGCCGTCGAGTCGTTCCTCATCGTCGAACGCGACGCCAGCCTCTCTGACCGATTCGAGACTCTCGCGGAGTTCCTCCCGCGTGGTCACCGCGTTGTCTGTCTCGTCACCGAGCCCGTGGCGTTCGACGATGGTGTCGACGCGTTCCTCGGGGAGGTGGGCGAGGATGGCCTTGCCGAGGGCGGTCGAGTGAAGCGGGACGCGCGTTCCGACGTGGGCCTTGACCTGGACGGCCTGTTCTCCGCGAGCGCGATAGAGGTACGAACCGCGGCCGTGCTCCTCGACGAGGACGTTCGCCAGTTCGCCCGTCTCCTCCGCGAGGCGATCGGCTTCGGGTTTTGCGATGCGAAACAGTTTCTGGCGGTGCCGGGAGTACGCACCGAGCTCGAGGAACCGGAGCCCGACCCTGTAGCGACCGTCGTCGTTGACGATGTACTCCTCCTGTTCGAGGGTACTGAGGTAGTTGTGAATCGTGCTCTTCGGGAGGTCGAGGTGTCGGGAAAGCTCGGTGACACCGGCGCCGCCGAGGTCCTTGAGCCCGTTGAGTATCTTGAACGTCGTCTCGACCGATTTGACCGGATTTTGTGCCGTTCGTGCCATAATTGGTTTCGAATCTGGACCGCGGAGACTCGGTCACACGCCCTGACCCGCTGGCGCGATACCCGGCAGACTCCGACCGGAATCGCACCGCCACCCGAATCGCAGGGCGATGGGTCACAGCGACGAAGCCAGCGGGTCGGCCGTGTCCCGTCGCCGACCGACCGAGGGAGATCGTATTCGTTAGGTAACAGTGACCGCACCGTTCCATTTAAAGCCATCGCTCAGTCACTTGGAGGGCACGTCTCCCGGCCGAGACGCGGCGGTCGAGCGGACCGATTGTTTCGCTCTCGCGGTCCGTCGGCGGGTGAGTGAAACGTCATGGGGAAACGCGTAAGTATCGTGGACGCAATCCATCGAACGTATGACGCAGACGTACGAGAACTACATCGGTGGCGAGTGGACCGGTAGCGAATCTGGCGAGACAACGGAGGTCACGAACCCGGTCGACGAGAGCGAGGTCGTCAGCACCGTCCCGGTCTCTTCGACGGCGGAGACGGACGCTGCGGTCGCGGCCGCGGTCGAGGCGACCGACGAGTGGGCCGGCATGCCGGGCCCCGAGCGCGGCGCCATCCTGCGCGAGACCGGTGAGATCCTCAAGAACCAGAAAGACGAACTGGCAGAGACGCTCACCCGCGAAGAGGGCAAGCCGCTCGGCGAGGCCCAGGGCGAAGTACAGCGGGCGATCGACATCTTCTATTACTACGCCGAGAAGGCGCGCGACTTCGGCGGGACGGTCAAGCAGCCGAGCGGTGGCCGCGCGGGCCTGCAGACGAAGAAGGAGCCGCTGGGCGTCGCCGCGCTGATCACGCCGTGGAACTACCCCATCGCGATTCCCGCCTGGAAGATCGCGCCGGCGCTCGCGGTCGGTAACACTGTCGTCATCAAGCCCGCGATGCAGGCCCCGTCCGTCGGTTCCAAGATCGTCGAAGCGCTCGACGAAGCCGGTATCCCGGACGGTGCCATCAATCTGGTCTGCGGTCCCGGCAGCGAGGTCGGCGAGCGACTGACCACCCACGACGACGTGGACGCGGTGTCGTTCACCGGCAGCGCCTCGATCGGCGAGCACGTCTACGAACAGTCGACGGCGAACGGCAAGCGCGCCCAGGCGGAGATGGGCGGCAAGAACCCCACGCTCGTCACGTCGAGCGCGGACGTGGACAAGGCCGTCGACATCGTCGGCGCCGGGGCCTTCGGCGGCACGGGACAGGCCTGTACGGCGACCTCCCGCGCCATCGTCCACGAGGACGTCTACGACGAGTTCGTCGACGGCATCGTCGACTACGCCGAGTCCCTGACGGTCGGTGACGGCCTCGACGGCGCTGACATGGGTCCCCACGTCAGCCAGGGCGAACTCGAGGGCAGTCTGGAGTACGTCGACATCGCGAAGTCCGAGGGTGCGACCCACGAGACCGGCGGCGAGGAGCTGACCGGCGACGAGTACGACGCCGGGAACTTCATCTCGCCGGCCGTCTTCTCCGACGTCGAGCCCGACATGCGAATCGCACAGGAGGAGGTCTTCGGTCCGGTGCTCGCCGTCATCCCCGTCTCTGACTTCGAGGAGGGTCTCGAAGTCGCCAACGGCGTCGACTACGGCCTCTCGGCCAGCATCGTGACCGAGTCGGTCGAAGAGGAGAACGAGTTCATCGAGCGCTCCGAGTCCGGCGTCGTCAAGGTCAACGAGAAGACCACCGGCCTCGAACTGCACGTTCCGTTCGGTGGCCTCAAGCGCTCCTCGACGAACACCTACCGCGAACAGGGCGACGCCGGCCTGGAGTTCTTCAGTTACATCAAGACGGTCTACCGCAACAGCTAACGGACCCGCGTCACCCGGGATCTCCATCTCTCGATCGCCCCGTCCCGCAGCATCTACGCGAAACACAATCTTTTTATACTAATCTTCTGTATGCGTACTTGCTCTTGTCCACCACAAGAGCGAGCCTGCAAAGTCATCAGTCATGGTCGTAGCCCAATCGACCAGGGATGGTGGAACGGCCCCAGCACCGACGGCCATCGTCTGTCCCGTACAGACGTTCCACTATCGTTGCAGTCTGTAGGCACCCGGACCGCAACGAACTCCCGTCGTTGGACACTCTCGCGTCGAAGCGATTCCCGTAACATCGGACCGCACAACTGCCGCGTGGCTCGTGGCAGAGACGCGTTCCGGTTGGGCCCGGCCATGCGTACTTTCTCTCTCCGAGTGCTCCATTCACCGTGGAGCCGCGTCGTTCGAGGAGTAACGCCGAACGGAACCGCACACAGACACGTCTGAACTCGCCCCCCGGATTAGCTAGCGTGCGTTCATCGATACTGAACGAGCAGCGTAACGGTTGTACTGTCGTTATTCCGCGGTCGTCCGCTCGCCGACATGTGCTTCCAGACGGCCCCACAACCAGTCAATAGCCGTTCTACCCCGATACTCTCCACCGGGGCAGAAGTCGGTCGGGAACACGCATCCGGCCACAAGTCGTTCCGTGATCTTGAACAGTAATCCATCTGCAAGGGATCGATCGGCCTGATCGCTGAATCTGTATTCGAGAAGTCGGAACGCAGTCGATGTGGCAACACAACGCATAATAGTCACGCGGGCGCACCGGCCGCCATGAACGTCGACGCGCTCACGACGGGTTTCGATCACCGCGACTGGCAGGAGTTGACGACGACCGACGACCCGGTCCGGTTCGCGATGATCGGGGTGGGCTGGTGGACCACCGAGCAGGCGATGCCCGCCGTCGCCGCCGGCGACCTCTGTGAGACGACCGTGCTCGTCAGCGGTGACCGTGAGAAGGCCGCGGACGTGGCCGCCGACGCCGAGACGGTCGAACACGCGATCACCTACGAGGAGTTCCACGACGGCACCGCGAGCGACGCCTACGACGCCGTCTACGTCGTCACGCCGAACGCCCGCCACCTGCCGTTCGTCGAGACGGCCGCGGAGTTGGACAAGGCGATCCTCTGTGAGAAGCCGATGGAGGCCACTATCGAGCGCGCCGAACGGATGATCGAGGTCTGCGACGAGCACGACGCGACGCTGATGATCGCCTACCGGATGCACACCGAACCGGCCGTCAGGCGGGCGAAGGACCTCATCGACGAGGGGTACGTCGGCGAGCCGCTGTTCGTCCACGGCAACATGACCGAGCCGATTCTCGACCTCGTGCCCGATCCCGACCAGTGGCGGCTGGACTGGGAGCTCTCGGGCGGCTGTGCCGTCATGGACATCGGGCTCTACCCGCTGAACACGAGCCGCTTCCTGCTGGAGGCGGACCCGGTTCGGGTCCGCGGGACGGTCGCGTCGGTCCAGGAGGAGTTCGACGACGTACCCGACGAGCACGGGGCGTTCCAGCTCGACTTCCCCGGGCACGCCTACGCCGTCTGCACCGCCAGCCAGAACGCGCACCTCGACAGCCACATCTCGGTGCTCGGGACCGAGGGGAAGGTCCGCGTCGAGCCGGCGTTCTACCCGTGGGACGACCGCGCCCTCCAGCTTTCCCACGACGGAACGACCGTCGACATCGACTTCGAGCAGATCGACCAGATGGAAGAGGAGTTCGAGTACTTCAGTCACTGCCTGCTGACCGGCGCGGAGCCCTACGCGGACGGCGAGCACGGGCTGGTCGACATCAGGACGATCAAGGCCGTCTACGAGGCGTCCGAGACGGAGTCGACGGTCGAACTGGACTGACGGCACGAAGGTTTTTGGCGGGCGCGGACCCACTGGCGAGCCATGGTTCACTCGACATGGGGCGACTGGTTCGTCCGCGACGAGATCGAAGCGACGGACCCCGGCGACGGCGTTTCCGTCTGGTACCTCGGCTGTAACGGCTTCGTCCTCCGGTCGGCGACGACGACGCTGTACGTCGACCCGTACTTCGGCGAGGGGGACCCGCCGACGCTCGTCCGCATGATTCCGGTCCCGATGGACCCGGCCGACGCGACGCTGTGTGACGCCGTGCTCGTCACGCACGAACATATCGACCACATGCACCCGCCGTCGTTCGAGCCGCTGGTCGCGGATCTGGGCGCAGACCTGTACGCGCCGTCCGCGTCCTACGCGGAGCCTGACTACGACGGCGAGATTCCAGTCGACGGCGACCAGCGCAACGAAATCGCCGCCGGCGACTCGTTCGAGGTCGGCGACTTCACCGTCCACGTCGAGGGCGCGAACGACCCCGACGCCGTCGAGCCGGTGAGCTACGTCGTCGAGCACGAGTCCGGGACGTTCTTCCACGCGGGCGACAGCCGCCCCGCCGCGGCGTTCGCCGACGTGGGCGAGCGCTACGACATCGACGTGGGCGCGCTGGCGTTCGGCACCGTCGGCTCCATCTACGAGCCCGAGCCGGACCGCGGCGTCCGCACGAAGTGGTACATGGACGAAAACGAGGTGATCGAGGCCGCGACCCAGCTCCGGCTGACCCGCTTGCTCCCCTCGCACCACGACATGTGGCAGGGCGAGGGCGGCGACCCGAAGGTCCTGCACGACCACGCGGTGTCACACGAGTACCCCAGAGTCGTCGAGCCGCCGTACGTCGGCTGTTCGGTCCGGCTCGACGAGCCCGGCATCCGGCGACTCGACGCCCTCGACGGAGAGTGAGACGGATCGCCGTCCGCCGGTGCCGCGTCGACAATCTGTGTGGCGGGGTACATTTATTACGCCGACCCCGGTACGTCCGCCAATGTCGCCAACGATCACAAAGATCGAAAGCCGGGAGTTCGAGTACCCCCTCGAGGACGTGGGGACCGACGAGCACGGCTTCAACCTCGTCTACGAGCCGGGCGAGACCACGACGCGGAAGCTATTCGGCGTCCAGGTTCACACCGACGAGGGCATCACGGGGGAGTACGTCGGCGGGAACTCCCCGGCGGCCGCCCAGTACAACATCGTCGCCCAGTATCTCATCGGCAAGGACCCGCTGAAACGCGAGAAGCACTGGTCGGAGTGCAAGCGCGCGCTCCGGAAGTACGACCGGATGGGCATCGGCCCCATCGACATCGCGCTGTGGGACTTCGCGGGCAAGTACTACGACGCGCCCATCCACGAACTGCTCGGGACCTACCGCGAGCGCATCCCGGCGTACGCCTCGACCTACCACGGCGACGACGCTGGCGGACTCGACTCGCCCGAGGCCTTCGCCGACTTCGCCGAGGACTGTCGCGACGAGGGCTTCGGCGGCTTCAAGATCCACGGCTGGGGCGGCGGTGACGCGGCCCGCGACCTCACGCGCGAGATCGATGCCGTCCACGCGGTCGGCGATGCCGTCGGCGACGAGATGGACCTCATGCACGACCCGGCCTGCGAACTGGAGACGTTCGCCGACGCGCTGAAACTCGGTCGCGCGCTCGACGAGGAGGGCTTCTTCTGGTACGAGGACCCCTTCCGCGACGGCGGCATCTCACAGCACGCCCACAAGAAACTGGCCCAGAAGCTCGACACGCCGATCCTCCAGACCGAGCACGTCCGCGGGCTGGAGATCAAGTCCGACTTCGCCGCCAGCGAGGCCACCGACTTCCTGCGGGCCGATCCAGAGTACGACGCGGGTATCACCGGCGCGATCAAGGTGGCCCGCATGGCCGAGGCGTTCGGGCTCGACGTGGAGTTCCACGCGCCCGGGCCCGCCCAGCGCCACTGCATCGCCGCCTGCCGCAACTCGAACTACTACGAGATGGCGCTGGTCCACCCGGACTGCCAGAACACCCAGCCGCCGGTGTACGAGGGCGGCTACTCCGACCTGATGGACGCCGTCGATGCCGACGGGACGGTCTCCGTGCCCGACGGCCCCGGCCTCGGTGTCGAGTACGACTGGGACTACATCGCCGAGAACACGACCGGGAGCGTCCACACGTACGAGTAGGGAGCCGCCAACATCCGTATAGTTTTTCCCAGGCTACCGCGGTAAGTCACCGCTTACTCCGCGTAGGCCCGCACGCCCGTTTCGAGGATGTCGCGGTAACGGGCCACGTCGATGTCGACGGCCACCTGCCCAGTGGGATCGTTGTCGGTCACGCCGTGCTCGTCGCAGATGACCGCGCCGTGGGAGGGGCCGCCGCTCGTGTCGACGGCGATGTAGTACTCCTCGAACGTGAGTACGGCGTCGTCGACGATGTCGGCGACGACCGCGGCGTCGTGGATGGCCGGAGCCTCGGCCGTCGGATAGGTCCCGGAGTCGGGGCGGTAATCGAGCCACTCGGCGACGGTGGCGCGGACGCCGCCGGCCTCGCGGCAGGAGGCGACGAACTCCGGGGCCACTGTCGCGCGGTTGGTCACGTCGAGACCGACCATCTTCGGGGCGGCGTCCTGCAGGACGCGGCTGGCCGCCGCGGGGTCGTTGTGGAAGTTCGCCTCGGCCATCGGTGTGACGTTCCCGGTCGTCATCGCCGCCCCGCCCATGAGGTATATCTCGTCGACAAGGTCGGGCAACTGGGGTTCTTTCGCGAGCGCCAGCGCGAGGTTCGGCAGCGGGCCGACGGCTGCGATCGTCAGCGCGTCGCCGTGCTCGCGGGCCGCCTCGATGATCGCGTCCGCGCCGTGTATAGCACGCGTCTCACGGTCCGTCTCGGGCAGTTCGCCCTTGATGCCGTTCTCCCCGTGAATCCACTCCGCGGTGTCGAGATCGTCGACCAGCGGGCGGGCACAGCCACGCGCGACCGGCACGTCGTAGCCGCCCAGTTCGAGTATCCCGTGGGCGTTCCGCGTGGTGTTCTCGACGGTCGTGTTGCCACAGACCGTCGAGATGCCGACCACGTCGACGGCGTCGTGGCCGAGCGCCATCGCCAGCATCACGGCGTCGTCGCACCCGGGATCCACGTCGAAGAAGACCTTGCGTGACATACCCTTGGCGTTGCGGCCAGCGTTTAATAAAGGCTGGTACGCGCACGCGACGAGATGCCAAGTCCGGCGAACGGGACGGGCACAGACACACCGAGTGGAGCGGTCCGAGCGTGACACACGTCTGTGCCGGATGTGCGGGGCGGCACATCGGATGTGTGCGGCCGGAACGCTCTTGTTGGTGACACGAACAGACGGCGGGACACGGCTTTCAGACGAGTCCGATCGCCGACCGCCTCGTGAGTGCTCTCGTCGACCGTCGACGAGTGGAGCTATCGTCTTCCCAGTATGTATTGTTTTCAGGTATGTTCTCAGATGTGTTTGTCCGACGTAAGTTTTAACTACGCGGTATTTATATCGTGCACAAAGTGACATCCAGTAACAACGTCCGTTCGATAGTGCTTAGCACTGTTCTCGTTCTCTCCGTCGTGAGCGGTCCTGTGGCCGCTTCGACGACGACGTCGGCACAGCCGACGAACGTGAGCACTGCGGTGACGGCACAGACGGCACAGAACGCGAGTGCATCGACCGTGAACTGTCAGCTGAATCGAAGCTGCCCGAGACCTGATAGTTCAGTCGATCTCAACGCGAGCGGGGCGGGCGTCGACGTGCTGATCGACGGGAGTCATCAGGGCTCGACGTTCACGAAGTTCGCGAACCGACTCAGCGAGCGGGGGTACGACGTGGACACGAAGCGCTCCACCACGGGCGGGCTGACCTCGTGGAACGACTCGGCCGCGAGCGGGCTCTCTGACTACGACGTGGTCATCGTCCCGGTCCCGCAGACCGCCTACAGCGAGGCCGAGCAGGAGGCGCTGGACGAGTACGTCCGCAACGGCGGCAGCCTGTTCGTCGTGGCTGACTGGACCTCGCCGCTACAGGGCAACGCGGGGAAGCTCAACGACATCACCGACCCGTACGGGCTTCACTTCAACGGCGAGAGCGACAAGTGGCTGCGAAACATCCAGGACCCGACCAACAAGACCGTCGAGGACTACGAGTGGCGCGTGGTCCTGCACAACACCGGTGACCACCCCGTCACCGACGGCGTCGAGACGGTGGAGTACGACGGCGTCAGCATCAACGTGACCGACACGGACAACGGGACGCAGGCCCCGCTGCTGTACGGCGACGAGGACACCTACGAATACACGTACTCGACCACCGAGGAGAGCTTCCCGCGCGGTGAGCGCATCGTCGGTGCGGCCGCGACGTGGGACATCGGCCAGAACGGCCGCGTCGTCGCCTTCGGCAGCCAGAAGTCGCTGACGACCTACCTCACCGACGAGTGGCAGGCCGAACACCAGCAGACCGACACCCGGCCGTTCCTGTTCCGGACGGTGAAGTGGCTGGCCGCCTCGGGCCACGTCGAGCGTCCCGCAAAGCCGGTCGCAGTCACCGGCGAGCGGCTCAAGGGCGGCGAGACGCCCGCGAACGAGACCATCGTCCTGAAGAACAGCGAGGTCGCGGTCGCCATCGGGACCGAGAGCAACGGGCCCTTCGGGACGCTCCCCGGCGGCATCTACGACGCCAACGCATACGGGCTGACGACCGACCAGATCGGCGTCGCCGAGTTCGCGTTCAACAACTTCGGGACGTGGCCAGTCTACGAGTCCTTCGAGCGCCAGAACGCGACCGGGCCGAACGGCGTGGCGGTCGTCACCGCGACCGGCCACGCCAGTAGCAATCCGAACGTCTCGATCACGACGACGTACACGCTGCCGGCCAACTCCAGTCACGTCTGGATCAACACGACGATGGAGAACGGCGGCGACCAGCGCCTCCCGGTCAACGACTCGGAACGGCTCCAGAGCGGGGCGGCACTGAGTTCCGAGGGCCAGTCCACCTGGCTCCCCGGCTCGGGGACTATCGAGGAGACGCGCGCGCCGCCGGTGAGCGCCGACACGCTCACCCAGCCGTGGGCCGCGCTCACCGGCGACCGTGTCAGCTACGGCGTCTGGGGCGGGAACGGCTCGTTCACCGCGTACACCGCCTCCTCGACGTGGGTCGACCCGTGGCTCGAACACCGCCTCGACCCCGGCGAGAGCCAGTCCGCCGAGTTCGCCTTCTTCGTCGGAGCGGACGGCTCCAGTAGCGCGACCAGCGAGTACTACAACCGACAGGCAAACGCCGACGTGGGAACCGTGACCGGCACGGTCGAGAGCGCGGACAACGAGTCCGTCTCGCGGGCCACGATCACCGCCTCGACGGACGAGGGCGCGTTCACGTACACCGTCGGGACCGACGAGGGGTCCTACGGCCTCGACTTGCCCGCCGGCGAGTACACGCTCCGGGCCGAGGCCGCGGGCTTTGCGCCCTCCGAGTCCAAGACCGTGACCGTCACCGAAGGCGAGACGACGACCGTCTCCTTCGACACGCTCGAAGGCCCCGCACCGGTCAACGTCACCACGTCGCTGAACGACAGCGGGCAGGTCAGCCCGGCCGACGCCCGGATCACGGTCCTCGACGACGGGACGGCCGTCAAGACCGTCTACACGCAGACGACGCCCGTCGGAACGGCCTCCTTCGAACTGCCGCCCGGGAACTACACCCTCGTCCTGAACCACGGGACGGAGTACAACACCGAACCGGTCCGCAAGAACATCTCCGTGACGCCCGGCGCGGCGGTGACGGTGAACGCCACGTTCACCGAGGAACTCGACCCCAGCGAGAACGACTGGGTCAGCGTCGACCCGCACGCACACAGCAGCGTGAGCTTCGACGGCAAGACGCCGATCGACAACTTCCTCGCGATCCAGAAGTCCTCCGGCGTCGACGCCGTGTTCATCTCCGATCACAACGCCATCGGCGGCTGGGGGTCGATGCAGTCCCAGGCCGAAGCGCGCGACGAGCTGTTCATCCGCAGCGAGGAGATCACCACCGGCGACCTCGGGCACTTCAACCCCTACCCGATGCACGGCGAGGAGATGATCGACTCCGAGGGGACGCTCGTGGAGTTCATCGAGGAGTCACGCGCCCAGCACAACGCGACCGTCTTCCAGATCAACCACCCCGGCGACCGCTTCGTCGACCTCTCGGAAGCGCCCGGCCAGGAGGAAGAGTACCTCCCGATGGTCGACGCAATCGAGGCGTACAACGGTGAGTACGGTGCCAGTGACGCGAGTAGCGTGCAGGGGCTGTTTACCCTCTGGAACAACGGGTACGACATCGCCGCGACCGGGGTCAGCGACGACCACTGCTCGCAGTGCTTCCCGGTCAAGTACGGCAGCGCACGCACGCGGGCCTACGTCGAGGGCAACGTCACCGCCGAGAAGTGGGCCCAGTCCGTGAAGGACGGCCACACCTACGCGACGTACGGGCCGGCGGTCCAGTTCACCGTCGCTGACCGGATGCCCGGTGAGACCGTCACCACGACGGCCGGGTCGAACGTCACCGCCGAAGCCACGGTCCGCAACCTCGACGAACTGGCGTACGCCCACGTCATCAGGAACGGGACGACCGTCGCGAACGTCACGCTCGACGGGACGAACGACACGATGCGCACCGAGGTACCGGTCGACGGGAACGCCTGGGTCGCGTTCCGCGTCGTCGACGTGGACGGCGACCGCGCGCTGACCAGCCCCGTCTGGATCGCGACCAGCCAGCAGGGCGAGTCCGACAGCGAGAGCGACGGCGAGTCCGGCGGCGCGGCGTCCGACGACACCGAGACGGCCACCGACACGGGCGGGACTGCGACTGACGCCGAGACGGCGACCGAGTCCGGCGGCGGCGCGACGCAGACCGAAGCCGCGGGGACCGAGACCGCCGCGGCCTCGGGCCCGGGCTTCACCGCCGTCGTGGCGCTGATCGCGCTCGTCGGTGCAGCCCTGCTCGCAACCAGGCGGGGCGTGTGAGCCGTGCCAGACGCCAGCCAGCGGTCGACGCGGCGGGGGTTCCTCGGGGCCCTCGCGCTGGCGGCGGCGTCGAGCGCCGGCTGTAGCGGGTTCGGCGCGTCTTCGGGCCAGTCCGATTCCGCTGGCGTGTCCAGTTCGAGCGGCGAAACCGCCGCGCCGACCCGGACGGCGACCGAGACAGCTCACGAGAACGGCGAGCACGGCCACGGCCACGTCACCGAGGACCCCGGGCACGACGAGGAGCACACCCACGATGACCACGCGGAGGCGACCGGTCCGCTGGGCTCGTTCGAATCGCTACTGGACGAGCGGTTCGTCGAGATCGAATCGCTCCGGGTGAAAGACGATCGCGTCAGGCTGACGTACGTCACGCAGAGCACCCGGAGCCACGAGATCGCCGCCGGCATCGAGACGGTCGTCGTCTCGTTCGTGCAGGCCTACGCCGACGACTGGCGGGTCGACGGCCTCGACGCGAAACTGGTCGAACCCACGGGAGCGGTGATGGGCTACTGGCGGACCGAGACCCGGTGGGCCAGGCCCGTCGCCGCGGGCCAGGAGACCCGCACCGCGCTGCTCGAACGCACGCTCGACACCTACCACGGCCGCCTGACGCGGGACCACACCCACCGGGACGGCAGTGAGGACACGCACGACCACAGCGACGGTGAGAGCGACCACAGCCACACCGAAACCGACGCCGGACACAGTCACGACGACGGCAGCAGCGATCACACGCACGAGGCGACGGGTCACACCGACGGGTAATCGGAAGCCCAGCCGAACACCGTCGCTCGACGGTGTCGGTCGAATCGGCAGAGAATTTCGGGTCCGTCGCGGCCGACTCAGATTCCGAACAGCGAGTGGAGGCTGACGCCCACGTCGAAGTACTCGACGAGGCGGTAGCCGACGAGGATACCGGCGATGCCCATGACGCCGGCGAGGTTCGGCGGGGCCGGAATCGGGACGTCGAGGAGACCGAAGGCGACGCCGGTGAGGACGCCGGTTATCGTCGCGAGGACGACGAGCGAGAGGTTCATCGGGCGCTCACCCCGTCCGTCGGCCGCGGTGTGGTCGCGTCGTGTGTCGAACTGCGTGTCATTGGTGGGACAGAGAACGGCGTCGACGGGTAAGTATGCTCCCTCTCGCCGTCACTGTGCGTAGAATTCGCACACCACAGCGAGACAACGCCGATACAGGCGTAGGGAGTACAGATAAGTAGCATATTTTCGTTCATTCAGACCATATACTGATGAGATCGATTCAAATTTCCGTCGATATCTGATTTCGTCGGTAGAATTACCTGTTACAGGACACAGTTGTACTATTTGGACGAGAACGAACCATATCAACGAAGATATTGGCAGGGCACACCGGTACCTCGGACAGAACCAGTCATGTGTCAGCTGCCGCGGACTGTCCATTTATAAGAGTTGCACGATAAATGATGATGATGAAAGCCGTTCAGTTCGACCATCACGGCGACCGTGACGTGCTCGAGTATGGCGATTTCCCGGACCCCGAACCGGGACGCGACGAGGTAGTGATCGACGTGAAGGCCGCCGCGTTGAACCACCTGGACATCTGGACGCGGCGGGGGCTCCCCGGCGTCGACCTCGACATGCCCCACATCCCCGGCAGCGACGGCGCGGGCGTCGTGAGCGAGGTGGGCGAGGACGTATCCCGGTTCGAACCGGGCGACCGCGTCGCCGTCCTCGCGGGCAAGAGCGGCGGCGGCGACGAGTTCACGCGGAAGGGCGACCCGACGCTCGCGCCCGACTTTCACATCATCGGCGAGCACGTCCGCGGCGTCCACAGCGAGTTCGCCGCCGTGCCGGCCGAGAACCTCACGCCGGTCCCAGAGGGCGTCGACTGGGAGACGGCCGCCGCGGCCCCGCTCGTGTTCCAGACCGCCTGGCGGATGCTTCGCGACCGCGGCGACCTCAAGGCCGGGGAGTCGGTGCTGGTCCTCGGTGCGTCCGGCGGCGTCGGCCACGCGGCCGTCCAGGTCGCCGACCACGCCGGCGCGGAGGTGTTCGCGACCGCCAGCAGCCAGGCGAAACTGGACTACGCCGCCGAACTGGGCGCAGACCACACCATCAACTACGCGGAGACGGACTTCGCGAGCGAGATCCGAGACCTCACCGGCGGACGCGGGGTCGACATGGTCGTCGACCACGTCGGCGCACAGACCTGGCAGGACTCGCTCAAGAGCCTCGTCAAGGGCGGCCGCGTAGTCACCTGCGGCGCGACGACGGGCGGCAACCCCGAAACGGACCTGAACCGCATCTTCTGGAACCAGTTGCAGGTCATCGGGTCGACGATGGCGACGCCGGGCCAGGCCGACGAGGTGCTCGAACTCGTCTGGGAGGGCCACATGGAGCCGCGAATCCGCGAGACGCTGCCGATGAGCGACATCGCCCGCGCCCACGAGATCATCGAGAACCGCGAGGGCTTCGGGAAAGTGGTCGTCGTCCCGGACAGCGAACTGTAGGCCGCTCGGCGCTGTTTTGGCTACTCCGTCCCGAACCGCTCGACGGCGAACCGTTCGAACGGCTCGGAGTACTGCATCATCATCGTCCCCAGGACGCTCATGACGAGCACGTAGGCGACGGTAAAGGAGTAGATGGCGTTGGCGAGGTCGACCGAGAGCGACACGCCCGCGCCCGTCAGCGCGACGGCGGCGATGATGAGCGAGAACTCACCGCGCGTGACCATCCCCAGGCCCACGCGCATCGACCGCCGCGGCCCGAGGTCGTACGTGCGCCCGCCCAGGTAGCCCGAGAGCAGTTTCGTCGGGGTCGTGACGACGACGGCCGCGGCGACGAGGCCCGCGACGCCGGGGAACAGCGTCGGGTCGGTCTCGACGCCGATCCAGAAGAAGAACACGGCCGCGAACGTGTCGCGGACCGGTTCCAGCAGATTTTCGAGGTCGTGGGCGTGCGAGGTCGGCGCGAAGGCCATGCCGACGAAGAAGGCCGCGACGGCCTCGCTGACGCCGATGGCGAGCGCCACACCGGACACCAGCACCGTGATGCCGACGGCGCGCAACACCTTGTACTCGTTCGAGTTCGTCTGCAAGGCTCGTTCGAACCACGGCGTGCCGTACTGTGCAAGCAGGAGGAGGCCGACGATGAACGCGAGCGCGATGCCGACGGAGGTCACAGCCGCCCCCACGTCGGACCCGCCCGTGACGAGCGCCGCGGCGACGGTGAGATACACCGCGATGAACAGGTCCTCGAAGACGAGCGAACCGAGCATCGGTTCGGCCTCGTCGTTGGCGATCCAGCCGAGGTCGATGAGCGACTTGGTGATGATGGCCGACGACGAGATGTAGACGATGCCGGCCACCAGCACGGCCGCGAGCGGGTCCCGAAACAGCGCGAACCCGAGCAAGAGGCCGACCCCGAAGTTGATGCCCAGGTCGAGGAGCCCCGCTCTCCCGATGCGCTGTCGGCTCTCGATGAGGCGGTCGAGGTTGAACTCCAGTCCGAGGAAGAAGAGGAGAAAGACGATACCCAGTTCCGCGCCGATGTCGACGAACTCCGAGCCGCCGATGGTGGGCAACGCGACGCCGGCGACGTCGATACCCTCGGTCACCGACGGCGACAGCACCATCCCGACGACGATGTACAGCGGGATGACGGACTTGTCGACCCTGACCGCGACGACGCCGGCGACCGCCACCGCGGCGAACAGCACGCCCACGCCCAGCAGGTCAGCCACCCGCGCTCACCTCCGGGACTCTCCGCGCCCCCATCTATTCGTCACCGGTGAGCAGGCGCTCGAAGTCGTCGCAGCTCTCGCGGTTCCCGACGACGACGAGGGTGTCGCCGGCCTCGATGGTCCGCTCGGGCATCGGGCCGGGAATCACCTCCCCGTCGCGCTGGATGGCCACGACGGTCACGCCCGTGCGCTGTCCCACGTCGGCGCTCGCGACCGTCTCGCCGACCAGCGGGGAGTCCGGGTCGACGGCGAACCACTCCAGCAGCGTCCCCTCCGCAAGCATCGTCTCGACGTGGTCGGACTGGACCGGCTGGAAGTACGCCCCTTCGAGGATGGTCCCGACCATGCGGGCCATCCGGTCCGAGAGCTCGACGAGCTTCTCGGAATCGGCGTCGTCGCTCGCTTTCAGATACAGCTCGCGGGTCCCCGTGTTGTGCGTGACGATGACCAGTTGCTGGCCGCCGCCGATGTCCACCTCGTGTTTCTTCCCCACGCCGGGCAGGTCGCTCTCGGTCACGTCCATACCCGCAAGATTGCGGTGGCGAGGCAATAAGACCCGGGTGCGAGAGCGGGTTCGAGGAAGGCGTGGGGAGTGACCCAAAGGTATTAGTGGACGCGACATAACCCTAAGACAAGCCAACTTTCGCTAAGACAAAGTAATTTGTTTTAGCGACGGGAGCCACCAATGCCACACGACACACTCCTGCTCATCGGTCGCGACGCGCCGCGTGCGACGCCGTTCGAGACACACGCTCGCCGCCTCCGCGACCGCGGGGTAGCCACGGACGTGCGAGTGCTGACCTACGACCGCGAGCCCCGCCGGGAGCTTCGCGAGGACCTCGCCGCCGTCGACGCCGACCGCGTGTTCGCGCTCCCGCTGACCGTCGCCCACGACCATACGACGGTCACGGAGATCCCGGCCGCGCTGGAAGCAGTCGACGCCGAGACGCACTACTGCGAGCCGGTCGGGCGCAGTCCGCTCGTCACCGAGGCGCTCCGGGAGCGCGCGGCGTCTGTCGTGCCTGAGTCCCCCGACTCCTCGGTCGCGCTGGTCGCCTTCGGCTCCGGCGGCACGCCCTACCAGCGCCAGGTGACCGAGTACCACGCCGAGCGCCTGCGCGAGCGGACCGACTTCGGCGAGGTCGAGCCCTGCTATCTCCTCCAGAACCCCGCCGTCGAGTGCGTGCGCTACAACCTCACCCGCGACCACGCCGCCGCCGTCCCGCTCTTTCTCGCCCCGAACGAGGCAACCGACGAGCAGATCCCGTCCAGGCTCGACCTCGACCGCGGCGGCCTCGCCTACGCCGACCCGCTCGGCGAGCACCCGCTCGTCACCGAGGCCATCGAGACCGCCGTCGAGACGACCCGGACGCTCGCCTGCGCGACCACGCCGCGGACCTTCGAGGCGACGCTGGCCGGCACGACGCGGCCGATGGCCACCGACGGCGAAGGCGACTAGGAACAGTACGGTCGGTTCGCGCTGGATTACTTGGTTTTCTCGAAGTCGCGACTCGCCCGAATAGCGGCCGCCCGGCCACGTTGCGTCTCTCTCGAATCGAAGCGACGGGGGAACAGCCGAAAAAACGCCGCGCGCTAGCGCGGTCAGTCCCGACGGACGACCAGCACCGAGAGGTCCGAGAACCGCGTGTCCTCGCGGCCGTCGCCGCCGGCGTCGGCGGCCAGGTCGCCGAGCGTCGTCGCGGTGCGCGCCTCGTCGTCGTGGGTGAGCCGCTCGTACACCAGCGCCGGCAGGTCGGGGTCGCCGCCGGCGTCGAGCAGGTCGGCGGCGACGTCCTCGGGCATCAGGTCGAACGGCCGCGGGAGGACGAGCAAGTGGCGCTCGCCCACGTCGCGGCGGAGGCGGGCGCGGTCGTCGGCGAGGTCGCCGCTCTTGTGCAGCGTGACGAACGTCGTGTCCTCCATCGGCGTCCGGGCGCGGCTGGCCGCGATCTGGAGCGACGAGATGCCCGGCACGACGCGGACGGGGCGGTCGACGGCCCGCTGGACCTTCCCGACGAACTGGTAGCCCGAGTGGTTCGGGTCGCCCATCAGCACGGCCGTCCCGCGCTCGCCGGCGGCCACGCGCTCGGCGAAGGCGGCGAGCGTGTCGAGTTCGTCCCGGTAGCCGCAGGTCAACAGGTCGGCATCGGTGCGCTCGGCGACGAAGTCGACGACCGTCTCGAAGCCGACGACCACGTCGGCCTCGCGGATGGCCTGCTCGCCCCGCGGCGTGAGGAAGTCGAGGTTCCCCGGTCCGATGCCGACAGCGTGGACCGGCCGGTCGGCGTGGGGGTCCTCGGGCGCACTTGCCGCGAGGGCGGCGGGGTCTGGCCCGCTATCGAGGTCGTAGTCGTCGCCCTCAGTCATCCAGAGAGACCTCACCATCGCGGCTCGCGGGTCGTTCCTCCCCGCTCGCTCCGTCCGAGGGGGAGGTCATAGATCGACCGCCCCCTCCCGCACATCGCTTGCGACGTGCACCAGTTCGTTCGTCAGCCCGGCGGCCAGCCCGCTCCCGCCGCGGCGGCCGACGTTCGTAATGGTCGGGACGCCGTGCTCGGCCGCCACCTCGCGGAGCCGCTCTCTGCTCTCGGCGGCTTTCACGAATCCCACGGGCGTCGCGACGACGACGGCCGGCCGGGTGCCGTCCTCGATGCAGTCAGCGAGCGCGAGCGCCGCGGTCGGGGCGTTGCCCACAACAGCGATTGCGCCGTCGTAGACGCCCTCCCGGTCGAGTTCCAGCACCGACGCGGCCGTCCGTGTCATCCCCGTCTCGGCCGCCAGTTCCGCGCCGTTGCCGATGGCCTTCCGCACCGGGCAGTCGTGGCCGCGGCCGGTGATACCCGCTTTGACCATCGTGATGTCGGTGACGATGGGCTGTTCGTCGAGGACCGCCTGGGCCCCCGTGCGGACCGGTTCGTCCTCGTCTGCGCCGGTGAAGCGGACGAGGTGCTGGAACTCGGGGTCGCCGGTCGCGTGGACGGACTTCTGGCGGATGCGGTCGGCCAGCGTCTCGTCGGGGACGAGCCTGCGCACGCGGTCCATCGAGGTCTCGGCGATGTCCATCGCGTTCTCCGTGGTCGCGCCGAGGTCGGCGTACTCCTCGAAGTCGTCCTCGTCGTTCGTCTCACCGTCTGTCGCGTCGTTCGTGTTAATCGTCATCTGAGGTCACCTCCTCTTCGGGCTCGCGGGTCGCACTGCTCCCCGCTCGCTCGTCCGGAGCGCCTCGCTCCGAACCGGTCGTCGCTCGGCGCTCCAAGTCACCATCCACTTCCAGATTCAGGTCCCGCAAGCGGTCACGCGTCTCGTCGTCGGCGTCCCAGAGACCGCGGTCGATGGCCTCCAGCAGGGTGTCGGTGATGGAGTCCAGCGCCCAGGGGTTCACGTCCCGAAGCCAGTCTTGCCGGTCCTCGTCGAAAGCGTAGCGCTCGGCCACGTCGTCCCAGAGCGTATCGCTGACGACGCCGGTGGTGGCGTCCCAGCCCAGCACCACGTCGACCGTGGTCGAGAGGTCGCCCGCGCCCTTGTAGCCGTGTTCCTCCATCGAGTCGAGCCACGCGGGGTTGAGGACGCGGGCGCGCATCGCCTTGCGCACCTTCTCCTCGTTGGTGTAGACGTCGACGTTGTCCGGGTCCGAGGAGTCGCCGACGTAGGAGTTCGGTTCCTCGCCGGCGATCTCGGTCACGGCGGAGATGAACCCGCCGTGGAAGGCGTACCAGTCCGAAGAGTCAAACTCGTCCTGCTCGGCGGTGTCCTCGATCTTGACGGTCGCGTCGACGGAGGACAGGCGGCGCTCGAAGGACTCGTGGGCCTCGCTGACGCGGCCGCGCGAGCCCATCGCGTAGCCGCCCCACTGGACGTACACGTCGGCGAGGTCCGAGCGGTCGTCCCAGTTGCCCTCGTCGACGGCCTTGTTCGTGCCCGCGCCGTAGCCGCCGGGCCGCGTCGTGAACACGCGGTGTTTGGCGGCGCTGCGGGCGTCGCTCTCGTCCATGCCGTTGGCCACGAGGTCGTCGGTCTCCGCCTCGACGTGCTTTTTCACGTAGTTCATCTCGTGGGGTTCGTCGAGGTCGACGACGGCGTCGACCGCGTCGTGGACCACGCCCGCCGCCGCGGGGAAGGCGTCCCGGAACAGGCCGGAGACGCGCGTCGTCACGTCGATTCGCGGGCGGCCGAGTTCCGAAAGCGGAATCGGCTCCACGTCCTCGACGCGGCCGGCGTCGGACCAGACCGGTTCGACGCCCATGAGCGCGAGCACCTGCGCGATGGTCTCGCCGCGGGTCCGGACCGTCGGCGTGCCCCAGACGACGACACCGATTTCCTCGGGGTACTCGCCCTCGTCGCTCTCGTGACGGTCGACCACGCCGGACGCGACCTCGCTGCCCACGTCCCAGGCCGTCTTGGCCGGGACCTTCCGCGGGTCGAGCGTGTAGAAGTTCCGGGCCGTGGGGAGCAGGTCGACGCCGCCGCGGGTCGGCGCGCCGGAGCCGCCGGGCGGGACGTACTCGCCGGCCAGTGCGTCGGCGGTGCGGGGAATCTCGTCGGCCGCGCCGGCCACCCGCGGGGCGGCCTCTTCGCAGATGTACGCGAGTACCTCTCGCAGGTCGTCGTGCGCGCCGGAGCGAGCACGCGCGTCGCCGATGGGGTCGATGTCGACGACGAGGAGGTTCATGTTCACCTCCGAGTCCCCGTCGTCGAGTTCGCTCACGGGCACGTCGAAGTCGTGCTCGGCGAGCGTCCCCACGAGGTCTTTGCTGGTCTCGTGGACGCGGTCAGCGGCCTCGGCGTAGGTCATCCCCAGGGCCTCGTCGTACTCGCCGGGGGCGTTGCGGAGTTTGTCGTAGTCGACGCCCAGGACGCCGGCGACGCTCTCGCGCAGTGACGGCGCGCCGGGGTTCTCCAGGCGGGTCAGCGCGACCAGATAGTCGACCAGTCGGTCGTCGGCCGGCGGTTCGCCCATCGTGTGCAGGCCCTTGCGAATCTGGGTGGTCTTCACGTCGGTGAGGTACTCGTGGACGCGCTCGACGAGTGCGTCGATGTCGAGTTCCTCGCCTTCGACAGCACCTTCTGCAAGGGTCGATCCGGCCTCGTCCGGGCCGCGCACGTCGGCCTTCTCGTCGATTTCGCCTGCAATCCCGAGTTCCACGGCGAGGTCCAGTTCGTCGACAGTCCGGCGAATCTGCTCGGCGAGGTGCTCGCCGTCGTCGCTACGGGCGTCCTCCATGCCGGCTTCGCGGTAGCGGTCGGCCAGTTCCTCCAGGTCTGCCAGGTCGTCGTACGTCCCGGCGTTGGCCATCACCGGCGTCAGGTAGTCCACGATGGCGGCGTAGGAGCGCCGCTTCGCCTGCGTCCCCTCGCCGGGGTTGTTGACGATGTAGGGGTAGACGTTCGGGATATCGTCGATTAACTGGTCGGGCGCGCTCTCTCCGTCGAGGCCCACCGTCTTGCCGGGGAGCCACTCCAGGCTGCCGTGGGTCCCGAGGTGGACGACGGCGTCGGCCGCGTAGGCGTTGCGGAGCCAGCGGTAGAACGCCACGTAGTCGTGGGGCGGCTGGAGGTCCGAGTCGTGATACACCTTCGAAGGGTCCATGCCGAAGCCGCGCGGCGGCTGGACCGTGACGAGGACGTTGCCGAACTCCGCGCCGGGAATCGCGAACGGGCGCTCGGGCGGGTCGCCCCACTCTTCGACGACGTTCGCGCGGAAGTCCGGGTCGAGGTCCTCGAACCACTCGCCGTACTGGGTCGGCGAGACGGTGTCGACGCTCATCTCGCGCACGTCCTCGGGCGCGACCCAGCGGTCGTCGAGGGTCAACTGGGCAGTGAGCCGTTCGACCAGCGACTGGCCGCTCTCGGGCATGGTATCACCGAGGTCGTATCCCCGAACGTCCAGTTCTTCGAGCAGATTCACCGTGCTCTCGGGCGAGTCCAGCCCGAAGGCGGTCCCGATGCCGTCGTCGCTCGGCGGGTAGTTGTGGAGGACGACGGCCACGTTCTTCTCGTCGTTCGGGGTGTGGCGCAGTTCGGCCCAGTTGACCGCGAGGCGCGCGACGTGGTCGACGCGGTCATCGATGGGGAAGTGCTGCTTCGGGGCGCTCCCGATGTCGGCGGCGTCCTCGGTGCGCTCCTTGCCCGAGATGGGATGCGTGATGACGTTGCCGTCGAACTCCGGGAGCGCGACCGACAGGGCCAGTTCGAAGCCCATCACGCCCGTGTCGCTGCTGTCGTACCGTGAGCGCGAGCGCATCGTCGTCACGGTCTGGATGACCGGCACGCCAAGGCGGTCGAGGAACACGTCCTCGGCGGTGTCGCCCTCGTCGGAGGCGCTCCGCCCACGCTCGTCCATAGACAGCGAGAACATGAACGAGGAGCAGACGGCGTCGACGAGCGGATTCCCGTCGTCGTCCAGCAGCCACTCCTCGGTGACCCGCTCGGCGTTCCACTGGCCGTCGGCGTCGGTCGCCGGCTCGCAGAAGATGGGGAGCGCGTTCGCGCCCTGGCCCTCGATGGCCCGGACCTGCGCGTCGACGTAGCGGGTGTTCTCGTGGGTCCAGTGAGACTCGTAGAACCAGACCGCGACGGTCGGCTTGGCGGGGTCGAACGTCTCCCGCAGGTCGTCGATGCTTGCACCGGGATGGTCTGGATGGTAGACGCCCTCCGTCGGCAGTGTCACCGGGTCGTCGTACGCGGGGTCGGCGTCGCCGTACTGCGCGACGAGGTAGCGGGCGCAGTTGGCGACGTTGCTCGCGCCACCCTTCTCCAGGTACTCGTAGACCGTCTCGCGGTGCTCGTCGGGAACCGACGTGTCCTCGAAGGCGAAGGCGTCGCCGGTGGCTTTCACGACCAGCGGGACGCCGGCCTCGCGCAGACGCTCGACGGCCAGGTCGTAGCCCGGCATGCTGTCCTCGGCCCCGTGGAGCCAGAGGATGACGGCGTCGGCGTCGGTCAGTTCGTCGACGAACGCCTCGACCGCCGGTTCGTCGTCGAGGTCGCTCTCCGAGCGCACGACGAGGTCCGCGTCCACCTCGCCCGCGGCCCGCTGGACGGCCCCGAGTTCGTTCTCCGTCGCGGTGTAGAGTCCAAGCTGTGGCATAACGTTATTAAATCTCCGTTTTCACTAATACAAGTATGGTTGTATTCGGCGCGGGCAAAAAAGCTTCGCAGGGGCCGACGTTCGCGGGCGTCGTCGGTCAGCGCGACCTGAAAGAGGGGCTGCTCGCCGTCGCGACGGACGACGACCTCGACGGCCTGCTGGTCCGCGGCGAGAAGGGGACGGCGAAGTCGACGGCGGTACGGGCCCTCGCCGACCTGCTCCCCGAGCAGCGCGCGGTCGCGGACTGCCCCTACGGCTGTCCGCCCGACCGCCCAGAAGCCCAGTGCGAGGACTGCCGGGGCCGCGCCGACCCGCCCATCGAGACGCGCTCGGTCCCGCTCGTGACGCTCCCGCTCGGCGCGACGCGGGACCGCGTCGTCGGCACGCTCTCCGTGGCCGACGCGCTGGACGGCGACCACGAGTTCGACCCCGGCCTGCTGGCCCGCGCGAACCGCGGCATCCTCTACGTCGACGAGGTGAACCTGCTCGACGACCACCTCGTGGACGTGCTGCTCGACGCCGCCGCGAGCGGGGTGAACCGCGTCGAGCGCGACGGCGTCACCGTTTCCCACCCCGCCGAGTTCACACTCGTCGGGACGATGAACCCCGAGGAGGGCGACCTGCGGCCCCAGCTCCGGGACCGCTTCGCCCTCCAGACCGAGGTCAGCGCCTGCGAGGCCCTCGACGACCGGGTCGCCATCATCGACCGGGCGCTCGGAGACGGCGACGAGGGGGGAGACGAGACCGAACCCGACCGCGCGCCCGGCGAGCGACTGCGGACCGCCCGCGAAATGCTCTCGGAAGTCGACCTCGCCCGCGAGTTCCGCGAACAGATCGCCGAACTCTGTCGCGACGCCGGTCTGGACGGGCACCGCGGCGACATCGCCACCGCACGAGCGGCCCGGACGTTCGCCGCGCTCGACGGCCGGACGACCGTCCTCGAATCCGACGTGGAACGCGCCGCCGAGTTCGCGCTCCCCCACCGACTCACCAGCCGCCCCTTCGAGGACGCGCCGGACGTCGAGGACGTGCTGGACGACCACTTCGAGGACGGGGACGGCGATTCCGAAGAGGAGTCGGACGACGGAACCGACGCGGACGGCGACGGAGAGGCCGGCGACGAATCGACAGCCGAGGGAGCCGATTCCGAGGGCGACGGCGAGGGGGGCACCCAGCAGGACCAGCGGCCGGACGACGGCGGAGAATCCGACGAGGCGGGCGACGAATCGGGGGAGCGCGGCGAACAGCCGACCCCCGCATCGGCCGACAGCGACGGCGAACAGCAGGAGAGTGGGAGTGGCGGCGTGAACCCCGACAGCGACGACGAGAACGGCGACGGTGAGTCGGGTGAATCCGGCGACGGCGAATCCGGCGAAGCCGACCAGTCCGACGATCCGGAGGACGCGACGCCGCTCCTGCCCGGCCAGTCACGGGCCGCCGTCGGGGACAGCGGCGCACCCGACGTGGACGCCCCGGCGGTCGATACGGACGGCGGGGCAGCGAGTGGCCGCGCGGGTGCGACGGGCACGACCCGCGGCGCGACGGTCCGCACCGAGCGCGCCGGGCGGGACGACGAGGTCGACGCGGCGGCGTCGGTCCGGGCGGCGGCCGGGCGCGGGAGCGACCGCGTCGAGTCGCGGGACCTCCGCAAGTCCGTGCGGGCGGGTGACGCGGAGACGCTGGTCGTGTTCGCCGTCGACGCGAGCGCGTCGATGCGGCCGGCGATGCGCGCGGCGAAGGGCACGGTGCTCGAACTCCTGAAGGATGCCTATCAGGCCCGCGACGGGGTGGCGTTCGTCACGTTCGCCGGCGACGGCGCGGACGTGGTCCTGCCGCCGACCGACAGCGTCTCGCTGGCCGCCCGTCACCTCAAGGACCTCCCGACCGGCGACCAGACGCCGCTGCCGGCCGGCCTGACCGCCGCCCGCGAGGTGCTCGACCGCGCCGACCCGGACGCCGGCGTCGCCGTCGTCGTGACCGACGGCCGGGCCAACGCCGCCGACGGGAGCCCCGTCGAAGCGACGCGGACCGCGGCCCGCGCGCTCGGTGAAGCGGCCGACCGGACCGTCGTGGTCGACGCGGGCGACGGGAGCCGCGCCGGCCTGCTCGATTTGGTGGCCGGCGAGACGGACGCGCGAGTCGTTTCCCTCGACGCTCTGAGCGCCGAACGCGTCGACGCCGTGGCGGGCGAACGGTAAGGCGGGCGAGCCGCGCGAGGCGGAAGTTTTACAACCTTACTTGTTCTTTAGGCAACTGAGATTTCAATGCAGGACGACACTGACACCGCACGTGCCACGGACAGTGTGCACGACCGACTCGACCGCGCCAGAACGGCGCTGACAGGCCCGCAGATCGCCATCGCCATCGCGCTGGTGGCGGCGCTTGGCTTCACGCTCCTGTTCGTCCAGGACCCGATGCTCCACGACTCGCTGCACAACTTCCGGCACAGCGCCGGCATCACCTGCCACTGATGGCGACCGATTACCTCGAACGGGGCGCGGTCGCCGGCGTCGCGGGCGGGCTGGTCTACGGGCTGTTCGTCGCGACCGTCGGCAACGCGTTCACCGCCGGGCTGGAGACGTTCGAGCACGGGCACGGCCACGGCGGCGGACCGGTCGTCTCCGAGCTGACGACGACGGTCGCGAGCGTCGGCGGCGGCGTCCTCTGGGGCGTCCTGTTCGGCGTCGCCGCCTTCGGCATGGCGTACTTCTTCCTCGAACCGGCCCTGCCGGGGACGGGCGCGACGAAGCGGCTCGCGCTCGCCGGTGCGGGCTTTCTCACCGTCTCGGGCGCGCCGTGGCTCGTTTTGCCCCCTCAGCCGCCGGGCGTCGAGCAGGCGCTGGGGACGGACGCGCGGCTGGCCTGGTACGCCGGGCTGATGGTTCTCGGCGCGCTGATCGCAGTCCTTGCGGGCCTCGCCGCACGGCGGACCGCTGACCGGCACGCGGTTGTCAGGCTCGCCGCGACAGCAGCCCCGCTCGCGCTGCTCGCGATCCCTGTGATACTCGCCCCCGCGAACCCGGTTCACGGCGACGTGCCCGCGTCGCTGGTCGCCGCCTACCGCTGGACGGTGGTGTTCGGGCAGCTACTCCTGTGGACGACCATCGCGGGCGTCCACGCGTGGCTCGGGGACGCCGAGACCCGAGCGACCGAGGACCTCGACTACCCTGCGACGGCCGACTGACGGCGGCGCGATCAGATTTTCCCGGCGACCGTGCCGAGGTTCAGCGCCAGGCCGACGATGGCGACGACGGCCGCGACAGCGAGGTTCGCCGTCGTCCCGCCGAGGCCGACCGACGCGGTACCGGCCGACGCCAGCGCGCCGAACCCGATGCCGGCGACGACGAGCGCCACGCCGGCCAGCCCGACGAGCATCGTGCCGGTCGGGCCGAACCGCCCGGTCGACCGGGTCGCCTCGTACCGGTCGAGCGCGTCGTGCATCGTCTCGGTGACCGACTCCTCTACGTCCTCCATCTGCCCCGAGAGGTAGGTGTTCAGCGTCTCCTCGTCCTCGTCGAGTTCCTCGGCGCGCTCGGACAGTTGCCTGTCGTACTCCGTCAGTTCGGCCTCGCGCTCGTCGAGGTCGGTCTCCCGGTCGTCGAGCGCGGCCTCGCGTTCGTCGAGTCGATACTCCCGCTCGTCGAGTTCCGATTCTCGCCGCTCCAGTTCCTCCTCGCGGGCATCGACCTTCTCCTCGCGGCGGTCGAGTTCCGCGCCCCGCTGGTCGAGGCCCATCTCCCGCTCGTTCAGCCGACGCTGCATCTTCGCGAACTCCCGTTCGCGCTCGGTCGGGTGGTCTTCGGTCGGGGAGTCGGCATCGTCGTCCGAAGTCTCGGACGCCGCGTCGGCGTCCTTGGCCAGCGCCGCAATCGGCGTGGCGTCCCGATCCGCAGTTGTCTCGGACGACGACTCGGCGTCGTCCGTTTCAGCCGGTTCGTCCGGGTCGTGGTCCGCGTCTGTGTCGTTGGCCATGTTCGACGGTTCCGTATCGGGAGGATATGGCCGAGCGGACGGTTAGTTTGCCAGCGCTTACCACAGTAGCCGGAGCCAAACCACTGGCTCGCGGCCGAGTGACGGAGCGCCAGAACAAGTCGCTACTGCGCGATCGGCGTGCCGGTGCGTCAGCGACGCGGGCCGGCCGCAGCGTTCGCCGTCTCTAGACGATGCAGCCGATAGGCCCCGCGCTCGCGCCCGTCGTCGTGATAGACGACTGGTTCCTCGACGGCGACCGCGCGGCCGTCCGCGACCGCCGCCGCCGTCACGACGCCGTCGGTATCGAAGGTCTCGACGGGGCCGTCCGCGACGTCGAACAGTCGGAGCGCGTGGGCATCGGCGTCGCGGTCGCGGAAGTGCTGCGCGCCGGGGACGGCCAGCAGGTCGCCGGCCGCGCCGAGTCCGCTGGCGAACCCGCCGACGGGGGCCGACCAGCGCCGCTCGCCGGCGAGCGAGACGCCGACGGCGGTGTGCTCGTTCGGGTGGCGCGCGTCGGTCTGGCGGCCCTCCTCGGGATAGGTGTTGCCGGTGACGAACACCGCGCCGGCGTCGGTCGCGCGGACGTGGTTCGGATAGGCGTAGACGGTGTCGCCGGCCACGTCGGTCGGCGTCGCGAGCGGGACGCGCCAGCGTTCGCTCCCACCCGCATCCAGCCGGTAGCCGCAGTAATCGCCGTGGCTCGACAGCACCGCGCCGTCGGCGAGCAGCGCCACGTCGCCGACGCGGCGCTGGCCGTCGGTTCCGGGGTCCCACATCCACCGGGGCGAGCCGTCGGCGGCGTCGAGGACGACCAGCCCGTGCTGGTGGTCGCCGGGACAGCGGTTGTACGCGACGGCGACGCGGCCGCCCCGGACCGACAGCGCGATCGGCGAGGCGTCGGTGCGGTAGGTCCACGCGACCGAGCCATCCGACTCGAAGGCGTAGACCGCGCTCTCGAAGTGCCGCACGTCGTCGCCGTCCGCATCCGTTCGGCGTTCGTACCGGCGCGCCGCGGCGTACAGCCGGTCCCCGTCGGCGGCGAGGGCGGCGACGAACGGCAGGAGAAAGCGCGTCTCTCGCTGGGCCGCGCCGAGGTCGGACCGAGCGTCGTAGGTCCAGCGGACGCCGCCGTCGGCGTCGTGACAGCGGATCTGCCCACGGGCGCTGCGCTCCCCGACGGCGACGCCGCCGTCGAACGGGACGGCCGCGACGACGCTCGGGTCGCCATCGGTCTCGTGACGCCACCGGGGGGTCGGCGGGCCGTCGCTCGCGGCGTCGAAGGCCAGCACGTCCCCGTCTGCGGTTCCGACGACGGCCAGGTCGTCGGCCAGCGCGACCGCCGACCGGCGGCCCTGGTGGCGCGAGCGGGCCGGGGGAACCTCGCCGAGCGACGCGGTTTGCGCGCGCCGGCTACTCATCGACGGGGAACGCCTCGTGGAGCACGTCGTGGGCCTCGCCGAGACCGGCGAGTACGTCCTCGCCCTGTGCGGTGAGGCGATGGACCGCGCGCTCGGCGTCGCGGACCGCGACGAGTCGGCCCCGGAGGTAGTCGTACTCGGGGTCGTCCTCGTCGGCGGCGGCGATCTCCTCCTCCAGGTCGACGAGGGCGGCGTCGAGGTGGCGCTCGATCCCCGCGAGCGTCTCCGCGTTCGCGAGCGCCTCGATGGGGCCGTCGAGGTGCCCCTCCAGCTCCTGTTCCGCGTGCTGGCGCGCGTGGTCGTCTTCGGTGCCGAGAACGTTCATGAGGCCGAGTCGGAGGGCCTCGATTTCGTAGCAGCTCATGGTATGTGTTGAATAGTGGGGTGAAACCTCAAAGCGTCTGGTCGACGAGTTCGCTGACGATGCGGTCGCGGTCGAGGTGCGAGGAGACGATCTCCGCGGCGTCGCGCTCCCCGACGCCGCCGTACCAGACTCCGTCGGGGTAGACGGCGACCATCGGCCCCTCGCCGCAGCGGCCGAGACACGACGAACGCGTGATGCGGGCGTCGCACTGGTCGCTGTCGCGAGCGGCCTGGCGGAGGCGTTCGAGGACCGCGGGCGAGCCATCGCCCGCGCAGGTCTGGTTCGTGCAGACCGCGACGTGCTTTTCGGGGGCGTCGTGGACGTGGGGGTCGTCGGCCACGTCCTCGCGGTCGGCGTGTTCGGCCTGGTGGGTCAGCGCCCGGAGCATCGCGCGGGCACCGCCCTGGTCTTCCTCGTAGCCGTCGAGTTCGACCTTGTACTTGCAGGTGTCACAGGACATCTCGACGCTCCCCGTGCGCGCCTCCTGCCAGCGGTCGCCGAGCACGTCGAGCAGGCGCGGGTCGGTCCCCAGCGGCTCGCCGGGCGCGGCGTCGACGTACGGGTACTCCTCGTCGAACTCGCGCGCGCCGTCCTTGATGCGGCCGGTCAGCACGCCGTCGCCGAGCATGTAGGGCACGACGACGACGGCGTCGGGCCGCGCCTTCGCGAGGTCGTGCAGCGTCTCGGAGAGCCGCGGCTCGGTGACGCCGATGAACGACGCCTCGACCCGCGAGAAGTCGCGGCCCTCGTACAGCAGACGGGCGAGCTTGTGCACGTCGGCGTTGGCGTCCGGGTCGCTGGAACCGCGGGCACAGACCACGACGGCCACGTCGTCGCGCTCGCGGTCGACGCCCAGTTCGGCCTCCACGCTCGCCGCCCGGTCGTCGAGCAGGTCGAGGATCGCGGGGTGGACGCCGAGGTGCGCGCCGTTGTCGATGGTGAGATCGGGGTGGGCCTCGCGGGCCTGCGTGACCGCCAGCGGCACGTCGTTCTTGACGTGGCTCGCGGCGAACAGCGAGAGGTGGACGACCGTCACCTGCGAGACGGTCGCGGCCAGCCCTGCGATGGCCTCGTCGATGGCCGGCGCGGCCAGTTCGAGGAAGGCCGCGTCGACCGGAATCCCGAGCCGCCCTTCGAGGGCGGCGGCCAGCTCGCGGACCTGTTCGTTCGACTTCTCGCGCCGGGAGCCGTGGCCGACGAGCAGGACCGCCTCGTCGTCCAGCGCGTCGGCGGCGACGGTCGCTTCGCTCATCGGACTCGCTCGACGCTCTTTCGGAGCTTTCGCCGTCGGGTCGGCGCGAACAGCCCCGTCGCTTCGCTGCCCTCGTAGAGCCAGTCGCCCAGCGCCGGGGCCGCCTCGTCGGCCACCCCGAACCAGTAGCCCGAGGACGCCTCGGCGAGGTCGTCGGACGGCGCGTCGACCGGGCAGCGGTCGAGCAGCGTCTGTATCGTCCGGAGCAGGCGCTCGTCTTCGTGGACGAACGAGATGCCCACGGCCCCCGCGTCGGACTTGAAACAGACCGTGCCACAGCCCTCCAGCAGGCCCCGGAGGAGCTGGCGGTCGTAGTCGGCGAGGGCGTCGAAGCGGTAGCCGCCCGAATCGCCGTCGAAGGGCAGGCCCAGCGCCGCGCTGGCGCGGTCGGCCAGGCCGCCGATGACCTGGACGGTGAACTCCTCCTCGCGGCGGGTGATGGACGTGTCGTGAGCGTAGGCCCGCTCGACGATGCGGCGGTCGGCGCGCTCCGCGCCGGCGATAGACGCGAGGCGGCGGGCGGCCGTCTCGTCGGTCGTCCGCACGGTGACACAGCCGTCCTCGCACTCGCCGTCGGCGGCGACCCGGCCCCAGAAGTACGCCGTCTCCGGGTGGGCGGCGAGCATGTCCGACGGCGCACCGGTCTCGACGCTCATGGCTGGACCTCCTCGACCCGAATCGCGTCCAGCGGACAGGCCGCGGCGGCCTGTTCGGCGTCGTCCCGGCGGTCGTCGTCGAAGGTGGCCTCGATCGCCGTCTGGTCGTCCGTCTCGATAGCGGCTAATCCGTCGTTGTCCTCCACGAAGCGGTCGTCGCGGACGAGACAAGCGAACACGCCGTCGCAGGCCTCGCGGTCGATGGTGATGCGGTACATGGTCAGTAGTCGTACTTGGTCTCGTAGCCCCGCGGCGTCACCATCCGGTCGTCCCAGACGTAGGTGTCCTCGTTGCCAACGAGGAGGGTGGTGGTCATGTCCACGAGGTCCGTCTCGCCGAGTTCGGGCAGGTCCGCCAGTTCGACGATCTCGACCTGCTCGTCCTCGCGGCCGGCCGCGTGGACCACGCCGACCGGCGTCTCCGGGTCGCGGTGTTCCAGCAGAATTTCACAGCACTTCTCGTAGTTGTCCCGGCGCTTGCGGCTCCAGGGGTTGTAGATGGTGATGGTGAATCCCTCCTTGGCGGCGGCGTGAAGCCGTGACTCGATGGTCGGCATGTCGGTGAGGTGGTCCGACAGCGAGATGGAGACGGTGTCGTTGACCAGCGGTGCGCCCACGCGGGCCGCACAGGACTGGGCCGCAGGGACACCCGGGACCACGTCGAAGTCGAGCATCGTCGCCGTCGCGCCCTTCGATTCGATTATCTCCAGCGCGAGGCCCGCCAGCGCGTAGACGTTCGGGTCGCCGCTGCCGATGATGGCCACGTCGTTGCCGGCCAGCGCGCGGTCGATGGCCTCCTCCGTCCGCGAGACCTCGCCGCACATCGGCGTGTTGTAAATGTCGTCGGCCCCGTCAGTGATCTCCTCGGGCAACAGGTCGACGTAGGTCGTGTAGCCGACGATGTGCTCGGCGTCCAGCAACGCCGAGCGGGCGCGGGCGGTCATCCCCTCCGGCTGGCCGGGACCGAGACCGACCGCGATGAGCCGGCCCGGCTCGGCGTCGAAGTCGTCGACGGTCGCGCCGACCTCCTCCTCGTCCGATTCGCTGGACGAAGACGCGCCGCAGGAACTGCTGGTCGAAGACGACGAGGAAGATGCGGACGACGAGGCCCCACATTTCGAGGCCGTATCGTCGCCCGTGTCCGACGTCGTCTCCGTCGACGAACTCGCCGAACTCGCGCCGCATTTGGACGCGGGATCCGTCTCTGCGTCCGGTGCGCTCGCACTCTCCGAGGCGCTGCGCGCCTCGCTCGCCCCGCACTTCGATTCCGTCTCTGTACTCTCGTCGGTGGTGTTGTCAGTGCTCATGGTCAGAAATCGTCGACGTCACGCCCGCCGCGCGGGGTGACGAGGAACTCCTGGTAATCGTTGCGCCAGACGCGCGTCTCGTGGGTACCGACGACGATGGACGACCCCATGCCGCCGACCTCGTCGTCGTGGTCGGGCAGGTCACCGAGCGTCGTGATGGTCTCCGTCTCGTCGTCGAGGTTCCGGCCCGCCGTCCCGCGGCCGGCGTCGTTGACGATGGCGGCGGGCACGTCGTCGGCCCGCTCCTCGCGGAGGACGGCGACGGCCCGCTCGTAGTCGCGCCAGCAGTTGTAGAGGACGACGACGAACCCCGAGATGGCCGCGGCGCGCAGTTTCTCCTCGATTTCGTCCCAGCCGCGCCACTTGTCCGACAGCGAAATCGTACAGAAGTCGTTCGACAGCGGCGCGCCGAGGTTCGCCGCCCCGGACAGCGCCGCGGTCACGCCGGGGACGATTTCGATGGGTACGTCGTCAGCGTCGTCGGCGTCGGCCATCGTAAAGAGGAGATCGGACTTCCCGTAGACGTTCGGGTCGCCGCCGGAGACGTGGGCCACGTCCTCGCCGTCGCGCACCCGCGCGAACGCCTCGCGCGCGAGTTCGACCTGCTTGCCCATCGACGAGCGGATGAGGGTCTGCGTGTGACCGTCCGGCCGTTCGAGGACGGTCCCCTCCTCGTCGGCCACTTCGCTGTCGTCGGTGCGGCCCGACAGCGCGGCGGACTCGGGCGGGAGCGTCCCGTCCTTGCGCAGGAACTCCTGGTAGAGGTTCGAGGCGACGACGCAGTCGGCCGTCTGGATCACGTCTTTCGCCCGCTGGGTCATGTCGTGGGGGAGCCCCGGCCCGATGCCGACGACGTACAGCGTGCCGTAGTCGTCGGGCGTCGCGGTCGCCGGGGCGGACGCGGCCACGTCCTCGGTCCCGCTCATTTGCCGATCGCCACCGTCACGGCCTCGTCGTAGCGGGTCTTCTCGGCCAGCAGGTCGTGGTCGCGACCGGCGGCGATGGCCGACGCCTCGGCGATGCCTGGCCAGCCGATGAGTTCCTTCGAGCGCGAGGGGGTCGGCCCCTCGAAGCGCTCCAGCGTCTCCTTCTCGAAGGCGACCACGCCCAGTCCCCACTCGTCTGCGGCGGCGAGCATCCCCTCCTCGTCGGCCTTCCGCGTGCCGGTAGCGACGAACTCCACGTCGGAGCGGTCACGGCCGGCCGCGTCGAGGGCGCGCTCCCACGCGGTGTGGAACTGCTCGACGTCCGCGCCGGCGACGCTCCCGGTTCCGAGGACGACGCCGTCGTCGCTGTTGCGCTTGAGGACCGTCACGTCGTCGCCCACGAGGACCGCCTTCGGCCCGTCGAGGCGCTCGACGGGGCCGAGTTCGTCGTCCAGCACGGCGAGGTTGGTGGCGACCGTCGAGTCGCCGTTGACGACGTGGGCGTCCAGCGCCTTCGCCTGCTTCTCGACGCCCTGCTTGTCCGCGGCCTCGCTGGCGGTGGTCATCGCCGGGACCGCGCCCATCGACGCCAGGTCGTCGGCGACCTGGTTCGCGCCGTGGTGGCCGCCGGTGATGGGGATGGCCCACGTCAGTTCCTCGTCGACGACGCAGATGGCGGGGTCGTCCCACTTGTCGTCGAGCAGGTGGGCGGTCTTGCGCATCGCGATGCCGCTGGCCATCAGGCCGATAAAGCAGTCGTACTCGCCCCAGTGCTCGTCGAACACCGCGCCGTGGTATTCGAGGATGTCGATAGACTCGTAGCGGTCGCCGATGCCGTCGACGATGTCTTCGGCGGTGTCCAGCTTCCGCTCGAAGGCGACGATGGCGATGTCCTCGGCCACCTCGCCGTCCGAGTCGGGCGCTTTGCAACTGTTCGAACTCGAATCGCTGTCGCTGTCTGTGCTCATGGGTTCGCTCCGGCCAGCTGTCCGTCCGCGCGCGACTGCCGGCCGGTCAGCCGCGTGCCCCCAAGCCGCGATTCGACTCCCGACTGCTGTCGGCGCGCGCCGGCGCGCTCGGATGGCGCGCCGGAGCCGTGTGAGGGGCGAGCGACCGACGGCAGGCGGGAGCGAGTCGGCTGGGGAGGCGTGTGGTCGGCAGTGCGGTGCTGTTCGGGGTGGACTGAAAGGGGCCGGGCGCTGGCGGACGCACGACGACGCAAGCACGTGAGCGAGGCGAACGCGCGCAGCGAGGCGCGCGACGCCAGCGCCCGGGGGCTTTCTGGCGGTTCGCAGTCGCGTCCGAGCGGTCGACGACGCTTCCGGACCATCCTAGTCGTCGGCCTCCTGCGAACTGTCGCCCGAATCACGCCCCCGATTGGCCCAGTCGCCGTACAGATACGACCGCTCGTAGTCGCCGCCGCCGACGGCATCCCCGATAACGACCATCGCGGAGGCGCGGTACCCGGCATCCTCCAGTTTCTCGCCGATGGTCCCGATCGTGCCCTCGATGACGTCCTCGTCGGGCCAGGACGCGTGATAGACGGCCGCCACCGGGGTCTCGGGGTCGTGCCCATCAGCAAGGAGCCGGTCCATCGTCTCGCTGACGGCGTGGGTCCCCAGATAGATGCACGTCGTCACGTCGCCCATGCCGACGAACTCGGAGATGTGGTCCTCGTCTTCGTCCAGCGTCTTGCCCTGCGGGCGGGTGAAGGCGACGTGGTTGGCGACCTCGTTGAGGGTCAGTTGGGTCCGCATCGTCGCGCTGGCGGCGAACGCCGAGGTGACGCCGGGGACGATGTAGGTCGGGACGCCCTCGTGTTCCAGCGCGTCCATCTGCTCTAAGGCCGCGCCGTAGATGGCCGGGTCGCCGCTGTGGAGGCGGACCACGGTGTCGCCGGCCTCGTAGGCGTCGCGCATCAGCGGAATCAGCTCCTCCAAGTCCTTGCCGATGGACGACACCGTCTCGGCGTCGGCGCAGTACTCGTCCAGCAGTTCGCTGTTGACGAGCGACCCGGCGTGGACCACGAGGTCTGCGTCGGCGAGCAGGTCGCGGCCGGCGACGGTCAGCAGGCGGGGGTTGCCCGGTCCCGCGCCGACGAAGGGGATTCCCTCCTGTTCGTCGCCGGCGCTGTGCTCGTAGACGCGGGGGTCGCGGTCGCCGGCGACGGCGTCGATGGCGTCCTGCGGGTCCGTCTCACCGGTCTCGTCAGTCATGCTGCACCTCGTCGCCGCAGAGGGCGGCCTCGGAGCGCTCCAGTTTCGCGAGGTCGCCGCCGTCGGTGACGACGCCGCTCTCGTCGGCCGCTTCGAGGAAGGCGTCGGTCGCCTGCTCGACGCGGGCGTCGGGTCGCTCGGCGTAGGCCAGCGTGTAGTAGTCTCGCTCGTCGACCTCGCTCGGGTCCTCGGTGACGACCGTCTCGCCCTGCTCCATGAACAGGCGGCGGCCGTAGACCACGTCGTAGCCGGCCTCAACCAGGCCCTCGTGGGTGGCCGGCGCGTCGGTCACCTTGAACAGGACCATCCGGTCGGGGCCAGTCGGCGACGCGCCCCCGTCGGCCTCCCGCAGCGCGAGGCTGGAACCGGCCGTGATCTCGACACCCAGCGCCGTCGCGAACGCCGTCACCGCGCTGACGCCGGGGACGACTTCGAGGTCGACCGCGGGGTGAAACGCAGCGAGCGTCCGCCGGAGGTGGCCGAAGGTCGAGTAGACGTTCGGGTCCCCCAGCGTGACGAAGGCGGCATCGCCGTCGCGGGCGGCGGGGGCGATCTCCGCGGCGGCCTCCTTCCACGCCGTCCGCAGTTTCTCCTCGTCGCGCGTCATCGGGAAGTCGAGGTCGCCGATTCGCGATTCCGGGACGTGCTCGGTCGCGACGGAGCGCGAGAGCCGGCCTGGCGAGTACACCACGTCGGCGGACTCCAGCGCGCGCTTGCCCCGGACCGTCACGAGGTCCGGCTGGCCGGGACCGAGGCCGACGCCGTAGAGCGTCATCGCTCGCCTCCGTCGGCCGACTCGCGGCCGCTCGTACCGGCAGCGCCGTCTGCGTCGATCCGCCCGCCACAGCCGTCGGCGGCCACGTCCGCGCTGGCGCTGCCGACGAGCATGTACACCGGATTCTCGGAGTCGAAGCTCGTCGCGCCGGCGAGTTCGTAGCCGTGGCTCACCTGGAACTGGACGACCTCATCCAAGATGTCGCGCTCGCGGAAGGCCTCGGTCGCCGCGCCGGCGACCTCCAGGCGCGAGACGTTCATGACGATGCGGTCGACGCCGGTCTCGACGGCGTGGTCGAGGACCGCCTCGTAGTTGCGCGACCCGCCGAGAAAGAGCGCGTCGGCGTCGTCCGGCAGGCCCTCGGGGGCCTCGGCCGCGCGCAGTTCGACGGCGGCGCTGGTGTCGTTCGCCGCGAGGTTCTCGCGGGTCACGTCGAGTCGACCGGCTTTCCGTTCGAGCGCAGTGACCCGCCCGGCCCGGCGCGCCGCCTCGATGGTGACGGCCCCGGTACAGGAGCCGACCTCGACGAAGTGGTCGGACTCGCTGAGGGCGAGTTTGCTTGCGAGGACGGCCCGGACCTCCGGCTTGGTCGGGCCGGCCTTCGCGTCGTGTGGGAGCGAGACGCGTGACATCACGCTATACAACTGCGGTAGCGCGTAAAACAATTTTGGTTGTATTAATCAAAGTGGATATTGTGTCCGGGCGCACACAGAACAAGTACTGTTGCATTCTGTCCCAGACGCTCGACCGTCTGACCGGGCCTGAAGCGACGGAACTGGCGTCCCGGCGGGAGTGGCGGAACTAACAGCGAAACGGGAGCGAGAGAAGCGGCGTTCACGCCGCGGAAATCGACCTCAGAAATCGGGGCCGGGTGCGGGGACGCCGCCGTCGTCGTCCGTGCCGTCGAGGTCGAACTCCTCGCGCAGTTCCCGGATCCGGTCGCGGATGTCCGCGGCCAGTTCGAACTCCAGGTTGTCCGCGGCCTCGTGCATCCGCGCCTCCAGCTGTTCGACCTGCCGGGCCGCCTCGTCGGCGTCGCCGGGTCCCTCACCCGTGACGCCGCCGGTGTCGGTCTTGCTCCCGGGGAGGTTCGTCTCACCGACTTCCTTCTCGATGGTCGTCGGCTCGTAGCCGTGCTCCTCGTTGTACTGCTGCTGGATGCGGCGGCGGCGCTGGGTCTCCTCGATGGCCGACTGCATGGCGTCGCTGCGGTCGTCGGCGTACAGCACCACCTCGCCGTTGACGTTTCTGGCCGCCCGCCCCATCGTCTGGACGAGCGTGGTCTCAGAGCGCAGGAACCCCTCCTGGTCGGCGTCGAGGATGGCGACAAGCGAGACCTCGGGGATGTCCAGTCCCTCCCGCAGGAGGTTGATGCCGACCAGCACGTCGATCTCGCCCAGGCGGAGCGAGCGGATGAGTTCGTGGCGCTCCAGCGTGTCGGTCTCGTCGTGCATGTAGGCCACGTCCACGCCGGCCTCCTCCAGGTACTCCGTGAGGTCCTCGGCCATCCGCTTGGTCAGCGTCGTGACGAGCACGCGCTCGTCGCGCCCGACGCGGTCGTCGATGCGGTCCAGCAGGTCCTCGACCTGTCCCGTCGCCGAGGCCACCTCGACCGCGGGGTCGACGAGGTGTGTCGGGCGAACGATCTGCTCGACCACCTGCTCGCTGTGCTCGCGCTCGTAGTCGGCGGGCGTCGCGGAGACGTACAGCGTCCGATCGGTCTTCTCCTCGAACTCCTCGAAGGTCAGCGGCCGATTGTCGAAGGCCGTCGGCAGGCGAAAACCGTTCTCGACGAGGCTCTCCTTGCGGCTCTTGTCGCCCTGGAACTGCCCGCGGATCTGCGGGAGCGTCTGGTGGGACTCGTCGACGACGGTGAGGAAGTCCTCCGGGAAGTAATCGAGCAGGGTGTAGGGCGCGTCGCCCGTCTCGCGGTCCGAGAGGTGGACCGAGTAGTTCTCGATCCCCGAGCAGTAGCCCGTCTCCTGCATCATCTCGATGTCGAAGGTGGTCCGCTCCTCGATGCGCTGGGCCGCGACGTGGTTGCCCTGGCGCTCGAAGTAGCGGATGCGCTGGTCCAGTAGCTCCTCGATCTCGTCGATGGCGCGCTGGAGGCGCTCCTCGGGGATGGAGTAGTGCTCCGCCGGGTGAATCAGCGCCGCCGGCTCCTCGCTCTTGACCTCGCCCTCCAGCGGATCGACCTTCAGCATCCGGTCGATCTCGTCGCCCCAGAACTCCACGCGGATGGCGTAACGGCCGTACATCGGGTAGATTTCGAGCGTGTCCCCGCGCACGCGGAAGGTCCCCTGCGTGAAGTCCACGTCGTTGCGCTCGTAGTTCAGATCGACCAGCCGTTTGAGCACCTCGTCGCGGTCGATCTGCTGGCCGACCTCGAGTGAGAGAGACATGTCGACGTAGTTGCGCGGGTCACCGAGGCCGTAGATGGCAGACACGGAGGCGACGACGATCACGTCGTCGCGGGTGAGCAGCGAGCGCGTCGCCGAGTGACGCAGGCGGTCGATCTCGTCGTTGATCGAAGCGTCCTTGTCGATGAACGTGTCCGTCTGCTCGACGTAGGCCTCGGGCTGGTAGTAGTCGTAGTAGGAGACGAAGTACTCGACGGCGTTGTCCGGGAACAGATTGCGGAACTCCTCGTACAGTTGGGCCGCGAGCGTCTTGTTGTGGGCGATGACCAGCGTTGGCTTCTGGATCTCTTCGACCACCCACGAGACGGTGTTGGTCTTCCCGGAGCCGGTCACGCCGAGCAGGGTCTGTCGGTCCATGCCCTGCCGGAACCCCTCGGCCAATTGCTCGATGGCCTCGGGCTGGTCGCCGGCCGGCTCGAACGGGGCGTCGACGCGGAACTCGCGCTCGGCGTCGGGACGGTCGATGGAGAGGGGGCCACCGGAGTCGCTCATTACCGACTCCTAGGGCCGAACGGACTTGAGCCGCGTGGTTCGGCCGACTGTCCCCCGTGAGCGGATGGCTCCGATCTCAGCAGACCGGTTTCGGGTTCACGCCGAGGTCTTCGAGCGTCTCAACGTACTCGTCGTAGGCGGCCTGAATCGCGTCGACAGCGGCCCCCTCCGCGGCGTCCCAGTCGTCCTCGCTGTCACAGACGGTATCGAGCAGGTCGGCTGCGTCCTCGCGCAGTTCCTCCACGTCGCCGCCGGCGCTCCGGAACGTGCTCGCGGTCTGTGGGTCGGCCTGCCCGGTGAAGAAGCCGGTCGCCTGCTCTTTGACCTTCTTGTCGACCAGCGTCCAGCCGACGAAGCCGCCCAGTCGCTCGACCGTCTCGTCGAGGTCGTCGAGCACGGCGTGCATCGCCGGCGTTCGATCGGTCGCCTCGGCGTCGATTCCCTCGCGGCGCTCGGCCGCCCCGGCCGCGGCGTCGGCGAACAGCCCTGCCGCGCTCTCGTCGGCGTCGTCGCTCCAGGCGTCGAACGTCTCCTGTGCGGCTGCCTCGCGGGCGGCGACGGCTCCGAGCACCGCGTCGGCATCCATCTCGCCGCGGGTGTCGGCGTACAGCGTCTTCGAAGAACCCAGTCGCGAGAGCTCCGTCTGCTGGTCGTCTCGGACGGCGTCGATGATGTCGGCTGCGGTGGTCATGGCCGACTCTGGGACCGGCGCGGGCTTGTAACCATCGAACCCGTCGCTGGCGAATCACGACGGCTGAGGGGAGTAAGCCCCCTTCTGTTCGGGCCGGCATTCGGCTCAGCGGCCGCGTCCAGCGCTTGCGCGCGGCGTCGGACTACCTGTCGACGCGGCCTTGCACCGGTGAGGTTTCGCCGTTCCATCGGTCCGTCGCCGGGTACGTGGAGCACAACTGTGGTCCACGATACGTCGTGGGGCGTCGAAGACGGCCCACGTCGACCGCGGGTCGAGTCACGACCCGCGAGTTCCCTCGGTGGGTTAGCTCTCCCTCGCTTCGGCCGAAACCTCGCTCGGGATTCGCGCACCTCATCGGTCCGGCGACGACGTGTCGTTTCTGTTCCAGAGCCGACGGTCTCCCGCCCCGGACTTGCGCCCGGTCACCCGTCCGACGGGTGGGGGGACTTTCCTCATGCCTCGCGGCACGGGAGCCGGCCTCCCTCTGCCGATCCGACGTACGCGATTGCCGCCGATAAGGCTTACCACCCACCTTTTTCGTCGTCGGGTTTACTCGGCCGCCGGCGGCGGCCTGCGGGAACCCTCCTCGAAAAACGTGGGCGAAAAACGCCGAGCGCGGCGTCGCCGCGCTCGGGGAAACCGCGCCGTCGGCGCGGTATGCGCTCGTTTCGGGCCTGCCCTTCCCCGGCGCCAGCGACGAGCCGCTGGCGCGGCCAGATGGTCGTGAGGGTCCGTCACTCCGGGGACAGTTCGACCGTGATGGCGTCGACGTAGTGGGTCGCGTCGCCCTCCCAGATGACGCTCGTGCCGACGGCGAGGTACAGCGTGTCCGTCGAGAGGGCGGGCGTGGTCCACTCGAACTGGTAGGCCCGCCAGCCGTCGGCGAGCCACAGCGGCTCGCGGAGGCCGCCGTAGGGCGTCTGCCCGAGCGCGGTCGTGTTGACGCCCGGGTTCGGGAAGTCCGCCTCGGCCTGTGGCGGTTCGGGACCGAGGCGGACCACGGCGTCCCGGAGGGTGTTGAACGACTCCGACTCGCTCCAGAACTCGACGGTCACCGTCGCCGTGTAGCGCCCGGGGTCGACCGAGATCGGTCGGACCGCCCAGCAGGTGCCGTCGTCGTAGTCGCCCTCGTTGAAGATGCTGAGGCTGTGTTCGCCGTCGTGGGCCTGCTCCGTGGACACCTCGATGCGCCACTCGAAGTCGGGCAGGTCCACCTCCGGCCCGATGGCGGCGTCGCGGCCCCACTCGCCGAGACCGTCTTCGAACCCTTCCTCGAAGGTTGGGCCGTCAGCGGTCCCGAGACAGCCGGTCACGCCCGATGTGGCGGCGACCGCGCCGGCGCGCAGCAGGTCACGTCGGTGCATACACACCCGTCTGACCGCTGACACCCTAAAACGTCCGGCGGCGACCGGGCTGGACGGTCCGCGGTTGTTTGAGCGTCCACAAGACGTTTTATGCGGGACGCAACACAGCCACTATGGATTGGTCCCGCAGACGCCTCCTCACGGCCGCCGCGACCGGACTGGGAGCGGTTGCCGGCTGCAACGCGACCGACGACCCGCCACCGTCACCGGGGCTCGACCGCCGCCCCGTCGACGACTACGAGGTCGAACGGGTCAGAAACACCGACGCCGTCCCGCTGTTCACCCACGGATCGTTCCCCACGAGAACGAGCGGTAGCGACAGCTCGGGCCGACCGCCCGGAAGCTACGACCACGCGTACGTGTTCTCGGAGGCCTCGCTGGACGAACTCACTTTCGCGGAGGTTCCCGAGGCCCAGCGACTCCGGTCGTTCGCCGTCGACACCAACTTCGAGACCGGATCGGTGTACCTCTTTACCACGCCGGTGGGCGCGTGCTACGAGATACGGATCGAGAAGATAACGCTCGACTCGGAGGACGACCCGCACGGCGACTTCTGTCAGGCGTTCCGGCCGGCTGACGTGACCTGCGACGTCGACGAGTACGACACCGTCGGCTACGCGATTCGCCTCCCGGTGGCCCGCGAGCAGACGAGCGGCCACGGCGGCGGGATGTCGAGTTCCTGTCGACGGGGCCCGTCACCGGTCGCCTTCGACGCCGAACTGACACCCCACGGGAGTGAGGGGGAATGAGAGAGACGACACGCCGCGGCCTGCTGGCCGCCTGCGGCGCGGGGCTGGCCGGCCTGGCCGGCTGTGCGGGACTGTCACCGTTCGACGACCGCGAGGAGCGCGTCGACACCGGACGACTGGACGGCGACCTCGCGACGGTCGCGCTGCCGGCGTCGCCGTACCCGATTTCCGTCCCGGCCTCGCTCGGAGAGCGACACCGCGAGCGGGCCCGCGAACTGCTCGACGGCGTGCCCGACTCGCCGTCGATACCCAACGCCGCCGTGGCGCGGAAGATTCTCGAAGAGCGCGACCAGGCCGCGGACTCGCTCGAGACGCACGGCGAAGCGCGCGAGTCGTGGCCGCTCGATCGACTCGACGGCCACCGGTACGACCGGAGCGAGGCCGCGAGTATACGGTCGGCCTACCGCGCCGCTACGGGCGAGGACGACGGCGAGCGACTCAACGACTACCGGCGAACGGTCGCCGCGACCCGCGCGGCCTTCGCCGGTGATCTGGCGTACCGTGCGAGCGGCCCGGTGACGGCGGTGCTGGCCCACGAACCGCTGGAGGGACTGCTCGCCGAGTGCCGCGAGGAACTCCAGCCGACGCCGCCGTACCCCGACGACCCGCGAGCCGAGCCCTTTCGGGCAGGCGACGCCGTCGGGACCGTCGAGCGGAGCGCGGCGGCGCTCGGCGACGCGCGGCGGCTCCACGACCGCTACCTGCGAGAGGCGTCCGACCCCACGCCCCAGTGGGACCGGATCGCGACCGCCGCCGAGTCCCTGGAGCGAGCGCTCCGATTCTCGCAGGACCGCGTCGAGGGGTACCGAGAACCCGATTCGGACGTGTTCGAAGGGGACCTCGAGGGAACGACGGCCCGGCGACTGTACGCTGACGCGGCCCGCGACCTCCGCATCCGAACCGAGGAGACGGAGGCGGCGGTCGACGACGCGGACTTCGCGACCGCCGTCCTCGACGCCGGTCGGGGACTCGTCGCGCTGGAGGTCCTGACGGCGGTCGTCACGGGCATCCGCGAAGGCGGGTACCAGGGCGACCCGACGGCGGCGACCGTCCGGGCAGGCGCGGAAGCGTCCGCCGCGGCCATCGAGTCGGCCCTCGACACCGAGCCACGAGGCCTCGCGGTCCGGCTCTGCGAGCCGGCGCTGTTCACGCACCGCTACGCGGTTCGGAGCGTCTCGCGATACGAGCCCCGCGCCGACGACCTGCTCGCGGAGTTCCGACGGGCGGAGCTGTTCGCCAGCACCGTCCCCGAGGCGACGACGTTCGTCGTCGAGCGACTGCGGGACGAGGCGACGTAGCGAGGTGGCGACGCGACTCGGCGAAGTGAGTGAAAATCGGAAAAGACGGCGGTCGTGGCGTTAGTCGTCGGACGGGAGCGGCTCGCCGGAGCCGTCGGTCGGCGCGGGCGAGGCCTGCATGTCGTCGTCCTCAGCGTAGGGGTACCACGTCATCTTCGTGTTGTGCATGTACGGGTCGTGGTAGTCGGTCTCCTCGGGTTCGACCATCTCGGCGAGGGTCTCCTCGTCGCGGTCCTCGACGAAGTCGCGGAACGTCTCGCCGTCCTCACGAGCCTCCTCGAAGTTGTTCACGAGGTTCTTGATCGCGCCGGGCACCTCGTCGGCGGGGACGCGCATCTCCACCCAGTCGGCGAAGCGCGGGTCGTCGCCGAGGCCGCCGCCGAGGCCGATGTCGAGCGCCTCGACCGGCTCGCCGTCCTTGCGCGTCTTCATGCCGCGCAGGGACACGTCGGCGATCTGGGGCTGGGCGCAGGAGGCCGTACAGCCCGAGAGGTGGATGTGGAACTCGTCGTGGTCCGCGGGCAGTTCGACGTTGTCCTTGAGCCAGCGAGCGTAGCGGACCTGCCGGTTCTTCGTCTCCACGATGGACAGCGAACAGAACTCCGTGCCGGTACAGGCGATGGAGCCGCGCATGAACGGCGACGGGTCCGGGGAGTAGTCCTCGAGCAGCGGCTCGTCGAGCAGGTCGTCGAGGTTCTCCTCGGGCACGTCCGTGACGATGATGTTCTGGCGCTGGGTCAGGCGGACCTCACCGGAGCCGTACTCGTCGGCGAGTTCGGCGAGTTCGAGCGTGTCGTCCGCACCCATCCGGCCGACCAGGACGTTCAGGCCGACGTAGTAGTTGCCGTCGTTCTGCTCGTGGACGCCGACGTGGTCGTTGTGGCCGTCCTGCGAGCCGGTGTTGTAGCTGTACTGGTCGCGCATGTCCTCGCCGGCGGTCGGGAGTTCGAAGTCGACGTACTCCTCCTGCAGGACCGAGCGCATCTTCTCCGGGCCCCACTCGTCCATGAGGAACTTGATGCGGGCGTTGAAACGGTCCTCGCGGTCGCCGTGGTCACGGAAGAGCGCTGACATGCCGTGGGCCACGTCTGCGGCCTGCTCCGGCGGGACCCACACGTCGAGTTCGCGAGCGAGACGCGGTTCCTTGCGGGAGAGGCCGCCGCCGATACGGACGTTGAAGCCGAGTTCGCCGTCCTTCTCGGCGGGCTCGAAGGCGAGGTCGTTGATGTCGCCCTGGCCGCAGCCCTCGTCGCAGCCGGCGATGGCGACCTTCCACTTGCGCGGGAGGTTCGAGTAGTCGTCGTTGCCCTTGAACGTCTCGTGGAGGTCCTTCGCGACGGGCCAGGCGTCGACGTGCTCGTGCTTGTCCTTGCCGGCGACCGGGCAGCCGACGATGTTCCGCCAGGAGTCACCGCAGGCCTGCTGGGTGCCGAGACCGACGGATTCCAGCTTCTCGAAGATCTCCGGGATGTCCTCCAGCTTGATCCAGTGGAGCTGGATGGACTGGCGGGTCGTCCAGTCGCAGTAGGCGTCGCCGAACTCGGGGTTGTCGGCGGGACCGGTCGCGTACTCCTTGGCCACTTCGCCGATGACCTCCAGTTGTCCCGGCTCGATGACGCCGTTCGGTGTCCCGATCCGCATCATGAAGTACGACTCCTGACCGGAGCGCTGGTGGTACAGCCCCCACCACTTGAAGCGCTCGAACCACGCGTCGTGCTCGTCCTCGGGGATGGCGTCCCATCCCTCCTCCGCGAACTCCATCAAGTGCTCTCGGATCTCGTTTCCGTACACCTCGTCCTTCCATTTCTCTACTTTCGTGGGCATAGCTAATTCTACACGGTTACTAGCCACCCACACATATACACCACGCCTTGCCGTCAACCGTCTCCCCCACTCCCCAATATAGGGGATATTTACCTACTCCGAGGGGCGAGCGAGGCGCGTCCGCTTCTCCGGGAAATGAACGCTCTCGTGGTCGACACCGTAGAACTCACCGGATTCAGGGTCTACGACGCGACCGACCGTCAGCCAGTCGGTGACGCCGCTCTCCCCGCACGCGATACACTGACCGGCGATACGCGCCTCGATATTCGGGTAGTCGATGCCAACTTTCACGAACCCCTCGGCGAGGAAATCCGTCGTCTCACACCCGCAGAAGTCGCTTCGAGCCAGCAGCCACAGGTCCGAGACGTTCACTTCCCTGGAGTCGTTGACGGAGATCCACGCCCCGTCGTCGAGCTGGTGAACGTCGGTCGTCATTACATCTCATTAGATCGCCGAGACACCTGAGGGCGTCGGCGATCGCAAGATTCACCGGAGCCGAAGCGACACCGCTGCAGTCTTGCGGTGGATGCGTGACTCTCGCACGGACTGGCCTCCGTCGCCGGGCGTACTAGATAGCGGATGCTATTTCCGGTAGGCCGCAGTGCGGGTAGAGCTTACAGGAGAGAGGGCGTTTAAGATAGTGGCTCCATTATGGAGGAGTACGACAGCAGGACGATCCCGACGGGTCGTCGCTGCGAGAGAAACGATGACGGACGCACAACAGACCTACGACGAAGACGCTGATCGCGAAGAGCCGACCACGGACCACCTCGACGACGTCGAGGACGGGTGCGGCTGTACCGAGATCTGGGAGCACATGAGCGAAGAGCGCGAGAGCGCCGACGACTGAGTCCCGTACGGGATACTTTTGTGCGACGGCCCGTAAAGAGTGACTGATGCCAGAGGGGCCCGATGACCACGTACCGTCAACCGACCGCGAGTCGCCGGTCGGGAAGCCGGTCATCCGTGGCGATCCGACACTGACCGGACAGCGGCCGGAAGACGCCGTCGAGTTCGATCCCGACGATCCCGAGAGCCTCGAACTCGCCGCCGAGACCGTCCAGCGATTCTCCGAGAACACTGCGGGCGCAGACGACAACGTGTACATCCTCCGCGGCGCGGCCGCGTGTGCCGCTCTCGTTCGCGGCGAGGGGTCCTACAAGGCTGCCGCACAGCGCGCCGGTGGCGAGGCGTCGGTGTCGTTCATCCGCAAGTGGTCCCGGGTCCACGATCTGCCCCGGTCGATCCGTATCCACGTCGCGAAAGGCGAGATCGCGCCGACGGCGGCGAAACACATCGCCAGAGTCGCCGGCGAGGCCCGGCTCCTGCTGGCCTGGGCCGCCATCGATCACGACCTGACCGTCCGCCAGATCCGGTCCATCGCGAGCCGCGTCAACGACGGCGCGTCTGTCGACGCCGCGCTGGCGGGTGAAGGCTACACGCTCGGCGAGCTGACGACGCGGATCGACCGCGACGCCTACTGCCGACTCCGCCGACAGGCAGCCCTCGACGATGCGACCCCGGGCGAGATTCTCTCAGAAGCAGTCGAACAGTACTACGACGACGGACCGTAAGGTCTTAATCGCCACTCCCCCGAGCGAGTAGCGAGGGCCGGTAGCTCAGTTAGGCAGAGCGTCTGGCTTTTAACCAGATGGTCGGGGGTTCAACTCCCTCCCGGCCCGTGCAGTGAACCGATGAGCGTCGCGAATCGGTGAACGAACCGGGCAGGAAGAAGTTGAACCCTGGAAGGCACGCACAGCGAGTGGACGCGAGCGAGCATGTCTTGCTCTGGTTCAACTCCCTCCCGGCCTGCTTCTGTGACGAACGGACGTGAGCAGCGAAGCGGCTACGAGGAGTTGAATTACGCCACGAGCGATCGTACTGAGCGAAGTGGAGGTGGTTCAACTCCCTCCCTGCCCGTTACCCTGTGACCGACGGCGAGCAGTACCGACAGGACGGAGCCAAGCTTCGGGACCGGTTCATTTACCATCTGGACGGGCGACAGGAGTGGTATGAGCACGTTAGCAAGCGGACTGGACGACCCGTTCAAACCGCTCGGAGTAACAGTCGGCGTCCTGCTCGTCCTCGCGACGGTCGCTGTCCTCGCCGGCGCGCCGTGGGCAGTGCATCAGAGCATCGGACCCGTCGTCGTGCAGATACTGGGCGCGCTCGTGATGGGCGTCATCGGAGTTGGACTCGCGTACCTCAGTCTCACGACGGAGGCGTAGGCGACGGATCGGATTCGGTCGAAACGAGTCGAAAAATTGTCGTCGCGCGGTCGCTCGTTATCCGCGGTTCGGCAGGTACGCCATCGACAGCATCAGGACCGCCGCGATCCCGGAGAGGATCGAAACGCCCCAGAGACCGTTCGTGCGCTCCTTGAAGTAATCCTGCTGGCTGAGTTGGGCCTGGTACTCGCCGTAGTGCTGCGCCGAAACGATTTCGACCGTGTTGTGGTCGGGGAAGTGCGCGAAGAACTGCTGCTCGTTCAGCGTCACGTTCCCACCCTCCGAGAGTTCAACGGTACGGTCGCGGGGAGCGAACCACTCCAGCGTCGCGCCGCTCTCGGAGACGCTGACGATCGTGGTCTCCTGCGTGCCGCTGTCGGTCTGGTGGGGGTAGGTGTCGCCGGCCGAGAACGTCTGGGTCGTCGGTTCGGGGAGCCACTCTTCGAGCGGGACCTGCGTGTTGTTCGAGCGGTAGACGACGTACTGCGTACCGTTCTGCGTCGCGAGCGTGTTCTTGACCGCGGAGTCTTGCGCCAGGAGCGCCGAGACGTTGAGTTCCTCCTGGAGCGTCACCGCGCTCTCGTTGGCGTCGGTGAAGACGCGATAGCTCTCGTTTTGGTACGTGGTCGTCGTGTTGTGTTCGAGCGTCGCGGTGTATCTCGACGACTCGTTCGTCCACGACAAGTCGGCAGCCATGGACCCGCCGCCACCGCCACCGTGACCACCACCGCCGCCACCGGCGAGGTGAATGTTCGAGGCGGTGTAGGTCGTCCCGTCGACAGTGAACGTGCTCTCGTTGGTCAGTTCCGCGCTCGCATCGAGCGTCACGTGCGGCCGCTGGCTCTCCGCGACCCCAATGTACGCGTACGCGGCAACACTGATAACGAGGAAGAACGCGAAGTACGCCGCCGCGGCTCGTCGTTGCATATCAGGACGGTCAGACGGCGCGCGGTTTAATGATTACTTTTCGACCGCACGCTCGAGTGGGCGAGCGGCAGGGTACGAGCGATATTCCCCACCGCATCGGTACATACTGTGGGTCGGTGTGTGACACAGCTCTGTGCGTGTCGACGATCAGCGAACCTCATTTGCGTGAGACAGCACACTCGCTGGATCGGGCCCTGCGTGACCCTCGTCAGGACAGACGGACTGCGCGGTTCCACAGTACCGGGAGCAGTACGTCACGATGGGGTACCGTGACACACGAGGACACGCTGGAAGTAACGTTCAAACGGCCGTGACGCCACGTTCTAGTGTGACCCGAACCCTTCTCATCTACGACGGGCGCACTCGACTCTTTCGCGCCGCCGCCGAGGCGATCTCCCGCTTCACCGAGACGCTGACTCTCGTTCCCTGGGAATCCGACGCAGTGCAGGCGTTTCTCCGAGCGCAGTTCGGAGACCCACCGTTCGCTCTCGTTCTGATCGACGGCGACGCCGTCCACGTCGGTGAGGCGGCCGTCGGTCGCGCTCTCGACGACCTCGACGTGGCGAGGCCGGTCACGGACCTGGTAGAGCAGCTGTACCCGGCCGTCGCCGCCCCCTTCGGCCGCGTCGTCCACGGGAAAGCGCCCGCAGATATCCACGGGACGTTCAGACTGGACGACACGGCGAAGGCACACATCGAACCACTCCGGCGTGTACACACGATCCCCGTCGATAGCGAATGAGACGGACCTGAGATCGAATCGGCGGCGCTTCCGCTCGTCGGTTCGTTCGAAAGAAGCCAAGGGCCGGATTTGAACCGGCGGTGGGCGGCTCTGCAGGCCGCTGCGTTAGGCCGGACTCTGCCACCTTGGCGCACTCGTTGCTACTGGAGTCAGTCGCTTAAGGCTAGCGAATTCGCCCCGCAAGCACCGTAGCGTCGATCGGGAGACTGTCCTGTGACCGTCCGTGGAAATCTGGACAGCGATCCCTCTCCGCGTGCATAACGACAAACGGCCCACAGCACGCGCTGTGCTGTGGGCCGTGTAGGTATGAATGGTGGCGGCGAACCGGTTTTCCCAGAGGCTCGCGCACTCCAGTACTCGCCGGAACGCTGGCGGGCTTATCTTCCGTGTTCGGGATGGGTACGGGAGGCAACCCCGCCGCTATGGCCGCCTAACGCCGAGTCGCGGAATCGAACCGCGAGATTACCAGTCTCGGTTGGTCTCCACCGTGTGTTCGTGCGATCCAGATTGCGCCTGGACTCGTTCAGCGACGAGTAAATCGTCGGTGAATGAGTCACAGTGCGTATGAATGATGGCTTGGTCTGTTAGTGCTCGTGGGCTCAACGTCTCGTTACCTCGACGCGCACACCCCGAGTCTATCGACCCTGTCTTGTACAGGGGACCTCAGCGGTGTCTCTTTTCCAGGTGGGTTTCGAGCTTAGATGCGTTCAGCTCTTACCCCGTGTGGCGTGGCTACCCGGCACGTGCTCTCTCGAACAACCGGTACACCAGTGGCCACCAACCGTAGTTCCTCTCGTACTATACGGTCGTTCCCGTCAGACACCTTGACACACCCAGTAGATAGCAGCCGACCTGTCTCACGACGGTCTAAACCCAGCTCACGACCTCCTTTAATAGGCGAACAACCTCACCCTTGCCCGCTTCTGCACGGGCAGGATGGAGGGAACCGACATCGAGGTAGCAAGCCACTCGGTCGATATGTGCTCTTGCGAGTGACGACTCTGTTATCCCTAGGGTAGCTTTTCTGTCATCAATTGCCCGCATCAAGCAGGCTAATTGGTTCGCTAGACCACGCTTTCGCGTCAGCGTTCCTCGTTGGGAAGAACACTGTCAGGCTATCTTTTGCTCTTGCACTCGTCGCCGGGTCTCTGTCCCGGCTGAGATAGCCATAGGGCGCGCTCGATATCTTTTCGAGCGCGTACCGCCCCAGTCAAACTGCCCGGCTATCGGTGTCCTCCTCCCGGAGTGAGAGTCGCAGTCACCGACGGGTAGTATTTCACTGATGTCTGGGTGGCCCGCTAGCGCGGGTACCTCTGTAATGACTCCTACCTATGCTGCACATCGGCGACCACGTCTCAGCGACAGCCTGCAGTAAAGCTCCATAGGGTCTTCGCTTCCCCCTGGGTGTCTCCAGACTCCGCACTGGAATGTACAGTTCACCGGGCCCGACGTTGGGACAGTGAAGCTCTGGTTAATCCATTCATGCAAGCCGCTACTGATGCGGCAAGGTACTACGCTACCTTAAGAGGGTCATAGTTACCCCCGCCGTTGACGGGTCCTTCGTCCTCTTGTACGAGGTGTTCAGATACCCGCACTGGGCAGGATTCAGTGACCGTACGAGTCCTTGCGGATTTGCGGTCACCTATGTTGTTACTAGACAGTCCGAGCTTCCGAGTCACTGCGACCTGCTCCGTTCCGGAGCAGGCATCCCTTATTGCGAACGTACGGGACTAACTTGCCGAATTCCCTAACGTCGGTTGCTCCCGACAGGCCTTGGCTTTCGCCGCCATGGACACCTGTGTCGGTTCTCGGTACGGACACCACACTCCCTTTTCACGGGCCCCAGGTTGAATCACGTTTCCCTATCTCGCCGTTCGTCCGCTTCGTGCCATTACGGCTTCCACGGAGTTTGACGATTCGACCGGGCGAAGGCCCGGCGTGATCGACCCCAGGGCGTCGGTTTCACTGTGTGGTGGCACGGGAATATTAACCCGTTTCCCATTTTGTCTCAGTCGAGTTGCGGTGAGACTTAGGACCGGCTAACCCTCAGCTGATCAGCAGTGCTGAGGAACCCTTATCCATTAGGCCGTCGGGGTTCTCACCCGACTATCGCTGCTACTATGGCCAGGATTTTCGTCACTCATCGGTCCACAGGAATTCTCATCCCTGCTTCCATCCAATGAGAGCGCCAATCTACTCGATTGCCCTGTAACGGGCACGGACAGGTCTCGGTGGTGGATTTGAGTCCCGATCATTTTGGGCGCCTCAAACCTCGGCCGGTAAGCTGTTACGCTTTTCTTAGAGGGTAGCTGCTTCTAAGCTCACCTCCCGGCTGTCTAGGGCTCGAGACCACCTTCAGAGGATTACACTTAATCCACACTTGGGGACCTTAACCTATCTCTGGGTTGTTCCCCTCCTGGTACACAGGCTTACCCCGCGCACCGGAATCCCCGCGTCAAACGGCGTCTGTAAGTTTGGAGTTTGACAGGTGTGCCGACTCCTCTCGGAGGCGGTCACACCAATCGGTCGCTCTACCTCACAGACTACCTCGGCGGAGGTCATGCTTCGACATGTTTCGATTGGAACCAGCTGTTGCCGGACTCGATGGGCCTTTCACCCCTACACGTAGATCACGAGAGGGTATTGTAGGACACCAACTCTAACAGGCTTCCACGTGCCTTTCGGCACGCTTCACCTTGTCCACGCGTAGATCGTCCGGATTCGGGTCGTGTCCACATGGCTCCCCGCGCTTGAACACGGCGGCCCTCGGGCAAAGCCCTGCGGCCATGTCGGTTTCCCTGTGCCTCCCCGGATACTCCGGTTAGACTTGCCATATAGACACACTCCCTGGCTCGTTTTTCAAAACGTACGACGGAACATCGGCTTCCCGTGAGTCTTACTGGAGACTCGCGTCTCGGTCATTCGTCAGGGGACCTTGTATGCCCCGTCGCTCGATCGCCAGCTGAGTTCATGCTCTATTTCGCCTCCCTTCTGAGGGTACTTTGCAGCGTTCGTTCACACTACTTGTTCGCTATCGGTCTCAGGTCGTATTTAGCCTTCGCAGTCGATGCCTGCGACATTCGCGAGGGATATCCAACCCCCGCTACTCTGGAACTACCGCACAGCGTACTGGTCTCGAGTACGGGGTTGTCACCCTGTATCACGCTCTATTCCAAGAGACTTCGTCGAGACGGTCGGCTGATGAGAGGTAGCCCTGACACCACATTGCCCGTGAGGGCTTCGGTTTGGGCTGTATCGCGTTCACTCGCGGTTACTGACGACATCACATTGCGTTTTCTGTTCCGCCCGATACTGAGATGTTTCAGTTCTCGGGGTTCCTCATTGCGCGAAGCAATTGCAGAGGAGATTCTCATTCGGAAATCCACAGTTCTTAGCCTCCGTGCGGCTCCCTGTGGCTTATCGCAGCTTGGCACGTCCTTCATCAGCGCCTGAGCCGAGCAATCCACCAGCTGGCATAGTAGCCAACGTCATTGTGACTCGTTAAACTGAACGAGTCCAGTGGACGCCTGGATCGCACGTACACACGGTTTCATACACGCCCCCAAGGTGGGAGTGGTGGGCGTGTCGACCCTTCCCAGGCTCGGTTTGACCCGGCCTGGTGCATCTGTCGTCGTACCATATCCCATCGCCGTCCCACACTTAAGGGGCACGGTTCGGGACCGGCACGAGGTATGGACCCACTGGGATTTGAACCCAGGGCCTCCGCCTTGCAAAGGCGGCGCTCTCCCGCTGAGCTATGGGCCCGGCAGATCCGCACGTGTTAGCCCTGATAGTTCTTAGGTGCCCGGTCGACGGGTGTTCTCGAACACCGATGTAAGGTGGGTTGGGGCAGAGCCCCAATCCCGATCAGTAGGAGGTGATCCAGCCACAGATTCCTCTACGGCTACCTTGTTACGACTTAAGCCCCCTTGCGAAGCCCAGATTCGACCAGCGCATGCTGGCCTCATCCGGACCTCACTCGGGTGCTTTGACGGGCGGTGTGTGCAAGGAGCAGGGACGAATTCACCGCGCGCTTCTGACACGCGATTACTACCGAATCCAGCTTCATGCGGGCGAGTTTCAGCCCGCAATCCGAACTACGACTCCGTTTCGAGATTAGCTTCGCCTCTCGGCGTCGCATCCCTTTGTCAGAGCCATTGTAGCCCGCGTGTTGCCCGGTCCATTCGGGGCATACTGACCTACCGTTGCCCGTTCCTTCCTCCGCTTTAGCAGCGGCAGTCTCCGTAGTGTACCCAACTACCACGTGGGTATTGCTGGCAACTACGGATGCGGGTCTCGCTCGTTGCCTGACTTAACAGGACGCCTCACGGTACGAGCTGACGGCGGCCATGCACCTCCTCTCAGTAGCGTCGGGTAAAGTCGTCAACCTGACCGTCATTACTACTGTCGGGACCGGTGAGATGTCCGGCGTTGAGTCCAATTAAACCGCAGGCTCCTCCGGTTGTGGTGCTCCCCCGCCAATTCCTTTAAGTTTCATCCTTGCAGACGTACTTCCCAGGCGGCTCGCTTCTCGGCTTCCCTACGGCGCAGCGCAGGCTCGTAGCCTGCGGCACACCTAGCGAGCATCGTTTACAGCTAGGACTACCCGGGTATCTAATCCGGTTCGAGACCCTAGCTTTCGTCCCTCACCGTCGGGTCCGTCTTCTTGAGGTGCTTTCGCCATTGGTGGTCCGTCCAGGATTACAGGATTTCACTCCTACCCCGGACGTACCCCTCAAGTCTTCCGGCCCCAAGCCGGACAGTTTCCGCTGGACGCCGACCAGTTGAGCTGGTCGATTTCCCAACGGACTTGTCCGGCCGGCTACGGACGCTTTAGGCCCAATAATATCGGCCATCACTTGGACTGCCGGTATTACCGCGGCGGCTGGCACCGGTCTTGCCCAGTCCTTGTTCCTGCACCACCTTACGGTGCAGAAAAGCGAGGGCTATATGCCCTCGCACTCGGAGTCCCCCTATCGCACTGTCGTGCAGTGTAAAGGTTTCGCGCCTGCTGCGCCCCGTAGGGCCCGGTATCTTGTCTCAGATACCGTCTCCAGGCTCTTGCTCTCACAACCTGTACCGATTATCGGCATGGTGGGCCGTTACCCCACCATCTACCTAATCGGCCGCAGCCACATCCTACAGCGCCGGAACGTTTCCAGCTCTCGACACTCCAGTCTGAGAGTTGTATCCGCTATTAGCCTCAGTTTCCCGAGGTTATTGCGGTCTGTAGGGTAGTTTGGCCACGTGTTACTGAGCTATATGCCACGAGTATGAACTCGTGCGACTAGCATGGCTAAATCGGACTCCGATAGCAATGGCCTCCGGCAGGATCAACCGGAATGTCTCCCAGCTCGAGGCCGGGAGGGTTAGGCGGGATCACACCCGATGTGGGTGTGGTCGCTATCGAAGGGTGTTCGAGGACACCCATCGACCGGGTGTCACCGAACTATCAGGGCTAACATCAGATCCCATCTTGACGGCGGACCGCAGGGGTGGAATCCTCATTTCTTCGGACCTGTATGTTGTCTCGAAACCCTCATAAAGGCTTCGAGTTCCATCGGCGAACTCCCGTTCGCCTCGGTCCGTGGCGGCCGGGTTTCGATGTCCCGACCGAACGTCGTTCGCATTCAACCCGAGTGCCCTGTTCCACTTAAGGGCGTCGGATCGGGGTCACGTCGAAACCGCCCGACGTGAACCTCCTTTGCGTCCCATCCGAATGCCCTGTTCCACTTAAGGGCGTCGAATGGATTATCGTTCGGCAGGGGGCGTCGCCCCGCGCCGCCTTCGCATTACATTCCGATGGGAGTGCCATACTTAACCCCGTCGAAGGGAACCCGCTACGACAGGAGATTACACGGGAGTGAGTGCCCCACACGGGATGGATAACAGGGGCAACTGGTGGTCGAACTCTCCAGGATCGACCGTCGTATCTACGTCGTTTCGCGCGCACGCGTGCGTAATCAGCGAGAAAATTAGCTCTGACCGAAAGTCGGAACCGCGATTAGATCTCGTCGAGGTGCTCGACGCCCTGTTTCGAGACGTTCCCCTTCGTGATGTCACCGGGCATCCAGTCGGGTTTGTCGTCGGGTGCCTCCTCGATCCAGGCCCACGCCTCGTAGATGTGGACCTTGTGAGTCCCCTTTTCTCTGAGACGTATCTCCTGGGGGTCGGCCTCGTCCTCTCCATCCGCCGGGTCGAGGCGACGCGCTGCTTTCAGCGCGGCCTGCCGCGGAGTCCCGCCCGAGAAGACGCTCGATTCGTCACCGTCTTCGCGCAGTGCGAAGTTGCGCTTGTCACTGTCGGGTGCCATGATTGAACCGCTCCATGCCAATCCAGCACATGGCAGACCATAAATATACCCCCCAATTCGGCCGCCTTCGGGGGGTGCATTTATAAGTACCCACCGATTCGGCTCCGTGAGACCTGCCGTTCGGGCCGATATACGGCGAAGCGACCGCGACGAGAGCGTCACGCGCGCCCGCCCCGCCGCAGTCCCGCGACGGTCGGCACGGTAGACTTAAGTGTATCCTGCAGTGAAGTGCGGAGTAGGATACCGCGATGGTGCGAAAGAAGAAGCTCAGCCCGAGTGGCGCCAAAGATGAGGACGGCGAGTACCACAACGTACACATCAACCTTCACGAAGACGAGCTGGCCGTCGCCGGCATGGAGATCGGCGACGAGGTGTTCGTTCGCGTACGCGACAACAAGATTATCATCCAGAAGGCAGACCCCGAAGAGGTCGAACACGACTTCTAACGCACCATCGTCGGTGAGACAGCTGTATCGCCGGCCGGCGAACCCGAATCGGCCGACAGCGATGCTCCATCCGCGGCGTTCTGTTCGGTGACGATATCCAGCAATGAGACTCTACGACATCGCCAAACCGGTCCTGTTCTCACTCCCGGCGGAGACGGCGAACCGAAGCGTCCATCGGCTCCTGGAACTGGCCGACGGGACGCCCGTGGCCGACGCGATGGCCGCCCGATACACGGTCGACGACGACCGCCTGAACGTCGAGGCCTTCGGCCAGTCCTTCGACAACCCAGTCGGGGTCGCGGCCGGGTTCGACAAGAACGCCACCGTCCCGTCCGTGCTCGGGTCCCTGGGATTCGGCTTCGCCGAGGTCGGCGGCGTCACCGCCGAGCCACAGGCCGGGAACGCCAGACCGCGGATGTTCCGGCTCCGAGAAGACGAGGCGATCATCAACCGGATGGGGCTGAACAACGACGGGGCCGACGTGGTCGGCGAGCGACTGAAAAACACCGACGCACCGTTCCCGCTGGGCGTCAACATCGCGAAGTCGGAGCACGTCGGGACGGCTGAGGCTCCCGCGGACTACCGCTACACCTACGAGCGGGTCGCGGCCGGCGGCGACTTCTTCGTCGTCAACGTCTCCTGTCCGAACTCACAGGGGTTCGAAGAGCTACAGAACCGCGAGGCCATGGAGGCCATCCTCACCGAACTCCAGGACGCGGGCGCTGGACCGCTGCTCGTGAAGCTCTCGCCGGACCTCCCGGAACCGGCCGTCGAGGACACGCTGGACCTCGTCACCGAACTCGGTCTCGACGGCGTCGTCGCGACGAACACCTCGACGGAGCGGCCGGCCAGCCTGCGCTCGCCCAACGCGGTCGAACAGGGCGGGCTCTCGGGCAAGCCCATCGAGAACGCGGCCACGGAGATGGTCCGCTTCGTCGCCGAGCGCGTCGACGTGCCCGTCGTCGGCGTCGGCGGCGTCTCGACGCCCGAAGGGGCCTACCGAAAGATCCGTGCCGGCGCGTCGCTCGTCCAGCTGTACACCGGGCTGGTCTACCGCGGCCCGTCCATCGCCCGCGAGATAAACGAGGGACTGCTCGAACTGCTCGCAGAGGACGGCTTCGACAGCGTCGAAGACGCCGTCGGCGCGGACCTCTAGCCGGCGAATCCTGAAGTTCGGGGCCGCCGAACCCCAAGCATGGCACGCCCCCGCACCATCCACATCGCCTCCTGGGACGACCGCTTTCTGGCGTGGCTCGTCGACGTGCTCCTCGTCGGCGCAGTCCTCTCCGGGCTGGGGGAGGTCGCCGGCGTCTTCTCGCTCGTGACCGGCAGCCTCTCCGTGACGACGCCGTTCGCCGGACTCAACGGCCTCGCACTGTTCGCGTACTGGACGGTCCTCGAAGGCCGGCAGGGCCAGTCGGCCGGCAAGATGGTCATGGACATCGCCGTCAGAGACGAACGCGGCGACCCGATCGACTACGGAACCGCCGCCGTCGAGAGCTTCGGAAAGGCGTTCCTGCTCCCGCTCGACTGTCTCATCGGCTGGCTCGCCTACGAGGAGGAGGGGCTGCGACTGTTCAACAGGCTCTCCTCGACCATCGTCGTCGAAGTCGACGAGGACGATACGGCGAAGCCCGACGACGTGGAGTACGTGTATCCGAGCGAGAAGTGAGAACTCGCGAAAAACCGACTGCTCGCGCCGCTCGCAGTCGACGCTACGCCAGTCTGTCCAGCCGTAGTTCGAACGCCGCCACCGGCAGTTCCAGGTCGTGTTGCAACCACCTTTTTCGGCGTCGGGTACCCTCGCTCACTCCGTTCGCTGCGGTACCGCTCGCCGAAAAACGTGGGCGAAAAACCGACTGCTCGCGCCGCTCGCAGTCGGCGCTACGACAGTCCGTCCAGTCGCAGTTCGAACGCCGCCACCGGCAGTTCCAGGTCGTGTTCGACGAGCACCTTCGGGTGAATTTCGCCGACGACGCCGACCGATTCGCCGTCGAGGACGACCTCGGCCGCGCGGCCGTCGATGAACGACGGGTGGGTGGTCGGCGGCGTCGAGAGGTCCTTGTCGAAGGCGTCGGCGAGCGCCTGCAGGCGGGCCTTCGCGTCCTCGTAGGAGGCGTCCGTGCGGGCGAGCGCGCCGGCGACGGTCCGGTGTTCGGCGACGCCGGTGTTCTCAGACTCGTCGAGGCCGGCGGCGAGTCCGATCTCCGCGAGGTCCTGCGGGTAGCTCCGGTGGGTGTTGTTCTCTAGGACCATCATGATCGAGGGGAGCGCCCACGTCCGGAGGATGGTGTAGTCCTCGCTGTAGGGCTCCTGGATGGTGACCGGATCGGCCAGACCGACGGCGTCCCCGCCGCTCCCGTCACCGGCATCCGGCACCGGGAGATTCATCCGCTCGAAGTTCTCGGTCTCGTTGATCATGTGGAAGTTCAGCAGGTCCTCGAAGCCGAGTCCGACCAGCGCGTCGCGGGCGGCGTCCTCCAACCGAGAGCGGTCGTGGCGGCCCCCGACCGTCGACACGTCGGGGTAGACCGGTTCGAGGCTGTTGAACCCGAGCGCCCGGCCGATGTCGTCGATGAGGTCGAGCGGGTGGATGACGTCGACGCGGTACGGCGGGATCTCCACCTCGTAGGCCGCGTCGTCGCCCTCGGTCGGCGTGGCGTCGAGGCCCGCGCGCTCGGCGTAGTCGACGACCTCGCGCTCGTCCAGCGAGACGCCGAGGATGGACTCGATGCGGTCGTGCGTGACCGTCTTCGTGCGCACGGCGAAGTCGGGGCGCTCCAGCGTCCGGCCGGCGTACTCGCCGGGCGCGTCGTCGGCGTACTCGACTGCGACGCGCTCGACGCGGCCGCCGCGGGCCTCCAGCGCGTAGCAGACGATGGCGCACATCCGGTCGATGGTCCACTGGTCGGTCCCGGTCATCTCGATGAACAGGTCCCGGGAGTCCTCGCTGACCTCGGTCCGGCGGCCGTTGATGACCGGCGGGAACGAGAACAGGCCGATGGCGTCGTAGATCGCCGGGACGCGGTCGAAGTCGGCGACGAGGTCGCCGTAGGTCTGGCCGGTCTCGTGGGACGTGACGACCTCGCTGGGCGTCATCTCGGCGTCGGCGTCGAGCGGCACGAACGTCGCCTCGTCGGGGTCGGCGCTGGTGTAGGTGATGGACTTGCCCTCACCGTCGGTCGCGGCCGCCCCCTTGAGCATCGTCAGGTCGTGGACGCCGATGGCCCCCTTCGCGCGCTTGCGGCCCATCGTCGCGTGGAGTTTCTCCTGCAGTTGAATCAGGGACTCCAGGGCTTCCTCGCTCATGTCGAGGCCGCGGACGACGGCTCCGGTGACGTACGGGCGCTCCTCGGGCTGGTCCTCGACTTCGATGGTCCAGTCGGCGCTGTTCGTGCTCGGGATGTACACGCCGCGGTCGTCGCCGTAGTGGTAGCGCAACGAGCGGGCGACGCCCTCCACGGAGAGGCGGTCGAGGCGGTCCGGCGCGAACTCGAGTTGGAACTCGTCGTCCTCGGTCCGACCCTCGAACTCCAGTCCGAGGTCGAACAGGTCGGATTTCAGTTCCTCGTCGTCCTTCTCGTCGTGGCCGGTCAGGTAGCGAAGCTCCTCGGGGTCGACGTCGACGACTGGCATCAGTGCATCACCTCCGTCTCTCGCAGCAGTTCAAGGTCACACAGCGTCCCGTGCACGTCGCGGATGTCCTCGAAGCCGTACATGAGCATCAGGAGGCGCTCTAAGGACAGTCCCCACGCCATCACGTCGCAGTCGACGCCGAGCGGCGTGAGCACCTCGTCGCGGAAGATACCCGAGTTCCCGACTTCGACGATCTCGCCAGTCTCGGGATGGGTCCCGAACAGTTCGAAGCTCGGCTCGGTGTAGGGGTTGTAGTGAGGCTTGAACTCGATGTCGGTGATGCCGAACTGCTCGTAGAACTCCGTGAACGTCCCCATCAGGTCGCGAACGGAGAGGTCCTCGGCCATCACCCACCCCTCGATCTGGAAGAACTCCAGCAGGTGCGTCGGGTCGAGGGTGTCGTTGCGGTACACCTTCTCGACGCTGAAGTAGCGCTGTGGCGGTTCGAGGTCGCCGACCTGGTGGCCCGAGAGGTAGCGCATCGACAGCGACGTGGTGTGCCCCCGGAGGTCCATCCCGCGGGCCACGTCCTCGGTCCACGGCGAGTGATAGCCCTCGCCGTCGGGGCCGACGCCCTCCCTGTGAGCGGACCGGACCCGCTCGACGAGGTCGTCGGGCAGGTCGCGGATCTCGTCGGGTCGCTCCAGCGCGAACTGGTCCCAGTGAGTCCGAGCCGGGTGGTCCTGGGGCATGAACAGGCAGTCGTTGATCCAGAACTGTGCGTCGGCGTGGGGCCCCTCCATCTCCTGAAAGCCCATCCCGACGAGCGTGTCCTTCACGCGGTTGGCGGTCTGGCGGAGGATGTGCTCCTTGCCGTGGCGCACGTCCTCGGCGTCGGCCTCGACGTTGTACTCGGTAAACGCCACGTCCTCCCACTCGCCGCTGGTGAGCAGTTCGGGCGTCAACTGGTCGACGGTCTCGGCGGCCTCGACGCCCTCCATCAGGGCGGTGACGCCGTCGTCGGTCAGCCGCACGGAGCGGACGGTCTCCTCGCGCACGTCGACGAGGCCGCGCCGTTCCAGCTGGTCGAGGGCGTCCGCGTCGGCGTCGTCGACGCGCCCGTCGGCGACGGCCTCCAGCGCGAGCATCTCGGGGTCCGCGCCGGGGTCGGCGTCGGGGTTGGCCGTGATCTCGCCGCTGTCGATCTCGCCGTAGGCCTTGCGTGCGTAGTTCGACAGCGCGATGTCGACCGCGCCGCCTTCGAGGCCCGATGCGCCGATGACCTGCCCCATCTGGACGGGCCCCTCGTCCGCGCCGGCGTCGACCGCCGCCGCGTAGAGGTCCTGTTCGGGCAGGCTCTCGCGGACGTAGCGCTCGCCCTCCTCGGTCAGTTCGTAGTGCGAAACGGTCTCCTCGGCGACGGCGACGAGGCCGTCTGCTTCGAGTTCGAACGCGGCGCGCGTCGCCGCCTCCGGTTTGAGGTCGGCCTCCTCGGCCACCTCGTCGATTCGTCTGTCCTCCTGTGCGTCGGCGGCCTGCAGGACGGCCACCTGTGCCTGTGGTCGTTTCATACGAGGGTCTCGGTCGTTGTCGGAATAGCGCGGGTCGCTCAGTTAACGGTTCTCACTTCCCGCTCGCGGTTTCGTCCGACAGCGCCTCTCGACGCCGTCGGAGTCCACGCACGATCAGGCGGCGAAGAAGAAGCCGAACCCCGAGCGGACTGGTGGCTGGCGCGCGACGCCGGCACGGTGGGATTCGGGTGCCATGTCTCAGCGATTGTGACTGCCGACCAAAAGCGTTGCGCGTGTAGCCGTCTCAACAGAAACGAACGAAGCGCGACCGCCCGCTCAGTCCGCGCCCGAGCGCTTGCGGTCGGAGTCGAGGTCGATGTCCAGGTCGTCCAGTTTGTCGGCCCACTCCTCGCGTTTCTCCTGGTGGTCTTCGAGGAAGTCTTCTATCAGTTCGGCGGCCTGCTCCTTGCAGCCACCACAGAGGCGCTCGCCGCCGACGCACTCCTCGTAGACCTCCGTGGCGAACTCGTCGTCGTCGCCCGACAGCAGGTAGGCGTACAGCTCGTACACCGGGCACTCGTCGGCCTTCCCGCCCTTCTCGCGCTGTTCCTCGGCGGTCGTCCGGCCGCCGGTCGTCGCGGACTTCACCTTGTCGTAGCCCTCGGCGGGGTCGTCGAGCAGCGAGATGTGCGAAGCCGGAATCGAGGAGGACATCTTTCCGCCGGTGAGGCCGGTCATGAACCGGTGGTAAATCGACGACGGCGGGAGGAAGCCGTACCCGCCGGTGTCGAGTTCGACCTCGCGGGCCAGTTCCTCCGCCTCGGCGTGGTCCAGGTCGAACGTGTCGATGTGCTCGTCGTACACCCGCTTCTCGCCGTCGATGGCCTCGATCAGTGCCTCGAAGGCCCCGTCGGTGGCGTTGCGGTCGAGGAAGCGGATGCGCGGACGGAGCGGTTCCTTGCCGGCCTCGTCCAGTTTCGCGGTGACGGACACCAGCGCGTCGCCGGGGGCCTGTCTGTTCTCGCGGAGCCAGTCGGCCGCCTCGCCACAGCGGGGCCGGTCGGGCTCCTCGGCGTACTCTTCACGGGCGTCGTAGGCCTGTCGCAGGAGCGTCCGCTCGGCCGCGTCGGCCTCGAAGCTGGCGAACGCCTCGGTCACGCCGAAGTAGCGCATCCGCGCCGCGAGGTCCCGCGCGAGACGCATGTGCGGGTCCTGGTCCGGGCCGACGGGGATGACCGTCGGCTTGGGCTCGTCCAGTTGCGGGTAGAGGATGTCGGCCATCTGCGTGACGACCGACTGCATGTGCGAGACGTCCGTCTCGCCGTCGAAGTCGTAGATGGCCTGTAGCTCCGAGAAGTTCGCCTCGGCCCCGAGTTCGAACGCGAGGTCCTGCACCTCGCGGTTGTCGGACTGGCGATAGAGCGTGCCGTCCTCGGGGTCGAAGCCGAGCGCGAGCAGCGAGAGGACGTAGTTCGTCGCGTGCTCGTCGATCTCGTCCCACGTGAGCCCGCGGGCGCTGTGGGCCTCCAGGTCGGCGATGAGCGCGTAGGCGTCGCCGCCCTGCTGCTGGTGCCAGATGATCTCGTCGAAGACGAGCTTGTGGCCGATGTGGGGGTCGCCGGTCGGCATGAACCCCGACAGCGCCGCGAAGTCGTCGCCGGTGCGCATCGCGTCGGCGACCGGCCGGTAGTCGCGGTGGCCGAAGATGACGCCGCGGCGCATCAGGTAGTGGGGGTTCGGGACTTCCGGGAGCAGGTCGTCGAACTCCTCGATGCCGAACTGCTCGAACAGCTTGCGGTAGTCGGCGATGGTCGAGGAGCCCCACGGGTCGAGCGTGGCCTCGTCGGCCCCCTCGGCCTCGGTGCCGCCGTCGGCGCGCAGGGGCGAGTCGGACTCCCGCCACTGTGCGCCCGACTGGCGGCAGTCCTCGTCGGGCGATGCGTCGTCGTGGTGGGAGTCGTCCGTCGTCATGGGTACACCGGGCTCGCGGTGAGCCGCGTTACAGGGGTCTTGGTCCCGGTCGGCGCAAAAAGGGTTCGTTTCCGAGCGCCGTCCGGGGACCCGTTCAGGGCGTCAGCCGCTCGACGGCGATCCAGTCGATGTCGCCCGCCTCGTCGACGAGCGCGAACGCCATCCGCTTTCGAACGCCGTGGGCCAGCCGAACGTCCAGCGCGAGGTCGCGGGGCGCGAAGGCGTGGTCGGCCGGCAGGACGCGCACGAGCAGTTCCGAGTGGCCGAGGTCGTCGGCGCTCGTCACGTCGGCGTAGGTCCGGAAATCGGCCCCGAACTTGAAGCCGGTCTTGGGTGCGACACCGCGGTCCCGGAGCGTCGCGTACACCGCGAGCCGGCGGTCGAAGCGCTCGCCTTCGACCGCGCGACCACGCTCGACGACGCGCTCGGCCCCGCCGTCGACCGACAGCAGGCCCTCCCGGGCGAGGTAGGCGGCCTCCACGAGCGAGAGCTGGACCGCGCCGTCGTCGTCGAGGCGCTGGCCGTAGAACGCAGACTCGTACAGGGCCGCCGGCGGGTCCCAGCACAGCACCCGCTCGGCGAGCAGGTCGCCCTCGGTGGCCGGGATGACGGCATCGCTGGTCCCGCCGATGTCGGGCCGGTCGGTCTCGAGGTACGTCACCTCGCTCTCCTCGTCGACGACGGCGAGGACGCACTCGCCGAGGGCCCCGGCGTCGACGGTGTCGCGCTCGCCGACGACACGGACGCGGTAGGCGACAGCGCCGTCCCACGGGCCCTTCCCGCGCGGGTAGACGACGAAGTCCGCGCCCGTCGGGTCGTCGACCCAGCCCTCGCGGGCCGGCGAGAGGTAGAAGCCGCGGTCCCGCAGGTCCTTGTAGACGAGGAAGGCGACCTCGGAGACGGCCGCGGAGGTGAGGAAGGCGCGGAAGTCCATCCCGTCGATCCGCTCGATGTCGCCGCGGGAGAGCAGGTGTGCGGCCTCCACGGGGGCCAGGTCGAGGTCGCCGTTGCGAGCCCGGCCGTACCCGCGCGAATCGTAGAATCGCTCGCGGGCCTCCCCGCCGGCCCGGACGACGTCGCCGTCGAGCGTCAGTTCCATGTCCGGACGTGGCTCCCGCGGAGACAAAGCCCCTGCGGGTCGGCCCGCGGGCCGCGGTCACTCCGACGCCGCGCAGGTGCTGTCCAGACACCGGCGACCGCCGGCCGTCTCGAACAGCGGCAGGCCGCACGCGCACTCGCCGACGACGACGCCGGCGGGCATCGCGAATCCAGTGTCGCAGTCCGGGTAGCGCTCACAGCCGGCGAGCAGGCCGCCCCGCCGGAGGATCAGCAGGTCGCCGTCGCAGTGCGGACAGCCCCACTCCCGGTCGAAGGCGTCGGCGACGGCGTCGTCCATCGACTCGCAGGCCCGATCCAGACAGCACTCGAAGGGCCGGCCGCGTTCCACCCGAAACGTGGGCAGCCTGCAGTCCGAACAGCGACCGGCGGTGACCTCGGCATCGGTCGGGATCCCGTAGGACGCGTCGCAGGCGGTACAGTCGACGGTGCTTCGGGCACGCACCAGCGTACCGGGACAGTCGGGGCAGTCTGCCACCGGGACACCCGCGCTCGACGTGGGATAGCGGGCGCTCCCGTGTTCGTCGTGGGCGACCACGCGGAGCAGTTCGTCGCCGTCGCGGGCCGTCACCGTGCCGTCGTCGACGACGACACTCTCGGCGCGCGTGAGCCACGCGACCGGCTGGTACCCCTCAGCGTCGTGGACGAGCACGGTGTTGTCGGGCTTGAGTATCACGAGTACGTTCCCGCGCTGCTCGCGCTCGCGGGAGCCCTCGAAGACAGTCGTACACTCGCCGGCCATCACGCGGAGTCCATCGTGCATGGAGCGGCCTGGTCCCGCGCTGGTATTTGAAGGTACCCACGGACGTGAGCCACGGGAATCGGGATCCACAGCTTCCCGACAGGTGATACCGGACACCACGGGAATGGCCATCACAGTCCGTGAGCACGTTACAGACGCGTTCGGGCCTGAATTCAGCCGCCAATTATCGTAGCTAAGAATGCGGCGACAACCCTTAAGGGAGCGATTAGACGAGCGTTGATATGAATATTCAGGGCAAACTAATAGTCTTACTTCTAACAATTTCGCTGGTGCCGTTGGCCGGCGTCGGACTGCTCTCGGTCAACAGCATGGGAGAGCTGAACCAGAACGCGCAGGTCCAGAGCGGCGAGTACCTGCGCGGATCGATGACCGACCAGTTGAACAACAGCGTCGAGGCGCGACAGGAGGGGATCCAGAACCAGGTCAACCAGCGCGAGGTCGACGTGCGCTCGCTCGCGGACTCCTCGACGATGGAGAACTACCTGTCCGCAAGAGACGGCGAGATGGAACTGGTGCAGCAATCGAGTCAGCGCCAACTGGGCTATACGTCGCTCCAGATGCGCTCCGGCATCGACAACGCGATGCAGATGGTTCTGGAGAAAGAGTACGACGGGCGAGAGTGGGAAGATCTCTCTCCCGCGGAGCAGCGACAGGTCGAGTCCGAGGTCGAGGCGATGATCAGCGGCACGGCGGGCGACCGGACGCGCACTGACGGCACCATGTACGACTCGTTCCAGCCCGGCTACATGGGCGACACCGGGTACGCGTACATCACCGACAGCGACTCCAACGTCGTCGTCCACCACAGCCTCGACGACGGCCACAACCTCGTCGAGGACAGCGGCGGGACGCTGGTCGTCTTCGAGGACATCGAGTCCGAGGTCGAGTCCAATCAGACGATCCGCGACGGCGAGAAGTGGGGCATCGCCGAGTACGAGTGGGAGGACACGACCCAGGAGGGCAACCCCGAGATGACGAAATTCATCGCCTACACCTACTACGAGCCCTTCGACTGGGTCATCGCACCGAGCGTCTACTACTACGAACTTCAGCAGACCGCCGTCGAAGACGCCGAGAGCGAGATGGAAGACTCCTTCCAGCGGTACCTCCTGACGCGGACGGTCACCGTCGGAGACGAGGAGCACCTGGCGTACGAGCACATCACGTTTGCGGGACCGGATGGCAACGAGATCCTGCACGCCGACCGGTCGGGGCGGGACGTGACCACCGGCGCGGACAGTTCGGTGTCCTACGCCGACGAGAGCTGGTTCACCATGGCCGAGTCCGGGACCCGGGGAGAGGCCTACTTCGACGAAATCGAGACGAGCGACGGGCACGAGCAGCTGTACGTCTCGACGCCGGTGTACGACAGCAGGGGAGCCTTCCGGGGCGTCGTCGCCGCGCAGTTCAACTACTCGATCGTCACCCAGACCACGAACCGCGTCACGGTCGGCGAGACCGGCTACCTCTACATCCTGAACGACGAGGGCGAGATCGTCAGCCACCCGGATCAGCAGATGATCGACCAGCGGACGAACGTCGCCGACGGTGAGTACGGTGCGGAACTCGGGACGATCGCCCAGAGCCAGATGCTCGCCGGCGAGTCGGGGATGACGACGCACACGAAGGCCGTCGAGGGCGAGGACAACGAGACGCGCTACGTCGGCTTCGCCCCGCTCCAGTTCGGTGACAGGCAGTTCACGCTCGTCGCGACGGTCCCCGAAGAGGACATCAACGAACCGATTGCCGCGCTCGGGGCGGCGCTACAGTCCACGGCCGCGTCGGCGCGGAACCTCGTCATCGCCCTGTCCGGCCTCGCGGCCGTCGCGGTCGCGGTGACCGGCTACGCCGCCGCCAGGTACTTCTCGAAGCCGATCGTGCAGGTCCGCGACCGCGCGATGGCGCTGTCGCAGGGCCGCTTCGACGAGACGGACGACATCTCGACCGGCGACGACGAGATCGGCGAGATGGTGGACGCCTTCGAGGACATGCAGACGAACCTGAACCGACAGGTCGAGCAGATCGAGTCCGTGAGCGACGCGCTCGGTGAGGGGCACCTCGACGAGGAGGTCGAAACTGACCTGCCCGGAAAGTTCGGTGAGATCATGGAGGGGCTCGAAGACGGGATGACCCAGCTCGGTGCGAGCTTCGACGAGATCAGTCGGGCGAGCCAGAACGTCCGTTCCGGGGAGCTCGAACAGGACCTCGACACCGACCTCCCCGGCGACTACGGGACCGTCATGCGTGAACTCGACTCCGGGCTCACGCAGCTCTCGGAGAGCTTCGACCAGCTCGAGGCCGTGAGTGCGGACCTGCGCGAGGGCCATCTGGACCAGGAGCTCGACACCGACCTCCCCGGCGCATACGGCGAGGTCCTCGAAAACATCGACGAGGGCCTCGACGCGGTCGACGAGAGCATCGCCAGAGTCCAGTCGATCGCCCAGGACGTGAGCGAGGCGAGCCAGGAGGTCGCCGCGAGCACGTCCGAGATCGAGAAAGCGAGCCAGGAGGTCGCCGAGTCGGTCCAGGAGATCTCCAGTGGGGCCGACACCCAGTCCGGGAACCTCCAGGAGGTCGTCAGCGAGATGAACGACATGTCCGCGACCATCGAGGAGATCGCCTCGTCGTCGGTCGACGTGGCCGGAACGGCCCAGGAAGCGGCCGAACGAGCCCAGGAAGGCAGCGAACGGGCCGCCGAAGCGTCGGCGGAGATTCGAGAGATCGAAGACGGCGCCGACGAGGCGGTCGATCAGGTCGCCGCGCTGGAGTCGGAGATGGACGAGATCAGCGAGATCGTCTCGATGATCACCGACATCGCCGAGCAGACGAACATGCTCGCGCTCAACGCCTCCATCGAGGCCGCTCGCGCGGGCGAAGCGGGCGAAGGGTTCGCCGTCGTCGCCGACGAGATCAAGTCGCTCGCGACGGAAGCCGGCCAGGCGACCGAGGAAGTCGAGTCGCTCATCAGCGAGATCCAGTCGTCGACCGGCGAGACCGTCGAGGACATCGAGGAGATGCGCGACCAGGTCGAGGAGGGCGTCAGGACCACCGAGGGCGCAATCGAGATGTTCGAGGAGATCGAAGAAGTCGTCGACGATGCCGAGAGCGGCGTCACGGAGATCAGCGACGCCACGGACGAGCAGGCCGCCACCACCGAGGAGGTCGTGGCGATGGTCGACGAGGTCAGCAGCGTCAGCGAGGAGACCGCGGCGGAGGCGAGCAACGTCTCGGCCGCCTCCGAGGAGCAGTCCAGTTCGCTCACCAGCGTCTCCGAGAACGTCCGGTCGGTCGCCGGCCTCGCAGACGACCTGGAGGAACTGGTCGACGAGTTCGAGGTCAGCGACGACACGAGCGGGCGGGAGTCGCTGGACGCGGACACCGACGGACCGGTCACCGGCGACGACTGAGCGGCCACGTCCCATCGCGGCGGACCCGCCGCTCGCCGGCGGGAATGGCACAGCCGAACAAAACGCGACGCCGCTTTGCAGCAGTACGCGACGCGGATTTTCAGCCGACTGCGATACGACGCGAGGAGCCGGGGCGCTGAACGGGGCCGGCTCCGTCCGCAGGGATCAGGCGTCGACGGCGAATCCTTCGTCTTCGAGCGCCGCACGGAGCCGCGCCCCGTGGTCGCCCTGCAGTTCGATGCGGCCGTCGCTGACAGTGCCGCCGACCGCGAGGCGGCGCTTGAGCGTCGAGGCGAGGGCCTCGAGGTCCGTCGATGCGTCCTCGAACCCCGAGACGACGGTCACCGGCTTGTCGTACCGGCGAGACTCGACGCGGATCGAGACGCGCTGCTGTGCCCGAGCGAGGTCGTCCCCGACGCCGATGTCGTCCGGGAGTCCCGTGATGTCGCTGAAGTCGTTGCTCACTACGGTTCACAGTAGGGCAGCCGTTGGCTTACCGATGTTCTCGGCGCACGCCGAACGTATCAGAACAAGCTCCCGCTCTGACCGCCACCCGAGACGCGAGTTCCAGAAGTCGCAACAGCCAAAGCCGTCGGCGCTCGATTGAGTGGCAATGAGCGACATCCCCGCCGGCGTCTGCTTCGACATGGACGGCGTGCTCGTCCAGTCCGAAGACCACTGGGTCCGCGCCCAGCGAGAGGAAATCCTCCCGACGGCCGCGCCGAACGACGACATCCCCGTCGCGGCGATTACCGGCCGCGACTACACCGAGGTGTACCCCGACCTCGCCGCCGAGTACGACCTCGAAATCAGCCGCGAGGAGTTCGAGGCGCTGTTCGAGAAACACGGCGAGCGCATCTACGGCGAGCACGCGACGCTGCTTGCCGGCGCACACGACCTGCTCGCCGACCTCCGGGCGGCCGGCGTCGCGCTGGCGCTCACCACGTCGGCCCCGTGGGCCTGGATCGACGTGGTCGACGAGCGCTTCGACATCCTCTCGAAGTTCGACGCGGCGGTCAGCGCCGAAGACGTCGACGGCCCCGGCAAGCCCGAACCCGACATCTACGAGCGCGGTGCGGCGGAGTTGGGACTCGCACCCGAAGCGTGCTGGGCCGTCGAGGACTCGACGATGGGGGCGCGCGCGGCCGTCGCCGCCGGAATGACGACCATCGGCTTCCGCGGCGACGGCGACGAGACGGACCTCTCGATGGTCGATCACGTCGCGTCGGGGAGCGCGGACCTCAGGGCGCTGTTGCTCGGCGACGGGTCAGGAATGCCAGAATAGAGAGCGACCGGCCGGGTCAGGCCCGGTCGCCGTAGCCTCGGCCCGCCAGCAGGCCGAAGACGTTGAGGGCGACGACACCCACGAAGACGAGGAAGGTCTGACTGTCCAGTCCGCCCAGCAGGAGCGGGGGATACGCCAGCGGCGCGAGTATCGCGAGCCAGAACGCGACGAAGCGCAGGGGACGGATCGCGAGGGACTGGAGGTCGGTTTTGCGTGGGGCGGCTTCCGTCGGGGAGCGGAAGGGCGATGCACTGGACATTGTGAGCTTCCTCACTTCTTCGTATGGACCTGTCCCACAATATAAACGGCAGACCCTTGCCGTGAGTTCGCTCGTTTCCGCATCCTTCAGCGGATTTCACCACCTTTCAGGGAGTGTATACTCTACGTCTGAGACGCTTCGAGAAGCTTTTGTAAATTTTAAAACGCCGTCTGAGCGCGTTTCGAGTTCGTCATAATCGGAAGCCTTACCGGACCGTCACGGACCGCGTCTCGGTGATCGGCGGCAACGGGAGCGCCGGGAACGCGATCTCGACGGTGAACGTGAGTTCGTCCGCGTCCGCGCCGAAGACGGCGACCGGGAGCGTGGCCTCGCCGAGATACGACGGCTTGGCGGTCATCTCCCGGCCGTTGACGGTGACGCGCAGGCCCGCACGAGCGCCGCCGCCGGCGTTTCCGACCGTGACCTCCCGCATCTCGTTCTCGCCGGGGGCGATGCTGTCGGGGAACGCGCCCCAATCGACGGAGATGACCGGGAGGTCCCGGGCGTTGGCGAGTACCTGCTCTGCGACGCCCTCTGAGAGCCCGGCGCGGACGAGCGCGTCGTGGCCGGCGTCGACCACGTCGGCGGGCGAGGACAGGCCCGCGGCGGCGAGTTTACCCGCGCGCCCGCTCCCCACGCCGTCGATGGCGGTCAGCCCGACCGCGTCGGCGCTGATACCGTGTTCGACGCGGGCCTCCACCCGGCAGGCCAGGTTCGCGTAGCGGGCCGGCCCGAGCGTGTCGAGGAACTCCCGAAGCGCGGCGAGCAGGCGGAGCGCGTTCTGGCGGATAACCCACGCGTCGCTCTTGAGTTCGGTGGGCGTCGTCCCGGTCATCCCCGACCGGAGGATGGCGAGCACCTTCCGCTGGCCGGCGTCGAGACTGTCGGCGGCCGACCCCCCGAGCACCGCGTGGACCGCGTCCTCCTCGTCGGAGCGGGCGCTGACGCTGTCGAACTCGGTCGCGCCGGCCACCGCGGTCAGCAGGTCGTCCTCGTCGACGGTGACCCCGGTGTCGGGGTCGGCCGCCCGCTCGCAGCGCTCGGCGAGGTCGGCGAAGCGCCGGGCTGTCGACAGCCGGAGGTAGAACTTCGAGGCCAGCTGGCCCAGCCGCGTCGGCTCGACGGCGAGGCCGTCCTGCTCGACGAACCCTTCGGAGACGAGCGCCGAGAGAGTGTCGCTGACCCGCTGTCGCAGGTCGCTGCCGGCGTCGTACTCGTCGGGCGCGGACTGCGAGCGGGCGTAGTAGAACGTCGTCGCGAGCCAGTCCATCACGTCGTCCACGTCGCCGATGGTCCCGAGCGCGATTTCGGCGTTGAGGTGGGCGTCGAGTTCGGCCGCCAGTCGGGACTCGATCTCCTTGCCGTCCCGGAGCAGGCGGCGGTACTTGTCGGCGTCCGAGCGGTCACAGACGACCCAGGCGTAGCCCATGTCGTCGTAGCCGGGTCGGCCCGCGCGGCCGAGCATCTGGAGCACGTCGAGCGGGCTCATGTCCACCTCACCTTCGAGCGGGTCGTGCAGTTTGGTGTCGCGGATGACGACACAGCGGGCGGGGAGGTTCACGCCCCACGCCAGCGTCGACGTGGAGAAGAGCAGCTGAATCTTCCCCTGCTTGAACCACTCCTCGACCCGGTTCTTGTCCTCGCGGGCGAGGCCGGCGTGGTGGAAGCCGACGCCGTCGAGCACGGACTGCCGGAGGGTGTCGTTCGAGAGGTCGGCGGCCTCGTTGTGGAAGTCGTAGTCGCCGCGGGCCCCCATCGGCACGTCGCGCTCGGTGATCTCGTCGCGGGCCTTCTTCGCGGCCTGGACGGTGTCCTGGCGCGAGGAGACGAACACGAGCGCCTGGCCCTCCTCGCGGATGTGGGGCTCGGCGAGGTCGAGCGCCCGGTAGAGGCGGCGGTACTTGTCGGCGAAGGCGTTCTCGCCGTGGGAGTAGGTCTTCACGTCGGCGTTCAGCGGCACGGGCCGGTAGTCCTCGCCGAAGGCGAAGGTGGTCTCGTCGGGGGCGTCCAGCCAGTCGGCCACGTCGTCGATGTTCGGCATCGTCGCCGAGAGGGCGACCACGCGCGGGTCACAGAGCCGGCGCAGGCGCGAGACGGTGACTTCCAGCACCGCGCCCCGGCGGTCCGAGTCGAGCAGGTGGACCTCGTCGATGACGCAGCAGTCCACGTCCGTGATGAACGAGTAGCGCCGCGTCTCGTGCTTGCGCGTGGCCGAGTCGGCCTTCTCCGGCGTCATCACGAGGATGTCGGCCCGCTCGGCGCGTCGGGGGTTCAGGTCCCGCTCGCCGGTGACGACGTACACCGAGTAGCCCAGGTCCTCGAAGCGCTCCCACTCGCTCTCCTTCTCGTTGGTGAGCGCGCGAAGCGGGGCGAGAAAGAGAGCGGTCCCGTCCGCGGCGAGCGTCTTGCAGATCGCCAGTTCCGCCAGCGCGGTCTTGCCGCTGGCAGTCGGCGCGCTGACGACGACGTTGTCCTCGCGGTTCAGCAGGGCCGGCAGGGCCTCGGACTGCATCGCGTTGAACCGCTCGAAGGGGAAGGCGTCGGCGAACTCCGGAAGGACCTCCGCGACCGCCACGGTCGGCTCGCTGTCGGCTCGGGATGGCACGTCACAGTGGCGGGTCCGCGACGGCAAAGGCGTTTCTATGGCGGAGTGAAAGTGTGCCGAAGCCGGCCTCCCCGCTCGGGTACCCTTAACTGTCTGGCTCCCGGGATGAGAGGTGTGAGCAAGGAGTGGGAGCCGGAGACGGTGTTCGAGGTCCTCGGCAGCGAGGCGGTCCGGCGCATCCTCGCGGCGGCGAACGTCGACCCCGTCTCGGTCCAGGCGCTGGCAGACCGCCTCGACGCCTCCGAGCCGACGGTGTATCGCCGCGTCAACGTCTGTCAGGAGTACGACCTCCTGCGCGAGGAGACCCGCGTCGACGCCGACGGCAACCACTACAAGGTGTACGAGACCGCCTTAGAGCGGGTGTGCTTCGAACTCGACGGCGGTGTCTTCGAGGTGGACATCCAGTTGCGCCGCGAACTGGTCGACGGGAGCACCGCGGTCCGCGAGGGCGGAGAAGCGGGCGATTCGGAGAGCGACGAGCCGGCCGACGGCGGCGTGAGCAGTGGCGACGAGGCGTGATTCGCCCGGTGAATACGAACGCAGTCCGGCGGTGTCGGCGCGGGGCTTCACGGACTGAAACTGCCGCGCGCGGCGGCGGTTGGTCCCGCTGGGCCGACCGAACGGATAGATTTCGACGCGGCGCGACCGGACAAGCTTGGTCGGTCGATATCGGGGATTTCAGCGCCTGAAGCGCTGGCCGGCGTTATAACGGTCTCGCTCGACAAGTGGCGGGTGCATCCGATGTCTGTGCTCGAAACCGTCAAGGAGAAGGTGGGAATCGCCGACGAAAAGCCCCGATACGAGTGTCAGGACTGCGGCCACGAGTTCCGCTCGTCCGCGGACCCCGACTCGTACTGGTCGAAGTGCCCCGAGTGCGAGTCACAGGAGATCACCCAGATCGAGTAACGCCAGTCGCGACGACGAGCGGCGGTCGGTTCTCCGTAGGTTCCGTACCAGCGACAGCGCCCGGCACGCGGTGTCGCGGTGAGACTCGGGCCACCCGAACACAATCCCTTTTGCGAGACGCCTCCAATTCGCGGGTAATGAGTCGTTCGCGCAAGCCCGACTGGCTGAAGTCCCGGCCGCCGTCGGGCGAGCGGTTCACCGAGATCAAGCGAATCCTCCGCGAGCGCGACCTCAACACCGTCTGCGAGGAGGCCAACTGCCCGAACCTCGGGGAGTGCTGGTCGGGGAGCGAGAACGCGCCCGGCGCGGGCGACGGCGGCCCGGGCACGGCGACGTTCATGCTCATGGGCGACCGCTGCTCGCGGGGGTGTAACTTCTGTGACGTGGCGACGGGCGGGATGGAGCCGCTGGACCCCGAGGAGCCCCGACAGGTGGCCGAGGCCGTCGCCGAGATCGGCCTCGACTACGTCGTCCTCACGAGCGTCGACCGCGACGACCTGCCCGACCAGGGCGCGGGCCACTTCGCCGAGACCATCCGGGCGATCAAGGAGCGCGATTCCTCGATCCTCGTCGAGTGTCTCGTCCCGGATTTCCGGGGCGAACCGGACCTCGTCCGCGAGATCCTCGACGCCGGCCCGGACGTGTTCGCCCACAACGTCGAGACCGTCGACCGACTCCAGTGGCCGGTCCGGGACCGCCGGGCGGGCTACGAGCAGTCCCTCTCGGTGCTCCGGCAGGCCGACCGCGAGAGCGACGTGTACACCAAGACCAGCCTGATGCTGGGCGTCGGCGAGTACGCCCACGAGGTGTACCAGACGCTGTCGGACCTCCGGCAGGTCGGCGTCGACGTGGTGACGTTCGGCCAGTACCTCCAGCCCTCCCGCTCGCACCTCGAAGTGTCCGACTACGTCCACCCCGACGCCTTCGACACCTGGCGGCGGGTCGCCGAGGAGGAGTTCGACTTCCGGTACTGCGCCGCGGGGCCGATGGTCCGCTCGTCGTACCGGGCGGGCGAACTGTTCGTCGAAGCGGTCCTCCGCGACGGCGACGACCCCGCCGAGGCCCGCGAGCGGGCGCGAACCGGCGGGAGTCCGTGAGAGAGGGGAGCGTCACGACGCGCTGGCGGTCGGTGTGACGAGGGCCAGACGGCGAGTGCAGAGCGCCCGCACGAACGGACCGCTATATAGCCGTACACAGCGCTGTTGTGGGACAATATCCGTTAGAGAACTATTATAAGCGCACAAATAGGGAACCAGATGTCCGTTGTGCTGAACGCATGAGTGCAACGTCGACCGCGTCAGAGAGCTGGTTCACCTTCGACAAACAGGACATGATGGTGTTCATCCTCGTCATGTCCCTCACGGGGTTGCAAAACGCCGTGACCGAGATCCTCCCGGAGTTCACGCTGGGACCGCTCGAACTCGGGGTCGGTGAGTTCGTCTTCATCCCCATCGTGCTGGTCCTCCTCTTTCGGACCTACTGGGCGGCGCTCGCCGTCCCGGTCGGCGAGATCGTGTTCGGCGAGATCCTGCTGGGCGAGTTCGACGGGCTGGGGGCGATGGAGGGCCTTCTCCTGATTCCGGTCTGTTACTACTTCGCCGCGAAGCTCCTGCAGGACCCGGAGAACGCGACCCAGCTCGCCCTCGTCGTGTTCCTCGCGGAGGGGTTAGAGGAGTTCTTCGCGATGTTCATCGACATCGGCAAGGTGTACGTCGGCGTCGAGGAACTGGAGGCCGTCCCCGGGCTCCCCGAGAGCATCTTCGTGCTGGAGGCGGTCGACCTCGTCACGCAGATGGTCATCACCGGCATCGTCTTCGGCGTGATCCCGGCGCTGTACCTCTACCCGAAGCTCCACGGCAAGGTCGAACCCCTGCTGGGGATGGAGCCCTACGAGGGCGAGCGCGGGGCCTCGATGTGGCGCGGCTTCTCTGCGAAGGCGTTCCTCGCGATGCTTGTCGCGTTCCCGCTGGCGTTCGTCGCCGAAGCGGCCAGCGAGGTCGGCGGCGCGATCAACGTCGTCTGGGAGCCCGAGTTCCTGGAGGTGTACGGCCAGCCGTTCATCGCGGTCCCCATCGCGGTCTCGGCCGTCGTCGCCGCCGTCGTCTGGTACCGAGCGACCCAGCGGTCGGCCTGAACAGCGATGGACGAAACACACGCCGCCGCCATCGTCGTCGACGACCTGTCGTTTCGCTACCCCGGAACCGACGAGAACGTCCTCGACGGGGCCGACGTCTCGATCGAGCCGGGCGAGTTCGTCGCCGTCGTCGGCGGGAACGGATCCGGCAAGACGACGCTCTGTAAGTCGTTCAACGGCATCGTCCCCCACTTCTACGAGGGGACGTTCGACGGGAGCGTCACGGTCGCCGGGCTGGACACCGCGAGCAGTTCGGTCGCCGAACTCTCACAGCACGTCGGCTACGTGTTCCAGGAGTTCGACAATCAGCTGGTCAATCCCACGGTGTTCGAGGAGGTGGCGTTCGCACCGCTGAACTACGGCCGGGAGGACTACCGCGAACGGGTCCACCGCACACTCGACCTGCTGGACCTCGACGGGCTCGAAGACCGGTTCATCTGGGAGCTATCGGGCGGCCAGCAGCACCTCGTCGCCCTCGCGGCGGCGCTGTCGCTCGACCCCGAGATCCTCGTCGTCGACGAGCCGGCGGCCCAGCTCGACCCCGTCAACGCTCGGGCGACCTACGAGCACCTCACCGACCTCAACGCCGACCACGGGAAGACGGTGGTCACCATCGAACACCACACCGAGTTCATCGCGGAGTACTGCGAGAGCGTCGTACTGGTCGCCGACGGGGCGGTCGAGTGGAAGCTCCCGGTCGAGGACGCGCTGAACAGGCTCGACGACCTCCGGGCGCAGGACGTCCACCCCCCGCAGGTGACCCGCGTCGCCGAGCGGGTGTGCGACGGCGACGGCGACCTGCCCGTAACCGTCGCTGACGCCGCGGCGCGGTTCTCGGACCGGGCGGCCGGCGGCGCGCGAGCAGACGGCGCGGTCGAACCGTCCCCCGCGGCCGACGCCGGGCGCGAACCGGTCATCTCTCTCACAGACGTGTCCCACAGCTACGAGACGCTCCGCGAGGGGACGCGACAGGCGCTCGACGGCCTCTCGCTCGACCTCTACCCGGACGAACGGGTCGTCCTCGTCGGGAGCAACGGTGCGGGCAAGTCGACGCTGTTGCGCCTCGTCACCGGCATCGAGCGCGCCGACGCGGGCGAGGTGACCGTCGACGGCGTCGACGCGGGAGCGGCACTGCCGGAGACGCTCGCCAACGACGTGGTGTACGTCCACCAGAACCCCGAGGAGATGTTCATCGAGGACGAGGTGCGCGCCGACGTGGCCCACTACCTCCGCGACCGGGGATACCCGGACGTGGACCGGCGGGTCGACGACGTGATCGACTTTCTCGACCTCGACGCGCTCCAGCACCGCGACGGCCGCCTGCTGAGCGTCGGCCAGCAACGGCGCGCCTCGCTGGCCATCGGGCTGGCGACCGACCCCTCCATCGTCCTGCTCGACGAGCCGACGGGGAGCCTCGACCTCGCGAGCCGGGCGGAGGTCGGGCGGACCATCGACCGGGCGGGCCAGCGCGTCGAGACGGTCGTCGTCGCGACCCACGACCTCGAACTGGCGGCGGCGTGGGCGACCCGCGTCGTCGTCCTCGACGCGGGTCGAGTCATCGCCGACGGACCGCCGGAGACGGTCTTTTCGGACGCCGAGACGCTGGAACGGGCGAGCTTGCGACCGCCGCAGGTCGTCCGGCTGAGCGAGCGCCTCGGGCTCTCGCCCGCGCCGCTGACCGTCGAAGACCTCGCGAGTCGGCTCGGGACCGCCGAGAGCGCCGCGCCCGCGGAGGCCGAGCGATGACCTCCCTCGACGGGCTCCGGGACGCGACCTCGGTCGACGCCATCAAGAACGACCTGCTGAAGACGGCCTACGAGAACGAGGGGTCGTTCCTGCACCGCCTCGACCCCCGCGTGCTGTTGCTGTGGTACGTCGTCTTCCTGTTCGTCCCGTGGCTGTTCTACGACGTGGGCGTCCTGCTGGCCCTGCTGGCGTTCGTCTCGCTGCTCGCGTACGCCTCTCGAGTGAGCCTCTTTCTGGTCGCGCTGATGGCGTTCACCGTCGCCTCGACGCTGGCGTCGTACGCAGTCGTGACCGCGTTCACGGGTGACCCGCTGGCCGCGATACGGGCGCTGATTCCGTTCACGCTGAAGCTGACGGTCATCTCTGTGTCGAGCCTGGCCGTCTTCTCCAGCATGGGTCCGAAGACGCTCGCACGCGGACTCCGGAGCCTCGGCATCCCCCGCCAGTTCACGTTCCTCATCACGTACGGCTACCGGATGCTGCCGGTGCTGTTCGAGGAGTACCACGACCTCGTCAACGCCTATCGGCTCCGCAGCGCCGCGCCGGAGTCCCCGGGCCGCTTCCGGTGGCGACACTACGCCTACCTGCTGAAGACGTCGATGCGGGCGTTCTACCCGATGATCTTCAACGTCGCGAAGCGGAGCCGGGTCACGGTCGAAGCGATGGAGACGCGGGGATTCTCACACTCCCTGCACGACGAGGCGAGCAAGGAACTGCAGTTGGCCGATATGCGAGTCCGACCTCTCGACGTCGGGTTCTTCGCCGGGTCGCTGGCCGTGGTGGCAGTCATCGCCGTCGCGCTGTGAGCGCGGCCGCCAGCGTCCATCGCCCCCGACTGAACGACCCTGCCGATTCCAGCCCGCTATATAGCCGTACGCAGTTCGGTATAGCACTCTTAGTTCGAACTAACTGTGGCGGAGCGAACTCCCGGATATGCGATTGGTTTCCGACGGCGACGACGACCTCGAAGCGGAACTGCTGGAGACGATGATCCCGGCGCGGGCACAGATTCCCGACGACCCCGACCCGGGCAACTACGTCGTCGTCGACGTGGCCCAGTTCTCGACGACGGTCCCCGAACTGTTCGCCAACGGGGCGGAGTACATCTACATCACGGAGGAGCGTGGCAACGAACCCGACTTCAGGGCCGAGCACCCCCGCGCGAAGATCGGCGGTAGCTCCGGGCCGAACTACGAGGGCGAGGACGGCTACGACTTCTTCAACTCACCGAGCTACGTTCAGGACGTGGACGTGGCCGGCCGCCCGACGGCGATGACCTCGACCAACGGCGGCAACGCGGTCACCGACCTCCGTCTCGCGGGCGGCGACGACGTCGACGTGTACGTCGGCGGGCTGACCAACGGCAAGGCCGTCGCCGAACACCTCAGGGACAGCGACCGCCGGACGTACTTCGTCGGCGCGGGATCGAACGGCAAGCCCTCCCCCGAGGACCTCGCGGGGGCGCTGTACATCGCGCGACACCTCCACGAGCGCCCGCCGACGGCGGACCAGCGCGCGGTCTTCCGCGAGATGGTCACGTTCGGGAAGGGGCCGAAGTACGAGCGCAAGCCCCAGGTCAAGCGGACCGACCTCTACGAGTACACCCTCGCCTTCGACAGCCGCGAGGTCGTTCCGAAGCTCGTCGACCAGCGCCTGGTCGACGTGAGCGACGGCGGCGAGTGAGCGATGGACGCGGACGGACACGCCCACACGACGTTCTCCGACGGGGCGGCGCTCGACGACATGGTCGCGGCCGCCGAAGCCGCCGGACTGGACGCGCTCGGGCTCACGGACCACTGCATCGTGACCGAGGACCCGTTCGGGCGGCGCGAGCGCTACGACCTCGTCGAGACGTACGCCGACCGACGGGCGGTCATCGACGAGGCGCGAACAGCGACCGACCTGCGGCTGTACGACGCCGCGGAGGTGAGCTACGTCGAGGGCGACGAGGACCGCCTCGCGGCGTTCCTCGACCGCGCCGAGTTCGCCTACACCATCGGCAGCGTCCACTTCGCGGGGCCGTACGACTACACCAGTGTCAGCCAGTACGCCGACCTCGACGGCGCGGACCGCCGCGCGGCGGTCGAGCGGTACTACGACGCCGTCGTCTCGCTCGTGGAGTCGGCGCTGTTCGACGTGCTCGGTCACCTCGACCTCCCCGAGCGGATGGGCGCGCTCCGCCGGTACACCACTCGCGAGGACTACGAGCGCGTCGCCGCGGCGCTCGCGGACTCGCGGACGGTCCCCGAACTCAACGCGGGCCGGGTCCACCGCTCGCTGGGCCGGGTCCACCCCGATCCGGCGGTCCTCGACGTGTTCCGCGAGGCGGGCGTCGAGTTCGTCCTCGGCACCGACAGCCACGCGCCGGCGGAGCTCCGCAAGCGCGTTCCCGCGCTCCGCGACGCGGTCAGGGACGCTGGGCTGGACCCGGTCCCGATAGCGGCGCTCGCGGACTGAGACGGCCGTCTTCCTGGCTGCTCACTCCGGGAAGCGCCGCTTCGAGAGCGCCATCGGGTCGGCGTCCGAGACGGGCCGGAGGACGAAGCCGAACGACGCGTCCGCGATGGGGACGGTGTACTCGTCGATCGGTTCGGTCGGCGTCCCGCCGACGCCGGTGACGCGGTGGTCGAGGTCGAAGGTCACGGTGTCGCTCTCCGAGAGGTCGTGCTGGTGGGCCGCCTCGTCGAGGTTGGCCCAGTGGTCGGTGTTGGCGTTCATCGACTCGTCGAGCGGCAGGCCGAGCAGGCCGGTCCCGTCGCCGTCCGAGAGGAGCGCCCACCGCGCGTCGGCCTTGTTCCCGTTCTCGGTCGGCGGCAGATATGGGACGTACTGGTCGGCCACGGATCCCTCGTACCGCCCGACGCGGACGCCCCACTTCCGGTCGGGGTAGGTCTCCTCGGGACCCGGACCGTACCACTCGAACTGGTCGAACGCACCGGGCGCTTCGAGTCGCAGGCCCACCTTCGGGAGGTAGTCCGTGACGATGCCGCGGAGCCGGTCGTTGGGCGAGGCCGTCACGTCGATGGCCACGTCGCCGCTGCCGAAGACGCGATACCGGTACGTGGCTTCGAAGCCCGCTCCCCGGCGAGTGACGGTCTCGAAGGAGTCGAGGTTCAGCCAGGCGACCGCGCCGTCGAGGGGCGACGTGTCAGTCGTCGCGACCTCGTCGTCACTCAGGCCGCGGTCGAAGATGCGGACGTTGTCGATCCGCGTCCCGTCAGCGACCCGGGCGGTGCCGTCGCTGCCGACCGTCACGCCGGCGTCGACGTGCTGGAGCGACCCGTCGTAGGCCGTCGTGTTCTGGCGCTCGCCGTCGACGTAGAGGCGCAGTTGGCCGGCCTCGGCGTCCCAGACGCCCGCGATGTGGTGCCAGTTGCCGGCCCAGTCGTCCGGGACGGCCGTCGAGACCCAGTGCCACTCGTCCGTCTGAAACGCCAGTTCGAGCGCGCCGTCGCGGTCGCCGGAGCGGCGCTTGAGCAGGAACTGGCTCCCCTTGACGACGTAGGGCTGTGGCCCGCCGCCGGCCTGTGGCTCGCCGGGCCGGACCCAGCATTCGAGCGTGAGGCCGCCCTCGGTGACGTCGAGGCTGTCCGAGGCCTCCATCGAGAGGTAGCTCTGGCCGTCGAACCCGACGGCCTGTCCGGAGACGCCGGAGACGACCGCGGGACCGTTGCGGAGCACCGCGTCGTTGCCGAAGTCGGTCGCGTCCGGCGTGAGTTGCGTCGACGAGCGCTCCGCGAACGAATCGAAGTCGTACCAGAGCACGGCGCTCTCGGGCGGCGAGTCGAACCCGGATGCCACCTCGTCGGCCGACAGCGCGCGGTCGAAGACCCGGACCGAGTCGATGGTCGTGGCGGCGTACCGGTCGGACTGCTCGGCGTTGTGCGCGACCTGGACCGGGTGGTCGGTCGGGACGAGTTCGGTCACCTCGTGTGACTGGGTCGCGACCGCCGTGCCGTCGAGGTAGAGGCGCAGTTCGCCCTCGGCGCAGACGCCGACCAGTCGGTGCCAGCCGTCGGTCCCGAGGTCGTCGGGAACGTCGGCCCGGACGGACTTCCACGAGGACTCCGCGGTCGGGTCGTAGATGAAGAAGGAGAACTGCTCGCCGTTGATCTTCAGCGCGTAGTGGCTGTCCCCCTTCGTGAGGAACGGGCTGTGGCCGCCGGTGTCGGGGTCGCGGAACGTCGCGGCGACGGTGAAGCCCGGTTCGGTGAACCCGAGCGCGCCGGGGTTCCCGGCGTCGACGAAGTCGTCCGAGCCGTCGAACGCGATGGCCTGCCCGGACTGGCCGGCCACGATTTCCGGGTCGCCCTGGACGGTCCCGTCCGCGCCGGTGCTCGACGCGTCGGGGGTGATCAGCGCGTCGCCGGGACCGGCCCCTTCGAGGAAGGCGTCGACCTCGACGGTGGCGAGCGCGTCGGCGGGCTGGTCGGTTCGGACGGCGTCGACGGTCTGCGTGAGGTCGTTCAGCCCGGCCTCGCGCCAGCTAGAGGCCTGCTCGCTCCCCCAGCTGACCGTCTCGTTCATGATCGGGACGCGCCAGGCGTTGAACGTGGGGCCGGACGCGAGGAGGTCGGTGCCGCCGTAGCGCATCGACGAGAGCGCGCCCGTCTCCGCGTCCAGCGCGTACTCGAAGCCGTCGCCGGAGACCGTGACCGCGCCGTCGGACTCCGACAGCGAGACGGGCGGCATGTCGTCGACGGCGACGGTCGACGGCTCGGGCACGTCGAATGGAACCTCGAACTGGTCGAAGGCGACCTCGTGGCCCGCGTCGGCGTACGCGGTCGACTCCGCGAGGGTGAAGGAGAGTTCGAGGTGATACTCCGTCCCGGGGGCGGGGTCTGACGGGGCGTCGAACGGAATCTCGACCGGGCGGGTCTCGCCGGCCGGCAGGTCGAGGTCGAGCGTGCCGGACTGGACGACCTCGTCGTCGGCCGTGAGCGCCCACTCCCCGTCGACCGCGCCGAGGTCGGTGAACGCGTGGTGGTTGGTGACGTACACCTCTCCCGCCGTGAGGTCCCGCGGGGCGGCCTTGACGGGCTGGTGGCTGTGCTTGAGCTGGAGGAGTTCCGGCTGGACCGAGCGGTCGGACCAGACCAGACCGTTCAGGCAGAACGGGTCCTCGTCGTAGAACTGGTACTCGGTGCCGTCGTCGGTCGTGGCGTCGATGTCCTGATTGACCCAGTCCCAGATGAAGCCGCCGGCGAGGCTCTGGTCGCGCAGGAGCGCCCCGAAGTCGTATCGGAGCACCGCGTCGTCGGCCTCGTGGACGGACGAGACGCCGCCCGCGTCGACCGCCGAGTCGAGGACCGACACCGCATCGAGCGAGATCGGTTCGTCCCGGCCCGGCTGGTCGCTCACGCCGACGTGGAGCGGTTCGGACCCGCCGGGAACGGTCGACAGCGAGTGGCTCGTCGCGGCGAGTTCCGTGCCGTCCAGATAGAGCGCGAGCGTGTCGGCGGAGCAGGCGGCGACGACCGTGTGCCACTCGTCCGGGTCGAGTCGGCCCTGGGGCTTGCCGGAGACGGACGCGTCACCGAGACTGAGTTCGATGTGACCGCCCTCGCGCGCCGTCAGGCGGTAGTCCTCGCCGCGCGAGACGAGGTCGACCTCGGTGTTGGGGCGCAGCCCGGTGAACGTGACCGCCAGCGTGAAGCTCGGAGTCTCGAAGTCCGCCAAGTCGAGGTCCGGGACTTCGAGGGAGTCGTCCGGACCGAGCGTGACCTGCCCCTCGGACCGGCCCACGTCGACGGTGGGGTCGCCGACGAGGACGGCGTCGTTGCCCGCGCCGGTGGTGTCGCGGGCGCGGCGCGCGTCGGGCTGGATGTACTCCGACCACATCGCGTGGACGAGGCCGAGGCTGTTACCCATCGCGTGGTTGTACTCGCCCATCACGACCGGGCGCTCCCCGTCCCCGATGTACGAGCCGTCGCCGACGGAGAGCAGGGTGTCCACGCTGGCGTAGCGCGGCCCGAGCATGTCGGAGTACTCGACGTCCCAGCCGCCGCCGTTGGGCTGGTGGTACATGATGCGGTCGGGTGCGAGACCCTGCGTCGGGCCGTCGAAGCTGTCGACGGTCGACGCGCCGGTCACGTCGCTGGTGTCCGCGGGCAGGTACTCGTCCGAGTCCATCGCCAGCGCGGCCATCGCGAGGTGTTCGCCGCCGGTCCCGGCCTCGTTGCCGGTCGACCACGAGAAGATGGATGCGTGGTTGCGGTCCCGGAGCACCATCCGCCGGAAGCGAGAGACGGCCTGGTCGTGGAACACCTCGGTGTTCGCGAGCAGGCCCTCCCACCAGTGGGTCTCGACGTTGACCTCGTCTTGCACGTACAGCCCGTACTCGTCTGCCAGTCGGTAGAAGGTCGGGTCGTTGGGGTAGTGGGAGGTCCGCACGGCGTTGCCGTTGTACCGCCTGAACAGTTCGATGTCCTCGCGCATCCGATCGAGAGAGACCGTCCGCCCCGATTCGGGGGTCGTCTCGTGGCGGTTCACCCCGCGGACGTTGACCGACTCGCCGTTGACGAGGACCTGCGCGCCGCGGGAACCGCGGGTGGTCTCGTACGTTCGGAAGCCGACCTTCTCGAACAGCGCTTCGGCGGTCGACTCGCTGGCGACGAGTTCGACGACGACCGAGTAGAGGTTCGGGTGCTCGGCCGACCACGTCTCGGGGTCCGAGACGGTCGTTTCGAGGGCGACCGTGCCACCCTCCGCGCCCACGTCGACCGTCTCCGAGAGCGTCTCGACGGGCGAGCCGTCCGGGTCGAACAGGTGCGCCCGGACGGTGTGGTTCCCCTGTGACTCGCCGGTGAAGTTCGCCACCTCGGCGTCGACCCGGAGTCGGCCGTCCGCGTAGTCCTCGTCGAGTCCGGCCCGGGCGTAGAAGTCCCGGACGTGGACGGTCGGCGTCGAGTAGAGGTAGACGCTCCGGAAGATGCCCGAGTACCGGAACATGTCCTGGTTCTCGATCGCCTCGGCGTCGGAGAAGCGGTACACCTGCACCGTGATCGCGTGGTCCTCGCCGGGGGTGACGTGGTCGGTGATGTCGAACTCGCCGGACGTCATCGACCCCTGCTGGAAGCCGACGTAGGTCCCGTCGACCCAGACGAAGTACGCCTGCTTCACGCCCTCGAAGTGCAGGAACACCTCGCGGTCGCCCCAGTCCGACGGGACGCGGGCCGACCGCCGGTAGACCCCGACAGGGTTCGTGTCAGGGACGGCGATGTCGCCGGCGGTCGGGTCGAGGTTGCCGTCCAGGTCCGGTTCGTACTCGTCCCAGGTGATGCCGGTGTTCGTGTAGATCCGCTGCCCGTACCCCTCGGTCTGCCAGACGCTCGGCACCGAGATGGTGTCCCAGCCGTCGCTCCCGAAGGAGTCGGGAACGTCCGCGGGCCGCTCGTAGAACTGAAAGCCCCACTCGCCGTCGAGCAGTCGGAAGTACGCCGAGTCCGCCCAGCGGTCTTCGAGCGCCGTGAACGGCTCGTCGGCGTCGCGGGCCGCGCCAACCGACCCGTACGGAATCGTCGTCGAGACGTGGGTCGGCTCCCGGTTCTGCTCGAACACCTCGGGGTCCTCGATGTACGCGTCGAGGTTCTCGATCCGGCCGGGGCCGCCCGGCGACTCGACCTGTGTCGCCCCCTGTACCGCGCCGGCGGCGTCGCCGCCGACTCCGGCCGCCAGCGCGGCCAGTCCGGTCGCGCGGAGGAACTCCCGCCGCGACGCCGAGAGCACGCCGCCGCCAGTCGTCTGTGTCGTACGCCCATCAGAGTGTGAATCGCTGTTTTCCATCGATGAACATCCACCGTCGCGTCCCGCGATGCGTCACGGAACAGGGACCACACAGCGCGGTTCCACTTAATTCATCGGTGATTAAACATGTCAGTCGTGGGTCGTGACGGTGACAGTTCAGGCCGCCTCGGGAGGGGCGGATTCGGTCGGATCGGTCGACCAGAAATAGTGGTGGGGGCGTTCGGTATTCCTGTACGCGACGGGGCGTTCAGTGGCCGATACATCCGAGTAATTCGGCAGGCGAAACGGAGTGCGACAGGCCCCAGAAGCGACGGGGTACCCCGACGACGCGACGGTAATACCTTCGTGGGCCCGGGGTCTCGCCGCCGCGAAAGCCCTAAGCGTCGCGCGAGTGAACAGTTGACGTATGTCACTTCGAGGGAGGCGGTTCCGGTGAGCGTCCTCCAGCGCGACCCCGCGGACAGGGTACAGGTGCTCGACGAGGACGGGACGGTGGTCGAGGGGGCGTCTGTGCCCGATCTCTCGGACGACGAACTGGTCGAGATCTATCGCTATCTCAAACTCGGCCGCCACTTCGACCAGCGAGCGGTGAGCCTCCAGCGGCAGGGCCGGATGGGGACCTACCCGCCGATGTCGGGCCAGGAGGCCTCACAGGTCGGGAGCGCGTTCGCGCTCGACGAGCGCGACTGGCTGTTTCCGAGCTACCGCGAGCACGTCGCCCTCCACGTGAAAGGGTGGGACCTCTCGGACGACCTGCTGTACTGGATGGGCAACGAGACGGGCAACGCGCCCTCGGAGGACGTGCGGGTGTTCTCGCTCGCGGTCCCCATCGCGACGCAGATACCGCACGCGACCGGGGCGGCCTGGGCCGCGAAACTCCGGGGCGACGATTCGGCGTGTCTCGTGTACTTCGGCGACGGCGCGACCTCGGAGGGCGACTTCCACGAGGGGCTGAACTTCGCGGGCGTGTTCGACGTGCCCGCGGTGTTCTTCTGTAACAACAACCAGTGGGCCATCTCCGTGCCGCGAGAGCGCCAGACCGCGAGCGAGACGCTCGCACAGAAGGCGAACGCCTACGGCTTCGACGGCGTGCAGGTCGACGGCATGGACCCGCTGGCGGTGTACCAGGTGACCCGCGAGGCTATCGAAAAGGCCCGCGACCCGCCGGAGGGACAGCGCCGGCCGACGATGATCGAGGCGGTGCAGTACCGCTTTGGCGCACACACCACCGCGGACGACCCATCGGTGTACCGCGAGGACTCGGAGGTCGAACGCTGGAAGCGCAAAGACCCCATCCCGCGGATGGAGACGTTCCTGCGGGACCGCGGCCTGCTCGACGACGAGCGCGTCGCGGCCATCGACGAGTCGGTCAAGACGGCGGTGGCCGACGCCATCGACGCCGCCGAGTCGACCGAGCGGCCGACCCCCGAGGAGATGTTCGCGGACGTGTACGCGGAGATGCCGCGGCGGCTCGAACAGCAGTTGCAGTACCTGGAGGAGCTACGCGAGCGACACGGCGACGAGGTGCTACTGGAATGAGTACGGAGACGAGTACGCAGAGTCTCACGCTGGTACAGGCCGTCCGCGACGGGCTCTACGGCGAGATGGAGCGCGACGAGGACGTGATCGTGATGGGCGAGGACGTGGGGAAAAACGGCGGCGTCTTCCGCGCGACCCAGGGGCTCCACGAGGAGTTCGGCGACGACCGCGTCGTCGACACGCCGCTGGCGGAGTCGGGCATCGTCGGCACCGCCATCGGCATGGCGGCCTACGGGCTGCGGCCGGTCCCAGAGATACAGTTCTCGGGGTTCATGTACCCCGCCTTCGACCAGCTGGTCAGCCACGCCGCCCGCCTGCGGACCCGGAGCCGGGGGCGGTACCACTGCCCGTTGACGCTCCGTGCACCCTACGGCGGCGGCATCCGCGCCCCGGAGCACCACTCCGAGTCCAAGGAGGCGTTCTACGTCCACGAGCCCGGCCTGAAGGTGGTCGTCCCCTCGACCCCGCGGGACACGAAGGGACTGCTCACCGCGGCCATCCGCGACCCCGACCCCGTCGTGTTCCTCGAACCGAAGCTCATCTACCGCTCGTTCCGCGAGGACGTCCCAGACGAGTCCTACACGGTCGAACTCGGCGAGGCGAAGACGCGCCGCGAGGGGTCGGACGTGTCGGTGTTCACCTGGGGCGCGATGACCCGGCCGACGCTCGAGGCGGCCGAGGAGCTGGCCGAGGAGGGAATCGACGCCGAAGTGGTGGACCTGCGAACGCTGTCGCCGATGGACACCGACGCCATCGTCGAGTCCTTCAAGAAGACCGGGCGGGCGGCCGTCGTCCACGAGGCCCCCAAGACCGGCGGGCTGGCCGGCGAAATCATCGCCACCATCCAGGAGGAGGTGCTGCTGTACCAGGAAGCGCCGATCACCCGCGTCACGGGTTTCGACGTGCCCTACCCGCTGTACGCCCTGGAGGACTACTACCTCCCCGAACCCGCCCGCATCAAAGACGGTATCAGAGAGGCAGTCGAGTTCTGAGCCATGTTCGAGTTCAAGCTCCCGGACCTCGGCGAAGGGGTCGCCGAGGGGGAGGTGCTCGCCTGGCACGTCGCGCCGGGCGACGCCGTGACCGAGGACCAGGTGCTGGCCGAAGTGGAGACCGACAAGGCCGCCGTCGACGTACCGTCGCCGGTCGACGGCGTCGTCCGGGACCTGCACGCGGAGGTCGGTGACATGGTGCAGACCGGCGAGGTGCTGGTCACGATCGACGAGGACGGCGACGCCGAGGCGGGAAGCACGGGTGTCGACGAGGCGGCCGACGACGCGACAGCGGAAGACGAAGCGGACGCGAGCGCCGGCGACGGTGCGGCTGACAGCGAGACCGGGGACGAGACCGCGTCGGCCCGCGGCGGCCGCGTGTTCGCCTCCCCCAGCGTCCGCCGCCTCGCCCGCGAGCGTGGCGTCGACGTGGCGGCCGTCCAGGGGAGCGGCCCCGGCGGCCGCGTCACGGAGAGCGACATCGAGGCGGCGGCGCAGTCGGCCGACGAGAGCGACTCCGGGGACGACGGCCCCACGTCGGTCGTCTCGAAGGTCTCGGACGACGAGAGCGACGGGCCGACCGCGGTCGTCACCCGGGTCGACGACGGCGAGACGGACGATGACGCTGACGACGGACCGGCCGTGAAATCGGCCGTCCGGAAGGTCGGCGAGGAGCCACAAGCCGAGCGCCGCGAGCAGACGCTGGCGACGCCGGCCACGCGGAAGGTGGCCCGCGAACTCGGCGTCGACATCGACGCGGTCCCGACCGACGAGGCGCGCGACGGCCAGCCCTACGTCGACGCGGGGGCGGTCCGGGCCTACGCGGAGGCCCAGCAGGCCGCGCAGGCGGCCGACGCCGAGGCGGTCGGCGGTGCCGAAGCGGGTGCGACCGGCGGCGCGTCCGGCGACTCGCCGGCCGTCGAGGCGAGCGACGGCGACCGCCGCGAGCCCTACCGCGGCATCCGCCGGCGCATCGGCGAGCAGATGGCGCGCTCGCGTCGCGAGGTCCCCCACGCGACCCACCACGACATGGCCGAGGTCTCGGGACTGGTCGCGGCCCGCGAGCGCCTCGAACCGCTGGCCGAGGAGCGCGGCGTGCGCCTGACCTACACGCCGCTCGTGCTGAAGTGCGTCGCCGCGGCGCTGGACCAGCATCCGATCCTCAACACGGCGCTGGACGCCGAGGCCGAGGAGATCGTCTACCGCGACAGCTACAACGTCGGCGTCGCGACGGCGACCGACCACGGGCTGGTCGTCCCGGTCGTCGACGACGTGGACGAGAAGGGCATTCTGGAGATCGCGCGCGAGGTGAACGACCTCGTCGAGCGGGCGCGCAGCCGCGACATCGAGCGCGCGGAGATGCGAGGCGGGACGTTCACCGTGACGAACTTCGGGGTCATCGGCGGCGAGTACGCGGACCCGATCATCAACGTCCCCGAGACGGCGATCCTCGGCATCGGCTCGCTGGAGGAGCGACCGGTCGCCGAAGACGGGGACGTACTCGCCAAACCCACGCTTCCGCTGTCGCTCGCCATCGACCACCGCGTCATCGACGGGGCCGACGCCGCGCGCTTCGTCAACACGCTGACGACCTACCTCGCGGATCCGACGCGCCTGTTGCTGGAGTAGCCCGTCACTCCTCGTCGATCACGTCGCCGATCCAGGTCCGGGCGGCCATCGCCTTCGGGAAGCCGAGTGTCGTGATCGACAGCGTCGCGACGTGCTGGAGCGTCTCGGAGTCGAGCCCCTCGTCCAGCCCGCGCCGGGCGTGTGAATGGACCGCCCCCTCGGACTGCGCGCCGACGGCCAGCGCGAGTTTCACGAGGCGCTTGGTCTCCTCGTCGAGCGGTCCCGCGTCGGAGCAGGCCTTCCCGAGGTCGCCGTACGCCTCCCAGACGGCCGGCTGTTCGGTGGCGAAGCGCGTGGGCGTCGCCGGGAGCTCCTCCGTATCTGTGACTTCGTCTGCCATACAGAGGAGTACGGCCACCCCCATGACATAGTTTGTCACTGGCGAGGCTGTCAGGATTTGAAATACCGCCCACAGCGTTATACGCGCCAACGGTCGATGGCTACCCATGGAATTACCGGCGGTCGTCCTGTACGTCGGGGCGGAGGACGGCGCGGACGCCGTTCGCCGACGGCTGGCCGACGGGGACGGAGTCACCGTCGAGGTCGCCGCCGGACAGCGCGACGCGCTGGCCGTCATCGAGTCCGAGACCGTCGATTGCGTCGTGACCGAGCAGTCCCTCCGCGAGGGCGACGGGCTCTCGCTCCTGCGAGCGGTCCGAGCGGCCGACCCGTCGCTCCCCGTCCTCCTCTTTGCTCCCGCCGACGAGGGACTGGCCCGTGAGGCGCTGGCGAGCGACGTGACCGGATTCGTCCCGCGGGCCGGCGACGCCGGCCCAGACCTGCTCGTCGCGCGCGTCGAGGCGGTCATCGAACACCGGTCGACGGAGCGGCGCGCGACGCGGTACGAGCACATCGCCGCAGTCACCCGGAAGGTCAACCGGGCGCTGCTGTGGGCCCGCGACCGGCGAACGCTGGAAGCGCGCGTCTGCAGGATCATCACGGAGTCGGAGCCCTACCGCTTCGCCTGGATCGGCTGTCACGACCCGGAGACGGACGCAATCGAACCGCGCGCCGGCGGCGGCGACGAACAGGGCTACCTCGACGAGATAGCCGTGACAGCCGCGGAGACCGAACACGGCCGCGGGCCGGCGGGACGGGCGATACGGACCGGCGACATCCAGATCTGTCAGGACATCGAGCACGACCCCTCGTTCGAGCCGTGGCGGGAGGCAGCGCTGGAGCGCGGCTTCCGGTCGGTCGCGGCCGTGCCCCTGACTTACGACGGCGAGTCCTACGGGGCCCTGTTCGTCTACGCCGACCGGACCGACGCCTTCGACGCGCCGGAGCGGGAACTGCTGAGCGACATCGGCCGCGACATCGCCTACGCCACCAACACGCTGGAGCTCAGAGACGAGGTGGAGAAGCTGGCGGAGTTCTTCGAGCACGCCCCGGTCGGGGTGTTCGTGACCGAGTCGGTCGAGGGCGGCGTCGTCCTCGAAGCGAACCCGGAACTGGCGAGACTGCTCGGGGCCGAGTGTCCAGACGACATCGTGGGCCGACAGGTGGTCGACGTGTACGCGAACCCGGCAGAGCGCGAGAACGTCCTCGAAGCGATCCGCGAACGCGGGAAAGTGAGCCGGGAACTGGAGCTGGAGACGGTCAGCGGACAGACGGTCTGGGGACTCCTGACGCTGATACAGAGCGAGCAGCGGGACGGCCAGCCCGTCATCGTGGGGATGGTCAAGGACATCACCGGCAAGAAGCACATCCAGGAGCGCCTCGGCGAGCAGCTCGCGTTCATCGAGTCCGTCCTGGAGTCGAGCCCGGTCGCCATCGCCGTGCTCGACCGCGACGGGACCGTCCTCCGCGCCAACGGCTACGCCAAGGAGGTGCTCGGCCTGGAGACCGTCGAAATCCTCGGTCGGCCGACCGAGGGCACGGAGTGGCGGGTCTTCGACGACCGGACGGACCTGCTCGACGTCGACGACCTGCCGTTCGATCACGTCGTCTCGACCGGCGAACCGGTGTACGGCCACGAACACGCCGTCGAGCAGTCCGACGGGGAGACGGTGTGGCTCTCGACCAACATGGTCCCGATGACGAACGGCGACGGCGAGGTCGTCCGCGCGGTGGCGGCCATCGCGGACGTGACCGAACTCCGCCGAAAGGAGGCAGAGCTCGAGGCACGCCAGTCCCAGATCGCCTTCTTCAACAACCTCCTCCGGCACGAGGTGCTCAACGGGATGACGGTCGTCCTCGGCGCGACGGAGCGCCTCATGGACGCGCTGGACGAAGGCGACGAGCGCCGGGCGCTGGTCGAGCAGATCGACGGTCGCGGTGTCGAGATGGTCGACACGGTCCAGCGCGTCCGGCGCGTCCTCCGGCAGATCGCGGACGAATCACCGGAGATAGAACCGCACGACATCGCTTCGATCGTCGACGACTGCGCGTCGCGGCTCGAAGCCGACTACCCGGCCGCCGCCGTCACCGTCGACGCGCCCGCGACGGCACCGGTCCTCGCCGACGAACTGCTCGAAGAGGTCGTGTACAACGTCCTCGTCAACGCCGTCGAGCACAACGACGCCGACGACCCCAGCGCGTGGGTCTCGGTGGCGGTCGATGGCGAGACGACGGCGGTTAGCATCGAGGACGACGGCCCCGGCATCGACCCGACGATTCGGGACAGGGTGTTCGGCCGCGACGGCCTGCACACGACGCCGGTCAGCGCGAGCGGGTTCGGCCTGCACTTCGTCGAGACGATGGTGACGCGGTACGGCGGGTCCGTCCGCGTCGAGGACCGCGACCCGCGCGGGACGCGTGTCGTCGTCGAACTGCCCACCGCCGACGGCGACTGGCCGGGCCCGGCGGCGCCCCACGAAGGGCGGTAGCTTTTCACCGGCCCGGCCGAGGAGCCGCTATGGTCGTCGGAGACGTTACCACTGGAACCGAACTGCTCGTCATCGGCGGCGGACCGGGCGGCTACGTCGCCGCCATCCGCGGCGCACAGCTTGGCCTCGACGTGACGCTCGTCGAACGCGACGCCTACGGAGGGACGTGTCTGAACCACGGCTGCATCCCGTCGAAGGCGGTCATCTCGGCCGCGGACGTGGCCCACGACGCCAGACACGGCGAGGAGATGGGCGTCTTCGCCGAACCGGCCGTCGACATGGCCGGCCTCACCGAGTGGAAAGACGGCGTGGTCACCCGCCTGACGCGGGGCGTCGAGTCGCTGTGTGAGAGCGCCGGCGTCGAACTGGTCGAAGGGACCGCCGAGTTCGTCGACGACGAGACCGTCAGAGTCGCCCACGGCGGCGAGGGCCAGGGCTCGGAGTCCATCGCCTTCGAGCACGCCGTCGTCGCGACCGGGAGTCGGCCGATGGAAGTGCCGGGCTTCGCGTTCGACGGCGAGCGAATCCTCTCCTCGAAGGACGCGCTGGCGCTCGACACCGTCCCCGAGAAACTGGTCGTCGTCGGCGCGGGCTACATCGGCATGGAACTGTCGACGGTGTTCGCGAAGCTCGGGGCGGAGGTCACCGTCGTCGAGATGCTGGACGACGTGCTGCCCGGCTACGAGGACGACGTAGCGGCCGTCGTCCGCGAGCGCGCGACCGACCTGGGCGTCGATTTCAACTTCGGCGAGGCGGCCCACGACTGGGAGGAGACGGACGAGGGGATCCGCGTCCAGACCACCGACGAAGACGACGAGATCACCGAGTACAACGCCGACCGGTGTCTGGTCGCCGTCGGCCGCGAACCGGTCACGGAGACGCTGAACCTCGATGCGCTCGACCTCCAGCCCGACGAGAACGGCGTCCTGGCCACCGACGACGAGTGTCGGACGGCCGTCGAGAGCGTCTTCGCCGTCGGCGACGTGGCGGGCGAACCGATGCTCGCGCACAAAGCGATGGCCGAGGGGAACGTCGCCGCAGAGGTGGCCGCCGGCGAGCCGGCCGCCTTCGACCACCAGGCCATCCCCGCCGCGGTGTTCACCGATCCGGAGATTGGCACGGTCGGGATGACCGAGGCCGAGGCCGAAGCCGCCGGCTTCGAGACGGTCGTCGGGCAGATGCCGCTGCGGGCCAGCGGGCGGGCGCTCACCGTCGACGAGCGAGAGGGCTTCGTCCGCGTCGTCGCGGACGCCGACGAGGAGTTCCTGCTGGGCGCGCAGATCGTCGGCCCGGAGGCCTCGGAGCTGATCGCCGAACTCGGGCTGGGAATCGAGATGGGTGCGCGCCTCGAAGACGTGGTCGGAACGATCCACACCCACCCGACGCTCTCGGAAGCGGTCCACGAGGCCGCCGCGGCCGCCCGTGGCGAGGCGATCCACACCCGGTGACGGCGGCGCGCTGGCGCTGTTGCTCGGCCTGTTCGCCGTGGGCCTGGGCGGCGGTGACGGGGTGTCGCCGCACATCGCAGCGATGGGACGGAACCCCTTCGTCGACTCCGGCTTCGGCGTGTCGGTCGCCGGGGTGTCGCTGTTTGCCTTCGCCGCCAGCGTCACGATCTTTTTTGCCTCGCGCTAGCTCCTCGTCCGACTCGCGCTGTGCCACCGCGACAGCGAGTGAGCGGCGACGAACAGCGCTATCGGTGCGGTAGAAACTATCAGTAGCGGCGATTCGCCCGTGAAAAACGACCTCGGACGGTCTCAGTTGGCCGCGACGTCGTTGATGCCCGACTGAATCAGGAACCACGAGATGGGGCCGAAGACGACGAACAGCACGAACAGGACCACGCCGCTCTGATCGGTGACGGCCTCGGCCGCGTTCGAGATCTGCCAGATGCCGATGATGTTGACGATGGGAATAACCGCCAGGATGGGAGACAGGCTCTGGTCCGTCCCCTCGTCGAGTTGTTTGGCAGTCTTGTACAGCCAGTACAGGCCATAGAGCGTTCCAGTCACGACGAACAGGACGACTTGCAGGCCGAGTGAACCCTTCTTGAACGCTGACGAGTCAGTCACTTGCGGAGTTCCGGACATACGATAGGTTCTTCGCTCTCGCTTCGTGAAAAAAGTATGCGCCCATCGTGTTGGATTTTCTAACTGATTCGAGAGATAATTGTTGCGGTCCACTCCCCCCAGCCCCAGCGTCCCTCGCAGAATAGAGGCCACCGGTACCGGAAGCGACCGAGCCATGCACCGCCGTTTTCAGGCGTGCCCACGACAGTGCTCCTATGGTCACAAACGAGAGCGACACGTTCGACATCGGCGGTGACCGCACGGTGCATCGACTCGGCTTCGGCGCGATGCGTCTCACCGGCGAGGACATCATCGGCGAGCCCGACGACGTGCAGAACGCCCGCGAGGTGCTCGAACGGGCGGTCGACCTGGGCGTCGACTTCATCGACACCGCGGACTCCTACGGTCCCGGGGTCTCGGAGCGCCTCATCGGCGAGACGCTCGACACCGAGCGCGAGGACCTCGTCGTCGCGACGAAGGGCGGGCTCCTGCGCAACACGGACGCCGACTGGCTGGCCCACGGCGACCCGGACTACCTGCGGAACGCGCAGCTCTGCTCGCGGGACCGCCTGCGGATGGACCCAATCGACCTCTACCAGCTCCACCGACCCGACCCCGACACGCCGCTTGCGGACTCGCTCAACGCGCTCGCGGAACTGAAAGACGAGGGGCTGATCCGTCACATCGGCGTCTCGAACGTCACGGTCGAGGAACTGGACCGGGCCCGCGACGTCGTCGACGTGGCGACGGTTCAGAACCAGTACAACGTCGCCCACCGCGACGACGAGGACGTGCTCGAAGCCTGCGAGGAGTACGGCATCGGCTTCATCCCGTGGTTCCCGCTCGGGGCGGGCGACCTCGCCGGCGTGGACGGCATCGACGAGATCGCGGAGCGCCACGACGCGACGCCGTACCAGATCGCGCTGGCGTGGCTGCTGGGGCACTCGGACGTGACGCTACCGATTCCGGGGACCAGCGACCTCGCGCACCTCGAACAGAACGTCGCCGCGAGCGCAATCGACCTCACCGACGAGGAACTGGCGCGCCTGTCCTGACGCGACCGGCGCGCGGGCCGCCAGTTGTGAGGACAGCCGAGGGCCGGACCGCGGTTCTTTTACTCCCCAGCGGAGTATCCGGGGGTATGACCACCGTGACGCTCGGTCCCGCGGGGACCTACTCGCACCGCGCCGCACAGGCAGTCACCGACGACGAGGTGTCGTTCGCCGAGTCGGTGACCGCCATCGTCGAGGCCGTCGCCGAGGGCGAGGCCGAGCGCGGCGTCGTCCCCGTCGAGAACAGCATCGAGGGGTCGGTGACGGAGTCGCTGGACGCCTTCGCGGAGTACGACGTCGCCGTCGTCAAGGAGATCATCACGCCGATCCGCCACGCCCTGCTGGCACAGGGCGACTCGTTCAGTCTCGTCGCCAGCCACGCGCAGGCGCTGGCCCAGTGTCGCGGCTGGCTCGACGAGCACTACCCCGGGGTCGACGTGGAGGCCGTCGCCTCGACGGCCCGCGGCGTCGAGCGCGCCCGCGAGGACCCGAGCGTCGCGGCCATCGGCCACCCGGAGAACGCCACCAACGGGACCGAACTGCAGGTGCTCGCCGAGGACATCCAGGACCAGTCCTCGAACGCCACCCGCTTCGTCGTCGTCGCGCCGACGAGCGAGCGCGCCGAGGCCGGCGGGAAGACCTCCTTCATCGTCTACCCCGACGTGGACTACCCCGGCCTGCTGCTGGAGCTGCTGGAGCCCTTCGCCGACCGCGACATCAACCTCACGCGCGTCGAGTCCCGCCCCAGCGGCGAGCGACTGGGCGACTACGTCTTCCACATCGACATCGCCGCCGGCCTCTACGAGGAGCGCACGCAGGACGCACTCGCCGACATCGAGGCCATCGCCGAGGGCGGCTGGGTGCGCCGGCTGGGATCGTACGACTCCGAGACGGTCATCAACTGACCGCCGTCTCCGTTTTAGGCTTAAGTTCCGGGCACTCGTACCGTCGATCATGTCAGACAGAGACCCGTTCTCGGAGATCGAGCGCGCGTTCGACATGCTGGGCGAGCAGTTCGGCGTCGACCTCGGCTCCATCCCGGTCGACGTGATCGACGAGGGCGACGCGTTCGTCGTTCACGCGGACCTGCCCGGCTACGACAGCGCAGACATCGACGTGCAACTGGTCGAGGACCGCAAGCTCACGATCAGCGCCTCGGCAAGCGAGGAGCGCGAGACGAGCGACGGCCACTACGTCCAGCGCGAGCGCCGCGAGCAGTCGCTCAGTCGCTCGATTCCGCTTCCGGAGGCGGTCGACGAGGCCGAGACCACGGCGAGCTACGAGGACGGCGTCCTCACGGTCAGGCTGGGGAAGGTCACGAGCGACAGCGACGACGAGGGGACGGACATCCCCGTGAACTGACGATGGCGCTGGAACCGGGAACCGACGTGCCGACGATACGCGCGGAGAACCAGCGCGGCGACCCCGTCCAGCCCGGGTTTCAGCGGCCCACGGTGCTGTTCTTCTATCCGGCGGACGACACGCCCGGCTGTACGATCGAGGCGAACCAGTTCGAGACCCACGCCGAGCAGTTCGCGGAAGCCGGCGTCGAACTGTACGGCGTGTCGACGGACGGCGTCGCGAGCCACCGCGAGTTCGCCGAGAACGAGGACCTCTCGTTCGACCTGCTCGCCGACCCCGAGGGCCGGATCGCGGCGGCGTTCGACGTGGAACTGGCCGAGGGGCGGGCCCAGCGGACGACGTTCGTCATCGCGCAAGAACAGGTAGTCGGCGTCTACGAGCGGGTCGCGCCCGACGGCCACGCGGCGAACGTCTACGAAGACCTGGTCGACACCGGGCTGATCAGCGCCGAATAGGACGCCTGCGAGTCGGCGGGCGCGAGCGCCTCACTCGGCGATGTCGATGGCCGGTCGGCCCGGCCCGGCCTTGCCCACGAGATCCGGGGCGGCCTCGTCGGGCCCCTGCACGACGACCTCGGCCCCGAACTCCCGTTCGACGAGCCACGCGGCGCGTTCGAGCGCCTCGCGCTCGCGTTCGGGCGGCAGTTGCTCGTCGAGCGACTGCGCCCGGCCCGCGAGTTCCTTGGCGAAGTCCGCCGCGGCCTCGCCGTGCTCGCGGAGGTCTTCGTCCTGCATGACTGTCCCGACGACGTTGCCGTCGGCGTTGCGCGCGAGGTCGAGCACGCGGTGTTTCCACGCTGGCGCGACGGCGAGCGTGATGGTCTGGGGGTCCTCGATACCGACGGTGTCGACGATGTCGCGGACGTCCTCGCGGGTGTTCTCGACGAGGCGGCGCTCGATGTCGTAGCCGTCGGGGGCCTCGGCCGCCGGCCACTCGGCCTCGGCGAGGAGGCCGTCGCCGCCGAGGGCGTCCCACATCTCCTCGGCGACGTGGGGCGCGACCGGCGCGAGCAGTTTCGCCGCGGTCGTGAGGCCGCGCTCGAACGTCTCGGCGTCGGGCGTCGTCGCCTCGCGGTAGCGGCGCAGCAGCGACACCATCTCGCGGACGGCCTGGAGCGCGTGGTTGAAGCGGAAGTCCTCGAACTCCGCCGTCGCCTTCGCGGCGGTGGCGTCGATCTCGCGGGCGACGTAGTCGGCGATTTCGTCGGCGTCGCCGGCGCTCTCGGTTTCCGAAGCGCTCCGCGCCTCGCCACCTACCTCGCCGTCAGCGTACTCCTCGGCCAGCGTGTAGACGTTCTGGAGGAAGCTGTGGGCCGACTGGACGCCCTCGGGGCTCCAGGCGAACTCCTTCTCGGGCTGGGCGGCCTCCATGATGAACAGCCGGGCCGTGTCAGCACCGTACTCCTCGATGATGCGCTGTGGCGAGACGCCGTTGCCGAGACTCTTGGACATCTTGTTGCCGTCCTCGCCGAGCACCATCCCCTGGTTCGTGAGGTTCGTAAAGGGCTCGCGGACGCCGTCGACCATGTCGAGGTCGTCGAGCACCTTCGTGAAGAAGCGGGCGTACAGCAGGTGCATGACGGCGTGTTCGATGCCGCCGACGTACTGGTCGACGGGCATCCAGTCGCTCGCCCGCTCGGCGTCGAACGGGGCGTCGCCGAGGTCCGGCGAGGTGTAGCGCAGGAAGTACCACGAGGAGTCGACGAACGTGTCCATCGTGTCCGTCTCGCGGACGGCGTCGCCGCCGCAGTCCGGACAGTCGACCTGTTTCCACTCCTCGGCGGCGTCGAGCGGGTTCCCCGTGGTGTGGACGAACTCCGGCAGTTCGACGGGGAGGTCCTCGTCCGGGACCTCGACGTAGCCGCAGTCGTCGCAGTGAATCATCGGGATCGGTGTGCCCCAGTAGCGCTGCCTGGAGATGCCCCAGTCCCGGAGGTTGTACTCCGTACGGTGCTCGCCGTCGAACTCCTCGACGAAGCGGTCGCGAGCCTCCTCGCTGGTGAGGCCGTCGAACTCGCCGCTGTTGACGAGCACGCCGTCCTCGGGATAGGCCGCGTCCTGCACGTCGACGTCCTCGGGGTCGACGTCGGCGTCGTCCGTCGGCTCGACGACCTGCACGATGTCGATGTCGTGGGCCTCGGCGAACTCGTGGTCGCGCTCGTCGTGGGCCGGCACGGCGTACAGCGCGCCCGTCCCAACGTCGGTCAGAACGTAGTCGGCGACGTAGACGGGAATCTCTTCGCCGGTGGCAGGATTGGTCGCGTACTCGCCGGTGAACACACCGGAGGTCACGTCGAGGTCGTCCTCGTCGGCGTCCTCGGCCATCTCGATGTACTCGGCGACGGCCTCGTCGTCCTCGGCGATCTGCTGGGCGACCGGGTGCCCGGGGGCCAGCGAGAAGTAGGTCGCCCCGTGGATGGTGTCCAGTCGCGTGGTGAAGATGTCGACCGCGCCGTAGTCGCCGACCTCGAAGGCGACGCTCGCGCCCTCCTGCTTGCCGATCCAGTTGCGCTGCATCTCCCGGACGTTGTTCGGCCAGCCGTCGAGGTCGTCGAGGGCCGCGCGCAGCTCCTCGGCGTAGTCGGTGATGGTGAAGAACCACTGGTCCATCTCGCGGTGCTCGATGGGCGTGTCACACCGCCAGCAGAGTTCGGCCTCGCCCTCGACCTGCTCGTCGGCCAGCACCGTCTCACAGGAGGGACACCAGTTCAGCTCGGCGGCCTGTCGCTCGACCAGCCCCGCCTCGCGGAACTGTTTGAACAGCCACTGGTTCCACCGGTAGTACTCCGGCTCGCAGGTCGCGAGTTCGCGCTCCCAGTCGTAGCCAAAGCCCATCTCCTTCAGCTGCTCGCGCATCGACTCGATGCACTGCATCGTCCAGTCCCGGGGATTGGTGTCGCGCTCCTCGGCGGCGTTCTCGGCGGGCAGGCCGAAGGAGTCCCAGCCCATCGGGTGGAGCACGCTCTCGCCGCGCATCCGCTCGAAGCGGGCGAAGGCGTCCGTGATGGTGTAGTTCCGGACGTGGCCCATGTGGAGTTCGCCGGAGGTGTAGGGGAACATCGCCAGGACGTACTCCGGGTCCGTCTCGTCGTCCGCGATCCGGAACACGTCGGCGTCCTCCCACGTGCGCTGCCACCGGGGTTCGATCTCCGTGTGGTCGAACCCCCGCTCGCGTTCCTCACCGGTCGTAGTCATGATATGGCAACTTCCGGTAGCGACGGTGCTATACCTTTCCCTTCGGGAGGCGGCCGCCGTGCGGTCCGGCATCGATCATGTAAGTAGCCCGTGATTTGACGGAACGCTTTTCCGAGAACATCGCAACAGTACAGTCAATTTGTGTGACGAGATTCGCGTCCTGCACGTCGACGACGACCACGATTTCGCTGCGCTGACAGCGACGGTCCTCGAACGCGGGGACGACCAGTTCGACGTGACGACCGCCCACCGGCCCAGCGAGGGACTATCGCTACTGGCGAGCGAGCCCTTCGACTGCGTTATTTCGGACTACGAGATGCCGCGCACGAACGGTATCGAGTTCCTCGGACGCGTCCGCGAGGAGTACCCTGACCTCCCGTTCGTGCTGTTCACCGGGAAGGGGAGCGAGGCGGTCGCCAGCGAGGCGATATCGGCCGGCGTGACTGACTACCTGCAGAAGCAGCGCGGGACGAAGCAGTACGAACTGCTCGCGAACCGGCTCAGGAACGCGGTGGCACAGCGGCGGGCCGAACGGCGGGCGGCCGAGACGACGCGACGGTACGAGGTGCTGTTCACGCACACGCCGAACGCCATCGTGTCGGTCACGCTCGAAGACGGCGTGCCGATCATCCAGAGCGTCAACCCCGCGTTCGAAGCCCTGTTCGTCCCCACGAGGACGGACCCCATCGGGCAGAATCTGGACGACCTCGTGACGGGAACCGACGCGCAGGCCGAGCGAGCGCGGAAGATCACCGAACGAACGCGCGCCGGGGAGACGACGGTCTGGGAGGTGACCCGGGAGACGGTCGACGGGCCGCGGGACTTTCGGTTGCACGCGATTCCGATCGAGTCGCCGGCCGCCGCCGAGTCCGCCTACGCTGTGTACGCCGACGTCACGGACCTCGGCGAGGAGGGAGACGAGGCGTGACCGGGACGACCGACTGCGTCCGAATGCCGTCCCCCGGGAGCCGCGAGCGCCGATGAGACTGACGCGCCGGGGGTTCGTGGCGGGAGTGTGCGCGCTCGGTAGCGGCTGTGTCGGCTTCGGCGACTCCTCGACGCCGACGCCCCGCCCGGACCGCGACGGCGACGGCGCGCCGGACCACGCCGACGACTACCCCGGAGACGAGCGGCGGGCGTTTCGCTCCTTCCAGTGGGAGGGGACGGCGACGCTGGAACCGGGCGAGTTCCAGGCCGTCGCGCTCACCAACTCCGAGCGGGCGAGCGGCGACTTCCTCGACTACGAGGTGTCGGTCCACGGGGAGACGCCCGTCGACTGCCTCGTGTTCGAACGCGACGCCTACGACCGGTATCAGGACGGAGCCCGCGACGTGTCGGTCGTCTCGGCGTACAGTCGCGTCGGTGTGACGGACGCGTCCGTGACGGAGCAACTGGCGCGTGGCGAGTACCTGTTCGCGCTCGACTACACCGACCAGTCGACCGCGCCGGGAACGGCTCCCGTCGAGGTGTCGATCACGCTCGAACTCGGGGAGGCGCTGGCGACAGAGACGGAGTGAGCCCACACGCGTGAGACGGGGACAGGGCCGAACGACCGACACAAAGCTTTCGTGGATTCGATCTGAGAGACGAGTGTATGGTTCACTGCCCTGACTGTGAAGCCTCGCTCGAAACGGTCGACGACATCGAGTTCGTCGAAGTGGACTCCGCGGTGGGCTTCATCAAAGCCTCCAAGCGGTTCTACACGGCTAACTGCGCGACCTGCGGCGTGACGATCGGCAGCGGCGTCGCCGGTGCGAAGTCAAACGGGGGTGCGGCCTGATGGTCCACTGTCCCGAGTGCGACGCGGAGATGACCGACCAGGACGACGTGGAGTTCCTCGACATGGACTCGACGACCGGCTTCTTCACGGCCTCCAAACGGTTCTACCTCGTGGCCTGTGGCGAGTGCGGGGCCGCCATCGGCAGCGGCGTCGCCGGCGCGATGTGAATCGGGCCTAGGCTTATACACGTTTCAACGCAAGATCAGGTATGGCCGACTCAGCGGACGACGACACGCAGGACCGCTCGCTACTGCCGGAGGCGCTTCGAACCGTCACGCCGGGGTCGCGGCCCCACCGCGACGAGGAGATGGACGTGTTCGGCTGGGGGATGTTCCTCGGGCTGCTCGTCCTGCTGTTCCCGCTACTCCCGTTCCTCGTCATCGTCTGGCTCATCTCGAAGATCACCGACGCGCTCACGCCGTCGTAGTCAGGTCGCGTCGGTGCCGACGAGCGAGAAGCCCGTCCCGTCGCCGGCCTCGCTGGCGTGCTCGTAGACGACGTGAGCCGCGGCCACGTCCTGGATGGCCAGCCCCGTCGAGTCGAAGACGGTGAGGCCGTCCGCGTCGGTCCGGCCGTCGAGCGTGCCGGCGACGACGTCCCCGAGTTCCCCGTAGAGGTCGTCGTCGGTCAGGACGCCCTCGCTCCAGGGGACGTTGATCTCGCCGGAGTGGGTGCACTGCTCGAAGTCGTCGATGACCAGTTTCGCGTCGAGCAACGTCTGGTCGTCGTGCTCGTGCTTGCCGGCGGCGTCGGCCCCGACGGCGTTGACGTGGGTCCGCTCGCCCAGCCACTCGCGCTCGACGATGGGCGACTCGACCGGCGTGATCGTCGACAGCACGTCACAGCCGGCGGCGTCTTCAATGCTCCCCGCGCGAACGTCGTACTGGTCGTCGAAGGCGTCGACGAACGCGCGCTGTTTCTCCTCGCTCCGGTCGGCGACGACCACCGTCTCGATGTCGCGCACCTCGGCGATGGCCTCCAGTTGCGTGTAGGCCTGCGTCCCCGCGCCGACGAGTCCGAGCGAGTCCGCGTCGGCGACGGCGAGGTGGTCGGTCGCGACGGCGGCCGCGGCCCCGGTCCGCAGGCGCGTGAGGACCGTGCCGTCCATCACCGAGAGCGGGAACGCCGTCTCCGGGTCGGAGTAGATGAGCGTCCCCAGCACCGTCGGCAGGTCGTGGTCGGCGGGGTTGTCCGTGTGGACGTTGACCCACTTGACCGCGGCGGCGTCCCACGTCTCGGCGGCGACGTAGGCCGGCATCGAGCGGAAGTCGCCGTTGTACTGGGGGAGGTCGATGTAGGACTTCGCCGGCATGATCGTCTCGCCTCGCGCGTCGGCGGCGAACGCGTCCGCGACCGCCTCGATGACGGCCGCCATCGCGGCGTGTTCCTCGACGGCGTCGGGACCGAGAAGCAGCGTCTGCATGGTGAAGGCTGGAACGCCGCGGCACTTATACTTCCACGTCGCCGGCCCCCGGTCGCGCGATTGACCGGGCCGCGGGCTCGGCGGTCGGAAAACGGAAACGAAATGGGTGCCACACCCTGGAGGTCACCAGTCGCCACCCCCGGGCGGACTGGGACACCGGTGCTTGAACAGGGAACACGGTAATAGTTTCTCCCGTTTCACCGTTCGATATCGAGGCCCAGATTCCCACCACGGACCCCGTCGGTGATGGGGCGAGGCGGTCGACAGGGCGAGCGAGACGCTATCCGTAGCGTCTCTGAACGAGAAGTGTGGTGCGCGGCGTCCGCTAGCCGCACTTCGATTCGGAGGTCGGTGCTGTCTGCGAGGGCCCTCACTTCGTTCGGCCCCTCGCTTGCCTCGCGGCTTCCGCCGCTCGGCCGTGAGGTAGGCCCTCGCTCCGCTCGGCCCTACCCTGCTCGCGGGTCACTGCGTTCCCCGCTCGCAATACCGAGGTTCTTCGCGTTGGTCAGAACCTCGCTTACATCATGCCGCCCATACCGCCGCCCATGCCGCCCATGCCGCCGGGCGCGCCGCCGGGGCCGCCGGCGCCCTCGTCTCCGTCGCCGGAGGTCGAGAGGTCGCCGGCCGCGATGATGTCGTCGATCTTGAGGACCAGGTTCGCAGCCTCGGCAGCCGAGGAGATGGCCTGGCGCTTGGCGTGAGTCGGCTCGACGACGCCGGCGTCGAGCGTGTTCTCGACGTCGCCGGTGAACACGTCGAGGCCGGCGCTGACGTCGCCGTCCTCGTGGGCGGCGCGCAGGTCGACGAGCGTGTCGATGCTGTCGAGGCCGGCGTTCTCGGCGAGCGTGCGCGGGATGATCTCCAGCGCGTCGGCGAAGGACTCGATGGCGAGCTGCTCGCGGCCCTCGACGCCGTCGGCGTAGTCGCGCAGTCGCGCAGCGACCTCGACCTCGGGGGCGCCGCCGCCACCGAGGACGCTGCCGTTGGCGACGGTGGAGGCGACCACGTCGAGCGCGTCCTGCACGCCGCGCTCGAGTTCGTCGACGACGTGGTCGGTGGAGCCACGCAGCAGCAGGGTGACGCCGTGGGCGTCCTCGTTGCTGCCCTCGACGTAGAACAGGCCCTCGTTCTCGTCGCGCGAGATGGAGCCGTGGCCGAGGTCCTCCGCGGTCGCGGAGTCGAGGTCGGAGACGATCCGCGCGCCGAGGACCTCCTTCAGGAACTCGATGTCGGACTTCTTGGCGCGGCGCACAGCGAGAATACCCTTCTGGGCGAGGTAGTGCTGGGCCATGTCGTCGATGCCCTTCTGGCAGAAGACGACGTCAGCGCCGGTGTCGGCGATCTGGTCGACCATCTGCTTGAGCTGCTCCTCTTCCTTGTCGAGGAAGTTCTGGAGCTGGCTCGGGTCGTCGACGGAGAGCTGCGCGTCGACCTCGGTCTCGTCGAGCTCGATGGCGGTGTCGACGAGCAGCACGTCGGCGTCGTCGAAGTCGGTGGGCATCTCCTCGTGGACGGGGTCCTTGTCGATGACCGCACCCTCGAGGAGCTCGGAGTTGCCGGCCGAGCGGCCGGTCTGGGTCTCGATGTTGAGGTACTCGAGGTCGGCGATGACGGAGCCGTCCTCGGCCTCGACGGTGACGGCGTTGACCGCGTCGACGATGATCTGGGCGAGCAGTTCCTTGTTGAGCTCCGCGCCCTTGCCCGTCATCGAGGTCTCGGCGACCTTCTTGAGAAGTTCCTCGTCGTCGGGGTCGACCTCGGTGGCGATGTCGTCGAGTTCGTCTTTCGCCTGCGAGGCGGCCATGTTGAAGCCCTTGATGATGGCCGTCGGGTGGATGTCCTGTTCGAGGAGGTCCTCGGCGTTCTTGAGGAGTTCGCCCGCGATGGCGACGGCGGACGTGGTGCCGTCGCCGGCCTCGTCCTCCTGTGTCTCCGCGACCTCGACGATCATCGAGGCCGTCGGGTTGTCGATGTCCATCTCCGAGAGGATGGTGACGCCGTCGTTCGTGACGGTCACGTCACCCATCGAGGAGACGAGCATCTTGTCCATCCCCTTCGGGCCGAGCGTCGAGCGTACCGACTCGGCGACCGCGCGAGCGGCCGAGATGTTGTGTTCCTGTGCAGACTTGTCCTTCATCCGCTGGGAGTCCTCTCCCAGGATGATCATCGGCTGGCCCTGCATCTGGCGTTGGCTCATAATCAGACTGAGATTGTATGTGGTTCTATATAAAAGTAGGGGTTAGAGGATGCGGCTTCGCGACCACTCGAAAGTCGCGGAGCGGTGAAAACCGCCGTACTGCGGCGGGACTTGCGGAACGTTGTGTCACCGGTTGGCACGGGAGGGGTGTCGCCTCGCCGCGCGTTTATACCGTCACTCGACGGGCTGTTTCCAGTGGACGGTGACCGAGCCGACGACGAACGCGTCGTCGGAGTCGGCGTTGCGGCGGAACTTGAGCGTGTTCTCGCCGACGCGGAGCCTCTCGGGCCCGATCGTGTCCATCCAGAGCTGCCAGCCCTCGCCCGGCGCGATGTCGAAGCCCGACAGCGGCTCGCCGTTGACCACGATCTCGTGGTCGAAGTCCGCCACGTCGAAGACCTGCATCTGGACGTACGGGTCGGTCGGGCGGGAGGTCGGGACCTCGAAGGTGGCCGGGTCGGTCGCGTCGCCGGTGTACTCGGCCCAGGGAACGTCGAGGGAGTCCGCGGACGGCCCGAGGTGCTGCTGGAACTGACAGAGCGCGTAAGTGGCGCGGCGTGACATAGGGAACACGTCACGCGGACGGTACAAAAATCAGTGCCCGCTCGCGTCGACCTCGCGGACGATTTCGGCGGGGTTGCCCTGGACGACGACGCCGGACGGCACGTCGTCGGTGACGACCGCGCCGGAGGCGATCACCGCGTCGTCGCCGACCGTGACGCCCGGATTGACGACCGCCTGGCCGCCGACCCAGACGTTGTCGCCGAGCGTCACCGGCTTGCCGTACTCGGCCCCGCTGCGTCGCTCTGCCGGGTCGAGCGGGTGGGTCGCGGTGTAGACGTGGACGCCGGGGCCGAGCAGGCAGTCGTCGCCGACCTCGACCCGACACACGTCCAGCACGACGCAGTCGAAGTTCGCGTAGAAGCCGTCCCCGACGTGGACGTTCTCGCCGTAGTCACACCGAAACGGCGGTTCGACGTGCGGGTCCGCGCCGACGGAGCCGAACAGGTCCGCGAGGAGGTCTCGCCGCGCGGCGTCGTCGCCCGGGTCGGTCTCGTTGTACCGGCGAGTGAGTTCATTGGCGCGCTCGCGCCGCGCGACGAGGTCGGGGTCGCTCGGGTCGTAGCGCTCGCCGGCGAGCATCTTCTCGCGTTCAGTGGGCACGAGAATCGGCCTCCGAAGCCAGCGAGTGGAGCGCGGTGGCAGTCATACCACGGGCTGGAATGGCGGCGGTAATGGGTCTGGTGGTCCCGGTGGTCAACACGACGGGGGCGGCATGGCTTTCGACGGCCGGGGCGTCCCGGCCGGCCGTACAGCCGACGTGGGTGGGACTGAAAGGGGCCGCATTCTCCGCGAACCCCGGCGAAGTAAGCACGCGAAGCGCGCGCAGCGAGCCGCGGGAGCGGAGAATGCGGGGGCTTTCTGGCTGTTGACACTCCCGACTGCGAACGAACACACAGCCGAGCCCGGAACGGATTTATAATCGCTCGTCGCCTATCACGGTCCGTGAACCGCACGGCAGCGCTCGACGCGGTCGTCTTCGGGGTCGACATCCAGAGCGGCGACGTGCGCGGCGACGCGCCCTCCTACGCGCTGGCGGTCTTCGACGGCGAGTCCATCGAGCGGGACGTGGTCTCGCGCCGGAAGCTCCGCCGGCGCATCGAGGGCGAGGAGCCGGCCATCGTCGCGACGGACAACATGTACGAACTGGCCGCCGACAAGGACGCGCTGATACACTTCCTGGGCTCGCTGCCCGACGCGACGAAGCTGGTGCAGGTGACCGGCGACGAGCGGCCAGAGCCGCTCTCGCGAGTCGCCAAGCGCCACGGCGTCCCCTACGGCAAGGACCCGATGGAGGAAGCCGAGGCCGCCGCCAGACTGGCCGCCGCCAACGTCGGCCAGGAGGTGTCGGCGTTCACCGACACGACGGAGGTGAAGGTCTCGCGGGGCCGCTCGACGGGGAAGGGCGGCTGGTCCGAGGACCGCTACACGCGGCGCATCCACGGCGCGGTCAAGAAGCGCGCCCGGGAGGTCGAATCGGAACTGGACGCCGCGGGGCTGGCGTACGACCGCGACGCGACCGAGAAGTACGGCGGCTTCTCGAACGCCGTCTTCGAGGTGTCGGCCCGACCGCAGGACATTCCGGTGTCGGCGAGTCGCTCCGGCGACACCCGCGTCGAGATCGAGCGCCAGCGCCGCGACGGCATCGAGTTCCGACCGCTGGCCAAGCGCCGCGACCACGTCGTCGTCGGCGTCGATCCCGGCACGACGACGGCCGTCGCCGTCGTCTCCCTCGACGGCACCGTTCTGGACGTGTACTCCTCGCGGACCGACGACACGGCCGCGACCACGGAGTGGATCATCGAGCGGGGCCGCCCCGTGGTCGTCGCGGCCGACGTGACGCCGATGCCAGAGACGGTCGAGAAGCTCCGCCGGTCGTTCAGCGCCGCCGGGTGGGAGCCCAATCGGGACCTGCCGGTCGACGAGAAGAAACACCGGACCCGCGAGGAGGCCTACGACAACGACCACGAGCGCGACGCGATGGCCGCGGCGCTGTCCGCCTTCGACCACCACGCCGACCAGTTCGACCGCATAGCGAGCAAGGTCCCGCCGCAGTTCGACGTGGGGACGGTCGTCGACCGCGTCGTCGCCGGCGAGGAGTCCGTCGAGGCCGTGCTCCGGGACCTCGACGACGACGAGAGCGAGGCCGAAGAGACCACCGCCCACGAGCCCCGTGAACTCACGGAGGACGAGAAGGAGATCAAGCGACTGCGGGCCCGCATCGACCGGCTGGAGTCACACGTCGACGACCTCAAGGACACGATCCAGCAGAAGGACGAGCGCATCGCCGAGACGGAGTCGCAACTGGAGAAGGCCCGCAGCGAGGGGCGCCGCGAGGTCCGAAAGGAACGCGAGGTGACGCGGCTCCAGCGGCGCAACGACGCGCTGGAGCGGAAGGTCGAGGAAGAAGCGGAGAAGCGCGAGGCGCTGGCCGACAAGCTCGAACGACTGAAGGAGCTGTGGAAGCTCGACCACTCGAACTTCGCCGACGTGTCCGAGAAGCGCGAGGGGCTGACGCCCGTGAAGGTCGTCGAGCAGTTCACGCGCGACGCCATCGACGACGCCGACGAGCGCTTCGGCCTCGTGGCGGACGACGTGATCCTGTTCCGTGACGCCTCCGGCGCTGGCCGGTCGACGGCCCAGCGACTCGCCGACATCGACCCGAAACTCGTCCTGCGGACGGGGAACCTCTCGGACGCGGCCGACGAGGTGCTGTTCGATCACGACGTGCCGGTCGCACCGGCCGACCTCGTCACCGTCCAGGAGGTCGACGAACTGGCCGTCGCCCGCGAGCGCGAGGTCGAGGCCGCCATCGAGGACTGGGAGGAGCGGGCCGCCGACCGGCGCAAGGAGCGAAACGCGGAGATGGTCGACCAGATCATCAGCGAGCACCGGGCCGACCGGCCGACGAGCGAGAACTGAGCCGAGAGATCGAGCCCATCGGCCCGCTATGGCGCGGGTTCGTCGAGTTACCCACATGAATCGTTATATCCTCTGACAGCCTAGCTGACGCATGGAAGACCGGTGTCGGGTCCTGATGGAGGCGCTTGACACGCTCGACGACGTCTTCTACGTCTACGACGCCGACGGACAACTCCTCTACTGGAACGCGCGGCTGAACGAGCTGTTCGACAAGACGGACGCGGAGCTGGAGGGGATGGCCCCGACCGAGTTCTTCGTCGCGGCGGACCGTCCCGACGTGGAGGCCGCGCTCGCCGACATCTTCGAGTCCGGCTGGACCATCGTCGAGGCGAGGGCCGAGACGACGGAAGGGCCCGTGACGTTCGAACTCAGCGGCCAGCTCATCACCGACGAGGACGGCACGGTTCTGGGGTTCAGCGGGACGGGGCGCGACGTGACCGAGCGACTGGAGCGCGAGTGGCATCTGGAGCGGCAGAACGACCGCCTGACCGAGTTCGCGGACCTGCTGGCACACGACCTCCGGACGCCGCTCGCCGTCGCCAGCGGGCACCTCGAACTGGCGGCCGAAGCGTCGCCGTCAGAGCACGTCGAGGCCGCCAAAGCGGGGCTCGACCGCCTGGAAGCCATCATCGAGGACATCCGGACCGCGACCAGAGAAGGGACCCTCGCCACCGACGAGGTGACCGTCGACCTCGCCGCGGTAGCGCAGGCGGCCTGGAGCCACGTCGAGACCGACGGCGCGGTACTCGAACCGCCGGCGCCGATACTGGTCGACGCCGACGAGGAGCGACTGCTCCGCCTGTTCGAGAACGTCTTCGCCAACGCCGTGACTCACGGGCCGGTGAGCGACGAGCGCGTGACGGTCCGCGTCGAGGCGACGGCGGAAGGATTCGCCGTCGAGGACGACGGCCGGGGCATCGACCCCGAGGACCGCGAGTGGGTGTTCGATCCCGGTGCGTCGCTTGTGGCCGACGGGACGGGATTCGGCCTCTACATCGTCCGCGCCATCGCGGAGGCCCACGGCTGGGCGGTATCCGTCACCGACGGTGAGCGCGGCGGCGCGCGCTTCGAGTTCGACCTCGACGCCGACACCACCGGCCAGTAGCGGCCGGGGCGCTGCGGGCCGGGGTTCGGTTGCGACGGTCGTCAGGGCATTCCGCCGCCGCCCATGCCGCCACCGCCCATGCCGCCGCCCATTCCCATCCCGAACGCGCCGAGCAGGCTGGAGACGAGTCCGTAGACGACGAGGCCGAGTCCGCCGACGACAAGCGCGATACCGACGGCGACGATCGGCGCTTTCCACGCGACCAGACCGATGCCGCCGAGCAGGACGGCGACGCCGGCGAGGCCGACGGCACCGAGTTTGTCGAGCATATCCGTGTTCGCCGGGCCGCGGGACAAAAGCCCGTCGGTCAGTGCTCGAACTCGGTGTCGACGTTCTGGGCCGCGGCGACCATCTCCGCGATGGTGTCCTGCCGGCGCAGGAGCGTCATCGTGTCGCCCTCGATCGCGAAGGTTCCGTCCATCGCGGCGGCCGACACGTCGAGTTCCCCCCGCAGCATCGACACCCACTCGCCGTAGGGTCCACGGAGCGCGAAGTCGTAGTCTGGGTCGTCGTCGGTCGCCGCGTGCGTGCAGACGCCGTCCTCGATGTCGACCCGGAACTGCACCGGGTCGCCGACGTAGGTGTCGTCGTCGCGGATCTCGAAGCAGAACGTGGCGGTGAAGCCCGCCGCCGCGTCGGCGAACTCGGCTCGGTCGTTGATCCGGTCACGCCACGCGGCGGCCCACTCGTCGGCGTCGGTCGGGAGCGTCACGGTCATTTGCAGGCGATATGGCATGGGGGGCATTTTTGTGTTGTCGTTACGGTCGGCGCGCGCCGTCAGGACCGCGCCCGGCCGACGACCACGACGGCCGCGAGCAGGAGCGTCCCCCCGACGAGGAACCACGGACCGATCTGCTCGCCCAGCAGGGCCGCGCCGAGGGCCGTTCCGACGAGCGGTTGGACCACGAACAGCACCGACACCGTGCCGGCGTCGACGTATTCGAGCCCCTTGTACCAGAGGTACCAGGCCACCGCGGTGGCGAGAAAGCCGAGGTAGGCGACGGCGGCGAGCACCGCCGGGTCCGTCGGGAGCGACCACACGGAGCGGCCCAGTAGCCACAGTTCCCCGGCCGCGAGCACCGCCAGCATCGGCGCCGCGGTGACGGTGGCGTAGGTGGCGGTCTCCAGCGCGGAGAAGCGCGCGACGAGCGGCTTGCCCCAGACGGTGTAGCCGGCCCAGGCCACGCTCGCGCCCAGCAGCGCGGTGACGCCGGCCGGGTCGAGGCTCCCGTCGAGTCCGCCGTCTGCGACGACGAGCACGGTCCCGACGGTCGCGAGTCCGACGGCGGTGACTTTCGCGCGGGTGAGGGGCTCGTCGACGACCACGGCGGCGAGCAACAGCGTGGCGACGGGCGTCGCGACGGTCAGCAGCGACCCCTGGCTGGCCGTCGTCAGGTCCGTCCCGACGAACTGCGTGACGATGGTCGCGGTGACCAGCGCGCCGAGTCCCGTGAATCCGCGCCAGTCCGCCCGCGTCGGCGTCCGGGTCGATTCGTTGTACCCGACGATGGCGACCAGCGCCACCGCGCCGAGGGCGACCCGAAAGAACCCGAGCGTCACGGGTGGAATCGCATCGAACCCCCACTTGCTGACGACGTACATCCCACCCCAGATGATCGCGGTCGTGAGCGGGGCGAGGATGCCGAGTATCCGTTCCGTCCTGGTCATCGAACTGTTCCGAAACCGCCGATACGGCGTGTCGCATTCATGTGATGTAAAGCGTCAGAGAGAGGCGTTCGTCCGTCGATTCGTCAGTGACTCAGGCTGTCGCTGATGGCCGCGGTCGGCGAGAGAACGCCGACTCGGCGGCCGCGGGTCAGTGCCTCGATTCGCCGCCGAGGTAGAGCCGGGAGACCTCGGGGTCGTCGAGCAGCGACGCGGCGTCGCCCTCGAACTCGACCGAGCCCTGGTCGAGGACGAACCCGCGGTCGGAGATGCCAAGCCCCTCACGGGCGTTCTGTTCGACCATCAGGATGGAGGTGCCGAGTTCGTTGACCGTGACCACGTCTTCGAACACCTCCGCGGCGGTGTTCGGGGCCAGTCCGGCGCTTGGCTCGTCGATGAGGAGCACGTCTGGCTCCATCACGAGCGCGCGGGCGAATGCGAGCACCTGCCGCTGACCGCCCGAGAGCGTCTTGGCTTTGGCGGTGCGCTTCTCGTCGAGGATGGGGAACCGATCGTACAACTCGGTTACGACTGCTTCGAGGCCGCCGTCGCGGGCGACGCCACCCATCCGGAGGTTCTCGTCGATGGTCAGCGAACCGAACACGTTCTCGGTCTGTGGCACGTAGCCGACGCCGATGCGGACGATGTCCTCGGGGGCCATGCCGCCGATTTCGCGGTCGCCGAGGCGGACCGACCCGGTCCAGGGCTCCAGCATGCCGAACACCGTCTTGAGGACGGTCGACTTGCCGGCCCCGTTCGGACCGACGAGGCAGGCGATCTCGCCCTCTTCGAGCGTCAGCGAGAGGTCGTCGAGCACCTGCACCTCGCCGTAGCCGCTGTCGACGCCCTCGACGGTGAGGATCGGCTGGCTCATTCGGACGGCCCTCCGAGGTAGGCGTCGATGACGCGCTCGTCGCTGCGGACCGCCTCCGGCGGTCCCTCGACGAGGACGCTGCCCTGATTGAGGACGATGATCGGGTCGGCCAGTCGCATGATGAAGCTCATGTCGTGTTCGATGATGAGGAAGGTGATCCCCTCCTCGTTGAGTTCTTCGATGAAGCCGGCGAGCTTGTCCGCGAGGACGGGGTTGACCCCGGCGACGGGCTCGTCGAGCAAGAGCAGGTCCGGCTCGGCCATCATCCCGCGGGCAAGTTCGACCAGCTTCATCTGCCCGCCCGAGAGGTCCGTGGCGGGCTGGGTCGCGAGGTCGCCGATCTCGAAGCGCTCCAGCATCTCCTGGGCGCGCTCCAGCGACCGCCGCTCCTCGCGCTCGACGGTCGAGGGCGACGTGAACAGCGGGATGATCGACTCGCCGGTCTGGTCGTGAGGACCGACCAGCAGCGCCTCGCGGACGGTCATGTCCTCGGGCTTGCGCGGCGTCTGGAACGTTCGGATCATCCCCTGGTCGGCGATCTCGTGTGGCTCCTTGCCAGTCACGTCGACGCCGTTGACCGTGACCCGGCCGCCGTCGGGCTCGTAGAAGCCCGACATGAGGTTGAACAGCGTCGACTTGCCGGCCCCGTTCGGGCCGATGAGGCCCGTGATCGAGCCGCGCTCGACGGCGATCGAGGCGTTGTCCGTGGCGACGAGGCCGCCGAAGCGCTTCTCCAGTCCCTCCGCGAGGAGGACCGGGTCGGCCTTGTCGAGGACGGGGCCGTCGGAGACGAGCGACTGCTCACTCATCGCGGTCACCCCGCATGGCGTCTGGCCAGATCAGTTCGCGCTCCGGCGGGAGGATCCCCTCCGGGCGGAGCCTCACGATGAGGATGATGAGCAGGCCGACGAGCATCAACCGTAGCGGGGCCGGCCCGATGGGGAGCTGAACGGCGTCGTTCAGGAAGCGCGTCCCCTGCTGGATGGCGACGATGGTGAAGCCGCCGAGCATCGCGCCGCGGTCGCTGCCGGTCCCGCCGAGGATGACGGCGACCCAGACGTAGAACGTCGTGATGGGCTGGAGGTCCGGCGGGCTGACGTACAGCACGAGGTGGGTGTAGAAGACGCCCGCGAGCGCCATGATGAGGCTGCCGATGACGAACGCCTGCATCTTGAACGCGAACGTGTCCTTGCCGAGCGTCTCGGCGAGGTCCTCGTCGGTCTTGATCGTCCGCAGGACGCGCCCCCACGGCGACCGGTGGATGCGTCGCAGGAAGAGATAGACGCCGGCGACGAACGCGCCGACCAGCACGAGGTTCAGCAGGCCGGTGATGACCGGCTGACGCATGTAGAAGATGGCCGTGCCGCCGACCTGGAACACGTAGGGATAACTCAGGTCGCCGAGCACCGGCCAGTCGGCGAAGAACAGCGGGATACCGGTCAGGCCGGCGCTGCCGGCGGTCCACTGGTTCTCGTTGAGGATGAAGATGCGGACGACCTCCGCGAGGCCGAGCGAGGCGATGGCGAGATAGTCGTCACGCAGTTTCAGCGTCGGGTAGCCGATGAGCACCGCGAGGACCGCGGCGAGGAGGAGGCCGCCGAACAGCGCGATGATCGGGCTGACGTTGCCCGCGATGGGCGAGGAGTTCGCCGTCAGGAGCGCCGATCCGTACGCGCCGAGGCCGAAGAACGCCGCGACGCTGAAGTTGATGAGGCCGCCGTAGCCCCACTGGACGTTCAGCCCCATCGAGAGGAGCATGTACATCGCCGACAGCGAGACCAGATACAGCAGGTACGCCGGCGCGAGCACGCCGGAGACCACGGCGATGAGCAGGAGGACGCCGACCCCGGTCAGGAGGCCGGCGACGCCCTTCTCGCGGGCGGAGAACGCACCCATGTCGAGCGCGCTCACGTCAGATCACCCGCGATGCCGCGCGGTTTGACTAACAGGACCGCGACCATGATGACGAACGCGATGGCCGGCGCGTAGGCGGTCCCGATGGGGATGCCGATATCGCCGAGCAGCGGCGTCAGTTCGTGGATCATCCCGATGAGGAGGCCACCGAGCATCGCGCCGTACACCGAGCCGATGCCGCCGACGATGACGGCAGCGAAGACGACCAGCAGGATGCCGAAGCCGATGCGCGGGTCCAGTTGGCTGTAGAGCGCCAGGAAGACGCCGCCGGCCGCGGCCAGCGCGCTTCCGATGACCCACATCACGAGGATGACGCGGTCGGTCCGAATGCCGCTCACGCGGGCGAGGTCGGGGTTGTCGGCCGTCGCACGCATCTTCCGGCCCAGCGTCGTCCGCTGGAGCAGGAAGTGCAGCGACCCGACGAGGACCGCCGCGCTGACGACGATAGCCACGTCCCGCTGGGTGATCGCCACGTCGAAGTTCTCCAGCAGGAACGGGATCGGACCGCTACGCGTGATGTCGTACTGCAGGAAGTCGGTCCCGAAGATGCCCATGAGCGACGCCCGGTAGACGAACGCCACGCCGATGCTCGTGATGAGCAGGCCGATGGAGTCCGTATCGAGCGGTTCGTAGACTGCCAGATGCGTCAGGACGGCGATGGCGGCGGCGAGCGCCATCCCGACGAGCAGCGACACGTAGAAGCCGAGCGGCAGTCCGAGCAGCGAGCCGCCCATCCCGCCGAGGAGGCCGAACGCGACGAAGCTCCCGTACGCGCCGACCGTCATCGTGTCGCCGTGGGCGAAGTTCGCGAAGTCGGCGATGCTGTAGACCAGCGAGAGCCCGATGCTCCCGAGGATGATGATGCTACTGTATACCAGCCCGTTCGCCAGGTACTGTAATATCTGCGCCATTAGTGAGAATGGGGTGGTGTCCGCCTCAGCCCTCGATGGTACCGGCCGACTCGTAGGCGTGGTCCACGACCTCGAAGATCTGGAGGAAGCCGACCGGGTCACCGTTCTCGTCGAGGTCGATGGGGCCGCTGACGCCAGTGTAGTCCACGTCCGCGGGGCTGCCGCCCTCGGCGAGAATCTGGTGGGCCTCCTCGTAGGAGGTCGCCTCCTGGCCCTCCGGACGGGTCACGTCGCGGACGACCTCGCTGAGCGCCGCGCCGGTGAACTCGTCGGCCGCCTGGATGGCGAGCGCGCTGACGACGACGGCATCGTAGGCGTACGCCGACCACGAGGTCGGTTCCTCGCCGAAGCGGCTCTCGAACTCCTCGACGAAGGCCTGGTAGTTCTCGGCGTCCTGCGGGACGCTGGGAACGACGGCCTTCATGCCGTCGAGGCTCCCCTCGGGCGCTGCTTCGAGGACTTTCGGCCCCTTGACGCTGTCGCCGCCGTACCAGGCGGCCTGGTCGGTCACGCCGAGGTCGAACGCCTCCTGCGACATCGTGGCGAACTCCGGCTGGTACGTGAGGAACACCCACGCGTCGGCGTCGGTGTCGGCCATCGACGAGATGACGTTGCTGTAGGACGCCTTCCCCTGGTCGTGGGGCTCGTTGTAGACGATCTCGCCCTCGTAGCTGTCGACGAAGGCCTCGCCGATGGCCTCGCCGTAGCTGTTGTTGATCCAGGCCAGCGCCACGCTGCCGTGTCCGTCGTCGGAGACCATCGTCGAGAGCGCAGACGCCTGTGCCGAACCGGTCGGCGGCATCCGCAGGAGGCCCGGGAGGTCGGTCAGCGACGGGCTGGTGCTGTTCTGGCTGATCTGGACCACGTCGGTGTTCTTGACGACGCTCTCGTAGATGGCCGTGCTGACACCGCTGCCGACCGTCCCGATGAGCAGCGGGACGCCCTCCTGATTGACGAGCGTCTGGGCCGCGCTGACCCCGCCCTGGCTCGTGCTCTGGTCGTCCTGCTGGGAGATCGCCAGTTCGCCGCCCTTGACGCCGACCGCGTTGACGGCGTCGAGCGCGATCTCCTTCCCGCGCTGGTTCCGCTGGCCGAACGCCGACAGCGACCCCGAAAGGCTGTCCACCATGCCGATGGTGTAGGTGTCCCCGCCGGACGCCGTCGAGGAGTCTGTCGACCCGCCCTCGCCGCTTCCGCCGTCGCCGCTCCCGCCATCGCCGCTCCCGCCGTCGCCGCCGCTTCCGCTCTCCTCCGGCGCCCCGCCGGAACAGCCGGCGAGGCCGACGAGTCCCGCGCTTGCGGCGGCTTTGATTACGCTACGTCGGTCGATCGAACGGTCTTCGTGGTCGTTCATAGGATTCTGCTGTTCTGTTACGTAACACTATGTATAACCCTGTCCCCGTCCATGGTAGGTCACGCGTTCTGTTCGCTCGTTTACACCGCTATCGGTACCCCTGTGACCGATTTTTACGAACAGGAACGTATTTCGAGAATCAGTGTGTAGATGTAAAGAGTGCATGATTAATCCTGTTATATCGGGCCGTGGATCTGAGAAATCGTACCGGATACACGAAGCGGATGTGGGCGGAGAAGGCAGCGACATTAATTTCAACTGTATCCTGGGGATATTTTTGGTAGGGTGTTTGTTTAGGCCCATATAGTGGTTCGTAATCGACAATGATCCCCCCGATCGCGAGTAATTTCGTCGCCGGGAAGTCGGCTCCACAGGCGCTCGATCACGTCGCGTCGCTGAACGACGACGGCGTATACGGCATCCTGAATCTGCTCGGCGAACACTACGAGGAGCGGCCGCCGGCCGACGAAGACGCCGACGCGTACGTCTCGCTCATCGAGGACATCGCCGGGAGCGGACTCGACTGCTGCGTCTCGGTCAAGCCGTCCCAGATCGGGCTGGACGTGGGCGACGAGGTGTTCGTCGACAACCTCGAACGCATCGTCGCGGCGGGCGACGAGCACGGCGTGTTCGTCTGGGTCGACATGGAGGACTACACCACGACCGACGTGACGCTCGACGCCTACGAGCGCCTGGTCACGCAACACGACGGCGGCGTCGGCGTCTGCACGCAGGCGAACTTGAAGCGCACGCCCGAGGACCTCGAACGGCTCGCGCCGCTCCCCGGCAAGGTTCGGCTGGTCAAGGGGGCCTACTCCGAGCCCAAGAGCGTCTCCTACAAGCAGAAAGCGCGCGTCAACGAGGCCTACGAGGACTGCCTCGAACTGATGTTCGAGCAGTTCGAGGGCGGGATCGCCGTCGGCAGTCACGACCCGGCGATGATCGACTACGCGCGCGACCTCCACGACGAGTACGGCACGGACTACGAGGTGCAGATGCTGATGGGCGTCCGCGAGGACGCACAGCGAGACCTCGCCGCGGAAGGCGTCCCGACGTGGCAGTACATCCCCTACGGCGAGAAGTGGTTCTCGTACTTCTACCGGCGCGTCCGCGAGCGCAAGGAGAACGCGCTGTTTGCGGTCCGGGCGGTTCTGAACTGAGTCTTACCGCGGGTCCGGGTCGAGCAGTTTCGCCTCGGCTTTGCGGAGGTGTTCCAGCAGCGTCGTCTTCGAGACGCCCAGTTCCGACGCGAGTTCCCGCGTCGAGATGCCTCGGGGCCACGCGTAGTAGTCCTCCTGCCGGGCGAGTTCGAACGCCTCGCGCTGGCTGTCAGAGAGGCGGTCCATCCGCCGGAGCTGCTGGGGGTTGCTCCCGCCGGCCGAGGTGATGCGCGTCACCTCGATGTCGGCGTCTTTCTCCTCGCGAATCTCGGCGATGGCGGTCTCGGCCTCGTCACGCGTCCCGGGGAAGAACACCGGCCAGTGCTCGCGACCGTGCCGGACGCGGACGGGGTCGTTGTGGATGAATCCACGTGACAGCAGGCTGTCGCTGATGGTGTTGTCGGGGTCGTACTCGACGAACAGCTCGCGCGTCGTGTTCCCCGGCGGCGATCCGGTTCCGGTCGCCCCGTGGCGCTCGCGCAGTTCCAGCACCGACTCGGTCAGGTCCGATTCTCTGGTCGCCTCGATGAGTTCGTCCACGTCGGTGATACTGTCCGCGTACGCGGTGAACAGCCCCTTGACGTTCTGGTTCTTGGTGTTGTACACGCCGTGGGCGAGCAGGCCAGCGGCCGTCTCGTCGGTGACCTCCAGCGTCCAGCACTTCGGGTGCCAGATGCTCAGCGTCAACTGGAGCCCGCCGTCGTCAGTCTGTGATTCGCTCATGATACCGTCCCTCCGTATCGAGGGATAATACGAACAAGCACGATACGAACGCCAATAAACCTAGTGTTCATAAGTGAAACCCCGACCATGGTAGGCCACCGAGGTCGTCGGGGCGTCGCCCACCGCGGGGCAAGTGACGACCCCTGACCATGGACGGGGGAACCTATTGGTGTGACTAGCGTACAGTACCGTTCATGAGTACCGACGACTCACGGAAGCACTACATCGACGGCGAATGGACCGCCGGGACAGGCGACGAGACGTTCGCGAGCCGAAACCCCGCGACGGGCGAGGAACTGGCGTCGTTCCACCGCGGGACCGAAGACGACGTCGACCGGGCGCTGGCCGCCGCGGAGGACGCCTACGACGAGTGGCGCTCGCTCTCGCACATCGACCGCGCGGAGTACCTCTGGGAGATCTACCACGAGCTTCGCGACCGCCACGAGGAACTGGGCGAGATCGTCACCAAGGAGTGCGGCAAGGAGATCAGCGAGGGGCTGGCCGACGTGACCGAGTCCTGGCACATGGTCGAGTGGGCCGCCGGCAACGCCCGCCACCCCCACGGCGACGTGGTCCCCTCCGAAATCGCCAGCAAGGACGCCTACATGCGCCGCAAGCCCAAGGGCGTCGTCGGCTGTATCACGCCGTGGAACTTCCCGGTGGCCATCCCGTTCTGGCATCTCGCAGTCACGCTGGTCGAGGGCAACACCGTCGTCTGGAAGCCCGCCGAACAGACGCCGTGGTGCGCCCATATCGTCGCCGAGATGTTCGAGGACGCGGGCATCCCCGACGGCGTGTTCAACCTCGTCCAGGGCTACGGCGACGCTGGGAACGCCATCGTCGAGGACGACCGCGTCGAGACGGTCCTCTTTACGGGTAGCGCCGAGGTCGGCCACAAGATCGCCTCGAAGGTCGGCGGCCAGCCCGGCAAGATCGCCGCCTGCGAGATGGGCGGGAAGAACGCCGTCGTCGTCAGCGAGCAGGCCGACCTCGACGTTGCCGTCCACTCGGCCGTGATGTCGAGCTTCAAGACGACCGGCCAGCGCTGTGTCTCCTCCGAGCGCCTCATCGTCCACGAGGAGGTCTACGACGAGTTCAAAGAGCGCTTCGTCGATATCGCCGAGGACATCGCCGTCGGCGACCCGCTCGACGAGGACACCTTCATGGGGCCGCTCATCGAGGCCGGACAGGTCGAGAAGTTCCAGAAGTACAACGACCTCGCCCGCGACGAGGGCGCGAACGTCCTCGTCGACCGTGCCGACCTCGACGCCGACGAGATCCCCGAGGGCCACGAGGAGGGCCACTGGGTCGGCCCGTTCGTCTACGAGATCGACTACGACGAGGACCTGCGCTGCATCAACGAGGAGGTCTTCGGCCCGCACGTCGCCCTGCTGAAGTACTCAGGCGACTTCGACGAGGCCCTGGAGATGCATAACAACGTCGACTACGGCCTCGCCGGCGCAATCATCTCGGAGGACTACCGCGAGATCAATCAGTTCCGCGACGAGGCCGAGATCGGCCTCGCGTACGGGAACCTCCCCTGTATCGGCGCAGAGGTCCACCTGCCCTTCGGCGGCGTCAAGAAGTCCGGCAACGGCCTCCCGAGCGGCCGCGAAGTCATCGAGGCCGTCACCGAGCGCACCGCCTGGACGCTGAACAACTCCAAGGACATCGAGATGGCACAGGGCCTCTCGGCGGACATCATCACCGATGAGTAAGGCCGTCCAGCCGCCCGAAATCGGCACCGTCTGCCCACGCTGTCGCAGCGAGACGACCACCGAGACGGGTATCGAGACCTGCACCGACTGCTCGTGGGTCGGTTGTCTCGGCGCTGACTAGCGGCCGGTCGCCGCTCCCGGCTCGTACCGAGACGGCCCCAGCACACGTCTGTCCCACCCCGTGCGGCGGTCTCGGACGCGACTCGCGGTCGGAATTTTCCAAACCTTAAACCTCTCCCCGTCGAAGTACCGACCATGAGCGACAACGACAGCAGGAAGAACCTCCGCATGCCGGAGGACGACGAGGTGTTCGCGGTCGTGAAAGACATGCTCGGCGCGAACCGCGTCAAGGTACGCTGCATGGACGGGGTCGAGCGCACCGCCCGGATTCCGGGCAAGATGCAAAAGCGCATCTGGATCCGCGAGGACGACGTGGTCCTCGTGGAACCGTGGGACTGGCAAGACGAGAAGGCCGACATCACCTGGCGCTACGAGAAGCAGGACGCGGACCAGCTCCGCGAGGAGGGACACATTCAGGAGTAACGACCGTATGCTCGTTGCCGCGGCGCCGACGGGGGACAAAGCGTGACCGAGGGACAGTTCGGCCTCCTCGACACTGACGAGGCCGACGCACCGGGCGACGAGTGGGAGGAACTCGACGTCTCGGACACGGAGGCCGACCGAATCGCACGCAAGCGCGACCGTGAGTTCAGCGAGTTCCGCAAGCGCATCAAGGACGCAGACCAGTTCAAGGTCGAGGCCAGCGTCTTCGACGACGCGACCTACGGCGCGCTGTACAAACTCGTCCAGGACGGCCACATCGACGCCTTCGGCGGGCCGATATCGACGGGGAAAGAGGCCAACGTCTACACCGCGCTGTCGGGCGACGAGGAGGTGGCGGTCAAGGTCTACCGCATCAACGCCTCCGACTTCACGGACATGCGGGGCTACCTCGACGGGGACCCCCGCTTCGAGGGCATCGGCTCGGACAAGAAGAAGGTCGTCACCGCGTGGGTCCGCAAGGAGTCCTCGAACCTCAAGCGCGCCCGCCGGGCCGGCGTCCGCACGCCGAAGCCCATCGCTGTCGAGCGCAACGTCCTCGTGATGGAATACCTCGGGACCGAGGAAGGGCGAGCGAAGCGGCTCAACGAGGTCCACATCGAGAATCCCGAGACGGCCTACGAGGTCGTCAAGGAGTACGTCCGGCGGCTCTACGACGCCGGCCTCGTCCACGGCGACCTCTCTGAGTACAACGTCGTCTTCCACGAGGGCCAGCTGTACATCATCGACCTCGGCCAGGCGGTGACCATCCACCACCCCAACGCCGAGGAGTTCCTCGAACGGGACTGTCGCAACGTCGCGAACTTCTTCGCCAGGCAGGGCGTCGACGCCACGCCAGAGGACCTGCTCGCGTACGTCCAGGAGTACGCGACCCCGAAAGACAAGGACGACACCGCGCCGGGCAGCGACGACGACGCCGTGCCACAGGGCACGCCCGCGGACCGCCGCGACGAGGAGTAGTCGGGACAGACCGCGTTCAGCACGGCGGGACCGACGCCGAAGTTTTAAACAGGCTGAACCTCCTACGGGGACGTATACTTATGCAACACGTGAAGATTCCGCAGGACCGGATCGGTGTGCTGATCGGCGAGGGAGGTGAGACGATGCGCGAGATCGAATCGCGGGCGGAAGTTCGGCTCGACATCGACTCGGAGGACGGCACGGTCAAAGTCGAGTCCGTGGGGGACCCGGTTACGGGGCTGAAGGGGCCGGACATCGTCAAGGCCATCGGCCGCGGGTTCGCGCCGGACGACGCGCTGGCGCTGCTGGACGACGACATGATGATGTTCGAACTCATCGACATCGAGGCCGCCTCGCGCAACAAGAACGACTTCCGCCGCCAGAAGGGGCGGCTCATCGGCGAAGGCGGGCGGACGCGGGAACTCATGCAGGAACTCACCGGGGCGGCCGTCGTCATCTACGGCTCGACGCTCGGCATCATCGGCGGCCCGGAGCAGGTCGACGCGGTCCGCGAGGCCGCCGAGATGCTGCTCGACGGCGCGCCCCACGGCTCCGTGTACTCGTTCCTCGAACGCAAACACAACGAGATGAAGCACAAGGGTCTGGAGTACCACCAGTTCACCGGGTGAGCGGTCACCGTCGCCCCGCCCCCGCGTTTTTGCTGCCGCTGTCTACCCGAGGAGTCGCCGGTCCGGCGGTCGGAGCGTCCGGCGCTACCGATCGGGCGACCACTCGCAGGCCGACCCGGTCGTCAGGTCGGCCGCGTCGACGTGCGCCGACAGGCAGCCGTAGTTGCAGAACTGGCTCGTCGGATCGCCGCCCGGCGTCTCGCTGAGGTACAGGGGGTCGTGAGCCTCGACCGGACGCCCGCAGAACGTGCAGTCGGCCATAGCGGACGTTGCGGTCCGGAGAACAAACGTTTTGTCCGCGTCTGTCGACCCTGCGCACATGAAACAGGGCGGCACCGACGCGGCGAAACGCGCAGCGGGGGAATCGGCGGCCGAGGCGGTCGAGGACGGGATGGTCGTCGGTCTGGGGACCGGATCGACGGCGGCCCACGCCATCCGCGCCATCGGCCGGGCCGTCGACGCCGGCCTCGACGTGGTCGGCGTCCCCACCTCCTTCCAGTCGCGCGAACTGGCCCGCGACTGCGGGATTCCGCTCGCGGACCTCGACGACGCGTCGGTCGACCTCGCCATCGACGGGGCCGACGAGGTGGCCGGCGGCGACCTGATCAAGGGCGGGGGTGCGGCCCACGCCCGCGAGAAGGTGGTCGATGCGAGCGCCGACCGCTTTCTCGTCGTCGCGGACCCGACGAAGGAGGCCGACGTGCTGGCACACCCCGTCCCCGTCGAAGTCCTCCCGATGGCCCGCTCGACGGTCGCCGAGGCGGTCGAAGCGCTGGACGGAGAGCCCGACCTCCGCCGGGCCGAGCGCAAGGACGGCCCCGTCGTCACCGACAACGGGAACCTCGTGCTCGACTGCGACTTCGGCGCGATCGAGGACCCAGCGGCGCTCGCCGGACGCCTCTCGGAGACGCCGGGCGTCGTCGCGCACGGGCTGTTCGTCGGGCTGGCGGACGAAGTCCACGTCGGGACCGACGACGGCGTCTCGGTCAGGGAGCTACGATAGCTGTCGCTGTCGGGTCGAGCGCTGCAAAAAAACGTCGTGCTGAACGACCTTACAGGTCGCGCGGCTGGACCGTCTTGCGGTCGTTCTCGTCGGCTCGGCGGGCTGCGTCCTCGAGCAGCTCCTCGACTTCCGCGTCGAGCGCGTCGTAGAAGTCGGACGCTACGTTCATGTCGCTGAGCTCTTCCTTAACGGCGGCTTTGACGATTAGGTCTGCCATACAGACGAGGCATCCGCGGGGGTTGCTTATATACTTTCTCCAATCGGTTCGCTCTCGCCGGTATTCGCGGCAGTTTGAGGCGATATTCGGTCTTCGACCCCTTATAAATCAGTTATTTTGTTGCCTTTGGGTGGTCATAATACCCGTTTCTGCCGGAAACAGACGGCTGTGGCGGCGAGTCTTCGGTCGCGGGCCGCTCGCGCGCGCTCTCCGAAACGGCAAGTCAGGCGGGCCATCGAGGGGCGACCGCGGACCGACGGATAGGAGTAGGCGGACCGCCGACTGTCCCCCATGCGCGACATACTCGACGCGGTCGCGGCGGGCGACCTCTCCCCCGCCGAGGCCGAAGCGTCGCTTTCAGGCTACGCGACCAGCGGGGCGGGACGGTTCGACGCCGCGCGCGAGGAGCGGGCCGGCGTCCCCGAGGCCATCCTCGCTGACGGCAAGACGCCCGCCGAGGTGGCGGACCTGGCGGCGACAGCCATCGAGACGACGGACCGGGCGCTGGTGACGCGAATCGGCGACGAGACGGCGGCGGCCGTTTCGGAGCGGCTCGCGACCGCCGTTCCGGAGGCGACCGTGCGGTGGAACGACCGCTCGCACTGGCTCGTCGCGACGACGCCGGACTTCGAGCGCCCCGACTTAGACGCCGCGGTCGGCATCGTCACCGCCGGCACGTCCGACGCCGTCCCGGCCGGTGAGGCCGCCCTCGTGGTCCGGGAGATGGGCGCGACGGTGACGCGTATCGACGACGTGGGCGTCGCGAGCCTCGCCCGGACGATCGACGCCGTCGAGCGCCTGCGCGACCAGGACGTGCTCATCATCGCCGCGGGCCGTGAGGGGGCGCTCCCGACAGTTGTCGCCGGCCTCGTGGACGTTCCGATCATCGGCTTGCCGGTCTCGACCGGCTACGGTCACGGCGGCGAGGGCCAGGCGGCGCTCTCGGGGATGCTCCAGTCCTGTACCGCCCTCTCCGTGGTCAACATCGACGCCGGGTTCACCGCCGGGACGCAGGCCGGCCTGATCGCCAGACAGCTCGACGATGCGCGGTGACAGTTCCGACGAAATCGGGAGAGAGTACCCAATCATTTGGGTAAACCGTTATGCGTCCGTCACGCATAGTCACAGGTGTCGGCGGTGGTGTCGCCGACGAACACGATGCCTGAATGTGACCATTGCGGCGCGCACGTCTCGGACCAGTTCGCCCGGGTGTTCGCGGATCAGCGCGGACACATCAGGGCTTGCCCGAACTGCTCGGCGAACGCTGGCATCGCCGAGGTATCGAGAGAGCGCGCCCACGAAGTGTGAGGCCCGCTGGGCCGACGGGATCGTGCGATGACCACCACGCGGAGCCCCCATTACGTGTACGTCCTCCGGTGTAGCGACGGAACGTTTTACACCGGATACACGACCGACGTCGAGCGGCGCGTCCGCGAACACGACGCGGGCGAGGGCGCGAAGTACACCCGCGGGCGGACGCCGGTGGAACTCGTCCACGTCGAGTCCTTCGACTCGCGATCGGCGGCGATGAGCCGCGAGTACGAACTCAAACAGCGCGCCAGAGCGCAAAAGGAGCGCCTCGTCGAGTCGAGTGACGCCGAGGACGCGTTCGACCCCTGAGCGCGGCCACAGGAGCGCCCGAAACCGACGGCCGCCGCACCGGGCGTGATTTTTTGACCCATCCCCGAGAAGCGCCGGTATGACACACGACGCGGATGTCGACGCGGGCGCGATCGCCTTCGGAACGGACGGGTGGCGGGCGACGCTCGACGTCTTCACCACGCCGCGGGTACGGATGGTGGGACAGGCGGTCGCCACGACGCTCTCCGAGCGCGGCGCGACCGGAACGGTGGCGATCGGGTACGACGCCCGCGAGACCTCGCCCGGGTTCGCCGACGACCTGGCCGAGGTGTTGCGGGCGAACGGCTTCGACGTGCTCCTCCCCGAACGGGACACGCCGACGCCGGTCGTCGCGTGGACGGTCAAGGACCGCGACCTCGCCGGCGCGCTCCAGATCACGGCCAGCCACAACCCCCCGGAGTACAACGGCGTGAAGTTCATCCCCGGCGACGGGTCGCCGGCGCTCCCGGACTGGACGGCCGCCTTCGAGGAGAACCTCGCCGTGCTCGACCCGCTGCCCGAGGAGGAGTGGGGCGAGCGAGCCGAAGAAGACCTCGTCGCCCCCTACCGCGAGCACGCGCTGTCGTTCGTCGACGCCGACCTCGACGGCCTCCCGGTCGCCTACGACGCGCTGTACGGGAGCGGTCGCGGCGTCACGGACGACCTCCTCGCCGCCGCCGGGGCCGACGTGACGCGGCTCAACTGCGAGCAGGACCCCGAGTTCGGCGGCGGGTCGCCCGAGCCGTCGGCCGAGAACTCCGCGGGACTCGTCGAGCACGTCTGCGACGGCGACGCGGCGCTGGGCGTCATCAACGACGGCGACGCCGACCGCATCGGCATCGTCACGCCGGAGCGGGGCTACCTCGACCCGAACCTGTTCTTCGCCGCGATGTACGACTTCCTGCTGGAGGACGCGTCGGGCGACGTGGTCAGGACGGTCTCCACGTCGAGCATCGTCGACCGCGTCGCCGAGGCCCACGGGCAGGCCGTCCACGAGGTCGCCGTCGGCTTCAAGTGGGTCGCCGAGGCGATGGCCGACCACGACGCGCTGTTCGGCGGCGAGGAATCGGGCGGCTTCGGCCTGCCCGCCCACCTCCGCAACAAGGACGGCGTCATCATGGCGCTGGCCGCGGCCGCCGCCGAGCGCGAGGAGCCGCTCGACGAGCGCGTCGACCGCCTGCTCGCCGAACACGGCGAGATCCACCAGGACAGAATCAGCGTCGACTGCCCCGACGACCGGAAGGCGGCCGTCCTCGAAGACCTCGAAGTCGCGCTTCCCGACGCCCTCGCCGGCGTGGCGGTCGACGGCGTCAACACCGTCGACGGCTTCAAGATCCGCCTCGAAGACGGGACGTGGGTGCTCGTCCGTCCCTCGGGGACGGAGCCGAAGCTCCGCGTCTACGCCGAGGCCGGCAGCGACGAGCGCGTCGACGACCTGCTCGACGCCGGGCGGGACCTGGTCGAGCCCCTCGTTTAAGCCCGCGGCGCGTGTCGTCGGCGCATGGACACCGACATCGCGTTCGCCTATACGGAAGGGATGCCCGACGAAGCCGTCCGCGAGTGCCTCGAATCGACCGTCGAGGGGGTGCTCGCGCTGGCCGACGGGGACGACGCGTACGCCTTCCCGGTGTTTCACCACTACGAGGACGGGTCGCTGTACTTCCGCCTGGGCGAGACGAGCGAGAGCGAGAAGTCGTCGTATCTCGATGCGACGGAGACGGCGACGTACGTCGTCACCGAGACAGAGTCGACGCCGGACGCGGAGGCGTGGACCGGCTGGAGCGTCGTCGCCCGCGGGCCGATAACGGCCGTCCCCGAGGACGATCCGGCCAACGAAGCCGTCGAGATCAACGAGCGCTACGCGCCGATCCGGGTGTTCGACGAGCCGACCGACGAGATGGACGTGACGCTGTACGAACTGTCCGTCGAGGAACTGACCGGGCGGCGGAACTGACCGGCCGACGGAACTGACTCGACCCTACTCGCACCTGCCGCGAAAGCGGTCGCCGTCGGCGGCGAGCGGTGCCACGTCGAACCCCAGTCGGTCGTAGAACGGGTGCACGTCCGCGTCGAAGTCGGCGATGAGCCGGTCCCGGCGGTCGAGCGCGGCCTCGACGAGCGCCGTCCCGATGCCCTGTCCGCGGCGGCGGCGACGGACCGCCACGGCCGCGACGCGGTCGCCGTCGAGGACGAGCGCGCCGAGGACGCGGTCGGTCTCGGTTGCCGCGTCACCCTCGAAACCACCGGAAACCGCGACGAGCGTGCCGTCGCCCGCGATACCGGCGCGGACCGTCGCCACGTCGATCTCGAGGGCCGCGCCGTCGAGGACGTTCATCACGGCGGGCAGGTCGTCCTCGGTGGCCTCGCGGACGCGCATCGCGGACTATCCGCCCTTGATGAGGCGCACGACGCGGACGCGGTCGGCCGCGACGGGCTGGTCGGTGGGCACGTGCTCGCCGTCGACGAGGACAGACACCTCGTGGGGGCTCAGGTCGACGGGCGCGAGCAAGTCGGCGTAGGTGGCGTCCGCGCCGACCTCCAGTTCGTGGGTGTCTTCGCCGGCGATGTCGACAGTGACGCGCATGCCCGCCGTTGGCCGCCGACGCACCTGAGACTGTCGACTCTCGCGGGGTGTGAACTACTCCTGCCTATTTCGTTTGCTGGACGGCTCGCTTCGTTGAGGCAGGGGTTTCCAAGTCGGCTCGCAAGCGTACCGTGGCAGAGGCTTGGTCAGCACCGCTCGGTTGGAGCGCAGGCTCACAAACTGCGCCGAGACTGGATAGTGGGCACGCGATGTCCTTACCCAGCCCTTTCTTTGCGATGTTCGTCGCACCGTTCTTATCTGCGTTGTCGTCCAATCCACACTCGTGACATAGGTGTCGGCCCTGTCCCCTACGAGTTGTCGCTTCCTGCTCGCCACACCGCCAGCAGGTCTGGCTCGTCATATATTCGTTCACGGATTTCACCGCGATACCAGCGAAGGCCGCCTTGTACTCGATATAGTTCTTTAACGTGTGGTGTGGCATCGAGTGGAGTCGGCGATTCATCTCCGCTCCGCGGTCTTGATTCTGGATACCTTCGAGATCGCCGACCACGATAAGCGCACGGCGCTCTTTCGCTTCCTCCACGATAGCGCGGGAAATCTTGTGGAGGCGGTCGTTCACTCGGCGGGACTCCTTCTCCTTGACCGACTGGAGCGTGTCGTAGGCACCCTTTTCTTGCAGACGAGTGCGAAGGTCATGATAATGACGACGGATACGACGAATCTCTCTGCCGTAGAACTCGGTGTTTCGGGACGGCAACGCCACCGACGTTGCTACCCATCTGATTCCGAAGTCTACGCCGATAACACCGTCGTACCCCTCGCTCACTTCCACCTCTTGCCGGACTGTGAGGTGGGCGTAATAGCTGCCATCCTCACGAACTATTTTCGAGTCCTTCACGTCGGTTTCGTCTGGAATCTCGTCGTGCGGTTGAATCGGGACGTTCACGCCACCCCAGACCTGCGAGACAGGGAGTTTCAGCCACCAGTCCGTCAGGTCTGTATCGTGCTGCTCTACGTCAACACCAACGGCGAACACGTCGTTGCGGATGAACCACGGGTAGTCGTGGTCGTCGCGTAGGTTGTCAGTATCTACATAGGCGTCAGCGCATTGTTTCGTGGCCGAGTACAGGTCTACGTCCTCATCACCACGAACGTATTGCTGGAACGCTTCGTACTCATGGTTGATAGCGTCAAGTTTCGACTGTGTGAGGTCGTCGGTGAGGATTTTCGCCACGACCGTCTTCTCGGCAGTCTGTTTCATTCGCCCTCACGCTCTCTGCGTTGTCGTCAGAAAATCTAAAATTTTCGGACTCACGACAACCTCCGATTCTCGAACAACCACTTGAGGTCGGGGCTTAGTTTGTAAGAGTTAAGACCGGGCCACGCCTCGATTCGTCCATGAGCGAGGCCGAGTCCGAGTCGCGGGCGGGACGCGAGGAAGTGTGGATCGAGAAGTACCGCCCCCAGACTCTCGACGACGTGATGGGCCACGAGAACATCGTCGGCCGCCTCCAGAGCTACGTCTCTCGCAACGATCTGAGCCACATGCTCTTTTCCGGGCCGGCGGGGACGGGGAAGACGACCTGCGCCACGGCCATCGCCCGCGAGCTGTACGGCGAGGACTGGCGCGAGCACTTCCTCGAACTGAACGCCTCCGACGAGCGCGGCATCGACGTGGTCCGGGACCGCATCAAGAACTTCGCGCGGACCAGTTTCGGCGGCCACGAGTACCGCATCATCTTCCTGGACGAGGCCGACGCCCTCACGAGCGACGCCCAGTCCGCGCTGCGCCGGACGATGGAGCAGTTCTCGAACAACGTCCGCTTCATCCTCTCGTGTAACTACTCCAGTCAGATCATCGACCCCATCCAGTCGCGGTGTGCGGTCTTTCGCTTCTCGCCGCTGGCCGACGACGCCGTCGCCGAGGAGATCCGCCACATCGCCGCCGAGGAGGGAATCGAACTGACCGACGATGGGCTGGACGCGCTCATCTACGCCGCCGACGGAGACATGCGCAAGGCCATCAACGGCCTGCAGGCGGCCTCCGTCAGCGGCGACACGGTCGACGAAGAGGCGGTGTACGCCATCACCTCGACGGCCCGGCCCGAGGAGATCAGAGAGATGGTCCAGTCGGCCCTCGACGGCGACTTCACGGCGGCCCGCGCGACCCTCGACCGCCTGCTGACCGAGGAGGGCATCGCGGGCGGCGACATCATCGATCAGCTCCACCGCTCCATCTGGGAGTTCGACGTCAGCGACGAGGCGGCCGTCCGCGTACTGGAACGCATCGGCGAGACCGACTACCGGATCACCCGCGGCGCGAACGAGCGGGTCCAGCTTGAAGCGATGTTGGCCTCGCTCGCCCGGGACGAGTAGCGTCGGCTGGCGGCCGGCAAATCGCGGACTCCGAGCCTTCTCACGTCTGATAACTGGTGGGTGAGCCTTATGTGTAACTGGGAAGTAGAATATCAGTAACTGAAATGGATCGATCACGACCGTCGGCGTCGGGTGCGCACGACGACCGGGGACAGGTGGGGATCGGGACGCTCATCGTGTTCATCGCGATGGTCCTCGTCGCGGCCATCGCCGCCGGCGTCCTCATCAACACGGCCGGGTTCCTCCAGAGTTCCGCCGAGGCCACGGGCCAGCAGTCCAGCGACTCGACGACGAGCCGCATTCAGGTGGTGAGCATGACCGGCAGCCACTTCACGGCCGACAGCGAGGTCGGCGTCGTCAACATTACGGTGAAGAAGGGACCGGGCGCGAGCAACGTCGACCTCCACAAGACGACGATCCAGTGGATCGGCCCGAGCGGGTCCTACTACCAGCTCGCATCGGGCGGCGCGCAGGGGAACCCGGACGGGCGGTTCCAGATCTCGACCGTTCAGGACGACGACGGGTCCCAGCCGGTGCTGAACGACCTCGAAGACCGCTTCACTATCTCGCTCGATCTGGGAACGTCGTCCGATATCAGCGGCACGCAACCGTTCGGCGAGCCGCTGCCGGAAGGCGAGACGGCGACGCTACGCATCACGTCACCGTCCGGCGGGACCACGGTCGAGCAGATCGTCGTCCCCAAGACGCTGTCCGGCGAGTCCGCCGTGACGGTGTGAGGGGCGGAAAAGCGGCCCCCTTCGGAACAGTTTTAGGCGAACGTGGGCCAACTGTACCCCAATGAGCGACCTCGACGAGGCCTACCAACTCGACTATTTCGACGAGGCGGGATTCCGACGCCAGGAGTGTCACTCCTGTGGCGCGAAGTTCTGGTCTCGGACCGATCAGGACACCTGCGGCGAACCTCCCTGCGCGGAGTACGACTTCATCGACAACCCCGGATTCGACGAAGCGTACTCGCTGACGGAGATGCGCGAGGCGTTCCTCTCCTTTTTCGAGGAGCGCGACCACGAGCGCATCGAACCCTACCCGGTCGCCGCCAACCGCTGGCGCGACGACGTACTGTTGACCCAGGCGTCGATCTACGACTTCCAGCCGCTGGTGACCTCCGGCACGACGCCGCCGCCGGCGAACCCGCTGTGTATCAGCCAGCCCTGCATCCGGATGCAGGACATCGACAACGTCGGCAAGACCGGCCGGCACACGATGGCCTTCGAGATGATGGCCCACCACGCATTCAACGCCCGCGAGGACCTCGAAGACCCCGAACAGTACGCCTACCAGGGCGAGGTGTACTGGAAGGACGAGACCGTCGAGTACTGCGTCGAACTGTTCGAGGAGCTGGGGGCCGACGCCGACGAACTCACCTTCATCGAGGACCCGTGGGTCGGCGGCGGCAACGCCGGACCGGCCTTCGAGGTCATCTACCGCGGGGCCGAACTGGCGACGCTCGTCTTCATGTCGATGGAGCAGGACCCCGACGGCGACTACGAGATGAAAGACGGGAACCGGTACTCGGAGATGGACACCTACATCGTCGACACCGGCTACGGGCTGGAGCGCTGGACCTGGATGTCCCAGGGGACGCCGACGGTGTACGAGGCGATCTACCCCGACACGATCGCTTTCCTCAAGGACAACGCCGGGATCGAGCTCACCGACGAGGAGGAGGCTATCGTCCACGAGGCCGCGAAGCTCGCGGGCCGGATGGACATCGACGAGGCAGAAGACATCGAGGCCGAACGCGACACCATCGCCGCCGAGGTCGGCGTCGAGGTCGAGGAACTGCGCGAGCTGATGGCTCCGCTCGAGGACATCTACGCCATCGCCGACCACTGTCGGACGCTCGCGTACATGCTCGGCGACGGCATCGTCCCCTCGAACGTCGGGACGGGCTACCTCGCGCGGATGGTCCTCCGGCGCACGAAGCGGCTGGTGGACGGCGTCGGCGTCGACGCGCCGCTGGACGAACTCGTCGACATGCAGGCCGAGCGACTCGGCTACGAGAACCGCGACACGGTCCGGGACATCGTCCGCACCGAGGTCGAGAAGTACCGCGAGACGCTCGACCGTGGCGGCCGGCGGGTCCGCCAATTGGCCGAGGAGTACGCCGAGCGCGGCGAGGCCATCCCCACCGAGGAGCTGGTCGAACTGTACGACTCCCACGGCATCCAGCCGGACATGGTCGAGGAGATCGCCGCCGAGAAGGGCGTCGACGTCGACGTCCCCGACGACTTCTACTCGGTCGTGGCCCAGCGCCACGGCGGCGGTGGCGGGACCACCGAGGAGTCCGAGACGCCGTACGCGGACCAGCTCGCGGAGCTGCCCGAGACCGACCAGCTCTACTACGAGGACCAGCAGCGGACGGAGTTCGAGGCGGTCGTCCTCGAGGTGTTCGACCGCGACGAGGACACCTACGACGTGGTGCTGGACCAGACGATGTTCTACCCCGAGGGCGGGGGCCAGCCACCGGACCACGGGACGCTGTCGACCGACGACGTGACCGCCGAGGTGACCGACGTGCAGCGTTACGGCGACGTGATCGTCCACACCTGCGACGAGGACCCCGGCAAGGGCGAGTTCGTCCGCGGACAGGTCGACGCCACCCGCCGCAAGCGCCTGATGCAACACCACACCGCGACGCACCTCGTCATCCACAGCGCCCGGCAGATCCTCGGCGAGCACGTCCGCCAGGCCGGCGCGCAGAAGGGAACCGACTCCTCGCGCATCGACATCCGCCACTACGAGTCGGTCACCCGCGAGCAGGTCAAACAGATCGAGGCACTCGCCAACGAGATCGTCCAGGACAACGTCCCGGTCACCCAGGAGTGGCCGGACCGCAACGAGGCCGAGGAGCGCCACGGCTTCGACCTCTACCAGGGCGGCATCCCGGCGGGCGAGCAGATCCGACTCATCAAGGTGGCCGAGGACGTGCAGGCCTGCGGCGGCACGCACGTCGCCCGCACCGGCGACATCGGGACCATCAAACTGCTCGGGACCGAGCGGATTCAGGACGGCGTCATCCGGTTGTCGTTCGCCGCGGGCAACGCGGCCATCGAGGCCACCCAGCGCACCGAGGACGCGCTCACCGAGGCTGCCGAGGTCCTCGACGTGGCCCCCGAGGCAGTCCCCGAGACCGCCGCGCGGTTCTTCGACGAGTGGAAGGCCCGCGGCAAGGAGATCGAACAGCTCAAAGAGCAACTCGCGGAGGCCCGCGCCAGCGGCGGCGCGGACAGCGAGGAGGTCGACGTGGGCGACGTGACGGCCGTCGTCCAGCGCATCGACGCCGACATGGACGAACTCCGCGCGCAGGCCAACGCGCTCGTCGAACAGGGCAAGATCGCGGTGCTGGGCTCGGGCCTCGACGGCGCGCAGTTCGTCGTCTCGGTCCCCGAGGGCGTCGAGGTCGACGCCGGCGAGGTCGTCGGCGAACTGGCCGGCCGCGTCGGCGGCGGCGGCGGCGGGCCGCCGGACTTCGCGCAGGGCGGCGGTCCTGACGCCGAGGCGCTCGACGACGCGCTCGACGACGCGCCGGAGATTCTCAGAACCGTCGCGAACGCCTGAGCGACGTTCCACAGTTCGGAACGACAGCGTTCGATTCGCCCGTTTTCCCGTCTCGCTCGACCGTTCAGCAGCGACGGCGACGGGCGTGGCATCGGTCTGGTGCGGCGGTCGAGTGTTCGATTCGACGGCGATTTTCCGTTCGAATGCGTCGCGGTGGGCCCGCGAATTCAAGTACATTTACCGATATAAGGAGTATGTGGATATACTTCCAAAAGTATTTTTAGTAAGTGCCCGTTCATCACAGATATGAGCGGGAAACCTGAGATGTCGCACGTTCAGTCCCACACCGAGTACGTTCGGTCACGCCGGACGTGCCCGCGGTGCGGGACCGGCGTCCCCGTCGAGTCGAGTCGCGCTGCCCCACCGCTGTGTGAGAACTGCCGCCCGAAGCCCTCCGCCTGACTCATGAGTGTTACCACCGAGCCCCCGTCGGACACCGAACTGAACGAGACGCCGGAGTTCGAACTGGACTGCCTGTACGACGACCCCGAGAATCCCACGGAGCTCACTATCTTCGCCTCGGACATCCAGAAGTCCGTCACCGAGTGGGTGACCGCCGACCGGTCGGCGACCGTCTCGCTCGACCAGATCCGGTAGTCACCACCCGTTTTTCGCGTCGCGGATTCGCGCTCCCGATGCCCGCTACTCGCCCCGGCACAGCGACCGGGCGTCCTGCATCGCCTCGTTCGTCTCGCACACCAGGGTCAGGTGGTCGCCGTCGTCGAGACGAAAGTCGCTGTCCGGGACCCGGTCGTCGCCGTTGCGGCTCACCATCGCCACCAGACAGCCGTCCGGCAGTTCGTCGACGGCGGACCCGACCGTGCGGTCGACCAGCGTCTCGTTCGTGAGTTCGACTTCGAGCACGTCCCCGGTGCGCGCGGAGTCGGCGAGCCAGCGCGCGAGGGCGGGGCGTTCGACCGCGTCGTCGATGGCGTCGGCGACAGCGAAGCCCGCCGAGATGGTCTCCACGTCGAGGTCCTCGAAGGCCGCGACGTTGTCCGGCTGGTTCGCCCTGGCGACCACGGTGTCCACGTCGAAGCGCGTCGTCGCGAGCTGGGCGACGAGGAGGTTCACGTCGTCGTCCGCGGTGGCGGCGACGACGACGCCCGCGCGGTCCGCGCCGGCCCGGTCGAGGACGGCGGCGTCGGTCGCGTCGCCGCTGACGACGCGGTGGCCGTCGGCCCGGACCCGCTCGACGGTGTCCGGGTCTTTGTCGATCAGGACCACCTCTTCGCCGCGTGACTCGTAGCGCGTTGCCAGTTCCCGGCCGACGCGGCCGGCGCCGACGATGAGCGTTTGCATGGGGAGGATGTCGAGGGCTTGCGCGAAGTGTCGGGCCAGGCCGCCTTGAAACATGACGGTCGCGAAGATGACGAGAAAGACCGTGCCGACGAGGACCGTCGCGGCCGCGGGGTCGTCCGGTCGGAGTTCGATGGCGAACAGCGTCGCGACGCTGGCGGGGACGATGCCGCGGGGCCCCATCGCGCCGACGAACGCCCGCTCGCGGAGCGTCAGCCGGCCGCCGAGCGTCGAGAGGAACACGCCGAGCGGGCGGAGGAGCGCGACGACGACGATGACGACGACGAGGCCGCCGATGCCGAGCGCGCGCAGGTCGTCGAGCGATAGCTGGGCGGCCAGGACGACGAACACGAACGAGAGGACGAACAGCGTGATCCCGCCCTTGAAGTCGGCGATGTCCTCCTCGTGGGGGATGTCCGCGTTCCCCATCACGATGCCGGCGACGGCCGCCGCCGCGATGCCGGCCTCGGAGAGCAGGCTGCTCCCCACGGCGTACGCGATCAGCGCCGCGGTGAGGACCACGACGCGGGCGTTCTGTGGCGCGTTCCCCGTCGAGAGGTTCATCCGCTTGAGCAGCGCCGCGACGCCGCCGCCGACGAGCACGCCGACGGCGACCCCGACCAGCAGGCGGGCCACGAACGCCTCGACGACGACCAGCGGCGACGAGCGACTGGCGACGACGAACTCGAAGGTCGCGACCGCGAGAATCGCCGCGATCACGTCGTTGATGATGCCCTCCGTCTCCAGCGCGGCGGCGACCCGGTCGCGCACCGGGACGACCTGCATGATGGGCGTGATGACCGTCGGCCCGGTGGCGATGAGGAGGCTCCCGACGAGGACGGCCACGGGCCAGCCGGTCCCGAAGACGACCCTGACGGCGACGGCGGTCCCGGCGAGCGAGACGAACGCGCCGACCGTCACGAGGCCGAGCGCTTCCCGGGAGGCCTCGCGGACCCGCTCGACGGTGAGGTGGTACGCCCCCTCGAAGACGATGATGCCGACGCTGAGCCCGACGATGGCCTGGAGGCCGGTCTGGCCGAACATCGCCGGGTCGACCAGCCCGAGCGCCTGCGGCCCGACGAGCACGCCGGCGACCAGCAGGAAGGCGACGCTGGGGATCTTGAGCCAGTCCCCGACCAGCTGGGCGGTGACGCCGAGACTCACGACGAGCGCGACCGCTCCGATGAGTGACGCTGCTTCGGACACGTGCGTGCCGGCGGTTCGACGGCCAGCGCCAAAGGCCTACCCACCGAAAGAGACAGGCCGCCGCCGCGGGAACCGACGAGCAATGCCGACTGTCAGCACGCACGGGGCGTCGATACACTACGAGACCGACGGCGACGGTCCCACCGTCGTCTTCGTCAGCGACGTGGGCTACGGCGCGTGGCTGTGGGGCTGGCACAACGACGCGGTCGCCGGCCCATACGAGACGCTGGTGTGGGACCTCCCGGGAACCGGCCGCTCGGACGCGCCGGAGGGACCGCTCGACGTGGCGACGCTCGCGGCCACCCTCGAAGCCGTGCTCTCGGATCACGGCGTCGCGTCCGCCCACCTGGTCGGGGCCGGCCTGGGCGGGATGGTCGCGCTCCGGTACGCCCACCGCTACAACCGCGCTCGGACACTCACACTGTACTGCACGGCCGCCTCGGGCGACGCCGTCGACGAGTCGGCGCTCTCAGCCCTCGCGCTCGACGGCCCGGACTCGCTCGCCGGCGCGTTCTCGCCGGCGTTCCGCGAGGGCGCGCCCGACCTGCTCGACCGAATCGCCGCGTGGCGTACCGAGGAGGACGCGACCGGCGACGCTCGCGCCGCGCAGGCCGCGGCGATGACCGGATTCGACGCCCCGCCGCTGTACGAGGTCACCCAGCCGACAGAGGTGTACTACGGGCTGGACGACCCCGTCGTCGCGCCCGACGCCGCGGAGGCGCTGGCCGCGGACCTGCCACGCGGGAGCGCCGAGGCCGTCGAGGGCCGACACTGCTGTTACGTCGAACACGCGCCGGCGGTGACCGACCGGCTGCTGGCGATGCTGGACGAGCACGCCGAGTGAGCGGGGCAACCGCAGCGCTCCCGTCATCGCTCCCCAGCGGAATCCCCATATACGCGGACCGAGAGGGTGTAGGTATGACCGACCGGACGGCGGCCGTCACGCGGACGACGGCCGAGACGGACATCGAAGTCACGCTCGACGTGGACGGCGACGGCGACAGCACCGTCGACACCGGCATCGGCTTCTTCGACCACATGCTCGACTCGTTTTCGACCCACGGCCTGTTCGACCTGACCGTGCAGTGCGACGGCGACCTTGAGATCGACGCCCACCACACCGTCGAGGACGTGGCCATCACGCTCGGCGAGGCGTTCACCGAGGCGCTCGGCGACAAGCGCGGTATCGAGCGCTTCGCCGACCGCAAGGTCCCGCTCGACGAGGCCGTCGCCGGCGTCGTCGTCGACGTCTCCGGCCGGCCGTACTTCGCCTTCGACGGCGCGTTCTCGCAGGCCCAAGTCGGCGAGATGACCAGCCACATGGCGAAGCACTTCTGTCGCTCGCTGGCGACCAACGCCGGGCTGACGCTGCACTGCGAGGTCGACGGCGAGAACGCCCACCACGAGGTCGAAGCGCTGTTCAAGGGCCTCGCACGGGCCCTCGACGACGCGACGCGTATCGACGAGCGGCGCTCCGACGTGGCGAGCACGAAGGGCGAACTCTGAGCGAGGAGCGGCCCGACCGCTGCCAACAGCGGCAGCCGTCGCCAACCGAGTCAGTCGCCGCCATCGTCGTCCGTTCGCTCCCAGAAGCGGTCGACGAGCGCCACACCGGCGGCGAGCAACAGGAGGCTCGCGACGAACGGCACCGTCCCGTCACCGAGGCCGAGCGCCTCCGCGACCGGCGAACTGCGCCCGTAGCGGTTCCCGAAGGCGACGACGCCGACGAGTCCGAGACAGCCGACCGTCCCGCCGACTTTCGCCAGCACGTGCGACATGACCGCACAGTGCAGGGACGCGGATAAATACGATTCGACCGGGCGGTCCAAGCGGTGAAATATTACGAAGGGACGCCGTGGCTTCGGGTATGTTCGACGAGATCATGCGGAAGTTCGAGGACTCCCCCGGACAGCAGGACGTGATTCGCCTGCTGCTCGAACGGGGGTTCTCGGTCAACGAGGACGGGCGGGTGGTCTCCGGCGGCATCGAGATCCCGAACACGGGCATCGCCCGCGAGGCCGGCGTCGACCGCCGTGTCGTCAACGCCACGACGGACGCGATCCTCGCCGACGACGACCTGCGGCGCATCTTTCGGAACATCTCCTCGGTGCCGAGCCTGCTCGACCTCGCGCCCGTCCTCGACCTGCACGCGATCACCGTCACCGTGCGGGCCGCCGACGAGTCCGGCATCGTCTCGACGGTCACGAACGCCATCGCCGACCGCGACATCTCCATCCGGCAGGTGCTCAGCGAGGACCCCGAGTTCACCGACGAGCCGAAACTGTACGTCATCACCGACGCGGAACTCCCCGGCGACCTCATCAACGAGATTCGCCGGCTCCCGTTCGTCCGCACCATCGAGCTGGCGTGACTCGCTCCGGCGACGGCGCGCTCGTCGCCCTCTGTTACGACGTCTTCGCCGCACTGGAGGAGGGTCTCTCGGTGCTCGTCCGTCGGGTCGAAAAGCGGTCCGCCGACGGTGAGTAACGGGCCGGACAAACGGTTTTGGGCGCGTCGCCCGTCTAGCGTGTATGAACCCTCGCCTGCTCGTCCGTCTCGAAGGGGCGCTCGTCGGCGGCGGCGCGGCCGCGCTGTACGCCCTCCAGGGCCGGTCGACGCTGCTGTTCCTCGCGCTCATTATCGCACCGGACCTCTCGATGGCGGGGTATCTGCACGGCAAGCGCGTCGGCGCGGCCGCCTACAACGCCGTTCACACGTACATCGGGCCTGGGCTGCTCGCCGCGGTCGGCGTCGTCGCCGGCGTCGACCTCGCCGTCGGCGTGGCGCTCGTCTGGACCGCTCACATCGGGGCGGACCGGCTGTTCGGGTTCGGCCTGAAGTACGCCGACCGCGAGTTCGGCGACACGCACCTCCAGCGGCTCTGATATCGGCGACGATCACGGTCGAGACGGCCAACGGTCGCGATGAAAGCCGGGACTGACACTCGGGACGGGGAGAGCGGGGCCGCGTCGGGCGCAACGGCAAACGCTATTCGGCGGCCCGCCGAACGGCGAGCCGTGACGGACAGCTATCGGACGGTCGCCGGCCGCGGCGAGGCGCGCTTCGAGGTCCGGGGCTCGGAGTTCATCGGCCACGTCGCGCCCGCTGCGACCGTCGAGGCGGCCGAGGCGTTCGTCGAGCGCGTCGGCGAGGAGTACGCCGACGCGACGCACAACGTCCCCGCCTACCGCGTCCGGGCCGACCCCTTCCGAGAGTACTCCAGTGACGCCGGCGAACCGAGCGCCAGCGCCGGCGGCCCCGCGCTGAACGTCCTCCAGCAACGCGAAATCGAGAACGTCGTCGCGGTAGTCACGCGCTACTACGGCGGGACGAACCTCGGCGTCGGCGGACTCGCCCGCTCGTACTCGCGGGCGGTCAGGGACGCCGTCGACGCCGCCGGCGTCGTCGAGGAGGTCCCTCACGAGCGTTTCACCGTGACGGTCGCCTACGACGACTCCGGGAGCGTCCGCGGCCTGCTCGAATCCGCCGGCGTCGAGTTCGAGGCCGACTACGAGACGGAGGTGACGTTCGCAGTCCGGGTTCCGACCGACGAGGGTAGCGCGCTTCGGGACCGCATCCGAAGCGCGACCAGCGGGCGGGCAGACATCGAAATCGAGTGACGCCCGCATCGGTCCGACCACCCCGAATAATTTGTACCGCGAGCGTCACGTTCAGGTGTGACAGGCGACAGGTCCCGCCGTGACTTTCTCGCCCACGTGGGCACACTGGCCGCGGCGTCGTGGGTGAGCGCGACCCGAGCATCCGCCCAGCAGCAGCCCGGGCCGTCGTCGTTCGTGCCGGCCGAACACGGGTTCGGGTTCCGGAACTGGTCGCTGAGCGACCAGTACTTCGAGGACCCGCCACAGCCGGACCCCGCCGCGGTCCGCGAGCAGATTCGGGCCGAGTGGAGCGACAAGGCGCGGGCGGTCCTCGGTCTCGACCCGGCGCAGTTACCGTCGACGCTGGTCGACGCGCTCACACGACAGCTCCGGGCAGCGGTCGTCCAGCGCGCCGGGACGAACGGACACTGCTACGGGATGGTCCTGGCCGCACAGCGGTACTTCGACCGACCGGAGACGATGCCGGTGGACCGGCCGGCGGCGAGCGACATCGAGGTCCCGACGGTCCCGCTCGACGACCCGGCAGCCCCGGTGTACGACGACATCGTCACCTCCCAGGCCGAGCAGTACTTCCGGTTTCGCTCGTGGCTCGGCCGGCAAGCGGTCGTGTACGCTGACCGAATCGACACGGCGCAGTTGCTCGACCACATTCGCACGGTCGTCGAGACCACCGGAAAGGCCTCGCTGTTCCTGTTCGATGGCTCGCTGAGCGGCCACCAGGTGCTCGCCTACGACTACCGGACGGACGGTGAGACGGTCGAAATCCCGATATACGACCCGAACTGGTCGGCGCTGGCCTACCAGCAGCGGACGCCGACACTTCGGTTCACGCGGGACGGTGACACGGCGTCGATGCGGCCCTACCGGCAGTACACGACGGTCGTGTTCAACCGCTACGACCAGATCGAGCGAGCGACGGACCGGTCGGACGTGGGCCCGCTGGACCACGTCGCGGCCGACCGAGAGACGGTGCGCGAGGAACTGTTCCCCACGATGGTCGTCACGGCCGACACCGCCGACGTGAACGTCACCGCGGTCGGCCCGCGCGGCAGGGAACTGGAGCGGATCGAGAGCGAGCACATGGACCGGTCGCGCGGCCGGTACCCGCGACTGCGCCGGCGTCACGGGGCCGCGCCCGGCACGTACCGCCTCGGCGTGTACGGGATCGAGGAAGCCGACTACGAACTGTCAGTCATCGTCGCCGACACCGAAGGGGGGATCGTGAACGTGACCAGAACCGCAAGCATCGGCGTCGACGAGCGCCACGAGTACGACCTGGAAGTCACGGACGCCGGCGACGGGACGCTATCGCGCGTTCGGCGCGGCGGCTCGGGCCCGACGGTGTGGACCGCAGCGGGGGCGCTGGGCGGCGCGGCGGTCGGCGCGCTCGGGTATCGGGCGGTCAGTGAGCGACGCGACGGGAGCGGCGACGACGGCGGGGAGGGGTGAGCGCGCCCGCCGTGAGTCACTCGTAGGCCGGCAGGCGCGCCGACCGCGCCGACCCGTCGACGAAGGGGAGGTCGACGCGCTGTGCGCTCACGGGGTCGCCGTCGACGCGGACCGTCAGCGACTCGGTTGGCAGGTCCCAGTCGACGGTCGCCAGCGCGATGGGGGCCTCCCGCATCGGGCTCTGTCCGGCGCGGCTCACCTCGCCGACGTGCTCGTCGCCGGCGAACACCGCCGCCCCGGCCTCGGGGACTGCCTCCACGGCGAGACCGACGAGGCGCTGTGTCGGATGGCCGCGGTTCTCGATGCGCGAGACCACCTCCTGTCCGACGTAACACCCCTTCTCGAAGTCCAGCGCGTTGCGGAGACCGAGGTCGTTCGGGAGCGCGCCGGCGATCTCGGTGTCGAACAGCGGCGACCCGGCCTCGAGCGTCAGCGTCTCCCAGGTCCGGTAGCCGAAGGGGACGGCGTTCAGGCCGCGGTTGACCAGCGTGTCGAACACCGCTTCGGCGTCGCCCGCGCCACAGACCACGTCGTAGCTCTCCTCGCCGGCGAGGTTGTCGGTCCGAACGACCGTGACGCCGGCGTCGCCGAGTTCGCCGCGCTCGAAGGTCAGTACGTCTTCGGGCGTGCCGGTCTGGTGGAGGACGCTCGCGATCTTCTCGGTCGCCTTCGGCCCGTGAACGCCGAAGACGGCGAAGTCGTCGGTCGCGACCTCGAAGTCGACGTCCTGGATGAACGTCTTCTCGTCCCACTCCGCCGCCAAGTCGGCGGCGGTCTGGGGCGGCGTGAACACGAGCAGCCGCTCGCCGGCGTTGTAGACGTACATGTCCGTGTCGACGCGGCCGTCGGGGTCGAGCAGGAGGGCGTAACAGCCGGCCCCGTCCTCGGTGGGGACGCGGTTCGAGACGGCGTTGTCGACGTACTCGACGCGGTCCTCGCCGGTGACGACGATGACGCCGTAGCCGTGCTCGATCGTCCCGACGACGTTCCGGACCGCGCGGTGAGTGCGCTCGGGCCGGCCGTAGGTGTCGACGACGCGCCGACCGCCGACCTCCCTGAACGTCGCTCCGTGGGCCTCGTGGACGCTCTGCAGAACAGTCATTGCTCAGTCATGCGGCCCTCGCGGGGAAAAGCGTCCCGCTACCGGCGGCGTGCGAGCAGCGCCGTGGCGAGCAGCGCCAGCGCGGTCAGTCCGACGGTGAAGCCGGGGCCGCTGGTGTCTGTCGTCGCGGTGGTCTGGGCCTGCGTGGGGGCCGGCGTCGCCGCGCCGCCGTCACCGTCCGCGGAGACGCCGGTGACGTTCGCGGTCGCGGAGAGGTCGCCTGCCGTCGCCGTGAACGTGACGTTACCGGCCGACGGGACCGTCGCGGACAGTTCGCCCTCGGCGTCGGTCAGCCCGACCTCCGACCCGCCCTGGCTCACCGTCGCGTTCGCCACCGGTTCGCCGTACTCGTCGACGACGGAGAGGCGAACGGTCTCGCCGACGACGACGCGCTGGTTCGCCGGCGTGAGCGTGAGCGCCGGCGTCCGCTGGATCGCCACGTCGATGGCGGTCTCGCTCTCGTCGACGCGGACGCGGCGCTCGACGGTCTCGTACCCGTCTTTCGACACCGACACGTCGTAGCGGTCGTTGACCGGGACGCTGACCGACGCCGTCCCGTCGGAGAGCGTCGGAACGGTCCCGGAGAAGCCGTTGTCCGAGGAGATACTGACGGTCGCGTCACGGATGGGGCGCGGGTCGTCGAAGTAGTCGTCCACGACGGACGCCCGCAGCAGGACCGACCCCTCTCTGAGCTGAATCGTCGCGCTCGTCTCATCCGAGACGTCGACGCTGGTCAGGTTGCGGTAGAACCCCGGCTTCGTGACGATGACGCGGTACTCCCCCTCCTCGATCGGCTTCGTGGTGAGCGCTCCGTCGCCGCCCGCGTTCCGGTCGACCACGTAGTTACCGTCGCGGTACAGGCGAATCCGCGGGTTCTCGACCGGGTCGCCGGCGGCATTCACCGCCCGGACGGTCGCCGTCGCGGACTCGGACACGTCGACCTCGACGGCCTGCGTCTCGGCGTCGACGACCTCGACTGGGACGTTCCGAACGTACCGGTCGTCGTGGATCTGGATGGAGACGTTTGCGCCGGCCGGCACGTCGACGAGCGCCTGCCCGTTCGCGCGCGTCGTCTCGTTGACCGGTCCGCCGGCCCCGTCGTCCCACCTCGCGGAGATGTCGACGTCGCTTATCGTATTCCCGTCCTGGTCGACGACGGTGACGGTGAGCGTCACCTGCGACTGTGCGGCAACGGTTCCGGACGCTGTAGTCCCCACCAGCAGCGCCACGAGACAGACGACGAATGCATCACGGTAAGCAGCCATATTTCACTAATTAACTGGATGGACATAAATCTCTATTGGCGGTAGGAGCCTCCTACGGCCGCCGCGACTGCTGAGATTCCGCGAGGCGGGTGACCTCGTCGGGCTCCAGCGGCGTCATCGGCCCCGACATCGTCCGGGCGAGCGCGGCCGCGGCGACGCCGTGGAGCAACGCTTCGTCCGTCCCTGCCCCGTCGGCCAGCTGCTGGAGGACCGCGCCGACGAGCGCCTCGTGCTGGCCCGATTCGTCGATTGCGTCCGTCTCCATCGCGTCCTGCTCGTGGACGACGCCGTCGTGGTAGGCCACCGCGCCGTACTCGCTTCGGGTGAGGAAGACGCGGTTGAGTTCGTACTCGGTGGCGAGGGTGTGGACCAGTTCGCGCGGCGTGCCCGCCTTCCCGAAGACGGCCGACGCCTGGTCCTCGGCGACGAAGAGCACGTCGACGGCGGGGAGCAGGTCGTCCAGCGCGTCGCGGGCCGCCTCGGCGTCCCAGAGGCCAGGGTGGAAATCCAGATCGAAGGCGCGCGTCCCCGCGGCCGCCCTGAGAAGGGCTCCGGTCGTGTCTCGTGCGGTCTCGGAGAGCGACAATGTCGTGCCGGAGGAGAACACCACGTCGGCGTTCTGTATCGCTCCCATCGGCATCTCGCCGGGCGTCACCGTCGCCATCGCGGTGTCGGTCCGGTCCTGCAGGAGGCGGGCGCGCCGGGGCGCCGACGCGTCCTCGTGGAACGTGAGGCCCTGCCGTCCCGTCTCCGGGTCGGCCCAGATCACGTCCGTCTCCAGTCCGAACTCGTGGAGTTCCGCGACCACGCGCCGTCCGAGCGGGGTGTCGGGGACCTTCGAGAGCCAGCGGGCGTCCGCGCCGAGGCGGCCGGCGGTCACAGCGACGCTGCTCGCGGTGCCGTCGACGCGGATGGTGGCCTCGCGAGCGGTCTCGAACCGATGACCGTCGGGCGGGGCGAATCTGAGGGCGGTCTCACCGAACGTTACGAGAGACATACCGTTCTCATCGAGAGACGTAGGTTTAGTTTAATCGGCCGTATCGGTCGCCGAAATCACGGTGCCGGCCCGCTATCGCCGACGGCCGCCGTGACCGGGGTAGTCCCGTTCGAAGCGGTCTTCGAGTTCCCCGGCGTCGATGTGGATGAGCGTCGGCCGGCCGTGCGGGCAGGCGTAGGGGTTCTCGCAGTCGTCCAGTGCCGCCAGCAGGTCCCGGACCGATCCGTCCGTGAGCGAGGTGTTGCCCGTCACCGACGGGTAGCAGGCGAGGTCGCCGAGCAGTTCGTCGGCCGCCGCCTCGACGGTCGCGGCCGCCTCGTCGTCGCCGGCGACGAACGCACCGAGCACGTCCCGCACGATGTCCGGCCCGGCGGCCTCGGCGACGACGCCCGGAAGCGTCCGCACCTCGACGGTCCGCTCGCCGGTGCGAGCGGTGTGGAATCCGAGGCTCGCCAGCGCGTCGCTGCGCTCGTCGAACACCGCGGCTTCCCGGGCGGTGAGTTCCAGTTCGACTGGGTCGGCGAGCGCCTGCGTCGTCGTCTCGCCCTCGAACTCGGCCTTCAGCCGCTCGTAGTTGATCCGCTCGTCCGCCGCGTGCTGGTCGACGAGGACGAGGCCGTCGTCGGTCTCTGCGACGACGTAGGTGTCGGCTAACTGTCCGAGAATCCGCATCGACGGCAGCGAGTCGTGGTCCGTCTCCGGCGCGTCCCCGAGGCGGGCCTGTTCCTGCCCGCCGGAGAACTTGCGGTCCGGGCTGTCTGTCGTCGATCGGTGACGGTCGGCCGCATGCGAATCGCTACCTCCACTCGAAACGCTACCCCTTCGGTCCCGGGCGGTCGATTCGCCCGACTGCGCGCCGTTCGAATCTCTCGTCGAGGACCGTTTCGTCTCGACCCCCTGACTCGATTCGGTCGTCTCTGCAGTCGCAGCAGTGCTGTCCCCGGGAGCGTCGGCCGCTGTCGAGGACCCGTCACCGGGCGGATCGGTCGAGCCACCGCGCTCCGATTCCGGTCGGTCGGTATTCGGGGCGTTCGCTGTCGCATGGTCCACCGCAGTCGACTCTGCCTCGGCGGGCCGACCGCTATCGGCCCGGCCGTCACCGTCCGCCGAGTCACTGCCGCTGGCGGCCGCGCCGTCACGAGGATCCGCCGAGTCGTGCTGTTCGGCCGAACCGCGTCCGCTCGACGAGTCCGGCGCGATCTCCGTCTGTTCGGGGGCGGACCGGCCGCGCGGGGCCGTCGAGCGTAGCAGGCCCTCCCGCAGGAGCGCGTCCTCGACGGCCGTGCGGACCTGCTCGCGGACGCCCTCGTCGTCGGCGAAGCGGACCTCCATCTTTCGGGGGTGGACGTTCACGTCCACGTCGCCGGCCGGCACGTCGAGAAAGAGGACGGCGAAGGGGTAGCGGTCGGGGGCGATCTGGGTGCCGTAGGCGTCGACGACGGCGTCCCGGACCGTGCCGGCGCGGACGTACCGGCCGTTGACGTACGTCGAGAGATACTCGCGGCCGGCGCGGTTCGTCTCGGGGTGGGAGACGAGGCCGCTGACGCCGTCGATCGGGCCGTCGGGGAGGCCGTCGCCGTCGCGGTCGGACTCGGTCGTCGCCCCGACGGGAATCATCGACTCGGCGACCTCCCGGCCGTAGACCGACATGACGGTCTCGCGGCGGTCGCCCTGCCCGGTCGTCGAGAACGTCTCGCGGTCGCCGTGGGTCAGCGAGACGGCCACGTCTGGGTTCGCCAGCGCGTAGCTGGCGACGACGGTGTTGACGTGGGCGAACTCCGTCGACTCCTGTTTGAGGTACTTCCGGCGGGCCGGGACGTTGTAGAACAGGTCCTCGACCTCGATGGTCGTCCCCTCCGGGCAGCCCGCGGGGCCGACGGAGGTAACCTCGCCGCCCTCGAGAACGAGTTCGGTCCCCACGTCGCCCCCGCGGGGGCGGGTTCTGACAGTCAGCCGCGACACCGCGCCGATGGCGTGCAGCGCCTCGCCGCGGAACCCGAGCGTGCCGACGCCGCTCTCCAGGTCGCCGATGTCGCTGATCTTCGACGTGGTGTGTTTCTCGACGGCCCGTTCGACGGCCTCGCGGTCCATCCCCACGCCGTCGTCGGTGACGCGGATGCCCTCGGTCCCGCCGGAGTGGACGGTCACGTCCACCCGGTTCGCGTCGGCGTCGATGGCGTTCTCGACCAGTTCCTTCACGACGGAGGCCGGCCGCTCGACCACCTCGCCGGCCGCGATGCGTTCGACGGTCCGGTCGTCGAGTCGCTGGATGTCGGTCATTGCTGGCCCCGCATGCTCTTGCCCCCGGCTACCGCTCGGAGCGACTTGAGACTGTCTGCTGTCGGACGCGGGGCACAAGTATGGGAAAAGTTAACACGACACAGTACTGACCGTCGACTGGTGAGACGCCATGTGCCACCACAGAGGCGAGAAGCGACCGTGGATGGAGCGTGCGACCGCCCGGGAGCGCGACGAGGAGCCCGGTGAAGACGACGGCGAGGAGCTGCCGTCGTTCCTCAACGAGGAGGGCGTCGAGACGGAGATCGTGACCGACGGCGGCGGAGACGACACCGGCGACGGCGAGGACGGCGCGTAGGGAGACGACAGCGGCGACACGACGGTCTTCGACATCGACTCCCGGCGGGTCGCCAGACGTGCTATTTTTTCGGGGCACGACGATCGATTCGGCTCGCGGAGCAAACCCGATAGGTAAAGTGCGCTCGCTGATAGACGATATCTATCCTGTGGATTCGCTATGGAACAATACGACCAACTCTACCGCCTCTATCAGGGCACCGATACGACGACGCTGCGCGGCTACCAGGAGTTCGTCGACCTGTTTCCGCCGCTCAGTTCGACGGTCGCACTGGAGCAGTGGGAGACCGCGAGCGACCGCCTCGAGGAACTCAAAGCGGAGATCACCGACGACTTTCCCGGCACCGGTGACACCTACGCGGAGATCGCGGCCCGCCTGACCCGCGACGAGGCGTTCACCGCGCTCGACCTCTACTCGAAGTACGGTCGGTCGGTGAACGCGCTCGTCCTCGACGTGGACGAGACGCTCCGGTCGGCCGGTGACACGGACAACGAGATCCCTCGGAACACGCTGTACCTGCTCACCCAGTTCTACGAGGAGGGCGTGCCCATCGTCGTCTGCACCGGCCAGACCCTGGAGAACGTCAAGGGATTCATGATCCAGGGCCTCGGGAACGACCTCGTCTCCTCGGGGCAGATGAGCATCGTCTACGAGTCCGGTAACGGCGTGTTCACGCCCAAGCACGGCCAGGACACCAAGCGCCTGCTGTACGAGCGCCTCGACGACGCCGTCGTCGACGTGTTCGAGCACGTCCGCGGCCGCGTCCTCTCGGAGGCCCCCGAAGACGTGCGCCACCGCTGTCACCTCCAGGGCAACGAGTTCAACGTCACGCTCAAGCCCAACGCCGAGGTCGGCAGCGACGACGCCGTCGAGATCATCGACGAGTCGCTGCGCTACCTCTGCGGGCTGGTCGGCGAGGCCATCGCCGCGCAGGTCGACGCCGACGTGGCCGATCCGGCAGGCTACGCGCGGTCGTACTTCAGCCGCGACCCGGAAATCCTGGACGTGCTCGAAGCCGGTGGCCTGTCGACGGACGCCGACATCGGCGACGCGCCCGACGCCTTCCGCGACATCGTCGAGCGGGTCGACCTCGGCTACTACGAGGGCGACGCGGCCGAACTGGTCAGCCTCGAACTGGACAAGTCCGCCGGCGTCGAGGAAGCCTTCGACGTGCTCGGCATCGACGACCCGTTCGCGCTCGTGATGGGCGACAGCAAGAGCGACCTGCGGGTGATGCGCTGGATCGAGGACCACGACGCGGGCATCGCCGCCGCGCCTGCCCACGCCTCCGGCGACGTTGTCGACCACGTCAGCAGCCGTGACGGGCTCATCTACGAGGCCGGCGACGCCAGCACGGTGCTGCGGACCGTCTACGGTATCAGCCTCATCGAGCGACTCGACGAGCAGAGCGAGTAGCGCTTTTCTACGACTCCTCGAGCGCGGGCGAGCCACCCGTTCCAGCGTGTGCCTCGGTCCAGGACCCGGCCGACGGCGATTCGGGGTCGATGTCCGCGACGAATCGCATCGTCACGAAATTCAGCGCCAGTCCGAGGACGCTCGCGACGGCGAGTCCGACCGGTAAGCCGACCAGCGGGACCGAGACAACCATGAAACTGAGGAACGGAGAAACGAGCAGGACGATCCCCGCGTAACCCGCGGTGTACGCGAAGTACGGAGCGCCGCCGACGGCCAGTTCGTACGACCCGCGGGCCGCCGCGACGAGGCCAGTCTCGCGCAGCACGACGAGGTACGGCGTCGCCCAGAGCAGATAGCTCGCGACGATCAACACCGGCAGGAGGACGAGTACGGCGACCAGCGCGCCCCCGCCGAGGGTTCCGAGGCCGAACAGTCCCAGCGCGACCGGGAGGACGACGAGGTACGGCAGGACGGTCACGACGAGAAACGGCGCGAAGTACGCCCCGACGCTCGCCCTGAAGCCGCGGTCGCGGTCAACCAGCGCGGCCGCGATCGCGCCGAAGTACCCCGCGTACAGGGCGGCTTCGAGGGCGACATACGCCGGGACGAGGGTGGCCGCGAACGGGACCGACAGCGGCAGTCCGGTGGTGACGGTGAACTCTGCGGAGCTCGGCGGGTCGACGAACTGCCAGAGGGTCACCACCGACGCCGGAATCCCCAGCCTGAGGCTGACGTGGACCCCGTCGTAGGCGAGCACGGAACCGATCTTGTCCGTCCGCGAGAGCGCGAGTACCAGCGGAACGAGCGCCAGCGACAGGTGATCGAGCGCCCGCTCCCAGCCGTCGGCCAACCGTGTCGAGAACGAGGGCATTAGGGACTCACCGTCCTGTCTGGTGGGGCGCTGAAAACACGGTTGGCACGAGAGACGCGTCGCTTCGACCGGATCGCACGTTCGGTGGAGGGCATCGGTCCCGGTAACAGATCCCATTCCGATACGCGTTGCGATCCCGCCGTCCCGTGCCACAAATTTATCACGGGCGCTCTGAATTGTCCAACTATGTCGTCTGGTATCCCACTGCTCACGCCGCTGGCGCGATGGCTCGAAACGGTGATGTTCGGGGACTACGAGCGCCAGTACCGGCTGTTCACGCAGGCCGTGGTGGCCGTCGCCGCCGGACTGGTGCTCGCCTACGGGCTGGTCGCGCTCGGCGTGATCGACGTGGGGGCAGGCGGACAGTCGGTACTCGGGACCGCGGCGAGCGTCGCCGTGACGGCGTTCGTCATCGTCGGCGTCCTGCAGTTTCTCGTCCTCGCGAACGTCCTCGAACGGACGAACGAGGACGTGGCCACGAAGGCCGCCGAACTGGAGCAGGCGGCCGAACAACTGGAGGAGACGGCCACGGAACTGGAGACGACGGCCGACACCGTGGAGGACGCGGCCGACACCGTCGACGAGGCCGCCGCCGACGTGGAACAGACCGCCGAGCGGGCCGGCGACCGCGACGCCGCCGAGCAGGTGACGGAAGCCAAGGACAAGACGAAAGACGCCAAAGAGCAGGCCGAGTCCGTCCAGAAAGAGGTCCAGTCGGCAAAGGAGAAAGCCTCCGAAGTCGAGGAGACGGCCACCGAGGTCGAGGAGACGGTTCCGGCGGACAAAGAGCGCGACGGCGAGGACGAGAGCCGCGACTGAATTGCGGTCAGGACGGCGACTGAATTGCGGTCGAGAGACGGCGGCCGAATTGCGGTCGAGAGACGGCGGCCGAATTGCGGTCGGTATTCTTTAGACGCGCCCGTGTTTGCCGTCCGACATGGTCTCGGTTCTCTTCGCCCTCGGTATTCTGGTCGCCGTCTTCGTCGGCTTCAACATCGGCGGTTCCTCCACCGGCGTGGCGTTCGGCCCCGCCGTCGGGTCCGACACGCTCTCGAAGGAGTGGGCCGCCGCGCTGATGTCCGGGTTCGCCCTCCTCGGCGGGGCGACCATCGGCACGGAGGTCATCGACACGATGGGGGGACGCATCGTCCCCAGCGAGCAGTTCACGCTCCTGGCGAGCGTCGCCATCCTCTTTTTCGTCGGGCTCGCCTTGCTCGTCTCGAACCTCTTCGGCGTGCCGGCGTCGACCTCGATGACCGCCGTCGGCGCCATCGCCGGTCTCGGCGTCGCCACGGGGACCATCGACTGGACAGTCATGGGCCGCATCGTCTCGTGGTGGCTCGTCGCCCCCATCACCGCGTTCTGGCTCTCAGCCGTCGTCGGGCGCTACCTCTACCCCCATCTGGAGGTTCGAATCGCCTTCGAGAGCAAGGGGCCCGGCACGTCGCGGCGCGAACAGGTCGGGAAGGTGCTGGTCGTCGCCATCGGCTGTTACATGGCCTTCGCGGCGGGGGCCTCGAACGTCGCCAACGCCGTCGCCCCGCTGGTCGGGAGCGGCGAACTCGGTCTCTACCCCGGCGTCGCTATCGCCGGCGTCGCCATCAGCCTCGGCGCGTTCACCATCGCCCGGCGGACGCTCGACACGGTCGGCAACGATCTCACCGAACTCCCGATCCTGGCGGCGCTCATCGTCGAGACGGTGAGCGCGACCATCATCGGCCTGCTGTCGTGGGCCGGAATCCCGGCGAGCCTGGCCGTCTCGGCGACGATGTGCGTCGTCGGTCTCGGCTGGGGCCGGGCGACGCGGACCACCTCGCTGGCCGACGCGGCGGGTGCAGCCGTCAGCGGCGCGGCCGCGGCCGGTGGGGGCGGGACCGTCACCGTCGACGCGCTGACGACCGACCGCGACGAGGCCGCGTGGTCGCCGCCGGAGGAGCGAGAGGTCGCGCCCATCGGCGAGGAGGACCCGGAGTCTGTGACCGCCGCCGCCGATCTCTTCGACCCCGCGGCGACCGGGCGGGTCGTCATGCTCTGGATTCTGACGCCGTCTATCTCCGCCGTCGCGTCCTTCCTCGTCTTCCAGTACGTACTCGCCTACTAGCAGTCGTCGACCCACAGGCCGAGAGACGGTACCCTTTACCCGGCGCCGCCGTTGGATACCGTATGGTCGAGGTTCTCTTTGCCCTGGGCGTCCTCGTCGCGATCTTCGTCGGCTTCAACATCGGCGGCTCCTCCACCGGCGTCGCGTTCGGACCGGCGGTCGGGTCGAACACGCTCTCGAAACTCTCGGCGGCGGCGCTGATGACTATCTTCGCCCTCCTCGGCGGCCTGCTCGTCGGGCCGGCGGTCGTCGAGAGCCTCGGGAGCGACCTCGTCGCGACGCAGTTCTCCCCGCTCATCAGCATCGTGGTCCTCTTTTTCATCGGGGTCGCGCTGTTCCTCTCGAACGTCGTCGGCGTGCCGGCGTCGACCTCGATGACCGCCGTCGGCGCGATCGCCGGACTGGGGCTGGCCCGCGGGACGCTGAACGCGGCCCTGATGCTCGAAATCGTCTCGTGGTGGCTCGTCTCGCCGATCATCGCCTTCTGGGTCAGCGGCGTCATCGGCCGGTACTTCTACCCGACGCTCGTCGAGTGGTTCGCGGTCTCACAGAGCGAGGGCGCGCTGCTCGACGTCGACCGATCTGGGGGCCTGCCGCGGCCGGTCCTCGGCGACAACACGACGCCACGCGAGTTCGTGGGCACCGTCGTCGTCATCGGCATCGGCTGTTACATGGGCTTCTCCGCGGGCGCGTCGAACGTCGCCAACGCCGTCGCGCCCCTCGTGGGCAACGGCTCGCTGGAGATGTACCCGGCCATCGTGCTGGGCGGGAGCGCCATCGGCCTCGGCGCGTTCACCATCGCCCGGCGGACGATGGACACCGTCGGCAACGACCTCACCGACCTCCCGCTCGTGGCTGCCATCGTCGTCGCGACGGTGGCCTCGACCATCGTGACCTTCCTCTCGGCGCTCGGCATCCCCGCCAGTTTCGTCATCATCGCCACCATGAGCATCGTCGGCCTCGGCTGGGGGCGGGCCACCCGAACGACGCGCCTCTCGGACACCGTGCAGGGCGAGACGCCCGCGGCCTCCGTGGGAGCGCTGGCCGCAGACGCCGAGGCCACCGACGCGCCGACGGTCGGCGGCACGAAGGGAACGCCGAAATCGGGCGAGACCGAGCCCATCGGCGAGGAGTCGAGCGACGACATCCCCGCGGCCTCGGACCTGTTCGAGCCCGGGACGACCGCCCGCGTCATCTTCCTCCAGAACGTCGTGCCCTCCATCGCCACGGTGGCGGCCTACCTCGTCTTCAGGTTCGTTCCCGGCGTCTGACTGAAAATAGCGGCAGTTTTCGTTTCGATTCCGGGACAGATCCGGCCGCCGTCTCTCATTATTTTGCACGACCTAAACCCGAAGGGCAAAGTCTAACAAGTCGGGGTTCGAACCGAGCAGGTGATGCCCACGGTAGAGTACCTTAACTACGAAGTAGTGGACGATAACGGCTGGGACATGTACGACGACGACGTCTTCGCAGAGGCGTCCGACCTCGACCTCGACGACGAGGACCACGGGTCCCTCGAAGTCAACGAAGGCGAGTACATCCTCGAAGCGGCCGAGGCACAGGGCTACGACTGGCCCTTCTCGTGCCGCGCCGGGGCCTGTGCGAACTGCGCTGCCATCGTCCTCGAAGGCGACATCGACATGGACATGCAGCAGATCCTCAGCGACGAGGAGGTCGACGACAAGAACGTCCGACTGACCTGCATCGGCAGCCCGGACGCCGACGAAGTCAAGATCGTCTACAACGCCAAGCACCTCGACTACCTGCAGAACCGCGTCATATAACGCGGCCGCTGCGGTTTCTGCACCGATCTATATCGCGATAGCGGGAGCGCCGTCGCTCCCGGGCCACCGGAAGCGTTAGGGGCACCGCTGTGTTGAGTACAGCCGTGCTCGGGTCGATACCGGACCTGCTTCGCCTGGTCGCCGTCCCGGTGTTCGGGTGGGCGGCCTACCGCGACGTGAAGACGCGCCGCGTGCCGAACCGGACCTGGACCCCGCTCGCCGTGCTGGCGGTCCTCTTGCTACTGTGGGACGCATACGCGGTGTGGACCGGCCCACTCTCGGTCGGCCAGCGCCTGTTCTTCGTCCGCGTCGCCATCAGCCTCGGGTTCGTCGTCCCGCTGTCGTACGCCTTCTGGTACATCGGCGGCTTCGGCGGAGCCGACGCGAAGGCGTTCATGCTCGTCGCGGTCCTCTTTCCCGTCTATCCGGTGTACTACCTGCCGACCGTCGCGCTCCCGCTGCAACAGACCGCCATCGGCGTCTTCTCGCTGACGATCCTCTCGAACACCGTCCTCGCCGGCGTCGCGTACCCGGTGGCCGTCGCGCTCGGCAATCTCGCCCGCGGCCGGCTCTCGCCCGCGATGGTCATCGGGCGGCCCGTCACCGTCGCGGACGTCACCGAGGAGTACGGCCGCCTGCTCGAATCGCCCGACGGGTTCGACCGCCGGGGCCTCGACCTCGACGCCCTGCGGATGTACCTGCGCTGGCGCGGCTGCACGCTCGAGGACATCCGGTCGGACCCGACGCGGCACCGGCTGCCGACCTCGCTCCCGCGCGTCCCGAACGACCCCGGCGACGGGTCGCTGGCGACCGACGGCGGCGAACCGGCGGCCGATGCCGACGACGAGGCAGACGCCGCCCGGCAGGCGGGCGACGACGAGGCGTTCGACGACCCGTGGGGCGCGGAGCGGTTCCTCTCGGACATCGACCACTCGGCGTACGGCACCTCGCCCGACCAACTCCGCGACGGGCTGGAAGTCCTGACCGAGCGCGAGGAAGTGTGGGTGTCGCCGGGAATCCCGTTCCTCGTCCCGATGTTCGTCGGCCTGGTCGTCTCGCTCACCTACGGCGACGTGCTGTTCTCGGTGCTGCAGGCGCTCGGGCTGGCGTGACCAGTCGGGGCGAACGTTTCTCTCAACCGAGACTTTTTATATGAAAATAGGCTTAGGTATTCCCGTATCAATCATGGTCAGGGGATTGGGGAAACCACTCGTGTTGGGCGAGGACCGAAGCGGCGCGCGCGGAGTCGCCCGCTAGATGAGCGGGAACGAGACGCGGCGCGCGGCCGCCGCCGCGGGCTCGGCTGCCGTTCCACGCCCGCCCTGTCGGCCGCCGCTCGAACTCGCCGAGGCCGATGGTGAGTGGCTGGTCCGGGAGTATCGTCGTGACAGGGCCGCCGCGGCGACCTTCGCCGCGTACGACCGCCGCATCGACGCGATGCGGGCGGGGCAAGAGCGGATGGACGCCGACCGCCATCCCTGTCTCTTGCGGTGGGATGCGCCCGACATCGTCGGCGACATCTACTGGAACGAACTGTTCGAGCGCCTCGCGGTCGAGCGGAGTCCGATGCTCGACGCGTGGGTGGTCGCCCCCGACGGCGAGCCCGTCGTCTTCCACGCCGCGTCCGACCTCGAAGGAGCGTACGAGGCGGGCAAGAGAGTACTCCGAGAGTACGACTTCAAGCGGCTGGAAGTCCGCCGCGAGGACGGGACGACGGAGGAGACGGTCGAACACCGCTTCCTCCGTCACGGCATCGCGGAGTCGGGCGTCCGGTTCGACCGCGAGCGTCTCCCGGCGACGGCCTCGGAGTCGACGCCGACGGACGACGACGATGACGAGACGGACCCGCTCGACATCGGGCCGGCGACGCCGTCGAGCACGCTGATGGCCGCGATTCCCGACCTCACGCAGCTGGAGGAACTCGACACAAGCGGCTACGTCCACCGCTACCGCGGGACGTGGACCGATGGGGAGGACGCCCGCATCGCGCTGCTCGACCCGGACCGAAGCGGCGAGCGCGTCGCGGCCAAGCGGTTCGTGACGACCGTCGAGGACTGGCGGGCGCTCGCCGACGAGCCGACCGTCGCGACCGTCTACGACGTCGGCGTCAGCCCGAGCCCGTGGGTGGCGTACCACGCCGGCGAGGGATCGGCAGAACGGCTCGCTGGCGACCTCTCGCTCGACTCGCGGCTCCGCCTCGTCGAGGACGTCGCGGCGGCAGTTGACGCGGCGGCGGGACGCGACGTGTACGCCACCGCGATCAGGCCCGACTCGGTCCGAATCCGCTCGCGGGACGAGCCCGCCCGAGCGGCGCTCGCCGGGTGGGGGGTCGAGCGCGCCGTTCGAACCGCGTTCGACGAGCGGCCGGTCACGCCCTACACCGCGCCGGAGCAGCTAGCGGGAGCAATCGCGACGACGACAGCGGTGTACCAGCTCGGAGCCGTCGCGTACCGGCTGCTCTGCGGGCGCGAGCCGTTCCGCGGCGAGGGCAGCCTCCGAGACGCCATCCAGAACGAGGCCGTCCGACCGCCCAGCGACGGGACGGGGGTGCCGTCGGGCGTCGACGCGGTCGTCCGACGCGCGATGGCGACCGACCCGGAGCGCCGGTACGCGAGCGCCGAGGCGTTCGCCGACGCACTCGGCGACGCGTTGCGATAGCGGGTCGCGGTCAGAACGAGCAGAAGACCTATTTTTCGGACACGCCTCCGCCCGAGTATGACCGACGTGGACCTCGTGTTCGACGAGCAGGAGTACATCCCCGCCATCGCCCAGGACGCCGACACCGGCGACGTGCTCATGCTCGCCTACGTCACCGAAGAGGCGCTCGAACGGACCCGCGAGACGGGGGAGGCCCACTACTACTCGCGGAGCCGCGACGAACTCTGGCACAAGGGAGCCACGAGCGGGCACACGCAGGCCGTCGAGGAGGTCCGGGTCGACTGCGACGGCGACGCCCTGCTGTACGTCGTCGACCAGGCGGGCGGGGCCTGCCACACCGGCTACGAGTCCTGCTTCCACCGCACGGTCGACGGGGAGACCGTCGGCGAACAGGTGTTCGACCCGGACGACGTGTACTGATGGCCTCCGACACGGACCTCCAGCAAGGTGGCGGCACGCCCGACGCCGTCGAGTCCCTGGAACGGGCCGCGAGCGAGTACGAGCGGGCGCGGGAACGGGTCGAAGCGGTCGGCGAGGAACCGCTCCGGGAATGTCAGGAGATCTATCGGGAACTGACGGACCTGCTTGAACGCTACGACGGGCGAGCGACCGGCGGCGGCGACTTCGAGGCGTTCATGGAATTTCAGGGCCGCGTCGGCACGCTGACCGACGACCTCTCCGAGGACCTCCCCGAGCGTGAGACCTTCGAGGCGGTCGACGACTTCCTCCAGCAGCGCCGTCTCACCGAAGGCGACTTCGAGGAGGCCCGCGAGATGCTGGCCCCGGTCGGCGACCTCGTCGGCCGACTGGACGAGCGCGACGAGGCCCGCGAGCGCTACAGAGACGCGCGCCGCGACGCCCGGCACCGGCGAGACGACCTCGAAGACCGCATCGCGGACCTCGAACGCCTCCTGCGGCTGGGCGAGGCGGACCTCGACGCGCCGGTCGAGCGCCTCCGCGACCCAATCGAGCGCTACGACGAGGCCGTCACCGAGGCGTTCCGGGACTTCCGGAGCGAGGCACCGGCCAGGGACGTGCTGGCGGTGATCGAGCGCGCCGACGCCTACCCGCTGGTGGACTTCCGGTCGCCGCCAGACGAACTCCTCGAATACGTCCAGAATCACGACGCCGGGCGGGAACCGATTCCGAAACTGCTCGACTACGCCGACTACTCGCCCTCGAAGCTCGACCACTACGTCGACGACGTGTCGGCGCTCCAGAGCGCCGTCGCCACCCGGCGGACGTACCTGCGCGGGCTGGACGCCGAGCCGCTCCGGTTCGACTGGCCGCCGCCGACGGCCGCGGAACTCCCGTGGCGCTGCCGGGAGTACCGGTCCGTCGTCGCCCGATTCGCCGACGAGTCGGTCGTCGCCGCGCTCCGCGAGGTACGGGCGCTGGCGCGCCGGGACGACTACGAGCGACTGCGCGAGAGTAGCGTCGCCCGGTCGGACCTCACCGAATCGGAGCGCGAACGGCTCGCGAGCGGCGCCGTCGACGAAGAACTGGCGGCCGCCCGGAAGCGGCTCGCGGCCGTCGAGGACGCGCTGGAGACTTACTCCTCAGTGTAGGCCTCGACGTCCCGCGTCGCCCGGTCGACCATCGTCTCGGCGAGTTCCCCGGCGCGGTCCGGCGTGCGCGCCTCGGCGTAGACGCGGACGACCGGCTCGGTGCCGGAGGGGCGGGCCAGCACCCAGCCGTCGCCGTAGTCGAGGCGGTAGCCGTCGGTCGTGTCGAGGTCGGCAGTCGCCTCCCGGGCGTGGGTCTCGATGCCGTCGAGCATCGTCTCGCGCTCGTCCTCGGTCTCGTAGTGGAGGTTGCGCCTGACGTTGTGATAGTCGTCGTAGGCCGCCGCGATGTCGCTCGCGGGCCGGTCGGCGACGAGTTCGAGGAACTTCGCGGCGGTGAACGCGCCGTCGCGAGCGATGCGGTAGTCGGGAAAGAGGATGCCGCCGTTGCCCTCGCCGGCGATGGCGACGTGCGCCCCCTCGTTCTGGAGGTTCCGAATGCGGCTGACGATGTACGTCGAGCCGATGGGCGTCAGTGACAGCGACGCGCCGGCGTCCTCGACCACGTCGACGAGGCGCTGAGAGGCGTTGACCGCCGAGACGACGCTGTCGTCCGCGTCGAGTTCCGCCGCCGCGAGCGCGGCCAGTGCGGCGTCGCCCTCGACGTGGGATCCGGTCTCGTCGACGAACATCGCCCGGTCGGCGTCGCCGTCGTGGGCGAATCCGAGGTCGGCGTCGGTCGAGCGCACGAGCGAGCGCAGGTCAGCGAGGTTCTCGGCGACGGGCTCGGGGTTCCGGCCGGGGAAGCGGCCGTCGGGCTGGGCGTTGACGGTGTGGACCTCGCAACCGAGTTCGCGGAACAGTTCGGGGCTGGTCAGCGAACCGGCGCCGTGGCCGGGGTCGACGACCACGGTGAGGTCGGCGTCAGCGATGCGGTCGCGGTCGACCGCCTCGAGCAACTGCTCGCGGTAGCGCCGCCGCGTGCTCTCGATGGCGGTATCGGCCCCCACCGTCTCCCAGTCCGCGTAGGCCGGATCGTCCGCCCGCAACGCCGTCTCGATGCGGTCGAGCGTCGAGCGGGTCAGTTCGACGCCCTCGTGGCCGATGAGCTTCACGCCGTTGTACGCCGGCGGGTTGTGGCTGGCGGTGATCATCACGCCCGGGACGCCCTCGCGCTCGCAGTAGGCCTGCAGCCCCGGGGTCGGCACGACGCCGAGGCGGTCGACGTCGAACCCGACGCCCGTCAGCCCGGCCGTCGCGGCGTTGGTGAACGTCCGCCCGGTCATCCGCGTGTCTCGGGCGATAGCGACACGGTCGTGGTCCTCGCGCCAGACGGCCCCGGCGGCCTGTGCAACTCGCAGGACGTACCGAGGTGTCAGCTCGTGACCCGCGACACCGCGGACGCCGCTCGACCCGAACACTTGCATTCGAGCGAGTGTGTGAGGGCGAGGTGCTTAGGAATGTCGCCATCTGCTTCGTCAATCAGGGGCCGCCCGATTCCAACAGTCATTAGCCCCGTGCCCGTGCAGTGCAGGTATGGCAAACGAGGAACTCATCGCGGCGCTCCGAGACGCGGAGGCCGTCAAATTCGGCGAATTCGAGCTCTCGCACGGCGGCACGTCGAACTACTACGTCGACAAGTACGTCTTCGAGACGGACCCGACCTGCCTCCAGCGCATCGCCGAAGCGTTCGCCGAGCGCATCGCCGAGTGGGACGAACAGCCGACGCTCGCCGGCGTCGCTCTCGGCGCCGTCCCGCTGGTCGCGGTCACCAGCGTCGAGACGGGCATTCCCTACGTCATCGCCCGCAAGCAGGCCAAGGAGTACGGCACGGGCAACCGCATCGAAGGGAACCTCGCCGCGGGCGAGGAGGTCGTCATCCTCGAAGACATCGCGACCACCGGCCAGAGCGCCGTCGACGCCGCCGAGGCGCTCCGCGAGGCCGGCGCGACCGTCGAGCGGGTCCTCGTCGTCGTCGACCGCGAGGAGGGGGCTCGCGAGAACCTCGCCGAGCACGGCCTCGAACTGGAGTCGCTGGTGACCGCCTCGGACCTGCTCGCCGACGCCCCCGAGGACGTGGACGCGTAGCGCGAGTCGATCGAGTCCCGGTGGACGGCTACGCTGTTGTTGTCTCGACTCGGCTACCGCTCGAAATTGCGGGCACTGAGTGTGGTCGCCTGTCGCTGCAGGGTCGCAGCCACCAAGAGGAAAGCGACGCCAGCGAATGCGACCAGAGCCATCATCTCCGGTTCCCCCGCGACCATCGCGACGTGCGATATCGCCCCGAGGAAGATCGTCGTTGCGAGGAGTACGTCCATCGTCGTCGTCGAGAGACGTGCTGACTGTACTACTGTGTCGAGTTCGGTGTATCGTTGAATCATTGCTCTGTATTTCGTTCTGCGTGTGACGTGGTATCGATTCTGGGGTCGAACAGGTCTTCCAGCCGGCAGTCGAAGTGGGCAGCCAGTTTGAACGCGAGTTCCAGTGATGGATCGTAACGCTCGCGTTCGATCGCGTTGATCGTCTGGCGAGTGACGCCGACAGCGCCGGCAAGGTCGGCCTGACTCAGTCCCTCGTCCTCCCGATGGTCTCGAACAGCATTGTTCATGATCGGAACCGGAGGCCGGTGTAGATCCCACCCCAGGCCAGCGAGACGGCACTGAAGGCATACAGGAGCGTCGTAACCGTCTGTGAGGGCTCGTAGTAGCCGGCTTCAGTGACGAGGAAGACGCCGATAAACGCGAACAAGCAGACGTATCCGAACAACCGGAAGGTAAGGTGGCTCGCTCGGCGCTCGAGAGTCGCCTCTCGCTCGTCCTGGAGAGTCATCGAACTGTTGTACCATACGTATCCCATGAGAGCGAAACCGCCGACGACCGCCACGGCGTAAATCACGAGGCCGACCATGTACTGTCCGATCTGGGCTCCGACGAAGAGGCTCACGACCCCGACAGCGAGGATGCCGAGCGAGAGGCGTCGATATCGCCGACCGGCCTGGACTGGATGTTGTGTAACCATCTGTATCAGTGTAAATCGATCTGTGTGTAAAGCTCGCTTTACAGTAAAACATGTTTTACACCAATATATAACTGTTTCGTCACGATAGCGCCCCCACTCGCCACACGCCCGTCCGCGGTCCTGTACGTCACGGACACACCACCGATGTGTTCTTGACGGAGGACCCGTTACGGGGTGACGCAATGGCTACCCTCGAACTCTACGAACTGTCGGGCTGTCCGTACTGCGCGAAGGTCAAGACCAAACTGGACGAACTGGGCCTGGACTACGAGTCTCACATGGTCCCGCGCTCGCACGACGAGCGGACCGAGGTGAAGGAAGTCTCGGGCCAGACCGGCGTGCCGGTGCTCGTCGACCCCGACAACGGCATCGACGGGATGGCCGAGTCCGACGACATCGTCGAGTACCTCGAAGAGACCTACGGACAGTAAGCTACTCGTTCGCCCGCGAACGACGTGAGCGGGCGGTTTTTCACCCACGTTTTTCCAGGAGTCGTCCCGCAGCGAGCGAAGCGAGCGAGGAACGGCGACGACGAAAAAGGTGGGACTGACATCGTCGAGTACCTCGAAGAGACCTACGGACAGTAACGGAGCCGCCGCTTTTCGACTCGAAGCGTCGAACGAATCAGAGAGCGCCGCTCAGGCCACTTCCTCGGGTTCCTCGCCGCGCTCCATGATGAGGTCGCGCAGGTCGACGGCGTCCTCGATGTTCTCCATCTCCTCCTCTTCGATGAGCGCGGTCCCTTCGACGGACTCGCGGCGGAGTTCGTCGACGACGTACACCGAGCGGGTGCGGGTCACCTCGCCGACCGAAGACATGATGCGCGCTCGCTTCTCGGCGGTCTCGGTGAACGCGGAGTGACCGGCGAGCACCTGCTCGCGGCGGTCGGCGTTCTCGTTGACGCTCTTGAACGGCGCGCGATCGGTCGGGTGGACCTCGAAGCCGATCCGGGTGAACACGGTGACCATGGGTTCGTCCTCCGGGGCCACGTCGGGGTCGTCGGGCGTCGGCTCGTCGTCGCGGACCCCCTCTGCGCCGTCGAGGACGCTGACCGGCGAGGTCAGCGGTGCGTCGAACAGGTCTTCGAGTTCGGCGGCCACCTCGACGGAGGCGTCCATGCCGTCCTCGTACTTCGAGACCGTACGCCTGGAGACGCCGAGCTCCTTGGCGAGGCGGCCGAGCGACCAGTCGCGCTCCTCGCGCACGTCGGCGAGGATCTCGGAGTCGATGTTGACGTAGAGCCCGCCGGGGGCCGCGTAGATGAGCGGCGGGACCTCCTCGACGAACAGGTCCATCGCGGTGTCCGGTGACAGCACCGGGACGCCGTGGCGGAAGTAGACGACGCCGGGCTTCAGTTCTTCGTCGCGCGTCCGGAGGCCGACCACGATCGGCGTGGCGTTCAGGTAGGTGCCGAGCCGCCGCATCTCGCCGCCGGTCTGGGCGTCGAAGGCGTCGATGTTCCCCAGTATCTTCAGGAGCAACACGTCTTCCCCGCGTCGGGCCGCGACGTCGAAGCTCTTCGGACGAATCGCACAGCGATCGCTGACGAGGAAGCCAGCGTCCTCGAGCATCGCCATGACGTTTCCGACCAGCGCCGACCGTGACATAGTCCTCTGTACCTCTATTGTGATGATAAGCCATTCACCGGTTATATGCGTTGCGCCGCTCGTTGAAGTTTCAGGCACGGTTATACGGAGATTACGGTACCTGCGAAGGCGTTCGGCGGGCTGACGAAAGGGGTTTGGCCGACTCGGGACTACAGGGTGCCATGACGGTCGTTGGCCTCGACGACACGGACTCGCGCGAGCGAGGGATGTGCACGACCTACGCCGCCGCCCGACTCGCCGGTTCGATACGCGACGCAGGGGGGCGTGTCGAGCGCTTGCTCCTCGTCCGCCTCAACCCCGCCGTCGAGCACAAGACCCGCGGCAACGCCGCGCTCGCGGTCCACACGGATCTCGACGCCGAGACGGCGGTCACGCTGGTCGACGACGCGCTCGACATGGCCGAGACCGACGACCCGCGGACCAACCCCGGCGCGGTCGTCGCCGACTGCGACCCCGACGCGGTGCCGGAGCAGGTCGCGACGTTCGCCCGCGACGCCGTCCGGTCGATTCAGGATCCAGTGGCGGCGACGACGCTGTCCGACGTGGTCGGCTTCGCCCGCCGGCAGCGTGGCAACGGGCGGGGCGTGATCGGCGCGCTCGCGGCCGTCGGCGCGTGGGCGGCGTTCTCGGACTGGACGTACGAACACATCGCCTACCGCGAGCGCGAGCGGTGGGGGACCGAGCGCGCGGTCGACGCCGAGAGCGTGCGTGCCGCCGCCGAGGAGCGCTATCCGTCCGTCTGGGACACGGTCGACCGCGCGTCGGGCTATCCGGTCTGCGTCCCGCGAACGCCGTGTCCCGTCCTCTACGGGATCCGTGGTGACGACCCCGCGGCCTGCCGCGCCGTCGCCGACGCGATCGAGAGCGAACCGATCGACGAGCGTGCCACGTTCGTCACCAATCAGGGGACCGACGTGCACTTACAGGACGCCGCGGTCGAGGCGGTCACGGCCGACAGCGCCTACCGCGTCACCGGCGACGTGACCGAGCCGCCAGAGACGCGCCGCGGCGGACACGTGTTCTTCGCGCTCGGCGACGGCGGGGCGACCCTCGACTGCGCGGCGTTCGAACCGACGAAGGGCTTTCGCGACCGGGTCCGGGCGCTCAGAACCGGCGACCGGGTCACCGTCTGCGGCGAGGTCAGCGACGGGACGCTCAAACTGGAGAAGTTCGGCGTTCGCGACCTGGTGACGACGGAACGCGTCACGCCGGACTGCCCGGACTGCGGCCGGTCGATGAAGTCGGCGGGACGCGATCAGGGCTATCGCTGTCGGGACTGCGACACCAGCGCCGACGGGAAGGTCGAACGCACGCTCGACCGCGGCCTCGAACGGGGCTGGTACGAGGTCCCGCCGGTGGCGCGCCGCCACATCGCGAAGCCGCTCGTGCGCGGTGGGTTCGACGCGCCCACGCACCCGTCGCGGTGAGAGCCAGAGAGGGGTGCACGCGGGGCCGCACAGTCACTGCCTTCGTGCGAGAATGATATCGCTGACTGAGCGCGTACCGTCGTCGGTACTGCCTTCCCGTCGTGGCCGAGGCGGCGGGCCGTCAGTACGCCGGCCGGCCTGGTAACGTCGGAGTACCAGAACTGAAAACGACCGTTTAGGTGGCGGATAACAATCCCACGGTTCGGTGTACACGGTTGGTATGAACGGCGAGAACCGCGAGACGGAGCGGCGAAATGCGTCTGACGATGACGTCACGGAGAAGCTACTGGCCGTCGAGCGCGAGCCGGCGGTCGACGGTGGCGAGCGAGCGATACTCTACCCGGCGAACGGATCCGGCTCCGAAGCCAAGTCGAAATGGCTGGCCGTGCCGGCGGACGCGCTCGTGTCGCTCGAGGACGTTCAGTAGTCCTTTCTGACGATAATCGACTGGTAACAATGAGTACTGATATCAACAGCGAAGGTATGGACTCGGACACTCGGTCAACGGACGACGTGACGACTACCCCCGACACGGACGAAGGGGCCTTGCCCGCGGTGGTGCGCTCCCGCCCTGACGGTACCGACCGATTCATCTGCTACGCGCCGGACGTCGACGCGACCGACGTCGAGAACCAGTGGCTTTCTGTCGACGCTGAGTTCCCCGTTTCGACCCTGTTGATGCGGTGACGGCGTCGCCACCGCGCGAGGTTCAGTACGTATCGATGTTCGTTCCGACCGAGCAGACGTACTCGCCGGTCGCGACCTGGGGGAGGCGGCGAGCGCGCCAGAAGATCCCGTTGGAGTCGGCGGTGATTTCGGCTTTCGTCCGTCCGAACACGTCCGTGACCTCGAACAGCGTCTCGCCCCGCGAGACGCGGTCGCCGAGGTCGACCTGGAGGTCGACGAGGCCGCCGACGGGCGAGCCGTACTGCTCGAAGCCCGTCGCCCGGGTCTGGGGGCGGGGGTCGTGACGGCCGTCGAGAAAGTCGTAGTACGTGAGGACGTTGAACACGCCGTCGACGCCGCGCTGGATCGAGGACTCGTCCCAGCCGACGCAGCCGCCGAGTTCGGGGTCGATGGTCGGAACGCCCTCGTCGGGGGCCGCGCGGGCGAGCTGGCCGTCAGGCCCCTTCTGGTCGAGGATGTGGCCGCAGCCGAACACCTTGGCGAGTTCCAGGCAGTCACTGTGGAGGCGGTGGCGGGAGCCACAGCGCACCCGGACTTCGTCGATCATCCGGGAGGTCGACCCCTGGTGGAGGTCGAGGACGAGGTCGGCGCTGATGGCGGCGTCGAAGGTGGCCGCGGCGATTCGCTCGCTCGACGTTCCCGAGTGGTCGCCGGGGTAGGCCCGATTCATCTTCGTGTCGTCGATGGGGTTGCGGTGCTCGGCGACCTGGAACGCGTGATAGTTGACGATGCCACAGACAAGAATCGTCCCGGACAGTTCGGCCGGGTCGAGTCGCGGGAGCACGCGCCGGATGACGCCGACGCCGTTCAGTTCGTCGCCGTCGCTCGCGGCCTGGATGTAGAGCGTCCGGCCGTCGTCGACGCCGTTGACGACGGCGACGGGTAGCCCGACGGCTGACCCGTCGCGGGCCTCGCCGACCTCCAGCCGCCCCGTGTCGATCTCGCCGGGAGCGGCGCTCGCCGTACCGAGAGTAACCATTACCGACACGTTTGCGTTGGGAGCCTTTACTGGTTCGGATTCGCGCGGCGCCGGACCGACGGCGTCTTGGGGCCGCCGGCCGTACCGGCGGTCGTGTCAGAGTCCGAGCCACGGAGCGGGAAGGCAGCGATGGTCTCGGCGCTCGAGGTCCCGCGGAACGCGGCCATCGGGTTCGCAATTTCCGCCCTGTTCACGGCGGCAGTGTTCGCCCTGTTCGTGCTGCCGGGGACCCAGCGACCGATGGCGCTGTACGTCGCGCTGGCGTTCGTCCTGACCGTCTCGCTCGGCGGGCTTGTGACGGCGCTGCTGACGGCGGTCTCTGCCGTTCGGCTGGCGCGCCGGGACGGCCCGCGATAGCGCTCTCGCGAGGCGCGGGGATTTATGTCGCGGTGTCGACACGGTCTGATATGGACAGAGCCCTCCCGCTCGCGGCGGTCGTCGGACTCGCCGTCGGCATCGTCCTCTCACAACTACTGGCCGCCGGGTGGTACCTGTCTCTCGGGGCCGCCGCGCTGTACGTCGGCTGGTGTTACTTCGCGGCCAGCTATCCGGCGGCGCTACGGACCGGCGTCTTCTCGTTCGACCGCCGCCGGGACAAGCTCGGCTACGCCGCGGGGGTGTTCGGGGTGAGCACCACGCCGCTGGCGCTCGGGCACGCGGCCGGCGGGGACTCGCTCGCGCTCGCGCCCGTCGTCGCCGTGCTCGGCATCCTGGGGTTCCTGTACACGCTCGGTGCTGTCGTCGCTGTGGCACCCGAGGCGACGGCCGAGCCAGCCTGACGGGTCAGCCCGCCGCCAGGTCCGCGAGCCGATCGCCGCCGGTCCGCGTCCCCTTCGCGATGAGCACGTCGCCCGTCCGCAGCGGCGTCTCCGGTCCCGGTGAGACGACCCAGTCGCCACCCTCGCGGCCGGTGCGCTCGCTCTCGCCGGCGGCTCGCCGGATGGCGATGATGCGCATTCCCGTCGCCGTCTTGACCGCTGCCTCGCCGATGGTCGTCCCCGCGAGGTCGCTGCCGGGCGACACCGTCGTCCGAACGATGACCTCGTCGGACTCGCGGACGGCCTCGGCGACGACCGGGTGCGTCGAGAGGCCGCGGAGCACGCCCTCGCTCATCTCCAGAGCGGCGTCCGAGATGACCTCCGTCGAGCGGGCCAGGTGGACGAGGCCGCGCAGCGACACCGGGTCGTCGATGTCGGCGGCGGCCCGGAGCGTCCACGCTTCGAGACGGGACTGGAGCGCGTCGACCTCGGCTTCGAGTTCGACGACCTCTTCGGCGACCTCCGTGCTATCGAACAGCACCGCGCCATAGGCCAGGTCGACCGCCAGTTCGCCCATGTCCTTCATCAGGACGATGGAGTCGACGGCCCGTTCGAGGTCCCGAATTCCCCCGTCCGGCGGCTCGGGCGGTTCGTACGCCTCGCCCGTGGCGTCGCGGTAGACCTCCGCGACGCCGTCCTCGGGGCCGCGAAAGAGGACCACGTCGCCGGCCTCGATGCGCGTCTCCCGGTCGGGGTTGAGCAGCCAGCTCCCCTGCCGGCGGATGGCCAGCGCCCGCACGCCCGTCTCGGTTTCGAGGTTCAGCGCGCCCAGCGTCTCGCCGGCCAGCCGCGACGACGGTTCGACGGTCGCGCGGACGAGTGTCTCGACGGCCTCGGGCAGCGCCGCCCGCATCGTGTCCGGCAGGCCGATGTCCTCCAGGACGACCTTCGCGATGTCGCCGGCAGCGTCGCTGATCTTCTCGGCGGCCCCGACCATCCCCAGCACCGGCGCGAGCGCCTCCGCGTCCTCCGTCGACCGACAGGCCATCAACAGGCTCATCCGGGCCCGCAACTGGAGCACGTCCATCTTCTCTTCGAGTTCCAGCACCTCCGCGGCCACGTCGTCGCTCCCGAGCAGAACGGCCGAGTACGAGAGGTCGATGAGCAACTCGGCGGTGTCTTTCATCTCGGCCAGCAGCTCCTTGACGCTGACCGGCTCGTACTCGACCGTCCCCGTCCGATCCATACGCCTCGCTTCGATTGCACCGAGGAAAAGCGTTCCTCACTGTGAGAGACGGTATCGGTCCCCGTTTCGCTCGAATCTGCACGCCAGAACCACAGCGACGGTGCCAGATTGGAATAAAATTACTCTACTGTGGAGGAATTAGTGGCCAAACGTCCAGTAAAACAGTCCTGACATTGTGGCACACACGCTTGGAAAGAAAATGCTTTTCCCGGCAGGTTGGGAACTGATTGCGTATGTCCGACGACCTCAAGAAGGGACTCGAGGGTGTCCTCGTCGCCGAATCCGAACTCAGCGTCATCGACGGTGACAAGGGCGAACTCGTGTATCGGGGGTACACCATCGAGGACCTCGCGAAGGGTGCCAGCTACGAAGAGGTGCTGTATCTGCTCTGGCACGGCCAGCTGCCCGACAGCGACGAACTCGCCACGTTCAAGCAGGCGATGGTGGACGCCCGCGACGTGGACGAGGACGTCATCTCGACGGTTCGTCAGCTCGCCGAGGCCGACGAAGACCCGATGGCTGCGCTCCGCACGGCGGTGTCGATGCTCTCGGCGTTCGACCCCGCGCCGGAAGACGCCGAACCGACCGACGAGACGGTCAACCTGGAGACGGGACGGCGGATCACGGCCAAGATCCCGACCATCATCGCGGCGTTCACCCGCATCCGCGACGGCGAGGAGCCCGTCGAACCGCGGGAAGACCTGGACCACGCGGCGAACTTCCTCTACATGCTCAACGGCGAGGAGCCCGACGACGTGCTGGCCGACGTGTTCGACCAGGCGCTCGTGCTCCACGCCGACCACGGACTCAACGCCTCGACGTTCTCGGCCATCGTCACCGCGTCGACGCTCTCCGACGTGCACAGCGCCGTCACCTCGGCCATCGGGACGCTGAAGGGGCCGCTCCACGGCGGGGCCAACCAGGACGTTATGGAGATGCTAAAGGAGGTCGACGACGCCGAGATGGACCCGCTGGAGTGGGTCCAGACCGCCCTCGACGAGGGCCGCCGCGTCTCCGGGTTCGGCCACCGCGTCTACAACGTCAAGGACCCCCGCGCGAAGATCCTCGGCGAGCGCTCGAAGGAACTCGGCGAGGCCGCCGGCTCGCTCAAGTGGTACGAGATGTCGACCACCATCGAGGACTACCTCATGGAGGAGAAGGGCCTGGCCCCGAACGTCGACTTCTACTCCGCGTCGACGTACTACCAGATGGGCATCCCCATCGACATCTACACCCCCATCTTCGCGATGTCCCGCGTCGGTGGCTGGGTGGCCCACGTCTTCGAGTACATCGAGGACAACCGCCTGATCCGCCCGCGTGCCCGCTACGTCGGTGCGACGCCCGAAGACACGACGTTCGTTCCCCTGGACGAGCGATAACGACGCAGTTCCGAGTGCGAGCGAAGCGAGCACTCGCCTTTTTCGCCCACGTTTTTCGAGGAGCGGTTCCCGCAGCGAGCAACGCGAGCGAGGAAACCCGACGACGAAAAAGGTGGAGGACAACCGCCTGATCCGCCCGCGTGCCCGCTACGTCGGGGCGACGCCCGAAGACACGACGTTCGTTCCCCTGGACGAGCGGTAACGAGGTAGTTCAGTCGCAGATTTTCCGTCGGTCCTACTCGAACAGCGACTGGAACCGGTTCACGCCGTCGTCGGTTCCCGCGATGACGAGCTTGTCCCCCGACTGGATCCGCACGTCGGGACCGAGGTTGGTGAGCACGGTCCCGTTGCGCTCGATGGCGATGACGGTACAGCCCGTCCGAGATCGAATGTCCGCCTCGCCGAGAGAGGTCCCACCGAGGCCGTCGGCGGAGACGCGGATGATCTCGACCTGCTGGTCCATCGAGATGACGTCCTCGTCTTCGAGGATCGTGGAGGCGAGCATCCGACCGCTGACCGTCGACAGCGAGAGCACGTAGTCCGCCCCCGCACGGTAGATCTTCTTGACGTTCGCGGTCTGCTCGGCGCGGGCAATGATCTCGACGCCGGGATTCAGATCGCGGATGACCAGCGTGGCGAACTCCGTGTCGGTGTCCTCGGAGAGCGCGAGGATCACCGTCCGGGCGTCTTCGATGCCGGCGGCGCGGAGGTCGTCCGGTTCCGTCGCGTCCCCGACCACGTCGACGCCGGGCTTGTCGGACTTGTCGAGGACGGTATGGGGAACGCCAGCACCCCGCAGGTCCGCGGCGATGGCCTGGCCGACCTCGCCGGAGCCGATGATGACGGTCTCGCCGCGGCGAAAGCCCCGGACGCTGGACAGCGTCATCTCTTTCAGTTGCTCCAGTTGGCGCTCGGTCCCCGAGACCAGCAGGACCGTGCTGCCGTCCAGTTCGGCGTCCGGGTCCGGCGGGCTGACGAACTGGCCGCGGAACCACGCCCCGATGACGTTGACGCCGGTTTCCTCGCGGATGCCGCTGTCGGCCAGCGTCGTCCCGACGAGGTCGCTTCCCCGGTGGACGGGGAGTTCGGCGATGTCGAAGTCCTGTCCGATCTCGATGGAGTCGCCGAGCGTCGTCGAGACGCCGGTGGTGACCTTGCTCGCGAGGCTCTCGCCGAGCAATCGGCGCGGCGAGAGGACGGCGTCGGCCCCGGCGAGGTCGTGGTAGCGCGCGCGATCCGGTTCCTCGACGACGCTGACGGTCTGGACGGACTCGTCGACTTCGCGTGCGGTGAGGATGATGCTCGTGTTCACCTGGTCGGAGGCGTCGGCGACGAGCGCGCGGGCCGAGGACAGGCGTGCCCGTTCGAGTCCCTCGACGGACTGCGGGTCGGCGTGGATGACGTGGTACCCCTCCTCGTAGAGTTCGTTGGCCCGATCGCGGTCCGGTTCGACGACGACGTACGGCACGTCCCACGTCTCGAGTTCCGTGATGAGCGTCTCGCCGCGGGGGGTGAACTGGCAGATGACGACGTGATCGGCGATGGCCTCCTCGATTGACGTCGGGGCGTTCGTCGCCATCGCCTCCTCGAACAGCGGGAAGAGGAGGACCGGGAGTGCGAGGAAGATGAGGACGACGCCGGTGAGGTCCATCACGATGATGAGGAGCAACATCCCTGTGCTCTGCCAGTCTCCATCCGATCCGTACCCGGTCGTCGTGAACGTCTCGACGACGATCTGCAGCGATTTGAGGAACGACCGCGGCTCGTTCTCGAAGGCCGACATCCCGTAGTCGTAGGCGAGAGCGTACCCGAGAATGATGCCGACGAGGGCGAGGACGTACAGGAAGGTCCGTCGCTGCCAGGTGTCCATCTACCCCAACCTTACGCACCGAAACCAAAACAGTTCTGACCGGTAGTCGACGGCCGCGGGGGGCACGAGATACAGGGCCAGTCGTCTCGCTGGTGGCCGACTCACCCCGTCCGCGTCCGGCACTTTCACTTTCACTCTGCTACGACTGCCTTTAAGTCACTCGGGAACGACTCCCCGATTGCAGTCACACGCTCCCCTTTCCCTCCCGAGTACATCCCCGATAGTTACCACTCCGCGAACGGTGGGGCCATCGCAACGCGACAGCCGACAGTATAACACGGTTCGGCGAATAGCCACGGCCATGCTCTCGTTCGAGGACGTCCTCGCCGCACAGGATCGGGTCTCCGAGACGGCCAGGCACACGCCGCTCGACTACTCGCACACCTTCTCCGCGATGACGGGTGCAGACCTCCACCTCAAACACGAACTGTTCCAGCGGACCGGGTCGTTCAAGGTCCGAGGCGCGACGAACCGCATCGCCACGCTCTCGCCCGCGGAGCGCGAGGCGGGCGTCGTCACGGCGAGCGCCGGCAATCACGCCCAGGGCGTCGCACTCGCCGCCACGCGCATCGGCGTCGATTCCAAGATCGTCATGCCCGAGCAGGCCCCCGTCTCGAAGGTGAAGGCGACCCGGAGCTACGGCGGCGAGGTCGTCCTCCACGGCCGCGACTACGACGCGGCCGCCGAACGCGCCCACGAGATCGAGCGCGAGGAGGGGCGGACCTACGTCCACGCCTTCGACGACGAGCGGGTGATGGCCGGCCAGGGGACCATCGGCCTAGAGATCTACGAGGACCTCCCCAGCGTCGAGACGGTCGTCGTCCCCATCGGCGGCGGCGGCCTCATCAGCGGCATCGCGACCGCGCTGAAGGGCAAAGACGAGGACATCCGCGTCGTCGGCGTCCAGGCCGAGGGCGCGTCGAGCGTCGCCGAGTCCCTGCAGAAGGGCCACCGGATCGAGCGCGACAGCGTCGAAACCATCGCCGACGGCATCGCGACCCGGACCGTCGGCGAGCAGACTTTCGAGGTCATCCGCGAGCGCGTCGACGAGGTCGTCACCGTCAGCGACTCCGAGATCGCCGTCGCGCTGACGGCGCTGCTGGAGCGCTCGAAGACGCTCGCCGAGGGTGCGGGGGCCGTCCCGCTGGCCGCCGTCATGGAGGAGAAGTTCGACTACGCCGAGGACGAGACCATCGTTCCGGCGCTGTGTGGCGGGAACATCGACCTGAACATGCTGACCAACGTCATCATGCGCGGGCTGGTCGAGACCGGGCGCTACCTCAAGATTCGGACCGTGCTCAAAGACCACCCCGGAGCACTCGAAGAGCTCGTGACGGTGCTCTCTCGCGAGGAGGTCAACATCTACGCCATCGAGCACGAGCGGACCAACCGCGACGTGGCGATGAACTCCGCCGAGGTCGAACTGGACCTGGAGACCCGCGGCCCGGACCACGTCGACCACCTCCTGTCGGCGCTGCGTGACGCGGGCTACGAGGTCGACGTACTCGTCTGAGGCCGACGCCGCGCGGAGCGTCCCACCCCTGCGTGCGAAAGGTGTATGACTGGCGTCTGATACCCTCCCTGGTCGCGGGCGCTCGCGTCACCGACGTCGGCGGTCCTCGCACGTCCCGCTGCGGCCCGTTCCGCGCTGGATGCGCTCGCAAGCACAACACGGTGGGGACCGGGCCTCGAACGGAAAATCATGTCACGAATGCCACAACAGCCGCAGACGCGTCCCGGACAACCGTCGTCGCACCGCCGTTCCGCCGGGTGGTCGCAATGGTAGTCGCACCCCTCGCCGCGCTCTCGACTGCCGTCCCGCTCCAGGCCGGCGGTGGCGGCCTGCTGTACTACGCCATCGTCTTCTTCGTCCTCGCGCTGATCGCCGGCGTCGCCGGGTTCCGCGGGGTCGCCGGCCTGAGCATGCGCGTCGCGAAGCTCCTCGTCGTGGTCTTCGTCGTGCTGGCCATCGTCACGCTCCTGCTCTGATTTCGGCGGTGTTTTGACGACGGCGGTCCCGATTTCGGATATGGACCGAACCGTCAGGACAGCAAGTATCGGCGCGGCCGCTTCCCAGCACCGATGAAGCCACGGACCAAATCGAGTCTGCTGTGGGGCGTCGTCGGCGGGCTGGCCTTCCTCGTGCTCGTCCAGGGCTACGAACTCCTCGCCGGCGTGCCGGTCACGGTCGCGGTGAAGGCCGGGGTCACGCTGGCCGTCGCCGTCGGGGCCGCGCTGGCCACCTACGCCACCCAGCCGCGCCTGTTCGGAAACGAAAGCCCTTAATCGGCCGCCCCCGGACTCTCGTCTGCGTGCCAGGATGGCCGAACGGTAAGGCGCACGCCTGGAAAGCGTGTTCCCTTTCGGGATTCTGGGTTCAAATCCCAGTCCTGGCGTAGGGAAGTTCGAACGAAGTGAGAACTTCCGAAACCGCGAACGGCGAACGGAGTGAGCCGTGAGCGGACGTTTCTACGGAATCTGACTGTGAGCGGCGCGTTTCATCGCGCCGCGTCCCCCGTGACGGTGACCCCCGACGCTGGGATTTGAACACGGGAGTCGCAGCCCCGGAACAGCCGACCGAAGTGGAGGCCGCACGCCCGGACCGTCTCCCATCTGTTCAAATCCCAGTCCTGGCGTTTCTACTGCGAACAGACCGCCGAGAACCGCGTAGCGTGTTCTCAGCATCCGTGAGCGAGTGTGCGCCACCGCTGTGGTTTGAGCACGCGAGTCGCAGCGGCGAGCGGAGTGAGCCGTGAGCGAGATGTTCTCCGACTGGCTGTGAGTGAGAAGCGACGGCGACGAACACAGTCCCAGAGGTCAGTCTCCGGCGACCCACAGCACCCCGGTGAGTCCCGTCGAGAGCGCCAGCAGGGCCGTGAGACCCCAGAACACGGGTGGGAAGCCGGCCGTCTCCGAGAGGACGCCGACGACCGCCGGGGCGAGCGCGCCGGCGATCATCAGCAGGGTGCGGACGACGCCGAGGCTGCCGCCGGCGACGGACGACGGGATGACGGCCATCAGGTAGGCACCCCGGACCGGGCGGTACCCGTGCATGCCGATGCCGAGCACCGCGACCACGGCACCGACCGCCAGCGGACCGGCGTCTCCCGCGAGGACGATCAGGCCGGCCAGTGCGGTCGACGAGAGGCCGAGCGTGGCCGCGAGCACCGGGAGCGGGCCGACACGGTCGCTGACCTCGCCGGTGACGAGTTGGACGAGGCTGACGGCGAACAGGGCGCTGTAGAGGAGCCCCGCGGTGCCGGGCCCGAACCCGGCCTGTCGCGTGAGAAACAGCGGGAGGAAGGCGATGGTCCCGTTGAACACGAACGAAAACAGCACTGCGACCGCGACGAACGCCGTGAAGCGCCACCGGCGGAACAGGGAGAGATACGAAGACAGCGACACGTCGGCGTCCCCGTCGGTGCCGGCGGCGCCAGCGGCCGAGAGCCGGTGCGGGACCCGCGCGACGAAGGCGGCGGCCACGGCGACGGTGGCGACGCCCGCGGCGAGGAACGTCGTCCGCCAGCCGGCCCCCACCACGCCGGGCCGGGCCGCGAAGGCGAGCGCGACGGCCGGCGCGGCGACCCCGGCGAAGGTTCCGAACGTGTCGAACACGCCGAGGACGCGCCCGGTCTGGGCGGGGTAGGTCCGCGAGAGCAGTCGGACGCCGACCGTCTTCAGCGTCCCCGTTCCGGCTCCGATGGCCACCATCGCTCCGACGAGGACCGCCAGCGGCCCGTCGACGGCGAGGACGAGCGCACCGAGCGCCGCACCCGTCGCCCCGGCACCGATAACGACGACGGAGCTGAACCGGTCGGCGAGCCACCCTGACGGGAACTGCATTAGCGCGTAGACGAACAGGAGGGCGCTGAAGGCGGTTCCGAGCACTGCCGTCGACACGTCGTAGACGCCCGCCAGCTGTTCGAACAGCGGCGGGAACGCGTACCGGACGAACTTCCCGAGGAACCAGAGCGCCGAGGTCAACGCCAGCGCGTCGAACCGCCGGAGCCCCGAGAGCGACGGGAGTCGCACGCCCGACTTCACGGCCGACACCCACCGTTGGGCCGCGGGTCACGCGCCGCGGACGTCCCGCGGTGTGCCTCCGTCCCGCGTCGACGCGCCTCCCGCCAGATCGGCATTCGATCACGTCTCGCCGTCACACCGGGGCCGCTACAGACCGGACGGGCATAACGGTTGTCTCTCCGGCGGTCACGCGGACACAGCGAGCGGGAGTGGGGTCGCGGTCGCCACCCGCGCCGTGCGGCTCAGAGGCGGTCCCGGAGGTCCGCCACGACCGCCTCGGTGCCGGCGTCGCCGCCGAGATCGGGCGTCCGCGGGGCCGACTCGTCCGCGAGTTGTTCGGCGACGGCGTCCCAGAGGGCCGCCGCCGCGTCGTCCTCGCCGAGGTCCTCGAACAGCATCGACCACGAGAGCACGGCCGCGAGCGGGTTCGCCACGCCCTCGCCGACGATGTCGGGGGCGCTGCCGTGGACCGGCTCGAACATCGAAGGGTACGCCTCACCGGGGTGGATGTTCCCCGACGGAGCGAGTCCCATGCTGCCGGTGACCTGCGCGCCGATGTCGGTCAGCACGTCGCCAAAGAGGTTCGACGCGACGACCACGTCGAACTCGTCGGGCCGGCGGATCAGGTCCATCGCCGCCGCGTCGACCAGTATCCGCTCGACCGACACCTCGGGGTACTCCTCGCTTACGTCCGCCACCACGTCGTCCCAGAACACCATGCTGTGGGCCTGCGCGTTCGACTTGGTGACGCTGGTGAGCGTGCCCGCGCGCTCCGTCGCCGCCTCGAAGGCCGCACGGACGATGCGTTCGGTCCCGCGCCGGGTGAACAGCGCCGACTGGACCGCGGCCTCGTGCTCGAAGCCCGCGTGCTCGCGGCCGCCGATGTCGGCGTACTCGCCCTCCGTGTTCTCCCGGTAGACCACGAAGTCGATGTCGCCGCCCTCGTATCCCCGGAGCGGGCTCTCGATGCCCTCGAAGAGGACGTTCGGCCGCTTGCAGACGTACTGGTCGAACCCCTTTCGGATCGGCAACAACAGCCCGTGGAGGGTCACGTGGTCGGGCACGTCGGGGTGACCGACCGCGCCGAGGAACACGGCGTCGAACTCGGCCAGTCGGTCGAGTCCGTCCTCGGGCATCATCGCCCCGCGGTCGAGGTAGCGCTCCGTCCCCCAGTCGAACTCCGTCGTCTCGACCGCGAATCCGAACCGGTCCGCCACGTCCGCCACCGTCTCGGCCGATGCGCGTGTGACAGCCGGGCCGATGCCGTCGCCGGGAATCACGGCGATAGAGTAGGTACTCACAGGAGACGGATTCTCCCGACTCACAGTTGAATATTGGTGCTACCGGCCCGCCCGGACGGCCCTCTTGTGCGCCTCAGAGCCAGCGGTAGAACTCCAGCGTGTATCCGTCGGGGTCCTCGACGAAAGTCACGTAGGCCCCGGCGGCGTCGATTTCCGTCGGTTCGACCACCGGAGCCGCGCCGGCGTCGATGGCCGTCTCGTAGGTGTCGTCCACGTCTTCGACCGTGAAGGCGACGTGGTCCACGTCCGCACGCGAGGGGGCGATGGGGGTCGTCCGGTCCGGGTCGTGGCGCAGTTGCAGGTCGGCCGCGCCGTCGCTGTCGCGGCCGAGATAGACGTTCGTCACGCCATCGAGCGTGAAGCGGTGGGTCTCTTCGAAGCCGAGGTCGCCGTAGAACTCCATCGCGCGGTCGAGGTCCGTGACGCAGATCGCAACGTGTGCGAGATCCATACGACGGGATTCCGCCGGGGCCGAAATGAGTGTGCCGGTCGCGGCCGCTACAGCAGGTCGCCGCGGGCGACGGGCACGACGCCGCCGCCCACCTCCACCGCCACCGCGTCGCCCGTCGCGTCGGCGGCGAGGTGCAACAGCGACGGTCGCCCCATCTCGTAGCCCTGCTCGACGCGGGCGTCGACGACGGGGCCGCCGAGCACCTCGTGACGGGCGAGATAGGCGGCCAGACAGCCGTTCGACGAGCCGGTCGCGGGGTCCTCGGGCACGTCGTAGAACGGCGCGAACACCCGGACTGCGAGGTCGTTGTCGTCATCGCGCGGGTCCCGGCAGACGGCGAGGACGTTCTTGGCCTCCCGGTCGCCGGTGACGGCGTCGTAGGCCGCCCGGTCGAGGTCGATGGCCGTCAGCGCGGCCCGATCGGCCACCGGAACCACGATGGTCGGCAGCCCCGTCGAGACCACCTGGACCGGCCAGTCGCCGTCGAGGTCCGCGACCGGGAGTCCGAGCACCTCTGCGAGGCGGGCGTGTTCCAGCTCCTCGCCGAACGTCGGCGGGCGCTGTGTCATCCACAGCGTCTCGCGGCCGTCGCGCCGGCGGACCTCGACGGGGACCTCGCCCACGTCCAGGTCGAGCGCCACCGACTCCGGGCGGCCGTCCGCGAGGTGCTCGCGGATCACAGCGGCGGTGCCGAGCGTCGGGTGGCCGGCGAAGGGAATCTCCGCGGCGGGCGTGAAGATGCGGACCGGCCACGCGCCGTCGGTCGGCTCCCCGGTGACGAACGTCGTCTCGGAGTAATCCATCTCGGCGGCGATGGCCTGCATCTCCTCGCCGTCGAGGTCGCCGGCGTCGGTCACCACGGCGAGCTGGTTCCCGGCGTAGCGCTGCCTGGCGAACACGTCGACGATGTGGAACGGGTGAGACATACTGGTGGCCTGGACGGGGACGCAAAAGAGCGCTGGGGCACAGTGTGAACTGCTAGCGAGGTGGCCCGGTGAGCGCCGTCAGGCGCTTCCGGCTGGTTTCGCGTCGGCGTGGACGTATCCCAGCGCGGCGAGTGGCAGTCCGAAGACGGTCGTCGTCACGGTGTCGATGACGGCCGTCGAGACGAACAGGAACACCGACCCCGCCATCGCGGCGTCGACGGCCGCACCGACGAGGACGGCACCGACGACGAGCGCACCGGCGGTGACGAGTTCGGTGTCCGAAGACCGGCGGCGGAGCGCCACGCCGACGCCGAGGAGCAACGCCAGCGCGACGGCCGACGGGGCCGCCATGACCGCGCTCAGGAGGAGGGCCTCGCCGCCTCCCCACGTCGCTCCGGCCACAGTGACCTGCCAGACGGCGGTTCCGACCCCGCTGGCGACCGCGACCAGCGCGACCACGACGGCCACCGAGCGAGCGGTGAGCGCCCGGCGTCGTCCGCGAGCGACTTGCACGGCGTACACGCCCAGCCCGGCACCGAGGTAGCCGCCGGCGAGCCACACCAGCGTCTGGCCGACCATCAGCCACGCCATGCCGAGCAGGAACCGGGCGATGACGGCCAGTTCGTTCGTCGGTTCGACGACGTAGTACGTGCCGTCTTTCTCTACGACGGAGGGAACGCCGCCGCCGAACCCGATCGGTGCCGACGCGTTGGCAGCCGAGACGGTGCCGTTCCCACGGTCGACCACCCGCTGGACCGATGGGCGGGCGGACTCGTACTCGACCGCGAGGTCGCTCACGAACGCGTCCGCACTGCGGGGTTCGAGTCTGAGGGTCGCCGTCTCGTCGCGTTCGGTGACGTTCAGGCGGTAGTACTCGCCGCGGTAGACGGCGTGTTCGTTCTCGTGGGGGAGGCCAGAGAGTTCGCTGTCGTTCGTGGCGAACGTGACCGCCTCGCCGTTGGTGGCCCGACGGACGAGCCGCCGGGTTCGGTTCGTGTCGTCGTAGTACGACAGGTTCGTCACGTCGTCCGAGCGGTGCGCCAGGACGTTCGCTTCGGTCTCGGGGTCGAACGCCGTCGCCTGATACTGGCAGTCGTCCTGCTGTGGCGTCCCGACGAAGAGCGGAACCGTGCCACAGAGCAGGCCGATGGCGAGGACCACGAGGAGGGTCTTGGAGGGATGGAGGGCGGTTGCCATCGGGCGATTCTGACACGCCACCGGGGGAAAAGTGTTTGCCGGTCGACCAGTGGTGACGGACCCGGAGAGTGGGTCGGCCACGCGAAGTCAGCACGAACAGCCCGAGAGACCGTCGCAGGCGTCTCGGCCAGCGAGCGCGTGGCTATTTGCCGGCGGGACCCGAGATGAACGCATGGACACTGTGGCAGTCGTCTGCTTCGACGGGTTCGACGAACTGGACGCCGTCGGCCCCTACGAGGTGTTCGAGAACGCGGCGCGAATGGGCGCGTCGTGGGACGTGACGCTCCGTTCGGTCCGGGACGCCGAGACGGTCACCGCGAGCCACGGCCTCCGGGTCGAACCGGACGGCCCGCTGGCCGACGCCGACCCTGCCCTCCTCGTCGTGGCCGGCGGCGGCTGGAACGCGCGGAGCGACGCGGGTGCGTGGGCGGAGGCCGAGCGCGGCGACCTGCCCGACGCCGTCGCGGCGGCTCACGACCGCGGGGCGACCGTCGCCGGCGTCTGCACCGGCGGCATGTTGCTCGCGCGGGCCGGCATCCTCGACGACCGACCAGCGGTGACACACGGCGGCGCGCTCGACGACCTGCGAGCGACCGACGCGAAGGTGGTCGACGCGCGCGTCGTCGACGACGGCGACGTGCTGACCTGCGGCGGCGTCACGGCCGGCCTCGACCTCGCGCTCTATCTCGTCGAGCGCGAGTGGGGCGCGGACGTGGCGGCGGCCGTCTGCGAGGAGATGGAGTACGAGCGACGCGGCGACGTGTTCCGCGGCGCTCGGAGCGAGTAGTCAGGCGTAGGTGCGGGCCTCGTCGAGCATGTCCTGCACGTCGACGGCCTCGCCGGTTTCGCTGCTCTCGATGGCCGCGAAGACGATGGCCATCGATTCGAGGACGCTGTCGACGCTCGTCGGCATCGGCTCGCCGCCCTCGACCCAGTCGACGAACTGCTCGATGAGCCAGGCGTTCTTCCAGTGGGGGCGCTCGGCCAGCGGGACCGTCTCGCCGTCGCCGTTGCCGATGCTCTCGAAGTTCCCGACCGGGTAGTCGTCGGCGTGGAACCGCTCGACGTCGCGGCGGTCGAGCACGACGGTCTGGTCCGTGCACTCGGCGCGGAACTGCTCGTGACCCCAGCCGTTGAGCGTCGTCGCGTTGGCGTAACTGCCCTCGTACTGGGCGCGCGTCCCGTCGGCGAAGTGCAGCGTCACGAGACCGGCGCAGTCGCCGTCGTAGTCGGCCCCCTCCGGCGTCCACGTCTCGGCGTACACCCGCTCGCAGGGCGCGTCGGCCAGCGACGCGAGGATGTCGAGGTGGTGAATCGCGCCGTCGAGCAGGAGCATGTCGTCCATCTCGTAGACGTAGTCGGCGTAGAAGCCGCGCTCGCGGACGTTGCCGGTGTAGCGCCCCGTCAGATAGTCGACCGCGCCCGCCTCGGCAACGGCGCGTCGGAACGTCGTCTTGTCGCGGTCGAAGCGGTGGCTCATCGTGACGCCCATCTTCTTGCCGGCGTCGCTGACCTTCTCGGCGATGCGGACCGACCCCTCCAGCGTGTCGGCGACGGGCTTCTCCGAGATGATGTGGAGGTCGTGTTCGAGCGCCGTCTCGACGACCGGTTCGTGGGTCGAAGGCGGCGTCACGACCGAGCAGACGTCGGCCTCGCGCTCGCCGAGCGCGGTTTCGAGGTCGGTGTAACACTGCTCCGGCGAGAGGTCGAGGTACGTCTCGGCGCGTGCGAGTCGTTCGGGGTCGGTATCGACCGCTGCGACGACTTCGATGCGGCCGTCGTCGACGTTCGGTGGGATGGCGTCGGTCGCCCAGGTGGACCCCTGTCCGCCCAGGCCGACGTGGACCAGTCGCTGTGTCATAGTCGTGGTACCGTTCGAGAGGATAAATGCTGCACTATTTCATCAATATTCGACCGTTATTCGTCGGCGTCGGGGAACTGGACGTGGCGCTCCATCCCGTCCTCGGCGACGAACACCTCGCCGTCGAAGGCGTCGCGGGCCTCCGCGGCCAACTGGTCGGCTCCGCCGGCGTACCGCGTCGAGATGTGCGTCAGCGCCAGCGACCGGACGCCGGCCTGCTGGGCGATGTCGGCGGCCTCCCGCGCGGTCGAGTGGGCCGTCGCCTTCGCTCGCTCGTTGCGGTCCTCGGCGAACGTGGCGTCGTGGACCAGCAGGTCGGCGTCCTCGCTGGCTTCGACGATGCTCTCGGTCGGGAGCGTATCGCCCGTGTAGACGACGGTCCGGCCGGGCCGCGGCGGTCCGACCACGGCCTCGGCCGGAATCGTCTCGCCGTCGTGCTCGACCGCCTCGCCGCGGTGGAGTTTCGAGTACTTCGGACCCGGTGGGATGCCGAACTCCTCTTCGGCCTTCTCGCGGTCGAACTTCCCCTTGCGGTCGTCCTCGTCGATGACGTAGCCGACGCAGGCACAGCGGTGTTCGGTCTCGATGGCCCGGACCTCGTACTCCGGGCGGTCGAGGACGACGTCGCCGGCCGACACCTCGTTGACGCGGACCGGGTACGACGGCGTCGTCCCGTTGGCCTGAATCAGTTGCTCGATGTTGCCGCGGGTGCCCGCCGGCGTGTGGATGGCGATGGCACGGTCGCGCTCGTTGAAGTCCCACGTCTGGAGCAGGCCCGGAATTCCGAGGACGTGGTCCCCGTGGAGGTGCGTGACGAACAGGTGGTCGATGGCAAAGCCCGTGCCGTAGCGCATCATCTGGCGCTGGGTCCCCTCGCCGCAGTCGAAGAGGAGGTAGTCGCCGTCGCGGTTGCAGAAGATGCTGCTGGTGTTGCGCTGGGTCGTCGGCACGGCCCCACTCGTTCCCAGGAACGTCACGCGCATAGCGTCGAATGCTGGGCCGCCGACGGGTAAACAGGTGTCGAAAGCCGACGTGTCGGGTGACGGAGTCACACACTGCGCCGCCGTTCGCGCCCTGCATCGTCTACCCCGACGACCCGAGAACGCGGTCGAATCACCCGGAGGCCGGTTTTAATAACCATCCAAACGTTTCGCGTCCGGAGTAAGGTCGGGCAACGTTCGCACCCACGTCCTTCCAATCTCGAATTATGGCTTAGCACCTCGTTATTCGCCGCTGAACGGTCGATTCGGTTTATACAGCCGTGCGCCATCTCACCGTCTGCACTGCCTCCGACCACTGCCACACCACAGCTACACTATCCATGATACGTACCCATACGCTCGCCGTATTCGTCGCGCTGCTCGTCGCCGGCGGCCTCGCCGCACAGGCGGGGGCCGTCCCGGGCGCGACAGCGCAACAGGAAGCGCCGACAGCACCGACCACAGGTGTCAGCGTCGACTCGCTGACAGCACCGAACAGCACCGCACCGAACTCGACCGTGACCGTCGCCGCCACGGTGACGAACAACGGTGACGAGGCCGTGACCGAGCCCGTCGAGTTCCGCCTCGGCGGCGAAGTCGTCGAGCGGACGGTCGTCTCGCTCGACGCCAACGAGAGCGCGTCCGTCACGTTCGAGGCCAACACGACCGGCCTCGACACGGGCGAGTACCGCCACGGCGTCTTCACCAGCGACGACGGGCAGATCGCGGCGATCACCGTCTCCGAGTCGTTCACGCTCGACAGCCTGGACGCCCCGTCGAACGTCACGGCCGGTGACAACGTCACGGTCAACGCGACCGTCACCAACCCCAACGACTTCCAGACGACCCAGTCCGTCGAGTTCCGACTCGACGGCGCGCGACTCGCCACCCAGTCGGTGAACCTCTCGGCCAACGAGACGACCGACGTCTCGTTCAACCTCTCGACGTCCGACGTCGATCCCGGGACGTACGTCCACAGCGTCTTCACGCGTGACGACGGCGAATTCGCCGAACTCACCGTCGAAGAGGCCCCCGAGGAGCCGACGGAGACCCCGACCGAGGAGCCGACCGAAAACGAGACCGAAGCTCCCGTCGACAACGAGACCGAGGAGCCCACTGAGAACGAGACCGAAGCTCCGATCGACAACGAAACCGAGGAGCCGACCGAAAACGAGACCGAGGCTCCCGTCGACAACGAGACCGAGGAGCCCACTGAGAACGAGACTGAGGCTCCGATCGACAACGAAACCGAAGAGCCCACTGAAGACGAAACCGCGGAACCCATCGGCAACGAGACCGAGGAACCCACTGAAGACGAAACCTCCGAGCCAATCGAGGAAACCGAAGAACCCACCGAGAGCGGGACTGAGGAAGGCACCGAACAGGCGACGACCGAAGGCTAACTGAGCCTGTCACCTGTTACCCGTTCACATTTTTAACAGTGGCCGTCGTACCGTGGCCCATGAAGTTCCTGATCGTCGGCTACGGCCGAGTCGGTATCCGAACCGCGCGGATCCTGCAGAGCGAGGGCCACGAGGTCACGATCGTCGACAACGACCCCGCCAAAGTCGAACGGGCGAGGGAAGCCGGGTTCACGACCATCCAGGGGGACGGCAACGAGGAGAGCGTTCTCGAGGAAGCCGGCGTCGCGTCGGTCGACGCCATCGGCGGCCTGACCGGCGACCTGAACACGAACTTCACCGCCTGCATGATCGGGAAGGAACACGGCTGTCGAACCGTCCTGCGCATCGACGCCGACTACCGCGAGGAGATCTACGAGAAGTACGCCGCGGACGTCGACGAGATCATCTACCCCGAGCGCCTCGGTGCGGCCGGCGCGAAGACGGCGCTGCTGGGCGGCGACTTCAACGTCCTCGCCGACCTGACCGAACAGCTCTCCGTCGCCAGCATCCGCGTCCCGGACGGGTCGCCCTTCGTCGGACAGCGCGTCGTCGAGGTGGAACTGCCCGGTGACGCCCACATCTACGCCCACGGCAGCGGCCACGAGCCGATGACGATTCCGCTGCCACAGACCACGATCGAACCGGGCGACAGCCTCGCTGTCATGGCCGACCCCGGCGGCCTCGACGACGTTCGGGCGACGCTCCGCGGCGACGCGCCGGCCTGAGTTGCGGAGACGGGTCTCTCGGCGAGGATATCGAAAGGGAGGATCGCGGTGTCCGGGCGCGCGTGAGGGGAGGATAGGATGGCTGTCAGTGTCACCGACACACACTGAGGCCGTCGAAGCGCGCCCGTATCGGTTCGGAGGGAACCGGTGCGCATAAACACCCGTCAGACGAGCGGACGACGGACGACAGACGGCGCGGCTTTTTCACCGGCGCGACCCTGCGTCCGGTATGACCTGGGCGACCCTCTTCGAGCGCGCGACGGAGTACCAGACCACGGTCGAGGCCGTCTGCGAATCCCTCGCCGACCACCGGGCGGAGGACGGCGATGCCTGAGTCCTCGCCCGCCCGCATCGTCGCCGACGCAGACGTGCTCGCCGCGGACCTGCTGTGTGGGCCCGACGGCGACGCCCGCGCGGCGCTCGATCACGTCCGCCGGCACTCGTGGGTCACGCTGGTCGCGAGCGAGGCGTTGCTCGACGACGCGTCCGCCGTCGTCCGCGACCTCGCCGACGCGTCGCTTGCGGCCGACTGGCGAGCGCAACTCGAATCTGAATGCGAACTGGTCGAACACCCCGCCGACGACCACCCCGCACTGGCCGCCGCCTACCGGGGTGGCGCGGCGCACCTGCTCTCCTACGACGACCGACTGCGGAGCGCGAAGACCGCCGCGTCGCTGAGTCGGCACGCGTCGCTGAGCGTCAGGCCGCCGGACGCCTTCGCCCGGCTGTTCGATGCGGAATCGCTGTACGCCGTCGTAGAAAGCGGTCCCTACCCCGGCCCGGATCGAGACCCGAGAGCCTAGTCGTCGGCCGGCACGGTGGTCGATTCGTCCACCGCGCCCGACGTGCCGATCGCGTCGTCTGCGACCTCGAACTCGTCGAGCACGTCCTGCAAATCGTCGGTCCGTGACGCCATCGCCTGCACCTCGTCGGTCACTTCCGTGATGGTCGCGGTCTGTTCCTCCGTCGCGGCGGCGACGGATTCGGACTCCGAACTGGTCTGTTCACTCACCGACGCCACCTCGTCGACCATGTCGACGACCTCCTGGGTGGTGTCGGACTGCTCCGCGGTCGCTTCCGATATCTCCTGGATCGAGTCGTTGACCTCGCCGAGCACGTCGACGATGTCCTCGAAGTCCCGGAGCGCCGACTCGATGGTCTCGACGCTGTCGGTCACCTGCTGGTTCGTCGCCTCCACGTCGGTCACCGTCTCGGTCGCCTCCGCCTGGACCGACTCGATGCGGTTCGACACGTCGGTCGCGGCGTCGTGGGTCTCCTCGGCGAGCGTCTTGACCTCGTCGGCGACGACGGCGAACCCGTCGCCCTCGCCGTCCGCGCGGGCCGCCTCGATGGAAGCGTTCAGCGCGAGCATGTTCGTCTGCTCGGCGATGTCGGTGATGACCTCGACGATCTCGTCGATCTCGCCGATCTGGTCGCCGAGGCTCTCCACCGACGCGGCGATGTCGCCGATCCGAGTCTCCATCTCGTCGAGTTCGTCGATGGCCGCCTCGGCGTCGGCGCGTCCCTCCCGTCCCCGCCGGCTCGCCTTTTCGGCCGTGTCGGCGGCGTTCTCGGCGGTTGCGGCGATCTCCTCGACCGTGGCCGACAGCGTGTTCATCTCGGAAGCCACGTCGGCGTGGCGGTCCGACTGCTGGCTGGCTCCGGCGGAGATCTCCTGGACCGAGCGGGCGATCTCGTCGCTGGCGTCGTCGATCTCCTCGACACTCCGGGTGACGTGGTCGCTGGTGTCGTCGACCTCGTCGGCGAAGGCCGCGACGGTCCCCACCGTGTCCCCGAGCGTCGTCACGAGGTCGTTGTAGTTTTCGACGACGGCCTCGAACTGCTCGTCGTCGACGGCGGCGAACTCCTCGTCGATGGTCGCCGTCAGGTCGCCGTCCTTGGCTCGCTCGGCGGCCTCGCCGAAGGCGACCACGAGGTCGTTGAGCGCCTGCGACCGACGTTCGAGGTCGCTCGTCATCGCCTGGAGTTCGGTGGTGTAGTCGTCCATGCTCGCCGCCATCCGCTCCAGCGACCGGCCGAAGGTGCCCGGCACGTCCTCGTCGAGCACGTCGGCGTCGAACTCCTGTCTGGAGAGCGCGTCAGCCTGCTCGGAGACGGTTTCGAGGTACGCGTGCATCGACCGGAACGACGCCAGCAGGCTCGCGACCTCGTCGTCGCGGTCGCTCTCGGGCAGGTCGGCGTCGAGTTCGCCGGCGGCGATGTGATCTGCGCTCTCGGACATCGCCACGACCGGTTCGACGAGGTCCTCCCGCGTGATGAACACGGTGTTCGCGAACGCGACCACCGCGCCGGCGAGCAGCGCCCCGGTGAGGAGGAGCTGGAGGGTCCCCCCCGTGACGACCGAGACGAGCGCCAGCGCGACCGAGGCCGCGAACTGCAGGCCGACGGCGGCGAGCACCTTCCGTTCGATGGACTCCGAGACGCCGGCGATGGCGAGCGTCTTCCGTATGAACTGTTTGTACCGTTCGACCGGGTCTGTAGGCATACCGAACGCTTTCGACGTACTGCTTATAAACACTCCCGCAGATTATCGGAAGTTGAAAAAGATATACCCGAACGATAGAGGAGGATAGGAGTTTTCGAGTCCGAATAGCAGATCGTTATCAGATCTGACGTTATCGGTCGCCGTTGACCCAGTTCGCGACACGCCGGACGACACCGCGGGGCAGGACGCGGCCGAGGAGGTCGATCGCCCTCATCGTCCGTCGGGGCACGACGACCGTCTCACCGGCGGCCAGGCCGTCGTAGGCCGCCGACGCGACCGCCTCGGGCGTGTTCGAGGTGAGCGTTCCCACCGCGGAATCACCCATCCCCGCGCGGGTCTGGAACTCGGTGTCGACCGGGCCGGGACAGACCACGGTCACGTCGACGGGCGTCTCCCGAAGCTCCTCGGCCAGCGCCTCGCTGAAGCTGTTGACGTACGCCTTGCTCGCGTAGTAGCCCGCCAGCCACGGACCGGGCTGGAAGCCGGCGACCGACCCCACGTTCAGGACCGCGCCGCCGTCCGCGAAGTCGTCGAGGAACAGCCGCGTCAGTTCGACGGGGAGGACGACGTTTAACTGCAACTGCGTGCGCTCGGCGTCGAGGTCGCTCTCGGCGAACGGGCCGTAGGTCCCCACGCCGACGTTGTTGACGAGCACGCCCACGTCCAGCCCGCGGTCGTTGACCTCATCGTAGAGGTCTTCTGCGGCCGACCCGCGGTCCAGATCCATCGCGATCGGCGTGACCACGACTCCCTCGGATTCGAGATCGTCAGCAAGGCTCGCCAGTCTGTCCTCGCGTCGGGCGACCAGCACGAGATCGTGCCCGTTCGCGGCGAACTCCCGTGCCAGCGCCGCACCGATTCCGGCCGACGCGCCGGTGATCAGCGCGGGGTCGCCGCGCCGGATCGCGTCGTTAGCGCTCACCGTACCACGCTCCGACTGTCGTCGCGGGTTTCAGCGTCTCCGCGCCGCGTCTCCGCTGAAACTTCCGAGGGATGGACCGCCATCCCTCGACGGACGGCTCGCTAGCGCTCACCGTACCACTCGGCGAACTTCGACAGCGCCCGCCCGCGGTGGGACACCGCGTTCTTCTCTTCGGTGCTCATCTCGGCGAACGTCGTGCCGTCGTGCTCGAAGATCGGATCGAATCCGAAGCCGCCCTCGCCACGCGGGGCGACGATCTCACCGGGGACGCGGCCCTCGAACAGTTTGACCGGGAGCGCGTCGTCGTCGCCGGCGCGGACCTGCTCGTCCGTCGTGGCCGCGCCGCGGTCGTCGGCCGCGAGGTCCTGGCCCCGGCGCTCCGTCCGGTCCACGGGCTCCGGCGTTGCGGCGAAGTCCTCGCCGTCGCAGTACGCGATGACCGTCTTGAACGCCGCCGCGCGGTCGTCTTCGGGTTCGGTCATGCGCCAGACGCGCTCGACGCCGACCGTGTCCTCGACGTACGAGGAGTACGGACCGGGAAAGCCGTCGAAGGCGTCGACGAACAGCCCCGCGTCGTCGACGATGACCGGGCCGTCCGCCGCGCGGTAGGCCGCCCGCGCGCCCTCGGCCGCCACCGTCCCGAGGTCGTCGGCCTGCACCTCCGGATAGTCGAAGTCGAACTGCCGGACCTCGTCGTCGAGATACGCCGTCGCCTCCCGGACCTTCCCGGGGTTGGTCGTGACGAAATTGAGCATACCGGCACACCGCGTCCGGCGACAAAAGAGCCGTCGAAAGCGTTCAGTCGACGACGACTTCGACCGGTTCGTCCTCGGACTCGGACTCGAACTCCGCCTCGCCGCCGCCGCGTTCGAGGTACAGCATCACGCCGGCGACCGCGAGCACGACCCACGAGCGCCAGTTCGCCAGGTTCAGCGTGTAGCCGATGCCGAAGGGCTTCTCGACCAGCATGTCCTCGCCCGGCTTCCAGTACGACGAGACGAGACGCTTGAGGCTCGGTCGCTCGAAGTTGTACGGCACGCCGAACAACGTTCCCGACTGCGGTTTGTCAGCCATACCACTCCCTACTCGGGCCGACGTTAAACCATTTGTCCACCCCCAGCTTTTTGCTTCGGATGGTGTCCGCAGACCACCGGTCACGGAAAAACGTGATCTTGCCGAGCGATGCGAGGCAGGCTCGTCAGAACGGCGTTCTGACGGTGGGGAAAACGGCCGGAAGCGCCGCGACGCGGTTTCCGGTGAATCGGCGGCTTCGCCGCCGAACGCGTCAGGCCGCTACACTGCACTTATCAGCTACTGATACCGCCCGCGCCCCTCGATGTCGTCGAGACTCGCGAACACCGCGTCGGCGTGGTCGCTCTCGGCCCGGTAGGCGTCCTCGGCGGCCGACAGCAGCGTCTCGGGGTCGTCGGCGGTCCCGGCCAGTGACTGGGCCAGCACGTGGAGGTCCATCGCGTGGTCCTCGGCGTCCTTCGTGTAGTAGCCGAGGCCGAAGTCGATGAGGATGGTACGGTCCGGGTGAGCGTTGCGGGCCCCGACCCGGACGTTCCGCGTCGTCGGGTCGCCGTGGACGAACCCGGCGTCGTGGATGCGGGCGAGCCAGCGGCCCACGTCCGCGACCCGTGATTCGGACAGCCCTTCACGCAGGTCAGCCTCGCCGACGCGCTGGAAGACGATGCGGGCCTCCTGGGGGTCCACGTCGCGAATCAGCGGCGTTGGGACGCCGTTCCGACGCGCCTCGCTGGTGAGACGGGCCTCCTGTCTGGTTCGCTCGGTCCGGAGGCGCTCGTCGAGGGCGGGGTGGCGGTAGCTCCGGGGGACCCGTTCCTTGACGACGCGGTCGGCCTCAAAGCGGACCGTCGCCTCCGCGCCCTGGACCTCGGTCTCTGCCTCCCGGGTGCGGTCGACGGACTCCTCGGGACCCCGCCACGTGACGGCCACCTCGTCCGGCCGGAAGTTCGAGTCGATGCCGGAGTCCTCGATAGCGACGGTGTCGCCGGCGGCGTACATCGTCGCGCCGAGCATCGCGATCATGCCGGCGTTGTCGCGGAGGAAGCGGTCCTCGGGGGCGAAGAAGTCGGCCCCGCGCTGGTCGCACATCTCGGCGAGCATCCCCTGCAAGCGGTCGTTCTGGCCGACGCCGCCGCCGAGTACCAGTTCGTCGGCCCCGGTCAGCGACAGCGCCCGCTCGGAGACTTCGGTGAGCATCGCGAAGATGGTCTCCTCCATCCCGCGACAGACGTCCTCGACCGGGACTCCATCGTCGACGGCCTGCTTCGCGGCGCTCATGATGCCCGAGAAGGAGAAGTCCATCCCTTTGACGACGTAGGGGAGTTCGTGGTACTGGCCCTCGCGAGCACGGCGCTCGACCTTCGGGCCGCCGGGGTGGGACCACCCGACGTGGCGGGTGAACTTGTCGATGGCGTTGCCGACGCCGGTGTCCATCGTCTCGCCGAGCACGCGGTAGCGGCCGTTCCGGTAGCCCAGAACGTGGGCGTTCGCGCCGGAGGCGTTGAGACACACCGGCGAGTCGAAGCCCGAGCGGCGGCGACCCACTTCCAGGTGGGCGACCATGTGGTTCACGCCGACGAGCGCCACGTCGAAGCGCTGGGCGACGGCGCGGGCGGCCGTGCCGACGATGCGCAGGCAGGGTCCGAGCCCCGGGCCGCGCGCAAAGGCGACGGCGTCGATCGGAGTTCCGTCCTCGCCGGCCGCGGCCGCTCGCTCGCGGGCGTGGTCGATGGCCGTCTCGACGACGGTCGGGACGGCCTCGCCCATGTGTTCGGCGGCCTCGCGCGGGTGGATGCCGCCGCTCTCGGGCGCGTAGGCGTCGGTCTCGATGAAAACGTGGTCGTCGTCGGTCGCCCGGGCGGGGTCAGGCGTCTCGAACACCGCAGCGCTGGCTGCCCAGGCGGTTCCCTCGATACCCAGAACGCGCATCGGGCGGCCTTACTTCCACTCGGTGTAGCCGCACTTGCCGCAGTGCTGGCGGTCCTCGTGCTCGGCGAGGACGGTGTCGCCACACCGGGGGCAGGTCTCGCGGGCCAGTTCGCCGTCGTCGTAGTACTCGTTGTGGGGCATCTATGCCTCCTCCGCCTCTTCCTCGCCGTCGGCGACGATCTTGTTGCGTTCGAGCATGTGGTCCTGCTCGACGTCGCGGGCGGCCTCGGGGGAGTCGTAGACCTTGGCGTAGCCGATGGTCTTTCGCATGCCGAACTTCGTGTCGAGCTTGTGGATGACGACTTCCTCGGCGTCCTTGTTCAGCGTCGCGGCGAGCGAGTCGCGCACGGAGAGACGGGAGGGCGTGGCTTCGTCGTGGACGACCTCGAAGCGGACGTCCGTTCGGTGCAACATGGGATTTTCGTCTTCCTCGATGATGTCGATATCCATGGTTCGTTGTCCGTATCTACCCGTCGAAGCGCGTAAAAGGATTTCGAAGCCCGGGACGCCCGCTCGACGGCTGCACGCCCGCTGTTCCCAGCGACGCGGGGGTCCCCGACGACCGCCCGCGCCCGCTATCGCTGCCCGAGCTGGGCCAGCAGGTGCGAGAGGTGGATCCGCTCGTTGGCCGCGTCGACCAGCGCCATGTCCGTCTCGCCGGCCAGCCGGTGGACCTCGGCCAGTCGCTGGCCGGAGTACCGCGAACGGGCCACCGCCAGCAGGTCGTCGAGCACGTCGGACGCACCGTAGCCCTCGTCGACGAGCAGGTCGTCGAGCGTCGAGCGCGCGTCGGTAAAGCGCCCCTCCTCGGCCGCTTCGACCATCTGCTCGACCTGGTCGTCGGCCTCGACGGCGTTCAGCGTCTCGAAGGCGGCGTCCATCGTGATCTCGCCTTCCTCCTCGGCGGTCGTCTGCGCTGCCAGCACCGCCGTCCGAAGGTCGCCCTCCGCGTAGCCGGCGACGTACTCCAGGCCGTCGTCGTCGTGGTCGACCCCCTCCGCGGCGACGATGTCGCCCAGGACGGACACCGTCTCCTCGTGAGTCGGTGCGCGCACCACGACGGGGAAACACCGCGAGCGAATCGGCGGAATCAGCGCGGAGGGCTGGCGCGTCGCGATGACGAACTGCGTCGCCTCGTAGTACTGCTCCATCACCCGCCGCAGCGCCTGCTGGAAGTCCTCGCGCATCCCCTCGGCGTTGTCCAGCAGGATGGTCTTGTAGCTCCCCGACATCGGCGTGTAGCTGGCCGACTCTTTCAGGACGTGGTTGATGAGGTCGGCCTTCGAGGACTCGCGCCGGCGCTTGCTGTCGATGAACGACGAGAAGCGCGGGTCGTTCGCGACCTCCTTTTTCGTCATGTCGAAGACGTCGGCGACGTTGAGTTCGGTGAAGTCCGCGTCGGGGTTCGCGTGGACCTCGCGGGCGAACGCGCGGACGGCGGCCGTCTTGCCGGCCCCCTTCGGCCCGTGGACCAGGAGGTTCATCGGCTCCTCGATGGCCCCTTCGAGGTGCTCGCGGGCCTTCGGCTGGCGAATCTCCGACAGCTCCGGGGCGTGGGTCTCCGTCCACAGCGGCGCGTCCATTGCTCACCGCTGGTACGCCCGGCCCCGACAAGTATCCCGCGGTCCGTGTGTCTCGCCGGCCGTGGTCAAGACACCGCGGCGGCTAGAGAGGGGCGGACTGCTCACAGCAGAATGCGCCGGCCGGGAGTGAGCAATCGCGGAGCGATTGCGAACATCGGGCGGCAAACGACCGCAGGGAGTGCGCCGGCCGGGAATTGAACCCGGGCTATTGGCTTGGGAAGCCAATGTCCTACCACTGGACCACCGGCGCACATCGCTCACTTCGTTCGCTCGTGCCCCGAGGCTCGCAGTTCCGACGGAACTGCTCACCACCGGCGCCCGTTACACTCGCCCGAGGATTGCGATTCAGGGGAATCGCTTTCCGCCGGCGTACACATCAGTCGCGCCGGGAGTCGCCACCGAGGTGGGTCGTCACCGACGCACGACAGGCACTTCGTATCAGACTGTGGTCAGTCGTCGCACTTGAACGTAGCGTTTCGAGTGGACGCGCGTCCGGAAATATCGCGTCGATGGATGGCTATTAGTTCCGGCCGGCCGACCGACCGGTATGGCGACAGCCGACTCCATCGTGCGGGCGGACGACCCGCTCGACCTCACGTTCTCCGAGGCCGAGCTGGCGGCCCACCGCGAGCATATCACGGACTTCATCGCGGGACAGCTCGACGCCGCGGGCGTCGAGACAGCGGTCATCGGGCTCTCCGGCGGCATCGACAGCACGCTCACCTCTCACCTGGCCGTCGAGGCGCTGGGCCAGGACGCCGTCCACGGGCTCGTCATGCCGAGCGAGGTCAACCGCGCGGACAACATGAGCGACGCCGAGCGGGTGGCAAACGACCTGCTCGGCATCGACTACGACGTGATCGAGATCAATCCGCTGGTCGACGCGTTCCTCGACGCCTATCCAGAGGCCGAAGGCGACCAGCTCGCGGTCGGAAACCTCCGCGTGCGCTGTCGAGCGGTGCTGAACTACCTGGTGGGCAACCACGAGGAGGGGCTGGTGCTGGGGACCGGGAACCGCAGCGAGGCGGCAGTGGGGTACTACACGAAGTACGGCGACGGCGCGGTCGACTGCCACCCCATCGCGGCGCTGTACAAGCAGCAGGTCCGACAGCTCGCGGCCCACATCGGGGTCCCCGAGGACCTCGCCGAGAAGACCGCCAGCGCGGAGATGTGGTCGGGCCAGACCGACGCCGACGAGATGGGGATGGACTACGACACGCTCGATTCCATCCTCGCGCTGCACGTCGACGGCGGCGTGCCGGCGGCCGCGACGGCGGACCACATCGGCGTCTCGACGGACGTCATCGACAGGGTCCGGGAGATGCACGAGTCGAGCGCGCACAAGCGCGCGATGCCGCCGGGCCCGAGCCCGCTGTACTGAGTTTCACTCCCGCTATCGACGACTACCGGACCGGGTTCTCCGGCCCGCGACCGAGGTACTCCGAGAGGAACGCGTGGACCGTCCGGGCGTCGTAGTCGTCCATGTACAGCCGGTGTTGCCAGGCGGTCAGGACGAACGCCGCCTCTGGGTCGTCGCTGGGGTTCGGCGCGACGACCACGCTCCGGTAGGTCCCCGTGTGGGCGTTCGCGAACTCCCGCAGGCTCGCTCGCGACTCGTTCGAGAGCGCCGCGGGGTCGTAGTAGACGACGACCGCGCCGTGTTCGAGCGTGTGGACGATGTCGCCGAGCGGCGGCGTCTCCTCGTAGAACCCTGCATCGACGGTCGACCTGTAGTGTGGCCCCGACAGCGGCGGCATCTGCGCGTAGTCGACCGTGGACCCCTGCTGGACGTGCTGGGTCCCCTGGTTCGGGAACGACTCGACCGCTTCGAGGCGGTCGGTGTCGCCGGACTCGGCCAGCGGTTCGGCCTCGATGCCGTCGACCTCGACGCCGCCGCTCCCGCCGCTCAGTTGCGTCACGTACACGCCGATTCCGAGTGCGAAGAGGACCACGACGCCGAGCACGATGGGGCCCAGCGGGAGCCCGTCGCCGTCGTCGCTCCCGACGTGGTTGTCCACCCGACGCCGGTCGATGGCACCAAGTTCCCCGTCGTGGGCGTCGGCGAGGTGGTCCAGGTACGCGTCCTCGCCATCGAACGATTCCCCGCAGTAGTCACAGTCGACCATCGCGCCTCGCTAGGCAAGCGCCCCTCTTGTACCCTTTCCTCTGCTCACAGGTCCGCGTTCGCGATCAGATCGGCGAAGGCCGCCCGCTCGCGTTCCTCCTGATTTTCCCGGTCGGCATCGTCTCGCATCCGCGTTTTCAGCGTGCGGAGCGCCCGCTCGTCGACGGCGGCGAGTTCGTCGGCGACCGTCCGCGGGTCGTCCGTGACGCGCGAGACCAGCCCCATTCGGAGCGCCGTCCGGGCGTCGAGCGTCCGGCCCGAGAGCGCAATATCCAGCGCCTCGCCCGCGCCGACGACGTCGGGCAACCGCGCCGTGCCGCCCCACGCGCCGAACAGCCCGAGTTTGACACCTGTCTCGGCCAGCGTCGCGTCCGGCGTCGCCACCCGAACGTCACAGGCCAGCGCCAGTTCGACGCCGCCGCCCCGCGCCGCACCGTCGATGCCGGCGACGACCGCACCGTCGTAGGTCTCCAGCGTGCGTGCGACCCGCTGTCCGAGCGCCGCGAACGCGTCCGCACCGTCGGCGTCCAGGTCCCGGACCACGTCCAGGTCCGCGCCGGCGCAGAACGCCTCGCCGGCCCCGTGGAGATACAGCACCGGTGCCGTCGCGTCGTCGACCGCCGCTTCGAGGTCGCGCAGGGCCGCCCGCGTCAGCGCGTTCCGCTGCTCGGGTCGGTCGAGCGTCAGGACACAGACGCCGTCGTCGGTCGTCGTCCGAACCATGCCGCCCTCCACTCGGCCGTTTCCAAAGGTCTTTGCCCTTGCCGCCGCTAGGTCGCGCTAATGGAGGAAGTGGCGGCGGTCCGCCGAGCAGCGTTGGCGGCAGTCGACGACGTCGAGCCCGACCGGCTCCGTGCGCGCATCGACGCGCGCCTCGACGAGGCGTCGCTCGCACCCGGCGTGTTGACCCTCGTCAGCGCCGGTGCGGCACGCGATCCCCCGGCCGACCTCGCCGACGGCGTCGCCGACCGGGCCGCCGGCGTCCAGCTCATCTACGAGGGACTCTCGCTCACCCGCCAGCTCGCCCGCGACGACCCCTGGGACGGCGGCGACGGCGAGACGGCGGACCTCGACATCCTCATCGCGGACATCCTCGTCTCGCGGGGCTTCTACCTGCTTGCCCGGACCGACGCCGCGGACGCCGCCGTCTCTGTCGTCCGCTCGTTCGGCCGCGATCAGACCGTCCAGCGGACCACCGGCGACGAACGACTCGAGGGCGCGCTGGAGACGGACATCCTCGAACTCGCCGTCGTCGCCGGCGTCACCGCCGCGGGCATCCGCCCCACCGCGACGCTCCGGGAGTACGCGACCGGGCTGGCCGCCGACGGTCTGCCCTCGAACGCCGACCTGCTCGCCGAGGACGTCGCCGACGCCCTCCGAGCCCGTTCGGGCACCGAACAGCACGCCGGCGACGGGACCGAGGCCGCGGCCGACCACTGACAGTGACCGGCACGCCGGCCCCGAATCGAAACGCCTAAAGACAATTGCCGGATACACACTGATGCGCGCCTGGGTAGCTTAGCGGTAAAGCGCGTCCTTGGTAAGGACGAGACCCCGGATTCAAATTCCGGCCTAGGCTTTCTCCAAGCGACTGACCCGGAGCGGCAGCGACGGGTCCAGAGTGCGTGAGAAACCGGATCCGGGATTTGAATCGAGAGAAGACGCAGCGCGAACGGATGTGAGCGACCGTCTTCGCGTAGTTCAAATTCCGGCCGAGGCTTCTTCCGACCACACTTCTGCGAGGCGCTCCGTCGCCGAGCGACCGCTGTGGTCGGAGAATCTGAACCAGAATTTGAATCCCTGTCAGTCGCAGTCCGCGCAGTCGAGCACCGCGAGACGAGCAGAACCGTCTGACTCCGGTTCAAATTCCGGCCGAGGCGTCTCACGCGAATTATCTGCGCGGAGTTCGATCTCCGCGAGAGACAGACCGTTATCGCTCAGGTTCCTCGGCCAGTGCCGTGTCCCGCAGTTCCCGGCACTTCTCGCCTTTGACCGTCAGTTCCGGAACTTCGGTCGGTTCGCCGTCGCTGATGGCGACGAAGGTGGCGTAGGCGCTGGTGGTCTGTTCGGTCTCGCCGGTCCGGGGATCCTCGCGAGAGACTTCGATGCGGACGCGGACGCTCGTCCGGCCGGTGGCGTAGGCGTAGGACTCGACCAGGGCGGTGTTTCCGATGGGGATGGGGCGCTCGAAGTCGACGCGGGACATCTGGGCGGTCACGCAGGTCTCGCGGGCGGCCCGCATGGCGGACATCGCACCGATCTCGTCCATCCACTTCATGACGATGCCCCCGTGGGCGCTCTCGTAGTTGTTGGCGTGGGTCGGCTGGACGCGTTCGCGGTTGACGATGTGGGTGTCGGCGACGGTTGGCACGGCGCGTCCTACAGACGGGGGTGTAAAAACGATAGTGTCGGCGTCAATCACGGCCGCGACCGCCCGACGCCGGATACGTTTTAGGGCGGCCGCTCGCAGGGGCGGGTAATGACACAGTTCGGAACGAGCGGGATCCGCGGACCGGTCGGCGAGACGGTCACGGCCGACCTCGCGCTGTCGGTGGGTCGCGCGCTCGGTATCGACAGCGAGCGAGTCGTCGTCGGGCGGGACCCCCGCGAGAGCGGCGAATACCTGCAGGCGGCGCTCGCGGCCGGCCTGCGCGAGAGCGGCGCAGACGTGGTTGACCTCGGCGTGGCGGCGACGCCGACGGTTGGGCGCGCCGTGGCCTGGGAGGACGCCGACGCCGGCGTCTCGGTGACGGCGAGTCACAACCCACCCCAGGACAACGGCATCAAGCTCTGGCAACCCAGCGGCCAGGCCTTCGACGCGGCCCTCCGGGCGACCATCGAGGAGCGCCTGCGCGACGGGGCGTTCGACCCGGCGGACTGGGACGCGAGCGGGACGGTCGAATCGTGGGACGCTGGCCAGCGCCACGTCGACGCGCTGGTCACCGAAGTCGGCGCGTCGGGCCTCGACAGTCGCGTCGTCGTCGACCTCGGCAACGGGGCGGGCCGCGTCAGCGTCGAGGCGCTGAGCGAACTGGGCTGTGCCGTCGAGACGCTGAACGGTCAGCCGGACGGCTCGTTCCCGGGGCGGCCCTCGGAGCCGAAAGCGGCGCACTGCGAGTCGCTGTCGACGCTGGTCGCCGAGTCAGACGCGGACCTCGGCATCGCCCACGACGGCGACGCCGACCGGATGCGAGCGGTGGCGGCCGACGGGACCTTCCTCTCGGGGGACGAACTGCTCGCCGTCTTCGCCCGCGCCGCGGCGTCGGCCGGCGAACGGGTGGCAGTCCCCGTCGACACGAGCCTCGCCGTCGCGGACCACCTCGCCGAGACCGATGTGGACGTGGAGTACACTCCCGTCGGAGACGTGTACGTGGCCGAGGCCGCGAGCGAAGAGGGGGTCGCCTTCGGCGGCGAACCGAGCGGCGCGTGGATCTGGCCCGACCGGACGCTCTGTCCCGACGGGCCGCTCGCGGCCTGTACGGTCGCCGCGCTGGACGCCGACCGACCGCTCGGTGAGCGTGCCGCCGACGTGCCGACCTACCCCATCCGACGGGACAGCGTCGAGACGGACGAGAAGGGAGCGGTGATGGAGCGAATCCGCGAGCGGGTAACCGACGAGTACGACGACGTGACGACGCTCGACGGCGTTCGCGTCGACCTCGGCGACGCGTGGTTCCTCCTGCGGGCCAGCGGGACGCAGCCGCTGGTCCGGATCACGGCCGAGGCCAGAGACACCGATCGGGCCGACGCTGCGTTCGAGGAGGCACGGACTGTCGTCGACGACGCCCGCCGCTAGCGGGCGCTGGCACAGAAGCGAGGAGGTGAGAATCCCCCGCAACCGAAGTGGTCACAGGGCGGCGATTCCTGACCCGGTTGGACGCGCTATCCGCGTCGTGTGGACCGAGCCTCACGGACGTCTGCCCCGTCACGAATCTTGTCTTCGCACTGCGGACAGACCCTGGGCTTTTCGACCCCGTTCGGCGTGAACACACGCGCATAGTCAGCCGTGACAAAATTACCGCAGTTCTGGCATTCCGGCATACAGGCCTGTATGGGGGTCAGACCCTCTTAATGGTTGTTGGTCTGGCAAGATGATAGGTCTCCAAGGGCTGGCCCGTCTACCCGGTGAAATCGGCGTTTCGTTCGCAACGGATGAACGGACTCGAGTCGTTCGGCTGTCACGAACTGCCGTGCTCGCTCACTCGCCGTCGAACGAACTCTCGATAGAGCCGTCCTCCGAGAGTTCGATGACTCCGTCGAAGAGGTCGCGGAAGGACGCGACGGTCGCCTCGTCGTGGACCTCGTCGGCGAGGTGGAACATCCCGACGGCGTCGTACTCGTCGAGCAGGTCGAGGATGTCTTCGACGGCCGCCAGCGCGCCCTCCTCGTCGGCGTAGTAGATGAGCTCCGTCAGCGAGTCGAAGCTCACGCGGAGTTTGCCGTCGTGCTCGTGCAGGAACGACTCTGTCTCGTCGACGATGCCGCTCAGGTCGTCCGGTGCGGAGACGTACCGGACGTTCTCCGAGCGCCGGCGGGTGTAGCCCCGCTCGACCGAGAGCGTGTCGAGGATGTCGGCCTTCGACTCGTCGACCTCGTAGTAGTCCAGTTTCTGCGTGACCTCTCTGGCGGTCGTTCGGGTCGAGATGACGAGCATCGCGTCCGTGTCGGTCGAGAGGAAGTCGGTGTCCAGTCGGTCCGTCTCGCCGGTGCTCGGATGGAGGAGGAGAATGCCCGTCCCGCCCGGTATCGTCTCCGGCGCGTTGTCGATAGCCAGCGTGTACTCCATGTGGTCTCCAAGGGGACTCGGGGCCAATTAAGTATACGGGTATCAGCGGGTCAGAACACGCTGTCGGCGGTCGCGGCTCCGACGACGCTGAAGATCGCGCCGACGGCGACCGCTTTCAGCGTCGTCAGCGCGACCAGTGTCGGTGTCGCGTTCGCGAGGATCCCACCTTCGACGAGGAAGGCGTCGGGCGCGGTCAGCGCAACGGCCAGGATCGCGACAGAACTGAACGCGACGAGCATCAGCGAGACGAACCGGATCGGAACCCCGGCGACCTCCGCCTCACGGTCGATGTCTCGCCCGGCGTCGGCCTTGTACAGCGCGCCGTACCCGATGGCGAAGACGATAGCGGTGACCGCGATTGCGTGGTACCACGACATGTTCTCGGCGAGGACCCAGACCTCCTCGGTCACGACGAACGGCCCAGCGAGGAGGAACCCCCCGACGACCTGCTGAGCGGTGTCTGCGATTCGGTATCGGCGACGGCCCATGCCCAGTGACCGCTCGCTCGACACGAAAAACCCCCGATGTGAGACGGCCCGCCCGCCCAAGTTCGAGATGGACAGGGCCCACGCGCGGGCCGCGCCACACTGGCGAGCGGATTTCAACTGGAGATGGATCTGGCCGCCGTCTGTCGGTCTCCACGTGAAGCGAAAGGGTTGTGGCACCAGCGGTCAGCGAGAAATCGCGACGCCTGCTGATAATTAGAGTCCGAGGGAAAAGGGTTCCGTCTCGGAGCGACACTCGCCCGGCGTCGACCTCAGGTCGTCCGGAACGCCCTGTCGCCGGCGTCGCCGAGACCGGGGACGATGAAGCCGTCATCGTCGAGTTCGTCGTCGATAGCGACGCTGATGATGTCGGCGTCGGCATCCGCCTCGGAGACGCGGACGATACCCTCGGGAGCGGAGACGGCGGCGAGGACGAGCAGGTTCTCCGGTTCGGTCTTCTCGGAGGCGATGTACTCGAGGACCGTCGTCATCGTCGACCCCGTCGCGAGCATCGGGTCGGCGACGATGACGGTGTCGTCCTCGGTGATCTCGGGGAGCTTGACGTACTCGACGGAGATGGGGAACTCCCCGTCCTCGTTCATCCCGGCCTCCTCGTCACGGCTGGCGGAGATGACGCCCTGTCTGGCGCGCGGGAAGGCCTTCAACAGGCCCTCGACGAACGGCGTCGCCGCCCGGAGGACGTTGACGATGACCACGTCGTCGAGGCCCTTGACGCGCTCGCCCATCGTCGTCGTCAGCGGCGTCTGGACTTCGGTGTACTCGGTCTCCATCCGGCCGTCGATGATCTCGTAGCCGCAGATGCGGCCCAGCCGGACCAGGCCCTTGCGAAAGGCGACCTGTTCGGTCTCGACGTTTCGGATTCGCGTCAGTTCGTCCTTCGCCAGCGCGTGGGTGACGACGGACGCGTCGCCGCGCTGTTCGATTGGCATACCCGGGCCGTCGACCCCCGTCGGCATAAATAGTTCTCAATACGCCGGCGCGTCGGGGCGCCGATACGGGAGTCGCCGAAACCTCGTTCCGGCGGTCGTCGGGACGGCTCGACGGCCGTCTCGACACGGTGACAGCAGGCCGTCTCAGGCCGGCTCCGGCGTCCCCGACTGCTCGAGCGTCGCTCGGCTCCGCCTGCGGTTGCGCACCATGAGCGCGGCGAACAGCACCAGGCCGACCCCGCGGAGCGCGAGGTCGATCACGAGCGTCATCTCGCCGCCGCCGAGTCCGAGCAGGCCCATGAGGTCGTAGACGGTCAGCACCGCCAGCCCCGGTGCCATCAGGAGAAGCGAACTGACCGCGAACGCGGCGCGCTCGGCGATGGTGACCCTGGCGTAGGCGTGCCCGATGACCGTCGCGGCCAGGGCGACGACACCGAGGAAGACGCCGGCGATGGGCAACAGGACCTCCGGGACGATGAACCCGACGTCGCCGAGGTCCGCGAGCTGGAGGACGCGGTGCTGTTCGTCCTGTTCGAGTTCCTGCCAGTTGGCCTTCCGGCGGATCAGCATGATGCCCGGCGCGAGGACGAACGCCATCGGGACGATGGCCTTGTTCAGCGAGAGCGAGAACGCCTCGATGCCCGTCTGGAACGGGTCGGACTTCGCGACCCCGGAGGCCGCGTAGGCGGCGACGGCCACCGGCGGCGTGATGTCGGCGATGACGCCGAAGTAGAGGATGTAGAGGTGGGCCGTCAGCTCCGGGACGCCGAAGTCGACGAGCGCCGGCGCGAGCAGGGAGACGAGGATGATGTAGGTGACCGTCGTCGGCATCCCCATCCCGAGCAGGATGGAGGAAAAGGCCGTGACGACCAGCAGGAGGACGAGCGAGCCGCCCGCGACGGCCTCGATGAGCGCGACGAGGTTCGGGCCGAGGCCGGAGACGCTGATGACGCCGGGGATGATCCCGGCCGCGGCGACGGCGACGACGACGGGGACCGCCGTCCGCGCGCCGCCCTCCATCGACTTGCCGAGGAAGACGCCGAGGCGGTACAGGCCGTTGTCGGCGAGATTCGGCCGATTCACCGCGTCGGCGGTCGACTCCGCGGCGTCGTCCACCGCTGAATCGAACTCCAGTAGCGCGGCGTCCAGCCGCGGCTTCGTCGCGAGCGTGAGGACGCCGGCGAGGATGGCGACCGTGCCCACCTGTCCGACGGTCGCTGAGAAGGCCGCGCCGATGGACTGGCTGCCGGGGCCGCCGCCAGACAGTGCGGTCAGCACGCCCGCGCCGGTGAGGAACTGCGAGAGCAGCGTCAGAGCGAAGAGGCCGGCGAAGATCGCGGCGAGGCGGCCGCGCGTCTCGTCGCTGTAGGCGGCCACGAGCGTGATCAGCGCCCCGATGGCGATGAGCGTGAACCACGCGGAGCGGGCCACCGACAGCCGCTCGATGATGAGGTAGTACAGCAACAGGCCGATGGGGACGAGGTAGAACCACCCGCTCAGGAGGTGCGACCGCAGGTCGACCAGTTCCGAGCGGTCGAGGCCGCCGATGCCCTTTCGCGTCGCCTCGAAGTGGACCATCACCCAGACGCCGAAGAAGAAGACGATGGCCGGGACGGTGGCGGCGACGATGACGTCGGCGAACGGCGTCACCGTGTACTGGACGATGAGGAACGCCGCGGCCCCCATCACGGGCGGGAGGATCTGGCCGCCGGAGGACGCCGACGCCTCGACGCCGCCGGCGAACTCGGGGCGGTAGCCAGAGCGCTTCATGAGCGGGATGGTGAACGCGCCGGTCGTCACCGTGTTCGCGATGGAAGACCCGGAGATGGTCCCCATGAAGCCGCTGGCGAGGATGCTCGCCTTCGCCGGGCCGCCCTTTCGCGTCCCCGTCGCCGAGTACGCGAGGTCGATGAACCACTGGCCCGCGCCGGACATCTCGAGGAACGCGCCAAAGAGGATGAAGATGTAGATGAACTGCACCGAGACGGTGATCGGGATACCGAAGACCCCGTTCTCCGTGTTGTACCAGAGGTTCTGGATGATCGAACCCCACCCGAGTTCCGGAATGGAGAGGACGCCGACGTAGGCCGCATTCTGCGGGATGAGCACGCCGAAGCGCGCGTAGACGACGAACGCGGCGACGATGACCATGAGGTAGAGACTGATCGCCCGCCGGGTGGCTTCGAGGACGAGGAGGACGCCGAGGACGCCGAGGACGAACGCGTAGGAGGTGTCGGCGAGCGGCCCGAGCAGGCCGGCGGTCGGTTCGAGAAAGGTGAACACTTCCTGGATCGGCCGGCCGCGTTCGAGCCCCAGGGCCCGCATGCGCTGGATCTCCTGGAAGTCGGTGATGAAGTACGCCGCCGCCAGCACCATCAGGAGCGAGAACAGCACGTCGACCGGCGTGATGCGGTCGAGGTCGGGGTCGACGAACAGGAACGCGAGGACCGATCCGACCGTCCGGACGGCGTTCGTGACCGGGTGGGACGGACCGAACTGCGATTCGGTCCGCGCCGCCAGCGCGCGACAGCCCCGCGAGAACGGCCCGTCACCGGTCGACGGCGGGTACAGCAGGAACGCCAGTATCAGGCCGAACGCGACGTGGATGGCGTTGATCTGGAGGAGCTGCAGCGACGCCAGCGTGACCCGGCCGACGCCGGGCACGTCGATCGAGAGGATGAACCCCTTGGCCGCGAGCCACATCTGGAACAGCGAGAAGGCGATGCCGATGACGGCGACGGCGACGACGCTCACCCCCCGGAGCGACCGCTTGCGCTCGATCTCCTGGAGCACTTCTTCGACTTCCTCGTCCGATACAGTCTCGGCCTCGCGGTCGTCAGGTGTCGTGTCGTCGGTCATGTGTCGAGGTGGTCCGTTGCAGCATCGAACGCCGAGCGGCGGGCCACGTGGATCGTGACCGAGCGCTCATTGGTCTGTGCTACCAAGTCGTATGTTTCCCCGTTGACGTGAAGTTTGTGACCGGCAATCTCGCCCGGAGCGACGGTGATGCGGGTGTAGTTGCCGGGCGGGTCGAAGACGTACACGCCGTCCTCGCGGGTGACGTTCGCACCGCTGGGTAGCCCCCAGCCGAAGGACTCGAACTCCATGCGGGTCATCTCCAGGTGGTCGCCGCGGACGGTGTACTCGTCGTAGACGCGTGTCTTCTCCACGCTGTGAGTGTACTCCAGCGCCACGACGGTGCCGTCCTCGACCGGGACCTGCAGGTACGCGTCACCGGTCTGAGCGTCCTCGACGACCAGCACGCGGCCGCCTGGTAGCGCCGCTGCTGATCCGATGAGCAACAGTGCAACGAGCGCCGTGATAGCTACGTATCGTCGTCTCATCTCGTCTCGTCCACGAGCGGTCAGCGAGCGGTCGACCGCGATTCGACGGGGCGGCGGGGGCCTACATGTCGAAGTAGGCCGCCGCACCGGGGTGGAGTTCGATGGACATCCCGTCCTGTGCGGAGTCCTTGCTGATGAAGTCCGTCTTGATCGTCAGGTCGTCGACGTTGTCGAAGATGGCCGCCGTGATCGTCTCGACCGTGGCTTCGGGCTGTTCGGCGTTGGTCGCGATCATGGCCTGGACGGCGACCGTCTCGATGGCCTGATCGACGCCGGTGTAGGTCCCGGCCGGGATGGTGTCGTCGGCGAACCACGAGGCCGCGTCCTTGACGGCCTCGCGGTTGTCGCCCTGAATCGGGACGATGACGAGGTCGTTAGTGTTCGCAAGGTCCTCGATGGCCCCGACCGGCCAGCCACCGACGACGAACGCGGCGTCGATGTCGCCGTTACGGAGCTGGTCGGCCGCCTGCGAGAAGGAGGCGTTCTGCTCGGTGAAATCGGAGATACCGACGGCTTCGAGGATCTGGTTCGCGTTGACCTGCGTCCCGCTCCCGAGGTCGCCGGTGTTGATGATCGCCCCCGAGAGGTCGGACAGCGAGGTGATGCCCGTGTCCGCCAGCGTGACGACGGTGATGGTCTCGGGGTACAGCGTCGCGACGCCCCGCAGGTTCTCGATGGCGTTGCCCTGGAAGGCGTCGATGCCGGTCCCGTTCTTCGCGAAGTACGCCACGTCGTTCTGGATGAGCGCGAAGTCGGCGTCGCCGCTGGCGAGATTGCCGACGTTCTCGACGCTCGCCCCGGTCGACTGGACGTTCAGCGTGAAGTCGGTGTTGGCCTCGACGACGGACTTGAACTCGTTCGAGAGCGGGAAGTACGTCCCGCCGGTCCCGCCCGCGTGCCACGAGAGCCGGGTGTCTCCGCTCCCGCCGTCGCCGCCGTCGCCCTCGGTCTCGGTCATCCCGCCGCCGTCACCCTCCGTCTCGGTCATTCCGCCGCCGTCGCCCTCTGTCTCGGTTGCGCCACCGTCGCCACCATCGCCGCCACCGTCACCGCCGTCACCACTACACCCGGCGAGGGCAGCGACTCCGGTGATTCCGACTGTCTTGAGGAACCGTCGACGCGAAGAGTTGTCAGCCATACGTACTGCTACGTTGGACGGCATGTTGAAAAGTGTTATCTATAATACAACGGTTACTTTACTGTTCTCGAGAGACCGATATAGCAATATATTCGGGAGACGGCAAGCCGATGTTCGTTATTCTCACGCACGAAACGTATCAAAGTTAGTGATCGGTACTCACGAGGGAACGACGGGAGCCGGTGTCGTGTCCGGGCCGACTGGCTACGTAAAACGCGAGTCTCCTAGGACGTGCCGACCCGGTCGGCCGGACACCGAAGAGCGGTCGACGACCAGCACGTCGCGGCCTACGCCGGCGTCTCGATACCCAGTTCGTCCAGGAGGGTCTGCGCGGCCGCGGCCGAGGAGGGCGGGCCGCGGGCCGTGATCAGGTCGCCGTCGACGGTGACGCTCGTGTCTGCGTCGAGTTCGGCGTCCCAGTTCGCGCCGGCGGCTTTGACCTCGTCTTCGACCCAGTACGGGAGCTTACGGCCGTCGGGCATCAGGTCGTCGTCGTCGACGATACCCTCCTCCCAGGCGTTCGGGAAGCCGGTGACGGACCGGCCTTCGACCAGGAAATCGTCGTCGCTCGACCGCGTGAACGCCAGAATCCCGACGGCGTGACAGACGACGAGGGCCGTGCCGTCGTCGCCCTCGACGGCCTCGCGGAGCAACTGCCGCGCGTGCGTGTCCTGATTGATGTCCCACTCGGTGCCGTGGCCACCGGGGAAGACGACGGCGTCGTAGTCGGCGGCGTCGGCCCGCGCCAGCGGGATTGGATCGTTGAGCCGGTCGTCGGTCTCGTGGACCTCGCGGACGCGCTCTGCCAGTTCCTCGTCGACCTGGTCGGGGTCGACCGAGCGCTCGTCGAGCACCGGCGGCTCTCCAGTGGGCGTCGCCACCGTGACGTCCACGCCGGCGTCGGACAGCGTGGTCAGCGGCTCGATACACTCCTCGCCCCAGTAGCCGTGTTCGCTCACGACGAACAGTGCGGATGACATCGACGGATAATTCGTGGTCGTGACTGATAAGTGGCCGCTCGCCGCCGGTGCGGAAACGCTTAACCGCTCTGAGCAGTAACGAGGAGAGTATAATGGACAGCCACCTGCAGGGACGGCGGCTGTCGCACACGCACTTATTGTACCATGGCTGATATCGAAGAGAGCGTTTCAGGCTTCAAGACACGCGGTGGCTGGGTGGACGTCGTCGAACACGGTGAGCGCATCACCCGGGCGCTGAAAGACATCGGCGAGGAGGCGACGGTCGATCTCGACTCGCTGGAGGAGTTCGACGAGTGGCGTCCCAAGAGCCACGAGCGACTCGACGAGGACGTCAACGAGAAGACCGCCGAGCAGGCCAGCATCGACGAGGGCAAGGGCGAGCAGGCGGGCAAGGACCCCGACGAGGACCTCCAGACTGCCGGCGAGAAGCTGAGCGAGTCCTACGAGAACCTCGACGAGCCCAACGAGGCCATGGAGCGCTGGAGCGAGTCCGTCGACTACGTCGCCCGCGCCGCCGACTCGGCCAGTCGGAAGGCCCTGCGGAAGGTCGAAGACGCGGTCTACCGCAACGTGATGACACAGATCGCGCCGTACTACTTCGACAACGACCTCGTCAGCGCGAACCTCCAGCGGACCGGCGACGAGGAGCGCCCCGAGTACGTCTTCGAGGTCAACGTCAACGACGACGACCTGAAGATGCGCGTCTCGAACAAGCTCGCCGACTACGAGCAGGACGTCGACCGCTGGCACGTCGACACCGAGAAGGTCACCGAGGCGGTCGAAGCCGTGGAGGGTGTTGATGTGACAGAGCCGGGGGAGGAGACCGATGCGAAGACGAACTAAGCTCGCCTCTGTGCGAGCACCGTCGGCTTCCAGCATCGTCGACGCGAAGACGAACTACGGCGGCCGCCGTGCCGCCGGCACTGATTCTGTGACCGAGCACCGCGTCACTGCCCGTCGCATTCGAGAACGGTCCCGCCGTCCCCGACGGCGAGGGCGCGCGACCCGCCGACGGCGACGCCGTTGAGCGACTCGGTCGTCGGGGTCACGGCGCGCTCCCAGTCGGCGGCGGCCGCTCGCTCGAAGACCGCGCCGTCATCGCCGCACGCGAGCCAGCGGTCGCCGCGGCCGGCCACGGACCGGAGCGCCGCGTCCGCGACCCGTTCCGGAGTCCACGAGCCCGAATCCCTCCGGTAGACGACGCCAGCGTCGGTGCCGACCACGGGGCCGGCGCTCGTCGCGGCCACGTCGGTCAGCGTCCCGGTGACGCCCCCGATTCCGGCGTCGGTGAACGACCGGCCGGCGTCGGCGGTCTCGAACACGCCCTGGCTGGTGTCGCAGACCCAGCCGGTGGCGTCGGCACCGAAGGCGAGGCCGGCGAGGCTCGACCCGCTCCCGGGCGTCACGGGGTCGCGCCAGGCGACGCTCCCGTCGCGGTAGTCGCCCCGGCGGACCCGTCCCGACCCGTCGCCCAGCAGGACGCGTTCGCCGTCCGGCCCGCTACTCGCGGCCACGGCGACGAGATTCGACGTGTCGCCGGCAGGCTCCGAGTGGTCGACGTGCCGCCCGGTCTCGGGGTCGACGCGGGCGACCGTCCCGCCGTCGCCCGCGATCCAGACGCCGCCGCCGTCGCCGACCGAGTCGACGCCGCGGAGCGTCTGCGACTGGGCGCGCGGTCCGTCGGAGAGCACCGTCTCCCAGCCCGTGCCGTCGTCCGCGACGAGGGTGCCGTCTGCGCCGACGGCGTACGCGCCCGCCTCGGTCGATGCCGCGTCGTACAGGCGAGCGTCGGTCGGGACGGAGGCGAGCGTCCACGTCGCCGAGTCCGTTGCCGATGCTGCGGACGACCCAGGACCTGTCTCCGACGATGAGGCGGCCGCCGCGTCGCCGTCACCGTCGACGCCGAGATACAGCACGACCGGCGGCAGGACGTACGCCGCGATGGCGACGGCGGCGAAGCGCTGGTCGACGACGGTCAGCGTCCCGAACGCCGTCAGCGCCGCCGTGGCGACGGCGTGGACCCACGTCTTCGTGTATCGGCGGGCGAACGTCGCCGGCCCGTCTCGACCGTCCAGTTCCGTCATTGACAGGACCTTGTGGCCCCCGACGGTCAGGCCTTTCGGCGGCGCGACGACGACAGCGGAGGGCTAGATCGGGTCGGCCGGGTCGTGGGCCGCCGCCATTCGGGTCGCTTCGGCGGCGTACTGGGACCGCAGGTCGGGGTCGTCGGCGCGCCCGACGTTTTACGGGGACACAGGGCGTACGGGGTTGCCATGGGATACCACCACATTGCCGTCGATGACATCGAGACGACGCCCGAGCGCCCGTGCACACGGCGGTCGGTCAGCGAGGCCGCCGGGCTGGAGAACCTCGGGGCGAACGTCTACGACGTCGCGCCCGGCGAGCAGATCCCGCTGGCCTATCACACTCACGACGAGCAGGAGGAGGTGTTCTACGTCGGTTCGGGGACGCTCCACGTCGAGACGCCGGACGAGACCTTCGAGGTCGGGGCCGAGGAGGTGTTCGTCGTCGAACCCGACAGTCCCCAGCGGGCGTTCGTCCCCGAATCGGCCGACGAGTCGGTTCGCGCCGTCGTCGTCGGCGCGCCGGCGGTCGACGACGCCCACGCCTACGAGGAGTGACGATGAGCGGCACAGACGACCCGGCGGCGGACGAACTGGAACCCGCCCGGGACGAGCGACCGGAGTGGGACGACCAGTACCTCGACGCCGTCGCCGACCGGCTCGCGTTCAACTACGACCTCGAACGGGACCACACCGCCGGGAGCGAGCGGTTCGACCTGTACGGCCGGCTCACCATCGAGAGCCAGAAGCAGGTGCTCCACCAGTCGCTGAACTGGGCCAACTACGAGACCGTCGAACACCTGTTCGCCCGGCGCGTCGGCGGCGTCTCCACCGCCGATCTGGAGGCCCTCGTCGACCTGGGCCACGACCTCGCGGACGAGCGCGTCGACGCCGACGAGGAACACCACGGGACGGAGTTCACGTTCGTCCTCGTCGCGCCCCGCATCCCCGAGGCGGTCCGGGAGTTCATCGACGGCTTCCGCGACCGCACGCTCCTGAAGTACGGCTACTACGGGGCCTACGAGGTCAACCTCGCCGTCGTCGCGCCCGACCGCGAGGAGGCCGTCGCCAGCACCGAGGCCGACGTGGCGGCGGCGTTCGAACTGTGGCGCGACCTCGAAGCGACCGAGCCGCGGGGCCTGCTCGGGCGACTCCGCACGTGGCTCGGCTGAGCCGGCGGCTTCTCGTCGGGTGAGAAACGGAAAATCGAGGCGTCGCGTCGGCGGCAGTCAGTCGTCAGCGGGCGTCGTGCCGGGTTCCCGGCGGACGGACTTGATGTTGTTGTAGCCGATCCAGACCAGCGACAGCGCGAGGCCGACGAGCACGAGCGCGAGGATGATCTGGACCGCGACGGAGATGCGGGTGACGAGCCCCGCGCTATCCGCGAAGCCGCCCATGATGAACTGCTGATAGAGGTTCTGATACAGCGAGAGGTACAGCAGCGCACAGACGGTGATGGCTGTCATCAGCGCCATCGGGACGCCGGTGCTGATGAGCTGCTTGTCGTCGTCCCAGTTGGCGAGCCAGACGGTCGCGGTCAGCAGCGCCAGCGCGGCGAGCAACTGGTTCGCGCCGCCGAACAGCGGCCAGAGGCTCGCCCACGACCCGCTGGCGACGAGCGCGTACGCGACGAGGCACTGGATCACGGCGTTGCTGTAGCGGTTGATACCGACCGACTGGACCTGCCGGACGGCCGACGAGGAGGCGGTCGGCGCCCCGACGATCTCCTCGGCCATGTAGCGGCCGAGGCGGACCGCGGTGTCGGTCGAGGTCAGCAGGAAGCTCACCAACACGAGCGCCATGAACACCGCGCCGACCTCCAGCGGGATACCGAAGCTCGACAGCATGACGGATCCGCCGCTGGCGAAGTTCGGGAGCGCGCGTCCGATACCGCCGCCGGCGGTGACGCCGGCGATGGCGACCGTGCCGAGCGCCACCGTCGCGAGCAGTCCCTCGCCGAGCATCCCGCCGTAGCCGATGGTCCGGGCGTCGCTCTCCTTGTTCAGTTGCTTCGCGGTCGTGCCCGAGGACACGAGCGAGTGGAAGCCGCTGATGGTCCCGCAGGCGATGGTCACGAACAGCAGCGGGAACAGCGGGAGCCCAGCGGTCCCCATGAAGCCGTAGTACGGTTCGAGCGAGATGGTCAGGGGCTCCGCGGCCGTCCCGAAGATCGTCCCGACGATGACGGCGAGCAGCGCCCCGCCGACCCCCGCGTACAGCAGGAACGACGAGAGGAAGTCACGCGGCTGGAGCAGCATCCACACCGGTAGCACCGACGCGACTGCCGCGTAGACGAGAATGACCGGAATCCAGCCGGCCGTGTTCGCGCCGAGCGTCCCCGCCGCGGGCACGATCGAGGCCAGTCCCGAGCCGAACAGGACGATCGTTTCGGGTGCGTACGACGACCCCTCCGCGGCCGGGAACAGCGCGATAGGGAAATTGAGACCGACCCAGACGCCGCCGAACACTGCGGTGACGAAGACGGCCGTCCCGGGGATGAACGGCAGGTCGAACTGATAGAGGTACACGCCGAAGACGAGCGCGAGCGCGATGTAGACGAAACTGGCCGTCGCCGCCTGCGGGTAGGCGTTGAACACGATGGCGACCACGAGCGCGAACACCGCGACGACGAGGATGATCGTCAGGAACGCGAACCACAGCAGCATGTTCTTGCCGCGGTCGCCGACGTACTCGCCGATGATGTAGCCGATCGACTTGCCCTCGTGTCGCAGGCTCCCGGACAGCGACACGAAGTCGTGAACGCTGCCCATCAGCGGATTCCCGATGGCGATCCACAGCAGCGCCGGCACCCACCCCCAGACGACGCCGGCGGTGATCGGGCCGACGATGGGCGCGCCGCCGGCGATGCTGGAGTAGTGGTGACCCAGCAACACCGGCTTCTTCGCCGGGACGTACTCCTGGCCGTCCTCGTACTTGTGTGCCGGTGTCTCGTTGCTGTCGTCGAGTTCGACGAACTGCGCGAGATACCGGGAGTAACTGACGTAGCCGACCGTGAACGTCACGAGCGTTGCGATGACGAGCCAGATGACTTGTACCATGATAGTGAACCTCACATATCGTTGCGTCCAATACTCACTTAATAATTGCTGACGATTTTTTATAACAGTCTCTGAATGGTCAGGCTACAGCCCGCCTCTGGCGCAAAAACGTCAGTCCCGGTCGGCAAAAGTGGCACTGCCGTGGCTACTTCGGCATTTCTCTCACGAAGGAATCGGTTTCGTACCGACGGAATCGGTCGTCACACCGCGGCCGTGCCGCCGCGAATCCGGGCGGTGACGGCTACCCTTGCTCCGGCGGCGCGGCCGTCACGTCGATGTCGAGTTCGGCGGCGATCTCGTCGAGGAGGTTGCCCTTGATCTCGGCGACCCGCTGTTCGATGACGGCGACGATCGGCTGGTCGAACTCCCCTTCGATGCGGTCCAGTCGGTCCCGCTCGGTCCGGTGGCGCTCCCGCAGGAACGTCGCGCCGGTCCCGCTCTCCTCGGGGTCGGGTTCGGGGGCGACCTTGTTGACGACGAGGCCGCCGACGCTCAGCCCCGCCGATTCGAGGTCGTCGACGGCGCGGTGGGACTCCTCGATAGAGAGGTCGTCGGGGTTGAGCACGAGGAAGAACGCGGCGTCCTCCCGGAGCGTCTCGCCGGCGAACGCGAACTGCTCCTTGCGCTCGGCCAGTCGCGCCAGGATGGGGTCGTCGGCGAGTTTCGCCCGCGCCTCCTGGTCACCGATCGCCGCCTTCTCGAACAGGTCCACGCTCTCGGCGCGTTTCTCGCGGAGGCGCTCGACCCACGATTCGAGGAATTCCGGGAGCGACAGCAGGCGCAGGGTCCCGCCGGTCGGCGAGGTGTCGAAGACGACGCGGTCGTAGTCCTCGCTCGACCGCATCACGTCGATGAGGCGGTCGAACAGCGCCGCCTCGTAGGCCCCGGGCGTGCGATGGGCGAGTTCGATCTGGCGGTCGATCTCGTTGACGATGGCCGGGCTCACCTGGTCCGACATCGTCGCCTTGATCTCGCGCATGTGGCGGTCGATCTCGGCCTCGGGGTCGATCTCCATCGCCCAGAGGCCGTCGTGACCGTCGACCGCGGTCGGCTCGTCGCCGAACTGCTGGTCGAACACGTCGGACGTGCTGTGAGCCGGGTCCGTCGAGACCAGAAGCGTGTCCAGGCCGGCGCGAGCGCAGTTGAGTCCGTAGGCGGCCGAGACGGTGGTCTTGCCGACCCCGCCCTTACCGCCGAAGAAGACGAACCTGTTCATCTCAGAAGTGGTACTGCTGGCCCTTGCGTTCGAGCAGCGACTGTCGGTCCCACATCCGGCGCTCCCACTGGGTGAACTCGTCGGTGAGATACGGCAGGAGCTCGGCGGTGTAGTACGAGACCGGGCTGGGGATTCCGAAGGCGTCGGCGAAGCAGGCGAACATGAACACGTCCGCCGTGTCCTCGGCCTCCTTCTCGATCTTCTCGACCGACGGGTGTTCGATCATCCCGTGATACAGGCCGTGCAGCCACTCTTCGAGCGCGTCGAGGTACGCCTCGATACGTTTGTCCACGTCCATGGTCGGTCAGCACGCGCACCCGGTGGAACTCGGGGAGCGCTCGAACCGCATCGTCTCGCCGCAGGACGGGCACGCGGGCGGGTCGTCTCCCTCCACGTCGGCGTCGGGGATCCGCTCGCCGCAGTCGTCACACCAGTACGCCCCCTTCGAGGCCGCGCCCGACCCCTCGCCGCGGTCGGCCGACTCCGTGGACGCCCGCAGTACGTCTTTGACGGTCTCTAACACGCTCATGTGAGCAACGTCGCCCGGAATTCCCATAAACGTTCGTCCAAGATCCGTCCGAGAGCGGGTGTCGCCCGCCCCGTCGCTTTTAGGCGGCCGCCGCGCGAAGGACCCCTATGTACGACGAAGTCGCAGCGCTCCCCCTGTCCGTCGAGGACTGCAGTTTCGAACGCCGAGAGCGCGCCACGTCGAGTGGGTTCGACCGGGCGACGACAACGATTTCTCTCGAAGGAAACGGTGTGACGGGTCGTGGCGAGGACGTGACCTACGCCACAGAGGCTCACGACGCGCTTCAGGGTCACGAGGTGTCGCTGGCGGGTGAGTACACGCTCGACACCTTCTCGACGGCGCTCGACGGAGCCGACCTCTGGCCCGAGCCCCCCGAGGAGGAGCGCTTTCGCCACTACCGGCGCTGGGGCTTCGAGAGCGCGGCGCTCGACCTCGCGCTGAAGCAGGCCGACACCTCTCTCGGGGCGGCGGTCGGACGGTCCTACGACCCCGTCTCGTTCGTCGTCTCGACGCGGCTGTCGGATCCCGGCGACGACGCGCCCCCAGCCGCCAACCGGCTGGCGACACTGTACGACCGCTACGGCGATCTCGGGTTCAAGCTCGACCCCACGCCGTCCTGGGACGACGGCCTCGTCGCCGAGGTGAGCGAGTACGACGTGCGGGTGCTCGACCTGAAAGGGCTGTACGACGACGGCGAGGTCGGCGTCGACGCGGACCCCGCGTTCTACCGCCGCGTCGTGGACGGGCTCCCGAACGCGCTGGTCGAGGACCCGAACCTGACCGACGCGACCCGGCCGGTGTTCGACGGGCGGGAGGAACGGGTGACGTGGGACGTGCCGATCACCGGCGTCGAGAGCATCGAGGCCCTGCCGTTCGAACCCGAGTGGCTCAACATGAAACCGTCCCGGTGTGGCACCGTCGAGTCCGTGCTGGACACCATCGCGTACTGCGAGCGAAACGACATCGACCTCTACGGCGGCGGCCAGTTCGAACTCGGCGTCGGCCGGGACCACGTCCAGGCGCTCGCGTCGCTGTGGTATCCCGACGGCCCCAACGACGTGGCACCGGGCGGCTACAACGACCCGGACCCGGCGGCAGACCTGCCGACGAGCCCCCTGAAGCCACCGGAATCACCCGTCGGCATCGGGACCGGCTTTCGCTGAGGCGCGGGCCACCAGCGTCCATGAAACATATAGGGAAAGCTACAATATTCGACGTGTGGTAGTGTCCAGTATGCGCTGCCAAGCCTGCGGCGAGCGCATCGAAGACGTGTTCGAGGCCCACGCCCGAGAGGCCTGCCCGCACTGCGATGCGCCGCTCAACGAGAAGCCAGCACAGCCCCGGTGACCGTCACTCCTCGGCGAGGTAGTCGTCCTGGACGGCGATCACGTCGCTCGAATCCTCGCAGTCCGCGTAGCGCCGCAGCGGTTCCTCGTTCAGTTCCAGAAAGGTGTGGCCCCACGAGAACGACGAGAGGATGCGCTCGGCGTGCTCGCGCTCGCCCAGGATGGCGAGCGCGCCGGCGAAGGCCTCGACGGTGTTCAACTGGAATGGCGTCCCGAAGTTGACCGGGTTCCCCGCGACGAGGAAGGGCAGCGACCGGTGGATGCCCTCGAGATCGAACGCCTCCCGCTCGGCCGTCTCCCACGAGCAGTCGAGGGCGACCACGCGGCTGTGTCGCGCGCCGTCGCCGGGGCCCGGACGGTCGGCCGGCGAGAGCGCCTGGTCGGCGAAGGGGTTGAGGACGATACCCGGCGGTGTCGAGCGCGTCGCGCGGTGGAGTTCGGCCTCGTCCATCCGCGCGAGTTTCCGCGCGCTGCACTTGTCTGGGTCGTCGTCGCCCTCGTATCGGACGTGCAGTTCCACACCGTTCGTAGCGCGCTGGGCGGTAAAAGGGGCTCGCTCCGCGATACGGGGCAAACACTGTTATAGACGGGGCGGATCTGTGAGGACGTGCTTTCGGAGGGGACAGCGGCGCCGGAGTTCGAACTCCCGGCGCTGGTCGACGGGTCACGCAAGCGGGTCGCGCTGTCGGAGTACCTCGGCGAGGACGTGGTCATCCTCGCGTTCTACCCGGCGGACTTCAACCCGGCCTGCGACGACGCCTCGTGTGACCTCGGCGAACTCGACCTCTTTACGATGCAGAAGGACGTGACCATCCTCGGAATCAGCCCGGACTCGGTGTACAGCCACCGGGCCTTCGCCGAGCGCTACGACCTGAAGGTCCCGCTGCTCGCCGACACCGACCACGAGGTCGCCCGCGAGTACGGCGTCGACTTCGTGGACCCCATCGGCCAGCGCCTCGTCGAGCGAGCCGTCGTCGTCATCGACCACGACGGCGAGGTTCAGTACGCCTGGAGCACAGACGACCTCCAGGAACTGCCCCGCGTCGAGGAGATCAAGGACGCCATCGCGGACACCGGCGGTGACGACACCGCCTTCGCCCGCTACCGCGTCGGCCACGCTCACTACACCGAGGGGCGGCGGTCGTTCACCGCGGCGATGGGCGGGTTTCGAGACTCGGAGTGGGTCGTGGCACAGGGCGACTTCCAGCAGGCCCGCGAGGAGTTCGCGGCGGCCGAGGACCACTTCGATACCGCCGTCCGGTTCGTCGACGACGGGTCGCTGTCACCGATCTACGAGGGGGCGAAGGCGAAGGCCAACGCGCTGTGGCAGGCCAGCGACTGGCTCACCCGGGCCGCGAGTGCCTACTCCAGTGGCAGCGGTGCGGAGGGCCAGGAACTCCGCGACGACGCCGAGTGCCCGCTCGAAGACGCGCGCGGTTACCGGGAGCCGCCCGACCCCGACGAGCAGTGGCCGCCCGCGGTCGAGTCGCTGGAGAAGGACGAACCGGCGGAAGACGGGTCCTTCCTTCCGACGGAAACGGAGGACGTCGACACCTCCCTCGGCGTGGACATCGACGACGAGGTCGAGCGGGCCGACGGCGACGAATCGGCGGTGGACGAGACTGAAGCGCCGACAGCTTCGGAACCCGAGCCGAGACCGCCGGGCGACCAGACCGAGGCTGACGGCGACGACGCGCGGGCGTCCGCCGCGAGCGACGGCGAACTCACCGACGTGGACGAGACGGACATCGAAGAGATACAGGCCGAACTGGCGGCGAGCGAGGCCGAGACCCGGCCGACCGAGCCGCTCGACGAGACGCCGACGGCGATGGTCGACGCGCCGCCGGAGACGGTCGGTGCGGACGGCCCGCGTGAAGACGCCGACGCGGCCGGCGAACCGAACCAACCGGCGGCCGACGACCGACCGGATCAATCCGACTCGGGGGCGGAGCCAGCGGCCGAGGCCGAAGACGAGGCGGGCGGTCCGGCCGAACTCGACCTCGCCGACCCCACGGCCGGCGACGACGAGGACGGGCCGACCGACGCCGGACCGGCCGGCGACGACGAGGCCGATACGGACGGCGGGGCGGTCGAGACAGGCGGCGGAGCGACGGCGGCCGAGCGCGACGAGGAGAGCGAGGGCGAACGGGTCAAGAACGCGGCCCGAGCGGACGGCGAGGAGCCGGGGGCGGACTCGTGACGAACACCGAGCGCGTCGAGCGCGCCCGAACGTACTACGAGACCATCGACGGCGGCGACTACGACCGACTGGCGTCGCTGCTCGCCGAGAGCTTCGTCCACGACCGACCGGACCGGACCATCGAGGGGCGAGAGCGCTTCGTCCGGTTCATGCGCGAGGAACGACCTCAGCCCGACACGAGCCATCCGCTGGACGGGCTCTACTGCCCGGCCGGCGACGGCACGGCGGACGAGGTCGTCGCCCGCGGGCGACTGCTCGATAGCGACGGCGAGCGCATCGTCGGCTTCGTCGACGTGTTCTCGTTTGCCGACGGCGGCATCGAGCGCATCGAGACGTACACGCGATAGCGGCGGAGAAAATCGCCAGTGCGAGCGAGCGGTGCGAGCGCGGCGATCGGTCAGTCCTTCTCGCCGGCCCCGACGGCGCTCTCGCCGATCGGCTCGTGGCCTTCGATGACTTCCTGACCGCCCATGTACGGGCGCAGCGGTTCGGGGACCGTGACGGTGCCGTCGTCGTTCTGGTAGTACTCGAGGATGGCGACCAGCACGCGGGGCACCGCGAGCCCGGAGCCGTTCAGCGTGTGGAGGTACTCGGCGGACTCGTGGCGCTCGGGCCGGAATCGCAGGCCGGCGCGGCGCGCCTGGAAGTCCTCGAAGTTCGAGACCGAGGAGACCTCGAGCCAGCGACCGCCGATCTCGGGACCCTCGTCCATGTCGTCTCCGGGGGCCCACACCTCGATGTCGTACTTCTTGGCCTGCGTGAAGCCCATGTCGCCGGTGCACATGTCCAGCACGCGGTAGGGCAGGTCGAGGCGGTCGAGCACCTCGGCGGCCTCGTCGAGCAGCCCCTCCAGTCGGTCGTAGCTGTCTTCCGGGCGGACGAAGTTGACGAGTTCGACCTTGTGGAACTGGTGGACGCGGACGTACCCGCGCGTCTCGGTGCCGTGCTCGCCGGCCTCCCGGCGGAAGTTCGGCGAGAACGCCTGGTGTTTGACCGGGAGGTCGTCGTCCAGCAGGATCTCGTCGCGGTACATGTTCGTGACCGGGACCTCCGCCGTCGGCAGCAGCCAGAGGTCGTCGCTGTCGTAGTCGTCGTCCTGGCGCGCGCCGACGCGGTAGGCGTCCTCGTCGAACTTCGGGAGCTGACCGGTCCCCTCCATCGAGTCGGAGTTGACCGGGATGGGCGGCAGCACGTCGACGTACTCCTGCTCGCGGTGCACGTCGAGCATGAACTGGATGAGCGCGTGTTCGAGGCGCGCGCCGTCGCCCTTGACGAACTGGTAGCCGCCGCCGGTCACCTTCGCGCCGCGCTCGAAGTCGAGCAGGTCGAGTTCCTCACCGAGGTCGTAGTGCGGGACGACCTCGTCGGGCAGGTCCCGGAGGTCGTCGAAGCCCTCGCGGTAGCGCTCGACGTTGTCGGCCTCGCCCTCGCCGGTCGGGACCGACTCGTGCGGGACGTTCGGGAGTTCCAGCAGCGCCGTCTCCAGTTTCGACTCCAGTTCGTCCGCGCGGTCCTCGACGTCCTGCAGTTCGTCTTTGAGTTCCTGGGAGCGTTCGATGGCCTCCTGGGCCGCGTCCTCGTCGCCCTCCTGTTTGTACTGGCCGATCTTGCTCGAGATCTCGTTGCGCTCCTGTCGCAGCCCGTCGCCTTTCGCCTTCAGTTCGCGCCACTCCTCGTCGATGGCGAGGATTTCGTCGAGGTCCACGCCCGTGACGCCCTTGCGCTCGATGGCGTCCCGGACCGTCTCGGGGTGCTCCCGGACGAACTGTCTCGATAACATGGCCGAGGGTTCTCGACGGCGGAAATTAGGCGTGTCGGTCCCGGCCGGCGCAGGTGTCGCGGGGCCGTGCCGCGGCGTCGCGGCCGCGGGAGCGCGGCTACTCGTCGCCGGCCTTGACCGCGAGCACCGGGACGGGCGAGGCGCGAACGACGCGCTCGGTGACGCTCCCGATGAGTTCGCGCGAGGTCCCGGTCCGGCCGGCCGTCGCCATCACGACCACGTCGATGTCCGCGGCCGCGACGTAATCGACGATCTCCTCGTGGGGCACGCCCTGCACGACAGTCGTCTCGACGACGTCGACGTCGGCGTCTTCGGCCCGGTCGGCGACGGCCGCGACGGCCTGCGTGCCGGCGGCTTCGAGGCGGTCGAAGATGCTGGTGTCCTCGAAGCCCTCTAGCTGGTCGACGGCGTGGGACGTCTCGAGGACGTACAGCGCGTGCAGGGCGGCGTCGTGACGCTCGGCGAGGTCGATGGCGTGGTCGGCCGCGAGAGCGGAGTCCGCGGAGCCGTCGGTCGGGAGGAGCACGGCGTCGTACATACCGCAGTGTTTCCGATACCCGGTGAACCCACTTGCGGTTCCTGACAGTTTCCCGTCAGGTCTGTCGGCACAACGGTTTTGCCCGCGCCGGCCGGGGGAGTGCGTATGGCAATCGGTGACGTTTACGAGGTGACGGTCGGGAGCTGTACGGACGTTCACTACGTCGACACCGGGATGTACGACGTGCCCGAGTACGGGTCGGTGTACGTCGTCGACGCGGAGCGACCGGCGGTGGTCGACACCGGCATCGGCGCGCGCCACGAGAACATCGTCGCGGCCCTGGAGTCGGTCGGCATCGCGCCCGAGGACCTGGAGGTCATCGCGGTCACGCACGTCCATCTCGACCACGCGGGCGGGGCCGGCTACCTCGCCGAGGCGTGCCCGAACGCCACCGTCTACGTCCACGAGATGGGGTCGCGGCACCTCGTCGACCCCGAGCGGCTCTGGGAGGGGACCAAGCACGCGGTCGGCGACCAGATCCAGTACTACGGCGAGCCGAAGCCGGTCCCCGAAGCGCGCATCGAAGAGCTGACCGACGGCGACGTGATCGACCTCGGCGACCACGAGCTTCGCGCGCTCCACGCACCGGGTCACGCCCCCCACCAGGTCGTCTTCCACGATCCCGCCATCGACGCCGTGTTCACCGCCGACGCCGCCGGCATCTACACGCCGTCGACCGACGAGGTCCACGTCACGACGCCGCCGATCAACTTCACGCTGGAGGGCGCACTCGACGACGTGGCGATGTTGCAGGACCTCGACCCGGAGACGCTGCTGTACGGGCACTACGGCCCGGCACTCGCCGGCGACAAACTGGAGACCTACGCCGAAATCCTGCCGGAGTGGGTCGAGAGCGTCGCACAGAAGCGCGCGGAACTCGAAGACGACGAGGCGGTCGTCGACTACTTCGTCGAGCGGGCCGACGCCGACGTCTGGGGCGAGCGGAAGGGGCGGGCCGAGGCGCGGCTGAACGTCCGCGGCGTCCTCGTCGCGCTCGACAACCGCGAGGAGTGACGGCGACGGACGCGCGATAAGCCGGCACCTGCGGGAGGGAGTGAGTGCGTTTATACCGGGGGGGCCCGTTCGCCCGGACAGATGGAGGCCAACCGTGGCTGGTAGCTCGACGTTGCTGATTCCGCTCGTCGCCGGTATCATCGGACTCGGCGTGCTCGCACAGGTGTTAGCGGCGCGCCTGCGCGTCCCGAGCATCATCTTCTACCTGCTGGTCGGCGTCGTCATCGGCCAGCCGGGACTGGGTATCATCACCAGCGGGACGTTCGGCGGGGCGCTCTCGGCGATCGTCGGGCTGGCGGTCGCGATCATCGTCTTCGAGGGGGCCTATCACCTCCGCTTCGATCGTTTGCGGGAGGCCCCGACCGCGACGTTCCGCCTCGTCACCGTCGGCGCGGCGATCGCACTCGTCGGAACGGCCATCGCCGTCAAGTTCGCCTTCTCGTCGCCGGCGGTGTCCTGGAAGCTCTCCTTCCTCGTCGGCGCGCTGCTGGTCGCCACCGGACCGACGGTCATCACGCCGATCCTCAACGTCGTGCCCGTCAGGGACCGCGTCGCTGCCGCACTGGAGACGGAGGGCATCGTCAACGACGTGACCGCGGCCATCATCGCCGTCGTCGTCTTCGAGACCGTGAACCCCGCCGTCTCCAGCGACGGCCTGCTACAGGCGTTCGCGCTGCGGCTGGGGACCGGCCTGCTCGTCGGCCTCGTCGTCGCCGGCGTCGTCTACTATCTCTTGCAGTACGTGGATCTCTCGCCCGGCGACGCCCCGCGGAACTCCCGGCTGCTCGTGCTCGCCGGCGCGCTCATCGCCTACGCGGGCGCGAACACCATCGCGACGGAGGCGGGCGTCGCCGCCGCCGCGACGGCCGGGATGGCGCTGGGCAACGTGGACCACCCCTACGAGGAGGACATCGAGGCGTTCAAAGGCGACATCACGCTGCTGGTGCTCTCGTTCGTCTTCATCGCGCTGGCGGCCCAGCTGGAGCTGGCGGCGCTCATGGACGTGGGGGTGGCCGGCCTGCTCGTGGTCCTCGCCGTCGCGCTCTTCATCCGTCCGCTGCTCGTGTTCATCTCGACCGTCGGCGACCGCTTCACCACGAACGAGAAGCTGTTCGTCAGCTTCGTCGGGCCACGCGGGATCATCCCGGCATCGGTCGCGACGCTCTTTGCGGTCGAACTCCACAGCGCGGCCGAGGAACTCGGCGGCGCGCAGGCGGAACTGCTGAACCAGCAGGCCGAGATCCTGCTGGGAACTGTCTTTCTCGTCATCTTCGCGACCGCCCTCTTCGAGGGCGGCCTCGCGCGCTACATCGCGGAAAAACTGGACGTGATACCAATGCGAGTCATCATCGTCGGCGGCGGACAGGTGGGCCGAGCGCTCGCCGCGCGCCTCGAAGACCGGGGCGAGAACGTCGTCATCATCGAACAGGACGAAGCGGCAGTCGAACGAGCCCGAAACGCGGGCTACGCCGTCGAAATCGGCGACGGCACGGACACGGACATCCTCCGGTCGGCCGGCGCCGACAACGCCAAGACCGTCGTGGCGGCGACCGGCGACGACGACGCGAACCTGCTCGTCTCGCAACTCGCGAGCTCGAAGTTCGACGTCGAGCGCGTCATCGCCCGCGCGAACAACCCCGACAACGTCGAGGCCTTCGAGGACCTCGGCGTGCGGACCATCTCCTCGGCGATGGCGACGGCGTGGGCCATCGACAACCAGATCGAGCGCCCGGCCATCGCCCACTGGATGACCGACATCGGCCGCAGCGGCGACGTTCAAGAGGTCGAAGTCGAGAACCCGGAGCTCATCGGCAAGTCGATCCGCGAGGTCGGCCCGATGCTGCCCGAGGCCTGCCTCGTCGCGCTCGTCAGCGGCGACCTGCACGAGAACGCGGAGGTCCCGACCGCCGACTACGTGCTCGAAGAAGGCGATATGGTGACCCTGCTCGGCCGGCGCGAGTCCGTCAGGGACGGGATGAAACTGGTCAGCGGGAACTAGTCGTTTTCGAGCCGCTCGATCGCGGCCTGGTCGACGCCCTCGGTCCACGGCGAGCCGTCGCCGTCGCCGCCGGTCTTGTACGTCCCGCGAGCGGTGGCGACGTGGTGGCCGTCGTCGTCGTACACCTCCACGTCGACGACGGCGACGCTCCCGCCGTTGCGGACGACCTCGGCCTCGGCTCGCAGGTCGGCGGTCGCCGGCGCGAGGTAGTCGATTCGCATGTCCACGGTCGGCGAAATCGACCCGGACAGCGAGACGACGGCCGCGCCGCCGACGGTGTCGACGAGCGAGTACGTGACGCCCCCGTGGGCGACGAGCGATTCGGGGTTCGAAGAGTGACTGCGCTGGAGCGAGAGCGTCCCCGCGGCGTGCCCGTCGTCGACGGCCGTGATCTCCATCCCGAGGCGTTCGACGAAGGGGATGTCGTTGAACAGCGTCTGCAGGCTCATGACTACCGACAGGGCGTCGGCGCGGATAAACACCGCAGAACGGCCGGCAACGGGAAAACAGTGGTCTCGCGAGTCAGTCGCTCGCCGCGGCGGTGGTCCGCTCGCCCTCGTCGTCGGTTGCGTCCTCGGGGAGGAGGTGCTCCGGGCGGCGCAGGTAACTCGGCTTCTGTGCGAACGCTTCGATACGATCCCACTCGTCGGACGTCAGATGGCGACCCATTGCCGATTACTCCGACTCACCAGTACGTAGTTATGGGTTCGATAACCGGGTTCAGCGTTACCATCAGTGTATAGTGCCAAAATCGACGGTAAAGCGCTACTATGTGGGATATATGGCGATAGGGTGGGTAACGGGCGCGACACGCACGACAGGGGATGTCGACCGCGTCGCGGTGTGGCGATCACCGCCAACGAGATACAATCACATATTATTCCTCTAGGAGCATATTTGAGTAGCACTATACGTTCGGCCATCTGATAGGTGTACATGAACGCCGATCGCGTAACGTACGTGAAGAAAGCCTGCGCCTACATCACCCGAAACGGGTCCGAGCTGTTGGTGTTCGAGGGTCCGGGTCACGACGGGCTCCAGGTGCCGAAAGGAACCATCGAGCCTGGCGAGTCGTCGCGCGAAGCGGTCCAGCGAGAAGTGGCAGAAGAGAGCGGCCTCGCCACCTTCGAGGAACTGCAACACCTCGTGACCGACGTGTGGACGCGGCGCGAATCGCCGCCGAAGCGCTACGTCCGCTCGTTCTACCACGTCCCCGTTCACGAGTCCCGCGACGAGTGGGTCCACACCGTGACCGGCACGGGCGAGGAGCGCGGCGCGGAGTTCTCGTTCTCGTGGATCGACCTCTCGACGGACGCCCGGTTCGCCCTGGACCTCGACGACTACCTCCACACCCTGTCCGGCGGCGCGACCGAGCCACCCGCCGTGGACGCGCTCGCCGACTAACAGGCCCGGCTACGGCAGGCGGAACTCGATCGCCGCGCCCTGCCCGAATCCGACGCATTCCGTCGCCAGCCCCAGGTCCGCATCCCGGCGGTCCGTCTCCACCTTTTTCGTCGTCGGGTTCCAGGCGCGCTCTCCGAGCGCGCTCGAACCGCTCCTCGAAAAACGTGGGCGAAAAACGCGCGACCCGCATCGCGATGCGAGTCGCGTGACGCGGTCGCTTCGGCGTGGGGAACTACGGCAGGCGGAACTCGATCGCAGCGCCCTGCCCGAATCCGACGCACTCCGTCGCCAGCCCCAGGTCCGCGTCTCTGCGGTTCATCTCGTGGACCAGCGTCACCGGAAGCCGCGCGCCGGAAGCCCCGAGCGGGTGACCGATGGCGATAGCGCCGCCGTTGACGTTGTAGATCTCGTCGTCGAAGCCGAGTTCGCGCTGGCAGTAGAGACACTGCGAGGCGAACGCCTCGTTGAGTTCCACGAGGTCGTAGTCGTCGGTGTCGCGTCCGGTGCGCTCACACAGCCTGCGGACGGCCGGAACGGGACCGATTCCCATCACCGTCGGGTCGACGCCGGCGACCTCGTGGGAGCCGATTTCGGCGAGGACGTCGAGGCCGTTGTCCTCGGCAAACTCGCGTGAGGTGACCATCAGTCCGGCCGCGCCGTCGGAGACCTGGGAGGCGTTGCCCGGCGTGACGGTGCCGTCGGACTTGAACACCGTCGGCAGGCCGGAGAGCGTCTCCAGTGAGGTGTCCCGGCGGATGCCCTCGTCTTCCTCGACGCGGCCGTCGTCGGTGTCGATGGAGACGAGTTCGTCGTCGAACCGCCCCGAATCGGTCGCGTCGGCGGCGCGCTCGTGGCTGCGGAGGGCGTACTCGTCCTGCTCGCGGCGGCTCACGCCGTGGTCGTCGGCGACCTTCTCGGCGGTCATCCCCATCTGGAGTTCGCCGACGTTGTAGTGCTCGGCGAGTCGGGGGTGGACGTTGTGGGTGTTCTCGCCCATCTGCACGCGGGACATCGACTCGACGCCGCCGGCGATGAGCACGTCGCGCTGGCCCGCAGCGATCGCGTCTGCGGCCCGCATCAGCGCTTCCGCCGAGGAGGCACACCAGCGGTTGATGGTCGCGGCGGGAACTTCCTCGCCGAGGTCCGAGAGGAGAGCGATGACGCGGGCGACGTTGTTGCCCTGCTCGCCGCGCTGCTGGGCACACCCCCACAGCAGGTCGTCGACCTCCTCGGACTCGACGCCGGTCGACGCGAGCAGTTGGTTGACGAGCGGCACCGAGAGGTCCTCGCTTCGAACGTCGGCGAGCGCGCCGTCCTCCTTTCCCTGCGGGGTCCTGACCGCGTCGACGATGACTGGCTGGGGCATGGCGGACGGAACGGCGCGCGCCGTGTTAAAAGCTCACAAACTCGCGACCGCGGAGGACGCGTTGTCGGGCACTTCGGGACCCGCATCGCTCACTCGACGTCGAAGCCAGGCGGCAAGCCGGTGTGCCTGATGCCCCGCTGTGTGTCGATGCGGAACCGATAGACTGCGACCTCGTCGGACGCGATGGCTCGTTCGAAGAGGTCCGGTCGCCACGCCGAGTCGAGCACGTCCCCGACCGTCTCCCACTCGGCCTCGGGCACCGCGTCGATGGTTCCATACAGGAGGACGCTCTCCCAGTGGAACATCGACTCGACCTGATAGACGAGGACGCTGGCGTCGTCGGCCGCGTCGGTCAACCGCTGTTTTCGACTGTCCGGCCCGCCGATGAACGTGAAGTACAGCGCGGCCTCGTCCGGGTCGTACCCGTACGACAGCGGCACCATGTACGGCCCGGCGTCCGTCGGCAGGCCCAGCACGCCGACCCGGCGGCCGGCCAGGAACGCCTCTATCGCCTCGTCGTCCATGCGCCTGAGCCCCGCGTCTTCGAGCGAAGTTATTGTCATATGGTTGTAACTTCGGGCGAACGGGCCTTAATCAGTTCGGGGATTCTACAGGAAAGAGAATCGACGGTTGCGTGGCCGAGACGGTCGCGTCGAGGGATCACTCCGTCTGGTCCGCGCCCGGCGCGTGGCGCTTGACTCGCCCGATGGCCGCGACGGCCTTGTTGCGTTCCGCGTACCCCTCGCCGCTGTCGGCGATGATCTCGCCGTTGCGGTGACGCAGTCGCCAGCGGAACTCCCCGCCCATGTCCTCGAACACCTCGAAGGCCGCCGTCCCGATGGCGAGCAGGTCGGCCCCGGCGGCGTGGGACTGCACGCGCTCGACGGCGTCGATGGCCTTCGAGCGGTTCGAGTACCCCTGCCCGCTGTCCGCGACGAGTTCGCCGTTGGCCGCGCGCAGCCGCCAGCGCCACTCGCCGCCGGCGTCCTCGTACACCTCGAATCCGTCGTCGACCGCCGACTCGGGGGCCAGTTCGCCGACCCGCCGGGCCGCGCGGCGGGCGTTCGACCGCGTGGCGTACCCCTCGCCGCTGTCGGCGAGGATGCGGCCGTTCCGGTGGAGGAGCCGCCAGCGGAACTCCCCGGCGGCGTCGGCGTACACCTCGAAGGCGACCGGGTCGAGCGCGAGGTACGCCGCGCCCGGGACCTCCGCGCGAACGCTCTTCAGCGCCCGTCTGACGTTCGACTTCGAGGCGTAGCCCTCGCCGCTGTCGGCGATGATCTCGCCGTTGTCGTGGCGCAGTCGCCAGCGGAACTCCCCGGCCTGGTCCTCGAAGACTTCGAACGTCGCCGCACTCTCGGGGGCCGGGACCTGCGGCACGTCCTCGGCGGTGTCGTCCTCGGTCGCGTCCTCGAAGAAGACGACCGCGCCGCCGGCGGCGTTGGACTGGACGCTACGCAGTCCCTGCATCGCCTTCTGGCGCGAGGCGTACCCCTGCGCGCTGTCGGCGATGACGTTGCCGTTGCGGTGGCGGAGCCGCCAGCGGTACTTCCCGGCCGCGTCGGCGTACAGTTCGAACGTCGCCTTGCTGTCCATCGCGGCCGCGATAGTCGCCTGTGCCGCGGCGAGTTCGGCCTCGGTGGCCTCGGCGACGGCGGCGACGTCGGCCCGCGCCGCCTCGCTGGCCGCGAGTTCCTCGGCCATCGTCTCGCGCTCGCGGGTCGCCCGCTGTGCGGTTTCGGTCTGTCGCCGCGCCGTTTCGGTGGCCGCCTCGGCCGCCCGACTCGCGTCCTCGGCCTCCTGACTCGCCTGTTCGGCCGTCTCGGTTGCCGCTTCGGCCGTCCGAACCGCCTCCTCGTAGGCCTCCGTCCGACCGGTCAACAGCGGCGCGGCGACGGCCCCGACGGCCATCAGCGCCAGGCCGACGATGTACACCGAGACCGCTGGGTTGCCCTCGGGCCCGGTCCAGTTGTTCGGGTAAAAGGTGGTGAACCAGACGACGCCGAGCAGTGCGACGACCGCCCCGGCGTAGGTGAGAAACAGGCCGCGCCGTGTCAGGGGGAGTCGGATCGTCGGCCCCGCGAACAGGCAGATGAGACCGATAGCGCCGAGGAGATACCCGAACTGGCGCGGCGTGCTCCGGGAGGCCGTCACCGAGAACAGCACCAGCCCGAGGATTCCGAGGATGATCCCGAACACGAACAGCCAGTAGCCGTAGGCTTCGTCGTCGGTGGTCGGGTCGCCGATACGGTCCCGGTACACGTCGATGAGCGCGTTACCCGTTGCCATATGTCAACCATACACAATTGTAGTATATTATCCTACTGCCAGAGAGCGCGCTTCGAGTGACTTATACCGGTCGCGTGGTAACGTTAGTGGGAATGAGCAATCCGGAACTGGACGTCATCGAGTTTCTGCTGACGGCCACTCTCTACGGCGAGCGACAGGACCTCGAACCCGACGACCTGCCGCCCGCGTACCGGTCCGTGTTCTGGAGCGACGGTGAGATCGAACGTCCGCTGTCGGTGACGAACACGACCGCGAGCGAGGCGACCGGGGTCGAGCGCCCCTGGGCCGCCGTCTCCGGACTGATGTTCACCGACCGCGACGACTTCTCCGGGAGCATCTCCTTTACCGACCGCGACCTCGCCGAGGAGTGGTTCCTCGAACGGGTCGACGCCGACCACCTGGCCGAGAACCCCGTGCTGGCGGCGGTGTACGAGGACAAGGTCGACGGCCTCGACTACGAAAAGGCGCGCGCGGCGAACCGCCCGTCGCGGGCCGACCGCGCGTTTATCGACGCCAGGCTGGAGGAGGCGTTCGACTCCGACGACGAGGAGGAAGAGGAGATGCTCGACCTCGTGGACGTGCGCGCGCCCGAGGAGGTCGAGATGACTCTCAACGACCTCGTGTTGACCACCGACCAGGAAGACGAGATTCAGAAGATCGTCAAGGCCATCGAGCACCGCGACTACCTCGCCCAGATCGGCCTGCGCGAGATCGGGAAACTGCTGTTCGTCGGCCCGCCGGGGACCGGCAAGACGAGCGTCGCCCGGGCGCTGGCCCACGACCTCGACCTCCCGTTCGTCGAGGTGAAGCTGTCGATGATCACGAGCCAGTACCTCGGCGAGACGGCCAAGAACGTCGAGAAGGTGTTCGAGGTGGCAAAGCGGCTCTCGCCATGTATCCTCTTCATGGACGAGTTCGACTTCGTCGCGAAGACGCGGTCCTCAGACGAGCACGCGGCCATCAAGCGCGCCGTCAACACCCTGCTGAAGTCGATCGACGAGATCTCGCTGATCCAGGACGAGGTGTTGCTCATCGGCGCGACGAACCACCCCGACCAGCTCGACGCCGCGGCCTGGCGGCGCTTCGACGAGATCGTCAACTTCCCCAAGCCCGACAGCGGGATGCGCGCGGACATCCTCCGCATCGTCACCCGCCAGATGGACATCGTGGACTTCGACCCCGAGACGCTGGCGGACCTGACCGAAGGGCTGACCGGGAGCGACCTCCGCCTCGTCCTCCGGGAGGCCGTCCTCAACGCCCTGACCGAGGAGCGGACGACGCTGACTCAGCAGGACCTCAAGGACGCCATCGTCGACTTCGAGGAGCGCGACAACCTCAAGAACATGGACATGATGGACGGCGACCACGAGGCGCTGGTGGCCGGCGGCGACTTCTCCGGCGACGGGGACGGCGGCCACGATCACGACCACGACCACGATCACGACGACTGAGTCGCGGGCTACTGCGCCACCGAATCGGGCAATCGACGGACGATCACCACGTCGTAGGCCACGTCAGCACTGACGCGCTCGCCGACGCTACCGAGCCGTCTCGTGAGTCGTCCGGCGGAGTCCGACCCGATGAACACCACCGTCGCGCCCTCCCGTCTGGCGAACTTCCGAACCGGCCTGGCGATGGTGTTGCCCGAGACTTCTCGCGTACACCTCTCGTGATGGAACGACGCCAGCGGTGCGATCTCGTGGACCTGCTCCGCGAGTCCGTCGACGATGCCGTCGGTGTCGAAGGGTTCGTCCGGGCCGAGCCAGCCTCTCTCGCGGGCGTAGCGAGCGTTGTCTCGCGGAATGATCGTCACGGCCTGGACCGACTCGTCGACGGCCGGCGCGAACTCGCGAGCGCGGACGAGCGCGGCCTCGGCGTACGCCGAGCCGTCGAAGGGGACGACGAACGTCATATCCGAGGAACGAGGTGGTGGTATTTAAGCGATGAGCCGGCCGACTGCGATGGACCGACGGAGGGCGGTCGAGTCCTGTCGGACGGAGTGAGAGTTTATGGGAGTCGGTGGCATCTAGCAGAGCGATGGGAGACGACGTGTTCACCGAGCCAGACGAACCGGCCGACGAGTGGGTCGACGTGCGGATGACCGACCCCGACGAGGGGGAGTGGGACATCGACGTTGTCGTCGCGGACGGCCGGGTCGAGTTTGTGGATCTCCGGGTGCGACCCGCGCTGCTCGAGGGGTTCATCGAGTGCCTCGTCGACGACGTGGCCGACGAGCGGGCGAAAGCCATCCTCGCGGAGACGGCCAGTCGGCGGGGCATCGACCTCGACGCCGCCGCGACCGAAGAGTGAGACGGTCCGGCCGACACACCGCTCCGTAGGAGGCGGGCCGCCGTCCGGAAGCGAGGGGCTTAGGCCCGTCCCGTGCCGACCCCCACGTGATGGAGGTCACGCTGCTCGGGACCGGCGACACGACGGGGACGCCGACGGTCGGGTGCGACTGCGACACCTGCGAGCGCGCGCGCGACCCCGACGCGGAACTGCGAGAACACGCCCGTGAGCGCGGTATCGACCCCTCGGGCGGAGTCGAGCGCTCGCGTTTCTCGGTCTACGTGCGAAACGAGGAGACTGGCGAGTCGCTGCTGATCGACGCGAGTCCGGACTTTCGCCACCAGTTCCTCCGCGAGTCGGTCCCGCTACCTGACGCGGCCGTCGTCAGCCACGTCCACTTCGACCACCTCGACGGCCTCGGGAACGCCTACCGCCTGTTCGACCACCTGCCTGTGCACGCCGCCGACGAGACGGACCCGATGACCGACGAGAGCGTCGCCGAGACGGTCCGCCACCGCTACGACTACCTCGACACGGTGTCGGTCAGCGCCGAGACACCCCTCGAACCGTTCACGGTGGCCGGCTTCGAGGTGACGCTCGTCCCGGTGACCCACCCGCCGCTGCTGTGTTACGGCCTCCGAATCGAGGAGCCCCAGACCGGCGCGGTGCTGTCGCTATCCGGGGATACCTGCTACGACGTACCCGAGCGCTCGACGGCGGTGCTTTCCGGCGCCGACCTCGCGCTGGTCGAGGGCATCGTCCACCCGGAGGCCTGCGAGTTCCACCCGAAGGGCGGGGCCGACCACGCCGCCGACGGCGTCCCGCGGACCTTCGGAACCAAGCACATGACCCTGCGGGGCGCGCGGGACTTCGCCGCCGACATCGAGGCCGCCGAGTACCGCATCGTCCACACCGCCCACTACGTCCCGGCGGACCGGGCGTTCGCCGACGACATCGCACTCGACGGCGAGCGCTTCACGCTCTGAGACCGTCCGACGTCCGGCGATTTCGACCGCAGATTTCCCCCCGACCCAGAAGCCTGAGACTCGTCTGAGCCGCCGATTCGGCAGCGTGAAACGGTCCATAGCTTATAGGCGGAGAACGCCGTAGACGGTCTCATGGACAGGCGCGGACTCGCCGAAGTCGGCGGGGCGGCTCTCGGCAGCGGCGTCCTCGCGGCGGGCGGGCTCCTGGTCGTCGTCGGTCGACTCGACTGGGTCCTCATCGTCGGCCTCGCGGCCGGCGTCGCCATCGCGGCCGCGGCGAACTACCGAGCGCGGACGAAACACGCCGCGAAGGTGGCCGACGTAGCGCCGGCAGTGACCGAAGACAACTACGAGCGACACGGCCGGACGACGGCCGGCGACGGCGGCGTGCCGGCCGACGACGACTCACGCGCAGGCGACGAGACGACGGACGGTCGCCGAGGCGGTCACTGACACGCGGGCTCGGCGGCCGGCGCGGCGTCGGGCACGACAGTCACTCGCCCGTCGGCATCGACGGTGACGAACGAGGCGCTGAACGTGAACGAGACGCAACTGCGCTGCTCAGCTCCGCCGCCTGTCGGGGCGAACAGCGCGTCCAGTGCGTCCGGGTCGACGGTGTCGTGCAACGGCGGGAGCGCCGTCGGGTCGCGCTGTTCGAACGTACTCACCGCGTGCACGACCGCCGCGCTCACGGGTTCCTCCTGATCCGGTTCGTACTCCATTAGCGACATACAGCGCTTCTCCAGCATAAGGACCCGGATTTGAGTGAATCCATACCAACCCGCACGCACCGCTCAGCCGAACCGGTCGAGTCCCGACTGGCGACGACGACGACCGTCGGGGTCGGGAATCCACGGCGTCCGGTCGGCCCGGAGCGCGTCGCCGTCGACCTCCGGCGGCGTCGCCGCCTGATAGCCCTCGCAGTCCGGACCGCACTCCGCGCTCGCGAGCACGTCACGGGCCTTCCAGGCGCACCGGGGCCGACCGTCGCCGCCGGGGTCACAGCGGGCACACGCCGGGTAGTCGAAGCTCCGCCAGCCCTTCGCGTAGGCCCGCTCGGCCAGCGCACGCCGGGCTCGCGCCTTCTCCGCCGCCGTGACGACCCGCACGTCCGTCCGGGTCGGACGCTCGTCCAGCAGTTCGACGCCGGGCCCGTCGGTCGGGAGCGGCGTCGGCTCGCGGACGACCTCGCGCGTCTCGGTTTCGGGGTCGAACCGCCAGACGCCGACCGCATCGGGGATGCGATTGAGGTGCGCGCCGGTGACGTAGGAGGCCGTCGCCAGCACGACGCGGTCCGCGAGCGCGAGCGACACGTCGGTCCGCAACTGCGCTTCGAGGTCGCCGGGCCGGCCGAGGTCGGGCTTGTTCTCGACGGCGAGCAGCCCGCCGATCCAGTCGGGATAGCGCGCCGTCTGGCGGACGTACGTCCGGCCGCCGCGGCGCTCGCGCTCGAAGAAACCGCGCTCGACGGCCAGTTCGACGGCGCGCTCCGCCCGGTCGGGGTGGCAGTCGAATGCGTCCTTCCAGTAGCGCGCCCGGCCGGGCCCCACGTCGCTCTCGATGGCCGCCGTCGGGATGCGGTCGGCGGTGATGGCCGCCCGCTCGTCGAACTCGGGACCGGGCTCGACGACCACCGTGTCGAGGACGCGCCGCCCGTGGACGTGCCCGCCGAGCTGGCGGCTCACCAGTCGCCCCTCGCGTTCGAGGTGGGCACACAGCGCCAGTTCGAAGTCGAACTCCCGCACGACCCGAGACAGGGCCGGGACGGGCAAAAGCGACGCGGCTGTGGGGTCGCCGGCCCCAAGCGACCGGCCGATTCGCCCACGACCGGCGGCCCGAGGCGCTCGCGAAAATCATCACGACCGATGATTGAGAAATAATGTAGATTCGAGTGAACTTTTATTAGCCACCCACTTCAGGCCAGAGTTGATGTCTGAAGAAGAAAGTCATCCAAGTTCCAAGCAGAGCCGCCGACAGTTCCTCGGTGGCGTCGGGTCACTCCTCGCCGCGTCCGCGTTCTCGGCGTCTGTCCCGGCGGAGACGGCGGCGCAGGTCACCGACGGCGACGACGCCGCGGCGCAGACCGTGACGTCGCCGGACGGGAGCGTCGCGCTCACGGTGGACGTCTCCGACGGCACACCGACGTACCGGGTCGCCCACGAGGGCGTCACGGTCGTCGACGACTCGGCGCTCGGCTTCGAGTTCAGGAATCAGGACGCGTTCCGGGACGGCCTGACCGTCACCGGGAGCGAGCGCTCCGAAACCGACACCTCGTGGACGCCCGTCTGGGACCGGTACGACGAGATTCCCGAGCGCTACACCGAACTCAGACTGGGCGTCGAAGAGACCGCGGAGCCGGGCCGCTTCGGCACGTTCGTCTTCCGCGTGTTCGACGACGGCGTCGGCTTCCGGTTCGTCTTCGGAGAGCCGTTCGGCGAGCAGTTCGTCGTCACGTCAGAGCGGACCGAGTACCGCTTCGCCGGCGACTACGACTCGTGGTGGATCCCCAACGACTACAACAACTTCGAGGTCGAGTACGAGGAGACCGCGCTGAGCGAGGTCGCCGGCGAACTCGACGACACGCCCTTCGACGGCGTCCACACGCCGCTGACGATGCGGACCGACGACGGCCGCTACCTCGCGGTCCACGAGGCCGACCTGACTGACTACGCCTCGCTCGCGCTCGCGCCGTCGGACGCCGGCGACGCCGCTTTCGAGTCGACGCTCGCGCCGCTTCCCGACGGGACGAAGGTCTCGGCGTCGGCCCCGCACGTCACCCCGTGGCGAACGGTGCAGGTCGGGACCAGCGCCGGGGACCTCGTGGAATCGAGCCTCGTCGTCGCCCTCAACGAGGACTACGACGAGGACGTGTTCACGCAGGGCGTCGACTGGATCGAGCCCCAGAAGTTCGTCGGCGTCTGGTGGCTGATGATAACCGGCCGCGCGGACTGGGAGTACACGGGGCCGAACTCGGGCAACCACGGGGCACAGACCGGTCGCGCCACGCAGTACATGGACTTCGCCAGCGAGCACGGCATCCAAGGCGTCCTCGTCGAGGGCTGGAACGAGGGCTGGTCGAGCTATCCCGGCGACGGCAGCGCCTTCGACTTCGACCAGCCCTATCCGGACTTCGATCTCCAGGCGGTGACCGACTACGGCCCCAGCCTCGATCCGCCGACCCAGATGACGATGCACAACGAGACGGCCGGCGACTTCGAGAACTACGAGTCCCAGCTCGACGAGGCGTTCCCGACCTACGACGACCTCGGCATCCGGACCATCAAGAACGGCTACGTCGCCGACAGCGGCGACCTCGCCGGCGAGGGCCACAACCACCACAACCAGGTGCTCGTGAACCACCACACGCTCGTCGCCGAGACCGCGGCGGCCAACCGCCAGATGCTCGATATGCACGAGCCGATTCACCCGACCGGTCGCCGGCGACAGTACCCGAACCTCATGACCCGTGAGGGCGTCAAGGGCCAGGAATACGACGCCTTCGGCGACGTGAGCCCGTCCCACCACGTCACCATCCCGTTCACGCGGATGCTGGCCGGTCCCATGGAGTACACCCCGGGCATCTTCGACATGGACTCCGGGTCCGGCGGCATCGAGACGACCCGCGCGAAGCAACTGGCGATGTACCCGACGTACTTCAGCGGCCTCCAGATGGTCGCCGACCTGCCCAGTTCCTACCTCGCCGACCAGCCGTCGACAACCGAGATCGGCGCGGTCGCACAGGCCGAGTGGGGCGACGTCGACGGCTTCTCGACCGGCGCGCGCTGGCCCGGCGCCCAGGGCGAACAGTACGTCGCCATCGATCCAAACGGTGCGTCCCCGGGCGCGAGCGTCGCCTGGACCGTCGAGGGCGCGAGCGAGGGCGAGTACGACCTCCACCTGCGCTACGCCAGTGACGCCGAGAACAACGCCGTCCCGGCGGACACCGACCGCACGGCGACGGTCCTGGTCAACGGCTCCGAGGCCGCGCAGGTCACGTTCCCGCCGACGGCGTACTGGAACGACTGGGACGCCGTCTCGACCACCGTCTCGCTGTCCGGCGGCGGAGACGAGGTCGCGGTCGCGTTCACCGACGCGGACACCGGGGGCGTCAACCTCGATTCCGTCGCCGTCACCGAACCCGGCGCGTCGATGCCGGAACCGGAGACGACCCCAATCCGCGGCGAGACGGTCGACGCCTTCCAGTTCATCGAGGACGTGCCGGCCGCCGGCTGGGACGACACCCGCGTCCTCGACGCGGCCATCGGCGACTACGTGGTGACCGCCCGACGGACGGGCGAGGAGTGGTACCTCGGCGCGATGACCGACGAGGGCGGGCGCGCGATCGACGTACCGCTCGACTTCCTCTCGCCGGCGTCGAAGGGCGACGGACAGGGGCCCGGGAACGGTAACGGGAACAGCAACGGAAAGGGGCCGAGCGGCCCGAAGTACGTCGCCGAGATCTACACCGACGGCGTCGAGGCCGACTACGACGGGAACCTGACCGACGTTCGCGTCACGGAGGCCGTCGTCGACCCCGGCACGACGCTGCTCGCGTCGATGGTCGGCAGCGGCGGGACCGCGGTCCGCCTCCGGCCGGCCAGGGGCCAGGAGATCAACGACCTGCCCGAATACGAGCGCCCGGAACAGGACTTCGAGGTCAACGTCGCCGGCGAGGCGTTCGTCCAGGAACGCTTCATCGAGGCGACTGGGGACAACGGCGACGCGTTCGTCGGCGGGACGACCACCGAACTGTTCGTCGACGGGGAGTTCGTCCGCACCGAGAACGTCCGCATCCCGCCGGAGACGAGCGGCTACACGGACACCGTCGGCTACGCGATCGACGAGGCCGGCGAGTACGAGGTGACGGTGGCGCTGCCGGACGGCACGACGCTGGCGAGCGAGACCGTGACCATCAAACCGCCCGCGACGGTGGCCGACCTCGCGGACCCGGCAGACGACGACCACGGCCCCGGCGGCTACACCTACCCGACGGCCGACGCGTTCCAGTCGGGCGCGTTCGACCTGCGCTCGGTGACGGTCGAGCAGACGCCGAGCCTGCAGCGGTTCACCTTCGAGGTGGAGACGCTCTACAACGCCTTCGGCAGCAGCCGCGGCTTCTCGCCGCAGTGGTTCGTTCTCTGGCTGCGCGACCCGAGCGCCGACGGCGGCGCGACCAGCAGCCTCGACGACCTCGGCGCGAACGTCGACTTCGAAGCGCCCTGGCAGTACCGCCTGGAGATCAGCGGCTTCTCGAAGAGCGCCGTCGACGCCAGCGGAGCGGCGCTCACCGACGGCGAGGGGAACGTCGTCTCGGTCGGCGAAGCGGTCGACGCCGACGCGGGGACGGTCACGCTGAGTATCGACCGCGCGGCCGTCGACGGCGTCGACGCCGCGGACCTCGAAGCCGTCGCGATGGTCCAGTCGGAGGACCGCGGTTCGCTGCGTCCCGTCGCCGAGACGGCACAAGAGTACGTCTTCGGCGGCGCGAAAACCGGCGCGGTCGAGAACGCGCCCCGCGTCATGGACCTGGTGACGCCCGACAGCGTGAGTCAGGCCGACGCGCTCGCCTACGGGGCCGACTCGCGGGCGACGCTCCCGTTCGCCTCGCTCGACTGAACGGCGCTACTCACCGGCCACGGCGTCCATCGCCGCTTCGAGGGTGAATTCGCCCTCGTAGAGCGCGCTGCCGACGACGACGGCGGCCGCCCCGGCCCGCTCCAGCGCCAGCACGTCGTCGATGGTCGCGACGCCGCCGCTGGCGACGACCGGGATGTCGACGGCCTCGACCAGCCGTCGGACCGGATCGGTCCGCACGCCGTCGAGTTGCCCCTCCACGTCCACGTCGGTAAAGAGGATGCCGCCGGCCCCGAGGTCGGCGTACCGCTCTGCGGCCTCGGCCGGGTCCAGCCCCGTTCCCTCTGTCCACCCCGAGACGACGACCTCGCCGCCCTTCGCGTCGAGGCTCACCAGCACGCTCCCGGGGTGGCGCTCGCTGATCTCGGCGACGATGTCGGGGTTCTCGACGGCCGCGGTCCCGAGGATGACGCGGTCGAGCCCCCGGTCCAGCAGGGAGATCGCGTCCTCGGCCGTGCGGATGCCGCCGCCCAACTGGACCGCGGCGTCGTCTTCCACCGCATCGAGGACGGCGTCGATCGCCGCGGCGTTCCGTCGCTCGCCCTCGAACGCGCCGTCGAGGTCCACGAGGTGCAGCGTCCGCGCGCCGGCGTCGACCCAGCGCCGCGCGGCCTCGACCGGGTCGCCGTAGGTCTTCTCCGTGCCGCGCTCGCCGCCGACGAGCTGGACCACCTGTCCGTCCTGCATGTCGACCGCGGGAACGACCTCGAACTCGGGGAACATGGGCGTGGCTCGGTCGGCGGCGGTCGAAAGCGTGTCGGTCGCGAGGGACCGAAGGTCCCACGTCTCGGGGAGCGGGCCGTCGGCCCGCGAACCGGAGCGAGGGCGTTCTGGCTGGTCACGTCTACCGAGATGTCACGAACCACCGCGACTGCCGGCCCAACAGTTAGGCCGCTGCCGACGGAACTAGCCGTATGAGCCTCGACCAGGTGTTCGGGCGGATTCCGGACCCGGGGTCGTACTCCTTCCCGGAGTACTCGCTGCCACAGGGCGACCCGGTCCGGCCCATCGCGGTGACGGCTGAGGAGTTGTCGACGCTACTGGAACTCTACGAGACCGTCGCCGCCGTCGACCCGACCGGTGTGGACTCGAACCCGTTCCTCCGGGCGACCAGCGACTTCTTCCAGCAGACGTTCGGGACGCCGCTGACGCGGCCGGACGAACAGCTCAGCGACGACATCGCGAGCATGCTCAACGACTTCTCGGACGACCTCGGCGGGGAGCGCCTCGGCGTCGTCGACACGACCTCGGCCCACCACCGGACGCTGTACTTCTTCCTGACGACCTGCAAGGCCTATCACCTGGCCCCGCACCTGCAGTTCAGCCCCGATCCCGCGGCCGTCGAGACCCTCTACGAGGTCTACGAACGCGTCACCGAGCAGGAGTTCTATCTCAAGCGCCCCAAGAGCGCTCTGGAATGACGAGACAAGCGCGACGGTCCCGGGCGGCCGTGAGCGCGTCGCGACTGAATCGCCCGTCGAACGAGCCGGCGGCGGTCGCCAATCCGAGTTTATTTGGGCAGGTGGGCGCAACCGTCGCCAATGACCGACAGCGAGGGACCGGAGATTCCGGTCGTCTGCGAGGGGTGTGGCACGCGAACGGCGGTCCCGTTCGACGACGTCGAGGACGCGGTCGCGCGACACAACGAGCAGCTCCACGACGGCGACCCGGTGGCGGAGGTCGACCCGGACGTGCTGGACGAACTCGCGGACCGGTTCGCGCGGGACAGCGGGTTGCTGGAGTGAGGTGAGTGAGACGCGGGCGGCGGCTTACTCCCGAGTGTGGAGCGAGTAGGCGATGAACAGCACGCCGACGAACTGGAAGGCGCGGGTGACGAGCGTGAGCGGCTGCTGGAAGCGCACCGGCAGAACGCCCTGTCGGAGGAGGACCGAGCCGACGAACGCGACGGCGAAGGCCACCGCGGTGAGACAGAACAGGCCGACCGAGAGGTACCGCATAGAGCGGCTGTCGTGGCGGCGGTAGCCGCGGTAGGCCTGGTAGCCGACGTACCCGCCCAGGAGGGTGGAACCGAAGGCCAGGCCGACGATGAGCCACTCGACGAGGGCGGCGAGGGCGACCATCTCAGAGATTCTCCCACATCTTCGTGAATCGGTCGGCCGTGTCCTGTTCGTCCTGCCCGGGGAACGCCGTGGACTCCGTCCGCTCGACGGCGGCGTCGAACGCCCCGTCGTCGAGCGCGAGCGAGAACTCCGAGAGCGTCGCGGCGAAGACGCTGTAGTCGTTGCCACCCGTCTCGATACGGGTCTGTTCCTCGATGAGGCCGTGCTCCCGGAGCCACTCGACCCGCCGGTACACGGTCGGTTGTGACATCTCACACTGTTCGGAGAGCTGTTTCGCAGACATGGGTTTGACACTCGTTGCTGCGAGGATATCCCGGGCGTACTCGTCGCTGAGCAGATCGAGGAGATCGCCCACGTCCGGGTCCTCACTCACGTGCCAGACCACGAGCCGTCGGCGAATAAAAGGTCCTGCCAGTTTCCGGGTCAGAAGTCAGGGCTCGGGAGGGCGCGATGCGACAGCGGAGACCGGTCCAGAGCCGGGGCCGAAATCGCCGCCCAGGCACAGTCAGAGGCTTGGAGGGGCTGGCGGCGATCCACACCCCACCTCGAGGACCGATGTGTGACCCATTTCCCCCAGGGTGGACGGCCCGGATCGCTCCGGGGCATGGTGGTGGACAGACAGCGGCGATGACCGGGCAGCACGGCGGTGCGGGGTCATCAGGCCCGCTGCATTCAGAGGGACGCACGGTTGGATAATATAACGACCAGTCGAACTTCTGACCCAGAAAACAGGTCCCTGATGGCGGTCGGAGCGATGGCCGCGGCGGGGCGGTTCCGGCGGCTCAGCCGCTCGCGGGACAGCCGACCGACTGTCCGATGGCGACGAGTCGGTCCGCGGCGACGCCCTGCCCGCGGATCGTGTACCGGTACTCGCCACAGTTCCAGGAGAGCGACGACGTGAGACCGCGGGAGAGCGACGCCGTCCGACCGTCGATCGTCACCTGCTCGTCGCCCTCCGGGGCCCGGTACGTGAAGTTGTACTTCGCGACGGTGATCCGACTCGTCCGGTTCACGTAGCTGAGGCCGACCCCGTGGATCCGGCCTCGCGTCTGCGTGGCGTAGGCCAGTTCGAACGACGGCGGGAGGTCGACGGCGGGAACGCGAACGTCGGTGTCGGCTTCGAGCGCGTCGACCGTCCGGTAGGTCCGCGTCTCCGGCGTCTCCGGGGCGGTGACGGTCGTGTTCGCGGGGAAGTCGGGGACGAACGCGTCGTCGCCGACGCCGGTGTCGTAGCTGACGTTCTCGTACGTCGTCGTCACCACCGTGGACCGCCCGTTCGCCGTCCACTCGGTGCGCTGTTTCAGCGGGAAGAACCGCTCGGAATCCAGCCACAGCGTCTGTTCGTACGCCGCCGAGCCGTTCTCGGGCGAGACGTGGACGACGTAGGCCTCCCGTCCGTCGACCGTCTCCGTCCCGCGGTAGCTGACGCCCATCCTGGTCCCCGACGCGACGGCGGCGTCTGCCGGCTGGCGGCCGCCGTGGGGGACGACAGGCAGCGGTTCGACCGTCCGCGGCCGAGTGTCGGTATCCGTCATGTTCAGCCGCGCGAGCAGGCGTTCGAGGCGCGCGCCCTGGTCGTAAGACGCGCCGCTGAGCGAGATACGTGTGGCGTTCCCGCGGTCGCGGTCGTACAGCCACAGGGTCGAGCCGTTCGACACCCGCAGGTCGTAGCGCTCCGCCGTGCTGGATCGGACTTCGAGGCGCTGTTTCCCCGTTCCGGGCCGGAGCGTCGCGTCGTAGACCGTGCGACTCGAAACGGACCCGTTACGGGTGATGGTCGTCGTTTGGGTCGCTTCGACGCCGTCGATGGCGTCGTACTGCGTCGCGACGTCGGCGTCGACGGTCGGGCGTGGGGTCGCGGTCGCACTCGGGACCGCCACCGACCAGGCCGCGGCGGCCAGCACGCTGACGACGACGACGGTCGCGAGGGTGAGGACGAGCCGTTCCGTGGTGAGGTGTCGGGAGGCCATGTGTGGGCGGCGACTGCGCTCTGTGCGAGCGTCCGGTCTATCAGGAGAGCCAACGTGTCGCCGGACCGTAAAACCTCCCGGTTCGCTCGCGGTCAGTAGTCGCCGAGGACGCCGAGGCGTCTGGCCCGCCGGGTCGTGTACCGGAACACGACGGAGCCGAGGAGGACGTAGCCGACGGCGACGCCGACGAGCAGCGCCAGGTCCGCCGCCGGGAACTCCCAGAGCCGTGTGCCGTCGACCATCGCCCGCTGGAGGAGCGCGCTGCCGTGGGCGAGCGGGAGGAGCCGGGTCCAGCCGAGGTCGAACACCGGCGCGGAGATGAGCAAGATGAAGCCGAACTGGAGGAGGTTCAGCCAGTTCCCGATGCGCTTGTAGAGGACGGCGACGCCGCCGGCGGCGAAGCCGAGGCCGAGCACGGACGCGATGGTCAGCGACGCCACGGCGACCACGGTAATGGCGCTGAGCTGGAGCGTCGTCCCGGTGACGAGCAGCATCGCGGCGAGAATCACCGTCGACGTGAGGAACGTCCGGACGACTTTCGCGACGCCCTTGAACAGGGCGACGGGCGCGAACCCGAACGGCGTCATGACGTGGCGTTCGAGCGTGCCCCACTGGGCCTCGCTGGCGATGTCACTGGAGATGGACTGGTACGCGCCGACCGACAGCGTCCAGAGGAAGTAGCCGACGACGATGCCCTCGATGGAATCCGTGACCGCGCGCCCGGCCAGCATCCGGCCGCCGTAGAACAGGAGGGCGAAGAAGAACACGGAGATGACGATGCCGCCGACGGCGTTAGCCGGGTAGCGGACGAACAGCAGGTACTCGCGGTACAGGACGGCCCGTGCGAGGTCCAGATAGCCCGCTCGCGCTCCCGCTGCCGCACCGTCCGCGCCGTCGGCGGTCATCGCTCGCGCCCCGTCAGTTCGACGAACACGTCTTCTAAGTCCGGTTCGACCGTGCCGACGCCGTCGAGCGTGACGCCGCGCTCCCGACAGAGGTCGAGCAGGTGATAGAAGCCGTCGCTGTCGGTCGCGACCTCGACCCGGGTCGCGCCGTCGACGGCGGTCGTCTCGACCACGTCGAAGCGGTCGCGAACGGTCGCCAGCAGGTCGTCGGTGAAGTCCCGGCTGGTGACTGAGAAGCCGGACGCGGCGTATCGCCGGAGCAGGGCCGACACGCTGTCGTCGGCGATGATCCGCCCCTCGTTCATCACGATCACCCGGTCGCAGACGTCCTCGATCACGTCCATGTCGTGGCTGCTGACGACGGCCGTGAGATCCCGCTCCTCGACGATTCGGCGCAGTTCCCGCCGGAGCGTCAGCGAACTCTCCACGTCGAGGCCGAGCGTCGGCTCGTCGAGGAACACCACGTCGGCCTCGCTCGCCAGGACGCTCGCGAGCGACACCTTCTGTTTCATCCCGCGCGAGAGGCTCCGGACCGGCTCGTCCGCCTTCTCCAGCAGGTCGAGTTTCTCCAGCAGGCGCTCGTGGCGGTCGGTCAGCGAGTCCGGTTTGATGCCCTTGATCGTCGCGAAGTACCGGAGGTTCTCGCGGACGGTCAGCCGCCAGTAGTCGTTTCGCGCCCCCTCCAGCATGGCGTCGACGTGGCGGTACGCCGCCCGCGGGTTCGCGTGAACGTCGATGCCGCGGACTCGCGCGCTCCCTTCGTCCGGCAACACCAGTCCCAGAACAGACTTGATCGTCGTGGTCTTGCCCGCGCCGTTGGGGCCGAGCAGGCCGACGACGGACCCGCGCTCGATGGCGAACGACACGTCGTCGACCGCCGTCACGGCGTCCGCGCCGCTCCCGAACCGCTTCGTCAGCCCCTCGACGGCGAGCGCGGGCGGCGACTCGCTATCGTCGGTCGACGACGCCCCGGCGGTCCCCCGCGGTCGCGTTCGCTGGGGTGGCATGGGTCACTCTGGGAGCCTCGGAAAGAAAAGGGCGGCTACGGATTCGCCGTCGGCCGCGCGGCGACCCTGACGATGGAGGGAATCGACACCTGTGACCACCAAGCGCGCCGTCGGCCGCGGTCGCGACCGTCAGGCGTCTTCGAGGTCGTCCTGCCAGTTCTGGACTTTCGCCAGCAGTTCGACCGGTGGCGTCTCGTTGACGTCCAGGTCCCGCAGTTCCGACAGCACGGCTTCGGCCTCGGGACCGAGCCCGTCCGCGTCGTCAGCCGAGGAGTCCGCCGGAGCGCGTTCGCGGCTCCCGTCGGTCGCCACCGGCTCGTCTGTCGGCTCCGACTCACCGCTCGCGAACTGCCCCGAACTCAGATCGAAGACGGCCTGGGTCGTCCCGCCGCCGTCGCGGTCGCCGCCACGCACCTCGATGGCCTCGTCCTCGCGCAGTCTGTCGAGTACCTCTCGCGAACGGTCGACGACTGGCTCGGGAACGCCCGCCAGATCGGCGACGTGGACGCCGTAGGAGCGGTCGGTCGGGCCGTCTCGCACCGTCCGGAGGAACGTCACGTCCCCGTCCGTCTCGTCGGCCGCGACGTGGACGTTCTCGACGGTGGGAAGCTCGTCGCCCAGCGCCGTCAGTTCGTGGTAGTGGGTCGCAAAGAGCGTCTTCGACCGGACGGTGTTGGCGATGTACTCCGTCGCGGCCCACGCGATGGAGATGCCGTCGAAGGTCGCGGTCCCTCGGCCGACCTCGTCCAAGATGACCAGCGACTCGTCGGTCGCGGAGTGGAGGATGTTCGACAGCTCCTGCATCTCGACCATGAACGTCGAGCGGCCCTGTGCGAGTTCGTCCAGCGCGCCGACGCGGGTGTAGATGCCGTCGACGAGGCCGACCGACGCCGACCGCGCCGGGACGAAACTGCCGACCTGGGCCAGCAGCGTCACGAGCGCGGCCTGTCGCATGTACGTCGACTTCCCGCTCATGTTCGGCCCGGTGACGATGAGAAAGCGCCGGTCCTCGTCCATGTAGAGGTCGTTCGGGACGAACTCGGTCGTCTGCTCGACGACTGGGTGACGGCCCGCCTCGATGGAGAGGGCCTGTCCGTCGTGGACCTCCGGGCGCGTCCAGTCGTTCTCGACGGCGTGGACGGCAAACGACGACAGCGCGTCGACCTCCGCGAGCGTTCGGCCAACGTCCTGCAGGAGCGTCGCGCGCTCGGCCACCCGCTCGCGGAGCGCCTGAAACCGCTCGTACTCCAGGTCGTGACGGCGCTCCTCCAGGCGCAGCACCTCCCGCTCCTTCTCGTCGAGGTCGGGGATGGTGTAGCGCTTTGAGTTCTTCAGGGTCTTGACGTGCTGGTAGGAGTCGGGGACGGCGTCGGTCTCGCTCTTGCCGACCTGAATGTAGTAGCCGTCGGTCTTGTTGCGGTCGACGGAGAGGTGCGTGATGCCCGTGCGCTCCTTCTCGCGCTCCGGGAGCGTGTCCAGCCACTCCAGGGCCGCCTCGTGCTCCTCGATGACGGCGTCCAAGTCGTCGTCGTAGCCCTTCCGAAACAGCCCGCCCTGTTTCACCGTCCCCGGCGGGTCGTCGACGAGTGCGTCGTCGAGCGCCGCCGCGAGGTCGTCGGCCGCCGCGCGGTCCGCTCCGGCGACGGCGTCGGCGAGCGGCGACTCGGCGAGGCGCTCGGTCTCGGTCACGGCGTCGGAGACCTGGCCCAGCAGCGCCAGCGTCTCCTGGGCCGCCCGGAGGTCCCGCGCATCGGCGCTGCCCGACGTGGCCCGCGAGGCCAGCCGTTCGAGGTCGTAGGCGTCCGACAGCGTCTCGCGGATCCGCTCGCGGGCCATCGCCCCCTCCGTCAGCGCCGCGACGCAGGACTGTCGGCGCGCCAGTTCCCCGCGGTCGCGCCGCGGCCGCTGGAGCCAGCGCCGGAGCAGTCGCCCACCGGCGGCGGTGACCGTGTGGTCGAGGGTGTCGAACAGCGACCCCGAGCGGTCGCCCTGCATCGTCTCCGTGAGTTCGAGGTTGCGCTGGGTCGTCGCGTCGAGGTCGACGTACTCCCGCGCGCCGTAAGTCTGCAACCGGGTGATCGCCGCGAGCGTCCCGACGCCGGTCTCCTCGACGTAGGACAGCACCGCGCCGGCGGCCCGGACCGCGGCGTCCTGTTCGCCGACGCCCACGCTGTCGACCGCCTCGCCGCCGAACTGCTCGCGGACGGCGTGACTCGCCCGCCCCGGCGCGAACGACTCCGCGTCGTGCAGCGTCAGCGCCGCGTCGGTCCGCTCGCGCAGGCGGGCGAGGAAGTCGTCGTCGTTCCGGAGGTCCGGCCCGGGGAGCACCTCCGCGGGCGCGAAGGTGTAGAGTTCCGTCAGCGCCGCGCCCCCGTCGGCGTCGTCCAGTTGCGTCACCTGGAACTGGCCAGTCGTCACGTCAGCGACCGCGATACCGTAGGTGTCGCCGTCGCCGCGTCCCAACTCCCGGACGACCGCCGCGAGGTGCTGGGCGGACTCGTCGCCCGTCTCCAGGTGGGTCCCCGGCGTGACGACGCGCGTGATTTCGCGAGCGTGACCGTCGGCCGTCTCGTGCTGGTCGGCGACGGCGACGCGGTAGCCCCGCTCGACCAGCGCGGAGACGTACGGCGTCAGGTCGTCGACCGGGACGCCGGCCATCGGGTACGACGAGCCGTGCGAGGACTTCTGGCTCACCGTCAGGTCGAGCTCGTCGGCGACGGTCTCGGCGTCGTCGCCGAAGAACTCGTAGAAGTCGCCACACTGCATCGTCAGCAGGTCCGCGTCGGTCTCCTCCTTGAGCGAGAGGAACTCCCCCACGATGCCCGTCGCCTCTGTCATACGCGTCCGTGGGGTCGTCCGCGGCGTAAGGATTGCGGGTCGGGGGCGCGGTGCTCGGGGCCGCCGGTCGTGGCCAGTGAAGGGGCCGCAGGGCGTACGGCCGACTATGAACGCGACAGAGGCCGTCGAGGCGTACTACGCGGCGCTCCGGGCCGGCGACCCACTCGGGCCCTTCTTCGCCGACGACGGCGACCGCGAGGTCGTCAAGTTCGGCATCTCGGAGCGACTGGTCGGGACCGAGGCCGTCCGCGCGGGTCTGCGGGAGCAGACCGAGACGACGGCTGACTGGACCGTCGACGGCCACGCACTCCGCGTGACCGAGCGGGACGGGTACGCGTGGTTCAGCGACGACGTGCGACTGTGCTGGACCGACGCGGAGACGGGGACGCGCCACGCCTACGACACGCGCTGGAGCGGGACGCTCGAAACCACCGGCGAGGCGCGGGACTGGCAGTTCGTCGGGCTGCACGTCAGCACTGCCGACGACCTGTCCGGGTGAGCGGACGGTGCGACCACTGGGCCGGCTACTCGAACTCGGCCTCGATGCGGCCGAGCAGGCGTTTGAGTTCGCCGCGGCGCTTCCAGGCCGCCACGCGGTCGGTCAGGGCCGCGAGCGGCAGGCCGAGGCTCACCGACGACCGAGCGGTGACGGTCGTGCCGTCGTCGCCGCCCGTCCAGGTCAGCGTGGTCTCCATCGCCTCGAACGGCCCGGCCGATCCCTGCTGAGTGTACTCGTACCCGTCTGACCGCTCCTCGAAGGCGAAGGTCGCGGTCATGCCGCTCGCCCGCGCGGTCACGACGGGCGGGTCCCCGGCGACGTCGACCACCGCGAACGTGCCCTCCGCTTCGACGACGGTCTCGGGCGTGAGAAACGTCTCCACCCGGACCGCGGACGCGAGAACGAACGTCGATTCCTCGACCGTGCGCATACGACTCCCTGACGGCCCTGGGTAATGACTGTGGGGGCACCGGCGGCCGTGTGACGCCGCGGCGTACCTACAGCAACAGCGGGAGCGCCAGCAGGACCAGCAGCGCGCCGATCACCGCGGTCCCGTAGACGAGTCGCTGAAAGCGCAGCGCCGCGGGGACCTCGCCGCGCACCGCCGGCCGGACCGTCCAGCAGTAGCGGTGGAACGCGCCGGCAACAGTCCCCGCGGCGACGACCGTCGTGGCCGCGAGCGCCGCTGTGAGTGGCGCGCCGAGGTAGACCAGGTACGACGGCAGAAAGACGTAGCTCAGGAGAATACCGGACAGCGCGACGACGAGAAACGGGACCGGGTCGACCGGCGTTCCGTGCCTGTTCGTGACATTCATCGAACTGGTCTTGCCGCGGGCGGATAAAAGCCCAACGATCCGGATATATATTGCGACAGCACGCACGTGTTCGCACATGGCATCCGACGGGGACATCCGCGTGTTGCTCGCGCTCGACCTCCTGCTGTCGCTCGCGTTCAGTGCAGTCGCGCTGTGGGGCCTGTCGTTTTTCGGGCTGATCCGAAACACGACGACGAACCTCGTTCTCGCCACGCTCGTCGTCGCGACGCTGACCTATCTGCTCGTCCTGCGCTAGCGGAGGAGCGAGACGGCGGCAAACACGCCGTAGCTCAGCCCGAACGCGAGCGCCAGCGACCCGGCCCACGCCAGCACCGTCTTGCCCATCTTCTCGCGGCTGACCTCGCCGCCGCCGGCGGCCGCTCCGGAACCGACGATGGCCGAGACGATGATCTCGTTGAACGAGACGGGGATGCCGAAGAACACGGCGGTCTGGGCGATGACGAAACTGGGGATGAGCGCCGCGATGGACCGGCGCGGGCCGAGCGAGGAGTAGTCCTGTGCCAGCGCCTTGATCATCCGCGGCGCGCCGGTCCAGGAGCCGATCAGGAGGCCGACGCCCCCGAACAGCAGGACGCCGGTGATCGGAATCGCCGCCGTGGGCCCGGTCCCGAGCAGGGGGAGCAGCGGGCCGAGCGCGAGGCCGACCTGACTGCCGCCGGCCGAGAAGGCGACGAGGCCGCCCAGCACGAGCAGGAAGTGGCGCTGCCCGGCGGCCTCGTCGGCCCGCACGTCCCGATAGAGCAGGGCCGCCGCGACCGCGCCACAGCCCAGCGTTATCGCCGCGGTCGTCGGGAGCGGCGGCGCGTCGAGCGAGCGCGCGATCGCTCGCGCCACCGAGGCCTGTTCGTCACCGGGTGCCAGCAGGACGAACTCGACGTTGGCGAGAATCGCGCCGACGACGCCGGCCAACAGGGGGACGAGCCGCCCCTCCTCGGTGGCCTCGTGGCGCAACAGCCAGGCGACGGCGAAGGCCATCCCGCCCCCGACGAAGGGAACGGCCACCCACAGCGAGACGATCTCGACGTACTTCGCCGTCGCGGGTTCGCCGCCCATGGCCAGGCCGACGCCGACGACCGCGCCGGTGACGGTGAACGCGGTCGCGATGGGGTAGCCGGTGAAGATGCCGATGGCGACCAGCACGGCCGCGGTCAGGAGCGCGATGATGGCGGCCACCGCCGACAGGCCGCCACCGCTCGGGAAGACGACGAGCCCGCTCCCGACGGTCTCGGTGACGTTCGCGCCCTGTAACACGGCTCCGGCCAGGCCGAGGATGCCGACGAGAAAGCCCGCGCGCATGACCGAGATCGCGTTCGCGCCGACCGCCGGCGCGAAGGGTGTCGAGCCCGACGACCCCGCACCGATGGCCCATGCCATGAACAGGCTCGCGACTGAAGCGATAACTAGCGTCACGAGGACACTCGTCGCGACCATCTACGCCCGGCTTGTCCCCTCCCCGCAATGAGCCTACCGTTCTGTCCGTCCGACGCGACCGACACGTTTGTGAGGCTGGGCGTGGTACTCAGTCGCATGAACGACGACGCCGAATCCTGTGGCCGCTGTAGCATGTCGACGGTCGTCGACGCGACGGCGGACGGCGACGAGCGGGACGCCTTCGGCGAGGCTCGCATCGAAGTGGACGAGGGCGAGGCCCGCGCCGTCTCGCCGGCGGCGTGGCTCGGCGGTGTCAAGCGACGGCTCGACGACCTCGCGACGCGTGTGACCTACGGCCGAAAATAGTGACCTACGCGTGTCGGCTCGCTACTCCGTCGTGACCTCGGCGTCCTCCGCGTCCTGGTCGAGGCGGACGACGCGGGCCTTCATGATGCGCGTGTTCTCGACCTGCTCGACGCGGATCTCGACGCCGTCGTAGGTGATGGTCTCGCCCTCTTCGACGAGGCGGCCGGCGCGGTTGAAGATGAAGCCAGCGATGGTCTCGAACTCCTCGCCCTCGGGGAGTTCGAGGTCCAGCGCCTCGTTGACCTCCTCGATGTTGACCTCGCCTTTGACGGTCACGGTGTCGTCGTCGACGTACTCGATGGGCTCTTCCTCCTCGCCCTCGAGGATCTCGCCGACGATCTCCTCGGTCAGGTCCTCCATCGTCACCAGCCCCTCGGTCGTCCCGAACTCGTCGATGACGATGACCATGTGCATGCGCTCTTTGCGCATCTCCGTCAGCAGGTCGTCGACGTTCTTGGACTCGGGGACGTGCAGCGTCGGTTCGATGAGGTCCTCCAAGTCCATGTCCCGGGCCAGCGCCTCGCCGTAGTTGAGGTCGCGGACGAGGTCGCGGATGTGGATGATCCCGATGACGTTGTCCAGGCTCCCCTCGTAGACGGGGATGCGGGCGTGGCCGCTCTGGATACAGGTCTCCAGGGCCTCCTCGATCGAGGACTCCTTCGCGACGGCGGTCATGTCGAGTCGCGGGGTCATCACCTCCTTGGCGATGGTGTCGTTGAACCGCAGCGTGCGCTGGAGCATCTCCCTTTCCTCCTCGTCCAGCACGCCCTCGCGCTCGCCGGTCTCGATGATGTCCTGAATCTCCTCGCGGGTGACGTAGGAGGTCTCGATAGCCGACCGGCCGCCGGTGATCTTGTTGACGACGCGGGTGAGGTAGTCGAACAGGAGGATGAGCGGCAGCAGGACCCGCTCCGCGAGGCGGAGCGGGCGGGCGATAGTGAGCGCCCAGGACTCGGTGTTCTCGACCGCGTAGCTCTTCGGGGCGCTCTCGCCGAACAGCAGGACGATGGCGGTGATGCCGAACGTGGCGATGGCGACCGCCGCGCCCTGGCTCTCGACGTACATCGCCAGCAGTCCCGTCGCGATGGAGGACATGGCGATGTTGACGAGGTTGTTCCCGACGAGGATGGTGACGAGCAGGCGGTGCGGGTCGCTCTTGAGGCCCTTGAGCGTCTTCGCGCCCTTGACGCCGTCCTCGACGAGCGCCTCGGTCCGGTGGGCGGGTAGCGAGAACATCGCGATTTCCGAGGACGAGAAGAACGCCGAGAGAACGATGAGGGCCACGATCGTGGCGATACCGCCGAAGAGGACCGCGCTTTGGGGAACTGGGACGCCGACGACGTCGATCGCTTGCAGCGTCGCTGGAGATAACTCGAACGGCACAGGTGGGTCCAGGGACATCAACGGTCGAAGTTGTGATGCACGGGGATTAAGACTTGTCATGGACACACCGCCGTCGAAGGCCTTACACGGCGTTCGCGCGTAGCGTCGCCGCATGAGCGACCCGACAATCACGCTGTACCGGCTGCAGGCGTGTCCGTTCTGCGAGCGCGTCGTTCGGAAACTGGACGCCCACGGCCTGGACTACCGCTCACGGTTCGTCGAGCCGATGCACTCCGAGCGGGACGTGGTCAAGCGCCTCACCGGCAAGCGGACCGTCCCGGCCATCGTCGACGAGGAGACGGGCGTGACGATGTCCGAGAGCGCCAACATCGTCGAGTACCTCGATCAGACGTACGGGCAGGGCGACGAGGGAGGTGCGGCCTGATGGACCTCGATTTCGACGTTGTCGACCTCGGCCCGGCGGACCACCCCGAGGAAGGCGACACGGCCCCCGATTTCACCCGCCCGCTCGTGAACGACGAGTACTGGGAAGACGAGTCGCTGGCGTCGCTGTGTGCCGACAGCGACCGCGTGGTGCTCGTCTTCCACGCGATGGACGGGGCGTTCCCGGCCACGTACGTCTGGAACGAGATCCGCGACCGCGGCTGGCACGAGGACGCCACCGTCGTCGGCTGCGCCATCTCGACGCCGTACGCCCACAAGCGACTGCTCGACGAGCGCGACATCGCTGGCGACTACCGGCTGTTCTCGGACCCGGGCAACGGCGTCGCCCGCGAGTACGGCATCGACATGGACCTCGACGGGATGGCCGGCCTCGAAGAGCCGCGGCCGGCGGTGTTCGTCCTCGACGGCGACCGGACCGTCGAGTACGCCTGGGTCGCCGAAGAGTGGCCCGACTTCCCCGACTACGACGACGTCGAGGCGCAGCTCTGACCATGGCGTCGATCGCAGACGCCGCGGCGGCCGTCCGCGAGGGCGGCCTCGTCGTCTACCCGACGGAGACGGTGTACGGCCTCGGGGCGGACGCGCTGGACGCCCACGCCGTCGAGGGCGTCTTCGCCGCGAAGGGCCGCGACCGTGACGAACCGATCTCGATGGCGGTCCCGGACGTCGAGACGGCCCGGGAGTACACCCGCCCGACCGAGCGCGAACTGGCGTTCATGCGCGCGTTCCTCCCCGGCCCGGTCACCGTCGTCGTCGAGGGCCGGGAGTCGGTGCCGGACGTGCTGGTCGCCGGCCGCGACCGCGTCGGCATCCGCGTCCCCGACCACGAGATGGCGCTCGAGTTGCTGGCCGAGACCGGGCCGCTGACGGCGACCAGCGCCAACGTCTCCGGGAAGCCGAGCGCGCGGACCGTCGACGACCTCGACGCCATCGCCGAGCGTGCCGACGTGGTGCTGGACGGCGGCGAGACGGGCGGGACGGGCTCGACCGTCGTGGACGTGCGCGCGGGGACGATCCACCGACGGGGTGCGATGGCGGACGAGATCGAGGCGTGGCTGGCGGACCGCCAGTGACGGCCGGACGTCGCACGGACCGTCAGCGAAGCATCGACCGCAGCGACCGCGTCCTGACACCGCAGTTCTCCCGGAACTCGCAGGGCTCGCACTTGGCGTCGTTGCGGACCCGCCCCGGCGGGCCGTCGATGCTGTCGGCGGTCCGAACCGCCCGCCGGTAGACGCCGGTCCGGCGCGCGTTCACGTCGATTCTGCGGACCACGCCGTAGGCCGGGTACTCGGCGTAGGCGTGTGAAACCTCGCGCTCGCGCTCCCAGGACAGCGCCTTCGCCGCGGCGACGAGCCGGACGGTCTGGGGCTCCCAGACGCCGTTCTCGGGCGGCCGTCCGGCGAACGAAAGCGCCGGGACGGTGCCGTCAGCGCCGGCGACGAGCTTGTGAGCGATGCCGCGGGCGTCTCTCCCCTCGAGATAGGCGTTCGTGTCGGCGGGCGCGACCAGCGCGTCCCAGTCGGTGAGTCGGTCCCGCAGCGCCCGGAGTCGGCCCCTGTACTCGTCGGGACCGACCTCGATGGGCGCGGCGAGCAGGGCGGCGTCGTCGGTCAGCAGCCGCTCGTACTCGGTGGCGAGACGGCGTACCGCCCCGATTTCGTCGGGGATCTCGCTCGCGCCGTCGCGCCGCCGGTAGTAGAGCTTCCGCGGGCAGTAGGCGGCCGTCTCCAGGTCCCGAAACGTGTGGGTGGACATGGCCCTCGCTGGGCCCGTTTTCGGTCAAAAACGTTCGTCTGTCTGAGGCGAGGTGAGAGAGACGGCTATCGTCACATCGACACGTCGGCGTCGGAGTCCAGCGAGTCGATGTCCTCCGTGGCCTCGTCGAGGCCGTCCTCGCGGACGGACGCGGCGTGCTGGGTCGACAGCCCGGCGTCGGTGAGCACGTCCTCGAACTCGCTCTGGAAGCGGTGGGATACCCGGCGGGCGGCGTCCTGTGCGCCGACGACGCGGCGGTAGTGGGCGGCCCAGGACTCGTCGACGTCGAACCGCTCTGCGAGTTCGGCGATGGTCGGGTCCGCGTCGGCCACGCGGCGGCGGAACGCGGCGAGATCGAACGGCGCTTCGGTGTCTTCCTCGCGGACGAGGTGCAGGTCGAGGCGGGCCTCGATGACGGCGGACTCGTCGACGCCGAGTTCGTCGGCGATGGCCGCGTCGTCGCTCCCCTCGTAGAACCGACGGACGACGGTGACCAGCGTCTCGTCGTCGAGGTCGGTCTCGAAGGCGTAGCGCTCGCGCATCCGCGAGACGACCGCGCCGAGGCGCTCCGCGACGCTGGCCTCGTCGGTGTCGGTGAGAGACCCCCTCGACGCCTCCTGTGACTCCGTGACGGACCCGTCCTCGGCGACGTCCATGAAGATGTCACGGAGCTCTTCGGTCTTCTCGTCCATCGAACCACAACCTACGTCCCTGTGAACAAATATCTGTCGGACGGGCAACTGAAAGTGCGTGAAACTTTCAACAGTTGCTAAATTCCCGCAAGACGGGACGGGGTCGTGCCAAGCTTTAAGCGCTCGCCAACCGCGTGTTACCGTATGTCAATGGCACTCCAGGCGACCACGCGGCCCACGTTCTGGCGCATCGGGTCCGTGGGGAAGGCCCTCTTCTACTATCTCGCGGCGCTCGCCCTGCTGGTCTTCTTCTACGGGGTGTACGCGAGGGTTACCCGCTACGCGCAGGGGAGCGACGACCCGATCGAGCGCCTCGACGACCTGCCCGGCCGGACGCTCGCGGCTGCGCGGCTCGCGCTCTCGAACCGCAAGCAACTGGACCGCGACGCCGTCGCCGGCGTGATGCACGCCTTCGTCGTCTGGGGCTTTCTGACGCTACTCATCGGCACGACGATACTTGGCATCGACATGGACCTCTACCGGCCGCTGACCGGCGAGTCCTTCTTCGTCGGGCGCTTTTACCTCTCCTACTCGTTCGTGATGGACGCGATGGGGCTGCTGTTCGTCGTCGGCGTCGGCGTGGCGCTGTGGCGTCGCTACGGTCGCCGGATGGAACGGCTCCACGACCGCCACACCTCCCGCGAGGACGACCTCTTTCTCGGCGCGCTGTTCGTCCTGGGCGTCGGCGGCTATCTCACCGAGGGCGTCCGCATCCTCGGCACGTCCACGGTCCGCGACGTGTCCTTCGAGACGGTGAGCTTCGTCGGCTGGTTCGTCAAGGACGTGCTGGTGCTGGCCGGTGTGAGTGCCGAGCAGGCCGCCGCTGCCTACCCGTTCGTCTGGTGGAGCCACGCGCTCGTGGCGCTGTGGTTCGTCGCCTGGATTCCGTACGCCAAGCCGTTCCACATGCTCTCGTCCTTTGCCAACCTCGTCGCCCGCGACGAGAAGGCGGGCGTTCGACTGCCGGGCGTGCCGAGCGACGCCGCCCCCGAGGACATCGGCCCCAGCGACATCGACGATTTCTCCTGGAAACAACTGCTCGACCACGACGCCTGCACGAAATGCGGCCGCTGTTCGTCGGTCTGCCCCGCGAAGGAGGCGGGTCGACCGCTCGACCCGCGCAACGTCATCCTCGACCTGAAACGCTACCGCGAGCAGCGAGACGCCGGCGGCGAGGACGTGCCCATCGTCGCGGACGGCGGGACCAGCGTCATCGACGCCCACACCATGGAGTCCTGCATGTCCTGCATGGCCTGCATGGACGCCTGCCCGGTGGACATCGAGCACGTCACGCAGTTCACCGAGATGAACCGCCGCCTCACCGAGGCCGGCGAGATGGACGAACACGTCCAGGACGCGATGATGAACGTCTTCCAGCACGGCAACACCTTCGGCGACCCCGAGCGCAAGCGCCCCGACTGGACCGAGGCCCTGGACTTCGAGGTGCCCGACGCCCGCGAGGAGTCCGTCGAGTACCTCTGGTACGTCGGCGACTACCCGAGCTACGACGAGCGAAACCAGCGAGTCGCCCGCGCGCTCGCCACGGTGTTCGAGGCCGCCGGCGTGGACTACGGCATCCTCTACGAGGCCGAGCAGACCGACGGCAACGACGTGCGCCGCGTCGGCGAGGAGGGCCTCTACGAGATGCTCGTCGAGGACAACGCCGCCGCCATCCAGGACTGCGAGTACGAGTCCATCGTGACCACGGACCCCCACGCCTACAACACGTTCGCCAACGAGTACCCCGAGTTCGAGGCCTGCGAGTGGGACGGAGCCGACGTGTTCCACTACACGCAGGTCGTCGCGGACCTCGCGGAGTCGGGGGCGCTCGGCCTCGCCGGCACCGAACTCGACTACACCGTCACGTACCACGACCCCTGTCACCTCGGGCGGTACAACGACGTGTTCGAGGCCCCACGAGACCTCGTGCGGGCGACCGGCGCGACCCTCCACGAGATGCCGCGCAACCGCGCCGACTCCTTCTGCTGTGGCGGGGGCGGGGGCGGTCTCTGGATGGACTTCGAGGAGGAGACCAAGCCGAGCGAGGAGCGCCTGCGCGAGGCCCTGGAAGACACCGAGGCCGGCGACGCCGTCGAGAAGTTCGTCGTCGCCTGCCCGATGTGCATGACGATGTACGAGGACGGCCGCAAGACCGGCGGCTACGAGGACGACATCGAGATCGTCGGCGTGACGGAACTGCTGGCGGAAGCGGTCGGTGAAGCGGGAGCCTGACTGCGCCGAGCCGAATGTCCAAGTGGGTGAAACGAAAACGACCACTATGGCCCTCCTCTCGACCCTGGGACTGCCCGGCGCAACGGAACTCGTCGTCATGATCGTGGTACTGGCGATGTACGTCGGACTGCCGGCCGCCGGCATGATACTCATCTATAACTTTCTCGACGGCAAGCGCGGCTACGAGAAGCGCATTTCCGAACTCGAACGCCGGGTCGAGACACTCGAGTCCGAGTTGTCCGAGGAGTGACGACTGACCCGGGATCTTACGGTCGTCGGCTCCCTGACGCAGATATGAACGTCGCACTGGTCACCGTCGGCGACGAACTGCTCGCCGGGGACACGGAGAACACGAACGCCTCGTGGCTCGGGCGACGACTCACCACGGCGGGCGCGACGGTCGCCCGCGTCCTGACCGTGCCCGACGACGAGGCGGTCATCGCCGACGCCGTGGCCCGGTACCGCGACGCGTTCGACGCGGTCATCGTGACCGGCGGCATCGGCGGGACGCCCGACGACGTGACGAAAGCGGGCGTGGCGCAGGCGTTCGACCGCGACCTCGTCGTCCCCGACTCGGTTCGGGCGCACCTCGAAGCGAAGGCCGAACGCTTCGCCGCGGACAACCCGGAGGTGGTCGACCGCTACGACATGGACCTCGATCTGGACGCCTGGGCGTCGGTCCCCGAGGGCGGCCAGCCTCTGCTGACCGACGAGAGCTTCGCCGCCGGCTGCGTGGTCGACGGCGTGTACGTCATGCCTGGCATCCCCGAGGAACTGAAAGCGATGTACGAGACCGTCGCCGACGACTTCGACGGCGACCGGACGACGGAGACGCTTCACACGCCCGCGCCCGAGGGCGCGCTTGTCGGCCGCGTCACCGAAGCTCGCGAGCGGTTCGGCGTCGCCGTCGGGAGCTACCCCCGCAAGGCCGACGCACCGGGTCGAGTGAAGGTGACCGGCGAGGACGCGGCCGCCGTCACCGAGGCCGCGGCGTGGCTCCGCGAGCGGATCGAGACGGTCGAAGAACGTTAGAGGGTAGCTGGATCGAGACGGTTCACGATGCCGTCGAAATCGTCGTCGAACGACAGAACGTGGTCGATGTCGTATTCGTTCACGAGTGCGACCGTCGTCGCGTCGGTGAAACTCAGCGACTGGTCCTCGTATTGCGTTCGGATATCGATGGCGTCGAAGAACTGCGCGCGTTCGAGAAAGAGTAGCGTCGCCATTTCCGGAAAGTCAGCTCGGCCGAGGATGCGATTGCTAACGGTCGTCGCCTCGGACGAGTCTGTAAACCGAGACAGCGTTAACGTCACCGTCTCGTCGTAGACGTAATCGCTAGTCATCGGTCTCCCGAATCGACCGCCAGCTATCGCTTTCATCGCGCGGTGGGCGGCAGCGTGCCGGCTCGTGTCTTCGTCGTGCTGTGCGTAGAACACACCGGTATCGACGAAAACAGTCACTCGTCCGCCGACTCCGCACCGTACAGCACGTCGTCGATTTCGGACTCCGTCACGGGTTTTCCCGACCCGGCAGTCTCGGCGAGCAATCGCTTAGTCTCCGTGTCGGAGAGACCGTCCCACTCGTCTCTAAACGAGTCGATGAGGTCGTCTCTCGACTCGAACTCGCGTTCGACGATTCGGTCGAGGAGTTCCTGCTGCGTGACGTTCTCGCCGGTTTCGAGCTTTATCTCCGCCCGTAATCGTTCGAGGCGGTCTTTCGTGTCTTCGTCTATCTTCACGGAGGTAGCCATACAGTAGAGTAGTACATTCTACTACGTAAACACTACTACCATCGTCGGGAGTCCGACAGTCTTTCAGAACAGTTCCAAAACGCTCAGCGCGGCCGTAATCCGACTACCGGCGGCGGCGAAACGTTCATTCAGAAGACAGGAGTACTACCGACGATGGCTCCCTCCCTGTCCCGCCTGTTCGCCGCCGTCGGGGTCCCCGTCATCGCCTTCCTCGCTCTCGTCGGCGTGTTCGAGCCGCCGGCGATAGCCAGTGTCCCGACTTCGACGATCGCTGGCGCGGCGATGACCGGATTCGCCGGCTGGTGCTGTCTCGTCGCCCTCGCCTCCGACGCGCCGTGGACGGCGGCCGGCTTTCTCGTACTGTCGGCCGCTTTCAGCGTCCAGTTCCTGTCGGCCGTCACCATCGAAACCGACGCGGTAGCGTACGCGGTCGTCGGGGTCGCGGTGGGTCTGATCCTCGTCGGCGGCACCCGCGACGACCCGGTCACCGACTGGGCCGAACTGGCGTCCTGAGCCGTCGACGGCACAGTCGCCGCCGCAAGCGGTGGGTTCATGCCCCGGACGGCCCGACCCGTTGGTATGGATCTGACACAGCGCCCGCGCCGCCTGCGGACCGACGGCGTGCGCCCGCTGGTGCGCGAGACGGACCTCTCGGCGGCGGACCTCATCGCCCCGGTGTTCGTCGACGCGACGACCGACGAGCGCGTCCCCATCGAGACGATGCCGGGCCACGAGCGCGTCCCCGTCGACCAGGCGGTCGAGCGCGTCGAGGAGGTCCGCGAGACCGGCGTCGAGGCCGTGATGCTGTTCGGCGTCCCCGAGTCGAAGGACCCGAAGGGTACCCGCGCCTGGGCCGAGGACGGCGTCGTGCAGGCGGCGACCCGCCGCATCACGGAGGAGACGGACGCGTACGTCATCACGGACGTGTGCCTCTGTGAGTACACCGACCACGGCCACTGCGGCGTCCTCGAAGCCGACGCCGAGGACGACCCCCGGCTGACGGTGCGCAACGACGAGACGCTCGAACTGCTGAAGCGGATCGCGACGAGTCACGCGGCCGCCGGGGCCGACATGGTCGCGCCCTCGGGCATGATCGACGGGATGGTCGCCGCGATCCGGGAGGGGCTCGACGCCGACGGCTTCGACGACGTGCCGATCATGAGCTACGCCGCGAAGTACGAGTCGGCGTTCTACGGGCCGTTCCGGGACGCCGCCGACGGCGCGCCGGCCTTCGGCGACCGCCGCCACTACCAGATGGATCCCGCGAACGCCCGCGAGGCGCGCCGCGAGGTCGCTCTCGACGTGGAGCAGGGCGCGGACGTGCTGATGGTCAAGCCCGCCCTGCCGTACCTCGACGTGGTCAAAGACGTGCGTGACTCCACCGACCACCCCGTCGCCGCCTACAACGTCTCCGGCGAGTACGCGATGCTCCACGCGGCCGCCGAGAAGGGGTGGCTCGACCTCGAATCTGTCGCCTACGAGTCGCTGCTGTCCATCAAGCGTGCCGGCGCGGACCTGATTCTGACGTACTTCGCCGAGGACCTGGCCGACCGGCTCTGACGGACCGCCGTCGGTCGCGCGAACGCGACAGCGCCCCAACCTATTCATGCGCCACGGGCGGACTGCCGGTATGCAGCGACAGTCCCTCCTCGTGGCGGTCGTCGCCGCGGTCGCCCTGCTGTCGTTCAGCGTCGGCGCGGCGAGCATCGACGCGGCGGTGGGCCGCGACGACGCCGAGCTGTCGCCGGACGACGGCGACATCGAGAACACCGGCGAGCGGCGTCTCGAAGACCCGCCCGGCGGCATCGACCCGCCGTCCGCAGAGGGCGGCGCTCGCGCACTGCTCCCGAGCGTCCCCGCACCCGCCGTCGGCGGTGTCATCGCCGTCGTCGCCGCCGCCGTGGTCGCCCTGTGGCGGTTCGCCGGCGACGGGCAGACGGTCGACGAGACGAGCGGCGAGACGCCGACATCGACGGCGACGGCCGCCGAAGCCGCGGTGCCATCCCGGACCGCGCGGGACGTCGACGTGCCGCTGACCAACGACGTGTACCGGGCCTGGGCGACCCTCGAATCGCAGGTCACTCCCGACGGCGCGTCGACCCCGCGGGACGTGGCCGCGGACGCGGCGACGGCCGGCGCGGACCCCGACGCGGTGGACGCACTCAGAGACCTGTTCGAGCGGGTCCGCTACGGTACCGAGACGCCGGATTCCGAGACGGAGGCCCGCGCTCGCGAGGCACTCGACCGGGCGACAGAGAGCGACGGTGGCGTGGAGGACGACCTGTGACGGTCCGGACCGTCCCGCTGGCTGTCGGTCTCGGCGCGACCGCGCTCGGGGTCGGACTCGCCGTCGTCGGCGCGCCGCTGTTGCCCGCGGGGGCCGTCTCGACGCTCCCGCTGCTCGCGGTGGCCGTCTTCGCCGTGGCCGTCGCCGTCCTCGCGCTCCTGGTGCGCTCGCTCGACGGCGAGCGCGGCCCGCGCCTCCCGGACACCGACAGCCAGTTCGTCGCGGTCCCGGGCGACGCGGTCGACGACGCGCTGGCCGCTGGGGAGGGCCAGGAGTCCATCCGGCGGCGGACCGAGGCCGTCGCGGTCGCCGCGCTCGAACGCGAGGGGCTGTCGCCGTCGGCGGCGCGCGACGCGCTCGCCGACGGAACGTGGACGGACACCGAAGGCGCGCGAGCGTTGTTCGACGGGACGCCGATCACGCTCGCCGACCGGCTGTCCGGATGGCTCTCCGGCACGCGACCGTTCCGGCGGCGAGTCGCGCTGGCCACCGCCGAACTCCTCCGGCGGACCGAGCGATGAGCGAGGGGGTCCAGCGGACCGGGCGGTGGTTCGGGCTGGCCGGGGCCGCGCTGGTGGCCGTCGGCGTGGGCCTGCTGGCACGGGTGCCCGCGCTCGTCCTGCTGGGCGGCCTCGGCGTCACGCTCGGCGCGTACGACCGGCTGGCCGTCCCGCCGGCGGCCGACGTGACCGTCCGGCGCTCGGTCACGCCGCCGGAACCCTCACTGGGCGAGCGAGTGAGCGTCGCGCTCACCGTTCGCAACGACGGCGACCGGACGATTCCCGACCTGCGGGTCGCCGACGGCGTCCCCGACACCGCCCGCGTGGTCGAGGGGTCGGCCTCGCTCGGGACGGCGCTACGGCCGGGGGCCGAGGCGACGGTGACCTACGAGATGACCGGGGGGACCGACCGCTGCGTGTTCGAGCCGGCAACCGTCGTCGTCCGGGACGTGGTCGGCGTGGTCGCCCGCCGCACGCGCGTCGCGGTCGAACCCGACGCCGTCACCTGGGAGCGGCCGGCCGGGTCGGCCCTGTTGCCGCTCGTGCCGGCGGTGGCACGGCGACCCGGCGCGGTTCCGATCGACGAGGGCGGCGAGGGCGTCTCGTTCTACGCCGTCAGGGAACACCGTTCGAGCGACCCGCTCTCGCGCGTCGACTGGAACCGCTATGCGAAGACCGGCGACCTGTCGACGGTCGAGTTCCGCCGCGAGCAGTCCGCGACGGTAGTGGTCGTGGTCGACGCCCGCGCCGCGGCCGCCGTCGCCCCGCGCCCCGACGCCGAGACGGCCGTCGAGCGGTCGACCGCGGCCGCCGTCGCCCTCGTCGAGGGGCTTCCCGAGGACGGCCACGCGGTCGGCGTCGCCGCATACTCGCCACAGCGGGCGTGGCTCGACCCCGGAACCACCGCGGCCCACCGCCGCCGGGCCCGCGACCTGCTCCGCACCGACCGCGCGTTCGCCGCCACACCGGACGGACGCCCGCCGGACGGCGACGGGGTACTCGCACGGCTCCCGAAAGCGGCGAACGTCGTGTTCCTGAGCCCGCTGTGTGACGACGACGCGGCGGCGTTCGCCCGACGGCTGGCCGCACACGGCCACCCCGTGACGGTCGTCAGCCCCGATCCCACGGCGACGGACACGGCGGGCCACCGGCTCGCCCGACTCGAACGGAGCGAGCGATTGCGACGGCTCCGGGCCGCCGGACTCGCCGTCCACGACTGGGGGCCGGACGAGGCGCTCCGCCGCGTCACCGAGCGGGCCTGGAGGGACGGCCGGTGACGACCCGGACCGGACTGGTCTGCGGCGGCGCGGCGGTGCTGGCGGGCGTCGCGACGCTGTTCGTCGCCGGTGTCGGAACCGCCGCGACCGCCGCGGGCGTCGCCGCCGTCGTCGTGCTCGGCGGCGGCCTCGCGGTTCGCTCTGGCCGACTGATCGACCTCGCCGGTGCGGCGCTGTTCCTCGGAGTGCTCGTCGCCGCACTCCAGGGCGCGTCGGCGACGACGGTGCTGGTCGGCGGCGGCGGGACGGTGCTGGCCTGGACCTTCGGGCACGCGGCGGTCGACCTCCGCGACGACCTCGGGACCGGGCCGAGCGTCACCGTCGAGTCCGCACACGTCGCCGGAACGACGGCGCTGGTCGGCGTGGCCGTCGCGGTGACGGCGCTGCTCTTTCGGGTGGACGTGCCCCGGCTGCCGCCGCTGGCGCTGGCGAGCGTCGTTCTCGGGGCAATCGCGCTGACGGCAGCGCTCAGACGGTGAGACTCAGTCTTCGCTCGACTCCACCGCCCCCGACGGCTCGGTCGGGACGAGCACGTTGTCGTCGTCGGACAGCGGGAGGCGGAGCGTGACGGTCGTCCAGCCGTCGGTCCGGTCGTACGCGATGCCGCCGCCGGCAGCTTCGGCGACCCAGCGGGCGAGCCAGATGCCGAGGCCGCTCCCGTGCTGGAGGTTCGTGATGTCCGCGTCCTCGAAGACGACGGCCCGCTCGCCGGCCGGGATGCCTGGCCCGCGGTCCGCGACGCGGAGGTGGGCCTCCCCGCCGTCCCGGTCGGCGGTGACGCGGACCGGCGTTCCGTCCGGCGTGTGCTCGACGGCGTTCTCCACGAGGTTGTCGAGGGCGTCGTAGACCGCCGTGCCGCCGGCGACCGGCAGGGTCTCCGGCAGGTCGGCCTCGATGGCCGCGTCCGCGCCGTAGCCGTCCGTAATCGTCCGGGCCAGCGACGCGGCGTCGACCGACCGCTCAGCCGAGCCGTCGAGCGCGTTCTCGACGTTCCGGGCCTTCTCGCTGACGGCTGCGAGGCGCTCCGCCGCGTCGAGCGCCCGCTCGGCCGCGTCCGAGACCGGTTCGGCCAGCGCGTTCGAGCGGACGTACTCGCCCATGCCGAACACGACCGAGAGGTCGTTGCGGAGGTTGTGGCGCAACACCCGGTGGAGGACGCGGAGTCGTCGCTGCTGTCGCCTGCTCTCGGTGACGTCTGTGTAGATGGCGAACCCGTACCGGCGGCCGTCGGCCGAGTCGTACGGGATGCCGCGGTAGATGAACTCGCGCCGTCCGTCGACGGTCTTGCGGGCGACGATGGCGTAGTTGATCTCGCCGGCGGCGGTCCGCTGGTCGTAGTCGACGGCCTCCTCGACGCGGCCGTCGGGGACGATGTAGTCGTTGAGCGGTTCGCCGACGATGTCGGCGCGGTCGTAGCCGAAGGTGTCGACGAACGCGGGGTTAACCGCCCGGACGACCGGCACGCCGTCGATCATCTCGAAGGCGACGACCGCGTCCTGAATCAGTTCGAAGAGGTGCTCGAACCGGTCGCCCGGCTCGACCGTCCGGCAGACCGAGCCGACGACGACATCACCGACGGCGGCGCACTCGACCGTCGCCGGAACGGGCGCGTCGTCGCCAGTGAACGTCAGCGAACAGCGCCGCGTCGTCCGGTCGTCGGCGTCCCTGACGGCCGCGATGGCGTCGCGCAGGCCGTCGCGGTCCGCCTCGGAGACGAGCGCCTCGACCGGCGTCCCCGCGATAGCCTCGGGCGTCGTCCCCAGCAGTGTCGTGAATTCTTCTGTCGCGAGCGCCAACCGGTCGTCCTCGTCGAGGTGGAACATCAGTCCCGTGTGACGCGGAGGAACGGCGGAGACGACAGGCGCGAGACGGGCTGGCGGACCCCGACCTCGCCGCGCGGCGACGTCGTGAGCGTCACGGACTGGCTGCCGTCCGCTGCCGACAGCGTGAGCGCCTGATCGGCCGCGCCCTCGTAGAACGCCGCCAGCGTGGTCGGGACGGCGTCGCCGACGACGTTGCACACGGTGTCGGTGGCCTCGAAGACGCCGTCGTCGTTCTCGTATCTGGCCTCCCTGGCCGCCTGTTCGCCCATCGTCTCGATCTCGCCCCGGACGTTGCCGACGACGAGCAGCGGGGCGTCGCGCCGTTCGACCGTCCGCTCGTTGGCCGCCGCGAGCGGCGTGCGGTCGAGGTGGAAGACGTTGCGGCCGCCGTCCCAGGTCCCGAACATGTCGAGGACGAACAGGTCGTCACGCGCGAGCGCGTCGTCCAGCGAGCGGTCGGTCGCGGCGAACGCGGCCGAGAGCGTCGAGCGGCCGAGCGTCGGCGTCGGCGTCAGCGACACCGCCCGACCCGACGCCACGGTCGTGGCACACAACTGCGCGAGAAGCCCGTCGATCTCGGCCCCCTCGTCGTAGCGAAGCACGCACTGGCCGCCCTCGACGAGGCCGCCGCCACAGAGGTCGTCGAGCCCGTCGACGCCGGTCGAGAGCGTCGGCGCGTCGGCCAGTTTCGCCAGTCGGTCGGCGTCGGCCGCGGCGAGCACGTCGTCGATCTCGCCGAGCATCTCGGTCTGTTCGGAGCGGGCCTCGCGGATCGAATCGAGGTCGTCGTCGATTGCGGTGGCCCGCTCAGCGACCGTCTCGCACCGCTCGGCGACCGCCTCGCTGGTGGCGGCCTGTTCGTCGGTCGCGTCCGAGACGGACGCGATGCCGTCGGCCGTCTCCGTGACGGTGTCGGCTACGTCGTCGAGGCGAGACATCGCCGTTGTGACCTGCTCAGCCCCAGTGTCGATACCGTCGACGGCCGCCTCCAGTTGCTCGACGGTGTCGTCTGTGGCACTCCTGACCGCTGACAGCGTCGCGTCGATCTCGTCGGCCTGCTGCTGGGACTCCTCGGCGAGCGCCTTGATCTCGTCGGCGACGACGGCGAACCCGTCGGCGTCCTCGCCGGCGCGCGCGGCCTCGATGGAAGCGTTCAGCGCCAGCATGTTCGTCTGGTCGGCGATGCGGTCGATCCCGGCCAGCGCGTCGGCGATCTGATCCACGCGCTCCCGGAGTTCCGCCACCTCGTCGGCGACCGCCTCGCCGACCTCGCGGACGGACTCCATCGTCTCGATGGCGTCCGCGGCGGCCGCCTGCCCCTCCGAGGCCGCCTCCGTCGCTCGCTGGCTCTGCTCGCTGACCTCGGTCGCGGTCGCCGCGATCTCCTCGATGGTGGCCGAGAGCGATCCCATCTCGTCGGCGATCCAGTCGGCGTCGGTCGCCTGCTCCGTCGCCCGGTCGTCGATCCGCGCGAGCTGGTCGTCGACGGTCGTGGAGGCCGCGAGGACGACGTCCAGCGCGCCCTGTGCGTTCGCGACGGCCCGTTCCTCGGTCACGGCCGACGACTGCTCGGGGACCGACGGCTCGTGTTCGGGTTCCATGATCAGAGGCGTATCGCGCAGATTTGTTCCGATTTGACGATATAATCCACTTGTTTTGAATTATGTATCCAGTTTCCTTCGAACATTTGTTCGAGTCGTGTTCTTGCACCTGTCGTCATAATCCTGACGCCGCTGGCAACACCCGCCAAGCGGAGCGCGCGCAAGCGAAATCGGCCCATTTGGGTGCTTCGAGGCGAAACTGCGCTCGACATTCGTCCAAAATGCGAGTTGTCAGGTGCTCAGTTTCTTGACGGAGAACAACCTTATATCCATAATATCATACCATAATTTGGACGGTCGTCTACCGAACCCCCTCTAATATCCGGGTCTATAAAGGCAAACCTTATGTAGTGGTGTTACCAGACCATCTCCCGTGAAAGAGTTGAAGAAGTTGAGCAAAAGTGGGGAAAAGTTGGACGTGCAAAACCGATTCAGTAAGAAAACGAAACAGGTGAACTAGAAATGAGCTACGCAGCGCTACAAGTCGATCCGACGGTACTCGCAGAGGGGGTCAACCTACTGTGGGTCCTGGTGGTAACGTTCCTGATCTTCTTCATGCACGCGGGCTTCGCCATGCTCGAGGCGGGGCAGGTGCGCTCGAAGAACGTCGCGAACCAGCTGACGAAGAACCTCCTGACCTGGTCGGTCGGGGTGACGCTGTTCTTCCTCATCGGGTCCGGCGTCTCGTCGCTGGTGGGTGGGAGCGGGTTCGCGCCCGCCTTCGGCGCGTCGGCGGCCAACGACTACGTCGGCTGGCTGTTCGGCGCCGTCTTCGCGATGACGGCCGCGACCATCGTCTCGGGGGCGGTGGCCGGTCGCGCGAAGCTCCGCGCGTACATCACGTACACGATCCTGCTGGCCGCGGTCATCTACCCGGTCGTCACCGGGATCACGTGGGCCGGCGCGTACATCAGCTTCGGCGGCGAGTCGTTCCACGACTTCGCGGGCGGCATGATCGTCCACGGGATGGGCGGCATCGCCGGCCTGACCGCCGCGTACGTCCTCGGGCCGCGTATGGGCCGGTACAACGATGACGGCAGCGTCAACGTCATCCCCGGTCACTCGCTGACCTTCGCCGTGCTCGGGACGCTCGTCCTCGCGTTCGGCTGGTACGGCTTCAACGTCGGCACCGCGGCGACCGTCTTCACGGTGACCGAGGAAGGCACGCTCGCGCTCGGTGCCTTTAGCACCGTGGGCCGTGTGGCTATGACCACCACGATCGCGATGGCCTGTGGTGCGATCGGTGCCGGACTCGCCGCGTGGGCGAAGACCGGCAAGGTCGACACGCTGTACGTCGCGAACGGACTGCTGGCCGGCCTCGTCGGCATCACGGCCATCCCGGACACCACCACGTGGTGGGGCGCGTTCGTCGTCGGCGGCCTCGCCGGCGCGCAGCTCCCCGTCGTCTTCGGCTTCGTCGAGAAGCGCCTGAAGATCGACGACGTCTGTGCCGTCTTCCCGGTCCACGGGAGCGCCGGCGTGCTCGGGACCCTGCTGTTCCCGTTCGTCGCCACGTCGAGCTCGGTCGGCTCGGTCGTGAACGCGTTCATCGCACAGCTGATCGGCGTCGTGGCAATCACGGCCTGGACGGTCGTTGCGACGGCCGCGGTCTGGTTCGTCCTCAAGGCCGTCGGACAGGCCCGGGTCACGCCCGAACACGAACAGGAAGGGCTGGACGTCAGCGAACACGGCGTCGAGACCTACCCCGAATTCGGCAGCGGCGACAGCGTCGTCGCCGACGGCGGCAGCGTGAGCGAATCGATTCGCACTGACGGAGGTTCCAACAAATGACTGACGACACCGAAATCAAGATGGTAGTGGCAATGGTTCGACCGGACAAACTCGGCGACGTGAAGAAGGCGCTGGCGGAGATCGGCGCGCCGTCACTGACAGTGACGAACGTCTCCGGCCGCGGCTCCCAGCCGGCGAAGAAGGGACAGTGGCGCGGCGAGGAGTACGTCGTCGACCTCCACCAGAAGGTCAAAATCGAGACAGTCGTCGCGGACATCCCCGCCGAGGACGTCGTCGACGCGATCGCAGAGGGCGCACACACCGGTGAGAAAGGCGACGGGAAGATCTTCGTGCTCCCCGTCGACGACGCCTACCAGGTCCGTACCGGAAAACAGGGCCCCGAGGCAGTCTGAGACGACCTGATGGTCGACGACACCGACAGACAGGTCGTGAACGCGCTGCTCCAGGACGGCCGGGCGAGTGCCCGTGACGTCGCCGCGGAGACCGGCATCGCGGCGACGACCGTCTCGCGGCGGATGGACGACCTGGAGTCGAACGGGGTCATCGACGAGTACACCGTCGACGTCGATTACGGCGCGCTCGGGTACGACGTGACCGCCGTGTTTCAGCTGTCCATCGAGGGTGACGGACTCGCGCGGATAGTCGACCAGTTGCAGTCGAGAGACGAGATGATCGCCGTCTACGAAGTGACCGGGAGCCACGACATCGTCGCCGTCGGGAAGTTCACCGACACGGAGGCGATGAACGAGCGAATCAAGTCGCTGCTGACGGACTCGGACGTGCGCGCGGCGTCCACCTCGGTCGTGTTGAACACGGTCTGTGAGAACGAGCAGTTCCCGGTCGACCCGAGCGACGCGTAAGCGTCGGTCGGGCTCGCTTTCCTGCGGTCGATCCGAATCGTACCGAGCCGCTGGCCCGGCCCGCGGGTCGAACCGATCACGCGGTCGTCGGTTCGGCCCCGTCGAGCAATCGGACGAACGGGCGAGTGCGCGCCCGAGGGCGGCCTCGCGTCGCGATGCTGGCGGTGGGGTTAAGCCCCTCGCCACGTTGGGACAGGTATGGGCCTGAAAGTGGACGTGCGGAAGCTGGACCTTTTTAATCAGATGGCAAAGGAGGGGTCGGGCACGGTCGCGGAGAACCTCGGGCAGCTGACCGGACTCGACGCGTCGGTGCGGACCTCACAGATCAACTTTCTCGACATGGAGGACGTAAAGACCCACATCGGCGACGAGAAGGGCGTGGGCATCTACGTCGAACTGAACGAACCGCCGTACGGCTACGTGCTGTTCCTGCTCGACCCGGACGACAGCAAGACGATGGCCAGCGCGATGATGGGCGGGATGGGCGAACCGAGCGAGGGCGAGGGCTTTTCCGACATGGAGCGCTCGGCGATGCAGGAGATCGGCAACATCATGACCTCCGCGTTCATCGACGGGTGGGCGAACGTCCTCCAGACGACCATCGACATGGGGACGCCGAACTTCATCTACGGTCCGGCCGACGGCATCGTCGACGAGATGGGGGGCTGGCCGGACTCGGACCTCGTGTTCGTCGTCGACTCGCACATCACGGTCGACGACGGCGACCTCGGGATGACGGTGTACACCTTCCCCGAACTGGACGACCTCGTGGCGCTCATCCAGGACATCGACCTCGACACCGACGTGGCGACCGACACCGAAGCCGGCGACATTCTCAAGTAACTGCGGCGCCGCCGACTGCCGACCGCTCGCACAGCGGTGCTACCGCGCCGACATCTTTAATCACCTACATGTTTGTTTAAAATAATCCTCCAATACCAAATAAAGCGTTATATATTCGGTTCGATAAATAGTCTTCTATGCGATCAAACGAAGGGCTGGGAGGGGTAGATCGGCGGTCCGTACTTCGGGCTGCCGGCGGGGCCGGAACAGTAGGGCTCGCTGGCCTGACCGGCTGTCAGGGTGGCGGTGCATCGGGCGGAACGCCGACGTCGACGAAACCGCAACTGGGGAACGCCCCGGTCACCGGAGACACCGTCACGTTCGGGTTCAACGTCCCACAGTCGGGGGCCTACTCCTCGGAGGGCAAAGACGAACTCCGCGGGTACGAACTCGCGGTCAAGCACCTCAATAACGGCGGCGGGTGGGTCGGGGCCGACTCGTTCGAGTCGCTGACCGGCGACGGCATCCTCGGGAAGCAAGTCGAGTCCGTCACGGCCGACACGGAGACGAACCCGAAGGTGGCGACGACGAACGCCGAGGAGATGATCGACCAGGACGGCGTCGTCATGCTCTCGGGCGGGTCGTCGAGTTCGGTAGCGATCGCCCAGCAGGAGGTCGCCCAGGACCGGAAGGTCCCGTACATGAGCTGTCTGACCCACTCGAACGACACGACCGGCGCGGACTGTACGCGGTACGGGTTCCGGGAGATGTTCAACGCCTATATGTCCGCACAGGCGCTGCTGCCGGTGCTCAAAGAGAAGTACGGGACCGACGTGGAGTACGCCCAGATCTACGCGAACTACACCTGGGGCCAGTCGGTGGAGTCCTCGATCCGTGACTTCTTCACGAACAGCGGGTGGATCGAACTCACGAGCATCGCGACCCGCCTGGGAACGACGAACTACGAACAGCCGCTCAAGGAGGCCCGGGACTCGGGCGCGGAGGTCGTCTTCCTCGACCACTACGGGCTGGACGCGGCGAACTCGCTGACGACGGCCCAGAAGATCCTCCCGGACGACGTCGGCATCGTCGTCCCGCTGTACAACCGCATCGTGGCGCGCAACGCCGGCAGCGCCATCGAGGGCGTCGTGGGCACCATCGCCTGGGACATCAGCATCGCTTCGGACCTCTCGAACGCGTTCAAGAACGCCTTTACCTCGGAGTACGGGACCGAGCAGTTCCCCTCCGGGGTCGCACACCTCGCGTACGCCCAGACGCTCCAGTACGCGGCCGCCGTCGAGCGCGCGGGAACGTTCTACCCGCCGGACGTCATCCGCGAACTGGAGGACCACACGTACTCGGTCGGGATGGGCGAACAGACGATGCGGGCCTGCGACCACCAGGCCCAGCGCGGCGTCCCGGTCGTCGAGGGGCTCGCCGAGTCCGAGCAGTCGAAGGGGCGGTACTACAAGCTCCTGCGGACGACGAAAGCGGTCGGTTACGAGTGCGACAGCGGCCCGGCCGCGGAGTGCGACCTCGGCGACTACGGCGACTGAGGGCGCACGCGACGACCGGTCGAACAGCCGGTGGCCAGTGTTTTCAGAACGGACAGTGACCACACGCCGGAACGGAGAACGAGCGGCGCGGCCGCTCGGTGGAAACGGACGGCGAAAACCGGTGGAGCGGAGTGGACACGAGCGGTGCCCCACCGTCTGTCAGAGGCGGCGTCCGGGCGCGTGCGCCGTCAGCGGCACGAGCGGTCCGACGCCAGTGGCCGGCGGTTCGGTGCCGGCGACCGCGTCACTCGAGCAGTTCCGGCGCGGCGTCGTAGGACACCCCCTGAACCGCCGATTCCGTCGGGGTCGGTGCGTCGGCCGCGTCGCGTTCGTCCTGGTCCGGCATGGTCAGTCGTCCGCCGAGATGGGCTGGCCTTCGCCGTCCGTCGGGGCCGGGCTCTCGCCGTCGTCGAAGGGGTACCACGACTGCTTGCCGTCGGCCAGACAGGGGTCCTCGTACCCCTCGACCTCGTGGGGCTCGGCCAGTTCCACGATGGTCTCGTGGCCGGTGGCGTCGACCCACTCGCGGAAGGTCTGACCCTCCGAGCGCAGCGCGGCGTAGGCCTCGACGATGTTCTTGATCATGCCGGGCGCCTCGTCGGCGGGCACGCGCTGGCGGACCCACTCGATGAACGCCGGGTTCTCGCCGATGCCGCCGCCGACGCCCACGTCGACGGCTTCCACCATCTGGCCGTCCTTGCGGGCGCGCATCCCCTGGAGGCCGATGTCCGCGGTCATCGCCTGTCCGCAGTCGGCCGTACAGCCCGAGAAGTGCATCTTGATGCGGTCTACGTCGTCGGGCACGTCGACGTTGTCGCCGAGCCAGCGGAGCAGGCGCGCCATCCGCGCCTTCGTCTCGGTGAGCGCCAGCGAGCAGAACTCCGTCCCGGTACAGGCCATCGCGCCCTGGACGAAGGGGTTGGGTTCGGGCGAGTGCTTCTCGAGCAGCGACTCGCCGAGCAGGGCGTCGAGCTGGGCGTCCGGCACGTCCATGATGAGCGGGTTCTGCCGGCGGGTCAGGCGCACCTCGCCGGAGCCGTATCTGTCGGCCAGGTCCGCGAGTTCGATGGCGTCCTCGGCGGACAGCCGACCGACGGGGACCGAGAGACCGACGTAGTTCTTGCCGTCTTTCTGGTCGTAGACGCCGACGTGATCGTGGGCGCCGTGACCGGAGCGCTTGCCGGCGTTGTAGGTGTACTCGCCGCGGAAGTCGGTCCCGGCGGACTCGAACTCGAAGTCGAGGCGCTCGTCGAGTTCGTCACGGATCGCGTCGGTCCCGTGCTCGTCGACGAAGAAGCGCGCGCGGTTCTTCGAGCGGTTCTGGCGGTTGCCCGCCTCGTGGTAGTACTCGACGAACGCGCGCACGGTCTCGACGGCGTGTTCCGGGCGGACGAACAGGTCGAGCGGGCGTGCCTCGCGGGGTTCGCGCCCGCCGAGACCGCCGCCGACGCGGACGTTGAAGCCCTCGATTTCCTCCCCGTCGATGAACTTGTGAGCGGGCTCCAGCCCGATGTCGTTGATGCTGTCCTGGGCGCAGCCCTGGCGACACCCCGTCACCGAGATGTTGAACTTCCGGGGCATGTTACAGAGGTCGTCGTCCTCCCGGATGGTCTCCTGAATCTCGTCGAGGATTGGACGGGACGCGACGTACTCCTCGGCCTTACCGGCGACCGGACAGCCGGAGATGTTTCGCATCGTGTCACCGCCCGCCGAGCGCGAGGAGACGCCGACCGCTTCCAGTTTCTCCCAGATTTCAGGGATGTCCTCGAGCTTGAGCCAGTGGAGCTGGATGGACTGGCGCGTCGTGAGGTCGATCCAGCCGTTGCCGAACTCGGGGTTCTCGGCCGGTCCCTTGGCGTAGTCGCGCGCCACTTCGCCGATGGCCCGGAGCTGGTCGGGTTCGAGGATCCCGCCGCAGTTCGTCAGCCGCATCATGAAGTACGACTCCTGGCCGCCGCGGTGGTGGAACACGCCCCAGAACTTGAACCGCGAGAACCACTCCTCGCGCTCGTCCTCGGGGATCGACTCCCAGCCCTGCTCGGCGAACTCTTCGAGCTTCTCTCGGACCGCGTCGCCGTACAGTTCTCCTTTGATCGCTTCTTTCTTGTGTGGCATGGTCAGCGCCCTCCCGTTTCGAAAGCATGTACTATTTTATCACACATATATGTTCGAATGTCCGCTAATTTACGCTCTAACGTTTTATTTGGAGTGGTAAAACCCTATTCGTTGACAAAGTCGATATAGCGGGCGGGTTAGCGAACGACCGTCAAGAAGCGGTCCGAGACGGCGGTGATAAAGCGGGCCGTTTGACGAACGAACGATGAGGCCGGCTCCGACGGACGAGTGTCCAGAAGTGGTTCGACGGTGCTGGCGGCGGCGCTGTTCGGACTGGAACAGCGTGAAAACCGACAGACAGCGAGAGGATGTAGTGACTGCATCGACTGTTACGCAGAGCGGTCCCGAGCGACGCGGGGCGCGGCCGGTGTGTCGAACTCGTCGAACGCGTGTTCGGGGACCGGGTCCGCGACGGTGGTCGGTGAGAGCCGTGCGACGAAGTCAGAGACGGCCGGCGATCCGAGTCCGATCGTCGTCTCGCACGCCTCGATTGCCGCCGCGGTGTCGTACACGGCCGAGAGCGGGCGTGGCCTGCCGCCGACGAGGGGGACCGCGCCGTCACCGTCTGCGGCCTCGAACAACTGCTGGGGAAGCGCGGTGGGGACGAACGGTCGGTCGCAGGGCGTGACGAACGTCCACTCGCCGCGCGCGACCCGACAGCCGGTTCGGATCCCCGCGACCGGTCCCCCGTCGGGAACGGGGTCGAACGCAAACCGCGTGTCCAGCCCGGACAGCGCCGCCTCGATGGCCGCTCGCTGATCGTCGCGGCAGTTGACGACCACCTCGTCGACGGCGTCGCTGACCCCGGCGACGACGTGGCGGATCATCGGCTCGCCGTCGAGGTCGGCTGTCGCCTCGTCCGCGTCGCCGAAGCGAGCGCCGTGCCCGCCGGCGAGGACCACGGCCGAGCGCATCAGTCGTCCCCGGACGGAACCGTCTCCGTACTGCTCGACCCGCCGACGAATCCGGCGGTGTTGGCGACCCGCGCGATCTCGGGCTGGAACACCCACGCCGAGAGCAGCACGATGGGGATCATCGACGCCGCGACGATGGAGTAGCCGAGGTGGAGGTTCGCCAGCCACGGGGCGGAGTAGATCAGCGGGTAGATGATCCCGCCGACCGTTCCGACGCCGCCGACGACACCCGCGACCGCGCCGGAGCTGTTGGGGAACATCGAGGGGACCATCGCGAAGATGGAGCCCTCGGCGAAGGCACAGGCCGTGCCGACGAGGAAGCCGATGACGACGGCGTTCATCAGCACGCCCGAGAGCCCCGCGAGCGTCATCGCGAACATCGTCACGACGATGAAACACAGCGTGACGAACGTCCACTGCTCGCGGTAGCGGCCCTCGAAGAACGGCAGGATGTCCTTCTCCTTGCGGGCCAGCACGTCGCTGACGTAGCCGCCGATGGGGCGCAGGAGGCCGGCGGCGACGGAGAACGTCGCGGCGAACGTACTCGCGACGACGAGGTTGTCCTGATTGAACGCCTCGCGGTAGTAGGTGGCGAGCCAGCCATTCATCGAGAGTTCGAGGCCGAACGACATCACGTACGCGAGCGCGAGGACGACGGTCCCGTAGCGCGTCGCCGTGTGGAGCCAGTCCTTGAAGCTCGCGTTGTCCTTGGTGGCCTGGCGCTTCTCCTCGCTCTTTGCGGCCTCGCCGAGCGTGTAGTACGCGACGGCGAGGACGATGGAGACGATGCCGGTGTAGAAGAAGGCGGCCCGCCAGCTCGTGGCGAACAGCGGCCCGCTCCAGCCCGTGCCGAAGACGCGCGGGAGGATGAGCGCCCCGCCCGCCGCGCCGGCGTTGCCGACGCCGGCGTAGATGCCCTCGGCCAGTCCGAGGTTCTCCTCTTCGAACCACTCGGCGACGTGCTGGATGCCGATGACGAACGTGATGCCCGCCGTCGCGACGATGAGCCGCGTCACGAAGAACAGGGAGTAGTCCTGTGCGAACGCGCTCGCCATCGAGAACACGCCGACGTACGCCAGCACGATGGCGAAGATGGCCGGCGCGCCGAACTTATCGGAGAGCCAGCCGGTCAGCATCCGGCCGAACGGGGCCATCCAGATCGCCGAACTGGCGAGGATGCCGATCTCGGCCGTCGTCAGTCCGAACTCGTCGGCGATCGGGCCCGTGAACGGCGCGAACGAGAACCAGATGAGAAACGAGAAGTTGAACCCGATCGTCGCGAGCACCAGCGTCCGGTACTTCGTCATCTTGATCAGTCCCATCGGGACACCCCCGTGACCGTCGTCGAACGTCCATCGCGACCGATCTGTTGTTGTAATTTGTTATCTTTACGCCGAATTTCCACTACGTTCGAGCACATTGATTCAGTATATGCTATCGAACGGAGTATTATAACGATGTTCGTTTACAAAATCGGAATATTCTAGCTCTATTCAGACATCCCGACAATCACCCCGTTTCTGTCCGACCCGGGCGAGAGATTCTTACGAACGTCAACGAAGTCGCGGATTCGAGTGTAGAATCGTCAACCGAAAGTCAGAGATCATGACTGGATGGTCGTCTAGCTCGGAGGAAAGAGCAGGGAATCGGCGACAGAGTTCTTGAGACGCCCCATCGGCACCGATTCCGGGATGTAGCCGGGGTCGACCAGACCGTTCTGTCGGGCTTCGACCGGGAAAGAGCCGCCGGCACGAAGATCGAGCGTGTGTGAACATTCGTCACAGTTTTTCCAAAATTTTCTTTCAACGAAAGTGTTATTCGGTTGGTCGCATGAATATCCGCAATATACAGGGCAATATCGTGAACGAACACGAGATGCTCAGCCGTATATCACGACAATGAGAGACGAACGACGGAACGACTCGCGTCCGCGCGATCTGGTCCGGCATCCGCCGGCCGGCGACCGGACGCGCTTCGTTACCCGAAACCAGCGCGACGAACCGACCGTGAACTGTCCCACCAGATGACTTACTGGAAGCCAACCACCTGTATGCGGTGTGCCGTCGGCTGTGGACAGCAACAGCGCGGCGTCGACGAGGGGTACGGAATCGACACGGTTCGCGGGAACCGGAACCACCCCGTCTCGAACGGACTCGCCTGCGAGCGCGGAATTAGAGAGACCGAGAACCCGAACGGTGAGTGGCTCACGGAGCCGCTTGTCCGGCGCGGGGACACGCTCAAGCCGACGTCCTGGAAGACGGCGCTCGGCATCGTCGCCTCGGAGTTCATCCAGACGATCGCGGAGGACCCGAACCGGATCGCGGTCCTCGGGAGCGGCCAGCAGACCAACGAGGCCGCTTACGCGCTCGGGAAGGTCGCTCGCGCCGGCATCGGCACCGAGCACTTCGACGCCAACACGACGCTGTGCATGTCCTCGGCCGTGAAAGCCTACTACGACGCCTTCGGGAGCGACGCGCCGCCGTGTACCTACGACGACATCCCGAAGGCGGAGACCCACGTCGTCTGGGGCGCGAACCCGGCCGCGGCCCATCCAGTCCTCTATCGCTGGATCCTCGACAGTGCGAGCGAACCGGACAGCCGTCTCGTCGTCGTCGACCCCGTGCGGAGCGAGACGGCCGCCGACGCCGACCTGTGCGTCCAGCTCGACGCCGGGACGGACGTGGAACTCGCACGCGCCGTCCTCGCGCGGCTGGTCGAGACCGGACGGGTCGACCGCGAGTTCGTCGACGGCTACACCGACGGCTACGAAGCCCTCGTCGACTCGCTCCCGGCGGTCGAGCGCGCCGCGGACACCGCCGGTGTCTCCGTCGAGGCCGTCGACGCGCTGGCCGACGCCTTCGAAGCCCGGACGCTCGTCTACTGGGGGATGGGCGTCAACCAGAGCACGAACGGCACCGACGCCGCGCGCTCGCTCATCAATCTGTGCCTGGCGTCGGGGAACATGGGGCCCGGAAGCGGCCCGTTCTCGCTGACCGGCCAGGCCAACTCGATGGGCGCTCGCGTCGTCTCCTCGAAGGAGGCCTGGCCCGGGCACCGCCCGTTCACCGACGACGACCACCGGGCGACAGTCGCCGACCACTGGGACGTGCCGCTGGGTCGGCTTCCCGATTCACCCGGTCCGGGCCCGGTCGGAATCGTCGACGAGATCAACCGCGGCCACATCGACGCCTGCTGGACGGTGGCGACGAACCCCGTCGTCGGGATGCCCGACGCCACGAACGTCAGGCGGTCGCTCGACGACATCTTCCTCGTCGTGCAGGACGCGTTCCGGTCGGAGACCGTCGAGTACGCCGACGTGGTGTTGCCCGCGGCGACGTGGGGCGAGAGCGAGGGGACGACGATGAACATGGAACGGCGCGTCTCCAAGGTCACCGCGGTGAGCGACACGATCGACACCGTTTGGCGGGACATAGACATCATCGCCGCGATCGGGAACCGCCTCGACGAGACGCTCTTCGACGATCCGCCCATCGATCCGGAGACCGTCTTCGACGAGTTCGCGGCGCTGACCGAGGGCACCGCCGCCGACTGCTCGGGCATCACCTACGACCGCCTCGATGCGGAACTGGCCGTCAGGTGGCCCGCGCCGGACGAGTCCACCGAAGGCGGGTATCGGTACTACCAGCCAGACACGGACGACGGCGCGACGTGGTCGTTCCCGACGGATTCCGAGCGCGCGCAGTTCACGGTGCCGACGTACCAGGGGCTCCCGGAACCGACGGACGCGACCTATCCGCTGACGCTGACGACCGGGCGGCGCGCCGAGGCGTACAACACCGACGTCAGAGCGGAGGGGGCGAACGACGACGTCCCGACGGCCCGCATCCACCCCGAGACGGCCGGCCAGTACGTCCAACTGTTCGACCGCGGCCGGACCGTCGTCGAGTCACGGCGCGGCAGCGTGACCGTCGATCTCGCGCCGGACGACGCCGTCCCGCCGGGGACTCTCTGGATGGACATCCACAACACGGCCGTCAACGAACTGACGCTTCCGGCCGTCGACCCCGAGTCCAACGAACCGAACTACAAACAGTGCGCCGTCAGGCTGGCGACGCCCGACACCTCCTCGACGGTGACCCGCAACGGACTCCCGCGAACCGGCACGCTCGGGAGCGACTGAGGCGCGGGCTCGGCTGTTCTGTGCGATTCGCTCGGTCGGCGACCGGTGAAATCGAGCCGTTTGTCAGAGAAGAGTGATCCCGAACTGTCAGTCGGCCGCGGCCGGCGGCAGTTCGGCCTCCGCGGCGACGAGGCGGGCGGCGCACTGCTTGAAGTGCGGTTCGTTCGACTGGGGATCCCGGTCGGAGAGGGTCAAGCGGTTCGTCGCCGGGTGGTGGATCGGCAGCCAGACCATGCCGCGCGGGACGCCCTCGTCGCGGTCGATCTCGACGGTCGCGGAGCCACGTCTGGTCGCGACGGTGAGGCGGTCGTCGACGACGAGGCCGCTGTGTTCGTCGACCGTCTCCGGGTGGATGCGCGCCACGAGCGGCCCGGCCTCGCCGCCGCGCGAGCGGACGCCGGTGTTGTAGCCGTCGGCCTCGCGGGCGGTGGTGAGGGTCAGCGGGTACTCGTCGTCGGTCGGCTCGGGGAGCGCTCCCTGCCGGCCGGTCGAGAACTGCGCGCGGCCGGTCCCGGTGGGGAAGGACCACGACTCGTCCTCGCGCTCGTAGTAGCGGTAGCCGCCGGCGCTGTCCTCGTCGGGCGCGGGCCACCTGACCGCGTGCACGTCGTCGAGGCGGTCGTAGGTGATGCCCGAGCAGTCGGCGACGGTACCCGCGGTCAGCGCCGTGAACTCCTCGAAGATCGCCTCCGGGTCGGGAGACGTGTCGTCGTGGAACAGGCCGGGGAACAGCCGCGAGCCGATGGTGGCGATGATGTCGATGTCCTGCTTGACGCCGCTCGGCACGTCGGTCGCCGCCCGCACCCGGGAGATGGTTCGCTCCATGTTCGTCGTCGTGCCCTCGCTCTCGCCCCAGGTCGCCGCGGGCAACACCACGTCGGCGACCTCGGTCGTCTCGGTGTGGAAGGCGTCCTGGGCGACGACGAAGGCGTCTTCGAGCGTCTCGCGGACGCTCTCGGCCTCCGGCATTCCGGCGACGGGGTTCGTCGCCACCGTCCAGACGGCCGCGGGGCCGTCTTCGAGCATCCCGACGGGGCCGGGACCGGGGTCGTCCGGCAGGCGGTCGACCGGCACGTCCCAGTGGTCGGCGACGACGCGGCGGTGGTCGGGGTCCTCGAAGGCGCGCTGGCCGGGCCAGGAGCCCTTCGAGGAGCAGATGCGCGTCCCCATGGAGTTGGCCTGGCCGGTCAGCGAGAACGGGCCGCCTCCGGGCCGGAGGTTCCCCGTGGCGAGCGTCAGGTCGATGAGCGAGCGTGCAATCTCGGTCCCCTGGACGTGCTGATTGACGCCCATGCCCCAGTAGACGAGCGCCCGCTGGTCGAGCGCGTCGGCCAGCAGATCCACGTCCGCCAGCTCGACGCCGGCGTCGGCGGCCGCCGCCTCGGCGTCCGGCAGCGAGGCGAGGAGGTCCTCGAAGCCCTCGGTCGCCTCGGCGACGAACTCGCGGTCGACCCGTTCAGTCTCGACCAGCCGCGCGAGGACGGCCCGGGAGAGCGCGAGGTCCTTGCCGGGGTCGGGTGCGACGTGGTGCTCGGAGTTCTCGGCGGTCTCGCTCCGCACGGGGTCGACGACGACGATCTCCACGTCGTCCTCGTCGGCGGCCTGTCTGATCCAGCGGAACATCACGGGGTGGGCCACGGCTGGGTTCGCGCCCCAGATGACGTGGCGGTCGGCCTCGCCGATGTCGGCGTAGGTACACGGCGGCGCGTCGCTGCCGAACGCCTGGTAGTACGCGGTGACGGCGCTGGCCATGCACAGCGTCGTGTTCGCGTCGTAGTTGCGCGTGCCGAAGCCGCCGCGGGCGAGTTTGCCGAGCGCGTAGGCGGCCTCGTTGGTCTGCTGCCCGCTCCCGAGAATCGCCACGGAATCCGGGTCGCGCGAGTGGACGGCCTGGAGGCCCTCGACGGCGCGGGCCAGCGCCACGTCCCAGGTCGTCTGGCGGAGTTCGCCGTCGCTGCGGACCATCGGGCGCGAGAGCCACTCGCCGTCGGGGTCCTGGCTCTCGCTGATGCCGCGCGAACACGCCAGCCCCTGACTGACCGGGTGGGCCGCGTCGCCGCGGGCCGTGTCGATGCCGTACCCGACGTCCGCGGCCCGATGCATGTGCCCGCAGCCGACGGCACAGCGCATGCAGGTGGTCGGGACCCAGTCGCTCACAGCGAATCACGCGCCCCAAAGACGCCCGTCCGTCCACCCATACATGATATTTCAGCACATTCGGCTAACATTCTGTTGGCTATGTAGATGAACACGCAATGTAAAACAGTAACTCTTTACGAAATCTTTTCTTTCCGAGAGAATTCGGACATCCGTTCATCCGGCCTCGCTGGCACCGGGTGCGCTCGGCGAAATCGAACAGACGGCTAACAACAGTTTCTTTCTGGCAGCAGTCGAACGCCCGCGTATGAACCACGAGCAGTCGCGAGCGCTGTACGACCGCGCCCTGTCAGTGATGCCGGGCGGCGTCAACTCCTCGGTCCGTGCGGTCCGGCCGTTCCCGTTCTTCATCGAGAAGGGCGACGGCGGCCACGTCGTCGACGCCGACGGCAACCGCTACATCGACTTCGTGATGGGCTACGGGCCGCTCCTGCTGGGCCACGACATGCCCGAGCAGGTGCAGGCGGCGGTCCAGCAGCGCGCCGCCGAGGGGCCGATGTACGGCGCGCCCACCGAGGTCGAGGTCGAACTGGCGGAGTTCGTCACCCGGCACGTTCCGAGCGTCGAGATGGTCCGGTTCGTCAACAGCGGGACCGAGGCGACGGTCTCGGCGGTCCGACTGGCGCGGGGCTACACCGGCCGCGACAAGATCGTGGTGATGCAGAGCGGCTACCACGGCGCACAGGAGTCGACGCTGGTCGAGGGCGAGGGCGACCACACGGCTCCCTCCAGCCCCGGCATCCCCGAGAGCTTCGCCGAACACACGCTGACGGTCCCGTTCAACGACGAGGACGCCGCCCGCGAGGTGTTCGAAGAGCACGGCGACGACATCGCCGCGGTCCTCACCGAACCCATCCTCGGGAACTACG